>NZ_FMWX01000007.1 GCF_900103265.1 Sphingomonas sp. NFR15 | reverse complement strand
TCCACGCTCGGGAACTCGAGCACGACGACACCGTCGGGCGCGGGGCCTTCGAGCGCATCGGCCGCGCCGTAGAAGGCCAGCCGCTTGACGTCGAAGCCGTCGCTGCCGCGTTCGCGGTTCAGACGTTGATATTCCGCCATTTCCGCTTCGTCATGAACGGGTTCGTCGCGGATGAAGATCAAATAGGCTGCCATTTGCGTCTCTCGTTCCTACGGTGAGCGGGCAGTCGGGTTCAGTTCGCAGGCCGGGCCTTCATCGCCTCGATCAGCTTCTTGACCTCCTGGCTGCGGCCGCGTGGCAGGACCAGCACATCGGTGCCGCTGGCGACCACGATCAGATCATCGACGCCGACCAGCGCGACGCGCATGCCATCGGTTCGCACCAGGCAATTGGTCGTGTCGATCGCGATCACCTCGCCGGCGGCACCACTCGCATGCGCATTGCCCGCGGCATCGAGCTCGCTGATCGCGTGCAGCGCATCCCAACTGCCGACGTCGTTCCAGCCCATGCTGACCGGCACCACCGCGACATGCTCGGCCTTCTCCATCACCGCGTAATCGATGGAATTGTCCGGCGCAGCGGCGAATGCCTCGGCATCGGGGAAGATCCGCGCGCCCTCGCGCCGCGCCTTGGCCATCGCGAGCTGGCAGGCGGCGAGCATCTCGGGCGCATGAACGGCGAGCGCGCCGAGATAATGGTCGGCACGGAACAGGAAGATACCGCCGTTCCAGCTATGGTCGCCCGCAGCCAGCATCGCCTCGGCGCGCTCACGCGGCGGCTTCTCGACGAACTTGGCGACGCGGTGGACGCCGCCCGAAATCTCGTCGCCGACCTTGATCCAGCCATAGCCCGTCTCCGGGGCGTCCGGCGTGATGCCGAAGGTGACGAGCCAGCCCTCTGCCACCAGCGGCAGCGCGGCCTCGATCGCGGCGTGGAACGCGTCCACATCCGCGATGACGTGATCCGACGGCATCACCAGCAGCGGGTTCGCGCCTTCGGCCGCAAGCGCGGCGAGCGCGATCGCGGGCGCGGTGTTGCGGCCGGCGGGTTCGAGGATCAGCGCCTGCGCGGTGGCGCCGATGCTGTCGAGCTGCTCATCGATCATGTCGGCGTGCCGCGCGTTGGCGACCACGATCGGCGCGGTGAAATGCTCGCCGCGCGCGCGCATCGCGGTGAGCTGGAACATCGTCTCCTCGGCGGTCAGCGCGAGCATCTGCTTGGGCCGCTCGGGCCGCGACATCGGCCACAGCCGGGTTCCCGATCCTCCGGACAAGATGACAGGCGTGATCGGCGTCGAAGACGGCATCGGGGATTCTCCAGACAGGATTTCGGCGAGGTCGTTCCACGCGCGTAGCAGAATGCGTTGGGCTGCGAAATGTTGCACTGCACCAAGGCGATAAAAAGCTGTTGCTACGTTGGCAACCGCGCTCGGATGACAGATGAGGTCTTCGGCGGTCGTTGCCGCGGCGCGGCCATGATCAAGGCGGCTAGCGGCAGCTCGGTGCGCAGATGGGCCATCCCACAAGGGACCATCGCCAACCGGCTTCTTTTCCGCTCCGTTAGCCCTCAGCCTCGTAGAGCGTGGGATTGCGCATCCAATCGTTGATGGCTGACTCCCGCCAGCCGGCGCAGCGAACGGCAATACGGATTTGCCTAGGGAAGGTTCCGGCCTGGACCTTTCGATACAGCGTTGCCCGACTGAGGCCGGTGCGATCGAGCACGGTGTTAAGGCGGAGAATACGGTCAGGGCTCTCGGTCATCATTGCATGATCCTGGTTTGAGTGTGAACCAATGGGTCGCAGCGATTAGGATTGAGAGCGTTCGGCGCCGAGACAAGGGCGGTGGAGCCGAGATGCTCCGCGCGGCGCCACACAGCACCCAAGAGACCCCAAAGAGTTGGAAAAGATGACGGCGGCAGCCGTCCCGCACTCTCGCGCCGCCGAGCTCTAAGGTGCAGGCGTCACCGAGTCGTCCGTGGCGCCTCTGCACCGGAAGGGACAACAGGCGTGAAAGCGGATGCCGCTGATTTGCCATGAATCACCCCCCTCAACCTTGCGGAGGGTGGGCGCTACAAGGCGGCCAAAGCAGTCGGTGAAGGCGCACAGATGCGTTCGCCGCGGCTGGCGCGAAGGAGTCATCGACATGAGCCCGGGTCGGGTACCAAGTCAATTGGCGAGGGTTCGAGTCCGACTTTTTGGAGTGGACCTTGCATGGACCTCAATTCGGGTGCCGAAAAGAACATCGTCTTATATCAGGTACATAAAAGCCCTTTTCGAGTCCTGTAAGCGCACCATTTTTCAAGATTCAGCGACAGTTCAGAGCGTCGGCGGGAAGCTTGCACCGCTTTCGCGCGAGCCATCGCGCACATATGCCGCTGACTTACCCGATCCGGATCGGCCGCGCCCGGCTCAGCGCCAGAAGGAACACCGCGGCGATGAACACCGAGCCGGCGCCGAGCCCGAAAAACAGCGTCGCCGGAACGGTTCCCCAATAGCTGCCGGTCGCTCCTGCGAGCAGGCTGCCGAGAAACTTGGCGATGTACCAGGATCCCATCGCCATTGCCGCGATCCGCAGTGGAGACAGGGCGCCGACCAAAGTCAGCCCGACCGGGATGACCAGCAATTCTCCGATCGTCAGCAGGACGAAATAGCCGATCACCCATGCGGCGGAGACCGGCTGACCGGTCTCGGCGTTGAGCGCGGCGGCGATCACCATCACCACCATCGACAGCGCCGCGATCAGGCAGCCAAGGCTCATCCGCGCGAGCAGGTTCGCCGGCCCCCGATGTCTGGCGCGGTACGCCCAATACCGCATCAGGAAGGGCGTCAGCACGATGATGAGCAAGGGATTGATCGACTGGAACCAGGTCGCCGGGATTTCGAAGCGCGTGCCGAACAGCGCGACGCCGCGGTCCGTCTGCTGCGCGACCCATAAAGCGATGACGTTGCCGCTCTGCTCGTAACCGATGCGGAACAGCACCACCACGCCGACGATGGCGATCAGCAGCCGCAGATCGCCCCATTCCGCCGCCGAAAGCCCGACGGGGGCACCGGTCAGCGTCCGCACCGTGCCGCGCGGTTCGTCCGGGAGCAGATGCCGGAAGCGCAAGTAGATGACGAGGCCCGCGAACATGCCGAAGCCCGCCGCCGCGAAGCCCCAGTGCCAGCCATAGAGTTCCCCCAGTGTGCCGCACACCAGCGGCGCGAGCAGACCGCCGAGATTGATACCCATGTAATATGCGCTGAACGCCTGCGCCTGCCGCGGGTCGCCGTCGGCGTAGAGATCGCCGACCTGAACCGCGAGCGGCGGCATGAACAGCCCGTTGCCGACCGCGACCAGCGCCAGCGCCGGGAACAACAGCGCCTCGAACGCCATCGCGAAATGGCCGCACATCATCAGCAAGGCACCGGCCACCACGCTGCGGGTCCGCCCGAGCCAGCGATCGGCGACGATGCCGCCGAAGAACGGGCTGAAGAACGCCGCCGCGCCATAGGCGCCGTAGATCAGCGACGACTTGGCCTGGCCGAAGCCGAGATGCTGGGTCATGTAATAGACCAGCAGCGCCTGCAGGCCGAAATAGGAGAATTCGGCCCACATCTGCGTCATGAACAACACGGTCAGACCGGGCGGATGCCCGAACAGGGTTCGCCCCTTCGCGGGAGGCGCCCCCGCCGTCACCGTGCCGAGCGGCGCGTTCAAAAGTTCAGGCTCGGCGTCAGGGTGCGCATGTCGAACATCAGCCACACCAGGAACAGCATCGCCACCGCGACAACGACCGACCATAGCAGCGCCACGATACGCCTTTGTGGCGCGCGCGCGATCGACACGGCGTTCCAGACCGCGAACGCCGTGCCGACGATCGCCGCCAGCGACAGCAACTGCAGCAGCCGCATCCAGATATCGAGACGCCCGTCGAAATAGGCGACGTCACTGCTCAGCGCGCTGAGCATTCCCATCCAGCCGACGGCGATGACCAGCATGATCCAGGCGGTGAGCGCGGTCGTGCGGCGCAGCACCAATGGCCTTCCCGACAGCGGCGAGCGATAGCCGTAACGCCGGCGGGCGAGCGCAACGATCGGCCAGTTCAGCGCAACCACCAGCATCACCGCCAGCGCGGCGAGCAGCACCGGCACGATCCACACCGCGTTCATGCCCGTGCTTGCCGGCACGAACAGGAAGATCGGGGCGAAACCCTGCGGCGCGAACGCGAGTACGCGACCGTCGCGCACCTTGGCGCCGAGCCGATCGGAGCCGCCGACCTCCTGCCATTGCCACGGCGCCACTTCGCGCCAGCGCTTCGGCACCCCGGCCGGATCGGTCAGCGCCGAGACCGTGATCGTGCCGTCCGCGTTCAGCGCCACGGTCGGCTGGCCGATCAGATTCGCGATGCGCAGCCAATTGGTCGTCGAACCGCGACTGCTGACATAATTGCCCGCCATCGCGCGGCCATGTTCGGCCGCGGTGTCGAGTGTCGGCTGCGCGGCAGGCTTGGCGGGGAAGTAACGGTCGGTGAAACTGTCGAACACGCGCTGGCGCAGGACGTGCGCGGCGCCGTCCTTACCCGCGCTGTTGAACGACATGTACAGCCCTACGCCCTTGTCGAGATAGAGGTGCAGGTCGGAGTGGAACCAGTCGGTATCACCGCCGTGGCCGATGATGTTCAGCCCGTTCCGATCTTCGTGATAGAAGCCGAGCGCCATACCCGGCATGCCCGGGATCGGCGTGTTGGCGGTGGCGTACATCAGCCGGGCGGTCTTCGCGTCGAGCAACGGATTCGCCGACGAGAGATGGGCGATCATGAACTTCGCCATGTCCGCGCCGGTCGCGGACAGCGCACCCGCCGGCGATAGCGGAATGATCTCATAAGGCTTGGGATCGTCGGACGCGGTGACATAGCCTTTCGACAGCAGCGGCGCGAGATCGGCCGGCAGGGGCTGTACGAAACTCGACCGGGTCATGCCGAGCGGCGCGAAGATGTGGCGCTGCACATAGGCCTCGAACGCCTCGCCGGAGACGCGCTGGACGATATACCCCGCCAGCGACGCACCGTAATTCGAATAGGCCGGCATGGTGCCGGGCGCGTAGATGCGCGCGGGGATCGAGCGTTTGAGCGCGACATCCAGCGGACGATTGTCGCGCGGATCGGTCGCGATCAGATATTTCGCGGTCTCCTCGAATCCGCCGGTATGCGTCATCAAATTGCGCAGCGTGACCGGCTTGCCGTACGCGGCCGGAATCTTGAAATCGAGATAGGTGTTGATGTCGCGGTCGAGGTCGAGTTTGCCCGCCTGGACCTGCTGCATCACCGCGGTCCAGGTGAACAGCTTCGAGATCGAGCCCGGGCGGAACAGCGTGGTGTCGGGATCGACCCGTTTGCCCGCCTTGCGGTCGGCATAGCCATAGCCGCGCTCGGTCACGACCTGCCCGTCCTTCACCACCACCACGACAGCGCCAGCGATGTTGCCGGTGTCGAGACCGTACGGGAACAGCCCGTCGAGCCAGGCGTCGACATCGGCCTTGGTCAGCGCCGGCACGCCGGTCGCCGCCGTCGCGGCGGGGGCGGTTTGGGTCGCCGCCGCCGGCTTCGCGGGAACGAGGGTCGCGGGTACCTGCGCGGCGATCGGCCCTCCGATCAACAGCAGGGACGGCATGACCAGCCCGAGCAAGCGGGCAACGGCTTGGGTGAGTTGCTTGCGCATCAGAATTCGAATCCCGCTGTGAGGCCGATCGTTCGTGGGCGGATGAGCGCGACGTCGCTCAAGCCCGCATAGCGTGTGCCGTAGGCGCCGGCGTAGGTCTGCCCGCCGGCATTGGCGAGGTTCCTGGCATAGACGCTGAGCGTGAACGGCTTCATCTCGAGGCCGGCGCGCAGATCGATCGTCTCATAGCCATCGAGGATGAGCCGATGCCCGAACGTGGTCTGATAGCCGGTGTCGAAATCCGCCGGACGGTCACTGATCATCGCGATGGTGCCGCCGACGAACGCCTTCACCTTGCCGCCGATCGCCCAGTCGTAATCGGCGGAGAGCGTCGCGGTCCAGCGCGGCGCATAGGGCAGTTGATCGCCGTCCGCGCCGCCGACCAGGATGTCGCCCTTGAGCGCGGTGTAATTGTACGCGGCCGAACCGACGACGAGGAACCCGCGCGTCGGCCGCAGGGTCGCGGTCACTTCGCCGCCGTAGCTCTTCGCCCCCTCGCCGTTGCCGTCGGCGCTGACCGGTCCGATCGAGGTTTGGAAGGTCGTCGTGACCTGCGTGTCCTTCCAGTCGAGATAATAGACGGACGCATCCACGCCGAAGGTGCGGTCGGGGGTTTCGGCACGGACGCCGGCTTCATAGCTGATCAGCGTATCGGCGCGGAACCGTGCGGGGTAGTCCGCTGGTGCGCCGGGTGGAACGACGTTTGGGCCGCCGGGGCGATAGCCCTTGGCGACGCGCGCATATACGGCGACCCGCCGGTTGAGTTCGTAGCGCGGCGAGAATGACCACGTCCACACGCCTTCGGACGATCGCCCCAGCGAGGTTACGTCCGCGCCCTGCACCACCGCGAACGCGCCGCCGAGCGTCTGCGCGGTGTCCTGCTCATTGTGGCTGTAGCGGACTCCGCCGGTGATGTCGAAGGCATGCGTCAGATGCAGCGTGGCGCTGCCGAACCCGGCATATTCCTTATAGGTGGAATCGAGCTGTGCGACGAGGAACTGGCTGAACGGCAGGGGCGCGGCCGGAACACCGGGGCCGAGCAGATCGGCCGGGATCGTCCCCGCCTGCGGCAGAAGCGCGCCGGTCGTCGGATCGAACGGACGATAGAGTTGGAAGATGCGGCCCGGTTCGCGCGTGTAATAGCCGCCGATCAGCCACTCGAACCGGGAGGATTTGGCGGAGGTGAGCCGGATCTCCTGTGAAAACTTCTTCTGACGGATGTCGGAGGGCTGATTGGTGCCGAACGGCGTCGCCGCGCCGTAGAAAGGGCCGATGTCGCCGAGCAACGGGGTCGCATCGATGTCTTCGTGCTGGCGCAGCGTGGCGTAACTCGTGATCGACGTCAGGCTCACCGGCCCGAAATCATAAGCGACCGTCCCCGAATAAAGCCGGTAATCGACGCGGTTTCCTTCCCGCAGCGTCTGGTAGCGCAGCAGGCCCTTGCCCGGTTCGCCGGTGAACGGATCGGCGGTGATCGGCTTGAGCGTCGCCGGATCGACATCGACGGTGTCGCGTCCGTGCGCGCGGATATTCTGCGCGAGCGCGGTCAACCGGATCGAAAACCGCTCGCTGGGCCGGAACAGCAGCGACGCCCGCCCACCGTAATTCGCAGTGTGGTTTATGTCCGAGGCGCGGATGCCGACACTGTCGATATAGCCTGGAATCTCGCGATAAAAGCCGCTCGCGCGCACCGCCAGCGTATCGCTCAGCGGCACGTTGACGACGCCGTTCCCCGACCAGCCGACGCCGCCGCCATCTACGGTCTCGACGCCCCCCTGCCCCCGCACCGAAATCCGGTCGAATTTGGGCTCGGCGGTGACGTATTTGACGAGGCCGCCGAGCGAATTGGCGCCGTACAGCGTGCCCTGCGGCCCGCGCAGCACTTCGATCCGCTCGATGTCGAAGGGATCGATATCGCCGGCCAGATGCGCGGCGTTGGTTTGGCCCGTGCTCGATCCAAACGGCGTGTCGTCGATATAGACCGCCACGGTCGGGCTCGAGCCGCCGGTGTTGATGCCGCGCAGGATGATGCGGCTCTCGCCAGCGTTCTGCTGCTGGATGCCCAGCCCGGGCACAAGCGACGCATAATCGATCAGGCTGGTGGCGTGGCGCTGTTCGAGCACGTCGCCCGACACGACCGAGATCGACTGCGGGATTTCGATCAGCGTTTGCGCCCGCTTCTGCGCGGTGACGACGATATCGTCGATGGTGTCGGAATCGGCAGCCGTCCGATCAATGACCAGCGGCGGACTCGCTTGCTGCGCGTACGCGCCCGAGGCGGTGAGCAACGCCGCGGAGGACAGCCAGCACGCTCTCGCTCGAAATCCGGACGTCATCGCCATACTCCCCTGGATTTGGCCGCATCATGCCGCATGTTTCATTTAAAGCAACATTTTTCTCCTGCGCGCACGACAGTTCCCCACATCCAGGCTTTGCGCTAGGCTGCGCGCGGAGAAGCAATGACGAAACCGGCCCCCATTCCCCATCCCGGCCGCGTGCTGCGCGCCGCCCGCCTCGAAAAAGGGCTGACGCTGAGGGCGCTCGCGGCACGTCTCGACATGCCTTTTTCGACGCTGTCGAAGCTCGAGAACGGCAAGATGGCGATGACCTACGACAAGCTCGTGCGGTTGGCGCAGGGGCTGGAAATCGACATCGCCGGCCTCATCGCCGCCGCGGCTCCCGAGGAGAAGCCCCCTGCCGCGCTGGGCCGCCGCAGCGTCGCGCGCGCCGGAGATCGCCAGGGTGCCACGACGGACCGCTACGCCCATCTCTACCCGGCCGGTGATTTGCTCGACAAGATGATGGTGCCGATCATCATCGATGTGAAGGCGTGCAGCGTTGAGGAGATCGGCGGGCTCGTCCGGCATTCGGGCGAGGAATATCTCTACGTCCTTTCGGGCACGATGGAATTGCACTCCGACTTATACGCTCCGCTGCGGCTGAGCGCGGGCGACTCGGTCTATTTCGATAGCGGGATGGCGCATTGCTACGTCCGGGTCGGCGAATCGCCCTGCCGCGTGCTGTCGGTCTGCGCGGGACCGGGCATGCAGCGCTTCGCCACGCTCGCCCGACAGAGCGCGAGCGCCGACGAAGCGGAAAAATCGGCCGGCCACTGAAACGCTGTTTCTTATATTGAAACATAGCTGCATCCGTGGGATGGAACGGCCATGACCAGCGCCCTCATCCTCGCTCACCGCCGCGACGCCATGCTGTTTCGCGAGCCGTTCCGGATCTCCGGCTATCTGTTCGAATCGATGCCGGCGGTGATCGCGACAGTGTCGGACGGCACCTTCACCGGACGCGGCGAGGCGGCGGGCGTCTATTACCTTGGCGACGATCCCGATCATATCGAACGCGAACTCGAACGATGCCGAAGCGCGGTGGAGACGGGGATCGACCGGCAGGCGCTCCGCACGCTGCTGCCGCCGGGGGGCGCCCGGAACGCGCTCGATTGCGCGCTATGGGAACTCGAATCGCTTCGGACGGGTACCCCCGTCTGGCGGCTCGCCGGCGTTTCTGCGCCGCTGCCGCGCGTTACCACCTTCACGCTGCCGGCGGAGGATCCCGCGGAAATCCTTCGCCGCCTTGCCGGCTTTCCGATGGTGGCGGCGCTCAAGCTCAAGCTCGACGGCGATCTTGCCGCGGATGCCGAGCGCGTTCGCGCGGTGCGCGCCGCGCGGCCGGACGTCTGGCTCGGCGTGGACGCCAATCAGGGCTATGGCGCGACGGACCTGGATGCGCTGGCGGCGATGCTGGTCGACCAGGACGTGTCGCTGCTCGAACAGCCGGTGCCACGCGGGGCGGAGGCGCTGCTCGAGGGTTGGCGGTCGCCCGTTCCGGTCGCCGCCGACGAAAGCATCCTCGACTTGGCCGAACTCGAAACGCGCCACCATCTCTTCCAGGTTCTCAACATCAAGCTCGATAAATGCGGCGGCTTGACCGAGGCGCTGATGATGGTGGAGCGCGCGCGTCACCTCGGTCTCAAGGTCATGGTCGGCAACATGGCTGGCGCAACGCTCTCGGCCGCGCCCGCTTTCGTCCTCGCCCAGCTCTGCGACATCGTCGACCTCGACGGCCCGTGGTTCGTGGCGGACGATCCGCTCGCCGAGGGACTCTATGAGGATGGCAAAATCATGGTGCCGGAACGCCTCTGGGGCGCTGGCTGATCGCCGCCGGCGCGTTCGATGCGTCAGCCAAGCGCGAGACGCACGCCGAGCGCCGCGACCAGAGCCAACGGCATCGTCACCGCGCCGACCTTGAGGAACGCGCGGAACCCGACATCCTCCCCCTCGCGCCGGATCACCTGAAGCCACAAGATCGTCGCGAGCGACCCCGTCACCGACAGATTGGGGCCGAGATCGACCCCGATCAGCAGGGCGTCCGTGACGACGGCGGGTGGATGCGCCTGCGCCACCGCCGTGCTGGCGATCAGCCCGGCCGGCAGGTTGTTCATGAGGTTCGAGGCCAGCGCCACGATCGCGCCCGAGGCCGCGGCGCCGCCGCGTGGATCGCCCGTGGTCCCGCGAAGCGCGGCCGCGACCAGCCCGATCACACCGGTACGGTCGAGCGCTTCGACCAGCACGAACAGTCCCGCGACCAGCGGCAGCACGCCCCACGACACCCCGCGCACCAGGATCATCGGTGAGCGGCGGGCGAGCCCCGACACGCTCGCGGCCGTGACGATTCCGGCGAGTGCTGCGGGCAGGCCGAGTTGCCGGTCGAGCGCCGAGACCGTCACGAGGAGCGCGGCCGTCGACAGGATGCCGGCCGCGGCGACTTTCCCGCCGATCGACAGCGCCGGCCGCGCGACGTCGCTCTCGCAATCGCCCGCCAGCCGTTCGCGCTCGATCACGCGCAGCGCGACGAACGTCACCGCGACCGACGCGAGCGAGGGCAGCGCGAACGATCGCAGCCACTGCGCCAGCGGCGGCATATGTCCGCCGTATAGAACGAGATTGGCCGGGTTCGAGATCGGCAACACGAAGCTCGCGGCATTGGCAATCAGCGCGCAGGCGAACAGCAGCGGCAACGGGTCCGCCTTCGCCTTCCTGGCGGCGGCGAATACGGCCGGGGTCAACACCACGGCCGTCGCGTCGTTGGACATGAAGGTCGTGACGACGACGCCGGTCCCATAGACCAGGGCGAACAGCCGCGCGCGTGATCGCCCGGCGTGGTTGACCGCCGTCGCCGCCACCCAGTGGAACACGCCATGTTCGCGCGCGGCTTCGCTGAGCAGCATCATGCCGATCAGGAACAGATAGACATCCAGCCCCTTGGCAACGGCCATGCCCGCCGCCGCCGCCGGCATCAGCCCGAGCAGGATCAGCAGCGCCGCGCCCGCCAACGCCCAGATCCACTCGGGCCAGCGCATCGGACGCGCGATCACGCCCGCCGTGGCGAGGCCCGCGATCGCCCAGGTCGTGAACGTCCCCACCGTCATCGATCGCGACCGTGCTTTCGAGGGACGTTCATCGTGCGGCGGCCGCCCGCATGCCGGAACAGGCCGGGCGCAGCGTGCCGGCGAAGCCGAGCCACAACGCGAGGCTGGCGAAGGCGAAGCTGCCGAGAATGAAGAACGCGGCGTGATAGCCGAGAAGCTGCGCGAGCCATCCGCCGATCGCTGGCGACAGGCTCGCGCCGATCCCCTGAACGGTCATCACCGCGCCCTGCCCGACGTTCACGCGCCCGGTACCGTCGAGGAGACAGGCGACGAGGCCGGGCACGGCGACGCTCTGCAGGCCGGCGCCGATCCCGTCGAGCGCCTGCACCGGCCACACGCCCCAATGTTCGATGAACGATCCCGCGAGGAACCCGCGCAGCGGCAACGCTGCGAACGAGATCAGCAGCACCAGCCAATAGCCGCGCCCGGCGGCGACCTTCATCGCGACGAGGCTCGCGACGATCATCACCGCCTGCGCAACCATCACCGTCGTCGCCGTGAACATCGCCGCATTTCCCTTGCCCGCCCCGACCACCGCCATGCCATAGAGCGGCAGCATCGCACCATTGCCGAGGTGGAAGCAGGCCAATGCGGCGGCGAGGATCAGCATCGGCCTGTTGCCGAGCAGAGTCCTGAAGCCCTCGGCCTGGCCGCGATGCGTGCCGTCGCCATCCTTCTCCGTCTCGAGCCCACGCGCCGCGCGGTGATCGATCGCGCGCTCGGGGATCGAAAGCACGGTGACGATCGCGAGCACGCCGAAAGCGGCGGCGAGATAGAAGATCGCCGGCATCCCATATTTCCAGCCGAGCCAGCCGGACAATCCCGCGCCGACCATGTTCCCGGCGTGGTTCCAGGCCTGGTTGCGGCCGTTCTGAGCGTTGAAGCCGCTCTGCCGCACGACGCCGAGCGTCATGCCGGTGACGGCGGGGCCGATCGCCGCGCCGGCGACCGCCGTCGCCACCTGGCTTACCGTCACCACCGCCCAGGAATGCGACCATAAGATCAGGAACGACGCCAGCACCGTGCAGATGCCTGTGATGACGACGACCCAACGTTTCTTCTCGGTATGATCGATGAAGGCGCCCGCCGGGACGGTCATGACCATGCCGGCCACGCCGCCGATCGTCATCACCGTTCCGATCGGGCCGGTCGCCCAGCCACGCTGCTGGAGAAACACGCCGAGGAACGGGCCGATCCCTGCCTGCATGTCGGCCATGAAGAAGTTGAGCGCCTGAAGCGCCCCGGTCGCGCGCTTCCGCTCCGCTCCCGCGGACCCTTGCGGGGTGCCGATTCGCGAAAAGGCCGTCGCCGTCATGCTCTTCCCCCTGCTGGTCAGCGCCCAACTCCGGGGATGGGGGAAATATCCGGTCCGAACCTTATCTCGATCAATTTTGGCAAGGCCCACCTTGCCATTTGCAGCCGCCCCGTTCGATCGGCTGCGCCGCTATTCGGGCGACAGCGCAGACGGAACGCGGTACGGGAACGCTAACGACAAGACAAATCAGGAGAGGGTTCATGAGACCGAGGATCCACTGGAGCGCCGTATTGGTAGCGCTCGCGCTGCCGGCATCGGCGATCGCGCGGGCGCCGGCGCGCCCGCCGCTCGCCAGCGTGTCGCACATCGCGGTCTATTCGAGCGACGTCGCAAAAAGCGAGCGGTTCTACGTCCATGATCTGGGGGCGGTGAAACTGCCCGATCCCGAAGACACGACGGGCGCACGCTATCATTTCGCACCCACCCAGTTCGTCGAGGTGCTGCCGCTGCCACCCGGCTATCGCTCGATCAACCGGCTCGCGCATATCGCGTTCGATACGCCCGACGCCGAGGGTATGCGAAAATACCTCTCGGCGAAGGGCGTCAAGGTTCCCGCGCGGCTCACCACCGCGCCCGACGGCGGCCGCTGGTTCGCCGTGACCGATCCGGAGGGAACGACGGTTCAATTCATGCAGCCGCCGGCGACGCCGCCCGCCGTGCCGGCCAACCCGCTGTCGAGCCATGTCATGCACGCCGGCTTCGTCATCCACAATCGCCCGAACGAGGACAGGTTCTACAAACAGATCCTCGGGTTCAAGCCCTATTGGGAAGGCGGGATGCGCGACGATCACCCGACCTGGATCTCGCTCCAGCTTCCCGACGGGCGCGACTGGATCGAATATATGGTGATCGGCACCCCGGACGCCACCGGCATCCCCGCCGACATGAGCGCGGCGAATTTGGGCGTGCTCAACCATTTCGCGCTCGGCGTGCCCGATATCCGCGCGGCCTATACCTTGCTGTGGAACGGCGAACGGCTCGACGGCCAGCAACAGACGCCCAAGATCGGCCGCGACGCCAAATGGCAGCTCAACCTGCTCGATCCCGACGGCACCCGCGCCGAGATCATGGAGTTGCACGCCATCGGCAAGCCCTGCTGCTCGCCGTTCGTGGCGGCGGACCCGGAGAAATGAGGGCCGGAACGCGCATTCGGCTGATCGCCCTCGCCGCCCTCGCCGTGCCGGTATCGGCGCAGGAACACGCCGATGTGCCGGGCAGTTCGCTTCAGAACAGTCCGCCCGGCGCGCCGATCGCGCCCGATTGGGCCTATCCGCAATCGACCACACACACGCAAGTCGGCCCCCCGCCCGGCTTCCACCGCGACAGCCGCGTCGAGGCCACGCCGGTCGGCGTGTTCGAGGGGCAAGCCGATGTCGGCGCGGCGGTCGCGCCCGGCAGCGCGAGCTTCGCGAACGGCACCTACACGATCCACTCGGCGGGCTATAACGTCTGGTACACGCGCGACGAATTCCGCTTTCTGTTCAAAAAGATGTCGGGCGATGTCTCGATGGCGGCGGACATCGCCTATCCGGCGGGCGGGTTCGGCGACCACAAGGCGCTGCTGGTGATCCGCCAGTCGCTGGAAGACGATGCCAAGGAGGCGTTCGTCGCGCTGCACGGTGACGGCATGATCCACCTCGCGCAGCGCGCCGCCCCCGGCAAGCGGATCAGCGACATGGAATATCGCATCGGCAGCCGTGGCGGGTTGCCGGGTGGCAAGTCGCCCGACAGCCTGGTGACGCTGCACGTCAAGCGCATCGGCATCGAGAAGCGCGGCGACCAGTTTACGCTCTGGGTGAGCGAGCAAGGCGAGCCGATGCACCAATATGGCGCGCCGATCACGCTCTCCGTTGCGGCAACCTTCTACGTCGGGATCGGCTTCGCCTCGCACCTTCCGGGCGTGGTCGAGACGGCGACGCTGTCGAACGTCGCGCTGGAGAACCGCGCCGGGCGAGTACGCTGAGGCACGCCCGATCTCGGCTCAGCGGCGGGGATTGTCTTCGTTATGAAGCACCTGATCGAGCGCGCGGAGTGTGGCCGCGCGCAGCGGCCGCGCGTTCTTCAGGCCCGCCGGGCGGAACCACAGTGCCGTTCGTCCACCCGCATAGGGCGCCCAGCGCGGCAGGCCGGGGCCGTTCGGATCGCCGTTTCGCATGAAGGTAACCCAGTAACGCTGCATCACGCCGGCCAGCGCGGTGTCCGCCGCGGTCCAGCGCCGTGCCGGATCGTGATTGCCCCAGACATAATCGAGCTCGTCGGAATGCACCGCGCCGTCGCTGCGCGATCCGTCCGCGCGAGGCGGCGGATTGTCGAACTGATACAGGAACACCGGCGCCGTCCCTCCGATCGCGCGCGCCTCGGCGATGCTCCAGCTCCGCCAGCCGAAGCTGATATCGCTCATCAGGTTCCGCGCGGCGCGCGGCGCCGTCGCATCGCTGTTCGCGGGATACAGCCGCAACAGTTCGGGCGCGATGACCGGATAGGTTTGGCGGGTGTCGGCGAGGTAGTCGGCCAGCGTGCCGCCATCCCGGAAGCGCGCCGCTTCGTTGCTGTTCCAGCCGAGCAGGACCGGCACGCCGGCATCGCGGCGGCTCCGATAGGCTGCCGTGATGTCCAGGGGCACGATCTTGCCGTCGCGGATCGGCGCGGTGGCGATGCGCGGCGCGACCGTCGCGATCAGCGCCGCCGCCGGCATCGCGCGAAGCTGCGCGATCGTGCCGGCGTGAAGCCGCTGCGCAAACGCCACGCCGGCCTGCTCGGCCGAGGCGAGGCCGACGTCGCTCCCTGCCCCCGGTATGCCAAGCGCCGCGCCGCTTTCGAAGATCGCTTTGCGGAACAGCCCGCGCGCCAGCGGAGACACCGTCACCAGCATCGCCGAGCCGCCGCCCGCCGACTGGCCCGACACGGTCACGTTCGCCGGATCTCCTCCGAATTTGGCGATGTTCGCGCGCACCCAGCGCAGCGCCGCGATCTGATCGAGCAGCCCGTAATTGCCCGACCTGGCGTAAGGTGATTCCTTGCTCAGCGCCGGATGCGCTAGATAGCCGAACACGCCGAGCCGATAGTTGATGGTGACGATCACCACGCCCTGCCGCGCCAGCGTGGAGCCTTCATAGGTCCGCTGCGAGCCGGCGCCGGCGGTGTATCCGCCGCCATGAAACCACACCAGCACCGGCAGGCGGGCAACGGTCGCCATGCGCGGGGTCCACACGTTCAGCGTGAGGCAATCCTCGCTCGTGCGATCGAGATCATGCCCGGCCCATCCCACCGGCGCCTGTGGACATACCGGCCCGAACGCGGTCGCCGCCCGCACGCCGGGCCAAGTGCGTGGCGGCTGCGGCGCGCGCCAGCGCAGGTCGCCCACGGGGGGCGCGGCATAGGGGATCGCCTTGAACACCGACACCCCTCGCGTCGTGGTGCCCTCCAGCCGGCCTTGCGCGATGTTCACGACCGGGGCGGCCGATGCGGCGGAGCCGACGAAGCCAGCCAGCAGAGTCAGCAAGCGCACCTTCATCGGTCGATCTCTCCATTTCGCGGCGTGCGGCGCCCGCATGCCATCCGTTGCGACGAGCTTGCCCCAGCAGACACATTCACGCCAGAGATTTCAGAGGCTTAGCACGGCAAATCGACCGTTATCCCGGCAGGCGTTGCCATCGCGGCCGTCCTCGCCGATGATGCGGCATGACGCCACACTCCGTCCCCGACACCGCCCGCGAAGCGCGGATCACAACCGACCCACGCTACCGCGCGCTGGTGCGTGACCGACAACGCTTCTCCTGGACGCTGACGGCGATCACCGTGATCGTCTATACCAGCTTCATTTCGCTGATCGCGTTCGACAAGCCGCTGATGGCACAACCCATCGCCGGCGGCGCGACCAGCATCGCGGTCGTGCTCGGCGTGGCGATGCTGGTGGGAACGGTCGTGATCTGCGCGGTATATGTCTGGCGCGCCAACGGCAGCTACGACGCGCGGCTCGCCGCCTTGTTGGAGAGTATCGCGTGACGGCGCGGCTCGCACGGGGCGCCCTCGCGTTCGCGCTGCTCGGCTGGGCCTCGGTCGCGAACGCGGCGCTCTCGGGCGCGGTGGTGGCGCGATCGACCAACTGGACGGCGATCCTGATGTTCCTCGGCTTCGTCGGGATCACCTTGTGGGTCACCGCCGCCGCCGCGCGACGCACGCGCACCGTATCCGATTTCTACACCGGCGGCGGCATCACCGGCTTCCAGAACGGGCTAGCGATGGCGGGCGACTATTGCTCGGCGGCGTCGTTCCTCGGTATCACCTCGCAGATTTTCAACGACGGCTATGACGGGCTGATCTACGCGATCGGCTTCCTCGTCGGCTGGCCGATCGTGCTGTTCCTCGTCGCGGAGAAGCTTCGCAACCTCGGCCGCTTCACCTTCGCCGATGTCGCCTCATACCGTTTCCTGCAAGGGCCGGTGCGCAGCTTCTCGGCGGTGAGCACGTTGCTGGTCGTGTCCTTCTACCTGATCGCGCAGATGGTCGGCGCGGGGCAGTTGATCCAGTTGCTGTTCGGCCTGCCCTATCTCTACGCGATCATCGTCGTGGGCGGGCTGATGATGGTTTACGTGTTGTTCGGCGGCATGCGCGCGACCTCCTGGGTGCAGATCATCAAGGCGGTGATGCTGTTGTGCGGCGCGACCTTCCTCGTGCTCGGCGTGATGTCGCACGTCGGCTTCTCGTTCGAGACGCTGTTCGCGCGCGCGGTCGCGGTGAAAACCCGGCTCGCGCTGGAAACCGGGCTGTCGCCGGCCGACGCCGCAGCGAAAGGCCGCGCGATCATGGGGCCGGGCGGGTTCATCAAAGACCCGATCTCGGCATTGTCGTTCGGCTTTGCGCTGATGCTCGGCACGGCGGGTCTGCCGCATATCCTGATGCGCTTCTTCACCGTTCCCGACGCGCGCGAGGCGCGCAAGTCGATCCTGTGGGCGACGGTGTGGATCGGCTATTTCTACGCGCTGACCTTCATCCTGGGCTTCGGCGCGATCGTGCTGATCTCGTTCAACCCGGCCTATGTCGATGGCGCGGGCGCGCTGCTCGGCGGCAACAACATGGCGGTGATGCACCTCGCCCATGCGATCGGCGGCAACCTGTTCCTCGGATTCATCTCCGCGGTCGCGTTCGCGACGATCCTCGCGGTGGTCGCCGGGCTGACGCTGTCGGCCGCCTCGGCGATCTCGCACGACATCTACGCCAGCGTTATCCGGAAGGGGCATGCCGAGCCGGCCAAGGAGCTGCGCGTGTCGCGGATCACCACCGTGCTGCTTGGCATCGCCGCCATCATCCTCGGCATCATCTTCCAGAAGCAGAACGTCGCATTCATGGTCAGCCTCGCGTTCGCGCTGGCGGCGTCGGGCAATTTCCCGGTGCTGGTGATGTCGCTGCTGTGGAAGGGCTGCACAACGCAAGGAGCCGCCTGGGGCGGCGCGATCGGGCTGCTCAGCGCGTTCGGGCTGACCGTGCTGTCACCGGTGATCTGGGTCGCGGTGTTCGGGTTCGAACACGCGATCTTCCCGTACAGCTCGCCCGCGCTGTTTTCGGTGCCGGCCGGCTTCGTTGCGATCTGGCTGATCTCGACGCTCGATCGCTCGCCGCGCGCCGCGATCGACCGCGCCGGCTACCCGGCGCAGCGCGTGCGCTCCGAGACGGGCATCGACGTCCACCGCCCGGCGGATCACTGAGCACGCTAGACGCGACGATCAGGCGGTGGCGTCGATCGCTGCCGCCGCCACCGATCGCTGACAGCCACTCGATCGAAGACATGATCGCCGAGCCAAAGCAGCGCGCTGCCGAGGCTGCCGCATAGGAAGCCGATCGCGGCCAGTGCGAGCCGAGGCGCGGCGGCATCGACCCGCGCCACCGCGCCGATCGCGAAATACGCCGCCAGACAGCCCGCAACCCCGCCGCCCCGCACCGCCAGCGCACGCGCGTGGAGAAGGCGCGTCATGCGAGGTCGACGATCGGTCGCGGTCATCGATGCGGGCGCGCGGCACGCCGGCGCGCGCGGATCGCCGAGGCGAGCAGGCGGTGACGGCTGCGCTCGATCCGGACCAGCAGCGCGACACGCTTGCCCTGGAGCATCAGCACGATCGCAAAAATGGCGAGTACGAAGCGAACCACGCCATCCACCCCGCCGTTGCTCTGGCGATCGACCAGCGCATTCGCGCACGCGAGTCCGAACAGGACAGCGCCGCCGCAGCGCCACGCGAGATCACGGCGAGTCATCAGCGCGCTCCGCACCGCGCCGGCGCATCGGTGATGATCCGATGGGCAGCGGCGGCGACGGCGCGGACCACGACCGGCTGCTCGATCCCGGCGGCGTGGCCATGCCAGAGCAGGATGTCCGCCGGGAAGTCGTGCTCGGCGACGAGCGCGGTCATCAGGTCTGCGGTCTCGAAGCTGATGCCGATCGCCGGATCGATCAGCGCGGCGGCGGCGGCGCGGGCGCGGCCGATCAGCGCCGGCACGCCATCGACGCCGCGCGCCTCGATCGCGGTGAAGCCGAGCGCGCGGGCGTGACGGACCGCGTGCAGCAGCACGCTGCCGGCGCCGCAGTCCATGTCGAGGATGCGGATGCTGTGGCGGTTGGCGTGCCGCAGCTCGGCGAGCGCGGCGAGCACTGCAGGCCAGCGCGCGTCCTCGCAGACCGGCGGCGGCGCGAGGCGTGCGGCGCGCCGACCGCTGTCCTGAACCAGCCAGTGCCCGGCGGCATCCTGCCCGACCTGGCGAGTCTCAGGGTCGGGCTCCGGCGTGCAAACCAACGCCACGGCGATGTTCCTCATGCTGTTGCTGAGCGAAGACGCACGACGCCGCCGGACACCGTGGAAACAGCGCGATGAAGGCGGGCGCTCGGTCATGCGTGCAACGAATTATGCGTCGCCGCATAGCAATTCGAGAGCGATTCCGGGCCGCGCCATAGCATTTGCGTAAGGATTGCAGATTCCCTCGCGTCGCCGCCGGGAGCCGGTGCGCACGTCTCGCGTTGTTGCAGCATGGAAATGAAACCGCTGCCGCGCGAGGCCACGCTGATCGTCAACACGCATTCGCGCAAAGGGCAGGATCTCTACGATGCCGCGCGTACCAAGCTCGCGGCGGCGGGCGTGACGCTCCTCGCGACGCACGCCATCGAGGAGCCGAAGGAACTCGCCGCGGTCACGCGCGCGGCGGTGGCGAAGGGCACGCCGATGGTGATCGTGGGCGGCGGCGACGGCACTTTGGCAGGCGTGGTCGATGAACTGGTCGGCAAGGATTGCGTGTTCGGCGTTCTTCCGCTCGGTACGGCGAACAGCTTCGCGCGCTCGCTCGATCTGCCGCTCGACCTCGATGCCGCGATACATGTGATCGCCACGGGTCGCAGGAAGCGAGTCGATCTCGGCATGATCGACCAGGATTATTTCGTGAACGGCGCGTCGATCGGCCTGTCGACGATGATCGGCGAGACGGTGCCGCACAAGCTCAAGAAATATGCCGGTCGTGCCGGCTATCTGGCCTGGGCACTCAAGTCCGCAGTGAGCTTCAAGGCGTTCCGGCTGGAACTCGACGACGGTTCCCGGACGCACAGGCTGTGGGCGACCGACGTCCGCATCCTGAACGGCACGCACCACGGCGGTGTGGAGCTTTCGGACAAAGGCGGGGTGGTTTCACGCGACCTGTTGATTCAGGCCGTCGTGGGGGAGAGCAAGCTGGCGCTGGCGCAGGACTGGTTCGCCAAATTCTTCAAGCTGCGCAATCGGGACGCATGCAGCCGGGATTTCCGGGGCAAGTGCTTCCGCATCACGACGCGGCCGCCACAACGCATCTCGATCGACGGCGAAGTCCTCGCCTGCACCCCCATCGTGGCGAAGGTCGCCCCGGCCGCGATCGAAGTGGCCGTGGCCGCCTCCTGATCCTCAGCGCGGATAGCCGCGCCACAGCCATTCGAGCGCGCCGGGCAAGGTCTGTGCGATCACGTCGCCATCGACATGCACCGCGCCGGCGGCGGTCACGTACCGATAGTCATACCGTTTGGCGCGGAGCGCCGCCGCCATGCGATCATTGGCCATCGGCCAATTGTGATAGGTGGTTTCCGGGTCTTGCCAGTGCAGGTCGCGCTCGCCCACCTCCATCCAGATGCGGATCGGCTTCGCCGGCGCCGCCGGGATCAGCCGGTCATGATAATCCCAGGCACCGTGCGGTGTCGTGGGATCGGCGGGCGACGCCTGATTCACGAACGTTCCCGAATAGGACAGCACCTTGCCGAACCACTCGGGATGGAACCAGGCCATCGTGAATGCGGCCGCAGCACCCGAGCTGCCGCCCATCGCCGCGCGGCCGGCAGGATCGTCGGTGAAGCGAACGCCGTAGAGGTGTTCCACACGCGGCAGCACCTCGGTCTGGACGAACCGCGCGTAACGGTCCGACACGGTATCATATTCCAGCCCGCGCTCGGACCCTTGCGCGTCGCCACCGCCGGACTGGATCATCACCGCCACCATCGCGGGCACGCGATGCCGCGCGATCAAGCCGTCGAGCGCCGCCGCCACCCGTGCCGCATAGTCGCGCCCGTCCTGCACCACCAGCAGCGGCGCCTTGGTGCCCGGCCGATACCCGGCGGGAACATAGACGAAAACCTCGCGTCGATACGGCGCCGGTTCGGACTGCGCCGCTTCGGGCGCGGCGAGCCGGTTGCCATATGGGTCGCGCCGGCGCGTCGCCTCGGTGTCGCGCTGGCGAATGCCCGGATAGATCCGGCTCTCGCGCGAGGTCATGATGAAACTTCGCAACGTTCCCTTGGACTCGCCCGCGCGTGCCGTCATTTCCGGCGCATCCCGATAGGGTGGCGCGATATGAACGTCATCGGCTCGCGCTGGGCCAGCGGCAGCGAGCATCATGGCGATCAGGGTCGACGATCGGGTCCGCATGCATCTCTCCGCTTCTTCGCCCGTTAATCTTGGGTCTGAACACGGATTTGCGCGATTTCGCGCCCGGTGCCAACGCCGAAGTCGGCGCGCGCCTACGGCGTTCCGCCCGTTCCGCCGATCACGCCCTGCGCGCCGGTCGGCTGCGCGCCGATCCATTGCACCTGCTGCGGCATGGTGCCCAGCTCGATGCCGGCTTCCGGCAGCTTGGTAAGCAGTTCGAACCAGATGTCACTGCGCGTCGGATACACCGCGCGTGGCGAGTTCACATAGGCGAAGCTGTTGAAATTGATGCGGCCATCGACGAGCGAGTCGATGAACAGCACCGGCTTGGGATCGTCTAGCACCGCCGGCTGCGCGTCGTAGATCGCCATCAGCATCGCGCGCACCTGCGCGATGTCGCTCCCCATCGGCACCGAGAATTGCAACTGGATCCGCCCGATCGGATCGGACAGCGTCTTGTTGACGATCGACTTGGTGATGAGCTCGGAATTGGGCACGATCAGGGTCGAGCGGTCGGCGATCTGGATTTCGGTGGCGCGCACGCTGATCCGCTTCACGTCGCCCTCCTGATCGCCGATCCGCACCCAGTCACCGATCTTCACCGGGCGCTCGGCGAGCAGGATCAGGCCGGAGACGAAATTCTGCGTGATCGCCTGCAGACCGAAGCCGATGCCGACCGACAGCGCCGAGAGCAGCAGCGCGATCCGCTCCACGCCTATGCCGAGCGATGCCAGCGACCACAGCACGACGAGGATCAGCCCGATATAGCGCGCGACCATCGCGATCGAGTTGCGCGCGCCCGCGTCGAGCTCGGTCGCCGGCAAATAACGCGTGGTCAGCCACTTCTGGATGCCGCGCATCACGAACAGCCCCACCGCGAGCACCGCCGCCGCGCGCAGGATCGCACTCGGCGAGATCGTCACCTGGCCGATCGTGATACCCTGCGCGATCCGGCTGATCTGCCCGAACAGAGTCGGGATGTCCGATCCGAACGGAAACAGCACGAGGCCCATCGCCAGCAGGATCATCACCAGCCGGAGCAGCGCGGACAGGGCCACACCGAACTGGTCGATCAGGCTGCGGCGCACCCCGAAACCGTGATGGACCGCGTCGGCGAGCTTGCCGTCGCGGCGGAACACCGTCGAACAAATGTCGTCGATGCCCACCAACAGCAGATATAATGCCGCCGCGACCACCGCGATCCAGACCGTGAACCGCGCGAGGAAATAGGCAAACGCCACATATCCGGTGGCGAGCGACACCGCGGATACCGCCAGCACCACCCAGGTGGTGAGCGAGAGGAAGGCGACGATCGACTGATCGCCACGCTCCTCGTCCGCCGTCCGCGCTGCGGTCGCGCGCATGCGCGCGCCGGTCAGCAGGATGCCGAGCACGAGCATGAGATAGAGGACCGTGGCGAAGGCTTCGGTCACCGCCTGCACCGGGCCGCTCGCGCCCACGCCGCTGCGCACCGCGAGCAGCAGCACGCTCAGCATCGTCACCGCCGCCGCCGCGAAAGTCCACGGGCGCAGGCGGTTGGCGCTTTCGTCGGTGAGATCGACCAAACGCCACGATGCCTGGCGGCGCTGGAGCAGCGCGCCGCCCAGCGCCGCGATCAGCGCGGCGACGAAGCTGGTCTGTTCGAAGTTCGCGGCCAGCTTGTCCCAGGCCGGCGCGATCATGCCGCCCGCGCGCAGCCCGCTCACCACCGCGACCGAAGCCAGCCACGGCACCAGCGTGCCAACGAACGTAAGCCACAGCGCGAGACCCGAACGTCGGATCCGATTGCCGGGCACCCGCTCGATGACGTAGCGCCGCCCCGCCGCGCGCAGCCCGATCCGCACCGGCCAGATCAGCGCGATGCCGACGATCAGGCCGAACAGCGCCGCCGGCAGGCCACCGCGCAGCGCGCGGGTCCTGATCGCGTCGGCCTCGGCGCCGACGAAGGCGCTCAGCCGCCGCCCGTCACGCGGGAGCGAGCGAATCAAAGGCCCCCAGAAATCCGGCGTCAGCGGCGAGGCGACCTGCACCGACATCCGCTCCGAAAAGGCTTCGGTGCGGCTGCGGCCGATCTCGGCGGAAAGCTGATCCGCCTCGGTGCCGAGCAACTTGCCGCGCTTGATCGCCGAATCGACGACCGAGCGCTGGCGGGTGAGCAACTTGCGCTGCGCCTGGATGTCCGGCGTCTCGATCACGCCGGGCGTGACCGGCCCGAGCTGCGCGACGCGCGCGTCGATGAGCTGGAGCTGTGCCGACAGCGCGGCGACCTGCATCGCGCTATCCTGCTTCACCGCGATCGCCCGGTCCTGCAACGCCTCGGCCTCGACCGGATCGGTATGGCCGTTGAAGGCGGAATCGACCGCGTCGAATTCGCGACCGTCATTGTCGAGCGCGCGGGTGGCGGCGATGATCGGATCGACATCCTGCGCGACGGCGGGGGTGATCGCCAGCAGCATGGACAGCAGCGGCACGAGGAAGCGCGAAATCATGCCGCTCCCTATCGCCTGCCAAACGCCAAGCCCAGATGGAACGCGCATCGCGTTATGGCTCGATCCGCGCCGATCCGGTAGGCGGTGCGGTGACGCGTGTGATGGAGGTGCCTGATGTCCGACGATTACGCGCATGGCCAGCGGGACGGCCTGCGCCTCGCGCTCGCGATCCTGGCGGCGGAGGAGGCCAAATGGGCCGCTTTGCTCGGCGAAAGCCGGTCGTGGCGCACCAACGCGATCCGCGATGTGCGACACAAGACGCTGCAGGTCGCGCAGAAACGGGTCCAGACCGCGCTCAACCGCCTGACACCCAAGGGCGGTACCGAGATCGACGTCGAACTCGCGTCCGCACTTGAGAAGGTCGGCCTCTGAGACCGGGCATGATAAAGGGGCGGGGAATGTCGCATCCCCCGCCCCTTCCAGGCACACCAAGCCGGACGGCTTAGAAGTGCGTGATGACGCCCATCATCGGGCGGAAGCTGTGGAAATCGCCATAGGTGTTGACCTCCGCGCGGATACGGAAGCCCGCGTTGCCGGTGATGCCCTTCAGGCCGATGTCCTTGGGGCCGAACTCGGTGCCGATCCCGTAGGTCATGTCGTTATAGTTCTTCTTGTTCCGGTTGCCGGTCGAATAGGTCGAATAATGGTCGAAATCGACCCACTGATAGCCGACCTTGCCGTAGAACATGCCGCTATCGCCGGCGCGGACACCGAAGCGGCCGGCGGCGCCATATTCCCAGTCGATGTTGCCGGAAACGCCCTTGGCGACGCTACCTTCCACACCGACGAACACCGGCCCGAGCGGAACGTTGACGCCCGCGACGCCCTGCACCAGCGCGCCGGCGAGGCGATAGTTGTTCCGCAGCGAACCATTGGCGTTCAGCGCGCGCGGGATGCCGTGATTCGGCTCGTTGTCGAACTGCTCCCAGCCGCCCATCACGCCGACATACGGCTCGATCCCGAACGCCTTGGTGCCGTCGGGCGCGGTCTCGGTCCCGGCCGGAGCCGCCGTATCCTGAGCGACAGCCGGAGCGGCTGCGAAGACGGCCAGAGCGGCGGCGGCGAGTTTAAGTTTCAGCATCTTTATGACCTTTTAATCTGACACGTCGGGCTGGCCGCCGAGGCGTCCGGTGTCCCGAGGCCCACTGAACTAGGTTCGACCGCGGTTGTTGCACTGCAACGGCGATTAATCGGCAACCGCCGAATTTGTCACATTTCTGCAACGGTTTCTTGCGGCAGGATGAACGAAAGGCGGCGACTTTGTGGCCTGCGTACGCTCAGGCGCCTCAGGACGAAAGTGTGGCGCAGAGACCGGATGCCGGTTTCGGCCGGCAAGCAACGCATTGGAACACGCAACCCCCGGCGTCCGCCCGCCGTTCCAGCAGCAACAGGAACTTTGCGTTATTCCAATATGATGCAAGGTATTGCGGATATGGTGCAATGGTGACGGGAACGGCTTTCAGGATCGGCACGGCAGGTTGGGCGATCTCGGCCGCGACACGCGGCGACTTTCCTGCCCAAGGCAGCGGGCTTGAACGCTATGCCGCGCGACTTGGCGCGGTCGAGATCAACAGCACGTTCTACCGCCCGCATCGCCCATCGACTTTCGCGCGTTGGGCGGCGAGCGTTCCGGCCGATTTCCGTTTCGCCGTGAAACTGCCCAAGACGATCACCCACGGCGCCCGGCTGGTCGGGTGCGACGACCTGCTGAGCGCGTTCGCCGGACAGATCGCACCGCTCGCGGAGCATCTCGGTCCGCTGCTAGTCCAGCTTCCGCCGAGCCTCGTGTTCGACCGGGCGGTCGCGGTTGATTTCTTCGCGACGCTGGCACGGACGATTCCCGCGCGAGCCGTGTGTGAGCCGCGGCATCCATCCTGGTTCGAACCCGAAGCCGACGCTTTGCTCGCCGAACACCACATCGCCCGTGTCGCCGCCGATCCGGCTTTGTGCGAGGCCGCCGCACGCCCCGGCGGGTGGTGCGGTCTCGCCTATCACCGCCTCCATGGCAGTCCGCGAATGTATCGCTCGCCCTATTCGGACGAGCAGGTGCGGACACTCGCCGCGCGGATCGCACACGGCCAAGCGGCGGAAAGCTGGGTGATCTTCGACAACACCGCTTCGGGCGCGGCGCTGCCGAACGCGCTCGCACTTCAGGCCGCGAGGTCTTCCAGCAAAGCGTGAACGCGCTCACTACGGGCGGGGTCGTCGGCGGGCTCGCGCAGCAGCAGCCGCCCGTTCTTCTCGTCCAGCCCCGCCGCCTTCGCATCGGCATCGAACCCGCGCCTGGGCGTGAGCGCGATCGCCGCCGTGCCGGCATCGATCCGCTCGATCCTGAGCGCATGCGCGGCGATCCGGATGCGCGCGCGCAGCATCAGAGCGGCGGCGGCGGGCGGCAGCGGCCCGAAGCGATCGAGCAATTCCTCCTCGAACGCGTCGAGCGCGGCATCGTCCTCGATCCGCGCGTAGCGAACGTAGAGCGCCAGCCGCACGTCGGGTTCGGGTATCCAGCTTTCGGGGAACGCGCCCGCTTCGCCGAGATTGAGTTCGGGCGTCCAGTGCTCCACCGTTTCGCCCCGCGCCTCGCGCAAAGCGCCGCCGAGCAGATGCTGGTACAGATCGGTGCCGATCAGCTTCATATGCCCGGTCTGATCGTCGCCGAGCAGATCGCCCGCACCGCGCATGTCGAGATCGCGCGCGCTGATCTCGAAGCCGGCGCCGAGCCGGTCGAACGTCGCCAGCGTGCGCAGCCGCTTGAGCGTGCGCTCGCCGATCGCATCCTCGGTCTTGGTGAGCAGGATCACCTGCCCGCGCCGGTTGCCCCGCCCGACGCGGCCGCGCAACTGGTGGAGCTGCGCCAGCCCGAAGCGGTCGGCGCGCCAGACGATCATCGTATTGGCGCGCGGCACGTCGAGCCCGGCCTCGATGATGTTGGTGGCGAGCAGGATGTCGCCCTCGCCTTCCGCGAAGCCGACCATCACCGCGTCGATCTCGGCGGCCGGCAGCTTGCCGTGCGCCTGTACCAGCGCGAGGTCGGGCGCGGCGCGGCGCAGTTTCTCCGCGAGCGGCGCCATGTCCTCGATCCGCGGCACCACGACGAAGCTCTGCCCGCCCCGGCTTTTCTCGCGCAACAAGGCGGTGCGCAGCCGCGCGTCGTCATAATGGTCCACGCTGGTGCGGATCGGCTGGCGCCGCGCCGGCGGGGTGCCGATGACCGAGATTTGCTGGAGCCCGACCAGCGCCATCTGCAGCGTGCGCGGGATCGGCGTGGCGCTGAGCGCGAGCAGATGCGTCTCGCCCGATCCGCGCAGCCGCGCCTTGTCAGCCGCGCCGAAGCGCTGCTCCTCGTCGATCACCACCAGCCCTAGCTTGGCATAGCGCACGCCCTTGCCCATCACCGCGCCGGTTCCGACGACAATCTGGATCGATCCGTCGGCGAGCCCGGCCTTGACCGTCTTCTTCTCCGCCGCGCTCGACAAGCGCGAGAGCCCGGCGACGGTGATGCCAGATGCCGCGAAGCGACGGCGGAAGCTTTCGAGATGCTGGCGGACCAGCACGGTGGTCGGCGCGGCGACGATGACCTGATAGCCAGCGAGCGCGGCAAGCGCCGCGGCGCGCAGCGCGACCTCGGTCTTGCCATAGCCCACGTCGCCGACGACGAGCCGGTCCATCGGTTTGCCGCTGGCGAGATCGGCGCGCACCGCATGGATCGCGCGCGCCTGGTCGGCGGTCTCGTTGAACGGGAAGCCGTGGACGAACCGCTCATAGGCGGCGGGATCGGGTTCGATCACCGGCGCGGTGAGCGTCTCGCGCGCGGCCGCCAGCTTGGCCAATTGCCTGGCGCTTTCCGCGATCGCCGCCTGGATCGTGCCGCGCCGCTTCTGCCACGAGGAGCCGTCGAGCTTGTCGAGCGTGACCGCATCGGCATCCGCGCCATAGCGCCAGATCCGGTCGGCATCGTCGATCTCGACCAGCCGGCGCGCGCCGTCGGCATATTCGAGCGCGATCATCTCGCGGCCCGCGCCACTCGCCTCGGGCGCGGGTTCGAGGCCGGCGACGCGCGCCGCGCCGTGATCCTCGTGGATGACGACGTCGCCGATGCGAATGTCGCCGACACCGCCGTTCCAGCGCTCCGACGCCAACGCCGGTACATCATCGAGCACCGCGCGGCTGCCGAGCAGGTCGCCGGCAGCGATCACGATCCGCTGCGCGTCGACAAACCCGCACTCGACCGGCATCACGATCGCGCTCGCCGCGCCGGGCGTGAGCGCGGCAAGGTCGGCGAGACTGTCAGCCTCGCCGATCTCGATGCCGAGCCGCTTGGCGATCTTGCCGCGCAAGAAGCGCAGGTCGCGCCGGCTGCCGGCCAGCACCAGCGCGCGCGTATCGAGGCGTGGCGTCGCGAACTTGGCGAGCGCGGCCAGCGCGCCGCGCTTTTCCGCGAAACGCGGCACAGGCTCGAACTCCTCACCGATTTCGGCGATCTTCCAGTCCGCCAGCGCCGCCGTCCAATCCGCCTCCGCGATGGCATCGACCGCGCCGCCGCCGCGCTCCGCAGCATCCGACGCCAGTTGCAGGAACCGCGCGCGCCGCCGGTCGGCCTTGTCAGCCAGCACGATCGCGCCGGTGGTCAGGTGCGACAGGATCGGCACCGCCTGGCCGAGCGGCGGCTCGGCGGCGCGACCGATTTCGAGCGCGTCGAGCGTTTCGACGGTGCGCTGGGTGGCGGGATCGTACGATCGGATTTCGGTGATCCGCCCGTCGGCGATGTCGATCCGCGCCGGCAGCCCGGCATCGGCAGGATAGATGTCGATCACGGCGTCGCGGATCGCCATCTCGCCCGGCTCATCGACGCGATCGTCGGCGAAATAGCCGAGACCTTCGGCCAGCGCGGCGAAAGCCTGCGCGTCGATCGACGCGCCCGCGCGCAGTTCGGGCGGCGCGCTGTCGAACGCCTCGGCGGGCGGATAGCGCCGCGCCGCCGCCTCGCCACTCAGGACCAGCGCGACATGCGCGCGGTCCTGCCGCTGTTGCGCCAGCCGCAGCCGCCGCAGCGCCGCGACGCGCTTACCGGTATTGGCCGGGGACGCTGGCGAGCTGTCCCCCGGCAACGCATCACTCGACGGCACGAAGATGACGCGATCGTCCGACAGCAGCGCGCCGAGCGCGGCGGCGAGCGCCTCGGCCTGTTGCTCATCGTCGGCGAGGAACACGACATCCGGCTCGGCCAGCATTTCGGCGAGACGAAATGCGGTGAAGGCGAGGTTCACGCGCGGGCGTCCGCGTAAATTTCCGCGACACAACGCTTTTTCGGGGAATCGGCCATTATCTCTCCACTTCAGGCAGGCAAGAACAGGAGAGCGCGAACGGTGTTCCACGCGGGAGATGCGCTAACCTGAATCGCATGGCGGAACCATCGCGCCGCCGCGATGGTATTGCGGCAGTCGCTTCGCGGAGTCTCCCCATGCCCCATACCAGCCATCCTGCCCGGCTGCCGCATATCCTCGCCGTGCTGATCGGCACGGTCGGGGCGCTCAATCTGGTCGGCGGCGGGTGGCTGATCCTGCTTGGCGGAAGCCTGTTTTACGCGGTCGCCGGTCTCGCGATGCTGGCGACGGCGGTGCTGCTGTGGTGCCGGCACGTCGCGGCGCTCCATCTGTTCGCCGCGCTGGTGCTCGGTACGGTGGTCTGGGCATGGGCCGAAATCGGCGCGGACTGGTGGCCGCTGGTGCCGCGCGGCGACCTGATCTTCCTCTTCGGCATACTGCTCGTGCTGCCGTGGACGGTGAAGCGCCTCACGCCGCGTACCGGCTGGCTGCGCGGCGCGGGGCCGCTGGCGGCGATGCTGGCGCTCGCCGCGCTGTTCGGCGGCGTATCGCTGGCGCGCGATGTGCATGACCTCGAAGGCACGCTGCCCGGCCCGCGCAACGCGCTCGCCGCGAACCTGCACGGGGTTCCCGACGACGACTGGCAAGCCTATGCGCGAAGCTGGTACGGCGACAAATTCTCGCCGCTCACGCAGATCACGCCCGCCAACGTCGGCAAGCTCAAGGTCGCATGGCAGCTCGAGACCGGCGACCGCAAGCGCGATACCGATCCGGGCGAGACCACGTATGAGATGACGCCGATCAAGGTCGGCGACACCGTCTATCTGTGTACACCGCACGACTGGGTAATCGCGGTCGATGCCGAGACCGGCAAGGAGCGTTGGCGCTTCGATCCCAAGATCGCGACCTCGAAGACGAACATGCAGCACCTCACCTGTCGTGGCGTGTCTTATTGGGACGGGGCGAAAACCGGGGCGCGTGTGGACGATTGCCCGCAGCGTATCTTCCTCGCCACCAACGACAGCCGGCTGATCGCGCTCGATCCGCGCACCGGCGCGCCGTGCCGCAGCTTCGGGCGGAACGGCACGGTCAGCCTGCTGCCCGGCCAGACCGACTATAATCAGGGCTGGTATCAGGTCACGTCCGCGCCACTGGTCGCGCGCGGCTTGGTCGTTACCGGCGGCGCGGTGTTCGACAACATTTCCACCAAAGTGCCCTCGGGCGTGATCCGCGGCTATGACGCCGCGACCGGGCGGCTGGTGTGGAACTTCGATCCCGGCAACCCTGACGACACCGCACCGCTCGGCGCCGGCAAGCATTATACTCCGTCGTCGCCGAATAGCTGGAGCACCCCGGCCGCCGACGAAACGCTCGGCCTCGTCTATCTGCCGATGGGGATGGGCGCGGTCGACCAATGGGGCGGCAACCGCCCGGCGACCACCGAGAAGTTCGCGACTTCGGTGCTGGCGCTCGACATCGCCACCGGCAAGCCGCGCTGGATCTACCAGACCGTCCACCACGACCTGTGGGACATGGACGTGCCCGCGCAGCCCGCCCTGGTCGATCTCAACCTGCCAGGGCGCGGCGCCGTTCCGGCGCTGGTACAATCAACCAAGACCGGCAATCTGTTCGTGCTCGACCGGCGCACCGGCGTGCCGATCTTCCCCGCGCCCGAACGCCCGGTGCCCGGCGGCGCCGCGCCGGGCGACCACACCGCGCCGACGCAGCCCTTCTCCGCCGTGTCGCTGATGCCGCAGCGCGCGCACGAGACCGATATGTGGGGCACGACGATGCTCGATCAGCTCTGGTGCCGGATCCGCTTCAAGTCGCTCGATTATCAAGGCCCGTTCACGCCGCCCTCGCTCAAGGGATCGCTCGTGTTCCCCGGCAATTTCGGGGTGATGGACTGGGGCGGCATCTCGATCGATCCGGTGCGTCAGGCGATCTTCGCCCATCCCAATTACGTCGCCTTCGTCGACCGGCTGGTGCCGCGCAAGGACGATAGCGGCGGCCCGAACGAACGCGGTCCGGCGGGTGGATCGGATCGCAAGGGCTCCAACGAGCAGGGCTATAATCCGAATACCGGCGCTCCGTTCGCGGTCGACATGAACCCGTTCCTGTCGTTCGCCGGCCTGCCCTGCCAGGCGCCGCCCTGGGGCTATGTCGCCGGGATCGATCTGACCACCGGCAAGACGGTGTGGAAGCACAAGAACGGCACGATCCGCGACGAGACGATCCTGCCGCTTCCGTTCAAGCTCGGCGTTCCCTCGCTGGGCGGACCGATCACGACCGCGGGCGGCGTCGCCTTCATGGCGGCGGCGATCGACGATTACGTCCGCGCCTATGACACGCGCACCGGCAAGGTGCTGTGGCGCGCGCGTCTGCCCGCTGGCGGTCAGGCGACGCCGATGTCGTATCGCTCGGCGGCGAGCGGGCGGCAGTTCGTCGTCGTCGTCGCGGGCGGACACGGTTCGCTCGGCACCAAACTCGGCGATCACGTGATCGCTTACGCTCTGCCGAAATAGACGGCACCGACACGCCGCCCGGGCGTTCACCGCACAGCGGCGTACCCCCGCGCCGCGCATCAGGAGGATCTCATGGCCGACGAAACCGCCGCCCCGACCAGCAACGGCAAGACCGCGCTGACCGACGCATTCCGCGAGCACTTCTCGGGTGACGCACCCCTTACCGAGAAAGCCAAGAGCTTCGCCAAGGCCCGTCCGTGGACGAGTGCCGCCTTCCTCGGCATCGCCGCCATCGCGGTACTGAACTCGATCCGCGGCGTCCGTCGCTAACCGACCAGCGCGGCGCGGCGGGCCACCGCAGCCGCCCGCCGCGCCGCTCGCAGCGGCTTTCCCACCCGCCACCCGCGAGCCCGCCATGAACCTTCGTTCGATTCTGATTCTCGCGGGCCTCGTGCTCGGCCTCGGCGTGGGCGCGCTGCTCGGCGACTCAGCGACCGGGATAACGGTCGTGGCGGTGGCACGGCCGATCGGGACGCTGTGGCTCAACGCCTTGACGATGACGGTCGTGCCGCTCGTGTTCTCGCTGCTGGTGACCGGGATCGTCGCCGCCGGACGTGAAGCGGGCGGCAGCCGGATCGGCATACGCGCGTTGATCTGGTTCGCGATCCTGCTCGTCGCGGCATGCCTGCTCAGCGTGGTGGTGACGACGGCGCTGCTCGATGTCTGGCCCGTTCCCGCCAGTGCGGCGGCCCTGCGCACCGGTGCCGACGCCGCACCCGCGATCGGATCGACCAGCGACTGGCTGACCGGCTTCATCCCCACCAACCCGATCAAGGCGGCGAGCGACACCGCGATGACGCCGCTGGTGGTCTTCGCGCTGCTGTTCGGCTTCGCGATCAGCCGGATCGAGCCGGAGCTTCAGCGCCAGCTCGACCTGGTGTTCAAGGCGATCGTCCAGGCGATGCTCGTCATCGTGCAATGGATCCTGTGGCTCGCGCCGATCGGCGTCTGCGCGCTCGCGATCGGCGTGGGCGCGAAGATGGGCGCCGGAGCGGCGGGGGCGCTCGGCCATTATGTCATCGTCATCGCGATCGCCTGCATCGCCACCGCGCTCGCCTGCTACGTCGCCGGCCCGCTGCTGGGGCGTGTTTCGCCGCTGGCGTTCGCACGCGCGGTGTTGCCCGCGCAGGTGGTCGCGCTCAGCACGCAGTCCTCGCTCGCCTCGCTCCCGGCGATGATCGATGCGGCGAATGCGCTCGGCGTCCGCAAGGCGGAGGCGGGCGTGGTGCTGCCGCTGGCGGTGTCGATCTTCCGCGCGGCCAGTGCCGCCGCCAATGTCGGCGTGGCGATCTACCTCGCGCACCTGCTCGACATCCCGCTCGGCGCCGGGGTGCTGCTGCTCGGCGCGTGCGTCGCCGCCGTGGTGAGCCTCGCGGCGGTCGGCCTGCCCGCGCAGGTTTCGTTCTTCGCGACGATCGGCCCGGTCTGCCTCGCGATGGGCGTGCCGATCGGCATCCTGCCGCTGCTGCTCGCAGTCGAAACCTTCCCCGACATCTTCCGCACCGTCGGGAACGTCACTGCCGATCTCGCGGTCGCGCGGATCGTGGGGAGCCGCCAGCCGCGTTCGGATGGGCAGGACGCGGTGCTGGAGGCGGGGCGCGCGTGATGCGAAGGACAGGCCCAGCGCGCAGCGATCGCCTACCCGCAGCCCGCAGGAAGGACCATCAGACCGGCCGGGTCAGAACCGCTGCAACCAATGCGATCCGCTCGACATCGGCATAGCCCGGCTGATCGAGTTCCTCGCCGAACACGTCGGGGTCCAGTTCGCGATAGTCGAGGCCGAATCCTCCTGCCGATGCTGCATCGGCGAGCGCACGCTTGAGCGCATCGTCACCCTCGACGATCGCGCTGCCGGTGTACAGGATCACCCTGCCACCCGGCGCAAGCCGGTCGAGCGCCATGCGCGTCATGTCGAGCGAGAGTTGCGCGCCGTGCATGCCGCCGCCGTCGCGGTACAGGCGGCTATCCGCATCGATGATATAGGGCGGATTGGCCGTGATGACGTCGAACGCGCCCTCGACCGTGTCGAGCGTCGGTGCGTGATGCGCGTCCATCGTCACCCCGGCGGCCGTGGCGTTGATGCGCGCGAAGCGCAGCGCGCGTGGATTGATGTCGGTCGCGCAGACCTGCGCACCGCGACAGGCCGACGCCGCGACGATCGCCCCGACGCCCGAGCCGGTGCCGATATCGAGGATGCGCAGCCGCGCACGAACGGCAATTGAAGCCAGTTCCACGCGGATCAGATCGGCGAACCGGTAACTGTCCGGGCCGAAGAACACCGCATCGGTATCATGAGTCGGATAGGCCGAATGCAGGAACAGCCGGTCGTGCAGCGACGACACGCGAACGCGAGATCGCGACAGCGCGGCGTCGGTGTGCAACATTCCCGCCCGGTCGAGCAGCATCTCGATTTCGGCGTCGATCTCGCCGCGCTCGAACGGCAATGACCAGCCCAGCACATCGCGGACACAGCGCGCCCGTTGCCGGTCCGCCCGCGCCACGACGCGCGCATGGGTCAGCGGCGTCGGTGTGACGAACGCATAGCCACCTTCATCCAGCCGCCGGAGCAGCGCCAGCAACGCCGCGTCTTCAGATCCCGAGGCAACCGTATCGGCCTCCCCGGCATGCGCCGCAATCACCCCCGCGACCGGTCGCCGCCGTTCCACAACGACGCGCGATACTGATCGAAACAACGCTCGCCGCAGCGCAGCCGGATCAGCGCGCCTTCGGCGATCGCGGTCGCGCGCCGCGGGTCTTCCGCCACTGCCGGGCGCAGCGCCTCGCGGTTCCAGTCCTCGCTATGCTTGATGTCGAGCACGGCGTGGAGCTGGAAGTAGCGGCGCTCGCGATCGGACAGGCCGATGCGGCGCAGACCTTGCGCGACGTAGGCGGCGCGCGCCGGTGCGGTGAGTTCGATGACACCGAGCGCACCCACCGAATGCCACGCATAGCGCCGCGTCGTCGCCATCGCAGTCATCGCATTGGCGAGCGAGAGGCTCTGCCACACGGTGTTCTCGATCACCGGATTGACCTCCAGCGTCTCGACCAGCGCATCGAGCATCGGGCCGTGCATGCCCTTGGCGTTGCCGCGTCCCATCTCGTCCCAATAGTTGCGGGCGAGCTCCATCTTGGGGGCGGTCGGCAGCTTGACCTGCGTATAGGCGACGAGATCATCGAACCCGGCCTCGCCGGCGGCCTCCTGCTCGAAGAACCAGCGCAGTTCGTCGCGCGTGGCATGTTCGGCAAGCCACGGGAAAAGCGGATCGCCCTGCCCCGGTCCAGTCGCCTTCAGCTCTTCGAACCAGGCGATGAACCCTTCGACATCGGTCGGCGCGGCGGCCGCCTCGTCGCGGATTTCGGCGCGCAGTTCCTCCAGGAACGCACCTTCCAGCCGCAACATGCGGCTGTCGCGCTCGAACTGGCCCTGCCAGTCCGCGCTCGGAAAGCCGGGCTGGAGCCGCTCCCGGTTCCAGCGGGCGAGACCGCGCTGGAAACTGTCGGTCAGGAACTGCGACGTGCTGGCGGGCACGCCTTGATCTAGAGTATGAAGCAAGGGATCGATCCTCTCAGTCTTGCCGCTCCAACGAACCGACTTCGCCGAAGTTGCTTTCAGGGGCGGAGTCCCGCGCCACAATCGCGTTGATATACGTCAAGCCATCGGCGCGGCGGGGCGGGTCGCGAACCTCCCGATCTCTGAAAACCACACGCCCGCCTCGCCAACCGGCGGTGGGTCCGCGGCCTGTCGATCGCCCACCGCCGGAATGCATGTCCTGCGCGCGCACGATCCGGTCGAGTTCGAGCATGCCGTCCGGGGCGACTTGCTCTAGCGGCATCGCCGTGCCGAAATCCGCCTGTGCGAAACCCGCGCGCTGTGGCACGTCGGGACGAGACTGAGGACAGGACGCATATGAAGACTTTCGGGAAGCTGCTGGCCGGCGCGGCCTTGACGATGGCGACTGCGAGTGGCGCGCAGACCCTGCCCAACGGCATCCCGGCCAAGTTCACGCCGGTCCGGACCACGTTCGACTACGACCGCCGCGAAGTCGACGTGAAGATGCGCGACGGTGTCACGCTGCACATGGTGCTGATCGTCCCCAAAGGCACGCGCGACGCGCCGATCCTGCTCGAGCGCACCCCCTATGGCGCCGAGAAGGCGACCAGCCGCGCCGAGAGCAGCCACGGCGTGATGCTGGTCGGTGCGGCCTTCGCCGAGTTCCTCAAGGCCGGTTACATCCTGGCGTTCGAGGACGTGCGGGGCAAACATGGTTCGAAGGGCCAGTATGTCAACGAACGCCCGCTGATCGGCCCGCTCAACGGCACAAAGGTCGATCATTCGACCGACGCCTATGACACGATCGACTGGCTGACCAAACATGTGCCCGAATCGAACGGCCGCGTCGGCATCCTCGGCACCAGCTATGACGGGATGATGGCGGCGATGGCGCTGGTCCACCCCCACCCCGCGCTGAAAGCCGCCGCGCCGATGAACCCGGTCATCAACACCTGGATGGGCGACGACGACTTCCACGGCGGCGCGTTCCGCCAGATCGGATATGATTACTATTTTAGCCAGGATACCGCGCGCGGCGAAGGCGATGATCTGTGGCGCGACGCGTACGACGACTATGACACCTTCCTGCGCGCCGGCTCCGCCAGCGGCTTCGTCAAGAGCCGCAGACTCGACCAGATCCAGGTCGTCAAGGATCTGCACGATCACCCCGCCTATGACGCGTACTGGCAAGCGCAGGCGCTCGAGACGATCCTGCCCAAGCAGCCCCAGACCGTGCCGACGCTGTGGATCGCCAGCCAATGGGATCAGGAGGATATGTACGGCGCGGTCGCGGCCTATGAAGCGGTCAGCAAGAACGATCCGAACCACGTCAACCATCTCGCTTTGGGGCCGTGGGCGCATGGCGGCTGGAGCGGCACCGGCGACAGCTTGGGCGCGATCCGCTTCGGCTCGGATACCGGCGCGTGGTTTCGCCACCACGTGCTGATCCCGTTCCTGGACGGCGCGCTCAAGACCGGCGGCACCCCCGCCGACATCGCGCCGGTCACCGCGTTCCAGACCGGCACCAACATCTGGCAACGGCTGCCCGGCTGGCCCTCGGCCTGTGCGACCGGCTGCGCGGCGCCGACGCGGAAATTGTATCTTCAGGCCGGCGGTGGGCTCGCCTTCAGCGCGCCCACCGCCGAGGGCGCGGACGATTATGTGTCGGACCCGGCCAAGCCGATCCCCTACCGGCTTCGCCCGATCCGCCCGACCTACGCGACCGGATCGACGTGGCGGCAATGGCTGGTCGACGACCAGCGCCCGTTCGCCGACCGCACCGACGTGCTGACCTATCAGACCGCACCGCTCGATGGCCCGGTCGCGCTGGCCGGCGCGCCGGTCGCAGATCTGATCGCCTCGACGACCGGCAGCGACGGCGATTTCGTCGTCAAGCTGATCGACGTCTACCCCGACGAATATGCCGAGAAGCCCGAACTCGGCGGCTACCAACTGCCGGTCGCGATGGACATCCTGCGCGGCCGCTACCGCGAGAGCTTCTCCGATCCCAAACCGATCACCCCGGGCGCGCCACTCGGCTACCGTTTCGCCCTGCCCAACGTGAACCACGTCTTCCTGCCCGGCCACCGCATCATGGTGCAGATCCAGTCGAGCTGGTTCCCGCTTTACGATCGCAACCCGCAAACCTTCGTGCCGAATATCTTCGATGCGAGGCCACAGGATTACCGCAAGGCGACGATCCGCGTAATCCATTCGCCGGCACAGGCCAGCGCGATCGAACTGCCGGTGGTGGACGCCCCCGCGAAATAGCGCTCCGCCATATCGCGAACCGCGCTTAACGCTTCATCATGATCCTCAGAGTATAAGACAGCCATGCGGCTCGCGACCATCACCAACTGGGCATATGGCATCACCGTGCTGCTGACCCTCGCCTCCGGCAGCACGATGCTGCTGGCCTCCTCCGCCCAGGAGCGCGAACGCGTCGCGATGGTCCAGCGCGCCGATCTCGACCAGGCGACCTCGACCATCGACGAGGACGTCGCGCAGTTGAGCAGCCTCGCCCGCCAGTTCGCGATCAGCGGCAGCCAGGCCGATCTGATCGCCTATCGCCGCGAGTCGGGATTGCTGAAAGCGGTGGAGACGCGCACCGCCGCGATCCGCGACGCCGGCGCGACCGCGCCCGAGCTGCGCGCGCTCCATGAGACGCTGCACTGGGCCGATGCGCTGCGCGGCGAACAAGCCACCGCGATCGAGGCGCGCGCGCGCGGGAATCAGCAGGCGGCGCTGGCGATCCTGTTTTCGCCAGAATATGAACGCGAACTCGACCGCATCCAGTCGAGCGTCGAGCATTTCCAGGACCGTATCGATCAGCGCACCGCTGCCGCCGTGGACCTCGCCGTCTCGGCGTCGCGCACGTGGCGCCGCGTTTCGGAGATCGTGCTCGGGCTCACCGGCCTCGTGTTTCTGTGCGTTTTGTTCTTCGTATTCCGCCAGCGCGTGCTGCGCCCGGTCGTGCGGCTGAGCGATGTCGTCACCCGGCTCGCCGCGCAGGACTATGCCACCGAATGGCCGCATTATCCGCAGGTCGACGAGATCGGCGACATGGCCCAAGCGCTGCGAGGCTTCCGCGAGAACGGCATCGTCCGGCAAAGGCTGGAGAAGGAGCGCGATGCCGATCGCGCCGTCCGCGATCTGCTGTCGCGGATGACGCAGCGGATGCAGCGCTGCGACAGCGTGGCGGACCTGACCGGCGTGATCGACCGGTTCGCGCCCGAAGTGGCGCCACGCCTCGCCGGCAGCTTCTACCTGTTCGATCCCGAGCGCAACGTGATGCAGGTCGCGGCGCATTGGCTCGGCCCGGTCCGCTCGCGCGACGAATTCGTGCCGATGGCGTGCTGGGGGCTGCGGCGCGGGCGGCAGCATCGGCCGGCGGGCAATCATATCGACGTGCCGTGCGATCATGTCGTGCAGGACGGCGACACGCTGGTCGACAGCATCTGCCTGCCGCTGATCGGCCAGAACGGCATACTCGGGCTGCTGTACTTCGAACGCCGCGGCGACACGGCGGAGATCGGCCCGGACGAGAATTACCTCAAGATGCTCGCCGAGAATGTCGGCCTCGCGCTCGACAATCTGCGGCTGCGCGACGCGTTGCGCGCGCTCGCGATGGTCGATCCGCTCACCGGCCTTTCCAACCGCCGCCAGCTTGACGACGCGTTCGAGGCCAGCCTGGCAGTCGCCACGCGGACCAACACGCCGGTCAGTTGCGCGATGATCGACGTCGATCATTTCAAGCGCTTCAACGACAAACACGGGCACGACGCGGGCGACGCCGTGTTGCGCGCGGTCGGCGAGGCGCTCAAGCGCTCCATCCGCAGCGAGGATCTCGCGTTCCGGTACGGCGGCGAGGAGTTCCTGCTGCTCATGCCGGGGCTCGGCGTCGCCGATGCGCGCGTGCGCGCCGAGGATATCCGCGCGCGCATCGCGAACCTGGCGGTGCGGCATGACGACCGCGATCTCGGCCCGGTCACCGCGTCGATCGGCGTCGCCAGTTGGCCCGAACAATGCGCTGCCGACCGCCTCGTGCAGGCCGCCGACGCTGCGCTGCTGCGGGCGAAGCGCGGCGGCCGCGATCAGGTCGCGACCGTGGTAGCACGCGACACTTGATCTCCGCGCCATTTCCGGGGAACGCGGGCGCGATGACCAAGCCCCCCATTCCCTATTCCGATCGCCGCTTCAAGGCGCTTCTGTTCGACATGGACGGCACCTTGCTGACCTCGATCGAATCCGCCGAGCGCGTGTGGTCGCGCTGGCTGACGCTCCACGGCTTCGATCCGATCGAGATCCTGCCGACCATCCACGGCGTCCAGACGCTTGAGACGATCCGCCGGCTCGGTATTCCCGGTATCGACCCTCGGCAGGAGGCGGACTGGATCGCCCGCGAGGAACTTGCCGATCTCGAAGGCGTCCGCGCGATCCAGGGTGCCGCCGAGTTCGTCGCCGGCCTGCCGCATGACGGTTGGGCGATCGTCACCTCGGCCACCCGTACGCTGGCGGAAGCGCGGCTGGCGGCGGCGGGACTGGTGCCGCCGCCCCTGTTCATCACCGCCGAGGACATCGCCAACGGCAAGCCCGCGCCCGATTGCTATATCGAGGCGGCACGGCGCCTCGATGTCGATGTGACGCAATGCCTCGTGTTCGAGGATGCACCGGCGGGCATCGCCTCCGGCCGCGCCGCCGGCGCGGACGTCGTCGTCATCACCGCCACGCACACGCATCCGCTCGCCACCGATTATCCCAGCATTCGCGACTATCGCGGTCTCACGACCGCGCACTCAGAAGGTATGGCCATGCTGCGGGCCGGCACGGCGCGCTGAGCGTCCCGGCGCCCCAACCGGCGCTTGTACTCCCCCGCATGTTCGCGCTACCAACGCCGCACACGCGTCCGGCCGGGGGTTCGCCCCGCGATCGGCGGCGTGTTCGCAGCAGGCCCGAGAGCTTGCGCAACGAGAGGGCCGGCGGACGCCCGGCGCGCCAGTGAGAGGATACGCCCGATGGATCTTGGACGCCGCGACTTCCTGCTTTCCGCCGCGATCGGCTCGATCGTTCCCGTCGCGCTCGCGCCGCACGCGCTTGCGCAGGGCGCGCCGGTGCCGCTGCCGGGCGGGCGCAAGCTCGGCTATGCCATCGTCGGGCTCGGCACCTATGGGCTCGGCGTCATCATCCCGCAGTTCGTGAATTGCACGCACAGCCGGCTCGCCGCGGTCGTCACCGGCGATGCCGCCAAGGGGCGCAAGGTCGCGGCCGAGCACGGGCTCAGCGACAGCGCGGTCTATTCCTACGCCACTTTCGACAGCATCCGCGACAATCCCGACGTCGATATCGTCTACGTCTGCCTGCCCAACTCGATGCATGCCGAATATACGATCCGCGCCGCCAAGGCCGGCAAGCATGTGATGTGCGAGAAGCCGATGGCGATCTCGGTTGCCGAATGCGAATCGATGATCGCGGCGTGCAAGGGCGCCAAGCGCAAGCTGATGATCGGCTATCGCTGCCATTTCGAGGCGTTCAACCTCGAAGCGATGCGGCTGGCGCGTGCCGGCGCAGCGGGCAAGATCCGCTATGTCCGCTCCGAACATGGTTTCGTCCAGCGCGATCCGTCGAAGTGGCGGCTCAAGCGCGCGCTGGCCGGCGGCGGCTCGCTGATGGACATGGGCGTCTATTCGCTCCAGGCCGCGCGCTACATGACCGGTGAAGAGCCGATCGCGGTGACCGCTCGCGAATCGACCGACCGCAACGATCCGCGCTTCCACGAGGTCGAGGACATGATCGAATGGACGCTCGAATTCCCCTCGGGCGCGATCGCCGGATGCCAATCAATGTACAGCGCCAACCAAAACCACATCCTGCTGATGGGCGACACCGGTCGGATCGAGCTCGAACCCGCGACCCGCTACGACGGCAACCATATGTGGACCGGGCGCCACGGGCGCGAACGCGAACTGACCCCGCCGCCGGGGCCGCGCGGGACCCAGTTCGCGGGCCAACTCGATCATCTCGCCGAGTGCATCCTCACCGACCGCGAACCGATCGTCTCGGGCGAGGAGGGGCTGCGCGATCTGCGGATCGTCGAGGCGATCTACCGCTCGGCGCGCGAAGGCCGCACGATCCGTCTGGACGGCCGCGCATGAGGGCGCTCCGCTACATCGCGGCGCTCGCGCTGGTAGCGACCGCCGCGCCAGCGCTCGCCCAGACGGCGCCTGCCGATCCGACCGGCCTCGCCAGCGCCGCCGACATTCGGGCGCAAGTCGCGACGATGGCGCGCGAGATGAAGCCGGACCAGCATTTCGCCTGGCGCCCGCTGCTGCGTGACGGGCAGACGATCGCCGCGCTCGAATATTGGACGGCGCCGGGCAAGCCCGCGACCCACCCGACCGATGCGGAATATACCACCGTCATCGAAGGCGCGGGAACGCTCGTCTCCGGCGGCCGGATGGTTGATCCCGTCACCACCAAGTCCGGGATGATCGAAGGCAGCCGGATTGAGGGCGGCACCACCCGCGATCTCAAGCCGGGCGACGTCATCCTGATCCCCGCCGGCACGCCGCACTGGTTCGGCATTACCGGCGGCAAGCTGGTGCTGCTCGGCATGAAGCTGCCGCGGGCGGCGAAATGAGCGGCTATCCGATCGGCCGCCGCGGCTTCATCGCCGCCGGCGCGGCGCTGGTCGCGACGCCGGGCTTCGCCGCCGCTCCCACCCCGCACGTGCGACGGCTGTCCCCCGCCCTCGACCGGATCATCGCGCCCGACAGCACGATCGAGACGATCGCCACCGGCATCCGCTGGGCGGAGGGGCCGCTGTGGGTGCCGGGCACGGGATTGCTGTTCTCCGACCCGCCCGCCAACCTGATGCGTCTCTGGACGCGCAACGGCGGCGTGACGCCGTTCCTGTCGCCTTCGGGTGCGGCGGGCACCGATCCCAAACTGGTGCGCGAGCCGGGATCAAACGGGCTCGCGCTCGCGCATGACGGCGCGCTGCTGATCGCCAACAGCGGCGGCCGCAGCATCGATCGCTTCGACCTCAAGACGCGGCGGCGTCGCGTCCTTGTCGATCGTTTCGAAGGCGCGCGCTTCAACAGCCCGAACGATCTGCATGTCGCCAGAAGCGGCGCGATCTATTTTACCGATCCGCCCTATGGCTTTGCCGATGGCGATACTTCGCCGCTCAAGGAAGCCAAGCAGAACGGCGTCTATATGTGGTCGCCGGGCGGCAAGGTCGCGCTGATCGATGGCACGCTCACCCGTCCCAACGGCGTCGCGCTGTCGCCCGACCAACGCCGGCTCTATGTGTCCGTCTCGGACGAGACCGCGCCCAGGATCATGGTCTATGATCTCGACGCACGCGGCACGCCCACCGCAGCGCGTGTCTGGCTCGACGCCGCACCGTTACGGACGGGCGACGCCCCCGGCCTACCCGATGGGATGAAGGTAGCCCGAAACGGCATTTTGTTCTGCTCGGTGCCCGGCGGCATGATGGTGCTGAGCCCGCAAGCCGAGCCGCTGGGGCTGATCGTGTCGGGCAAGGCGATCGCCAATTGCGCGTTCGGCGAGGATGGCGCGACGCTGTTCATGACCGCCAGCGACCGGGTGCTGCGCCTGAGGTTGCGTGGCGGCAACGGCGCGTGACCGGAACCGCCGGTGGGCCGCACGGGCTTTAGGCGCCCGGTCTCGGCATTTGATGGGGCGGGAACGGGAGAAACCCTGTGCGACCGTGGCGGCTCCTTCGTCAACGCCTTCCCGCCGCAAAGATGCTCGAACGCCCTCGGTCGTGCGAACCATGCTGCCGTCTGATCGCAACCCGCTCTAGCTTTCCGCCGCAGGGATTTTGGTTTGTCCGTAGGTCAGTCGGCTTTGCGGCGCCGCCACCTTCAGCGGACTCCCGGCTTCAAAACGGGCGAGCACCCCCTGCGTTACCTTGTCCAACGCCTCGTCCGAGAAGAACCCCCCGGCCACCAGGCAGCGGTCGATCAGCACCCGGCAGAACGCGGCGAACGTCTCGGCATCGGGCTTGCCGGGGTCGCGCCAGAAATCGTCGAGCCGGCCCTGGAAGGTCACGTCCTCGATATCGTACACCGCCTGCCCGAGCGCGATCACCGGCACGTCGAGCGCCAGCGCGAGGGTGCCGCTGGTGCTGTTGATCGTCACCACGCCTTCCGAATCGCGCGCGATCGGCACGATATCGCCGGCTTCAAGATAATCGACCCGGTCGCCGACGCCATACAACTTGGCGAGAGCGGCGGTCTCCATACGCCAATCGCGTACGCCGTTGTCGAGCGGATGCTCCTTCACCACCAGCCGCATGTCGGAAGGCGCGTGAGCGGCGAACGAGGCGATCACCATGCGCAGCGCATCGGCGATGCCGGCGAAGGAAGAATGCAACCGAATCTGCGCGTCCGAATCGAGTTGAAGCGGAAACAGCATGTAGCGCGGCTTGCCCGCAGCGAGTTTCGCCAGCACCTCCTGCGCCCGCGCCGCCGCCGCTTTGCGGCGCAGCAGCCGGCGAGCCCAGCCCATTCCCTCGACCAAGGGGTGCCAGGGGCGGTGATTCTCCCAAAAGGGATAGTACCAGCGCGTCAACACATCGGCGGCGTTATAGGCGAGGCCCTCCAGCGCGCGCCGCTGGAACGAGGACGGCACCGGGTGATGCTGGGCCACCGGCGGCAGCGCGGCGGCCTCGGCACGGTACCAGGCCGGATCGCGCGGCAGCGATGAATGACCGTTCACGCCGCCGAGTTCGAGCGTGACCCAGTCGGGCCGGATATAGCCTTCCTCGAAGACGTGGACCGGAACGTGCAGATCGCGGCACAGCGCGATCGCTGCCATATGCAGCGGGCGACAATCGCCGAACAGCACGACGTCGGTGATCTGGCGCTCGGCGATGATCCGCCGGAGCGCCTCCGGCCAGCCCTCCGCGCTGCCGCGATACTCAATCCCGTTCGGCAGGCGCCAGAACAGCCGGTCTCCACCATTGAAATTGACCTTGTGGACGCCGTAGCCCGCGCGGCTGAGCGCCTGCCCGAGCCGCCGGAACAATGGCCCCATCAGCCCCTGCAACAGCAGGATATTGCGTTGCGCGAGCGGCTGCGGGACGCCGGGCGCGGCGACCTGCGGAATCAGCGCCGGTGCTTGGACGGGCAGTTCGGGCAATCAAACATTCCTTCTTCGTGCCCGGCACTTCCCTGGAATTGTCGCCGGTGCGCGCGGCCATATAGATCGCGCTTGGTCTTTCAAGTCACGGCGCGGTGACAGCCACAAGGACCGCCGCTATAGCCGCCGCGTCGTTCTCTCTTTTGGGCGCGCGGCGTGGCATAATCGAGGCTGGCAACGCGACCAATTGTGGCAAAGGCTGTGATGTATTTGCTGGCGACGCTGGTCGGGTCGTTGCTGCTCGACTCGATAGTGCGTCCGCGCCCGATTCGCGGGCGCCACGGTCTCGGCGTGGCGCTGCACCTTCTGGTGGTGACGGCGACATTCGGGCTGTTCCTCACCTTGGCGGGGAACGCGGCGGTGGCGGCGGTGCTTGGCTGCGCGCTGATGGCGCTGTTCACGGTGGCATCGAACGCCAAATACAAGATGCTCGGCGAGCCCCTGGTCTTCACCGATCTGGCGCTGCTCGCGGCGGTGGTGCGCCACCCGCGCTTCTATTTCACGGCGATTTCGGTCCGACAGCGCGTGTTGATGGCGTTTGGTGCGGCGGCGGCGCTGGTCGCGCTGATCTCGCTAATCTCGCTGGAGGCGTCGCCGCATGTGACGGGCGCGGTGATGTTGCTGGCGGCCAGCGGCGGATTGTGGCTGATGCTGCGCGAGGGTGCGCTCGGCGACGCGATGCGCGTACCCGACCTGGAACGCGACCTGCTGCGCTTCGGCCTGATCGCGACGTTGGTGAGCTATTGGCGGCGCTGGCGTGACACCGCCGACCCGCCGCCCTGCCCGCCCCGTGCCGCGACCGCCCCCGCCGCGCCCGAACTGATCGTGATCGTGCAGTGCGAATCCTTTGTCGACCCGGTCGAGATCGGCGGCGACGCGAGCCTCGCCCTGCCGGGCCTGACGCGCGCGCGCGTCGGCGCATGGCAACATGGCGATCTCGCGGTGAGCGGATTCGGCGCCTACACGATGCGAACCGAATATGGCGTGCTGTTCGGCCGCAGCGAGGCCGAGCTCGGCTTCCGCCGCTACGATCCGTTCCTGACCGCGCACGGCGAGACGACGCTCGCGCTGCCGGCGCGGTTGGGCGCGGCGGGGTATCGCGGCATTTTCGTCCACCCGCACGATCTGGGCTTCTACGGGCGCGACCGGCTGATGCCCGCGATCGGGTTCGACCGGGTGATCGGCGAGGACGGCTTCGCCCCGATACCGCCGGGCGCCGGCCGCTATGTCGACGATCGTACTCTCGGCGCGAAACTCGGCGACCTCGCCGAGACGGCGGAGGCGCCGACCCTGCTCTACGCGGTGACGATGGAGAATCACGGCCCGTGGGACGCCGGTCGCGTACCGGGGTCGCCGGGTGGGCTCGACGCCTATCTCCAGCATGCGCGCAGCAGCGACACGATGCTGAGCGACCTCGTCGAACGGCTCGCCGCCGACGGCCGCCCCGCGCTGCTCGTGTTCTTCGGCGATCATCGGCCGAGCATCCCCGGCGTCAGCATGCCCGGAGGCGCGCGACATACGCCCTATGTGATGATGCGCTTCGCCGCCGGTGGCGTACCGATGCGGGGGCCGGGCCGGATCGACCTGACGCCCGACGAACTGCACCACGCGGTCTTGCGCAGCGTCTTGTGAGGCTCACACCTCGGGCGGTGTGAGGCTGAGCAGCAGGCGGTCGCGCAAGGCGCGGGGCAGCAGGCGGTCGAACCAGCGCAGCCACACGAAGGGCCATGGCAGGATCGCGTGCGCTTGCCCCCGCGCCGCCGCCCGTGCGATCCGCGCGGCCGCATCGGCCGGGCGCATCAGGAACGGTTTGGGGCCGGGCGTGCGCCGTGCCGCCGCAGTATCGATAAAGCCTGGCGAAACGAGGGTGACCCGGACCCCGTGCGGCTTCACCCCGATCCGCAGGGCCTCGGCGAAGCGCGCCAGCCCCGCCTTCGATCCGGCATAGCCCGCCGCGAAGGGCAAGGCATGGAAGGCCGCCGCCGATCCGATCAGGACGATCCCGCCCCCGCCGCGACGTGCCATGCGATCCGCCAGCGCCGCCGCCAACGCCGCCGGCGCGACGAAATCGACGAGAGCGAGCCGCGCCACCTGCGCCGCGTCCTCGACCAGCGCGCCGGGTGCGCGGGTATCGCCGAGTCCCGCCGCGAAGATCGCGAGGTCGATCGCATTCGTGGCGTCGTCCTCGTCCAATGCGCTGATGGCGGCGCCGCTGTCCGAAAGGTCGAGCATGCGGATCACGACGCGCGCGCCCGCCGCGCGGCAGGCGGCGGCGACCCCCTCCAGCCGCGCCGCGTCTCGCCCCCATAGCAGCAGGCTGCGGCTTGGCGCGGCATACTGTCGCGCTAGCGCGCCACCCAAGCCACCCGACGCGCCGGTGATGAGGATATGGTTCGGGGGCGTCATTGGCCCGTCATGCTAGCGACATTGAAAGTGTTGCTCTTATGCATTCGGTCCCAGTCTTATGCACATTGGCGGGTTTCTGCTGCGTCGCAACTTGACAGCGGGCGCGCGGCAGTGCCCATACGATCCGAACGTGTACGCGTCGATCCGGGAAGAGCGAAGCAATCCATGATGAAGTCCGGGTCCAGGCCCCACCGCATAAGGCTGTTCCAGAACAATCTGCTCGAGCGCTTCACGTTGATCTCGCCGCTCGCCTTTGCCGCGACATGGGCGGTATTTCTTGCGATCACGGTGCGCGCGAGCTGGGGCGCGGTGAGCTTTCTGCCCTCGCTCGCGCTCGTCGCGGCGGGGCTGCTGATCTGGTCACTGTTCGAATATGCGATGCACCGCTTCATCTTCCACCTCAAGCTGCGCTCCAAGTTCGGCCAATGGCTGATCTTCCTGACCCACGGCAATCACCACGTCATGCCGAACGACGAGATGCGCAACATCATGCCCCCGATCGTCAGCGTGACGATCTCATGCGGGGTCTGGGCGTTGTTGTACGCGGCGTTCGGGCCAGCCGGATCGGTGATCTTCCTTGGATTCGCCATCGGCTATGTCGTGTACGACAGCGTGCATTATGCTTGCCACCAGTTCCCGATGCGCGCGCCGGTGCTGCGGCAGTTGCGCAAACACCATATTCGGCATCATTACGCCAAGCAGGAAGGCAATTTCGCGATCACCGCGATCTTTTGGGATCGGGTGTTCGGCACCGAGGTTCCCATCAAGAAGCGCTAGGCGCACAGCGCTTCGATCGCATCGCACAGGATGGCGATGTGATCCTCCCAGCTTGGCGCCCGCCACGCCGCAAGCCGCGCATGTTGGGCGACATGGAGCGGCCCGCCGCGGAAATGATCGAGGATCGCCGCGCGCCAGCCAGGGCCGTCGAGCGGGTCGATGAAGTCGGGCGCGTCGCCACCGGCTTCGCGCAAGGCCGGCAGATCGCTGCAAATCACCGGCGTGCCGACCGATAAAGCCTCCGTCACCGGCATGCCGAACCCCTCGGCGAAAGACGGCAGCAGCAGCGCGCGCGCGCCGCGGAGCAGATCGCGCAGAGCGCCATCGGAGCAGCCGTTGCGTTCCTCGACATGGCCGACGAGCGCCGGGCAGCGTTCGAGCATGTCGATCACCTGTTCGTTCTCCCAACCGCGCCGACCGACGATGACGAGGCGCGGCACCGCGGCGGCCTGCAGCGATTCGGCCATCGCACGCCACAGGTTGAGCAGCAGCAGGTGATTCTTGCGCGGTTCGATCGTACCGACGCAGAGGAAATAGGGTTGCTCGGGGATCGGCTCGCAAGCCTCCACCCGGGGCATGTCATGCGTGCCGAGCAACGCGACGTGAGTCGGGATATCGCGCCCCGCCCGCTCCAGCCATGGCCTCAGCGATTCGCCGGTCGCGGCGGAGTTGACGATGACGCCGTCGGCAAGCGCGGCGACCGTTTCTATCCGCCGGCGGTGGAGCGCCGCGCCGTTGGGGCGGGCATATTCGGGATAGTCGATCGGGATCAGATCATGGACGAGGCACAGGAAGCGCGCCTGTTCACGCGTCAGGATCTGTCGCACCAGATCGGGTTTGGTGAGGTGATGCGGCGAGGCCTGCACGTAAACGCTGCTCGTCGCCCCGCGCGGCGCTATCGGCAGCAGGTCGAGCAGCGCGGGCAAAACGGTCGCGATCGAACGGGGTTTGGCGTCGCCATCCTCGAGCGCCCAGCGCGCCTCCAGCATATCGAGAAACCGCAGCGCCTTGGCGGCGGGCAGCCGGCCATAGCGCCCGAACGGATGGACGATCGCGAAGCCCAGCCGATCACCGTATCGCGCGTGCAATCCGCGCGCATAGGCCATTTCGACCCGGTCGACGCCGGACGGCGTATGATGCCGCACGCGCGACACCAGCCGGGACAGATCGAGAATCACCGCGCTCATCGCCGCCACGTCACCAACCGCCCTTGTACTTGCTTGAGCCGGGTCACCCAGCCGAGCCGATTGCGCGCCGCGCCCGCTTCCATGCGGCCGATCAGCACCTCGGGCGTACAGGGTAGCCCCGTCACGGGATCGAGATAGCGCGGATAGGCGATCAGCACCCCCGCGACGAGCGCGTCGAGCGTCAGCGCGCGCGCGCGCCGGGCGGGCACGGCGGCGAGATCGCGCGTCAGGCCCCAACCCGCGTAAAAGGGCACGCCGTGACAGGTTACCTCACGTCCGCGCAGCAGCGCCTCGAACCCGGTCAGCGAGGTGAGAACATGCACTGCGTCGACGGTGTCGAGCAACGGCGCCATCCCGCCGCCGCGCACGATCCGGTCGGCATGGAGCAGAGCATCGGCATCGCGCACCGCGCCGACACGGTGCCCGGCATCGACATCAGGATGGGGGCGGAACCAGATCTCCGCATCCGGCTCGAGCGCACGCGCGCGCCGCAACACCTCGAGATTGCTGGCCAGCCCCGCCCCGCCCAGCCGCACCGACATGTCATCCTCGACCTGTCCCGCCACCAGCACGAGCCGGCGGCCCGTATCCCGGATCAGGGCCGGCTGCGCGGCGTCCTGGCCATATTTGCTGATCCCGGCCGAGACGATCGTCTCGCGAAGCCGCGCGGCGCGGGTGAGCATCGCGGGTGGGAAATCCTCGTGCGCGAGCAAGGTTTCGAGGTCGCTCGGATGCGCGGGATCATAATGGATGCCGAGCCGGTCCACCGCGATCGAAGACGGCGGCACGAGATTGCTGCCCAGCCCGACCGAGCGCACGAAGCCATCCTCGACCCGCACCAGCGGCACCCCGCGGGCCGCCGCGTCCGCGATCAGCGCCGCCGAGACCCGCGACGGCCACACCGCCAGCGCGCCGCGCTGCCGCTCGGCATGGGCCAGCGCGGCGCGTTCGGAACGGAAGAAGCGCATCGGGTGTGCGGGCGTCCACAGGAAGCGCGCGATCTCACGCCGCTTCCACCAACTGAAGCCGCAACCGGCGACGATATTGCGATTGGCGGCGAAGATCCGCCGCCACTCGCCGAGCAGCGCCACCGTCGCGTCGAGAGTCGCATCCTCGCCGGTGAACGGATCGCGGTAGCGCGTCGCCGCCAGGTCGTCCGCCACGCGGCGGCGCAGCGCGATGGCATCATCGCCGGGCGCACCAAATCTGCCGGGGCTGAGGACGCGGACCGGGTCGCCAGAGATGATTGCCAGCCCCAGCCATTCGTCGTCACCATCCGCGACCAGCGTCGCACCGCCGCCGAGCAGCGACCACGGATCGACCGCCGCCGCCGGATCGACCAACAGCGCATCCGGCACGTCGGCCTGCGCGGCGCGGGCGCGCACGATCGCGGTTTCGCCATCCCGCTCCACCGGCCGCGCCCAGAACGTGCCGCCGACGCGGGCCTGTCGAACGCTCGTGAACAACCGCTCAGCCGCCGCAGGGGCAAGCGTCCGCGACGGCATCGGATCGAGCCGGGTGACGCACGCATCAATTCCGGGAAATGGCGGAGAACGAAGCAACGGAGCACCCATCCTCGCGCTCTTCCGCAATGGCCCGATGGATGCAAGCGAAGGTTCGGCGGCGGTACGTGCCGCGCACTATAGTGTCAGCGGCTTCCACCAGTCCTCGCGGTCGAGATACCAGCGCAACGTCTCCGAAAAGCCCTGCGCGAAATCGCGTTTCGGCGCATAGCCGAGTTCGGAGCGCGCCTTGGTTTCGTCGATCGCATAGCGGCGATCATGTCCCTTGCGGTCGATGACGAAGGTCTTGAGCTCGGCGCTCGGGCGCCCACGCGCGGCGGGGGCGTCCGGATAGCGACCCGCAAGCGTCGGATCGCTCGCGAACGCCGCGTCGACGGCGTCGCATATCTCCTGAACCACCCGGAGATTCGGCAGTTCCTGCCCACCCCCGATATTATATGTCTCGCCCGGTCGGCCGGCGCGAATCGCCAGTTCGATCCCGCGGCAATGATCTTCGACGTGAAGCCAGTCGCGTACGTTCATGCCGTCGCCATAGATCGGCAGGGGCCGGCCGCTGAGTGCGTTGATCAGGAACAGCGGGATCAGCTTTTCCGGAAATTGGTACGGCCCGTAATTGTTCGAGCAGTTGCTGATCGTCGTTTCGAGGCCGTAGGTATGGTGATAGGCGCGAACGAGGTGGTCGGACCCGGCCTTGGACGCCGCATACGGAGAGTTGGGCGCATAGGGCGTATCCTCCCGAAACGTGGGATCATCGGGACCGAGTGATCCATAGACCTCGTCGGTCGAAACATGGTGAAAACGGTGCGGGCGCCCCGTTCCCTCGTCGAGCCAAACAGTTCGCGCGGCCTTCAACAAACTGTGCGTACCGACGACGTTGGTCGTGACGAAAGCGTCGGGGCCGGCGATCGAGCGATCGACGTGGCTTTCGGCGGCGAAATGAACGATCGTGTCGATCCCGCGACCACGCAGCAGCGCCTTCACCAGATCGTCGTCGCAAATGTCCCCGACGACGAGTTCCACGCCCGGCAGGCCACCGAGGTTGGCCGGGTTGCCAGCATACGTGAGCGCATCGAGCACCACGATCGCATCATCGGGCGCGACCTTGCGCCAATAATGGACGAAATTGGCGCCAATAAAGCCGGCGCCCCCGGTCACGAGGAGGTCAGCCATCAGCCTTGATCGCTTCGATCATGACACGCAGTTGTACGCGCCAATGCGGTGCGGGATCACCAAGCATCGCAGAGGTCGATTGCGTGTCGAGCACCGAATATGGTGGCCGCTCGGCGAGGGTCGGATAATCCGCGGTCTTGATCGGAACGATCGGGACCGCCCGCTCGAGCAGGCCCGCGGCCAGTGCCTCTTCCTGGATCGCGACCGCGAAATCATACCAACTCGCCACACCGCTGTCGGTATAATGGAAAATCCCTCTCGCGCCCCGCGCCGCCAATTTCCACAAAGCGTGGGCCAGCCCAATCGCATAGGTCGGCGTACCGACTTGGTCGGCAACCACACGCACTTGGGACCGCTCGCGCATCGCGCGAAGCATTGTCCGCACGAAATTATGGCCTGTCGGCGCATAGAGCCAGGCGGTCCGCACGATCAGCGCCTCGGGCCCGGCGGCGTGTTCCCCGGCGAGCTTGGTACGGCCATACTGGCCAAGCGGCCCCGTCGGCGCGTCGGGAGCATAGGGTACGCCGGAGTGGCCGCCGAATACGAAATCGGTGGAAACGTGGACGAAATGCGCGGTCACGTCTCGCGCCGCGTCGGCGAGATGGCGAACCGCGGTCGTATTGATCGCATGCGCTTGCGCCGCCTCGCGCTCGGCCTCGTCGACCGCGGTGTAGGCGGCCGCGTTGAACACCACGTCCGGCGCCTCGGCCGCGACCACGGCCGCCACGCGCGCCCTGTCGCAGATGTCGAGCGCGCCGCGATCGAAGGACGCGACCACCGCCCCCGGTGGCACGGTCATCAGCAACGATCGGCCGAGTTGTCCGCCGGCTCCGACGATGACGGCCTTCACGGATAGCCCTGGATATCGGCGAAGGCGCCGCCGAGCGTGTCCTTGCCCGAGAGTCGCGGCTCGAAGCCGTCGATCGGCCATTCGATGGCAAGATCGGGGTCGTTCCACATCAGCACTCGCTCCGATGCGGGATCATAAAAGCTGGTGCACTTGTAGAGGACGTCGGTGTCCTCCGCCAAGCTCAGGAAGCCATGCGCGAAACCGGGGGGCACCCAAAACATGCGCTTGTTCGCCGCCGATAGCTCGAGTCCGAACCATTTGCCGAAATGGGTCGATGAGCGGCGTAGGTCCACCGCCACATCCCATGCCCGCCCGGCGGTGACGCGAACGAGCTTCCCTTGCGCATTCGGGTCCTGATAGTGGAGCCCGCGCAGCACGGCGCGCGCGGACCGGCTGTGATTGTCCTGAACGAACATCGAACCGAGACCCAGCTCGGTAAATCGCGCGGCGTTCCAGCTTTCGAAGAAAAAACCGCGATCGTCATCGAAGACCACTGGCTCCACGATCAACAGGTCGGGAATGCCGGTTGCGATGATCTTCACGCGAAAACCTTCCCGTCGAGCAGGCTCATCAGATACTCGCCATAGCCGCTCTTGCGCAGCGGCGCGGCGATTCTTTCGAGCGCCGAGTCATCGATAAATCCCATGCGCCAGGCGACTTCTTCAGGGCAGCAGATCTTCAATCCCTGCCGTTCCTCGGTTATCCGCACGAACTGGGCGGCGTCGATCAGGGAATTGTGCGTGCCGGTATCGAGCCAGGCATAACCACGCCCCATCAACTCGACCGAAAGTTTCCCCGCCGTGAGATACAGCCGGTTCAGATCGGTGATCTCCAGCTCGCCGCGCGGCGACGGCCTCAGCGTGCGGGCGCGATCCGCCGCCGTGCCGTCGTAGAAATACAGGCCAGTCACCGCATAATTGGATCGTGGATCGGCGGGCTTCTCCTCGATCGTCTCGGCGTGCCCCTCCGCATCGAAGGAGACAACACCGTAAGCGGTGGGATCGGCGACGTAATAGCCGAAGACGGTGGCGCCATCGGCGCGTGCATCGGCGCGGCGGAGTATATCCTGCAAGCCGTGCCCATAGAAGATGTTGTCGCCGAGGATGAGCGCGGACGGCTGATCGCCAACGAAATCGGCACCGATGTGATATGCTTGCGCCAGCCCCGCCGGCACAGGCTGCACCGCATAACTGAACGCGACGCCGAAGTCGCCGCCATCGCCCAGCAAGCGCTGGAACGCGGTCTGGTCTGCCGGAGTCGTGATGATGAGGATGTCGCGGATGCCCGTCATCATCAGCACCGACAGCGGATAGTAGATCATCGGTTTATCATAGATGGGCATTAACTGTTTCGAGACGCCGCGGGTCAGCGGATAGAGCCGCGTTCCCGATCCGCCCGCCAGGATGATTCCCTTCCGCATTCAGCCCCCATCTTATCGCGCGATTGTTCCGGCGTGCCGCGTTCCTGGCAAGCGATACCGCTATATCGAGGAATGAAAACGTCAAACCGGCGGCGTCACGGCCGCCGGTCCCAATCGATAAGGCGTGGCCCGTCCGCATCGCATGCGATCACCCCGTACGCCCCGGTGCGCAGCTTCAGCGAGGGCAGCGCCTCCGCCTGCCGCCTTAGCGACTCGTCGGAGCGGAGCGCGAAGCGCGCGGCGCCGTTGCTGGTGACGACCAGCACGCGCCCGGCCCCTTGCCTCCACAGATCGCGCCAGCCCGCCAGGCGGCGCTCCGCATCGACGATCCACCCGTCGGGCACGCGCGCCTCGGCGTCCCAGGCGGCGAGCGCGGCGTGGCCGATCCGGGCGAGCACCGCGTCCTCGGCCGCGTCCTCGTCGGGGCCGTGATCGATTTCGGTGAGCCAATCGGCGTCTTCGATCGTCGGTGCATCGGCCCGCGTCGCGAGGATCGCTTCGGCGGTCGCGCGCGTGCGCAGCAGCGGTGCCGCCAAGACGCGGTCGAATCCCGGCAAAGCTGCGCCCAGTGCGCGCGCCTGCGCCTGCCCGCTCGCGACGAGCGGCAGATCGGTGCGCGCGCCGATCCGGCGAGGCGGCTCACCAGTTTCGAACGTGTTGCCGTGTCGGACGATCGTGACGATCAGGCCCATGAGAGATGCGGTTCGCCATGTTCGGCGATCAACGCTTCCGCCATCGCGACGTCCTCGGGCGTATCGATGCCCGACATCGCATGGCGCGGCGGCGCGACCGCGACGGTCAGGATGTCCTCGCCGGTTTCGAGGAAGCGCAACTGCTCCAAACCCTCCAGCACTTCATAGGGGGTCGGCTCGGTTTCTTCGAAACGCCGCAGCGCCGCGAAACGATAGGCGTACAGGCCGATATGGCGGAAAATCGGCGACAGGTCGCTCGCCCCGCGCAACCGTCCCTCGTTGCGGATCGCCGGGATGACGGCTTTCGAAAACCACAAGGCGCGATCGTCCGCGCGCCGCGCGCAGGTCGTGCCGCTGAACGGCGACGCCAGCTTGTGCGCGCGCAACGCATCGAGCGCGCGCCAATCGAGCCGCACCACCGGCGTCGCGACCCCGCACGGGGAGGCGCGTAACGCCGTGATCAACGCGGCGATCATGTCGGGTGCGGCGAACGGCGCATCGCCCTGCAAGTTCACGACGATTGGCGGCGGAACCAACCGCTCGCGCGCGACCGCCCAGGCGCGGCCCGACCCCGAGGTGATCGCGGGATCGGTCATCACCGCGGCGCATCCGAGTTCGCGAGCATGGTCCAGGATGCGCGGATCGTCGGTCGCGACCACCACCTCGGCATTGCCGACGCGGCGCGCGCCCTCGCGTGCGATCGCGACGACACGCGACAACAAGGTGCGCCCGGCGATCGAGACCAGCGGCTTGCCCGGCAGCCGGGTCGAGCCGTACCGCGCGGGGATGACGATCAGGTCGGGCGGCGCGTCTCCGGCCCCGCGTGTGTCAGGCAACGCCGGCCCGCAGCATGTCGTGGAGGTGAACCACGCCGACCAGCCGCTCGTCCTCGCAGACGAACAGCACCGACACCGCCTTTTCATTGAGGATGCGCAGGGCGTCCGAGCTCAGCGTCTCGGGCGCGACCACGATCGGCGTCTGCGTCATATGGTGGCGAATGTCGTCACCGAGATGCTTGTTGGCGAAACTGCGGCGAAGATCGCCATCGGTGAATGCGCCGACCAACCGGTCCGCCTCATCGACGACGGCGGTGCAACCGTAGCGCTTCTGGCTCATCTCGATGGTCGCGTCCTGGAGCGACGCGCCGATCCGCACCACCGGCACTTCCGCGCCGCGCGCCATCAGTTGCGCGACGGTGGCGAGTTGCGCGCCGAGCCTGCCGCCGGGGTGGAAGGTGAGGAAATCGGAGCGGGTGAAACCCCGCCGCTCGATCAGCGCGACCGCGAGCGCGTCGCCGAGCACGACCTGTACCGTCGTCGAGGATGTCGGCGCGAGCTGGTTCGGACACGCTTCCTGCACCATCGGCAGCGCCAGGCAGATGTCGGCGGCGCGGCCGGCGGTGCTGTCGGGGCACGCGGTCGCGACGATCAGCTTCACGCCGAAACGCCGGCAATAAGCGATGATGTCACCAAGCTCGGTCGTCTCGCCCGACCAGCTCAGCGCCATGACGATATCGTCGCGCCCAATCGTGCCGAGGTCGCCGTGGCTCGCGTCGCCGGGGTGGAGGAACAGCGCCGGCGTGCCCGTCGATGTCATCGTCGCGGCGATCTTGCGCGCGACGAGCCCGCTCTTGCCCATGCCGGTGACGATCAGCCGGCCGGCATGTCCGCTGATCGCGCTGACGGCGGCGGTGAAGCTCTGTCGAAGCGGCCCGACATGCAGTGCTTCCGAAAGCGCGCGGAGCGCGTCCATCTCGATTCGCGTGGTGCGCAGCGCGGACAGCAGGCCGGGTTCGTCCGCGCCTTTGGTGGCAATCGCCGGCATAACATTCCCCAATGGCGGCGCTTTAGCGTCTGCCGCCGTGTCTATAAGGCCATCGCATTGACTTCCAGCGCTTTTGCGGCGCAGGGAACCGATACGCGACCGTCTGTTGTTCCTAAGAGACAGGTTCCCGCGCGTGGCAAGTCTAACGAGGTCGTGATGCGTCTGTTTGGGCAGGAAATTGGTCCGAATCAGAAGATGTTCTTCATCGCCGGGCCTTGCGTGATCGAAAGCGAATCGTTCGCGCTCGCGACCGCGACGCGGCTGCGCGCGATCGCCGACCGGCTCGGCGTGCTGCTGATCTACAAGAGTTCGTTCGACAAGGCGAACCGCAGTTCGGGCACGTCGTTCCGTGGCCCCGGTATCGACGAGGGCCTGCGCATTCTCGAGAAGGTCCGTGCCGAAACCGGACTACCGGTGCTGACCGACGTGCATGGCGAGGACCAGGTGCGCGCCGTCGCCGAGGTGGTCGATGTGCTGCAAACCCCCGCCTTCCTCGCGCGGCAGACCGATTTCATCGCGGCGGTGGCGGCGTCGGGCAAGCCGGTCAACATCAAGAAGGCGCAGTTCATGGCGCCCGGTGACATGGTGCATGTCGTCGCCAAAGCGCGCGCGGCGGCCGAAGGCGCGGGCGTCCCCGCCGACTTCATGGTGTGCGAACGCGGCGCGAGCTTCGGTTACAACAATCTCGTGTCGGACATGCGCGGCCTCGCGATCATGCGGGAAACCGGCTGCCCGGTGGTGTATGACGCGACGCATTCGGTGCAATTGCCCGGCGGACGCGGCACCACCTCGGGCGGGCAGCGCGAGCATGTGCCCGTGCTGGCGCGTGCCGCCGTCGCGGCGGGCATCTCGGGCCTGTTCATGGAAACCCATCCCGATCCCGACAATGCGATGTCGGACGGCCCCAACAGTTGGCCGCTCGACCGGCTCGAATCCCTGCTGACCCGGCTGCTCGCGATCGACGCGATCGTGAAAGACGGCGGCTTTGAGGAGCAGGCGCTGGTCGCGTGAGGCGGAACACGAATCCCGCGCGTTGAAGCACGATGTTCGCGCACGTTCCCGTCTCGCTCGGCATCCAGCTCGCCTGCTGGGCGCTGGGACGCAGACTCGGTGCCTCGACCAAGGCGTCGCTGTGGCTCGGCTGCTTCGCGGGGGCGGCGGTGTGCATCATGCGCGAGATCACGCAGCGCGAATATCAATGGATCGAGCAGTTCGGCGACGGCCGGCGCGCCAACATGCCGGGCTATGCCGGCCTTGAGGTGTGGGAATGGAACGCGCATTCGCTGAGCGAAACGGCGGTCGCGATATCCGCTTCGATCGCGTTCGCGGCGTTCGTGACGCGGCGGCGTTAGCCGCGGGTCAGGCAAACCGCTCCGGCACCGACATGGCTTCCTCGACGATCGTCGCGCTCATGCCCACCGCTTCCCACGGGAATACGAACCAGCGCTTGTCCTGGTCGCGGTCGATCGTCTCCGCGCGGTAATCGACCCGCGCCTGCGAGCGAATATTGTCCAGCACCACCGCGAAGCGCAGATTGCCGCTGTCGCAGCCGGTCTCGGCAAGCAGTTTGCGAATATAGGCGATCGTGCCGCCGCTGTCGTTGATGTCATCGACGAACAGCAGCCGTTCGCCTGCGGCGCTTTTCTCGGCCACCTTGCGCAGCAGCTCGTCGGCGAAGCCCGGCACCTTGGACGAATGATCGACTGATAGCATCGGCAGGTTGAGCTGGTGCGAGATGAACACCGCCGGCACCAGCCCGCCGCGCCCGATGCCGATCACGAAATCGGGTCTCCAGTCGTCCGCCGAAACGCTCGCGGCGACGGTGCGGACATCGGCGAGAAACGCCTCATAGGGGATGTAATAGAGGTCCGGGCTCATGATCGGGCGAATCCAGAATGCTGGGAGGAAGCGCCCCGGATATCGTCTCGGCGCGCGGGCGGCAATCGTTACACCTCGGGAGCGACGGTCGGGGCCGCACCGGCATAGCCGAGTTGGGCGAAATCATTCTCGATCTCGGCCAGCACGATGCTCGCAGCATAAGACGGTGTGCGCGCGGTCGCGGTGCCGAGCGCCAGCGTCATCGGCCGCAGGATCGAATCGGAAATGCGCGTGAAATTGAGCAGCCCGCGCTTGATCTCGGTGAAAACGTCGATCGAGGTGAGGATGCCGATGCCCACACCCTCCAGCACCAGCGACACGATCATCTGGATATTGTCCGAGGTGACGGTTCGATCGAGCACGACGCCGGTGATCCCCTCCAGCACCGCGATCTGCTGGCTGACCGCGAGCGGCTCGGCGGGCACGATCAGCGCCGAGCCGGTCACCGCCGAGAAACGCGCTTCCTTGCGCTGCCCGAGCGGGTGATCGGGTGGCGTTATCAGCCCCAGCACCACCTCGACGAAGGCGCGCACGGTGATGCCGCGATAGGATTGCGGCTCGAAGAAGATGCCGAAATCGACCTCTCCGTTCATGATCGCGGCGCGCACCTTGTCGTTCTCGACCACGCGCACGCCGATCGTGATGCCCGGATAGCGGCTCTGGAGCGAGCGGACGATGCCCGGCAGATACCCCTTCGCGAGCGCGTCGATCACGGCGATATCGACATGCCCGCGCTTGAGGCCGCGCAGATCCTCGATCTGCGCGCGAACATCGCTGAGGTTCTTCTGCCACCGGCCCCCCGCCGCCATCATGATCTCGCCCGCCGCGGTGAGGCGTAGGCCGGTCGGCAGCCGCTCGAACAGCGGCATGCCCAAATCGGCCTCGACGTTGAGGATCTGCCGGTCGATCGCCGACGCCGAGACGTTGAGCACCTCGGCCGCCTTGCGGATCGAGCCGAGCCGGCCGACCGCCATGAAGTACCGCAGGAAACGCGAAAAGGCCGGCATCGAAGCCCCTCTATTTTTTGCAACGCTCTGTGGGATTCATTGCGTTTGATGGCGCGACGTCAAGCCCCTACGCAAAGAGAATGCTGCGATGCCGCACGTGAGCGTCGGCGGACACATCCGAAAAATCAGAGGGAGCATGCCGCGCGCGGCTAACCGAATAGCATTGAAGGCACCGTAAAAAGAATAGTATTTTCTTTACAATATGATGAACGCGTATCTACGATGACGCACCGCAACATTCGTCCGGCGGTGCGTGGGCGGGGCAAGGACACAAACGGGTCGGCGACGGGCGAGCCACAAGCCGCCCGTCGCGAATGGGGGAAAGTTCACCGATGGCACAAACATATCTTCTTGAATTCAAGGCCGATTTCGCACGGCACTGTCACACCCGCACATCGCTGACCGCGCTCGCGGCGGCGCTGCTGACGTGCCCGGTGATCGTCGCCCCGGCTTGGGCGACGGACGCGCCGGCACCAGCGCCGGCACCCGATGCGGCGCCCGACGAGGACAACGACATCGTCGTCACTGGCGCGCTGAACGCGCTGCCGAACCAGGATGTCAGCTCGATCTTCGGCTTCAACAAGAGCGTGCTCGAAACGCCGCGTTCGGTCTCAACGATCAGTTCCGAGCAGATGGAGCGCTACGGCGTCACCGACATCTACGATCTCGTCGCGCAATCGCCCGGCACCTTCACCAACTCGTTCTTCGGCGTGGGCGGCGCGCTCGATATCCGCGGCACGCCGGGCGAAGTGTTCTTCCGCGGCATGCGCCGGCTCGACAACCCCGGCAATTACCCGACGCCGATCGCCGCCGCCGATCGGATCGACATCGTGCGCGGCCCGTCCTCGCCGATCTACGGCCCGTCCAAGACGGGCGGTTACATGAACTTCGTGCCCAAATCGGCGCGCGTGAAAGGCGGCGCGCTGCTCGATCATGCCGAGGGTCAGGTCAGCTACACCGGCGGCAGTTGGTCGTACAACGACATCAAGGCCGAGCTGCGCGGGCCGCTGCGCTTCGGCGGCACGGAGTTCGGCTACAGCCTGTACGGCGAGGTCGAGGATTCCGGGAGCTATTACCGCAACATATCGACCCGCAACGTCGTCCTGCAGGCGGCGTTCGACAACCAGATCACCGATACGCTGCGCGTCGAATTCGGCGGCATGTACCAGAAATACGACGGCCAGCAGAACGGCGGCTGGAACCGCCTGACGCAGGATCTGGTCGATAACGGCACGTACATCACCGGGACGCCGCCCTCGCTCGACACCAACGGCGATGGGCAGATGTCACCCGCCGAAATCAAGGCCGCCGGCGGTACCGCCGTGTTCAACCCGTTCCGCCCGTCGGGCAGCGCCTATACCGACGCCAGCTTCTCGCCCCTGCTCGCGCTCACCAACCCCGGCACGACCAAGCTCAGCCGCCGCGACGTGCTCGCGGGGCCCAACGATTTTCTGAAGAACAAGCAATCGACCGGCTATTTCGACATCATCTGGGATGGCGGCAACGATCTGGAAATCAAGAATCAGTTCTTCTACGATGGCACGCGCAACCGGAACAACAACGATTACGGCTTCTCACAATTCCACAAATCCTATGTGATTGAGGACAAGATCGTCGCGGCGAAGACCTTCAAGACCGACATCGGAAAATTTGCGCTGCAACTGTCGCCGTCTATCCGCTACACGGATTTCCTGCACGGCGACGATTTCACCTACGAATATTTCCACCGCGTCGATCTGTCGGTTGGCTACACGCCCGCATCCAACCGGCTGCTGTCGAACGAATGCGGCTGCAATTACACCAACTACATCAAGGGCCATGATACCGATTACGGGTTCGCCGGCCTGCTCGACGCCGACTTCGACTTCGGCCTCGATGTGATCCTTGGCGGCCGGTACGACAAGGTGGATGTCACCTCATCCTACAACCCGAGCAAGATGGAGGTCGCGCCGACCACGGTCTCGGGATCGGGCAGCAACGATGGCTGGTCGTGGAACGCCAGCGTGTCCTACAAACTGCCGTTCGGGCTGATCCCCTATGGGACGATCTCGCGCCAGACGACGATCATCGCCGGCCAGGGTTCCGAAATCGACCCAGTCACTGCAATCGCCGGCACCTTCATGACCGCCTCGAAGCTCTATGAGGGCGGCATCAAGGGAAGCTGGCTCGGCGGCCGGCTCTACGGTGCGCTCGCGGTCTATAACCAGGAGCGGGTCGATCACAACATCCAGTCGTCGACCGTCAACCAGTCGGTGCAGACCAAGGGCCTTGAGGCCGAGATGCGCTGGTCGGTCGACAAGCATCTGCTTCTCACCGGATCATACACGCACCTCAAGGTCTACAACCTGACCTTCTACGATGCGGGCTCGACATTCAGCTTCTTCGGGGTCGGCGATCTGCCCAACGTCACCAATCCCGCGCTGATCTTCGGCGGCCAGCCGGGCGGCCTCGTACCGATCCCGGACAAGGAGGCCTCGCGGCGGCAGGGCATTCCGACCAACACCTACACCGCGACGGGCACCTATAAGTTCGACAACGGCATCGCGCTCAACGCCAGCCTCGTCCACGTCGATTCGGTGTTCTCTGGCCAGTCGCGGACGGTCAAGCTGCCGGCATATACGTTGCTCGATGTCGGCGCATCTTACGAGACCGGACCGTTCCTGTTCCGCGTCATCGTCAAGAACGCCACCGATGCGACCTATTATCGCGCCAACTTCACCGAATTGTTCGGCGGCACGATCGTGCTGCCCGAGCGGCCGCGCAGCTTCCAGGCGACGATCCAGTACAAGTTCTGACATTCTCGAAGGGGCGCCCGCTTAGGCTGGCGTCCCTTCGCCCATTATGGAAACCCCGCCATGCGCCTGTTGACCCGCGCCACCATCCGCGCCGCCGCGCTGTTCGGCCTCGGCGCCCCCGCGCTTGCCGCGCCTGCGGATTGCCAACCCGGCAGCGCCTGCACGCACCCCCTGCCCGTCAAGGTCGTGATCGTCACGATGTTCGAGATCGGCGCGGACAGCGGCGACGCGCCGGGCGAGTTCCAGATCTGGAAGGAACGCCGCCACCTCAACACGCGCATTCCCTTTCCGCAATCCTATCACGATCTTTATTACAATCCGGACACGCAGACGCTCGGCATGGTCACGGGGATGGGCAGCATCCGCTCGGCGACGGCGACGCTCGCGCTCGGGCTGGACCAGCGGTTCGATCTCACCCATGCCTACTGGCTGGTCGCGGGCATCGCCGGGGTCGATCCCGCCAGGGCGTCGATCGGCTCGGCGGCATGGGCACGCTATCTGGTCGACGGCGATCTCGCGCATGAGATCGACGCCCGCGAAATTCCCAAGGACTGGAAATCGGGCTATTTCGCGCTCCACAGCAAGGGGCCGAACGACGCCAGCCCGCCGACCGGACAGGGCGAGGTGTTCGAGATCAACGCCGGCTTGCGCGATTGGGCGTTCGCGTTGACCAAGGACATCGCCTTGCCCGACGAGGCCGGCCTGCGGGCAGCACGCGCGCGCTTCACCGGCTATCCGGCCGGGCAGCGCCCGCCCTTCGTTCTCAAGGGGGACAATCTCGCCGCGATGACCTTCTGGCACGGTAAGCTCATGACCGGCTGGGCCGAGGATTGGGTGAAATATTGGACGCGTGGACAAGGCGAGTTCGTCACCTCGGCGATGGAGGAGACCGGTACCTACCAGTCGATCACCTATCTCGACACGATCGGCCGGGTCGACAAACGGCGCTTCATGGTGCTGCGCGCCGGCAGCAACTATACGATGCCGCCGTCCGGCGTGGACGCCGCGACCTATCTGCTGCGCGAGAACGAAGGCTATGCCGGCATGCACGCCGCGCTCGAGAATCTGTACACCGTCGGATCAAAAGTGGTCGATGAACTGACCGCGCATTGGGACCGATACGAGAAGAACGTACCGGAATAAGCCGATCTGCGGGCCGGACGTTCCCGCCGATCAGCCGCCGCGTTCCTTCACCGTCTCCATCGCGACGAACGTCGAGGTGCTCTCGACATGCGGCAGGCTCGAAATCTTCTCGCCGAGCACGATGCGGTAGCGGCGGATGTCGGCGGTGCGGACCTTGAGCAGATAGTCGAAGCTGCTCGCGATCATATGGCATTCCTCGACCTCGGGAATGCGGCGCACCGCGGCGTTGAAATCGCGGAGCGCGGCCTCGCGGGTGTCGGACAGCTTCACCTCGGCGAAGGCGACGTGATCGAGCCCGAGCCGCGCCGGATCGACGATCGCGCGAAATCCGCGAATCACCCCGGTCGCGATCAGCCGGCGCAGCCGCGCCTGGGTCGGGGACTTGGACAGACCGATCCGGCGGGCGAGATCGGTGACGGTCATGCGCGCGTCTTCGACCAGCGCCGCGACGATGCGGTGATCGAACTCGTCCAGATCGACTGTACGCGGGGTCTTTTCCATCCACTTTGCCTGCCACATGCACCTAAAAAAGTCGATCATCCACGGCTTTGCCGCGACATCGGTCGGAACGCCGTCACGGCTGTTGCTAGACTGGCGCGATGACGACACCCCCGCCCTTCGCCGCCTTCGCACCCCCGATCCGCCCCGCCACGCCGCTGCGCGCCGCCATCACCGCCGCCTACCGCCGCGACGAGGCCGAGGCGCTCGCTCCGCTGCTCGCCGCCGCGACGCTCGACGATCCGACCCGCGCCAAGGTGCGCGAGACCGCGCACACGCTCGTCACCACCTTGCGCGCGCAGAAGCGCGGCAGCGGGGTCGAGGGGCTGGTGCAGGAATATGCGCTCTCCAGCCAGGAGGGCGTCGCCTTGATGTGCCTCGCCGAAGCGCTGCTGCGCATTCCCGACGACGCGACGCGCGACGCGCTGATCCGCGACAAGATCGCCGATGGCGATTGGGGCGCGCATCTCGGCGGCGGCAAGTCTTTGTTCGTCAACGCCGCGACCTGGGGGCTGGTCGTCACCGGCAGACTGGTCGGCAGCGTCGATGATCGCGGGCTCGGCGCCGCGCTCACCCGGCTGGTGGCGCGCGCAGGCGAGCCGGTGATCCGGCGCGGCGTTGACCTGGCGATGCGGATGATGGGCGAGCAGTTCGTCACCGGCGAGACGATCGACGAGGCGCTGCGGCGCGCGCGGACGATGGAGGCGAAGGGCTTCGGCTACAGCTACGACATGCTCGGGGAAGCGGCGACCACCGCCGCCGATGCGGCGCGCTATTTCGGCGATTACGAGCGCGCGATCCATGCGATCGGGACGGCGTCGGCGGGGCGCGGCGTGTATGGCGGGCCGGGCATTTCGATCAAATTGTCGGCGCTGCACCCGCGCTACGTGCGCGCACAGGCCGGGCGCGTGATGGCCGAATTGCTGCCGCGCGTGACCGATCTCGCGCGACTCGCCAAACGCTATGATATCGGCTTCAACATCGATGCGGAGGAGGCCGACCGGCTCGAACTGTCGCTCGATCTGCTCGAAAGCCTCGCGCTCGATCCCGATCTCGCCGGGTGGAACGGGCTCGGCTTCGTCGTGCAGGGCTATGGCAAGCGCTGCCCGTTCGTGATCGACTGGATCGTCGATCTCGCGCGGCGCAGCGGACGGCGGATCATGGTGCGGCTGGTCAAGGGCGCCTATTGGGACGCCGAGATCAAGCGCGCGCAGGTCGATGGGCTGGCGGACTTTCCGGTCTATACGCGCAAGGTGCATACCGATGTCGCGTATATCGCCTGCGCGCGGAAGCTGCTGGCCGCGCGCACGTACGTGTTCCCGCAATTCGCCACGCACAATGCGCAGACGCTGGCGACGATCTATCATCTGGCCGGGCCGGGCTTCGCGGTCGGCGATTACGAGTTCCAGTGCCTGCACGGCATGGGCGAGCCGCTCTACGAACAGGTGGTCGGCGCGGAGAAGCTCGGGCGGCCGTGCCGGATCTACGCCCCGGTCGGAACGCACGAGACGCTGCTCGCGTATCTGGTGCGGCGGCTGCTCGAGAACGGCGCCAATTCGTCGTTCGTCAACCGGATCAACGACGTGTCGGTGCCGGTCGAGGCGATGATCGCCGATCCGGTCGAGATCGTGCGGGCGATGCCGCAGCCGGGCGCTCGTCACGACCGGATCGGGCTGCCGGCGAACCTCTACCCCGATCGCGCCAATTCGCGCGGGCTCGATCTGAGTGATGAGAGCGTGCTCGCCACACTCGAAGCCGCGCTGCTCGAGAGTGTCGCGACCGGCTGGATCGCCGCGCCGCCGGGTGGCGAGGGCGTGGCGCGCCCGGTGTACAACCCGGCGGATAGGCGCGACGTGGTCGGCACCGTGTTTGAACCGTCGCTCGCGCAGGCCGAGGCCGCGGCCGCGCGCGCCGCCGCGTCGCGCTGGGGCGCGGTGCCCGTGGCGGAGCGCGCCGCGATCCTCGACCGAGCCGCAGAGGCGCTTCAGGCGCGGATGCCGGTGCTGCTCGGGCTGATCGTGCGCGAAGCGGGCAAGTCGCTTCCCAATGCGATCGCCGAGGTGCGCGAGGGCGTAGATTTCCTCCATTACTACGCCGCACAGGCGCGGGCCACCTTCGGCGCGGAACAGGCGCCGCTCGGGCCGGTGGTGTGCATCAGCCCGTGGAACTTCCCGCTCGCGATCTTCACCGGCCAAATCGCCGCCGCGCTCGCCGCCGGCAATCCGGTGCTCGCCAAGCCGGCCGAAGAAACCCCGCTGATCGCGGCCGAGGCGGTGCGGCTGCTTCACGCGGCGGGGGTGCCGGGCGATGCGCTGCAGTTGCTCCCCGGCGACGGCGCGATCGGCGCGGCGCTGGTTGCCGCGCCCGAGACGGCGGGCGTGGTGTTCACCGGCTCGACCGAGGTGGCGCGACTGATCCAGCGCCAGCTTGCCACGCGCCTGTCGCCGGCCGGCAAGCCGATCCCGCTGATCGCCGAGACCGGCGGGCAGAATGCGATGATCGTCGATTCGTCGGCGCTCGCCGAGCAGGTCGTGGCCGACGTGCTCGCCTCGGCGTTCGACAGCGCCGGGCAACGCTGCTCGGCCTTGCGCATCCTGTGTTTGCAGGACGAGGTCGCCGATCGCACGCTGGCGATGCTGAAAGGCGCGCTCGCCGAGCTAAGCCTGGGGCGAACCGACCGACTCGCGGTCGATATCGGCCCGGTCATCACCGCCGAGGCGCAGGCGTCGATCACCCGACATATCGAGACGATGCGCGCCCACGGCCATGCCGTCACGCAAGCGCCGCTGCCGGCGACTTGCGCGCACGGCACGTTCGTTGCGCCGACGATCATCGAGATCGACCGCATCGCCGATGTGACGCGCGAGGTGTTCGGCCCTGTCCTGCATGTGCTGCGCTTCAAGCGCGAGCGGCTGGGCGAGCTTGTCGATGCGATCAACGCGACTGGCTACGGGCTCACCTTCGGGCTCCACACGCGGCTCGACGCGACCGTCGCCGAGGTGACGGCGCGGGTGCAGGCGGGCAATCTCTACGTCAATCGCAACGTCATCGGCGCGGTGGTCGGCGTCCAGCCGTTCGGCGGGCGCGGCCTCTCAGGCACTGGCCCAAAAGCAGGCGGCCCGCTCTATCTGGGACGGCTAACCCAGGTCGCGCCGGATGTCGCCGAGCATAGCGGGCACATCCCGCAGCGCTTGCGCGACTTCGCCGACTGGCTCGCCGCAAGGGGGGATGCACGCGGCGCGGCGCGGGCGCTGCGCTATGGCGCTGCCTCCGCGCTCGGCGTCGAGCGCGCGCTGCCGGGGCCAGTCGGCGAACGCAACCTCTACGCGCTTCACCCGCGCGGCAGCATCCTGCTGAGGCCGACGAGCGCGGCCGGGCTGATCGAGCAGATGGCGGCGGTGCTGGCGACCGGCAATCGCGGCGTGGTGGAGGGCATGGCGCTTCCCGCCGGCTTGCCGGCGCGCGTCGCGGCGGCGTTCGCGGTGGAGGCTGAATCCTGCGCGGCCGCTCTGGTCGAGGGCGATCCGGCCGAGACGCTGGCGCAGGTCGCGGCGCTCGACGGGCCGATCGTGTCGGTGCATCGCGCGGACCCCGCCCGCCCGCTCGCCTATGATCCGGTGTGGCTGGTCGAGGAGGTTTCGACCTCGATCAACACGACGGCGGCGGGGGGGAATGCGAGCCTGATGGCGATCGGGTGAGCCATCGTCGCCCCGGCGAAGGCGGGGGCCGCTGGGTCGCTTGGCGAGCCGGGGCCCCAGCACTCAGCGGCCCCGGCCTTCGCCGGGGCGACGATGATGGCGAGCGAGCGGTTCCCTTTTCCGGCCTGCACGCCCATATGGAGCTGACAAGCACGCCCGCATTACAGACGGACGGCCTATCGCGGGAGAGCTGATCCTCGCCCGTTCAACGAAGTGCTTCTATGTCCCTTCTCCCCTTTCCCGGTCAGCCGGCACAGCGCCCGAGGCGGCGCGGGGTCGCCTCGGTCAATGCCGAGGTGCGCGACGGCATTGTCCCGGCGGCGGGGTCGCTCGCCAAGACGCAGGATCTCGGGCCGGCGGTGTCGGGGCAGAATTACCGGCTGGTCGCGCTCATCATCGCCAGCGCGTTGTTCATGGAATTCGTCGACGCGACCGTGCTCGCGACGGCGCTGCCGACGATGGCGCGCGATTTCGGGGTGCGCGCGCCCGAGATGAGCATCGCGCTCACTTCGTACCTGCTCGCGCTGGCGATCTTCATCCCGGCCTCGAGCGTGCTGGCGGATCGCTATGGCTCGCGCACCGTGTTCCGCGCCGCGATCCTGCTGTTCATGGCCGGCAGCCTCGCCTGCGGGCAGTCGCGCACGCTCGAGATGATCGTGGTGTCGCGCTTCGTGCAAGGCATCGGCGGGGCGATGATGATCCCGGTCGGGCGGCTGGTGCTGCTGCGTTCGGTCGCCAAGCAGGACATGGTCAACGCGATGTCGTGGCTGCTGGTGCCCGCGCTGATCGGGCCGATCGTCGGGCCGCCGCTTGGCGGGTTCATCGTCACCTATCTCGATTGGCGCTGGATCTTCTACATCAACCTGCCGGTCGGCGTGCTTGGGGTCTGGCTGGTCGGGCGTTTCATCGCCAACATCAAGGAGGATCAGCCCGCGCCGTTCGATCCGCGCGGCTTCGTGTTGAGCGGGCTGTCGCTCGGCTGTCTGCTGTTCGGGTTCGAGATGGTCAGCCGCCCCGGCGAGGGCGGCGCGGCGACGGCCCTGGTCGCGATCGGCGTTGTCGCCGGCATCTTCTACATCCGCCACGCGCGCGGCCGCGAGGGGGCGATCCTAGATCTCACCCTCATGCGCGATCCGACATTTCGGCTGTCGGTGATCGCCGGTTCGCTGACGCGCATCACCCAGGGCGCGCAGCCCTTCCTGCTGCCGCTGATGATGCAGGTAGGCTTCGGCTTCTCCGCCGCGCGCAGCGGCACGATCACGGTGGCGACCGCGATCGGATCGCTCGCGATGAAGAGCGTCGCGCAGCGCGTGCTGCGGTGGTTCGGCTTTCGCCGCGCGCTGATCTGGAACGGCGTGATCGCGACGGCGGGCTATGCGATCTGCGGACTGTTCCGCCCGAACTGGCCGGTATGGGCAATGTTCGGGATGCTCGCGATTTCGGGCTTCTTCATGTCGTTCCAATTCACCGCCTACAACACGATCGCCTATGACGGCGTCGACAAGCGCCACATGAGCAGCGCGACCGCCTTCTATTCGACCTTCCAACAGCTGATGCTGTCGCTCGGCATCTGCGTCGCGGCGATCGCGCTGCATCTCGCGATGCTGGCGAACGGCCATGCGGCGCCTGCGCTCGAGGATTTCTCGGCGGCATTCTGGGTGGTGACGTCGATCTCGCTCAGCGCGACGCTGTGGAACGTCCGCTTCGCGCGGGACGCCGGCGCGGAGATCAGCGGGCATGTCGCGCCGGCTGCGGCGGAGAAGCAGGCGGCTTGAGGTGACGGGCGTGCCGCAGACGGCTCGCCTCTACTCGCCGAGCAGGCCGATCCGCTTGCGATCCTCGGCCGGGATCAGCCCTTCGAGCACCGCCCAGAAACCGCCGACCGCCGCCTGCCCCGCGCTCGCATAAGCGGCGGACAGCCGCTCGCGCAGCGCATCGAACAATTCGGTTTCGAGACGGCGCCCGGCCTCGCTGAGGCGGAGCAAGCGCTGGCGCCGGTCGCGCTCACCGGCGCGCATCTCGACCAGTTCGCGCTCGATCAGTTCGTTGAGCACGCGGCCGAGCGATTGCTTGGTGATCGCCAGCAGACCGAGCAACTGGCTCACCGTCAGGTCGGGCTGACGGGCGATGAAATACAGCGCGCGGTGGTGCGCCCGCCCCAGCCCCTGGTTCGCCAATCCCTGATCGATGGTGCGCGTCAAGTGGCTATTTCCAAAGTACAGCAGCTCGAGTCCGCGCCGAAGCTCGGGTTCGCGCAGGAAAAGCGGTGACGCGGCGGTGTTCTGGCCAGCCATGTTGACCGGATTTGGCCGCAACCCTATCAGGGTTCAACCCTGAATTTGTATCAAATTGTACGAAGGTTGCGATGCCCGATCAGACTCTCGATACCGCCGATCGGACCGCCGCCGACGCGCCGACCTTCACCTTCGAGCGCAACGCCAGCCCGATCGAGGCCAATGAGCGTGCGCGCCTGCTGGAAAACCCCGGCTTCGGGCGCGTTTTCACCGATCATATGGCGATGATCCGCTACACCGAGGAAAAAGGCTGGCACGACGCGAAGATCGTGCCGCGCGCGCCGTTCCAGATGGATGGCGCCTCGTCGGTGCTGCATTACGCGCAGGAAATCTTCGAGGGCATGAAGGCGTACCGTCTCGCCGATGGCAGCACCGCGCTGTTCCGGCCCGAGGCGAATGCGCGCCGCTTCCACGATTCCGCGGTCCGCATGGCGATGGAGCCGCTGCCCGAGGAACTGTTCCTCGCCTCGGTGCGCGAACTCGTCAGGGTCGAGCAGGACTGGATCCCGCATGCCGAGGGCGGCTCGCTGTATCTGCGCCCGTTCATGATCGCGAGCGAGGTGTTCCTCGGCGTGAAGCCCTCGTCCGAATATCTCTACGCGGTGATCGCCTCCTCGGTCGGCGCCTATTTCAAGGCGGGCGCCGGTGCGGTGTCGCTGTGGGTGTCGCAAGACTATACGCGCGCCGCGCCGGGCGGCACGGGCGCGGCCAAGTGCGGCGGCAATTACGCCTCCAGCCTGGTCGCGCAGGCCGAGGCGACCCGCAAGGGCTGTGACCAGGTGCTGTTCCTCGATGCGGTCGAGCGCCGCTGGATCGAGGAACTCGGCGGCATGAACATCTTCTTCGTGTTCGACGACGGCAGCCTCGCCACGCCGCCGCTGACCGGCACGATCCTGCCCGGCATCACCCGCGATTCGATCATCACGCTGGCGCGCGACATGGGGCTGACCGTGCGCGAGGAGCCCTATGCGATCGACCAGTGCCGCGCCGATGCCGAGAGCGGCCGGCTGCGCGAGGCGTTCGCCTGCGGCACCGCCGCGGTGGTCGCGCCGATCGGCCAGATGAAGATGGCGGACGGCGATTTCACGATCGGCAGCGGCGGCCCCGGCCAGACGACGATGCGCATCCGCGAGGCCCTGACCAGCCTCCAGCGCGGCAAGCTGCCCGACCCGCACGGCTGGGTCGAGCGGATCGCCTGATCGCACGGCCCTTTGCAAAAGGGTCTTTCCACCAGCGAATGCTGCGCCTAAAGGCCTGCGTTCGCGCGTTGGGGCGTCGCCAAGTGGTAAGGCAGCGGCTTTTGGTGCCGCCATTCGCAGGTTCGAATCCTGCCGCCCCAGCCAGCCGGATCACCATGGTACGGTTGATTCGCAGCGCGTCATGCAGAGATCCTTCCATCGGACAGGAGGGCTGGGTTGGACCCGGTTTGCCCGGATTCGACGGCTATTCTATCAGAATTGATTTTGTCTGCGCCGAGACCGTGTGAGGTTGGTCATGGCGAAGACGATTGCACTCACACCCGCGGCGATTGACGCGCTGCAAAAAAGCGGCCTCGCCGACCTTTCCACACCTAGCCTGTCGATCCGGGTCTCAAGAGCAGCAAGAAGCGCTGGCAATATCGTCGGCAGGTCGCCGGTACTACGTGGTCGCCATTCTGTTCGGAGGTCTCTTTCCGGCCTACTCGACCGCAGACGTACGTGGCTGAGCGCGACCATTAAAGTACTGGTTTGAAAAGGGAATTGACCCGCGCGAGGCGTTCCGCGCTCAGAAGGCGCGTTCCAGCATGACGGTTGCGCGCGCACACGAACTGGCCCCGTTGCTTCAGCTTGCCACCGATCCGTTCGCCTCTATCGCCGCACGCATATATGAAATCAACTTCGCATATATGCGATCATCATGTACCAAACCTTCGGCAACCGTATCCATCGGCAACGTGAGAAAGGGACAGTGGCAGCGACGTAGCGGTCACTCGCGTGGTGCGGTCTCAGTGTTTAGGCTGAACCGGGATCCCGCCCGCAACCTGTGCCAGTATTCGGCGCCCTGCGGATACCGCCGGACAAGACCTGATCGGGCCGGCGGCGGGACGCTTCTCGCACGATGCGATCGATAGCTGGGAAACGATAAGACGGAGAGGGACTTAGCGATGGAAGGCAGGATTATGCAGCGGTTCGGGAAAGCACTCGCATTGGCCGCGGTGGCGCTCCCGGCAGCGACGCAGGCGCAGGTGCCCGACACCATCCTGTACGGCGTCGCCTATTATGACGAGTACACGCCGGTTGACCGCGTCGATGAGGACGCGCGGATGATGAAAGCGGCAGGGATCAGCGTTGTCCGCATCGCAGAATCGACATGGGGCACCTTGGAACCGCAGCCTGGGGTGTTCGATTTCAGCCATGTCGATCGCATGCTCGCCGCGATGCATAAGCAGGGCATCAAGGTAATTGTTGGGACGCCCACCTATGCGGTTCCGACATGGCTCGCGCGGCAGCATCCGAATGTGCTCGTCGTCGGCCGCGACGGCGTCCGTGCGCAATATGGCACCCGGCAGAACATGGACATCACCGATCCTGACTATCGGGCCGCGGCCGAGCGGGTGATCGTCGCGCTGGTAGACCATGTGAAGGATCATCCTGCGGTGATCGGCTACCAACTCGACAACGAGACCAAGCCCTATGGCACCAGCGGTCCCGCTGTGCAGGCGGCGTTTGTCCAATCGCTCAAGGCGAAGTGGCCGACCCTCGATGCACTGAACAAGGCGTGGGGCCTGAATTACTGGTCCAACCGGATCAACCGGTGGGAGGATTTTCCGTCGACCAACGGCTCGATCAACGCCAGCATGTCGAACGCTTTCGCCGCCTACCAGCGCAGCCTCGTCACCGACTTCCTGGCCTGGCAGGCCAAGCTCGTGCGCGCCCATGCCCGGCCCGGCCAGTTCATGACGCAGAACTTCGATCTGGGCTGGCGTGAGGGGTCCTACGGCATCCAGCCGGAGGTCGATCACTGGAAGGCGGGGCGATCGCTCGATATCGCCGGCATCGACATCTATCATCCGACCCAGGACAAGCTGACTGGCGCGGAGATCGCCTTTGGGGGCGACGAGGCCCGCTCGATCCGCAATGGGCAGAATTACCTGGTGCTCGAAACCGAGGCGCAGGGGTTCCCGCAATGGACGCCCTATCCCGGCCAGCTTCGCCTGCAAGCGTTCAGCCATCTCGCCTCGGGCGCGCAGATGGTCGAATATTGGCACTGGGCGACGACCGCCAACGCGGTCGAAACCTATTGGCGCGGGCTGCTGTCGCAGGACTACAAGCCCAACGCGGAATATGAAGCGGCGAAGGGGATCGGTGCCGACATCGCGCGCCTCGGCCCGAAGCTGGCAGGCATGACGAAGCACAACAAGGTCGCCGTCTATGTCAGCAACGCCGCCCAGACCGCGTTCAATTCTTTCAAACCGGACGGCGTAGAATACAACCGGGTGCTGCGCCCATTCTACGACGCACTCTATCGAATGAACGTCGAGGTCGACATCCTGTCGCCCGACAGCACGCAGAAGCTCGATGATTACAAACTCATCGTGGTGCCTGCACTTTACGCGGCGAGCGCCGCCGAGATCGCGCGGCTCAATGACTACGCCAAGCGCGGCGGCCATTTGCTCTACACGTTCAAAAGCGGCTTTTCGGACGAGAACACGAAGGTCCGCTATGCCGCACAGCCGGGGGCGATCGCCGAAGCGGCGGGCGTCACCTATCAGGAGTTCACGATTCCTGTCGGGGTCACGCTGGCGGGCAATCCGTTCGGAGTTTCGGATGCCGACAACACGCCGCGGTGGTGGATGGAGATGTTGAAGCCCACCACGGCCGAGGTGGTGGCGCGCTACCAGCATCCGTCGTGGCCGGCTGCCGCCGCGATGACCCGTAACCACTGGGGCAAAGGCGAGGTCAGCTACGTCGGCTTCATGCCGAGCGATGCGCTTGCCGAAAAGATCGTCGCCGCCGAGGTGGCGCGTGCGGGCGTAGAGCCATCGGTTGCGGGCGTGCACTTCCCGCTGATCGTGCGCGGGGGCACGTTGAAGAACGGCCACACGGTCCGTTACGTGCTCAACTATTCGGCTGTGCCACAGCATATGGCGGCCCCCGCCGCGGGCACCGAACTTTTGCACGGACGCAAGGTACAGCGTGGGGGACAGATCGACCTAGCCGCATGGGACGTCGCCATCATCGAGGAAGACGGGCGATCCGACTGATACGGCGCCACGCGAACGCCTGCTCGCTGGAGAACCCGCGGCGTTCGCAGGACTCAGCGAAGGAGAGATTGCGTGAACGAGAAGACAATGCCGCATCGCTGGGCCATCACGCGGCGAGCACTGCTCGGAAGCGGTGCTGGCGCGGCGATCGCATCGAGCGGGCTGGTGCAAGCCGCGACAAGGGTGGCCCCGCCGAATCTCTTGATCCGTTCGGGCGATCTGTCGATTGCCGTCACGGCCTTGAGCGATCGTGCGTTCCGCGTCCGCGTCGCGCCTTTAGGGGCGCCGCCCGCCACGCTGAGCGAGATGCTGGCGCCCAGCGCGAAGCCGCCAACTCCAAAGCGCACGCGGGACGATGGCCGAACGCGGCTAACGCTCCCGAATGCGCAATGTGTGTGGGATGAAGCGACCGGCTGCCTGTCGTTCCATGACGGTGCCGGCAACCTGCTCCTGAGCGAAGTGCCCGGATCGCGCCACATCACGCAATCGACGATCCGCAACGAGCCAACGTTGGCCGTAACGCAGGGCTTTGCCAGCCCGGCCGACGAACGCCTCTACGGCACGGGTTGTTTTCAGGATGGTCATCTCGACATTCGGGGTCTGCCACGCCGCGCTATTGGCTGCTCCCCGAGCATCTGCGGCTTGAGTCCAACTTCGCGCCGCTGGCCAAGGGCGCGTTTTGAAGAATGCGCCGGGGCACCGGTCAGCGGCTTTAGCGCAAAGTCTTGCCCGTGCATCCCGCGTAGCAGGTCAATCTGCTCAGGCGGCAGCGTCCCTTCGCCGGTGACATCGCTGACGCCGGCCTTCTCGACCGACGGTCTCGTGGCGGCCACGCTGCTCGGGACGGCTCACGCTATCCGCGGCAGTTTGGCCAATCGCTCGCGGCTAACGGAGGTGATGCTGTCCCGCTCGTCCCGGCTGTCGGTGACATAGATCCTGTAGCGGCCATCGGCGTGTACCCGGACCACGACATTGCCTTCGGTACTCTTCACCTGTGGCAGAAAGCGCGCATTGATCGCGCGGCTGGCGGGATCGAGCCTCGTTATGAATACATCACGTGGAGACCGGCCGCGCCATGCGTTCGACAAGCGTTGTAGCGAGGACATCGCCGGGTGAGTCGCGTGCCAAGCCTGGATCACATAGGTGTCCGCGTCGAGCGCGCGTGTGAAACCCGGCCGGCACGCGTCGAAATAGCCGTGATGATCCGCCGATGCGACATCGACCCGGCCAGCCGCTTCGACGATCGGCGTCTCCACGTCGAGCCAAGGCACGGTGCCATCATGCGTATCGGCCACGAGATCACCACCGGCGAAATAGCGGAAGCCGCCGTAGGCGAGCACCATTGCGATCGACATGTGGTTCTCTTCGGGCGTCGCCTCTGGCGTCCACGACGATTTCGGCGCGAGCAGGTCGCGCGAGCGGCCCTCTGCGCCTGTCCAAACGCGACCGTCTCCACCCACGAACCGCAAAGTGAAGGCTCCCGCTCGCCGAGAGGTGACCTGTCGAGCCGATCCGACGGCGACCTTCTCGACACGGCGCCCGGCCTTCACCCTGGCCTTCAGCCAAGCGAGGTGGTTCACGGCAAAGGGGGCCGAAGTGAGCGGGAGCGAGGCGTAATCCGGAAAACCGCGGTCTATCACCGTCTGCGCGGGCATAAGCGCGTCCACTTCGCTCAGGCCGGTCAGAATATATCCCTCAGATGCCCTCCGGTCGCCCATGAGCGGTGAGCCGACGTGATCCGGATGAACATGCGTTGCGATCATGTAATCTAGCGAGGTGCGGCCCGCGGCGCGCGCATGTCGCAAGGCATAGCGCGCCACCGCCTCCCCAGCCGATCGCGCGCCGTCGGGTCGCAACGGGGTTGATGCCGGCGGCCCTCCGCGTGTCGCGCCGCAGTCGATCAGCAGCGTGGTGCCATCCGGCCCGAGCACGAAGGTCGCGTTGCCGACGCCCGTGTCGATGTGGTGGATGTCGAGCGTGCCTGGGCTCCAGGGCGGAAGGGTCTGCGGTTCGGTCCCCGCCGCCTTCCCGGTTGGAAGCGCAAGCGAGATGCCGCCGAGCAGCCCGCCCAGGAGAACGACGCGCCGCTCGAACGACGATTCGTCCCACCGCGTGATAAGCCGATTCCACATGGTCAGAAACGCGCGCTCAGGCTCGCGCCGATGATGCGCGGTTCACCCAGATAGCGCCCGAGCACGACCTGGTTGGACGGGATCAGCACGTAATCGCGATTGAGCAGGTTTCGCGCGAATACGGTCAGGCTGTAGCGTCGATCCAGCGTCGCCAGACCGATGGAGCCATTGACCAGGGAATAAGCCGGTACGGACAGCGTCCCTTCCTGCGTCGCGCCAGTGAAATACTGCGAGGTGTAGGAATAGACGGCGTTCCCGATCAGGCGAACGCGGCCCAGCGGCGCGTCGATGTCGAGCATGGCGGAGGCTTTGTCTTTGGGCGACGAGCCGAGACGATTACCGGTAAGCACGGCCCCGCCGGGGATGACGAAGCGGTCGTACCGGGTATCGAGCCAGCCATAGGTGCCGGTCAGCGTCGCCCAGCGTGTCGGCTTGACGGCGACCTGCGCCTCAATGCCATGGATCGTGGCCTTGCCCGCGTTCGTGATGTTCAGCACGCGGGTGAGATTGTTGAAATACAATTCCTGCTTGTTGCGGTATTTCGAGACGAACCCGTCAAGATCCGCGGTCAACCTTCCGCCGAACAGCGCGGTCTTGAGGCCGCCTTCGATATTCTCGAGCGTTTCCGGCTCGAAAGCCGCGTCGAACGCAGCCTTGGTCGCCGCCTGCGTGTTGAACCCACCGGCGGTATAGCCGCGCGAATAGATCACGTAGAGCATCGTCGAGCCGAGCGGTTTGACCTGCAACGATGCACGCGGGGTAAACTGGCTCCAGTTCCGGGTCGCATTGGTCTCGGCGAAATTACCAACGCTGTTGATTAGGTTCGAGAAGGCGAGGTCTGCCGCCTTGTGATCCCAAGTGTATCGCGCGCCGCCCGTCACCGACAGGAACGGCGTGAGGTTCAGCGTGCCGTCGACGAAGACCGCGGCGGTCTGGCTCAGCGCGCGGCCCTGCCAGAGCTGGTTGGTGACGAGCGCGCCGGTCCGCGCGGCGAGCGCGGTCTGGTTGAGGCGACGGCTGGAAACATCCGATGCGAGATAGAGGCCGGCGACGAACCGCCCGCGCCGCCACTCGGGCGACGCGAGCCGGATCTCCTGCGAGAAAGAGGAGACGTGATCCCGGTCGTCAGTCAGCGCCTGGCTCTGCGTGCCGGTCAGGAAGATGTAGTTGGCCGCGACGTTGGAATAGATGTCGGTCGAGTGCGATCCGCGCCACGCGGTAACGCTGGTCACCTGCCCCATGCCGGTATCGAGGAACAGGCGCGCCGAGCCGCCATAGACGGCGCGACTGAAATTTTGCGGCGTGCCGCTCTCGGCGGTACGCGGATCGCCATCACTGCCAGCACCGATCGAGGAGAGCGTACGGCCACCGGCGCTATCCGCCGCATAGTCGCCGCCGATCAGCGCCTCTAGGCGATCGCTTACGCGCAGGCGAAGCTGGCCGCGCGTATTGACGCTGTCGAGATTGTCCAACGCCTGACCGGTCAATCGATCGCGACCCCAGCCGTCGTGGCGGCGCGCCGAAAAGGCGATGCGGCCGGCGGCATCGTTGCCCAAACCGACATCGGCCAATGCGTCCAGTTCGGCGGTGCGGTAGGACGCGCCGGTGATACGCATCCGCATATCGGATTGGCCGTAAGAGGGACGACCGGTGTCGAACACGAGGGCGCCTCCCGTCACGTTCTTGCCGAACAAGGTGCCCTGGGGCCCGCGCAACACCTGGATCGATTCGAGCCCGAAGAGTTGGAACGTCGAGGCGCTGTTGCGTGGTATGTAGACGTCATCGACGAAAATGCCGACCGGCTTGTCGACCCCGATCTGGCTGAACGTGTTGGTCGCGCCTCGAACGGCGATCACCGGTGAGCCGATGCTGAAGTTGGATATCAGCAACCCCGGCGTGATGCGGGAGAGGTCGCGCAATTCGTTGATCCGCGCCTTCTCGATGGTCTGCCGGCCGATCGCGGTGATCGAGATCGGCACGTCGCGCGCGCGCTCCGGGCGGCGCTGAGCGGTGACGAGGATGTCCGCCGTCATGTCCGCGGCGTTTCCCACCACGGCCGCACGCAGGACGATGACGCCGCCTTTGTCCGATGCGACTTCGAGACCGGTGCCGCCGATCAGAGTCTTGAGGGCGACGCGCGTATCGAGCGTGCCATTGACGGGCTGGCTTGTCACGGCCGTCGCTAGGTCAGCGGGCGCGATGACCTGAAGGCCGCTCTGGCGTGCAAACATCGACAGCGCGGCAGAAAGGCTCTGAGCTGGTATATCGAAGCGTGCCGTCCGCGCCACGGCGGACATCGGCGATAGCGCGCCGACGATCGCCGCCATCGACAGCAGCGTGTTTCTCGAGATCATGTCACCCCCAAGCCGTTGCGGGCGCATTGCCCAACCGCGCTTAGGATGCGGTTCGCGGGGCTTCCCGCCATGCGCCGGCCAAATTTTTCAAGTTTTCGAGAGGATCACTTCGTTGCCCCGACGGACGCTCTTCAAGCCCAGGCTTAAAGCCACGTTCTCGGCGAAGCCGGCGGGGTCGCTGGTCGCATAAACGCCAGCGATGTGGAGATTGGCGATCGCAGGATCGGCGACGCGAATCCTCAGGTCCGAATATCGGCTGAATTCCTCGGCCGCCTCCGCAAGCGTCATACCCTGAAGGTCGATCCTGCCGCCACGCCAAGCCAGCGCGCTGTCGATCTGCGACGGGTTGAGCGTCTCTATCACCGGCGAGGCGGCGGCGTCCACGGCGAAGGCGATGCCGGCATGGACTTGCCCCAGGACATCCTGCCGCCGGGTCACCTCAACGATCCCTTCCGTCACGACGACCTTGACGGCACCCAAGGCGGTGCGTCGCACGGTGAAGCTCGTCCCCACTGCGCGCACGCTGAACTCGCCGACGTAAACAACGAAGGGTCGTTTAGGCTCTTTCGCGACGTCGAACAGCGCCTCGCCCTTGAGAAGATCGACCTTGCGTAGCGTATCGGTGAGCGATGGGCGGAGTTCGGTCATGGTGTTGAGCGTCACCGTGGAGCCCTCACCCAACGCGACTTCCCGAACCGCGCCTCTCGCTGTTCCGATCGTCCGCCGCTTTGGCGCGCCACCTCGCCGCTGCAACGTGAAGATGCTCAGACTCGCCGCGCAGGCGGCGGCTGCGCTCGCGGCGACGGCGATGACGCGACGCCGGCTCGGCGCCTCTACAGGCTGGTGCCTGGTGACATAATCCTCGCCGAGCGCGACGGCGCGATCGAGATGGAGGTTCACCGCCATCGCGCGCGCATAAGCGCCGGCACGCCGGGTATCCTGGGCGGCCCATGATGCGAGCGCCTGCTGCTCAGTGTCGGAAAGTGCGCCGCGATCGAGGCGCGCGACCCAATCCGCCGCCGCCTGCTCGATATCAGCGGCGGTCTCGCGCGGTCCTGTCGGTTCCATCGGCGTTGTGCGGTTCATGGTCATAAGATGGCGCGACGCGACGCTTTCCGCCACGTCCAATCACATGGCCGAGTAGGTTGAGCGCCTTCCCGATATGCTTTTCCACGGTATTCTCGGAGACCGACATCGCCGACGCGACCTCGCGCTGGCTAAAACCCCGCACCTTGCGGAGGACGAACGCTTCGCGGCACTTGGGCGGCAGCGCATCGATCAATTCCGAAAGCCGCCCCAATTCCTGCCGCCCGGCCGCGATCGCCTCGGGCGAAGGCATTTCGTCGGGGATCAGCAGCGCATCGAATTCGGCGATCGCGCTGAACGCGACCACCCGCGATTGCCGAAAGCTCTGAAGGATGACCGACTTCGCGACCTCGAAAAAATAGATCCGCGGATGATGGATATGATCTACCGACTGGAGACCCGCGAGGATTGCGTAACTCTCCTGAACGACGTCATCGACATCGAGTCCGGGCATGGCGCGCCGCTTGAGCCATGAGCGTAGTTCGGGCTCGTGCACGAGGATGTGCTTTGTCAGCCACAAGGCTCTGTCCGGCGTCGCGAGCGTCATTCGACCCGCTATGTCCATCGAAGATGACAGACTGGCGACTGGGACTGACAATACTGCCGGGAACGCTCCGGTCACAGTACGAAACGTCAGCGCTACGAAGATCCAGGGCATTGTGCCACGATCGAAGACTCATCGCCGTTCGCAGCACGATCCATAAGCTTCATTGTTTGGTCATCTTGGTGTAACCCTATCGCACGCAAAGCGTAACGATCTGCATCTACGCGCCCCTCCCAGCAGCAAAAGCTGGCTGCGGGGGAACACGAATGTCGAGCTATTCACGCCTGTTCCGGGCGACGCTGCCGTTCACGTTGGCGGCCTTGGGGATCACACAACCAGCCGCGGCGCAAACGAAGGCCGCTGTTCCGAACACAGGCGAACAGGCGCGCGCGGCCGGTACCGAAGGCGTGGACGACATCGTCGTGACCGGCTCCTACGCGCAGAGCCTCGCGGCGGCGGCGGAAACCAAGCGCATGGCGGGCTTTGGCGTCGATGCGATCAACGCCACCGACATTGGCAAATTCCCGGCGCAGAACGTCGCGGAAGCGTTGCAGCTCGTACCCGGCGTGGCGATCACCCGCCCGCGCGGCGAAGGCTTGTACATCAGCGTTCGCGGCCTAGGTCCGCAATTCCAGAACACGCTGCTGAACGGCCGCCCGATCGCCATAAATGATCTCATCGAGAACGGCGGCGCCAACGGCCGCCAGTTCCGGTTCGAGATGCTGCCGGCCGAATTCGTCTCGCAGATCGACGTCGTGAAGACGCCGACCGCCGACATGACGGAGGGCGCGCTCGGCGGCAACATCGACGTGCACACCTTCCGTCCGCTCGAGGTCGGCACCAAGACCACGCTCAACCTGCGCGGCACCTACACGACACTGACGGACAAGGTGAAACCGAACGCGACCGCGCTCAGCAGCTTCAAGAGCGGCGACGGCACCTTCGGCATCCTCGCCGCCGCGCAATATTGGGGCAAGTCGGTCCGCAACGACCGCACCTACAATACCGGCTGGTACCTCGATAAGTTCAGCTCCGCGCTCGGTTCCGGCTTCTACACGCCCGGCCGCACGCGTCCGACGGTGGAAACCGAGGACCGCAAGCGCCTGTCCGGCCTGATCTCGGCGCAGTGGCAACCGACGCCCGAATTGCAGACGACGCTCGACGTGCTCGCGACTCGGCTGGACGTCGCCTATGACGAGTTCGGACTCGACATCTATCCCGACGATTCGAGCGTCGCCGGGCACAAGCCGGTGATCGTGCCCGGATCGGTAAAGCTCGACGGCGATACCGTGGTGGCCGCGACGATCAACGACGTGCGCTTCATGGGCACGCGCGAGTACAGCCTCAACCGCCATGACCTCATCACCATCGGCCTCAAGCAGGTGTGGAATCCCGCCGGCTGGAACATCGTCGCGAACGCCAACTGGTCGTATGCGCACAGCTTCCACCCGAGCTACGCCGAAGGCACCGTCCGCAGCCGTATCCAGTTCTTCGCGCCGCTGAGCTACGATGCGTCCGGCGGCTACAAGGTCGCCCCGACGATCACCACGCCGACCAACGTGCTCAATCCGGCGAACTACACGCTCTACCCCTTCAACATCGCACCCAAGAACAGCAAGGATTGGGACCGCTACGTCCGGCTCGACGTCGACCATGAGATGGACGGCTTCATCACCAAGCTGTCCGCCGGCGGCGAATATCACTCACGCAAGCGCGACTACCGCCGCCGGGACTTCACGGTGAACCCGGCCGCCAACACCACGCTCACCGGCTTCGCGCCCAACGGCTTTGAGCAGATCCCGTTCGATGATTTCCTGTCAGGCGTGCCGGGCAACTATCCCCGCACCTGGATCGTGCCGATCACCAGCGCGTTCTACGACAAGCTGTTTACGGACGCCGTCGCCAACGCCCCGCTCACCGCCGCCGATCTCCGCGCGTCCTACGTCGTCACCGAGAAGACGGCCGGCGGCTATGTGCGCGCCGACTATGCCTTCGCGCTCGGCGGGGTTCCGGTCACCGGCAACGTCGGCGTTCGCTATGTCCACACCGATCAGGTGGCGAGCGGTACGCTCACCACCGGCAACGTGGCGACCCCGGCCAGCTTTCCGCAGACCTTCAACGACTGGCTACCGAGCTTCAACCTGCGCGCCGAGCTTAGGCACGATCTCGTCGGGCGTCTCGCCGCGAGCCGGGTGCTGACCCGGCCGAACGTGACACAGAGCGCACCGCAGATCAGCGTTTCGACCGATCAGCCGACCGCGAGCGGCGGCAATCCGGCGCTGAAGCCTTTCCTCGCAACCCAATTCGATGCGTCGCTCGAATGGTACTTCAGCCGCCAGGGCTCACTGACCGGCGCGTTGTTCTACAAGGCGATGGACGACTATATCACCGCGCAGAACATCAACGTAGAGATCCCGGGCCGCGGCACGGTGCTGCTCAGCACGCAGGTGAATGGCGGCAAGGCCAAGGTCTATGGCGCGGAAGCGGCGTATAACCAGGTGTTCACCTTCCTACCGGCGCCGTTCGACGGTCTCGGCTTCCAGGCGTCCTACACCCATACCTCGGTGCAGGCGAACTACACGGCCGGTGCGCGCCCGATCAAGGATCAGTTGATCGGCCTGTCCAAGAACAGCTTCAACGTCGTCGGCTTCTACGACAAGGGACCGCTGTCCACCCGGCTGTCGTACACGTGGCGCGACAAGTATCTGACCGGCATCGGCAGCACCACGCAGGCGACCACGACGCAGGCGGCATTCGGGTCGCTCGACGGCAATCTGTCGATCCGCGCCACCAGCCGCCTGATGTTCAGCGTCGAGGCGATCAACATCGCCAATGCGAACACCTACAGCTACAATGAAAAGGAAATCCAGTTCGGCGAGATCAACAATTACGGTCGCACCGTGCTGTTCGGCGTGCGGGCGCAGTTCTGATGATCAGAGCCACTCTTTTGGGACTCGCGGCGCTGGCGCTCGGCGGTGCCGCCCCACCACTCAGGATGAACGACATCCAGGTCGTCGGCTCGCACAACAGCTTCAAGGCGCGCATCCCGAACGCGGTTATGGCGAAAATCCGCAAGGTGGAACCGAAGCTCGCTCAAGGGCTCGACTATTATCATCTGCCGCTCGCGCAGCAGCTTGATCGGGGGGTGCGCCAGCTCGAGATCGACATCTTTGCTGATCCTGAGGGCGGCCGTTATGCCGATCCCAAGGGCGAGGCCTTGGCGCGCGCCGCCGGCGAGACGACCAGCTTCGATCGCGCGGCGATGCTCGAGCCCGGCTTCAAGGCATTCCACATCCCCGACGTCGATTACATCAGCACCTGCGTTACGCTACGCCGGTGCCTGGGCGAGATCGACCGCTGGTCGCGCGGGCACCCTGACCACCTCCCGATCATGATCACCATCAACGCCGCCGACACGCCCTCGAACCGGCCTGGGATAAGCGATCCCATCCCGCTCGACGATCCGAAACTGCTCGACGCGCTGGATGGCGAAATCCGCTCGGCGTTCCCCGGGCATCGGCTCATCACGCCTGACGAGGTCCGGGGCAGTGCACCGACGCTGCGGCAAGCTATACGGGAACACGGCTGGCCGACTCTGTCGGCGGCGCGGGGCCGGGTCTTCATCCTTTTCGATGTCCGGAAGGACGTTTCGGAGGCGTACCGCAAGGGGCACCCGGCGCTTGCCGGGCGGGCAATGTTCGGCTGGTACTCGGAAGAAGACTCCGATGCCGCGATACAGATCGTCCAGGACCCGATCGTGGATGAGACCAAGATCCGGCGCTGGGTCGAGCAGGGGCTGATCGTGCGGACCCGCACCGACGCGAACACCGTGGAGGCGCGCGCGAACGACTTCACCAAGGCGCGTGCCGCGATGTGGAGCGGCGCGCAGGCGGTGAGCACCGATTATTATCCGGGCGCGCCCGACCCGCTGCGCACAGGCTTCACGGTGACATTGCCCGAGGGGCAGATGGCCCGATGCAGTCCGGTGCGGGTACCGGCCGGTTGCAGACTACGGCCGTGAAGACCGTGGCATTATCATCTGCGTCACGGCTTCCTTCGGCTCTCGTCAAGGCGTCTCGCCGCGACGACGAGGCGCCGCTCATCGTCGAGTGGACGGTTGGTGATGCGGCACGCCGCACACGCTGCCCATTATCCGGCAGTTGGTGGATTGGATAGACAACGGGCCGGGCTGCCCCTGACGTCAGGGTTTTGGAGTTTGATTCAAAATTGATTGGCGCGATTTCCTGATCTGGCGGCAAATGACGGGCGGGATCGAGCCGATGAACAGCCATGCGGTTGCCGATGCGATGGTCTGCTCGCGGTTTTGGCGAGCCGGCGGTTTCGGTTGAGCCAGGCGAGGGTCCGTTCGACGACCCAGCGTCGAGGCCGCACCTCGAAGCCTTTTGCGGCATCGGATCGCTTGATGATCCCGATGGTCCACTTGCCGATGCGGCGGAGGCGTGCTCGAGTTTGTTGCCGGCGTAGTCTCCATCCGCGAATACATGACGCAGCCACGAGAAGCGACCGACGATTCCGGCGAGCACCAGCGGCGCCCGTCCCGGTCTTGGATGTCGGCGGTGTGGATCACGGCGTGGACGAGATTACCTTCGGTATCGGTCCACATCGTTGTATCCACGCTAGTTCTTGGCGCCCGCCTGAATCAACGACAGGCAAAGCCGTCAAGCTAACCTGCTGGTACCATTCACCTTAATCTCCGATCAGGCTCTCAGACGCTGGAAAGTTTCAACACGGTTTCTTTGATCGCGTCCCGGACCGCTTGCAATTGCGCACGATTGTCGCTCTCGGACATGACGTCGAGGAGGGGGTTATAATCCCGCGCACGCACGCCCTGCCCGCTCAGCACCGCGAACCAACTCGCGTCCCGGAACAATTCGTCGGGGGCGAGCATGATCCGCCCCGAGGCGCGGAACTGGTCGATCTTGTAGGCGAGCGTCTCGGGGATCGGCATCGTCTGGCAATGCTGCCATAGCGGCTCGTTACGACCGTGCGTGCGGTGATAATGGAGGATCACGAAGTCGCGGATCTCCTCGATCTCCCGCGCGGACAGGCGATTGTACTGTTCGGCGAGCAAAGGATTCATGTCGGCGCGCGGGAACAGCGACAGCAACTTGCCGATACCGCTCTGGATGAGATGGATGCTCGTCGATTCGAGCGGTTCGAGGAACCCGCTCGCCAGCCCGATCGCCACCACGTTGCCGACCCATGCGCGGTTACGCCGGCCGGGGGTGAAGCGGATCAGGCGCGGGTCCGCGATCGGCGGCGACTCCATCGCGCCGACGAGCAGCGCGCGTGCGTCATCCACATCCTGAAAACGTGTCGAGAAGACATAGCCGTTGCCGACCCGGTGCTGGAGCGGGATGCGCCAGCGCCACCCCGCCTCCTGCGCGGTCGCTTGCGTGTATGGCGTGACCTGCGCCTCCGCCGCCGATGGCGCCGCCCACGCGGCATCGCAGGGCAGCCAGCGCGGCCAATCCTCGTATCCGGCGTGCATCGTTTGCTCGATCAGTAGCCCGCGAAAGCCCGAGCAATCGACGAACAGATCGCCCGCGACCTGCGCGCCGCCTTCGAGGACGAGCGCGCGGACGTGGCCGCTCGCCTCGTCCTGCTCGACGCTGACGACCTTACCCTCGCGCCGGACCACGCCCCGCGCTTCGGCCAGCCCACGCAGATGCGCGGCATAGCGCGCGGCGTCGAAGTGAAAGGCATAGCCGAGCGTTGACAGCAAGGAGCGCGGGTCGCCGACCGGCTTGGCGAAGCGGCGCGCGCGCGCCAGTTGCGTGGTGAGCGAGAAGACCTCGATCGGCGCTTCTTCGCCGGCGAGCCAGGCGCGGGCGAGTCGATGCGGGAACGTCGCTCCATCGCCCGGGCTGCCATAGGTGCCGAACGGATGGAAATAGGCGCTGCCCTCGCCCTGCCAGCCGCGAAACTCGATGCCGAGTTTCCACGTCGCGCCGGTGTCCGCCATGAAGCGCGCTTCGTCGATGCCGACCAGGCCGTTGAACCAGTGGATTGTCGGGATCGTCGCCTCGCCCACGCCCACCGTGCCGATCTCCTCGGATTCGACCAGCGTGATCGTCGTGCCGCTACGTTCGAGCGCCTTGGAGAGCGCCGCCGCGGTCATCCATCCAGCGGTGCCGCCGCCGAGAATGACGACCTCGCGGACCGGCTCCGCCATGCTCAGCGCGCCTCGCAGGCGGGAGCGCCGACCGGACGCTTCACCGCGAGATAGACCGTGCTCCACAGTTGCGCGGCGTTGGATTCGTCCGCGTCCGCGCCGCTCTCTCCGAACGCGGCGATATGGTAGCCGCCGTCAGTGTAGCGCCACGACCAGAGTTCGGAACTCTGCACGCTGCGGCTCGTATCAATGGCTTGCCACAGGCTCGCTTGCGTGGCGCGCAGCCGTTTGCAGGTGGCGGCGGGCAAGTCCCTGCGGGCGAGTTGGCGCGCGAGGCCAGCGGCGACAAGTGCCTGCTGCCACGACCAGATCACCGTGCCGTGGTAGGCGGTCGGCCCGAACCGCGCCTGAAGTTCGGGCGTCGCGAACACCGGATTGGCGACCAGCATGCCGACCCCGGTCATCAGCCCGGCGGGGAACGGGTTCGATATCGTCGCGCTCGCGGTGTCGAGCGCGGCCGGCGCGGGATGCCCGAACAGCATCGCGAAGCCGTCGTCGGAGTTTTCGATCGGCACCGGCTTGCCTTGAGCATCGAGCGCGATCGCGGTGAAGCGCGTCGGCGCGTCGCCGGCCACCGATAGCGCCGGTGCCGCGGGCACGCCCGCCAGCTTTGCGTAGCGTTCGATCGCGGCGCGGGCAGCGCCGGCGGAAACGCTTTGCGCGAACAGACCGGGCGCGCGCGCGGACCATGTCGCCGCCATCGTGTTCAACCCGGCGAGCGCGACCTTGTCCGCGGGTTTGAGGTACGGAGACAGCAATCCCGCGCGCGCCATCGCATCGATCGACTGGAGCGCGGCGGGCACCAGCACCGCATTGATATCGTACGGATAGCGGCCACCGCCGAGCCCATCGTTGCTGTCACGCCATTCGCCCGCATCCATGCCCTTGGTGAGCGAGATGAGGTTGCTCCAGCGCGGATCGCGCGCGAACGGCGTCGCGCGGGCGACGACGAAGCGCGCGTTGCGCACCAGCGCGTCACCCAACCGCTCGCCGCCTACCCGCTGCGCGAGAAAGGCTCGCGCGCGGGCGCGGCCGCGTGCATCATCGACCAGCCACGCGCTCGCGACGGGTGCGAGCAGGAACGGGCTGTCGACCATCTTGTAATCGTAGGTCGGCGCGGACGACGCCGGATCACCCGCGCGGCGATGATCGAGCACGGCGAACTCGCCGATATCTTCCTCATGCGCGACGTTGCCCTCCGGCGACAGCCGCTCCAGAACCGAGCGCAGCCCCGTCTCGACGGCTTCGGGCTGCAAGGCGGGCATCAGCAACCGGACCGACATCAGCGTGTCGCGACCGAAATAGGTGAGGAAGCGCCAGGAGCCCGCCAGGAATTTCTCATGATAGCTGAGAAACTGGAGTGCCGCGCGCGCCTGCGGATCGGCAGCGGCGGCGCGGTTGAGCAAAGTACCCGGCGCGAACGGCGTCAGCGGCGTTTCGCCGGTGAGCGCGGTGACCGTCACCGTGATTGTACCGTCCGCCGCGGCGGTCAGCGTCGTGCCGTCGAGCGTGCCGTGATCGACATGGACGCTCAGGGCATAGCCGGGGGCGCCATCGAGCCGGTCGCGCGACCAGCTGAGATCGCTGCCATGCGCCTGCACCGGAGTGTCGAGTTCGGCGGGCGCGGTGCCGAGCGCCTGATAGTCGCGCAGCACACGCACGCTGGTGAGCAGCGCGCGCTTGACGGCGAGGCGCGGCGTGCGGATCGTCGCGGTGAACGTGACGCCGTGAAGCGGTCGCCCGCGTCGGTCGGTGGTGGTGCGCGGGCGCGCGGGCGCCTTCATCTGCCATTCGGCAGGCGCCGCGACACGGTCGAACCAGAGCCCCACGCCGCTGTTGCCGGCGGGGAATGCGACCAGCACGCGCGGGTCTTGCCCCGAGCGCAGCAGGACATGGGCCGCGACCGGGCCTTGCTGCGTGAAGCTGTTGAGGTTCAGTCCCTCGCGCTGCCCGACATCCGCCCGCAGCGGTGTTGCCAAACCGACGCAAGAGGCAGCGAGCGCAATCAGGGCGACCGGACGATACGAGGCGCGCGGCATGAGGGTTCGCTCCTGCAAGAAAGGGCGTGGCCGGATGCGCACATCCGGCCACGATCCACGTGTGACGTGAGCTTACAGTTTGATCGTCGCGCTGACGATCGCGTTGCGGCCATAAATCGCCCGGCCATAGAAATAGCCGTTGACGATCGTCTGGGTCTGGCCTTGCCGCGGGTTGCCTTCGGTGAAGCCCTTGGTGTCGGTCAGATTGTCCACGCTGACGTTGATGTTGAAGCGCTCGGTGACGTTCACGCTCGCGCCGACCGAGAACACGCTGTAATCGGGCAGCGACACGCCATTGCCGGCATCGGCGAAGATCTTGCCGATATACTTCCAGCGCCCGTAGATCTCGCCAAGGCCGCCCGGCAGCACGAACGACGGCGTAACGGTCAGCAGCTTCTTGGGCGTGCGCTCGGGCGTGTTGCCGTTGTAATTGCCCGCGATCGGCGCGCTGAACGTGAGGTTGGTCAGCTTCGGATCCTGATAGACGCCGCTCACCCCCAGGCTGAAGAAGCTGATCGGGTGAATGTCGGCATCGACCTGAACGCCGTTGGTCCGGCTGTCGGCCAGCGCGTTGGTCTGCACCGACGGATTGTCGGGGTTGATGATCTGATACGACAGATCGTTGATCTCGGTCCGGAACCCGATCACCGACGCGTTGAAGCCCGGCCAGCGCAACCGAACGCCACCCTCGTACAGCGTCAGTCCGGTCGGCTTGTGCGTGCCGCCGGTGTCGCCGCCGTTGGTCTGGAAGCCATAGGCGCCGCGTGCGTAGAGCGACACGTGATCGGTGAGTTCGTAGTTGATGCCGCCGGTGTAGGCGGCCTTGTCGAACGACGCTGAGGTGCGGGTATATTGGCCGCTGAACGTGCTGCCGACGTTTTGCACCAATCCGGGCGTGCCGGGTGGAACCGGCGCTGGGGTTTGTGCCTCCGTCCCGATCGCCACGCCGACATGCTGATGCTCGAAGCGCGCGCCGAAGTCGATGTGCAGCTTATCGCCGATCTTGAGTTCGTCGTTGAAATAGCCGTTGATCGAGTTGACCTGGTCCTGGAAGATCCCCTGCCCCCAGTTGCCGTAATTGACCATGCCGCTGTTGGTGAGCGATCCCAGCACGTTGCCACCCGCGCCCAGCGCGACCAGATCATAGACGTGCGAGTTGCTGGTCACGTCGTTGAGGACCGTGGCCACCGCCGACTGATCGTTCTTGCGGCGCACGTTGTAGAACATCGCGCCGATGGTGAGCGAGTTGTCGATCGCGCCGCTGCTGGCATCCCACTTGACGCCGAAATTGCTGCCGAAATCCTTGGTGGACAGCGTCTGGTGGTTGAGCACCGTCTGTTGCAGCAACCCGTTGCCGTTGAGCGCGGCGAGCGCGGCGGTGTTGCTCGCCGGGATGACCGCGCCGGTCTGGATATCACGCAGGCCATATTGCGCGGTGCCGGGGAAAGCGGCCGCCGCAGCGGTGAAATATGGCACGCCGCCGACCGACACGGAGTTCAACGGTGATACCGCCGGGTTCAAATAATCCTGTGCAGACGTCAGTCCGGCCGTGCCGGCACCCGAGCCGGGGAAGATGCCGTTGAAGTCGTAATAGCCGTCGAGATAGCGGACATGCGCGAACACGCTGACGTGGTCGAAAACCGGCTTGTCGATGTCGATCCGATAGGTATCCGCCTTGACGCGGACGCCGGTGGTCGAGCGGAACGAGCGCAGGCTGTTGCCGGTCGCCGGGCTATCGGGCACGTTGAAGTTCGTGAAGTAGCGGCCGCCCACGTCGCCGGTCTTGAGATCAAGGCCGGGGATGCTGCTGATGTCGCCGTTGCTGCTCACCTTGAACGGCATGTCGGCGTAATAGGGGTTGTGCTGGTCGATCCGCTTGTAGGTCAGGCGGATGGTGCCGCCGTCGTCGAAGCGCTTCTCGAGCATCGCCTTGACGTTATAGCCCTCGAAGCTGAACGGGGTGTCGCGCACGCCCTTTTGTGACTGGACGTAGCCGCCGACGCTGAACGCGAGATTGTTGGCGATCGGTGCGGAGAAATATGCATCGGTGCGCAAGTCGCCATAGCTGGCGCCGGTGAAGCGCGCCGAAGCGACGGCCTTGTCGTAGCTGGGCTTGAGCGAGATGAAGTTGATCGTCGCACCAGCGCCGTTGGGCGCGAGCACGCCCGAGGTACCGCCCTCGACGGCTTCGAGCCGCGCCGTGGTGATGTCCTGCTGGAAATAGAAGTCTGCGCCGCCGCCGCCGTAGAGGATCGGCATGCCATCCTCTTCGAGCGTGATGAACGCCTGCGACCCGCCACGCAGGCCGCGCACCGAATAGTTGTTCGAGATCGGGCCGGCGGTACCCTCGACGAAAACGCCCGGCACCAGTTCGAGCGTCTCCGCGACCGAGCGCGGTGCCTTGCGCGCGATATCGGCGGCGCTCGCGAGCGTCACGTTCGACGAGCTGTTGAATAGCGTGCGCTTGCCGGAGGTGTTGCCGGTGACGATGATGTCGGCCATCTGCGCGCCATCGTCCGCGGGCGGCTGCGCGCCCGGCGGGGTGCGCGGCTCGGCCGCGTTCTGCGCCGCTTCCGCGGTCTGATTCGCGGGCGCGGTGTTGGCGGGGGTGGCGGCGGCTGGATCGCTGCTCGCCTGCTGGGCAAGCGCGGGGCCGCACACGAGCGTGGCACCCCCCGCGAGCAGCGTCGCGCGGATGGTGAGGGTAAGCTTTGACATGGAACGGTTCCTCCTGCGGGCCGATCTGATCGTCGGGCTCCGAGGCGGCTGCCGATACGCCCATTACGCGTGCGCTTCAATTTGATGGCACAAACAAGAATGACGTGTTGCAGATACGACACGGGCGGCGGCGCAATCGGCTCGCCGGACACCGGTCGTTGGTTCATGTGCAACCAGGTCCGTCTGGTGGTAGAGTTGACGGAATGCTTCCCCTCAACAACTTCCAGCGCGAACAACGTGGCGTTGCGATCAGGATGGTGGCGGCGCTCTGTATCACTGTCGTGGTGGTGGCAGCATGCCTCGAGTTGACAGACCCGACGCCTCTCCCGCTGGCGGATCGCCTGATCGTCGTTGCAAGGGCAGACCTGTTGGTTCTCGTCTGGCTTGCAGCGACGATCGGAAACGTCGCGCGACTACGGTTCTTCTCGGCCAACGATATCGCGGGGAGCGCCTCTACTATCGGTACTGACCGTGTAAGCCGCGCCAACGCAGTTTTGCAAAATACCTTGGAGCAGGTGGTGTTGGCCGTCCCGATCCATGTCGCGCTCGCGGTGCTCGTTCAGTCGTCGTCCGCGCTGATCATTGCGCTCGCGCTCCTTTTCGCCATCGGTCGTTTCCTGTTCTGGATCGGATATGCGAATGGCGCGCGATCGCGGGCGTTCGGGTTCGCCTTGACCTTCTATCCGAGCGTCGCGGGGCTCGTCATCGCCATGACCACGGCGGCGCGATTGTCGCTGTAGCCAGGTGAGGAGGGCGGTGATGGCGCGATCCACCCTCGACACTGTATTTCGGCGGCAGTCATCGGGCCACTCCCATGCCACGCAAGCGGCGCGTCAAGGGATGAGAAGCAGCTTGCCTGTGGTCGCCCGGCTCTCCATCTTCGCATGCGCGACAGCCGCATCGGCCAAGCCGAATGTCGTCGCTGGCGTCAACTGCAGCTTGCCGTCCCGAACCCAGCCGAACAAACGCGCGGCGCGCTCGCGCAACAGCTCGGGGGTGGGGATGTGATCGAAGAACACAGCGTACCCGATTTTGACGCTCCTCGGCAGGCTCAAGAGGTTGAAGGCGCTTGGCTCGCCGAGCACCGGACCATACCAGCAAAACGTGCCCGAGCGCCGAAGCGCGTCAAGCGACCCCTGGAACGTCACGGGGCCTGATCCATCATAGACCACGTCGACGCCCACTCCACCGGTGAGCTGGCGGACCTGATCCGCAAAGCGCCCCTCCCCATCAACAATGACGTGGTCCGCTCCAGCCGCTTTGGCGGTATCTATCTTAGCGGCGCTGGAGACCCGCCCGATCACCGTACCACCGCGTAACTTGATGATTTGAGACAGAATCTGTCCCAGCCCGCCCGCAGCCGCATGAACCAGCGCGACGTCGCCCGGCTTCACCGGGTAAAAATCTGTCGCGAAGTGGCTGGCCGTCAACCCTTGCATCATCAGCGACGCAGCCGTGACATCGGCGATATCGTCCGGCACCCGCACGAGCGAATCGGCGGGCACCGCGACCCGCTCGGCATAGCTTGAGGGCGCGAACACCCACGCCACCCGGTCGCCCACGCGAAAGTCCACCACGCCGGGGCCGACGTCGAGCACGCGCCCGGCACCTTCAACGCCGAGGATCGTCGGCTTATACCCGCCGCCGACCAAACCGCGCCGCGCGCCAATATCCATGAAGTTCACGCCGGCCGCCGCGACCTCGACCATCACGTGGCCAGGGCCCGCGACGGGTTCGGGCACGTCGGCATAGCGCATTACCTCGGCGCCGCCTGCCCCGTTCAACGTGACTGCTTTCATCTCAAACTCCTTGAACGATCATTCCAAAACACGATAAAAATTAGCGCAGCGCGCGTAGTGCGAGGTCGACCAGAGCGGCGAGATGCTCGGGCGAGGCACCGCCGCGCGCGGCGATACGGAGTCCAGCGATCGACGCGACGATGAAGGTCGCGATCGTTGCCGGATCGAGATCGATCGCGATATCACCCTCAGCCTGTCCGCGCTCGACCGTGCGGATGAGTAGATCCCGCAGAGCGCCGCCGATCGCGGTGCGGATTTCGGTCAACTCGGCGTGAAGCTGGCCGAACTCGACGATCGAGCCGACGCCCAGACACCCCCGCTCCGCTTCGCCGACGACCCTCTCCAGCATTGCGCGTATGCCGTCGATCGCTGCGGGCCGACTGGCGAGTGCCTCGCGGTGTGCGTTCGTCTCGCAGAGTCCGTAACGGCGTACCGCAGCCCGGTAGATCCCCCATTTGTCACCGAATGTGTTGTAGAGGCTCTGCCGCCCGATCCCCATGGCATCGACGAGCATCTGTGCCGAAGTGCCCTCGTAGCCATGCTCGCGAAACACCCCGACCGCGGCATCGATCGCCGCATCCTCATCGAATTCCTTTGGTCTTGCCATGCACCTGAGATAGGATATTTGAACGATTGTTCAATATGCCGCGCGCGGATTTCGATGCCGCAATGACGAGGCGGCTGATTTCAGGGGTGGACCGCGCGCAAGAACAACTGCCAACGCATCTCGAACACGGCATCCGGTTCCCAGTGCGGTGAGTCGGACCATTTAGAGCGGCTGGCGGCGCCGTCGAGCAGGTCGATCAGGATCTCGGCGATATTCATGGCCTGATCGAGATCCCACCCCTGTTCGGGTGCGGCAGCCCTGATCCCGTCGCACATAGGTTCGAGCGCGGCGGCGGACCACAGACGAAGCTTGGCCCGCAGATGATCGGACCGGCCGGCCTCCAGCGCGATCGCGATATAGAGCGTTGCGTAGCCCGGCGACGCCGAGAAGCCGAAATAGGTACGCGCGACAGCTCGCAGCTTCAGGAGCGGGTCCGCCTCGGTACGAGCGGCTTCGATCAACGCCGCCCGGAAGCGTTCTACGTCGCGGTCGACCACCGCCTCCAGCAAAACGAGCTTGTTGGCATAGCGCCGGTAGATCGTGTGCTTGGACGATCGCAACACCGTTGCGACCTCGTCGATCGTGGTTCCGGCATAGCCCTTCTCGGAGAACAGTGCGCGCGCGGTATCGAGCAGGGCTTCGCTGCGCGCAGCGGCCTCGGCCTGGGTCGGGCGTCCACCGCTTGCACGTTCGATCACGCCAACGGCCTCCACACCTTGTCCATTTCGCTATTCACTGTTAACGACACGAAACCGTGCCGTTTACTTTCGATGATCTCCATGCCTTCGATTAGCCTATCTGACCTTGCCTGGGCGACCCCTGACGGACGCGCCGTTTTCAGCGGGCTCGATCTCAGCTTTTCGCGGGAGCGGGTCGGGCTGGTCGGGCGCAATGGCGTGGGCAAGACGACGTTGTTCCATATCCTGTCTCACGACCTTACACCGACCGCTGGACGCGTGAGCATCGACGGGACCGTCCGGCTGATGCGGCAGCGGGTCAGCGCGGAAGAATGCGCGACCATCGCGGAGCTGTTCGGCCTCACCGAGGCGCTTGCCGTCCTACGGCGTGCCGAGACCGGCACGGCAACGCTCGATGATCTAGCGGTCGCGGACTGGACGTTGGAGGAGCGAGTCTGCGACGCGTTGGCGCAGGTTGATCTGGATGTGGGCATCTCCACCCCGCTGGCGGCGCTCTCCGGCGGTCAGCGCACCAGGGCGCTGCTCGCGGCGGCCATTTTCGCGAGCCCTGACTTCCTCCTGCTCGACGAGCCGACCAACAATCTCGACCGTGCGGGTCGTGATGCGGTCGCGCGATTGGTGGAAAACTGGAAAGCCGGGCTCATCATCGTCAGCCACGACCGCGAACTCCTCGACCGTGTGGACGCCATCGTCGAGATGACCAGCTTGGGCGCTTCCCGTTACGGTGGCAATTGGACCCAGTACCAGGCGCGAAAGGCGGTAGAACTCAGTGCCGCCGCGCAGGATCTCGCTCACGCTCGGAAGCAGCGGGCCACGGCCGAGCGCGACGCGCGTACAGCGAAAGAGCGACAGTTGAGGCGAGAGGCCGCGGGCGCCCGCAAGGCAGCGAAAGGGGACATGTCCCGCATCCTGCTGGGCGCGCGCAAGAACGCGGCCGAGGCGACCCGCGGCAATAATATTCGCTTGGCGGAAAGGCTGTCGGCTCAGGCGGACGCGGCGGCCGCGGCCGCCCACGAACGCGTCGAGAGATTGCAGAAGCTCTCGATCGTGCTCCCCTCGACCAACCTTCCCGCCGGCCGAACGGTGCTATCGATGGCGGGTGTATCGGGCGGCTATGATCCGGCAGCACCGATAGTCCGGCGCTTCAACCTGTCGATTGTGGGGCCGGATCGGATCGCGATCGTCGGGTCCAACGGATCGGGCAAGACGACGCTCCTGAAGCTCATCGGCGGTGAACTCGCCCCTTTTTCCGGGAATATCCACGTCGCCGCGACCATGGCGATGGTCGACCAGCAGGTCGCGTTCCTCGATCCCGACGCGACGATCCTCGAGAATTTCAAGCACCTGAATCCAGGCGCGACCGAGAATGCGTGCCGCGCCGCCCTCGCCGGCTTTCTGTTCCGGGCCGATGCCGCGCTCCAGCAGGTCGGCACGCTGAGCGGAGGTCAGATGCTGCGCGCGGGGCTCGCCTGTCGCCTCGGCGCCGATCAGCCGCCCGAACTGCTGATCCTCGACGAGCCGACCAACCATCTCGACCTGGACTCGATCGCCGCGATCGAAACCGCGCTGCAAGCTTACGACGGTGCGCTGCTCGTCGTCAGTCATGACGAGCCGTTCCTGCGGAACATCTCGATCTCGCGCCAGATCGAGGCAGACGCATGGGCCGCATGAGCCCGCGCTGGTATCGCGATCTGGACGCGGAGGGACGGCGTGCCGTCTGGAGCACCTATGGCGGGTTCATCCTCGATGCCATGAACGTGCAGCTCTACGCCTTCGTCCTGCCCGTGCTGCTCATCCTCTGGCATATGTCCCCGTCGCGCGCGGGCGTCCTCGCCACCGCCGCGCTGCTCTCCGGCGCGATTGGCGGCTGGGTCGCCGGCATGGTCTCCGATCGGATCGGACGGGTACGGGTGCTCCGGCTCACGATCCTGTGGCTCGCGATATCGAGCGCGGTATGTGGTCTCGCCCGCTCCTACGACGAACTGCTGCTCGCCCGGATCGTCCAGGGCGTCGGGTTTGGTGCCGAATGGGCGGTGGGCGCGGTCTTCATCGCCGAGGTTGCCGCGCCTGCGACACGCGGGCGCGTTACGGGCTCCGTTCAGAGCGCTTGGGCACTCGGCTGGGCGATTGCCGCGGTCGTAACGGCGGTGGCGCTCTGGCGCCTACCTCCCGAGCTCGGCTGGCGGGCCACCTTTTTCGTCGGGCTGCTACCGGCCGCTTGGGTGTACTGGCTTCGCACCCGCCTCGACGAGACGCCGAGCTTCTCTAGTCCGCAGGCCGAGGGCGACTGGCATGCGATCTTCTCAAGCGTTACGCGCGGACGCACCCTGCGCGGCAGCATCCTCGCGACCGGCACGCATGGCGGTTACTGGGCGCTGGCGACTTGGTGGCCGACCATGCTCCGCCTCGAACACGCGATGACGGCGGCACAGGCGACATCGCACGTGGCCACCCTCATCGGCGGCTCGTTCGCCGGTTACCTTCTTGGCGGCTGGCTCGGCGATCGCGCCGGTCGCAGGCTGACGCTCGCCACCTTCGCGGTCGGTGGCATCGCGGCGGTGCTCGCCGCCACCTTCCTGCCGCTCCCGGCCTTCGCTTTCCTTGCCCTGAACGCCGTGATCGGCCTGTTCGCACTCGGCCTTTACAGCGCGATCACCCCGGTGCTGACCGAACTGTTCCCGACCCGGCTGCGAGGCTCCGGGCTCGGCTTCTGCTACAACGTCGGCCGGGGTCTCGCAGGCGCGGGGCCACTGGCTATCGGGGCAAGCATCGCCGCGTTCGGCATCGCGCCCGCGATCGGGCTGTATGTAGCGTTTTCCTACAGCCTCGTACTGATCGCAGTGGCGCTACTTCCCGAAACGCGCGGACTCGAATTTGGCGCTGCCGCCTGAGGGATCAGAAACCCAGCTCGGACAAAGTCGGGTGGTCGTCCGGGCGCGCACCGGCCGGCCAACGCAGCGCGCGCTCGTACTCCGCGATCGGCAGTTCGTTGGCCGCGGTCAGGCGGCGGGTGACGAGGCCGGCGGCATCCAACTGAAGGTCTTCGCTGCCATAAACGCGGAACCACGTTCCGCCGTCATCGCGAAACTCGCGGGCGAAGCGAAGCGACAGGCGTCCCACCCCTTCGGCCCAGCCTTCCAGGAGCACGCGCGCGTCGATCTCGCGGCAGACCTGGCGCTGCGCATGAGCGCGGATCTGCTCGCGCCCCCACAGGAAGTGGACGCGGTCACGCCAGTGGCAATCAATGGTGTTGCCGAACACGATCGCGTCAAGATCGCGCCTGTTCCACGCGTTCTCGGCATCGCGGACGTGCCGCGCCATCGCGAGGCTGGGTTGGGGCATGTCGTTTCCCATCTACAAAGCCGGCCCGAAGGATTGCGGCCGGACGCGCAGGTCATCATCACCAGCACGGCCTCAGGTGCCAGTTAGGGGGTGTTAGTTCATGTTCCCCGTCGCGCGCGGACGCTGGTGCGGCAGGAGGCTGACAGCGCATAACAGCGCCTAACGGGTGCGCGCGCGCGTGCCGCGCTATTTCGGCGGCACCGCATAGTCAGGAGGAACCGCCATGGACATCGCCCCGACCGACGCTGTCGACACGAATCGCCGAAATTTCGTCACCGCCGCCGCCGCAGGTGCCGCCGCGCTGCTCGGCGGCGCCGCGAACGCGCACACGGCGGTCGCACCACGCCGCCCCATCACCCGTACCGCCTCCACGCTCGGGCCGGTGCGGCAGATCGACGCCGGCGATCTCAACGTCGGCTATGTCGACGTGGGGCCGGCAAATGGCCCGGTGGTCATGCTCTTCCACGGCTGGCCCTACGACATCCACAGCTTCGCGGAGGTGGTGCCGCTGCTGGTCGCGAGGGGTTACCGCGTCGTGGTCCCGCATCTGCGCGGCTATGGTACCACGCTGCTGCGGTCGCCCGAGATCGCCCGCAACGCGCAGCCGACCGCGCTGGCGACCGACGCCATCACGCTCATGGACGCGCTCCGCATCAAACAGGCGATCGTCGCCGGGTTCGATTGGGGCGGCCGCACCGCCGACATCTTGGCGGTGCTCTGGCCGGAGCGCTGCAAGGCGCTTGTTTCGGTCAGCGGCTATCTGATCGGTAGCCAGGCCGCCGGCGCCAAGCCGTTGCCGCCAAGGCAGGAGTTGCAGTGGTGGTATCAATTCTACTTCGCGACTGAACGCGGCAAGAGGGGCTATGCCGCCAACACCAACGCCTTCAACCGGCAGATCTGGGAGCTGGCGTCGCCGAAATGGGCATTCGACGATGCCACGTATCAACGCTCCGCCGCTTCCTTCGCCAACCCGGATCATGTCGATATCGTGGTCCACAATTACCGTTGGCGGCTCGGGCTCGCCCAAGGCGAGGCCAAATATGACGCGGCGGAGGCGAAGCTCGCCGCCGCGCCGGCGGTGTCGATCCCGGCGATCACGATGGAGGGCGATGCCAATGGCGCGCCGCACCCCGAGCCGGCGAATTACCGCGCGAAGTTCACGGGCCCGTATGCGCACCGGCGCATCACCGGCGGGATCGGCCACAACCTCCCGCAGGAGGCGCCGGCCGCCTTCGCGCGCGCCGTCCTCGATGTGGCGCGACTGGCATGATCGCCGCGCGACCAGCGCTCAGCGCGGCCGTGGCGCTGTTCCTCGTCGTCGCGCTCCCGAGGGTTGCGGCACGAGCGGCCGATCCCGCCGAGGCGTCGCCCGTCTATGGGGTAAGGCTACCGCCCGGCTACCGGGACTGGAAGCTCATCAGCGTCGCTCAGGAGAACGGCAAGACCAACGACATCCGCGCGATCCTTGGCAACGACATCGCCGTGAAAGCCTTTCGCGCCGGCACGCGCCCGTTCCCGGACGGGGCGACGATCGTTCGTCTCGCGTGGCGCTACCAATCGTCGCCGCGCAACGACGCCGTGTTCCCGGCCCCGCAGTCCTTCGTTGCCGGCGCGCCGACCAACGTACAGGTGAGCGTGAAGGACGCGAGGCGCTATGCCTCAAGCGGTGGCTGGGGCTACGGCCAGTTCGAGGGCGGAAAGGCCAATCGCGACGAGACACTCACCCGCTCGTGCGTCGCCTGTCACACGAAACTGCCGAAATCCGCGGATCTGGTTTTCACCGATTACGCGCGCTGAACGAACGCAAATGGTCGGCTAGGATTGGAGGCAGCGCCGACCCTGAACATGCGCGCCGGCGGAAGGTAAGCCGCCGGCGCGGCGCGTCAGCGGGTCGCTGCGGCGCGTTCGATCACCTGCGCGACCTCGCCCGGATGCGAAACCATGACGACGTGCGACGCGCCCTTCACGACCACCGTCTGCCGGGCGTGCGCACGCGCCGCCATGAAGCCGAGCGCGGCGGGCGGGATGTTGCGGTCGCGGTCGCCATAGACGAAGTAGGACGGGATGCGCTTCCAGCCCGGTTGGGGCGACGGCTCGGTGAGCGCCCCCGCCGCGATCGGGCGCTGCCCGACCGACATCAGATATGCCCGTGCCGGGTCGACGTCGGCGGCGAACTGCGCGGGGAACTTGCCCTGCACGATGTAGAGGTTCTTGCCGCCACCCGGTAGCGGTACGGGTGGCGTGAGTGCACCGGCGAGCGTGCTGCCGGGGAACTTGCCGCTCAGCCCGAGCGCGGTCTCGCCCGCGTCGGGCGCGAAGGCGCTGACATAGACCAATGCCTTGACGTTGGCCGCACCGGTCGCGGCGGCACTGATGACCGAGCCGCCATAGGAATGGCCGACCAGCACGACCCGCCCCTTCAGGCGCGAGACGACGCTCGTGATCTCGGCCGCGTCGCTGCGCACCCCGCGCAGCGGGTTTTCCATCGCGATCACGAAATAGCCGTCTCTGCGCAGGATCGGGATCACCCCGTTCCAGCTCGACGAGTCCGCGAAGGCGCCGTGGACGAGCACGATGATGGGCTTGGCAGGCGCCTGCGCCTGCGCGGTAGGCGCGATGAGGGCCGCGGCGAGCGCGAGCCCGCCGGCGAGGAACGTTTTCATGGCGTTTTCCTTTCGGGAACGGTCAGGCGAGTGTGACGACCGCGTCGATGTTGCCCTTGATCGCCTTCGAATAGGGGCAGGTGCGGTGGGCGGTGTCGATGAGCTGGCGCGCGACATCCGCGTCGAGCCCCGGCGCGCGGACGGTCAGCCGGGCGGCGAGCGAATAGCCGTCCTCGCCCTGCCGCAGGCTCACCTCGGCATCGATCGCGAGGTCGTGCGGAAGCGCGATGCCCTTGGCGCGCGCGGCGTGCGCCATCGCGCCCTCGAAGCAGGCCGACCAGCCGGCCGCGAACAATTGCTCGGGATTGGTGCCCTGCCCCGGCCCGCCCGGCACCGACAGCGTGAGATCGAGCCGGCCGTCGGAACTCCGCGCGGCCCCGTCGCGTCCGCCGGTGACATGGACGTTGGCGGTGTAGAGCGTCTTGGTGTCGGACATGGTCTATCTCCTGATACTGCGTAAAGGATCGGTCAGCGGATCGATCGGAAGGCGGCGCGCACCTCATCGGCGAAGATCGCGGGCTGTTCCCAGGCGGCGAAATGGCCGCCGCCGCGCGCTTCGTTGAAATAGAAGAGGTCGGTGTAGGCGCGCTCCGCCCAGCTCCGGGGAGCGCGGAAGATCTCGCCCGGAAAGACGCTCACCGCGACGGGCAGGTCGATCACGCCGCGCGCATTGAAGTTGTTGCTATGGTCTTCCCAGTAGATCCGCGCCGCCGACGCGCCAGTCCTGGTCAGCCAATAAAGCGAGATGTCGTCGAGGATTTCGTCGCGCGTCAGCACGCGCAGCGGATCGCCGTTCGCGTACACCCATTGCGCGATCTTCTCGTACATCCACGCCGCGAGCGCGACGGGCGAATCGACCAGCGCATAGCCGATCGTCTGCGGCCGGGTGTTCATCTCGATCGCATAGCCGGCATTGTCCCGGTAGAAGGCCGCGAGCTGGTCGAACGCACCGCGCTCCTTGGGCGTGAGCGTCGCCGGCGCGGGATCTCCGGCCGCGAGCGTGCGGGCGATATCGGCCGGCACGACGGCGGGCATGTTGAGGTGGATGGCGAGCAACCCCGGCACCTTCTGCAACGCCATGCGCTGCGAGATGACCGAACCGCAGTCACCGCCTTGCGAAACATATTTCGCATAGCCGAGCCGCCGCATCAGCGTCGCCCAGGCGCGCGCCGTGCGATCCGAACCCCAGCCGATCGTGGTCGGCCGGGCCGAGAAGCCGAAGCCGGGAATCGAGGGAATCACGAGGTGGAAGGCGTCCTCGGCCTTGCCGCCGTGCGCGGTCGGGTCGGTCAGCGGCCCGATCACCTTGAGGAATTCCAGCACCGAGCCCGGCCAGCCGTGCGTCAGGATCATCGGCAGGGCATGGTCGTGGCGCGAGCGAACGTGGATGAAGTGGATGTCGAGACCGTCGATCTCGGTGATGAACATCGGCAGCGCGTTGAGCCGCGCCTCGATCTTGCGCCAGTCGTACGCGCCGCCCCAATAGCGTAACAGCGGCTCGATCGTCTGGCGGCGCACGCCCTGCCCATCATCAGGCGCCGGCTGCGCGTCCGCCCAGCGCGTGTCGGCGATGCGCCGCTTCATTCCATCGACCTCCGCGCGCGGTATCGCCACCTTGAACGGGCGGATCGCCGTGCCGCCGGCCTCAGCGCGGAGCATCGCGGGCAGCACCCCCGCCGCTCCCGCCGCCGCCGCGCTCGCCATGAACGTGCGGCGCGTTGTCATGAGGTCTTCGAGCATTTGCCGTCTCCCTGCCCCGGATCGACCCGGTCGAACCCGAAGTAGCGGGATGGCGGCGCGATGCCCGTTATCGCCAGTGATCCGGCGTTAGACGGTGATGGTCCGCGCGATCGGCGACGGACCTCTCAGTGTCTAACAGCGTGCGCGCGACGACTAACACCGGATTGCCGCCCGCCACGCCTAACGTGCGGACCAACCCGGCCGAGGCCGACAGCGCGAGAGAAACGGTCATGTTCAGGATCCGCTCCTTCACCTTCGCGGCGGCCGCCGCTCTGGTCGCCGGCGTCACCACGGCGGTGTGCTGCGGGGAGGCGCTGCAACTGGTCGCCGCCAAGCCGCTGCCGGTGCAGTCGGCGATCGCCGCCGCACCCGCGGACGCATCAGCGCAGCCGCTATCGGCCCTGTCCGAAGCGGAGCCGTGGCTCACCGCCGTTCCGGGCGGCGTGGCGGCGCTGCGCGGCAAGGTCGTGGTGGTGAATTTCTGGACCTATTCCTGCATCAACTCGCTGCGGGCGCTCCCGGCACTGCGCGCGTGGGACCAGCGCTACCGCGACAAGGGGCTGGTCGTCATCGGCGTGCACGCGCCCGAATTCGCGTTCGAGAAGGATCCGGCCAAGGTGCGCACCGCGTTGCGCGACCTCGGCGTGCGCTATCCCAACGTGCAGGACAATCACTACGCGACATGGCAGCGGTTCGGGAACGAGGGCTGGCCCGGCTTCTACTTCATCGACCCCAAGGGCGCGATCCGCGGCTATCGGCTCGGCGAGGGCCATTATGACGAGGCCGAACGGCTGATCCGCACGCTGCTGACCGAAGCGGGCCAAGACGTTTCCGGCATCAGGCCTGCCCCGCCGGTCGGGACAGGGATACAGGCCGAAGCCGATTGGAAAAACCTCCGCTCGCCCGAATCCTACCTCGGCTATGCCAAAGCCGGAGATTTCCAGTCGCCGGACGGGCTCCGGCGCGACGTCGCGCACCGCTACCAACCGGCGGCGAGCCTATCGCCGAACCATTGGGATCTTGCCGGGGTATGGGCAATCGGACGCGAGTTCGCGACCCTCGGCGGGACGACGGGTGCGATCCGCTATCGCTTCCACGCGCGGGATCTTCATCTGGTGCTCGGCGGCGCGGCGGACGGCCAGCCGGTCCGCTTCCGGGTTCTCATCGACGGCGCCCCGCCGGGCGCTAGCCACGGTGCCGATGTCGATGCGGCTGGTTGGGGCGAAGTTCGACAAGACCGGCTGTACCAGCTCGTTCGTCAGGCCGGCGTCATCGCCGATCGCACCGTGACGGTCGCGTTCACCCGGCCCGGCGTGCGCGCCTATGTCTTCACCTTCGGATGACAGCTCGGGCTTGAACGGACGTTCCAAAACATTCATACCGCACATGGAAGGGCAAAGCATGGCACGAACGTGGTTGATTACCGGCAGCTCTCGCGGCTTCGGTCGGGCGCTGTGTGAAGCCGTCCTCGAATCGGGCGACAATCTCCTCGCAACCGCGCGTGATCCCGGTCAGCTCCAGTCGTTGGCGGCGCGGCGGCCGGGCCAGCTCGCCACCGCCGCGCTGGACGTCACCAACGAAGCGCAGGCGCTGGCCGCGGTCGCGACCGCCATTCGCACGTTCGGCGGCCTCGACGTGCTCGTGAACAACGCCGGCTACGGCAATATCGGCTCGGTCGAGGATACGTCGATCGAGTCCTTTCGCGAGCAGATCGAAACCAATTTGTTCGGCACCATCATCATGACCAAGGCGGTAATTCCCCATATGCGCGAACGCCGCAGCGGGCATATCGTGCAATTCTCCTCGGTGGGGGGTCGCCTGGGCGCCCCCGGCCGCGCGCCCTATTCCGCCGCGAAGTGGGGCGTGGAGGGTTTTTCCGAAGTGCTGGCGCAAGAGATGGCGTCGATCGGCGTACGCGTCACCATCATCGAACCGGGCGGCTTTCGCACCGACTTCGCGGGCGCATCGACCAGTCTCGACAGCGGCCGCCCCGAATATGACGCGGTGGTGGGCAAGGCGGCACGCATGCAGCAGGCATATGACGGCCACCAGCCGGGCGACCCGCGGCGCGGCGCGCACGCCATCCTCGTGATCGTCGCGGCCGACGCACCGCCCTTGCGACTGCCGCTCGGCTCGGATGCGGTCGCCGCGCTCGAGCGTGGCGATCGCGCCCGGCTGGAAGAATTGACGGCGTGGCGGGCGCTCAGCATCTCGACCGATTTTCCGTCGGACGACGGTAGCGCCTGACCGATGCCCGAGCACGGCCGAACCAGCGAGCGGGTCCGCTTCGGCCCGTTCTGCCTCTCCACCTCGGAGCGGCTGCTCACCCGGGACGGCGTGCCGGTCGAGATCGGCGGACGATCGTTCGATCTTCTCGCCGCGCTGGTCGAGCAACCGGGGCGGGTGCTGTCGAAGCGCGAGTTGCTCAAGCGCGTCTGGTCCGATGTCGTGGTCGAGGACGGCAGCCTGCGCTTTCACATGGCGGGCTTGCGCAAGCTGCTCGGCGGGGGTGAGAACGGCGCGCGCTATATCGCGACCCAGGTCGGCGTCGGCTACGCCTTCGTGGCGCCGGTGGAGGCGGTGTCACCGTCGCATGCGGCTGCCGTTCCCGCCGAGGTCGCCGCTCCGTCGCGGCCCGCGCCGACCACCATCAACATGCCCGCACGCCTGCCGCATCTGATAGGGCGCGACACTGATCTTGCGCTCCTCACGCAGCGGATCGTCGGCACGCCGTTGTTCACGATCGTCGGCCCCGCCGGGGTCGGCAAGACCACGCTCGCGGTCGAGATCGCCCACCGCCTCGGGCCGGAATTCGGCGATCAGGTCACGTTCGTCGATTTCAGCCAGCTCGAAGATCCGGCGCTCGTCGCGCAGATGATCGCCGGGGCGATGATGATCGCGGTACAAAGCGACGATCCGCTCGCCGTCATTCTCGGCCACATCCGCGACAAGAAAGTGCTGCTGCTGCTCGACAATTGCGAGCATGTGATCGAGCCGGTGTCGGCGATCGTGGAGCGCATTGTCGCGGCCGCACCGGGCGCGCGCATTCTCGCGACATCGCGCGAGCCGATGCGGGTTCGCGGCGAGCACGTCCACCGTCTCGACGCCCTCGCCTATCCCGAGCGTCCCGAGAGCCTCGGCCGCGAACAGCTCCTGTCCTACCCCGCTATCCAGCTTTTCTGCGAGCGCGCGCTGGCGGGCGACAGCACACTTCAGCTCGATGAGGCGGCGGCGCGCCTGATCGCGGACATGTGCCGTCGGCTCGACGGCATGGCGCTCCCGATCGAGCTGACCGCAGTGCGCGCGGCGACGCACGGGATCGAGGCGACAGCGCGGCTGCTGGGCGATCGGTTCAGCCTCGGCTGGCATGGGCACCGCACTGCGACGCCGCGCCAGCAGACCCTGCAAGCGACGCTCGACTGGAGCTACGATCTGCTGTCCGGCGTCGAGCAGATCGTCCTGGCGCGGCTGGCGGTGTTCGTCGGCCTGTTCTCGATCGATGCCGCGCTCGACGTCGTCGCGGACGAGCGCATCAGCGCCGACGAGGTCGCCGCCGCACTCGACGAACTCGCCTCCAAATCGCTGGTCGTGCCGCAGCGTGCGCGCGGTATGGGCACCTATCGCTTGCTCGAAATGACGCGCGCCTATGCGCGTGAAAAGCTGCTCGCGCGCGGTGCCGACGAGGCGAGGGCGACGGCGCGGCGCCATGCGAGCTTCTATTTCCGCGAAATCGACGCCGCAGCCGGCCAGGACGCCGAGGCGCTGCACGACCTCCGCGCGCTGCGCCAGCAGCTCGGCAATATCCGCAGCGCGCTCGATTGGGCGTTCGGCCCGGATGGCGACGCCAGGCTGGCCGTCCTGCTCGCGGCCGCGAGCGCGCCGGTCTTCCTCAACCTGTCATCGCTGGTCGAGTGCCGGACGTGGTGCGCCCGGGCGCTGTCGATCATCCAGGACGAGCAACGCGGCACTTCGATGGAGTTGGAGCTTCAGGCGTCCCTCGGCACCGCGCTGATGTTCACGCGCGGCAACAGCCACGCGGCGGGTGCGGCGCTATCGCGAGCGCTCGAGGTCGCCTCCGCGCTCGACGACATCTGGAACGAGTTGCGACTGCTCGGCCGGCTGCACATCTTCCACGAGCGCCTGGGCGACTATGCCGATGCGTTCGCCCATGCCGAGCGCGCCGTTCGAATAGCCACCGCGATCGGCGAGCCGGAGGCGCTCGGCGTGGCTTATTCGCTGTCGGGCATCTCGCACCACCTCGCCGGCGATCAGACGCGTGCGCGGCGCGAGCTGGAGCTCTCACGAAAGAACAGCGCGCCGTCGCGGCGGGAACGAACGATCCACTACGGCTTCGATCATCGCAACCGCGCCACCATCGCGCTTGCCCGCGCGCTCTGGCTCACCGGCGATGCCGATCACGCGCTGCGCATGGCGAAGCAGGCGGTCCATGAGGCCGAACGCCTGGACCATGCGGTCACGCGCTGCATCGCGCTGGTCTGGTCGTTCTCGGTCCACCTGTGGGCCGGGGATGTCGAGGAGGCGGAGCGGGCATTGGCGGCGTTCGCCGACTGCGCGGACACCAACGCCCTCGGGCCATATATCGCGGCGACCGACGGGCTGCGCGGCGAACTCGCGCTCGCGCGCGGTGACGCAGTCGCGGCGGTCGGCTTGTTGGAGGAGAGCCTGTCGCGGCTCCGCGCCGCCCGCTACGAGCTTCTGACGACGCCCTTCTCGCTCGCGCTCGCGCGTGGCCTGATCCGCGACGGGCGATGGCCGGAAGCGCACGATCTGCTGATCGCGGCGATCGGACGCTGCGAGACGAGTGGCGAGCGCATACTCGTTCCCGAGCTGCTGCGTGCCCAAGCGGAAATTACCGAACGCGCCGACAACAGCCACGGTGCGGCCGCCGATGTCCTTCGCCGCGCGATCACTCTCGCGCGCAAGCAAGGTGCGGTGGCCTGGGAGCGGCGATCTTCATTGGCCCTTGCCGCATTATAGGAAGGCGCAACCGTATCGACCGATGCTTCGGCCGCTTCAAGCGTTCCGACGTTTCGCCGCACGCTATGATTGCCGGACCGTCCACTTCGCGGGCGCATCGGACAAAGGCCCATCCAGGATGTTCTTTCGAAATGCAGGCGGTATCCTTAACCTCATGCGGCGAGCAAAAGGCCGGAAGGGACGCTATTGCGACAGACGGAACGCCACTCCAGTGCCGACCCCACCATAACCGACGTCGCGGAGGCGGCGGGCGTATCGATCCGCACGGTGTCGCGTGTCCTCAACCACTCGCCGAAGGTCAATGCCGGGACGCGTGAAAAGATCGAGGCGGCGATCGTCCGGCTCAATTTCCGGCCGAGCGCGCGTGCGCGCGCGCTCGCGATGGGGCGATCGTTCCTGATCGGTATGGTCCACAACGATCGCAATGCACTGGTGCTCGAAGCGGTGCAGCGCGGCATCGTCGGCGAGGCCGCCCCTGAAGGGTATGAGCTTATAATGCACTCGACCCCGCCGGTGAACAACCGCGCGATCGAAGACGTCATGGATTTCGTCCGTCGCTCACGGGTCGACGGAGTTCTCGTGCTGCCGCCGGTCTCGGGCATCCCCGGCCTCGCCGCTGCATTGGCCGAGGAGGGCGTGCCGGCCGTGGCGCTTTCGGCGACCCCGGTCGAGGGCTATGCGTCCGTCATAATCTCCGAGGAACGCCGCGCCGCCGCGGAGGTGGCGCGCTATCTGGTCGGCCTGGGGCATGAGCGGATCGCGATGGTGACGGGCCCGCAGGATATGGTCTCCGCGGTCGAACGCCGGCTGGGCTTTCTCGAAGCGCTCGAAGAGGCCGGCGTGCCGCTGCTCGTCGAGGCCGAGGGCGATTACGGCTTCACCTCGGCCTTGGCGCCAGCCGAGGCGTTCCTGGCGCTTCCCGAACCCCCGACAGCGATTTTCGCGGCGAACGATATCATGGCGGCGGCGGTATTGAAGGTCGCTGCCGCGCGCAGCGTCGGCGTGCCGAGCGGACTCTCGGTCGTAGGCTTCGACGGCAGCATACTCGCGCAGATGCTCACGCCCGCGCTGACGACAGTGCGGCGCCCGTTCGACGAGATGGCGCGCCAAGCGACGCGGCAATTGCTTGACTGGCTCGGCGGGCTGCCAATAACCCAGGTGGCTCGCGCCGAACTCGTCCTGATCGCCGGGGAATCGAGCGCGCCGCCGCCGCATCAAACCTGAAGCGGCACGTCCGTGTTGGCGGCGACGACGAGGCGCTGCGGACGTCCATCCCTCAGCCGAAGCGTCAGCGACTGCGGGAGCGCTTCAAATCCGGTCAATCGCAATGGCCTGCCGTCCGCATCGGTGACGAGCCGGACACTGCCACCGTCGATCCGCGCAACGCGAACGGTATCGAGATGCAACGTCACGCCGCGCGCGTCATAGGAGAGTGTCGCAAGACGTCCTTTATCGGTCTTCAGCGCCACGCGCGTGCCTTGCGCGGCCGGATGCCGCGGGCGGCAGTTCCAATGGAGTTCCTCACCAGCCCGTTGCACGCCGACTAGCCGCCAAGTGAAATCGACCATCACCAACGCCGACGGCGAATAGCCCGCAGAGTCGGCTTGGGTGAATGCACCGGTTACCGGGTCGATTTGCTGGCGGAAGGTCGGGTCGCGCTGGATCGCCTCGCACCATTGGTTCATCAGTGTGCCGAACTCCGCCGAGCGCCGGTAATGGTCCATCCATCGCCCGGTGCGCAGCGCGGTCAAGGCCTGCGCGGCGCCGCCCCAACTGTTCCCTGGTATCGGCCGCACGAACGTCGGATCATCCAACGCTATCGAGGGCAATGGGTAGGGCGTCCAGAACGCCTTCGGATTACCGAGCTGGTGCTGCCAGAGGGAATCGAAAGTTCGGCGGTCAACGACGTGCTCTCCAACGACACGCGTGAGAATGTCGCCCCGGACCCGAACGAAGCGATCGTCGGCGTCAAGGTCGTAGAAGGCGGCGTCCTCCGCGACGTAGAGCCGGTCTAGGATCAACCGCCGGATCGCCTCGGCCTGCTCGTCCCAACGGGCAGCATCCGCCGTCCGGCCGAGCGCACGCGCCATCTCCGCGAGTGCCCGGCGTCCGCCGTAAACGGTGGCCGACAAGTCCGGGCACAGCCGCGGCAAGGCGAAACCCTGCGGGAAGCGCCGTGCGTCCTTGTTTGGACACTGATTGGGCACGCCAGCCCAGCGCGGGCTGTTGTCATGGCCCGTGTCATACGTGCAGAATCCTTCGATCAACCCGGTGCCGCGGGTGTTGCGATGGCGCATCAACCAGCCATCCCAGGCCGAGCAGGCGCGATATGCCGTTTCCAGCAATTCACCGTCACCAGTCGCGCGCGCGAGTTCCCATGCCGTCGCGGCGATCGGCACCACCATTTGAATCTGGCCAAAACCGGTTTCTGTCAGCTTGTTGTTGGCGGGCAGTTGTCCGTCCGCGCGCTGGAGATCGAAGAAGGTCCGGTGGCTCGCACGCGCCACGTCGGGCCGCCAATGGCGATAGACGAGCGCCTCGTGCGGTCCGCACTCCTGCCAGATGCCCTGATATTGCGCGCCCTCGATCAACACCGGATCTGGCACATATGGCAGTACGCGCACGTTGCCGGCGAGCACCGCCAGAGCTTTGTCATAGGCGGTCTGCCAGCGCGTGTTGGCGGTCACGAAAACGGGCGTGTCGCTCGCCACCGGCGCGGCGCGCGTCGCAGCGGGCAGCGCGAGCGCTGCGGCGGTGTTGGCGAGGAAGAGGCGACGGTCGATGGTCATGGCTGCTCCACCTGAAAGGAATCGACATCGATGCTGCCGCCCGGCACGGCGTGGGTGAAGCTGAACAAGGCCGGCCGCGATCCCTTCCACCATGAGAATTTGGCGAGCGCGATCGCGTCGCCGAACGGGAGGAAACGTCTACCGTCGAGGCTATAGCTGTAGCGCACGGTCTGGTCGGAGGCGACGTCCGCACGCAGCGTCACGGTGAGGCCGGATACTCTCGGTCCGGGGGTTTCGGCCCCTTTCGACGCGAGTGTGATCCGCCGTACACCATCATCCTGCGCGATGCCGATCCAACTCGGCCCGACACCGAACAACGACAGGCCAGCACGCTGACCATCGCGCATTCGCGACACGTCGATCCGTGTGCTGATCCGGCTGGACGGGCCATGCAGGATCTGCGTCAGGGTATTGCGAGCCGTCACCAGATGATCGCTTCGCAGCGCGGTCAGCCGCAACCAGCCGGGACGAACGGTTAGACTCCATGCGCGATCGTCCGGATTATGATTCCATTCCCATTGCACCCCAAGGCGCGGCGACGCGAAGTCGTCCGACGCCTGGATCTGATCCCGGGTGGGCGGACTTCCCGTATCTGGCATGGGCGCCGACGCGACCGGCTGCCCGGCCTCCGCGTCACCCGCGATCGGGTCGCCGATCACCGGCCAATCATCGATCCAGCGCAAGGGTTCGAGATAATCGATCCGTCCGAACGCGCCGGTCGAATTGAAGTGAAGAAACCAACCTTGCCCTGACGGGGTCTCGATCCACGCGCCCTGATGCGGTCCCTGCACGCCGCTCGTGCCGGGCTTGAGCACGGTCCGCCATTCGTATGGCCCCCGAATGTCGCGCGCGCGCCCGACCGCTTGCAAGCCGGTCGCGACACCGCCGTAGGGCGCGAATATGTAGTACCAGCCCGCGCGCTTGTAGAGCTTGGGGCCTTCGAGCGTCGGTAGGCGCACCTTGTCCTCCGCGACGACGGTTCCGGCGTCGAGCAGGCGGGTACCGTCTGCGCTCATCCGGTGGAGGATCAGCGGCCCGGCACCGGTTCGACTGTGGATGAGCCACGCGGTGCCGTCATCGTCCCAGAACGGGCACGGATCTTCCAGCCCCGCCTGCGCAATCACCGCGGTCGGTGTGCTCCATGGGCCGGCCGGATTGGTCGCGGTGGCCATGAAGATACCCTCGTCCGGCGTCGGCCAGTACACGAAGAACTTGCCCGCGTGGTATCGGATCGCCGGCGCCCAGACACCGCTCGCATAGCGAGTCCCGCCGATGGGCTTCGAAATCGCGTCGGTGAGCGTGTGGGGGCCGGGCATGTCATATTCGGACGCAAACGGCAGCTTGGGGAGGACATGGCCGATGATCGTCCAGTGGACGAGGTCGGTGGAGTGCAGCACGGGTAGGCCGGGAGAGAAGTGAAAGCTCGAAGCGACAAGATAATAGTCGCGGCCGACGCGAATCGCGTCGGGGTCGGAGTAATCGGCGAACAGAATCGGATTGGTGAAGCGCGATCGAGCGCCTCCGCCGTTCGCGTCGGCAAGACCGCAGGAGAATGCCAGCATGGCGACGCACGCTGTAACGCATCTGGCGATCTTCATCGTTCGGTCTCTCCCAAGCCGTCGTGCGGTGCGCACTTGACGAATATGTTTCTCATACCATAGACATTCGTCTCAACAAGTGGGCTATGCCAGCGCTAGCAAGATGGTGCGGACGGGCTCGATCAAGACGACCAAGATCGTTGCGATCAAGTGATCACGCCGCAGGCGTACAAAGGGAGGATATCAATGCCAAACACCAAGGCCGCCCGCCGGCGGCTTCTGAGCGGTGCAACCGCAGGCGTGCTAGCGCTAGCAATAGCAAGCCCGCTGGCGGCGCAGACCGCCGCTCCGTCGATCGGAAACATGTCACAGTCGGCTCCCACGCAATCGGGCGACAGCGACGGTCAGGCTATCGCGCCAGGCGTGCCGGCGGCGGAACCCGTCGCGCAGGACGTCGTCGTCACCGGGTCGCGCATCGCGCGCAGCGGCTTCGACGCTTCGACACCGGTAAACGTGTTCAACCAGCAGGACATCAAGCTTTCGGGCAACGTCAACATCGACAAGACGCTCGAGCAAGTGCCGCAGGTGGTCGCCTCCCAGCTTGGCGGCGCGACGTCCAACACCGTGCCGGGCGGCTATGCCGACGTGAACCTGCGCGGGTTCGGCTCAACCCGGAACCTCGTGCTCGTCAACGGCCGCCGGTTCGCGATTTTCGGACCCGAACAGGTCGTCGATCTCAACACCATCCCCTCATCTTTGATCGCGCGCACCGAAATCGTCACGGGCGGCAGCTCGGCGGTCTACGGCTCGGATGCGATCACCGGCGTCATCAACTTCATCATGCGCGAGGACTTCTCGGGCGTGGAAGCGCGCGCGCAGGTCAACGTCGACCGGCCCACCGGCACGCCGACCTATAATTTCGATCTCACGATGGGCGGCAATTTCTCCGAAGGGCGCGGCAACCTCGTCGTGTCGGGCAATTACCTCAATAGCGGCGCCATCACGCGCGGTGATCGCGGCAGCTTCGCCTATCTAAGTCTTGCCGATGGGTGCGTCGTGCCGGGATCGGGCAGCGCCACCCGACCCGGCACGCCGTTCACGCCGGCCGCCGGGCAAAGCTGCACCGGCGGCGGCGGGCAGCTCGGCTTCATCGCCAGCGGGTCAGGCGACATCCCCAACGGCCGCTTCTCGGGTATCCCCGCAGCCGGCGGTTCCAACGCAGCGCTGAACGCCGCTTATGCCGCCGCCGGCCTGTCGGGCCTGACCTCGCGCGGTTTCACCTTCAACAGCGCCGGCACGGTCGCGCGCCCCGCGCTGACGCCGCAGGACGACTTCAATCTCGGCCCCGACAATTATCTGATCCAGCCGCAGAAACGGTGGATGATCAACAGCTTCGGCCATTATGATTTCACCGACACCATCACCGGCTATATGGAGCTGCACTATAGCCACAACGAGGTGAACGCGCGGCTCGCGCCGACCAACATCGGCTCGCCGATGCTGTTCAACGTCAACAATCCCTATCTGTCGCCCGCGCTGCAAAACGTGCTCGGCGTGCTCGACCGATCGGAGACCGGCAACAGCACCGTGTCGGCGGGAACCGCCACATACACCAACCGCCCCAATGATGGTCTCGCCCAGATCACCGCCGGACGTCGCTATGTCGAAGTCGGCCCGCGCATGGCGAGCGAGCGGCGCAACGTGTTCCGCGGCGCGTGGGGCTTCCGCGGCGGCTTGGGGGACGTGAGCGAGAATTTCCTCAGCGACCTGAAGTACGACGTCTATTACACCTATTCGCGCAGCGAAGACACGCTGCTGCTCCAGAACGCACTGTCGCGTAGCCGCGTCCAGGCGGCGGTATTGTCGCAGAACGGCGCGGCGCCGGTGTGTGACATCTTCGGCGCGCAGATCACCGAAGCCTGCGCCGCCGCGATCCGGATCAGCGCGACCAACACCACCGTCGCGACGCAACAGGTGGCGCAAGGCAGCATCACCGGTACCCTGTTCCGCCTTCCGGCCGGCAAGGTTGGCTTCTCGTCGGGCTTCGAGTGGCGCAAGACCGATGCGGTGTTCTCCCCCGACAGCTTCCTTGCGTCGGGCGATGTCGCCGGTTTCAACCCCGGGCTGCCGACACAGGGCAGCGTGAGCGTGAAAGAGGGCTTCGGCGAGGTCCGCGTGCCGCTGATCCACGATACGCCGTTCATCCAGAACCTCACCGCCAATGCGGCGTTCCGCTATTCGGACTATGATCTGAAGGGAATCGGCGGCAACTGGACGTATCTGGGCGGGCTCGACTGGCGCGTGAACCGCAGCATCGCGCTGCGCGGCCAGTATCAGCGCGCGATCCGCGCGCCGAACGTCTCGGAACTGTACGGCGGCGTCAACCGCGTGACCAGCGTTGCGACCGATCCCTGCTCCAACCGCGGCTCCGCCGCGCTGCAGACCGCGTCGGTGCGGGCCGTCTGCCAGGCAACAGGCGTGCCCGCCGCCAACGTCTTCACCGCGGCGGTGCAGCCCAACACGATCATCCCGGCGGATTTCGGCGGCAACCCGAACCTCGCCGCCGAGAAGTCCGACACCTACACCGCTGGCGCGGTGTTCACGCCGGCGTTCGCGCCGCGCCTGTTGTTCAGCGTCGATTACTTCAACATCAAGCTGGATGGCGCGATTTCGTCGCTGGGCGGCGGTCTGCAGAACACGCTCAACCTCTGCTACACCGTCATCCAGGACGCGAGCAGCCCGTATTGCCAGGCCGTTCAGCGCAACCCGACCACCGGCGAGATCAACGATCCCTACGTCGCCAAGATCCTCAACGCCAATACCGGATCGTTGCGGACGTCGGGGCTGGACTTCGCCGCGCGGTACCGCTTCAACCTCGGCTTCGGTTTCCCGGGCCTGGGCGAGACCAGTTCGATCGACCTCAGCAGCACCTTCACCTGGTTGAACGACTTCACCTCGGTGCCGGTCGCAGCGTTCCCTAACCTCCAGAACCACTGCGAGGGATCGTACGGCCCGACCTGCGGCCAGCCGCTGCCGATCTGGCGTGGTACCAGCCGCGTGACGTGGGAAACGGGGCCGCTCAGCCTGTCGCTGCGCCACCGCTACATCGGCCCGGTGACCACCGATCGCTATCTGGTGCCGCTGCGCCAGGGTTCGACCGCGACTCCGGCGCTCAACACCTTGGTCTATCCCAAGCTGCCCGACCGGCATTATTTCGATCTGTCGTTCAGCTACGACGTCGCGAAAACCTTCCAGCTATTCGGCGGTGCGAACAACATCTTCAACCAGAACCCGCCGATCACCACCCAAGGGCCAAGTGCGAACACGTTTTCAGCGACTTACGACGTGATGGGCACCGAATTCTTCTTCGGCATCACCGCGAAGTTCTGATCGCTTCCCCTCTTCCCGGCCGGCATCATGCCGGCCGGGCCTTTTTCTTGCGGAGCGTGTGCATGAAGCGTCGAGACCTCCTCCTGTCCGGCGGCGCCGCGGCGCTCGCCGCCATGCTCCCGCGGAGCGCCTTCGCAGCCGACGCTGGCTGGCTCGACGTGCGCCGCTTCGGCGCGCGCGGTGACGGCAAGACCATCGATACGGCCGCGATCAATCGCGCAATTGCCGCAGCAGCGGCACGCGGCGGCGGCACCGTCTATTTCCCGGCCGGCCACTACGCCAGCTACACGATCCGGCTAATGAGCGCGGTGACGCTCCACCTCGATCCCGGCGCGATTCTGCTCGCCGCCGCGCCGCAGGGCGACGCGGGTTACGACCGCGCCGAGCCGATCGATCCGGTATACGAACACTTTCAGGATTTCGGCCATAGCCACTGGCGCAACAGCCTGATCCACGGCGAGGGATTACACGACATCGCCATCGCCGGCGGCGGGCTGATCTGGGGCAAGGGCCTCGGTCGCGGTGACGGCAAGGATGGGTGGCTCAAAGATCCCAATGGGCCGGGAACCGGCAACAAGGCGATCGCGCTCAAGAACTGTCGCAACGTGCTGCTGCGCGACTTTCGGCTGCTCGAAGGCGGCTGGTTCGGCATCCTCGCCACCGGTGTCGACAATCTCACGATCGACAATCTCATCATCGATACCAATCGCGACGGCATGGACATCGACTGTTGCCGCAATGTCCGCGTCAGCAATTGCACGGTCAACTCGCCTTATGACGATGGCATTTGCCCCAAATCGAGCTTCGCGCTCGGCTATCCGCGCACAACCGAAAACCTGACGATCACCAATTGCTACGTTACCGGCAATTATCAGGTCGGCTCGGTGATTGACGGTAGCTGGAAGAAGATGCCCGCCGATTTCGCGCCCAAGATCCACGGGCGAATCAAGTGCGGCACCGAATCGAACGGTGGCTTCCGCAACATCACGATCAGCAATTGCGTGATAGAGGACAGTCGCGGCATCGCGCTCGAGACTGTTGATGGCGCGACGATCGAGGATGTCACGATCAGCAACATCGCGATGCGCGGCACCATCGATGGCCCGCTGTTCCTTCGGCTCGGCCGGCGGATGCGTGGCCCGGCGGGACGCCCGATCGGGACGCTGAAGCGCGTGCTGATCCAGAACGTGTCGAGTTCGGGCGCGAACCTGCTCCCATCGGTGATCGCCGGGTTGCCCGGCCATCCGATCGAGGATGTGCAGATCAGCGACTGCCATTTCCAGCACGTCGGCGGCGCGCCGGCCGCGATGGCCACGCTGACCGCGCCCGAAAACGAACTCGGCTATCCCGAGGCGACCATGTTCGGCGATTTGCCGGCGAGCGGATTCTTCGTGCGTCACGCGCGGGGGCTACGGATGAGCAATGTCGAGGTCGAGACGACCGCGCCCGATCCCCGCGCGGCCTTCCGGCTCGAGGATGTGGATGGCGCCAGCTTCCTCGCCGTGCGCGCGCCGCGTGGTCGCGTCTTCGCGCTCGACCACGTGACCGACTTCACCACCGCCGCCACCCGCGGCGTGCGCGATCAAGTGGTCCCCGGACCGGCGAACGTGGCGTTCTGATGCCCCACCGCCCTTGTTGATTGAGCACGACGTGGCAGCGGAAATCGTTGAGGGCCGACTGGTGCAGGTGGTTGATCACTGGTGCCCACACGATCTTGGGTGCCATATCTACCCCAGCCGCCAAATCACGCCGGCGCTCCGTCCGTTTGTTGATGCGCTGAGATGGTGAGCAGGCTGACCAGCCGCGGGAATCAATGCGCTTGGGTCGAATCCTGCCCCCAACCCAGCATCATCCGGCCACCACCGCATGCGCGCGCGCCTCTTCGGCGAAGTGGCGCAGCGCGGTGGAGAGGTCGCCGCGGCGATAGGCGATCGCCATCCGCGCGCTGCGGCGGATGTCGGTGAGGTCGCGGTAGGCGACGCCCTGGATCAGCGCCATCCGCATCGAACCCGGCACCAGCGACACGCCGAGCTCGGCGGCGACGAAGGCGAGCACCGAGGCGATCTGCGGGGCGGACTGGCCGAGGATCGGCTCGAACCCGGCGTCGCGGCACGCGGCGATCGCCGCGTCGAACAGCGTCGGGCCGAGATCGCGCGGGGTGAGCACGAACGCCTCGCCCGCGAGCGCGGCGAGCGGCAGCGCGTCGGCGGTCGCGGCGGGGTGGGCGGCGGGCAGCGCCGCGACCAGCGGTTCGTCATCGAGCGTGTGGAGGTGGAGTCCGGCCCGGTCCACCGAATCGGGGCGCAGGAACGCCGCGTCGAGCATGTCGTCACGCAGCGCGGCGACCAGCTCGAGCGAATTGCCCTCGCGCAGCGTCAGGTCGATATCGGGGAAGCGGCGGCGGTAGCCGCGGATCACGGCGGGCACGATCGGGTTGAACGCGGCCGAGCCGGTGAAGCCGACCCGCAGCGCACCCGTCTCCCCGCGCGCGGCGCGTTGCGCGGCGTGGATCGCGGCCTCGGCCAAGGCGGGAAGGCCGCGCACGCCCGCGCGGAACGCTTCGCCCGCCTCGGTGAGTTCCGCACCCTGGGGGATGCGGTGGAACAGGCGCGCGCCGATCTCCTCCTCGAGATCGCGGATCTGCTGGCTGAGCGGCGGCTGGCCGATGCCGAGCCGCCGCGCGGCGCGGGTGAAATTCCCCTCCTCGGCCACCGCGAGAAAGTAGCGCACATGCCGCAATTCCATGCCATCTCCAAAAGCTATCGAGATCGTAGGCGCGAGATATTAGACAGATGGCAGCGGCGAGACCAAATTGTCGGTCGGAGATTCGCCATGTTCACCGATTTCGACGCTTTTGGGTTTGCCGCCGTTGACGATCATGCCCCGGCCCTGTCGGCCGTGCCGTCGCTGATGCCGACCGTGTTCCTGCCCGGCCTGCTCTGCGACGCGGCGCTGTGGCGCCCGCAGATCGACGCGCTCGCGCCCCACGTCGCGCCGCTGGTCGCCGACCTGACGCTCGACGACAGCATCCCGGCGATGGCCCGGCGCGTGCTAGCGGTGGCGCCGGCACGCTTCGCGCTCGTCGCGCTGTCGATGGGCGGCTATGTCGCGCTCGAAATCCTGCGGCAGGCGCCCGAGCGGGTTTCCTCGGTGGCGCTGCTCGACACCAGTGCGCGCGCCGATTCGGCCGAGCGGGCGGCGCAGCGTCGGGTCGGCATGGCCTCGCTCGAACGCGGGCGGTTCGTCGGCATCAGGCGGGCGTTGCTCGACCGGCTCGTCCATCCCGACAAGACCGAGGGGCCTGTCGCCGAGGCGCTCAAGGCAATGGCGCTCCGCGTCGGCGGCGCCGCGTTCCTGCGCCAGCAGCATGCGATCCTCGATCGCGTCGATATGCGCCCGGTGCTGCCCGGCGTGCGTGTGCCGACGCTAGTGGCGGTGGGTGACGGCGACCAGATCACGCCGCCGCACGAGGCCGAGGAGATCGCGCGGCTGATTCCGGGTGCCCACCTCCACCGGTTCGACGCCTGCGGGCACCTGCCCGCGCTCGAACAGCCAGGCGAGACGGCGGCCCTGCTCAAATGGTGGCTGGCGCGCGATCCGGGCTGAAGCGGCGAGCGGTACACCAACCGTTCGTGCCGAGCGAAGTCGAGGCACCTGCGTGCCGGGCATGTCCCTCGACTACGCTCGGGACGAACGGAACGTAACTAGCAGTCCACCGCGCATTCGCTGGTCTCGACCTGCACGGTCGCATGGCCGACGCCGAAGCGCGCGCGCAGCATCGCCTGCGTCTCCATCAGAAAGGCGTCGCCCGGATGGCCGCCGGGCATCAGCAAATGCGTGGTCAACACAGTCTCGGTCGTGCTCATCGGCCAGATGTGGAGATCGTGGATCTGCGTCACGCCGGGCAGCGCCCGGAGCGCCTCGCCCACCGCGTCGTAATCGATCGCGCGCGGCACCGCCGATAGCGACATTTCGACCGATTCGCGCAGCAACCCCCACGTCTGCCACACGATCAGCAGCGCGATGACGATGCTCACCGCCGGATCGAGCCAGGTCGTGCCGGTGAGCAGGATGATCCCGCCGACGATCACCACCCCCGCCGACACCGCCGCATCGGCGGCCATGTGGAGGAACGCGCCACGGATGTTGATATCGTCCTTGCGCCCGCGCGCGAAGAGCAACGCGGTGGCGAGATTGACGACGATGCCTACGCCGGCGACGATCGATACGGTCGCCCCGGCGACGGGCGCGGGCGCCGCGAGCCGCTGCGCCGCCTCGAGGATGATCGCGCCCAGCGCGACGAGCAGGAACAGCGCGTTGAGCAACGCCGCGAGGATCGTCGAACCCTTGAGGCCATAGGTGAAGCGCTTGGTCGCCGCGCGCCGCGCCAGCGTCGCGCCGCCCCAGGCGATCGCTAGCCCGAGCACGTCGGACAGATTGTGCCCGGCATCGGCGAGCAGCGCGACCGAATGCGCGACGAAACCGAACCCCGCCTCGACCCCGACGAACACGATGTTGAGCGAAATGCCGATCGCGAACGCACGGTCGAACGCGGCGGGCGCGTGGACATGGCCGTGCCCATGGCTATGCCCGCCATGATCGTGGCCGGTATGGTCGTGCGCGTGGTGATGATGGCCGGCCAAAGGGAACTCCGCGTCTCGGTTTCACGTGCCGTAGCACCCCCGGCGCAGGTGATACTAGGACGCGGGTATGACGTTGCCGATGCGACTTCTCGGCATGCTGGGGACGTTCGTCCAGCATATCTCCGTTCGTGCTGAGCGAAGTCGAAGCACGTGCCTAGCACGACAGCCAATTGCTCCGGGCACGTGCTTCGACTGCGCTCAGCACGAACGGGTGCTTTTGACGAGGAACAAACCGCCGCCGGGGCTGGCGTTCCGCACGACAGCGCGTAGAACGCCGCCGTGGCCGATCCCGCGCTTCCCGTTCTTGCCGTTCTGCCGGAATTGCTCGCCGCCCTGCGCGCAACATCGAACGCCGTGCTCGTCGCGCCGCCCGGCGCGGGCAAGACCACCGCCGTCGCGCCCGCGCTGCTCGCCCAGGATTGGTGCGGCGGTGAGGTGCTGCTGCTCTCCCCCCGCCGGCTCGCCGCGCGCGCCGCCGCCGAGCGGATGGCGGCGCTGGCGGGCGAGTCGGTCGGGCGCACGTTCGGCTATGCGACTCGGATGGACAGCAAGCGCTCGGCCGCGACGCGGGTGACGGTGCTGACCGAGGGGATCTTCGTCAACCGCATCCAGTCCGACCCCGAGCTGGCAGGCGTGTCGGCTGTGCTGTTCGACGAGGTGCATGAGCGCAGCCTCGACAGCGATTTCGGGCTGGCGCTCGCACTCGATGCGCAAGCGGGATTGCGCCCCGACCTGCGGCTGGTGGCGATGTCGGCGACGCTCGACGGCGCGCGCTTCTCGGCGCTGATGGGCGCGGCGCCGGTGATCGAGAGCGCGGGGCGGATGTTCCCGCTGACGCTACGCCATCTCGGCCGCGCCGCCGAGGCGCGGATCGAGGATTCGGTCGCGGCGGCGGTGCGGACCGCGCTGCGCGAGGCGGAGGGCGGCATCCTCGCCTTCCTGCCCGGGGTCGGCGAGATCGAGCGCACCGCCGAGCGGCTTGACGCGCTGGGCGATGGCATCGCGCTGCACCGGCTGCACGGCACGCTTGACCCTGTCGCGCAGCGCGCCGCGATCCAGCCCGATCCGCAGGGCCGGCGCAAGGTGGTGCTGGCCACGTCGATCGCCGAGACCAGCCTCACGCTCGACGGCATTTCGGTGGTGGTCGATTCCGGCCTCGCGCGTCGCCCGCGCTATGACCGGGCGGCGGGGATGACCCGGCTCGTCACCGAACGCGCGAGCCAGGCGGCGGTGACCCAGCGCGCCGGCCGCGCCGCGCGCCAGCGTCCGGGCGTGGCGTACCGGTTGTGGGAAGAGGCGGCGACCGCCGGCTTGCCGCGCTTCGACCCGCCCGAAATCCTCGAAGCCGATCTGTCGGCGCTGACGCTCGATTGCGCTTTATGGGGCGTCAACGATCCGCGCGCGCTGGCGTGGCTCGATCCGCCGCCCGACGCTGCGGTCAGCGAGGCGCGCGCGCGGCTGACCACGCTCGGGGCGATCGACGCCGATGGACGGCCGACGCCGCACGGCGCGGCGGTCGCCAAGCTGCCGCTGCCGCCTCGGCTCGGGCATATGCTGGTGCGCGCCGGCGAGATCGGGCTGGGCACGGTGGCGGCCGAGGTGGCGGTGCTGCTCGGCGAGCGTGGTCTGGGCGGGGCCGACGCCGATCTCGAGATGCGGCTGCGGCGCTGGCGGAGCGAGCGCGGCACGCGGGCGGAAGCCGCGCGGCGGCTGGCGGCGCGGTGGGCGTCCCTCCTTCCTCCCTCTCCCCGCTTGCGGGGAGAGGGCCGGGGAGAGGGCCGGGGAGAGGGGCAGTCACAGATGACACAGCCTCGCACGGCCCCTCCCCCAACCCTCTCCCCGCACGCGGGGAGAGGGCTAGACGTGGCCATCGCCCTCGCCTTCCCTGATCGCATCGCCAAGCGGCGCGATGGCAGCGGCGAGACCTGGGCGTCGGTCGGCGGGCGGGGCTTCAAGCTCGACCCGACATCCTCGCTCGCCCGCGCCGAGTGGCTCGCGGTCGCCGAAACGCAGGGGATGGCGGCGGGCGCGCGCATTCTGTCGGCCGCGCCGATCGAGCAGGCGAGCGTCGAGGCGCTGTTCGGCGACCGGATCGTCACGCATCGCAGCGTCACGTTCGATCCCGCCACCGGCGGCGTACGCGCGACGCGCGAGCGGCGGCTCGGCGCGATCCGGCTGTCGAGCGGCCCCGACGCCGAAGCCGATCCGGAGGCCATCGCCGCGGCCTTGTTAGACGGGGTGAAGCGCGGCGGCTTTCGCCTGCTCCCGTGGAGCGACGCGGCGCAGGCGCTGCTCGCGCGCATCGCGTTCCTGCGCGCGCAAGGCCGTGCCGTCGAGGCGATCGACGAGGCCGCGCTGCTCGACCGCGCCGAGGAATGGTTGACGCCGTTGCTCGTCGGCAAACGCCGGCTCGACGCGATCGACCCCGGCGCGCTCGCCGAGGCGTTGCACGGGGTGATCGGCTGGGACACGCTGCGGCTGCTCGATGCCGAGGCGCCGACGCACTTCCAGTCGCCCGCCGGCAGCAGCCATTCGATCGATTACGCCGCCGAGGGCGGCCCGCGCGTCGACCTCCGCCCGCAGGCGTTGTTCGGCCTCGCCACCCATCCGATGGTCGCCGGCGGACGCGTGCCGCTGGTGCTGAGCCTCACCTCGCCCGCCGGCCGCCCGATCCAGACCACGCGCGACCTGCCCGGCTTCTGGGCGGGAAGCTGGGCCGATGTCGCGCGCGAAATGCGCGGCCGCTACCCGCGCCACCCCTGGCCCGACGATCCCGCCGGCGCGAATCCGACGACACGCACGAAAAACGCGGATGCAAGGGCGCGCGGAGCGCGTTAAGGGGAAGTGTACAAGAGGGACATCGACGAGACATGGCCACCGCCCGTATTTACCAGCGCCCGAAGAACGCGATGCAGTCGGGCCGCGCGCGCACCCACGGCTGGGTGCTCGATTTCGAGCCGGCCGAAGCCAAGCGTGCCGATCCGCTGACCGGCTGGGCCGGATCAGGCGACACGCTCGACCAAATCCGTATCGGATTCCCGACGCAGGAAGCCGCGATCGCCTATGCCGAGCGCGAGGGTCTCGCCTACACCGTCCTCCCCGCGCCCGAGCGCAAGCTCAAGCTGCAGGCCTACGCGGACAACTTTCGGTAAATATCTATAGCCCACGCGCGCTTGGCGCCTTCGCGGGCATCCTCTCCGTTCGCGCTGAGCGAAGTCGAAGTGCGTGCCCCAAGCGCTGCGCGTGACGCACGTCCTTCGACTTCGCTCAGGACGAACGGCTTGGCGGTTTGGACGGTCAGCGCCGTCCAGCCGTCACACCGTCGGCCGCTTCTTCAACTCGTCGCGGATCTCGCGCAGCAGCGCGACGTCTGCGGGTTCTGGCGCTGCGGCGGCGGGCTCCTTGGGCTTGTCCATCAGCCTGTGGACGCTGCGCACGAGCAGGAAGATGATGAACGCGAGGATCAGGAAATTGACCGCCGCGGTGACAAACGCGCCGTAGCCGAACACTGCGACGCCGGCCTTCTTGAGCGCCGCATAGTCGCTCGATCCGGCGAGTTCGGCGGGTACCTTGCCGAGGATCAGGAAGTGGCTGGAGAAATCGAGCCCGCCGGTGATCTTGCCGATCACGGGCATGATGATGTCATCGGTCAGCGACGACACGATCTTGCCGAATGCGGCACCGATGATGACCGCCACGGCGAGATCGAGCACGTTGCCGCGCGCGATGAATGCCTTGAACTCCTTGAACACGCAGATCTCCCAACCGATTTCGCTTCCGCGCGGCCATGCTATCCGGGTAAGACGGCCACGCCAAGTTGAAGGAGCCGCCTCGCATGACCATTCGTGCCATTCTCACGCTCGCCGTCGCCGCGATGCTGTCCGCCTGCGGGCTCAACAGCGTGCCGACCGCCGAGGAGAACGCCAAGGCGAAATGGGGCGAGGTGCAGAACCAGTATCAGCGCCGCTCGGACCTGATCCCCAATCTCGTCGCGACCGTGAAGGCCGCCGGCGCGCAGGAGAAGGCGATCCTCGTCGAAGTCACGCAGGCACGCGCGGCGGCGAACACCGTCAAGGTGTCGGGCGACGATCTGAAGGATCCGGCCAAGGTCCAGCAGTTCGCGCAGGTCCAGGGCGCGCTCGGCCTGTCGCTGCAGCGCTTGCAGGAGGCGTATCCGGAACTGAAGTCACAGGCTAATTACGCGACGTTGATGGATCAGCTCGAGGGCACCGAGAACCGCATCACCAACGCCCGCCGCGATTACAACGACGCAGTCGAGAAGTACAATGTGACGATCCGCACATTCCCAGACGCGATCGGCGCCAAGATCTTCTACGGTGCCAAGCCGATGGTCCCGTTCCAGGCGACCACGCCGGGCTCCGAGACCGCGCCGAAGGTCGATTTCGGTAGTTGATGATGCCGCTGCTGCGGTTCCTGCTTCTGCTGCTCGCCGGGATGCTGATCGGCACCCCGGCGGGCGCGCAGACCTACCCCAAATTCACCGGCCTGGTGGTCGATGCGGCGAACGTGCTACCGCCCGCGACGCGCGCCGACCTCGAAGCCAAGCTGGAGGCGCTCCAGAAGGACACGCACCGCCAGCTCGTTGTTGCGACGATCCCCGACCTGCAAGGCAACAGTCTCGAAGACTACGGCATCGGCTTGCTGGGCGCTTGGGGGCCTGGCCTCAAGGACGTCGATAATGGAGCGATCCTGTTCATCGCGCCCAACGAACCCGCCGGGCATCGCGGCCCCCGCATTGAAGTCGGCTATGGGCTTGAGCCGATCCTAACGGACGCGTTTTCGGGCGTCACCATCCGCCAGCAAATGATGCCTAAGCTGCGCGCGGGCGACGTCCCCGGCGCGATGGAAGCGGGCACCGACGCGCTGATCGCGCAACTGCGCGCGTCGCCCGAGGAAGCCAAAGCGCGGACGGACGCGGCGATCAAGGAGTTCAACAAGACCCACCAACGCCAAGCTTCGGGCAGCGGTGGTGACATCCCATTCGGTCTGATCGTCTGGGGCTTCATCATCCTGTTCGTCGCGCTGTCGTGGTTCCGCCGCGCCGGCGGCAGCCGCTATGTCGGGCAAAGCGGCGGGGGCAGCGCGTGGCCGGTCATCCTGTGGGGTCTCGGCAACGAGATCGGCCGAGGTTCGGGCGGTGGCTTTGGCGGCGGCTGGGGTAGCGGCGGTGGTAGTTCGGGGAGCGACGGTAGCTGGGGTGGTGGTGGCTTCACCGGCGGCGGCGGCGGATCGGGCGGCGGCGGCGGCGCCTCGGGGGATTGGTGATGGCACGCTTCGCGCTCACACCCGCTGATCGAGATCGCGTCACGGCGGCGGTTGCCGCCGCCGAACGCGGCACCGATGGCGAGATCGTCACGATCGTCGCGGCGCAATCGAACAGCTATCATGACGTGCCGCTTCAGTTCGGCGTGCTCGCGGTCCTGCTCGTCACGGCGCTGGCGACGCTCGACGCGCGCTGGCTGGAGATCGGGCTAGACCCGTGGAGCGAGACCGATCTCCGCCATGTCCTGCTGATCCTGCTGGTCGCGCAGGCGGTGGCATTTCTGGCGGTGCGCTATCTCGTCGGCTGGTCGCGCTTGCGCTTCGCGCTCACCCCGCGCGCGACCAAGCGGCGGCGGGTACGCCGGCGTGCACTGCAATGTTTCCGTATCGGCGCGGAGAATCGCACAAGCGCCAAGGTCGGCATCCTGCTTTATCTCTCCACGCGAGAGCGCATGGCCGAGATCATCGCCGACGAGGCGATCCACCGTGCCGTGCCTGCGGAGCGCTGGGGCGACGCGATGGCGGCACTCGTCGCCGAGGTTCGCGCCGGCCGCGCGGGTGACGGCATGGCGGCCGCCGTCGCCGCGATCGGCGCGATCCTGGCCGAAACCTTTCCCAAGACGGAGCATGACGTGAACGAACTTCCCGACCGGGTGATCGAATTGTGAGCCAGCCCATCGAAACGGTCTGGCAGGGCAAGTTCATCACCGTCCGCAAGCAGGGCACGTGGGAATATGTCGGCCGCGCGCGCGATATCCACGCGGCGGTGATCCTCGCGGTCGAAGCGGGCGAGGTGTTGCTGGTCGAGCAATATCGCGTGCCGCTCGGGCGTGTCTGCATCGAACTGCCCGCCGGTCTCGTCGGTGACGAGACCGAGGGCGAGGCGATCACCGCCTCGGCCGCGCGCGAGCTTGAGGAAGAGACCGGCTACCGCCCTGCGCGCGTCGAGGTGATCGGAGAATTCTGCTCGTCGCCGGGAATGGTCTCGGAGAGCTTCACGCTGGTCCGCGCGAGCGAACTGACCAAGGTCGGCGATGGCGGCGGCGTGCCGGGCGAGGATATCACCGTCCACCGTGTCGCGCTCGCCCAATTGCCGGACTTCATCGCGGCCAAGCGCGCCGAGGGGCTGGCCGTGGACGTCAAGCTGCTGCTGTTGCTGGGCGCTTCGATCCTCACCTAACGCCGTTCGTGCTGAGCTTGTCGAAGGGGCGTCCCCGGGGCATGTGCTTCGACAGGCTCAGCACGAACGGGTCAGGGTACCTGCCCTGCGGCTAAGCGGCCGCCAGCACCTTCGTCGTCGTGTCGGCAAGGCTGGTGCCGTCGAGGATGCGCGCGGTCTCGTCGCGGACGCGGAGCATCGCGTGCCGGATCGCGCAGGCCGCTTCGTCCTTGCAATCGGTGCACGAGCGATAGGCGGTGCGGCTGACGCACGGCACCAGCGCGAGCGGCCCCTCGATCACGCGGATGATCTCGCCGAGCGAGATCAGATGCGTCGGCCGCGCGAGCAGATAGCCGCCCATCTTGCCGCGGTGGCTGTGCAGGAACCCCGCCTCGCGCAGATCGGCTAGGATCAGTTCAAGGAACTTGCGCGGCACGTTCGCCTCGGTCGCGATGCGGTTCATCGGGATCGGCGGGCTGCCGGCGGGGGCTTCGGCAAGGAAGATCATCGCGCGGAGCGCGTATCGGGAACGCTGCGTCAACATAGTATAGCCGCTATGGACCGATAATGTGGCGAGCGGAAGGCGCCCCTTTGCATTAAGTTTCGGCCTCCCTATATAGGCTCCGTCGGCCGGTTCGTCCGGTGACTATGGCGATAAAGTGCGGCGTGAAATAGATGCAGCGGACCCGGGGGCAGTACCCGGCGGCTCCACCACAGCCTGCCCTTTGAGGGCGGGCTATGAAGGGGCCGAACCAGGATCGACGTGTATTGAAAGGCGCTGTTTTTGCCCGGGCTGAGTAACCCGTTCAAGGCTCAAAACCACAAGTGCTAACGATAACGAAGCACTCGCGATTGCCGCGTAACTGACGGCTTAACGGCCTAAGTTACGACGCATAAACGCGGTTCGGGCCGCACCGGGCAACAGAAGCGGACACCGGCGGTACGGGGAGCACCGAGCAACAGAAGCTCCCCACTTTCTCGCAGATCGCGCGCTGGCGCAGCCCCCCTACCGTTCGTGCTGAGCGTAGTCGAAGCACGTGCATGACACGCATGGCCTTCGACTTCGCTCAGGCCAAACGGCAGATGGGATGCGAGCTCGATCCGCTTTTCGCGAGCGAAGCGCTCCGGCCGTCCCTCGACTACGCCGGGCTGAATGGTGGCTGAGGTGTTCCCGCCCGATCCGTTCCTGCCGAGCGACGTCGAGGCACCTGCGCGCCGGGGCGGCCCCTCGACTTCGCTCGGGACGAACGACGCTTGTGCGTTACTCCCGCGCGTCGCCGCTCGGCGGGTTGGCCTCCGCCTCGGCGCTTTCGAGCGGTTTGCGCTCTTCGTAGATTTCGGCGAGCTTCGCCTCGGTCGCGTCGGACAGTTCCTCGGCGGCTGCCGGGAACATCTCTTCCTCTTCCTCGGTGATGTGATGCTCGTAGCGGCGGCGCATGTGGAAGAACTTCTCGCTCCACGCGTCCGATCCGAATTCGAGCTCGTGCATTTCGCCGATCAGATCGTCGACCTCCTTATGCTCGGCGACCGAATGGCGCGCATCGTCGCGCAACTCGGGATCGCCGAGCATCGTCGCATAGAGCGATTCCTCTTCGGCGGCGGCGTGGCCCTGCAGTTCGACGCGGAACGCCTCGAACAGCGCTCTGCGCTCCTCGCTCGCGCCGGTCAGTTCGCCGAGCTGCTTGAGCATGTCGCGCTGCTTGTCGTGGTCGCGCTTGAGGTCCTGGTAAATCTGCGCTTCGGCCATGCGGTGTCTCCCTGCGTGTCGGGCGATAACCTCCGGTGGCGCGTGGAAGTTGCGTCAGGCGGCAAGCAATCCCGCAGCACCGCCAAGATCGACCGAGACCAGGCGGCTGACGCCCTGTTCGATCATCGTCACGCCGAACAGCCGGTGCATCCGGCTCATCGTCACGGCATTGTGCGTGACGATCAGATACCGCGTCAGCGTCTGGCGGCTCATCGCGTCGAGCAGATCGCAGAAGCGCTCGATATTGGCGTCGTCGAGCGGCGCATCGACCTCGTCGAGCACGCAGATCGGCGCGGGGTTGGTGAGGAACAGCCCGAAGATCAGCGCGACCGCGGTGAGCGCCTGCTCCCCACCCGACAGCAAAGTGAGCGATTGCAGCTTCTTGCCCGGCGGCTGCGCCATGATTTCGAGTCCCGCCTCGAGCGGATCGTCCGAATCGACCAGTTCGAGATGCGCCTGTCCGCCGTTGAACAAGGTGGTGAACAGCCGCCGGAAATGCGTATCCACCGCCTCGAACGCGGCAAGCAACCGCTGGCGGCCCTCGCGGTTGAGCGTGCCGATCGACCCGCGCAGCCGGTTGACCGCGAGCCCGAGTTCCTCGCGCTCGGCGGCATTGCCCGCGCTCGCGGCTTCAAGCTCGGCCAGTTCGGTTTCGGCGACCAGATTGACAGGCCCGATCCGCTCGCGATCGACGCTGAGTTTCTCATGCGCGGCGGATTCCTCGCCCGGCGAACGTACCGTGCCGCCGTCGAACCCGACTCGCTCGGGAAGCAGCACGGACGGGCATTGGAAGCGCTCGCCCGACAGGCGATTCATCTCGACGCGGCGCAGCTCGTGGTTTTCGGCGCGCGCGGCGGCGCCGGCGCGGGCCTCGCGCGCCTCGGCGAGCGCTTCGGCGGCGGCGTGGGTGCGCGCCTCGGCGTCGCGGAGCGCGATATCGGCTTTGCGCTCGGCGGCGGCGGCGGTGTCGGCGGCGGCGCGGGCCTCGGCGTGCGCGGCTTCGCGCGCGCCGATCTCGGCGGCGAGCGCGGCGGGGCGGTCGGCAAGCGTCACGGCTTCGGCAGCGAGATCGCCGGCGCGCTTGTCCATCTCGGTGATGCGCTTGGCCGCCTCGCCCGCGCGTGAACGCCACCCTTTCGCCTCGGCGGCGGCCGCCGCGAGCCGCTCGCGCGCGTCGCCGATCGCCCGGTCGAGTCCGGTGCGTTCGGCGCGGACGGCGGCGATGGCGGTGCGTTTGGCGTCGGCGGCGGCGGAGAAGCCGGCGACGCGCGCACGGGTCTCGCTGCCGTCGGGGAGCGCGGCGCGCGCGGCGGCGGCGCGTTCCGCCTCCGCGCCCGCTTCGGCATGTTCGCCGCGCACCCGCTCGGCGCGGGCGGTGAGATCGGCGCGCTGCGCTTCAAGCCGTTCGAGCGCGGTGGCGGCACGGTCCTCGGCGCGGCCCGCATCGCGCGCGGTGGCTTCGGACGAGTCGAGAAGCCGCCGCGCATCGGCGGCGGCGCGGCGCGCTTCGCCGATCGCCGCGTCGATCCGCCGCAGTTCGCCATCGGCGGTTTCGACCGCGCGGACCAGCTCAGGACGCAACCGCTCGATCGCGCGGAGTCGGTTGAGGCGCTCGAGCCGCTCGGCCGCCGCCGCGCCACCGCTGCGCGCGACGTAGCCGTCCCACCGGCGCAGCGCGCCACCGAGCGTGACGAGGCGCTGCCCGACCGCCAGCGGTGCGCCGTCATCCTCCGGCGCGACGAAGATCTGCGCAAGACGGCGGGCGAGCGCGTCGGGCGCGGCGACGTGCCCGGCGAGCGGGGTCGTGCCCGGCGGCGCTTGCGGGTCGCCGGGTTCGACCGCCGCCCCCGCCCAATGGCGCTCCGCCGCGGGATCGAGCCCGGCCTCGAGATCGTCGCCAAGCGCGGCGGCGAGCGCGCGTTCGTAGCCGGGATCGGGGCGGAGCCGGTCGAGCAGCCGGTCGCGGCCGTCCCGCCGAGTGGCCTTGGTGAGCGCCGCCGCCTCGCTGTCGAGCGCAGACAGTTCGGCATGCGCGGCGGAGCGCTGCGACTGGGCATGGTCGCGCCCGCCGATCGCGGTGCGTTCGGCGGCATCGGCGCCGGCCAGCGCGGCCCGCGCCGCTTCGGCATGGCGCAGCGCCTGCGCACGCGCCTCCCCGGCGCGCGTGCGTTCGGCAAGGAACGGCGCTGGATCGGCGAGCGCGGCGGCCTCCGCGGAGACGCGCGCGAGATCACGCGCGGCACGATCAAGCCGCGCCCGCGCTGCCGACAACGCCGCGTCAGCGACGCGGACATCGGCGATCTCGCTTGCCTGCGCGGCGAGCGCCTGCGCCAGTGCCACCTCGGCATCGCGCCCGGCGCGCTCGGCCTCAGCGACAGCGGTGTCGAGCTCAGGCAACCGCGCGGCCGCCGCCGCCAGCCGCGCCTCGATCATTTTGGCGTCCTCGGCAAGCCGGGCGATCGCTTCGGCAGCGTCGCTCGCCAGCGCGCCCTCGCGCGCGCGATCAGCGGCAAGCCGCGTCGTGCTGTCGTCGAGTTCCTTGATCCGGCGCAGCACCGCCGCGTGATCGGCACGCAGGCCGGCGAGCGCGTGCCCGGCCTCGCTCGCGGCATCGCGCGCCGCCTGCGCGGTGGCGCGCGCCTGCGCGACGCTTTCGGTCGCCTGTGAGCTGTACGCGGCCGCCGCGCGCTGCGCCTCGGCGGCGGTGCTGACGCGCGCCTCGCAGGTGGCGGCTTCGGCCTTCGCGGCGTCCGCATCGGCCTGCGCCTCGCGCCAGCGGGCGAAGATCGTCCGCGCCTCGGCGACGCGGATCTGGTCGGAAAGCGCGCGATAGCGTTCGGCCTGCCGCGCCTGCCGCTTGAGCGCGGCGGCGCGGGCGTCCTGATCGGAGATCAACTCGTCGAGCTTGGCGAGGTTGGCCTCGGTCGCGCGCAACCGTGCCTCGGCATCCCTGCGCCGCACATGCAGCCCGGCGATGCCGGCCGCTTCCTCGAGCATCGCGCGGCGCTCGGCGGGCTTGGCGGCGATCACCGCGCTGATCCGGCCCTGGCTGACCAGGGCGGGCGAATGCGCGCCGGTGGCGGCATCGGCGAACAGCAGCGACACGTCCTTGGCACGCACGTCGCGCCCGTCGATCCGATAGGCGGAACCGGCGCCGCGCTCGATGCGGCGGACGATCTCGGTCTCGGTCCCGTCGATCTCGGTGAGCATCGCGACTTCGGCGAAGTCGCGCGCCGGGCGGGTGGAGGTGCCCGCGAAGATCACGTCCTCCATACCCGCCCCGCGCAGCGAGCGCGCCGACGTCTCGCCCATCGTCCAGCGCAACGCTTCGAGCAGGTTCGATTTGCCGCAGCCGTTGGGACCGACGATGCCGGTCAGACCGGGTTCGATGCGCAGATCGGCTGGATCGACGAAGCTTTTGAAGCCCGACAATCGCAGCCGTGTGATCTGCACCCTCAGCCCCCCGACTGGCCTAGCGCGTTACAGCGCGCCGGCGGCCTTCAGCGCGGGTTCGAGCTGCTCGTACGCCGCCGCATTGGGCACGACCTTGCCGTTGACGATGAAGGTCGGCGTGCCAGTGATATTGTATTTCTGGTTGGCGGTGTCGGTCTGCTTGGCGATCGCCTCGAGCGCCTTGCCGTCGGCGAGGCACGCCTTGGCCTTGGCCTCGGGCACGCCGCGCTGCTTCACGAAATCGAGATAGCCGTAGAAGTTGGCGAGGTACGAAATGACCTCGGCGGGCGTCGCGGTGTTGAGCCGGGCCTGATCGGCGGCGGGGATCTGGTCCTTGCGGTAGATCAGCGATTCCTGGTTGGCGAACATCTGGTCGAGCATCGGGAAGAATTGCGCCGGCTCGACGCACTGGCCGAGCAGGATCGGGCCGAGATCGAGCTGGTTGTGGACCGGATAATCATGGAATTCGTACGAGAGCTTGCCCGCCGCGATCGGCCCGGCCTTCAGCTTGGGCAGACCCTCGGCATCGAACACGCCGCAATGCGGGCAGGTGCGCGAGCCATATTCGATCAGCTTCACCGGCGCATCGGGGTTGCCCATGCGGTAGCCGCCGTCGTCGGTCTTGGCGACGGTATCCACCCAGCTCTGGCCGGCCGGCGCGGGCTTGGCGGCGACCGGCGCCGACGTCGCGCCACTGCCGCCGGTATCGGCGGCGGGCTTGCAAGCGGCGAGGGTGATCGCCGCGACGATCGCGACCGACAAACGCATGGTCATTCTGAGTTAGCTCCTGGAGAAAAAGGGTCAGTGGGCGCCGGCGGCACGCAGCGCCTTTTCGAGATCGGCCCAGCCTTTGTATTCATAGGGCTTGCCGTTGAGCACGAAGGACGGGGTGGAGCGCACCTCCTTCCACGATGCGTCGCTCAGCTTGGCGATGGCGGCGATGCCGGCCTCGTCGGCGAAGCATGCGTCGATCGCCGCGTCGCTCATCCCGCGCCCGCGCATCATTTGGTCAAGCCCGCCGCCGGTCGCGATCTTCTTCAACTGCGCGCCGACCGGATAGCTGGCCAGTCGCGCGCCGTTGATCTGGTCATAGTCGAACGCGCGCGGCAGCCATGCCTGCTGCTGCGCGAAGATCGCGTCAGTGGTCGCCGAGAAGCCCGCCGGGCCGGCGCAGCGCGCGAGCTGCGCGGCGGCGAGATCGACGCGATCCCGCACCGCGTTGCGCACTTCGATGCTGGTCGAGCCGGACTTCACGAACGTGTCCTTGAGCGTCGCCGCTGACTCGACACTGAACGCGCCGCAATGCGGGCAGGTGTAGCTGAGATATTCGATCAGCTTCACCTTGGCTTTCGGGTTGCCGATCACATACGCGCCGCTCGCGGTCTTGCTCGCGACCTTGGTCCAGTCGGGCGCGGCGGCGGCGGCGGCGGGGAGCGCCGCCAGCCCCAGAATCACCAGCAGAGCCGCCAGCCAACGCTTCATTCCTCACCCTTCCCTACTGTCGGCGCGCCGCGCGTCGATGCGACGCCCGCCGCCAGCGCCTCGAGCACCGCTTTCAATTCCGGGTCCGCGATCGCCCGCAGGCTGGCGCCGAGCTCGACCGGCACTGGCTTGAGCGACGGCGGCGCGGCGCGCGGGCGGGGCGCGGGCACGTCGCCCTGGCGGATCAGCACGCGCGCGACCGCGTCATAGCCGAAGAAGCGGTTGACGCGCTCGACGATCTCGGGCGCGATATGCTGCATCATCGTCGCATGCGCGCCGCGCACGACCAGGTTGAGCGTGCCGCCGCTGCGCTCGCCCTGCGGGAATTTGATCGATTCGGGCGCCGACACACCGGCATAGCGGCTGCCGACGATCTCGCCCCAGCGCGTCACGACGGCGCTCTGGACGAAGCCGAACCGGCGGAAGGCGGTGCGAGTCGCGTCGGGCAGCAGTTCGGCGACCGCGCGTGCGCCGCCGCCGCGACGCGGCGCGGGCGCCGGTTCGGTGGGAGGGCGACGTTTGCTCATCGCGCAGTCCATGCCATAGCCGGGGCGTGCGCGCCAAGCTTCCTTCCAACATCGCCGGGCCTTTGCTCGACTGGTACGATGCGCATGCCCGCGCCTTGCCGTGGCGCAGCCCACCCGGACACCCGCGCGCCGACCCGTACCGGGTGTGGCTGTCCGAGATCATGCTCCAGCAGACCACGGTCGCGGCGGTGCGGCCCAAGTTCGAGATGTTCGTCGCGCGCTGGCCAAGCGTGGATGCGCTGGCGGCGGCCGACGAGGCCGAGCTGATGGCCGCCTGGGCGGGGCTCGGCTACTATGCGCGGGCGCGCAACCTGATCGCCTGCGCGCGCGTGGTCGCCGCGGCGGGCGCGTTTCCCGAGACCGAGGCGGGGCTGCGCGCCTTGCCGGGCGTCGGCGCTTATACCGCCGCCGCGATCGCCGCGATCGCCTTTGGCGAACGCGCGGCGGTGGTCGACGCCAATGTCGCGCGCGTGGTGGCGCGGCTGTTCGCGATCGCCACGCCGCTCCCCGCCGCGATGGAGACGATCCGCGCCGCAACCGACACGATCACCCCGGCCGACCGGCCCGGCGACTTCGCGCAGGCGATGATGGACCTAGGGTCGAGCGTCTGTACGCCGCGCAACCCCGCCTGCCTCGCCTGCCCGCTCAGCGCAGCGTGTCTCGCGCATGCGGCGGGCATGGCCGATGCCTACCCGGTCAAACCCGCCAGGGCGGCGAAGCCGCAGCGCTACGGCACGATCTTCTGGCTGGAGGATGCCGGCCGCGTGCTGTTGGTGCGCCGCCCGCCCAAGGGTCTGCTCGGCGGGATGCGCGCGCTCCCGACCGGGCCGTGGGCCGCCGCGCCGCCGGTGCTGGCGGACGCGCCGGTGCGGTCGAACTGGCAGATGCTGTCCGGCACGGTGGGACATGTCTTCACCCATTTCCGCCTCGAACTCGCGCTTGCGATCGGCCAGGCGCACGGGCATGCGGTGGCCGGCGAATGGTGGCCCGTCGCCGATCTCGAATCAGCCGGGCTGCCGACCGTTTTCGCCAAGGCCGCCGCTGAAATCAGGAGAGTGACCGCATGATCCGACAGATCGCTTCGGGGGCCGCGCTGGCCGCATTGCTGGCGAGCGGCGCGCTCGCGTTCCAGGCGATGCCGGCCTCCGCGCCAGCGTCCGTGGCCACGACGAGTCCCCTGCCCGACACGCAGGCATTGTTCGAATCCTACGTTCGTACCGACAAGACGCCCGGCATCGTCGGCGCGTTCGGCGCGGGCGACCTGCCGACCGTGTTCGTCTCGGCCGGGCGCATCGCCGACGAGGCGACCGCCCCCGCCGCCGGGCCCGACAGCCTGTGGCGGGTCTATTCGATGACCAAGCCGATCACCGCGCTCGCCGCGATGATGCTGATCGAACAGGGCAAGATCGGGCTCGACCAGCCGGTGTCGGACTTCATTCCCGCGTTCAAGACGATGCGGGTGCAGATCAGCCCCGATTCGCTGGCGAGCAAACCCGCCGCCAGCCCGATCACGATCCGCCAGTTGCTGACCCACACCGCCGGCCTCGGCTATACGATCATCACGCGCGGGCCGCTGCTCGACGCCTATGAGAAAGCGGGCATCACCCCCTTCACCGCCGACGCCAAGAGCGAGGCGAAGATGCGGCTCACCCGCCCCAAGACGCTTGAGGATTTCGCCAACACGGTCGCCACGCTGCCGCTGATCGCCGAGCCGGGCACCAAATGGAGCTATTCGATCGGCCTCGACGTGATGGGCCGCGTGATTGAGGTGGCGAGCGGGATGCCGTTCGATCGCTTCCTGCAAACGCGCATCTTCACGCCGCTCGGCATGACCTCGACCTATTTCACCGTGCCGGGCAGCGAGGCGAAGCGGCTGGCGACCGGCTATGTCTGGGTCGGCGACGGGCGCGTCCCCCTCGATCGGGGCGCGAGTTCGGTGTTCCTCCAGCCGCCGAGCTTCCCCTATGGCGGCGCCGGGCTGGTCTCCTCGGCGCGCGATTACGATCGCTTCACGCACCTGTTGCAAGATGGCGGCGCGCTCGACGGGGTGCGGCTCGTCAAGCCGGAGACGGCTGCGCTGATGATGTCGAACCTGCTGCCGCCGGGCGTGACCTATACCAGCGTGTCGGGCGCGACCGGCGGCACCGCCGGCGGTGCCGCGACGATGGGCTATGGCGCGGGCGGCTCGGTCACCCTCGTCGATGTGCCGGGCGGCGCGCACAAGGGCACCTATGCCTGGGGCGGGGCCGCCGGAACGATCTTCTGGGTCGATCCGGTACGGCGCTTCCGCGGCACCGTCATGGTCAACTATCTGCCGAGCGACAAATGGCCGATCCGCAGCGATGTCGCCAAGGCGTTGCGCACCGATCTGGCGCGCTATCGGTGATCGCGCCCGGCTTCACCGGCGGACTGCTCGACCGGTCGGACGCGCTGCGCCACGATCCCGAAGGCTTCGCCGCCGCCGCGCGTGATCCCGCCGCGCGGCTGCTCAGGCTCGATGGCTATGAGCCCGACGTGGACGGCGAGGGCCGGCTGATCTGGACCGGTCTGGCGGACGCGCCGGAGGACGCCGAACTCGTACTGCTCGGGCTTGGCGGCGGCGTGCCGTATTTCGCCGCCTTCTCGGCGGCGGGGGCCGCGCCTTCGCGTCGCTCGGCGCGGCTGATGGATCTGCTCGGCCGGTTCGCCCCCGGCGAGGCCGCGACCTATGCGGGTGCGCGCAGCGTGCTCGATTGGCACGCGCGCCACCGCTTCTGCGCCAATTGCGGCGCACCGACCGAGATGTTTCGCGCCGGCTGGGCGCGCCTGTGCCCGAACTGCCACGCCGAGCATTTTCCGCGTGTCGATCCGGTCGTCATCATGATCGCCGAACATGAGGGGCGTGCGCTGCTCGGGCGGCAGCCCACGTTTCCACCGGGGCGCTATTCGGCGCTGGCGGGATTCCTCGAACCCGGCGAAAGCATCGAGGAAGCGGTCGTGCGCGAGATCGCCGAGGAAGCCGGCGTGCGCGTGCGCGAGGTGCGCTACATCGCCAGCCAGCCCTGGCCGTTCCCCTCCTCGCTGATGATCGCGTGCATCGGCTGCGCCGACGACGACCGCATCACGCTCGACACCAACGAACTTGAGGATGCGATGTGGGTGCCGCGCGAAGAGGTGCGCCGGATCCTCGCGGGCGAACCGGGTTCGTTCCTGCCGCCGCCGCCCTATGCGATCGCCAACACGCTGCTGCATGCTTGGGCCAAGGACGCTTAGCCCAGACCGTTCGGGTCGAGCGACATCGAGACACCTGTGCTCCCGCGCATGTCCCTCGATTTCGCGCGGGAATGCGGCGGGCTCAGCCCCGCGCCCTCGCCCTCGGATACGCGCCCAGCACGCGCATCGATTTCGAATGGAAGCCCAGTTCCTCCAGCGCGCGGTCGACATTGGGGTCGCCGGGGCGGCCCTCGATATCGCAATAGAATTCGGTCGCGGCGAAGGTGCCGCCCTGCTGATAGCTTTCCAGCTTGGTCATGTTGACGCCATTGGTCGCGAACCCGCCCATCGCCTTGTAGAGTGCGGCGGGCACGTTCTTCACCTTGAAGATCAGCGTCGTCATGAACGGCCCCTCGCCGGTGGGCGGATGGCCGGCGCGCGCCAGCACGACGAAGCGGGTGGTGTTGTGGTCGGCGTCGGCGATGTCGGTGGCGAGCGTTTCCAGGCCGTAGATCTCGGCGGCGCCCGGAGGGGCGAGCGCGGCGGTGGCGGGGTCGCCGAGTTCGACCACCATCGCCGCCGCACCCGCGGTATCGGGATAGCTGACCGGTGCGATACCGTGCTCGCGCAGCCAGTGGCGGCATTGGCCGAGCGCCTGCGGATGGCTCATTGCGTCCCGCACGCCGCTAACCGGCCCCAGCCCCATCAGCGCATAGCGGATCGGCAGGAAATGTTCGCCGGTGATGGTCAGCCCCGATTCGGGGAGCAGGAAATGGATATCGGCGACGCGCCCGTGAAGCGAATTCTCGATCGGGATGATCGCGCAGTCCGCAAGCCCCTCGCGCACCGCGTCGATCGCGTCGGAGAAGTCGAAACAGGGCAGCGGCAGACAGCCCGGAAACGCTTCCAGCGCGGCGATGTGCGAATTGGCCCCCGGCGCGCCCTGGAACGCGACCGCGCGGTGCGGCGCGGCGGCGGCTTGTTCGATCATGCGCGCGACGATCGGTCGCGCCGGTGCTGCGAAGTTTTCCATGATCGGCGAGGCCCTAGCGATGGCGCCCGCCGCGCACAAGCTTGGCTTGCGGTGGCGTGCCGGCGAATCTAAGGGTGGGATAATATCGGAGAGGGGCCACGCAACGATGGACAGCCGTACAAACACGATCGCGGGGTGGACGCTGGGCGCGTGTGCCGCCGCGCTGGCGCTGACCATCGCGGGCAGCACTCTGTTCACGGCGGAAAAGCCAGAGAAAGCCGGTTATCCCGTCGAGGGCGTCGCCGCCGATGCCGGCGGCGGCGAGGCCGAGGAACCGATCGCCAACCTGCTCGCCAAGGCCGATGCCGCCCACGGCGCCGAAGTCTTCAAGAAATGCGCCGCCTGCCACACGATCAATCAGGGCGGCGCCAACGGCATCGGCCCGAACCTGTGGGGCACGGTCGGCGAGGCCAAGGGCCAGGGCAAGGGCGGCTTCGCCTTCTCCGACGCGTTGAAGGGCAAGGGCGGCACCTGGGATTTCGAGGCGCTCAACCAGTGGCTCGCCAGCCCGCGCAAATATGTGCCCGGCACCAAGATGACCTTCGCCGGCCTGTCGGCCGCCAAGGACCGTGCCGACGTGATCCTCTACCTCAATCAGCAGGGTTCGAACCTGCCGCTGCCCGCCCCGCAAGCCGGCGCGCCGACCGCGACCGACGCCAAGGCACCCCCCGGTGCCGCCCCCGCCGCGCCGGGCGAAGAAGCCAAGCCGAGCGCGGAAGGCCTGTCGAATGTCGCCACGCCCGCGAACGCGGCGGCCCCTGCGGAGAAGTGACCACCCTATCCGTTCGCCCCGGGCGAAGTCGAGGGGCCAACGAAGCGTAGGTGCCTCGACTTCGCTCGGCACGAACGGGTGGGTTGACGTGCCTGACGCTCAGCCCCCGTTCGTCCTGAGCGAAGTCGAAGGACGTGCCGCAAGCGCATGCGCGCGGGCATGCGCTCCGACTTCGCTCAGTGCGAACGGTCGAAGAAGCGGATCACTCCGCCGGAAACACCGCCGGATCGGCGTCACGGTAGAAGTCGCGTACCACGTCCCAGCCTTCCTGCGCCGTCTCGACGAACTTGAAGATGTTGAGATCGCGGCGCGAGACCACCCCTTCCTCGACCAACGCCTGAAAATCGACGACGCGGTTCCAGAAATCGCGACCGTAGAGCAGCACCGGAATCGGCGCGATCTTACCGGTCTGGATCAGCGTGAGCAGCTCGAACAGTTCGTCGAACGTGCCGAACCCGCCGGGGAACGCCGCCAGCGCGCGCGCGTGGAGCAGGAAATGCATCTTGCGCAGCGCGAAATAGTGGAACTGCATCGACAGCGCCGGGGTGACATACCGGTTTGGCGCCTGTTCGTGCGGCAGCACGATGTTGAGGCCGATCGATTCATGCCCCGCCTCGGCCGCGCCGCGGTTGGCGGCTTCCATGATCGAGGGGCCGCCGCCCGAACAGACGACGAAGTGGCGCTTGCCCGCCTCGTCGTTGGGGAAGCGGCTCGCCAGGCCGGCGAGTTCGCGCGCGACATCGTAATAATGCGATTTGGCGACCAGCCGCTCGGCGATCACCCGCGCTTCATCGCCCTGCGCGAGATCGAGCATCGCCTGCGCCTTGGCAGGCTCCGGGATGCGCGCCGAACCGTAGAACACGAAAGTCGAGGCGATGTTCGCCTCTTCGAGGATCAGTTCGGGCTTGAGCAGTTCGAGCTGGAAACGCACCGGACGCAGATCCTCGCGCAGCAGGAAATCCATATCCTGGAAAGCGAGGCGGTAGGCCGGGGTTTCGGTTTGGGGGGTGCTGACGCCGGTCTTGGCTTTTTCGGCATCCTGGCGAGCGCGCGGAAAGACGCGCGACGGTACATGGGTATCACTCATTTGGCGCTATGTAGGGGATAGTGGGGGGAGATTGAACCCCGGCGAGCACGATCCTCTCACCGCTCGCGCCTTACCGGCAGAAGCTCTTGTGATCGTCCTCCAGGTGAAGATGGTTGCGATGCACCGCGTTGTAATCGGGGCTGAGCACCGTGCCGAAGCGCTTGCACGCCGAATCGTGCAGGACGCGGAGGAACGCGCGGACTTGCGGATCGGGCGATTGCCAGCCGTTCAGCACGCTGATCCGCCGCCCGTCCTCGAGCACGAACGCCCCGACATCGACCGCGTTGGCGATGGCGTGACCGGACAACATCGGCCGCGCCGTGCCCACCGTGTTGCGGCAGGCGTAGGTTCCCATGCTCTCGACCCGTACCAGATCGCTGCCGAGCATCTGGCGCGCGGCCGGGACCGCCGCGTGCCGCACCCAGCCGCCGAAGCTCCGCGCGAGGCCGCAGCGCATCGCGGTCAGGTTGGTGACGGGCACGCCGATGTCGATCAACTGCACCGCGCCGGCGACCCGGCAACCGCCGCCATAGTCACGATCCGCGAGCGGACTGAACCGCACCGCCTCGCGCGAAAGATCGGTGTAGCAGGCCTGCGTCTCCCGGCTGGTCGGGATCGCGAGCGTGACCGGTTTCGATCCGCGCGGGCGCGGGGCGGGCCTGTTGGTGCCGCATCCGGCCAGCATGGCGAGTGCCGGCAGCACCAGCCACTTCGTCATGCCGGACTTGTTCCGGCATCCACCTGTCAGCGAACGCAACACGCACCGTTCTTGCTGCACCGTGGACGCCGGAACAAGTCTGGCATGACCGGTTTGAGATGAAGCGAACAACGCATCTGGTTGACACCCCGCCGATCGACGTTACAGCCGGCCCCGGGCCACGCGGTCCCAACGCCGCGCGTGCTCTCTGCAAGGAGAGACTATATGACTGACCTACCCGTGCTTCCTGCGCATAAGCCTGCGCGCCCCTTCTTCAGCTCCGGCCCCTGCGCCAAGCCTCCGGGCTGGTCCGCCGACGCGCTCGCCACCGAATCGCTCGGCCGTTCGCACCGCTCGAAGATCGGCAAGACCCGCCTCGCCTATTGCATCGATTTGATGCGCGAGTTGCTCAACCTGCCCGACACCCATCGCATCGGCATCGTCCCCGGCTCCGACACCGGCGCGTTCGAGATGGCGATGTGGACGATGCTCGGCGCGCGCGGCGTCACCACCCTCGCCTGGGAAAGCTTCGGCGAAGGCTGGGTGACGGATGCCGTCAAGCAACTGAAGCTCGATCCGACCGTGATCCGCGCCGATTACGGCCAGCTTCCCGATCTCACCACCATCGACTGGTCGACCGACGTGCTGTTCACCTGGAACGGCACCACCTCGGGCGTGCGTGTTCCGAACGGCGACTGGATCGCCGACGATCGCGAGGGTCTCTCGTTCGCCGACGCGACCAGCGCGGTGTTCGCCTATCCGCTGCCGTGGGACAAGATCGACGTCGCCACCTTCTCCTGGCAGAAGGTGCTGGGCGGCGAAGGCGGCCATGGCGTGCTCATCCTCGGCCCGCGCGCGGTCGAGCGGCTCGAAAACTACACCCCGGCCTGGCCGCTCCCCAAGGTGTTCCGCCTGATGGCCAAGGGGAAGCTCGCCGAAGGCATCTTCAAGGGCGAGACGATCAACACCCCGTCGATGCTTGCGGTCGAGGATGCGATCTTCGCACTCGAATGGGCCAAGTCGATCGGCGGTGCCGAAGGGCTGATCGCGCGCAGCGACGCCAATGCTGCCGCGCTCGATAAGATCGTGTCGGAGCGCGACTGGCTCGGCCATCTCGCCGAGGACGAAGCGTCGCGCTCGAAGACCAGCGTGTGCCTGACGGTGAAGGGCGCGGACGAAGCGTTCATCAAGACCTTCGCCGGCCTGCTCGAAAAGCAGGGCGCGGCGTTCGACGTCGCCGGCTACCGCGATGCCCCGGCGGGCCTGCGGATCTGGTGCGGCGCGACGGTCGACACCGCCGATATCGAGGCGCTCGGGCCGTGGCTCGACTGGGCCTATGCCGCCGCCAAGGCACCGGTCGCCGCCTGAGCCGCTATCCGTAAAGCGGGCCAACTCTCCTCCGTTCGCCCTGAGCTTGTCGAAGGGCGTGTCCAGGACACGTGCTTCGACAAGCTCAGCACGAACGGGTTTCGAAGGACTTGATGACATGCCTAAAGTTCTAATCAGCGACAAAATGGACCCCAAAGCCGCGCAAATCTTCCGCGAGCGCGGCGTTGAGGTCGACGAGATCACCGGCAAGACCCCCGAGGAGCTGAAAGCAATCATCGGCCAGTATGACGGGCTCGCGATCCGCAGCTCGACCAAGGTCACCAAGGACATCCTCAGCGCCGCGACCAACCTCAAGGTGGTCGGCCGCGCCGGTATCGGTGTCGACAATGTCGATATCCCCGCCGCTTCCGCCGCCGGCGTGGTGGTGATGAACACCCCGTTCGGCAATTCGATCACCACCGCCGAGCACGCCATCGCGCTGATGTTCGCGCTCGCCCGCGATCTGCCGGAGGCCGATAAGTCGACTCAGGCCGGCAAGTGGGAGAAGAACCGCTTCATGGGCGTCGAAGTGACCGGCAAGACGCTCGGGCTGATCGGCGCCGGCAACATCGGCTCGATCGTCGCCGACCGTGCGCTTGGCCTCCGCATGAAGGTAGTGGCGTTCGATCCGTTCCTGTCGCCCGAGCGTGCGCTCGAACTCGGCGTCGAGAAGGTCGAGCTCGACGAACTGCTCGCCCGCGCCGACTTCATCACCCTGCACACCCCGCTCACCGACCAGACCCGCAACATCCTCTCGGCCGAGAATCTCGCCAAGACCAAGAAGGGCGTTCGCATCATCAACTGCGCCCGCGGCGGGCTGATCGACGAAGCGGCGCTCAAGGAAGGTCTCGATTCGGGCCATATCGGCGGCGCGGCGCTCGACGTGTTCGTGACCGAGCCGGCCAAGGAATCGCCGCTGTTCGGCACGCCCAACTTCATCTCGACCCCGCACCTCGGCGCCTCGACCAACGAAGCGCAGGTCAACGTCGCGATCCAGGTCGCCGAGCAGATGGCCGACTACCTGGTCTCGGGCGGGATCACCAACGCGCTCAACGTGCCGTCGCTGTCGGCGGAGGAAGCGCCGCGCCTCAAGCCATACATGGCGCTCGCTGAGAAGCTCGGCAGCCTGGTCGGCCAGCTCACGCGCGGCGCGGTGCCGCGCATCTCGATCCATACGGAAGGCGCCGCGACCGAATTGAACGCGAAGCCGATCGTCTCCGCCGTGCTGCACGGCTTCCTGCGCACGCAGACCGATACGGTGAACATGGTCAACGCGCCGCTGCTCGCCAAGGAGCGCGGCATGGAAGTGCGCGAGGTGAAGACCGAGCGTGAGGGCGATTATCACACGCTGCTGCGCGTCTCGGTCAAGACCGACGCGGGCGAGCGCTCGGTCGCGGGCACGCTGTTCGGCGACGCCGCGCCGCGTCTGGTCGAGCTGTTCGGCATCAAGGTCGAGGCCGATCTCGCTGGGCCGATGCTCTACGTCGTCAACGAGGACGCGCCCGGCTTCATTGGCCGGCTCGGCTCGCTGCTCGGCGAATCGGGCGTCAACATCGGTACCTTCCACCTCGGCCGCCGCTCGGCGGGCGGCGAAGCGGTGCTGCTGCTGTCGGTCGATGAGCCGGTCACGCCCGAACTGATCGCCAAGGTCCGCGATCTGGCGGGCGTGAAGACCGCGATGGCGCTGGCGTTTTAAACCGGCCTTGGGGGTGAGCGCGATGCTCACCCCCCGTTCGCCCTGAGCGAAGTCGAAGGGCGTGCCCGGAGCGCTCTGCGTGCGAAACACGTGCTTCGACTTCGCTCAGCACGAACGGGCGCCGATGACCGTCCGCGCCAATCCACCCACTGTTCTTCCTGTGCAGAGAAACTACAGGGCATCGAACAGACCGCCCAATCGGGCTTCATGGATTGCCGCACCGATGACCTCGCTCCTCCCCCAAGGTTTCCGTGACCGCCTGCCGCCCGTTGCCGACGCGACCGCGCGGCTCGAACAGGCGGTTCTCGGCGCGGCGTTCCAGCACGGCTATGAGCGCGCGGATCCGGCGCTTGCCGAATTCGAGCAGGGCCTGGCAGGGCGGCTCAAATCGGCGACCGCGCAGGATGCGGTGCGCTTCGTCGATCCGGTCTCGCAGCGCACGCTGGCTATCCGGCCCGACATCACCGCGCAGATCGGCCGTATCGCGGCGACGCGGATGGGCCATCACCCGCGCCCGGTCCGCCTCTCCTATGCGGGTCCGGTGCTGCGGTTGCGTGCCTCGCAGCTCAGCCCCGAGCGCGAATTGCTCCAGATGGGCTGCGAGCTGATCGGCCTAGATACGGTCGCGGCGGCGGCGGAGATCGTCGGGGTTGCGGTCGAGGCGCTGGAAGCAGCGGGCGTGCGTGACATTTCGATCGATTTCACCCTGCCCGATCTGGTCGGAATTCTCGCCAACGGGCCGCTGCCGATCGACCCAGCGCAGATCGCCGCGCTAAGCGAGCGGCTCGATGCCAAGGACGCCGGCGGCGTGGCGGAGATCGCGCGCGCGTATCTGCCGCTGGTCGAGGCGGCGGGGCCGTTCGAGGCGGCTCACCACCGGCTCTGCGCGTTCGACGCCGGCGGCGCGCTCACCTCGCGGCTCGACGGGCTGTGGGCGATCGCTGAGGGGCTGAAGGGCCGCGTCGGGCTGACGCTCGATCCGACCGAGCGGCACGGCTTCGAATATCAAAGCTGGCTCGGCTTCTCGATCTTCGCGAGCGGCGTGCGCGGCGAGATCGGGCGCGGCGGCACCTACACGATCGTCCACGAGGATGGCGCGGAAGAGGCCGCTGTCGGCTTCTCGCTCTATGCCGACGCGATCGTCGCGGCGGGGCTCGGCGAAATCGACCGGCGGCGGCTGTTCGTTCCGCTCGGCACCGATCCGGCAGTGGCCGCGGCGATGCGCGAGGCGGGCTGGGTCACGGTCGCCGCGCTCGAGGCTGGAGATACGCCGGAGGCGCAGCTCTGCACGCATCTGCTCGCGGAGGGCGACGCGCGGGCGCTCTAAGAGCGCCCGTTTTACCTCCGTTCGTCCTGAGCTTGTCGAAGGACGTGCCACAGATGCTGCGTTTGCGGCACGTGCTTCGACTTCGCTCAGCACGAACGGATCATCTTACGATCGGACCTTAACCAAACTCGACCGCCTCAAACCGGATCGGCTCACCCACCGCCGCCTCGGCCAGCGCGCCGTCCCACATCACACGGTTGCCGCGCACGATCGTGCCGATCGGCTTGCCGGTCAGGTCCATCCCCGTGAACGGCGACCAACCGCAGCGCGACGCCAGCCAATCCTCGGTGATCGTCCAGCGCGCCTTCAAATCGACGATCGAGAAATCGGCATCATAGCCGACCGCGATCCGGCCCTTGCCGACGATCCCGAAGATCCGCTGCGCCCCCGCGCTGGTCAGGTCGATGACGCGCTGGAGCGTCGTACGGCCCTCCGCGACATGGTTGAGCAGCAGCGGCAGCAAGGTCTGCACCCCCGGCATGCCGCTCGGTGACTCGGGATAGGGCTTGGCTTTCTCCTCGATCGTATGCGGCGCATGGTCGGAGCCGATCACGTCGGGAACGCCCTGCCGCAGCCAATGCCACAGCCCGTCGCGGTGTGCGCCCGAGCGGATCGGCGGGTTCATCTGCGCATAGCTGCCGAGCCGGGGATACGCCTCCTCGCCCGCGAGCGTCAGGTGCTGCGGCGTAACCTCGCAGGTGGCGATGTCCTTGTGCTGCGAGAGCAGTTCGAGTTCCGCCGGCGTGGTGACGTGGAGCACATGAATTCGCCGCCGCGCCGCCCTCGCCAGCGCGAGGATGCGCCGCGTCGCGAGCATGGCGCTTTCGTCGTCGCGCCACACCGGATGCGACGAAGGATCGCCAGGAATGCGCTCGCCGGCGCGCGCGTTCATCCGCGCCTCGTCCTCGGCGTGGATCGCGACGCGGCGCTTGCCCGAGGCAAGCACTTCGGCGAGCGATGAATCCTCCGACACGAGCAGGTCGCCGGTCGAGGCGCCCATGAAGATCTTCACCCCCGCCGTTCCCGGCATCCGTTCCAGCTCGGCGAGGTCGGAGGCGTTCACGTTGGTCGCGCCGACGTAGAAGGCGTGGTCGCACCACATGCGATGATGCGCGCGCGTCAGCTTGTCGGTAATCGCGGCGGCGCTGTCGGTGTTGGGCTTGGTGTTGGGCATTTCGAACACCGCGGTCACCCCGCCGAGCACGGCGGCGCGGCTGCCGCTTTCGAGATCCTCCTTGTGGACCAGACCCGGCTCGCGGAAGTGGACCTGCGTGTCGATTACGCCGGGGAGGATGTCCAACCCCGTGCAGTCGATCGTCTCGCCCGCATCGCCGCTCACGCCGATCGCCGCGATCTTGCCGGCGACCACGCCGACAGAGGTTTGCGCCTGGCCGCTCGGGAGATGCACCGTACCGCCCGTCAGCATCAGATCGAACCGTGCCATGTCTGCCTCTTTCGCTTGTGTCTCAGCCCTCCTACCTGTTGACGATGACCGAAACCACCCCGACGCTGCTCGCTGGCCGCACGCTCATCCGCATCGCCGGAGACGACCCGCACGGCTTTCTGCAAGGCCTGCTCACGCAGGATGTGATCGGGCTCGATGCCTCGGGTCCGCGCTGGGCCGGGCTGCTGACGCCGCAAGGCAAGGCGCTGTTCGATTTTCTGCTATGGGCAGACGGCGACGCGGTGCTGATCGACTGCGAGGCGAGCGCCGCCGAGGCGCTCACGCGGCGGCTTTCGATGTACCGCCTGCGCCGCGCGATCACGATCGAGGCGGTCGAGGGCGGGGTGCATTGGTCGTCGCTGCAGGGCGCGTTCGCCGATCCGCGCCTGCCGGATCTCGGCTTTCGGTGGATCGGTGCGGCGGCGGGCGAACCCGCCGATGCGGCGTGGCGTGCGCATCGGCTCGCGCGCGGCGTGACCGAGGGGGTCGGCGAACTCGGCAGCGACCAGACGCTCTGGCTCGAATGCAACGCGCGCGAGCTGAACGGCGTCAGCTTCACCAAGGGCTGCTATGTCGGGCAGGAGAATACCGCTCGCATGAACTATCGCGCGAAGGTCAACCGCCGGCTCGTGGTGGCGCCGCTCGGCGAGCCGGGCGACCGCACGCGTGCGTCCTACCCTGAGCTCGGACTGATGGTCGAACTGCGCCGCATCGAGGCGCTCGGCGATGCGATGTGGCCGGCTTGGCTGGAGACGGCTTTGGCCGACTCCACCTCAATCTCGTAGCTCCAACCGGAATCCGACATTCCGTTCGTCCTGAGCGAAGTCGAAGGACGTGTCACAGGCGGTTCGCTTAGAACAGGCACTTCGACTTCGCTCAGTGCGAACGGATGCGTATTGGCATCGCGCTTCAACAGCTTGCGACGGCAATCCGACCGGCAGATACTGAACCGCGCTGCGGCGTCGTCGCTGCCCTTCCAACCACGCAAAAAAGGGGGCCGGTTTCCCGACCCCCTCTCTTAGGACTTTCGTCAAGCGCGGGCTTAGTTGCCCGAACCCGGACCGTAGGTGATTTCCACGCGACGGTTCTGCACTTCGCGAACGCCGTCGGCGGTCTGAACGCGCAGATGGGCGGGGTCTTCGCCGAACGCCTGCGTGGTCATGACGCCCTCGGGGATCGAGTGAGCCGACAGGTAAGCCTTCACCGAGTCCGCGCGACGCTGCGACAGGCCGATGTTGTACTTCGGCGTGCCCGAGCGATCGGTGAAGCCGGCCAGCATGACCTGCGCGTTGCCGCACGACTGGTACTGGCTGATCGCGTTGTCGAGGATCGACGCCGCTTCGGCCGTGATGTCCGACTTGTCCCACTCGAAGAACACGATGAACGGACCAGGCGAGCAGACCACCGGGGGCGGCGGCGGCGGAGGGGTCGGCTCCGGCGGCGGCGGCGGGGGCGGAGGAGGCGGCGGCGGCGGAGCGGCAGGCTCGCCGAAGTTGTAGGTCAGGCCGCCGAGCAGGCTGTGCGAACGATAGCGCGTCTCGTAGCTCGCGCCCTCGACACCGACCAGCTTGACGTTGTCGGCGTTGAAGAAACGATACTTGAGCGAGATGTCGACATGGTCCGAAAGCGGCGCGCGGACGCCCGCGATGCCCTGCCATGCGAACACCGTGTCGCTGTCGTCGAGGATCGCGGCGCGGTTGCCGGCGCGGACGCCCGCCATCGACACGCGCGCGACACCGACACCGCCGCCGACGAAGCCCTGGATGGCATTGTCGTCGCCGAAGTCGAGCAGGCCGTTGACCATGAAGCTCAGCGCCGACGTGTGGCTGTGCGGGCTGTTATAGTTGCCGGGAGCCGCGAAGCCGCCGGGGGTCGTCACGAACGGGCTGTTGACCGACGAGCGATAGTCGTCGCCCTTGGCGAACTTGTAAGCGACTTCGCTCTCAAGCCGGAACATGCCGAGGTCGTAACCGATGACGCCATCGACGTCGTAACCGGTCTTCGTCTTGTAGGTCGAAGCCGACGGCACGTTGCCGATATCGAACTTCGAGTCTTCGACGATCATACCGCCGCCTTCGACGCCAACATACCACGACTTGTCGCGGGCAAGAGCTGGCGTTGCGAGAGCAGTGGAGGCAAGCGCGATGATAACGGCTAGCTTCCGCATAGAAATCCCCTTTCATTAGGTGTCACTCGGACAGCCCAAACTCCCTAGGACGGGGTTGGTTTCCACGCAAGCGCACAAATACCTGGGACTGTTGCAGAAGCGCAACATCCAAGGACTTAAAGGGGTTTTCAGCCGGTTAACCGGCGATCAACCCGTGTGTTTGCAGTGCAGCAAGAATCGCCGCGATCGCGGCTCTCGCCTCGGCATCCACCACGTCTCCGTTCACAGGCGCGGCGATGGCGGATTGCTGCGCCGCAACAACACGAACGCCGTCGATTTCCACGCGTGATCCGCGAACCACGCCGACGCTCCAGCCCTCCCCGTCGAACACCGCTTCGCAACCGTCGGCGAGGTTCCACACGCGCATGCCCGTTCTGGGGATACAGAACCGCCACCCACCAGCGGTCCAGCCGGCGAGATGCCGTGTGCGTCCTGCCCAAAGGCCGCTCGGCGCATCGCCGACGATCCAGCATTGCCCCGGCACGGGCGTCGCCGGCGGTGTGTCGATCGCCATCGCGACCACCACCGGCTGCGCGAACAGATCCAGCAGCGCCAGCGCTTCGTTATGGGTCAGCTCCTTCTGCGCCTGCCCGGCGCTGAGCAGCGGCAACGCCAGCCGCGCGGTAACATCGTCAGTCATGTCATGCCTCCCAGGCGGGTATGAAAAGCGCCGCGGCGGCCGATGCGCCGGCCGAACCGATCTGGCGGATCGAAACGCTCACCCCCGTGGCGCGCTCGGCGGCGGTGAGGGTGTGTGCGGGTTCGCTGGTGTCGATGCTCGGCCCGGTTCCGATCGTCACCCGGTAGAGTTCCCGCTCCTCGGCGAGCGGGGCGTCGACGCCGTCGAGCCAGCGCCACCCCGCGCGACTGCGGCGCGTCCAGGCGATCGCGGCATCGCCCCCGCCAAGCTCGCGCCAACGCAGTCCGACCGGTGCGGGCGGCAACACCGATATGCCCGCGATCACGGTTCGCGCCGCGCCCGGCCCGGCGACATCCCCCACGCCGGAGGCCAGCACGCGGATCTCGCCCCCGAGCGCCGCGAGCGGCATGTCGAGCGTGATGAGCGTATCGCGCTCGATCAGCACGACACGATCGCCGACGGCCTGCGTCCCGATCGCCGCCTCGGTGCCCCGCCGGCCGCGATACAGGTCCGACAGTCGCCAGCGTGTCGCACCGATTTGCTCGGCCGTGCCGAACTGGAGCAGTTCGTCACCGCACAGGACCAGGTTCGCGCTCGCGTCGATCGCCCCCGCATTCGCGCCCGTCAACACCATGCCCGCGTGCGCGAGCTCGACCTCGAACCGCGAACGACGGTCGCGCAGCGTGGCGGGCACGGCAAGCGGTACCGAAACGAGCATGCCGAGCGTCGCGGGCGCGGCCGTCGCCCCGGCGCTAGACCAACGCGCGCCACCGTCGAGGCTGTGCAGCAGCGCCGCGCGCCGCCACCCCGGCGCGGTGCCCGCCGCCGCGATCATCACGCGCGGCGCGCTCAGCACGCCGTCGTCGAGCGGGGGAATCTCGAAGACGTGGACGATCGTCGTCCCGGCGACACTATCGGGCGACGGCAACACCCGCCCCCCGCTCGCCCGTGCCGGCAGCGCCGCGGCGGCGAGCCGGACGCAGTCGAGCGACAGCACCATCTGTTCGAGCGACCAGCCGGTCACCCGCCACACCCCCGCCTGCCCTTCGATCGCGACACGCGCGCCCGGCGCGATGCCGATCGCATCCCAGCCGAGCGCGACGGTCCGCCGTACGCGCGCCGCCTCGGCCCGGGCCAGCGTGGCCTCCGCCATCGTCTTGGCGCTGTCCGCATCGAGCGCGGCGGGCATGTCGATCTGCTGCTCGGTCTGGCCCGCGCCGGGCCGCCGCGCGCGCTGCACGCCGGCCTGATAATCACGCGCCGGGTCATAATGCCGCAGCGTCACCATGCGCGGCACGCTCTCGATCGCGGCGGCCGCGCTCACCGACCGCGCGCCGCCACGCACCCCCGCCGCGAACCCCGCATCGGCGATGATCCGCTCGGGGTCGCCGCCCGCGCGCATCGCCAGCCCGGCGCCCCTCGGCGCGAACCATCCGCCGGTCGCCACGCCGATCGTCTCAATCACGCCGCGCAGATTGCCATATGCCGCGAAGCCCGGCAGCGGCAGCGTCGCCGCCGCGCCATCGATCAGCCCGCCCGACACCGCCGCCGCAATCGCCCCGGCGGCGACCGGGGCAGGATCGGCGATCACCTCGAAGGTGAGCGAGGGAATCCGATTGCCGTAATCGGCAAGCTGGAGGCCTTCGAACACCGCATAGGCGATTCCGCGGTGCGCGGGCGCCAGCGCCACGCCTTCCGCCGAGGCGATCAGGGGATCGGCCTCCTGGTCCTCGCCGCCAAGGTGCAGGCGGAAGCCGGTCGAGACCTTGAAGTCGCCGGCGGCACCGCGCAACAGGTTGCCGTCCGCCCAAATCCGCCCGACGCGCTGGATCGGCCGCCCCGACAGCGCCACCGCGAATGAGGCCGAATAGCTGTAGCTGGTCACGCTCGGCTGCCCCTTGCCGCCGCCTGCCGTGCTGCGGCTTTCGATCAAATCGGTCGACCAGATCACGCAGCCCGCGATCCGCATCGTGCCGAACACCTGCTGGATCGGCGTGCCGTAAGAGGAGGTCTGCACCGCCAGTTCGGTCAGCCGCGGCCCCTCGCGCCCCTTGGGCTTGAAGATCACGTCGCGGTCGACCGCCTGTCCCAGCACCGCGCCGATCGCGCCGCCGATGGGGCCGCCGATCACGCTGCCGATCGTCGTCAGCACCAGCGTCGCCATATCAGTCTCCCGTCAATCGCCACGCCGCGACCAGCGGCCAGGGCGGCACGCCCGGCCGCTCGACCACGCGCCGCAGCATCGCATCGGCATGGATGATCCCGCCCGGCACCTGCACGGCGAGATGGAATTGCGCCGGCCCGGCCGCGAACAGCAGCAGATCGCCGGTCGCCGGTGCCGAGGTGCGCACCAGCCCCACCGCATCGATCGCGGTGGAGGGATCGCCGCCGCGGATCGCGTAATCGGCCGAGATAGGTGCAGCGAACCCCGCCGCGCGCGCGGCCAGCACCGCCAGTCCGACGCAGTCGAGCCCGAACGCGGGGTCGCGACCGTGCGACCGGAACCGCGCACCCACCGCGCCCCGCGCCGCCGCGACGGCGCATTCGGCGGGCGTCATGCGCCGGGATACCGGGTGAGCAGGTCGATGCCCGGCAGGTACGGCTCGCCGCGAAAATTCGCGACGTTGCCGAACCGCGCAGCACAGGTCGCCACGCTCTTGTCGCAGCCCTCAACCAGCTCGATCAGATCGCCCGCTGACGCCACAAACGGCGGTTCGGCGCGCAGCGTCACCGTCGCGCCGGCGGAAATCGCCACCGCGCTTTCCAGTCCGCTGTTCGCTCCCCCCACCCAGCGCAGCAGACCCCCGCCATAAGCGTCGTCACTCGGCTCGGCCGCATCCACCGTCACCATCTGCCCGGCGGCCGAGACCACGCGCACGAAGCGCCGCCGCCCCGCCATCGCCACGCGGCAGCGTTTGTCGCCCAGCTCGGCACGGCATTCCGCCGAGGTTTCCTCGCCCACCGGCCGGTCGAGCGCCGCACTCGCGCCGCGCAACTCGGCGGTGAAGGCGCCGTCGCGCGTCTCGACCGATCCGATCGTTCCCTCACCGAGATCCATGCGCCCTTCGGCGCCGCTCCAGTCGACCGCGAACAGCCGCACCCGCGCGCCGTCCCACCGCCCCGCGCCGAGATCGCGCGCGCTGATCGCCGCGCCGGTCAACGCCCCCGAAACGTCCATCGTGTCGGCATCGAGACCGTCGGCGCGCTTGATCGCGGAGGGCGTCATACCCGGCGCGGCACGGTGGACAAGGCCATCGATCACCAGATCACGGTCGTGCGCGGTCAGCCCGATCGCGATGCCGTCGCGCCGCTCGATCCGCCAGCACAACGCCACGGTCGAAAGCGGTCCATCCAGGAAGCTCATGACACGTCCTCGCGCACTTCGATGAGCGGCACCGACGCCGCGGACCCCGCCTGAAAGGTCGCGCGCGACACCGCGAGACTGTCCTCGGCGAAACGCACCGGCACGTCGAACAGGAACCCCGCCGTCACCACCGCGCCCGGCGCCGGCGCGGCGTCGAGTTCGATCATGCCGCCATCCACCAGCGAAAAAGCGGCGGTCGCGACACCATCCACGGCGACCGCCACGCTGCCGCCGAGCGGGCGCGTGATCCGCCGCACCACGGCGCCATAATGTTTGACCAGCGCGAAGCGGGTGGCGATGCCGTCGCCGATGCCGATCTGCTGGTCGAGCGGTGTCGGCACCGCGCCGCCCGAGGACGCATCGAATGGATCGCGCAGCCGGAACGCACGCGCAGGCCCCATCCGCGCGCGGAAGAACGCCAGCAACGTTGCGATATCGGCTTCCGACCGCACGCCCGGCCCGACATCATAGTGCGTCCGCGCCCCCGCCCAGCCCGCGTTGCGCGCCTCGTGACCGCCCGCGCTCGTCACGACCGCGGTCGAATATTCGGGCGCTACCTCCGCCTCGCGGCCGAGCGCGAGCGGGAATACCACATCGTCGAACGCCTGCATCTCCTCCGCCTCCTCCTCGAAATGCACGAACCCGTCGCGGATCACCTGCGGCAGTGCCCAGACGAAACCCCGCCGCACACCGCGCGCCCGCGCACGCTCCGCCGCCGCCTCGATCTCGCGCCAGCCGGCGCTGTCCTCGGGCCGCAGCACGAAGCCCGCGAGATAGTCGGTGTCGCCGGTCACATAACCGAGCCGCGTCTGCGCCTCCGCGATGGCCCGCGCGCTCAGCGCGCTGTTGCCCGCGGTGACGTAATCATAATCCTCGAGCTGGAGCACATCGAACGCGGGCCGCGCCCAGCCCAGCGGCAGATTGGCGCGCCGCACCTCGGGCGCGTCCGCCGCCAGCACGCTCGGCAGATAGGCGAGCAGATGCGTCTCGCATTCTGGCGCGACCGCCTTCACCGCCGCGATCAGCGCCGCCGTCGACGTTGCCAGCAGGGTTCCCGCCGCATCGAGCAGCGCCTTGGCGTCCGCCGCCAACGGCGCGCGCACGCTGGCGATCTGGATCGGGGCGCCGCCCAGCGCCGCCCGTGCCGCCGCGTCGTAGAGGCAGGGCCGGCCATCGGGCATCACCCACCACCAGGGCTCGCCGACCTGAAACTTCGGCGCCAGCCCCGCCGCCGCCGCGATGCCGATCACCTCCGCCGCGACCGCGCGCAGATAGGCCATCGCGCCGCCATGCGCGGGTGACAGCAAGGTCGAAGGCGGCACCCAGCCGGTCAGCGCGGGCGATCCGTCCCACGCGCGCTGCTTCCAGTCCTCGGGGCAATGCGCGTCGAACAGTTCGTAGCTGAGCGACCAGATCACGTCATAGCCGAGCGCCCTCGCCCGTTCGGCGAAATCGCGCTGCCACGCGCGCGCCGCGACGTTGAGCGCGCCACCGGACAGGGCCGCGACGCCCCCGCCTCTCGTGAGCCGGAAGTAATGGCTCATCCCGACATACTGGACGATCGCGCCGCGATAGCCGAGCTGCAACGCGTTCCGCAGCAGCCGCGCCGGCGTCAGATTGTAGCTGTCGTCATATCCGCTCGCGAGTTCCAGCGCGTGTGCCGGCACCACCACGTCGCCGATCGCCAGCACCGCCCCCGAGCCGGCACAGACGATATCGCTCATCTCGACCCAGCCCTCGGCGGCCTGCGCGAGCGGCGTGTCGGATGCGTCGTAATCGGGTGGCACCAAGGACACGAACATCCGGTCGATGTCGCCCGCCCATACCGGCACGGCCTCGTCAGGCAGCAGGAAGCCGCCCGCCACGTCCGCGAAGTCGATCGCGATCCGCGCGTCCTCGCGCGTGCCCGTCGCGTAATTCCACAGCCGCACGTACCAGGTTCGCGCCGCGCCGTCCGCGTCGCGCCCCTCGATCGTCAGCACCGGCCCGTCCACCGCGTCGAGCGGCCGCACCCCCGCCGACCGCCAGCGGAACGCCAACCGGCACCCGCGAAAATCCCGCGCCGTCTCATAGGCGAGCAAGGGATGGTCGAACCGGTCCTCCGCCGCCCAGATCAGCCCGGCGAGATCGTTCTTGCGATAGAACACCGCATCCACCCGCAGCGCATCGGGCGCGATCGTGGTGATCGCCGCCATCATCGGCCGCGGGAAATCGACCGTCCAGAAGCGAGGGTCGAACCGCGAGATCACGCCCTCGGCCTGATGGGTCCGCGCGCGCGCCAACCAATATGCCATGCCTGCCCCCTCTCACTCGGCCGCCAGCGCCGCTTTCACCGCGCGCGCGACCTGGCGGCCCGACGCGCTCAGCGCCGCGCCGCCCTCGCCGCGCGGAGCGTTGATCGTGATCGCCACACGCACATCGCGCGCGCCGCCGCCCCCGGCCGCGACGATGCTCCCGCTCGCCGTCGGCACGAACACTTCCGGCCCGCGTTCGCCGACGACATAGGGCCGCAGTGGCGACACCGGGCCGCCGGTCGCCCGCCCCGGCGCTCCCGCGAGCAGTCCGCTCAGCGCGGCGACGAGGCCGCCGCCACCCGAGCCGCCGCCGCGCCCCAGGATCGCGTCGATCCCGCTGCGGATCGCCGCGCCAGCGATGTCGGCCAGCACCGACAGCGCCACCTTGCGCAGATCCTCGAACCCGAGCGTCCCGCTCCGCGTCGCCTTGAGCAGCACGCTCTCGATCTCGCGCCCAGCCCGATCCGCCCCCGGTACCAGCACGTCGCCGAAACAGCCGCGCATCGTGTCCACGTCGCGCGCGAAGGCGGCGGTATCGGCGCGCACGCTCACCACCAGCCGGTCGATTTCCTCATCCATCGGGAAACGCCTCCATCAATGCCGCGATCGTCTCGGGTGTCGGCGGCGCCTCGCCCGCCGTGCCGCCGATCGCCGCCACCAGCGCCGCCAGCTCGGCGGGCGTCGCCTCCCAGAAGTGCGTGGGCGCCCAGCCGAACGCGACGCCCGCCAGCCCCGCCAGCCGCACCGCCGCATCGGCGAAGCGCGCGCTCATCGCCCGCCGAGAATCTGCGCGAGCAGCACGCGCAACACCGGCGTCGCCGCCGCGAGTCCCCCCGCCGCCACCGCCTCGCCGAACGCCTCGCGCGTCAGCGCCGCAGGCGCCTCGTGCCGGCAATGCCAGAACAGGCCGACCAGCTCGCGCAACGACAGGTGCCCGGCCGCCGCGCGCTCGACCAGCGCGAACAGCGGCCCCAGTTCCTCCTCCGCCGCGACCAGTGCCGCGAAGCTCGGCCGCAGCACGAGTTGCGCGCCCGCGACGCGGATCGCCGCCTCGCCCCGCGCCGCGTTCGCCACCCCGCTCATGCCGCCACCACCGCGCCCGAGCTTTCCAGCGCGATCGCGTAGCTGCGCTCGCCATTGTAATCGCCGGCATAGTCGAGCCGGGTGACGAGGAAACGCCCGCTCAGCGTCTCGCCGCTCTCGAAGCTTAGCCGATAGTCGTCGATCACCCCGGCGAGCGCATTGCCCTTGAGCCGCACCTCCGCCGCCGATCCGGTGAACACCCCCGCCCCCGATACGCTGACCGATCGGACCCCCGCGCCCGACAGCAATTCACGCCAGCCACCCGAATCCTTCGAGGTGATCGCCACCATCTCGCCGTTGATCGAAAGCTGCGTGGTGCGCAGCCCCGCCACCGTCGCATAGGCCACCGGCGATCCGCCGTTGCCGATCTTGAGCAGGAATGCCCTGCCGCTCTCCGCGCTCATATCATGCTCCTGTTGGTTTGATCCGCCGCCTCACGCGGCCAGCACCCGCACCCGATATTCGATCACCACGCCCCACCGCCCCGGCGCCGGCCGCAGCAGCCGCGACCGCACGAATGCCACGCTCGCGACGCGCCACGCGCCGAGATCGCGCGGCAGCGCCGCGATCGCCGCCCCCGCCGCCGCCGCGAGCGCCTGCACCCGCGCGGGCGTCTCCGCCGCATCGCGGATCGTCACCGCCAGCCGCAGCTCGCGCCCGTCGCGATCCTTGACGCTCCAATCGCCGCTCAGCGTCTCACCGATCTCCGCATAGGGCGGAGTCGCCTTGACCGGCGGCCCTTCGAACACGCCGTTCAGCCCGGCGATGTCTTTGAGCGCGGCGAGCAACGCGGCCTGCGCCACCGTTTCCGCGCTCATCGCAACAGGCTCCCGATCCAGCGCAGCCGCGCATCCTCGCGCGAGATCCGCCCGGCCAGCACGATCGCGTCCGCCTCGCCGCGCACCGCCAGTTCGGGGAACGCCGTCTGCAACCGCGCCACGCCCTCCGCGATCGCCCGCCGCTCCGCCGCCTCGCCGATCGCCGCCCCACGCGCCGCCACCCCGCTCAACATGCGCGTGTCCGCCGCGTCAGCGTGATCCGCCGGAAGGGCCGCCACAGCGCGGTCACCGCCGCCGGTGGCGCCGCCGCCGCGTCTCGCGCGGTGAACAGATGCGCCGCGAGCAGCACCGCGCCCTGCCGGATCGGCGCCGGCAGCGTCGCCCAGCCGGTCGCCAGCCCGGCGGTGAAGGTCACCCCCACCCGGGTCGCGCCACCCGCGTCGATCACCCGCACCCAGCCATCGCCGTCCGCGTCTATGTCGATCGCATAGGCTTCGCTCGCCAGCGCGCCGCCGCCCACCGCCTCGACCGCGCCGATCGCCCGCACCGGCGTCGCCGCCAGTTGCTGCCAGGCGCGACTCGCCGGCAGCACATCGCGCAACACGCGCGCGATCAGCACCTGCCCGATGAACCGTTCGCCCAGCCCCAGCGCGGTCTCGACCAGCGTCGCCACCAGCGCATCCTCATCGTCGCTCATCAGCCGCAGCATCGCCTTCACCTCGGCCAGCGCCGCCGCGCGATCCTCCCCGCCGAGCGCCACCGCGCCCGGCCCCTCGCTCCCGATCGTCATCACCATCTCCACCCAAATCCCTCTCCCAGCGGGAGAGGGAGGGAGCCGCCGAAGGCGGCGGAAGGGTGAGGGCGACCGATCCCACGATCACCCTCATCCGGCGCTACGCGCCACCTTCTCCCAACGGGAGAAGGCTTTAGTTCGCCGAAAAGCGCATCAGCTTGATCGCTTCCGAATTGCTCACGCAACCGCCGACCCGCTTGGTCGCGTAGAAATTCACGAACGGCTTGTTCGAATAGGGATCGCGCAGGATCGCGGTTTCGCTCCGCTCGGCGATCAGATAGCCCGCGCGGAAATCGCCGAACGCGATCGCCAGCGCGTTGGCGGCGATGTCGGGCATGTCCTCCGCCTCGATCACGGGATAGCCGAGCAAGGTCGCCGGCTGCCCCGCCGCCAGCCCCGGCACCCACAGGAACGCGCCGTCGGTCGTCTTGAACTTGCGGATGCGCGCGAGCGTGGCCGAGTTCATCACCCAGCTCGCATTCTGCCGATACGGCCCGCGCAGGCTCTGGACGAGGTCGATCAGCCGGTCCTGCGGGTTGGCGGCGAAATCGCCCGCCGCGCCGCTCGCCAGATATTGCAGCGTGCCGAACGCGCGCGCGGTATCGTTGGTCGCCGCGACCGGCGCCTGGAGAAACCCCTTCGGCCGCGCGGTGCCTGATCCGTTGACGAACGCCGCGCCCTCGGCGCGCGCGAACTCGGTGGCGATCTCGCCGGCGAGCCACCCCTCGACATCGAACAGCGCGTCGTCGAGCATCGCCTGGCTCGCGCTCGGGTTGGCATAAAGTTCGCCCATCGGCGGCGCGATCTCGGCATAGCTCGGCGTGGCGGTGCCGGGCCGCGCGTCGGTCTCCGCCGCCCAGCCTGAGGGCGTGCCGCCGCTCGTCACCAGCTTGCGATAGCCGGCCGAACCAACCTTGACGACATTGGCAATCGCCCGGATCGGCGATATCGATTTGAGCGTCGCATCGACCACCGCGTCGATTTCTTTGGGGATGGCATAGCCGCCGCTGTCGCCGGTCACGCCGGTGAACGATTTCATCTCGACGCTCGTGCCGCTACGCAGGAACCCCGCGAAAGCCGTCGCACCGCCATCGCGCGCGCCGCTCAGCAGCGGCCGCACCACCGCGCCGCCCATCTCCACGCCCGAGAAGCTCGTCTCGAGCGAATCCGCTTTGACTTCGATCATGTCATTCTCCCATGCGAAACCACCCCCGCGCAGGCACCCGCGCGGGCAAAAACTTCGGAAGTCGAAAAACCCTCAGGCGATCGCGTGAACCCGCGCGAGCGGCTGCATCGGCTGCGCGACCAGGCTCACCTCGACCAGATCGAGCGCGGTCAGCTCGCGATACCGCCCGCGCGCCGCCGCCTTGACGCGGTAGCCGAACGAAAGGCCGGAGACCGCGCCGGAGCGTACCAGACGCGCCAGCCGCGCATCATCGATCCGCCCGATCACGCGCAGGCCGCGCGAATCCTCGCCCGCCTGCTCGATCACGCCGACCGGCGCGCCCCGATGCTGCCACAGCAACGGCACCGCCCCGACCGCGCCGAACGCGCCCGAGCGCACCACGTCGCCACCCCGATCGGCCCGGTCGAACACGGCGGCATAGCCGGCAAACCGCAGCCCTCCCGTTCCCCCGCGAATGCGGGGGTCCAGAGCCACGGACGCGACGCTGCTTTGCTCTGAGCGCCCGCCTGCGCGGGAGAACGGCATCGTCACTTCACCCAGCCCCAAAATCCGAACCGCGCCGCCAGCCCCGCCAGCACCACCGCGCCGCCGATCCGCACCACCCAGCCGACCGCCGCTTTCCACGCCGAGCGCTTGGCGTCCCGCCATGCCCCGAGCAGCTCGCGCAATTCGGCCATGTCCTTGGCCGCGCCGGCATCGTCCAGCCCGAGCCGCATCAGCGCCCGGCTCGCGCCAAGCTCGCCCGCTTCCTCCGCGATCGCGCGCAACGTCGCGAGATCGGTGCCCTCGGCCTGTCCCTGCGCCATCAACTGCGCCAGCACCGTACTCACACTCATGCCACACCTCCCGCGTGCTCCGCGCTCAAGCCCAACATCGCCCGCTTCTCCTCGTCGCTGAGGAACCCGGCCGCATTCACCTGCGCCCACAGCCGTTCGCGGTCCTCGGCGAGCGCGGTGACCTTATCGACGTTCACACGCAGCCACGGCGCCTCGAACCAGCCGGCGAGCCCCTGCGCCAACCCCGAGAAAATCGTGTCGGCGAGCGGCAGGATCGCGAGCCGCCACAAAGCCCGGCTCGCCTCGCGGTAATTGGCGTAGGTGGCGTCGCCCGGCAGCCCGAGCAGCATCGGCCGCCCGGCATTGCCCGCGCCGGCGAACCCCGCCTCCATCTCGGTGCGCAGCCGCTCGAACTGCTCGCGCGACAGCACCGATCCGTCACCGGGATCATGCACCAGCGCACCAGAGGGGCGCGCCGCATTGTCCAGCAGCGCCTTGTTCCAGCGCGCCGCCGCATTGTGGAGCGCGATCGCGCCCGCCGTGGCGCCCAGGCACCCGAGCCCATAATGATCGTCGAGCGGATGGAAGCCGCGCAGATGCACCACTTCGGGCCGCGTCCCGTCCGCCATCAGCCGCGTCACCCGCTCGCCGACCCGGTAGCGATAGGCGACCGGCCATCCGCCCGCGTCCGCCTCCACGCTCACCCGCTCGGGCCTGAGCGCGAACAGCTCGACCACCGCCCCCGCCGGATCGGTCATGATCTGGACATAGGCGTTGCCGTGCAGCAGCAGATGCGCCGCCACCGTCTCGGTCAGCGCCTGCCCGCCCGACCGCGCCGTCACCAGGGCGAGCAACTCGGGCGAGGATGCCGCCAGCGGCGCGCCGGCCAGCCCTTGCGCGACGAGCCGCACCGCGCGTTGCGCGACCGCGTTGCGGCAATAGCCCTGCCGCACCTGCGCCGCATAATCGTCGCTCCACTCGCCCGGCGATCCGCCGCCCGACCACAAGCCATAGCGCGCCAGCACCGGACGCACGTCGCGCCCGGCTGATTTCCAACCGAAGAGTTTCATGATGATGTCCTTGTTCGTGCCGGCGACCGTCAATGCCGAGCCGCGGCAACCCAAAAACCCGTTCGCACGGAGCGCAGCCGAAGTGCGTGCCCCAAGCGCGACGCGTGCCGCACGTCCTTCGCGCGGTGTCGAAGCGGCGCTAGATCTTCTTCCCGAACCAGATCACATGCCGCGCGCCCTTGCCGCTGGCGCGCGCGCGGATCGTCACCTCGTCCACCACGAACCCGGCCTCGCCGAGCCGCCTGGCGAACTTCGCATCGGGCGCGGCCGACCAGATCGCCAGCACCCCGCCCGGTCGCAGCGCGCCGCGCGCCGCCTCCAGCCCGCGCGCCGAATACAACCGGTCGTTGCCGCGCCGGGTCAGCCCATCGGGGCCGTTATCGACATCGAGCAGGATCGCGTCGTACACGCCCCGCCCCTCGGCGATCACCGCGCCGACATCCTCGGTGATGATCCGCACCCGCGGATCGTCGAGGCTGGCGTCGGTCAGCGCCGCCATCGGCCCGCGTGCCCAGTCGATCACCTCCGGCACCAGTTCCGCCACCGACACGCTCGCGTCCGCCCCGAGCCGCGCCAGCGCCGCGCGGAGCGTGAACCCCATGCCGTAGCCACCGATCAGGAAGTGCGGCGCGCGCGCGGAAACCCGCTCCCACGCCATCGTCGCGAGCGCTTCCTCGGACCCGCTCATGCGGCTGCTCATCAGTTCCTCGACGCCGAACATGATGAAGAAGTCGGTGCCACGCTGCACCAGCCGCATCTCGCCGCCGCCGGGCACCTGCGCGCTATCAATCAATATTCTCGGAACCATTCGTCCTCCTAGCGCCCTAAAAGCCAATCGCCCAGCCCGTCGCCCCGGCGCAGGCCGGGGCCGCTGGGTTTTGGGCGTCCAGCTCGCCAAATTACCCAGCGGCCCCGGCCTCCGCCGGGACGACGCTAAAGCCCGCGCACCGCAGCCATCCCCACACGCCCCGGCAGCAACTCGGCCAGCGCCCACACCAAGGCATCCGCCCGATCCGGCGAGCGCCCCGGCCCCTGATAGCGCCCGCCAGCCACCAGCCCGCACATCTCGTCCTCCAACGCCGGGAACGCGCCGACATGATGCACCCGCCCGCGCGCGTATTCGATCGACACCGGCTCCGCGCGCGCCGCCTTGCCGCGCGTCGCGTTGACGGTGGCGAGCGGCAGCCCCGGATCGACCCGTTCCAGCACCGATCGCACCATCTGCCCGCCCTGATTGACCTCGGCCACCACACGGTCGGCCGCGTGCCGTGCCGCACACGCCACCACCGCCCGCGCCCAGCCTTCAGGGCTTTCGCCCGTGACGCTGGCGTCCTCGATGACATAGGCGTGGCCGTCCCGATCCAGCCCGGCCGCGACGATGCCGCATGCGTCCCCCTCACCGCTCGCCCGCCCCGCCGGGGGATCGACACCCACCACCACGCGCACCAGCGCGGGCGCACATGCGACCCGGCACGCCTCGATGGCGCCGCGAGTCCATAACGCGCCCGGCAGATCCTCGATCAGCTCGCCGTCGATTTCCTGTCGCCCGAGCCGCGTACCGCCATAGCCCTGCTCGATCGCGGCGATGAAGCCTTCGCCCAGATGGGCGTTGTCGTGCGTCCGCCCCTGCGTTTGTTTCAGGCCCTTGATCGCCATGATCCGCCGCAAGAGCGGCACGGCGCGCGGCGTCGTCGTCACCACCACTTGCTGCCGCGCGCCGAGCCTCAGCCCCAGCATCAGATTGTCCCACGTCGTCTCCGCGCGCCGCCATTTGGCGATCTCGTCGCACCAGGCGGCGTGATGCTGCGGCCCGCGCAACTTCTCGGGCGCCTCGGCCGAATAGGCGAAGGCGCGCGCCCCCGACATGAACGCCAGTTCGCCCGAACCGCGGTGCCAGTCGATCCGCTCGCCCGGTTGCGCCACCGACAGGATGCCGCTGTCGCCCTCGACCATCACGCGCGTCACATCCTCGATCGTCGCGCCGACCAGCGCGATCCGCGCGCCCGGCAGATCACGCGCGATCTGACTGACCCATTCCGCCCCGGCCCGCGTCTTGCCGAAGCCGCGCCCGGCGCGGATCAGCCACACCCGCCAATCCCCTTCCGGGCGATACTGGCCCTTATGCGCGCACAGCGCCCAGGTCCGCGCCAGCGTATATTTGACGGGAGCGTCGAGACTGTGGATCACCTCCGCCTGTTCGTCGGGCGGCAGCGACGCGAGCGTCGCCAGCAACTCGACCACCGTCGCTTCGGTCATGTCTTCGCCGGCAGCCGTTTAGCGAACGCCGCGAGCTTGCCCAGCAGCGCCTGTTCGACCTCCTCCATCGAAGCCGCGCGTGGCACCGCCTCGCGCGGGGCGTTCGGCCGTGCGCGCCGGGTCTCGTGGCGCGCGAGCATCTTGAGCGCCAGGGCCTGATCGAACGCATCGCCTTCGCGCGCGCGCGGATCGACCGCACGCGCCAGCAATTCGTCCTCGATCCGCGCATAGGCCGCGTTCAACGCCTCCTCCCACGCGTCAGCGAAGGCCGGATCGTGCCGCCGCAGCGCGTAGGCCGAAGCGTGCGTCCGCCCCGCTGCCTCGGCCGATCGTGCCACGTCGCCGCTCAGCGCCAACGTGTCGAGAAACGCGGTCCGCGCCGCCGCACCCCAGCCGGCGTCGCGCCGGCCCGTGCTCGCCATTTCGTCCATCGCCGCCCTCCCATCCTCGCTCCCCGCCGGGCGCGGTTTGCCATCATGACGATTCTCTTAAACCGAGCGTCACGCTGTAGGACAGAGGTTTTTAACCGTTTTGGTACGCTTCGAGATGATTTCGGCATATCGCCCGCGCACGACGGTCGCGAGCGTCATCGGATCGAACGGCTTGGTAAGCACGCCATCGGCACCGAGGTCGAGCCAGGCGCGGATATCGTCGCGCCGCGCGCTCGCGGTGACGAACAGCGCGGGCAACGCCGCCAGCCCGGCGCGCCGCCGCAGCGCCGCCAACAGCCCGCCGCCCGACATCCCCGGCATCATCATGTCGATCAGCGCGAAATCGGGCGTCCACCCGCCCGCGTCGAGCAGCCGCAGCGCGTCCGGCCCCGATTCGGCCATCCGCACGTCGAGACCGGCGTCGAGCCGCAGCGCCATGCCGACGATGGTGCGGATATCGGGTTCGTCATCGACGTAGAGGATCTTCATCCCGTCCGCGCGCTCCTGTACGATTCCGGCACGTCGAGGGTCGCGGTTCCGCTCCCGGCGAACGTGCCCTCCACAAGCGTGACCGGCGCCGCGCCCGCCACCGCCAGGTCGAAGCAGAACAGCGCGCCCTCCCGCGCCGGCGCGTGCCAGATGCGCCCGCCATGCGCGCGGACGATCTCGCGCGCGATGGTCAAGCCGAGGCCCGTGCCCGCGGACACGCCCGCCGGGCACTGCCCCTGTCCGAAGCGCGTGAACAGTCGCCGTCCCAACTCAGGGTCGATGCCCGGCCCGTGGTCCTGCACCGACACGGTGGCGCGGCCGGATGCGGCGTGCAGCGACAGCGTCACCACGCCGCCGTCGCGCGAAAAGCGAACCGCGTTGGAGAGCAGGTTGCTCGCCACCTGCACCAGCCGTCCGCTATCGCCGCGCACCATCACCGGCGTGTCGCCCGCCTCCATGCGCAGCACGATCCCGCGTGTCTCGGCGAGACCGCGCATCGTTTCGGCGGCCTCGCGCATCGCTGACCGCAGATCGAGCATCTGGAAATCGAAGCGCATCGCGCCCGCCTCCAGCTTTTCGATATCGAGCAGGTCGTTGACCAGACGGATCAGCCGGACCGCGTTGCTTTCGGCGATCACCACCAGCCGGCGCACGTCGCCGTGCAAGCCGGAGACCGCGTCGCCGCGCAGCAGCCCGAGCGCGCCGACGATCGACGTGAGCGGCGTGCGCAACTCGTGGCTGACGGTGGAAAGGAACCGGCGGCGCAGATCCTCGGCGCGTTCGCGTTCGGTCACGTCGCGGAACGCGGCGACGATATGCACCCCGTCCGGCAGGTCCATCGCGCCGAGCGAGACTTCGATCGGCAGCACCGCGCCGTCCCGCCGCCGCGCGTGCAGATTCGTGCGGAACGGGTTCGCCAGCCCGGTGGAGCGATAGCCGATCCGGTCGAGGAACGCGCCGTCGCCCGGCGCGAGATCGGCCAACAACGCCACGTCGCGGTGCAATAGCGCGTTTGCCGGATAGCCGAACAGATGCTCCGCCGCCGGATTGACCATCTCGATGCCGCCGTCGGGGTTGAGCAGCACGATCGCGTCCTGCGCGGCGGCGAAGATCGCATTCTGCCGGGTTCCGAAGCGCACCGCCTTCAGCGTCAGCGCGTGGTTGCGCCGCCGCGTCCGCCAGAACAGATATCCGAGCGCGAACGTGCTCACCGTCATCGTCAGCACCAGTCCCCAGATCAGGCGCTTGGTGGCGAGGATGCGCGCGCGCTGCCGCGTCACCCCGGTGTCGAGGATGCGGCCCTGCTCGGCGAGGATCGCGCCTTGTGTTTGCGCGATCGCCGCCATCAGCCGCTTCTCCTCACCGGCGCCGATCGCCGCCGCAGCCGCCGCCGGCCCCCGCGACCCGCGCACCGCATTGGCCCGCTCCATCGCGGCGAACTTGGCGGCGGCGAGCGCGTGCAATCGCCTCAGCCGCTCGCGCTGATCGGGCCGGCGGCGGAACGCCTCGCCGAGCGCCTCCGCAACGCGATCGAAGCGCGCGCGTGCCGCATGGTATGGCACGAGGAATGCCGCGTCGCCGGTGATGATATAGCCGCGCTGCGCCAGTTCGGCGTCCGTCAGCGCCGCCCCCAACGCGTCGATCTCGACCCGCTCGCGGTACGTGCGATTGACGTTGGCGGAGGTCGCGGTCGAGTGGTTGTATTCGACTCCGAACACCACCGCGAGCAGCACGAGCGCGCCCGATAGCGCGCTGGCGACCGCCATCGTCCGCCACAACTTCGGTTCCCAATCCGCCTTGAAGACCGGGATCGTGTTCATCGCGGCTGGTGCGGATCGAGCAGCGGCTGCATCGTCAGGATCGCCTGCACGCGGTTCTGCACCCCGATCTTGCGGAAGATCGCGCTGAGATGCGCCTTGATCGTCGCTTCGGTGACGTTGAGGTCGCCCGCGATCTGTTTGTTGAGCCGCCCGTCGGTCAGCGCCGCCAGCACGCGCCGCTGCGCGGTTGACAAGGTCTCGAGCCGCGATCGCAACTCGTCATGCGGCCCGCCGCCCTCCGCCGGGAAAACCGTACCGCCGCCCAGCAGCACCTCCACCGCGCCGACCAGCCTGTCGAGCGCGTCCGCTTTGGGCAGGAACCCCGCCGCACCCACCGCGCGGGCGGCGGCGATCAGCGCCGCGTCGTCGCTCGCCGAGATGATCGCGATCGGGCGGTCTCCCAGCGCCTGCCGCAGTTCGAAGAAGCCGGAGAATCCCTGCGCGTCGGGCAGCTTGAAATCGAGCAGCACCAGATCGTAGCGGCCGTTGGCGGCGATCAGCGCGCGCGCGCCCGCCACCCTCGTCGTGGTGTCGATGCAGCAATCGGCAATGCGCGCCCGCACGGCAAGCTGGATGCCGTTGCTGATCAGCGGGTGATCGTCCGCCACCAGGATCCGCCGAGGCGCGACCATCTCCATCCCCTTTTCTCATCCCGTTCGGATGACGGTGTTGCGCGCACTGTTCTGCACTTTTCGTTACGGATCAAGCAATGTTATGAAAAGCCTACGCTTTTTCCAGAAGGCGTGACTTTTCGACGCAGCACGAGGCCGCCGGTGTGACCAGTTCCGCGATCCTGTACGGCGATGACGCGCGCATGGCCGCTGCCGTGCGCCCCCTGCTCGAACCGTGCGGCTGGGCCGTTCACGCGACCTCGGACGCGGCGGTGGCGGTCGCGCGTCTCGACGACACCGTCGCGCTGCTCATGCTCGACGCGCGGGCCGCCGGTGCGGCCGCGCTGCTCGCGGATATCCGCGCCCGTCCCCATCCGGCGGCGAGCGTGCCGGTGCTTCAATGGGGCGGCGCCGGTTTGCCCGCGATGGGCGCGCCGGCGCCGGACGATGGCGCCGCGCTCGCCGCCGCGATCGCGCATGTCACCGGCGCACTATCCGATCACGCGCTGCGGCGGATGCCCCACTCGCCCTTCTACCGGCTCGTGCGCCTGCTCGGGACCGAGGACGCGGTCGCGATGATCGACCGCTTCGCCGGCACCATGCGCGCCGCGCTCACCGCACCCGTCATCACGCCCGATCTGGCGCATCGTCTCGCCGGGATCGCCGGCGCGATCGGCTATCCCGATCTCGGCCGTGCGTGGGGCGCGGCGGAACATGGCGGCGCGTACGCGATCGAGCGCGCGATGGCGGCGAGCCGCGCCACGCTCGCCGTGATCGAGCGCGGCGACGTCGCGCGCTACCGCGACCTGGGAGCCTGAGCCTCAACGATCCTCGCCATTGCCCCAGCGCCAGCGCAGCCCGCCATCGGTCTTGTTGGCGGCTACCACGCCGTACGCCGCGATCAGAGCGATACAGACGATGATGCGCGGCACCCCGCCCGGCAGCAATCGTGCTGCCGCCACCAGCGCGGCGAGCAGGCCCGCCGTCAGGGCCCAGCCCTGCCACGTCACCGGCGTCGCGCCGAACCCGAACCATTTGGGGACGAACCAATAGCCCTCGCGCGCGCGAAAATGCGCCTTCACTTCGTCAAGCATCGTCGTCCTCCATCCTGGGCGGCCGGCCGCGCCGGGCCGGCATCGGCGCTTCCAGCTTCACACCCCGCCGCGCCAGCGCCTCGCGCAGCAGACATTCGAACTCGGCATTGACGCTCCGCAGGTCTGCCGCCGCCGCCCGCTCGACCGCCGCGTACAGCGCGGGGTCGAGACGCAACGGAAACGCCTTCCGTGGCGGATTGGCCATGGTCCCGCCCGCCTTACTGATAGAGCGTGCCGGTGTTGACGACGGGCTGGGTATCACGCTCGCCGCACAGCACCACCATCAGGTTGGAGACCATCGCCGCGCGGCGCTCGTCGTCGAGCTCGACGACGCCCTTCTCGCTCAGCAGGTCGAGCGCCATCTCGACCATCCCGACCGCGCCCGCCACCAGCGTCTGACGCGCGGCGACCACCGCCTGCGCCTGTTGCCGCCGCAGCATCGCGCCCGCGATCTCGGGCGCGTAGGCGAGATGCGTGAAGCCGCATTCGTCGACCGTGATCCCCGCCACCTTGAGCCGCGCGATCAGCTCGGCGCGCAACGCCTCGCCGACCTGCTCGTGGTTGCCGCGCAGCGTGATCTCCTGATGCTCGTAATCGTCATAGGGGTAACGCGCGCCGATCGTCCGCACCGCCGCTTCGATCTGGACGACCACGAACGCCTTGTAATCGTCGATGTCGAACAGCGCCTGCGCGGTATCGGTCACGCGCCACACCACCTGCGCGGCGATCTCGATCGGGTTGCCGCGCAGATCGTTCACCTTGAGCCGCTCGGAAATCATGTTGTTGGATCGCAGCGAGATCTTGCGCTGCGCATACCACGGCCACATCCAGCGCAGACCGGTCGTCCGGTCGGTTCCCTTGTAGCTGCCGAACAGCAGCAGCGCCGCCGCCCGATTGGGCTGGAGCATGTAGAAGCCGCAGGCGACGAACAGCACCACCACACACGCCGCCGCGATCAGCATGCCGCCCAACCCGGGCGCGTCCTCCAGTTGCGACGCGCCGTAGATCCCGACGACGAGCGCCACGAGCATCACCAGCAACATGGCGTAACCGCTCGACGTCGCCGCCGCGCGTTCGCGCGACAGCGTCAGCGCGGTGTTCCCCGGTCCCGACTCGGACATCACTTCCTCCCATAAAGTGATATCATATTTATATCGCTCCGGCCGATGCGGCAAGCCTCCTCGTCTCCGATCCCTTTCAGGGAGCGAGTAAGACGGCAGCGCGCAAACAAAAACGGCGCGGGGATCGCTCCCCGCGCCGTTCCGCATTCCCTGTGGGATCGCTCAGTTCAGGACGATCGTCACCGCGCGGCGGTTCTGCGCCCAGGCCGCCTCGTCCGAGCCGAGCGCGATCGGGCGTTCCTTACCGTAGCTGATCGTCGAGATGCGCGCCGGGTTCACTCCGCGCGAGGCGAGATAGTTCTTCGCCGAATTGGCGCGCCGGTCGCCGAGCGCGAGGTTGTATTCGCGCGTGCCGCGCTCGTCGCAATGCCCTTCCAGGCTGATCGGCACGTTCGGATATTTGGTAAGCCACGCCGCCTGGCTGTCCAGGACCGCGCGCGCCTCGCTGTTGATGTCGTATTTGTCGAGATCGAAGTGGATCGTGTTGCTCGTCACCGAACGCTCGAAATCGGCGCGCGAGCCGGGAACGATCGAGGAGTCGCCCTGCGAAACCGGGCCGCTGTTGCCCGGCGGCGGCGGGATTTCCGCCGGCGGCTTCTTCGCGCAGCCAGCCATCGCGACGATTGAGGCGGCGATGAGGAACGTCGTGGTCAATCTTGCCATGTGGCTTCTCCTATTGTTCGGATATGGTCACTCGGGACATGCGCGCATCGCCTCCCGCCGGACGAGAGTCAATGTCGAGTCAGGGGCGTAACGGTCCCCAGGCTGGATCGGATCCATCGAGCGGCGTCGACAGCCGGCGTTCGTTGACACCGGTGAGATCGACCGACCACAGATCGGCGGTTCCGCCCCCGCCGCGCCCGGACCGGAAAAACATCAGCACGCGCCCGTTGGGCGACCAGGTCGGGCCTTCGTCCTGCCAGTCGTCGGTGAGCAGCTTCTCGTCGCCGCCCGCCGGGCTCATCACGCCGATGCGGAAATTGCCCGCCATCCGCGTGAACGCGATCAGGTTACCGCGCGGGCTCCACACCGGCGTCGCGTAGCGGCCGCCGCCGAAGCTGATCCGGCGCGGGTTCGATCCGTCGGCGTTCATCACGTAAAGCTGCTGCGACCCCGAACGGTCGCTCTCGAACACGATCCGGCTGCCGTCGGGCGAATAGCTGCCGCCGGTATCGATGCCGGGCGTGTCGGTCAGCCGTTGCGGCTGCCCGCCGCTAAGCGGCACGCGGTAGATGTTGGTGCTGCCCGCCACCGCCTTCGAGAACAGCACCCATTTGCCGTCGGGCGAAATGCGCGGCGCGAAGCTGAGGTTGCTCGCCGGCACCAGCAGCCGCTGGGTCGCGCGGGCGATGTCATAGACGTAGATCGCCGGCTTATCGCCGATGTAGCTCATGTACACGATCGAGCGCTGGTCGGGCGTGAAGCGCGGCGTCAGCACGATCGACTGGCCGTTGGTGAGGAAGCGGTGGTTCGCACCGTCCTGATCCATGATCGCCAGCCGCTTGATGCGCCGCCCCTTGGGCCCGCTCTCCGCGACATAGACGACGCGGCTGTCGAAATACGGCCCCTCGCCGGTCAGCTTGGTGTAGATCGTGTCGGCGCATTTATGGCCCGCGCGGCGCCACTCGCCCGGCGACACGACGAAGCCCGCCCGCGCCAGTTCGGTGCGCGCGAACACGTCGTAGAGATAGCAGCCGACCGTCAGCGTGCCGTCGCCATTGGCGCGCACGAAGCCCTGGACCAGCGCGGACACACCCGCCCCGCCCCAATAATCGAACGCCGGCGCGGTCACTTCGGGGTAGCTGACGCCCTTCAGCGCATTGGCGGCTGCCGGCTTGAACAGGCCCGAACTCTTCAGGTCGTTGGTGACGATCTGCGACAGTTGCTGGCCGAGCACGTCGGTGCGCCCGGCCGGCGTATCGACCGCCTGCGCGGTCGGCATCACCGGAATCGCGATGCCGAGCGGCGCCGCGATACCGCCCGTCACCGACACTTCGAGCGGCGGCGGCGTCTGCCCGGCGGCGGCTCCGGCGGGCGGCTGGCCCGCCGGCTGTCCGGGTTGCTGGAGCGGCGCCGAAGGTGTGGCCGGCGCGATCTGCGCATCGGCCGGAACCGCGACGGCGACGCCGAGCGCCAGCACCCCGCGCAACATATCGATTGAGAGAGCACGCATCAGCGAGAGCCTCCGAGCTTCCAGATATAGTTGAGGTTGTTCCAGCCGCCGCTTGGCGTCGAATAATATTCCGGCGGCAGTTTGAGCGGCGAACAACCCTTGAACGCGGCAACGCCCAGATCGACGACACGTTGCGCGTAGCGCTCGTTCTGGTCGTCGGTGCCCGACTGGCGCACCATCTTCGGCGTCGCCGAAAGCGTGCCGTCCTTGTTGAGCCGCAGGTTGAGCACGGTCACGATATCGGTCGCGCCCGGCCCCGGGATCACCTGCTTGTCCGCGCACGGCTGGATCTGGCGCTGGATCGCCTGCTGGATGCTGGCGAGCGATTTGGCGTCGATCTTCGCCGCGATCGGCGCGACCGATTTCGACGGCGACGGGGTCTGCACCAGCCCTTTGCGGAAATCGTCGTCGAGCAGCGATCCGCGCGGGCGCTTGAGCGTCGATTTGGCGTCGCTGCCGGTTCCCTTCGCCTTCGACGGAGGAGTCTCGGCCTTGGCCGGCGCGGCGGCGGCCTTCTTGGGTTCGGCCTTGGACGGCGTCGGCTTGGCGGCCGCCTTCTTCGGCTCGGCCTTCGATTCGGCTGCCTTGACCGGCGGCTTCTCGGGCTTGGGCTTGGCCTTGACCGGCGCGGGCTTGGGCTTCGGCGCGGGCGCTGGCTCCGGCTTGGGGGGAGCCTTGGCGGGCGGCTCGGGCTTGGGCTGCGGCTTGGGCGGCGCCGGCGCCTTCTCCGGTTCCGGCTCGGGCTCGGGCTGCGGCGCCGGCGGCGCGGCATCCTCGGGCGATCCCTGGTCGGGCGCCTTGGATTGCGCGGGCGGCTCGACCGCCTTGGGCGCCTGCGCCTCGAGCGCGACGTCCTCGGCGAGCGAGACCTCGATCGGCTTGGGCTTGTACAGCGCGGGGTCGATCGGCCGGCTGAAGCTGATCGACAGCAATGTGAACAGCAGGACGTGCCCGGCGAGCGCGACGCCGAGGCCGATCTTCTCCGCGCGCCGCATCAGCGCGCGCCTCCCGGCTGCGGCAGCGTTGTCACTGGTCGTCCTTGCCGACCGTCAGCAGCGCGACACGGTTCAGCCCGGCGCGGTTGAGCTCGCCCATCACGCGCATCACCTTGCCATAATCGAGCCCCTTGTCGGCGCGCAGGAAGATCTGCGGCGGCTTGCCGTTCTCGCCCTTCTTCGCGATCTGCGAGAGCACGTCGGGCAGCATGTCTTCACTGACCTCGTCCTTGCCGACGTGCAGCGTGCCATCGCGCTCGATCGAGATCTCGACCGGCTGCTGCTCCTGGTCGAGCGGCTTGGCGCGGCTGTCGGGCAGATCGACGGGCACGCCCGCCGTCATCAGCGGCGCCGTCACCATGAAGATGATGAGCAGCACCAGCATCACGTCGACGAGCGGCGTGACGTTGATCTCCGCCATCGGCGCGCGCCGGCCGCGGCCGCGCTGCGAGGGAAGGTTCATCGACACGGCTCAGCGCTTCCCCTCGGCTTCGAGCTGGCGGCTGAGCGTCGCGTGGAAACCGTCGGCGAAGCGGTTGAGCCGCGCTTCGATCCGGTTGATGCCGTGGCTGAAGCGGTTGTACGCGATCACGGCGGGGATCGCCGCGAACAGCCCGATCGCGGTCGCGAACAAGGCTTCGGCGATACCGGGGCCGACGGCGGCGAGCGACGAATTCTGCTTGGCGGCGATCTCGGTGAAGCTGTGCATGATGCCCCAGACGGTGCCGAACAGCCCGACGAACGGCGCGACCGAGCCGACCGTCGCCAGCACGTTTAGGCCATCCGAAAGCTCGTCGATCTCCCCCGCGACCGCCGCGCCCATCGCCGTCGCCAGCCGCTCGCGCGTGCCGTCGCGGTCGATCGTGCCGCCCACCGTCGATCGCCGCCATTCCTTGACCCCCGCCGCGAACACGCGCGCGGTCGGCAAGGGGTTCTCGCCCTCGATCCGGTAGAAGGCGTCGATATCCTCGGCCTTCCAGAAATCCCGTTCGAAACGCTGGACGCCTTTGCGGATCTTGCCGAGCCGCATCAGGAAACCGATGATGATCGCCCACGTCCAGATGCTCGCGAGCAGCAGCCCGAGCATCACGATCTTCACGATCCAGTCGGCCTGCAGGAAGAGCGCGATCGGCGACAGGCTGGTCGCGTCGGTGTTGAAGAACAGGTTCACGCGGGCATTTCCCCCTGGTTCGAATCTATTGCCGCTGCGCGTGCGGGCAGGAATCGCCCGAACGCCTCGATCCACGCCGCCGGTTGGCGCCGCGCCCGGCCCGAAGGCGCGACGAACGCGACGGTCACGTCCGCCTCGGCCAGTAAAACCGTGCCGCGCATGACTCGTTGCTGAATGAAAAGCGACGCCGGGCGCAGCCGTTCGAGCCCGGTCGCGACGATCAGCGCGTCGCCGAGCCGCGCCGGCGCACGGTACCGAATCGCGAGCGCCGTCACCGCATACGTGCCCTCGCCCGCCGCATGCGCGCCGTACTGGTCGATCCCGAGCACGCGCAGCATGTCCGAACGGCCCCGCTCCAGGAACTTCAGGTAATTGGCGTGATAGACCATGCCCGACAGATCGGTGTCCTCGAAATACACGCGCACCGGCAGATGATGCTCGTGCCCGAGGATGCGCCCTTCAGCCGGCAAGTCTGTTTCGCAGCGCGACATGGCCCGGCTGTACCGAAGCGGAACGATCTCGCAAACCCGTCATGTCGGGGTTTTTGGGGCAACAGCCCGTCGCCCCGGCGCAGGCCGCGGCCGCCGCGTGTGGTGCGAACGGCTTGCCCGGTTACCTGGTGGCCCCGGCCGGCGCCGGGCAACGAGGTCACCCCCGCTTCGCCAGCGCCGTTTCCGCCTCGCTCACCAACGCGGCGATGATCTCGGCGACCGGTTCTTCCTTGGTCACCATCCCGACCGACTGGCCCGCCATCACGCTGCCATGCTCGACATCGCCGTCGATCACCGCACGGCGCAGCGCGCCCGCCCAATAATGTTCGATCTGCAACTGCGCCTCGGCCATTGCCACCTTGCCCTCGTCGAGCAGGCCGGCAACCTCGCGCTGTTTCGCCGTGAACAGCTCGCCGCCGGCGTTCTTCAAGGCACGCACCGGGATCACCGGCAGCCGCGGGTCGATCTGCACGCTCGCCACCGCGTCCCGTGCCGAGGCGCGTAGGAACGCCTTTTTGAAATTGGGATGCGCGATCGATTCAGTCGCGCAGACGAAGCGCGTGCCGAGTTGCACGCCCGCCGCGCCCATCTCCAGATACGCCGCGATCGCCTCGCCGCGGCCGATCCCGCCCGCCACGAACACCGGCACCTTGTCGGCGACCTCGGGCAGGATTTCCTGCGCGAGCACGCTGGTCGAGACCGGGCCGATATGCCCGCCCGCTTCCATTCCCTCGACGACGAGCGCATCGACCCCGCTGCGGATCAGCTTTTTGGCGAGGCTCAGCGCGGGCGCGAAGCAGATCAGCTTGGCGCCGCCCGCCTTGATCGCCTCCAGGCTCCCCGCGGGCGGCAGCCCGCCCGCGAGCACGACGTGCGTGACGTTGTGGCGCGTGCAGACTTCGATCAGGTCCATCAGTTGCGGGTGCATGGTGATGAGGTTGACGCCGAACGGCTTGTCCGTGAGCGCCTTGGTGCCGGCGATCTCGGCGTCGAGCAGCTCGGGCGTCATCGCGCCGCACGCGATCAGCCCGAAGCCGCCGGCGTTGGACATCGCCGCGACGAGGTTGCGCTCCGACACCCACGACATCGCGCCGCACAGGATCGCGACCTCGCTGCCGAGGAATTCGGCGCCGCGCGCCATGAGGCTGGTAAGGCGCGCCGCGCCGCTGGTCATGCTGGTCATCGCAGCGGCCCTTAGAGGATTTCGAGTGTGAAAAGAAAGCCGTGCTTCGGTATCGGGTTGGGGCCCGCGCCAATGTCCTCTATCCTCGCGCCATGCTCCGCCAGTCCGCTGCCGAACTCGTCGTTTCCACGCCCGGCCAGGGCTTGCATGAGTGCACCGCCGCCGTCGCCCGCTGGGTCGCGGGCACGGGCATCGAAACCGGGCTGCTGACGCTGCTGCTGCGCCATACCTCCGCGTCGCTGCTGATCCAGGAAAATGCCGCCCCCGCCGCCGCGCGCGACATCGAACGCTATTTCGCACGGATCGCGCCGGAGAGTGCCGCCTACGAGCATGACGACGAAGGCCCCGACGACATGCCCGCGCACCTGCGCGCCGCGCTCACCGCGACCAGCCTGTCGATCCCGGTGATGGCGGGGCGGATGGCGCTCGGGACATGGCAGGGCATCTATGTGTTCGAGCACCGCCGCGCCCCGCACCGCCGTCGCATCGCCGCGCATCTGATCGGAGACGACACATGATCCTTGCGCTGGCCCTGATGACCGTCGCGCCACTCGCCGCCCCCGCGCCTCCGCCAGCCAAGAGAGCCGCCATGAAACCCGATTTCAGCGCCGTCACCAGCCGCGCCGCCGCCGAGGCGCTCGCCCGCCAGGGCAAGCTCGTCCGCATCCTGCTCTTCCCGGCCGAATTCGGCGGCGAGGACGTCCCCGAGAACGCCGTCTACATCACCCCCGAAGCGGCGGCAGCGCGGGAGCTGATCCTCGGCACGCTGCAGCGCTTCGCGAAGGAGGGCCTGATCGACAAGCTCGACGTCACGCCCGACTATAAAGGCGACAGCTTCGTGCCGAGCCGGATCGTGATGCACGCCACCCACAGCAAGAAGAAGGGCAGCTTCGAGCCGACGATCGAGGTCTGGTAGGGGCTGCCGACGGCTACATGGTCAGCCGGCCCCTGACTCATGTCTCATGAAGACCAGACGAGAAACGCCCGGCGCCCCCGTTCGCCCTGAGCGAAGTCGAAGGGCGTGCCCCAAGCGGCAAGCACTGAAGGCACGCGCTTCGACAGGCTCAGCACGAACGGAAGCGGTCGCGATCAGGCCGCGACATCCTCCGCGTCGAGCCCGTAGGCGGTGTGCAGCACGCGCACCGCCAGTTCGGTCTCGTCCTCGTGGATCAGCACGCTGACCTTGATCTCGCTCGTCGAGATCGCCTGAATGTTGATCCCGCGCGCGCCCAGCGTGGTGAACATCGTGCTCGCCACGCCGGCATGGCTGCGCATCCCCACGCCGACCACCGAGATCTTGGCGACGCGCGTGTCATGCACCAGCTCGGCGAAACCGATCTTGGCGCGCGCCTGGTTGAGCGCCTCGATCGAGCGCGCAAGATCGGCCTGCGGCACCGTGAAGGTCACGTCGGTGGAACCGGCATTATGCGCGATGTTCTGGATAATCATGTCGACGTTGATGTTCGCGCTCGCGAGCGGCTCGAAGATCGCGGCGACCGCGCCGGGCGTGTCGGGCACCGCCGTCAGCGTGATCTTGGCTTCGTTCTTGTCATGCGCGATGCCGGTGATGAGCTGGCGTTCCACGTCGTCTATCTCCTCTTCCCCGACGATCATCGTGCCGGGCAGTGTATCGGCCATCGGTGCGTCCGCGCCGGTGAACGACGACAGCACCTGCACACGGACCTGTTCCTTCATCGCCAAACCCACCGAGCGCGTCTGCAACACCTTGGCGCCGACGCTCGCGAGTTCGAGCATTTCCTCATAGGTCACGCGCTTGAGCTTCCGCGCGCGCGGCACGATGCGCGGATCGGTCGTATAGACCCCGTCCACATCGGTGTAGATATCGCAGCGATCCGCCTTCATCGCCGCCGCCACCGCGACCGCCGAGGTGTCCGATCCGCCGCGCCCGAGCGTGGTGATGCGCTGGTCGTCGGTCACGCCCTGGAAGCCGGGGATCACCGCCACCTCGCCGCGCGCGAGGCTCGCGTCGAGCGCTTCGGTGTCGATCGTGCCGATCCGTGCCGAGGCGTGCGCGTCGGACGTGTGGATCGGCAATTGCCAGCCGAGCCAGCTCCGCGCCGGTACGCCCGCCGCCTGCAGCGCGATCGCGAGCAGCCCGCTGGTCACCTGCTCGCCCGACGAGACGACGACGTCATATTCCTTGGGATCGTACAGCGAGGAGGCTTCGCGGCAGAAACCGACCAGCCGGTCGGTCTCGCCCGCCATCGCCGACACCACCACCGCGACCTGATTGCCCGCCTCGACCTCGCGTTTCACCCGTGCCGCGACGCTCCGGATGCGTTCCATGCCGGCCATCGAGGTGCCGCCGAATTTCATCACGATGCGCGCCATTGGGGTGTCGCAAAATCCTTGGGTTGGAAGGGGCGCCCTGATAGGAACCGCGCTTGACGATGGCAAGCCGTTCGCGCAGCCGTGTCACCTACCGCCCGTTCGTGTCGAGCGCAGTCGAGACACATGGGGGAGCGCAGGTGCCTCGACTTCGCTCGGCACGAACGGCTTTAGGGTAGCGGCATGACAATCACGATCGATCCGCAGGAAGCGGCGCATTTCGGCACGCTCGCCGCCGACTGGTGGGATCCGAAGGGCAGCTCCGCGATGCTGCACCGCCTCAACCCGCCGCGCCTTGGCTATCTGCGCGAGCGGATCGACGCGCATTGGGACATCGATCCCGCCACCTTCACCCCGCTCGCGGGCAAGCGCGCGCTCGATGTCGGCTGCGGCGCCGGGCTGCTGTGCGAACCGCTCGCCCGGCTCGGCGCGGCGGTGACGGGGCTCGACGCGGCGCCGGAGAACATCGGCGTCGCCCGAACGCATGCCGCGGCGTCGGGGCTCGTCATCGATTATCGCGCGGGCAGCGTCGAAGACCTCGCCGGAGAGCGGTTCGATCTCGTCACCAGCATGGAGGTGATCGAACACGTCGCCGGTCCCGCAGCGTTCATCGCCGGGCTCGCGGGCGCGTTGGCCGAGGGTGGGCTGATGGTCCTCTCCACCCCCAACCGCACGCTCGCCTCGCGCCTCGCGCTCATCACGCTCGGCGAAGGCTCGGGGCGGATACCCAAGGGCACGCACGATTGGGACAAGTTCCTGAAGCCCGACACGCTCGAAGCGCTGCTCGCCGACGCCGGCATGCGCGTGATCGACACGCGCGGCCTGGGCTTTTCCCCGGCCAAGGGTTTCGTCCTCTCGGACGACCTGAGCCTCGACTATTTCATGACGGCCGTGCGCGCCTGAACCGTCGCCCCGGCGCAGGCCGGGGCCGCTGCGTTTCGCGCGGTGGGCTCGCCAAATCATGCGACGGCCCCGGCTGCGCCGGGCGACGGAATAGCCGCTTCCCCGCTCTCGCGAGGGCACAGCTATAGCCCGACCCGTTTCTCCAGCCACCGCGCCGCCTGATCGGGCGATTTCTTGTCGGTGTCGCGGTCGACCAGATAATTCGCCTCGCGCATCGCCTCGACCGGAATCCGCCCGATCAGCGGCTTCAGCACCGCCTTAAACCGCGCGTCCCGCGCATGTCCGGGCGACAGCAGCAGGATCGCGTCATATCCCGGTATCGCGCCCTTGGGATCGCCGAGCACGGTCAGCCTGTCCGCCGCGATCCGGCCGTCGGAGGAAAACGCCGGGATCACATCGGCGGCGCCGCTTTCCAGCGCGCGGTACATGAAGGTCGGCTGGTACGGGCGCGCCGATCCGAACGCCAGGCCATAGGCACGCTTCACCGCCGCCCATTCGGGCCGGTCGAGGAACTCGATGTCGGTCGCGAGCCGCAGCTTGGGCGCGATCGGCACGAGATCGGCGATCGTCTTCACGCCGCGCCGCGCGGCATCGTCGCCGCGCATCGCAAACGCATAAGCGTTCTCGAACCCCAGGCCGCCGAGCAAGGTCACCCCGCGCGTCCGCGCCGCCCAGTCCCGCACGCCCGCGAAGATCGCGCCGCGTGGCGGCACATCGGTGCGCTTCATCGTGTCGGCCCAGATCGTGCCGGTATAATCGACATATACGTCGATATCGCCGCTCGACACCGCGCCCAGCGCGATGCCCGATCCCAGCCCCTCGCGATACGCCACGCGGTAACCCGCCGCCTCCAGCCGATGCCCGATCACGCGCGCGAGGATATATTGCTCGGAAAACCCCTTGGCGCCGACCACGACGCGGGCCTCCCCGCCCGGCCACATCGGCGCGAGCGCGATCGCCGCCCCGATCGCCAGTGCCGCGAACGCGCCCCACACCCGCCCCCGACGCCGCGCGGCGATGCCGTGCTCGACCACGCCGAGCAGCGCGTCGACCGCCAGCGCCAGCGCCGCCGCGCTGAAACACCCGGCGAGCACCAGCGCCCAGTTCTGCGTCTGGAGACCCGCGAAGATCATGTCGCCGAGGCTCGCCTGCCCGACCGTGGTGGAGAGCGTCGCCGCGCCGATCGTCCAGACGGCCGCGGTGCGGATGCCCGCCATCACCACCGGCGCGACCAGCGGCGCCTCGACCAGCCGCAGCTTCTGCCACGCAGTCATCCCCACCCCGTCCGCAGCCTCGATCACCGCCGGATCGAGGCCGGTAAGCCCGGTCACCGCGTTTCGCAGGATCGGCAGCAGCCCGTACAGCGTCAGCGCGAGCAGCGATGGCAGGAAGCCGAGCGCCGGAATCCCGCCGCCGACCAGCGCGGACAGCGACAGCAGCAGCGGATAGAACAAGGCGAGCAGCGCCAGCGTCGGGATCGTCTGGATCAGGCTCGCGAGGCCGAGCGCGAACCGCGCCACCCCCGGCCGCCGCGCCGAGACGATCGCGAGCGGCAGGCTGATGACGATCCCCAGCAGCAACGCCGACATCGCCAGCACCAGATGCTGCGCGAGGAGCGGCGGCACGCGGCCCATCGCATCGAGGAAGGCGGTCATGCCGAAAATTCCGTTCGTCCCGAGCGAAGTCGAGGGACATGCCCGGAGCGCAGGTGTCTCGACTTCGCTCGACACGAACGCGTGGCGAATGGCCGTATCTGCAACGGTTGGGAGAAAGCGCTCACGCCGCACCCCCGATCTCGCGCAGCCGCCGCGCCTGCTCGCGCGGCACCGCGACGAGCGCGTCGGCCTCCGCCCCGCCCGCGCCGGCGAGCAGCGCAGCCGGAGGCGCGTCCGCGACGATCCGCCCGCCCGCCATCACCAGCACGCGATCGGCGAGGATCAGCGCCTCGGCCATGTCGTGCGTCACCATGATCGTGGTGAGGCCGAGCCGATCGTGCAACGCGCGGATCGCGGACCCAAGCTGATCGCGCGTGACGGGATCGAGCGCGCCGAACGGCTCGTCCATCAGCATCAGCCCCGGTTCGAGCGCGAGCGCCCGCGCCACCCCGACGCGCTGGCGCTGCCCACCCGAGAGCGCATCGGGCATCCGATCGGCGAAGGCGCGCGGCAGGTCGACCAGGTCGAGCAGCTCCGCGACCCGCCCGGCGCGGTCCTCGCGGCCGGTCAGCCGCAGCCCGATCGCAATATTCTCGGCCACGTTCAGGTGCGGGAACAGGCCGACGTTCTGGAACACATAGCCGATCCGCCGCCGCAACAGATGCGCGTCATCCGCTGTCACATCGGCATCGCCGATGCGGATCGCGCCCGCGCTCGGCTCGATCAGCCGGTTGACCATCTTGAGCAGGGTCGATTTGCCCGATCCCGACGCCCCGACCAGGGCGACGAAGCTGCCCCCGGCGATCTCGACCGAAATGGCATCGACCGCGATCACGCCGCCGGCATAGCGCTTCGACACATGATCGAACGCCACCGAGGGGCCGGGAACGCGGGACGCTGGCATCGCGCAGTGTGTGAGCGAGCCGTCCGACAACGTCAAACCTCAAGTTCCCACGCGTTCGCGGGGGAACGAAATTTCAGGAAAGTCGCGACTGCGATATGGGCGATACATGACCAAGTCCATCTTCATCACCGGCGGCGCATCGGGCATTGGGCGCGCGACCGCGATCCTGTTCGCGCGGCACGGCTGGAGGGTCGGGCTGGCGGATATCGACGCCGACGGCCTCACCGCGACCCGCGCGCTGCTGCCCCCCGGCATGGCGGAAACCCATGTCATGGACGTGTGTGACCGCGCCGGCTGGGTCGCCGCGCTCGACGCCTTCACCGCGCCCGCCGCGGGCAGGCTCGACGTGCTGTTCAACAACGCCGGCATCGCCACCGGCGGCCCGCTCACCGCCACCGGCTTCGACGCGATCGACCGCACCGTCGCGATCAACTTCGTCGGCGTGCTCAACGGCGCGAAGATCGGCCACGCCTATCTCGCGCGCACGCCCGGCGCCTGCCTGCTCAACACCGCATCGGCATCGGCGATCTACGGCAGCGCCGGCCTCGCCACCTATTCGGCGACCAAATTCGCGGTACGCGGGCTGACCGAGGCGCTCGATGGCGAATGGGCGCGCGACGGCATCCGCGTGCGGGCGATCGTTCCCGCCTTCGTCGAGACCCCGCTGCTCGACGGCAGGGTCGAAGGCGGCGAGCGGACCATCCGCGAGACGGTGCGCGCCGCCGGCCTGGAACGCACGCCGGCGGATAGGGTCGCGCGCGCCGCGTGGGATGCGGTCCACGGCGCGCGCGTCCACACCTATGTCGGCCGTACCGCGCATATCATGGCGCTCGCCGCGCGCTTCGCGCCGATGGTGCTGCGCAATCGGATGCGGCGCGCCTGATCGCGGGCGATCTTTACGGATGCGCAACGATCCCGATCGTTGTACTTTGGCAACGCACGTGCAGCAAAATGCGCCCTCGTCGAAAGTTGAGGAGCGATTCCAACAAGCACGGCGTTACGCCGCCGTAATATGCCCGCCCCCAACATGACAGGGAGTCCTCAGTGCCGAATCTCATCCGCAGTGGCCTAGCCGCCGTTCTTCCGATCGCAGCGGCGCTGTGCGCCGCGCCCGCTGTCGCGCAGAGCGCCGCGCCGGCCGCGCAGGACAATGCCGATCTCGCCTCCAAGTTCGGCGGCGACAATGTGACGGTCGGCGTCGCCGCCGCCTATGTGCCGGATTACGAAGGCTCGGACTCCTATCGCTTCGTGCCGGCGCCGGTCGTGATCGGCCAGCTCAAGGGCTTCGCCTTCACCGTGATCGGCAACCGCGCCAGCCTCGATCTCATCCCGAACCGCCCCGGCGACAAGATCGACTTCCAGCTCGGGCCGATCGCGGTGCTCAACTTCGATCGCACCAAATTGAAGGACATCGACGATCGCTCGGTCCGCCGGCTCGGCAAGATCGACACCGCAATCGAGATCGGCGGCTATGTCGGCATCGGCAAGACCGGCATCATCACCAGCCCGTACGACAAGCTCTCGGTCTCGGTCAGCTATCGCCACGACGTCAACAACGCGCACGACAGCGAGATCTGGCAGCCGGCGATCAACTATCTCACCCCGCTCAGCCGCAAGGCGGCGGTCGGCCTCACCGCCTCGGCCACCCGCGTGGGCACCGGCTATGCGCACACCTATTACAGCATCACGCCGCAGCAGAGCCTGGCGAGCGGGCTGCCGGTGTACAACGCCAAGTCCGGCTGGAAGAACTATCAGCTCGGCGGCTATGTCACCTACGCGCTGACCGGCGACCTGCTGCACGGCTTCAAGCTGATCGCGGGCGGCGCCTATTCGCGGCTGCTCGGCGATTATTCGTACAGCCCGATCGTGCGGCTGCAGGGCAAGCCGAACCAGTGGATCGGCGCGCTCGGGGTTGCGTACACCTTCTAAACCGTCTCTACGGGGGCGCATGTGTGCGTGCCTCCGCGACTCCGGCCGTTCCCGCCCGCCATGGGCGCGAGCGGCCGTGGCGTATCCGGTTCCGGGCGGGGCGCGCACCCTGGCTCAAGGTGACATGCCGGAAGGACGATGATGACTGCCCTGCCCGAGGAAACCCTCGATACGCGTAACGAGCGCCGTGAATTTTTCCGTACCGCGATCGGCGCCGCCGCGATCACCGCCACCGGCGCCGCCGCCCTCACGATCACCTCGATCGCGCGCGCCGATACCGTCGCCGATTCGTCGCTGGTCAATTTCGCGCTCAACCTCGAATATCTGCTCGGGCAATTCTACGGCCTCGCCGCCACCGGCACCGGCCTTCCCGCCGCGCAATTGACCGGCGCGGGCACCGCCGGCGCCGTCACCGGCGGCCGCCAGGTGACCTTCACCGATCCGGTCGTCGCGCAGATCGCCAGCGAGTTCGCGAGCGAAGCCGCCGCGCGCGTCGCCTTCCTGCGCACCACCGCCGGCGCCGACGTGATCGCGCAGCCCAAGATCGACCTCGACGTCACCGCCACCAGCGCGTTCAGCACCGCGATGCGCGCCGCCGGCCTCGTCGCCTCGGGCACCGGCTTCGACGTTTACGCGAACGACAGCAATTTCCTGCTCGCCGCCTTCTTCCTCGAAGACCTCGTCGCCACCGCCTATCGCGGCCTCGTCACCAGCGCGACCAACGCCACCAACCGCGAATCGGTCGTCGGCCTGCTCGGCGCGGCGGCATATCGCGCGGGCACGATCCGCACGCTGCTCTATGCGAAGGGCGCCGCGAGCGGCTCGACGCTGCGCGCCAACGCCGATGCGATCTCGAACGTGCGCGACGCGCTCGACGGCTCCTCGGACGACGATCAGGGCATCTCGCCGACCACGGATGCGAACGGCAACCCGGTGTCGAACGTCACCCCGGCCGGCGCCGATGGCATCGCCTTCGGCCGCGCGGCGACGTCGGTGCTCAACATCGTCTATCTCAACAGCCTGTCGTCCTCGTCCGGGGGCTTCTTCCCCGCCGGCGTCAACGGCACGACCGTCGCCAGCGCCGCGAACTGATCCTCGCCGCACGCTTACGAATTCCGCCCGGAGACCTCCCCGTGACCGATACCGCGACCGACCTTCTTTCGACTTCGCCGAGCACCGCCGAAGACCGTCGCCGCCTGGCGCGCCGCCACTTCCTGCGCACCACTGGCCGGATGACCGCCGCCGCCGGCGGCCTCGCGCTGCTCAGCGCGTGCGGCGGCAGCGGTGACGGCTCGACCGACACGTCGACGCCCACGCCGACCCCGACCTCGACCGACACCAGCGCGATCATCAACGCCGACGCGCTCAATCTCGCGCTCAACTTCGCCTATCTCCAGGCGCAGTTCTTCACCTTCGCGACCACCGGCGCGGGCGTCGCCGCCGTGCCGGACTCCAACACTCCGGCCGGGCAAACCGACGGCAAGCCCAAGAAGGGCGCCTATCCGGGCGGCGGCGCGGCGCTGCTCACCGGCACGGGACAGCAAGGCACCGTGACCGGCGGCCGCGCGGTGAGCTTCGCCGACCCGCTGATCGCGCAATACGCGCGCGAGATCGCCGCCGACGATCTCGCCCATCTCGCCTTCCTGCGCTCGGCGCTGGGTTCCTCGGCGGTGGCGATGCCGTCGCTCAACATCGACGGCGGCGCGAGCGGCGCGTTCAGCACCTTCGCGCGCGCCGCCGGCTATGTCGCGAGCGGCGTGGCGTTCGATCCCTATGCGAGCGATCTCAACTTCCTGCTCGCCGCCTTCATCTTCAAGGATGTCGCCGTGACGGCCTACAAGGGCGTGGCGACGCTGCTGACGAGCACGCTCACGCTCGATGCCGCCGCCGGCCTGCTCACCACCCAGGCGTATCACGCGGCGCTGATCCGCACGACGCTCTACACTTTGGGCCAGGGCACGGCCGCCGGCCAGTTCAGCAACGCGCGCGACGCATTCGATGGCTCGGTCGATATCGACCAGGGCATCACCGGCACCGCGACCACGGCCAACATCGTGCCCGCCGACGCGCAGGGCCGGGTCTACACCCGCACCGCCGGCCAGGTGCTCAACGTCGCCTATCAGAACAGCGCGGCGGTGACCTCGGGAGGCTTCTTCCCCGCTGGCGCCAACGGCAACATCAAGACCAGCGCGGCGAGCAACGCCTGAACCTGCGTTAGCGCGGCGGGACTTCCCATCCCGCCGCAAAGCCGCTACGCGTACCACATTCCCCGGGGAGCCATGAGGCTGAGAGGGGCGGTGCGAATCCGTCCGACCCGTAGAACCTGATCCGGCCCCTTGATGGGCTTACCGGCGTAGGGAGGGAGCGGCCTTTTTCTCATCGGAAAGTCCGTTTTCTCTCACATGAGGAGACGACGAGATGGCCGACCTTCCCACCCGCACCGAAATCGGCGTGACCACCGGCCCGATCCGCGGATCGCGCAAGATTTACGTCCCTTCGCCCAACATCCCCGGCGCGGGCGTGGCGATGCGCGAGATTCATCTCGAACCGGGCTCGGGCGAGCCGCCCTTGCGCGTCTATGATACGTCAGGCCCCTATACCGATCCCAACGCGCTGATCGACATCAACACCGGCTTGCCCGAACTGCGCCGGAGCTGGATCGAGGCGCGCGGCGATGTCGAGAGCTATGACGCGCGCGAAATCCGCCCCGAGGACAACGGCCTGTCCGGCCCCGATCGCTCCGCCGGGGTGCCGCAATATCCCAACGTCGTGAAGCGCCCGCTGCGCGCCAAGCCGGGGATGAACGTCAGCCAGATGCATTATGCGCGGCGCGGCATCATCACCCCCGAGATGGAATATGTCGCGATCCGCGAGAATCTCGGCCGCGCGCAGGCGAAGGAAAAGCTCGTCCGCGACGGGCAGGATTGGGGCGCGTCGATCCCCGATTACGTGACTCCGGAGTTCGTCCGCGACGAGGTCGCGCGCGGCCGCGCGATCATCCCGTCGAACATCAACCACCCCGAAAGCGAACCGATGGCGATCGGGCGCAACTTCCTCGTCAAGATCAACGCCAACATCGGCAATTCCGCCGTCGCCTCCAACGTGGCGAGCGAAGTCGACAAGATGGTCTGGTCGATCCGCTGGGGCGCGGACACGGTGATGGACCTCTCGACCGGTCGCAACATCCATGACACGCGCGAATGGATCCTGCGCAACTCGCCCGTGCCGATCGGCACCGTGCCGATCTACCAGGCGCTCGAAAAGGTCGGCGGCATCGCCGAGGATCTGACTTGGGAGATCTTCCGCGACACGCTGATCGAGCAGGCCGAACAGGGCGTCGATTACTTCACGATCCACGCCGGCGTGCGCCTGCCCTATATCCCGATGACCGCCAAGCGCGTCACCGGCATCGTCTCGCGCGGCGGCTCGATCATGGCGAAATGGTGCCTCGCGCATCATAAGGAGAGCTTCCTCTACGAGCGCTTCGACGAGATCACCGAGATCATGAAGGCGTATGACATCGCCTATTCGCTCGGCGACGGTCTGCGCCCCGGCTCGAACGCCGACGCCAACGACGAAGCGCAGTTCGCCGAACTCTACACGCTCGGCGAACTCACCAAGCGCGCCTGGGAACAGGACGTGCAGGTGATGATCGAAGGCCCCGGCCATGTGCCGATGCACAAGATCAAGGAGAATATGGACAAGCAGCTCGCCGCCTGCGGCGAGGCGCCGTTTTACACGCTCGGGCCGCTCGTCACCGATATCGCGCCGGGCTACGATCACATCACCAGCGGAATCGGCGCGGCGATGATCGGCTGGTTCGGCACCGCGATGCTCTGCTACGTCACCCCTAAGGAGCATCTCGGACTCCCGGATCGCGACGACGTCAAGGTCGGCGTGGTGACGTACAAGCTCGCCGCGCACGCCGCCGATCTCGCCAAGGGCCACCCCGCCGCGAAGCTGCGCGACGACGCGCTCAGCCGCGCGCGCTTCGAATTCCGCTGGCGCGACCAGTTCAACCTCTCGCTCGATCCCGACACCGCCGAGCAGTTCCACGACCAGACGCTCCCGGCGGAAGGCGCCAAGAGCGCGCATTTCTGCTCGATGTGCGGCCCCAAATTCTGCTCGATGAAGATCACGCAAGAGGTTCGGGACTTCGCCGCCAAGCAGAACGCGCCCGTCGAGAGCTTCGTCGCGGCCGAGGATGCCGAAGCGGGCATGGCCGAGATGAGCAAGGTGTTCAAGGAAACCGGCAGCGAGCTCTACATGGGCTCGGGTGGGCGGGAGCATGATTGAACCGAAGAGCTAGAATCGTTCCGCGCTCGGTTGGACCTTCGGGATAAATGTCGCCTAAGTGTCCAACCAGCGCTCTATGTCCATCGCCTTGTGCAGCACACGCTGCACGACGACCCGATCCGGTAGCACGTCGTAATAGACCCGATGGCTACCACACGGCACGCTATGAATTGGGGGACGGATGGGGTCATGGCGGCGACCGGCTAACAGATATTCCCGAATGCGGGCAAAGGTCATATCGAAGCGACGTAAGTACGATTCGGCGCGCTCTATGCCGAACGCCTCGGTGCCGTAGGCGAGTATCGCAACCAGATCGGCCTTCGCAGCGTCCGCCAGTGTAAGCGCGATCACGCCTCGACGCGCTGCTCTCGCGCCTCGGCGATGATGCTTTCGATCGTCGCATCGCTTTCCGGCGACGCGCGACCGACATCGATCGCCGCCCGCAGCCGCTCAAGCTGCTCGGTCGCCGCCTGGTCGCGCCGCACCAGATCGCGCACATAGTCGCTGGTGCTGCTGTAATCGCCGTCGGCGACACGCCGCTCCGCCCAGCTCTTGAGCTTGTCGGGGAGCGAGATGTTCATCTGTGCCATATCGCGCTTATACAATTTCGCGCTAATTTTGCCAAAGGCGATCGATCCGAACCGGGTATGATGCATCCCCGGTACGACGCCGCCGCGCGACTACTTCCCGACCGCCGCCTTCCAAGCCGCCGTCAGCGCCGCCGCGCGTTCGCCGACCAGCGCGGCGCTGTCGCCGGGCTTGAACAGCGCGCCGCCCACGCCGATGCCTTCCGCGCCGGCGGCGAGCCAATCCTTGAACGTCTCGGCATTGGTGCCGCCGACCGCCCACACCGCCACGTCGCGCGGCAGCACCTCGCGCACCGCCTTGAGATAGGCCGGGCCGAGGCTCGCGCCGGGGAACAGCTTGAGCCGGCGCGCGCCGGCGGCGATCGCCTGGAACGCCTCGCTCGGCGTCATGAAACCCGGCAGCACCTCCAGCCCGAGCGCCACCGCGCGCGAAATTACCGCCGGGTTGGTGTTGGGCGTCACCATCAGCCGACCGCCGGCTTCGACCAAGGACTCGACCGCCTCGACGCTCAGCACCGTGCCGCCGCCGATCAGCGCACGGTCGCCGAACGCCGCGGTGATCGCCGCGATGCTCTTGAGCGGCTCTGGCGAGTTGAACGGGACTTCCAGGATGCGGACACCGTTGTCGATCAGCGCCGCAGCGACGTCGAGCGCCTCATCAGGGCGCAGCCCGCGCAGGATCGCGGCGACCGGGGGCACGCCCTCGCCGAGCAGGTGATCGAGCGTCATTGCAATCTCCTAGGATAAACCGGCGAGCACGCAGGCATCGCCGTCGAGCCGCCGCACGACGGCACCGATCCGTTCAAACGCGGTTTGGTAGCGATCGACGAGGTGCGGATCGCCGATGATGGTCATACGCGCGGCTTCGCCAAGCGCCGCCCGCATCTCGACGATCTCGCCGCCGATCAGCAGTCCGGAGAGATAGCCGAGCGCCCAATCGGGGGTCTTGCCGCCGCGCAATTGCATCGCGCGCGCGCCGAACAGGCCGCTCAGCACTCCGGTCTCGGCGCGAGCCAGTCCAGCCGCGAACCCCTCCGCCTCGGCACCGGCCTCCCCCGCCGCCAGCCCGCGCGCCAGCGTCGAATGCTGGCGCAGCAGTGCGAACAGCTCACCGGTGAGGATGGTGCGGAAGCCCGTGATAGCGCCATCCTCGATCACCGCCCATTTGCTGTGCGTGCCCGGCAGGATGACGATGTGCCGCCCCGTCGCCAGAGCGGGCGACAGCGCGAGCGCGCCGTAAAGCTGGGCTTCCTCGCCCCGCATCACGTCCGGCACGCCGTCCGCGTCGGCGCACGCCAGCCCGGCCATGATCGAGACCGGCACGCCGTCGAGCGTCAGGCCGGTTGCCGCCTTCAGCCACGCGTCGCGCGTCGCCGGGCAGTCGGCGTAGGGAACCTCGCGCCAGCCGTCGCGCGCGCCGACCATCCCGCACAGCCGGATCGCTTCGGGCGCGCCCGCCGCCAGCCAGGGCGCGAGCGCACCGCGCAGCACCGCCTCGGGCACGATGCCGGGCGTGCCGATCCCATCGCCAAAGACGCGATCGGTGACGACGCCGGCTTCGACCCGAAACAGCCGCAGCCGCGTCGTGCCCCAGTCACCAAGGACGGCATAACCGCTCACGCGCTCAGCTTCACCTCGCTCAGCGGCACGCCCGGCGCCGGCGCGTCGAACGCGAACAGCCCGCCGGCGAGCGGCTGGCCGTTGAGTTCGGCCTCCGACAGACCCTTGCGCGCGGTGGTGACATAGCCGGTGCTGAGATCCGGGCCACCGAACGTCACCTTGGTCACGTTGGCGCAGGGCATCGGCACCGTCGCGATCAGCGTGCCGTCGGGCGCGTAGCGCCGCGCCTGCCAGCCGCCCCACAGCCCGACCCAAACGCAGCCTTCCGAATCGACCGTCACGCCGTCCGGGTGGCCGTCGGCCTCGGCGATCTTCACGAACACTTCGCCATGCGCGAGGCTGGTGCCGCCCGAGATGTCGCAGCGGTAGATCGTCCGCCCGAGCGTATCGACGTGATAGATCGTGTTGCCGTCGCCGCTCACCGCCGGACCGTTGGTGATGACGCACTCGCCGCCGACCGCGCGTAGATCGGTCACGTCGAACACATGGATCGCCCCGGTATTGGCCTCTTCCTCATTGTCCATCGTGCCGAGCCACAGCCGGCCCGAGGCATCGACGGTCGCATCGTTGGTGCGGTTGTGCGCGGGCATGTCGATCTTCGCGACCGGGCCGGTCAGCGTGCCGTCCTCGAGCAGATACAGGCCATCGACCGAGCCGACGAGCAGCTTGCCGCCCTCGGCCGGTACGATGAAGCTCGGCATCCCGCCGACCTCGAACGACTGGCGATCGTCGCTCGCCGGATCGTAGCGGTGAACCTTGCCGCCCTTGATGTCGACGAACCACAAGGCGCTCTCGCGCCCGATCCACGCCGGCCCCTCGCCCAGCGTCGCCGCGACCGGCCAGACGAGCCGGGGTTCGATCATGGTGCTCATTTCGTTTCCTCCGCCGACACGCGGCAGCCCCACAGAGCGTAGAGCAGGACGATCACCTCGCACGCCGCGGTCAGCGCGAACGACGCCTGCAACCCGAAGCGGTCCGCCAGCAGCCCCTGCACGAACACCAGCGCCCCGCCCGCGATCGCCATGATCATCAGCCCCGAACCCTCTTCGGTCAGCGGGCCGAGACCGCGGATCGCGAGCGTGAAGATCGTCGGGAACATGATCGAGTGGAACAACCCGACCAGGATCAGCGCCCACATCGCAGCATGGCCGGTGGTGGTCAGCACCGCGAGCATTACCAGCAGCGCGCCGCCCGCGAACACCGCGAGCACGTCCTCGGCGCGGAACTTCTGCATGATCGCCGAACCGGCGAACCGGCCGACCATCATCCCGCCCCACAGCAAGGTCAGATATTGCCCGGCCTGCTCATGCGTCAGATCCGCGATATTGGGCTGGCTGACGAAATTGACGAACAGATTGGCCACGCCGATCTCGGCGAGCAGATAGGCGACCATCGTCGGAATGCCGAGCACCAGCGCGCGGTGCGTCCACAGCGACAAATGCTTGCGCTCCTCCTTGGCGACGCGGCTGGTCGCGTTCTGCCCGATCGCAGGCAGCGGGAAGCGCGCGATCACCACCGCGAGCACCACGAGCACGACCGCGACGAGCAGATACGGCAGCACCACCGAATGCGCGTCGGCGAGCCGCTCGGCGGGCGTCAGCACGCGGCCCGCCTTGGCGGTGCCGCTCACGGAGCGACCGAGGATCAGATACGCGCCGAACGCCGGCGCGAGCATCGTGCCGGCCGAGTTCATCGCCTGCACCAGATTGAGCCGCGACGACGCGGTCTCCGGCGACCCGATCACCGCCACATAGGGATTGGCCGCGACCTGGAGCAACGTGATGCCGCTGGCGATGACGAACAGCATGACGAGCGTGACGCCGTACGACGGGATCGAGGCCGCAAGGATCATGCCGAGCGCGCCAGCCGCCATGATGCCAAGCCCGGTGACGAGCGACTTCTGATAGCCGATCCGCTCGATCAGCTTGGCCGACGGAATCGAGGCGAAGAAATAGGCGATGAACCACACCGACTCGATCAGCGTCGTCTGCGTGTAGCTCAGATCGAACACGCTGCGCAGATGCGGCAGCAGCGTGTTGTTGATGACGGTGATGAACCCCCACATGAAGAACAAGGTGGCGAGCAACGTCAGCGCGGGTCCGTAAGACCGACCACCACCCGAGGCGGGGGCCACGGCGCCGCCTCCCGAATTCAAGACTGGACCTGCCACACACCCTCACGTGCTGATTGATTCTGTAATTGTATGAGTATATCTCGCGGTCGGAGCCGTCAATGCGATCGGCACCTTCGCTACGGGAACCGCTATGAGCCACACGCCCCCCAAACTCCGCAGCCGCGCCTGGTTCGACAACCCGGACAATATCGACATGACCGCGCTCTATCTCGAGCGCTATCTCAATTTCGGGCTGAGCCTGGAAGAACTGCAGTCGGGCAAGCCGATCATCGGCATCGCCCAGACCGGCTCCGACCTCTCGCCGTGCAACCGCCATCATCTCGTCCTCGCCGAGCGCGTGCGCGAGGGCATCCGCGAGATGGGCGGCATCGCCATCGAATTCCCGGTCCACCCGATCCAGGAAACCGGCAAGCGCCCGACCGCCGGGCTCGATCGCAACCTCTCCTATCTCGGCCTGGTCGAGCTGCTTTACGGCTATCCGCTCGACGGCGTGGTGCTGACGATCGGCTGCGACAAGACCACGCCTGCCTGCCTGATGGCGGCGGCGACGGTGAACATCCCCGCGATCGCGCTGTCGGTCGGGCCGATGCTCAACGGCTGGCACAAGGGCGAGCGCACCGGCTCGGGCACGATCGTGTGGAAGGCGCGGCAGATGCTCGCCGCCGGCGAGATCGACAATGCCGAATTCATCCGCCTCGTCGCCTCCTCGGCGCCGTCGACCGGCTATTGCAACACGATGGGCACCGCGACGACGATGAATTCGCTCACCGAGGCGCTCGGCATGTCGCTGCCCGGCTCGGCGGCGATCCCCGCGCCCTACCGTGACCGTCAGGAAGTCGCCTATCGCACCGGCCGCCGCATCGTCGAGATGGTCGCCGAGGATCTCAAGCCCTCCGACATCCTCACCCGCGAGGCGTTCGAGAATGCGATCGTCGTCAACTCGGCGATCGGCGGGTCGACCAACGCGCCGATCCACCTCTCGGCGATCGCGCGCCATGTCGGCGTCGATCTGCCGATCGAGACCTGGCAGGAAAAGGGCCATCAGGTTCCGCTGCTGGTCAACCTCCAGCCCGCCGGCGAATATCTCGGTGAGGATTTCTACCGCGCCGGCGGCGTCCCCGCCGTCACCGCGCAGCTCATCGCGCAGGGGCTGATCCACGAGGGCGCGCTCACCGCCAACGGCAAGACGATGGGCGACAATTGCCGCGGCGCGATCATCGAGGACGAGAAGGTGATCCGCCCGTTCGAGCAGCCGCTGGTCGAGGAAGCCGGCTTCATCGTGCTGCGCGGCAATCTGTTCAACTCGGCGATCATGAAGACGAGCGTGATCTCGGCCGAGTTCCGCGACCGCTATCTGTCGAACCCCGAAGATCCCGACGCGTTCGAAGGCCCGGCGGTGGTGTTCGACGGCCCCGAGGATTATCACCACCGCATCGACGATCCCGCCACCGGCATCACCCCCGAGACGTTGCTGTTCATGCGCGGCGCGGGGCCGATCGGCTATCCGGGCGCGGCCGAGGTCGTCAACATGCGGCCGCCGTCGTACCTCATCACCGAGGGCGTTCATGCGCTGCCGTGCATCGGCGACGGTCGCCAGTCGGGCACCTCGGGTAGCCCCTCGATCCTCAACGCCTCGCCCGAGGCGGCGGCGATGGGCGGCCTCGCGCTGATCCGCACCGGCGACCGTGTCCGCATCGATCTCGGCAAGCGTTCGGCCAACGTGCTGATCTCGGACGAGGAACTGGCGGAGCGCCGCGCCGCGCTGACGGCGGAAGGCGGCTTCAAATTCCCCGCCTCGCAGACGCCGTGGCAGGAGATCCAGCGCTCGGTGGTCGGCCAGATGGAAACCGGCGCGATCCTCGAAGGCGCCGAAAAATACCAGCGCATCGCCCAGACCAAGGGCCTGCCGCGCGACAACCATTGATGTGAGCGGTCGCCCTCACCCTTCCCACCGGCTTCGCCGGCGGGCCCCTTCCCTCTCCCATCGGGAGAGGGAGGGAGGCGCCGAAGGCGCCGGAAGGGTGAGGGCGACGAAGCTCTCACGCACGCCTACCACTTCCCCCTGCCCCTGATCCGGAGACATCACCATGTATAACGGAGCCATTCTGATCGGCGCGAGCGAGAGCCGCACCGCCGATACCTTCACCGCGATCAACCCGGCGACCGGCGAGAGCGGCGACGTCGCGTTCAGCAACGCCGGCCCCGCCGAAGTCGCCAAGGCGACCGCGCTCGCGGCGCAAGCCTTCCAGACCTTCTCGACGCTGAGCCTCGACGCGCGCGCGACCTTCATCGAGACGGTCGCCGCCAACATCCTCGCGATCAAGGACGATCTCGTCGCGACCGCAATGGCCGAGACCGCGCTGCCCAAGCCGCGCCTCGAAGGCGAGACCGGCCGCACCGTCGGCCAGCTCCGCATGTTCGCGACCGAAGTCCGCGCCGGCCTGTGGCTCGACGCGACGATCGATCCCGCCATGCCCGAGCGTACTCCGCTGCCGCGCGCCGATCTGCGCCGCGTCAACGTCGCGCTCGGACCCGTCGCGGTGTTCGGCGCGTCGAACTTCCCGCTCGCCTTCTCGGTCGCGGGCGGTGACACCGCCGCCGCGTTCGCGGCCGGCTGCCCGGTCGTGGTCAAGGGCCATCCCGCGCATCCCGGCACCGGCGAGCTGGTCGCGCGCGCGATCCAGCAGGCGGTCGCGTCGTGCGGTCTGCCCGAGGGCGTGTTCTCCTACCTGCCCGGCACCACCAACGAACTCGGCGGCGCGCTCGTCGCCGATCCGCGCATCAAGGCGGTCGGCTTCACCGGCTCGCGCGGCGGTGGCCTCGCGCTCGTCAAGATCGCCAGCCAGCGCGACGAGCCGATCCCGGTCTATGCCGAAATGTCGAGCATCAACCCCGTCGTGCTCCTCCCCGGCGCGCTCGCCGCGCGCGCCGAGGCGCTCGGCCCCGCCTTCGTCGGCTCGCTGACGCTCGGCGCCGGCCAGTTCTGCACCAATCCCGGCCTGGTCATCGCGATCGACGGCCCCGATCTCGAAACCTTCGTCGCCTCCGCCGCCAAGGCGCTGACGGCGGCGCAGCCCGCCGTCATGCTCACCCCCGGCATCCACGCCAGCTTCGAACGTGGCGTCGAGGAACTCGCGAGCCACGAGGCGGTCACCACGGTCGCGCGCGGCTGTGTCGGCGAGGGCGTCAACCAGGCGGTCGGCGCGCTCTTCACCACCGAGGCGGCGAAGTTCGAGGCCGACGTGGCGCTGTCGCATGAGGTGTTCGGCTCGTCGTCGATCCTCGTGCGCTGCAAGGACATCGGCGAGATCAAGACGGTCATCGCCAATCTCGAAGGCCAGCTCACCGCGACGATCCAGAGCGAGGCGAGCGACAATGACGCCGCCGCCGAACTGCTGCCCGCGCTGCAAGCCAAGGTCGGCCGCATCCTGTTCAACGGCTGGCCGACCGGCGTCGAAGTGACGCATGCGATGGTGCATGGCGGCCCCTTCCCCTCCACCTCGGATGGCCGCAGCACCTCGGTCGGCACGCTCGCGATGGCGCGCTTCCTGCGGCCGGTCTGCTATCAGGACACGCCTGACGCGCTGCTGCCGCCGGCGCTCCAGGAAGCGAACCCGTGGGGCATCACCCGCCGCGTGAACGGCGCGCTGGAGCAGGTGAAGTGATCCGTTCGCTCGTCCAGTTCGCCGAAGGCGAAACGCGCGGCGTCGCCGCGCTCGACGCGAGCGGCGCGGCGCGGCGGGTGGTCGGCGCGACTACCACGCTGGCGCTGGCACAGCAGGCGATCGCGGCGGGCACCAGCCTCGCCGCCGCCGCCGAGGCGGCGCTGGGCGACGCGATCGATCTCGCGGGCGTCCGGTTGCTGTCGCCGGTCGATCATGAGGATCCGGCCCACACGCTGGTCAGCGGCACCGGCCTCACGCACCTCGGCTCGGCCGAGGGCCGCGACAAGATGCACAAGGCCGCCACCGATTCGCAGACCGATTCGATGAAGATGTTCCTGATGGGCGTCGAAGGCGGCAAGCCCGCCGAGGGCGGCATCGGCGCACAGCCCGAATGGTTCTACAAGGGCGACGGCGGCATCCTCGTCGATCCCGGCACCCCCCTCACCATGCCGGCGTTCGCCGAGGATGGCGGCGAGGAACCCGAGATCGCCGGCATATACCTGATCGACGCGGACGGCGCGCCCGTCCGGCTCGGCTTCGCGCTCGGCAACGAATTCTCCGATCACGTCACCGAACGCGGCAACTACCTCTGGCTCGCGCATTCGAAGCTCCGCCAGGCCGCGCTCGCCCCCGAACTGCGGCTCGGCGATCTGCCCGAGGACGTGCGTGGCACCAGCCGCATCGTTCGGGGTGGCGAGGTGCTGTGGGAGAAGCCGTTCGTGTCGGGCGAGGCGAACATGTCGCACAGCCTCGCCAATCTCGAGCATCATCACTTCAAATATGCCGGCTTCCTCCGCCCCGGTTCGCTCCACGTCCACTTCTTCGGCACCGCCACCCTGTCCTTCTCGGACGGTGTGCGCACGCAGGTCGGCGACGTGTTCGAGGTCGAGGCGGACGCCTTCCTGCTGCCGGTGCGCAACCCGCTCGCCCGCGCCGAAGACGCCGGCATGGCCAAGGTGCGCACGCTGTGAGCGATGGGCTGAAGCTCGGTCTGGTCGGGCTCGGCAAGATCGCGCGCGACCAGCATCTGCCCGCGATCGCGAAGACCGACGGGATCGATCTCGTCGCGGTCGCCAGCCGCAACGCCAAGGGTGACGGCGTCGCGAACTACACCGATCTCGCCGCGATGCTGGCTGGGTCGCCCGAGTTGAACGCGATCGTGCTGTGCCAGCCACCGCAAGCGCGCTTCGAGGCGGCGGTGGCGGCGCTCACCGCCGGCAAGCACGTTTTCCTCGAAAAGCCACCCGGCGCGACCGTCTCCGAAGTCGAGGCGCTCATCGCGCTCGCCCGCACGCAAGGCGTCAGCCTGTTCGCGAGCTGGCATTCGCGCTACGCCGCCGCCGTCGCCGCCGCGCGCGACTGGATCGCGCGGACGACGATCCGCAGCGTCGATATCGCGTGGAAGGAAGATGTCCGTCACTGGCATCCCGGCCAGCCGTGGATCTGGGAAGCGGGCGGCTTCGGCGTGTTCGATCCCGGCATCAACGCGCTGTCGATCCTCACCGAGATCGTGCCCGATCGCGTGTCGCTGCTCGGCGCGACGCTCGAAGTGCCGTCGAACTGCCAGGCGCCGATCGGCGCGACGCTGACGATGCGCACCGGCTCGGGCGCGGCGATCGACACCGTGTTCGACTGGCGGCAGACTGGCCCGCAGAGCTGGGACATCACCGTCGAGACCGACGCGGGCACGCTGCGGCTCGCCGAGGGCGGCAACCGCTGGTTCATCGGCGATGCCGAGCAGCCCGCCGGCGCCGAGGAGGAATACCCCGCGATGTACCGCCGCTTCGTCGATATCGCCAATCGCAACGAGATCGACGTCGATCTCGCCCCGCTGCAACTGGTCGCCGATGCGTTCCTGTGCGGCCGCCACGTCGCCACGGAGGCGTTTCACGACTGAGCCGGAGGTTGGGGAGGCGCGCTTGGATCACGACACGGGGAACGAACCGGGCGCGCCCAAATCGCCGCTCCGCATCCACCAGACGATCGCCCGGGATCTCGGCATCGCCATCCTCAACGGGCGGCACCCGCCCGGCACGCTGTTCGAGGGCGAGATCGAAAGCGCCGGGCGGCTCCACGTCTCGCGCACCGCCTACCGCGAGGCGGTGCGTATCCTCGCCGCCAAGGGGCTGATCGAGAGCCGCCCCAAGGCGGGCACCCGCGTCACGCCGCGCGCGCGCTGGAACCTGCTCGATCCCGATCTGCTCGCCTGGATGTTCAGCGACGAGCCCGATCCCCAATTCGTCCGCGATCTGTTCGAACTGCGCGGCATCATCGAACCCGCCGCCGCCGAACTCGCCGCCACACGCCGCACCGACGCGCACCTCGCCGAGCTGGCCGCCGCGCTCGATCAGATGCGCGCGCACCGCCTCTCCACCCCCGCCGGCCGCGCCGCCGACCAGCGCTTCCACCACGCGATCCTCGCCGCCGCGCACAATGCCGCGCTCGCCAGCCTGGCGGGATCGGTCGGCGCGGCGGTGAGTTGGACCACCACCTTCAAGCACCGCAAGCAGCGCCTGCCGCGCGATCCGATCGTCGATCACGAAGCCGTGATGCGGGCGATCGCGGCGGGCGACGCACCGGGCGCGCGCGCGGCGATGCGCGCGCTGCTCGGGCACGCGCTCGCCGATATGGACCTCGCGCTGACGGGTTGATTACACCTGCATAATACCTGGATGATGCGGCCGTAATCGCCCAATCAAAAACGTTTCCACACCCGCCCGCGCCATTGGCAACCCCCCGCCCGCCCCGTATAGGTCCATTCCGGATGGGTTGAGTCGTGCGGGGGGCGCGACAAACCGTTCGGTTGCGCGTTTCGCGATATAGGAGCTAGGGGTGGCGGTCTTTCTGGTGTGTGCGGTCGCGGCCTTCGTGATCGCCTTCGTGGCCTATGCCATATATCTGCGCCGTCGCGACGCAGCCGCGCGTCGCGCGTGGGAGCAGCATTGTAACGAACAGGCGCTCGCCAACAACGCCGCGCTTGCCGCGCGACGCTCGGCCGCCCGGCCCGAAAAGACCGATCAAAACGTGACGGTGGACCGCTGACCTTCCCGTTCGGCCGCGCCCCGCGGCCTTGCCATCAGCCGCCCGGCGGCTGGTGGAGCTGAGGGGAATCGAACCCCTGACCTCTGCAGTGCGATTGCAGCGCTCTCCCATCTGAGCTACAGCCCCGTGCCACGCCGTGGATGCGGGACCACGCCTGTAGCCGCGCTTTTTCGGCGATGCAACGCCCGCCAGCGCAAATTTTCATCGACGTGAGACCACCTGTGGCGCTGCGATGAGCCGCGCCTGCGCTGCGGCGGCACGCGACACCCGGCGGCCGGCGCGTCGGAACAATCGCCGCGTTCATCCCTTCTTTGCAGGCAACCGACAGGCAGGCGCGAATGCCGCCGCCGGTCGCAGCACGACCGTCTCAGGAGGACGCCATCATGCCTTACGACCGTTATCCCCAGAACGACCCCGGCACCTATAGCCATAGCCCGGACCCGGACATCCAGGGCCGCGACTATGGCTCGGGCCGCGACTATACCTATTCCAGCGCGCGCGACTATCAGGCCGCCGGCGCGTTCGACCGTGATCGCGATCGCGGCGATTATGACCGCAACCGCGACTATGGCTACGGCGGCCGCGATTACGGTTATGCGGGCCGCGAGCGAGGGCGCTATTTCGGCGGCCGGGACGGCAACCGCGATTTCGACGGGCGCGGCTACGCGCGTGACCGCAGCAATTTCGGCGGCGGTGAATATCGCGGCAGCTACGGCAGCCACGGGCGCCGCTACACCGAAACCGGCGGACGCGACCAGGCGCGCGATTATGGCCGCCAGCCGCAAGGCTATGATTATGAGGATCGCGGCTTCTTCGATCGCGCCGGCGACGAGGTCCGCTCGTGGTTCGGTGACGAGGAGGCCGAGCGCCGCCGCGAGCTCGATTCGCGGTACGACGATCGCCGCGATCACTCGCACCAGGGCGCGTCCTATGGCCGCGACCATGATTATCATCAGTGGCGCCGCAGCCAGATCGACGCGCTCGATCGCGACTATCACGAATATCGCACCGAAAACCGTTCGAAGTTCGAAAACGAGTTCGGCGCGTGGCGGAACGAGCGCCAGACCCAGCGCGGCGCGCTCGCCAAGGTCGAGGAGCATTTCGAGGTGATCGGGTCGGACGGCCAGCATATCGGCACGGTCGACAAGGTGCGCGGCGACCGCATCATCCTCACCAAGAGCGATGCGGATGCCGGCGGCCATCACCATTCGATCCCCTCGCGCTGGATCGATTCGGTCGATGCCAAGCAGGTCCGGGTCCGCAAGACCGCTGAGGAGGCCAAGGCGCATTGGCGCGACGAGGATCGCAACACCGCTTTCTTCAACGAGAACGGCGACGATCGCGACGCGAACCGCACCACCTCGGCCAACGACCGGTCGCTCAACCGCAGCTTCTCGGGCACGTACTGAGGACTCGCCCGGCGCGCAAAACGCGCCGGGTCCGACCGAAAAAGGCGGGCGGGCGCCACTCCGGCGCCCGCCTTTTTTGATCTTCGGGCGCGCGCCGCCCGCCGGCTCGTCCCGAGCGAACGATGATTCCGCTCTAAGGCGTCACCCCGCGAGCATCTTCTGCACCCGCGCCGAGACGCGCCGCGTCAGCGCGCGCGGCAGCAACCCGACCGAGCCCGCCACCGCCGCGTTCATCGCGCCCGACACTTTGATCGCGCGCCCCCGCGCCAGCGCGCGCATGCCGTCGCGCACCACCGTCTCGGAATCGGCAGCGTTCCTCTCGAAGAATGCGCTCGCACCCATGCCGGCGATATCGGCGAACTCGGTCCGCGTCGGCCCTGGGCACAACGCCGTCACGCGCACGCCGCTCGCGCGCACCTCCTCGTGCAGCGCTTCGGAGAAACTCAGCACGAACGCCTTGGTCGCATAATAGACCGCCATCCCCGGCCCCGGCTGAAACGCCGCGGTCGAGGCGATATTGAGGATGCCGCCACGCCGCATCCGCACCATGCGCGGCAGCACCGCATGGGCAAGCTCGACCAGCGCGCGGCAGTTGAGGTCGATCATCGCCGTCTGCGCCGCGCCGTCGCTCTGCGCGAAGGCGCCCCGCACCCCGAAGCCGGCGTTGTTGATGAGCGTATCCACCACCAGCCCGCGCGCGGCGATCTCGCGCATCAGCTCGGCGACCGCCCCCGCCGCGCCGAGATCGCACGCGATCACGCTCGCCGTCGCCCCGGTCGCGGCGATCCGCGCCGCCAGCGCCTCGAGCCGGTCCGCCCGCCGCGCGACGAGGATCACGTCATGCCCCGCCGCCGCCGCGCGCTCGGCGAACAGCGTGCCCAATCCGGCGGATGCGCCGGTGATCAACCAGGTCTCGCGTGCCATCGCCTTCGCCTCTCCTCGTGCCGGAAACGTGGCAACAATCACACCGTCCCGGAAAAGCCCATCGCCGCGATCAAGATTGTGTTGCCAATCCGCCCGTCACGCCCCCATCTTACCGCCGTGCTACGACAATATGAACTGGTCGATCGGGTACTTAGCTACGATCCGGACGCCGACGAGGCGTTGCTCAACCGCGCCTATGTCTTTTCGGTACAGGCGCATGGCACGCAGAAGCGCGCATCGGGCGACCCGTATTTCAGCCACCCGATCGAGGTGGCGGGCATCCTGACCGACCTTCGCCTCGACGACGAGACGATCGCCACCGCGATTCTCCACGACACCGTCGAGGATACCGTCGCCACGCCCGAGCAGATCGAGAAGATCTTCGGCCCCTCGGTCGCGCGGCTGGTCGATGGCGTCACCAAACTCTCCAAGATCGAGGCGCAGACCGAGAACGAGCGCGCGGCGGAAAACCTCCGCAAGTTCCTGCTCGCCATGTCGGACGATATCCGCGTGCTGCTGGTCAAGCTTGCCGACCGGCTGCACAACATGCGCACGCTGCACTTCATCGCCAAGCCCGAGAAGCGCCGCCGCATCGCGCGCGAGACGCTCGACATCTACGCGCCGCTCGCCGAGCGGATCGGCATGTACGAATTCATGAAGGAGATGCAGACGCTTGCCTTCCAGCAGCTCGAACCCGAAGCCTATGAATCGATCACCCGCCGGCTCGCGCAATTGCAGGAAGGCGGCGGGGACCGCATCGCCAAGATCGGCTCGGGCCTTAAGCTGCTGCTCTCGCGCCACGGCATCGAGGCCGAGATCACGGGCCGCGAGAAACACCCCTATTCGATCTGGAAGAAGACCAACGAGCGCGACATCAGCTTCGAACAGCTCTCCGACATCATGGCGTTCCGCGCGATCGTGCCGAGCGAGGAGGAATGCTACGCGGCGCTCGGCGCGATCCACCGGCGCTGGCCGATGGTGCCGGGGCGGTTCAAGGATTACATCTCGACCCCCAAGCGCAACGGCTATCGCTCGCTCCACACCTCGGTGATCCACGCCGAGAACCGCCGCATCGAAATCCAGATCCGCACGCCGGAGATGCACAAGGAGGCCGAACTGGGGCTCGCGGCGCACTGGGCGTACAAGCAGGACAAGGTCCGCCCCGAAACGCAGGTGAGCTGGATCCGCGACCTCATCGAAATCCTCGACACCGCCGACAGCCCCGAGGAGCTGCTCGAACATACCCGCATGGCGATGTATCAGGATCGCATCTTCGCCTTCACCCCCAAGGGCGAGCTGCACCAATTGCCCAAGGGCGCGACGCCGATCGACTTCGCCTATGCGGTCCACACCGATCTCGGCGATCAGGCGGTCGGCGCGAAGATCAACGGCCGCGTCGTGCCGCTGCGCACGCTGATCGAGAATGGCGACCAGGTGCAGATCCTGCGTTCCAAGGCGCAGCACCCCCAGCCCAATTGGATGAACTTCGCGATCACCGGCAAGGCGCGCGCGGCGATCCGCCGGTACCTGCGCCAGTCCGAACGCGACGAGACGCAGGCGCTAGGGCGCAAGCTCTACGAGGAGGTCGTCTCGCGCCTGCCCGCGCCGATCGGCGCCGACGCGATCAAGCTCGCGCTGACCCGGCTCAAGCTCCCCGACGAAGCGACGCTGATGGAGGCGATCGCGCGCCGCCGCATTCCCGATGCCGACGTGATGGAAGCGCTGATGCCCGGCTCGGTCGAGGCGAGCGGCCAGCGGCAGGTGCCGCCGCAGACCAAGGCGATCTCGATCCGCGGTCTCACCCCCGGCGTCGCCTATGATCTCGCCGAATGCTGCCACCCGATTCCCGGGGACCGCATCGTCGGCCTGCGCCGGCCCGATCAGGGCATCGAGGTCCATGTCATCGACTGCCCGGTGCTGGCGCGCGCCGACGATGCCGACTGGATCGATCTCGCCTGGGGCGACAAGACCGAAGGCGGCACCGCGCGAATCTCGGTGGGGGTGAAGAACGAACCCGGCGCGCTCGGCACGATCGCGACGATCATCGGCGCGCAAAAGGCCAATATCGTCAACATGCGGCTCGACAACCGCGACACGGGTTTGCACACCAACACCTTCGATATCGAAGTCCACGATACCCAGCATCTGATGCGCCTGATCGCCGCGCTGCGCGCCGCCGACGCGGTCAACGGCGTCGAACGGGTCTAGCTCTGACCCCGCTCTGCTCAGGGCAGGTCGGCGGCAATACCGAGTTCGGCGGCAATCGCGCGCAAGCGTTTATCGCGTGTCCAAAGCGTCGAGCCTGCCGTCAAGCGCACGCTCGCCAGCAAATGGGCGTCGATATAGCCGATGCCACGCCCATGCAGGCTATGGCGCGTGATGAAGCCGATCGTTTCCGCGGTGTCGGCCACCACCGCCAAGGGTAGATCCTGCAAGGCGGCAAGGATCACCTCTCGTTGGCGCAGGCTCCCAAGGGCCAGTTCGCCAATGACGAACGGATGCGCCAGTACCCCGTTGCGCTCCAGCAGCGCCGTCAGCGCCGCATCGCCGCCGCGTAGATGATCGATCCAGACCGAACTATCGACCAGAATCATTCGGCACGGCGGCGCGGGGCTGCAACGGCTTCAGGTTCACTCCCGCCAAGGCGCGCGAGGCGGCGGGCGCTCTCGCGTTCGATCAGCGCCGTCAGCGCTTCGCGCACCAGCGCCGACTTTTCCTTGAGGCCGGTGAATGCCTGCGCCTTGGCGACCAAATCATCGTCGAGAGCGAGTGTGGTACGCATCGAAACCTCCATCACAGGCACGACAATAGCATCGAATGACGCCCGATTCCATGCAATACCCGTCAGTTCAACGGCAGCAGGCGTGGCCCATTGGCGAAAGGGATGAGGGCGAGTGGTAACCACCCGGCCCCGAGATCACCCGAACGCGCGCTTGATGAGGTCTGCGGTCGAGACGTCGAACTCCTGCCCGCCCGCATCCGCCGCCTTGGCCATTTCCTTGCCGAGCTCGACTCCGAACTGGTCGAACGAGTTGATGCCGAGCAGCACGCCGCTGACGAACGTGCGATGCTCGTAGAAGGCGATCAGCGCGCCCAGCGTGCGCGCATCGAGCGTGTCGAGCAGGATCGTCGAGGACGGCCGATCGCCCGAATAGGCGCGCGCCTTGTCGGCATTGTCGCGGCCCGCCATCAGCGCGGCGCCTTGCGCGAACGCGTTGAGCAGCAACTGGCGGTGGTGGTCTTCGCTCAGCGTATCGCCCGGCTCGATCACCGCGACGAACTCGACCGGCACGAGATGGGTGCCCTGGTGGAGCAACTGGAACACCGCATGCTGCGCATCGGTGCCGACACCGCCCCAGGTGATCGGCGCGCTCGGCCGGGTGAGCGGCGTGCCGTCGATCGTCACGCCCTTGCCGTTCGATTCCATTTCGAGCTGCTGGAGGTACGACGGCAGCAGCCGCAGCCGCTCGTCATAGGCGAAGGTCGCACGCGTCTCGCAGTGGCGGACCTGCGCGTAATAGAGATCGGCGAAGGCGGCGAGGGCGGGCGCGTTCTCGCCGAGCGCGGTCAGCTTGAAATGCCGGTCCATCTCGGCCGCGCCTTCGAGCAGCTCGGCGAACTCGTCCCAGCCGAGCGCGAGCGCGGCCGGAAAGCCGATCGACGACCACAAGGAATAGCGCCCGCCGACCGATTCCGCGAACGGCAGCACGCGGGTCTCGTCCACGCCCCACTCGACCGCCTTGTCGGGATCGGCGGTCAGCGCGACGACCCGGCCGTACACGTCCTCGACACCGCCTTCGGCCATCCATTGCAGCACGCTCTCGGCATTGAGCATGGTCTCCTTGGTGGTGAAGGTCTTGGAGGCGACCACCAGCAGCGTCGCGGTCGGATCGAACTTGGCGAACGCCTCCTCAAGCGCGGCGCCATCGACGTTGGAGACGATCGCGACGTCGTAGCGCCCCGACTCGCGCCCCAGCGCATCGACGAGCAGATCGGGGCCGAGCGCCGACCCGCCGATGCCGACATGCAGGATATGCTCGATCGGCCCGAGCGCCTCGCCCTCGATCGCGTCGATCAGCGCGCGCATGCGGGCGTGGAGCGCCTGCGCCTTGGCGACATCCTCCTCGGCGCCCTCGCCGCGCTCGGCGACGTGCGTGACCGAACGGCCCTCGGTGGTGTTGATGACCTTGCCCGCGAACAAAGCCTCGCGCTTGCCGGCGAGATCCTGCGCCTTGGCGAGCGCCTCGAACGCGGCGACCGCATCCTTGGTGAGATGCGTCTTCGACCAGTCGAAATGCAGCCCGGCGACATCGAGGCTGAAGCTGTCGAGCCGCCCCGCGTCCGCGGCGAAGAGATCGGTGAGCTTGGTGGCGGGGAGCTGTTCGATCGCGGTCCAGTCGGCAGGCATGGGCACCTCGGTATTGGGGGTAGGAACGGTTGGTGAGATCGTCCTAGTCGCACCACTTTGCAACCGCCAGCTTGACGCGCCGGCCCGCCCTGCCCAAAGCCCCGAAAATGTCCGATACCGACTCCACTCCGGCGCAGAACAGGGCCAGGGCGAAGAAACCCCGGTCCGAAACGCGCGAGACGCTCAGCTTCCTGCTCAAGCTGGCGGTCGTCGTGCTGGTGTTCCGCAGCTTCGTCTTCGCGCCGTTCAGCATCCCGAGCGAGTCGATGATGCCGCGCCTGCTGATCGGCGACTATCTGTTCATCTCCAAGTGGAACTACGGCTATTCGCGCTGGTCGCTGCCGTGGGGCTGGCCGCTGATTCCGGGGCGCATCTTCGGGCGCGATCCGGCGCGCGGCGACGTGGTCGTGTTTCGCGGGCCGCCGGGTGACGATGTCGACGTCATCAAGCGCGTGATCGGCCTGCCCGGTGACACGATCCAGGTTCGCCACGGCCAGGTGATCCTCAACGGCGTGCCCGTCCCGAAGCAGCGCATCGGCGATTTCCTGCTGCCGCTCAGCCCCAATTACGGCACCGATGCGTGCGAAACCCAGTTCCAGGATGTCGATGCCGGGGGCAAGCCGGTCTGCCGCTACATGCAGTTCCGCGAGACGCTGCCGAACGGCAAGAGCTACGACGTGCTCGACAAGGGCGAGATGCCCGACCGCGACGACACCAAGGTCTATAATGTCCCCGCCGGCCATGTCTTCGTGATGGGCGACAACCGGGACAACAGTTCCGACAGCCGCTTCCCCGCACCCGCCGACGCGCTGCCGGGCGAAAGCAGCGGCATGGGCTATGTCCCGCTCGAACGGATCGAGGGCAAGGCGGTGGTCGGCTTCTGGTCGACCGACGGCTCGGCCAACTGGCTGCTGCCCTGGACCTGGTTCACCGCCGCGCGGTGGAGCCGCATCGGGGCAGGCTTTTGAGCGGCGACGCGCTCGCGGCATGGCTCACCGAGATTCTCGGCCACGCGCCGGTCGATCTCGCCACCTTTGAGCGCGCGCTGACCCACGGCAGCCAGGCGGCGGCGAATTACGAGCGGCTGGAATTCCTCGGCGACCGCGTGCTCGGCCTCGTCATGGCCGAATGGCTCTACGCGCTCTACCCCAAGGAGCCCGAAGGCGCGCTGTCGCGGCGGCTCAACACGCTGGTGACGGGCGCCGCCTGCGCGGATGTCGCGCGCGCGCTCGGCGTGCCCGCGCACCTACGCCTCGGCAAGCAGGCCCGCGACGACGGCGCCTCGGACAGCGACAATGTGCTCGGCGACGTGATGGAGGCGCTGATCGGCGCGCTGTATCTCGAAGCGGGTCTCGAAGCCGCGCGCACCGCGATCCGCAGGGCTTGGGGCGACCGCCCCACACGCGCGACGGCGGCGCCGCAGCACCCCAAGTCCGCGCTCCAGGAATGGGCCGCCGCGCACAACCGCAAGGCACCGAGCTACGAGGTGATCGACCGCTCCGGCCCGCACCACGCGCCCCGCTTCATCGTCAAGGCCGCGCTCGGCAGCTTCGCCGAGGTGCAGGCTGAAGGCGGATCGAAGCAGGAGGCCGAAACGGCGGCGGCGGCGGCGCTGCTGGCGAAGGTCACGGCTTAGCCATTTTCCCCCAACACCGTTCGTCCCGAGCGAAGTCGAGGGGCGTGCCCCAAGCGCAGGTGCCTCGACGTCGCTCGGCACGAACGCGTTGGGATCAGGCGTCCGCTGCAGCCTCGCCCGAAACCTCAGCCGCCGGCACCGCGCTGAACCCCAAGGTCGCGTGGCCCCGCACCGGGCCGGCGACATCGGCGACAAGATACAGCGGCCGCCGCTTCGATTCGACATACAGCCGCCCGAGATATTCGCCGATCATGCCGAGCACGAACATCTGCACCGCGCCGAGCAGCACCACCACCAGCATCGTCGAGGTCCATCCCGCCACCGCCGAGCCGGTGAAGAAGCCGACCGCGATATAGACGAACAGCAGCAGCGACAGCCCGGTCAGCACCAGCCCGGCATGGCTGGCGAGCCGCAGCGGCGCGGTCGAGAAGCCCGTTACCGCGTCGAGCGCGAGACGGATCATCTTGCCGAGCGGATAATTGGTCTCGCCCGCGAACCGCTCATGCCGGTCATAGGCGAACGGCACCTGCCGGAAGCCGACCCACGCGACCATCCCGCGAATGAAGCGCGCCTGTTCGGGCAGCGCCAGGAACGCGTCGAGCGCGCGTCGGCTCATCAGCCGGAAATCGCCGGTATCGAGCGGGATCGCGGTGTCGGTGACGCGGTCGAGCAGCCGGTAGAATGCCGCCGCCGTCGCCTTCTTGAACAGCGATTCGCCCGCGCGCTTGCGCCGCACCGCATAGACGACATCGGCTTGCTGCTCGGTCATCACCCTGCGCATATCGGTGAGCAGTTCGGGCGGGTCTTGCAGATCGGCGTCGATGATGAGGATCTGCTCGCCCGCGCACAGATCGAGCCCGGCGGTGAGCGCGAGCTGGTGGCCGTGGTTGCGCGACAGGTTGATCGCGACGAGATGCGGGTCGGCGGCGGCGAGCCGCTGCATCACCGGCCAGCTCTCGTCCTTCGAACCGTCGTTGATGAACAGGATCTCGAAGTCTTCGCCCACCGCCGCCCGCGCGGCGGCGGAGACGCGCGCATGGAGCTGGTCGAGACAGGCGGCCTCGTTGTAGCAGGGGATCACGATCGACAGGGCGGGGCGTTTCATCGCAGTGCGCATAGCGCCTTGCCCGCCGGATTCCGATGCCGAAAATTGCCTCACCGCGCGCCACTCCCCCGCATTTCCCCAGTGTCGCCGCGCCGATAGCATCGCACCGGTTTATAAAGGATAAGGCCCCGCTTTCGCGAGGATATCCCATGCCAGCCGACACCCGCCTCTACGCCACGCCGCCGGGACTGAGGCTGAGCGCGCTCGCCGACATCGCCGATGGCGCCGCGCGCGGGTTCCGGCTGGACTTGAAGGGCGGCCGGTTCGACGGCTTCGTGGTGCGCAGCGGCGACAGCGTGACCGGCTATGTCGATCTGTGCCCGCACGCCGGCGTGCCGCTCGCCGCGCGGCCGGACGGATACACGGTCCACGCCGTCTCGACCGGCCTGCTGGTCGCCTGCACATGGCATGGCGCGCTGTTCCGCGTGGAGGACGGCGTCTGCGTGGCGGGGCCGTGCGTCAAGCAACGCCTGCGAAGCTGGCCGGTGGGCGTGCGCAAGGGGATGGTCGTCACCGCCCGCGCCGGCCCCGCGCCCTGGTGGTGGCGGCTGTTCGGCCGGGTCTAGGACGCCGGCGTCAATTCGCCGGCGGGGCCGCCACCGCGCTCACCTTGTGGAACCGGCAGGCCTCGGTGCCGTCGCCGATGTGCGAGGGATCGAAAATCACGTAGGAGACGGGATTGTCCTCGCCGACCACATTGACCTGAACCTTGCCGCCCGCGACCTTGTAGGAATCGACCGGCGTCGGAATGTCCTGAGCGGCCGAGCCGGTGCGGTGCATCACGCGCATGTCCTCGGTGAAGGTCAGCCGGTTGTAGATACAGGCGAGCCCGTCATCCAGCTTCCAGTCACCGATCAGCGGATTGTTGGGATCGGGGTCGATCGGCGATTCGGTCGGGTTGGGCGTATCGGTCTGCTCGGCGACCTCCTGCTGCGGCGCGGCATCCGTCTGTGGCGTGCTCTGCTGACACGCGGCGAGGGCCAGCAGGCCCAACAGGCACGGAATATGGCGCATCGACTGTCTCCTTGAAACGACCACGCGGCACTATCGACCGCTTCCCCAGGGCGCCCCGGCACCCTACCTATGCGCTTCGATACAGGAAAGCGGGCACGCGACAATGCGCTTTCGAAGCGATGTCGCGCGGTCTAGGAGCCATGCATGACCGACAGCTATGATTATGATCTCTTCGTCATCGGGGCGGGCTCGGGCGGGACGCGTGCCTCGCGCGTCGCCGCCGCCTACGGCGCCAAAGTGGCGGTGGCCGAGGAGTATCGCGTCGGCGGAACCTGCGTTATCCGCGGCTGCGTGCCCAAGAAGCTGCTCGTCTATGGCGCGCATTTCGCCGAGGATCTCGCCGATGCGCGCCGCTTCGGCTGGAACGTGCCCGATTGCGATTTCGACTGGAAGGTGCTGACCGCCAACGTCTTCGAGGAGGTCGATCGGATCAATCAGGCGTACACCTCGACGCTGACCAACAACAAGGTCGAGATCATCAACGATCGCGCCGTCATCACCGGCCCGCACGGCATCCGGCTCGGCGATGGCCGCGAGCTGACCGCGCGCCGCATCCTCGTCGCGACCGGCGCGACGCCGTCGGTGCCGAACTGCCCCGGCCACGAGCTCGGCATCACCTCGAACGAGGCGTTCCATCTCGATGCGGTGCCCAAGCGCATCGTCATCGCCGGCGCGGGCTATATCGCCAACGAATTCGCCGGCGTGTTCCACCAGTTCGGCGCGCACGTGACGCTCATCAACCGCACCGACGTGATCCTGCGCGGCTATGACGAGCAGATCCGCGACCGGCTGCTCCAGATCTCGATGATGAAGGGGATCGACTTCCGCTTCCACGCCGATTTCCGTGGCATCGAGAAACAGGCCGACGGCAGCCTGCTCGTGTCGATGACCGGGCACGATCCGATCGAGACCGATTGCGTGATGTTCGCGACCGGGCGCGATCCCAACACCAAGGGACTCGGGCTGGAGACCGCCGGCATCGAAGTGGACGCCAAGGGCGCGATTCCCGTCAACGACGCGAGCCAGACGTCATGCGAAAGCATCTACGCGATCGGCGACGTCACCAACCGCGTCCAGCTCACCCCCGTCGCGATCCGCGAGGGGCAGGCGTTCGCCGACACGCTATACGGCAACACCCCGCGCACGGTCGATTACGACAACATTCCGTCCGCCGTGTTCAGCCATCCGCCGATCGCCGGCGTCGGGCTGACCGAGGGGCAGGCCAAGAACAAGTTCGGCTCGGTCAAGGTCTACACCTCGGATTTCCGGCCGATGAAGAACGTCCTCGCCGGCCGCAACGAACGCGCATTGTACAAAATGGTGTGCGACAGCACGACCGACCGCATCCTCGGCCTCCACATGATCGGCCCCGACGCGCCCGAGATCCTGCAGGCGGCGGCGGTGGCGGTGAAGGCCGGCCTCACCAAACAGGCGTTCGACGATACCGTGGCGCTGCACCCGACGATGGCCGAGGAACTCGTGCTGCTGCGTTAGGCGCGCCTTCGGCTGGGGATTGCCGCCGGGCCGGCGCACCGCTATCCTCCACTAATACAGTTAGGTGGGGAATTTCATGCGCTTATCCGTTCTGCTCCGCACATCGGCGATGCTCGCCCTCGCGGTCGCCGTCCCGACGGTCGCGGCACCCGCCGCCAAAACCGCTTACGGCGATTTCGGCGTCGATCTCACCGCGCGCGATCCGGCGGTGAAGCCCGGCGACGATTTCTGGGCCTATGCCAATGGCGGCTGGGACAAGAAGACCGAAATCCCCGCCGACAAGGCCTCGACCGGCGCGTTCGTGCTGCTGCGCGACGCGTCCGAGGCGAACGTCCGCACCATCCTCGACGACATGGCCGCCAACCCCGCCAAATACGGCGCGACCGGGCAGCAGGTCGGCGATTTCTATGCGACGTGGATGGACACCGCCGGGATCGAGGCGAAGGGCACCGCGCCGCTCAAGCCGTATCTGGCCAAGATCGCCGCGGTGCAGGACCGCGCCGGGCTGCAGACGGTGTTCGCGAGCGTCGGCTATGCCACGCCGGTCGAGATCGGCGTGATGCCGGGCCTCGACGATCCGACCCGCTACACCGCCATCACCGAACAGGGCGGCCTCGGCATGCCGCGCGACAATTATCTGCTCACCGGCGAGAAGTATGATGCGTTCCGCAAGGCGTATCGCGCCTATATCGAACAGATGCTCACGCTCGCCGGCATCGACGGCGCCAGCGCCAAGGCCGATGCGATCTTCGCGCTCGAGACCGCGATGGCGAAAGATCAATGGTCGCCCGCGCAGAGCCGTGACATCGCCGCGCTCAACGATCCCGAGGATATCGCCGGGCTGACGCGCAAGGCGCCCGAGTTCGACTGGGCGCTGATGCTCCGCACCGCTGGGCTGGAGAACTCGCCCAAGGTGCTGATGATGCAGAACACCGCGCTTACAGCGATGGGCAAGATCTTCGCCGCGACGCCGGTCGCGACCTGGAAGGACTATCTCGCCTTCCACTTCGTCAGCGATCACGCCAATTATCTGCCCAAGGCGTTCGACGACGCGCGCTTCGCCTTCTACAACCGCACGCTGTCGGGCGTGCCCACGCAGCGCGAACGCTGGCGGCGCGGCGTCGCGCTCACCAACGACGCGCTTGGCGAGGCGGTCGGCCAGCTCTACGTCGCACGCTTCTACCCGCCCGCCGCCGAGGCGCAGATGAACGAGCTGATCGAGAATCTGCGCGGCGCCTATCAGACGCGGATCGAAAAGGCGGCGTGGATGGACGCGCCGACCCGCCAGGCCGCGCTCGCCAAGCTCGCCGCGTTCGAGCCGCGCATCGGCCACCCCGGCAAATATATCGACTATTCGAGCTTCAAGGTCGTACGCGGCGATCTGCTCGGCAATGCGATGCGCTCAGGCGAATTCGAGCATCAGCTCGAACTGTCGCGCTTCCCCAAGCCGGTCGATCGCACCTTGTGGGAGATGACCCCGCAGACGGTGAACGCCTATTACAACCCGCTGATGAACCAGATCACCTTCCCGGCGGCGATCCTGCAGCCGCCGTTCTTCGATCCCAACGCGGATGCGGCGGTGAACTATGGCGCGATCGGCGCGGTGATCGGCCACGAAATGGGCCACGGCTTCGACGATCAGGGCGCCGGCTTCGGCCCGACCGGCAAGTTCGAGAATTGGTGGACGCCGACCGCCAAGACGCAGTTCGAAACCCGCACCGCCGCGCTCGCCGGCCAGTATGACGCTTATGAGCCCGTCCCCGGCACGCACATTCAGGGCAAGCTCACGCTCGGCGAGAATATCGGCGATCTCGGCGGGATCGAGGCCGCCTATGCCGCCTACCAGCGCTATCAGGCCAAGCACGGCAAGGCCAAGGTGATCGACGGCCTCACCGGCGACCAGCGCTTCTTCCTCGCCTTCGCGCAAGCCTGGCGCGGCAAGACCCGGCCGGACGCGCAGCGCCAGGCGCTGCTCACCGATCCGCACAGCCCGGTCTATTTCCGCGCCAACGGCGTCGTCCGCAACGTCGACGCCTGGTATGCCGCGTTCGGCGTAAAGCCCGGCGACAAGCTGTACCTGCCGCCAGCCGAGCGCGTGCATATTTGGTGACACTGATCCTCCCCGCTTGCGGGGAGGTGGCGCGCGCAGCGCGACGGAGGGGGCTTCCTCGAACGATACCGTTTGGGGAAGCCCCCCTCCACCAGCCTGCGGCTGGTCCCCCTCCCCGTGCCGGAAAGGATACAGATTTTTTGGGGTGGTCGCGGCGATACCCCGGTCATAGGCCGAGCAGGCATGACGACGCCAAAAACAGGGTTTGACGCGCTCACCGAGAAGGAGAAGCAGACGCTTCGCCTCATCGTTCGCGGGTACGACGCCAAGTCCATCGCGCGCAGTCTCGGGCTGTCAGTCCATACGATCAACGAGCGCCTCCGCGATGCCCGGCGCAAGATGGAAGTATCGAGCAGCCGCGAGGCCGCGCGCATGCTGCTGGAGGCCGAAGGCGGCGACATCGTCCCTTCCGCCCCCGATACGGTTGGGGACACGGAAATCGGGGCAGACGCGACCCGCCTCGGGCGCGATCAGGAGACCGCGCCGATCGCCGGCGCAGGGCAGGCATACCGCCGCCCAATCCTCTTTGGAGTCGTGCTCATGACGCTCGTTCTCGGTCTCGCCTTGCTCGCCGCGCTGCCCCAGGCGTCATCTCCCCCAACGTCCGCTACCGAGACGCCGGATGCGGCGGCGGTGGACACCGCGCGCCAATGGCTTGCCTTGCTCGATCAGTCACGGTGGGACGAGAGCTACCGCGCGACCGGTACCGCCTTTCGCAATCATAACAGCTTGCAGAGGTGGGCCGCTGCCTCCGAACAGGCGCGCACTCCGCTCGGCGCCATGCTGTCCCGCACCTTCGTCAGCGAGGAGTTCCTCCCCGCCCCGCCCTCCGGCTATCACGTTACGAAGTTCCGCACCCGCTTCGCCAACGAAGCCGAAGCGTTGGAGACGGTCACGCTCGATCGCGAGGATGGCCATTGGGTCGTGGCAGGCGTGACGATCGGATAAATCCTCCCCGCTCGCGGGGCGGGGGACCAGCCGCAGGCTGGTGGAGGGGGGCTTCCCCAAAGGATACCGTTGGTGGAAGCCCCCTCGGTCGCGCTGCGCGCGCCACCTCCCCGCTCGCGGGGAGGATCAGATCAGGCTCACCCGCCCGCCGGCGTGCCGCTCCAGCCGCCCGGCCAACTCGAGCTCCAGCAACACCACCTGCACCACCGCAGGCGCGGCACCTGACTGGCGGATCAGCTCGTCCACCGCGACCGGCACCGGCCCCAGCAAACCGGTAACCACCCGCCGCTCATTCTCGCTCGCATCCACCGCGACCGGCGCATGGAAGCGCACCCCGCGCGACCGTACCCCGCGCGCGTCGATCGGGCGGATCGCCTCGATCACGTCCGCCGCCGCTTGGATCAGCGTTGCGCCCTCGCGGATCAGCCCGTTGCAGCCTTGCGCGCGCGGGTCAAGCGGGCTGCCGGGCACCGCCATCACCTCGCGCCCCGCCTCCCCGGCCAGCCGCGCGGTAATGAGCGAGCCCGAGCGCGGCGCGGCCTCGACCACCACCGTCCCCAGCGAGGCGCCGGCGATGATGCGGTTGCGGTATGGGAAATGCCGCGCGCGCGGCTCGGTGCCGGGCGGCTGTTCGGCGATCAGCAGGCCCTCGCACGCGATCCGCTCCTGCAAGGCGGCATTCTCCGGCGGATAGACCACGTCGATCCCGCCCGCGATCACCCCGACGGTGCCACCCTCGATCGCGCCGACATGCGCCGCCGTATCCACCCCGCGCGCGAGACCCGACACCACCGTCACGCCCTCGCGGCCGAGTTCGGCGGCGAGCTGGCGCGCGAAGCGGCACGCCGCCGCCGAGGCGTTGCGCGCGCCCACCATCGCCACCGTGTCGCGCGCGAGCAGCGCCGCGTCGCCGCGCACCATCAGCGCGGGTGGGGCGTCGTCGAGCTGCGCGAGCAGTTCGGGATAGTCGGCATCCTCGATGAACAGGTGCCGCGCGCCGAGCTTGCGCGCGGCGGCGATCTCGCGCTCGGCCGTCGCCGCCGACGCCACCACCGGCGCCCGCCCGCCCCCGCGCGCGGCGAGCGCCGGCAGCGCCGCGATCGCCGCCGCCGCATCGCCGAACCGCGCGATCAACTGCCGATAGGTGACCGGGCCGATCGACGCGGCGCGGATCAGCCGCAGCCGCGCGATCGACGCGGCATCAGCCACGCGCTTTGCCGCCGACCCTCGGCTCGGTGCCGTCGAGCAACCGCTCGATATTGGCGCGGTGCTTCCACAACACGAGCAGCGCGCAGGCGATCAGCAGCGGCACATGGTCGAACTTGTCGAAGAACGCGGCGGCGACCGGCGCACTCACCGCCGCCGCCATTCCCGCCACCGAGGAAATCCGCAAGGCCCCGAGCAGCCCGAGCCACACCGCCGCATAGACCAGCCCGACCGGCCAGTGCAGCGCGAGTGCCACGCCGAGCAGCGTCGCCACGCCCTTGCCGCCGCGAAAGCGCAGCCACACCGGATAGAGATGCCCGACGAACGCCGCCGCCGCCGCGATCACGCCCGTGCCCGGCGAAATCGCCTCGGCGATCGCCACCGCCGCATAGCCCTTCAGCGCATCGAGGATCAGCGTCGCCGCCGCCAGCCCTTTGCGGCCGGTGCGCAGCACGTTGGTCGCGCCGATATTGCCCGATCCGATCTGGCGCAGATCCCCGGCACCGAAGGCGCGCGTCAGGATCAGCCCGAACGGAATCGAGCCGAGCAGATAGCCAAGCAGCAACACGCCCGCCGGCGCACCCCAGAGATATTCGGTCGGCATGATCGGATCGTTTCGCCCCCAGACGCCACCGCTTCTAGCGAACCCGGCGCGCCCGCGCCATTGCTCTTCATCAAGCGCGACGATTGTCAAATCCGTGGCCGGCGGTATGGCGCGGGCGATGGTGGATACGCGCCCGATCCTGTTCTTCGATTCCGGTGTCGGCGGCCTCTCGGTGCTAGCGCCGACGCGCGCGCTGCTGCCGCGCGCGCCCTTCGTCTATGTCGCCGATTCGGCGGGCTTTCCGTATGGCACCAAGACCGAGGCGGAGATCGCCGCGCGCGTGCCCGCGCTGCTCGGGCGGCTTGCCGAGCGCTACCGCCCGCGCCTCATCGTCATCGCCTGCAACACCGCCTCAACGATCGCGCTCGGTGCGGTGCGCGGCGCGCTCGATCTGCCGGTGGTCGGCACCGTGCCGGCGATCAAGCCCGCGGCGGAGGCGAGCGCCACCCGCGCGATCGGCGTGCTCGGCACCGACGCGACCGTGCGCCAGCCCTATGTCGATGATCTCGCCGCGCGCTTCGCCGCCGATTGCCTGGTGCTGCGTCACGGCTCCGCCGAGCTGGTCGCGCTCGCCGAGGATGCGTTGCGCGGGCGGGCGGCGCCCCCGGGGCGCTACCGCGCGATTCTCGCCGGTCTGCTCGATCAGCCCGGCGGCGACCGCATCGACACGATCGTCAACGCCTGCACGCACTTCCCGCTGGTCGCGGACCAGCTCGCCGCCGCCGCGCCGCGCCCGCTCACCTTCGTCGATGGCTCGGCCGGGATCGCGCGGCGGATCGCCTTTCTCACGCAGGATCAGAGCTGGCCGGAAACGCCCGGATCGGGCCGCGCGGTGTTCACCGGCGCGGGTGCCGAAGATTTGGCGCTCCGCCCCGCCCTCGCCCGCTTCGGGCTCGCCGAAGCCGAGTCGCTTTAGCCGCGCGAGTCGCGAAGCGCCGCGTAGCGTTCGGCGAGCTCGGCATGCACGCGCCGCGCCAGCGGGTCATCGGATCGCGCCACCACGGCCCGTTCCTGCGCCGCGCGTCGCGCGTAATAGCGGGAGTTCTCCTGTACGTCGTCCATGACCGCGCCTCCGCATCGCGAGCCTAGCCGCATTCGGAGAAGCGCCGGGCGGCGCTTCGGATCGCAGGCTTGCTCGCGACTCGATGCCCTGCGATATTCGCCTTCATAGCAGGATCTGACCGAAACGGATTTGATCCAGAACAAGATGATTCCGGCGTGCGTCGCATAATGCCTTCGTATGGTGGCTGTGCAAATCGCTGGAATTCGGGAGGGGGTGGGTCTAGATGCCGACAATCATGGAATCGCATGCACCGGCGCGCGGGGTCGATTACTCGCGGATCTTCACCCAGGCGATCGACCGGCTGCACGCCGAAGGCCGCTACCGTGTCTTCATAGACATCCTGCGCAACAAGGGCGCCTATCCCAACGCGCGCTGCTTCGCCGGGCATAACGGCCCCAAGCCGATCACGGTGTGGTGCTCGAACGACTATCTCGCGATGGGCCAGCACCCCAAGGTGATCGCGGCGATGGAGGAGGCGCTCCACGACGTCGGCGCCGGCTCGGGCGGCACGCGCAACATCGGCGGCAACACGCATTACCATGTCGATCTCGAAGCCGAACTCGCCGATCTGCACGGCAAGCAGGGCGCCTTGCTCTTTACCTCGGGCTATGTCTCGAACGAGGCGACGCTGGCGACGCTCGCCAAGATCCTGCCCGGCTGCATCATCTTCTCGGACGAACTCAACCACGCCTCGATGATCGCGGGCATCCGCAACGCCGGCTGCGAGAAGTTCGTGTTCCGCCACAACGATCTCGACCATCTCGAGGAATTGCTGGCCGCCGCCGACCCGGCCGCGCCGAAACTGATCGCGTTCGAGAGCGTCTATTCGATGGAAGGCGATATCGCGCCGATCGCGGCGATCTGCGACCTCGCGGACAAATACAACGCGCTGACCTATCTCGACGAGGTTCACGCGGTCGGCATGTACGGCGCGCGCGGCGGCGGCATTTCGGAACGCGACGGCGTCGCCGACCGGCTGACCATCATCGAGGGCACGCTCGGCAAGGCGTTCGGGGTGATGGGCGGCTATATCGCGGCCGATCAGATGATCGTCGACGTGATCCGCAGCTATGCGCCCGGCTTTATCTTCACCACCTCGCTGTCGCCGGTGCTGGTCGCGGGCGTGCTGGCGAGCGTGCGCCACCTCAAGGCGTCGAGCGCCGAGCGCGACGCGCAGCAGGCCGCCGCCGCGAAGCTCAAGGCGATGCTCTCCGAAGCCGGTCTGCCGGTGATGCCGGGCGACACGCATATCGTGCCGCTGATGGTCGGCGATCCGGCGCGCGCCAAGAAGATCAGCGACATCCTGCTCGCCGAATACGGCGTGTACGTCCAGCCGATCAACTACCCCACCGTCCCGCGCGGCACCGAGCGGCTGCGCTTCACCCCCGGCCCCGCACACGACGAAGCGATGATGCGCGAGCTGACCGAGGCGCTGTCCGAGATCTGGAGCCGGCTGGAACTGCGCAAGGCCGCCTGATCCGGGCGGAACTGGCGGCGATGTCCGCGGTTATGTCACGATAACCGCAACGAAGGGCATCACGATGGGAAAAGGCTGCATTCTCTGGCTGTTGGGCGTGCCGCTGCCGGTGATTCTGGTGCTGTACCTGATCTTCCATCACTGATCGCACGGCGGCTAACGACCCGTTCGCCCTGCGGCTGTCGAAGGCGGCACACACCCCCGCCACTCACCCTGAGCGAAGTCGAAGGGCGGCCCACGCCCCCGCCGTTCGCCCTGAGCGAAGTCGAAGGGCAGCCCACACCCCGCCGTTCGGCCTGAGCGAAGTCGAAGAGCAACCCACACCCCCGCCGTTCGCCCTGAGCGAAGTCGAAGGGCGGGCCTCGGGCACGACGCTCGATAAGACCCGCACGAACGGTGCGCTGGCCCCGGGACTTCAGTCGATCACGATCGTTCCGGCGCCCGGCACCGCCAAGGGTTGCCCGAACCGCACCGTATTGATCGCCGCATAATCGCCATCCAACGGTTCGGTGAACACATGAATGGCCGAGCGAACGCTATCGACGACCCAATAGGTTTCGATACCGGCTGAGGCGTATTTGATCCGCTTGATGTCCTTATCTCGCGACACCGTCGTCTCCGCGATTTCAATGACGAGCATCACGTCCGACGGTTCAAGGATTCGTGTCTGTTCCACTGGCGCGTACAGCGCGGCGACGTCACAGATCAGAACCGTGTCCGCATCCACGCTTATGCCCGTTTCGACCGTCAACCGCTCTTTGGGCAGAACCGAAGCCAGCGCCAGACCGACCCAGAATTGTCGCTGACCGTGGCCGCTCATCGGTGGGGTCATACGTTCGAGGACTCCGTCGATGAGCTCAACCCTCATGGCGCTGAATGCGCCGGTCTCGACCATTTTCAGGAATTCAGCCGCAGTGAAGCGCGCCCGCGTATCGACTGCCGTGGCGCCGAGTGTATCGATTCGGCCGAGCGAGTTCATGGCGCGATCCTACCACACCCGCCGCCCGTCGTTAACCTGCCCGGCTCAACCGTGCCGACCAGGCATAGCCATTGCGGAGCGAGGCGAAGCTCGCGGTCAGCCCGGCGTCGCGCGCGACCGAGCAGGCCGCCCCCTTCAGGTCCGAACGCGGCGTCACGTCGAACTGCGCGAGCCACGCAAACAGCACCGTCTTGAACGCGCCCGGCAACCGCTCCTGCTGGCCGAAATCGACGATGTCGAGTCGCCCGCCGGGCGCGAGCTTGCCCGCGCCCTCGCGTAGCGCGCCCTTCCAGTCGGGGATCATCGACAGCGTATAGCTCTGGAAGATGCGGTCGAACGCCGCCACCCCGAACAGCGCCACCGTGTCGAACGCGGTCGCATCGCCCTGCGCGAGCGTGATGCGATCGCCGAGCCCGGCCTTGGCGACATTGGCGCGCGCCGTCTCCAGCATCGCCTCCGAGATATCGATCCCGTAATAGCGCGCGTCCGGCCACGTCTTCGCCGCCGCGATCAGGTTGCGCCCGGTACCGCAGCCGATCTCCAGCACGCTCCCGCCCGGCGGCGGCGCGAGATCGCGGATCAGCGCGTCGCGGCCGAGCAGATAATATTTGCGGGTGAGATCGTAGAAATGGCGCTGCGTCTTGTAGATCGCATCCATGTGCCCGGCATGGCCGGAGTCGATCGCAGCCATTATTTCAGGACGTACAGGTGGACGCCGCCATAGATCGAGGAGCGGTCGCGCTTGGTGTAATCGAGCGACTCCTCGGCGCGGTAATCCCATTTCGCGAGGATCTCGTCGGGCACGCGGCCCGGCAGGATCGTCTCGATCCCGGCGGTGCGGAACAGCACGCGCGCGCCCGGCTTGGCGGTGCGGGTGATCTCGCTCCACAGATCGGTGAGCTGCTGGTCGGTCATCCAGTCCTGCGCGTCGAGCAGGATGTAGCGATCGAGCGACGCATCCTCGCGCGAGCGCAGGTAATCGGTGAAGTTGGTGTGGCGCACCTCGATCCGGCTGACGCGCTCGACGATCTCGGCGTAATGCGCCTTCTGGAGATACGGCGGCAGCGGCGCATTGGGGTCTTCGCTATAGCCGCGGTTGAACGCCTGCCACGCGAAATAATTGTCCTTGAGGTCGAAGTCGCAGGCGAGCTTCTCGAGCCGCTCCCGCAGCACCACCGCCATCTTCTCGTCGCCGGCCAGCGCCTCATATTGCGCGGGCGGGATGCCGAGCCCGAACAGCGATGCCGGCTGGTCGGTCAGCCACTTGACGAAACCCTTGTCGAACACCGGCGCGAACTCGCGGTCGAAGATCTCGCGCTGTTCCTCGATCGTCTTGGCCTTGAGCAGCGCCTTGGGGTTGGCGCCGTTCAGCCGCGCGATCAAATGCGCCGCGCCGATGAAATTGCCGAGCAGCCCGCGCTTGTACACGCCCTTGGCGAACCCGCCGATCCGCCGCCGGCCGACCATGTCGCGGCCTTCCCAATAGCGCTTGCTGGTCTCGTCGAGGAACGGGCGCACATAGGTGCGATAGGCGAGGATGTTGGCGCGGCTGTTGGCGCGCGCGAAGAAGCGGTGGAAGGTCTGGTAATCCGGCAGGTGCCGCGCCGCGACCAGCTTGAGCTTGTTGAGCGCGATGTGCGCGGTGTTGAGATCGACCGCGGTGATCGCCTTCGGATTCGCGGTCAGATACGAAAGCACGTTGCAGCCGCCCGACGCGATCGTCACGACATGGCTGTCGGGCGTGATCGCCAGCGCCTCCATGTCGACCGCCGGGTCTTCCCATATCTGTGCGTACACCAGGCCGCGGAAGGCGAAGGTGAAGGCGCGTTCGAGAATGCCCTGCTTCGAGAGGTGTTCGTGGCGGTGAACCGCCGCACGCACGGCGCGGTTCTTGGGGGGGCGGGCAGCGGTGGCCATTACAATCTCCTGCGGGCCGGGCGGATGACGCGCGGCGCTCGCCTACGACAATGCGATGACGCTTCCATGACGCGTCCGCGACCAAATGAAAAGAACCTGTCGACGGAGAGTTCCGCCGACAGGTTCCGGTACGCCTCCCAGGCGGCTTCGGAGAAATCGCCGTCCGGGGCACACGCCTTTCGCCCGGGGGAGGGGAAAGGCCGATCAGATACGCAGCGCATCGCCGCCTGGATGCGCGCGGATCGACCGGTTCGCCGCGCTACGCTGCCTCAGGGCATCAACACCGTGTCGATCACGTGGATCACGCCGTTCGACTGGTACACATCGGCGACGGTGATCTTGGCGGTATCGCCCTTGCCATCCATCACCACCCAGCCGGCGCCCATCTTCTTGAAGCTGAGCGTGCCGCCCTCCACGGTCGCATAAGTGGCGGTGCCCATGTTCGCCTTGGCCTTGGCGGCGATGTCGGCGGCGGAAATGCGCCCCGGCACGACATGATAGGTGAGGATGCTGGTCAACGTCGCCTTGTTCTCGGGCTTCACCAGCGTATCGACCGTGCCGGCAGGCAGTTTGGCGAACGCGGCGTTGGTCGGCGCGAACACGGTGAAGGGTCCGGGGCCGCTCAGCGTCTCGACGAGACCGGCGGCCTTCACCGCCGCGACCAGAGTCGTATGATCCTTCGAGTTGACGGCATTCTCGACGATCGTCTTGGTCGGATACATCGCCGCACCGCCAACCATCGGGTTGGGTTTTGCGATCGCGGGCGCGGCAACGACGGTCGCGCTGCCGAGGACGAGAGCGACGGCCAGGCCGGCGCGGAAGATAGATGTCATGGGAGAACTCTCCTGTCTCGCGCCGGGTTTTGGCGCGAGGCAGGTACGGGCGAGCCGGCGAATGGACGCACGGGCGGGCCGAAGCTCAGACTCGCGAGAGATCACCCTTCAACACGATCGCCCCGGTGGGAAGGCCGGTCGGCGAGCCACCCGCGGGCTCGATCGTGACCGCGAGCGTCGCGCCCACCGTCAACTGGCGGCGAATCGCGGACGCGGGCGTTACGCGCGTCGTCGCGCCCGCGCTGAGCAGCCCGAGCGAATGCGGCGTCTTGTCGGCGCCGATCACCCACAGTTCGGCGCTGCGCCCGGCGGCGGGCGTTTCGGCGGCGGTCAGCCGCAACACGCCACGGCCGGAATCGTACACGGCGGCGATCGCGGTGCCCTTGGCGGTCGGCGCGAGCGAGGCGACGAGCAGCGGCTGGGTGGGCGCGACGACCGGCGCGTGCGACGGCGGCGGCTCTTGTGGCGGACGCGCGACGACGAACACCAGCAGCCCCGCCGCAGCGACGCTGGTCAGACCCGCCACCATCGGCCAGAACCGTCCGCGCGCCGGTGCTGCGGCCGCGAACGGCGCATCGATCGACCGCTCGACCCGCTCGAATACGCCGTCCGGCGCGGCGACCTCCGTCCAGACGTCGAAGAGTTGCGCGAGATAGACGCGCCACGTCTCGACACGCTGAGCGAACCCGGGTTCGGCGAGGACACGGCGCAGCGCGGTGGCGCGCTCCTCACCCTCCAGCACGCCGAGCGCCAGTTCGGCGGCGGCGACATCGGGCAGATCTTCCGGTGGCAGATCGTCAGGTGTGCGAATGTCGTTCATGCCTCGAGACACTCCCGCAAGCGCGCGAGGCCACGCCGCACCCAGCTCTTCATCGTGCCGAGCGGCACGTTCATCCGTTCCGCCAGTTCGGCATAGGTCACGCCCTGGAAGAAGGCGGTGCGGATCGACTCGCGCTGGTTGCCGTCGAGTTCGTCGAGGCAGCGCAGCAGGCTGTGCGCCTCCTCGTCCGCGATCAGCGTCTCGCTCGCCAGCGGCGCGGCGTCGGCGACCTCGGGTGCTTCCTCGATCGGCGCTGAGCGGCGCGAACCCTGCACGCGCCGCCAGTCGATCGCGCGGTTGCGCGCGATCGTTGCCAGCCAGGTGATCGGGCTCGCGCGCGACGGTTCATAGGCCCCCGCCCGCTTCCACACCGTCAGATAGACATCATGTAACACATCCGCCGCCGCTTCCCGTTCACCGCAGATACGCAGGCAGATGCCAAAAAGCTTCGCATTGGTGCGAACATAGAGGTCGCGGAACGCCGCGCGATCCTCCTCGCCGGTGCGCACCAGAATCTCGGTGAGTTCCGCCCGCGCCGCCGCGTCGCGTCCTCGGGTCGGTGCGGCGGGCGGAACCGGCATGCGGCCCGCTCTATGATCTAACGTGAGCCGGGGCAACAGCGGTGTGGCATTTGCATGACGGTTTGCGTAAGAGCCGCGCGTCTGCATCGCCTCGGGGACTCGCGCCGTCTTGCACATCGCTTTCGCTTCCGATCACGCCGCCGTCGATCTCAAGGCGGCGCTCGTCGCCTGGGCGCGCGCCGCCGGGCACGAGGTCGCCGATCTCGGCCCAGAGACGGCGGACCGAGTCGATTATCCCGATTACGGCTACAAGCTCGCCGCGCACCTCGCCTCGGGCGCGGCCGATTTCGGCGTGGCGCTGTGCGGGTCTGGCATCGGCATCTCGATCGCGGTCAACCGCAATCCGGCGTGCCGCTGCGCTTTGGTGTCCGATCCCTATGCCGCCGCGCTCGCGCGCCAGCATAACGACGCCAATGTCATCGCGATGGGCGCGCGGCTGATCGGCCCCGACATGGCGCAGGCGTGCCTCGAATCCTTCCTCGCCGCCGCATTCGCCGGCGGCCGCCATCAACCCCGCGTCGACAAGCTCGGCGCCCTTGCCGAAAGGGAAAGCGCATGAGCACCCAGATCCTCGACCCCAAGCCCTTGAATCAGGTCCAGCCCGACGGCTTCTTCACGCGCGGCCTCGCCGACGCCGATCCCGCCGTGTTCGCCGGTGTGCGCCACGAACTCAAGCGCGAGCAGGACCAGATCGAGCTGATCGCGTCCGAAAACATCGTCTCGCGCGCGGTGCTCGAAGCGCAAGGCTCGGTGTTCACCAACAAATATGCGGAAGGATATCCCGGCAAGCGCTATTATCAGGGCTGCCACCCGTCGGACGAGGTCGAGCAGCTCGCGATCGACCGCGCCAAGCAGCTCTTCGGCTGCGGCTTCGCCAACGTCCAGCCGCATTCGGGTGCGCAGGCCAATGGCGCGGTGATGCTCGCGCTGGTCAAGCCGGGCGAGACCGTGATGGGGCTCAGCCTCGACGCCGGTGGCCACCTGACGCACGGCGCGCGCGCCGCGATGTCGGGCAAGTGGTTCAACGCGGTGCAGTACGGCGTCGATCCGGTCAGCCACCTGATCGATTACGACCAGGTCGCCGAGATCGCCCGCGCCAACAGCCCCAAGCTCATCATCGCCGGCGGCTCGGCCTATCCGCGCGAGATCGACTTCGCGAAGTTCCGCGCGATCGCCGATGAAGTCGGCGCCTATTTCATGGTCGATATGGCGCATTTCGCGGGCCTCGTCGCCGCCGGGCTCCACCCCTCGCCGCTCCCGCACGCGCATGTCGTCACCACCACCACGCACAAGACGCTGCGCGGACCGCGTGGCGGCATGGTGCTGACCAATGACGAGGCGATCGCCAAGAAGATCAACTCGGCGGTGTTCCCGGGGCTCCAGGGCGGCCCGCTGATGCACGTCATCGCCGCCAAGGCGGTGGCGTTCGGCGAAGCGCTGCGGCCTGAGTTCAAGACGTACGCCGCCGCGGTGATCGAGAACGCCAAGGTGCTCGCCGCGACGCTCAAGGAGCGCGGCGCAGAAGTCGTCTCGGGCGGCACCGACACGCACCTCGCGCTGATCGATCTCACCCCGCTCGGCGTCACCGGCAAGGATGCGGACGAAGCGCTCGAACGCGCCGGCATCACCTGCAACAAGAACGGCATCCCCAACGATCCGTTGCCGCCGACCAAGACCAGCGGCATCCGCGTCGGCTCGCCCGCCGGCACGACACGCGGCTTCGGCGTCGCCGAGTTCCGCGAGATCGGCAACATGGTCGCCGACGTGCTCGACGGTCTGCGCAAGAACGGCGAACAGGGCGACGCGCAGGTCGAGGCGGACGTGCGTACGCGCGTCGCGGCGCTGTGCGCGCGCTTCCCGATCTATCCGGAAGGGGTGTGATGTGCGCTGTCCCTTCTGCGGGCACGACGACAGCCAGGTAAAGGACAGCCGCCCCACCGAGGACGGGGCGGCGATCCGCCGCCGCCGCCAGTGCGAGGGCTGCGCGGCGCGGTTCACCACGTTCGAGCGGATCCAGCTCCGCGAACTGGTCGTGCTCAAGAGCGAGGGCGCGTCCGGCACCTTCCGCCGCGAACCCTTCGACCGCGAGAAGCTGCTCCGCTCGCTGCTAATCGCCGCGCGCAAACGCCCGATCGAGCCGGTGCGGCTGGAAAAGCTGGTCTCGGGCATCCAGCGCCAATTGGAAACGCAGGGCGAGACCGAAGTACCCTCGCAACGCATCGGCGAGATGGTGATGGAGGGCCTCAAGGGCATGGACTCGGTCGCCTATATCCGCTTCGCCAGCGTGTATAAGGACTTCCGCGAAGCCAAGGACTTCGAGGAGTTCGCCGGGAATGTCAGCGCGGTGGCGAAGGGGTAAGGCACCACCCGCGACCGTTCGTGTCGAGCGAAGTCGAGACACCGGCGCTGCGGACGACCCTCGACTTCGCTCGGGACGAACGGATGGTGCGTGTGCCCGCTATCGAGCTTGTCGAGATAGCGTATCGAGGGATAGAGCCGCGCGATGAGCTTTTGGGTCTACATCCTCCGCTGCGCTGACGGCAGCTATTACACTGGCCACACCGACAACCTCGAAACGCGGATCGGCCAGCACCAATCCGGGCAGATCGAAGGCTACACGCGCTCGCGCCTGCCGGTCGAGCTTATGTGGTCGCAGGACTTTCCGTCGCGCGTCGAAGCGCTGGAAGCTGAACAACGGATCAAGCCCTGGTCGCGTGCGAAGAAAGAAGCGTTGATCGCCTCGGACTGGGCGGCACTCAGCGTCGCGGCCATGCCGCCATCGGAACGACGCGAGCGTCAGCACGCTGTCCCTCGACTTCGCTCGGGACGAACGGAGGATGAAGGCGCGTCCATTTCCCCTCCCGTTCGTGCCGAGCGAAGTCGAGGCACCGCCCCCGCGCCCTCGCCGGGCGAAGCCGAGGCACCGCGCACCACCCCACCCCCCGTCATCGTCCTCGTCCGCCCGCAGCTCGGCGAGAACATCGGCAAGGCCGCGCGCGCGATGCTCAATTTCGGGCTCACCGAGATGCGCCTCGTCGCCCCGCGCGACGGCTGGCCCAATCCCGCCGCCGGCCCCGCCGCCTCGGGCGCGGACGTCGTGCTCGAACAGGCGCAGGTGTTCGATACGCTTGCCGAAGCGATCGCCGATTGCCCCAACGTCTATGCCACCACCGTCCGCAAGCGCGGCGTGACCAAGCCGGTCGTCACCCCGGAGGTGGCGGCGCGCGCGATCCATGCCGGGCCGGGCCGCACCGCGATCCTGTTCGGCCCCGAACGCTCGGGGCTGGAGACCGACGATGTCGCGGTCGCGCGCGAGATCATCACCGTGCCGATCAACCCCGAGTTCGGCTCGCTCAACCTCGCCCAGGCGGTGATCCTGGTCGCCTACGAATGGTCGAAGGGGATCGCGCTCGCGCAGCCGCCGGAGGTCGATCTGCCCGAGCCGGCGCCGCAGGAAGACCTCGACGGGATGATCGCGCAGCTCGACGCGATGCTGGTCGACGCCAATTTCTTCTATCCGCCCGATCGTACCGTCGCGACGCGGCGGACGCTGCGCACGCTGCTCACCAAGCCGGGCTGGTCGAGCCAGGAGGTGCGCACCCTGCGCGGCGTGCTCTCGGCGCTGGCGGGCGCCAAGCGCAAGAAGGAACCGCGCGAAAAATAACCGTTCGCCCTGAGCGAAGTCGAAGGGCGTGCCAGAAGCGCTCTCTAACGGATAGCTGCTTCGACACACTCAGCACGAACGGGGTGAATTCAAACCCGGCTCGGCCGCAGCTCCCGCGCCTCGCACCTCCCGCTCCCCCGCTCGGCGGCGACGAAGCCGACCACCGCGATCGCCACCAGCGCGACCAGCATGCCGAGGATCATGTCGGAAAGGTAATGCGTGCCCTCGATCGGCGTCGACAGCAGCATCGCCACGTTGATCGCGACCACCGCCCAGCGCAGCGGGCGGATCTGCCACCCCGCCGCGATGAACACGAACGCGGCGGCGGTGTGGAAGCTCGGCGCGGAGACCAGGCCGCGCAACTGGCCCAGGTCGATCACCGTGTCGCGCCCCGCGCGCAGCGCCGGGATCAGCCCCTCCTGCCAGGTCTCGCTCTCGGGCAGATACGGCAGCGGCCCGTGCCACAGATAGGAGAGCGGGCCGACCGCCGGCATCATCGGATACAACACCAACGTGATCGTCGCCGCCAGCCAGAAGGTCGCAAGGAAGCGATAGGCGTCGGCGTTACGCCCCTCCCACGCGAACCAGCCAAGGATCACCGCCGGGGTCAGATAGATGCTGCGATAGGCGGCGGTGCCGAGCACCTGCAGGCTGCGGTGCGCGGCGACGGTATCGTACATCCCGATCCAGTCGAAGCCGATCAGCCGGTCGGCATGCTGGAGCGCGGCATCGCTGAACCCCTGCGACATCGCCGCGAGCGGATAGGAGGCGACCGCGCCCATCAGCACCATCGCGGTCAGCGCGGCGTAGAAGGCGCCGGTCCGCGCCGCGATCACCAGCAGCGGCGCGCGCCACCGCCGTGCCGCGAGCCGCAGCGCCACGACCGTCAGCGCGGCGGCAGCGAACGGCAGGTTGCTCGGGCTCCACGGATCTATGCTCAGCCCGGCATGATGCAGCAGCGCCACCAACACGATAAACGACATCAGGAGGCCCGAGGCGATCCATTTGGGCGCGGAGGAGAGGGTCAACACGGTCGATCAGAAGCTCCGGGGTGCCGGGCGGCACGAGAGCCGTGCCACGCGAATCACGCACGCTATAGCGTGTTACACATAAATGACAGCCCTGTGCGCCGCACCGGATATCGGCGCGCTGAACCCGGCATGACATGGCTGTCATGCGGGCTGTCATCCGGGCTGTCATCCGGCGCTGTCATTCGCCGGGCCGGTGCGTTCAGGCGGTGAGACCGCCCAACGCGAGCACCACGCCCCATGCCTCCGCATCGACCGGACTGACCGACAGGCGCGACTGGCGCAGCATCTCCAGCCCGGCGAGCCGCGGCTCGGCCTTGATCGCCGCCAGCGTGACCGGTGTGGGCATCGCCGCCACCGGCGCGACCGCGACCGACACCCAGCGCGGCTGATCGCCGTCCTGCCGCGCGCTCCGCACGACCTCCATCACGCCGACGACGGCCTTCTCCTTGCCCGAATGGTAGAAGAACGCGCGGTCGCCCACCGCCACCGCCTTCAGGTGCAGCGCCGCCGCCGGGTTGCGCACCCCGGTCCACTCGGTCGTGCCCTCGGCGACCAGATCGGCCCAGGTATAACTTTCCGGTTCCGATTTCATCAGCCAATATGCCATTGTCCGCTCCGTGCCCGATCGCGCGTATAAACCGTGGCTTAACGCTCCATTCCGAGCGTGTTCAGACCGACTCGGCTAGTCAAGTGCAACAAGCTGGTCCACCGAAGCGTTACGTCGGTCTCTGCGGACGGGCTTTGATACGAGGAGGTTGGAGATGAACGCGTTTTTGAAGAAGGCCGGTCTCGGTGTCGCCCTCGCCGCGACCGCGCTGACGGCGGCGATGCCGGCCGAGGCGCAGTGGCGCGGCGGATATCGCGGCTATCGTGGTTATCATGGCTGGCACCGGGGCGGCGACGCGACCGGCGCGGCGCTGCTCGGCGGGATCGTCGGCCTGGGCGTCGGCGCGGCGATCGCCAGCAACAACCGCGGCTATGATCGTGGCTATTACGATGGCCCGCGCGGCTATTATGCCGGCCCGCCCGCATATTATTACGACGATTATTATCGCGCTCCGCGCTGCTGGTCGTCGTGGCGCTGGGATCCCTATTACGGGGAAAACGTCCGGGTCCGCGTCTGCAACTGATCCGGCCACGCTGAACGTCGAGACGGCGCGGGCTTCCCCCGCGCCGTTTTCGCATCTGGCCTTCCCGCATATTTTCCGCCAAGAGACGCGCCATCATGACCGACACGCCCCCCGATCGCCTTTCGTCCAACCCGCGCAGCCCGTTCTTCGACGAGGCCAAGCTCTCGCGCGGAATCGGCATCCGCTTCAAGGGCAAGGAGCGCAACGATGTCGAGGAATATTGCCGCTCCGAAGGCTGGATCCGCGTCGCGCTCGGCAAGAAGGTCGATCGCAACGGCCAGCCGCTGACGCTCAAACTGTCGGGCGAGGTCGAGGCCTGGTTCGAACGCCCGGCCGAGGGCGAGGAAGAGACCCAAGCCTAATCACGTCGCCCCGGCGAAGGCCGGGGCCGGCGCGGAATTTGGCGAGCCGGTTGCCCCGAACCCGGCGGCCCCGGCCTGCGCCGGGGCGACGGATATGGCGTTGCCCAACCGTTCGTGTCGAGCGCAGTCGAGACACCTGCGCTTCGGGCATGTCCCTCGACTTCGCTCGGGACGAACGGGGAGTGGGGAAAGTGCCCATCCGCACCTCCCGCACGTCACCTCAATGCACGAACCGCGCGACCACGTCGCGGTAGCTGCGGCTCACCTTCACCTGCGCGCCGCTCCCGAGCACCAGGAAGCATTCGCCGTTGGTGTGGGGCTTCACCTCTTTGACCAGATCGAGATTGACGATCGTCGAGCGATGCACGCGCTGGAAGCGGCGCGGGTCGAGCCGTTTCTCGAGATCCTTCATCGTCTCGCGCAGGATCAGCGTGTTGTCGCCGGTGTAGATGCACATATAGTCGCCCGCCGCATCGATCCGCTCGATCGTGTCGACATCGACGCGGAAGATCTGGCCGCGATCCTTGATGTTGATGAGCTTCTCGAACCGGCTCGCCGAGACCTGGTCGCCGCCCTCGACGATATCTTCCACCGAGTCGGGCGCCACCTCGGCGAGCACCTCGCGCAGCCGGTCGACCTCCTCGACGCCGCGCTTCTCGGCGAGCCGCTGGCGCACGCGGTCGAGCGTGTCGGCGAGCCGCGCCTCGTCGACCGGCTTCATCAGATAGTCGGTCGCCTGCGCCTCGAACGCCTTCAGCGCATGGTCCGAATAGGCGGTCACGAAGACGAACAGCGGCGGTTCGACCTCCATCAGCCCCTGCACCACCGAAAAGCCGTCGAACCCGGGCATCTGGATGTCGAGGAAGACGAGATCGGGTTTGTGGGTCTTGATGGCCCGGATCGCCTCGCGGCCGTTGGCGCATTTGTCGATGATCTCGACATCCTCATGCGCTTGCAGTCTCAGCTCGAGCCCCTGGATCGCCAGGGGTTCGTCATCGACCAATATGGTACGGATCGTCATGCGGCCTCTCTCTTCGGTTCCTCTAACTGGAACGGTATTTCAATCTCGACCCCGTATCCGCCCCCCGGGATCGAACGCGTTTCGAAGCGGTGGTCAGCCCCGAAGGTCTGCGCCAGCCGCTCCCTGATATTGGCGAGCCCCACGCCAGTGGATGCGCTTGACCGCGCTTTCGTTTCATACAAGCCCGGGCCGGTATCGGATACGCCGATCTGCACCCGATCCCCGCTCAGCCGCGCGGTGACGTTGATTTCGGCCCCCTCCTCCTTCGGCGTCACCGCATATTTGATCGCATTCTCGACGAGCGGTTGCAGCAGCAGCGACGGCAGCCGCGCCTGCGACACGCGCGGGTCGATATCGAAGCTCGGTCGCAGCCGGTCCTCGAACCGCATCTTCTCTATTTCGAGATAGAGCTTCAGCGTTTCAACCTCCTGCTGCAGCGTCACGTTGGCGGTCGGCTCGTTGGCCAGCGTATAGCGCAGGAACGAGGACAGCCGGCTCAGCATCGCATTGGCGCGCTCGGTCTGCTTGAGCAGCACCAGCGTCGAGATCGAATTGAGCGTGTTGAACAGGAAATGCGGGTTGAGCTGGTAGCGCAGCATCGCGAGCTGCGCCGAACTGGCGGTATTTTCCAGCGCCGCCATCTGGTCCATCTGCGCCTCGACGATCAGGTAGAAATTGATCCCGAAGTACAGCGCCGACCAGCCCGCCAGCACGGTGAAGTTGAGGAAGATCGTCCCCAGCACCAGCCCGAGGTTGAGCCCCGGATCGGCGAGCTTGATGAACGAGAAGGAGAAGGCGTCAAGCACCGAATACAGCACCGTCGCCACCGCGAGCGTGACGATGGTCAGCAGGATCGCGGCGAGCTGCCGCTGGCGCCGGTAGTAATGGTAGAGCGTCGAGAGCAGCAGCGTGATGCAATAGCCGACGATCGATTCGACGATCACCGGCACCACGCCCGAAATGTCCTGCCCATTCGACACGCTGGAGACGCTGCGCAACAGCAGATAGCCCGACCAGCCCGCCGCCTGCAGCCGCCAGAACGCGCGCCCCTTGTCCTCGAAAAACGGCCGCGAGAAGATCGCGGGAAGGGAAAACAGCGCCATGCGGGGCATCCTAGCTTGGCTGAGCAAGGATCGCAAAATCGTCGCCCCGGCGCAGGCCGGTGCCGCTGCGTGATTTGGCGGATCGATCGCCCCAAACCCAACGGCCCCGGCCTCCGCCGGGGCGACGGTCGTGTCGCTTTCGCGGGGGAACCGGAACCGCTAGAGTGCGTCACAGCCAGAGATTGCAAAACCTCGTGTGTTATTTACATATAACAGCTTGAGACGGGCGAAACCCCCGCAAAGGAAAGAGACGATGGCCGATACCGACACGACCGAGCCGAGCCTGGTGCTGACCCCGCCCGACCCCGTGCCCGCGGTCGCGCCGGCGAAGGCGGCCGGGCTGGTGCCGGTCGACGACAAGGTCCGCACGCAATTGCAGGAGAAGGTCGCCGGCTTCGTCGACGAGCTGATCGCGCAGGACGTCAACTCGCCCGAATTCGGCAAGCGCGTCGATGCGATCGCCGCGATGGGGCAGAAGGAGATCCGCGACGCCGCCGGTCAGTCGAACCGCTTCCTCGACAGGCCCGTCAAGGCGATGGACAGCGAAAGCGGCGTCGGCGCCGATCTCACCGAACTGCGCCGCACGATCGAGAAGCTCGATCCCGCCGCCAACAGCAGCCTGCTGTCGGGCAAGGGCGGGCTCGTCAGCAAGATCTTCGGCGGCGGCATCACCAGCTATTTCGACAAATACCGCTCGTCGCAGACGCACATCAACGCGATCCTCAAGACGCTCGCGCGCGGCAAGGACGAGCTGTTGATGGACAATGCCGCGATCGATACCGAGCGCGCCAATCTGTGGGCGGCGATGGGCCGGCTCGAACAGATGATCGTCCTGTCCAGGGAAATGGACGCCCGGCTCGAGGATAAGGCCAACGAGCTCGACCATAGCGACCCCGCCAAGGCCAAGGCGATCCGCGAGACCGCGCTCTTCTACGTCCGCCAGCGCACGCAGGATCTGCTGACGCAAATGGCGGTGACGGTGCAGGGGTATCTCGCGCTCGATCTCGTCAAGAAGAACAATGTCGAGCTGGTCAAGGGCGTCGATCGCGCCTCCACCACCACCGTCTCGGCGCTGCGCACCGCCGTCACCGTCGCGCAGGCGCTCGCCAACCAGAAGCTGGTGCTCGACCAGATCACCGCGCTCAACACCACCACCGCCAACATTATCGATTCGACCGGCAAGCTGCTCAAGAGCCAGACCGCCGCGATCCACGAACAGGCCGCCGCCTCGACGATCCCCGTCGAGACGCTCCAGCGCGCGTTCCAGAACATCTACGACACGATGGACGCGATCGACACGTTCAAGCTGAAGGCGCTCGATTCGATGAAGACCACGGTCAACACGCTGTCGAGCGAGGTCGAGAAGTCGAAGGGCTATATCGCCCGCGCCGAAGGCGCCGCGCAGAACGCGGTTTCGGGCCCGAACAGCAGCTTCAAGCTGGAGGCGGTGTGACATGACCGACGTCGATCGCCAGATCGCGCGCACCAGCGAACTGCTCGACCGCACGCGCGACCGGGCCACCGCGCAGCGCCGCCGCGCGCGCGGCACCACCAGCCTCGCCAAGCGCGCGACGCTGATCGTGGGCGCCGATCTCGCGATTATCGTGGCGACGATCGTCGTCGGCTGGATCATGCCGATCGGCATGGGCGGCGCGCTCATCGTCGGCGCGCTGCTGCTCGCGGTGACGCTGATCCTCGCCTTCGCCCGGCTCGACACGCCGGTCGCGCCCGAGAGACTCGCGGAGGTGCCACTCAGGGCGCTGCCCGCGCGCACCGAGCAGTGGCTGGAGACGCAGCGCCCGGCGCTGCCCGCGCCCGCGCAGACGTTGCTCGACGGCATCGGCACGCGGCTCGACACACTTGCGCCGCAGCTCGCCACCCTCGACGAGCAGCAGCCCGCCGCGCTGGAGGTACGCAAATTGCTGGGCGAACAACTCCCCGAGCTGATCCGCGGCTATGCCCGCGTCCCCGAGCCGCTGCGCGCGCAGGCCCGCAACGGCAAGTCCCCCGACGCGCAGCTCGCCGACAGTCTCCGCCTGATCGACACCGAAATCCGCGAGATGACCGAACAGCTCGCCCAGGGCGATCTCGATGCGCTCGCCACCCGCGGTCGGTTCCTGGAAATCAAATATCGCGACGAGGGCGCCGTCTAGCGAACCACGCGCGTTAACCCTTTTTCGAGCGGCCCCGGTGTATATTCCGCCGCAGGAGGGGGCTTTCGGTCATGGATGGCGCGGTCTACGCTCTGATCGTCAATGCCTGCGCGGCGCTGCTGTTCGCGGTCGCCTTCGCCGTCATCCGCTTTTCCTATCACAGCCAGCGCGCGGTCGAATGGTTCTGCGTTAGCTACGCGCTCGTCATGCTGGCGCCGCTCAGCGAACTCGGCGTCCGCTTCAGCGCCTGGAGCCCGCTGTTCGTCGCGACGAGCTACGCGAGCCTGCTGCTTTCCACGCTGGCGACGCCGCTCGGCTTGGCGGCGATGTCGGGCCGCGCCTTGCCGTGGCGCGGGGCGGCGCTCATCCTCGTCTGCGGGGCGGTGCTGCGCGCGGCGATCTGGGGCGGCCATCGCAACGCCTTGCCCTATGAAATGGCGTTTCAGGCGCCGTTCGCCGCCGCCTCGGCGCTCTCGGCGTGGGTCGCGATCCGCACCGTGCGCGAACGCGGCGGCCGGTTATGGACGGCGGTGGCGATCCTGTTCGCGGTCAGCACCGTCTATTTCCTGGCGAAGCCGGTGTTCGCCAGCACCTTCGGCTCGGGCGCGAGCGCCCGGGAATACGCCAGCAGCAAATACGCCTTGTTCTCGCAGGCGACCGGCGGGTTGCTCCTCATCACCGTGGGGCTGCTCATCCTGCTCATCGCGGTCGAACAGGCGATGGGCCGCACCATTCTCGAATCCGAGACCGACCCGCTGACCGGCGTCGCCAATCGCCGTGGCTTCGAACGCGCCGCCGCGCGGATGATCGCCCATGCGGGGCGGACCCGCGAACCGCTCGCGCTGGCGATGTTCGATCTCGACCATTTCAAGCGCGTCAACGACACCTATGGCCACGCCGCCGGGGATGCGGTGATCCGCGCCTTCGCCGATCTGCTGCTGAAGATGGCGCCCCGCTCGGCGACGGTCGCCCGGCTCGGCGGCGAGGAGTTCGTGCTCCTGCTCGATCGCACCACGCTCAAAGGCGCGTGGCACGTCGCCACGGCGATCCGCAAGGCCCTGCCCGGCATCGCGCATCTGCCCAATATCACGGCGAGCGGCGGCATCGCCCAGTTGAAGCCGGGCGACACGCTGGCCACGCTGCTCGAACGTGCCGATCAACGCGCCTACGAAGCCAAATTCTCGGGCCGCGACCGCATCGTGCCCAACCCGCCCGGCGTGGTGAGCGCGCCCGTGCGCGCGGTGCCGGCGGAGGGGGCGCCAAAGGACGAGCCGAAGGATGCGGAGACGCGCTGAGGCAGGGCCAGCGCAGGCGGAAGAGAATCGTCGAAACACCACGCTATTACAAGGCTTGTTTCGCAAAATAATCTGATTCAAAAGCGATTCGTGCCCAACCCTGGGTACGCCGTCTTAACAAGCGAAAGGAGGTGATCCGATGTCTCATGGTTCAGCAATGGGGTCGGTTCAGTTCGTTCGGGGGACGCACCGCTAAGCTTCGCGGAGGCGACGGGGAGGATCATCTCCCATCCAACGTCGCGCCTTTCCGCTGAGGACTTGCGGTTCGCATGGTCTCCCAAGCTGGAGCTTCCGGCCGCTGACCATGTCAGGAGGTTGCCGGGTGCCGAAAGGCCCCGGCAGCCTCTTTTCATTTTCATACCATGTCTGCCGGGCTCGCTCGCCCGCCGCGCGCATCGCCGCCCCGCCGCCGGTCGCATTTCCCACTTCGGAACAATCCCGAGATTGACGATCGCCGCGCGATTCCACAGGAAGGCGGCGGCATGCGCAAGATTGTCCTAACCACCATCGGAACGCTCGGCGATCTGCATCCCTTCATCGCCATCGCGCAGGCGCTGCGCCGCCACGGTTTCGCGCCCGTGCTCGCGGTGGCGGAGGATCAGCTCGCCAAATGCCGCGCGGCGGGGATCGAGGCGGCGGCGGTGCTGCCGGGGTTCGATTCGGTCCAGCGCCGGCTCGGTCTCGCCGAGGACGAAGCCGTCAAGCGCATCATGGGCGACCAGATCGAGATGCTCGATCAGGTGCTGCTCCCGGCCCTGCCCGCCTGCATCGACAAGCTCGAAACGGTCGCCGCCGGCGCCGAGGCGATCATCGCCTCCACCTTCGTGTTCGCCGCCCCGATCGTCGCGGAGAAGCACGGCATACCGTTGATCTCGGTGGTGTTGCAGCCGATGGCGATGCTGTCCGCGTACGATCCGCCCTGCACCCCCGATTTCTGGATGATGAAGCACGCGCCCAACAGCGTCGTCGGCCGGCTGTGGAACCGCGCGGTGTACGGCACGATGCGTGTCGCGGTGCAGCTCAAATGCGGGCCGGAGGTCGATCGCGCCCGCGCCGCCCAGCGCCTGCCGCGCAAGAGCGCGCGGCGGCTGCTCGAGGCGAGCGAACGCTCGGCGCTGACGCTCGCCACCTATTCGCGCCATTTCAGCCCACTCCCACCCGACGCGCCCGCCAATGCCCGGCTGGTCGGCTTCCCGATCTTCGACAGCCAGAGCGGCGCCGAGGAAACGCTCGATCCCGCGCTTGCCGCCTTCCTCGCCGATGGCCCCGCGCCGATCATCTTCACGCTCGGCAGCTTCGCGGTCCATTGCCCCGGCAATTTCTACGCCGAGGCGGCGGCGGCGGCGCGTGCGCTCGGGCGGCGCGCGGTGCTGCTCACCGGGCATGGCGCGCCGCGCCGCGACGGCGACATCTTCCGCTGCGCCTATGCGCCGCACTCGCTGCTGTTCCCGGCGGCGGCGGCGGTGGTCCATCACGGTGGCGCCGGCACCACCGGCCAGGCGCTGCGCGCCGGCAAGCCGCAGCTCGTCGTGCCGCACATGGGCGACCAATATGATCACGGCCAGCGGATCGAGCGGCTCGGCGTCGGCCTGTCGATGAAGGCGCACCGCTTCACCGCGACGCGCGCCGCGCGCATGATCGCCCGCCTGCTCGACGATCCCGCTTATGCCGCCGCCGCCGCCCGGATCGGCGCGCAGGTCGCGCGCGAAAACGGTGCCGACGCGGCCGCCGCCGCGATCGCCGAAGCGCTCGGCCCGGCCCGCGTACCCGCGCGCACCTTCGTCCCCCGCCTCGCGATGGCCTGACGCGGCGCGGGCGTCAGCCCCGCCGCCCCGCCGCCGCCGCCAGCCCGGCGGGATGATGCGGCGAAGGCTGCACCTCTCCCGCATCCGCCCAGTCCCGGCTGCGCGGCAGCCAGGGGTTGAGGAACAGCAGCGGCAGCTTCACGAACAGCAATTCGCGGTGGATCCAGAAGTCGATCAGCTTCTCGCGCCGCCGCGCCTGCCGCCGGCCGGTGCGCGCGAGCCAGTCCTGATACGGCTGCCAGTGGCTCGGCTCGTCGCGCTCGACGATCCGGAAGATCTTCATCAGCACGGGATCGGAGCGAACCAGCCGCGATCTCAACAGCACCTCGACCTGTTTCATGCCCCGCATCTCGGTGAGCATGATGACCCGGCACAGCCGCTCGAACATCGCCTCGCTCGCGATCACCGCCTGCGTGTCGAGCGCGTCGATGGTCGATCCGAACACGATCTCGACGAAACGGTCGATATGCCCGCACGCGCGGCCCACCGACAGCGGCATGCACCCGCGCAGTTCGAACCAGCGCCGGAACATCACATAATGTTTGCGCTCGTCGGCACGATGCTTGCGGATCGCGGCGATGAACGCGGCGTCGTCGGGGCAATGCGCCCGCACCGCCTCCAGCACGCGGTCGATGCTCGTATAGCCGCGATGCTCGTTGTAGATGTAGATCGATCCGAGCACGTCGAGATAGCGGCGTCTTAGGGCGTCGAACATCGTCGGTTGTGTCACCCTTTCAGGGCCGCGCGCGGCCGTCTCTCCGATGCCTCTTCGGGCTTTCGCCCACGATAGCATCGTCGCGGCGCGCTGCACCATCCTTTCTGCCGGCTTGCCGGATCGATCGGCCGGCCGCATGATCGCCGCGCTCTTGCCGCGACGGCCGAGCTGCGCGCGGCGGGGAGAAAACGATGCGTCTTGGAGTGTTCATGCTCGCGGTCGCCACCGCCGCGCCGCTTGCCGCACAGACGCGCGTCGAGGAAATCTCGATCGCCGAACTGGATGCGCGCCTCGCCGCCGGCAAGGCGACCAGCCAGGGTCTGACCCGCGCCTATCTCGCGCGCATCGCGGCGATGGACCGCAAGGGTCCGGCGCTCCACGCGGTGATCGCGCTCAACCCCGATGCGCTGGCGGCGGCGCGCGCGAGCGACGCGCGCCGCCGCGCCGGCCACCCGCTCGGCCCGCTCGACGGCATACCGGTGCTCATCAAGGACAATATCGAAACCGCCGATCCAATCGCCACCACTGCCGGCAGCCTCGCGCTCAAGGACAATGTCACCCGCCGCGATGCGCCGGTGGTCGCGCGGCTGCGCGCAGGCGGCGCGGTGATCCTCGGCAAGACCAACCTGTCCGAATGGGCCAACATCCGCTCGAACCATTCGATGAGCGGCTGGAGCGCGGTCGGCGGGCTGGTCCGCAACCCCTATGCGCTCGATCGTACCGCCTGCGGCTCGTCGAGCGGATCGGGCGCGGCGGTCGCGGCGAGCTTCGCGGCGGCGGCGGTCGGCACCGAGACCGACGGATCGGTGGTGTGCCCTTCGGCGATGAACGGGCTGGTCGGGCTGAAGCCGACGCTGGGCCTCGTCAGCCGCACCCATGTCGTGCCGATCAGCCACAGCCAGGACACGCCGGGCCCGATGGCGCGCGGCGTCGCGGACGTCGCGATCCTGCTCGACGGGATGGTCGGCTTCGACCCCGCCGATCCGGCCAGCCGCAACATCCAGTATGTCGCGGCGCATTCCTACGCCGCCGACCTCAAGCGCGCGAGCCTGCGCGGGGTTCGCATCGCGGTGCTCCACCCCGATATGCCCGAGGCGATGGAGCCGGCCTATGCCGCCGCGCTCGCCGTACTCAAAGCGCAGGGCGCGGTGCTGGTGGATGTCGACATGCCCAAGCTCGACGGTCTCGGCGAGGCGGAGACGCAAGTGCTCCATACCGAACTCAAGGCCGATCTCGACGCCTATCTCGCCACCACGCCGGCAACCGTGAAGACGCGCACGCTCGCCGACGTGATCGCCTTCAACCAGGCCAACGCCACGGCGGAAATGCCGTTCTTCGGACAGGAGACGTTTCTCGAAGCCGCCAAGACCAACGGCCTCGCCGATCCCGAGTATCTCGGCGCGCTCGCCAAATCCCGGCGGCTCGCCGGCAAGCAGGGTATCGACGCGATGCTCGCGCAGGCGAACGCGACGCTGATCGTCGCGCCGACCTACGGCCTGCCGTGGCTCAGCGACACCGTCTCCGGCGACGGCGGCGAAGGCCCGAGCGCGAGCCAGTTGCCGGCGGTCTCCGGCTATCCGCACCTCACCGTGCCGATGGGCCTCGTCAAAGGGCTGCCGGTCGGCCTGTCGTTCATCGCCACCGCGATGGGCGACCAGACCGTGCTCGATGCGGGCTATGTCTACGAACAGGCGTCACACGCCCGCGTCGCGCCGCGCTATCTGCCGGCCGCCGATGTGGTGCCGGGCGTAGCGCACGATCATGAATAGCCCATAACGCCACCCCAACCCGTTCGGGTCGAGCGAAGTCGAGACACATCGCGCAAGCTCGGCCACACGCCCCTCGACTTCGCTCGGGACGAACGGATCGTAAAGCGCGTTACGTCCGGCAATCCTCGGTGACGCGCCCGATCTCGGCCCAGGCCGGGATCACCAGTGTCGGATAACCCGCCTGCTCGATCACGAACCGCCCGCGGCTGAACGCCATCGCGTCGAGCAGCGAATCGCGCGGCGTCAGCGCGACCGCCAAATAGGGCGTCGCGCCCCCGGTCGGGGTGAGGCTCAGCGTGCGCGCGGTGCTGGTGGTGCGGATCGTCGCGGCCCCCGCACCCCCTGCGCCGGCGCGCGACAGATAGACCATCCGCGCACCCGCGTCGCAGCGCAGCGTCAGCACCGCGTCGGAGCCGGGCATGCCGTATAGCGCAAGCGATCCGCGCGCGTCGCGCCGGTACACCCAGTCGCCCGGCGTCAGCGGCCAATCGCGCCAGTCCGACGTCGCGGGCGGCGGCGGCGCGGACGGGGGCGGCGGCGCGACCGGCCGGGCCGCCACCACCGGCGCGGGGCGTGGCGGCGGCGGGGCCGGCGCGACGCATCCTGCCACGGCGAGACTGAGGGCGACGGCGGAGAGGAAACATGCGCGCATTCCCGCGCTATGGGGGATGCGCGCGCGCGGCTCAACCATTCGCGTCGCGCGCACGACGAAATGCCGCGCCGCCACGATCAGGAACCGCGAGCGCCACCCGGCCGTTACGCAACCGACACAGAGGGATTTCCGATGACAGACCAACCCGCCACGCAATTGCTGATCTCCTCGAACCGCAGCGACGCGATGAAGGTGCGCAGCCGCGACGGCGAACGCATCGGGTCGGTCCACGCCTTCATGATCGACAAGCGCAGCGGCCACGCGCTCTACGCGGTGCTGACGATCGGCGGCTTCCTCGGCATGGGCAAGGCGTTCTACCCGCTACCCTTCGCGCTGCTCGATTTCGATCCCGTCGCCGACGCCTATGTCGTCACGATCGACCGCCGCGTGCTCGAAGGCGGCCCGAGCTGGGCCAACAACGCCCCCGATTTCGACCAGGCCTATGCCGATCGCGTCGCCAGTTACTATTCGGTGCCGGCTGAGAATTTGGCGGTGTAACCGCCTTCGGACAAAAAAGTCCCGTTCGTGCTGAGCCTGTCGAAGCACGTGCCCCGCACCCGCTGTCACCTGCGGCACGCCCTTCGACACGCTCAGGGCGAACGGACGGGCAAATAGTACGTCCGCGAACGCTCAGACAGACAGCGCCGCAGGCAATCTCACTCTTTTCTTCTTCTCTCCGCGCCTCCGCGCCTCCGCGTGCGAAAACGCCCCGCCCGTCACGCCCGAGGATGCGCATTCCGATACACATCGAGCAGATGCGCCGCATCGACCGCCGTATAGATCTGCGTCGACCCCAGGCTCGCATGCCCGAGCAGCTCCTGCAACGCGCGCAGATCGGCTCCGCGCCCGAGCAGATGCGTCGCGAAACTGTGCCGCAGCGCGTGCGGCGTCGTCCGCTCGGGCAGCCCCAGCCGCACCCGCGCCTTCTGCACCGCGCGGCGGATCAGCCCGGGCGCGAGCGGCCCGCCCTTCGCGCCGCGAAACAGCGGCGCCTCGCGCCCAAGCGCATAGGGACAGAGCGCGACATAGTCCTCCACCGCCGCGCGCACCTGCGGCAGCAGCGGCACGATCCGCGTCTTGGCGCGCTTGCCGGTGACGACCAAGGTCTCGCCGAGCGGCAGCGCCGCGCCGGTAAGCCCGACCGCCTCGCCGATCCGCAGCCCCGCGCCGTACAGCAGCAGTAGCACCGCGAGATCGCGCGCGCCGATCCACGCTTCGTCACGATCCTCGGCGACCTCGTCGGCGAGCGCGACCGCCTCGTCGGGCGAGATCGGGCGCGGCACGCCCTTCTTGACGCGCGGCCCGGCAAGGCGCGGCACCGCGACACCCGCGAAGCCAAGGAACGCGCGCACCGCCGAGAGCTCGCGCGCCGCCGAGGCGTTGCCGATCCCGCCGCCCGTGTCGGCGCCACGCCGCATCGCCAGAAACGCGCGCAGATCGGCGGCGGTCAGCGCCTCCAACACTGGCGGCCCGCCGGTGTGCGCCTGCAGGAAGGCGAGCAACCGCTCCGCCGTCGCCTGATATGCGCGCACCGTATGCGTCGAGCGCAGCCGGTCACGCGCGAGATGCTCGGCAAAGACCTGGGGGAGGGTCATGTGTGTTGTTTACAACAACCCGTCGCCCCGGCGAAGCCTGTCCTGAGCGGCTGGCTTGCCAGCCGCTCAGGACAGGCTTCGCCGGGGCGACGGACAAGTCGCCTTTTCCCGCACCACCTCCTAAATACCCCCAGAATGTCCCGCGCCCGCGTCCTCGTCATGAACTCCGCGCTCGGCCCGCTCGATTACCGCGTGCCGCACGGCATGCGCGTCGAGCCGGGCTCGGTCGTGGTCGCGCCGCTCGGGCCGCGCCAGTTGCTCGGCATCGTGTGGGAACCCGATCGCATGCCGTCGGACGCCGAGGTCGGCGACAACCGGCTGCGCAACCTGCTCGCGGTGCTGCCGGTACCCCCGCTCGCCGCCCCTTTGCGGCGGCTGATCGAATGGACCGCAGACTATTATCTCGCCGCCCCCGCCGCGGTCGCGCGGATGGCGCTCGCCTCGACCTCGGCGCTCGAAGGCGCCAAGCTCGTCACCGAATATCGCGCCACCGGCGAAGTGCCCGATCGGCTCACCCCGCAACGCGAACAGGCGCTCGAACGGATCGGCGCGCATCAGGGCCTGATCCGCGAACTCGCCACGATCGCCGACGTGTCCGACGCGGTGATCCGCGGCCTCGTCAAGACCGGCGCGATCGAGGCCGTGTCGGTCGATATCGACCAGCCCTTCCCCATCCCCGACCCCGCCCACGGCGCCCCCGCGCTCAGCGCCGACCAGCGCGCCGCCGCCGCCACGCTCGTCGCCGATGTCGATGCGAGCCGCTTCCAGCCCACCCTGCTCGACGGCGTGACCGGATCGGGCAAGACCGAAGTCTATTTCGAGGCGGTCGCCGCCGCCATCGCGCAAGGCAAGCAGACGCTCGTCCTGCTTCCCGAGATCGCGCTGACCGAACCCTTTCTCAAGCGCTTCGCCGCGCGCTTCGGCTGCGCGCCGGTCGCGTGGCACTCGGGCTTGCGCCAATCGCAACGCCGCCGCGCCTGGCGGCAGATCGCTGACGGTCAGGCGCTGGTCACGGTCGGGGCGCGCTCGGCGCTGTTCCTCCCCTACGCCAATCTCGGCCTCATCATCGTCGATGAAGCGCATGAGACCAGCTTCAAGCAGGAGGAAGGCGTCCATTATCACGCGCGCGATGTCGCGGTGATGCGTGGCAAATTCGAAAGCTGCCCGGTCATCCTCGCCTCGGCCACGCCCGCGATCGAAACCCGCCAGCAGGTCGCCGCCGGCCGCTACGCCGAGGTCAAGCTGCCCGGCCGCTGGGGCGCCGCCGAAATGCCGTCGATCGCACCGATCGACCTGATCGCCGAACCGCCCGAACGCGGCCGCTGGATCGCGCCGCGTCTGGTCAAGGCGATCGAAGAGACGCTCGGCCGCCGCGAACAGGCGCTCTTGTTCCTCAACCGGCGCGGCTATGCGCCGCTGACGCTCTGCCGAACCTGCGGCCACCGCTTCCAATGCCCGAACTGCACGTCGTGGATGGTCGAGCACCGGCTGGTGCGCCGGCTCGCCTGCCACCACTGCGGCCATACCGAACCGGTGCCGCGCGTCTGCCCCGAATGCGGCACCGAGGATACTTTGGTGCCGGTCGGCCCCGGCGTCGAGCGCATCGCCGACGAGGTCAAACTGCTCTTTCCCGAAGCCAAGGTCGCGGTCGTCACCTCGGACACGATCTGGTCCCCCGCCAAGGCCGCCGAATTCGTCGGCCGGATGGAGGCGCACGACATCGACCTGATCGTCGGCACGCAATTGGTGACGAAGGGCTATCATTTCCCCAATTTGACCCTGGTCGGGGTGATCGACGCCGATCTCGGCCTCGAAGGCGGCGACCTGCGCGCGAGCGAGCGCACCTTCCAGCAGATCATGCAGGTCGCCGGGCGCGCTGGGCGCGGCGCCAAGCCCGGCCACGTCTATCTCCAGACGCACAGCCCGAACGCCGGCGTGATGCGCGCGCTCATCACCGGCGATGCCGAGGCGTTCTACGCGGCCGAGACCGAGAACCGCCGCGAAGCCGGCGCGCCGCCGTTCGGCCGCTTCGCGGCGATCGTCGTGTCGAGCGAGGACCAGGCGGCGGCGCAGGAGGCGGCCAAGGCGATCGGCCGCGCCGCGCCGAACATCGAGGCGATGCACGTCTACGGCCCCGCCCCCGCCCCGCTCGCGATGCTGCGCGGCCGCCACCGCTTCCGCCTGCTCGTCCACGCCAAACGCGCGCTCGACGTGCAGGACGTGATCCGCACCTGGCTCGGCGGCGTGGACTGGTCGGCCAAGGTGCGCGTGGTGGTGGATGTGGACCCGTATAATTTCCTGTGAGCTGGCGCGCCGCGAACCGGTTTTTGGGGCGAGCGATCGCTGCGGCGCGATACCGCGCGTGCTTTTGGCCTGTCCTACACCGCCGCTTCCTGTCAAAATTGGGGCGATGACCATTCCATCCCGCTCACGCCCCACGCGCCGCTCGCCCGTGCGCGTTCTAGGCAACCTTAGCCACTTTTGCGCGCTCCTGCTCGCGCTGCTGACGCTCGCCGCCCCCGCCCACGCCGACGATATCGGCGCGACCGCGCGCGGCGTCGTGCGCGTCGTCACGATCGCGATGGTCGATGGCGAAGTCGTCGGTTTCGGCCACGGCAGCGGCTTCGCCGTCGCGCCGAACCGCATCGTCACCAACGCGCATGTCGTCGAACTCGCGCAGAAATACCCCGACAACGTCGTCGTCGGCGTCGTCCCGTCGGAGGGCAGCAAGAGCTACGAAGGCAAGGTGATCGCGCTCGACGCCAAACGCGATCTCGCGATCGTCGAATTCACCGGCGGCCGGCTCCCGCCCACGACGATCTACAGTGGCCCGATCGACGAGGGCAGCGCCGTCACCGCGCTCGGCTATCCCGGCAACGTCGATCTCGCCACCGCGCAATCGGCGACCGATTACATCCACCCGCTCACGCCGATCCGCACCGAAGGCGTGTTCTCCGGGCGGCGGATCATGACCGGTGTGCAGGTGCTGCTCCACACCGCCGGCATCGCGCGCGGCAATTCGGGCGGCCCGCTGCTCGATCCGTGCGGGCGCGTGCTCGGCGTCAACTCGGCGATCACGCATGGCGACGAGGGCGACACCAGCTTCGGCTTCGCGATCGCCGACAGCGAGTTGACCGCGTTCCTCGCCGCCGCCAACCAGCCGTACGGCGCGGTCGGTTTGCCGTGCACCAGCCTCGCCGACACGCTGAAGCGCGACAGCGACGCCGACGCGCAGGCGAACGCGCAGGCCGAGGCGGCGAAGCGCGACGCCGCCGCCAAATCCGCCGCCGCGCGCGAAGCCGCGCTCGCCAAGGCGCGCGCCGATGTCGAGAACAACCGCGAGGACGTGATGGCGCTGGCCGCGGTGCTGCTCGTGCTCGGCGCGCTCGGTGTCGGCGGCGCGGGGCTGCTCGAAGTGCGCGGCGAACGGCGCTGGGCGATTGGCGTCGGCGCGGGCGGCGTGCTGCTGATGGTCGCGGCGGCGATCGTGTTCCTCAACCGCCCGACCGGCGAACCCGTGCTGCCGCCCGAGACGGTGGCGGTCGCGACGCCGGCCCCGCCCGCCGGCGAAGCGGCGGCCGGCAAGTTGCTCTGCTCGGTCGTGCCCGAACGCAGCCGCATCGTCTCGTCCTCGACCGAGGACGTGAAGCTCGATTGGGGCGCGGACGGCTGCATGAACGGCCGCACGCAATATGCCGAGGACGGGGCGAAGTGGGACCGGTTCCTCGTTCCGAACGAGGAGCAGACCGCGTCGCTGCTCCAGTTCGATCCCGCGACCAGAACCTACACTGCGCTACGCTACTTCCTCGGCGCGGACCAGATGGACGCGCTGCGCAAGATCCGCTCGCAGATCCCGCTCAAGGCCTGTTCGGCCGATCCCGCCGCGCGCGCCGCGCTCGCCACGCAGCAGGGCGCGATCCGCGCGGCTTTGCCCGCCTATCCCAACGAGAAGATCGTCTATCGCTGCACCGCCGATACGACGCCGTGATTTCCGCGCGCACGCCCCCTACTCAGCGCACGCGGAAGCCTGTAAGCGGCGCGGCATGACCGATCACACGCCCCACGCCTCGCTGCTCGCCAAGGCCGAAACGCTCGTCGAGGCGCTGCCCTATATGCAGCTCCACGAAGGCACGACCTTCGTCATCAAATATGGCGGCCACGCGATGGGCGATCCCGAGGCGGCGCGCGATTTCGCCGAGGACGTCGTGCTGATGAAGGCGGTCGGCATCAATCCGGTCGTCGTCCACGGCGGCGGGCCGCAGATCGGCGCGATGCTCAAGCGGCTCGGCGTCGAATCGCGCTTCGTCGATGGCCTGCGCGTCACCGACGCCGAGACCGCACGGATCGCCGAAATGGTGCTGGCGGGGTCGATCAACAAGGAGATCGTCGGCTGGATCGATCAGGCCGGCGGCCGCGCGGTCGGCATTTCGGGACGCGACGCCAATTTCGTCACCGCGGAGAAGGTCGGTCGCTCCACCCCGGACAAGCTCCAGGGCATCGAACGCCATGTCGATCTCGGCTTCGTCGGCGAACCCGTCGCGGTCGACCGGCGCATCATCGATACGCTCTCCGACGCGGGTGTGATCCCGGTGATCGCTCCGATCGCGCACGGCACCGACGGCCAGACCTACAACATCAACGCCGATACGATGGCCGGCGCGATCGCCGCCGCGCTCGGCGCGAAGCGCTTCTTCCTGCTCACCGACGTGGCGGGCGTGCTCGACAAGAACAAGGAACTCGTGACCGATCTCGATCCCGCCGGTGTCGCCGCGCTGCGCGCCGATGGCACGATCAGCGGCGGCATGATCCCCAAGCTCGAAACCTGCGTGATGGCGGTCGAGCAGGGCGTCGAGGCGGCGGTGATCCTCGATGGGCGGGTGCCGCACGCGATGCTGCTCGAAATCTTCACCAAGCGCGGCGCGGGTACGCTCGTCCACGCGTAAACTGTCGCGCGGGCGCGCTGTCTAAGCTACTATCGGTCGATCGCAGCGTCGGGAGATTTCGTTGGCCTCGTTTTTCATCATGTTGCTCAACATCGTCCAGATCCTGCTGGACGTGGCGAGCTTCATCATCATCGCGCAGTTCATCGTGTCGATCCTGATCTCGTTCAACGTGGTCAACACGAGCAACGAGGTGGTGCGCTCGCTCGATCGCGGGCTGAGCGTCATCACCGAGCCGGTGTACCGGCCGATCCGCCGCATGCTGCCGAACACCGGCGCGATCGATTTCGCGCCGCTGGTCGTGCTCATCATCATCCGAATCCTCGATCTCGCGGTGCTGCCGTGGCTGTATGGTCTGGCGGTATCGGCGGGTTGAGCGCGTGGCGGCATAGCGGCGACGGCATCGACATCGCCGTCCGGGTGACGCCGCGTGGGGGCCGCGAGGCGCTCGGACGGGGCACGGACGCGCATTTCGCGGCGCGGATCGCCGCCGCGCCGGTGGACGGCGCCGCCAATGCCGCGCTGCTCGCGCTCGTCGCGCGCGAGTTCGGCGTCGCGAAGCGGTCGGTGACGCTGACCGGCGGTGCCACCGCACGGCTCAAGCGTCTGCACATCACGGGCGATCCAGCGGCGCTGGGGGTGATCGCCCAGGAGCGAATGGGGTGACGGCATGAGCGCGAACATCATCGACGGCAAGGCGTTCGCCTTGGCCCTGCGCGAGCGGATCGCGGTGCAGGTTTCGGATTTCGTGAGCGCGGCGGGGCGCAAGCCCGGCCTCGCGGTGGTGCTGGTCGGCGAAGACCCGGCCTCCGCCGTCTATGTCCGCTCGAAAGGCAAGGCGACGGTCGCCGCCGGCATGGCGAGCTTCGAGCATCGCCTGCCCGCCGACGTGTCGCAGGATGACCTGCTCGCGCTGGTCGATACGCTCAACGCCGATCCGGCGGTGGATGGCATCCTCGTCCAACTGCCGCTGCCGGGGCACCTCGACGAACTCGCGGTGACGACGCGGATCGACCCCGACAAGGATGTCGACGGCTTCCATCCGGTCAACGCCGGGCGGCTCGCCACCGGGCTCGAGGGCTTCGTGCCCTGCACCCCGCTCGGCTGCGTGATGCTGCTCAAGGATCAGCTCGGCGATTTGACCGGGCTCGACGCGGTGGTGATCGGGCGGTCGAACATCGTCGGCAAGCCGATGGCGCAATTGCTGCTCAAGGAAAGCTGCACCGTCACGATCGCGCACTCGCGCACGCGCGATCTGTCGAGCGTGGTCAAACGTGCCGACATCGTCGTCGCGGCGGTCGGGCGGCCCGAGATGGTCAAGGGTGAATGGATCAAACCCGGCGCGACCGTGATAGACGTCGGCATCAACCGCACCGCGACCGGGCTGGTCGGCGACGTGGATTTCGGCGGCGCGGCGAGCGTCGCCGGCGCGATCACGCCAGTGCCCGGCGGGGTCGGCCCGATGACGATAGCGGTGCTGCTGCGCAACACCCTGGTCTCGGCCGCCCGCCGCGACGGCGTCGCGATCGACGAGGCCGCGCTGTGATCGTCGCGCTGCTGCTCGCCGCCGCCGTTCCGCAGACCGCGATCGATGCCGAACTCGCCTTCGCCGAGGCGGCGCGCGGCGAAGGCCAGTGGACCGCGTTCCGCCGCTTCGCCGCGCCCGACGCGGTGATGTTCGTGCCCGACGCCGTGAAGGCGCAGGACTGGCTCCAGAATCGCGACGATCCCGCCACCGCGACGCGCTGGCAGCCGGCGGTGAGCTATGTTTCGTGCGACGGCTTCTGGGCGGTCAACACCGGCGGCTGGCAGCGCCCCGACGGCACCAGCGGCTATTTCACGACGATCTGGCACCGCGGCAAGCGCCACTGGCGCTGGGTGTTCGACCATGGCGACACCACCGCGGGGGCGCGGATCATCCCGCCCAAGCCAGTGGTCCGCCACGCCGCGTGCAGCGGCAAGGACGCGCACACGTTCGGCGTCGATGCCGACGCCGGGTTCGGATCGTCGGGCGACCAGACGCTGCGCTGGCGCTGGAACGTGACCTACACCAAGGGCCGCACGCTCTCGGTCGAACTGTGGGACGGAAGCCAATATCAGCGCGTCATCAACGACGTGGTCGCGCCCCCGCAATGATCGCCGCGCGATGATCGAGCTGTTCATATCCTCGCTCATCACCTTTTTCGTGGTGATCGATCCGCCCGGCTGCCTGCCGATCTACGCCGGGCTGACCGCTACCGCGACGCCGGCACACGCGCGCGCGATGGCGGTGCGTGCGGTGCTGGTCGCGGCGGCGATCCTGTTCGTCTTCGCGCTGTTCGGCGAGGATCTGCTGCGCGGCCTCGGCATCAGCATGGCGAGCTTTCGCATCGCCGGCGGCATCATGCTGTTCCTGATCGCGCTCGAAATGGTGTTCGAAAAGCGCACCGAGCGGCGCGAGGATCGGGCCGCCAAGGTCGCCGCGACCCCCGAGGCCGATGACGTTTCGATCTTCCCGATGGCGATGCCGATGATCGCCGGCCCCGGCTCGATCGCCTCGGTGATGCTCCTGATGAGCCGCAACGAGGGCATCGAACGCAGCCTGGTGATCCTCGGCGCGCTGATCACGATCCTGCTGCTGACGCTCGCCGCGCTGCTCGCGGCGGGGCCGCTGATGCGCATTCTCGGCGCCAAGATCGAAGCGGTGGTGACGCGCATCCTCGGCGTGCTGCTCGCTGCGCTGGCGGTGCAGTTCGTGATCGACGGGGTGAAGATCAGCCTGGGGTGAAGAAGGCTCGCCCCCGTTCGTGCTGAGCTTGTCGAAGCACGTGCCTACGCGCCGACGTTGGCTTGCTTGGCACGCCCTTCGACAAGCTCAGGGCGAACGGGGGGTATCAAGCGGTGCCGCCCTCAATACCGTATCCGCCACAACCGCAGCGGCGATTTCGCCGGCAGCGGCAGTTGCTCGAGCCACGCCGGCACCTTGCCATGCGCGAGCTGGTCGTAGAACCCGCCGGGATGGTGCGCGCGGTACACGGTCGATTCGGCCATGTTCGGGCACACCAGCAGCAACGTCGCGCCATGCCGTTTGGCGATCGCGCGGAATTCGGCCGGGCTGCGCGTGAAGGCGTGCTGCACGTCGAGGATCGCGTCGCCGTTGCGGTGATAAGGCCCCGCCACCGCATTGTGATGCGTCAGCGTGATGAGCCGCGGCCCGAGATCGACGAAGGTGAAGATCGTCGCCGCCGGATAGCGATCGAGCGGGCGCAGCGCGCCGTTGGTGTTGCACGATCCGCTCGCGCGCATAACCGTGGTCACGCGCGCGCTCGGGCGGGCGAACGGCAGATATTGGATCACATAGCCCGCGAATAACCCCGACACGATCAGGAACGCCACCACCGTGCCCGCCACGCGCACCGCCAGCCAGCGGCTGCCGAGCAGATGCGGCAACACCAGCCAGGCGAGCGCCACCGCGCCGGGCACCGCGAGCATCTGCGCGCCCGGCCCCGCGCGGGCCTGCCACAGCAGCAACAGCGCGGCCATCGTCGTGAACAGCAGCACCGTCATCCAGCCGACGAACGCGGGCCGGCGGCGCGCCCGCCAGGTCGCGATCGCGGCGCCGATCACCCCGATGATCGGCAACGTGACCACGGGAATCGCGGTGCGCAGCGGATGCTGGTAGATCGGCTTGGCCTCGCGCACATTGGCGAGCCAGGTCCGCGCCAGTTCGGGCGAAACCTGTTCGGGGCGGCCGAGGCATTGCGGAAACACAAGCGCGAAGCCGGCGACGATCGCCAGCCCCGCCGCCACCGCCAGCACCAGCCGCAGCGTGCGGGTCTCAGGGTTGATCCGCGCGAGCAGGAACAGCAATGCGCCCGCGACCACCATCACGCTCAGCCACACCGGCGTCAGCGCGTCGCAGCGGAGCACGCTGTTGGCATAGGATGCGAAACCGGCATAGCCGAGCGCGCACCCGCCCGCGAGACACAGCGCATAGGTGCTCATCCGCGGCCCGTCGGCGCGGTCCCACACCCAGCACAATGCGATGATCGCCCCGGCCCCGGCGCAGAACGGCAGCATTTCCAGCCCGATCGTCAGCGACAGCGCGCTCGCCAGTCCGACGATCAGCCCGCCGCGCGCGCGCATCGGATCGGACAGCCCCGCCACCGTCAGGCTCAGCATCGCGAGTTGCCAGCCGTGATGGTCGATCCGCTCGGGCATGAACATCAGCATCGTCGCGGAGCAGCACAGCAGGAACGCGATCGCGAGCGGCCAGGCGATCGGGCTGACCAGCCGCCGCACCGTCGCCACCAGCCCGAGCATCGCGATGCTGAGCGGCAGCAGCGGCGCCACCCCGCACGCCAGCCGCTCCGCCCAGGCGGGGCCGCAGAACGGGCGGAGCAGCAGAATCAGCCCCGCGATCGGCAGATCGACGACGCGGCTCCAGTGCATGTTGAACCCGCCCGGCGGGTTCATCCGATACTGGCGCAGATCGTACCAGCCCTGGCCGTTCAGCAGCGCGCGCACCTGCATCAGCCGCATGTTGTCGTCGGTGTCGGGCAGCGACAGGAAGTGCATCTGCGCCCAGCGGTCGCGCAGGAACCACGCGGCGATCACCACCCAGGCGATCAGCGTGAGCCGTACCCAGTACCGATCGAGCAAATCCTTGGGCTGCGCGCTAACCATGCAAAAAGCTTTCCACGTGTGTCGGCGCGCTCTACTAGGCGCGGCGCAAAGGGCAAGTGAACGACATGACATTGGCAAGGCGAGTGGAAAACATGCGATCGAGCGGAATGCTCGGCCAGTTGATCCGCTTCGGCATCGCCGGTGGCGTCTCGACGCTGATCTATTCCGCGGTCTATCTGCCGCTCACGCTCTACGTGTTCACGCGGCACCATGCCGTCTATGCGGTGCCGTTCGCCTTCGCGGTGGCGGTGACGGCGGGCTATTTCCTGCACAGCCGCTGGAGCTTCAAGGACCACGGCACGCGCGAGGGCGGCGGCACGCAGCAGGCCAAGTTCGTGCTCGTGCAGGCATCGGGCATGGCGCTCAACGCGATCATCACCTGGATCGGCACCGCGCTGCTCGGCTATCCCGCCTGGGTGCCGCTGCTGCCAGCGGTCGCGCTGGCGACGATCTTCACCTTCATCCTCAATCGCTGGCTGGTATTCGGATAATGGACCGCATCGTTTACGACCGCATGGCGGCGCATGACTCGACCCACTGGTGGTATCGTGCGCGGCGCGACATCCTCGCCGACTTCCTCGCGCGCGAAGGCAATCTCCCCAAGGATGCGCGCATCCTCGAGATCGGCTGCGGCACCGGGCACAATCTTCCGATGCTCGCGCAGTTCGGCACCGTCGAGGCGATCGAGATCGATCCCGCCGCGCGCGAGATCGCCAGCCAGCGGCTCGGCAAGCCGGTCGGCGCGGCGCCGCTGCCCACACTCACCGGGGTCGAGCGTGGCGCTTATGACCTCATCGCGGTGCTCGACGTGGTCGAGCATATCGAGGACGATGTCGCGGCGCTGAAGGCGATGGCGGAGTGTCTCAAGCCTGGCGGCAAGATCCTCATTACCGTGCCCGCGCACCAATGGATGTGGAGCGCGCACGACACCGTCAACCATCACCACCGCCGCTATTCCAAGGCGAGCCTCGCCAAGGCGATCGGGGCGGCGGGGTTGAAGGCGCGTAAACTTGGCTATTTCAACTCGCTGCTGTTCCCGCTCGCCGCCGCCTCGCGGATCGCCGGGCGGCTGACCGGCAAGGACGACAGCGACGACTCGCCGCCGCCCAAGCTGGTCAACAGCGTGTTCGAAACGGTGTTCCGGCTCGAACGCCACCTGGTCGGGCGGGTGCCGCTGACGCCGGGGGTTTCGATCGTGACGCTGGCGTCGCCGAAGTAAGCGCCCGCCCCTCACGCCGTTCGCCCCGAGCGAAGTCGAGGGGCCGGACTGCAGCGCAGGTGTCTCGACTTCGCTCGACACGAACGGTTGTGGTATCGGGGCGGAACATACCAGAAAGTACATTCATGACCGATCAATCCTGCGGCCTCGTCGCCGTGCTCGGCGCGCCCAATGCGGGCAAGTCCACGCTCGTCAACGCGCTGGTCGGGCAGAAGGTCGCGATCGTCAGCCCCAAGGCGCAGACCACGCGCACGCGGCTGATGGGCGTCGCGATCGAAGGCGATGCGCAGATCCTGCTGGTCGACACACCCGGCATCTTCGAACCCAAGCGCCGGCTCGATCGCGCGATGGTGCAGGCGGCGTGGGGGGGCACCGAGGGCGCGGACATCCTCGCCTTGGTCGTCGATGCCAAGGGCGGCCTCAAGGACAAGGTGACCGAAATCGCCGAGGCGATCGCCGGCCGCCCCGAACCCAAATATCTGATCCTCAACAAGGTCGATCTCGCCGACAAGGCCAAGCTGCTGCTCCATGCCGAGCGGCTCAACGGCCTCGCGCCGTTCGCCGAGACCTTCTTCGTCAGCGCCGCGACGGGCGATGGCCTGGCCGAACTCAAGGCGCATCTCGCCAAGGCGATGCCGGCGGGGCCGTGGCACTATCCCGAGGATCAGGTCTCCGACGCGACCGAGCGCGCGCTCGCCGCCGAGGTGACGCGCGAGCAGCTCTACCTCCAGCTCCACGCCGAGCTGCCTTATGCGAGCGCGGTGGAGACCGAACAGTATAAGGAGCGCGAGGACGGATCGGTCGAGATCCACCAGCAAATCCTGGTCGAGCGCCCGACGCAACGCGCGGTCGTGCTCGGCAAGGGCGGCGCCCGCATCAAGGAGATCGGCGCGCGCGCCCGCACCGAACTTAGCGGCATCATGGGCCGGCCGGTGCATCTCTACCTCCACGTCAAGGTGCGCCCCGGCTGGGACGACGAGCGCGAGGTGTACCGCGACATGGGGCTCGACTGGGTGGATTGAACCCGCCCCTCTCTCCCAGGGAGGGCAGAGTCTGATGGTTCCCAACCGGCCCGATCCGCGCTACCACCCCGCCGATGACGGCCCCGCGTTTCGAGTTCACCATTAGCGCCACCGACGGCAAGGCGCGCACCGGCACCCTCCAGATGCGGCGCGGCGAGATCCGCACCCCGGCCTTCATGCCGGTCGGCACCGCCGCGACGGTTAAGGCGATGAAGCCCGCCGACGTGCGCGCGGCCGGCGCCGACATCATCCTTGGCAACACCTATCACCTGATGCTCCGCCCCGGTGCGGAACGCGTCGCGCGGCTGGGCGGGCTACACGATTTCATGGGCTGGAACCGGCCGATCCTCACCGACTCGGGCGGCTATCAGGTGATGAGCCTGTCCGATCTCACCAAGCGCGACGAGAACGGCGTCACCTTCAAGAGCCATCTCGACGGCACCCGCCACACGCTCAGCCCGGAGCGGTCGATCGAGATCCAGCGGCTGCTCGGCTCGGACATCGTGATGGCGTTCGACGAACTGGTGCCGACCACCTCCACCCCCGAGGTACAGGCGGCCGCGATGGCGCGCTCGATGCGCTGGGCGAAGCGCAGCCGCGACGCCTTCGACGGCGGCGGCGCGCATGCCGAGAACGCGGCGATTTTCGGCATCCAGCAGGGCGCGCTCGATCAGACGCTGCGCGGTGACAGCGCCGCCGCGCTGATCGACATCGGCTTCGATGGCTATGCGGTCGGCGGGCTTGCGGTCGGCGAGGGGCAGGAGGCGATGTTCGGCTGCCTTGATTTCGCCCCCGGCCAGCTTCCCGCTGACAAACCGCGCTATCTGATGGGCGTCGGCAAGCCCGACGATATCGTCGGCGCGGTCGAACGCGGCATCGACATGTTCGATTGCGTGCTGCCGACGCGCTCGGGCCGCACCGGCCAGGCGTTCACCCGCGAAGGCCCGATCAACCTGCGCAACGCCAAGTTCGCGGAGGATCACGCCCCACTCGATCCCGCCTGCGGCTGTCCGGTGTGCTCAACCTGGCCCCGCGCGTACATCCATCATCTCGTCCGCGCTGGCGAAATTCTCGGCGCTATGCTGATGACCGAGCACAACCTTTACTTCTACCAGGCGTTGATGGCCGATCTGCGGGGCGCAATCACAGCGGGCACGCTGACTGCGTTCGCGGATCGATTCCGATCGGACTATGGCCGACACAAAGAGAGGGTGACATGACCGACGAGATCAACGAAATCGCCGCCGCCGCGCGAGACGCGAAGCGCGTGCGCGAGGCCGCCGCCGATCCAACCGTCTATAATCGCCAGAGCTGGCCGGTCGTGCCGATCGCGATCGGCGTGGGTTCGGCCGCGCTCGCCGCCGCGTTCCTCTACGTGAACGGCAGCCGTAAGAAATAAGCCAGCATCCTTCCCCGCCAGCGGAAGGTGGCGCCGAAGGCGACGGATGGGGAGGATGCGGTTCCCCCCGCAATCGTCGCGCTTCTGCCTCCTCCGGCACGCTTCGCGCGCCACCTCCCCCCGGCGGGTGAGGTCTTAGGGACATTGACAGCGCCCGCCGCGCGGCGACAGGTAGCGCATCCCTGTTCTCCGGAGATGTTGATGCGCCTGTTCCGTGCCGCCCTGCTGATGGGCGCCGCCCTGCTCCCGCTCACCGCGCAGGCACAATCGCCGGGGGCGGTCGCCAAGGCCCCGGTCGCGGCGCTCAAGCCGCTCGACTTCACCGAACGCACCTTGCCCAACGGCCTCAAAGTGTACGCGATCCGCGACACCGGCACCTCGAACGTGTCGGTGCAGGTCTGGTACGATGTCGGCTCGAAGGACGATCCCGCCGGACGCTCGGGCTTCGCGCATCTGTTCGAACATTTGATGTTCAAGGCGACGCGCAACCTGCCGCCCGAGACGTTCGACCGGCTGACCGAGGATGTCGGCGGCAACAACAACGCCTCGACCAGCGACGATTACACCGAATATCACGAGACCGTCCCCGCCAACCATCTCCAGCGACTGCTGTTCGCCGAAGCCGACCGGATGGCGAGCCTCGTCGTCGATCCCGCCGGCTTCGCCTCCGAACGCGACGTGGTGAAGGAGGAGTTGCGCGGCGACTTCGCCCGGCCATACGGCAAATTGTTCTCGGCCTATGCCTCGGCGGTGTCGTACAGCCGCCATCCCTATGCGCGCTCGACGATCGGCAGCATCGCCAATCTCGACAGCGCCAGCATCGACGATGTCCGCGCCTTCCACGCGGTCTATTACCGGCCCGACAATGCCGTGCTGGTCGTCTCCGGCAACTTCGATCCAAAGCAGCTCGACGCCTGGGTCGATCAATATTTCGCCGGCATCAAGCACCCGACCACCCCCATCCCGCGCGTCGCCGTCGCCGAGCCCGAGCGGACCACGGCGACGCATTACATCGTCTATGAGCCCAACACGCCGCTGCCGGCGGTGCTGATTTCCTATCCCGTCCCCGCCGACAAAGACCCCGACAATCCCGCGCTGACCGTGCTCAACGCGGTGCTGTCGATGGGCGAGAGTTCGCGGCTGTATGAAACGCTGGTCTATCGCGATCAGCTCGCCGCGCAGGCGCAGAGCTATGTCGATACCAAGCAGGGTCCGGGCAACCTCATCCTGTTCGCGGCAATGGCGAGCGGCAAGCCCGCCTCGGCGGGCGAGGCGGCACTTCGCGCCGAAGTCGCGCGGCTGCGCGACACGCCGGTCAGCGCCGCGGAACTGACCGAAGCCAAGAACCAGATCCTCACCTCGGCGCTGCTCGGCCGCGAAACCGCCGAGGGCAAGGGCCGCGCGCTCGCCATGTCGGCGATCATCGACGGCGATCCGCGCACCTCCGACCGTCAGCTCGCCGAGATCGCCAAGGTCACCGCCGCCGACGTGCAGCGCGTCGCCCGCAAATATCTGCGCGACACGCGTTCGGCGGCGATCACCTATCTCCCGCCCGAAGCCGCCCCCGCCAGCAGCAAGGGCGATACGATCGCGATCGCCGATACCGTCCAGGTCGCGCCGCTGACCCCGCCCGCGCACATCGATACGCCGGTGTTGGCCAGCGAGGCCGACCGGATCGCGCCGCCCAAGCCCGGTACGCCTGTCACCGCTGCGATTCCCGCGCCCAGCGAGTTCCGCCTCGCCAATGGCCTGCGCGTGGTGGTGGTCGAGAAGCACGAACTGCCGCTGCTCAGCGCCGCGCTGGTGACGACCGGCGGCGGTGCGGATGACCCCGCCACCCGCGCTGGCCTCGCCGATCTCACCGCCGACCTGATGACCAAGGGCACGACCACGCGCTCGGCGACGCAGATCGCCCGCGAGATCGAGGCGCTGGGCGGCTCGATTTCGAGCGACGCCGGCTGGGACGGATCGGATGTCGATGTCACGATCAAGTCCGATCAGGCCGCGCCCGCGCTCGCCATCCTTGCCGATGTCGCGCAGCATCCGGTGTTCGCGCCCGAGGAGATCGAACGCGCCCGCGCGCAGGCGCTCGACGGGGTGACGGTGACGCTCAAGGACCCCGGCCAGCTTTCCGGGCTGGTCGCGGCGCGCGCGGTGTTCGGCGACGCGCCCTACGGCCATCCGCTGGCGGGCACGCCCACCTCGCTCAAGGCGATCACGCAAAGCGAGATTCGCGCGGCCTATGCCAAGGCATGGCGCCCCGACCAGGCGACGCTGATCCTCGTCGGCGACATCACGTCGGCACGGGCGAAGGCGCTGGCCGAAGCCAATTTCGCGCGCTGGTCCGCGCCCGGCGCTCCCGCGCCGGTCGCGCCGGTGGCGAGCGCCTATCCGGCGCCGCGCGTGATCGTCGTCGACATGCCCGATGCCGGGCAGGCCGGCGTCGTCGTGGCGCGGCCGGGCATCGCGCGCAGCGACCCGGCCTATTACCCGGCGAGCGTCGCCAACGCGGTGCTGGGTGGCGGCTATTCGTCGCGGCTCAATGCCGAGATTCGCATCAAGCGCGGGCTGGCCTATGGCGCGAGCAGCGCGCTCACCGCGCATCGCGGCCCCGGCACGCTCTCGGCGCGCACGCAGACCAAGAACCCGACCGCGCCCGATACGGTCGCGATCATGGTCGAGCAGATGAAGCGGCTCGGCAGCGAGCCGGTGCCGGCGGCCGAACTGGAGACGCGCAAGGCGGTGCTGATCGGCGGGTTCGGCCGTGCGAGCGAGACCACCGGCGGCATCGCGGCCGTGCTCGGCCAATATGTGCTGGAGGGCGTGCCGCTCGACGAACTCAAACGCTACATCCCGGCAGTGACGGCGGTCGATCCGGCCGCAGTGCAGAAGGCGGCGCAGGCGGTGATCGACCCGTCGCGCGCGAGCATCGTCGTGGTCGGGGATGCCAAGCTGTTCCTCGACGCGCTCAGGAAGGCGTATCCGCAGGTCGAGGTGATCCCGGCGGATACGCTCGATCTGGGCAAGGCGAGCCTCAAATGACCGTCGCCCCGGCGCAGGCCGGGGCCGCTTCGTGATGTGGCCGCGCGGTCGCCCCAAACATGGCGGCCCCGGCCTGCGCCGGGGCGACGGCTGATTTTCGCCGAACCTTACCGTAACCCTCACCTGTTCCATCGCGAGACACGCTCGAAAAGCCAGGCGCGACGCCGGCCGCGATCGGTTATGCGCGGGCGCATGCCCTCCCCGCCCGGCCCCGAATCGCGACCCGATCGCGCGCTGACGGCGCTTCACGTCGCCGGGCTGGCGTTGCTGGTCTGCGCGGGGGTGTCGGCGCATGCGGCGTATCGCGCGATCGAGGAGCAAGCCGCGAGAGCGGCGCCGGTCACGACGATCGCGTCCGGTTATGAGGCGCAGGAGCATTTTCCCGGCGCGGCGCTGCTCTACGCCGAAGACGACAGTGCCGCCGACGCGCTCGCCGCACCGGCCAAGGGCACGACTGGCACGACCGCCCTGCCCGATCTGCCGCTCCCGCCCGAGGCCGCGTCGTTCGCGACCGCCGACGGCTCGATCCACCCCGCCGCACCGTTCAACATGCGCCGCGCGAGCGCGCTCGATCGCGGCCGCGCGCTCGATTGCCTGACGACGGCGATCTATTACGAGGCCGCGACCGAGCCCGACGCCGGCCAGCAAGCGGTCGCCCAGGTGATCCTGAACCGCGTTCGCCACCCGGCCTTCCCCGCGACGGTGTGCGGCGTGGTCTATCAGGGGTCAGAGCATAGCGGCTGCCAGTTCAGCTTCGCCTGCGATGGTGCGATGACGCGCGGCCAGCCCGCCCGCGCCTCCTGGCTGCGCGCGCTGCGCGTGGCGGCGGCGGCGCTCGGCGGCTATGTCTATGCGCCGGTCGGGCTGGCAACGCATTACCACACCTATGCGGTCACCCCCGCGTGGAACCGCCATCTCGTGATGACGGCGGCGATCGGCGCGCATTTCTTCCACCGCTGGCAGGGCTGGTGGGGCACCCCCGGCGCATTCCGCCAGATCTACGCGGGCGGCGAGCCGGTGCCCGGCCCGCATGCCCGCATCATCGAAACGCTGCCGGTGCCGGCGATCACGCTCGCCGCCACTGCGCCTGCGCCGGTGGTAGCGAAGACTGCACCCGCGACGATCCAGCCGGCCTATGCGCAAAGCGGCACGCTGCTCACGCCAGCGCGCACAGCGGAAGCTCAGCCCGGCGATTCGCAGATCCTCGATCGCTGGAAAGACTCAGGCAAGCTGCTGCAATAACCCCGCTCCGTTCGTTCCGAGCGAAGTCGAGGAACCGGGGATAACGCACGTGTCTCGACTTCGCTCGACACGAACGGTTGACGGGTACCCATATAAGAAAACACCCCGGTCTCGCGACCGGGGCGCCTTGATACTCGATCGATGAGAAGCGGCGCCGAAACGCCGCCTCCCGCGAATCACTGCCCCAGCGGGACCGTACCCGGTGCCGCACCGCCGGCGGGAGGCGCCGCGCCCGGCGCGCCGCCACCCTGCTGCATCTGCTGCATTTGCATCTGCTGCTGCATCTGCATCTGGCGCAGCGTCGCCTCGGGGATGAAGTCGAGCAGGTCCACCGTGAACACCAGCACCGAATGCGCCGGGATCGGACCCTTGGCCTCATCGCCATAGCCGAGGCTCGGCTTGATCCAGAACTGGTACTTCGACCCCTTGGTCATCAGCTTCAGCGCCTCGCTGAAGCCCGGCACGACGCCCGTGACGGGCATCGGCGTCGGCTGCTGCGACTTGTCGAAGGTCGTGCCGTCGAGCAGCTTGCCCTCGTAATTGACGAGCGCGACATCGGCGTCGGTCGGCTTGGCATCGCCCTGGCCGGGCGACAGCACCTTGTACTGGAGGCCCGACGCCGTCTCCACCACGCCCTTGGCATGGCGGTTCTTGGCGAGGAAGCTCGTCACCGGATCGGCGGGCGCCTGCATGGCGAGCGCCGCCGCCGCGACCAGCGCCAGCGCCACGCCGATCCAGACATAGACCAGAATGCTCCGGCGGATCGGCTTCATCGGTACGGCGGTGATCGACATGGGCAGCCTCCCGGAAAGACCGGCGCGCGCGCCGAATCAGATCGTTACGATATGACGGACGGGCGCGTCGCCGCGCCCGCCACCCGATTACCGGGCGCCGTCACGCTCCAGGCGCTTGCGCTCGAGCTTGCGAGCACGGCGAATCGCGGCGGCGCGCTCGCGCGCACGCTTTTCGCTGGGCTTTTCGTAATGCCGGCGCAGCTTCATCTCGCGATAAACGCCCTCGCGCTGCAGCTTCTTCTTCAGGGCGCGCAGCGCCTGGTCGACGTTATTGTCGCGAACGATGATTTGCATAAAACGCTCAGACTCCGGATCAATAGAAATCGGTCGTCGCGAGGCAAGGCCCGCGCCGCAAGGCGTGCGCCCTACACGCGCCGCTCGCGGTTTTCAACCTCTTGTTGAGTCAGGCGAGCAGCTTCGGCCCTTCCTTGGCGAGTTTCGCGCGAATCTTGTCGGCGAACAGCCGCAGAAACGGGGGCAGATCGACGATCGCGTGCACGTGATCGTCGAACAGATCGACTCGGCTCGCCACGCGCTGCCCCATCGCGACGAGCGTGAAGTGGAGCGAATCGCCGTCCCAGCGATGCTCGGCCACCGAGCTGCCGGGCAGCATCGCGCTCGCCTTCTGAAGGCCCTCCTCCAGCCGCGCGCGCACGATCGCGCGGGTATGTTTGTGGGGGATGTCCACCGTGATCGGATCGGCCATTGAAAGTCCTTAAACCGTTGGTCCCGAGCGAAGTCGAGACACCTGCGCCACCCATGTCCCTCGATTTCGCTCGGGACGAACGGGAGGCTATTTCGCGAAGATCATCGTATCGTCGGCGAACGCCTTGAACTCCAAAGCGTTGCCGCTGGGATCGCAAAAGAACATCGTCGCCTGCTCGCCGGGCTGGCCGACGAAACGGATGTGCGGTTCGATGCCGAAGCGCGTTCCCGCCGCGCGCAGCCGGTCGGCGAGCGCCTGCCAGTCGGCCATCGTCAGTACGACGCCGAAATGCGGCACCGGCACGTCATGGCCATCAACCGGGTTGGCGACCGCGACTGGCTGTGCGGCGGGATCGAGATGCGCGACGATCTGGTGGCCGAACAGGTCGAAGTCGATCCAGGTCGCCGCGCTGCGCCCCTCCGCGCAGCCGAGCGTGTCGCCGTAGAAGGCGCGCGCGGCGGCGAGATCATGGACCGGAAAGGCGAGATGGAACGGGCGCGGCATACGCATGAGATACCGCCGGCAACAGCATTCGTCACCCCGGACCCTTCGACGAAGTTCAGGAGAGCCTTGTTCCGGGGTCCACCGTTCCGCATACGCACATGCCCAGGCTCTCGCGGCCCGGTGGATGCCGGAACGAGTCCGGCCTGATGTTGAGTGGGACGGTGCGTGGCCAACAAAATCGTTTCGGTGATTACGGACCGCCCTGCCCTGCCGTGCCCCGTCCTCGGCGGCCTCGCCGTGCTCGGCTTCGCGCCGTGGGGCTGGTGGCCGGTGACGCTCGCCTGTTTCGCCGCGTGGCTGTGGCTGGTCCATGCCGCGCCGACGATCCGCGCGGCGCTGTGGCGCGGCTGGCTGTTCGGCGTGGCGCATTTCACCTTCGGCAACATCTGGATCGCGCAGGCCTTCTCCTATCAGGATGCGGTGCCGCACTGGCTGGGACCAATCGCGCCGTTCCTGCTGGCGCTGTATCTGGCGATCTATCCGATGCTCGCGGCCGGGGCGGCATGGCGCTTCCGCCGTGCGCAGCCCGATGCGAGTTACGTACTGGCCTTCGCCGCCGCCTGGATCGTCACCGAATATCTGCGCGGCACGCTGCTCACCGGCTACCCGTGGAACCCACTGGCGGAGATCTGGCTGCCGCTGCCCGGCGTGACGGCGCTGCTCGCGTACATCGGCACCTATGCGCTCTCCGGCATTACGATCCTCGCGGCGGGGGCGCTCTCCTTGCTCGCCGCGCGGCGATGGCCTCTGGCGGCAGTCACGGGCGGAGCGCTCGGGCTGCTCGCGCTTGGCGGCATCGAACTGCCGATCACGCCTGTCGCGCCGCCCGCCAACACGCCCCGCGTCCGCATCGTCCAGCCCGATCTCGATCAGGAGCAGCGCCCGCGCGACGATTACCCGGTCGCCAATCTGCGCGCGCTCCAGGCGCTCGGCGGCACGCCCGGCCCGGCCCCGCGCCTGATCCTGTGGCCAGAGGGTGCGTTGCGCTTCAACGTCGAGGACGGCTATCCGCCGCAATATAACTACCTCGCGGACCCGGCCGAGGTGCGCGCCGCCATCGCCGCCCCGCTCGGGCCGAACGACGTGGTGCTCACCGGCGGACAGGCGCTGGAATTCGACAAAACTGAGAAGCTCGTCAGCGCCGGCAATTCGATCTTCGCGATCGACGCGAACGCGCGGCTGATCGGCCGCTACGACAAGGCGCATCTGGTGCCGTGGGGCGAATATCTGCCGGCGCGGCCGCTGATGTCGGCGATCGGCTTGTCGCGGCTGGTGCCCGGCGATATCGACTTCGCGCCCGGTCCGGGTCCGCGCACGCTCGCTCTGCCGCGCTTTGGCAAGGCGGGGTTCCAGATCTGCTACGAGATCATCTTCTCGGGCAGCGTGATTGATCCGGCGCACCGCCCCGACTTCATCTTCAACCCTTCGAACGACAGTTGGTACAGCCGCTCCGGCCCCGAGCAGAACCTTGCGCAAGCCCGCATGCGCGCGATCGAGGAAGGCCTGCCAGTGCTCCGCGCCACACCCACCGGCGTGTCCGCGATCATCGACGCGCACGGCCGCGTCGTCGCGTCGATCCCGTGGAACACGCGCGGGACGGTCGAGGCGCCGTTGCCGCGCCCGCTCGCGCCCACGCTGTTCGCGAAGCTCGGCAACGCGCTCGCCGCGCTCGTCGCGGCCGCGATGCTGCTGTTGGCCGTTGCCTTCCGCCGGTCGCGCCGCTAGGTGGTCATATAAGGAAAGCTTTATATGCGCCGTTCCGGGATTCCGGCACCGCGCCAGCAAAGGGCCAGATTGATGCGTGCTTCGTTCCTGTTCACCTCCGAATCGGTCTCGGAGGGCCATCCCGACAAGGTCGCCGACCAGATTTCCGATGCGGTGGTCGATCTGTTCCTGTCGAAAGACCCCTATGCTCGCATCGCCTGCGAAACGCTGACCACCACGCAGTTGGTCGTGCTCGCCGGCGAAATCCGCTGCAAGGGCGTGTACGAGAATGGTGCCTGGGCGCCGGGCGCGCAGGAAGAGATCGAGGCGGCCGTCCGCGCGACCGTGAAGCGGATCGGCTATGAGCAGGACGGCTTCCACTGGGAGACCTTCCGCTTCGAGAACAACCTGCACGGCCAGTCCGCGCACATCGCGCAGGGCGTCGATGAGAGCGGCAACAAGGACGAAGGCGCCGGCGATCAGGGCATCATGTTCGGTTATGCGACCGACGAGACCCCCGATCTGCTGCCCGCCACGCTCTATTACTCGCACCGCATCCTCGAGAAGCTCGCGTCGGACCGCCACAACAAGGTCGTGCCGTTCCTCGAACCCGACGCCAAGAGCCAGGTGACGCTCCAGTATGAGAACGAAGTGCCGGTGCGGGCGACCGCGCTGGTCGTCTCGACCCAGCATGCTCCGGGCTATTTCGACGATGGCGGCGAGGGCAGCGACGCAGCCAAATATCAGGAACTGCGCGATTATGTGGTCGGCGTGTTCCATGAGGTACTGCCGGAAGGCTTCATCACCGACGAGACCAAGATCTACGTCAACCCGACCGGCCGCTTCGAGATCGGCGGCCCCGATGGCGACGCCGGCCTGACCGGACGCAAGATCATCGTCGACACCTACGGCGGCGCTTCGCCGCACGGCGGCGGCGCGTTCAGCGGCAAAGACCCCACCAAGGTCGATCGCTCGGCCGCCTATGTCGCGCGCTACATGGCGAAGAACGTCGTCGCCGCCGGTCTCGCGCGCCGCTGCACGATCCAGCTTTCCTATGCGATTGGCATCGCCGAGCCGCTGTCGCTGTACGTCGACCTGCACGGCACCGGCACCGTTCCCGAAGCCAAGATCGAGGAAGTGCTGCCCAAGCTGGTCCGCCTCACCCCCAAGGGCATTCGCGAACACCTCAAGCTCAACGCCCCGATCTATCAGAAGACCGCGTCCTACGGTCACTTTGGCCGCAAACCCGAAGGCGACAGCTTCACCTGGGAAAAGACCGATCTGGTCGATGCGCTCAAGGCGGCAGTGGCGTAACGCCATTTCGCTTTTCGCGTGAAGGGATTAGCCTCCCGGAGCAGAGACTCCGGGGGGCTTTTTCATGCGTTTCGTTTTGGCAGTATTGTCGATCGTCGCCGTCGCGGCGCCGCTCATCGCGTCGGCGCAGCAGAAGCCGCCGGAACTGGCGATCCCCGCCGACAGGCCCTATCGGCACGCGCCATCTGGCCTTGTCATTCCCGCCGCGCTCGACGGCTTGCCACGCATTTCCGCCAACGCCTTCGCGCCCGATCATCTCGACGAAGCCTTCAACTTCGGCACGCCGAATTCGAGCGAGGACATCACCGTCTTCGTGTTCCGCAACGTGGCCGGATCGGTGCCGGTCTGGTTCGATCGCGTGGCGCGGATCGTGGAGCAGCGCGACACCTATGGCGGGCTAACCATCGCCAAACCAGCCGCCGCCTTCACGCCGCCGGGGCAAACCACCGCCAGCGGGCTGATCGCCAGCTATCGCCCGATGCGGGGGCCGTATCGCAGCACCGCGATGGCCTTTTTCCCGCTCGGCCCCGACTGGTATGTCGAACTGCGCTACTCCTCGACGACGATCGACGCCGATGCGATCGATACGCGGCTGCGCGGCGCGATCGCTGCACTGGGCTGGCCCCGCCAGATCGAGCCCCAGCCGGCCGCCGAACCGGTTGCCGATTGCACCGCCCCGCTCGCGCTGACCGGCCCGGCGAAGGCGGTCAAGGGAGAGAATGCGATGGCGTCGAGCCTGTTCGCCGGGCTGCTCGCCAGCGTCGGCCACGATGCGGCGAAGAAAACCAAGTATACGCCACCGCCGTCGCCGTTCGTATGGTGCCGCGATACCGCGAACTATCCCGCGCTGAAGGCACACGGCGTCTATCGGCCAAGCGATACGACCGACCAGTATCTCATCGCGCTGACCGACGCCGGGCGCGGCATTTGGGTCAGCCCCGATCCGATCACGGCCCTGCTCGGCAAGGACAAGGGCGAGGCCGCAGCAGTCTGGTCGCTGACCCTCAACGATGTCGCGGCGACGACCTCCTATGCCGGGCGCGACCGCCTGCCCCCGCCCGATCAGGCTGTCGCGATCGTCAACAGCGAACCCTATGCCTCTCGCACGACCACCTGGGGCAAAAAGCGGAACGTCCAGGTGAACAGCGACAGCCTCAAGTAAGCTTTGCGCTGCGCAGACCCCGCCGCTCCAACCGCCGCTGGCGGCGAGCGGCTTTCTTGCTGCGGCGCATCTCCTCGGTCATCTCGCCGCGCACCTGCCCGTGCGCGAGCAGCGCGAAGATGCCGGCGCCGCCGATCAGATTGCCCGCCACCGCCGGCACGATCAGCCCGAACACGGTGCGCAGTGCATCTGCGTGGCCCGAGTAGAACAGCAGGAACGCCTCGCTCGACCCGACCACCGAATGCGAGAACCCGCCGATTGCCACCACCCATGTCACTGCGAAAATCACGAGGAAGGATTGCTCGCGCGCATTGGGCAGCGACCAGGCGAGGATTGCGATCAGGAAGCCGGCGGGCACCGCATTGACCAAGGTCGCGAACGGCGAATGTTCGAGGATCGGCAGCGCCACCGCGATCATCGCATCGTGCGCGCCCGCCGAACCGAGCCCGCCGAACGCAATCACCGCCGCGCCGGTCGCGGTGCCGATCAGATTGGCGCCGAGCACCACGCCCCACAGCCGCAGCGTGCGCAGCAGCGATTCGCGGGTCGGGTCGCTCACCAGCGGCAACACCGCAGTGATCGTGCTTTCGGTAAACAACTGCATCCGCCCGAGGATCACGATCAGGAAGCCGACCGGATAGCCCATCGCCACCACCAGCTCGCGCCACGCGCCCATCGGCAGTTTCTGGTAGAGCACGCCTTCCGCCAGCAGCGACGCGTTGATCGCCAGCCCAGCCGCGATGCCCGACCAGAACAGCGATGCGAGCGGACGGCGCAACTCATCCTCGCCCTCCTCGCGGATCGCCCGGTGCAATTCCTTCGCGTTCGCCGCCTTGAGCTCGTCGACGCCGCCTGTCTCTTCCGCCAAAACCCGTCCTCCCTGTCGTGTGGAGCGCAACGGCTGGCCGCGCGATTGTCTCCGCAGCGAGGGTGACGCGGCGCGACGGCTTCGCTATCGCCGCGCGATCATGAACGACCCCACTACTATCCGCCGCCTGTACGGCCGCCGCCAGGGCCACAAATTGCGGCAGGGCCAGTCCGCGCTGGTCGAGGATCTTCTGCCGCGCGTGAGCGTGCCCGACGCCGGTCCGATCGATGCGCGCACCCTGTTCGGTGATGACCGCCCGCTGGAGTTGGAGATCGGCTTCGGCGCGGGCGAGCATCTCGCCGGCCAGGCCGCGATGCGCCCGGCCCACGGCTTCATCGGCTGCGAGCCGTTCCTCAACGGCGTGGTCGGCGCGCTCAACCACATCCGTGACGGCGCGCTGGAAAACGTGCGGCTGCACATGGGCGACGCGCTCGAAGTCGTCGAGCGGCTGCCCGACGCATCGCTCGACCGGCTCTACCTGTTGCACCCCGATCCGTGGCGCAAGGCGCGCCACGCCAAGCGCCGCATGGTCAACCACGGCCCGCTCGACCTGATCGCCACCAAGCTCAAACCCGGCGGCGAGTTCCGCCTCGGCACCGACGACCCGACATATTGCCGCTGGGCCATGATGGTGATGAACCAGCGCCGCGATTTCACCTGGCTCGCGGAGACCGCCCGCGATTTCCTCGAACGCCCCGCCGACTGGCCCGAGACCCGCTACGAACGCAAGGCGCGCCGTCAGGGGCATGAGGTGTGGTACTTCCGCTATCGGCGCGAATGATCCCCGGCCTTCGAAGCGGACACCTTCATTTCGCGCAAGCGGACTTGCACATCACGCACGCCGCTTGCACACACGGGCGCCATGAACGCCCTCCCGAACGCGCTGCCGCCGATCCATACGATCGCGCAGGCGATTCAGCTTTCGCTCTCGCCGATCTTCATGCTGGCGGGCATAGGATCGCTGCTCAATGTGTTGGCCGGGCGGCTGTCGCGCGTGGTCGATCGCGCGCGTGATCTCGAGGCGCTGCACCCGCGCTCCGCCGGGCCGGAACATGATCGTCACGTGTGGGAGCTGCGCATCCTCGACAAGCGCATCAACGTCATCAATCGCGCGCTCGTCCTCACCGTGTCGAGCGCGGTGATGACCTGCACCGTCGTCGCGATCCTGTTCGTCGCGGTGCTGTTCAAGCTGCATATCGGCACCGCGGTCGCGGTCTCGTTCATCCTCGCGATGATCCTGCTCATCGCCGGGCTGATCTCGTTTCTCGTCGAAGTCCATATGTCGCTGACCGCGATCCATATCCGCCCCGAATTGCTCGAAATCGGCGACGAGGCGTAGCCGACGACAAAACGCGCCGGCGCACGGATGCGCGCCGACGCGTCGACGGACCTCTGCGGGCCCTTGCGATCAGTTGGTGGCGGCGATCTCCGCCGTGCGCTCGGCGCTGGCGAGCGCCTTGCCGCACGCCGCCGGAGCCGCGGCCATGTGCGGGGTCTTGCCCGACAGGTGCAGCGGGGCGGCGGCCGGCGCGCAGCCGCGCTTGTTGGGGTGATAGCTTACCAGCGGCGTGGTCTTGCCGGCCGGCGCCCAGCGCATCTGGTGCGTGTCGGACAGTGATTGCGCCGCGGCGGGGGCGGCGATCAGCGCAAGCGGGAACAGGGCGAACTTCATCGAAATCACGGGCAATCCTCTCATACCAAGTATGAGCGCCAAGATAGCGCGCCGGCTTTGCCCGCACCTGTCCGGTTCGTGTTGAAACATGGCGCGTACCTCTCCCGTCATTTGCGCGAACGTGACAAAATATTGCTCGCTGTCGCACACCCCGCCCGGGCGGCGGCGTGGCCGTTGATCGCCCGCCCCTTCGCGCCTAGACCTTGCGCCATGTTTGCGTTTCAACGATCCGCCGCCGCGTGAGCGAACCCGTCATCATCCTGGTCGAAGACGACCCGCCGCTGCGCACCCTCACCGCACGCGCGCTGCGCGAGAACGGCTATGCCGTCCACACCGCCGGCTCCGCGCCGGAGCTGTGGATCGCGTTCGACAACGTGCCGGCCGACCTGATTGTACTCGACATCATGCTGCCCGGCACCAACGGCATCGATCTGTGCCGGCAGATCCGCCGCAAGAGCGACGTGCCGATCATCTTCGTCAGCGCGCGCGGCAGCGAGGAGGACCGGGTGATGGGCCTCGAACTCGGCGCCGACGATTATCTCGCCAAGCCGTTCGGCACGCGCGAGCTGATCGCGCGGGTGCGCGCGGTGCTGCGCCGCCGTTCGGGCAGCGAGAGCCTGGGCGGCGTCGAGCGCCAGGACGAAGCGCATTTCGATGGTTGGACGGTCAATTTCCCGCGCCGCGAATTGCGCGCGGCGAGCGGCGCGACCGTCGAGCTGACCGGCGCCGAGTTCGATCTGCTCGCCACCTTCATCGCCCAGCCGCAGCGCGTGATCGCGCGCGAGCGGCTGATCGAACTGTCGCGCACGCGGCTCGGCGAAAGCTCGGACCGCAGCATCGACGTGCTGGTCAGCCGGTTGCGCCGCAAGCTCTCCGCGACCGGGCAGGACGCGCCGATCGTCACGGTGCGCGGCATCGGCTATATGTTGCGCGCCGGAGTGACGCGGTCCTGAGCCTCGCGCGGCGCATCTCGATCGGGCTGCTCGGGCGGCTGCTCGTCATCCTGCTGCTGACGATCGTCGTCGAATTCGGCGCGAGCACCTTGTTGTACGAGCGCGCGTCCGAACTGTCGCTGCGCGAGGACGAGGCCAACCGCCTCGCCGAACATCTCGTCGTCTCGCGCAAATTGCTCAACGAATGGCCGCAAAGCCAGCGTGTGCGGATCGCGCGCGAACTGGCGACCGATCGCTACCGGATCGGTTGGAGCAGCACCGATCCCGGCGGCAACGCGTTCCGCCCGCACCTGGGCAGCATGCAGGCGCAGATCGTCGCGTGGGAGCCGGATCTGGCTCGCTCGAACCTTCGATTGCACCTGCCGGCGCTGCATCAGGATGGTTCGATCGTCATCGGCGACCTGCGGCTTGCCGACGGAAGCTGGATGACCTTCCAGATGCGCGGTATCACCAGCGCGTTCAATCCGTCCTACGACCGGATCCTGCGCGCGCTGCTGCCCGCGATCCTGCTCGCGATGCTGGCGGGGTTGCTGATCCGCTCGACGCTGCGGCCGCTGCGCGGGCTGATCCGCGCGTCGCATCACGTCGGCCTCGGCCAGCGCGCGCCGATCGCGGAAGAAGGCTCGGCGGAAATCCGCAGCCTGATCCATGCGTTCAACGAGATGCAGGACCGTATCCACGAGCTGATCGAGAGCCGCACACAGGCGCTGGCGGCGGTCGGCCACGATCTGCGCACGCCGCTCGCGCGGCTGCACCTGCGTCTTGAAGGCATAGACGACCCGGAACTGCGCGCCGAACTCGCCGAGGACGTCGCCGAGATGAGCGAGATGCTCGGCTCGTTGCTCGCGTTCTTCGGCGGCCAGAGCGACCCGGAAAAGCCCGCGCTCACCGATCTCGCGGTGTTGGTGGCGACGCTGGTGGACAATGCCGCCGACCGCGGGCTCGACGCCAGCTACGACGGCCCCGATCATCTCGAACTGCGCGTGCGGGCCTCGGCGATGCGCCGCGCGATCGCCAATCTCGTCGAGAACGCGCTCCATTATGGCGAGCGCGCGCGCGTCCGCCTCGAAGCCGACGCGACCAACATATGCGTCATCGTCGAGGATGACGGCCCCGGCATTCCGCCGGAGCGGATTCGCGACGTGCTCACCCCCTTCGTCCGGCTCGACGAAGCCCGCGCGCGCAACACCAAGGGCATGGGCCTCGGCCTCGCCATCGTCGCGCGTGCGGTCGAAGCCGAAGGCGGCACGCTGACGCTGGCGAACCGCGCCGGCGGGGGGCTGACCGCGACGATCCTATTGAAACGAACCGAATAGAAGCAGTCGCATCGAAGATTTACCGGAGATCGACAGACCGTTACGTTTTGGCAATGCCTCTGCCATTTCATCCGAAGCCCGGCACGATCGTCGTCTGCGACTATTCCACCGGCTTCCGTGAACCGGAGATGGTCAAGCGCCGGCTCGCCGTCACGATCTCGCCCAAACTCAAACGCCGTAACGATCTTGTGACGGTCGTTCCCCTCTCGACCACAGCACCGCACGCCGAAGAGCCGTGGCATCATAGGCTGGAGTTGACACTTCCACCGCCGTGGGGCGACGGCCCACGGTGGGCCAAGTGCGATATGCTCGCAACGGTTGGCTACGCCCGCCTGAACTTGCCGCACACGCGGCATCCCGTGACAGGGGCGAGGCGATATGTGCAAATCCAGGTCTCGGACGAAGACGTTCTTGCCCTACTACACGCGACGCGATGCGCGCTCGGCATCGGTCATTGAAAATCGCCAGTTGTGCGCTATATCGGGCGAGTTCCTGCGCTGTCTGCCATGGCGGATATCAGGCTTAAGTCCGGAGCGATCCGGCGGAATCCTTGGCGATGCAAGCTGGAGATTCGACAAAACCCCGGCCGCCCTGCGGCCGGGGTTTTTGCTGTCCGGCGACCGGATTAGCGACGTCGCCCGTCGGAAACACTTTGTCACGGCGTCGCCGCGTCGCAGCAAGATTGCACCCGTATCTTGGGAGCCTGGCGCACCTCCGTGTGTGCGCGTTCCAAAAGGAGTGCGACAATGAACGAATTGATCGGGCGCGTCTTTAGCTTCGAAAAGACGGTGTTCCCCAACCAGAGCGCCTTGTTCGGCCAGCTCGTCCGCGATGGCCAGAGCCCCAAGGCCCTGATGATCTCCTGCGCCGATTCGCGCATCGTGCCCGAGCAGGTGCTGCAGGCGAACCCCGGCGACCTGTTCGTCTGCCGCAACGCCGGCAACATCGTGCCGCCTTATGGCGAGATGCTCGGCGGCGTTTCGGCAACGGTCGAATATGCCGTCATGGCGCTCGGCGTGCGCGACATCATCGTGTGTGGCCATTCGGATTGCGGCGCGATGAAGGCGGTCGCGAATCCGAAGGGGCTCGATGCGATGCCCAACGTCGCCTCGTGGCTCAAGCATTCGGCCGCCGCGGAGAGCGTCGTATCGAGCGGCTATTCCGAGCTGTCGCCGTCGGAGCGAGTCCACGCGATCGCGCTCGAGAACGTCGTCGCCCAGATCGCGCATCTGCGCACGCATCCCTCGGTCGCCGCGGGCATCGCACGGGGTGAAATCTCGCTGCACGGCTGGCTGGTCGATATCCACGCCGGCCAGGTGCTTGGTCTCGACGGCACCACCGGGCGCTTCGTGCCGATGCGCGAAGGCTCGCCGCTGCCGGTCGCGCACGCCGCGGCGCAGCGTCTCGCCGCCGACTTCGCGCTGCCCGAGGCAGCGGAATGACCACCGCCGCCGATAACCCCAAAGGCTGGATGACCCGCGATTTCGCGGCGTCGATCGTGGTCTTCCTCGTCGCGATGCCGCTGTGCATGGGCATCGCGATCGCGTCGGGCGTGCCGCCGGAAAAGGGACTGGTCACGGGCATTATCGGCGGCATGGTCGTCGGCCTGCTCGCCGGATCGCCGCTCCAGGTGAGCGGCCCGGCGGCGGGCCTCGCCGTGATCGTGTTCGAACTGGTGCGCGATCATGGCCTATCGGCGCTCGGCCCGATCCTCGTGCTGGCCGGGCTGTTCCAGCTCGTCGCCGGCGTGCTCCAGCTCGGCGGCTGGTTCCGCGCGATCTCGCCCGCGGTGGTGCACGGCATGCTCGCCGGGATCGGCGCGCTGATCGTGGTCGGCCAGTTCCATACCCTGTTCGATGCCAAGCCGCTGTCGAACGGCCTCGCCAACCTCGCCGCCGTGCCCGGCCGCGTGATGGGTCTCGATCCCACCAACGTGGCGGGCACCGAGATCGCGCTCGGCATCGGGCTGCTCACCATCGCGCTGATGATCGGCTGGGAGAAGCTGCGCCCGGCCTCGATGAAGCTCGTGCCCGGCGCACTGATCGGCGTGGTCGGCGCGACGCTGGTCGCCTGGCTCGCCGGCCTGAGCGTGGTGCGCGTGAGCGTTCCTGAATCGATCGTCGCGGCGGTGGCGGTGCCCGACGATGGCTTCCTCGCCCCGCTGTTCGCGAACCCGGCGCTTTTGCTGAGCGCGGTCGCGATCGCCTTCATCGCCAGCGCCGAGACGTTGCTGTCGGCGGCGGCGGTCGATCGCATGCACGATGGCGTTCGCACCGACTATAACAAGGAACTGCGCGCGCAGGGCATCGGCAACCTGCTGTGCGGCGCTGCCGGCGCGCTGCCGATGACCGGCGTGATCGTGCGCAGCTCTGCCAACGTCCAGGCCGGCGCGACGACGCGGCTGTCGACCGTGCTGCACGGCGTCTGGATCCTGGGCTTCGTCGCGCTGCTGCCGTGGCTGCTGCGCGAGATCCCGATGGCGGCGCTCGGCGGCGTGCTGGTGGTGACGGGCGCACGGCTCATCAGCCTCAAGCACGTCCAGCACCTGTTCGCGCATTACGGCGTGTTGCCCGCGCTGATCTGGGCGGCGACCTTCGTGCTGGTGGTGACGACCGATCTGCTGACCGGCGTGCTGGCCGGGCTCGCGCTCTCGCTGATCGAACTGGCGCCGCATGTCCGTCGCCTCAACCTCAAGGTCGATACCCACCACAGCGCCGAACGCAGCCACGTCCGGCTCGACGGCGCGGCGACCTTCCTCAGCGTGCCCAAGCTCAACAAGGCGCTCGACGCTCTGCCCGAAGGCAAGCCGCTGACGCTCGAGCTCCACAAGGTGCCGGCGATCGACCATAGCTGCGCCGAACTGCTGCGCGAGTGGCTCGGTCGGCAGCGCAAGCGCGGCATGGAGGTCGAACTGCTCGGCTCCTCGGCGCACCTGCACCGCCTGGCCGCGTAGGGCATATACCGAACCGTTCGTGCCGAACGGTTCGGTTCCTACACATTTTCGCGAAGACACTGGGGGAGGTGGTCCATATGGGCCGCCTCCCCCAGACACGTTTTGTCATGAAGCGGCAACGCTTCGGCCAAGCTGGCCTGTCACATCCTAGGCTCCCGCAGCGGATGCCGCCCCGACCTTAGATCGAGAGGCAGCACCGCGCGGGCGCAGGCGGGGACGTTCACCGATAAAAGGGGAAGGTCTTCCAATGAAATACGCAATCGCGCTCGTCGCCTCGCTGTGTGCGGCGGCCCCTGCCTTCGCACAGGAAGAAGCGCCGCCCAAGCCGATCACCGTCTCGGGCAGTGTCGCGCTCGTCAGCGACTATCGTTTCCGCGGCGTCTCGCAGACCGACAAGCAGATGGCGATCCAGGGTGGCCTCACCGCGACGCATGAAAGCGGCTTCTACGCGGCGCTGTGGGGATCGAACCTCGCCGGCTGGGGCCAGTTCGGCGGCGCCAACATGGAACTCGACGTGGTCGGCGGCTACAAGCACAGCTTCGGCGGCACCACCGTCGATGTCGGCCTCACCTGGTACATGTATCCCGGCGGCAGCGACAAGACCGACTTCGCCGAGCCTTATGTCAAGCTCAGCCACACGCTCGGGCCCGTCTCGGCGCTGATCGGTGTCGCCTATGCCCCCGAACAGCAGGCGCTCGGCAACTGGAGCAACACCCCCGAAAGCCGGATCGGCGACAAGGAGGACAATCTCTATGTGTGGGGCGATGCCGCCGTGGGCGTGCCGAACACCGCGCTCACCGTGAAGGGCCATGTCGGCTATTCGAACGGCAACCCCGGCCTCGGCCCCAACGGCACCAGCGTCACGCCGACCGGCAGCTATGTCGATTATCTCGTCGGCGCCGATTACGTGCTGTCGCCGGTCACGCTCGGCATCGCCTTCGTCGGCACCGACATCAAATGGCGCGATTCGCTGTACCTCCAGCCGAACTTCTCCAGCACCAAGGATGGAAAGTCGATCGCGTCGGGCAAGGTGCTGTTCTCGGTCAGCGCGGCGTTCTGACCGATACGCCATGAGCACGGGCCGCCCTCACCCTTCCATCCGCCCGGCGACACCCGGCGCGAAGGGTGAGGGCGAACCGCCCCGGTTCCGCGAACCTCACCCGCCGCGGTGGCTGGCGATCAGCGCGTCGAGCGCCCGCGCGACATTCTCCAGCGTATAAGGCTTTTGCACCACGCTGCGCCCGCGATGGTCCTCCGGCAGTTGCGCCTGCTCGCCATAGCCGGTCGCGAATACGAACGGCACGCCCAGCGCCATCAACCGGTCGGCCACGGGGAAGCTGTTGCGATCGCCGAGATTGATGTCGAGCATCGCCACGCCGGGCGCGTGCTGCTCGATCGCGTCGAGCGCTCCTTCGACGGTCGCCACCGTCGTCACCGTCTCGGCGCCGAGCCGGGTCGCGATATCCTCGGCGTCGAGCGCGATGATGAGACTGTCCTCGACCAGCAGCACGTCGAACCCCGCCAGCACCTTGTCCGGCGGCGCCTGCGGGTGGCCGGGCGCCGGGCGCGGATAGCGGATCGCCGGCCCGGCGACGCTTTTCGCCTGCGAGACGTGGCGCGCGGGAATGCGGAAATGCGCCTCGACGCCATCGGGATCGTACGCGATCCGAGCCGTCCCGCCGAGATCATAGGGCACCGAACGGTCGATGATCGTTGTGCCGAAGCCCTTGCGCGTCGGCGCCCGCACCTGCGGACCGCCGCTTTCCTGCCAGGTGATGACGAGATCGTCATTCTCGTCGCGCCGCCAGCCGATCCGCACCTGCCCCTTCGGCACCGACAGGCTGCCATATTTGGTCGAGTTGGTGACGAGTTCGTGGATCACCAGCGCCATCGTCGAATAGGCTTGCGGGTTGAGCAGCACCGGCGTCCCCTCGGACACCACGCGCTCATATTCATCCACGAACGCCGCCACTTCGGCGTCGATCAGCGCCTGGATCGGCGCCGGCCCCCAATGGTCGTCGGTGATCTGGTTGTGCGCGCGCGCCAGCGCGTGAATGCGCCCGTCGACCATCTTGACATAGTCCCGGACCGCGTCGTCGGAAGGCTGCGACTGACGGATCAGCCCCCGGATCACGCCGAGAATATTGCGGACGCGGTGGTTGAGTTCGGCGATCAGCAATTCCTGCCGCGCGCTCGCCTGCTGCCGCTCGGCCGAAGCCTCGTCGGCGAGCCGCAGCACAACCTCGATCAGCGTCGCCCGCAGCGTCTCGGCGACGCGCAGTTCCGACGCGGAGAAAGGCTGTGACCGCCCCTCGACGCGCTCCTTCCACTCCTCGAAGCTCTGGCGCGGTGTGAGCCGTGGCCCGTTGGGGCCATATTCGACCGGCTTGTGCGGATCGCCTCCCCACCGCACCGATCGCACCAGTTCCGAGCGGAACAGCACGACGTAATCGCGCGGAGACCGCGAGATCGGGATCGCCAGCAGCCCCGCCGCGCTCGGCGCGAAACGCTCCGCGCCCGGTACCAGCCCGGCGATATGGTCGGTCGCATAGACCTTCCCCGCCGCGGTGCCGTTGAGCGCGCGGATGATCCGGCGGAAATCGTCGAGCGGCGGCGTCGTGCCCGAAAAGGCGTGATTGCCCGCGATCCATACGCCCACGCCATCGGCCGGAATCGCGTGCGTCAGGATGTCGCCCAGCCAGTCGGGATCCTTGAGCAGCGTCTCATCGGACGCGACCGCGCCGAGCAACTGGTCCGAAATATCGCGCGCGCGCCGTTCATATTCGACCGTCGCCTGCCGCTCGCGGCTTTCCAGCCGCATCGAGAACATCTGCGCGAACAGCTCGCTAACCGATCGCCGCTCGAACGACGGGCAGAGCGGGGCATAATGGTGGCAAGCGAACAGCCCCCACAATTTCCCGTCGACGAGGATCGAGATCGACATCGACGCCTCGACGCCCATGTTCTTGAGATATTCGATATGGATCCGCGAGACCGCGCGCAGCACCGACAGCGACAGGTCGAGCGGCACCCCCGCCTCGTCGCGTGCCGGGATGATCGGCACCGGCGCAGCGTTCACGTCGGTGATGACGCGCAGCAGGTTGCGCTTGTAGAGTTCGCGTGCCTGCGCGGGAATGTCGCTGGCGGGGTAATGCAGCCCCAGGAACCGGCCGATGCCGGGGCGCACCGCCTCCGCCACCACCTCGCCGGCGCCGTCCGGCGCGAAGCGATAGACCATGACGCGGTCGAACCCGGTCAACGCGCGGATCTGGCGCGCGCCTTCGCGGAAGAACGCGGTGAAATCGTCGCATTGGTCAAGCCGCGCGATCATCGCGCGGACCATGCCGGTCGCATCGCCATGTTCGTTGGAGGCTGGCTCGGCCTCGATCACGATCTGCCCGCCCGACAGATGGATCGCCACGTCGAAGGTGCGCCCGCCCTTGACGATCTCGCAGTCGAACATCCGCTCGACCGCATCGACCCCGCGCAGCATCGCGGTGCGGTTGCGCAGGTCATGAACGACCCGCGCCTCGAAGATTTCCGTGAGCGGGCGCCCGATCAGATCGTCGGGCGCGAAACCGATGAAGTCGGCGGTGTTCGCCGAGACCCGCGCGATCATCCAATCGGCGGTGAGCGCGAGCAGGAACCCGATCGGCTGGATCGCGCCGAGGATGTGGATCGGCTCGCGATCGCAATTGGTCAGATCGACCGGTACGTTTTCGTCCACTCAGTCCGCCCTCAGATAGCGTTGCCCGCTGCTTTCGAAGAGCATGAACACACGAGACGCCGATTCGACCGCCGACGATCGTTCGCCAGGCGAAATTAATCTATATTGAAGAAGGTCTAACAGATCACGCCAAGTCGCGGCTTGATCTGAAGCAAGAAAACTCTTCGGGAAATCGGCGGGCACGTCGCGCGCCAGCATCGCCCCGCCGAGCCGCGATCCTTCCAGCACGTACACGCCGCCGAGCACCGCCGCGTCGTCGTCGAACCCAACGTCCGCCTCGTCTTCGGGCACGGCGACACCGAGCGCGGCGAGATCGGCGGTGAGCCGCGACGCCCGGCGGCGCGTCTCCCAATCGGGCACGATCCGCGCGGCACCGGCCCGGGCGAGCGCCGCCTCGACCGGAAGATAGGCGCCCGCCTGCGCTTGCAGGAAACGGGCATAATCGACGCGGTTGGTCAGGTCGGCGCGCGAGAAGACGGCATCGACCCGCTCGTGATGCGCCGCAGTCGCGGCGCGCAACGCGCCGCGGGCGGAGAAAGCGGAACTCATCACCCCATCCTATGCCCAAATCGCCCGCCGCGCAAAGCACGCGGTGCCCCAAACCCGGCATGAACGATGAAGCCAGACCGCGTTCAGGCGCGTTGTGCGACCTCAAGAGCCCGTCTCGGCCTTCGATGGAGCATGACAGATGTTTCGAGCGCGAGAAATGTTCATCACCGTGAGCGCGCTGGCGCTTGCCGCCTGCAATCCGCAGGCGACGCGGAACGATCAGGCCCCTGCGCCCGACAACGGCACCGCTGTCGCGACCGGCAACGCCGCGGCGCTGCCGCCGCTGCCGCAGGTCCAGCCGCTCGTCAGCGGCCCCGCCGCCCCGGTCCGTACCGCGCCCGCCGCCGCCGCGCTGCCGATACCGCGGCGGATCGCCTACGCGCCCGCCCCGCCGGCGGACACCTACGCCTGGATCGACCGCGCCGATCGGATCAGCGACACGATCGGCGACGCCCCGCCCGATTACGCGTTCGATTACGATGGCGGCGTCCAGCCCTATGGCTGGGACGTCGCGGGCGGTTACCGCACCTATGCCGAACCGGTCGACGGCGGCTATCGCTATTATTACTACCAGCCGGGCGACGACGCGCCGTATCTCGTGCGCGATCCCGAATATAGCTACGGCTATTCGGGCGGGCGTGTCGTGACCGTCTATCGCGACGGGCGGGCGCTCGACGCAGCCGAGGCGCAGCGCCGCGCGGATGACGCCGCCCGGTATTACGCCCGTGCGCGAGCGCTGTACGTGGCCGCCGATCGGCGCGAACGCCGTGGCGTCGTCGCCGCGCAATGGGCGGAACGCCGCGCGCAGATCGCCAGCCAGCGCGCCGCCTGGGACCGCGCACGCGCGGAGGACGCGGCGTGGCGCGCCTATCGCGCCAGCCATGATGCCGAAGGCGCCGCGCAACTCGCCGCCGAACGCGATCGGCGCGCGCAAGCCGCGCAGCGCTTCGATCGCTGGCAACAGCAGGGCGGTCGCGACGCGCCGCCGCAGCTCTACGCGCAGCAGGCCGCGTTCCAGGCACAGGCGCGGGACGCGCAACGTCGCGACGCCGCGATCGCACGCGATGCGCAGCTTCAGCAACAGCGCATCCAGCAGCAACAAGAGTTCGCCGCGCGGCAGCAGCGGCTGAACGCCGCCGCGCAGCAGGCGCAACAGCAGCGCCTCGCCGAGCAGCAAGCCGCGCGCCAACGCGCCGATCAGCACCACGCGGATCTCGATCAGCGCCGGCAGGCGCAGCAACAGGCGCAGGCGGGGCGCCAGCAACGCGAGGTCGCCGACCAGCGCGCGCAGGCGGAGCGCCAGCAGGCCATTGCCCAGCAGCGCCAGCAAGCCCAGACCGAGCGCCGGCAGGCGATCGAACAGCAGCGCGCGCAAGCCCAACAACGCGCAACGCAGGCCCGCGCGACCGAACAAGCGCAACGCGCTCAGGCGCACGCCGCCGCGCAACAACAGGCGCAGGCCACCCGCCAACAGGCCGCCGAACAGCAGCGCGCGCAGGCCCAGCAACGCGCCGCACAGGCCCGCGCGGCCGAACAAGCGCAACGTGCTCAGGCGCACGCCGCCGCGCAGCAGCAGGCACGGGCCGCCCGTCAACAGGCCACCGAGCAGCAGCGCACGCAGGCCCAGCAACGCGCGGCACAGGCCCGCGCGGCGGAACAGGCGCAACGCGCCGAGGCGCACGCCGCCGCGCAGCAGCAGCGCCAGCAGGCGCTGGCGCAGCGCGCGCAGGCCCATCCGCCGCATCCGCCCGAGCCGGGCCACCCCGCGCGGCCCGAAAACCCGCGGCGCGATCCGCACTAGGCGCTTGCCGAGCCGGCGGCACGCGCCCATGTCGGCGCGGCGCCGCCGGACGGTTCAAGGCGCGCGAGGAAGGAAATCGATCCGTGCTCAGCCTCTATACCGTATCCGTGCCGATCTTCGTGCGTGGCCTCAAGAATCTCGATCACCTGCTCGTCAAGGCGAGCGATTGCGGCATCGATCCGCAGGCGTTGCTCGAGGCGCGGCTGATCGAGGACATGCCGCCGCTGCCGCGTCAGGTGCAGATCGCATGCGACACCGCCAAGTTCGCCGCCATGCGCGTGGGCGGCGCGCCCGCGCTGCCGATGGCCGACGACGAAACGACGCTCCCCGAGCTGCGCGCGCGGATCGCGCGGACGCTCGCCTATCTCGACAGCGTCGATCCCGCCGGCTTCGACGGACGCGAGGATGCGGAGGTCGTCCTGAAGCTGCCGAGCAGCGAACTCACCTTCACCGGGGCCAGTTACATCACCGATTTCGCGCTGCCCAACTTCTTCTTCCACGTCACCACCGCTTATGCGCTGCTGCGCATGAAGGGGGTGGGCATCGGCAAGATGGATTATCTCTCGGGCGGCGTCGGCGTCGCCTGATCGCGCCGATACGCGGGGAGCGCGATCCGCCAGCGGATCGCCGCCGCGCGCAGCGCGAACCCCGCCACCGCCGCGACGGGCGCAGCCATCGTCGGCGGCGCGCCGAGCACGACCAGCGCGACATGCGACCCCGCCGCCAGCGCCCCCGCCGTCACGTAGAGTTCCGGGCGCATCAGGATCGACGGCTCGCCCGCCAGCACGTCGCGGATGATCCCGCCGACGCATGCGGTAACGACTCCCATCAGCGCCGCCGGGATTGGCGGCACCCCGAACGCGAGCGCCTTGGCCGCGCCGAACACCGCATAAGCCGCCAGCCCGACCGCATCGAGCCACGCCAGCGTCGCGCCTCTCCACCAGCGCGCCGGCGTCCACCACACCAGCACCGCCACCCCCAGGCACACGCCCGCGACGAGCGGATCATGCACCCAGAACACCGGCACGCCGATCAGCAGATCGCGCACCGATCCGCCCCCGACTCCGGTGATGAGCGCGAAAAAGGTCGCGGTGACGAGCGTCTGGTTGCGCTGCGTCGCCGCCAGCGCGCCGGTGCTGGCGAACACCGCGATCCCGAACAGATCGAGCCAGGGAAGGATCGAACCGACCTGCCAGGGGAGCGCTGGATGCATGGGGCAAGTCTAGACGTGCACACCAAGTAGCGCCACCACCCGTCGCCCCGGCGAAGGCCGGGGCCGCAATGTTTCGGGCGGATCGCTCGCCAAGCCAGTGACCGGCCCCGGCCTCCGCCGGGGCGACGTCAAGATGGGCAGCGCCGCGGGCAGAGCCCGCGTCGTCGGCCGGCGCTGGAGCGCCGCCGGCCGGGCAAGCCCTCTCGATTCACATCTAAGCTGCGCTTAGATGTGAATAGGCTTGCCGCGCACCGCCATCGCCGCTTCCTTGATCGCTTCCGAATGGGTCGGATGCGCGTGGCAGGTGTAAGCTATGTCCTCGCTGGTCGCGCCGAACTCCATCGCCTGCGCGGCCTGCGCGATCATCGTGCCGGCAACGCTCGCGATGCACCACACGCCGAGCACGCGGTCGCTCTTGGCGTCGGCGATGATCTTCACGAAGCCGTCCGGCTCGTGGTTGGTCTTGGCGCGGCTGTTGCCGAGCATCGGGAACTTGCCGACCTTGATCTCGCCGCGTTCCTTGGCGACCTCCTCGGTCAGCCCGACGCCCGCGATCTCGGGCCACGTATAGACCACCGACGGGATCACGTCATGGTTTACGATGCCGGTCTGCCCGGCGATGTTCTCGGCGACCGCGATGCCCTCGTCCTCGGCCTTGTGCGCGAGCATCGGCCCCGGCACCACGTCGCCGATCGCCCACACGCCATCGACCGCGGTCTTGAAGCGGTGATCGATCTCGATCTGCCCGCGCGCGTTGGTGGCGAGACCGGCCTTCTCGAGCGCGAGTCCGTCGGTGTTCGGCTTACGGCCGATCGACACCAGGACGACATCGGCCGAGATCGTCTCGGCCGCGCCGCCGCCGGCTGGCTCGACCGTCAGCGTCGCACTGTCGCCCTCGACGGTGACGCCCGTCACCTTGGTCGACAGCTTGAACTCGATGCCCTGCTTGCGGAAGATCTTATTGGCTTCCTTACGGACATCGCCGTCGAAGCCCGGCAGGATCTGGTCGAGATACTCGACCACCGTCACCTTCGCGCCGAGCCGCCGCCACACCGACCCCAGTTCGAGCCCGATCACGCCGCCGCCGATCACGACGAGATGCGCGGGCACCTTGGGAAGTTCGAGCGCACCGGTTGAATCGACCACGACTTTCTGGTCGATCGTCACGCCCGGCAACGGCGTCACCGACGATCCGGTCGCGATCACCACGTCCTTGGCGGTGACGGTCTGCTCGCCGACCTGGACGGTATGCGCATCGACGAACGCACCGCGACCCTTCAGCCACGTCACCTTGTTCTTCTTGAACAGATATTCGATGCCGCCGGTGAGCTGCTTGACCGCGTCGATCCGCTGCGCGTGCATCGTCGGCAGGTCGAGTTCGGGCGTCACCTTGATGCCGAGCTTGGCCATCGCGCCGTTCGCGGCGGCGTCGAAATATTCCGACGCATGCAGCATCGCCTTCGACGGGATGCAGCCGACGTTGAGGCAGGTGCCGCCCAGCGTCTCGCGGCTCTCGACACACGCAGTGCGCAGACCCAGCTGCGCCGCGCGGATCGCCGCGACATAGCCGCCGGGGCCGGACCCGATCACCAGAACGTCATAGTCGAATTCAGCCATTTAACTTCTCCGTCGCCCCGGCGAAGGCCGGGGCCGGCCAATGGTGTTGCGCCACATCGCGCAGCGGCTCCGGCCCCAAAGACATTTTGGCACCGGAGCGACGTCTATATAGTTACAGGTCGATCAGAATGCGCGTCGGGTCCTCGATCGCGTTCTTCAGCGCGACCAGGAAGGTCACCGCCTCGCGGCCGTCGATCAAGCGGTGATCGTAGCTGAGCGCGAGATACATCATCGGCCGCACGACGACCTGACCGTCGCGCACCACCGGACGTTCCTCGATGCGGTGCAGCCCGAGCACCGCCGCCTGCGGCGGGTTGATGATCGGGGTCGACATCAGCGAGCCGAACACGCCGCCGTTCGAGATGGTGAAGGTACCGCCCTTCATTTCGTCCATCTTGAGCGTGCCGTCCTTGGCGCGCTTGCCGAAATCGCCGATCGTCTTCTCGATCTGCGCCACCGACATCTGATCGGCGTCGCGGATCACCGGCACGACCAAGCCGCCCGGACCCGACACCGCCACCGAGATGTCGGCGTAATCGTGATAGACGATCTCGTCGCCCTCGATCGACGCGTTGACGCTGGGGATGTCCTTGAGCGCCATCGTCGCGGCCTTGGTGAAGAAGCCCATGAAGCCCAGCCGGACGCCATGCTTCTTCTCGAACAGATCCTTGTACTTGGCGCGCGCCTCGATCACCGCCGTCATGTCGACGTCGTTGAAGGTGGTGAGCATCGCCGCGGTGTTCTGCGCGTCCTTGAGGCGCTTGGCGATCGTCTGGCGCAGCCGCGTCATGCGGACGCGCTCTTCCTTGCGGCCGGTCGCGGCGGCGACCGAGGGCGCGACCGGCAGCGGCTCGGCGGCGGCAGGCGCGGCGGCCGGCTTGGCGGCGAGCACGTCGTCCTTGGTCAGGCGGCCGTCCTTGCCGGTGCCCTTGAGGTTCGACGGATCGACTCCGGTTTCGAGCACGGCGCGGCGCACCGACGGCGAGAGCGCGGCGGGCGTGTCGCTCGGCTGCGCGGGTGCCTGCTGGCCGGCGGTCGCGGGGGCTGCGGCCGGCTTGGCGGCGGCCGAACCGTCGCCAGCCTCGATCGTCGCGATCATCGCGCCGACCTCGACGGTATCGCCGACCTTGACCGCCCATTCCCCCATCACCCCGGCGACCGGCGACGGCACTTCGACCGAGACCTTGTCGGTCTCCAGGCTGGCGATCGGCTCGTCGGCCTTGACCGCCTCGCCCGGCTTCTTGAGCCATTCGCCCAGCGTCGCTTCGGTGATCGATTCGCCCAGAACGGGGACTTTGACTTCGGTTGCCATCGCTATCTTCCTCGTTCCCGGCTGCGGCCGGGGTCAGTTCGCGCACTGGGTCGCGTGCGCACATTCACCCATCGGCAGCCGCCCCGGCGAAGGGGCGGCCGCCGCGTCAGTTCTTTCGCGCGCGGCGAATTTCACCGCGCACATTGTGGCCGAGCGCCTCGGCGACGAGCGCACCTTGCTCGACGAGATGGCGTTTCATCAGCCCGGTCGCGGGCGATGCCGCCGCCGCGCGGCCGGCGTAGCGCGCCCGCTTGACCGGGCTGTCCGCCGCGCCAAGACATGCCTCGATGAACGGCTCGACGAAGAACCACGCGCCGTTGTTCTTCGGCTCTTCCTGCGCCCACACCACCGTCTCGAGGTTAGGCATGGTCTTGAGCCGCGCGGTCAGCGCCTCGCTCGGGAACGGATAGAGCTGCTCGACCCGGACGATCGCGGTGTTCTTGTCCTCGGCGGCGTCACGCGCCTCGATCAGATCATAGGCGACCTTGCCGGTACAGAGCACCAGCCGCGTTACATCGGCATCCGCCGGCGCCGAAGGATCGGAGAGCAGTCGCTTGAAGTGGCTGTCGCCGAGGAAGTCGGCCGTTTTCGACACCGCGAGCTTGTGGCGCAGCAGCGATTTGGGCGTGAACACGACCAGCGGCTTACGGAACGGACGGTGCATCTGCCGGCGCAGCAGGTGGTAATAGTTGGCCGGCGTGGTGCAGTTCGCGATCTGGATGTTGTCCTGGGCGCAAAGCTGAAGGAAACGCTCCATCCGCGCCGAGCTATGCTCCGGCCCCTGCCCTTCGTAGCCGTGCGGCAGCAGCATCACCAAACCATTGGCGCGAAGCCACTTGCTCTCGCCCGAAGCGATGAACTGGTCGATCATGATCTGCGCGCCGTTGGCGAAATCGCCGAACTGCGCTTCCCAGATCACCAACGTCTTCGGGTCGGCGAGCGCATAGCCATATTCGAAACCGAGCACGCCATATTCGCTCAAGGGGCTGTCGAGCACCTCGAAACGGCCGTGCGGGATTGTTTCGAGCGGGCGGTATTTGTGCTCGTCGGTCTGGTCGGTCCACACCGCGTGCCGCTGGCTGAACGTGCCGCGCCCCGAGTCCTGCCCCGACAGACGCACGCCATAGCCCTCGGACAGCAACGAACCGAAGGCGAGCGCCTCGCCGGTCGCCCAGTCGAAATTCGCGCCGCTCTTGAACATCTCGCGCTTGGCGTCGAGCACGCGCGCGAGCGTCTTGTGGATCGTAATGTTCTCGGGAACCGTGGTGAGGGTGCGCCCGATCGAGTCGAACAATTTCTGTTCGATGCCGGTCTCGACGCTACGCCGCGCGGTCTCGGCATCGGCCGGCGCGTGCAGCCCGGACCAGCGTCCGGCGAACCAGTCCGCCTTGTTGGGCTTGTACGAGGCACCCGCCTCGAACTCGCCTTCGAGCAAGGTGGTGAATTCGCTGACCGTATTGTCGATCCAAGCGCGATCGACCACCTTCTGCGCGATCAGCTTCTCGCCGTAGATTTCGCTGACCGGCGGATGCTGGCGGATCTTGGCGTACATCAGCGGCTGGGTGAAGCCCGGCTCGTCGCCCTCGTTGTGGCCGAAGCGGCGGTAGCACCACATGTCGATCACCACGTCGCGGTGGAAGCGCTGGCGGAACTCTATCGCCATCTTGGTCGCGAAAGTCACCGCCTCGGGGTCGTCGCCGTTGACGTGGAAGATCGGCGCCTGCACGCCCTTCGCCACATCCGACGGATAGGGCGATGACCGCGCGAACTGCGGCGAGGTGGTGAAACCGACCTGGTTGTTGATGATGAAGTGGACGCAGCCGCCGGTGTTGTAGCCGCGAATGCCCGAGAAGCCGAGGCACTCCCAGACGATGCCCTGCCCCGCGAAGGCGGCGTCGCCGTGGATCAACACCGGCAGCGAGGCGGTGTGCGTCTCGAGATCGTTGGAGATCGTCTGGATCGCGCGCGTCTTACCCAGGACGACGGGATCTTCCGCCTCGAGGTGCGACGGGTTGGCGACCAGCGACATATGCACGCTGATCCCGTCGAACTCGCGGTCGGTCGAGGTGCCGAGGTGGTATTTCACGTCGCCCGAACCGGCGACATCGTCGGGATTGTCCGAACCGCCGCCGAATTCGTGGAAGATCACGCGGAACGGCTTGGCCATCACGTTCGACAGCACGTTCAACCGGCCGCGATGCGCCATGCCGAACACGATCTCGCGCACGCCAAGCGCGCCGCCATATTTGATGACGCTTTCCAGCGCCGGGATCATGCTCTCGCCGCCGTCGAGGCCGAAGCGCTTTGTGCCGACGTACTTCTTGCCGCAGAAGCGCTCCCACTGCTCGGCTTCGATCACCTTGTTGAGGATCGCCTTCTTGCCGATCTCGGTGAATTCGATCGCCTTGTCCTGGCCCTCCATCCGCTCCTGGAGGAAGCGGCGCTCCTCGACATCGGCGATGTGCATATATTCAAGGCCGACATTGCCGCAGTAATTGGCGCGCAGCGTCGCGACGATGTCGCGCACGGTCGCCCATTCCATGCCGAGCGTGCCGCCCATATAGACCTTGCGGTCGAGATCGGCGCCCGAGAAGCCGTGATATTCCGGCGTGAGGTCGGCGGGCAGTTCGCGCGAGGACAGACCGAGCGGATCGAGCGTCGCGGCGAGGTGACCGCGCACGCGGTAGGTGCGGACCAGCAGCATCGCGCGGATCGAATCGGCGGCGGCGCGGACGATGTCGGCTTGCGAAGCGGGTGCGGCGGCCGGCGCGGCGGCGGGCTTGGCGCCACCCTTGGCGGGCTTGGGAGCCGCTTCCATCTGCGTCGGGTCGAGCGCCGCGGTGAGATCGTCGGTGCTGGTGAGCGGCCAGCTCGCACGCTCCCAGCTCGGGTTCTGCGCGATGCCGTCGAGACCGTCGAACAGGCCACGCCATGCCGGCTCGACGCTTTCGGGGGAGGTCTTGTAGCGCGTGTAGAGCGTCTCGATGAACGCCGGGCTCACCCCGGCTGCGATATCACCGAAATCCTGGCCTTCGTAGCCCATAGTCTTCGTCCTTCTTCCCCTCTCCCCTTGTGGGAGAGGGAGGGGCCCAAGCGAAGCTTGGGAGGGTGAGGGGGAACGGACGTACCGCCTATCCCCCTCATCCGGCCCTTCGGGCCACCTTCTCCCACAAGGGGAGAAGGGTTTAGGGTTAGCCCTTCAGCACCGCGACCAAAGTCTCGCCGAGCAGCGAGGGGCTGTCCGCCACCTTGATGCCGGCGGCTTCCATCGCCGCGATCTTGTCCTCGGCGCCGCCCTGGCCGCCCGAGACGATCGCACCGGCATGGCCCATGCGACGCCCGGGAGGCGCGGTGCGGCCCGCGATGAAGCCAGCCATCGGCTTCTTGCGGCCACGCTTGGCCTCGTCACGCAGGAACTGCGCGGCTTCCTCTTCGGCCGAGCCGCCGATCTCGCCGATCATGATGATCGACTGGGTGGCATCGTCGGCGAGGAACAGTTCGAGCACGTCGATGAAGTTCGTGCCGTTGACCGGATCGCCACCGATGCCGACCGCCGTGGTCTGGCCAAGACCCGCGTTGGTGGTCTGAAACACCGCCTCATAGGTAAGCGTGCCCGAGCGCGAAACAACGCCCACCGAGCCCTTGGAGAAGATGTTGCCCGGCATGATGCCGATCTTGCACTCGCCCGGCGTCAGCACGCCCGGGCAGTTCGGGCCGATCAGCCGCGACTTCGAACCCGACAGCGCGCGCTTGACCTTGACCATGTCGAGCACCGGAATGCCTTCGGTGATCGCGACGATCAGCGGGATCTCGGCGTCGATCGCCTCGAGGATCGAATCGGCCGCGAAGGGCGGCGGCACGTAGATCACCGACGCGTCGGCGCCGGTCTTGGTCTTGGCCTCGAGCACGGTGTCGAACACCGGCAGGTCGAGATGGGTGGTGCCGCCCTTGCCCGGCGTCACGCCGCCGACCATCTGCGTGCCATAGGCGAGCGCGGTCTGCGTGTGGAAGCTGCCGGTCTCACCGGTCATGCCCTGCGTGATGACCTTGGTATTCTTGTCGACGAGAATGCTCATGCGGCACTTTTCCCTGAAACGAGGACACGGCGCGGAGAGCTTCCGCGCCGCCGGAGGTCAATCAATTGAGCGAGGGGTCGATCGCCTTGCAGGCGACCAGCAGTTCCTTGACCGCATCGACCGAAACGTCGAGGTTGGCCTTGGCCTCGTCCGAAAGCGCGATCTCGACGACCTGCTCGACGCCGCCCGCGCCGATCACGCAGGGCACGCCGACATAGAGGTTGTCGACGCCGTACTGGCCGGTCAGATGCACCGCCGCCGGCAGCACGCGCTTCTGATCGTAGAGGTAGCTCTCGGCCATCGCGATCGCGCTGGTCGCGGGCGCGTAGAAAGCCGAGCCGGTCTTGAGCAGCGCGACGATCTCGCCGCCGCCGCCGCGCGTGCGCTTGACGATCGCGTCGATCTTCTCCTGCGTCGAACGGCCCATCTTGATGAGATCGGGGATCGGGATGCCCGACACGGTCGAATATTCGATCACCGGCACCATCGTGTCGCCGTGGCCGCCGAGCACGAAGCTGGTGACGTCCTTGATCGAAACCTGGAACTCTTCGGCGAGGAACGCCGAGAAGCGTGACGAGTCGAGCACGCCGGCCATGCCGACCACCTTCTCGTGCGGCAGGCCGGAGAATTCGCGCAGCGCCCACACCATCGCGTCGAGCGGATTGGTGATGCAGATCACGAAGGCGTCCGGCGCATTGGCCTTGATGCCCTCGCCGACCGACTTCATCACCTTGAGGTTGATGCCGAGCAGATCGTCGCGGCTCATGCCCGGCTTGCGGGCAACGCCGGCGGTGACGATGATGACGTCCGCGCCCGCGATATCGGCATAATCGTTGGTGCCGATGATCTTGGCGTCGAAGCCTTCGACCGGCGCGCACTGGGTGAGATCGAGCGCCTTGCCCTGCGGAACGCCCTCGACCACGTCGAACAGGACGATATCACCAAGGGACTTCAGCGCGGCGAGATGGGCGAGCGTGCCGCCGATATTGCCTGCGCCGATGAGCGCGATCTTCTTGCGGGCCATTGTCATCCTTTCCGGATCGTTACGGGCCGCGCGCGCGGCCTTATGCCATCTGACGCGGCGCGGCTTAGGCCGGATTGCGCGCGAGGGCAACCGCTAAAGGATTCCCCGCGTAGCTTATTATTGCAATTCATTCGCAGGTGCATTAACAGAGTCGCCCTCAAGGACGTAGCGGCGCTCGCCGCTGCTCGGACTGACCCACACCACCATCACCCTGCCCGACGCGTCATCGATGAACCGCTCCGGCGTTTCGCGCCAGTCGCCATCCGCCGGCCGCTCGCGCGCCGCGCCATAGCGCGCGCGTTCGAACACCACCCCCGCCAGCACCGCCCCGGTCCAGATCACCGCCGGCCATTGCGTGAGCGCGAACGCGGCCACGACCAGCGCCACGGTGAACGCCACCATCGCCGCCACCGTCACGAACACGCGCAGCATCACTCGGGCGCCGGATCGAGGATGACGGCGGTGCCATACGCGACCACCTCGTTCATCGACTGCGCGATCTCGCCCGAGTCGAACCGCATCATCACGATGGCGTTGGCGCCCATCACCGTCGCGTTCTGCACCATCCGGTCGATCGCGTGACGGCGCGTATCTTCGATCAGCCGGGTATATTCGGGGATTTCCCCGCCGACGATCGAGCGCAGGCTCGCGGTGATGTTCCCGCCCAGCCCACGACTGCGCACGACGACCCCGAACACGGGGCCGAGCGTCGCACGGACGGCATGGCCGGGGACGTTCTCGGTGGTGGTGACGAGCATGGCGATCCTCCTTTACGACGGCGTCATACGTTAGCCACGCCGATCGATCGCCGCACGCAAATTGACAGGCTGGACAATGTTGCCCAAATGTTCCGGACGCTCAGGGACAGGAGTCGGCATGTCGAAGCGACGTCCGCCGTGGACGTCTTGTTCACGATCAACTGTCGACCAGAAAGTCTGAAGCTCCCAAACGCATGTAAAGGGATTAGCCGTGGCAAACGATGAGACGCAAAGCCTGCTCACTCAGATCGGCCACCTCCTCGCGGAAGACACCGAATATCCCTTGGACGTGACCTGCTGCCCGTTTCTTGGGCCGTTTTGAGCTGGAAAATTCCAGTTATGGAGAAGGGCCAGGGAAGCGGAGTGAGCGATGAAGAGGTCGAAGTTTTCGGAGGCGCAGATCGCCTTCGTGTTGAAGCAGGCGGAGGATGGGACGAGCGTCGGCGAGGTGTGCCGCAAAACGGGGATCAGCGAGGCGACGTTCTATGCGTGGCGCAAGAAGTACGCGGGTCTGATGCCGTCGGAGATGCGCCGGCTGCGTCAGCTTGAGGAGGAGAACGCCAAGCTCAAGCGGCTGGTGGCTGATCTGAGCCTCGACAAGGCGATGCTGCAGGATGTCGTCT
>NZ_FMWX01000005.1 GCF_900103265.1 Sphingomonas sp. NFR15 | reverse complement strand
GAGCATGGTCTGCACAAATTCTTACGTATGGATACGTGAAGGACTTGTGAGCCAGCATAGCTTTAAACGAGTACCGAACGCCTTGAAAACGCCCGAACCCGCAAGCCGCCGCCCACATGTCCCTTCATCTAAACCAACAATGTCAAAGAGCGCAAAATACCGACGCCCAACCTAACCCCCTTTTACCGGGGCGGTCTGGCGCCGAACATTTGGTGACCACCGCGCCGGCCGTGTCGGCCACCGCTGCGGTGACACCCCTCTAGGACCACACCCCAATACCGTCAAACACTTTTTGCAGTTTTTTGACGGAAAGCCACAAAACACACGGATTTCCGCCGTTTTCAACGTGACAGTTACGTGGCAGCGCCGCCCCGACATCGCGAATCGATCACCAGCGGCGGCGAATCACGACCCGCCCCTCTCCTGCGGCGCGTGCGTCCAGTAACATCGCCCGACGACGAGGTGCGACATAGTCGCCACACCAAGACCGGTTTCGACTCCGATCGGCACATAACAAACCCACACCGGGACAAGCGATCGCTGCGCCCGGCCGCGTCAGCCGGCTCCATATATAGCTCCATATATAGAGGCGCGACCTCGACATTCCGATAAAGATGATATTAGCGTCATGTTTATCGCGTCAATATGCCGTTCATGTATCTGCCGCGTTGCAGCAATTGTAACAGACGCGACTTAATAGGTTCGTACTGGCGCGCCGTCGGGAGACCGCTCCCGAGCCAAGGGGTAACGACATGAAAACTTCGCCAGGCGTCCGCCTGAAGCTGCTGCTCGGCAGCGCTCTTATCGCCTTCACCGCCGCGCCGGCCTTCGCCGCCGATGCCGCAGCACCCGCGCCTGTTCCCGCGGATGCCGCGCCGGCACCCGAGGCTGAGACCAGCCAGATCGGCGACATCGTCGTCACCGCGACCCGCCGCGAGACCAACCTGCAGCGCACGCCGATCTCGATCAGCGTGCTCGGCGCGCAGGGCATCGCCGACCGGCACGTGCTCAGCCTGTTCAACCTCGCCGACGGCTCGATCCCGTCGCTGCGTGTCGCGACCTTCGAGGCGCGCCAGTCGGCGCTGACCATCGGTATCCGCGGCATCGTCCCCTACGACCAGAACCAGACCGCGCGTGACGGCGGTGTCGGCGTCTATATCGACGGCGTCGCACTGGGTAAGACGCAGGGCCTGAACGCCGCGCTGTTCGACATCGAGCGCATCGAGGTGCTGAAGGGTCCGCAGGGCACGCTGTTCGGCCGCAACACCGAAGGCGGCGCGCTGAGCCTCGTCTCCAAGGCGCCGACCGGTGAATTCGGTGGCCGCTTCACCGCCGGCGTGGGCAATTTCGGTGGCCGTAACGCCGACTTCCACCTTGATCTGCCCTCGTTCATGAACATCGCGCTCAAGTTCGACGGTGTGTACCAGCATCAGGATCCGACCGTGAAGGATCCGCTCGCGGGCTCGACCGGCTGGAACTATTACGACCGCAAGGGTGGCCGCGTCGCGGCGCGCTGGCAGCCGCTCGACGGCCTGACCGCCGACTTCTCGTACGATTACGCGAAGGACGACAACACGCCGAACTACAGCCAGTTGGTCAGCTACAACCCCAACAAGTACACGGTCGGTGCGTTCAACGGCACCAGCCTGGTCCTGCCGGGCACCAACACCGCCTGCGGCGGCACCATCGCCGCCGGCAGCTCCAAGCCGATCTGTATCGCTCCCAAGGCGCCGCTCGTCGGCGTCCATCCCGAGCGCCAGTACACCGCCGACGTCGGCGTTCCCCAGCAGCCGAGCGAGGACATCACGCACGGCTTCACGTCGAACATCAAGTACAAGGTCGCGCCTTGGCTCGAACTGCGCTCGATCACGGCATGGCGCGGCGTCAAGACCGATCAGTGGGACAATTCGGGCGGCCCCGAGCGCAGCAGCTTCGCGCCGAGCTCGAACTTCAGCCGCTACAGCCTGTCGTTCTTCCAGCAGCATCAGTTCAGCCAGGAAGTCCAGGCGGTCGGCAGCGTGCCGCAGTTCGACTATGTCGTCGGCGCCTATTACTTCACCGAACATGCGACCGAATATGCCGCGACGCCGCTGAGCAACCTGTGGAACGCGGACGGCACCGCCTACACGATCCGCAGCCCGATCCCCGGCAATTCGAACCCGATTTCGGGCGCGAACTCGGGCTATCAAATGTATGACGCGTCGTGCAACAACACGCTCGCGACGACGGTTCCGCAGTTCGCCAATAGCTGCCAGTTCATCACCCGCGCGAGCCAGGCGCACGACCACAACTATTCGGTGTTCGGCAACCTGACCTTCACGCCGGAAGCGCTGGGTGACGTGGTTCACATCACCGCCGGCGGTCGCTGGACCAAGGACGACCGTCACGGCACGCTGTATGTCGTGAACAACGTAGTGCAGCCGTTCTCGTTCAAGAACAGCATCAGCCGCTTCGATCCGATGTTCAACGTCCTGTTCGACGCGACCGACACGATCCATCTCTACGCCAAATATGCGACCGGCTTCCGCGCCGGCGGCGCGAACGACCGCTCGCTGGCGTTCAACGCCTTCGGCCCCGAATCGGTCAAGTCGTATGAAATCGGGGCGAAGATGGACTTCTGGGAGCATCGCGCTCGCCTGAACGTCGCCGGCTACATCATGGATCGTAGCAACACCCAGTTCGACTTCGACTATTTCGATACGAACGGGCAGAGCCCGACCAATGGCAGCCACATCGAGCAGACCACGAACGCTGGCGACAGCAAGATCCGCGGTGTCGAAGTCGATCTGACGCTGAAGCCGATCCCCGAGCTGACGCTGACCGGCTCGTATGCCTACACCTATTGGAAGGCGCCTTCGGCGGTCAATCCGCTGACCCCCGGCGCGCCGGCGCAGCAGCTCTACATCGTCTACACGCCGGAGAACGCGGCGTCGGCGGCGATCGACTATGTAAAGCCGGTCAACATCGCCGGTGGCGCGAACCTGCGCCTCCACCTCGATGCCAACTATGCGAGCAGCCAGTACAGCTTCCAGCTCGAGCCGACCAAGACCGACTCCAGCTTCATCGTGAACGGCCGTCTCGCGCTGGCGGACATCCTGGTCGGCGATCGCAGCAAGGTGACCGTCTCGGTGTGGAGCCGCAACCTGTTCGATCGGACCTACATCTATCGCCGCTCGTCGGCGAACTCGGTGCCGGTCGCCAACTACGGCGCCAACGGCCAGCTGGTCTCGACCGGCTACGGCGGCATCCTCGGCGATTACGCCAACTTGAACCCGCCGCGCACCTTCGGCGGCGAGGTCAGCGTCAGCTTCTGATCGCCTGATCGACGCAAGAGAAAGGCCGGCGACCGCAAGGTCGCCGGCCTTTTTCGTTTCGGCCAACCACCTGCCGCGCTACGCAGCCGTCCCAAACCCGTTCGTGCGGAAGGTTCGCGCGCTCAGTCCTTGTCGCTGAGCATGTACCCCGCCCCACGAATCGTCGCGATCGGGTCGCGCTCGCCGGGCTGGGTCAGGTGCGTGCGCAGCCGCGTCATGTGCGATTCGACGACGTTGGTCCGCGGCGGCGTCTCGTAATTCCACACCGCCTCGTACAGCATCTGCCGCGTCACGACGGTGTTCACGTTGCGGACCAGCTCGCACAGGATGCGGAACTCGATGTTCTGCACCTTGATCGCGCGGCCGGCGCGGGTCGCGCTGCGCTTGATCTCGTTGACCTCGATATCGCCCGCCCACATCACGCCCGATTTGCGCGTGCTCGCGCCGCGCCGCAGGATCACGCGCAGCCGCGCGTCGATTTCCGCGGGAGCGGCCGGCTTGACGAGATAATCGTCGGCGCCTGCCTCCAGCGCGATCAATCGCTGGTCGAGATCCTCGACCGCGGAGACCATCACGATCGGCAGGTCGATGCCACGGTCGCGCAGCAGCGCCGTGACCGCGACCCCATCGACGAACGGCAACAGGCATTCGAGCAGGATCGCATCGAACCGCGATTCGGTCGCCTGCGCGAGCGCGGCACGGCCATCGCCGACGATCTCGCACGCGTGACCCAACGCGGCGAGGTCTTGCGCCAGCAGCTTCGCGGCGGCGGGATCGTTCTCGGCGATCAGAAGGCGCATGAAAGGGTCGCTCCTCGCGGCTAAGGCTCAAACAGCGGCTTGCCAGCATGGGCGCGGCAATGCGCGTGAAATCCGTGTCATGTTCGCAGCCCTTTCGAAAACCCGCGAGACCGCTAAGCTGCGCGCCATGACGGATGAAGATGTGGTGCGCGAACGCGTGCGGCGGATCGGGCGGGTGACTTTGGCCACGCTGCTGGGGCTGCTCGGGCTATGGATCGCCGCGGCGTTCCTGCCCGCCCTCGTATGGGCGGTGGTGATCGCGGTGGCGATCGACCCGTTGCGCCAGCGCGCGGTGGCGCGCTGGCCGGGGCCGCGCGCGCGCACCTGGCTCGCCGCGATCGGCACCACCGCGCTCGCGCTGCTGGTGCTGATCCCGCTGATCCTGTGCATCGCCGAAGCCGCGCGCGAGGCACGCGAGGTCACCACCTGGGTCACGCTGGCGCGCACGCACGGCCTGCCCGTGCCCGGCTGGGTCGCGCACCTGCCGATCGGCTCGCACATGCTGACGCAGTGGTGGCAGGAGAATCTCACCACGCCCGAGGCCGCGAGCCTGCAATTGCAGCATTGGCGCGACGGCGCGTGGGTGGCGCGCACGCGGTTGATCGGCACCAACGTGCTGCACCGCGCGGTGATATTCGGCTTCACGCTGCTGACCTTGTTCTTCCTGCTGCGCGATCGCGATCCGATCCTCGCGCAATGCCGTGCCGCCAGCGACCGGATGCTCGGCGCGGCGGGCGAACGCATCGCCTTGCTCGCCGCGCTGTCCATCCGCGGCACGATCGACGGGCTGGTGCTGGTCGGCATCGGCGAAGGCGCGGTGATGGCGGTGGTGTATCTCGTCCTCGGCGTGCCGCACCCGCTGCTGTTCGGCGCGGTGACCGCGATCGCGGCGATGATCCCGTTCGGCGCGGCGGTGATGTTCGCGCTGGCCGCGTTTCTCCTGCTCGCCAAATCGGCGGTGGCCGGCGCGATCGCGGTGGTGGTGATCGGTCTCGTCGTGGTCGCGATCGCCGACCATTTCATCCGCCCGATCCTGATCGGCGGCGCGACCCGCCTGCCCTTTCTGTGGGTGCTGATCGGCATCCTCGGCGGTGTCGAGACGTTCGGATTGCTCGGCCTGTTCGTCGGGCCGGCGACGATGGCGGTGCTCATCATGCTGTGGCGCGATTTCGTCGGAGAGCCGGTGGCGAAAGCGGACGCGCAATAGCCCTGTTCCGCCACCCGGCCACGCCGGGAGACGACGGTTTCAGCGCGGGTGCGCGGCCCTGCGCAGCCGGTCGTTGATCGCCGTTCCCACGCCTTCGCCGGGGATCGGCGCCACCGCGATCGCGGCCTTGCCGCTGGCATCCGCCTCATGGAGCAGGTCGAACAGCCGCGCCGCCGCCTCCTTCACGTCGCCCGTGCGCGAGAGCGACGCATCGCCGAAGATCGGGCCGAAGCCGATCATCCACTCGTCGGGTTCGGCGTGGATCGCGTTGATCCGCAGCGGCTTGGACGGCGCGTAGTGCGAGGCAAGCTGCCCAGGCGCCTCGATCCGCGTCTCGAACCCGCTCAGCCCCGGATCGAAACGCTCGACGCCGGGGATCTGCTGCCATTGCTCGCCCGCGCGCGCCTGGATCGTCGCGAGCAACGCGTTGACGCTGACCGGACCATGCCGCAGCACGCGCGTCGCATTGTCGACCTCGTGAACGATCGTCGATTCCACCCCCTGCTCGCACGCTCCGTCGTCGACGATCAACGGAATGCGGCCGCCCAGGCTGGCGAGCACGTGCTCGGCGCGCGTCGGGCTGATCGCGCCGCTGCGGTTCGCCGAGGGCGCGGCGAGCGGGCGGCCCGACGCCTCGATCAGCGCGCGCATCGCCCGGTGCGCGGGCACACGGATCGCGATCGTTTCGAGCCCGGCGGTGGCGATCGAGGCGATCCCCGATCCCGCGCGGCGCGGCACCACCAGGGTCAGCGGCCCCGGCCAGAACGTCTCGGCGAGCGCCGCGGCGCGCCGGTCGAACTCGCCGAGCCGGTGCGCCATGTGCAGATCGAGGACATGGACGATCAGCGGGTTGAACGCCGGCCGGCCCTTCGCGGCGTAGATTTCGGCGACCGCCGCCGGCTGTGTGGCGTCGGCGGCGAGCCCGTACACCGTCTCGGTGGCGACCGCGACGACGCCGCCGGACTTGATAAGCGCGGCCGCCTCGGCGATGGCGGCATCGCCGAAAGCCAAGGTCCGGGTGCTGTCGATCATGCCGGGCGCGTTCATTGTGGCGCAATGTAGCATGTTGCGCCGCAATATAAAGAGGGCCACATGACGAGCTTCACCTTCGCCGATTACCTGCAACGCATCCACCTGAAAGACCCCGTCGCGGCGGATGTCGCCGGACTGGAGGCTCTCCAGCGCGCGCACCGGCTGGCGATCCCGTTCGAGAATCTCGATGTGATGCTCGGTCGCGGCATCGCGATCGACAGCGACGCGGTGTTCGCCAAATTGGTGACGGCGCGGCGCGGCGGCTATTGTTTCGAGCACAACCGGCTGTTCCTCGACGCGCTCGCCGCCGCCGGCTTCACGGCGCGCCCGCAGCTTGCACGCGTCTGGCTCGGCGCCGAGACGACACCGCCGCTCACGCATGCGATCAGCATCGTCACCGTTAGCGGCGCGGAATGGATCGCCGATGCCGGGTTCGGCGGCAGCTACACGCCGCCGATGCCGCTGATCGACGGCGCCGAGGCGATCGCCCCCGATGGTGCGCGCTTCCGCCTGAGCCATGACGGCGAACGCGGCTGGATGCTGTGGCGCGCCGGGGATGCCGCCACCACCGACGGGCGCGGCGGCGGCGAAGGCTTCCAGCCGCAATACAGTTTCGCGCCCGGCCCCGCGCATGACGCGGATCTGGCGATGGGCAACCTGTGGGCGGCGACCGCGCCCGGCAGCCGCTTCCGCACGACGAGCGTCGTCAGCATCGTGCTCCCGCGCGGCTTCGCCTCGCTCACCGACCGCGCCTACCGCCGGCGCTCGGGCAGCGAAGACGCGCAGACCGAGATCACCGATCCGCGCGTCTATCGGCTGCGGTTGAGCATGATGTTCGGCATCGACCTGTCGGCGGACGAGGTCGCGCGATTGGGGCTGTTCGCGGGCTGAGCGGCGCTGCTCGGCTATTGACTCCGTTCGTCCTGAGTAACGGCCGAGTAGTCCGCAGGGCGTATCGAGGTCGTGTATCGAAGGACAGGCCCTGTACGGACCTGTGCCTCGATACGAGCTCTCGATACGGCTTCGCCTACTCGATCTCTACTCGGCACGAACGGTTGAAGGACATCAGAACGTCGCCAGCTTCACCACGAAGCGGATGTTGCGGCCAGGCATCACCACATCGTCCTTGTTGAGCGCGGCGGCGTTGCGCTGGACGTCGTTGGTGAGGTTCTGCCCCACCACGGCGAACTCGATTCCCGGATGCGCGGTGAACGGCCGCAGCGATACGTGGGCGCTCAGCGCGTTGAAGCCGGGCGTCGGCGTGTCGAACGCGCCGAACTTGTCCTGCCGCCCGGAGTGCAGCATCAGGAAGCCGGCGTCGATCCGCGTGCTCGTCCAGCTCAGCCCGCCGCCGTAGCGATAGGGCGGAATGCGCGGCACGTTGCCGCCATTGTCGAGCGTCGCGCGCGTATAATCAGCGAGCGCGCGCAGTTGCAGCGCGCTTGTACCCGCCTTGAACAGATCGACGTTGGCCTCCCCTTCCAGGCCGCGGAAATGCGCGCCCTGTTGACGGTAGAACAACTCCTTTAGGTCACCCGTGCCGTCTCCGCACACACCCGCATCGTCGCAGGTGCGGCCGGTCAGATCACCGTAGATATAGTTGTTGAACCAGGTGCTGTACGCGCTGCCTTCGAACCGGAACGGGCCGCTGTGGATGCGCAGCGTCGCTTCAAGCGAATTGGCGCGCTCGACCTTGAGCGTGGGATCACCCGTCTCGTACGTGCCCGGCCCGTCATGGCCGCCGCGCGCGAACAATTCGGTGATGCCCGGCGCGCGGCCCGTGCTCGCGGCGGTGAAGCCGAGCTTGACCGCGCCCGCATCGTACAGGGCGCCGATCGCGCCGCTGACAGGGGTGAAGTCCGCGGTGGTGAAGCGGTCCGAGATCGGCGTGCCCTCGACGCGGACATGCTCGACGCGTCCGCTGACCTGCAGCTTCAGCCGCGTCGCCAGGGGCGTCTCGACGAAGGCATAGCCGGCCTCGCTCTGCGTCGTCGTCGGCAGCAGATAGTCGCTGCCCTCGCCCAGCGCCGAAAATTCGCGGTGCTGCACCTCGACGCCGAGCGCGATGTTCTTGAACAGGCTGGTGCCGAGCAGCAGCTCGGCGCGGCCATCGACCTCCTTGTTGCGGAAGGTCGAGAGGATTTCATTGGTGTGGGGGTCGATCTCGCTGTGCGTGTAGTCGGCATAGCTGCCGTCGATCGTCAGCGTCTTGAGCGTGCCCCCACCCAGATCGAACGAGGATTTGGTCAGCACCTTGGTCTGGTGCATGTCGATGTACGTGGTGTCGCTCGGGATGCCGTATTTCGAATCATATTGGATCACCGCCGCACCGATGTGGCTGTCCGAATTCGGCCCGAAGAAATAGGACGCGCCGACCGTCTCGCCGTGGCCGGTGAAATAGCTGTTCGGCTGCTTGCCATCGGGCGTGTCGTAATCGCCGGTGTTGCGGTAGAATCCATCGGCATGCACCGCGAGGTTGCCGGCCCGGCCGTCCATCAGCGCCGAGCCCTCGCCCGAGCGCGCGGCGGTGCCGTAGCTGCCGACCAGTTCACCACTCAGCGCCTGCGCGGGCAGGCTGGTCGGCACGCGATCGTTGATCGCGTTGACCACACCGCCGATCGCCTGACTGCCGTAGCGCAGCGTGGCGGCGCCGCGCACAACCTCGATGCTGCGCGCGGACAGGGGATCGAGCGGGATGCCGTGATCGGGACCGACATCGGACACGTCCGAACTGCTCAAGCCGTCCTCGAGGATGCGGACGCGCTGCGCGTCCATGCCGCGAATGATCGGGCGGCTCGCCCCGGCGGCAAAGCCGGTCGAGGAGATGCCGGGGACACTCGCCAGCGCATCGGCGATGCTCGCTCCGCCGCTTTGCAGGATCTGGCTACGATCGACCTTGGCGACGATCGTCGGCGTGTCGTCGCGCATCAGCGCGAAGGGCGAGGCGGTGACGACCACTTCGCGCGACACGGGTGACGAATCATCGGGCGCCGGCGCGGGATCGGCATAAGCGGGGGTGGACAGCAACGCGGCGAGCGCCGCGCCTCCGAGGAGGTCGTTTCGCATTTCTTAAAACTCCAGGAACCTTTGACGGCGTGCCGCGCACGCGCGCACGCCGGAAACGAGGGACCGACATCGTCCCTTCGCGTTATGTCAGCGGTGTGGAGCGGCCGGTGGCCCGCGGCTGCGCCATGCGTGCGAGCGCTGGCGCGGCAGCGCGTGCCACAGCGCCACGGCCGCATACCAGGCGGCGTGGGGCGCGGGCACCGCGAAGGCGCCGGGGGACGCGGGCAGATACGCGCCGGCGGTCGCGATTTCCTGACAGAGCGGACACGAATCGGGTGCGGTCGGCGCGCGGCGGTGTTCGATCGGCGCACGCTGGATGTCCGCGCCGGCCGCAGCGGAGAAGGCGGGGAAGCGCGGCTGCTCATGAAAGTGCGCCGCGACGACGCAGCCTTGCAGCCACAGCGCGACCGCCAGGAACAGCGCGAAACAGAACCGCGCCACGCCGGCCACGATCGCGGGGCGCGGCGACGCGCGCCCGGCGACGCCGTGCGGTACGCGTCCTGCACCATGCCCGCTATGAACCGTCAAACCACCCGCACCCGCTTCGAGGATGTTACAACATCTCACAGCAAGACGCGGAAGCCAACCCCGTTTTGACAAAAACACCGGTCAGGCGAACAGACCGCCTCAACCCCGTTCGTCTGAGCGATTTCGAAGGACGTGCGACACGTGTGGCCCGGGGGCAGGCGATCGCCTGCCCCCTGCCCGCTTACCAGTTCACGCCGACCCGGCCGTAGACATAGCGCCCGTTGAACCCGAACGGCGAATAATAGGGGAAGCCGACCAACCCCGTGCTGTTGAGCACGGTGCCGCGCGACGACGCCAGCTTCACGTAATCGGGATATTCGTCGAGGATGTTGTTCGCGCCGACCGCGAGGTTGATCCGCTCGAGCAGCGTATAGCGCAGTTCGAGATCGACGATCGTGTGCCGGCCGGTGTGAATGTCATCCTCAGCGAAGCCGTTGCTGCTCGGCTGGGTGACGTCGCCGTAATAGGATGCGCGCGCGGTCGCGCCGAGCTTGTCGAGCGACCAGTCGATCGTCCCCACCACCTTCTCGCGCGGCGTGCCCTGTTCGAACGAGACGATGCGCTGGCGGCTGAACACCGGCAGCGTGGTGCTCCCGGTCGACGAGGTGATCGTCGCGGCGGGGGGCGCCCTTGTTACGTCTATGTTGTTGATGTTGGTGGCGGCGGTCAGGTCGAAGGTGCCGAGGCTGGCGGTCGGCGCGCGGTAATGCGCGACGATATCGACGCCCTTGGCCGTCGAGCGGATGCCGTTGAGGAAGTAGCGCCCCGCCGTCACGGAAGTGATACCCTCGTCGCGCAGCCGCTGAATCACGGTCGCGCCGCTCAGATTCTCCGACAGCGCGATCTGGTCGCGGATCTTGATGTAATAGCCGTCGACCGACAGATCGAACCCGCCGTGGCGGATGACGAAGCCCGCCGAGTAATTGACCGCCTTCTCGGGCTTGAGCGCCTTGCCGCCCAGCGCCACGCCGACCCGGCTGGTCGAGGGGAACAGCCCGGTTTCGACGATCGCGCCGTCGGTCAGAACCGAGGCGGTCGAGGTGTAATATTGCTGCTGGAGCGACGGCGCGCGGAACCCTGTCGAAACGGTGCCGCGCAGCGCGAACCACGGCGTGAAATCGTAGCGCGCGGAGAGCTTGCCGTTCACCGTCGTACCGAAATCGGAATAATGTTCGAGCCGGCCCGCCGCGCCGAGCGTCAGCCCCTCGACCGGCTTGGCTTCGAGATCGAGATAGCCCGAGACGTTGTCGCGATGCTTGTTGACCTCGTTCGAGGGCAGGAAGCCGGGGAAGCCCTGCGCGCCCGACCCGAGGTTGGAGGCAGCGCCCGGCGCACGATCGTAGGAGGCATGTTCGCCCGCGCCGATCTGGAAGCCTTCGCGACGATATTCGCCGCCGAACGCGACGTTGAGCGTGCCGGCGCCGAGCGGAACCTCCCGCGATACGTCGAGCCCGGTGACGAGCTGGTCGTAGGTGATCTTGCCGTCGTAGAAATCGGTCTGCGACGCCGCGCCATAAGTGGCGTTGCCCGAGTTGCGCGTGTCGAACTTCAACTGGTTGCGCCCGTAGGACACGCTGAGATCGGTCTTCCAGCCTGCGATGTCGCCGCGCAATCCGGCGGTGGCGGTGAGATCCTCCGACGTCACCGCGATCAGCGGGGTGAAGCCGTCCGGATAAAGGCTAGCGAGCGCGTCGGCGCTGGCATTGGCATTGCCGCCGACGCCGCCGACGATGCGCGGGGTCGCCGCGCTCACACTGTCGCGGTGCTGATAGCCGCCGAAACCGTAGAGCGTGAAGCCGCTGTCATCGAGCGGCTTGGCTGCGTTCGCATAAAAGCTGTACTGCTCGACATCGGGATCGCCGAAGCGCGAGCGCACGCGGATCGGCGTCTTGCGCGGATCGAAATCGCCGCGGCTGGTCGGGTTGCGGTTGAGATATTCGCCCGACAGCGTGAGGAAGCCGTCGGAGCCGAGCGCGAGGCCCTGCCATGCGCTCGCGGTGACGGTCTCGCCGTCACGCTCGCTGCGGTCGCCGCGCGCGGTCCTCACGTCGGTGATATACTGTCCGTAGGTGACCGATGCGCCGCCGCCGCTGCGCGCCTCGCGCAGCCGCAGGTTGACCACGCCCGCGATCGCATCCGAGCCATATTGCGCGGCCGCGCCGTCGCGCAGCACCTCGATCCGATCGAGCGCGACGCTCGGGATGGTGTTGAGATCGACCGCCGCCGAGCCGCGCCCGACAGACCCGTTGGTGTTGAGCAGCGCCGACGTATGCGCGCGCACGCCGTTGATGAGCACGAGCGTCTGGTCGGGCGACAGGCCGCGCAGCGTCGCCGGGCGGATCGAATCGGTGCCATCGACCGCCGAGGAGCGCGGGAAGTCGATCGACGGAACCACCGCCGCCAGCGACGCGCCGAGCTCGGTCGTGCCCTGGCGTTGCAGCGTCGCCGCGCTCAGCACGTCGACCGGCGAGACGCTGTCGAGCCGCGACCGGCCGGTGGTGCGCGTGCCGGTCACGACGATGTCGGTCTGATCGGCGGGCGCGGCCTCGGTCGGGGCGGCCGGATCGGCGGGCGGCCCGGCCTGGGCGTGCGCGGCCACGGCATAAGCGAGCGCGATACCCGATACGGCGGCGGCGAGGAGCGGTCGAAGAGGCTTCATAATCATGTCCCTGTTATAATTTTCTTTAGTCGTAGCGGGATCGGCACGCGCGCGGTGCGATCCAGATTTGCCGCAGTGGAAAAAAGGACCCGACAGCGGGGCTGCCGGGTTCGAGGTTACGCTTGGGAGCTTACCAGCGTGTCGGGTCGAAATCCGCGCGGGGCGGGTTACAGCGCGTTGCTTGATGTCGCGGTCGCGTTGCCGTCCAGCGGGTCGATCGCGGAAAGATTAGTTGCCGCGCCATCGCCATCGTTGGCGATGACATCATTGCGCGCGGCGGCGTTCGCATCATCCGCCGGCTTGGCGCAGCCCGACACCGCGAGCGCGGCCGCGATCAGCGCGGAAAAAGCGAGCGTCTTCATATGTCCTCCTGTCGTCGAGCGGCGTTTTCGCCGTTGCACTGATGTGACTATATCCGAGTGCGACGCTAGGAATTGATAGAAATGCTTCGCCGCGTCCAAGCCGCCCTTTGACACGCGCGGGCGCGACGGTTGACGGCACCGCCGCGATCGGCCACACGGCGCGCGCTTCCTGGGGAGTAGTCGCCCGCATCGCAGCGGGGCGTGCGTCAACACGATCGGCTTCGGCCGTGGCGCGCGCGGCCTGACGGTTTGACGAGACCATGGATTGGCGGACGTTCGGGGGTCGGGCGTCGCGCCTGTCCGTGTGTCCGCCGTCCCGGCCCCGGGGGATTTTCGTGCAAATGGCTTCGTTGTGGGTGACGGTCGCGTTGCTGCTCGGCTCGGCGGTGGTGATCTATCTGTCGTGCGAGTATTTCGTGAACGGTGTCGAATGGGTCGGGCACAAGCTGGCGGTCGGCGAGAAGGCGACCGGCACCGTGCTGGCCGCGTTCGGCACCGCGCTGCCCGAAAGCGTGGTGACGTTGGTCGCGGTCGCGTTCGGGGGAACGGCGGCGGCGAAGGATCTCGGCGTCGGCGCCGCGCTCGGCGGCCCGCTCGCGCTGGCGACGATCGCCTATGCGACCGTCGGCATCATGCTGCTGCTGTCGCGCCGGCGCCTCGCCGACACCCCGGCGATGCGCGCCGACCTGCGCGGGCTGAGCCGCGACCAGGGCTGGTTCCTCGCCATCTTTGTGGTGAAGATCGCGCTCGGTCTCGTCCTGTTCACGCTCAAGCCGTGGCTCGGCATCCTCTTCCTCGCCGCCTATGCGCTGTACGTCCGGCAGGAGATGCGGGCGGACGGCGACGATGACGATGCGGAAGGCGCGCTGGAACCGCTCCGCTTCCAGCCCAACGCCGAGACCCCCGGCACCGGCATCGCGATCGTCCAGACGCTCGCCGCGCTCGCGGTGATCTTCTTCGCGTCACGGCTGTTCGTCGCCCAGCTCGAACAACTCGGCCCCGTGCTCGGCCTCAAGCCGCAACTGCTCGCGCTGCTGCTCAGCCCAATCGCCACCGAACTGCCCGAGACGATGAACGCGATCATCTGGGTGCGGCAGGGCAAGCACCGGCTCGCGCTCGCCAACATCTCGGGCGCGATGATGATCCAGGCGACGATCCCGACCGCGCTCGGGCTGTTCTTCACGCCCTGGCTGCTCGATCGTTCGCTGCTGCTCGCCGCGGGTGTGACGGCGTTGTCGATCGCGGTCCTGTTCGTCGCGTTTCGCGGCGGCTGGATCTCGCGCGCGCTGCTCGCCTCGATGGGGCTGCTCTACCTGCTGTTCGCCGGGCTGCTCATCGCCTTGCACCTGGGCCGGTGAGCGGCGCGCCTCATCCCGCCGGCGCGGCGTCCTTCGCGGCGGCGATCAGCGCATCGTCGATCGCGGCGGCGCGCTTGAACGCCTCACGCGCATGCACGCGCTCCGAATAGCCGACGAACGCGGGGCGCGGTTCCAGCATGCCGAACTGGAGCATGAACCCGATCTGCGACCCGACATAGAGATCGGCGGCGGTGAAGGTGTCGCCGGTCACATAGGGCGTGCCGGAAACCGCCGCTTCGAGCGCATCGACCGTCTGCTCGAAGCACCCATAGCCTACCATGCGCTTCTGCTGGTCGTTGGGGGTGACCCCGAGCGACTTGTTGGTGAACGCCTGCTCGACCGGCCCCGCCGCGAAGAACAGCCAGCGATAATATTCGGCGCGCTCGGTCGGCGGCGGCGCCAGCCCGGCCTCGGGGAATGCATCGGCCAGATAGGCGCAGATCGCCGCGCATTCGGTGACGACCTTGCCGTGGTGGACGATCGCCGGAACCTTCCCCATCGGGTTGATCGCCAGATAGCCGAGCGCCTTCATCGAAGAGGCGTAGTCGAGCACCACCGCCTCATAGGGTGCGCCGACCTCCTCCAGCATCCAGCGGATCGTCCGCCCGCGCGACATCGGGTTGGTGTAGAAAACCAGATCGCTTGCCATCATCCGCCCCTTTCGAACCGGAACATCAGAAGAACATATCCGCCATCAGCCGTCAAGATGGGCGTGCAGGAAGGCGATCGTGCGATCCCAGGCCAGCAGCGCCGCCGCCGCATTGTACCGCTCCGCCGAGGTATCGTTGTTGAAGGCGTGATCGACCCCCTCATAGGTATAGTCGGTCACGTCCTTGCCAGCCGCTTTCAGCGCGGCGACCCACGGCCCCCCGGTCGCGGCGACGCGCGTGTCCTTGCCGGCATAGTGCAGCAGCAGCGGCGCGGCGACCTGTGCCGCCTCGGCCGGATCGGGCGCGGGACCGTAATAGGCGACACCCGCCGCCAGCGCGTCCCCCGCCGCCACCGCGACGCGGTTGACGAGCGCCCCGCCCCAGCAGAAGCCGACGATCGCGACCTTGCCGTTGCCGCCGGGCCGGGCGCGCATCGCGCCGATCGTGGCGACCGCCTCGCTGGTGATCGCGGCGAGATCGGCCTTGCCGATCATCTCGCGCGCCTTGTCCTCGCCTTTCGCGTTGGTGGTATCCGGCGTGCCGCCCTGATCGCTGAGGAAATCGGGCGCGACCGCGCGGAAGCCCGCAAGCGCGAAGCGCCGCGCGACATCCTCGATATGCGCCGTCAGCCCGCGATTCTCGTGGAAGACGATGACGCTGCCGAGATTGGTCTTGCCCTTGGGCGACGCGAAATAGCCGGTCAGTTGCTTGCCCGGCCCGATGCCATAGGCTTCCTTGGCGATATCAAGCGTCGGATCGGCGGCATCGGTGATCGCGGCCGCCGCCGGCGCAGCGGCGATCCCGGCGATCAGCACTTCGGCGGCGGCGACCGATCCGGTCAGCGCCACCATGTCACGCAGCAGCGCGCGGCGATCGCGATGTTCGTGGGTGAAGGCGTCGTAAAGCTGGATCGCGCGGTCGCGCCAGGATCGGCTGTTGTCGGTCATGCGAAGGCTCCGGTATGATTCGGCTGGACGAAAGACGCCGCTTGGCGTTGGAACCTAGCGGCACGATCCGAGGTTGGCACGCGACAATGACGACATACCGCGCCAGCAGCGACAGGAAGGTGGCAGCCGCGATCGGCGCGGCGGCGTTGCAGGTCGGCCTCGGCGTGCTGCTCGCCAGCGGCTTCACCGTGACGATCCCGCATGTCGTCACGCAGGATCTCAAGCTGTTCGGCGTGACGACACCGCCGCCCCCCCCGCCGCCGCCTCCACCCAAGCCGCGCCCCAAGCCCAGCATCCGCAAGGCCGGCGCGGCGGCGCCGCCCAACATCCGCTCGAAGGCGACCGAGGTGGCCGCGCCGCCGCCCAAAATCCCGATGCCGGTCCCCCCGCCGATCGTCACCGCGCCCACTCCGGCGGCCGGCGATCAGGCCAGTTCGGGCGCGTCCGGCAAGGCCGGCCCGGGCACGGGTGCCGGCGGAACCGGCAACGGTACCGGCAGCGGCGGCGCGGGGAACGGCGATGGCGGCGGCCGGGCCGCCTATCAGAAGAGCGGCCGCATCCGGGGATCGGACTATCCAAGGAGTGCGCTGCAAGCCCGCGTCGGCGGCACCGTTTGGGTGAGCTTCACCGTCGAAGTCACCGGCCAGGCGACCGGCTGCACGATCCGCAAGAGCAGCGGCAACCCCGACATCGACGCGACCACCTGCCGGCTGATCCAGGAACGGTACCGCTACGAACCAGCGCGCGACGCCAACGGCAAGAAGATCCGCTCGCGAATCGAGAACCAGGATCACACCTGGGTGGTCGGGCACGACGAAGACGACGATGGCGACCGGTGAACCCGGCCCCCGGGCCGGCGCCACGCCTGGGGCACGTGCTTCGACTGCGCTCAGCACGAACGGAGGGAGGTATCGGCGCCTCGACTTACCCGACACGAAGGGGTCTGGAAGCCTCCCCCACCCGTTCGCCCTGAGCGCAGTCGAAGGGCGTGCCCGGGCGGAGCGGCGGCAACGGGCGGGTCGAGCGTGCCTACCGCCCCTTGAAAATCCCGCCCAGAACCCCGCGCAGGATGCCGCCGACGAGATCGCCACCCGCGCTCGCGCCCCGCCGCGATCCGGTGCCGAACACCTGTTTGGCGACTTCGTTCGCGACCTGCCGCGTGATCGTCGAGGTCGCGGTGCGCGCGGCGGTGGTGGCGATCTTGGCCCAGGGGCTGTTCGCGGCCGCGCGATCGGCGGCGATCCTGGCGCGCTCGGCCTCCTTGGCGGCGCGCGCATCGTCCTTGGCCTGCGCGGCGGCGGCCTTGTCGGCGCTGTCCTTCGCGGCCGCCTCGGCGGCTGCGGCGCTTGCCTCCTGCGCCTTGGCGGCGAGGATTTCCTCGCACGATTCGCGGTCCACTAGCGTGTCGTATTTGGCGCCGATCGCGTCGATCTCGATCAGCACTTTCCGCTCGGCCGGAGTGATCGGCCCGACCCGCGAGGCCGGCGGCTTGATGAGCGTGCGCTGCACCGGCTCGGGCGCGCCATCGGGCAGCAGCAACGAGACGAGCGCCTCTCCCACCTTCAACTCGGTGATCGCGCTCTCGACATCGACGCCGGGGTTGGCGCGGAACGTCGTCGCCGCCGCCTTCACCGCCGCCTGATCGCGCGGCGTGAACGCGCGCAGCGCATGCTGCACGCGGTTGCCGAGCTGCCCCGCCACGGTGTCGGGCACGTCGATCGGGTTCTGCGTGATGAAATAGACGCCGACGCCCTTCGACCGGATCAGCCGCACGACCTGCTCGATCTTGTCGAGCAACGCCTTGGGCGCGCTGTCGAACAGCAGATGCGCTTCGTCGAAGAAGAACGCCAGCACCGGCTTGTCGGGATCGCCGATCTCGGGGAGATGCTCGAACAGCTCGCTCATCAGCCACAGCAGGAAGGTGGCGTAGAGCTTGGGGCTCTGCATGAGTTTGTCGGCGGCGAGAATGTTGACGATGCCGCGTCCCGAATCGTCGGTGGCGATGAAGTCCGCCATCGCGAGCGCCGGCTCGCCGAAGAAATTCTCCGCGCCCTGGCTGCGCAACTGGAGCAGCGACCGCTGGATCGCGCCGATCGATTGTTTGGAGACGTTGCCGTAGGTCGTGGTCAGTTCGTCGGCGCGCGCCGCGCAATAGCTGAGCATCGATTGCAGATCGTCGAGGTCGAGCAGCAGCAGCCCTTCCGCGTCGGCGACGTGGAAGGCGATCGTCAGCACGCCCTCCTGCACGTCGTTGAGGTCCATCAGCCGCGCGAGCAGCAGCGGCCCCATCTCGGAGATGGTGGTGCGGATCGGATGGCCCTGCTCGCCGTACAAATCCCAGAACTGCACCGGCGTGGCGGCATAGGTCCACGCATCGTCGCCGATCGCCTTGGCGCGCGCGGCGAAGGCGTCGTGCGTCTTGGCTTGCGGCGATCCCGCCATCGCCAGTCCCGACAGATCGCCCTTCACGTCGGCGACGAAGCACGGCACGCCCACGGCGGAAAAGCCCTCGATGATGCCCTGGATCGTCACCGTCTTGCCGGTGCCGGTCGCGCCCGCGATCAGCCCGTGGCGGTTGGCGCGTTTGAGGTCGAGGTGCTGCGGATTCGCCCCGCCCTCACCCGCGCCGATGAAGATACCGTCGCTCATTCAAACCCGCGCGGCGCCGGCGACACGGTGACGGCGCTGCCGCCGCGAATCTCCTGCACCTCGAGCGCACGCTCGGCGACACCATCCTTGCCGAAGCGGAACGCGCCGTCGATGCCGGCGAACCCGCCCGCGTCGGTCAGCCGCCGCTCGGGGAACGGCGTGCCCACCGTCCAGTCCGCCGAGATTCGGATCGTCAGCAGCACCGCGTCATAGCCGAGGCTCGACAGCCGGAACGGCGCCGCACCGAAGCGCGCGCGATATTTGGCGGCGTACTGGCGATACAGCCCGTTCGACACGCTCGCGAACCACGCGCCGTTGAGCGCGGGCTTGTTCGCCATCGAGCTTTCCGAATTCCACAATTCGGTGCCGAGCACATGCGCGCTGCTCGCACCGACCCGGCGCAGCACCGGCACCGCCGCCGAGGCGGTGTTGGCGCTGTCGGCGATCAGGACCGCCTGATACGGCGAATCCTTGCCCATCCGCGTGATCGCGGCGGTGATCGACCCCGGCACGCGCTGATAGGTCTGGAGCGACACGACCTGCCCGCCCGCGCTTTCCACCGAGCGCAGGAACGCGGTCGAGGCGCGCTCGCCATAAGTGCCGTTGGGCACCAGCCCGGCGAAATTGGTGATGCCCTGCGCCTTGGCGTAATCGACCACGCGCGCGATCGACTGCGCCGGCACATAACCCATCAGATACGCGCCCTGCCCGGCCGCCGAAGAGTCGTTCGAGAATGCCACCACCGGCACGCTCGATCGGTGCGCGATCGGCGTCACCGCGCGCACGTCGTCACCGAGCAGCGGCCCGAGGATCAGCCGGTTGCCCTCGGCGATCGCGCGCTGCGCGGCGGCGGCGGCACCGAGGTTGGTGTCATAGGTGGTGATGCGGATGCGCTGGTTGTTCGAATCGAGCAACGCCATCTGCGTCGCGTTGGCGAGGCTCTGCCCCACGCCCGCGTTCGGACCCGACAGCGGCACCAGCAGCGCCACGCGGTGGCGCGCGGTGTCGGTGGGGATGCCCTGCTCGACCTGGCTCGGCTGTTGGCGCGGCGGCGGCGGGCGGCGGCCCGGCTCGGTCGCGCCGCGCGGCACCACCGCTTGGCAGCCCGCCAGCAGCAGCGCGGCCATGACGATAACGGCGCGCCGCAGCGGCCTTCCTGGTTGCCGTACCCTTGCCCCGTCTGTCATGAACCCCTCCGATGAACGCTGTACTCGCGCCCGGTCTCTATATCGTCGCCACCCCTATCGGCAATCTCGGTGATCTGTCACCGCGCGCGGCGCATATCCTGTCCCATGCCGCTGTAATCGCGGTGGAAGACTCGCGTGTGACGGCGGGGCTGCTGCGCCATGTCGGCGTCAAGCGCCCGATGACGCCCTATCACGACCATAATGCCGAGGCGGTCCGCCCCGGCCTGGTCGCGCGGATGGGGACGGAAGCGGTCGCTTTGGTGTCCGACGCGGGGACGCCGCTGATCTCCGATCCGGGCTACAAGCTGGTCCGCGACGCACGCGCCGCCGGTCATGCGGTGGTGACGATCCCCGGCCCGTGCGCCGCGATCGCCGCGCTGACGCTCGCCGGGCTGCCGACCGATCGTTTCTTCTTCCTCGGCTTCCTGCCGCCCAAGGCGCAGGCGCGCGCCGCCGCGATCGCCGAAGTCGCCGCGATCCGCGCGACCTTGGTGCTGTACGAATCGGGGCCGCGCCTCGCCGCGACGCTGACCGCGCTCGCCGAGGGCCTTGGTGACCGCGACGCGGCGGTTGCGCGCGAGATCACCAAGAAGTTCGAGGAAGCCGTCACCGATTCGCTCTCCGCGCTGGCCGCGCGCTACGCCGAGGCGCCCCCCAAAGGCGAGATCGTGATCGTCGTCGCCCCGCCCGGCGAACCCGAAGCGGCGAGCGCCGAGGATGCCGATGCCGCGCTGATCGAGGCGCTGCAACGGCTTCCCGCGTCCAAGGCGGCGGGCGAGGTCGCCAAGAAGCTGGGGCTGGACCGCCGCGAACTCTACGCGCGGGCGCTCGAGCTGAAAGGGTGAGAGACCGCCGCGTCGCCGAGGCCGCCGGCCGACGCGGCGAGCGCATCGCCGCGTGGTGGCTGCGGCTGAAAGGCTGGCAGATCGTCGCGCGCCGGGTGCGCACCAAGGCGGGCGAGGTCGATCTGGTCGCGCGCCGCCCCGGCCTCGTCGCCTTCGTCGAGGTTAAGCTGCGCCGCACCGCCGCCGAGCTCGACCTTGCCATCGACGAACGCCGCCTCGCCCGCGTCGCGGCGGCGGCCGAGGTGCTGATGGCCGAGTATGCGCTGCCCGGCGACGACATCCGCGTCGATGTCATCCTCATCGCGCGCGGCGTGCCGCTGCGGCATATCGAGAATGCTTGGATCGGGTGACAGCACGGTCGCTCGCGCCTATCTGCAACGCGAACCTCGTCCGTCATGCCAGCGCACGCTGGCATCTCCCGGTGTGGGCCGTAGCGCCCGCCCTGGAAGACCCCAGCATGCGCTGGGGTGACGATGGTGGCGGGGCACGAAGCAAGAGGAACGCTGATGCCGTTAACCGTCGCCGTCCAGATGGACCCGCTCGACCAGATCAACATCGGCGGCGATTCGACCTTCGCGCTGATGCTCTCCGCGCAGGCGCGCGGCCACCGGCTGTTCCACTACACCGCCGAAGCGCTCAACTATTCGGACGGCCGCGTCTGGGCGCTCGCCCATCCCGTCACCGTTCAGCGCGTCCACGGCGACCATTTCACCTTCGGCGATCCGGTGAAGCTCGATCTCGGCGAGGATGCGGACGTGGTGCTGATGCGCCAAGATCCGCCGTTCGATCTCGGCTACATCACCGCCACCCACCTGCTCGAACGGATCGCGGACAAGACGGTGGTCGTCAACGACCCCGCGAGCGTGCGCAACGCCCCCGAAAAGGTGTTCGTGCTCGATTACGCGCACTTCATGCCGCCGACGCTCGTCACGCGCAGCCTCGACGAAGCACGCGCCTTCCTCGCGCAACATGGCGAGATCGTCGTCAAGCCGCTCCACGGCAACGGCGGCAAGGCGATCTTCAAGGTCGGGGCGGACGGCGCCAACCTGTCGGCGCTGATCGAAGTGTTCAACACCGCTTATCGCGAGCCGCACATGGTGCAGGCGTTCCTCCCCGACGTGGCGCAAGGCGACAAGCGCATCGTGCTGGTCGACGGCGTCGTCGCGGGCGCGATCAACCGCCTGCCCGGCGAAGGCGAGATTCGCTCGAACCTCGCGGTCGGCGGCTCGGCGGTTAAGACCGTGCTGACGCCCGAAGAAGAAGCGATCTGCGCCGAGCTCGGGCCGGAGCTCAAGCGGCGCGGCTTGCTCTTCGTCGGCATCGACGTGATCGGCGGCAAGTGGCTCACCGAGATCAACGTCACCTCCCCCACCGGCATCGTCGCGATCGAAAAGTTCGACGGCACCGATGTGGCGGGGCTGATCTGGGATGCGATCGAGGCGAAGGTGGCGTCTCGGGTAGGGTAACTCTCTTTAGCTTTTAAATAGCACCGTTCGTGCTGAGTAGCTGCCGAGTAGCCCGAAGGGCGTATCGAGGTAGCGTATCGAAGTACAGGTCACCCACCGAACCTGTGCTTTGATACGCCACCTCGATATGCCCGCTGCGCGGGACACTCGGCGGCTACCCAGCACGAACGGAGGAACATCTTACGTCGCTCAGGCGACCACCCCGTTCGCCCGCAACGCGGCGATTGCCGCGTCGTCCAACCCCAGCACCTCGCGCAAGATCGCGTCGCTATGCTCGCCGAGATCGGGCGGCGCGCTCGGCTTCGGCATCGTCTCGCCAGGAAAGCGGAACGGCCGGTTGACGATCGGGATGCGCCCGAGCGTCGTGTGATCGACCTCGACCACCATCTCGCGCGCCACCGCCTGCGGCTGCGCGAGCGCCGCGCCTACTCCAAGGATCGGCGCATGCGGAACCTGATGCTCGGTGAACAGCGCGACCAGGTCCGCGACCGACTGGCGTTCGGTGAAATCGGAGATCAACGCGTTGACCTCCCCCCGCGCGTCACGCCGCCGTTCGGTGGTGGCGAACCGCGCATCGCCCGCCAACTCCGGCCGCCCGAGCGCCGCGCAGATCCGCGCCCAGAACGCATCGGTCAGGCAGGCGATGATGATCGAGCCGTCGCTCGCCGAAAACGCGCCATAGGGCACCAGATTGGGATGCTGCGATCCCTGCGGCGTCGGGTCTTCGCCGGTGAAGAACGCGAGCTGCGCGAGGTAGCTCAACATCCCGAACATGCCGTCGAGCAGGCTGATGTCGATCAGCCGGCCGCGACCCGTTGCGTGTCGCTCATGCAGCGCGGCGAGGATCGCGATCGGCCCGTTGACCCCGCCCACGAGATCGCCGAGCGGAATGCCGAGCCGGCTCGGCATCGCGCCCGGCTCGCCGTTGACGCTGAGCGCGCCCGACAGCGCCTGCGTGACGATGTCGAACGAGGGCTTGTCGCGTAAGGGGCCGGTCATGCCGAACCCCGAAATCGCGCAATAGACCAGCCCGGGGTTGATCGCCGCGAGCGTGTCATAGCCGAGCCCCAGCCGGTCCATCACGCCGGGGCGGTAGTTCTCGATCAGAATGTCGCTCTTCGCCGCCAGCGCCTTGGCCAGATCGACCCCTTCGGGCGCCTTGAGATCGATGACGATGCTGCGCTTGCCGCGATTGTTGGCGAGGAAATAATGGCTCACCCCGTCGCGGTGCGGCGGGAAGCCGCGCGTATCGTCGCCGGTGCCGGGCGGTTCGACCTTGATGACGTCCGCGCCGAGATCGGCCAGCGCCATAGATGCCGCCGGCCCGGCGAGCACGCGCGAAAAGTCGAGCACCGTCACCCCGGCGAGCGGGCCTTGCCAGGGGGGCGGCGCGTCAGTCATCACTCGCGGCCCCAAAAACCCCGTCCGCCGCGCCCACTCACCAGTTCCACACCATCCCGGTCTCGCTGAATGGCTTGGGTTCCTTCGGCGGGATCGTCGCGTCGTTGAGTTCGCATTGCCAGAAGCCGACGTCGATCCAGCGGCCGTTTTTGTAGCCGAGTTCGCGCAGCACGCCGGTGCGCTTGAAGCCGACCGATTCGTTCACCCGCATCAGCCAGTCGTTGGGCAAAGTGATGACGCTGACGGCATGGGCGAACCCCTGCGCGCGCACCGTGTCGATCAGCGCGTCGTAGAGCTGCCGGCCGTGGCCGTTGCCCTGCGCGGCCTGGAGGAAGTAGATCGAGGTCTCGACCGTGTAGCGATACGCCGCCCGGTCGCGGAACGCGCCGGCATAGGCATAGCCGATCACCGTCGCCGCCTCGCCCTCGGTCATCACCAGCCACGGGAAACGCCCCTCCGAGGCGAGCATGCGGCGGCGCATCTCGTCGGCGTCGGGCGCCTCGGTCTCGAACGAGATCGTCGCCGCCTCGACATAGGGGCGATAGATATCCGCGATCGCCGCGGCATCCTCGGGCGTGGCGGGCCGTACCGCGATCACCATCCGAAGCGCGCCAGAATGAGGTTCATCAACGTCACGTCTCCCTGTGCCGGGGCGGTCGCGCCCAGTCCTTCGCATTCGAGGCAGCGCGCCTGGATCGCCGCGCCGGTGCCGATCCGCTTCACGTCGCCCAGCGCCTGCGCGAAGGCGGCACGGTGCAGCGCGGCGATCCGGGTGAACGCGTCGCCGCCCGCCGCCGAATCGTCATCGTCGTCACGGGTCACCTGCGCGATCAGCCTGGCGAGCAGGCCCGGCTGCTTCTCCAGATATTCGGCATGATAGCCGTCGGCCTTCAGCCCGGCCAGCTTCGCCGCCGCCGCGACGGCGTCATCCAGTCCGCCGAACTGATCGACCAGCCCGATCTGGCGCGCGGTGCCGCCGTCCCACACGCGCCCCTGGCCGATCTCGTCGACGCGCTGCGGCGTCATGTGGCGCGCGTTCGCGACGCGGGTGATGAACTGGCGATAGCCATTTTCGATACCCGCCTGGAAGATCGCGTCGGTCGCGGCGTTGGTGCCCGCGTAGAGATCGGGCTGCCCCGAGATCGGCGTGGTCGTCACCCCGTCGGTGGTGATGCCGATCTTCTTCAGCGTGTTCTCGAAGGTCGGGATGATCCCGAAGATCCCGATCGAGCCGGTGATCGTGGTCGGCTCGGCGAAGATGCGGTCGCCCGCGGTCGACACCCAATAGCCGCCCGAGGCCGCGACCGACCCCATCGACACGACCACGGGCAGTTTCCGCGCCTTCGCCTCCTGGATCGCGCGGCGCATCGTCTCGGAGGCGAGCGCCGACCCGCCGGGGGAATCGACCCGCACCACCAGCGCCTTCAGGTTCTTCTTGGCGAGCCCGTCGAGCAGCAGCTTGGCGACGGTGTCGCCGCCCGCGCTGCCGGCGGTCGATTTGCCGTCGATGATATCGCCCGCGACCGTGAGCACGCCGACCGCCGCGCCGCCGGTCGGCAGCGGGTTGCGCGCGACATAGCCGTCATATTTGATGGCGTTGAACGTGCCCGCCGCCTTGCCGCTGTCCACGCCCGCGATCTCGGCGACGCGCTTGTTGAAATCGAGCCGGGTGCCGAGCTTGTCGACCAGCCCCGCGTCGAGATTGGCCTGCGCGATATTGCCCTGCGCGGCGACGATCATCTTGTCGGGCTGGGTCAGGAACGGCGCGATCTTCGCCTTGGGTCGCGCCTTGGCGATTGCCTCCTGCCACTGGGCGAACAGCACCTGGTACAGCTTGACCACCTCTTCCTTCGCCTCGGGCGAAGCCGCGTCGCGCGTGTACGGCTCGACGAACGACTTGTACTTGCCGACGCGGTAGACGTGCGCGGTCACGCCGAGCTTGTCGATCAGGCCCTTGTAGTAAAGCTGCGACCCGCCCGGCCCCATGAACAGCGAGCCGCCCATCGGGTTGACCCAGATCTCGCTCGCGTTGGCGGCGAGGCGATAGCCGCTGTCGGTATAGGCGGTCGCGTAGGCGAGCACCGGCTTGCCGCTATCGCGCACGCGCCGGATCGCATCGGCGACCTCGGTCACCGCCGCCGGATAGCCGCCGCCGAACGCGTCGAGGTCGAGCACGACGACCTTCACGTCGCCGTCGCCCTTCGCCTTGTCGAGCGCGCGCACCAGATCGCGCAAGCGGTATTCGGGCCTGGCCGCCGATCCGCTGAGGCTGGCGAAGGTGCCGGGCTCGCTCGGCTGCTCGACGATCGGGCCGTCGAGCTTGAGCAGCAGCGCGCCCTGGCGCGCGCTCGATCCGCCGGGCCGCGCCGCGAGCGCACCGAACAGCGCACCGAAGAACAGCAGCATCGCGATCAGGACGAGCGCGTCCTTGATCCCGACCAGTAGCTTCCAAGCACCCCGAACGAGTTTCACTCTGCCGCTCTCCTGTTGGCGGATGACGTGCCTTCGCTAGAGCATCGCCACCGGCACGTAAACACCCGTGTTATTGCACCAATACAGACGCAAAAATCCTGTTCGCGGCGGTTGACGATCGGGCGGCTCGGGCACATATGACGGCCGCTGGCACTCACCTATGGCGAGTGCTAACACCTATTCCCCACGTTCTATGAAAAGGGACAGCGCATGAACTTTCGTCCGTTGCACGACCGCGTGCTCGTAAAGCGCGTCGAGGCCGAGGAAAAGACGGCCGGCGGGATCATCATCCCCGACACCGCCAAGGAAAAGCCGCAAGAGGGCGAAGTCGTCGCCGTCGGCACCGGCACCAAGGCGGAAGACGGCAAGGTCACGCCGCTCGACGTCAAGGCCGGCGACAAGATCCTGTTCGGCAAGTGGTCGGGCACCGAGGTCAAGGTCGATGGCGAAGACCTGCTCATCATGAAAGAGTCGGACATCCTCGGGATCGTCGGCTGAGCCACCATCCCCCGGTTTTCTTCTCAACATCCTAATCTGAAAGGTCAGCCAACATGGCAGCCAAGGACGTAAAATTCAGCCGTGACGCGCGCGAGCGCATCCTGCGCGGCGTCGACATCCTCGCCGATGCGGTGAAGGTCACGCTCGGGCCGAAGGGCCGCAACGTCGTCATCGACAAGTCGTTCGGCGCCCCGCGCATCACCAAGGACGGCGTCACCGTCGCCAAGGAAATCGAACTCAAGGACAAGTTCGAGAACATGGGCGCGCAGATGGTGCGCGAAGTCGCCTCGAAGACCAACGACGTCGCGGGTGACGGCACCACCACCGCAACCGTGCTCGCCCAGGCGATCGTGCGCGAAGGCATGAAGTCGGTCGCGGCCGGCATGAACCCGATGGACCTGAAGCGCGGCATCGACCTCGCCGTCCACAAGGTCGTCGAGGATATCAAGTCGCGTTCGAAGCCCGTCTCGGGTTCGTCGGAAGTCGCGCAGGTCGGCATCATCTCGGCCAACGGCGACCGTGAAGTCGGCGAGAAGATCGCCGAGGCGATGGAGAAGGTCGGCAAGGAAGGCGTCATCACCGTCGAAGAGGCGAAGGGTCTCGATTTCGAGCTCGACGTCGTCGAGGGCATGCAGTTCGACCGCGGCTACCTGTCGCCCTACTTCATCACCAACCCCGAGAAGATGACGGTCGAGCTCGCCGATCCGTACATCCTCATCCACGAGAAGAAGCTCTCGAACCTGCAGGCGATCCTGCCGATCCTCGAAGCGGTCGTGCAGTCGGGCCGCCCGCTGCTCATCATCGCCGAGGACATCGAGGGTGAGGCGCTCGCCACGCTCGTCGTCAACAAGCTGCGCGGCGGCCTCAAGGTCGCGGCGGTCAAGGCACCGGGCTTCGGTGATCGTCGCAAGGCGATGCTCGAGGACATCGCCGTCCTCACCAAGGGCGAAGTCATCTCGGAAGACCTCGGCATCAAGCTCGAGAACGTCACGCTCGGCATGCTCGGCACCGCCAAGCGCGTCACGATCGACAAGGACAACACCACCATCGTCGACGGTGCGGGTGAAGCCGATGCGATCAAGGGCCGCACCGATGCGATCCGTCAGCAGATCGAGATCACGACCTCGGACTATGACCGTGAGAAGCTCCAGGAGCGTCTCGCCAAGCTCGCCGGTGGCGTGGCCGTCATCAAGGTCGGCGGCGCTTCGGAAGTCGAAGTCAAGGAGCGCAAGGATCGCGTTGACGACGCGCTGCACGCAACCCGCGCCGCGGTCGAAGAAGGCATCGTCCCCGGCGGCGGCACGGCCCTCCTGTACGCCACGAAGGCCCTCAACGGCCTGACCGGCGCGAACGAGGACCAGACCCGTGGCGTGGACATCGTCCGCAAGTCGCTGACCGCGCTGGTTCGCCAGATCGCCAGCAACGCCGGCCATGACGGCGCGGTCGTCTCGGGCAAGCTGCTCGACCAGGACGACACCTCGTTCGGCTTCAACGCCTCGACCGACGTGTACGAGAACCTCGTCGCCGCCGGCGTGATCGACCCGACCAAGGTCGTCCGCACCGCGCTCCAGAACGCGGCTTCGGTCGCTGGCCTGCTCATCACGACCGAAGCGGCCGTGAGCGAGCTGCCGGAAGACAAGCCCGCGATGCCGATGGGCGGCGGCGCTGGCATGGGCGGCATGGGCGGCATGGACTTCTGATTTCGGACGGGGGCAGCGAAAGCTGCTCCCGACACGAAATCAGAACGGCCAGCCGGTCGGCGAAGCCGACCCGGTCTGACGCCCAGCGCGGGCTTCGCCCGCGCCGTTCGACGAAAAACGAAGGGCCGGCGGATCGATCCGCCTGCCCTTTGTGCGTCCACTCGGTATGCGCTACAACCGCGCCGAGAGGTGACGATGCGACACGAGCCCGCCTACCAGCCGATTACCGTCGAGACGTTCCTGTCGCTCGATTTCGGCACGGACAAGAAGTTCGAGCTGGTCGATGGCGTCATCCAGATGATGACGGGCGGCACACGAGCGCATGCCCGTGTTGCCGGCAACATCTATGCCTATCTTCACACAGCGCTGCGGGGCTCAGGGTGCCGACCCTATGGTGCCGACGCCGCGATCCGCATCGACGACATCAACTTGCGCTACCCGGACGTCAGCGTGATGTGCGACGAACCGCCGTTGCCCGAAACCGACACGTTGAAGCTGTTCGAACGGCCGAGGGTCATCTTCGAGGTGCTCTCCCCCTCGACCGAGGCGAACGACATCGGCAAGAAGCTCGACGAATATCGCCGGTTGGAGTCGATCGACACGATCGTCTTCGTCAATCCGGTCAGCGAACTGGCGCGGGTGGTACAGCGCCTTGGCCTGACCTCATGGCGCGACGACCTGTTCGCACAACCGCAGGATGTCGTGCTCCCATCACTCGGCATTACCCTGCCGCACGCGGAGATCTTCGCGCGCGACTGACGACCGCCACGGCCGACGAGCCTCGCAACGATCACCCGCCCTTTGTCGAGCCCACTGCGTTTGATAGATTATGGGCATGGCTCACGTCGCGCTCGACCCAGCCTACCGCCGCATCTCGATCGAGGAATTCCTCGACATGGATTTCGGCGGTGCGAAGGCCGAACTTGAAGACGGCCTGATCTACATAATGGCCGGGGTCAGCGAAGAACATGCCCGCGTCGCCGCCAACATCCTGAGCTTTCTCGGCCCCGCCCTGCGAGGGTCGGGATGCCGTCCCTATGGCTCCGATTTCGCCACGCGCACCGACGAACGCACCGTCCGGCTCCCCGACGTCAGCGTCTATTGCAACAATCCCAGCGCGCCCGAGAACGCCCGCAAGAAGCTGCTCGGCGACCCTCACGTCGTCTTCGAAGTGCTATCTCCCTCGACCTCGTCTTACGATCAGAAGGTGAAGCTGCTCGAATATCGCGCGCTTCCCGGTGTCCAGACGATCGTTCTCGTCGATACGAGCGATGAGCGGGTGCGGATCGTCCGCCGCGTGGCGGGCGACGACTGGTCCGACTCCTGGCTTCCGCGCGGGGTGGACGTGCCGCTGCCTTCGCTCGGCATCACCCTGCCCCACGCGGAAATCTTCGCGCGCGACTGACGACCCGCCCGGCGGGCGGGTCTCGCCGCGCTTATTGGTCCGCCGCCAGCAACTCCGGTTTCGCCGCCAGCGAGGCGGCGGTCGGCGCGGCGGGCACGCGGCAGCGCTTCGCCAGCCCCAGCCCCTTCAGATACCCGCGCCGCACCGCGCCCGCATAGACCGCCGCCTCGGCGCGGCGCTGCGCCTTGTCGGCGCCGGTGATGACGCGCACCAGCCCCAGCCCCGGGATCAGCGTGCCCACCACCGCGCGCGCGCCGGCCGCCGCGATCGCGGAGCCTTCGCCCTTCTGCTTGGCGGGCGTATCGACGTCGGCGCCGAGCGCGCCGTTGAGATCGCGGATCTGCGCGGTGATCGCGGCGCAATTCTGCGTGCCCACCGCCGAATACGGCGCGGACGCGGCGCGCTGCAACACCGCCGGAATCTTCTCGTCCTTGATCCGGGTGTCGCGCAGCGGCTGGGTGACGACGTGGCCTAGGCCATTGTTGTTTTGCTGCGCGGTCGCGGCGGTGACCGGCGCGATCAGCAGACCGGCGATGACGAGAGCGGGGACTACACGCATGTTTGATATCCCTGTTGGGTGATGTTGATGCTGCCCCGAACGCCCGTGCAACCGAATTGGTTACACGCCCGACACAAAAATTTGCGCGTCCCGGACCGCCGGCGCGCGGTGCCCTACCCTAGCCAAACACCGGCCGCTTTGGCATCATCGGCCGATTCCGCCTGTTGAAAGATCCGTCATGCCAGATCTCACCCGCCGCTCGGCGATCGCCGCCGCCAGTCTCGCCACGTTCGCCGCCGCCCTGCCCGCTTTGGCCCAGGCTCCCGCCGGCGGCGGCGCGGCCTGGGATCTGACCGACCTGTTCCCCGATGACGCCGCGTGGGACGCGGCGCGCCGGCAGGCGCTCGCCGAACTTCCGGGCTTCGCCAAGTTCAAGGGCACGCTCGGCACCAGCGCCGACGCGCTGGCGGCGGCGCTATCGGAACAGACCAAGCTCGATCGCATGATCTCGCGCATCTACACCTATGCCAGCCTCAAGGCCGATGCCGATCTGCGCGTTTCCGCCAATCAGGAGAAGGAGGCGCTCGCGACCGATCTCTACACCGCGTTCGGCGAGGCCACGTCATGGGTCGCGCCGGAAATCCTGAGCGTCGGCAAGGCGCGGATCGACCAGTTCGTCGCCGCCAACGCGACGCTCAAACAGCATTTCGACTTCCAGCTCGCCGACATCCTCCGGCAGGCCGACCACACGCTCTCGCCCGAGGGCGAGGTGCTGCTCGCCGGCACCTCAGCGCCGTTCAGCGGCCCGCGTGACATCCGCGAACAGCTCGTCGCCTCGGACATTCCGTGGCCGACGGTGACGCTGTCGACCGGCAAGGCGGTGCGGCTCGACGACCAGGCCTATACGCTGAACCGCGATGCGCCCAACCGGGCCGATCGCAAGCTGGTGTTCGACACCTTCTGGGCGCAATATGGCAAGTTCCAGGCGTCGCTCGGCACCGCCTACCTCAGCCATGTGAAGGCCGACGTCTTCGCCAAGAAGGCGCGCAAATATCCGACCTCGCTGGCGATGGCGCTGTCGGGCGGCAACGTCCCCGAGGCGGTGTACCGCGCTCTGGTGCGCGAGACCAACGCCGGCCTGCCCCAGCTCCACCGCTATTTCGAGCTGCGCCGCACGCTGCTCAAGCTGCCCGACATGGCCTATTACGACATCTATCCGCCGCTGGTGCAGCTCGACCGGAAAATCACCGTGCCCGAGATGCGCGCCACCACGATCGAGGCGCTGCGGCCGCTCGGCCCGGAATATGGCGCGCTCTTCGCCGAGGCGACCGCGAAGAAATGGTTGGACCAGCTGCCCCGCCCCGGCAAGAAATCCGGCGCGTACATGAACCCCGGCGCGGCATTCGACGTCCACCCCTATCTGCTGCTCAACCTCGGCGAGAATTACGAGGGGATGACGACCTACGCGCACGAATGGGGCCATGCGATGCACACGCTGCTCGCCAACAAGAACAACGTGTATGAGAAGACCAACTACCCGATCTTCCTCGCCGAGATCGCCTCGACCTGCAACGAACAGCTCCTCGCCGCCTATATGGTCGCGCGCGCCAAGACCAAGCAGGAGAAGCTGTTCTATCTCGGCCAACAGCTCGAATCGATCCGCGGCACCTTTTACCGGCAAGCAATGTTCGGCGAGTTCGAACTGCTCGTCCACGACAAGGCCGAGGCGGGCGAAGGCTTGTCGGGCGAGACGCTGACCAAGCTCTATCTCGATCTGCTGCGCCGCTACCACGGCCCGAACGTCGCGATCGCCGACACCTATGGCTCGGAATGGGCGTATATCCCGCATTTCTATACGAGCTTCTACGTCTACCAATATGCCACCTCGATCTCGGCGGCGTCCTATTTCGCGCGATCGATCCTCACGGGCGGCGCCAAGGAGCGCGAGACCTATCTGAACGTGCTCAAATCCGGCGGATCGGACTATGCGGTCGACATCCTCAAGCGCGCCGGGCTCGATATGGCGAGCGCGACGCCGTACCAGGCGATCATCGCCACCTTCAAGGATACGCTCGATCAGTGCGAGGCGCTGATGGCGTGACCGTTCGCCGCGCATAGCGCCGTCGGAGCAGGCGCAGCCGTGGCCGCATCGCCCGGCGCGCCTCGATCATCGGCAGCATCGTCACCAGCAGCAGCCAGCCCGGCGCGAAGCAGGCGTTCACCTCCGAAACGCTCTCGACGATCATCGCCGCCAGCAATGCGGCGAGCAAGGTCTGCGCCGAGGATGCGCGCCGGCTGAACAGCACCGATAGCATGCCCCCGCCGGCCCACAGCGCGAACAGCACCACCGCGCCCCAGCCGAGTTCGAGCGCGAGGTTGAGATAGCCGCTCTGCACGCTGAGGTTGATCGCGCGGTGCATCCGCTTCTGCAATTCAATCGACACCCGCGATCCGCCGCCGGAGCCATAGCCGGTGCCGAGCGGGCGCTCGACCGTCAGCGGCATCGCCTGCGCCCACATCGCCGCGCGTCCGCTCATCGTCGTGTCGCGCCCCAGTGCCTCCCCCGTGACGCCGGGCTGGAGCAGCAGCACGCCGCCCAGCACGCACGCGACCGCGATCGCGCCGATCCGCCACAGCGTCCGCACCGCGCGGTTGCGGATCGGCAGCAACGCGATCCCCGCGGCGATGCCGGCGGCGGCGGCGATGTCCGCCGTCGCGGAATTGGCGAAGAACAATGCGACGAGATCGACCGCCACCATCGCCACGACGAGCACGACCGGCAGCTTGAGGCTCGCCTGCGCGAACAGCGCGATCAGCAGATTGACGGCGAGGAACGGCGCGAAGCTGTTCTTGTGCGCGAACAGCCCGCGCCAGCGCCCCGCGTGCGTCCCGCCCATCACCGCATGCGGATCACCGGTCGCGGCGAGCGCGACCGACAGCAGGATCAGCGCCGCGCTCACCAGCCAGACCAGCCGCAGCGCGCGCGCGAAACCGAGCAGCCGGTGCGCCAGCATCGCCGCGGCGAGCAGCAGGGTCAGATGGGTAATCGCGAACAGCACGGTGCCGACGGTGCCCGCCCACAGCACCGATGCGAAGGCGAGCAGCCAGAACAGGCACAAGGCCGCGCCCAGCGATCGCGGCGGATCGCGCAGCGCCGGCAGATACACGCCGACCAGCGCCAGTCCGGCCAGCAACCCGGCCTTGCCGCTGAACACGCCGATCGCGGGATCGCCGCCGGCATCCGCGACGACCTGCGAATCCTCCATCGACCAGGTCACACCCGAAAAGACGAGCAAGACGAACAGGAAGATCGGGACATAGGTCGCTGAAATCGTGACGACCGATCGGACGCTTCGTGACTGCGGCGGAACATGACGCCAATAAGACAACAGCCGCGCGGATCGCCCGGGCAGGCGCCACGGCGCTGGCATCACGCCGGCGGCGGACCGCGTGGGCCGGTCAGCTACTCGGACGCGAAGAAGCCATGGCATGCGGCATCATTGGCTAAGCGATGATATCGCGTTTCGCTATCGCTTTTTTGGCCAGCGTGCTTCACACAAAGCGCCGGGGGTAAAGGAACGCACAAGCGGCCACCGGTCGCACACGTGCTTCGACTTGGCTCGGGACGACCGATGTTGATGGAATCGTCCCGAAACCAGCGACGGGACCGCCGACATCGCGCGAACGGGGGGAGCGCCTTTGAAGATCGCGTTCTTCTACGAAGGGCTGAGGCCGGGCGGCGTCGAGCATATGATCGCCAACCTCTCGCACGCACTCATCGCGCGCGGGCATGAGCTGACGCTGATCCTCGCCGGCGCGCCGGGTCCGAACGACTATCCGGTCGCGCCCGGCGTGACGATCCACTGGCTGCGCCATCCGGCCAACAGCGCGCGCGGCACGATTCCCGCGCTCGCCCGGCTGCTGCGCGCGGGCCGCTACGATATCGTGCTGAGCGCGATGCCCCAGTTCAACAACGCGGCGGTGATCGCGCGGCTCCTGTCGGGCACGCGCGCGCGCAACGTGTTGACCGAGCGCACCAATCCGCAGGCCGATCATGCACGGCTGGCGGGGTGGAAACAAAAGGCGTGGCACAAGGCCGCGATCTTCACCTACCGGCGCGCCGACGCGATCGTCGCGGTATCGCACGGGCTCGCCGATTCCCTCGCCCGCTTCGCCCGGCTCGAGCGCGAACGCATCGACGTCATCTACAATCCGGCCCACCGCCCGCCGGTCGATGGCGCCACGGCCGCGCATCCGTGGACGCGCGACGGCGCCGGGCCGGTGATCGTCGCCGCCGGGCGGCTGGTCGAACAGAAGGATTTCGCGACCCTGCTGCGCGCGCTCGCGCTGAGCGGGCAGCGCGGGCTCCGCGCGGTGATCTTCGGCGACGGGCCGCTCCGCGCCGAACTGGAGGCGCTGGCCGCGACCCTCGGAGTGGCCGGACGCGTCGCGCTGCCCGGATTCGTGCTCGACATCACCCCGTCGATCGCCGCCGCCGGCTTCTTCGTGCTGAGTTCGGCGTGGGAGGGGTTCGGCAACGTGCTGGTCGAGGCGCTCGGCGCGGGCGCGAGCATCGTCACCACCGATTGTCCCGATGGCCCGCGCGAGATCGTCGCGGGCGGACGGTTCGGCGCGCTGGTACCGGTCGGCGACGTGGCTGCGATGGCGCAGGCGATCGACGCGATGCTGCGCGCGCCGGCGCCGCGCGACCGCCAGATCGCCCGCGCGCGCGACTTTTCGGTCGAGACCGCGTGCGACCGGTACGAGGCGGTGTTCCGCCGCGTACTCGACGCATGAGCGGCGCGCGCGGATCGGTCCGCTGGACCGCGACGGGCAACATCCTGCGCGCGGTGCTGGCGACGGTGCAACTGCTGATCGTCGCGCGGCTGCTCGGCGTCGCCGATTTCGGCCTGGTCGTACTGATGATGTCGCTGCTGCAACTCGCGCAAAGCCTGTGCGACGCGGGACTGTCGAGCGCGCTGATCCGCTTCCGCGACGTGAGCGCGGACGAGACATCCTCGCTCTATTGGCTCAACGTCATGGTCGGCTTGGGCGTGGCGCTGGCCACGATCGCGGCCGCGCCCCTGCTCGCGCACCTGTACGCCGCCCCGCGCCTCACGCCGATGCTGTGGATCGCGAGCGGCATGTTCGTCGCCAACGGCTTCTACCTCCAGTTGCGTGTCCTCGCCGAACGCGATCTGCGCTTCGAAGCCGTCATCAAGGTCGAGGTCGCCGCCGCCGCAGTCGGCTTTCTGGTGGCGGTCGGCCTCGCCCTTGCGCGCGCCGGGCCATATTGCGTCGTCTGGGGGCAGCTCGCCACCTCGGCCAGCGCGCTTGGCCTGTCGTGGGTGTGGCTCGCGCGCGGCTGGCGGCCGGCGTGGCATTTCGCCTGGCGCGATGTCTGCCGCTTCGTGCCGTATGGGCTGGATATGCTGCTGGTCAATCTGGCGATCTCGGTCACGGTCCAGCTCGATCTGCTGATCGCGGGCTTCGTCTTCCCCAAGCCGGTGTTCGGCAGTTTCGGCCAGCCGCGCGATCTCGCCCTCAAGATCATGACCGCGATCAATCCCGTCATCCTGCGGGTGGGCCTGCCGCTGATGGCGCGTGAACAGCATGATCCGCGCCGCGTCGGCACGCTGTATCTGCGCGTGCTGCGCATGTCGGCTTCGGTCTGTTTCCCCGTCTATGCGGCGCTCGCCCTGTTCGGCGCCGATCTGTTGCCCTTGCTGCTCGGCGAACGCTGGCGCGGCGCGGGGCGGTTGCTGCCCTATGTCGCCGCGTGGTTCGCGCTGCGCGCCACGGTCAACCCGCTCGGCACCTATTTGTCCGCGCTCGGCAGGAGCCGGGCCGCGCTCTGGTATCAGCTCGGCTTCGCCGCGCTCGTCGCCAGCGCGGCCTATGCGGGGGCGATGGCCGGCCCGGTCGCGCTGTCGCTGGCGATGGCGGCGGTCTATTTCCTGTTCATGGAGATCGCGTGGATCGCGGTGCTCCGGCCGCTGTCGGCCGTGCGCTTCCTCGACTATCACCGCCAGATCGTCGCGCCCGCGCTTCCCGTGCTCGCGGCGCTCGGCCTGTTCTCACTCGCCCGGATGGCGCTCGGCAACGCCGCGCTGTCGCTCGTGCCCTGCGTCGCGGCCTTCCTCCTGCTCAGCCGCGCGTTCAACCGGCCGGGCGTCGAGGAGATCACGGCCCTGCTCGGTCGCGATCGGCGGATGCGCCCCGCATGAGCGCCGCCCGACGACGATTTGCGCTTGACGATCCGGCGCGTGCCGGGGATCAGTCCACGTCAATTCCCACGAGATCGGCGCCTTCATGATCGGCCAGTCCCTCACCACGGATCACGCGTTGCCCCGCGCCTGGCCGGCACCGCTCGCGCGCGGCCAGCGGCTGCTCGCCTCGGCGGGATCGAGGCCGTCGTTCTTCTACTGGGTCTATGTCCTGCTCATCATCACCAATATCGCCTCCCCCAAGGCCGGTATCGAGGTGTATGGCTACCCGCTGACCTTCGGCTATATGCTGCTCGCCGTGGTCGCGCCGATCGGGCTGATCGGCCTCGCCCGTCGCCCGACGCTGTCGGCCGCCGCGATCGGCAATTTCGTCGCCTATCTCGCGGTCGGCTTCATCGGCATCTACAAGACGATCCTGTACGGCGCCGCTCAATCCTCCGTCGTGCTCGCCGTCGCGCTGTTCATCGCCTTGCCGGCGATCATGCTGATCGCGCTGTGCGCGCACCTCGAATATCTCACCGAAAAGCAGATCGGCACGGTGCTCCGCTGGAGCATGCGGTTCGTGATCGTGTGGGGCCTGCTGAACTTCGTGATGTTCATCCTGTTCAAGCACATCATCGAAATCCGCTACATCACGATCAACGCCGGCGAACTTTCGAGCGTGTTCAACAAGAACAACCGCCGTGGCGCGCTGATGAAGCTCATCAGCACGTATAACAACGGCAACATCTTCGGCGCCTGCATGGTCATGCTCGCCCCGGTGTACATATATTTCGAGAAATCGCGCGCCTGGGTGATCGCGTTCCTGCTCTCGGTGGTGCTCAGCCTCAGCCGGTCGACCTGGTTCGGTCTCATCATGGTGGGCATGTTCATGGCGATGTCGGGCCAGGTCCGGCTGTCGCGATTCTCGTTCTGGATCGCCGCGTTCGCCTCGCTCGCGCTCGCCCTCTACATGATGGTCACGCTCGGCTGGTCGAGCGACTCGTTGTTCGACACCGATCTCGGCGGCCGTATCGAACAATGGACCACGCTGACGCTATCGCCGTTCGGCGAGAGCACGTTCCGCATCGCCGAGATCCTCTACGCCGGCCTGCTTCGCAGCTTCGGCGTGATCGGCTTCCTGATCGCGCTCGTCGCGCTGGTGTATCCGGTCGGTTACGCGCTCGGCCAGGCGTCGCGGCTTTCCACCCTGCGCCGCGCCGCGGCGGCGGGGTGCGCGGGATACCTGCTGGTCTCCTTCTTCGATGCCGCCTTCATCTATCCGCCGACGATCGTGATCTATCTGTTCGTCAGTTCGCTCGTGTATCGGCGCGGCTTCCGCCTGCCCTCGGGCGAGCCGTTGCGCGGCGTCCCCGCGCGCTGATCGCGCGATTATCGCCAGCGGGTGCTTGACGCGCCAGCGCCAAACGGGGAAGAGTGGAACTATAACAGCGCCGTAATGATGCTTCGCGCATGTCCTGATGCGCGATCCACGTGACGACGAAAAAGGAAGAGGAAAGCCACCCCGGTTCAAACGGCCGTTCCATATCCTTTTTGAAACGGCTATCGCCCGGATAACCTGCACTGCCCCTTCCTTTATTAGCATGAGAGTAGCGCAAATCCGAGTTTCGCCCAGAATTGCGTTGGTTGGGGGGCTACCAACCGTATGCGCGACCCGCGCGGAAATGGCTGAGGCCATGGCGCGCGATACCGCTATGGCGCGCTCGGGCGAACTTGCGGCGCCGCGTGTGATCGTGTCCTCGAACGGCTTCGTGATCGCGCTCTATCATCGCAGCGCGGCCTTCCGCGCGACGATGGACGCGGTCGATCTGATCGATGCCGACGGCATGCCGCTGGTGCTGTTCACGCGCGCCTTCTGGAAACATCCGCTGCCCGAGCGGCTCGCCACCACCGATTTCATCCATGACGCCGCCGCCAAGGCGGTCGAGACGGGGGTGAAATTCTATTTTCTCGGCGCCCGCCCCGGCATCGCCGCCGCCGCCGCCGAGACGCTGTGCGCGCAATACCCGGGGCTCCAGATCGTCGGCACCCGCCACGGCTATTTCACCGAGGCGGAAGAGGATGCGATCTGCGACGAGATCCGCGCCTCGGGCGCCGAAGTGCTGTGGGTCGGCATGGGCACGCCGCGCCAGGAGAGCTTCGCGATCCGCCGCCGCGCGCAATTGCAGGGGCTTGCGTGGATTCGCACCTGCGGCGGGCTGTTCGATCATGTCGGCGCGCATGTGCCGCGCGCGCCGATGTGGATGCAGAACGTCGGGCTCGAATGGCTGCACCGCACGATGATCGAGCCACGCCGGCTGGCACCACGCTACCTCTCGACCAATTTCTCGGCGCTATACCATCTGATCGCCAAGTCGCGCGAGCGGCCCTGAAGCGCCCTACAGCGCCGCCAGGTCGATCGGCTGGTGGCGATCAAGCGTCTCGCTCGCATCGGGCATCGGATATTTGAGGCCCGTCGCGCAGTTGAACAGCACCGCGCTCTCCTCCTCATCGATCAGCCCGAGCCGCAGCGCCTCGCGATAGGCCGCCAACGTCGCCCCGCCTTCGGGACAGAGCAGCAACCCGTCCTTGCGCGCGCACTCGTCCACCGCTTTCAGGATAGCCGGATCGCCCACCGCCATCGCCTGCCCGCCGCTTTCGCGCACCGCGCGCAGGATCAGGAAATCGCCGACCGCGCGCGGCACACGGATGCCCGCCGCCACGGTCGAGGCATCCTCCCAGCGCTCGGCATGCTCCTCGCCCGCCTCGAACGCGCGCACGATCGGCGCGCAGCCGCTCGCCTGCACCGCGAACATCTTCGGTCGCTCAGGCCCGATCCAGCCGAGCGCCTCCATCTCCGCGAAAGCCTTCCACATGCCGATCAGGCCGGTGCCGCCGCCGGTCGGATAGAAGATCGCGCGCGGAAGCGTCCAACGCAGTTGCGCGGCCAGTTCCAGCCCCATCGTCTTCTTGCCCTCGATCCGGTACGGCTCCTTGAGCGTCGAGAAATCGAACCACAGCCCCTCGGCCGCGCCCTTGGCGACGATCGCCCCGCAATCGTCGATCAGCCCGTTGACGCGGTACACGCGCGCACCCTGCATCGCGATCTCGCGCACGTTGATCTCGGGCGTGTCGTCCGGGCACAGCACGATCGTCTCGATCCCGCAGCGCGTCGCATAAGCGGCAAGCGCGGCGCCGGCATTGCCGTTGGTCGGCATCGCGATCTTCGTCACGCCAAGCGCCTTGGCCATCGACACCGCCATGACGAGCCCGCGCGCCTTGAACGAGCCCGTAGGCAGCCGCCCCTCGTCCTTGACGAGCACGTTCGGCCCGCCCGATTTCGGGATCGGCACCAGCGGCGTCTCGATCTCGCCGAGGCTGACCACGTCGCGGCTATGCCGCACCGGCAGCAGCTCGCGCCACCGCCACAGATCGGCCGGCCGCGCCTCGATCATCGCGCGCGGCACCGCGGCGCGAACCGCGTCGAGATCATAGCGCACCAGCAGCGGCCTGCCGACGCGCGACAGATTGTGGAGCTGATCGGCCTCGTAACGCTCGCCGGTCATCGAACATTCGAGATGCGTGACGAAGGTCGGCCGCTCGGCGACGATATTGGGGTTCGGGTTCACCACCGGCCGCCAGCCTCTTCGATTGCCTTCAGCAACGCGCGTTTGCTGGCGGTGCGACGCAGGCCGGAGTTGCGGGGGAGTTCGGTGATGCCCGTTTCGGCGCGCCGGCGCTCAATATCGCGAACGAAGTCCTCAAGCGGGACCGGTTGGGATGTCTTCGATACCATGTTCGCCAATCGTTTCTTCGCGTATCCTGCGGTCGAGATAGGCGCGATCCGCATCGCTGTGAAGCGCAAGCAGACGCTGTGCCTGCGCAAGCATTTCAGGTGCGCTGCCCGAGGCGAATTGGCCCATCCGATCGGCGATCATATCCTCGACGGAAATGATCGACGCGATGCCATCGCTGCCCAGATCGATGAGAACGATTCTATCGCGGTCGGCAAGACCATCAAGTACAGTACTTGCGACGACTTCGAAGCCCAGCTTCAGCTCGGGATGAACCCATCCCCGCAAGGCGACGCCCGCCCCAGACGGCTTCACGAAACCCAACGAGCGAAGTGCCTGCTCGAACGGCTCCTGCCGTGCGGTCGATATATCAAAATCGCCGGTGGTGAGCGCGCTCAACGAATAGAGTTCGACAGCGGCCCCGCCAACCAGCACAGGAGCCTCAAAACCTTGGCTCTTCATGATCGTCGTGGCCCGCGCGAACAAGCGCAAAGCTATCTCGAACTCGACGCGCAGGCCGCTCAGCGTGCCACTCCCAAGATCTCAGCGATCCCAAGAACCGCAGCCGACACCATCAGGAAGGCTGCGGCTACGACTACGGGCGCAAAGGTGTAAGCGAGCGCGACTAATCTAAGGCTGCGGGTGAAGCCCGGCAAAAACAGAAACCACACAAAGACGATCGGGAACGCGATCAACCCCAGCATCAACGGAGCGCGGACGACCCGCGGCTCCACCGACGCCGGGGCGACGCTTTCACTCACCCCGCCTTCGCCACCGCCACCAGCGCCGGCCGCAGCAGCCGCTCCTTGATGACATAGCCCGCCTGCATCTCCTGCACGACGGTGCCCGGTTCCTTGTCGCTGGGCATTTCCAGCATCGCCTGGTGGAAGTTCGGATCGAGCTTCTCGCCGAGCGCGACGATCTTCTTGATGCCGTGCCGCTGGAACACCGCTTCCAGCTCGCGACCGGTCGCCTCCAGCCCGGTCACCAGCGCCTTGAACTTGTCGTCCTCGCGCAGCTCCGCCGGGATCGCGCTCAGGCCGCGTTCCAGATTGTCCGCCACCGACAGCAGATCGCGCGCGAACGCGGTCGCGGCATAGGCGCGCGCGTCGGCGGCTTCCTTCTCGGCGCGGCGGCGCATGTTCTGCGCCTCGGCATGCGCGTAGAGCACCGCCTTCTTCGCCTCGGCGAGCTCCGTCTCGAGCGCGCTGGTGCGATCATGCTCGGCCACCTCGGGCGCCGCCTCGGCGGTTTCCTCGCGCAGGTCGCCCTCGGCAGGTACGGTGTCGATCTTGTCGTCGTCGGTCATCATCATTCAGTCCCGGTTCTCTAACCCATGAGCCGCGCCAGCGTCGCGGCAGTGAAATCAACCATGGGGACAACGCGCGCATAGTTCAACCGGGTGGGTCCGATCACGCCGACCACCCCCACCACGCGCCCGTCCAATCCCCTGAACGGCTTGGCGATCACCGACGATCCGGACAGCGAAAACAACTTGTTCTCCGCGCCGATGAAGATCCGTGTCGCATCGCCCGCGCTCGCGCTGTCGAGCAGCCGCGCGATCTCCTGCTTGCCTTCGAGATCGTCGAGCAGATCGCTGATCCGGTCGAGATCGGCGGCGGCGGCGGCGTCGATCAGCCGCCCCTGCCCGCGCACGATCAGCACCGGGCGGCGGTCGCCATCCTCGCTCCACACCGCCAGCCCGCGCTCGATCAGCGCGCGCGCCGCGCTGTCGACCAGCGCACGCTCCTCGGCCATCTCGCGCTCGATGCGCGCGCGAGCCTCGGCGAGTGTCAGCCCGCCGAGCGTCGCCGTCATGTAATTGCCCGCCTCGATCAGCGCAGGCACGCTCACCCCCGGCGGCAGATCGACCACGCGGTTCTCGACCGATCCGTCACCGCCGACCAGCACCGCCAAAGCCTTATCAGCGGAGAGCGGCACGAAACTCATCTGGCGCAGCACGAACTCGCGCTTGGGCACCATCACCAGCCCGGCGCATGCCGACAGGCCCGAGAGCGCAGCGGTGGTCGCCGCCAGCGCCTCCTCGACCGGCCCGGCCTGCTGCACCTGCGATTCGATCGCGGCACGCTCCTCCACCGAAGGCTCCATCGCGTGCATCATGCCATCGACGAACAGCCGCAGCCCGATCTCGGTCGGCATCCGCCCGGCGCTGGTGTGCGGCGCGGCGAGCAGCCCGAGTTCCTCCAGATCCTGCATCACGTTGCGGATCGAGGCCGGCGACAGGTTCAGCCCGGAAAGATGCGCGATCGTGCGCGAGCCGATCGGCGCGCCGGTGGCCAGATAGCTTTCCACCACCACGCGAAACACGTCGCGGGCGCGATCGTTGAGGTCGGTGACGGGTGGCGCGTGCATGGCGTTTATCTAGGCTGGCGTGCACGCAAGTGAAAGACTAGTCACCCCGCGACGCTTATCACGAAGGACATTCCCATGCGCCCATCCGGCCGCACCCCCGATCAAATGCGCGAGATCACGATCACGCCGCGCTTCACCAAACATGCGGAAGGATCGGTGCTGATCGGCTTCGGCGAGACCAAGGTGCTCGTCACCGCCTCGGTCGAGGAAAAGGTGCCGCCGTTCCTGCGCGGCAAGGGCGAAGGCTGGGTGACGGCCGAATACGGCATGCTGCCCCGCGCCACCCACACGCGCGGCAGCCGCGAGGCCGCCAAGGGCAAGCAATCGGGCCGCACGCAGGAAATCCAGCGGCTGATCGGCCGCAGCTTGCGCGCGGTGACCGATCTCAAGCTGCTGGGTGAGCGCCAGATCGTGCTCGATTGCGACGTTATCCAGGCGGACGGCGGCACGCGCACTGCGTCGATCTCGGGCGCGTGGGTGGCGCTGCGGCTCGCGATCGACGGGCTGATGGCGCAGGGCAAGCTCACCGCCGATCCACTGACGCAGAAGGTCGCGGCGATCTCGTGCGGCATCTACAATGGCACGCCGGTGCTCGATCTCGATTACGATGAGGATTCGAACGCCGACGCGGATGCCAATTTCGTGCTGCTCGAAAACGGCAACATCGCCGAGGCGCAGGCCACCGCCGAGGGCGCGACCTATGACGAGGAAGCTTTGCTCCGCCTGCTCCGCCTCGCCCGCATCGGCTGCACCGACATCTTCGCCGCGCAGGCCAAGGCCGTGGCGAAGTGACCGAGGAGGTGGTGCCGCAGGCGATCCGCAAGCTCGCCCCCGGCAAGCTCGTCATCGCCAGCCATAACGAGGGCAAGGTCCGCGAAATCCGCGCCTTGCTCGCGCCATATGGCGTTGAGGCGGTCTCGGCCAAAGACCTCGACCTGCCCGAGCCCGAGGAGACCGGCACCACCTTCGTCGCCAATGCCGAACTGAAGGCGCTCGCCGCCGCCGACCTATCGGGCCTGCCCGCGCTCGCCGACGACAGCGGGCTGTGCGTCGATGCGCTAGGCGGCGAGCCCGGCGTCTATACCGCCGATTGGGCCGAAACGCCGACCGGCCGCGACTGGGGGCTGGCGATGCGCAAGGTCGAGGATGCGCTGGCGGCGAAAGGCCCCGACGCCTCGCGCGATGCCCACTTCGTCTGCACGCTCGCGCTGGCCTGGCCCGACGGCCACGTCCAATGGTTCGAAGGCCGCGCCGAGGGCCATCTGACCTGGCCGCCACGCGGCACGATCGGCTTCGGCTATGATCCGGTGTTCGTGCCGTTCGGCCGCGACGAGACTTTCGCCGAACTGCCGGCTGAGGAAAAGGCCGCGCTCAGCCACCGCACGGCGGCGTTCCGGCAACTGGTCGACGCGGTGTTCTGAGGTCGGGGCGGCAGGCGTCACTTCTCGGTAAAGCGCTTCACTTTCACCGGCAGATCCTTGCCCTTGGTGCGACGCGACGGGATCTGCACCGGATGCTTCTTCTTCCACTCGGCGAACGACATCGGCCCATCGGGCGTGTCGATCATCATATCGTCGGTACTCATGAAGGCGGCTCCCGCTCTGACTGTCCGGGGATCGCATGGCGCGCAGCCAACACAATCCCGACCCGACACACATAACGCGGGAATTGGACTTCCGCCCCCAGGTTTCCAAGCGCTCCTCCCGTACCGCCGGTCCAATCCGCAGCCCGTTTGGCCGACACACGCTTTCGATGCGTATGTCATTGGCGTGCCTTACGATATTGCTATCCTCCCGGCACCGACATCGATTCGGAGCGCGCCATGTTCGTTTCGCTTCCCCCGCCACCGGTTCAAAATGTGGTGCGTGAGTCAGCCCAGCGGCCGGGCGACATCGTCCGTCTCGCCCCCGGCAAGATCCTCTGCGCCGGCGAGCCGGTGACACCGGTACATCTCGAGACGCCCTTCACCACGAGTGTGCTGCGCAACCGGGAAGCGGCGACACAAGCGGCGCCCTATGCGCTGCGCTTCGCGATCGATGCGGACGGGCGGGCGGTGGACATCCAGGTCGATCCGCATCCCTTTCCCGGCTTCTACATCGACACCGATGACCTGGCGCCCGCGCTCGCCGCCTCGCGCTTCGCGGCGGGCATGCCGCGGCAGACCTGCAGCATCGCCTATACCGCGGAGTTCGTGCCGATAACCGACGCACCGCTCGCGCTGCTGTATGAAACGGCGAGCGCGCCGGTTCCGGGAATCGCGACCCGGGAAATCTACGAGAGGCTTAACGCTGACGGGGATTGCGCGCGCGGGCCGGGCTCGCCGCGTCGGCTAAACTACCCGAATTTCGAGACGATCGCGCAGGCGTCAGGCACGCGATCCTGGTCGTTTCTGCGCTTCGATGTCGATGCGGCCGGTCACACGCGCAACGTCCACGTGGTTGGCGCGTCGGGAAGCGCCGCGCTCGACGTGGCGAGCGTCAGGGCGCTGCGCGGCAACCTGTATGCGCCGGGGAAGGCGCTGCACGGCTGCACGTTCCACTTCTACCGGCTTGGCAACCAGCCGATCGCGGCGCCATCGATCCCGGCGGATGCGCCCAAAGATAGCGGTGCGCTCCCGGCCTGCGCGATCGACCCCAAAACGGTTCGGCCGCTATACACCGGCGAGGCCTATCCCCGTCCGTTCGCCGCCCGGCGCATCGAAGGCTATGCGATTATCGGCTTCGACACCGCGCCGTGGGGGGCGGTCGGTAACGTTCGGGTGCTCGCTGCCGAACCGGCCGCGACCTTCGGCAGCGCCGCGTCGCGGGTGATCTCCAGCGGCAGCGTGGCGGAGAGCGACGTCGGACATCGCGGCTGCGTGGTCCGCGTCCAGTTCAGGCTGCCGCAGGCGACGCCGGCCGAGTGATCGCCGCGCTCCGTCAAAACGCGCGCTCACCCACCACATTTCCCGGCGGGGTATAGCGGCAGACCAGATAGTCGTCGCGTTCGTTGCTCGCCAGCGCGCAGCCGAACCGAGTCGTGTTGCGCCACACGAGCTGCGTGTAATGCGCGACATCCTCCCATCTGCCGGTGGTGCTGAAATCGGGCGTCACGCCATTGCGGAAGAAGCGTTTCTCATCGACGAACCCGCCGACCATCTCGTCATAGCGATACGCGCCGCGCGTGCCGGTCCACAGGTTCTCGCCCTCGCGCCCCGGCCCCATCGGTTGCTCAGCATGTTCGAAGCGATGTTCGGCGGCGAGCGTGCGCGCATAGCCGAGCGCATGCGCCGCGAGCGTGTCGTCCCACACCAGCGGCGCGACGCCGACCGCCCCGCGCGCGCGATTGTGCCCGTCGAGCATCGCCTGCCGGAGCAGGCTCAGCCCGCGCGCCGGCTGCTCCTTCAGGCGTGGCTCGACGATGCGCGGCGGCCCCGACGGCGAACACGCCGCGAGCACCAGCGCGAGCAACACAATGATCCGCATCTTTCCACGTCCTCCGCGGGCGCGCATAGGCGCCCATATGACCGCCGACCCAACGCCGCCGCTCGCCCTATATGTCCATTGGCCGTTCTGCGTCTCGAAATGTCCGTACTGCGATTTCAACAGCCATGTCCGCGAGAGTGTCGATCAACTCGCCTGGCGCGACGCCCTGCTCGCCGATCTCGCCCATGAGGCGCGCGCGCTGCCGGGGCGGCGGCTCGGTTCGATCTTCTTCGGCGGCGGCACGCCCTCGCTGATGCCGCCCGCGACGGTGGCGGCGATCCTCGCGGCGGCCGAGCGCGCGTGGGGCTTCGCCGACGCTATCGAAATCACGCTCGAGGCCAACCCGTCCTCGGTCGAGGCGGCGCGCTTCGCCGATCTCGCGGCGGCTGGGGTCAACCGCGTGTCGCTCGGATTGCAGGCGCTCGACGACGCGGCGTTGCGCTTCCTCGGCCGCGCACACGGCGTCGACGAGGGACTCGCCGCACTGGCGACCGCGCAGGCCGCGTTCGGGCGAGTCAGCTTCGACCTGATCTACGCCCGCCCCGGCCAGAGCCTCGCGGCGTGGGAGGCGGAGCTGCGCCGCGCGATCGGCTTCGGCACCGAGCATCTGTCGCTCTACCAGCTCACCATCGAACCCGGCACGCGCTTCGCGACCGAGGCGGCGGCGGGGCGGCTGACGATCCCCGACGAGGATACCGCCGCCGACCTGTTCGAGATGACCCGCGAGACCACGGCGGCGGCTGGTTTGCCGGCGTATGAGATTTCGAACCACGCGCTGCCCGGCGCGGAGAGCCGGCACAACCTCGTCTATTGGCGCTACCAGGATTACGCCGGCATCGGCCCCGGCGCACACGGCCGCCGCGCCGGCCTCGCCACCGCCCGCCACAAGAAGCCCGAGAACTGGCTCGGCGCGGTCGCGCGCAACGGCCACGGCGCGCAGATCGAAGACGCGCTCGCGCCTCTTGAGCGCGCCAAGGAAGCGCTGCTGATGGGGTTGCGGCTGCGCGAGGGCGTCGACCTCGCGCGGGTCGCACAGCTGGGCGCGGCACCGATCGCCGACCTGATCGACGAACCGGCGACTGCGCGGCTCGCGGCGCAAGGCCTGGTCACGCGCGCCGGCAACCGGCTCGTCGTCAACGAGTCCGGGATGCTGCTGCTCGACGCGATCCTTGCCGAGATCGTGCGCGCCTGACGCCAGGGGTCAGGCGCGCGCGCTCTCGATCACGCCGTCCGAATTGTAGCGCAGCGCCTTTAACACCGATTCGACGATCGCATCGGCATCGAGCCCCGCCTGGGCATATTGCACCTCGGGCTTGTCCTGATCCTGGAACACGTCGGGCAGACGCAGCGTGCGCAGCTTGAGTCCGGCGTCGATCAGCCCGTTGTCCGAGGCGAAGGTCAGCACATGCGCGCCGAACCCGCCGACCGCGCCCTCCTCGATCGTGATCGCGACCTCGTGCGTGGTCAGCAGCTTGCGGATCAGCGCCTCGTCGAGTGGCTTGGCAAAGCGGAGATCGGCGACGGTGGTCGACAGACCGCGCGCATCGAGCGCGTCCGCTGCCTTGAGCGCCTCGCCGAGCCGCGTACCGAGCGACAGGATCGCGACCTTCTGCCCCTGCCGGACGATCCGGCCCTTGCCGATCTCGAGCACTTCGGGCGTCGCCGGCAGCGCGACGCCGACGCCGTTGCCGCGCGGATAGCGCACCGCGATCGGGCCGCTGTCATGCGCGACGGCGGTGTGGACCATATGGACCAGCTCGGCCTCGTCGGACGGCGCCATCACCACGAAATTGGGCAAGGTGGCGAGATACGACACGTCGAAGCTGCCGGCATGAGTCGCACCGTCCGCGCCGACCAGACCGGCGCGATCGATCGCGAAGCGGACGGGCAGGTTCTGGATCGCCACGTCGTGCACGACCTGATCGTAGGCGCGCTGGAGGAAGGTCGAATAGATCGCGCAGAACGGCCGCATTCCCTGTGCGGCGAGACCCGCGGCGAAGGTGACGGCATGCTGCTCGGCGATGCCGACATCGAAGAAGCGCTCTGGATAGGCTTGCGCGAACTTGTCGAGCCCGGTGCCGGACGGCATCGCCGCGGTGATCGCGACGATGGTCGGGTCGGTCTTGGCCTCTTCGACGAGCGCCTGGCCGAATACGTTCTGATACTGCGGCGGCCCCGGCGGCGCCTTCGCCTGCGTGCCGGTGATCACGTCGAACCGCTGCACGCCGTGATATTTGTCGGGCGCGGCTTCGGCGGGCGCATAGCCCTTGCCCTTCTGGGTCACGACATGGACGAGGATCGGCCCCTTGTCGGCGTCGCGGACATTTTCGAGCACGGGGATGAGCTGGTCGAGATTGTGGCCATCGACCGGCCCGACATAATAGAAGCCGAGCTCCTCGAACAATGTGCCGCCCATCGCCATGCCGCGCGCGAACTCGTCGGTCTTCTTGAGGCTGGTCGCGAGCGGGCGCGGCAGCCGCTTGGCGACACGCTTGGCGAGATCGCGAAGCCCGAGGAATTCCTTGCTCGACGCGAGCCGCGCCAGATAGGCCGACAGCCCTCCAACCGGCGGCGCGATCGACATATCGTTGTCGTTGAGGATCACGACGAGGCGGTTGCCCGCGGCCTCCGCGTTGTTCATCGCCTCATACGCCATGCCCGCCGACATCGCGCCATCGCCGATCACCGCGATCGCCTTGCCGGGCTGGTCGGCGATCTTGTTGGCGATCGCGAAGCCGAGGCTGGCCGAGATCGAGGTCGAGCTGTGCGCCGCGCCGAACGGATCATACTCGCTCTCGCTGCGCTTGGTGAAGCCGGACAGGCCACCGCCCATGCGCAGCGTGCGGATGCGGTTGCGGCGCCCGGTGAGGATCTTGTGCGGGTAGCATTGATGCCCGACGTCCCACACCAGTCGGTCGCGCGGGGTATCGAACACATAGTGTATCGCCACGGTCAGCTCGACGACGCCCAGTCCCGAACCGAGGTGGCCACCGGTCACGCCGACAGCGGAAATGGTCTCCTGGCGCAGCTCGTCAGCGAGCTGAGCGAGGTCGGCGGGCGCGATCTTGCGGAGATCGGCGGGCGTGTCGACGGTGTCGAGAAGCGGCGTAGTGGAAGCGTCAACCATCGGCCGTCATTAGCGAAGCCGCGCGCGACTGTCGATTGTCGCGATCGTTTCTGATGCGACTTGACGGCGGCTGCGTTGCAATTGGACAACGCCTGCATGTCCGTTCTGTCACACCGCCTCGCCACAACCGACGACATCCCCGCGATCGCGGCGCTGATGGAACGCGCGATCGCCGCTCTGCAAAGCGACTTTTTGACGGCGGAACAGGTCGCGGCGAGCCGGCTAAGCATGGGGCTGGATACACAGTTGGTCGAGGATGGCACCTATTTCGTCGTCATGGCGGGCGATCGACTCGCCGGCTGCGGCGGCTGGAGCTTTCGCGCTACTCTCTATGGCGGCAACCACAGCGTTTCGTTGCGCGATGGTTCAACGCTCGATCCCGCGACGGATGCGGCCCGAATCCGGGCGATGTACACGGACCCCGATTTCGCGCGGCGTGGGATCGGCCGCATGATCCTGCGGATTTGCGAGAACGCCGCGCGGGACGCGGGGTTCTCGCGCGCGGAGATGATGGCGACGCTGGCAGGCGAACCGCTCTACCGCGCTTGCGGCTATGCCGTGATCGAACGTGTGGCGAGGATGAACGACAGCGGCGTGCCGGTGCCGGGCGCCCGGATGGGCAAGATGCTTTAGCCGCTGCAGCGCGCTTCGGTGCGGCGGCCTCCGCCACGTAGCGCCCGCGCGCGAACCTGGATGCGGCTCAGCCGGCCGCGTCGCAGTCGGCACATTTGCCGCGCACTTCGATCACCGGGCGCTCGGGCGCGAAACCGGCCTTCTCCGCCGCGGAACGCACGCCGCTGGTGACACGGTCATCGTCGAGATGCGTCGTCTGGCCGCAGGTGTCGCAGACGAGGAAGATGCAATCGTGCAGGCAATCAGGATGCGCGTTGGCGATATAGGCGTTGGAACTCTCCACCCGCCGCGCGAGGTTGGCGGCGACGAACAGATCGAGAATCCGGTACACGCTGTTCGCAGCGACGCGCCGCCCTTCCGCCTTGGACACCGCCTCGGCGATGTCATAGGCGGATGCCGGCTTGTCGAACCCGGCGAGCGCGGCGAAGATATGCGCGCGCATCGTCGTCCATTGTTCGCCGGATCGCTCCAGCACGTCCTGTGCAGCGCGGGCGAGATCGTCGCCATGCGGTTCCCGATGTTGATGAAGGCTCGCCATGCGTGGGAAATAAGCCTTCCGACGTTGGTGAGCAAGGCGCGCATCCTGGCGCGCTCCCGCCGCAGCCCGTCGACATCGCGATTCGGCCGGGTTGCGATTCGCCGCGTTGCAGTGCAGCATGATATCATCCAAAATGGAAATAAGCGTATCCGGACTGAACCAATTCAGAAGGCAAGTGTTCGACCTAGATGTTATCCCGCTTCCTCAACCGTCGCCGAGAGCGACAGCCGGAGCGGCGGATGGTGGCGGCCTCCTACGGCGCACGTCTGTACGCGATCGGTGATATCCACGGCCGGCGCGATCTGCTCGACGATGTACTGCAGCAGATCGAGGAGCAGGACGCGAAGACCGCCAGCGGCCCGTCCGAAATCATCTTCCTCGGCGATCTGATCGACCGTGGCCCCGATTCGGCTGAAGTGGTCGAGCGCGTCGTGGAACTGCGCACGAGCGGGCGCAGCATCAGCGTGCTACTGGGCAACCACGAGGAAGTGTTCCTGCGAATCCTGCAGGGCGAAGCCAACCTCCTGCCGATGTTCATCAAGATCGGGGGTCGTGAAACGCTGTTCAGCTACGGCATCACACGCCACGAATACGACACGCTCTCGAACGAGGCGCTCGCCGAGCGGCTTCGCGCGCTGGTGCCGCCCACACATCTCGCCTTGCTGAACGATTGCGACGAGATGGTGTTTCGCGGCGACTATGTTTTCGTACATGCCGGTATCCGGCCCGGCGTACCGCTCGCCGAACAATCCGAAAACGACCTGCGCTGGATTCGAAGCCCGTTTCTGGAAAGTAACGTCGATCATGGCCGCATCATCGTCCACGGCCACACCGTGACGGAGGAGCCGGAACTGCGCACCAACCGCATCGGTATCGATACCGGCGCGGTCTATAGCGGGCGCCTCACCGTTCTCGGCATAGACGGCACGCGGCGGTGGCTGTTCGAGTCGGCCACGAAACCCGCACTCGAGCCGGCGCGCCGCAGCGCGGCCTGATCGGCGGCGCAGCTCGGCTCGACCAGCGGCGGGCCCCGTGAAACCAAGGCCGCGCCGGGACTGGCCCGACGCGGCCAAACCTCAACGCGCCAGCAACTCGGTTGCGAAGGCACGCACGTTCGGGCCGATATCCTCGTGCGCCAGCGCCATTGCGAGGTTCGCCTGGATGAAACCGGCCTTGTCGCCGCAATCGTACCGCTCACCCGCGAAGGTGAAGCCGTGGAACGGCTGCTTGCCGATCAGTTGCAGCATCGCGTCGGTCAACTGGATCTCACCGCCCGCGCCGGTTTCCTGGCTCTCCAGAATCCGCATCACTTCGGGCTGAAGGATGTAGCGGCCCGGAATCATCAGGTTCGACGGTGCGGTGCCCTGCGCCGGCTTCTCGACGAGCGCCTTAACCTCGGTCAAACGGCCATCGACCTTGCCCGGTGAGATAATGCCGTATTTGTGCGTTTCCGATGGTGCCACTTCGAGCGCGCCGACGATATTGCCGCCGACCGTTTGATACGCCTCCACCATCTGCTTCATGAAGCCCGGCGTGCCGGCCATCAACTCGTCGGGCAACAGCACCGCGAACGGCTCGTGGCCGACGATATCGCGCGCACACCAGACCGCATGGCCCAAGCCAAGCGGCTCTTGCTGGCGGACATAGACGGGCGAACCCGGCTTCATGCGGATGCTTTCGACCACGGCGAGCGACTTGCCGCGCGCCCGCATGGTCGCCTCGAGTTCGTACGAGACGTCGAAATGGTCTTCCAACGCGGACTTGTTCCGGCTGGTGACGAAGATGACCTGCTCGATCCCCGCTTCGAGCGCTTCCTCGACCGCATATTGGATCAAGGGCTTGTCGAGAACGGTCAGCATTTCCTTCGGCATCGCCTTGGTCGCGGGCAGAAACCGCGTACCCAGACCCGCCACCGGAAAAACCGCCTTGCGCACCGGCTTGATCGTCATGCGTGTCTATCTCCGAAAATCACGATGAAATGTGTGAAATGCGCCGCCGGGAACAGGGCCGCATGGAGCCTATACCGGGGCGAATGCCGCCTTGTCGATTGGCATACAACGCCGCTGGAACACCGAACGGCGTTTTTTGTTGCGGCGCAATATTGTTCGGGGGCGTGAGCACACTACGGCGCGACGCGTGAGAGCTCAAAAAGCATTGCGGTGCATCAGCACCTTGAAGGTCTGCAACACCAGGATCACGTCCCGCCACACCGTCCACGATTCCAGATAGGCGAGATCGGCCTGTAGCCGGTTGAGCAGATCCGCACCGGTTTCGGTGTTGCCGCGAAATCCCCGCACCTGCGCAAGCCCGGTCAGGCCGGGTTTGACGGCGTGGCGATTCCAGTAATGCGCGGACACCTCCCAATAGAGCGCGCTGCCGGCGAGCGCGCCGGTCGCGTGCGGGCGCGGGCCAACGATACTCATTTCGCCTCGCAACACGTTGAAAAGCTGCGGCAATTCGTCGATGCTCGTCTGGCGGATGAACCAGCCGACGCGCGTCACGCGCGGGTCGCCACGCGTGACGAGCCGACTGGCGCTCGCGTCCGCCTGTGTGACGTACATGCTGCGGAACTTGAGCATGCGGAACAGCCGGTTGCCCTGACCGACACGCTGCTGGGCGAACAGAACCGGCCCGTGCGAATCGCATTTGATCGCGATCGCGACGATCACCAGCAATGGCAGCAGCCCGATCAGCATGGCGCCGGCCACGACCAGATCGAACACCCGCTTGGTGACCCGGTCGATACCGCTCAGCGGGCCGACCGCGACCACGGCGGTCGCGAAGCCATGGTAGTTGCTCGTACCGATCGCCCCCAACGCGTCCAGTTCGGGCGCGAGCACCTCGACCTGAACGCCCGCGCCCTTGAGCGCCAAAGCCCATTTTCCGCGCCGCTCCGGCGGGCAGGATATGATGACGCGATCCGCCTGGAACACGCACTCGCCGATGCGGTGCAACATCATCGGATCGCTGAGATTGGGAATGATGCCGGCGCCCTGCACATCGACGCGGGTCGCGGTACATTGCGGGGGAGGCTCGACGCCGTCGACGATGACGATTTCGGTCGCCGGGGTACCGCCCAGAGCGCGCGCCGCCAGATCGGCGAAAATCGCGCGCGCCAGGATCAGCGAAATGCCGCTCAGCAGACAGCCGGTGGCCACCAGCACGCGCGACAGCTCCTCATTCGAACGTGTCGCGAAGGTGATCGCCAGCCCAATCGCATAGGCTCCGAGCAATGCGGAAAACGCCTTACGCATGCTGCGCGGCGGCTTGATGATGTTGCGGAGCGAAAACGCCTTTATTTGCAAGGCGATGAGGTAATAAAGCGGCAGCACGAGAATGAGCAGGCTTACCACGCGCACGCCGAAGAAGTAGCCGAGATGAACCCATGCGGCCAAAGCGATCGGCGCCACGATCGCGATCAGATCGACCGCCAACACGGAGAGCACCAGCCGGCCGCGAATCATTTGCTTGGATATGCCGCGCGGCGGGAGCGCGGCCGGATCAAACGACACGCGTTCGCTCTCCCCCAGCTTGCTCTCAAACGTGGCCACGCGAATCTTTCCCCTTCTCTCGATATCGACGGGGCGGCAGGATTGCGGGGTAACGATGCCATAAATGGTGCGATGCATCAACTCGTTCCAATATGGCGGTTGTTCCCCGGTCGAACGCCGCTATGGTCCCGTCACGAGGCACGCACTTGGGTGGACGGTGACAATGAGCCTGGTCGCGGACTTCGAAGCCTTGAAAAATTTCGTCGCGCCGCGGGGCGAAATCGGTCGGTCCATCCTGCACATTCATCTCGGCATCGCGATGTATATCGTGTTGCGGCTGGCGACACGGCGACGCCTCGGTCCACTGTGGGCGTTGGCGGGCGTCGCCCTGCTCGAAGCGCTCAACGAGACGATGGATCTGGCCGCGACATGGCCGGTTCTGCAGAACTGGCAAATCCGCGACACGCAGCAGGATGTGTTCAACACGATGTTATGGCCATGCCTGCTATGCGGACTGGCGCTATGGGACGGTCGCAGGCGGCGCGGCTAGGCGCATGCGCGTGAATATGCCAACGGGCGAGTGCAGGAGCCTTTTCGATGCGTGATCATGACATCTCGAAGCTCAGCCGTCGCGCCGTGCTGCCGTTGCTCGGTTTGGCTGGGGGCGCATTGTGCGTGCGCGCGACGCTTGCCCAGCATGGCACAACGGAGGATGCGGAATGGCCCAAATGGGCGCCGACGCGTGCCGCCTTCTACGCGCAGATCGCGCAGTGGCGCACCACGGGAAAGGACATTCGCCAGTTCGGCGCGAAGCTCGACGGGCAGGCAGACGACACCGTCGCGCTCCAGCAGGCGATCGACGCCGGCGTGCCGGTGCTGCTGATCCCGGCCGGCACGCTCCGGCTGACCCGCGCGATCGCGCTGACTCGCCCGATCGTCATCCTGGGCGCGGGTGACGCCACGGTACTGCGTTGGGAGGGGCGGCAGCGCGACCCCTTCATCGCCGTGCCTGCGGACAAGAACCCGGCGAGCTTCCTCACTGGCGTCCACATCGATTCCCTCCGCCTGGTGCGCCCTGCACCGCTGCCATCCAACGGCACGATTCTGCGCGGCCTGAACGTGCGCAAAGTCTCCGTCACACGCTGCTCGACCGACCGGTTCGGAGCGTTGTTCGTCGGGCATTTGCGCAAACCCGTACGCGACGCCCGCAAGGACATTCACGATCTCGCGCTCGACGCCGGCTTTTCTCCCATCGGGGATGACCTCAACGAGGATATTTTCGCCTACGATAACCGGATCGATGGCGGCGCCTACATGAGCCAGATCTTGCGGGTGAACTACGGCCGGCGGATCATCGCGGTCGGAAACACCGGACGTTTCGCGAACATAAGCTGGTTCGGGGGCTCAGCGAAGATCAACCTGGGCGGCGCGCCGCAATATCTTCGTCGAGCGCGCGACATCTATGTGACGCACAACAAGGTGCATGGTGCCAACGGCGGCATTTACGGCAACAATGGCGACGGCATCCTCGTCGCGCACAATGAAGTCAGCGAGATGCTCGATGTCGGGATCGACTTCGAAGGCTGCTTTAACGCGCTTGCGCACGACAATATTGTACGCAACGCTGCCAATTACGGGCTGGCGACCTTTTATGCCGCGAAGAACATCGTGTTTCGCAACAACCAGGTCTACCAGGACGGCAGCGCCGCGCAGCTACCCGCCCGCTACGGAAAACGCTACGGCAAGAGCGGTGGCCGCGCGCTGTTCGCGCTGCGTAGCGCGGGCTTCCGGCAGTCGCCGGGCGCGATCGACGTGTCGTTCATCGGCAATCGCTTCATATTTGGCGGCAAGACCGGCACCGGCGTTTGCCTGCCGAGCTATTTCTCGCGGCTCGTGCTCGACGGGAACACATTCGAGAACGTCGCCTGCGACCTCACCTGCGGCTCGACCGGCACGCTGATCGTGACGCGCAACAAACTCAGTTTCGACCGTGCGATCGTGGCACCATATCGCGCGCTGGGTGATAGCGCGGTCCAGGCGACCTTCACCGACAATGAGATACGCGTAAGCGCAGCCCAGGATCCCGGCGCGATCGCCATCGCGGACACGGCACCGATCGCCGGTGGCCACCGGGCCGAGATTTCGCGCAATGTCGTGATCGATGCGGGCAAGGGCGCCGCTATGCCGATCGTGCTGTTCGGGACGCAGGGGCATGCCGCCGTCAGCGGCAACACGGTCGGCGCGGTCTACGTGCAGACCAAGGCCCTCGGCACCGTCTCCGCCAACCGAACGCGCGGGGGAGCCCCGATCGCGGCGGTGGGGCTGCCGGCAGCGTTCGTGCCAGCGACCACCGAACCCGAGCCTGCGCCGGAGCAAGCAGCGGCGGACGACACGCCGTGATGCCGGGCCTCGCCGCGTGAAAATCCTGCATGTTGCGCAAAAGACGAAAGGTGGCGTCGCTACCCATATGGCCCAGCTCGTCGCCGCGCAGGCGGCTGAGCACGGCGCCAGCAACGTCGTAATCGTCGTCGGCGACGACGAGAAGCACTTTTTCGATACGATTCCGCAATCGACCTTGCGCCTGTTCCGCAGTTCAGCGCGACGACCGGGCGCATTCGCGAGCATGGCGCGTTTCGCCCACCGTACCATCGCAGCGGAGCGGCCCGACATCCTTCATATCCACAGCACCTTCGCGGGCGTGTTGATCCGCGCGCGCTACCTGTTCACGCGGGCCGAGCAGCGGCCGGCGATCGTCTATTGCGCGCATGGCTGGGCATTCAACATGCAAATCCCAGCGTGGCAGAAGCGGATCTATATCGCCATCGAACGGCTGCTCGCCCGGGCTACCGACCGCATCCTCTGCATCTCACGGTTCGAGCAGGACAGCGCCATCGCCGTCGGTCTGCCGCCGGCGAAGCTGGAGATGGTATACAACGGGCTGCCCCCGCTCGATCGCGATATCGCGCCCGCAGCGGGCTTCGATCCCGCCACGCTCAACCTCCTGTTCATCGGCCGGACGACGCCGCAAAAAGGGCTGCCCGACCTGCTCGCGGCAATGGCGCTGCTTCGCGAGCGGCCGATCCACCTGCATACCGTGGGCGACAGGATGGACGAGGCGCAGCCCGCCCCCGCCAATGTCACCGAACATGGCTGGAAACCGCGCGAGGTGCTGCCGGATTATATCGCCGCGGCGGATGCGATCGTGATGCCGTCGCGCTGGGAGGGCTTCGGGCTCGTCGCGATCGAGGCGATGCGTCAGGCGCGGCCGGTCGTGGCGAGCGACGCCGACGCGCTGCCGGAGATCGTGCGGCCCGGCATCTCGGGCTATCTGTACCCGCGCGGCGACGTGCCGGCGCTGGCCGAGGTTTTGGCGGGGCTGGATCGCGACACTTTGCGCGCGCTCGGACGCAGCGGGCGCGATCTGTTTCTCGAGATGTTTACCGAAGATCGGATGATCGCGAAGGTCGGGTATCTCTATCGCCGTCTCGCGGGCGATCGCGCCAGCGAACATCGTTGACTCGTGCCGGCGGTCAGGCTAGGCGCTACTCTGTAGGTTCAGATATTCCAGGGAGGCAGATCATGAAGACGTTCGTTGCGATCGCAACCGCCAGTTGCATGCTCATGGCCACCTCCGCTCCGGCGTTGGCCGCGCCGACGCTTCAGCCGGCCGTCGCAGCGCAGGCCGCGCCGACGACCGGGGTCCGCGCGAAGCTGGTCGAGCGCGCCGCGTACACGCCGCGCGGCAAATCGAAGAAGTTCCTTAATACGGACACCATTCTCGTCGGGATCGGCGCCCTGTTCGCGATCGCGACGGGCATTTGCGCCGCTGCTGGCGGTTGCTACAGCGACCATCCCGCCAGCTCCTGATCGCGCCGCACACTGCGGAGACGGATCGAACCCCGGCGATACGCGGTATCGCCGGGGTTTTTCACATCCGCCCGATCAGGCGATCGTCGGTACCATGCCGCCTTCGACGCGGATCGCCGCGCCGTTGGTCACCGCCGCGAGCGGGCTGGCGAGGAACGCAGTCATCGCCGCGACTTCCTCAGCCTCGATCAGACGCCGGATCAGCGACAGCGGGCGCAGCTTCTCGAAGAACTCGGCTTCGCGCTCGGCCTCGGGCGCGTCCTTGTTGGAAACGGTCGAGCGGATGAACTCGACGATCCCCTCCGAGCGCGTCGGCCCGGGCTGCACGGTGTTGACCGTCACGCCGGTGCCGCGCGTCTGCTCGGCGAGGCCGCGTGAAATCGCGAGCTGCGCGGTCTTGGTCATGCCGTAATGGACCATCTCCGCCGGGATGAGCTGCGCGCTCTCGCTCGCGATGAAGATCACGCGGCCCCAGTTCGCCTCCAGCATCTTCGGGAAATAGTGGCGTGACAGACGGATGCCGCTCATCACGTTGATTTCGAAGAAGCGGAACCAGTCGGCATCGGTGATCTCGACGAAGGGCTTGGCTTCGTAGATGCCGAGATTGTTGACGAGGATATCGACGTTCGGAACGGCGGCGATCAGTGTTTCGCAGCCTTCCGCCGTGCCGGCATCGGCGAGCACCGCGCGCGTCGCGCCGACCTTGGCGGCGGCGGCGTCGAGCTTGTCCTGGCTGCGGCCGGTGACGGTCACCGCGGCGCCTTCGGCGGCGAGACGCTCGGCGATGGCGAGCCCGATCCCGGCGGTGGAGCCGGTGACGAGCGCGGTCTTGCCCTTGAGTTGCAGGTCCATTGTCCAAAAACCTCCATTGGAATGACGGACCGGGAGATATGACGACGCGGCATTGATGATTAGTTGGCAGCAGTGCACAATAGAAGTGATCGACGATCACCAAAGGGACGCACCTGTGGATAACCGCATCGGCGACATGCAGACGTTCCTCGCCGTCACCGAGGGCGGGAGCTTCGCCGCGGCCGCCAAGGCGCTGCGGCTGACCCCCTCGGCGGTCAGCCGCAGCATCGCGCGGCTGGAGGCACGGCTCGGCGTGGTGCTGGTGCAGCGCACGACGCGCTCGCTGTCGCTGACCCCGGAAGGCGAGTCGTATCGCAGCCGCATCTCGGCGCTGCTCGCCGAGGTCGACGCGGTCGAGCAAAGCCTCGGGCGCGAGCAGGACCGTCCGCGCGGACTGCTGCGCATCAACGCGGCGGTGCCGTTCGGCGTGCACTGCCTGGTGCCGATCCTGCCGCGCTTCCTTGACGCTCATCCCGAAGTGACGGTCGATCTCGCGCTTTCCGACACGCTGGTCGATCTGATCGAGGAGCGCGCCGACATCGCGATCCGCATCGGCCCGCTCCGCGACACGCGGCTGCGCGCGAAGAAACTCGGCCATAGCGCCATGGCGCTGGTGGCGAGCCCCGATTATCTCGCGCGGCGCGGCACGCCGCGCGACCCCGGCGACCTCACGCGGCACGTCTGCCTCAAGTTCAGCTTCCGCCGAAGCGTCGATTCGTGGCCGCTGTTGAGCGGCGGGCGTGTCGTGCAACGGCCGGTGGATGGGCCGTTCCTTGGCAATTCGGGCGAGGTGGTGCGGCTGATGGCGGTCGCCGGCGGCGGCATCGCGCGGCTCGGCCGCTTCCACGTGGCGGGGGATCTCGCCGCCGGAAGGCTGGTCGAGGTGCTGGCCGCGTGCAATCCCGGCGATGGCGAGGATATCCACGCGCTGTACAGCGGGCACGACCGGCTGGCGCTGCGCGTGCGCGCGTTTCTGGACTTCCTCGATGCGGAGTTGCGGCTGGCAGAGTGAACGTCGCGCCGGCGGCGCGCGCGACAAGCGACGTGTCGGCGGCGCATGTCTGCGACATCTCGGGTGCGGGCGCGCTCGGCACGAATGGACGTCGCGGACAACGTATTAACGCTTGCTCCCCCTGCCCGCTTTCCGCCATTCGCACGCGATGACTTTCCGTGTGGACATGGGCACCGACGCGAACGGCGGCGCGGTGACGATTGACCTTGAGGAACTGCTCGCGACGCGGCTGCTGGTGCAGGGCAATTCGGGTTCGGGCAAATCCTATCTGCTCCGCCGCCTGCTGGAAGGCAGCGGACGCGAGGTGCAACAGATCATCATCGATCCCGAGGGCGATTTCGTCACGCTTTCCGGGCCGTACGGCCATGTCGTGATCGAGGCGGTCGACTATTCGATCGCCGAGATCACGCGCTTTGCGGCGCGTGCGCGCGAGCATCGCTCGTCGGTAGTGCTGAGCCTCGAAGGCTTGGAGATGGAAGGCCAGATGCGCTGCGCCGCCGCCTTCCTGATGGGGCTGTTCGATGCGCCGCGCGAACATTGGTATCCCGCGCTGGTGGTGATCGACGAGGCGCAGATCTTCGCGCCCGCCGCCGGCGCCGAAGTCACCGAGGAGGTGCGCCGCGCTTCGCTGTCGGCGATGGCCAATCTGATGTCGCGTGGGCGCAAGCGCGGGCTCGCCGGGATCATCGCGACGCAGCGACTCGCCAAATTGTCGAAGAACGTCGCGGCCGAAGCGTCCAACTTCCTGATGGGGCGCACCTTCCTCGACATCGACATGGCGCGCGCCGCCGATCTGCTCGGCATGGAGCGGCGGCAGGCGGAGCAGATTCGCGACCTCACGCGCGGCACCTTCCTGGGGCTGGGGCCGGCGATCGCGCGCCGGCCGATCATGGTGAAGATCGGGCAGGTGCTGACCTCGGCGCGCAGCAGCAGCCCGGTGCTGACCCCGCTGCCGCAAGCGCAGGGCGCCGACATGCGCGACCTGCTGATGACCGAGGTCGAGGTCGATGAACCGACCTTGTTCATGCACGCCGCCGCCAACCCGCCCCCGCCACGCCCGGCCGCGTCGGCCGATCTGATGGACAGCGTGATCGCGCGGCCCGAACCGGTGCGCGCCGAGCCGGAACCCGAACTCGCCCCCGAAGAGCGTGAGCAAATCATTGTCGATGTGCTGCGCGCGATCGCCGACGACCCCGAATCAGGCGGGCGCGCGGCGGCGGTGCTGTATCAGGATTTCCAGGTGCGCTGCCGGATGGTCGGGGTGCGGCGCGCGCCGCTCGACCCGTCGGCGTTCGCACGGCGGCTGGCGGCGGCTCGCGCCGGCATCTTCGAGGGGCTCGACGACGAATGGGCGCATGCGCTCGCCGTGGCAGCGACGCTGCCCGACGACATGCTCGGCGCGTTCCTGCTGGTGGCGCGCGCGGCACGCGAGGGCGCGCCCTGCCCGACCGACGAACAGATCGCGCGAATCTACGGTACCAGTTCGCTCGGCCGGGCGCGGCGGGTGATGAGCTATATCGAAGGCCGCGACATCTTCGTGACGCGGGTGGACCTGTCTGGGCGGCGGTCGATCACGATTCCGGGGCTTGGATGGACGACCGAGGCGACCGAGGCTTGAGGAAATAGGAGTTCGCGCAGAGGCGCAGAGGACGCAGAGAGAAGAGATATATAGCGGCCGAAGGCCGCAGGAGCATGAATCGGACGAACGGCGCACGCCGTCGCGGATCGCGTTACCGCCTCTGCGTCCTCTGCGCCTCTGCGCGAACCAGACTTCTTTCGGCCCGGTGCGACGGAAACTCACACCGCCCAGGCAGCGACATCCTCTTCCTGGCCGATCAGCGCGAGGCCGTTGGCGATCGAGGTGAGTTCGCCGCCGCTAGCGATGCGGTCTTCGCCGAAACGCTCTGTGAACAGGGCGCGCACGCTTGGGATCAGCGAGGTGCCACCGGTCAGGAAGACGCGGTCGATGCCGCTTTCGTCGACACCCGCTTGCGCGAGCGCGCGATCGACCGTCGCCTTCATCCGGGCGAGATCGTCGGCGATCCAGTCCTCGAACTCGGCGCGGGTGACAGTCGCGTCGATCCGCACGCCTTCACCGTCAAAGTGAAAGTCGGCGCTCTGATCTTGCGACAGCGCGCGCTTGAGCCGGCCAACCGAATCGTAGAGCCGATAGCCTTGCTCCTCCTCGATGATCGCGATCATCCGCCCGATCGCCTGCGGATCGAGCGCCGCGCGTTGCAGCTTGCGCAGCTCGTCGAGCGTGCGGCGGTTGCGCATCAGCGCGAGCCGCGACCAATCGCTGAAATCGGCGAAATAGCCGCGTGGAATTTCGAGCTGCTTGTCGAACGAGCGGTACAGCCCGCCGAAGCCGAGGATCGGCAGCACCAGCTTGTCGACGATGCGCGAATCGAACTGGTCGCCGGCGATGCCGATGCCGGCGTGGCCGAGCGGGGTGCAACGTTTGGGCGAACCCGGCGGCGCGATCCGCACGACCGAGAAATCGCTGGTGCCACCGCCGAAATCGGCGACCAGGATCGTCGCGCTGTCCTCTACGCGCGCGGCATAGCTGAACGCGGCGCCGAGCGGCTCATACACATAATGGATTTCGGCGCCGAAGCCGGCGAACATCGCGTCGTAGCGTTGCCGGGCGAACGCCTCGTCGGGGCGGGCGCCAGCATAATGGACCGGTCGCCCGACGACCACCCGGCGCGGCGGCTTCGCCAGCGCGCCACCCGCGTGGCTCGCCAGCTTGGCGAGGAACAGCTTGCCGAGGTCTTCGAAGCGCAGTCTTTTGTCGAACACCGAGGCGTGTTCGAAGGTCGCGCTGGCGGCGACCGACTTGAACGATTGCAGGAAGCGGCTGCCCTGCGGATACTCGAGATAGTCGGCGATCGCCCACGGCCCGGCTTCATAGGCGAGGCCGTCCTCCTCCCAGAAGCACAGCGCGGAGCGAAACACGGCGCTGGTCACATCGGGCGCGGCGAAGTCGATAAGATGCGGCTGCCCATCCGCGCCGACGCGCGCGACGACGCTGTTGGTGGTTCCAAAATCGAGGCCGATCGCATCGTGCATGGTGTCCTCGCTCGCTGGCCGGGCGCGCGGCTATGCCGGTTGGCGCGAGAAACGCAAGCGGTTACAAGCGCGCATGGCCGAGATCATCAACCTGAGAACCGCGCGCAAGGCGAAAGCGCGCACCGACGCCGCTACCACAGCCGCACAAAGCCGCGCGCTGCATGGGCGCACGCTCGCGCAGAAACGGAGCGATCGCGCCGAGGCTGAGCGGCAGGCGCGCATGCTCGACGGCGCGAGGATCGACGAATGAAGCTCGACGATCTGTTCGTGCGCTATTTCGGCACCGATGATCTCGATGCGGTCTCGCCCGACGCATTGCAGGCAGGCGCCGAGCGGCTGCGGGTCGATTTCGGGCTGGAGGCCGATCGCGGGCGGCGCTTCGGCATGTGGGCGATGATGCAGATGCTGGGGGTCGCGCCCGATCTGGAGGTCGCGTTCGCGAATCCCGCCGACCGCGATGCGGCAAGGACGCTGATGGAGCTGTCAGAGGCGGCGGAATAGCCGCCCCAGGCTGTCATGCCAGCGCAAGCTGGCATCTTCCGTTGGTAGGCGTGCCGCTCGCGCCCACGAGACCCCAGCTTGCGCTGGGGTGACGGAATTGGGAAGGCACGTCACGCCATCTCAAGGATCACCGCGTCCACCGCGAGGCTTTCGCCCGGCGCGGCGTTGACGGCCTTGACGACGCCCGACTTCTCGGCGCGCAGAATGTTTTCCATCTTCATCGCTTCGACCACCGCGAGCGGCTGACCGGCTTCGACCGAATCGCCTTCGGCGACGTAGAGCTTCTGGAGCAACCCCGGCATCGGGCAGAGCAGGAACTTCGACAGATCGGGCGGCACCTTGACGAGCAGATGCTTGGCATAGGGCGCGACATGCGCGGGCAGCACGCGCGCGGTCTGGATCGCGCCACGTGTGTTGAGGCGGAAGCCGGTGCGCGTGCGGGCGATCTTGACGAACAGCGGGGTGCCGTCGATCTCCGCCTCGATCACACGGTCGCCCGGCGTATATTCCATCGCGATGTCGATTTCGGCGCCATCGACGCGGATCGCGTCCTCCGACACCGCGACCTTATGGTCCTTGCCGGCAATGCGCACCACCCAATCCGACGGCGGATCGAGCCGCTGGCCAAGCTGGCCATCGGTGCGGCGCGCGCGATCGGCCTCCGCCGTCGCCGCGAATGCGGCGACGGCCGCAAGCTGGGCGAGCAGCGCGGGTGCGGCGGGCGCGCCGGTGAAGCCGTCGGGATATTCCTCGGCGATGAAGCCGGTGGTGATGTTGCCCGATCGGAACCGCGGGTGCTGCATCAGCGCCGACAGGAAATCGAGATTGTTGCCCGGCCCGTCAATCTCGAACTGGTCGAGCGCGGCGATCTGCAGGTCGATCGCGGCCTCGCGCGTGTCGGCATGGGTGATGAGCTTGGCGATCATCGGATCGTAGAACATGCTCACCTCGCCGCCCTCACGCACGCCGTCATCGACGCGAACGTAATCGGCGCCCTTCTGCACCGGGCCATAAGCGGGGCGCTCATCGGCGGGCGGATCGTAATGGACGAGCCGGCCGATCGACGGCAGGAAGCCACGATAGGGATCTTCGGCATAAACGCGGTTCTCGATCGCCCAGCCGGTCAGCGTCACGTCCTTCTGCGCGAACGGCAGCTTCTCGCCATAGGCAACGCGGATCATCAGTTCGACCAAATCGAGCCCGGTGATCGCCTCGGTGACAGGATGCTCGACCTGAAGCCGTGTGTTCATTTCGAGGAAATAGAAGCCCTTCCCCGTCTTGTCCGCGCCCGACACGATCAGTTCGACCGTGCCAGCACTGTAATAGCCGACCGCGCGAGCGAGCGCGACCGCCTGCTCGCCCATCGCCTTGCGCATCGCCGGCGTGACGAACGGCGACGGCGCTTCCTCGACGACCTTCTGGTGGCGGCGCTGGATCGAGCATTCGCGCTCGCCGAGATAGACGATGTTGCCGTGCTGGTCGCCCATCACCTGGATTTCGATGTGGCGCGGGCTTTCGATGAACTTCTCGATGAAGACGCGGTCGTCGCCGAACGAGGCAAGCCCCTCGCGCTTGGTCGCCTCGAAGCCTTCGCGCACGTCCTTCTCGTTATAGGCGAGCCGCATGCCCTTCCCGCCGCCGCCTGCGCTCGCCTTCATCATCACCGGATAGCCGATGTCGGTGGCGATCGTCACCGCCTCCTCGGTATCGGCGATCTCGCCGAGGAAGCCGGGGACGACGTTGACCCCCGCCGCCTTGGCAAGCTTCTTCGATGCGATCTTGTCGCCCATCGCCGCGATGGCGTTGGGCGGGGGGCCCACGAAGGCGATGCCCGCCTCGGCGCAGGCGCGCGCGAAACTCTCGCGTTCGGAGAGGAAGCCATAGCCGGGATGGATACAGTCCGCGCCGGTCTCCTGCGCGGCGAGCAGGATCAGCTCGGCCTTGAGATAGCTTTCCGCCGCCGGTGCCGGCCCCAGCCGAACCGCCTCGTCCGCCATCAGAACGTGCGGCGCGCGGGCGTCTGCGTCGGAATAGACCGCGACCGTGGCGATGCCCATCTTTTTGGCGGTCCGCATCACGCGGCAGGCGATTTCGCCACGGTTGGCGACCAGGATTTTCTTGAACATTCAGTCCCCGCCTCGATTTGATTGTCGTACTGCGTCACCCCGGACGTGTTCCGGGGTCCCCCGCACCTCACATCCCGCCGAGCTAAATCGCGCGGTGGGTGCCGGAACGAGTCCGGCATGACGATCGAGGCGCGCGGTATGCGTCATTCGCTGGCCATCAGCCCCTTGAGTTGGAGCCGCCGCGCGTTCGTCAGCGCGGTCTTGCACTGCGCGACGATCAGCGCCTGCCGCACGTCGCCGGCATGAACCCCGCCCTCGACCCGGCAGGCGGCGTCGCGATACGCGATCCATGCGCGCTGGCTGGTGAGCAGCGCGTCGGCGAAGGCGAAGTGGCTGCGGCGGTGGTCCTGCGCGTCCTTGCCCTTCATGAAGGCATTGGTGATGCGCCATTGGCTCACCATCGCGGTGTCGGCCACCTTATATTCGGCGAGCGCGCGTTGCGTCTGCGGCCCCGGCGTGGGGCTCGGCCTTGTGGTGGGGGTCGCGGCGGCGAGTGCGGCCATCAGCATGACGCGCAGCCTTTCGCGGCGCGCGCCGGCTCCTCGCCTTCCATCGCGACGATGCCCAGCTTGGCGAACAGCGTGGCGTCGGCGCTGTCACCGCGATTGCCGGTGGTGAGCAGCTTGTCGCCGGTGAAGATCGAGTTCGCCCCGGCCATGAAGCACAACGCCTGAGTCGCCTCGGACATGCTCTCGCGCCCCGCCGACAGGCGCACCATGCTGAGCGGCATCGTGATGCGCGCGACCGCGACGGTGCGGACGAATTCGATGTCGTCGATCTTGGCGAGCGGCGTGTCGGCGAGCATGTCGCCGAGCACGGTGCCCTTGACCGGCACCAGCGCATTGACCGGCACGCTTTCCGGATGGCGCGGCAGCGTGGCGAGCGCGTGGACGAAGCCGACGCGATCGGCGCGGGTCTCGCCCATGCCGACGATGCCGCCGCAGCACACGTTGATGCCGGCCTCGCGCACGTTCTCGAGCGTATCGAGCCGATCCTGGAAGGTGCGCGTGGTGATGACCTCGCCGTACTTCTCGGGCGAGGTATCGATATTGTGATTGTAATAATCGAGGCCGGCGTCGGCGAGCTGCGCGGCCTGCGTGGGCGTCAGCATGCCGAGCGTCATGCAGGTTTCCATGCCCATCTGCCGCACGCCCTTCACCATTTCGATGATCGCGGGCATGTCCTTGTCCTTGGGGTTGCGCCAGGCCGCGCCCATGCAGAAGCGCTGCGAGCCGGCGTCGCGCGCCTGCGCCGCCGATTGCAGCACCGCGCGCACGTCCATCAGCTTCGACGCCTTGAGCTCGGTCTCGGCGGAGGCGGACTGGTTGCAATAGCCGCAATCCTCCGGGCAGCCGCCGGTCTTGATCGACAAGAGCGTGCAAAGCTGCACCTGCGAGGGCGTGTGATGCGCGCGGTGGACGGTTTGCGCGCGGAACATCAGTTCATCGAACGGCAGCGCGAAGAGATCGGCGATTTCCTGCCGGGTCCAGTCGGTCCTTATCTCCCCTCCCGCTTGCGGGAGGGGTCGGGGGAGGGCCTGTCCAAGCAGCGTCTCTCCCTTGGACAGGCCCTCCCCTAGCCCCTCCCGCGAGCGGGAGGGGGACAATGTTGCGGTGTTTGTCACGCGGTTACTTCCTCGACTGGGGGCATATTGTGCCCCAGCAACTTCAACACCTCGCCCGCCGCGTCCACCAGATTCGTGCCGGGGCCGAAAATCCCCTGGACCCCGGCGTCGCGCAGCACCTGATAGTCCTGCGCGGGGATCACGCCGCCGGCGATGACCTTGATGTCGCTGCGCCCGGCTTCGCGCAGGTGGCCGATCAGTTCGGGGATCAGCGTCTTGTGCCCGGCGGCGAGGCTGGACGCGCCGACCACGTCGACATCGCTCGCGATCGCGAGGTCGGCGGCTTCCTTGGGCGTCTGGAACAGCGGCCCCGGCACAACCTCGAAGCCGAGATCGCCGAACGCCGAGGAGACCAGGTTCGCGCCGCGATCATGCCCGTCCTGCCCCATCTTGGCGACGAGCAGGCGCGGGCGGCGGCCCTTGGCGCGCGTCACCGAGCCGACGCCGTCGATCAGCCCCTGCCACTTGGCGTCGTTGCCATAGGCGCCGCCGTAGATGCCCGAAACCGGCGTCGGCTTGGTGCCGTACCGGCCGAACACATCCTCCATCGCCTGGCTGATCTCGCCCAGCGTGGCGCGTTTGCGCGCGCATTCCACGGCGAGCTCGAGCAGGTTGGCGGTGCCCGCCGCCCCTTCACGCAGCGCATCGAGCGCCGCATGGCATGCCGCCTCGTCACGGCCCGCCTTCACCCTCGCGATGCGCGCGATCTGCGCCTCGCGCACGGCGTGGTTATCGACATCGAGGATGTCGATCGGGTCTTCGCTCGCGAGCTTGTATTTGTTGACGCCGACGATGACATCCTCGCCGCGATCGACGCGGGCAGCGCGGCCGGCGCTCGCCTCCTCGATCATCGCCTTGGGCCAGCCCGCCGCGACCGCCTTGGCCATGCCGCCCTCGGCCTCGACGCGCTCGATGATCTCCCACGCAGCGTCGACGAGCTGCTGGGTGAGGCTCTCGACATAGTAGCTGCCACCGAGCGGATCGACCACCCTGGTCATGCCCGTCTCTTCCTGGAGCACGATCTGCGTGTTTCGCGCGATCCGCGCCGAAAAGTCTGTCGGCAGCGCGATCGCCTCGTCGAGCGCATTGGTGTGAAGCGACTGGGTGCCCCCCAGCATCGCCGCCATCGCCTCGATCGTGGTGCGCATCACGTTGTTGTACGGGTCTTGCTCGGTGAGGCTGACGCCGCTGGTCTGGCAGTGCGTGCGCAGCATCTTCGAGCGCTCGTCCTGTGCGCCGAGGTTGGTCATCACGCGGTGCCACAGCACGCGCGCGGCGCGCAGCTTGGCGATCTCCATGAAGAAGTTCATGCCGATCGCGAAGAAGAACGACAGGCGGCCAGCGAACTTGTCGATGTCGAGGCCCGAGGCGACGCCGTATTTCACATATTCCATGCCGTCGGCGATGGTGAAGGCAAGCTCCTGCACCTGCGTCGCGCCGGCTTCCTGCATGTGATAGCCGCTGATCGAGATGCTGTTGAACTTGGGCATCTCGCGGCTGGTGTAGCCGAAAATGTCCGAGATGATCCGCATGCTCGGCTCGGGCGGGTAGATGTAGGTGTTGCGGACCATGAACTCCTTGAGGATGTCGTTCTGGATGGTCCCATCGAGCAGGTGCCGGGGCACGCCCTGCTCCTCGCCCGCGACGATGAAGAAGGCGAGGATCGGGATGACCGCGCCGTTCATCGTCATCGAGACTGACATCTGATCGAGCGGGATGCCGTCGAACAGGATCTTCATGTCGTCGATCGTGTCGATCGCCACGCCCGCCTTGCCGACATCGCCGGTCACGCGCGGATGATCCGAGTCATAGCCGCGGTGCGTGGCGAGATCGAACGCGACCGACAGGCCCTTCTGCCCGGCCTTGAGGTTGCGATGATAGAAAGCGTTCGACGCTTCGGCGGTCGAGAAGCCGGCATATTGGCGGATGGTCCACGGCCGGCCCGCGTACATCGACGCGCGCACGCCGCGCGTGAAGGGCGCGAACCCCGGCAGGCCGGGTTCGATGCCCGCGACGTCCTCGGCGGTGTAGAGCGGCTTGACGTCGATCCCCTCGGGCGTGGCCCAGGTGAGATCCTTGCCCTTCACCTCCTTCGCGGCGGCGGCGGCCCATTGGTCGAGCGTGGGCTTGTCGGTCACGTCACGTACTCCGTTCTTCCCGCGCCCGTTCGTCCCGAGCGGAGTCGAGGGACAGGCCATTAGCGCTGTCATGCGCTGCCCATGCCTCGACTGCGCTCGGCACGAACTGTTGAGCGAGGCACCAGATCACAGCGGGATGTTGTCGTGCTTCTTCCACGGGTTCTCGAGCGCCTTGTTGCGTAGCTTGCGCAGCCCCAACGCGATCCGCCGCCGGGTCGAATGCGGCTGGATCACTTCATCGATGAAGCCCTTGCTCGCCGCGACGAACGGGTTGGCGAAGCGCGCCTCATATTCGGCGGTCTTCTCGGCGATGCCCTCGGCGTTGAGGCCGCGGAAGATGATTTCGACCGCGCCCTTCGCGCCCATCACCGCGATCTCTGCGGTGGGCCACGCGTAATTGAGGTCGCCGCGCAGATGCTTCGAGCTCATCACGTCATAGGCGCCACCATAGGCCTTGCGGGTGATGACGGTGATCTTGGGGACGGTCGCCTCGGCATACGCGAACAGCAATTTGGCGCCGTGCTTGATGATGCCCGAATGCTCCTGCCCGACGCCCGGCAGGAAACCCGGCACATCGACGAAGGTGACGATCGGGATTTCGAACGCGTCGCAGAAGCGCACGAAGCGCGCGGCCTTCTTGGACGAGTTGATGTCGAGGCAGCCGGCCAGCACCATCGGCTGGTTGGCGACGATGCCGATCGTCTTGCCCTCGATCCGCCCGAAGCCGGTGATGATGTTGCCGGCGTGGGCGGGCTGGACCTCGAAGAAATCGCCTTCGTCGACGGTCTTCCGGATCAGCTCGTGCATGTCATAGGGCTGGTTGGCCGAAGCCGGGATCAGCGTGTCGAGACTGTCCTCGATCCGGTCCCACGGGTCCGAGGTCGGTCGTTCAGGCACCGGCGACTGGTTCGACGAGGGCAGAAAATCGATGAAGTCGCGTGCGGCGAGCAGCGTCTCGATATCGTCCTCGAGCGCGAGATCGGCGACCGAGGATTTGGTCGTATGCGTGATCGCGCCGCCCAAAGCCTCCTGAGTCACGACTTCGTTGGTGACGGTCTTCACCACGTCGGGGCCGGTGACGAACATGTAGGACGAATCCTTCACCATGAAGATGAAGTCGGTCATCGCCGGCGAATAGACCGCGCCGCCCGCGCACGGCCCCATGATGAGGCTGAGCTGCGGCACCACGCCGCTCGCCAGCACGTTGCGCTGGAACACTTCGGCATAGCCGGCGAGGCTGGCGACGCCCTCCTGAATCCGCGCACCGCCCGAATCGTTGAGACCGATCACCGGCGCGCCCACCTTCATCGCCATGTCCATGACCTTGCAAATCTTGGTGGCGTGGCGTTCGGACAGCGAGCCGCCGAACACGGTGAAATCCTGGCTGAACACGAACACCAGCCGCCCGTTGATCGTGCCCGACCCGGTGACGACGCCGTCGCCCGGCACGATCTGGTCCTGCATGCCGAAATCGGTGCAGTTATGCTCAACATACATGTCGTATTCTTCGAACGATCCCTGATCGAGCAGCACGTCGAGCCGTTCGCGTGCGGTCAGCTTGCCCTTGGCATGCTGCGCGGCGACGCGCTTCTCGCCGCCGCCCGCTTTCGCGGCGGCGCGTTTGCGTTCGAGTTCGGCGATCGTTGCGGACATCACGCTCTCCTATGTGCGCCCTCTCTTCGCGCTCGGCGGCGCGCGCGCAACTGTGATCTTGCAAAGTTGCGCGGGGTGGGTTTGCAAACTATGCGGTACACACTCCGTTCGCCCTGAGCCTGTCGAAGGGCGTGTCCCAAGCGATACCGTGCGCAGCACGCGCTTCGACAAGCTCAGCACGAACGGCAGAAAAACTCCGGCCGGGCGGAAGCGATGACGACCAGACGAATCTATGCGGGCCACGAACTGCGCGCGCTGCGCGACCGGCTCGGCATCAGCCAAGCGGCGATGGCGGCGCGGATCGGGCTGTCGGTGAGCTATCTGTCGCAGATCGAGAGCGGCCATCGCCCGCTCACGCCGCGCGTGCTCGCCGCGCTGTCGAGCGAGGCGCCCGCGCATTGGGCACCGCTCGACCCCAATGACGACCGCCGACTGTTCGCCGAAGCGCTCGACGCCGCCGCCGATCCGAGCGTCCCCGCCGAGCCGATCGACGAGGCGACGCTGCGCCGCGCGACGCAGCAACAGCCGAGGCTCGCCCGCCGGCTGGTCGCGACGCATCAGGCGTTGCTGCGCGCGCAGGAGCAGCTCCGCATCCTCGACGACCAGCTCGATTCGCGCGCGAACGCGACCGACCATCTGCCGTGGAACGCGGTGCGCGACTGGTTCAACGATGCGAGCAATTATGTCGACGCGATCGACCGCCGCGCGGAGGCGCTCGCCGCGCGGATCGCGGACGGCGATTCGGCGACGGCGATCGCGGCACGGCTGCGCGCGGACCACGGCATTGCCACCGAATATGTCGATGCGCCCGATCTGGTGCGCGCGTTCGACCCGGACGCGCGGGTGCTGCGGATCGATGGCGGCCAGCCGCCCGAAACGATCCGCTTCGCCCTCGCCGACCGTTACATGCGCCTCGCCGCGACCGATCTCGTCGCGGAGATCGTCGATTCGGCCGAGATCGGCTCGGACTCGGGCCGGCAATTGCTGGCGGCCGGACTGTTCAACTATGCGGCGGGCGCGCTGCTGATGCCCTATGAGGCATTCCGGGCCGCCGCGCGCGCGATGCGGCACGACATCGACCGGCTGCGCCGGCGGTTCGGCACCAGCTTCGAGCAGACCTGCCACCGTCTCTCGACGCTGCAACGGCCCGGCGCGCTTGGCATTCCGTTCTTCTTCTGCCGGGTCGACATGGCGGGCAACATCACCAAGCGCCACTCGGCGACACGGCTCAAATTCGCCCGGTTCGGCGGCGCCTGTCCGCTGTGGATCGTCCACGAAGCGGTGGCGATCCCCGACCGCATCCTTGTCCAGCTCGCCGAAACCCCGGACGGGGTGCGCTATATCTCGATCGCGCGCGGGCTGGTGAAGCCGACCGAGGATTACGGCCGGCTGCCGCGACGCTACGCGCTGGCGCTCGGATGCGAGGCGTCGTTCGCCGCCGACTTCGTCTATGCCGATGGCCTGCGCATCGACGGCGCCGCGACACCGATCGGCACATCTTGTCGGATCTGCACCCGCCGCGACTGCGAGCAGCGCGCCTTCCCGCCCGCCGCCGGGCGGATCGTGGTCGATCAGGACCGGCGCGGCGCGGTATCGTACGAACTGGAATGATCCGGAGCCTTGCCAGGCTTTCGCGGCGAACGGGTCGGCGCGTACGCGGCACTCCTTGACCCTCGTCGTGCGCCTCGCGCATAGCGGCGCGATGGATCGCCCGATTGAAGACCTGACGTTCGAGGACGCGCTGCGCGAGCTCGAAACCATCGTGTCGCAGCTAGAGACCGGAACCGCGCCGCTCGACGAGGCGATCCGCCTCTACGAGCGCGGCGATCGGCTGCGCCGCCGCTGCGCCGAGCGGCTCGATGCCGCGCAGGCCCGGATCGAGGCGATTCGGCTCGACGCGGAAGGGCGACCCGCCGCCGTGCAACCCTTTGCCGCGAGTTGACGATGACCGCGCTTACCCCGCTTTCGCTCCGCGACGCGCTCACCCACGTCAGCGCCGATATCGACGCGCGCTTCGACGTGCTGCTCGCCCTGCCCGACGATCCCCGCCGCGACCTGTATGCGGCGATGCGCCATGCCGCGATCGGCGGCGGCAAGCGGCTGCGCCCGCTGCTGACCTATGCCACGTCGCGGCTGTTCGGCGTCGATCGCGATTGCGCGGGCCGTGCCGGTCTCGCGATCGAATGTATCCACGTCTATTCGCTGATCCACGACGATCTGCCCGCGATGGACGATGACGACATGCGCCGTGGCAAGCCGACCGTCCACAAGCTCTACGACGAAGCGACTGCGATCCTCGCGGGCGATTCGCTCCACGCACTCGCCTTCGAGGTACTGGCCGATCCCGCGACCCATGCAGATCCGTTCGTGCGCAGCGAACTCGTGCTCGATCTCGCCCGCGCCGCTGGCCCCGCCGGGATGGCGGGCGGGCAGATGATGGATATCGAGGCGGAGAAATCGAGCTTCGACCTGCCGACCATCACCCGCTTGCAGGCGCTGAAGACCGGCGCGCTGATCGCCTGTTCGGTCGAGGCGGGCGCGATCCTCGGGCGGCTGCCCGCCGAGGGCCGCGCGCACCTGCGCGGCTATGCGCGCGACATCGGCCTCGCCTTCCAGATCGCGGACGATATCCTCGATGTCGAGGGCGACGAGGCGGCGGTCGGCAAGAAGCTCGGCAAGGATGGCGAGGCCGGCAAGGAGACGTTCCTGTCGCTGCTCGGCCTGCCGCGCGCGCGCGAACAGGCGCGCATCCTGGTCGATCAGGCGGTGGCGCATCTGAGCAGCTATGGCGCGGAGGCCGATCTGCTGCGCGACATCGCGCGCTTCATCCTCGAAAGGGATCGGTGATTCACCGTCGCCCCGGCCTGCGCCGGGGCGACGCGCCTGTCGCATCCCCTGTCCTCCTACCCACGGAGCACACCATGACTCTCCGCACTGGCGTCTATCCCGGCACATTCGATCCGATCACGCTCGGCCATATGGACATCATCCGGCGCGGCGCGAAGCTGGTCGACCGGCTCGTCATCGGTGTCACCACCAATGCGTCCAAATCGCCGATGTTCAGCCTGAACGAGCGGCTGGCGATGGTGGAGCGCGAGGTCGCGCAGATCGAAGGCGACGTCCAGGTCGTCAGCTTCGATTCGCTGCTGATGGATTTCGCCGAGCGCGAGGGCGCGCGCGTGATCGTGCGCGGCCTGCGCGCCGTCGCCGATTTCGAATATGAATATCAGATGGCGGGGATGAACCAGCAGATCAACCCGCGCATCGAGACGGTATTCCTGATGGCCGACGTATCGCTCCAGCCGATCGCCAGCCGGCTCGTCAAGGAGATCGCGCTGTACGGCGGGCCAATCGGACGGTTCGTGACGCCCACCGTGGCCGCCGAAGTGGCGGCGCGGGTGGAGAAGATCGGCCGCAAGGGTTCGTGATCGCCGCTCCGGCGCCCGGCGGACGCGCCACAGGTTCAGATTGGCGCAAGCTGGGATTTGCTCTAAGCGCTTGGCCGCACTCATCTGCCTATCGCGGGGACATAATGCGTTTTCTTGTTCGGTTCGTCGTGTTCCTGCTCGCCATGCTCGCCGGCCCCGCCTTCGCGCAGATCATCGACACCCCCATTGCCGGCCGCCCGCCCATCCCCTCGCCGACCGATCCCGAGAACCTCTGGTATCTCGACCTGTCGACCGGCGGGCGCGTCGTCATCTGGCTGCGGCCCGACGCCGCGCCGAAGATGGTCGAGCGCGTCAAGATCCTCACGCGCCAGCATTTCTATGACGGCCTGCCGTTCCACCGCGTGATCGAGGGCTTCATGGCGCAGGGCGGCGACCCCAAGGGCGACGGCACCGGTGGCTCGACGCTCCCCGATCTCAAGGCCGAGTTCAACTGGCTGCCGCACGTGCGCGGCGCGGTCTCGGCCGCGCGCGCGGAAAAGGAGGACAGCGCCAACAGCCAGTTCTTCATCGTGTTCGATCCCAAGCTGACGCTCGACAAGAAATACACGGTGTTCGGCCGCGTGATCGACGGCATGCAATATGTCGACGCGATCACGCGCGGCGAGCCACCGGCGAACCCCTCGCGGATCGTCCACGCCTATATCGCCGCCGACAATCCGCCCGCCTATGTGCCCGCCCCGCCCGCTCCCGCCGCGACGCTGTCGCCGAGCAGCCTCGGCGGCGCGTTCCTGACGCCGCGTGCGCCCGCCAAGCCGATGAGGGCGCCCGCCGCCGTCAAGCCGACAGCGAAGGCCAAGTAACGCCGCCCGGCGCACCGTCATGAAAGTCGATCTGTTCGATTTCACGCTGCCGCCCGAGCGGATCGCGCTGCGCCCGGCCAACCCGCGCGATTCGGCGCGGCTGCTGGTGCTCGATGGCGACGCGACGCGCGATCTCGCCGTCACCGATCTGCCCGGTCAGCTTCGCGCCGGCGACATGCTGGTGTTCAACGACACGCGCGTCATCCCCGCCCAACTGGAGGGGACGCGCGGCGCCTCCGGCGATGATCCGCGAGGCGGAACGGGCGCCAAGATCGGCGCGACGCTCCACAAGCGCGAGGGGCCGCGTCGCTGGCGCGCGTTCATCCGCAATGCGCGGCGCATCCGCGACGGCGAGGCGATCGACTTCGGTGGCGGCGTCGCGGCCATCGCGAGCGAACGCCAGGAGGATGGCAGCTTCGCGCTGACCTTCGCTGGCGACGAACCGGTCGAACTGCTGCTCGAACGCGCCGGCCGCATGCCGCTGCCGCCGTATATCGCCTCGAAGCGCGCCGCCGACGCTCGCGACCTCGACGATTATCAGACGATGTTCGCGGCCGAGAAAGGCGCGGTCGCCGCCCCGACCGCCGCGTTGCACTTCACGCCCGGCCTGATGGCGGCGCTCGACGCGGCCGGCATCGGCCACGCGACGCTGACGCTGCATGTCGGGGCGGGCACCTTCCTGCCGGTGAAGGCGGAGGACACCGCCGCCCACCGCATGCACACCGAATGGGGCCGCATCGACCCCGCCACCGCCGCGCGGCTCAACGCCGTGCGTGCCGCCGGGGGTCGCGTCATCGCGGTGGGCACCACCAGCCTGCGCCTGATCGAAAGCGCCGCCGACCGCGACGGCCTCATCCAGCCGTTCGAGGGCGACACGGCGATCTTCATCACGCCCGGCTATCGCTTCAAGGGCATCGACGGGCTGATGACCAACTTCCATCTGCCGCGCTCGACACTGTTCATGCTGGTCTCGGCACTGATGGGGCTGGATCGGATGAAGGCCGCCTATGCTCATGCCATCGCCGACGGCTATCGATTCTATTCCTACGGGGATGCGTCCCTGCTGCTGCCGTAACGGCTTCGGGTCCGTAAATGGTGCGGGCGGTCGGGGTCGAACCGACACTCCTTTCGGAACGGGATTTTGAGTCCCGCGCGTCTACCAATTTCACCACGCCCGCACGGCATCCGGCGAAGCCGGTCAGCGAAGGCATGCGCTATATGCAAGCGCGACTAGGATTTCCAGACCGGAATTCGCGCTGCGGACGTAAATCCGGGCGGGCGCCTGATGAGCGGCTCCGCTACCCGCGTGCGCCTTCGCGCAGCAAATCCAGTAGCAGCGCGAACGCCGGGGTCGGCTGGCGCCGGCTGGGATAATAGAGATGATAGCCCGCGAAGGGCGGACACCAATCCTCCAGCACGCGCACCAGCGCGCCGCTGGCGACATCCTCATGGACATATTGATCGGGCAGAAAGGCGATGCCGAAGCCGGCACGCGCGGCGCGCAGGATCATCGGCACATGGTTGGAGGTGAATTGCCCGTCGACCCGCAGCCGCAGATGCTGGTCGTCGCGGTCGAGCTCCCACGCATAGAGATCGCCGAGCGTGGAAAGCCGCAGGTTGATGCAGCGATGCGCGGCGAGATCCTGCGGGCTGGCGGGCGCGAGATGGCGCGCGAAATAGTCGGGCGCGCCGACCGCCGCCATGCGCAGATCCGGCCCGATCCGCACCGCGATCATGTCCGCCGCGACGCGCTCGCTCAGCCGCACTCCGGCGTCGAACCGCTCGGCGACAATATCGCGCAGGCCCGAATCGACGCTGATCTCGACCTTCACCTCGGGATAATCTGCCATCAGCGTGCGGACGGCCGGCCACAACACCGTTTCGGCGGAATGCTGGGTCGCGGTGATGCGGATCGTGCCCGCTGGCCGTTCACGCAACGCGCCGAGCGCGGAGAGTTGCCCCTCGATTTCGTCGAACGCCGGGCCGAGCTTGGCGACCAGCCGTTCGCCCGCCTCGGTCGGAGCGACGCTGCGCGTGGTGCGCGACAGCAGCCGCACACCGAGCCGCGTCTCCAGCCGGCGCACCGTATGGCTGAGCGCCGATTGCGATACGCCGAGCCGCGCGGCGGCGCGGGTGAAGCTGCGCTCCTCGGCCACGGCCAGAAAAGCGTTGAGATCGACGAGATCGTCGCGGCGCATTGATGAACCCTCATCATGAAATCAGGCGAAGGTACCGCCGGATCGTCATGAGGGAAACCGGCGATACCGCGCCGCTAGAACTTCACCCCGCCGCGCAGGCCGATGGTTCGCGGCGTGCTGGTGACGACATAGGGGCGCTGCGTACAGACACCGCAGACCTGAAAGCGTGAAAGCTGCGCGCGCTCGTCCCACAGGTTCTGCGCAAACACCTCCAGGCTGAACGTCGCCCATTCCGCGCCGACCGCGAGATCGCCGGTGGTATATTGCTTCAGCCGCCCCTGCGTCGCCGCGTAAGCGACGCGGATGTCCGACGACGCGGAACTCTGATGCGCGACGAGCATCTGCGCATAGGCTTTGGCCTCGCCCAGCGGCACGGTGTAGCGCGCGGTGCCGTTGATCTTGAAGCGCGGCGTGATCGGCAGGCGCGTGCCGGTCGGCGCGAGCACGTCGTCGCCGCTACAGGTCGAGACGGCGGTGGTGCAAAGCGTGCTGGTCGTCTTGGCATCGGCATAGGCTCCTGCCGCCGTCAACGAGAGGCCGCCGAGCGTGAGCGCCGCGTCCGCCTCGACCCCGCGGATGCGTGCGTTCGGGCCGTTGTTGATGATCGTGAAGCTGTTCGGCCCGAGGAAGCTGAACTGGAACTTGTCCCAATTCTGCTGGTAGATCGCCGCGTTTACGCGCAGCTTGCCGCCGAACAGCGTGGTCTTCGCGCCGATCTCGTAATTGGTCAGGTAATCGGGGTTGTACGGCGGGATGTCGCCGCGACGGTTGATGCCGCCGGGGCGGAAGCCGCGCGACCAGGTGCCGTAGAGCAGGAACTCCTTGCTCGGCTTCCAGGTGAGGTTGAGCTTGTGGGTGAAGCCCTGCCCGGACGCCTTGATCGGCTCGAGCCCGCGCCCGACGACGTAATTGGCGAGGTTGGTGCAAGGCCCGCCCGCCACCGCTGCCGGCAACAGCACGCGCGTCGTGCTGCTCGGCTGGTCGCCATAGCCCGTCAGCCGCAGCCCGTCGGTCGCGAAACAGCGCACCACGCCGGTGCCCGAACTGAGCGCGCCGTTATACGGCTCGGCGGTATAGCCATCGCCGGGATTGCGGCCGAAACCATAGAAGCCGATCAGTGAGTTATCGTAGATGAAGCCGCGGCCGCCGGCGGTGAAGGTCAACGTCGGCAGGATATCGAAGGAGGCTTCGCCGAAGATCGCATAATCCTTGTCGACGCGGTGTTGCTGGGTGAGCCAGAGCGTGCCGGGGTGGCCATTCACCGACAGATCGGGCGCGAGATCATCGACCTTGTAGTCTTGGTGGATGAGGTTGCTCTGCCGCTGGTAGAACAGGCCGGAGACGACACGGAAGCGCTCGTCCTGCGGCGACTGGACGCGGAATTCCTGGCTCATCTTCTTGAAATGGTCGGTGCCGACGATGCGCTGGCGCGGGTCGATCTGATTGCCCGCGGCGTTGCTGTAGTCGCCGTAATAGAAGATGCCGCCGACATTGTGGTAGATCTGGTCGTAGGCCTCGGCATAGTCGGCATAGTCGCTCGACTGCTGATCCTGCCGGTCGAGATAGGCGCCGGCATAGGTCACGTCCCAATTGCCGATCTTGCCTTCGATCGTCAGTGCCGCCTGGATGAAGCGATCGTGGCGATATTCCTGGAAGAAGCGCTGCACCTGCAGATCGCCGACCTGCGGGTCCATCGCATAGGCGCCGTGATATTTCGCCTCCTGGTAGAGAACGGTCGGCGTCGCGGTCCAACTATCGTCGAGGTCGATCTTGAGCGCGGCGCGGCCGCCCCACAAGTCGGACTCGTTATAGTCTTTCTTGACGAACGCCTTGTTGTTGACGGTGAGACCCGGCTGGCAGCCGACCCCATTGCCGTCGGCATCGTTGATGACCGCGCCGCAGAAGGTGCGCGAGCCGGGTACGTTGTCGATGAAGCCCGCATCGCGTTCGTAGAAGCCCGAGACGCGCAGCGCCATGATCGGGTTGAGCGGCGCATTGACCATCCCTTCGATCTTGCCGCCGACGCCGCCCTTGTGAACCGTGTTCACCTCGCCATCGACGCGACCGTAGAAGTGGCTCAGTTCGGGCTTGTTGGTGATGATGCGGACGGTGCCCGCTTCGGACGAAGCGCCGTAGAGCGTGCCCTGTGGACCGGCGAGGCTCTCGATGCGCGCGATATCGTAGATGTGGATGTCGAGCGTGCCGCCGATCGTGGTGATCGGCTGTTCGTCGAGATAGAAGCCGACCGAGGGCAGCGACCCCGAATGGTTGCCGTCCCCGCCGGAGGCGACGCCGCGCATGTAAACGGTGGTCGATCCCGGTTGGGTCGTCTGGAACGACACCGAAGGCAGCAACTGGGTATATTGGTTGAAGTTGCTGATGTTGAGCTGGTCGAGCTTCTTGGTGCCGATCGCCTGAATGCTGATCGGCACGCTCGACAGGCTTTCCTCACGCTTCTGCGCGGTGACGACGATGTCGCCATTGTCGGGCTGCTGATCGGCGGCAGGCGCGGACTCCGGCGCACTTTGCGCCTCGGCCAGGGCGGGAAGGAACGCCGACGACGCGAGCAATACCGACGCGACCGCGCGAACCCCGAACTTCATTCCCCATTCCCCCCAGGAAGCAAGCGTTCGCGACAGGGTGTTCCGCGCCGCAACAATCGTCAATCGGGTCCGTTACGGTTCCGGCATTTCGGCACAGACGCGTGGCAGATTTGCAACGTTATGTGTCCGGTCGTGGGACGACCATCGGTCTGCATGCGCATACCACCAGCTCGACACGCCCACGCGGGGGTGGAGGTGCTACGGCGCGACCTCGGGATAAGTGGGCAACACGTCGCCTAGCGCATCCTTGAGCGGACCGAGCCACGGATCGAACGGCAACCAGGCAGACTTGCCCTCGCTGAAGATCGGGCGCCGGACCTGTTCGGAACTGGCGGTGCGCACCGCGCGCTCGGTTTCGTGGAACGCGAGACAGGCGGGTTCGAACGCCAGCCCGCAGGCGGCGAGGAGCGCGCGGACCTGCGCCTCGGTATCGTCGACCATCGCCTCATAGAAGACGCGGTGCGGCGGGCGCGGCATCGCGGTGTCGAGATGCGCCATCAACCGTACGTAATCGCGATAATAGCGCCCCATCTCGGCGAGATCGTAGCTGAACGCCTGACCGCGCGCGAAATGCTGCTTGAAGTTGGAGAAGCAGCAGCCGAGCGGATGGCGGCGCGCGTCGATGATCGTGGCGTTGGGAAGGATGAGCCGGATCAGCCCGGCGCGAATCCAGTTGTTGGGCAGCTTGTCGATGAAGAACGGCTTGTCAGTGCGGCGCTGGACCGCCGCCCGGCGCAGGTATTCCGCGCCCAGTTCGGCGAGCCGATCGGCGGAAAGCGCGGCGGCACCGGCCGGATAGCCTTCGATGCCGCGGGCGACGGCGGGCAGATCGGGCAATTCGGACGTGCCTTCGACGAGGCTGTGGCTCGACAGGATCTGCTCGATCAAGGTCGAGCCGGCGCGCGGCATGCCGAGGATGAAGATCGGATCGGGCGCGGGATGCCCCTGCCCGGCGCGCGCGGCGAACAGATCGGGCGTGAAGGTGGCGATGCTGCGATCGACGTAGCGCTCGGTCTCGTCAGGGTCATATTGGACGGAGTGGCGCCGCAGCGCATTGCCGGCGGCATAATGCGCGAACGCGCGCCCGGCCTGGCGGCGGTCCTCATAGGCCTTGCCGAGCGCGAAATCGAGATGGAAGCGATCCTCGTCGGAGAGCTCCGGCCACGCCAGCGCCGACTCCATCGCCGCGATGTCGGCATCGTCGAACCGGATTGTCTTGAGGTTGGCGAGGCTCCACCATACCTCGCCGAGCGCCGGTGCGAGATCGAGCGCGCGACGATAGGCGGCGATGCCGTCGGCCTGCCGCCCGACCGTCTTGAGCATGTGGCCGTAGCTCATCCAGATGCGCGGCTGGTTCGGCATCTTCGCGAGCACCTGCCCGTACAGCGCGATCGCCTCGTCGAACCCGCCGAGCCGGCCGAGCGCCGCCGCCTTGAGGTTGGCGTGGCCGGGATGATCGGGTTCGTCGATCGTGACGAGATCGAGCTGCTCGATCGCCTCGACCGGACGGTTGAGCCGGTGGAGCACGACCGCGAGGTTGGCGCGCGCGGCGGTGAAGCCCGGCGCCAGTTCGAGCGCGCGGCGCAGCAGCGCCTCTGCGTCACGGTAGCGCCCGATCCGCCCGGCGAGTTCCGCCATCATGCGGATCGCCGCGACATCGAACGGATCTTCCTTGAGGTGCGCGCGGAGCCTTGGCTCGGCATCGGCCAACCGATTGTCGTGCAGGGCGAGCGCCGCCTCGACGAGACGCCGTGGCCAGCGCGCGTTGGTCGGTTCGGCGGCGTTGAGATCGGGCATCATCGCGCGCGATCCTAGCCGCTAACGGCGGGCGTCGGCCAGCCTGATCGCGCGGCTGCGACTCGGGTTGCGAATCCCCGATCGCGGTGGGGGCGGTGAGTCGGCAAAGCACGCGACTCGCTCCCGACACGCTCAGAGCGGCCAAGCGAGCCGTCGACGAGACGAACCGAAAATAAATATATCGCTCGGGTGTGGCAGCGCAAAATGGGTAGGGGGGCTCAGGCTCGCTCCGAAATCGCCGTAATCGGCTGTTTCAAAGCGAAGAAAGCCTGACACAGGTACTTAACCTCATCCTTTACGCTGCACCGCAATAAAAGTGAGCAAAAGCAGCACCTTCTCCGTAGATTGACGGGCGATCTCGCTCAGTACAGATTTCGAACTGTAATGATATCCACCCCCAAGGTCGCTCCAATGAAATATCTCAACAGCTCCAATTCGGCTGAATATTCCTCGCTCCCCGCCCGGATCACCCGCCGTGCGCGCCGCTCGGTCTGGACCTCCGCGCCCGTCGCCACTTCGGAGTCCGCGTTCGACCTCAGCCATGAGACCGAGGTGGTGCGCGCGCTTTCGCTCGCGGTGCCGATTTCGCTGTTGCTGTGGGCGCCGCTGATCTGGTTGGCGGCGAACTGCCTCTAGGCGCTGGCGCGGGCGCAACGGCAAGCCGCGCGCCCGCCCCTGCCGCTACTTGGACAGATCGGTGAACACCGAGAGATAATAGCGGATCGACGGCGCGATGTTGGCGATCGGCGTGCGCTCGTTCAGGCCGTGGCTGAATTCGTCCGACGCCTTGATGAACACTGGGCTGGCGCCGTAACTGTCCACGCCCTTGGCGCGGAACCACATGCTGTCGCTCGCCCCTGACGACTGGCTCGGAAACACCGGCACACCGGGATAGACCTGCCCCATCGCCTTCGTCACCGCCCGAACGAAATCGGCGCGCATCGGCGAGGCCGGCGTGGCGACCGAGCCTTCCGTCACGTCCTTGAACGTCACCGCCGGATCAGCGGCGACGCGTGCCAGTTCGGCCATAATGTCGGCGGGCTTGTGGCCGGGAAAGATGCGGCAGTTGATGTTGGCGGTGGCGCGCTGCGGCAGCGCGTTTTCGGCATGACCGCCGCTCACGAGGGTCGCGACACAGGTCGTGCCGATCTTACCGATCGTCGCGGGGTTGGCGGTGAGCGTCGCGATCGCGCCCCTGTCGGCCGGATTGGCCGCGAAGGCGCGCATCGCCGCGGCGGTTTCGGGGCTCTCGTAGCGCGCCGCCTGGACGAAATAGGCGCGCGTCAGATCGCTGACCTCGGGCTTGAACTGATACTGGCCGATCCGCACCAGCGCGACGGCGAGCTGGTTGATCGCATTGTCCTTGCGCGGCGCCGAGGAATGCCCGCCCGGATTGGTGACGGTGAGCTGGAAATCGGCATAGCTCTTCTCGGCGCCCTGCCAGGTGAAATAGAGCGGCTTGCCGGTCTTTTCGTCGAGCGCGCCGCCACCGCCGTCGATGTTGAGCACGATATCGGCGTTGGCGAGCTTGCCGGCGATGATCTCGCTGGTCTTCATCACCGTTTCCTCGTCGCCCGAGAATTCGATGACGATGTCACGGCGCGGCCGATAGCCTTCGCGCTTCAGCTCGAGCAGGGCGGCGATCGCGATCGTGCCATCGAGCTTCATGTCGGTGGCGCCGCGCCCGAACAGATAGCCGTTCTCGACGACGGGCGTGAACGGATCGCGCTGCCAGTCGGCGGGCTTGGCCTCGACCACGTCCATATGCCCCGAGATGACGAGCGGCTTGGCCTTGCGGTCGCTGCCCGGCCAGCGCGCGATCATGTACGCGGTGTCGTCGACCGGGGTGATCTCGACATCGTCGGCCTTGAGGCCGCCCGCGACGAGTTGCTCTTTCAGATAGGCGAGGAGTTGCGGGGTCTGGTTGCCGGGGCCCCGCACCGAGCGGAAGGCGATCGCCTTCTTGGCCATGTCGAGCGCCTGCGCCTCGGCGACCGGGTGTGCCCCCGCCCCGACCTGCGCCCTCGCCGGGGCGAGTGCCGTCGCCGCCATCATCGAAACCACCGCCACGCCGCGCACTACCGCCACCCGCATTCTCCCTGTCGAAGCGGTGCAAGCTATGCGCCTGCCGCGGCGCGTCAATCGGAAAGCGGCGCCGCGGGCGGGAGCGGCTCGGCACGCAGCAGCGCGTCGAGGTCCGCGAGCGTTTGCCCGCAGGCGGCATCGGCGAGCGCGGTCTCCAGCGCGCGATAGGCGGCCAGAACCGTGGCGCCGGTTTCGGTGAGCCGCGCGCCGCGCGCCTTGCCGCCGCCGGGCATGGTCTCGACCAGCCGGTCGCGCCAGCAGCGGTTCATCTCATCGACGAGCAGCCAGGTACGGCGATAGCTCATCCCCATCGCGCGACCAGCGGCGGAGATCGACCCCTCGCGCGCGATCGCCTCGAGCAGATCGGCCTTGCCCGGCCCCATCGCCAGCGCCTCGCCGCAGTAAAGCTGCGCTTTCAGCTTGAGCGCGCCGATCCTCATCCGTGGCTCCATTCCCCGCGCCGCGACGTTTAGCACGCGTGGCAATCATGCGCGAAGGCGTTTAGGACGCGACCCTATGGCGAATACACATCCGTTTCTTTCGATCCACCGTCATCAGATGATCCGCGCGGGCGCCTGCACGCCGCGGGCAAGCGTCGGCGATCCCGCCGCCAACGCCGACGCGACGATCGCACTCGCCCGCGCGGGGGATGCCGAGGGCGCGGACCTGCTCGTCTTCCCCGAACTGAACGTCACCTCCTATGCGATCGACGATCTGCATTTGCAGGACGCGCTCCAGCGGGCCACCGATGCGGCGCTGGCGACGATCGTCGCGGCGAGCGCGACGCTGCGCCCCGTGCTGATCGTGGGCGCGGCGCTGGTGCGCGACGCCCGGCTGTACAATTGCGCAATCGTGATCGCGCGCGGGCGCGTGCTGGGGGTGGTGCCGAAGACGTTCCTGCCCAATTACCGCGAATATTATGAGAAGCGCTGGTTTGCGAGCGGGGCCGGTCTTACCGGGCTGGAGATCGCGGTCGCCGGACAGACCGCGCCGTTCGGCACCGACCTGATCTTCGCCGCGAGCGACCTGCCGCATTTCCTGTTCCATGCCGAGATCTGCGAGGATTATTGGGCACCCACCCCGCCCTCCACGATGGGTGCGCTCGCGGGCGCGCTGATCTGCTGCAACCTTTCCGCCTCGAACATCGTGATCGGCAAGGCGCGCGAGCGCGCGATGCTATGCGCCTCGCAAAGCGCGCGCGCGGTGTGCGGTTACGTCTATTCGGCCGCCGGGCCGGGCGAAAGCACCACCGATCTCGCCTGGGACGGCCAAGGCATGATCCACGAACTCGGCGAACTGCTGGTCGAATCGGCGCGTTTCGCGGCGGCGGACGGGGCGGTCTATGCCGATATCGACTGCGGGCGGCTGATCCAGGAACGGTTGCGCGCGCCGACCTTCAACGATTCGAGCCTTCTCGCCGGCCGGCCCGAGGCGCGTTTCCGGCGGATCGGGTTCGAGCATCGCCCTGACTACGCGGACGTGGGCTCGCGGCGCGAGATCCGGCGTTTTCCGTTCGTGCCGAACACGCCCGAGCGGCTCGACGAGGATTGTTACGAGGCGTTCAACATCCAGGTGCAAGGGATCGCCAAGCGACTGGAGGCAGCCAGGGCGCAGCGGCTTGTCATCGGCATTTCGGGCGGGCTCGATTCGACGCACGCACTGATCGTCGCCGCCAAGGCGCTCGAGCGGCTCGGGCGGCCACGCACCGACATCCTTGGCTATACGATGCCCGGCTTCGCCACGAGCGAGGGCACCAAGGGCAACGCCTGGGCGCTGATGCGCGCGCTCGGCATCACCGCTCAGGAGATCGATATTCGCCCGGCCGCGCATCAGATGCTCGGCGATCTCGGCCATCCGTTCGCGCAAGGGCAGCCGGTGTATGACGTGACCTTCGAGAACGTGCAGGCGGGCTTGCGCACCGATTATCTGTTCCGGCTCGCCAACCACAACAACGGGCTGGTGGTCGGCACCGGCGATTTGTCCGAACTGGCGCTGGGCTGGTGTACCTACGGCGTGGGCGACCAGATGAGCCACTATGCCGTCAACGCCGGCGTGCCCAAGACGCTAATCCAATTCCTGATCCGCTGGTGCATCGCGAGCAACCAGTTCGACGCGCAGACCGATACGGTGCTGGCGGCGATCCTCGATACCGAGATTTCCCCCGAACTGGTGCCGGCGGGCGCGGACGGCGCGATCCAGAGCACCGAATCGAAGATCGGGCCATATGCGCTCAACGACTTCTTCACGCATTATGCCGTGCGGCACGGCATGGCGCCTTCGAAGATCGCCTTCCTCGCGTGGCACGCGTGGCGCGACGCGGCGGCCGGGCGCTGGCCGCGCGACGTACCAGAGGCAGCACGCGTGGCGTATGATCTCCCGACGATTCGCGAATGGCTGGAGAAGTTTCTCGTCCGCTTTTTCGCGACCAGCCAGTTCAAACGCTCAGCGATTCCTAACGGGCCGAAGGTCTCGGCGGGCGGCGCCTTGTCGCCACGCGGCGATTGGCGCGCGCCATCGGACGGAACCGCGGCAGTGTGGCTCAAAGAACTGGCGGACGCGCTGCCCTAACCACGTCGTCCGGCGAAGGCCGGGCCGCTGCGTGGCTGGTCCGACGGCTCGCCCAGCAACGAGCCGGCCCCGGCCTTCGCCGGGGCGACGACAGGGTTATTTCTTGCGAGCTTTCCGCGCCGCGTACTTCGCGTCGCGCGCGGCCTTTTTCTCGGCCTCAGTCATCTGCGCCTTCTTGGCGGCTTCCTCGATCGCGCGCTTGGCCTCTTCCGCCTTGGCGATCTTGTCGAGCTTGGCCTGTTCGATCGCGGCCTTCTTCTCGGCGCGCTTCTGCGCCTCGGCGGCTTCCTTCGCCTCGCGGGCGGCGATGCGTTCGGCAACGACGGCCGGATCGAGCACCGGCTTGGCTTTCAGTTTCTCAAGCGCACGCTGCTTCGCGTCGGCGGAAAGCGCGGCGCGATCCCGGAAAGTCGGTTCCTTATAGGCCATGCGGCGGTCTTACGATCCTATGTGACGAAAGGAAATGGCGGAGAGGGTGGGATTCGAACCCACGGTGAGCTTGCACCCACGCCGCATTTCGAGTGCGGTACATTCGACCACTCTGCCACCTCTCCGCGAGGTCTTATGATGCGCGTTCGCGGCAAACCGCGAACCCGCACCGGTCGGTGAGCGGGCGCCTCTAACGCAACACCGTTCAGGATACAAGACCGATCGTCGCTATCTTCTTGTGCGCCCGCGAACACGCCCTAGATTGGCATCATGCACCGCACCACCCTTTCGGTTCCGCCGTTCGATTCGGCGACTCCCCTGCCCCCGGTCGCGCATGCCCGCTTCGCCATCGGCGATGTCGTGCGCCACCGCAGCTTCGATTTCCGCGGCGTGATCTTCGATGTCGATCCGATCTTCGCCAACAGCGACGAGTGGTACGAATCGATCCCCGAGAGCGTACGCCCGCGCAAGGACCAGCCGTTTTACCATCTGCTCGCCGAAAATATGGAGTCGACCTACGTCGCTTATGTCAGCCAGCAGAATCTGGTGGCGGACGATACCGACGAACCGGTCGACCACCCCGCGATTCCGGGGCTGTTCACCGACTTCGCCGACGGCCGCTATACGCTCCGGCGCGAGCATCGGCATTGATGCGTCGCGATTGTGGCCATCGACTGATTCCATCAGGGCGCGCCGTTCTCGGTCGGCCGCGGCGACATCGCGGGACCGAAAACACGCGCAGGCACCACATAGCCGCCGTTTGATATCAAGACGGGATCTTCGCGAAAGCGGGCCGCCGTCGCGGCGGCCCGCCCACCACATCACCAGGTCAGGTTCAACCGCGCGTAATAATAGCCGCCATTGATGCCGAACGGCGAGAACAGCGGATATTTGTCGGTCGAATAGCCGCGTTCGTTGTTCTTCAACTCGGCGTCGCGGATGAGCGCCTTGCTGCGCTGGGTCGGATATTTGTTGAACAGATTGTTCGCGCCGAACGAGATCTTGATAGGCTTCGCGATCTGGTAGCCGACCTCCAGATCGGTGAGGAACGAGTCTTTCACCGGCACCTTGAACAGCGAGCCGGCGGCGATGTTGCCCACCGTGGTGCGCGCCGTTTCAAGCGCATAGACCTCCGAATAAAAGCTCTCGCGCAGATTCACGCTGAAGCCGCCGAGCTGCCAATAGCCGTTGAGCGTGCCACGGAATTTCGGCGTGCTGTTTTCGAGCTGCGTCACGTCGCTGGTGGCGATGAGCTGCGTCAGACCCGGGTTCTGCGTGCTCGAATAGAGCGCGGAAGGCAGCGGGTTGATCTTGAGCACCTTGTTTTCGTTGTAATTGCCGGTGAACGTCAGATCGAGGCTGCCGAAATCCCCGAGATCGAACGGATAGTTGATGACCATGTCGACGCCGCGTGTGCGCATCTTCACGCCGTTGACGAAGCTCTGCACGGCGACGGTGCCGTCGGTCGCGCGATCGACGCCGTTGGGGGCGTACAGCACATAGACTGGGATCGCGGTCGCCTGCGCCAGCGAGGTCAAGTTGCCGCTTCCGCCGAGCGCGGTGTTGACCGCCGAGAGCACGGCGAGCTGGTTGTTGATGTTGTACAGATCCTGATCGAACGGGAGGCAAGCGGCGGCGTTCGAACCGTTATACCCCTGCGGGCAGCGGTTGCCGGTGAAGCCCGCGAAACCCGACGAGATCATGATGCGGTTGCGGATCGTGATCTGATAGGCATCGACCGTCATGCTGAGCTTCGGCACGGGATGGAAGACGAAGCCCGCGCTGAAGTTGGTCGATTTTTCAGGTTTCAGCCCGCCGAAGCCGAGCGAGGCGGCGCCCGCCGAGGACGGCGGCAGCACGCCGCTGATCGAACTCGGGCCGACGTTGAGGCCGGAGTAGCCGCCTTCCGCGAGCGTCGGCGCGCGGAAGCCGGTGCTGACCGTGCCGCGTAGCGCGAACGCCGCCGAAAAGTCGTAGCGGGTGGTCAGCTTGAAGACGGTGGTGTCGCCGAAATCGCTGTAATGCTCGTGGCGGACGGCGCCGTCGATCAACCAGGCGTCGATCGGCTTGACGCTGACATCGAGATATTGCGAGAAGTTGTCGCGCTTGTACTTGCCGGCGTCCTTGGGGCTGTAGCCGAAGAACGATTGCGTGCCGCCGCCGTAATAAGACGCCGGATCACCCGCGCGGATGCCATATTCCTCGTGGCGGAATTCGAGACCGCCCGCGACGTTGATCGGGCCGGCGAGGCCGATGTCGAAGGGGTGCGTCAGGTCGAGCGTGTTGGTCCACTGGGTGTTGTAGAACGAACCGTCGTGGATGTTGGTCGGCGTGTAGCCGGTATCGCGATAGAGCTGGGCGTTGGCGGTGTTGATGATATCGACGCTGATATCGTCGTTGCCGTATGTGCTCGCGATATCGAAGGTCGTGTCGCCCACGCTGCCGCTGAAGCCGCCGGTGAACGAGTAATCGGTCTCGTCGATCGTCTCCTGCGGCTGGAAGCCGCCGGGATAGAAGGGCACGCCGGCCACGCCGCCGGCCGCCGTGGTGCCGGCGCCGCTCACCACCGTCGTCGGCGGGCGCGTGTTCTCATAAGCCTTGGCCTTCTTGTGGCCGTAGCTGCCGAAGCTGTAGAGCTTGAAATCGCCGAATTCGTAGCCGGCATTGTAGCTGACGACGGTCTGTTCGATCTTCGGATCGCCGATGATCCGGTTGGTGTACGGATAGCCCGGCAGATCCTTGATCGCCGGATATTTGGTCGAGAGGCTGGTCGCCTGCGGGTTGATGTCGCCGCGGAAGCTGTAATTCTTGTATTTCTTCTGCGCCGCGACGTTGAAATAGGCGCCGTCGAATGGCGCGATGCCGATATTGCCGCCGACCGCATAGGTCTGGCCACCTTCATCGTAATATTTGCCGCCGGTCGCGTCGAGCGAGCCGCCGTGGTCCGATTTCTTCTGGATGAAGTTGATGACGCCAGCGATCGCGTCCGTGCCGTATTGTGCGGCGGCGCCATCCTGCAACACTTCGACGTGGTCGATCGATTCGGGAACGATGAAGCTGATGTCGGGCGCGGCGCTGCCGCCGAAGGGGCCGCCCGCGACCGACACGTTGGCGGTACCGTGGCGGCGCTTGCCATTGACGAGGATCAGCGTGTGATTGGGGCTGAGACCGCGCAGCTTCATCTGCAGCGTGTGCGCCTGAAGATCGCTGCCGAACGATTGCGCCTGGATAGAGGGCAATTGCTGGGCGAGGCTTTGCAACAGATCGGGCGAGCCGGTGTGCGAGAGCGCGTCCGCGCCCAGGATCTGGATCGGCGCGGGGCTGTCCGCCGCGCGCATGCCGGTGGTACGCGTGCCGGTCACGATGATGTCGGTGCCGCCCTCCTCGGCCTGCGGCGCGGGATCGGCCAGCGGCGCCGGTGCCGGCTCGGTTGCGGCGAGCACGGGTACGCTCCAGGCGCTGGCGACGGCCAGCGCGAACAACGAAATCGAGTTCCTTACCATTGATCTCAGTCCCCCAGGTGAATCCGTAACAATCAGACATCCGCTCCCAGTATTTTCCCCTACCTGTCTGTAACCGCCGGCTTGCTTGACCGTATCGGTTCCGACCGGACGCACGCACGCCTCCCTGCCGCAAAGCAGCATTCAAAGACGTACGACGCTTGACCTTACACCCCTTCGACGAGCCAGCCTGATTACGGAGCGACTCGCCTGCCGGACTTACCGCCCCGGACCGGAGACTTGCCCCGGCGGTATGCGAACCCTGCCGACGACATGAAGACGCCATAACCTTCCCCGCATTGCAACATAAACTTCATGTCTGAACGCGACTATCGTCAGGAAACTCGTTTTCGTGTTGATGTGGTGCATCGATGCAACGCTTTCGCGCGCGCGGCTTACCGCGTTCCGGGCTACGCATCGGCGCGCGCTTCTGCGGTTGACAGCGGAGCCACCTTCGCATAGCTGGCGGCTCTTTCCCGCGCCGGGCATGCCTGAGCGTGGGACACCGCTGTTTTGAAAGTGATGAGGGCCATGTTCGCAATCGTGCGCACGGGCGGCAAGCAATACCGGGTTGCCGCTGGAGACAAGATCGTCGTCGAGAAGCTCGACGGCGAAGCCGGTTCGTCGATTACGCTCGGCGACATCCTGCTCGCGGGCGAAGGCTCGGAGCTGAAGTCGGTCGAGGGGCTGACGGTCTCCGCCGAAATCATCGCGCAGGCGAAGGCCGAGAAGGTCATCGTCTTCAAGAAGCGTCGTCGTCACAACTATCGCCGCAAGAACGGGCATCGTCAGCAGCACACGATCCTGAAGATCACCGCCATCGGCGGCGAGTCGGCGCAGGCGTAAGGAGTCTCACGAGATGGCACATAAGAAAGCAGGCGGTTCGTCGCGAAACGGTCGTGATTCGGCCGGCCGTCGTCTTGGCGTGAAGAAGTTCGGTGGCGAGATCGCCATTCCGGGCAACATTCTCGTGCGCCAGCGCGGCACCAAATTCTACCCGGGCACCAACGTCGGCATGGGCAAGGATCACACCCTGTTCGCGCTCGTCGAAGGCCGCGTGACCTTCAAGGAAGGCAAGCTCGGCCGCAAGTTCTGCTCGGTGGAAGCGCTGGCGCAAGCCGCCGAATAACGGGCGACCGGCCGGGTCGCCCACCAGGGTGATCCGGGTGTCCGAAAGGATGCCGAAACAAGGGAGACGGGTCGCCCCGGCTCCCTTTTTTCATGCTCCCTCCACGGCGTTGTCGCCCCCATGTCATCCCGGCATGGCAAGGTGACCGCGCGACGACGAGGAGAGTTTTCGAAATGTTCGCCCGGACTCCCAGATTGACGCTGCGCCCCGGCTGGCCGGAAGATGCCGCCGCCGTGACGCAGGCGCTCGCCCATGAGAGCGTCGTGATGAACCTTTCGCGCGTGCCGTGGCCCTACATGCCGGCCGATGCGCGCGATTGGCTGGCGATCCCGCGTGGTTCCACCGACGTGACGCTGCTGATCCACGCGCATGATGGCCCCGCCCCGGGCCGAAGCTGTCCGCGGCTGATCGGCACGATCTCGCTCGATCGCGAAAGGGGCGATGCGCCGGAGCTCGGCTATTGGCTGACGCCGTCCGCCTGGGGACGCGGCTATGCGACCGAAGCCGGACGCGCGGTGCTGCACATGGCGCGCCATTCGCTCGGGCTCAAGCGGCTGCGGGCGCGACATTTCGTGGACAACCCCGCCTCGGGCCGGGTGCTCGGCAAGCTGGGGTTTCATGAGACCGGGCGCGGAACGACCTTCTCACGCGCGCGCGGACGCGAAGTGGCGAGCGTGATGCTCGCGTGCGACCTGGAGGATGCGCGAATCGGGGACCAAGCGCTCAGCCTCGCCGCCTAAACACGTCTCGCGACATCTGACACGCATGATAGCGCAGCGGCCCCGGCCTGCGCCGGGGCGACGGCTATGCTGGCAGCACCGCCGCCGCGTAGTCGCTCTCCGCGCGCGAGATCAGCTTACGGTCGTCGTGCCGCCACGGATGAAAGCCCGGCAGGAAATAGCTGATCCACGCGCCGAGTACCTTACGCACCATGCCGGGGCGCACGAAGGCATAGTGCAGCACGCCGAGATGCGCGCGCAGGCCGGTGATACCATCCTGACGCAGCAGTTCGATGGTGCCGAGGTAGCGACCGCTGAGAAACTTGCGCGTCGTGGTCAGCATCACCAGCGCCTTGACGGCCCAACGCCGCAAACGCGGCCAGTCGCGCGTGGCATGGAGCCATGTGTCATAGGCGACCCCCTTGTGCTCGATCTCCTCGATCGCATGCCAGCGCCACATCGCCGCCGCCTCCAGCTCCGCACCCGCGAGGTGGCGCGGCGCGGCGAGCAGTTCGTGCGCGAGGATCGCGGTGAAATGTTCGAGCGCCATCGTCGCGGCGAGCCGCGCGATCGCCGGCTTGCCCTCGGTCAGCGCGATCGCCTCGTCGACATGCCGGTCGAGCAGAGACACGTCATAGCCCTGATCGGTGACGTGGCGGTTGAACGCGACATGCTCGCGCGTGTGCATCACCTCCTGCTTGATGAAGGCGTTGATCTCGGCGTTCAGACGCGACGGCGTACCGGCGCGAAACGCGCGCACGCTATCGATGAAAAAGCCTTCGCCCTTCGGGAAGGTCACCGACAGCGCGTTGTAGAAGGCGGTCGCGATCGGATCATTGTTCATCCACCAGCGCGCGCGGCGCACGCCCCGGCCAAACCGCAAGTCGCGCGGGGTGATCGTCAGATCGGTAGGCGTGGTTGCTTTCGTCATGGAAACCTCCAGACAGCTTCTGCGGGACAGTGAAATAGGCGTTACTTACAATCGTGTCAATAACACCAAAACGACTAAGCCCCGAACGCTCGCGCGTCGCCGCGATCGAAGCCGCGCGCGATATCCTCATCCACGACGGCCCGCAGGCGGTGACGCTCAAGGCGGTGGCGCAGCGGATCGGGCGCACGCACGCCAATCTGCTCCACCATTTCGGCAGCGCGGGCGGGCTGCAGAGCGCGCTCATCACGCACCTGGCCGACACAATCACCGCACGGATCAGCGACGCCGCCAAACGCGCCCGCGCCGGCGAGGCCGATCCGCGCGAGGTGGTCGATCTGACCTTTGACGCCTTCGCGCAGGGCGCCGGCGCGATGGCGAGTTGGATGATCCTGTCGGGCAATCACGACGCGCTTGATCCGGTGTTGAGCGCGATCCACCGGTTGGTCGATGATCTCGCCGCGGACGAGGCCGATCAGGCGACGCACATCCGCGAGGAGACGCTTCGGCTCGTACTCGTCGCGATGGGCGATGCGCTGCTGGGACCGGCGATGGCCAAGGCGCTCGGGTTGCCACGCGAAACCGCGCGCGGGCTGGCGACCGACGCGTTGGTCGCGGCGCGGGCTACGGCGGTGAAGGGGGCTGGCGGCTGATCCCCAGGCGGCGCGGCAAAGCCGCGCCGTCGGCCCTCGCCCGGTGGCGAGGCCGGCCGGCGCGCTCTGGCCTCGCTTTAGCTGTGCTAAAGCGTTAGAGCGCGCCATGCATTTTCTCGACCAAGCTAAAATCTTCGTCCGCTCGGGCGCGGGCGGCCCCGGCGCCGTCAGCTTCCGGCGCGAGAAGTTCATCGAATATGGCGGCCCGGACGGCGGTAACGGCGGCAAGGGCGGCGACATCATCTTCGAGGCGGTCGCCGGGCTGAACACGCTGATCGACTTCCGCTACACGCAGCATTTCCGCGCGCCGCGCGGTGAGGGCGGCTCGGGCAGCAACCGCACCGGCGCTGGCGGCGACGATCTCGTCATCAAAGTGCCGGTCGGCACGCAGATCATGGACGAGGAGCGCGAGGAGGTACTGCTCGACTTCACCCGCGCCGGCCAGCGCGAGGTGTTCCTGCGCGGCGGCGACGGTGGACGCGGCAACGCCAGCTACAAGACCTCGACCAACCGCGCGCCGCGCCAGCACGGCACTGGCTGGCCGTATCAGGAAGCGTGGGTGTGGCTGCGCTTGAAGCTGCTCGCTGACGCCGGGTTGGTCGGGCTGCCCAATGCCGGTAAATCGACCTTCATCAACGCCGTCACCAACGCGCAGGCCAAGGTCGGCGCCTATGCGTTTACGACGACGCGCCCGCAGCTTGGCGTGGTGCGCCACCACAACCGCGAGTTCGTGATCGCCGACATCCCGGGCTTGATTGAAGGCGCGGCGGACGGCGCGGGGATCGGCGACCGCTTCCTCGGCCATATCGAACGCTGCAAGGTGCTGCTTCACCTCGTCGATGCCAATGACGACGATGTCGCGGAGAGCTACCGCATCGTCCGCGACGAGCTGGAAAATTACGGCGGCGGGCTCACCGACAAGCCGGTGGTGGTCGCGCTCAACAAGATAGACACGCTCGACGACGAACTGATCGCGGCGCTGCTCGCCGAACTCGAGGAAGCCAGCGGCGAGGAAGTCATCGCCATCTCGGGCGCCGCCGGCACCGGCACCGACTGGGCGCTTGATCGGCTGCTCGAGGCGATCGGTCCGGAAGCGGCGACGGTCGATGAAGACGACGAGGGCGAGGACTCGATCGAATGGTCGCCGGTTTAAGCGACTCGCGCGCTCTGTTATGAGCGCACCATGCTGTCGCCAGTCGAATATCCGCTGCTGAGCGCCGAGGATTTCCTCGACATCAATTTTGGTGATCGGAAGGCTGAGCTGGATAACGGTGTTATCCGCATGATGGCTGGTGGAACGGCGCGCCACGTGCTGGTGCAAGGGAACATCCTCGTCGCTTTGGCATCACGCCTCCGCGATTCGGACTGCACGCCTTTCACCTCGATAATGGCAGCGCAGACCCACGCCTATTCCGTTCGCTATCCAGACGTAACGATCTACCGCAGCGGCAGCGGTAGAGAGCATGACGATGCGAGAGCGTTCGACGATCCCGTGGTCATTTTCGAGGTGATGTCCGCAGGCACCTCGCGAACTAATCTCGTCGTCAAACTGGAAGAGTATACAGCACTCGAAAGTGTCGATACCATCGTTTTCGTGGACATCGCGAGAGAACGGCTCCGCGTTATCCAGCGCACGGGTGTCGGCGCCTGACCGGTCGATCTGGCCCTGCCCTCCGTACGTACTGAACTGACGCATGCCGAGATTTTCGCCCGCTGATTTGGTTGGCGGATCGCCCGCCCCGCGCTAAGCGCCGCCCCGATGCATCTGTTTCCGCCCGCCACCTGCCCGCGCCTGATCGTCAAGATCGGCTCGGCGCTGCTCGTCGATCCCGACGGCGGCGTGCGGCGTGCGTGGCTCGCCGGGATCGTCGCCGACATCGCCGAACGTGCCCGCGCCGGGCAACAGGTCGCGGTGGTGTCGTCGGGCGCGATCGCGCTCGGCGCGCGGCGGCTCGGGTTGCCCAAGGGCGGGCGCGCCAACCTCGAGGATGCGCAGGCCGCCGCTGCGACCGGGCAGATCGCGCTCAGCCAAATGTGGGCGGAAACGCTCGGCGCGGAGGGGCTGACCGCAGCGCAGATCCTCGTCACGCTCGACGATCTCGAGGACCGTCGCCGCTATCTCAACGCCGCCGCCACGCTCGACCGGCTGCTCGGCCTCGGCGTGGTGCCGGTGCTCAACGAGAATGACAGCGTCGCGACGGCGGAAATCCGCTTCGGTGACAACGACCGCCTCGCCGCGCGCGTCGCGCAGGCGGCGGGCGCGCAGGGCGTCGTGCTGCTCTCCGACATCGACGGACTGTACGATCGCAACCCCGCCCTGCCCGGCGCGGCGCACATCGCGCGCGTCGAGCGGATCGACGCGCGCATCGAGGCGATGGCGGATCGCGGCTCCGCCTCGGGCATGGGGTCGGGCGGGATGGTCTCGAAGATCGCCGCCGCGCGCATCGCCAATGCGGCGGGCGCGAACCTCGCGATCGCGAGCGGCCGGATCGAGCAGCCGCTCTCGACGGCGGCGCGCCACACGCTGTTCGTCGCCGAGAAATCCGCGCCCGCGCGCAAGGCATGGCTGGCGGGCGGGCTGACCGCGCGCGGCACGATCCACGTCGATGCCGGCGCCGCCACCGCGCTGCGCAGCGGCGCGAGCCTGCTCGCAGCGGGGGCGACCCGCGTCGAGGGCGGTTTCCGGCGCGGCGACCTCGTCACGATCTGCGCGGACGACGGCCGCACGCTGGCGCGCGGACTCGCCGAATATGATGCCGACGAGGCGGAACGGATCACCGGCAAGCGCAGCGGCGAACTTGCCGACATCCTCGGCTACGCGCCCCGCGCCGCGCTGGTCCATCGCAACCACATGGCGCTGTTGTGAGCGTCCGCCACGCACGCAACCTGCTCCCCTCCCTGGAAGGGAGCGGCACCGCGCGAGACGCGACCGCAGCGTTCCCCAGGAACCCCTCGCAATGACCACGCTCGCCATCACCGGCGGCACCGGCTTCGTCGGCAAGCGGCTGATCGCACAGGCGCTCGCCGCCGGCTATCAGGTCCGCGCGCTCACCCGCCGCACGCAGCCGCCGCGCGACGGCGTGACCTGGATCGCCGGCGCGCTCGACGATGCGCCGGCGCTCGCCGAGATAGTCGCCGGCGCGGATGTCGTCATCCACGTAGCCGGGGTCGTCAACACGCCGACGCGGGCGGGATTTATCGCAGGCAACATCACCGGCACGCAGGCGGTGGTGGATGCCGCGCGCGCAGCCGGCGTGCGCCGCTTCGTCCACGTCTCCTCGCTCGCCGCGCGCGAGCCGGCGCTTTCCACCTACGGCTGGTCGAAGCACGGCGCGGAGGAGGTGGTCGCCGCCTCCGGTCTCGACTGGACGATGGTGCGCCCCTCCGGCGTGTTCGGCCCCGGCGACACCGACTGGCTCGATATGTTCCGCGCGGCCAAGCACGGGCTCGCGCTGCTGCCGCCGCCCGGCAAGCTCGCGGTGATCCATGTCGACGATCTCGCCCGGCTGCTGCTCGCGGTGGTCGCGACTAACCCAGGCCCGGTCCTCTACGAAGCCGATGACGGCCGCCCCGGCGGCTGGACGCACCGCGCGTTCGCGCGCGCGATCGGCGCGGCGGTCGGCCGTCGCGTTCTGGCGATCGACCTGCCCAAGCCGGTGATGCTCGCCGCCGCGCGCATCGACCGGCTGATGCGTGGCGACAAGGCCAAGCTCACCCGCGACCGGGTCGGCTATTTCTGCCATTCCGACTGGACGATCGATCCGGCCCGCGCGCCCGATCCCGCGCTGTGGCGCGCACAAATTCCGACCGAGGAAGGTCTCGCCGCGACGGCGGCATGGTATCGCGACCACAGCCTGCTATAGAATCGTCCGAATGCCGCCGCATTTGCTTGGCAACGATCGTGCGGCCCCACTCCCGAAGGATTTCCATGAGCGACCGCGCCACCGTTTTCGAAACCGTTACCCGCCAGATCGAACCGTTCAACAAGAAGCAGGTCGCGCTGACCGAGGCGACCACCTTCCAAGGCGATCTCGAGTGGGACAGCTTGACGGTGATGGATTTCGTCGCCGCGATCGAGGACGAGTTCGACATCATCATCACCATGAACATGCAGGCCGAGATCGAAACGATCGGCCAGCTCGTCGATGCCGTGATGAGCCTCAAGGCCTGATCCCAACCTCCGTTCGTCCCGAGCGAAGTCGAGGGACGCGAACGGTCTAGGAATGAATGACATGACCGAAGCCGCTGCCACCGCCGACGCCCTGCCCGCCTCGCCCGCCGAGGTTGCGCCGGAACGCGACCTGTTCACCAAGTTCGACGCGCTGATCGCCGAACGCGAGGCGCTGATGGCGACTGGCGTGCGCGATCCGTTCGCGATCGTGATGGACGAGGTGAAATCGCCCACGCTCGCGGTCATCAAGGGCAAGGAGACGATCCTGCTCGGAACCTACAATTACATGGGCATGACGTTCGATCCGGACGTCGTGCGTGCCGGCAAGGACGCGCTCGACGCGTTCGGATCGGGCACCACAGGCAGCCGCGTGCTCAACGGCACCTATTCGCCGCACAAGGATTGCGAGGAGGCGCTCAAGGAGTTTTACGGCACATCCCACGCGATGGTGTTCTCGACCGGATATCAGGCCAATCTCGGCATGATCTCGACGCTCGCCGGCAAGGGCGAATATGTCATCCTCGACGCAGACAGCCACGCCTCGATCTACGATGGCTGCGCGCTCGGCAATGCCGAGATCGTCCGCTTCCGTCACAATTCGGTCGAGGATCTCGACAAAAGGCTCGGCCGGCTGCCCAAGGAGCCGGGCAAGCTCGTCGTTCTCGAAGGCGTCTATTCGATGCTTGGCGATATCGCGCCGCTGCCCGAAATGGTCGCGGTCGCCAAGAAGCACGGCGCGATGGTGCTGGTCGACGAGGCGCACGGCATGGGCTTCTTCGGCCCCAACGGGCGCGGCGTGTACGAGGAACAGGGCGTCGAGGATCAGGTGGATTTCGTCGTCGGCACCTTCTCCAAGTCGGTCGGCACGGTCGGCGGGTTCTGCGTGTCGAACCATCCCAAGTTCGATGTGATGCGGCTGGTGTGCCGCCCCTATGTCTTCACCGCCTCGCTTCCGCCCTCGGTGGTGGCGACCGCGGCGACCTCGATCCGCAAGCTGATGCACGCCGGCGAGAAGCGCGCGCATCTGTGGGCGAATTCGAAGCGGCTCCACGGCGGGCTCAAGGACATGGGCTACACGCTCGGCACCGAGACGCCGCAATCGGCGATCATCGCGGTGATCCTCAAGGATCAGACCCAGGCGGTCGCCCTATGGCAGTCGCTGCTCGAGGGTGGCCTGTACGTCAACATGGCGCGGCCGCCCGCAACGCCGGCCGGTACGTATCTGCTGCGCTGCTCGCTGTGTGCGGAGCATAGCGCCGAGCAGGTCGAGACGATCCTCGCCATGTTCAAGGCGTCGGGTCAAGCGGTGGGCGCGATCGATTAACGGAACGTCGCGCCTTTCCTCGATTTCCGCGCCATAGTAACATGACCGCCATGAGCGGGACCGAGGGCGACGCGGCGGCGGAACGGGGGGCGGAGCACACCTTCGGCGCGGTATGGCGGACCATCATGCTGGGCATGATGGCGCTGTTGGGCGTGTCCGTGCTCATCGCACTGATTCTCACGCTGTCGGGCGCCAACCGCCAGCGCGACGAAGCGCAGCAGCGCGAGCGGCATAGCTATGAGGTGATGATCCTCACGCGGACGCTCGCGGGCACGATCGCCGACGCGGAGGCGGCGCTCGGCCGCTACGTCATAAGCGGCGACCGCGTGCTCGGCGCGCGCTATGCGGAGCGATGGCAGATCGCCGGTTCGCAGATCGACAAGCTTCGGCGCGACACCGCCGACAACCCCGAACAGGCGCGCGCGATCGCCGACCTCGCCCAGGCATATGATGCGCGCGGCGCCGAACTCGAACTGATCGCGCTGAGCACACGCTACAAGAAGAACACGCAGGCGCTCGATCTATATTACCGTGCCGGCACCTCGCCCCGCCTCGCCCGGATCAACGCGCTGCTGAACGAGATTTCGGCGCGGGAACATGCGCTGCTCGACCGGCGCACCGCCGGCGCGATCGCGGCGGTCGCGCATTCGAACGATGTCGCGAAAGTGCTGGCGGTGTTCGGTGTGTTGATCGTCATCGGCGCGATCCTGCTCGGCTGGATGATGGTGCAGGCGCTGCGTTCCGAAGCGATCGCGCATGCCGAGACCGCCGCCGAACGCGCGCGCGCCGAAGACCTGAGCGCCGCCGTCGCCGCCGCGGCCGCCGAACTCCGCGCGCAGGAAGCGCAACTCCGCCAGATTCAGAAAATGGAGGCGATCGGCCAGCTCACCGGCGGCATCGCGCACGATTTCAACAATATGCTCGCAGTGGTGCTCGGCGGGCTCGAACTGGCGCGACGGCAGATCGCGCTCGATCCGGCCGCCGCCAACCGCCATATCGACAGCGCGACCGAGGGCGCGAAACGCGCCGCCGAACTGACCCGGCGGCTGCTCGCCTTCTCGCGCGAAGACGCGCTGAACACCGAGCCGATCGAGCCGGGCGCGCTGGTCGCGGGCATGTCGGACCTGCTCGACCGCACGCTGGGCGACACCATCACGGTGACGGTGCGCGATGCGGGCAGCGGCTGGCATACGCGGATCGACAAGCACCAGCTCGAAAACGTCATCCTCAATCTCGCCGTCAACGCGCGAGACGCGATGGACGGGCGCGGCCAGCTCACGATCACCACGGCGGGCACCGCGCTGTCGCAGGGCGCGGTGGGCGCGTGTCCGGCGGGCGAATATGTCAGCATCGCTGTCTCCGATACCGGCAGCGGCATGACGCCCGAGGTGATGGAGCGCGTGTTCGAGCCGTTCTTCACCACCAAGCCGGTCGGCAAGGGCACCGGCCTCGGCTTGAGCCAGGTGTTCAGCTTCGTTCGCCAAGCGGAGGGCGAGGTCGTTTTGCGCTCGGCACCGGGCGAAGGAACCACGGTGACGCTGTACCTGCCGCGTCATGCCGACGCGGCCGCACCCGCCCCGCCCGCCCCCGCGCTCCCTGTCGGCATGACGCCCGCCGCGCGCGACATCCTGGTCGTCGAGGACGATCCGCGCGTGCTCGCCGCGACGATGGTCGCGCTGGAGGAACTCGGCCACCGCGCGATAGCCTGCGGCGACCCCCTCGCCGCGCCGGCATTGCTCGCCGCCAACCCTGGCGTGAGCATGGTGATTTCCGACGTGCTGATGCCGGGCCAGACCGGGCCGGAGATGGTCGCCACGCTGTTGCTGCGCCGGCCCGATCTTGCCGTGCTGTTCGTCACGGGCTTTGCCGGCGACGCCGCCGAGGCCGAGTTCGGCGGCCATGTCGTGCTGCGCAAGCCGTTCACCATCGCCGGGCTGGAAGCCGCGATTCACGATGCGGCCGCTACGCCGGGCGGCATCGAGGACCACATCGCCGCGGAATGATTTCGTAGCTGACGCGGGCGGTATAGGCCGATATAGCCCGCGCTTCGGTCTCCCACTCCCCAGACCGCCCCAAGCAGAAGGCCGCCAAAGCCCGCCCATGAAGTCCATCGACCGTTACATGGCCCGGCTGATCGCGGTGCCGCTGTTCTCGACCCTGGTCATCTCGGCGATGCTGCTGGTGCTCGACCGGATGCTGCGCCTGTTCGATTTCGTCGCGACCGAGGGCGGGCCGATCAGCGTGGTGTGGCGGATGCTCGCCAACCTGCTGCCCGAATATCTCGGGCTCGGCATTCCGATCGGGCTGCTGCTCGGCGTGCTGCTCGCCTTCCGGCGGCTCGCCACGTCGTCCGAGCTCGACGTGATGCGCGCGGTCGGCATGAGCTATCCGCGTCTGCTCTACGTGCCCTTCCTGTACGCGGCGGCGCTGGCGGCGGTGAATCTCGCGATCGTGGGCTTCATCCAGCCGGATGCGCGCTATTCCTATGAGAAGCTGCGCTTCGAGCTGCGCACCGGCGCGCTCGGCGCCTCGATCAAGGTCGGCGAGTTCACCCACTTCCCCAACGGCGGCACGGTGCGGATCGAGCACAGCCGCGACAACGGCCGCAAGCTCTCGGGCATCTTCGTGCAATACGCCGACAAGAAGGGCGACTGGTACGCCGTGACCGCGCAGAGCGGGCAGTTCCTCGCCACCGACAACCCGGACGAGATCATCTTCCGGCTGACCAAGGGCACGCTCGTCAACAAGGCGCCCAATTTCGCGACGCCGCGCGTGCTGACCTTCACCTCGCACGACCTGCCGATCGCGCTGCCCAAATACGAGAGCTTCCGCACCCAGGGCAGCAGCAACCTGGAGATGACGTTGCCGACGCTCGCGCGGCTTGGCCACGACCGCCATGCCGACAAGGAAACCCGCGACACGAGCCGCGCCGCATTCCACTTCCGCATCGTCGAGGTCTGTACGATGTTCCTGTTGCCGATGCTCGGCCTCGCGCTCGGCGTGCCGCCGAAGCGATCGTCCTCGGCGATCGGCGTGTTCCTCGGCATCATCATGATCGTGGCGTATCATAAGGTGAATGAATACGGCATGGCGGTCGGCGGTCTCGGCAGGATCGACCCGATCATCGCCTTGTGGGTGCCCTTCGCCGTGTTCGCCAGCCTAGTGCTGTGGATGTTCTACACGATCGCGTTCGTCCCCGGCGGGCAGCCGATCGGCGCGCTGGAACGCGCCGCATCCAAGGCGGCCAAGGCGATCGGCCGGCTGTTGCCGCGCCGCGGCCGGGAGGCGCGGGCATGACGGCGATGTTCCCGTCGCGCACCGTCGCGTTCTACATGGCGAGGATGTTCCTGATCCGGACCTTCGCCATCCTCGGCGTGCTGGTGCTGGTGCTGCAATCGCTCGACCTGCTCACCGAATCGGGCAAGATTCTTGCCTATGCCGGCAATGGCGACGCGCAGATCTGGCATTATGTCGGCCTGCGCGTGCCGCAGATCATCTCGACCTTCCTGCCCTATTCGGTGCTGCTCGGCGCGATCATCACGCTGACGACGCTCAACCAGAACAGCGAGGTCATCGCGCTCAAGGCGTCGGGCTTGTCGGCGCACCAGATCCTCGCGCCGCTGATCGTGGCGAGCTTCGGCGTCGCGCTGCTGTCGTTCAGCTTCAACGATCGCATTGTCGCGCGCGCCACCGCGACGCTCGATCAGTGGCAGAAGGTCAATTACGGTCCGCTGCCGATCGACCGGGGCGACCGGTCGGACGTATGGGTGCGTGACGGCGACGATCTCATCCAGGTCGATCAGATCAAGGGGCGCGGCGACGCGGCGATCCTGGGCGGCGTGACCCTGTTCGATCGCGAGGGCGGCTCGCTCAGCACGATCACCAAGGCGCCGCATGGCAAGCGCGAGGGGGACGGCTGGCGGATCTGGCCGGCGACGCGGTTCGATCTCGCCGCCGACAAGGTCACACAGGCCGGCTCGATCGTGATCGGCCGCGGCGTGCGCCCCGATCAATTCTCGCTGTCGAGCGTCGATGCGGACGGGCTGTCATTTAGCGATCTTCGCTCCGCGATCGCCGACCTCGCCGCCGCCGGACGGCCGACCGCTTCGCTGGAAGGCACGCTCTGGCACAAGCTGTCGGGGCCGCTGTCCGCGATGCTGATGCCGCTGCTCGGCGCGGTCGCCGCGTTCGGCATCGCGCGATCGGGCAAGCTGTTCATCCGCGCGGTGATCGGCATGGGACTCGGCTTCCTGTATTTCGTCGCCGACAATTTCGCGCTGGCGATGGGCAATCTCGGCGCCTACCCGCCATTCCTCGCCGCGTGGGGCGCGTTCCTGCTGTTCCTGATGATTGGCGAGACCGTGCTGATCCGCACCGAGGAGTGACGCGCATGCTACTGATCGCCGGCACGATCCGCCTGCCCGCCGAAAACGTCGCCGCCGCGCGCGACGCGATCGCCGCTGTGGTCACGGCCACCCGCGCCGAGGACGGTTGCCTCGAATATCGCTTCGCCGAGGACGTGCTCGATCCCGGCCTGATCCACATCACCGAACGCTGGCGTGATCGCGCGGCGCTCGACGCGCATTTCGGAACACCGCACATCGCGGCATGGCGCGCGGCGGGCACTACGCTCGGGATCGGCGGCCGCGCGCTGACACTTTACGACGTGGGCGCGGGCAAAGCCATCTGACAGCGTTCGCCGCCGGTCGAGCGAATGTCAGCGCGCGTCTAGCGAAGCCTGGTCGTGCTACGCACCAGCCGCGCGACCAGCGGCGCGAGGCCGGGATGGTTGCCGTCGTGATAGGGCGAGGCGGTGTCCAGCGTCGCGACGAGCCGGCGATGCGCCTCGCCCAGCGCGTGATACGGCACGCTCGGCACGAGGTGGTGGAGCGCGTGGTAGCGCAGGCCCACCGGTGCCCAGAGGAACGGCAGATAGCTTGGCGGCGGCACGTTGACGCTGTCGAGATATTGCGCGGTGACGCTCATCGGCTCGCCTTCATTCTCCCACAAATGCGCGACCAAGGTGCGGATCTGGTTGAGCAGCGTCGAGACGGCGTAGATGCCGAGGAAGATCGCGGCGGCGCGCAGCGGAATCACGCCGCTCGCCACCAGAGCAACCAAAGCGATCGCCCAGACGCTGGTCGCGCCCTCCAGCCACAGCCAGCGGGTGCGCAGCTCGCCCTCGGGGGGACGGCGGCGGAAGGCGGGGTTGATTGCCAGCGACGACGCCTGCTCGACCAGCCAGGTCCGCACCTGCGGGATCACCAGCGAGAGCGGCACCAGCACAGCATAGCGCACGACGAGAGCGATCGGGGCGAGCAGCGCGGTCAGCACGAACAGCGGCAGGGTCCACGGCTTCATCAGCGCGAGCGGCAGATATTCGGGATCCTCGACCGTACCATAGCGCGTGCGGGTGTGGTGGATGGTGTGCACGCCTTCGTACATGAAGGACGGCACCATCATCGGAATGCCAAACAGCAGGTTCCAGCCCAGGCGGAAGCCGGGCACCGCGCTCGGCTTCATATGGGTGATCTCGTGGATGAAGCTGCCGGCGCGATAGAGCGCGAGCGCGGCGACGGCCCCGGCGAGGATCGCCCAGGGCGACACCCACAGCATCGCCACCGCGAGTGCGGCATAGCCCGTCACCGCCGAGGCGAGGAAATCCACCCAGTAGATCGTCGGATTGGGTGTATGCAGATCCCGCGTCAGTTCGGCGGCGGCGCGCAACATCGCCTTGTCATCGGCCTTCCGGTCGATCGGCGCGCGCGCAGGGACGCCAGCGTCGTCGGCGGTGCTGCGCCGGGCGAAGGTCATGCTCGTCATGGGGCTTTCCATTGCCCTAACATAGTGGCCGCATGGTGGCAGTAACAGGAGGGCAAATTGTCCAACGCCGGGCGTGCCACCAAACACTGGCGCCCTTACGCCTGCAACACGTAACCGCTTGACGCGCCGCGCGCGCTGCGGCTTGTGCGCTGCGCGCGACGGAGTGCGCGACGCTTTAGCGAGAGGCTTATCCACCGTGGCAACTAAAGATTTCACGATCCGGCCAATCGAGAGCAAGGCCGATCGCAAGAAGTTCATCGAACTGCCGTTCCGGCTCTATGCCAACGATCCGAACTGGGTGCCGCCGCTGAAAGGTGAAGCGCTCGGGCTGGTCACCCCCGAGAAGAATGGCTGGTTCAGCCACGCCAAGGCGCAACTGTTCCTCGCCGAGCGGAACGGCGCGGTGGTGGGGCGGGTTTCGGCGCATATCGACACGCTCGCGCTGGAGATGCCGAGCGATCAGGGGTTCGGCCCCGGCTGCGGACAGTTCGGCCTGCTCGACGCCGAGGACGGCGTGATCGCCGCCGCGCTCATCAAGACCGCCGAGGCGTGGCTGCGCGGCCAGGGCATGAACCGCGTGCTCGGGCCGATCAGCATGTCGATCTGGGAAGAACCCGGATTGCTGATCGAGGGCTATGACCATCCGCCGACCATCATGATGGGCCATGCGAAGCCCGAATATCGCGGCTGGATCGAGGGCGCGGACTACCGTCCGGTCAAGCAATTGCTGACCTACGAACTGGACATCACCAAGCAATTTCCCCCGATCGTCCAGCGCATCATCGCATCGGGCGAGAAAAATCCGCGCATCGTCATACGCGAGGTGAACAAGAAGAAGTTCGACGAGGAAGCGGCGATCATCCTCGCCATCCTCAACGATGCATGGTCGGACAATTGGGGCTTCGTTCCGCTCACCCCGCCCGAGATCAAGGACGTCGGCGTCAAGCTCAAGCCGATCGTGTTCAACGACCTGATCCGCATCGCCGAGCTCGACGGCCGGCCGGTCGCGTTCATGATCACGCTCCCAGATCTCAACGAGGCGATCATGCCCTTCAAGGGCAATCTGTTCCCGTTCAACGTGCTCAAACTGCTGTGGTGGCTGCGCAAGCCCAAGGTGAAGACGATGCGCGTGCCGCTGATGGGCGTGGTGAAGGAATTGCAGGCATCGCGCATGGCGAGCCAGTTGGCGTTCATGATGATCGAATATATCCGCCGCACATCGGTCGCGAACTATGGCGCGACGCGCGGCGAGATCGGCTGGATCCTCGACGACAATCAGGGGATGCGCTCGATTGCCGAGACGATCAATTGCGACATCAACAAAGTGTATCAGGTGTACGAAAAGGCGCTCTGAACGCGGGAGACGCGGCGCGCGGGGTCTTCCGCGCGCCGCAGCGACCCCGTTCGGGTTCAGTTCTTCTCGAGCGGGTCGTGGCCGGTCAGGTCGATCCAGTCCTTGCGCGTGTGGCAAACCTTGCGCGGGATGATCGAGCCGGTGATCGTGTCGATGACACAGTAGCGGGTCTCGCGCTTGGCGGGCGCGGCGACGATCGGCGCGGTATTGGCCTCGATGCGCGCGCCGTCCGGGGTGCCGGCGGGAGTGGCGATCGACGGGGTCGCGAGCAGCGCGGTCGAGGCGGCGGCGGCGAACAGGGCGGTCTTGAACATGGCGTAATCTCCGATGGTGAGCGGCTCGTTGCGCCGCGCCAACGGTATTGCATCCACCGTGCCAACTTATTTTATGCTGCTAAAACAATGACATGATCCGATCGATCACGCTGCCAGGCGGCATACCAAACCAACACACCGGATAATACGCCAAGCTGTGGCGCAATTTCCCGATCAGAAGAGCTGCGAAATTCCGAGGTACACTTCGGCGTCGGGCGCGTCGCGATTGAGCCCGGCGATACCGCCGATATCGAGCTGCACCGCCTTGCCGACCATCCAGGCGAGCGACAGCGCGCCGGATGCCTGAGTGGTGCCTTCGTCGGGATCGTCGTCGCGCAGCACCTGTGCCTCGATCGTGGCGGTCAGCGCCTCGGTGAGTTCGACGCCGAGCCCCAGCGTGCCGCTCGCCGCGAAGTGGCGACCGTGCCCGTCCTTGTCGACCGCCGCCTCGACTTCGGGCGTGGCCTGTAGCTTGAAGGTCTCGTTCAGTTCGTAGGAGACGGGTGCGGTCATCCCCGCGCCCCAATCCCCGAAGCCCACCGGCATCCGGCCGACCGGCACGGTCACGAAGGGGCGGACGGCGGCGGACAGGCCCTTGCCGTCCGGATTGTGCAGGTTGACCTTCGCGCCGAGCGTCACGTCGCCGGCACGCGCGCGGTTCTCGACCATGCCGCTCGCGCTGTCACGGGCGCGGACGTGGCCATAGGGCGTCCAGCCCACCTGCGCCTCGACGGTGTCGCTCAACCCGACTCGCACCAGCGTGTCGGCGATCAGCACCGTGTCGGTGCGGCCGTCCGAGTCCTTTTCGAGCGTCCAGTCGGCGAGCGCGGTCTCCACCGAGACGCGGCCGGGTGCGATCGTACAGGGCGGCCGGCCGAGATCAGGGCGCGACGGACAATATTCGCGGTCCTCGGCAAGAGCTGGGGCGGCGGCGAGCGTCGCCGCCAGAAACAGGATGGTGCGCATGAAGTCCCCTTTTCATGCGCAACCCCGAATCGACGGTTCCGTTCCTTAGCGGACGCGCGGGCCACCGAAGGGCAGCGGCGGCGGCGGACGGCGGTCGCGGCGGGGGAGCTGCGCCTGATAGGCGTGCCCGCAATGCGCGACGCAATACGGGAAGCCGGGGTTCACCTTTTCGCCGCAAAAATGGAAATCGGGTTCGCCTGGGTGGCCGAGCGGCCATTTGCAGATACGGTCGCTGAGATCGAGCAAGGTGGTCTTGCCCGCCATGTCGGCCGAGGGCTTGGCGGGAACCAGCCGGCGCGGCGGCGCGGGCGTGATCGGCGCCTGCTGTTCGCCCGGCGACTGGCGCAGAAATCCGCCCGGACCGACCGAGCGCAGGATCGGCTGCGGCGGCGTGGCCGGCGCGGGCGCGGCGACGGGCTCGGGTGAAATTTCAGCATCCTCGTCCTCATCGACCTCTAAAACCGGGTCGGCGGGGGCGGCAGCGACGACTTCCACGGGCTGGAACGCGGCCGGCGGCACGGCCGGAGCGGGCTTGGGCGCGGGCGCCTCGACGACAGGCTTGGCGGCGACCTCGGCGGTGACGTCGTTGGGCTTGACCGGGGACGGGCGCGATTGCAGGCCGAGCCGATGTGCCTTGCCGATCACGGCGTTGCGGCTGACCTGCCCGAGCGCTTCGGCGATCTGGCTGGCGGTCTGACCGTCCTCCCACATCTTCTTGAGCGTATCGATCCGTTCGTCGGTCCAGGCCATGAAATCTATCTTCCCTACATGCCGGGTTGCGGGCGGTGGCGGCAGCGACTAACCGATCGCGCCATGAGCAGCCACCCCCCATCCGGCGAAATCCAGTCGGCGGTCCGCAACGCTCCCGGCGTTCCCGTCATCAAGGACGTGAACTGGGGCGGCCTGCGAACGCTCTATATCAAGGAGGTGCGCCGTTTCTTCAAGGTCCACCTGCAGACGATCTGGGCGCCGGCGATCACGACGCTGCTGTTCCTGATCGTCTTCACGATCGCGACCGGCGCGAAACGGCCGGTGCATGTCGGCGGAATCGACATCCCGTTCGCCGATTTCATCGCCCCCGGACTCATCATCAGCCAGGGCATGATGGGGCCGGCGTTCGCCAATGCCAGCTTCTCGCTGCTCGCGGGCAAGATCCAGGGCACGATCGTCGATTACCTGATGCCGCCGCTCTCGACGCTGGAGGTGCTCGCCGCGCTGCTCGGCGGCGCGATGACGCGCGCGTTCCTCGTCGGCTTCGTGGTTTGGCTGGCCATGCTGCTGTATCCGGGCGTGCATGTGATTCCGTCGCACCCGGTCGCCGTGGTGTGGTTCGGCTTCCTCGGCGCGCTGTTCCTGTCGCTGCTCGGCGTGCTGACCTCGATCTGGGCGCAGAAATTCGACCACGCCGCCGCCGTGACCAACTTCGTGGTGGCGCCGCTGTCGCTGCTGTCGGGTACCTTCTATTCGGTCGACCGGCTCGCGCCCGCGTTCCGCGCGTTCAGCCACGCCAACCCGTTCTTCTACATCATCTCGGGGTTTCGCTACGGCTTCCTCGGCACCGCCGACTCGCCGGTGCTGGTCGGCAGCATCGTGGTGCTGGGCGTCGACGTGGTGCTGTTCGTATTGTGCTATCAATTGCTGGCGCGCGGCTGGCGGCTGAAGAGCTGAAGCGCAATGGCAGTACCCCCACCCGTTCGTGCTGAGTAGGGATCGAGTAGGCGCTTGCGCCGTATCGAGAGCCCGTATCGAAGCACAGATCGGACTCGGGGCCTGTGCTTCGATACGCTACCTCGATACGCCCTGCGGGCTACTCGGCAGCTACTCAGCACGAACGGAGCGACTTGAGTCAAAGCCGGCAGGAAGCCGGTCAGGCCGGCTTGCGGAACACCGGGTTGCGATACAGCGTCGTGCCGAGCTTGCCATTCCGCGGATACAGCGCGCGATGCACGCGGTTGGACTGGTTGCCGCCCAGCACGAGCAATTTCGCGCCCTGATCGTCGAGCAGATACGAGACGTGGCCGAGCGTCTTGCCCCCGACGATACGCTCCCACACCACGACGCTGCCCCGGCCGGGCGTCGGATTCTCGACGCCCCACCCTCGCCAATCGAGCGCCCAGGCCGAGTCGGTGCCTTTCTCGCCCGCGCTCACCATGCACCAGTTGACGAAGGCCGAGCACCAGGCGGTATCGTCATCATTGCGTTGCGCCGCGCTCAAGCCCTTACAGGTCGCGAGATATTCGACGATGCGGGGATTGCTGCCGGGATTATATTCGGCGACGCCGGCATCCTCCTCGCGCAAGGCGAGCGAAAGCCAGAGCGGATCGCCTTCGGCGGCGGTCTCGGTCGCCGCGCCGACCAGCAGCGCGCTCCGGTCGCTGCCGTCGGGCAGAACGATCTGCTGGCCGGAGCGAATCAGGTTGGGATTGGTGATCTGCGGGTTCAGGGCGAGCACGTCCTTGGCCGATACCTTCAACCCGTGCGCGATGGCTCCGATCGTATCTCCGGGCCGCACGGTGTAGATCTTCTTCATGAGACTTGCCCCCAAGCCGGCGATCCTTCCTGGCACCAGACTATATGGCGCTCCCGGCGTGCTCTAGGATAAAACCGACTTGCGGCGGCGGTGAGCGTTGCCCGGGCCTTCAGGCCGAGGTTGACGCTCAGCGTTCACACCACGTAGATATCCGCTCCGGCGGCCCAAGCACGGGCCGCCGTTTTTGTTTCTGCTAGGAGCGCGTCATCATGCCGATCACCCCACTCATGCCAGTGTACCCGCGCTGCGGCGTGCGCCCGGTGCGAGGCGAGGGCTGCTATCTGATCGGCGAGCAGGGCGAGCGGTATCTCGATTTCGCCGCGGGCATCGCGGTCAACGCGCTCGGCCACGGGCACCCGCATCTGGTCAAGGCGATCGCCGATCAGGCGGCGACGCTGATGCACGTCTCTAACCTCTACGGCAGCCCGCAGGGCGAACATCTCGCTCAGCGCATCGTCGACAACAGCTTCGCCGACACCGTGTTCTTCACCAATTCGGGCACCGAGGCGGTCGAATGCGCGATCAAGACCGCGCGCCGCTATCACTTCGTCAACGGCAACCCCGAGCGCACCACGCTCATCACCTTCAACAACGCCTTCCACGGGCGGACGATGGGGGCGATCAGCGCGACCAACCAGCCGAAGATGCGCGACGGGTTCGAGCCGTTGCTGCCGGGCTTCGCTTATGCGCCGTTCAACGATCTCGCCGCCGCGCTCGCGCTGATCGACGAGACCACCGCCGGCTTCATGGTCGAGACGATCCAGGGCGAAGGCGGCGTGTCTGCGGGCACGCCCGAGTTCATCCGGGGCCTGCGCGAGGCGTGCGACAAACACGGGCTGCTGCTGGTGCTCGACGAGGTGCAGTGCGGCTATGGGCGCACCGGCAAGATGTGGGCCTATGAGCATTACGGCATCACCCCCGATATCATGTCGGTCGCCAAGGGGATCGGCGGCGGCTTCCCGCTCGGCGCGTGCCTCGCCACCGAGGAGGCTGCGAAGGGCATGGTGTTCGGCACGCATGGCTCGACCTATGGCGGCAATCCGCTGGCGATGGCTGCGGGCGAAGCGGTGCTCGATGTGATGCTCGAGCCGGGCTTCCTCGAGAATGTCACGGCGATGGGCGAGCGGCTCCGCGGTGCGCTCGAACAGATGATCCCCAACCACGACAGCGTGTTCGACAGCGTGCGCGGCAAGGGGCTGATGCTCGGTATCAAGCTGAAGGACACGGCTGTGGCGCGCGATTTCGTCGCGCATGCCCGCGACGCGCACGGGCTGCTCACCGTGTCGGCGGGCGAGAATGTCGTACGCGTGCTGCCGCCGCTGGTGATCGAGGAGCATCACATCGCCGAGGCGATCGAGAAATTGAGCGAGGCGGCGCGGACCTACGCGCCGGTCGCGGCGTGATCTCCCTCTCCCCTTGGGAGAGGGAAGGGGCCCGCACGGCGCAGCCGTGTGGGAAGGGTGAGGGCGAGGTTCGCGCTATCACCCTCACCCTTCCGTCGCTTCGCGCCTCCAGCATCGGGTGGACAGCGCCCCGCGCTGTCCAGGCCATGCCAGGGGCATGGCCGACCCGATGCTCTCTCCCAAAGGGAGAGGGAAAGTGACTCGCCACTTCCTCAACCTCTCCGATGCCGGCGCGGACGGGATCGCGGCGATGCTGGCCGATGCGCTCGATCGCAAAGCGGCGCGGGGCGGCTGGCCCAAGGGCAAGGCCGATGCCGATGCGCCGCTCGCCGGGCACACGCTGGCCATGGTGTTCGAGAAGAACTCGACCCGCACACGCGTCAGCTTCGACATGGCGATCCGCCAGCTCGGCGGGTCGTCGATCGTGCTCGACGCGGGGACGACCCAGCTCGGACGCGGCGAGACGGTGGCGGATACCGCGCGCGTGCTGTCGGGCTATTGCGACGCGATCATGCTGCGCACCGACGACCACGACAAGGTCGAGGAGATGGCGCGCCATGCGAGCGTGCCGGTCATCAACGGCCTCACCGATGCGTCGCATCCGTGCCAGATCATGGCCGATCTGCTGACCATCCTGGAGAGCGGCAAGGCGCTGCCCGGCCTCAAGGTCGCGTGGCTGGGCGACGGCAACAACGTGCTCGCCTCGATCATCGAGGCGGCCGGGCTGATGCGGTTCGATGTGGTGGCGGCGTGCCCGCAAGGCTTCATGCCGCCCGAAAGCGACCTCGCGCTCGGCAAGGGCCGGGCGCGTGTGGTCGGCGATCCGCGCGAGGCGGTCGAGGGCGCGGACATCATCGTCACCGACACGTGGATCTCGATGGGACAGGCACACGCCGAGACCAAGCTCGCCGCGATGATGCCGTTCCAGGTGACGGAAGCGCTGATGGCGCGCGCCAAGCCCGACGCCAGGTTCCTCCACTGCCTGCCCGCGCACCGCGGCGAGGAAGTGACCGACGCGGTGATCGACGGGCCGCAATCCTTGATCTGGCCCGAGGCGGAGAACCGGCTGCACGCGCAGAAATCGGTGCTGCGCTGGTGCTTCGGGCAGATCGGTTGATCCGGCCGGCGCGCTTCCCCACATAGCCGTCTCTCATCGCACCCTGCCCCGTCACCCCAGCGCAAGCCAAGGTCTCGCGGACGTCCGGAGCGACCTTGCCGCGAAAGACCCCAGCTTTCGCTGGGGTGACGATTGTGGCTGGGGTGCTGAAAGACGTTGATGCCTGACACCTCCCCCGATCTCGATCTCGCGCTCGGTTTCACCATTCCCGGCCGCCACGCGCGCGGGCGGATCGTCCGGCTCGGCCCGGTGATCGACCGTATCCTCTCCGCGCACGCCTATCCCGCTCCGATCGAGGCGTTGCTCGCGGAAGCGCTGACGCTGACGGCGCTGATCGGCTCGACGCTGAAGGACGCGGGTGGCCAGCTCACGCTGCAGGCGCAGACCGAGACCGGCATCGTCAGCCTGCTGGTGTGCGATTATCGCGGCGGCGAGCTGCGCGGCTATGTGCAATATGACGCGGGCCGCCTCGCCGACGCGCCGCTCGCGCCGAGCCTGTTCGCGTTGTTCGGCACCGGCTATCTCGCGATCACCTTCGACCAGGCGACGACGGGCGAGCGCTATCAGGGCATCGTCCCGCTCGACGGCGAATCGATCGCGGACGCGGCGGCGACCTATTTCCTCCAGTCCGAGCAGATTCCGACGCTGATCCGGCTCGGCGTCGCGCCCGGCAACCGTGTGACCGGCGGGCTGTTCCTCCAGCATCTGCCCGAGGGCGAGGAAGGCCGCGAGCGGCTGCACGTGCGGCAGGACCATCCCGAATGGGAGCATGTCGCGCTGCTCGGCCAGACGATGGGCGCGGACGAACTGACCGACACCACGCTGCCGCTGGAGACTCTGGTGTGGCGGCTGTTCAACGAGGAAAGCGAGGTCCGCGTGCTCGCGCGCCAGCCGATCGTGCGCGGATGCCGCTGCTCGCCCGACTATATCGCGCAGGTGCTCGCCAAGTTTTCCGACGAGGACCAGCGCGAAATGGCCGACGAATCGGGGGTGATCACCGTCGATTGCGCGTTCTGCGCGCAGAAGTTCCCGGTATCGGTCGGGAATCGTTGCGATTCCTGAACGACATTGAATCTCGCGACACGATCCCCCACTTTCTGTACCGAGCGGTCACGCTCACGGCGGTGGGGCGTGGACTTGGGGAACCGAAATGATGCGGCGTTGGCGGATGATATGCGCGGGTGTGGCCGCGCTGGCAGGAACAGGCGCCATCACGGCGGCGGTGCCCGATCCGGGCGCGTCGGTCGCGTTGTCGCGGATCGAGCGCGGGCAGTATGAGATCAAGGTGGTCGGTTCGGAGGCGCCCGGGCGGTCGGTGTGCATCGCCGATGCGGCGATGCTGCTCCAGATGCAGCATCCCGGCGCCGCCTGCACGCGGCTGGTGATGGCTGACAGCCCCGACAGCACGACGGTCAACTACACCTGTTCGAGCGGCGGGCATGGGCGCACCGTGGTGACGATCACCACGCCCAGATCGTTCGATATTGATACACAGGGCATCGCCAGCGGCGCACCTTTCGACTTGAATTATCAGGGACGTCGTGTCGGCCCTTGCCCGGCACGCTCCACCGCATCGCGTTAACCCTTTGCGAAGACGGTGTGATTAAGGTGATTCGAGTGTGCTTTGGCATGCTTTTTCCCAATTGCCCGGTAACGGGCGACCGCTGGGCCGCCCAAGGGCGGCCCGTTTTTCCACAGCGGATTGCGCGGGATGCCCCCCGCCCCTAGACATGGGACGATCATGACACGCGGCAACACCCTGGCGGTCGCCCTGATTTCGGGCGGCCTCGATTCGATGGTTTCGGCGGCGCGCGCGCGCGAAGACGGGCACCGGCTGCTCGCGCTCTCGATCGATTACAACCAGCGGCACCAGATCGAACTGGCGGCGGCGCGGCGGATCGCGGCCATGCTCGGCGCGGAACGCCATGTCGTGCTGCCGCTCGATCTGTCGGCGTTCGGCGGATCGGCGCTGACCGCCGATATCGCGGTGCCCAAGGATGGCGTCGGCGACGGCATACCCGTCACCTACGTGCCGGCGCGCAACACGATCTTCCTCAGCCTCGCGCTCGGCTGGGCCGAGGCGGCGGGCGCGCGCGACCTGTATATCGGCGTCAACGCGCTCGATTATTCGGGCTATCCCGATTGCCGGCCCGAGTTCATCGCCGCGTTCGAGGACATGGCCGAGGTCGCGACCAAGGCCGGCGTCCAGGGCGAGCGCTTCCGCGTCCGCGCGCCGCTCCAGCATATGACCAAGGCCGACATCGTGCGCGAGGCGGCGCGGCTCGGACTCGACGCGGGGATGAGCTGGTCGTGCTACGATCCCGCGCCCGGCGGGGTGCATTGCGGCCAGTGCGATAGCTGCCGGCTGCGCGCCAAGGGATTCGCCGAGGCGGGGTTGCCCGACCCCACCGTTTACGCGATCTGATGTCCTACGCGGTCAAGGAGATGTTCCTCACGCTGCAAGGCGAGGGGGTGAATGCGGGCGCCCGCGCGGTGTTCGTGCGGTTCGCCGGGTGCAACCTCTGGTCGGGGCGCGAGGAGGATCGCGGCACTGCGGTGTGTCGGTTTTGCGATACCGATTTCGTCGGGATCAACGGGCTGGGCGGTGGGCGCTTCGCCGATGCGGGCGCGCTCGCGGCGGCGGTGGCGCGCTTCTGGGGCGACGGCCGCGAGTCGCGCTTCGTCGTGCTGACCGGCGGCGAGCCGATGTTGCAGGTGGACGACGCTCTGGTCGACGCGCTGCACGCGGCGGACTTCCGAATCGCAATCGAGACCAACGGCACCCTGCCCGTCCACCCCGGCATCGACTGGGTGTGCGTCAGCCCCAAGGCGGGCAGCGTGGTGGTGCAGCGCTCCGGCGACGAACTAAAACTGGTGTGGCCGCAGGCGGGCAGCGACCCCGAAGCGCTGGAACGCTGGGATTTCGCCAACTTCCTCGTCCAACCGATGGATGATGCGACGGCGGTCGACAATCAGGCGGCCGCGATCGCGCTGGCGATGGCGCGACCCAAGTGGCGGCTGAGCCTGCAAACGCACAAGTTTCTGGGATTGCGGTGATTTCCTTCTCCCCTCCCTGGAAGGGAGGGGTTGGGGGTGGGTTGGCCCGAGAGGGAACGGCGCGCGTGCCACAAGCCTACCGACCCCCGGCCCCTCCCTTTCAGGGAGGAGAGCAGGTGGGGCGAACTCTTGCGCTTGCGAAATCACTCAATATCTTTGCACTGATCGTTCTACTCGATCGGTCAGAACGAACTTCCCAATTTCCCGTGGGCGGGCGATTCGCCTATATCCGCCTCGTCCACTGCAAAGGAGAAAATTGCATGTCGATCATCGGCAAGACGATCAAACCGTTCACCGCGACCGCGTATAAGGAAGGCAAGTTCGTCGACGTCACCGATGCGGACGTCAAGGGCAAGTGGTCAGTATTCTTCTTCTACCCTGCGGACTTCACCTTCGTTTGCCCGACCGAACTCGAAGACCTCGCCGATATCTACCCGACGCTGCAGAAGATGGGTGTCGAAGTGTATTCGGTCTCGACCGACACGCATTTCAGCCATAAGGCATGGCACGACACCTCGCCGGCGATCAGCAAGATCAACTATTACATGCTGGGCGACCAGAACCACGTGATCTCGAACAATTTCGACATCCTGCGTGAAGGCGTCGGCCTCGCCGATCGCGGCACCTTCGTCGCCGATCCGGACGGCGTGGTGCAGCTCGTCGAGATCACGCCCGAGGGCGTGGGCCGCAACGCCGTCGAACTGCTGCGCAAGATCAAGGCCGCGCAATATTGGGCGTCGCACCCCGGCGAAGTGTGCCCGGCCAAGTGGGAAGAGGGTGAGACCACGCTCGCCCCGTCGCTCGATCTCGTCGGCAAGATCTAACCGATAGCCCCTGGGGTCGCACGTGGCCCGGGGTGGATGACCGTCCGCCCCGGGCCATTTGTCTTTAAGTAGAACCGCATGTCCGTTCGTCCCGCGCGCAGCCGAGGGACATCAAATCTCCCAGTGTCTCGACTTCGCTCGACACGAACGGGGTAGCGGTACTCATCCAATGAGGAGTTTCACCCATGCTCGACGCAAATCTGACGCAGCAGCTCAAGGCCTATCTCGTCAACATCAAGCAGCCGATCGAGCTGGTCGCCTCGCTCGGCGACGATGCCAAGTCGCGCGAGATGGGCGAGCTTCTGAACGAGATCGCCGCGCTCTCCGACAAGATCGCGGTCGTCGACGGCATCGACGCGCGCAAGCCCAGCTTCATGATCCGCCGCGTCGGCACCGATATCGGCGTGCGCTTCGCCGGCCTGCCGATGGGGCATGAGTTCACCAGCCTCGTGCTCGCGCTGCTGCAGGTCGGCGGGCATCCGTCGAAGGCGGCGGCCGAGCTGATCGAACAGGTCAAGAATCTCGACGGCGATTTCAGCTTCGAGACCTATTTTTCGCTGACCTGTCAGAACTGCCCGGACGTCGTGCAGGCGCTCAACCTGATGGCGGTGCTCAACCCGCGCATCAAGCACACCGCGATCGACGGCGCGCTGTTCCAGGCCGAGGTCGAAGAGCGCAAGGTGATGGCGGTGCCGACCGTGTTCCTGAACGGCGAACCGTTCGCGAGCGGCCGCATGGAGCTCGAACAGATCGTCGCCAAGATCGATACCGCCGCGGAAAGCCGCGCCGCCGAGAAGATCAAGGGCAAGGCGCCGTTCGACGTGCTCATCATCGGCGGCGGCCCCGCCGGTGCCGCCGCCGCGATCTACACCGCGCGCAAGGGCATCCGCACGGGCATCGCCGCCGAGCGGTTCGGCGGGCAGGTGCTCGACACGATGGCGATCGAGAATTTCGCCTCGGTGCCGCACACCGAAGGGCCGAAGTTCGCCGCCGATCTCGAACGCCACGTGCGCGACTATGATGTCGACATCATGAACCTGCAGCGCGCCGAGAAGGTGATCCCGGCGAGCGAGGCCGGCGGTCTCCACGAGGTGCGTCTCGCCAACGGCGCGAGCCTCAGGACGCGCACGTTGATCCTCTCGACCGGCGCGCGCTGGCGGCAGATGAACGTGCCCGGCGAGGACACGTACAAGAACAAGGGTGTCGCTTATTGCCCGCATTGCGACGGCCCGCTCTACAAGGGCAAGCGCGTCGCGGTGATCGGCGGCGGCAATTCGGGCGTCGAGGCCGCGATCGACCTCGCCGGCATCGTCGCGCACGTCACGCTGATCGAATATGACAGCGATCTGCGCGCCGACGCGGTGCTCCAGCGCAAGCTCGCCAGCCTGCCCAACGTCAAGATCATCACCTCGGCGCTCACCACCGAGGTGCTCGGCGACGGCGAGAAGGTGTCGGGGCTGATCTACAAGGATCGCAACCACGACACGCATCACGAGATCGAACTGGAGGGGATCTTCGTCCAGATCGGGCTGGTGCCGAACACCGAGTTCCTGCGCGACACCGTCGCCTTGTCGCCGCGCGGCGAGATCGAGGTCGATCATCGCGGCGAGACCTCGCGCCCCGGCATCTTCGCCGCCGGCGACGCGACGACGGTGCCGTACAAGCAGATCGTGATCGCGGCGGGTGACGGCGCGAAGGCGGCGCTGAGCGCGTTCGATTATCTGATCCGCAACGAGCCGGTCGATGCGGCGGAACAGGAACTGGTCGCGGCGTAAAGACGCTGCGTTCCCCGCACGGGCGGGGGTCTGGAGCCGCGGGCTTCTTGCCTGCGGCCCTGGACTCCCGCTTCCGCTGGGGTGACGGTGTCGCGAAGCGTCGCCCCGGCGCAGGCCGGGGCCGGTGCGTAATCTGGCGGCGAGTCGCCCCCACCCAGCGGCCCCGGCCTGCGCCGGGGGCGACGGACATTATGGAGCACTGCACTGGCCGCCACCTATCTCCCCACGCTGAAACAGCTCCAGTATCTGGTCGCGCTTCAGGACAGCGGCCATTTCGGGCGCGCGGCGGATGCGTGTTTCGTCACGCAATCAACGCTCTCTGCGGGAATACGCGAGCTTGAGACGCTGATCGGCGTGGTGCTGGTCGAGCGGACGCGGCGCGTGGTGCGTTTCACGCCGCTCGGCGACCGTATCGCCGAGAAGGCGCGGCGCGTGCTGCGCGAGGCGGAGGAACTGGGCGACATGGCGCGCGCCGCCGGGCGGCCGCTGTCGGGCGACATGCGGATGAGCGTGATCCCGACGATCGCGCCGTTCATGCTGCCGCGTATCCTGCCCCGGCTGCGCCGCGACTATCCCGAACTGCGGCTATTCCTGCGCGAAGAGGCGAGCGGCCCGGCGTGCGAAAGCCTGAGCCAGGGCCGCGCCGACTGCGTGCTGCTCGCGCTGCCCTATGCGTGCGGCGAGGTGACGTCGCAGGTGCTGTTCGAGGACCGGCTGTTCCTCGCCGGGCCAGAAGCGGAGATCGGCGCGGGCGGCGCGAGCGTCAGCGCCGACGCGATCGACGAGACGCGGCTGCTGCTGCTGGAGGACGGGCATTGCCTCAAGGACCATGCGCTCGCCGCATGCAACCGCCCCGAGCTGCGCGCCGAGGCGACGATGCTCGGCACGTCGCTCCATACGATCGTGCAGATGGTCGACAACGGCCTGGGTGTGACGATGCTGCCCGAAATGGCGCTCAACGCGGGCATTCTCGACCATACGCACCTCGTCGCGCGGCCGCTGTCGGCGGCGAATCCGTCGCGCAAGATCGCGCTCGTGTGGCGGCGCGCATCCCCGCGCGAGAAGGATTTCCAGTTGCTCGCCGACGCTCTGACCGAGGTACATTAAAGAGGCGGACGAAACCATTTCGGTCCTGATCCGTATTTCCACGGAGCGCCCGCGTCGGCGCCACCCGTAACGCTTGGAGAATTCGATGATCCGCACCACCACTGCTTCGCTCGCCGCGATCGCCGCGCTGATGGTCGCCACGAGCGGCTCCGCCCAGACGGCGGGCCAGACCATGCCGCAGACCGGCACGGCCCAGCCCGGAACGGCACAGCCCGGCACTGCCCAGCCCGGCACCGCAACGCCGGGGGCGCCGGCGACGGGCGCGGCGCCCGCCGATCAGGCCGCGGCCCCCAACCCGACCGTCGGCGGCGCGGCGATGGACGCGAGCAAGCCGATTCCGGTCAACGCGGCGGCGGCCCCCACCCTGTCGACTCTGGTGAAGGCGGTGACCGCCGCCGGGCTCGTCCCCACGCTCTCGGGCCCAGGGCCGTTCACCGTGTTCGCGCCGACCGACGATGCGTTCGGGCGGCTCGCGCCTGGGACGGTCGATACTTTGCTCAAGCCCGCCAACAAGGCGACGCTGACCAAGGTGCTGACCTATCACGTCGTTCCCGGCAAGATCACGATCGCTCAGTTGCAGGCACAGGCCACCGCCGCCGGCGGCAGCACCACGCTGACCACGGTCGAGGGCGAGCCGCTCAAGGTGACGGTCAACAACAACGTGATCGAACTGTCCGACGTCAACGGCAACAAGAGCTATATCTCGACCGGTGACGTGATGCAGTCGAACGGCGTGGTGCATGTCGTCAACGGCGTGCTGCTGCCGAAGCTGGGCTAACGCGCAACTGCCTTTCGTGCTGAGCGAAGTCGAAGCACGTGCCACTGGCGGTATCGCTTGCGGCACGCTCTTCGACAAGTTCAGGGCGAACGGCGGTAGATTTTAAGCCCGTACCCCGTTCGTGTCGAGCGAAGTCGAGACACCTGTCACTCCGGGCTGTCCCTCGACTGCGCTCGGGACGAACGGGTGTGTTTAGGGCCGCCACCGCGCAGCGGCGGCGTCGTCGCTGTCGCGTGGTTCCACCCAGCGCTCGGCGCCGGCGAGGGTTTCCTTTTTCCAGAACGGCGCGTCGGTCTTGAGCCGGTCGATCAGGAAGGCGCAGGCCTCCAGCGCGGCGGCGCGGTGGCGGGCGGCGGTGGCGACGAACACCACCGTGTCACCGGGGACCATCCGCCCGACGCGGTGCGTGATCCGCGCCGCACTCAGCGCCCAGCGCGCGGCCGCCGCCTCGGCGAGCGCCACCAGAGCCGCCTCGGTCGCGCCGGGATAATGTTCGAGCGTCAGCGCCGTGACGCCGTCGTCGGCGCGGACCAGCCCGGCGAAGGTGGCGATGCCCCCTGCCCCATCCACCGCGATCGCGGCATATTCCGCGCCGATGTCGATCGGTGTGGGATCGACCATGACCGCAATCATCCGCCCGTCACCGGCGGGAAGATCGCGACTTCGCGCGGCCGGCCGAGCGGCGCGTCGAGCGCGACGAAATTCTGGTCGAGCGCCGCGCGCAACCGGGTGGGATCGGCGAAGGCTTCGGCGTGGCCGGGGCTGCGCCCCGCGAGCCACGCGACCAGATCGGCCACGGTCGCGAGGCCGGCGGGAAGATCGAGCGTCTCGGCGCCGGTGCCGATCTTCTCGCGCACCCAGGCGAAATAGAGGATCTCGGTCGTCATCAGTCCATGTGCTTCAGGCCGACGCGGAGATAATCCCAGCCGGTGACGAGGGTGAGCGCGGCCGCACCCCACAAAGCGACGAGGCTGATCGTCTGCAGCCACGGCCACCCCGGCAAAGCCCCGGCGAGGATCAGCCCGCCGAGCGCGACGAGTTGCAGCGTCGTCTTCCACTTGGCGAGCCGCGATACCGGCACCGAGACCTGCAGTTGCGCGAGGAATTCGCGCAAGCCCGATACCGCGATCTCGCGCAGCAGGATGACGAGCCCGGCGATCAGGTTCACCCCGGCGATATCGTGATCGGCGACGAGCAGCAGCACCACCGCCGCGACCATGATCTTGTCCGCGATCGGATCGAGGAAGATGCCGAGCTTCGAGACCGTGCCTTGCGCGCGGGCGAGATAGCCGTCGAAATAATCGGTGATGCCCATCAGGCAATAGAGCGCGAAGCCGATCGCGTAACCGGTCGCCCAGGCCGGCCACCACAGCGCCCAGACGAGCAACGGCACCGCGACGATTCGCGACAAGGTGAGCAGGTTCGGCAGGGTCAGCATCGGTGCCGCTCTACCCTCCTCACCCTCTCAGCGAAAGCCGTGGATGACAAGTAGGTTGCCGCTCCCTTGCCGCCTCGTCTATGCGTTGCCATCTTTTCGCCATTCACTGACCACGGACCCTAACATGCTCAACGCGCTCGGCTTGCTGAAAGAGCGCCGGTTCCTGCCGCTTTTCACGACGCAGTTTCTGGGAGCATTCAACGACAATCTGTTCAAGACGGCGATGGTGCTGTTCGCCACCTATCAGATTTTCCACAATCCATCGGGCGAGCAGAATTTCAACGCGCTCGCCACCGCGATCGGCATCATCCCGTTCTTTCTGCTGTCGGCGCTGTCGGGGCAATTGGCGGATACGCACGACAAGGCGAGCATCATCCGCATCGTCAAGACCGCGGAGGTCGGCATCATGCTGCTCGGCGCGGGCGGCCTCTTGGTGGCGAGTTCGGGGCTGACCACGCTCGGGCTGGTCATGATGCTGTCGGCGGTGCTGTGCCTGGGCGTGCATTCGGCATTCTTCGGGCCGATCAAATATGCGATCCTGCCGCAGCATCTCGAGGATGACGAGGTGCTCGGCGGCACCGGACTCGTCGAGGCGGCGACCTATCTCGCGATCCTGATGGGCACGGTCGCGGCCGGGCTGCTGTCGGTGCGCGGCACCGCGATCACGGTGTTGGTGGTGGCCGCGATCGGCTGGCTGATGGCGCTGCTGGTGCCGCCCGCGCCGCGCATGGGGCCGAAGCTGACGGTCAACTTCAACCCGTTCACCTCGTCGTGGCGGCTCATCAACGCGACGATGCACATCCCGCGGCTGTTCCTCGCGATCTGCGCGATCAGCTTCTTCTGGACGATGGGCGCGGTGCTCATCATCATCTTTCCGCCGCTGGTGAAGAACGTGCTGACCGCCGACAAGCAGGTCTCGACCTTCGTGATCGCGCTGTTCTCGGTCGGCGTGGCGATCGGTTCGGTGGCGATCAACGCGCTGCTGCGCGGGCATACCAGCGCCAAGTTCGGCCCGTTCTGCGTGCTCGCGATGGGCGCGTGCATCGTCGTCTTTTCGCTGCTGACGCGCACCTTCCCGCATGCGCCGGCGGGCACGCTGTATGATCTGACGACGTTCCTCGAAATCCCCCACGGCGTGCTGATCGTCGTCGTGCTGATGGCGGTGGCGGTGACCGGCGGGATGTTCGTGGTGCCGCTCTACGCGTTCCTGACGACGACCGTGACCAAGGACCAGACCGCGCGGACCGTGGCGGCGAACAACGTCGTCAATTCGGGCGCGATGGTGGTCGGCGCGGTGATGGTGCAGGGGCTGGCGTCGGCCGGCGTGACGCCAGAGGACATGCTGTTCGTGGTGGCCGCGATGTCGCCGGTGTCGGCCTGGCTCGCGCAGAAGCTGCATCTGGCCTGCGATTGACGGGGTTCTGACAAGCCCGCCTCAACAGCGGCGCTTCAGAAAATCAGCGTGTAGAAGCAGATGAAGAAGGCGGTGAAGCTCAGCACGAAGAGCTTGATGTCATCGTCCTCGCCGCGATCGGCGCGGGACGCGTGCGCCCGCGCGACCGATTGGCGGAACGGGTGACGCGGCACCCTGGCGACGCTGCGGTGACGACTCCTCATGGCACGAGGTTAACGCGCGGCTTACGATCTCAGCCATCACATTTGTAAGGTTAACGCCCGTCCCGTTTCGGGGCAGACCCGGCAGTTAGGCCGTCGCCTCGTGCGGCGTCGCCTCGAGCATGTCGGTGAAGCGGCGGCGCCACCAGAACACGTCCTGCTGTTCGATCGTGTCCATCATCGCGCGCCAGCGCTTCACCCGTTCCTCCAGCGGCATCGCCAGCGCGGTGGCGATCGCATCGGAGACTTCCTCGGGGCTGTGGGGGTTGACGAGCAAAGCATCGGTCAGTTGCTCGGCCGCGCCGGCGAAGCGCGACAGGATCAACACGCCGGGATCGGCCTGGTCCTGCGCGGCGACATATTCCTTGGCGACGAGGTTCATGCCATCGCGCAGCGGCGTGACCAGCGCCACCCGCGCGGCCCGGTACATGCCGGCGAGCTGCTCGCGTGGATAGCCTTTGTTCACGTAGCGGATCGGCACCCATTCCACGTTGGAGAACTCGCCGTTGATCCGCCCCGACAGCGAATCGAGCGTCGCGCGGATTTCCTGGTAGCTCTGCACCTCCCCGCGCGAGGGCGGCGCGATCTGCAGCAGAAACACCTCGCCCTGCTGGTCCGGGTTGGCCGACAAGAAGCGCTCATAGCCCAGGAAGCGCTCCTGCAGGCCCTTCGAATAATCGAGCCGATCAACCCCGATCATCATCGTGCGGCCGTCCGCGCTCTCGCGCATCCGGGCGAACCGCTCGCGGGCGGTCTCGCTGGTGGCGCTCGCGCGGAAATCGGCGGTGTCGATGCCGATCGGATCGGCGATCAGGCGGACGCTGTGCCCCTCATAGGTCATCACGCCGGCATCATCGATCTCGGCCTCGAACTGCGAGCGCGCATAATCCCGGAACGCATCGAGCGAGTCCTCGGTCTGGAAGCCGATCACGTCATAGGCGAAAAGGGATTCGACCAGTTCGCGGTGGCTCGGCAGCGACATCAGCAGCCGCGTCGGCGGCCAGGGGATGTGGAGGAAGAAGCCAATCCTGTTCTCGCAGCCGCGCTTGCGCAGTTCGCGCCCGAGCGGGATGAGGTGGTAATCGTTGACCCAGACGAGATCCTCCTCCTCGATCAGCGGCACCACCGTCTCGGCGAAGCGCGCGTTGACGCGCTCATACCCGCCGGCGAAGCCGCGCTCATATTCGGCGAGATCGATCCGGTAGTGGAACAGCGGCCACAGCGTGCGGTTGGCGAAGCCGTTGTAATATTCGTCGATATCCTGCGCCTCCAGGTCGATCGTCGCGGTGGCAACACCCTGGTTGCGCTGGAAGTTGATGTTGCCGGTGAAGGTCTCGATCTCCTCGCCCGACCAGCCGAACCAGATGCCGTTGCTTTCGCGCAGTGCAGCCGACAGCGCGACCGCGAGGCCGCCCTGCGCGCCGCCGCCGCTGGGCGCGGAGACGCGGTTGGAAATGATGACGAGCCTGCTCATCGTACGGAACTCCAGGGTTTACTGAGCAAGCCGGCGCAATTGATGAGGCCGACCAGCGAATAGGTCTGCGGATAATTGCCCCACAATTCGCCGCTGACCGGATCGATATCCTCGGACAGCAGACCGGCGGCGGTGCAGCGCGACACCATCTCTTCGAACAGCGCGCGCGCATCGGCATCGCGGCCAGTCGCGTGGAGCGCCTCGATCAGCCAGAAGGTGCAGACGTTGAACGCGGTCTCGGGCAGGCCGAAATCATCCTCGGTGTCATAGCGCAGCATGTTCGAGCCGCGCCGCAGCCCGACCTCGACCGCTTCAAGCGTGCTGCGGAACCGCGGATCGTCGGGTGCCAGGAAGCGCAGGTCGAGAAGCTGGATCAGGCTCGCGTCGAGATCGTCGCCGCCAAACGTGGCGGAGAGGCGCCGGGTGTTCTCGCGCCACGCCGCTTTCTCGATCGTGTCGCGCATGATGTTGGCACGGTCGCACCAGAAGGCGCGGCGCTCCTCGAGGCCGAGCGCCCAGGCGGCGTTGGCGAGCCGGTCGCACGCCGCCCAGCACATCGCCGCCGAATAGGTGTGGACGTGGCTGCGCGTGCGCAGTTCCCAAAGCCCCGCATCGGGCTTGTCATAGGCTTCCCAGGCGCGTTCGCCGACCATCTCCAGCGCGCGGAAATCCTCGACCGTGGCGACCCGGAACAACCGCTGGTCGAAGAACGCCTGCGCGTTGCACAGGATGATCTGGCCATAGGCATCGTGCTGGACCTGCTCATAGGCCTGGTTGCCGACCCGCACCGGCCCCATGCCGCGATAGCCATTGAGGCCGGGCGCGACGCGCTCCTCAAGCGTCGCCTCGCCGCCGACCCCGTAGAGCGGCTGGATGTGGCCGCCGCGCGCGCTGTCGACGATGTTGCGGAGATATTCGAGATACCCCTCCAGCACGTCGAGCGCGCCGAGCCTGTTGAGCGCCTGCACCGTGTAATAGGCGTCGCGGATCCAGCAGTAGCGATAATCCCAGTTGCGCTCGCTATTGGCATGTTCGGGGATCGAGGTGGTGAGCGCGGCGACGATCGCGCCGGTTTCCTCGTGCTGACATAGCTTGAGCGTGATCGCCGAGCGGATCACCGCTTCCTGCCATTCGAGCGGCGTGGCGAGACCACGCACCCAATGCCGCCATTCGGCGGCGGTGCGGTCCAGCATCATCTCGATCGTTGCGGAGAGCTCACCGCTGAAACTCTCGTCGGGGCCGAGGAAGAAATAGAGCGGGCGTTCGATGCGGAACAGCCGCTCTTCCTGAATCCAGCCGACCGGCGCGTTGGTGCTCAGCCGCAGCGTCATCGCATTGTTGAGATAGCGGATGTGGTTGGAGCCTTGCGTGCGCTCGGTGTCGGCGCTGCCCCAGTCACGCGCCGGGCGCAGGCGCGTGCGCATCCGCGGGCTGCCCGCCACGGGGCGGACGATGCGAACGAACGCGACCGGGCGATAGGTGCGTCCTTCTCGCACATAGCGAGGGCAGAAATCCGTGACCTCGATCGCGTTGCCCGCGTCATCCTCGTGCCGGGTGACGAGGATCGGCGTGTTGCGCATGTAGCGCTGCGTCGTCTTGGTGCCGTTTTCGAGATCGATTTCCCAGAAGCCGCGCGCGCCCTCCCCGCCCCTCGGCGCGTCATCGAGCAGCGAGCAGAACACCGGATCGCCGTCGACCCGCGGGACGCAGCCCCAGGAGAAACGCCCGGCGCGATCGACCAGCGCGGACACCTGGCAATTGCCGATCGGCCAGAGATCGAGCGTCGCGGTCATGCATGTTCCTCCAAAAGCCACGCCCGCACGGCGGCGGGATCGGGCAAGCCATAATCGGCCGCGCTCGCGCGGGGTTCGCCGACGAGAATGGCGTGCCCGCCCGAATCGCGCGCGGCGACGAACGCGGGTTCGTCGGTGAGATCGTCGCCGATGAAGATCGGCCGGGTTCCGGCCATGTCGGGCCGTTCCATCAGCCGCGCGACCGCGACGCCCTTGTCGCTGCCGGGCACGCGCAGCTCGATCATCATCTTGCCGTGCTGGATCGCGAGATCATGGTGCGCCGCGAGCCGCTCGGCGAGCGAAAGCGCTTCCGCCCCGAAACCCGGCGCGAGCCGGTAATGGAGCGCGACGCCGAAGCTCTTCTCCTCGACGATCACGCCGTCCTGTCCGGCGGCGGCGGCGTGCATCGCCTCGGCGACATGGTCGAGGCTGTCGGGCCGCTCGGGCCGCGCGGTGGCGCCGTGCCAGCGATGCTCGCAGCCGTGGCTGCCCGACAGCGCCAGCGTCCGCGCGACCGGGCCGAGCAGCGCGTCGAGCTGCGCGAGCGAGCGCCCGCTGACGATCGCGACGCGGCCGTCGAGCCGCCGGGCGAGGCCGGCGAGCAGATCGGTGAGGCCGGCATCGACCGAAACGCCGTCGGGGCGATCGGCAAGATCGACCAGAGTGCCGTCGAAATCGAGGAACAGGCTGGCGGACTCGAGCAGAGTCGGCGGCGGCGCGGGCAAGATCACTGCGTCCGTGGCGGCGGACATTCGGTTCTCCTTCGGGATCGGCACGAAACACCCGTTAGCATGTCGTTACGCTGCGGACACGAGGCGCTCCACCCGTTGGACGTGCGAATCGGTCAAAGGGTTCCCCCGGCGCGATGCAAAAGCCGGCGCGGGCGTGCGCTGGCGTCGGCGCGAGGCTTGTCCTATGCCGGCCGCGCCACTCCCCGTCACGCAGAGTAACCTCATGGCGTTAGTCAAGAAATCGACCCTCAGCGCACGCGGCGCGCCGGCGCCGGCTCCGACCACACCGGCGCCTGAGCCGGCCCCGCCGGCGGCCCCGCGCACGCTGACTGGCGCATCGGCAGTGGAGCGGATCGACCGCGCGGCGCAGGATCTCGCCAGCGGCATCGGCGAAGCCGCCGCCGCCGCCGCCGAACTGCAACGCGCGATGGACCAGATCGCGAGCGGCGCCGAAGAGGCCGCCGGGGCCGCGCAGGAATCGCTCGGGCTGATCGGCGCGCTCGCGGGCGGCTTTCGCGACGCGCGCGCGCGCGCCGAGGCGTCGCGTCGCCAGACCGACGCGGTGCAGAGCGCCTTCGTCGAAGTGGGCGCGCAGATCGACGGATCGGTGACCGCGATCGAGCGGAACGCGCGGCGTCAGCTCGCCACGGTCGAGATCATCGGCGCGCTGGAGGATGCGGCGACGCGGATCGACGGCATCGGCGGCGCGATCACCGACATTTCCGACCAGACCAGCCTGCTCGCGCTCAACGCGACGATCGAGGCGGCGCGCGCGAGCGATGACGGCCGGGGCTTCGCGGTCGTCGCCGACGAGGTGCGCGCGCTCGCGGAAACCTCCGAGGCGAGCGCGGGCGAGATGCGGACGCTCGCGGGCGAGGTGACGCTCGCGGTGCGCGACATCGCCGCGCGCGTCCGCTCGGGCGCGGCGCTCGCCGTCGGCGAGGCCGAGACCGGGCGGCAGGTCACCGCACAGCTCGACGAGGCCCGCGGCGACCTCGCGACGCTGGGCGAGGGCGTGCGCGAGATGGTCGATGCGTCGATCGAGGCCGAGGGCGCGCTGGGCGAGGCCGAGCGCGGCTCCGAGCAGGTCGCCAGCGCCGCCGAGCAGCAATCGGCCGCAGCCGCGCAGGCGCAACAGGCGCTCGAACAGCAAAGCGCCGCGCTGGAGGAGAGCCAGCAGACCGCCGAGCAACTGGGCGTCCTGACGCGGGATCTGCGCGCGGACGCGACCGACACGCTCGCGATCGAGCAGGTCGCGAGCGCCGCCGAACAATTGTCCGCGACGGTACAGGAGCTTTCGGGCGCGTCGGGCGAAATCATGGTCGCGATCGAGCAGATCGGGCGCGGGGCGCAGGCGCAGGCGGCGGCGACGCTCCAGTCGAGCACGGCGATGGCGCAGATCGAGAAGACCGCCGACCTGGCCCGCGCCCGCGCACGCGCCGCCCTGGAGCGGATCGTCGCGGTGTCGGAATCGGTGGCCGCAGGGCGCAAGGTGGTCGAGCGGCTGATCGACGGCGTGACCGCCTCGGTCGCCGAGGTGCGCGCGGTGCTCGAGCTGCTCGGCACGCTCGGCGGGACGGCGCGGCGGATCGAGAAGATCACCGACGGGCTCGCGCTCATCGCCGTGCAGACCAGCATGCTCGCGGTGAGCGGCGCGGTCGAGGCGACGCGCGCGGGCGACGCGGGGCGCGGTTTCGCCAACGTCTCGGGCGATATCCGGACATTGTCGCGCGATTCGGCGGCGGCCGGCGATCGCGCCAAGGATGTCGTGCGCGTGATCCAGGATCAGGTCGATGCGGTGCGGCGCGATCTCGATCAGGTCGTCGCAACCGCCGAGACCGAGATGGGGCGCAGCCGCGTCGTGATCGAACGCACGCGCACGATCGCGGACGACCTCGATGCCGCGCGCGCGGCCAACGAAGCGATCCTGACCGGCGCCGAGGCGATCCTGCTGTCGGCGCGCGAAGTGCGCGGCGGCACCGACCAGATCGCGCGGGCCGCCGAGCTTTCCGCCGGCGCCAGCCGCGAGGCGGGCGCGGCGGCGCGCCAGCAGTCGCAAGGTGCCGAGCTGCTCGCGGCGGCGATCGAGGAGATCGCGTCGCTCGCCGCCGCGCTGGTCGATGCGGCCGGATAGCGGATGGCCGGACCAAGCCTGACGTTCCGAGCCGGCGGCGCGCGCTTCGCGGTTCCGGCGGCGAGCGTACGCGAGGTCGCGCGCGTCCCGCGCCTCACGCGGGTGCCGCACGCGCCGCCGAGCCTGATCGGGCTCGGCAACTTCCGGGGCACCGTGCTGCCGGTGCTGTCGCTCGCGGCGTTGCTCGCGCGGCCGCGCGGCGACGAGGCGCACGTCCTGCTGGTCGAGGACGGCGAGCGCGTCGGGATCGCGGTCGATGTGGTCGAGGGGATCGCGCGCGCGGCCGACGCCGCCGAACCCGTGGCGCTGGCGTCGCTGATCGCGGCGGGCTTCGCGCGCGTCGAACGCCGCGCCGGGCGCGCGATCGTGGCGGGCGCACGGACCGCCGGGCGGCGCGACGAGATCCCGCTGCTCGTCTTCGCGGTCGGAGCGCAGGACTTCGCGCTGCCGGTCGGTGCGGTCGAGGCGGTGCTGCGGCTGCCGCGAGACGTTACCGTGCTTCCGCAGGCCGATGCGGCGGTGGTCGGCAGCATGTCGGTGCGGAACCGCCTGCTGCCGCTGCTCTCGCTCGCCGCGCTGCTCGGCCTGGGCGCCACCGCCGCCGGCGCGCGAACGCCGGTGATCGTCGTGCGGATCGGCGCGCACCGCTTCGGCCTCGTCGTCGATGCGATGCGGGCGATCGAGCGCGTGCCCGAAAGCGACCTGGACGCGGTGCCCGCCGTGTTCAACCGGGGCGGGGCGGAAGCGCGTATCCAGGCGATCGGTCGGCTGGATGGCGGGCGGCGGCTGGTCTCGGTGCTCGCCGTGGAGCATCTGCTGAGTGACACGCTGACGGCGCGGCTGTTGCGATCGAGCGGGGAAATGCCGGACGCGGCGCCTGCGACCGACGCGCCGGCCGAGCGATTTCTGGCGTTCCGCGTCGGCGACGGGGCGTTCGGCCTGCCCGTCGCGGCGATCGACGAGGTGGCACCGGTGCCCGATCGGCTGACCCGGCTGCCCAACGCGCCGGCCTTCGTGCAGGGCGTGATGAACCTGCGCGGCGCCGTGGTGCCGGTGGTCGATCAGGTCCGGCGGTTCGACGGAGTGGCGGCGCGGGGCGCCAAGCGGCGGATCATCGTCGTCCGGGCTGGCGCAACGCGGATCGGCTTCATCGTCGATGCCGCGCCCGAGGTGCTGCGCGTGCCGGCATCGGCGTTGTGCGAGGCGCCCGAACTCGGCGGCGCGGAGACCCGGGTGTTCGAGCGGGTCGCGGCCCTTGGCGACGACGCGCGGATCGTCCTGATCCTGTCGCCGCGCGAACTGCTCGACGGCGCCGAGCGGGACATGCTCGCGGCACTTCGGCCGGAAGGCGCGGTGGCGCAATCGTGACCAGAGTGCTGATCGTCGACGATTCGCCGCTGATGCGGCGGCTGCTGGGCGACATCTTCGCGAGCGCCGGCGATTTCGAGGTCGCGGTAGCGCGCTCGGGCGCCGAGGCGCTGGCGCTGCTGGCCGCGTTCGCGCCCGACGTCATCACGCTCGACATCCACATGCCGGAGATGGACGGACTCGCCTGTCTCGACCGGATCATGCTGCTGCGCCCTTGCCCCGTGGTGATGGTCTCGGCGCTGACCGCCGAGGGCGCGAACGAGACGCTGGAGGCGATGGCGCTCGGCGCGGTCGATTTCATCGCCAAGCCACGCGGCGCGATCTCGCTGGAGATCGACGCGCTCGCGCCGGTGCTGGTCGACAAGGTTCGCGCCGCCGCCGGCGCGCGCATCTCGCGCGCGGCGCGGCTGACCGAGCGCGTGCGCGCGCGCGCCGGCGGCACCCGCCAGGCGCCCCCCGCGTCGCACCCGCACGCCGTCCGCACCCGGCCGGTCACGCGCGCCGCCGCGCCCGCCGGGCTGGTGTTGGTCGGCTGCTCGACCGGCGGGCCGCCGGCGCTCGACGCGCTGCTCGGCGGACTGGCGGCGGACTTCCCCTGGCCGGTCGTGGTCGCCCAGCACATGCCCGCGAGCTTCACCGGCGCGCTGGCGCGCCGGCTCGACCGGATCTGCGCGCTCGACGTGATCGAGGTGTCGGGCGCGGTGCCGCTCGAACCGGGGCGCGCCTATATCGGGCGCGGCGATGCCGACGTGATCGTCTCGCGGCGCGGCGGCGCGGTGGTGGCGATGTCCGCGCCGAACGATCCCGCGCGGCTCTGGCACCCGAGCGTCGATCGCCTCGTCGAAAGCGCCGCCGCCGTGCTCGCCCCCGAACGCCTGGTCGGGGTGTTGATGACCGGCATGGGCAATGACGGCGCGACCGCGATGGCCGACCTGCATCGTCGCGGCGGCCACACCATCGCCGAAAGCGCCGAGACGGCGATCGTCTGGGGCATGCCCGGCGCGCTGGTCGCGGCGGGGGGCGCCGGCGAGACCGTACCGCTCGAGCGCATCGCGCCCACGCTGACCGCGCTGTTCGCGGCATGAACGACGCCCCCGTCCCCCTCGCCGGCGCGGATCTCGCCCACACCAGCGCGCTGATCCACCGCTGGACCGGCATGACCTTCGGCGAGACCAAGCGCTATTATATCGAACGCCGCCTCGCAGAACGGATGAAGCGCACCGGGCACGACACCGCGCGCGTGTATCTCGCCTTCGCCGCCGCCGATCCCGGTGAGCGCGAGGCGCTCATCAACGCCTTCACGATCAACGAAACCTATTTCTACCGCGAGGAGCATCATTTCGCGGCGCTCGCCCGGCAGATCCTGCCCGCCGTGGTGGCGGATCGCCGGCCCGGCGACCGCATCCGCATCTGGTCGATGCCGTGCTCGACCGGCGAGGAGGCGTATTCGATCGCGATCTGGCTGCTGGAGAACTGGCGGCTCGTCGATGCCTATAACATCGAGATCGTCGGATCGGACATCGACACGCACGCGCTCGCGCGGGCCCGCGAGGGCCGCTACGCGCCGCGCGCGCTGGCGCGGCTGCCGGCGCCGCTGATCGCCACCTATTTCGAGGCCGAACATCGCCACACGCGCCGCATCATCGCCGATCTGCGCGAATCGGTGCATTTCACCGTCGCCAACCTCGTCGATCGCGCGACGCTGGTCGATCAGGGCATGTTCGACGTGATCCTGTGCCGCAACCTGCTGATCTATTTCGACGACGCGATGCGGGCCATCGCGGCGGACAATCTGTTCGAGCGGCTCAACCCCGGCGGCTATCTCGCGCTGGGGCACAGCGAATCGATGGCGCGCATCTCGGACAGGTTCACCACGACTCGCCTTGACGACGCGATCGTCTATCGTCGGCCGTGATGGACGACCTGCTCGAACACTTCCTGATCGAAGGCCGCGATCTCGTCGCGCAGGGCCAGGCCGATCTCGCGGCACTGGCGCGGAACCCGGCCGACGCGCGCGCGATCGACGGCGCGTTTCGCGCTGTCCACACGCTGAAAGGGTCGGTCGGGCTGTTCGACATGGCGCCCGCCGAAACCCTGCTCCACGCCGCCGAGGACATGCTGGAGCGCGCGCGCAAGGGCGTTTCGGCGCTCGATGCCGATATGGTGGCGCGGCTGGTCGCGACGCTCGACCAGACCGATCGCTGGATCGACGCGCTCGAACGCGGCGAGCCGATCGTGGCCACGGCGCCGCAGGAGACGCCGGGCACCGACACCGCGCCGGAAGCCGAGTGGGCCGGGGCGCTATATGCCACCGCGCGGCTGGCCGGGGACGCCGTGCCGCGCACCGCGTTCCGCTACACACCCGATGCCGATTGTTTCTTTCGCGGCGACGATCCGCTCGCGATCGTCGCCGCGGTGCCCGATCTGCTTGCCCTCACCGCCAGCCCGCTGGCGGGCGCGTGGCCCGCGCTCGACGGTTTCGAGCCGTTCCAGTGCGTCACTCGGCTTGAGGGGCTGAGCGCCGCGCCGGTCGCGGCGGTGCGCGCCGCCTTCCGGCTGGTTTCCGATCAGGTCGAACTTGCCGCCGTCACGCCGCGCGCGGCGTCGGTCACCGCCGCCGAAAGCTCTGCCGCCAGCACGACATCGCTGCGCGTCGATCCCGCGCGGATCGACACGCTGGGGGATGATCTCGGCGAACTGGTGGTGGCCGCCAACGCGCTCGCGCCGCTCGCGGCGCGGCTCGAGCGCATCGATGCCGCCGCCGCGCTGGAGGTGCGTACGGCGCAGGCGCGGATCGGCCGCTCGGTCGCGGCGTTGCTGCGCACCGTGTCGGCGGTGCGGATGGTGCCGCTCGAACCGACCCTGCGTCGCCTGCCCCGGCTGGTCCGCGAGATCGCCGAGCAGCTCGGCAAGACCGTGCGCTTCGACATGCGCGGGCAGGCCACCGAAGTCGATCGGCAGATCGCCGAGGGGCTGTTCGAACCGCTGCTCCACCTCGTCCGCAACGCGATCGACCACGGCATCGAGGCGGCGCCCGCGCGCGCCGCCGCGGGCAAGCCCGCCGAGGGCACGTTGTCGCTCGGCGTCGCGCGCGAGGGCGGACAGGTCATCGTGACGCTCGGCGACGACGGCGCGGGCATCGATCCCGTGCGCATCCGCGCGACGGCGGTCGCGCGCGGGCTGATCGACGCCGAAGCGGCTCAGGCGCTGAGCGACGCGCAGGCGATCCGACTGATCTTCCGGCCCGGTTTCTCGACCGCCGCCGCCGTCACCGGCGTGTCGGGGCGCGGCGTCGGCATGGACGCCGCGCTCGCCGCGATCGAACGGCTGCGCGGCACGATCGAGATCGACAGCGCGCCCGGCGCGGGGACGCGCTTCCGGCTGCGGCTGCCGGCGCACGCCATCACCACGCGCATCCTCGTCGTCGAGGCCGGGGGCGATCGCTACGGCGTCCCGCTCGACCAGATCTTCGAGACGGTGCGCGTCGCCGTGGACGACCTGCGGCCGCTCGGCACCGGCACCGCCGTCGTGCTGCGCGATCGCACCGTGCCGGTGCTCGATCTCGCCACGCTGCTCGGCGGCGGATCGGGCGGCGGCGGCACGCGGCTGCTCGTCACCGAGGCGGACGGTGCCCCGGTGGCCGTCCGCGTCGATGGCTTCGGCGAACGGATCGACACGCTGGTGCGGCCGGCCAGCGGCGTACTCGCGGCGGTGCCCGGCGTCAGCGGCACCACGCTCACCGGCGGCGGCGACGTGCTGCTGGTGCTCGACCTGCCCGAGCTGCTGGCATGAGCGTCCGCGTCGAAGCCGGGGTGATCCACCTCGAAGGCCGTTGCCTGGTCGAGGATGCCGAACCGCTACTGCTCGCGTTGCAGGACGATGCCGACGCGACCGTGTCGCTCGCGGGCGTGACGCGGCTGCACATGGCGGTCGTGCAGGTCTTGCTCGCCGCGAGACCATCGCTGAGCGGCGTCCCAGCCGATCTCGCCGTGGCGCGGTTTCTTCTCGCACCTTGACCTGGATCAGTCCATCCCGTCACGACTTTGCCCTAGACCGGCGCGCTGTATAAGCGTGCCGTGCGCCCCTCCGGGCGCCTTGGAGTTCCCGATGCCCGTAACCGTCCTGATCGTCGATGACAGCAAGCTCGCGCGGATCGTCGCCGCCAAGGCGCTCGCCGCGCTCCAGCCTGACTGGTCGAAGATCGAGGCGGGCGGCGGTGCGCAGGCGCTCGAACTCGTCGATCGGACCCCGGTCGATCTCGCGCTGATCGATTACAACATGACCGAGATGGACGGGCTCGAACTCGCCGGCGACTTGCGGTCGCGCTTCCCCGACATGCCGATCGCGATCATCACCGCCAACATCCAGGACGAGATCGTCGCACGCGCGCGCGAGATCGGCGCGGCGTTCGTCGCCAAGCCGGTGACGCCCGAGGGGCTGGAAGGCTTCCTGTCGGGTGCCGCGCTTCGGCTGCGCGCGGCGCGATCGTGATGGCGGACGGGGTGGCGCTCGGAGATCTCGAACGTGACGCGCTGACCGAGATCGTCAACATCGGCGTCAGCCGCGCCGCCTCCAACCTGCGCAAGATGATCGGCGACCATGTCATCCTGTCGGTGCCGTCGATCGACGTGGTCAGCCAGCGGCGGGCGGCACGCCTCATCACCGAACGCGAGGCGGCCGATCTGATCGCGGTCCGGCAGGATTTCACCGGGCCATTCAGCGGCCGCGCGCTGCTGATCTTCCCCGAGGCCAACAGCCTCGAACTGGTGCGCGCGGTGACGCAGGGCGAGCTTTCGGCCGACGAGGTGATCGAGATCGAGCGCGAAGCGCTGGTCGAGACCGGCAACGTGATCCTCAATTCGTGCCTGGCGACGATGGCCAACCTGCTCAGAAGTTCATTGTCGATGACGATCCCCGAGGTGATGCGCGGCTCGGGCGCGACGCTGTTCGGGGTCGAGGACGCGTCGCCGAGCGACGGGCTGGTCCTGTTCCTGTACATAGATTTCGCGGTGCGGCGGCTCGATATCCGCGGCTATATCGCGATGATCATGGACCTGCCGGCGCTGGAGACGCTGCGCGCCCTGCTCGGCGACTTCATCGCGCGCGTGGTCGGCGACGATGGCTGACGCCACCGCCGAGGCGGACCGGCTGCTCGCAATGCTCGCCGCGGCGGGGGCGAGCGGGACATGGGACTGGGAGATCGCCGCGGACCGGCTGCGCGTCGACCGGCGCTTCGCGGAATTATATGGCTTCGATCCGGCCGAGGGGTTGAGCGACCTGCCGACCGCGCGTTTCTTCGCCGCGATCCACCCCGATGACCGCGCGCGCATGCGGATCGCGGTGGCGGCGATCCTCGCCGGGGCCGAGCTGTTCTCCAAGGAGTTCCGCATCGTCACCCCCGCCGGCACGACGCTGTGGATGCACGCGCGCGGGCAGAGCCACCTCGACGCGCATGACGAGCCGGTGCGCTTCACCGGGCTGCTCGTCGACGTCACCGAACGCAAGCGCGCCGAGGAGCGGTTGCGCATCGCGCAATCGGCGGGCGGCGTCGGCAGCTTCGAATATAGCGACGGTTTCGCCACCGCGACCGTTTCCGAGGAATTCTGCCGGCTGCTGGGGCTGCATCCGGCGCAGGCGCTGCCGGTGCGCACGATCAACGGCGTGCTCGCCGATGGCGGCGTGCCGCTGATCCCGGAACCCAGCCGCGAACCGCCGCCCGAGACGCTCGACCACGTCTTCCGCGTGCGGCGCGCGGACGACGGCGACGAACGCTGGATCGCGCGGCGCGGCGAAATCCTGCCCGAAGGCTCGGGCTATCGACTGGTCGGGGTGATCTACGACGTCACCCAGGCCAAGGAACAGGAAGCGCGGCTGCGCGAGCTCAACGAAACGCTCGAGATGCGCGTCGCGAGCGCAGTGGCCGAGCGGCAGGAGGCCGAAGACGCGCTGCGCCAGGCGCAGAAGATGGAAGCGGTGGGCCAGCTCACCGGCGGCATCGCGCATGATTTCAACAATCTGCTGACGATCATCATCGGCAATATCGACACGGTGCTCCGGCGATTCGATTCGGCCGCCGATCCCCGTGCGCGGCGCTCGCTCGAAAACGCGCTGAAGGGCGCCGAGCGGGCCGCATCGCTCACGCAGCGGCTGCTCGCCTTCTCGCGCCGCCAGCCGCTCGACCCCAAACGCATCGATCTCGACCGGCTGCTCTCGGGCATGTCCGATCTGCTGACGCGTTCGATCCCGGAGGCGATCGCGATCCAACTCGCCCCCGCCGCCGACCTTTGGAGCATCGAAGCCGATCCGCATCAGCTCGAGAACGTCATCCTCAACCTCGCGGTCAACGCGCGCGACGCAATGCCCGACGGCGGATCGCTGACCATCACCGCGCGCAACGTCACCGCCGGCCCCGACGCCGAACGGATCGCGGGCGTGCCCGACGGCGCCTATGTGCTGATCCAGGTGACCGACACCGGCATCGGCATGACCGCGGATACGATCGCCAAGGTGTTCGATCCGTTCTTCACCACCAAGGAAGTCGGCAAGGGCACCGGGCTCGGGCTGTCGATGGTCTATGGCTTCGTCAAGCAGAGCGGCGGCCATATCGAGATCGATTCGACGCCGGGCAAGGGCACATGCGTGTCGATCTTCCTGCAACGCCAACATCCTGGCGCCCCCGAAGGCAATGAGGATATCGAGACGCCGGCCGCGCGGCCGGGCAAGCTCTCCGAAACGATTCTCGTCGTCGAGGATGACGACGATGTCCGCGCCTATACCGTCAGCATCCTGCGCGAACTCGGCTATCGCGCGGTCGAGGCGCATGACGGCGCGACCGCGCTGCGGCTGCTCGAACGGCAGGAAACACCGATCGCGCTGCTGCTGACCGACGTGGTGATGCCGCAGATGTCGGGCCAGGAACTCGCGAACCGCGTGCGTACGATGCAGGGCGACATCCGGGTGCTCTACACGTCGGGCTATACGCGCGAGGCGATCATGCGCGATGGGCGGCTGGAGCCGGGGGTCGACCTGATCTCCAAGCCGTTCACCTACCACATGCTCGCCGCCAAGGTGCGCGATCTGCTCGACCGGGCGCAATAGGCGCGAAGACGCCCGCCATCCCGTTCGCGCTGGGCTTGTCCAAGCACGAACGGGGCGGAGGCGAGTTGCCTCAATTCGTGACCGGCACCTTCGGCAGCGAAGCCGGATCGGCCAAAGATTGCGCGGCGCGCAGCACGCGCAACGCGTTGCCGCCCCAGATCTTGCCGATGTCGGCCGGGGTGTAGCCCGCCTTGAGCAGCGCCGCCGTCACCTTGGGGTAGGCGGTGACATCCTCCAGACCATCGAGGCCGCCGCCGCCATCGAAATCGCCGCTGATGCCGACATGATCGATCCCGACGACTTTGATCGCATGGAGCAGGTGCTGCATGAACATGTCGAAGGTCGCGCGCGGCGCGGGGAATTGCGCTTCGATCGCCTTGCGGCGGGCGATCAGCGCGCGGCGTTCGGCGACGGTCATCGTATCGGCCTTCTCGTAGCTCGCCGCCAGTTCCTTCATCGCGGCAGCCCGCGCGGCGCTGGCGGCGGGAGGATCGACCATATAGCCGCTATAGGCGTTGATCTGGATGACGCCGCCCTTCGCGGCGACCAGCTTGGCATCCTCGTCGGACACGTTGCGCGGGTGGTTATGGATCGCACGCATCCCCGAATGCGACAGGATGATCGGGGCGCTCGACAACAGGACGGTCTGGCGCAGCACGTCGTCCGACGCGTGGCTGACGTCGATCACCACGCCCAGCTTGTTGGCTTCCGCAACGGCTTCCTTGCCCTTGGGCGACAAGCCGTGCCATTCGGGCGTGTCGGTCGCGCTGTCGGCGAGATCGTTGTTCTTGAAGTGGACGAGACCCATCATCGTCACGCCGAGGCCGCGGAAGGTCCGCATCAGCGTGAGATCGCCCTCGAACGGATAGCCGTTCTCCATGCTGAGGAACACGAAGCGCTTATGCGCCGCCACCGCCTTCGCCGCATCATCGGCGGTGAGCGCGAGCGCGAACACATCGCTGTGCCTGGCCACCATCTCGCGGATCTGCACCGCGCGCTGGATGCCGAAATCGCGTGCGGTGCGATCCCCCACCGGCGTGCGCGGGCCCGAGGGCGTGTAGATCGCGAAGAAACCGCCATCGACGCCGCCCTGCACCATGCGCGGATAATCGACCTGATCGCCATCGGTGGCGGTGGCGTGCCGGTCCATGATGCTCCAGCCGGGGCGACCGAGGTTGGCGGGCGTGTCGAAATGCGTGTCGAGCACGATCAGCTTCTCATGAACAGCGCGCGCCGGGTCGGCGGGGGCCTTCCTGCTCGCGGCGTAGCCGGCGCCGCCGATCAGCAGGGCGCCGCTCGCGAGCAGCGCCATTACGCGATTTCGTCCGTCGATCACAGCGACCCCTTTATGTTTGCACGTGCAGCATCGTCGGGGCGGCGGCGCGGTTCGTCAAGCGGTGGATCGTTCGCTTCACGCGTCGAGCCGCATCACCCCGATGCCGGGATCGGTCTTGCGGCCGCTCGCGAGACGCCCGGCGAAACGACGCAGGAAGGTGCCGTCGCCCTCGCACCTGACGCTGAGATCGTACCAGCCGTCGCTCGCGGCCAGACTCCAGCGATCGACGGCGCGCTTGCCGGGCGCGAGCGTGATGCGGCGTGTGCGCTCGGCGCCGGGATAGGCGGGATCGAGCGCGATCACGAACACGCATGCCGCGTCCCCGTGGTTGGCGAAGATGAGTTCGACGGAGGTCGCGCGCCGCCGCAGCGTCACCTCGCCGGTCGCGACACGGGTGCCGGCGAAGCGGCGATAGAAGCCGTCCGGGCCATGCACCGTCAGGTCGTACGCGGTGTCGGCGGGCGCGTGCCAGTCATCGGCGGCGTGGCGGGCGCCCGCCCCGATCGTGAAATGCCACGGCGATTGCACGTCATGATTGTCGTGGACCGAGAACACCGCGCCGGTGCCGCCGGCATTGACCATGTCGATCCTCAGCCGTCCGTCCGACAAGGCGGCGTTGACGTCGAGCGCATAGGGAAGCGGGCGCGCGGGGCGTTGGCCGGGCATCTGCCGCGCCGGGGTTTGCACGGGCGGGATGGTGAGCGCGGTGCCGGCCTTGGAGCGGGCGATGCGGTCGAGAAAGTCGCGGGTCGGTGGGAGGCCGGGCGCGGCCGGGTCGGCGCCGGTGAAATCGAATGCCGAGGTGAGATCACCACACACCGCGCGGCGCCACGCGCTGATATTGGGTTCGGCGACGCCGAAGCGCTTCTCCATGAAGCGCAGCACCGAGGTGTGATCGAACAGCTCCGAGCAGACTTGGCCGCCACGTGTCCAAGGCGAGACGATGATGGTGGGCACGCGGATGCCTAGGCCGATCGGATGCGTGCCCGTGTTGGCGAGCGGCCCCTGCCCCCAATCCTTGGTCTCGCCGTCGATCGGCACGGTCGAATGGCCGCGATAGCCCGCGACCGGTGGCACCGGCGGAGCGACGTGATCGTAGAAGCCGCCGGCCTCGTCGTAGGTGACGATGAACGCGGTCTTGGCGAACATCTCAGGGTTGTCGACCAGCGCGGCGATCAGTTCGGCCGCGACATGCTCGCCGCGCGACGGCTCGGCAGCGGGATGTTCGGACAGAGCGGCGGCGGTGACGATCCACGAGATTTGCGGCAGCGTGCCGTTCGCGAGATCGTCGCGGAAGGCGGCGACGAGCTGCTCGCCGTCCGAGCGGGTGCGATCCGCGCCGGTCTTGTGTTCGCTGACCCACGCGCGGCCGCGCCGGTAGAGCGGCGATTCGGGCGGGCACGGGCGGAAGGCGGGGAACACCGACAGCAGATTGTCGCCGAAATTGTCGTATTCCTGATAGACCTTCCAGCTTACCCCCGCCTGTTCCAGTCGCTCGGCATAGGTGGTCCAGCGATAGGCGTCGGGGCGGAGCGGCTTGTCCTCGCGCATGTCGGCGCTCGGGGTTTCGTCCTCGCCGTAATTGTGCATCTGCGGATCGCCGCCGACCGTGCCGCCGCCGTTGCAGCCGGTGAACAGATGCAGCCGGTTGGGATAAGTCTGCGTCATCGTCGAGCAATGATAGGCATCGCAGACCGTGAAGGCGTCGGCGAGCGCGTAATAGAAGGGCAGATCGCCCGCGGTATAATGCAGCATGCGGTTGTGGAGTTCGCCGCTCGCGCCCCAGCGGTCGTAGCGACCCCGGTTGAAGATCGTCATGTTGCCCTGATGCGACTGATCGGCGCCATCGACGAGGAACGACCGGCTGACCTTCGAATCGCCGTGATAGGGCATGACATAGCCGTCGGGATGCTCATGCGAGGGCTGGCGCCACACGCTCGCGCCGCCGCTCAGCCGAAGCGGACGCGGATCGCCAAAGCCACGCACGCCGCTCAGCATGCCGAAATAATGATCGAACGCGCGGTTCTCCTGCATGAACACGACAATGTGCTCGACATCGCGGATCGAGCGGGTGCGATGGTTGGCCGGGATCGCGAGCGCGCGGCCGATCAGCCCCGGTAGCGACGCCGCCGCCGCGCCGGCCCCCGCCATGCGCAGGAAATCGCGTTTCGACCTATCCATGCTTTTGCCTTTTCAGCCTCGATCTTTGCCGCTATCGGCGCATTCCTCTGGTATAGTCCAATAGTGACAAAACCGCGACATTGGGGACGGCACCACCCGCCGCAGCCCTCTTCGGCCATTCGAGGACGATGATGACGACACAGGTGATCGACGAGATTTACGCGCTGTTCGCGGCGGCGGGCGACGAATATTACGGCGAGAACGCCACCCAGTTGCAGCACGCGCTCCAGGTCGCCGAACTCGTGCGCCGCGCGGGCGGCGACGCGGCGCTGATCGCCGCCGGGCTGCTCCACGATGTCGGGCAGCTCATCGACGACGCCGGCCATGCCGCCGAGCGCCACGGCACCGACATGCGCCACGAGATGCTCGGCAATGCGTTGTTGAAGGCACATTTCCCGCCCGCCTTGACCGAGCCGGTGCGGCTTCACGTCGATGCCAAACGCTATCTGTGCGCGGTCGAGCCGGGCTATCAGGCGTCGCTCAGCGCGGCGTCGTTGCTGAGCCTGCGCTTGCAGGGCGGCGCGCTCGACGCGGAAGGCCGCGCCGCGTTCGAGGCCGAGCCGTATTTCGCCGAAGCCCTGCTGCTGCGCCGCTGCGACGACGGCGGCAAGCGCAAGGATTGGGTGGTGCCGACGCTGGAATCCTATCGGCCGCTGCTGGAGGCGCTGGTGGTTTCGCGGCCGTGACCGCCGCCCTGTGAGCCCCTACCCCGCACGCCATTCGCCGGGCGCGAGGCCAGCGACGGTCCAGTCGCCGATGCTCCAGCGGATCAGCCGCAAGGTGGGATGACCGACCGCCGCCGTCATGCGGCGGACCTGCCGGTTGCGGCCTTCCCGGATCGTCAGCCGCAGCCAGCAATCGGGGATGTTCGCGCGGACGCGGATCGGCGGATCGCGCGGCCAAAGCGCGGGCGCCGTGATCCGCTCCGCCTCGGCGGGCCGGGTCGGGCCGTCCTTCAGCATCACGCCGGCGCTCAGCCGTTCGAGCGCACCGGCGCCGACCTCACCCTCGACCTGCACGAGATAGGTCTTGGGCAGCTTGAACTTCGGATCGGCGATCCGCGCCTGGAGACGGCCTTCGTCGGTCAGCACCAGCAACCCCTCGCTGTCGCGATCCAGCCGCCCCGCCGGATAGACGCCGGGCAGATCGATGAACGCCGACAGCGTCGCGCGCGCGTCCGCCGTGCCGCGATCGGTGAACTGGCTCAGCGTGCCATATGGTTTGTTGAACAGAATCAGCCGCGCCATCCCGCCGCCTTTAGGACGATGCCGGCGGCACGGCGAGTCGATCGGTGCGTTGAGGCTTTCTCGAATTATTTCGCATGACGGCGTGGTCGTAACCAAGCCGTCATCACATCTGGTTTAGACCAGTCGTGGCCGGAAGAGCCGACTCGCCCGGCCCGCCGGGGCAGGGATCAGACCGCCGCTTCGCCCCGCAGACGCGCCCGCGTCGGCGGCCGCGGCGGTGTGTCTGTGCCCGGTCGGTGCCCGGCCCGAGCTTGATATTCTCACATCCCAAAGGGGGGACATGATGACGATGCCGTTCCACAGCGCGCGCCGGGCGCACGCGCTCCGATCCGCCGCCCTACCCGCGTTGGCCGCCGCGCTGGCCACCACTTTGCTCGCGCCCGCCACGGCACGCGCCGATGCCGTCGCACCGCCCGCCGCCGACGATGCCGGCGCGGACACGTCCAACGACGTCGTCGTGAGCGGCCAGCGGCTCAGCACCGCGCGCGCGCTCGAGGACAAGCGCGCGTCCGACCGGGTGATCGACGTGATCTCGGCCGACGATCTCGGCAAGCTGCCCGATGCGACCGTGGCGGATTCGCTGGCGCGCGTCCCGGGCGTCTCGACGATCGTCAATCAGGACACCGGCGAGGGCGAATATGTCACCGTGCGCGGCCTGTCCGGCACGTACAACGCGGTGATGATCAACGGCGTGCGCGTCGCCAACACCGATCCCAGCACGCGCGACGTGTCGCTCACCGTGCTGCCGCCTTATGGTCTCGCCTCGGTGACCGTCACCAAGACGCTGACCCCCGACCAGGATGGCGATGCGATCGGCGGGACGATCGACTTCCGCACGCCGACCGCGTTCGACTTCAAGAACCGCACGACATTCCGCCTCTACGGCAGCGGCGGCTTCAACGACCGCGCGAAATCGGCCGATCTGCCGGCGGAGAATTACAATTTCCAGGGCGATTTCGCGCATCGCTTCGCCGATGACCGTTTCGGCGTGTTCGCATCGGCCAATTACGGCGTCACCCACGGCGACGGACAGGAAACCGAGAATGACGGCGAGTGGGAGCCGAACCAGTGGCGCGCCAATTCGACCGAGGTGATCGACCAGCGCAACATGCACCTGCCGGGAATCGATCTCGATTTCCGTCGCGTCAAGAACACGCGCTACGGCGGCAACGTCTCGCTCGACTGGCATGGCGACACCACGCGGCTGTACCTGCGCGGCCAGATCTCGCGGCAGGAGCAGCGCGGCAGCAACGACGTGACCGACTATCGCAGCCGCACCACCGCGCGGCTGACCCAGGTCGACAAGAACGATACCAGCCTCGTGCAGCCCGATCGCAACGTGATCGGCACGGTCACCATCGGTGGCAAGACCTATAGCCGTTATGGTTACACCACGTCGCAGATCGTGGACGCCGACGGCGACGGCATCATCACCGGGCACGACGCCAATTCGAACCAATATTGGTCGCTCAACGGCCGGTCAGGGATCTGGAACCCGCAGGCGTTCCAGTTCGCGCGCAACTTCGGCACGATCAACTCGAACCAGACGCTCGCGACGGTGAGCGGTGGCGGACACAGCGATTTCGAGCGGCTGCATGTCGATTACCAGGGCAGCTACAGCTACGGCGTCCGCGAAAACCCGGACAGCTATTCGATCTCCTACAATTGCGACAAATGCGCGCCCGCGCTGCTGTCGCAGGGGCTCGACTGGGTATCGGCCGATCCGCGCTTCCCGCAGGCCAGCCCGACCGGCGCGGCCGCCAACGTCCAATACGACCCGACCCTGCTGCCGTTCGACGGCGCCAGCCACAACCGCGACAAGCAGACCGACAACCGCATCAACGCCAAGCTCGACGTACGTTATGATTTTGACGGATGGCTGGAATATCTAAAGGCAGGCGCGCAGTTCAACCGGTCACATCGCGTCTATGATTACACGCCGCTGTGGAGCGGCGACTTCACCGGCACCACGCTCGACGGCAAGAGCCTCGCCGCGTCGGGGCTGATCCAGCGCGACGTGACCGACATTCTGCACGGCGAATATTATTATGGCGCGATCTTCGATCCCGCCAAGGTGCGCGCGGCGATCGACGCGGCGCAGGCGCTCGGCAACAACGGCCTGCCCTCGGCGACCGACCGGCTCTCCAGCGACAACAAGAACACCGAGAAGGTCACGGCGGGCTATCTGCTCGCGCATCTCCGGCAGGGCGCGGTGCAGGCGACGATCGGCGTGCGCGCCGAACACCGCGAGACGAAGAACGTGTTCTGGTCCGACGATGGCGACAACAGTGGCTTCGACAGCACCAGCAACAGCTATACGGTGGTATTGCCGAGCGCGAACCTGATCTGGCGGCCGAGCGACAAGCAGGTCTATCACTTCGCGCTCTGGACCGGCTATTCGCCGCCCGAATATGGCTATCTCTCGGGTGGCCAGAGCGTCGCGCGCAACGCGCAGAACGAGATCATCGCGATCAGCCGGGGCAACCCCGATCTGAAGGCGGCGCGCGCGGTCAATCTCGACGTTTCGGCGGAATATTACCCCGATCGCACGAGCATCGTCAGCATCGCGGGCTATTACAAGTCGATCAGCAACTTCATCTTCACCAACGGCAGCCAGGTCAATGCAGACACCTCGGTCGGCACGGTCGAGATCAGCCAGCCGCAGAACGGCAAGGACGCGATCGTCTACGGGTTCGAGGCGGCGATCGTGAAGCAGTTCCAGGGGCTGCCCGCGCCGTTCGACGGGTTCGGCTTCGAGGGCAACGTCACCATCCAGCATAGCGAGGGCGACACCGGGCAGGCCTATCGGATGGGCAAGAAGATCCCGCTCATCAATACGCCGGGGGTGCTCTACAACGCCTCGCTTACGTATCAGAAATACGGGTTCGAGGCGAAGCTGTCGTACAATTATCGCGGCAAGTACATCGAGAGCCTGCGCGACAACGCCGTCGACAAATGGGTGCAGCACAATCGCAGCGTCGATCTGCACATGCGCTACAACATCAACGACCGCTTCGCGATCGACGTCGATGTCAGCAACCTGCTCGACGACTGGAAATATTGGACCACCAAGGGCGACAACCCGAGCTACCTCAAGGACTATATGGAGCCGGGCCGCAACGTGATCGTCCGCGCGAGCGCACGGTTCTGATCCCGCCACCGCCGCCCCGGCCCCGCGCCGGGGCGGCGATATCGCCGCGCCGTCATATCGCGGTTGCCTCCCGCCGCCGCCCCGCCCAAGATCACCGGCATGGCTCGCCTCGACAGCATGATTCCGCTCGCCCCGCCCGGGGGCGCAGGCCCGCATTACATCGCGCTGCGCGACCAGATCGCGACCAGCATCGAGGCGGGGCAGCTCGCCGCCGGTGCCAAGCTCCCCTCCGAACGACAGCTACAGACCGGCGCGGGCACCGCGCGCGGCACCGTGCGCGAGGCGCTGTTCCAGTTGGAGGCCGAGGGGCTGATCTACCGGCGCGAGCGCAGCGGCTGGTACGTCTCGCCGCCCGCCGTCACATATGATCCGACGCGGTGGAGCGGCTTCATGACCTATGTCGCGGAGCAGGGCCGCCGCCCGGCGACGCGCACGGTGAGCAAGGACAGCGTGCCCGCCACCGCCGCCATCTCAGACATCTTCCGCGTCGCGCCCGGCACCCCGCTGTACGTGATCGGCCGGTTGCGCTCGATCGACGGGCGGCCTGTGCTGATCGAGAAGATCACGGTCGATCCCGCGCTCGCGCCCGGGCTGCTCGACCACTCGCTCGACGGATCGCTGACGCAGGTGCTGACGCGCGAATATGGCGCCACGGTGATCCGCAACCGCGTGGATATGCGGCCTTGCGCGCTGATCAAGACGGTGGCGGACGAACTCGGCGTGAAATCGGGCACGCCGGGGCTGCTCGTGGTGCGCACCAGCTTCGATTCGGCCGGGCGCGTGGTGGAATATGATCAGGAATATTGGCGCCACGACGCGATCCGCGTGCATGTCGATCTGAGCGTGCGGGGGTAAGTTCCTGCCGTCCGCGCTAGGACGCCGGCTGCAGCGTCAGCGCCCGCTCCGGCGCCTGCGTCGTGTGGCGGAATGCCGCCGCCCCGAAAGCGGTGCCGGCCAGCCCCAGCCCGCAGGCGGCGTAGCAGACCGCGCACAGGAAGTTGCTCCAGTCGAGCGAGACGTGCGCGAAGCTGCGGAACAGCAGCAGCGCGACGCTGCCGACATAGCCGCACGCATCGGCGACGTAGATCAGGAAACCGGCATTGCCCGGCACCGAAGCGGTCGCCATCAGCCGATCGAACAGCAGGGCGTTGAACGGCGTATAGGCGAAATAGAGGCCCGCGCCGATCACGATCATCCACGCGACCGCGCCGATCAGGCCGAGCTGGAACGCGGCGGTGGCAAGGCCGAGCAGCGCGAAGCCCAGCGCGATCAGCGCGAGGTTCCAGAACACCGCCGCGCGATTGTCACGGACGCGGATCAGCATCCCCATCGACACCAGCACCACCACCGCGACGGGCAGTTCGGAGACGGTGAAAATCCCGGCTTCACCCGCGAAGCCCAGTTCGCGCCAAATCTCGGCGGCGAAATTGTCGCGGAAATCGCGTAAGGCGGTGAGCATCACATAGACGCCGATCAGCGCGGTCAGTGACGGCGCATAGGCGGCGAACAGGCGCGCGCGCTGCTCGCGGCCCATCGGCACGCGCGGGGCGCGCTCGGCCTCGTCGCGGGAGTCCGGCGGCGGCAGTTGCGCGAGCGCCCACACGGAGACGAGCAGCAGCGGCGTGAACGCGAGGCCGGTCGCGGCGGGCATCCAGCGCTCGCTCGCCCAGCCGGCTAAAATCAGCGCCTCGCCGGCCGATTTGACCAGCCCCGAAGACAGGATGAAGCTCGCGCACAGCATCGCGCCGAGCACCTCGGACAGCCGCCGCCCTTCGAGAAAGCCGAACACCAGCCCCCAGATCATGCCGAGCATCAGCCCGTTGAGGAACAGCGCGGCGATGCCGGCGACCGCCGGCAAGGTCGCGAACCCGATCAATGCGAGCTCCGCCACGCCGATCAGCGTGAGGATGCCGGCCGCGCGGCGCGCGGGCGGCATTTCGGAGACGATCTTGATGCCGATCACCTTCGACATCGCATAACCAGCCACCTGCGCGATGACGAGCGCGACCTTGAAGTCGATCGCGAAGGGCCAGCCGGCGACATGCTCGAAGCTCGCGGCGGTGAAGGGTTTGCGGAAGGCGTACATCGCCGAATAGGCGGCGAATCCGGCAAGCCCGCCGTAGAGCGCGAACAGGAAGGGCGGCGCGGTGCGCAGCCAGCGCGTCACCGCGCTTTCGCGGGCGCTCATGCCGGCTTTTCGCCGGCGGCGACGCGGACCGAGATTTGCTCGAGCACCGGCCACAGGTCGACGACGCTGTCGATCACATAATCGGCGCCCGCCGCGTAGAGCGCGTCCGCTGCGTCGACGATCCGGCGCGCGCGCGCATCGGCGGGAAGCGCGGCGAGTTCGGCGGTATCCAACCCGACGCCGTTGCCCGACGCGGCCAGCCCGACCGTCCACATCCCCGCCTCGCGCCCCTCGCGGACCCCGACGGTCGCGTCGTCGACCTTGACGCACGCCGACGACGGCCACACGCCGAGTTCGACAAGCGCCTTCCACGCCATGAGCGGCGACGGGCGGCCTTCGGCCGTCTCCCCCGAACAGACCACCACCTCGGGCGCGTACCCCTGATCGGCCGCGCGCGGCAGGATGTCGGCCATCATCGCGCGCGTGTAACCGGTGCAGGAGCCGATCCGCACACCCTCCCCGCGCAGCCGCGCCGCGATCTGCGCCGCGCCGGGCACCAGCGCCGCACAATCGGCGGCGGCGGCGCGCATGATCGGCTCGACCGCGTCATGCAGCCGCGACACATCCGCCTCGCCCGGCGGCGCATCGTACACCGCCCGCCAACCCGCCGCGATATGCGGCACCGCGAGGATGGCGCGGATATGGTCTCGCTTGGCACGCCCCATGTCAGCGCGCGCCTCCGCCTCGGTGATCGGCACGCCGACATCCTCGAACAGCCGCAGCAGCGCGATGACCGGCGCGCGCGAACCGAAATCGATCATCGTGCCGGCCCAGTCGAAAATCACGGCCTTGATCGCGAGACTCATGCGGAAGCTCCCATTCGGATGGTTGCGAGGTCGCCGATCACCTCCTCGGCGAGCGCGAAGGCGGTCGATGCGCCGGTGCCGCTGGTGACGACGACCAACCGCACGCGCTCCATCGGCGTCTCGACAAGGCTGTGGCCGGACGCCGACGCATAGGTGCCGGTCCAGCGTTCGAGCACCGGCGGCACGAGGCCGAACACGGCGGCGAATTCATCGAGGATCAGCGCGTCGACCGCGCTCGACCCGAACGGATCGGGCGTGGCGGCATAATGGTGGCTGTCACCGACGACCAGACTGCCGTCGGCGCTTTGCGCGACGATGAGGTGGACGCCGTTGGCGAGGTGACCGGGCTGCTCCACCTTCAGGCGCGCTTCGAGCGCGGCGGCGGCGGGCAGCGCCGCATAGCCGCGATAGCGCACCAGCCCGAGATCGGACATCACCGCCGAGGGCAGCCGAAAGCCGGGATCGGCCAGCCGCAGCATCTGCAGCTTGCAGCGGGTCACGCCGGCGCGCGCCAGCGCATCGGGGAACAAGGTGGCGAGATCATCGCCGGGGCACACGATAACCGCGTCGGCGGCGACCGTTCCGGCACTCGTCGCCACCCGCCCGGTCTCGACCGCGTGGACCGCGACGCCGCGCCGGAACGCGACACCGTGACGCTCGGCCAGCCACGCGGCGAGCCGGGGGATGGCGGTGCGCGATTCGACGCGCAGGTCGATGCCGCTGAACAGGGCGCCGGCCAGCCCGCGCGGGCGCACGTCGCCGAGCCGGGCACGGGCGGCGGACGCGTCGAGCAGATCGCAGCCCTCGGCCATGTCGGTCGCCATGAAGGCTTCGAGCACCGCCAGCGCCTCGGGTCGCCGCGCCACCATCGCGAGGCCGGTCTGCTCGATCGCAATGCCGGCTTGCGGCGCGACCTCCGCCCAGATGTCGCGCGAGCGCCGCGCGCGGCGCCACGGCGCGCCCGCTTCCTGCCCTGTGACCGTGACGAAGCCGAAGTTGCGGACGGACGCGCCATTCGCGCGCGCGTCGCGGTCAATCACCACCACGCGGAGGCCCGCGCGCGTGGCGGCGAGCGCGTGCGCCAGCCCGACGATCCCCGCGCCGACGATGGCGACGTCATATTGGTCTTCGCCCAAAGATCGGCTCCCCCGCGAACAGGGGATCGCCCTCGCGCGGAAATGCCGGGCGGGGCCAAGCGTTTGCTTGAATGCGCCCCATAGATGATACCTATGACTACGCGGCGGAATCGTCACGCAACCGTCACCAGCCTAGGCTAGGCGGAAGTCCCGATGGCAGCGAATCATCAGCATCTGCGCGCGTTCCACGCGATCGCGGTGGAAGGCGGCGTGTCGCGGGCGGCGCGGCGGCTCAACGTGTCTCAGCCGACCCTGTCGCAGCAGCTCAAGGCGCTCGAAAGCCGCTACGGCGTGACATTGTTCGAAAGCCGCAAGGCGCCGCTGCGGCTCTCGCCCGCCGGGCGCGACCTGCTCGCGCTGACGCGCAAATTGTTCGCGACCGCCGCGGATATCGACGACCTGCTCGGCGATACCGCCGATCCTGCCGGCGGCGCGCTCCGGCTCGGGTCGGACTCGCCGCGCTACGCGGCGCAACTTGTCGAGCAATTTCACCGCCGCCACCCCGATACCGGCATCCAGATCCGCATGGGCAACGCGCGCGAGGTGATGCGCTGGCTCGACGAGGCCGAGATCGACGCCGCCGTTGCCAGCGACCCGCCCGCCCAAGGCGCGTTCAGCTACGATCCCCTGTTCACCGATCGGCTCGCCTGCGCGATGCGCAACGATCATCCACTCGCGCGCCACCCGACCGTGCCGATCCGCGCGCTCGCCGACGAGACGCTGATCCTGCGCGAGCCGACCTCCAAGACACGCGCCTTCACCGAACGCGCGCTCGGCGATGCAGAAGTGCGGCCGCGCGCGACGCTCGAACTGCAGAGCCGCGAAACGATCCGCGAGGGAATCGCGCTCGGGCTCGGCATCAGCGTCTTCCTCACCTCGGAATGCCCTCCGGACCCGCGGATCACGTATCGGCCGCTCGATACCGGCGCGCGCGACTATCGGCTGCGCAGCTATCTGGTCTGCCAGAGCGACCGCCGCCGCAGCGCGATGATGCGCGCGCTGCGCGAGATCGCGCTGGAGATGCGGGCGGCGGATGAGGGGGATGTCGCCGCCCCGGAGCTCATGCCGGCGGGCGCCGACACCCCCCGGTGAGTCCAAGCCCGCGAGGTCAGCCCGGCCGCCGCGCCAGCACCGAGCAACTGATCGACAATTTGTGCTTCTCCGCGCGCGCGAGCGTGGTGCCCGACATCGGGAAGGCGGCCGCGTCGATCACCTCCAGCCCGGCCTCGCGCGCGATCGCCTGCGCATGATCGAGACCTTCGAACAGGAAGATGTGATCGGGCGCGGGGCTGTTCGCGGGAACGTTGATCCACAGCAACCCGCCGGGGACGAGCCAGCGCGCCGCCGATGCGAGCGCGGCGACCGGCTGTTCGAGATGTTCGAGGATCTCGCTCATGACGATGCCGTCGAACAAGGCGTCCTCATCGGGCGCGGCGGCGGCGAACAGATTCTGGAGCGTCAGTTCCACCGGCGCGGTGACGCCGAGCAGATCGAGCGCGTGACGGGTCTTGGCGATGCTGGTCGGGCTGACATCCCACGCGGCGATCCGGGACGCGCGTCCTGAGGCGGCGGCGAAATAGAGCAGCAGGCCGTGACCGGGGCCGATCTCCAGATGCCGGCCGCCGGCGGGCAGGCGCGGCAGATAGTGATCGACGAAATAGGCGAAGGCGTGCGCATGGTTCGACCACAAGACGTCGGACAGGAGCAGCCCGTTCATGTAGCGGTTCATGAACGGCGCGTTGGCATAGCATTCGCGTTCGGCGTCCTCGAAGCGGCTGAGCCGGTAGCTGTCGTGCCGGCGGAAATGGATCTCCTCGGGCAGCACGATCTCTTCGCACAGGAAACGGTAATCTGCGGCGAGCGCGGACAAGCCGCCGTCGATACCGGGCGCGAGCTTGAGAATTGCGTCGCTCAACCGCTCGGACACGTCGAGCACCGCGTCGGACCGGCCGGCGAGGCTCTTGGCGATGAAGCCGGCATGGTCTGGCCACGCGGCGGCGACGGTATCCGCGATCGTGCGCAGCGCAACCCGTAAGCCGGTCTCGGTCATGTCATCTCCACACGCCGGGCGCGCGCCTCGCGGGCTCGACGGGGCGTTATAGTCATGCTGCATCGCAGCCGGCAATCTCGCCGCATCGCGGAAATCTGAGGCCGCGCGGCTGGACAAATCCCGCGCTTGGCCGCACCACGGCGCCCGGGGGCCGACGGATCGTAAGGTCAACGCGGCCGAGGCGGTCACAAAGCTTGGCGGGCGGCGCAATCCATGTTGTTCAATTCGGCCGGTTTTTTGCTGCTGTTTCTACCGGCCGCCCTGATTCTCCATCATCTCGTCTGCGCGTTGGCGGCACGCTGGCGCCAGCCGTTCCTGATCGCGCTGACGATTCTTTTCTACACGATCGGCGGCAAAAAATTCATTTTGTTGCTGCTGGTCTCGGTTGCGGTGAATTACGCAGCGGCGCGCTGGATCGCGGCGCGGCGCCGGAGCGGCCGATCGGCGCGCTGGCCGCTGGCGGCGGGGATCGGCTTCGATCTCGCTTTGCTGTTCTATTTCAAATATTCGGCGGCGGTGATCGTCGGTGCGGGCGGGCTGTTCGGGCTGAACCTGCCGCTTCGCCACATCGCGCTGCCGCTGGGCATCTCGTTCTTCACCTTCCAGCAGATCGGCTTCCTCGTCGATCTCGCGCGCGGCCGCTTCGAGATGAAGCGCGTGCGCGATTACGCGGGGTTCGTGCTGTTCTTCCCGCAACTGCTCGCCGGGCCGATCGTGCGGTACGAGGAACTGGTGCCGCAGTTGCGCGACCGGCCGCCCGGCGCGGCGAGCAGCAACATCCTGATCGGGCTGACGATCTTCGCGATCGGGCTGTTCAAGAAAGTGGCGATCGCCGATACCGTCGCGACGCTGGCCGCGCCCGCATTCGACGCCGCGGCCGCTGGCGCGACGCCGGGCATGGCGGCGTGCTGGATCGCGGCCTTCGCCTATACCGCGCAAATCTACTTCGATTTCTCGGGCTATTCGGACATGGCGATCGGCACCGCGCGGATGTTCGGCGTGGTGCTGCCGCTCAATTTCCATTCGCCGCTGCGCGCGTCCAGCATCATCGAGCTTTGGCGGCGCTGGCACGTCACGCTCAGCCGCTGGGCGCAAAGCTATATCTTCCAGCCGCTGACGATCCCGCTCGCGCGGTTCTCGGCGGATCACGCGGCGGGCAAGCTCGCCAGTTTCCTGCTGTCGTTCGCGGTGCCGACGCTGCTGTCGATGGTGGTGATCGGCGTGTGGCACGGCGCGGGTTGGACGTTCGTGCTGTTCGGCGTGTTACAGGGCCTCTACATGGCGGTGAACGAATATTGGCGGATGGCCCATCGCAAGGCCCGCAAGGCGCGCAAGGGGCCGCCGCCCTTCTACGTCGAGCCGATGTACCGCGCGCTGACCCTGGTCGCCTTCGTGGTCGCGGTGGTGGCGTTCCGCGCGCCGTCGCTCGACGTGGTGTGGCGGATGTATGGGGCGATGGTCGGCCTAGGCGGCGGTGCCCCAGTCGCGTGGCCGGGCGGCCTCGGCGCCGCGCTCGCGATCCTCGCGGTCATCTACGCGATCATCTACCTCGCCCCCAACACGCAGGCGATCCTGGCGCGGTATGAGCCGGTGCTGGAATGGGCGAAGTGGCGCAGGATCGATCCGCCGCGTATCGCCGTCGAATGGCGGCTCACCGTCGGCTGGACGATCGCCTCGGCGGTGCTGTTGTTCGCCGGTTTCGTGCTGGTGATGCGCGGGACCACCAACTTCATCTACTTCAACTTCTGAGCAGGACCGTGGCGCAGCCGACCGACACCGTGAGCGCGACATTGGCGACCTTCCCGGCGCGGCGCGGGTTGCTCGCGCTGTTCGTGATCGTCTTCCTAGCCTGTTGCGTCGGCGCGACCTTGCTGCCGCACGACCGCCATATCCGCTACCAGCAGTTCGGCGGCACGGCGATGCTGCCGCTCGGCTGGGTCTATGACCGGCTCCATTATGACCGCACGCCGATCGACATAGCGATCATCGGGGCGTCGCGCACCGAAGTCGGGGTCAGCGGCCCGCAGGTGGAGGCGGTCCTCACCGCGAAACTTGGACGGAGGGTGCATGTCGCCAACCTGTCGCTGCCACAGGACGGCCGCAACCTCCATTACGAGATGACGAAGGAGTTGCTGGCGACGCATCCCGAGGTCAAGCTGATCCTCTATTCGCTGATCGAACATGCCTCACGCACCGGGCATCCCGCGTTTCGCGACGTCGCGGACACCAGCGACGTGCTGCGCGCGCCCATCCTGCTCAACCCGAAGTATTTCGACAACCTCGCCTATCAGCCGTATCGCCAACTTTCGCTATTCCTCCAGACGCAGATGCCGGGGCTGTTCGGGGTGCATCGCGGCTTCGACCCGAAACGCTACGCCGGCCCGGAACATGACGGAACCCTGAGCCATTGGTCGGTCCACGGCAATTGGGTCGATCGGGACACGATCCACTCCGCGGCCGAGCTGGCGAAAGCGGCGAAGGGCAAGGTCGCGCAGCGCAGTCCAATCTTCCTGCCGGCGCGGTTCCGCGAATATGAATATGTCGTCGAGCGCCATTACACGCGCGCCACGATCGCCCTGGCGCACGCGCATCATGTCGAAACCGGCTTTCTGTATCTCCCGATTTACGCGCACGACCAGCCGATCGCCGACGCCGATTTCTACCGCGCGCGCGGTTTCGTCCTGAACGCGGGCGCGATCGGGAGCGAGGCGCGCAATTATTCGGATTACGCGCATCTCAATCGCACCGGATCGGGGAAGGTATCGCGCTGGCTGGCCGGCTGGCTGGCATCCGGCGAGCGGCGCGGCCAACTCCATTTCCTGCCGGATGATCGGGTGCGCTGATGTTCGAATCCTATACTCTGCACCATGTCGGCATCATCTGCCCGGATCTTGCCGACGCGGACGCGTTCATGGCGAAGATGGGGCTGGCCGAGAGCTATCGCGGCCATGTCGCGCGCTGGGGATGCTGGTGCCTCTTCACCGTTGCCGCCTCGGGCGCGGTGATCGAACTGGTCGTGCCCGACGACGGCAGCGTGCTGGCGAAGTTCAACAAGGGCGCGGGCGGCGTCCACCATTTCGCCTATCAGGTGGACGATCTGCGCGCGACGATGGACTGGTGCGCGACCCGCGGGCTGCGCATGCTGGAGCCGGAGCCCGTGAAGGGCGCGGGGGATTTCCTGTGCAACTTCGTCAACCCGGTCGATACGCGCGGGATTCAGATCGAATTCGTCCAGCCGCTCGCGTCATGACGCGCGGGCGAGCCTCCGACGTCAAAAAACGAAGAAGCTGACGATCCCTGCCCAGATCACCAGGCTGATCGCGCCGCCGAGGACCACGCCGCCGAGAACGCTGGCACCAGCCAGTTGATCCGGTGCCAATTCCACGGGCGACTCTTCCCCACGACCCATAGCACTCTCCTAATCGACCCGCCGATGGCGAGTCCGCCGATCGACGATTGTTTTATATCGCGCCGCTTATAACACGGCTTGAACGTCCGGGTGACGCCCAGCTTCATGAAGAAACGTACATGCGCGATTAAGGTTCCGCGAAAAACGCAATATTTCCCGTGAATTAGAGGCACTTACGAGCCTCAGCGGGCGGCACCGAGCCCCTGCGCGGGCCGGTCGGGGGTCATGCTGGCGGGAAGCAGCGGTTCCAGAGACCAGCCATCGCACTGGGGGTCTCCGCAGCGGCAGATGCTCGCCGCCCAATGTGTCCGCCCGATGCGGACGGTGTCGCCCGAAATCGAGAAGTTATCGATCGACATCGATCGAAGATGTGCTGCCAGCGAATCGCGAACCGTCTCGACCATCGCGGGATGATCCGTCTTTTCACCATCCGTTGCAATATCTTTGTCGCAGCGAACTTCAACTGTAGTTTGTCCGACATGCCGTAGTCTATTGTCCGAGAATATTATGGGAGCGCTACCGTCATCCTGACGTCGCGATGATACCGGCACGCATGGACGGACAAGCTTCTGTTTGTTGCGGCCGCGTGACGCGCAGTGCATGGGCGGACCGACATTTCTGAGGCTCGCGCATGATTCTTGCCGGTATCAACCCGCTCTATTCCGTCGCCGGCCTCGCGATCGGCACGCTCGTCGGGCTGACGGGGGTAGGCGGCGGATCGCTGATGACGCCGCTGCTGGTGCTGCTGTTCAACTTCCATCCCGTCACCGCGGTCGGCACCGATCTGCTTTACGCCTCCGCGACCAAGAGCGTGGGCACCGGCGTCCACGGCTTCAACCGCACCGTCGACTGGCGGGTGGTGCGCCTGCTCGCCTTCGGCAGCGTGCCCGCCACGGTCCTGACGCTGATCGCGCTCGGCTATGCCGGCAAACATTATGGCGGCATGGTCGATGTGGTCACGATCGTCCTCGGCCTGACGCTGATCGCGACGGCGATCGCGATGCTGCTTCGCCGGCAAATCGTCGCGCGGATCGCGCCGGCGATCAACGCGCTCAGCATGCGCCGTGTCGCCGAGTTGACGGTCGCGCTCGGCGTGCTGCTGGGGGTGCTGGTCTCGCTCACCTCGGTCGGCGCGGGCGCGATCGGCATGACCGCGCTGCTCGCGCTCTACCCGCATCTGCCGACCAATCGGCTGGTCGGATCGGACATCGCGCACGCTGTACCGCTGACGTTGATCGCCGGGATCGGCCATTGGGTGATGGGCGCGGTCGATGTCGGCCTGCTCGGCAGCCTGCTGATCGGATCGGTGCCGGGCATCGTCATCGGCAGCCTGCTGTCGGCGCGCGTGCCCGATGGCGTGCTGCGCGCGATCCTCGCGCTGACTTTGCTCGTGGTGGGCGGCAAGCTCCTGTTCTAAAGGCCACCGAGCCGTGGTAGCGCCCCATGTGCGGAGCGGAGGGGTTTTCACAAGAATGCGGTTCGAACATCGCGCGGTGCCGATCGTGCTGGCGGCCGTGCTGATCGACACGATCGGCTTCGGCATCGTGATGCCGGTGCTGCCGACGCTGATCGTGCAGTTGAAAGGCGGCAGCCTCTCGGACGCGGCGCGCACCGGCGGTGCGTTGCTGATCGCGTTCGCCGCCGCGCAATTCGTCGCGGGGCCGATCTTCGGCAGCCTCGGCGATCGTTTCGGGCGGCGACCCGTGCTGCTCGCGGCGATGATCGCCTTCGCGGTCGATTACGCGCTGATGGCGTTCGCGCCGACGGTGGGCTGGCTGTTCCTGGGCCGCGTCGTCGCCGGGGTCGCGGGCGCGATCTACGGCCCCGCCAACGCCGTGCTCGCCGACGTGACGCCGGCCGAGAAGCGGGGCGAGGTGTTCGGGCTGATGGGCGCGGCGTTCGGCGCCGGGTTCATCATCGGCCCGGCGATCGGCGGGTTGCTCGTCGGGTTCGGGCCGCGCGCGCCGTTCGTCGTCGCGGGCGCGCTGGCGGTGCTCAACGCGATCTGGATGGCGGTCGCGATGCCCGAGACGCTCGCGCCCGCGGACCGCCGCGCGTTCGACTGGCGCCGCGCCAACGCGTTCGGCGCGTTCAAGCCGGTGTTCCACGCCGGCGGCGCGACGCCGCTGCTGATCGTCGCATTCTGCTGGCAGATCGGCCAGATGGTGTATCCGGCGACCTGGGCGTTCTGGTGCGAGATCCGCTTCGGCTGGAGCCCGCACATGATCGGGCTGTCGCTCGCCGCGTCCGGCATCACGATGGCGCTGACCCAGGTGTTCGTCACCGGCCACGTGATCCGGCGCTTCGGCGAGGCGCGCACGGTGATGATCGGCATGGTCGTGGCGGTGATCACCTTCGTCGCGATCAACTTCGCGACCGCGGGCTGGATGGTGTTCGCGCTGATCGCGCTCGGATCGCTGACCGGGCTGGTCTTTCCCGGCATCAACGCGCTGCTCTCGCGCAGCGTCGATGCGGCGAACCAGGGCGCGCTCCAGGGCGGCATGGCGAGCCTGGGGAGCGTCGCCGAGGTGATCGGCCCGCTCGCGATGACGCAGACGCTCGCGTTCGGCACCGAGCATGGCACACCGGGCGCGGCGTTCCTGCTGGCCGCCGCGCTGGCCGGGGTCGCGGCGGTGATCGTCGCGACGCGGCTGGTGCGATGGGAGCGTGTCGCGCCGGCGTGAGTGGGCCGGCCAAACATGGCTAACGTGACCCACCGAGCGCACGGTACGGGCAGTGTCACTTTTGGCACGCAGACCGCGCGCACGCGCCCGGCCGGCCGCGAACGCGGGCTGGGACGATCGGCGCGGATGCGGACGACGGGCATGGCGCGGAGTATGGCGATGGCGGCGGCTGTAGGACAGGGTTGGCCTGGACGCGGTGGCTTAGATATCGCCAACCAGTGAAACGACCGTATACCAACCGATCTTATTCTTAAGACGAGAAACAGGGCCACCACACTTGATGACACTCGCACAGGCGCTCGCCACGGCCCGAACCGAGGAGGACGTCAAGGACGCCTACATAGCGGCCTTGGGTCTCAAAGGCGTTTCCAAAAACCTAGTCGATATCCAGACGCAGGAGGTCTGGTTCGAAGCGAAAGCGGTTTCGACCCCGCCGATCATCATGTTCGCACAACTGATGTTCTACGTCCGCGCGGCGAAGAAGCGGGGCGAACCGATCCCAGCTTTCCTTGCCGTGATCGACCGCGACAAGGCCGCGATTATGCCAACCGAGAAGGCCCTGCCCTTGCTCGACGACAAGAGCATTGTCTGGCCGAAATCCGGATCGGGCGCGGGCAAGGAACTGGGCGCGCAGATCGCGCCCTACGTCCAGACGCACATCGTCGAATATGAGATCGCGCATGACGAGGCGGCGTTCATCCGGGCGGTGAAGGACGCGATCAAACAACGGCGCATCATCCGCACGCCCATCACGCCCGACAATCTGCGACAGGTGTTCGATCGCTGGGTCGCGATGATCGGGCAGGAATTGGGCGTAAAAGCGCAGGCGGATTATGCTGTGCTCTTCTTCGCTGACATCATGCACGACGGCGAGCACGAGGCGATGCACAACCTGCCTGCGCGGCTGCTGATGACTGCCGACGGGCCGATCTTTCTGCTTAATGGTGAAACCTTCGAACTGGCCAACGATCGCGGCTATCGTAATTTCTGGGCAATATACCACCGGCCGCCCGAGCAGAAGCACCGCCACTATCTGCTCGAACGGCGCGACAGCCTGCTCCCGGTGGACGAACAGAAGTTCAAGGGCGCCTATTACACACCGCTGCACATCGTCGACAAAGCCTATGATCAGTTGCGCGCCACACTGGGCGAGAACTGGCAGAACCGCTACTTGGTATGGGACATGTGCGCGGGCGTCGGTAATCTCGAGGCTAAGCACAGCAACCTGCGCAACGTCTTCATGTCGACGCTCGACAAGGCGGATGTAACGATCATGAAATCAAATCCTGCTTTCGCGGGAGCGGAAATTTTCCAGTACGATTATCTTAACGACGACGTCACAGATTTCGGCGAGATTGACCACAGTCTGTCGAACAAGCTGCCGATCGCGCTGCGGAAGGCGATCGCTGATGCGAAAGAGAGCAAGACGGGCGCGAAGCAAATTTTAGTGCTTATCAATCCGCCTTATGCGGAAACTGGCTCCGGGATCGGACGCGGGAACAATAACAAGAAGGGTGTCGAAAACACACGTGCTCAAAGGATGATGGAGCGCGTTAGCGCCGGTTTCGCAAGTAAGGAGCTTTTCGTCCAGTTCCTTGTTCGCATTCAGCAGGAAATGCCATCCGCCACGCTAGCAATGTTCAGCAAGCTAAAGTATGTTAACTCTCCAAATTTTGAGAAATTCCGACAAGGCTGGAGAGCAAAATTTATTGGAGGCTATGTAGTTCCGAGCCGGGTTTTTGATAAATTGAAGGGAAATTTCCCTATTGGCTTCTTGGTTTGGGATCAAAGTCAGAAAGAGAATATTACTGAAACGCCGGTTGCTGTCTTGAATCGGGCGGGAGCGGTCATCGGCGAAAAAATTTATCGGACCGCGCCTACCAATCAGCTTTTAAATGTCTGGATAAATAGACCTGTGGCACGCGGCGCACCAGCTTTACCGCTCTCTAATGCGCTCAAGGTTTCTGACAATCCTCGTCCAAAGAGGCAGTGCGAAAATGCGATTGGTTTTCTCTATGCCAGCAACAACGATTTACAGCATGCTCAACTAGAAACACTTATCACTTCTTCAATATTTACAGGTGGCAATGGTGGCGGCTATTACATACTGGTCGAAAACCTATGGCAAGCGGCCATCGTCTTCAGCGTCCGCCGCTTGATTAAGCCGACTTGGCTCAACGACCGCGACCAGTTCCTGCAACCAAGCGAACGGCTGACTGACGAGTTCAAGTCGGACTGCCTCGTTTGGATGCTGTTCAATGGCAGCAACCTGACCGCCGGGGCTGACGGCCTGCGCTGGAACGATCGCGACTGGAGCCTCGTCAATCACTTCATCCCCTTCACCGAGGCCGAAGTCGGCGCGAAGGGGCGGTTCGAGAGCGACTTCATGGTCCGCTACATCGCAGGCATGGCCTTTTCGCCCGAGGCGCGTGCAGTGCTCGACACGAGCCGCACGCTCTGGAAGCGCTTCCACGCCACCAGCTTCCCGCGCAAGATACGCGACGAGTACAAGCTCGGGCGGCCCGACGCCGGATGGTATCAGATTCGCCGCGCGCTGGAAGCCCATGGCGACACCGAACTGACCGACTTCGATCCGTTCAAAACAGCCTATGCCGCGCTGACCGCCAAACTGCGCCCGAGCGTTTATGCTTTGGGCTTCCTGCCTGAGTGACGAGCCTTTCCTCTCGATAGCAATGTCAGCTTAGGGGTCGGTCATCGCCGAGAGGGCGATCATCCAGCGACGCGACACATTGCGACAGTTTCGGGGCGAACTGACATAGCCGCGGTACAGACGCGGCCTAAATCCTCACGGATGATCCGGGATGGCCGGGTCCATCGATGAGGACGATCACGATGAAGATGCTCTTTCTCGCCACCGCGCTCGCCGGGACGGTCCTGGCCGGTGTGCCGGTCGTGGCGCAGGGTCCGGGCGGCGGGATGATGATGCGCGCCGACACCAACGGCGATGGCGTCATCACCCGCGACGAGTTTCTGGCGCAGTCCGCCGAGCGGTTCCAGCGGATGGATGCCAATCACGACGGCAAGCTCGCCGGCGACGAGCTGCGCGGGCGGATGGCGGAGCGCGCGCAGGGCGGCACGATCACGCGCGAGGCGTTCATGGCCGAGGCGGAGGCGCGCTTCCAGCGGCTCGACGCCAACCACGACGGCAAGATCACCAAGGACGAGATGGCGGCGCTCGGCGCGCGCGGCGGCGCGGGCATGGCTCCGCCGGCGGGCGGGATGCCGGGGCCGCATGGCCATGGCGACTGGTTCGACAAGATCGACACCAACCATGACGGCCGCATCAGCCGCGAGGAGATGCGGGCGCAGGCGGACGCGCATTTCGCCAAGCTCGACACCAACCACGACGGCTTCGTCGACAAGGCCGAGCTGAACGCCGCGCACATGCACCACCGCCACGGCGGCATGCCGGCGCCGGGCGCCGACGCCGGCCAATAGGACCGGCCGCCGGGCGGCGCGCGCCCTCGCCCGCCCGGCGACCTTGGCAGGATGACGCTTTATGCTAAGCCCAGACCCCATGGGTGACACACCGCATCTGCTGCTCGTCGACGACGAGCGCTCGATCCGCGAACCGCTCGCGCAATTCCTGACGAAGCAGGGCTTCCGCGTGACCCAGGCGGGCGACGCCGAGGGCGCGCGGATGCGGCTGGCGGCCTATGCGATCGACCTCGTCATCCTCGACATCATGATGCCGGGCGAGGACGGTCTCAGCCTGTGCCGCCATATCCGCGCGACCGGCGACACCCCGGTCATCCTGCTCACCGCCAAGACCGAGGAGACCGACCGGATCGTCGGGCTGGAGATCGGCGCCGACGATTATGTCGTCAAGCCCTTCTCCCCGCGCGAGCTGACCGCGCGGATCAAGGTGATCCTGCGCCGTGCCGCCGGCGGCGGGGTGCGCCAGCATGCGCCCGCCGCCGGATCGTTCGCCTTCGCCGGCTGGGTGCTCAAATCGGGCGAGCGTGCCCTGGTCGATCACGACGGGGTATCGGTGCCGCTCTCGACGGGCGAGTATAATCTGCTGCACGCGCTGGTGACGCGCCCGCGCCAGGTGCTGACGCGCGACCAGTTGCTCGATCTGACCCAGGGGCGCGAGGCGGCGGCGTTCGACCGCGCGATCGACAATCAGGTCAGCCGGCTGCGCCGCAAGATCGAGGCCGACCCCAAGAACCCCGAACTCATCAAGACCGTGTGGGGCGGCGGCTATACGCTCGCGGCCGAGGTCACGCGGCTTTGACGCTGCGCCCGCGCCTGTGGCCACGGAGCCTTTCCGGGCAGATGGCGCTGGTGATCGCGGTCGCGCTGTTCGTCGCGCAGGCGATCAACTTCACGCTGTTGTTGCAGGAGCGCCAGCGCGCGCGCATCGAGGGCGCGACCGGGCCGGTGGTCGGGCGCATCGCCGACGCGATCGAGCGCAACACGTTCGGCGACCCGAGGCGGTCCGATCGCGGCCGCGTGCGCAGCCTCGCGCTGTCCCCGGTCGCGCCGCAGGGCGAGCATCGGCCCGATATCGAACGCAGCCTGCGCGCCGCGCTCGCCGAGGCGGGGATCAAGGCCGGGCGGGTCGAGACCGAGGTACGCACGCTGACGCCCGACGACCCACGGCTGCGCTTCACCGGCAAGGAACGCCGCGAACGGTTTCGCCGCGCCGGCGGCGAGCTGATGATCGCGATCGAACGGCCGGGCCGCGACTGGCTGGTGCTGTCGGTGCCGTGGTTCCGCGGCGAGGACATGATCTTCTGGCATCTCGTCTCGCAGACGATCATCCTGTATGTCGTCGTGCTGGTGCCGGTGCTGGTCGCGGCGCGGCAGATCTCCAAGCCGCTGCGCACCTTGGCGGGCGCGGCGCGCGGCTTCCGCCCCGGCGAGCCGACCGAGCCGATCGAGGGGCGCGGACCGCAGGACGTGCGCGACGTGATCGCGGCGTTCAACGCGCTGCGGCTGCGCGTGACCGCGATGCTCGACGAGAAGGACCGGATGCTCGGCGCGATCGGGCACGACCTGCGCACCCCCCTCGCCGCGCTGCGCGTCCGCATCGAATCGGTCGACGACGATACAGACCGCGCGCGCATGGCCGAGACGATCGACGAGATGAACCGCACGCTCGACGACATTCTCTCGCTCGCCCGGCTCGGGCGGCCGAGCGAACCGCCGACCGAGGTCGATCTCGCCGCGCTGGTCGAGGCGGTGGTGGACGATTTCCTCGATCTGGGTGAGGAGGTCGCGTTCGAGGAGCGGGCGCGGCTGCGGATGCGGCTGCGGCCCTCGCTGATGCGCCGGGCGTTGCGCAACCTGATCGAGAATGCGTTGAAATACGCGCGCGATGTCGAGGTGCAGCTCGCCGAGACGCCGCAGCAGGTGCGGATCGCGGTGTGCGACCGCGGCCCCGGCATCCCGGAGGATCGCCTGAACGACGTGTTCGAGGCGTTCACGCGGCTCGAACATTCGCGCAACAGGGATACCGGCGGCATCGGCCTGGGCCTCGCGCTGGCGCGCGCGATCGTGCGCGAGGCGGGCGGCGACATCATGCTCGCCAACCGCACGGAGGGCGGCCTGAGCGCGACGATCACGCTGCCGCGCTAGGCCGCCCGTCGTGCCGGTTACGCGAGAGCCGGGGCGAAATGCGCGTCGTTGCGGGTCGCCACGCGGAAGCCGTCGTCGATCCGGGTACGATCGGTGCGGCGGCGCAGCTTCTCCGCGATCACCCGGCCGACCAGTTCATGATCCGCGCGAAAATAGATAACACCGTTCATCGTTCGCTCCTCATATCCGTGCGGAGAGAGGTCATTTTTCGACTCACCGTCGGTTATGCACGATTCAACGCATGCGGCCGCGATATGTTCCACAGCTTCGCCGTCGACGCCGAGAGGTGACGAATGCTGCACCGCATGGTAAGCGCGCGCGTTATGCTCAATATCAACGGTATCACGGTGCGCCTTGGCGGGCGGACGATCCTCGACAACGCCTCGGCGGCGCTGCCCGGCAAGAGCCGCGTCGGGCTGATCGGCCGCAACGGCGCGGGTAAATCGACGCTGATGAAGGTGATGATCGGCTCGATCGACCCGGATACCGGCGAGATCGAGATGCCGCGCAAGACGCGGATCGGCTATCTCAAGCAGGACGCACCGCAGGGCACCGCGACGCCGATCGAAACCGTGCTCGCCGCCGATGTCGAGCGCGCCGCGCTGCTGACCGAATCGGAAACCTGCGAGGATGCCGATCGGCTCGGCGAGATCTACGAGCGGCTGGGCGCGATCGACGCCTATACCGCGCCGGCGCGCGCCTCCTCGATCCTGGTCGGCCTCGGTTTCGACGAGGAGATGCAGAACCGCCCGCTCGACAGCTATTCGGGCGGCTGGAAGATGCGCGTCGCGCTGGCGGCGTTGCTGTTCTCCGAACCCGATCTGCTGCTGCTCGACGAGCCTTCGAACCACCTCGATCTCGAAGCGACCTTGTGGCTGGAGAACTTCCTCAAGTCATACCCCAACATGATGGTCGTCATCAGCCACGAGCGCGACCTGCTCAACAACGTCGTCGACACGATCCTCCACGTCGAGGGCGGGCGCGTCGCGATGTACACGGGCAATTACGACAGCTTCGAGCGGCAACGTGCCGAGCGGGCGGCGCAGCTCGCCGCCGCCAAGGCCAACCAGGACGCGCAGCGCGCCAAGCTGCAGGATTATATCGCGCGCAATTCGGCGCGCGCATCGACCGCGAAACAGGCGCAGTCGCGCCAGAAGATGCTCGCCAAGATGCAGCCGATCGCGGCGATGGCCGAAGATCCGTCGCTGTCGTTCGAATTCCCCAGCCCCGACGAGCTGAAGCCGCCGCTCATCACGCTCGATCTCGCCACGGTCGGCTATGGCGAGACGCCGATCCTCCAGCGGCTCAACCTGCGGATCGACCCCAATGACCGCGTCGCGCTGCTCGGCCGCAACGGCAACGGCAAGACCACGCTCGCCCGGCTGCTCGCCGCGCAGCTCGCGCCGATGCACGGCGCGATGAACGCGAGCGGCAAGATGCGCGTCGGCTATTTCACCCAATATCAGGTCGAGGAACTCGACGGCGACGACACGCCGCTCGAAACCATGATCCGGGTGATGCCGGGCAAGACCCCGGCGTCGGTGCGCGCACAGCTTGGCCGGTTCGGCTTCCAGGGCGACAAGGCCATCACCAAGGTCGGCAAGCTTTCGGGCGGCGAGCGCGCGCGGCTCGCGCTCGCGCTCATCACCCGCGACGCGCCGCACATGCTGATCCTCGACGAGCCGACCAACCACCTCGATGTCGATGCGCGCGAGGCGCTGGTGCAGGCGCTCAACGCCTATGACGGCGCGGTCATCCTCGTCAGCCACGATCGCCATATGGTCGAGCTGACCGCCGACCGGCTGGTGCTGGTCGATAACGGCACCGCGCGCGAATATGACGGCAGCATGGAGGACTATATCGCCTTCGTGCTCGCCGGCGACCCCGCCGCCGCCGAGGCCAAGGGCAAGGCGAAAGCCAAGGACAAGGCCGCCGACGCCGCGCGCGAGCAGGCCAACGCCTTGCAGAAGCGCGCGCACGAGGCCGAGGCGCTGGTCGCCAAGCTGACCCGCCAGCGCGACGCGATCGACCGCGCCATCGCCGATCCCTCGGTGGCGGAACCGTGGCTCGCGCGGATGAACCCGCACGCGCGGGCGAAGGAACGCGCGACGGTGGCGAAGAAGCTCGAAGCGGCCGAGGCGGTGTGGTTCGAGATCAGCGAATCGCTTGAGGGAATCGCGGCCTAGAACCAACCCGTTCGTCCCGAGCGAAGTCGAGGGGCCGCGACGAAGCGCAAGTGTCTCGACTTCGCTCGACACGAACGGTTTGGGATGCACGATCGGAAAGCCGGAGGATGCCTTCCACCACCCCATTCGTGTCGAGCGAAGTCGAGACACGACGCGATACGCATGAGGCCTATCCCTCGACGCCGCTCGGAACGAATGGTGGTAGGGAGCGCAATTGCAGGACCATCGGATGACCGACACCACCCCCCGCATCCTCGTCGATGGCGACGCCTGCCCGGTCAAGGAGGAGATCTACAAGGTCGCCTATCGCCGGAACGTGCCGGTGATCGTCGTCAGCAACAGTCCGTTCCGCATTCCGCAGCATCCGCTGGTCAGCCGCGTGGTGGTGTCGGACGGGTTCGACGCCGCCGACGACTGGATCGCCGAACGCGCCGATGCGGGCGCGGTCGTCGTCACCGCCGACATCCTGCTCGCCGACCGCTGCCTCAAGGCCGGCGCCACCGTGCTCGCGCCGACCGGCAAGCCGTTCACCGCCAGTTCGATCGGCGGGGCGATCGCGACGCGCGCGATCATGGCCGATCTGCGCGCCGGCGGCGACGTGATCGGCGGGCCCGCGCCGTTCGCCAAGGCCGACCGCTCGCGCTTCCTGCAAGCGCTCGACACCGCGCTGGTGAAGCGCGCGCGATGAGCGCCGATCTCGCCATCCGCCTGCGCCGCGCGGCGTTCAACCGCGCGCTCGCCGAGGGCGATCTCGCCGCGATCGGGCCGCTGCTCGCGGCGGACGCGGTGCTCGTCACCGGCACCGACAGCGCGGTGCTGAACGGGCGCAAGGCGCAGCTCGCGGCGTGGCGGCGCGAGTTCGCCGCCGCGCCGCGCACCGTCTATACGCGCACGCCCGAGACGATCGTGGCCTCGCCGGTCGAGCCGATCGCGTTCGAACACGGCCGCTGGCAGGGCGTGATCGCTGGTGAGACCAGCGCCTCGGGGGTCTATACCGCCAAGTGGCGCGAGCGCGGCGGCGGCTGGGTGATCGAGGCGGAGCTGTATCTGACGCTCGGCCGAGACGAAAAATGGCAAAGGTCAGCCACACGGCACACGGTACGGACCTGTCACTTTTACGCACACACCGCGCGCGCGCACTCCGCGCATGGCACGGGCAGGACCATGATCGGCGGACGCGGTCGGCGGGCGGGGCCGCGATATGGCACCCGCGCCGCGTGTAGGACAGGCCCGACGATCCTCGGCGAAGACGGCGCCGGGGGCGTTCCGGCGCCGCCTTGCCGGGGACGAGCGTCAGGCCGCTTTCGTGTCGCTCGCGAGCGCGCGGCGCGCGATGCTCGCGGCGAACAGCGGCGTCTCGCGGCTGTTATGGTCGCCGCCGGCATCCTGGCGCGCCTTGGCAGCGTCCTCATAAGCGATGCCGTGCGCGGCGATGAAGTCCATGAAGGCGTCGGTCGGATGCGCGGTCACGGCATTGGTGTAACGGGTACGGCCGCCGTCGATGCGCTCGGCCTTGAGCTCCCAGATCACGTTGACCTGGGTGCGGCCGTTGGCGGTGAACACGTCCGAAATCGAGTTCATGCGGCAATAGGTCGGCCCCGCTTCTTCGGCGACATAGTGCTGGACGACCAGACCGGTGCCGATCATCTCGACATTGATCGACATCAGCCGGCCATCATCGGTGTGGGTGGTGGCGGCGGCGATGTGATCGGGCGGGCAGCAGCGCTGATATTCCGCCTCGGCGAGGTTGAACAGCCAATCGGCGATGTCGATCTTCTCGATCGGAACGTCGATCTCTGCCGAGAATGCCGATTTCGACAGGATGATGTCCGTAAGTACCTTCATGATGCTATCCTTTTCGTCTTGCAGGGGTGGTCGGGAGGAAAACGGGGTGGCCAGCCGCGCCCGGCCCGCGCGGGGGGCGGTGTCTCTCGTGGGGAGGCGTCGAACCGGGGCGGTTCGAGGATCGTCAGCCGTCGCCGAGCGGCCCGAGCGTCTCGGCGGCGCGGACCGACGCGGAGATCGCGGCCGGGAAGCCGGCGTAAAAGGCGAGATGCGTGATGAGTTCGCTGAACGCGCGCGTGTCGACGCCGTTCTCGACGCCGCGGCGAAGATGCGCCGGAAGCTCGTCCAGCGCGCGCAGCGCGGCGACGGTGGCGATGCTGCGCTCGCGCTTGCTCAGGCCGCCGCGCTCCCACACCTGCGCATACAGCGGATCTTCGACATAGCGGGTAAGCTCGGGCGTGAAGGCGCGCGCCGCCTCGCGCGGGCTGGTGAAGTCGGGTCCGCTCATGCTGCACTCCTTCTCGATGCGGCGGCGCGGACATCGTATTCGACGCCGCCGATGCACCGGATATCGGGGCAGACGGGGCGCGGCGGCAGACATACCTAGGTTTCTAGCGGTGGTTTGTGGGGGGTTGGCGGGGGAAGCGTGGGCCGGCGGGGGCGCGGTGCGTAGCGGCGTGGCTGGACTTGTCATGCGGGAATGACCGGCGATGCGGACGGGGCGAGCGGAGACATTTCTCCCATTCGTGCCGCCACCTCGGATCACCGACACTGGCAAACCTGACTCTAGCACCGAGCTGGCGAGCTATCAGTTCGACGGCGCCGACTGCCGGCAGCTTCGGCAAAGGATACACTTCTAAGCTCGGTGACTTCGATGATGTTGGCGGGAACGCCCAACATGTATCCTGTTTGCCGGCGCGGAGTAACGATGTCCTGACAAAAAATGTTGGCGTTGGCGATCGCGCGAGATACTCAATGCCGCCTACCGAGGGGCCGATGCCAGACGAACCGACGATTTTCAGTCTGCACTACAGGGGAAGCCGCTTTCGCAACGCGCGGCTTCCTGTCGAGGTGCTGGCTGATCTCCCGGCCTTCCGCGACCTCCTTGTTTCCTACGCCAAGGACGAATGGCGACGGCGAAACTCGGATCGCCAGCGTGTGCCGAAAGGCTTCGACAAGAGTCTCTCATTCGACCTCATCTCGATACGAGAAGGCAGCGCGATTCCGAAGCTGGAGTGGAACCGAGACAGCGCTCAAGCCAATCTCCCTGGGTTTGCCGACGAGATTGAGGAGATTGTTGAGGCCGCTTACGATGACGTCGTTGCGCTCATCGACGGCCAAGACGGACGAATCACCGCACTTAATGCCGAAAAAGTAAGGGCGCTTAATAGATTCGGGGCTGGACTTCGGGACAACGAAACTATCGAGTTAACCTCTCGCGGGACTGGCGGCGTCGTGTACTTCGACGCGCTTCGCCGAAAACAGCTTATCACTGGCGCTCGCGAGACCTATTTGACTCGCATCGAAGGCATCGGTGAGTTGATCGGGACTTATGTTCCCAGCGGCTATCAGGGCCACATTATCGTAAGGACGGAGAAGTACGGAAACATAAATATCCCCGTTGACCCGTTTCAAATCTATGAAGAATTCGCCAATGAACTCAACAATGATGTTCAATTCGAACTTCTCGCTGAACTCGACAGTCAAGATCGCTTTAGGGGCGTGTCTGATGTGTTCGAAGTTGGCATCGTGTTTGATGAGGCTCGCGCCGCCTTTGAGAAGGCCATGAAGCGCCTCTCGGAACTTCGCGCGTTGCCGGATGGCTGGCACGATGGAAGCGGAAAACAGATTGCTGGGGATGCGCTAGAAAGCGCAAGCCAGTTTTTCGATCAGCGGCCAGCGTTCTGTGAGCTTTATCGCATTTACCCTACAGAAGAAGCGGCGATCCTCATCGATTTTGAAATTGACGGTTGGGACTACTCGATTGAGTTCGGGAGCGGCGGCGCAATAGAAATGTACGGAATCCAGGTGGATGGTGACGCGGAAATGGAGCCGCATGATTTCAGAAGCGTAGATGCACTTGTTGCGGAGTTCGACAAACGGATCGCCGCTGATGGGTAACCCGCTGACATCAGCCGATGAGGTAATGTTTAGGCAAATTCACCCTAACTTCATTCAAGATGGAGAGCCTGCAAGCGACCGCTTCAAGCCCCAGCCGAATGACGCCGGGTTGATGTCACTAGATCGCGGTTCGTTGACAACAGCGGCCGCGTCGCATGCGTTGTATACTAGTACGGGCCGTCAATCGGCGGCAGTATTCGGGGTGAGCGTGGGCGAATTTCAGGTGGAGGCCATCCCCTGTCAGGATGATCCACTAGCCGCGACCCCGACCGCACCGGCCAATCCGGCCCACGCCCTCGCGGATTATACCGGCCACGCAGACAAGGCCCAGAAGAACATATCAAAGCGACTTAAGCGCAAAGCAGTAGCGCGGGGACAGCTTCACCCCTGACGCCGCTTAGCGGGGTGATAGAAGCAATCACCTAGGTTAGTAACTCTACCCCAAAAAACTGTGGGTGCTCGGCTCACCCCAGCGCAGCCGCTATGGTTGATGCCAGTTTTGATCATCGGCACATGCATGAACCAATCGAAGTATTCAATGTGCTGGTTCCGCTCGCCGCGCACCCCACCCCCTCTTTGCCCGCCCCACGAAACCCGGTAGCACGCTGCGATGATCCCGACCCTCATCGCGCTCGCCGCCGCGCCGCTTGCCGCCCCGGCGGCGGCGCCCGCTCCGATCCTCACCACGCCCGAAGCGAGGGACACGCTCTCCTTCGCCGAGCCGGAAAAGGCGCGGGTGACGCATGTCGATCTCGATCTCACCGCCAATTTCACCACGCAGCGGCTGAGCGGCACCGCGACGCTCGACATCCTCGCCAAGCCGGGCGTCGGCTCGATCGTGCTCGATGACGACGGGCTCGTCATCGCCCGCATCACCGACGCCAAGGGCCGCGCGCTGAAATACACCGTCGGCGCCATCGTGCCCGACAAGGGCGCGCCGCTCACCGTCGCGATCGGTGACGCGCGGCGGATCGTCGTCACCTATACCTCCGCGCCCAAGGCGAGCGCGCTGCAATGGCTGCCGCCGTCGCTCACCGCCGGCAAGACCAAGCCGTTCCTGTTCAGCCAGGGCGAGCCGACCAACAACCGGAGCTGGATCCCGACGCAGGACAGCCCCGGCATCCGCCAGAGCTGGTCGGCGCACCTCACCGTCCCCGCCGACATGATCGCGGTGATGAGCGCGAACCGGCTCACCCCCAAAGGCGAACCCGCCGCCAACGGCCGCAAGCGCTTCGCGTTCGACATGCCGCATGCGGTGCCGCCGTATCTGATCGCGTTCGCGGTCGGCGATCTCGCGTTCAAGCCGCTCGGGCCGACCACCGGCGTCTATGCCGAGCCGGCGACACTCGCGCGCGCCGCCGCCGAACTCGACGACACCGAGAAGATGGTCGCGGCGGCGAGCGCGCTCTACGGGCCGTATCGCTGGGGGCGCTACGATATCCTGATGCTGCCGCCCTCCTTCCCCTATGGCGGGATGGAGAACCCGACCCTCACCTTCGCCACGCCGACGATCCTGACCGGCGACAAATCCAACGTCGATGTGATCGCGCACGAACTCGCGCATAGCTGGTCGGGCAATCTCGTCACCAACGCGACCTGGTCGGATGCGTGGCTCAACGAGGGCTTCACCACCTATTTCGAGAACCGCATCGACGAGGCGGTCTATGGCAAGGAGCGCGCCGCGACGCTCGCCGATCTGAGCTGGGACAATCTCCAGCGCGACCTCAAGGCCGCCGGGCCGGAGTCGGGCGCGACGCGGCTGCACGGCGATCCCGGCGGCACATATGGCGAGCTCGATTACAACAAGGGCGCGACCTTCCTGCGCACGATCGAAGTTCGCGTCGGGCGGGCGCGCTGGGATGCGTATCTGCGCGGCTATTTCGATCGCCACGCCTTCCAGCCGCAGACCACCGCCGGCTTCCTCGCCGATCTGCGCGCCAATCTCATCAAGGGCGATGCCGCGCTCGAAAAGGATCTGGAGCTCGACCGCTGGGCGTATCAGCCGGGGCTCCCCGACAATGCGGTGCATGTCCGCTCGGCGACGCTGGCGGCGATCGACACCAGGATCGCCGCGTTCGACGGCGGCGCGGCGGCGGCCTCGATCGACACCAGCCGGTGGAGCACTCAGGAATGGCTGCGCTTCCTCAACGGCCTGCCGCGCCAGCAGACGGCGGCGCGACTGGCGGAAATGGACTCGGCCTGGGCGCTGTCGAAATCGCCGAGCGCCTATATCGGCTTCGCGTGGTTCAGCCTCGCCATCGCCAACCACTATGATCCGGTCGTGCCGGCGCTCGACCACTATCTGCACACGATCGGGCGCGGGCTGTTCGTCTATCCGCTCTATCGCGCGCTGATGGCGCAAGGGTCGTGGGGCCAGCCGATCGCGCGGCGCATCTATGCGAGCGCGCGCGCGACCTATCACCCGACGGTGGCGGCGACGCTCGACGGGGTGGTCAAATAGGTGGCGAAACTCCCCTCGCGGCTGCGGCGGCTCGACGACATCCTCTACGATCTGCCCGATGACGCGATGCTGCTCTCCGAGCTGGACGGCTATCTCGCCGGCATCGCCACCGCGCCCGAGCCGATCGCGCCGGCGGAATGGCTGCCGCCGATCTGGGGCGGGCTGTATGGCGAGGCGGCGCCGTTCGACGATCCGCTCGACGCGGATCTTTTCGCCGACATGGTGGTGGCGCGCTATGGCGAGATCCTGCGCGATCTCGGGCGCGGCAAGCTCCAGCCGATCTTCGACGTGGACGACCGCAACGGCGAGGTGCTGTGGGAGATCTGGATCGCGGGCTTCGCCGAGGCGATGGCGCTGCGCGACGGCGCGTGGCGCGCGGCCAGCGGCGACGACGCAGCCGCGCTCTCCTATCTGCGGATGCTTTCGGACATCGCCGACAACACGACGGCGCTGACCAGCATCGAGCTCAACGCGATCAGCGATGCCGCGCCGGGCGAGATCGCCGGACAGGTGCTGCGGCTGTACGCGGCGCGGCGTGGCGCTGCCGGAAACCGGCGCGCGCGCGGCGAAGGTCGGCCGCAACGATCCGTGCCCGTGCGGATCGGGGAAGAAGTTCAAGAAGTGCTGCGCCGCGTAGTGAGAGCGTGCTCGTTCGGCCGTTCGCGCTGAGCGCAGGCGAAGCAGGTGTCCGCGAGCGCTGCGCCGGGGGCACGCCCTTCGACTGCGCTCAGGGCGAACGGGGTGGTTCGCGCCGGGGCGAAGGGGGTGGATGTGGCGCCGCGACGCCGGGGCCGGGGGTGCCGGCCGCCGGCGGCGCGACGCGCGGTACCGTCAGTCCTTCTTCGCGGTGAGATGCGCGCTGAGGTGCTTGTTCATCTCGAACATGCTGACCGACTTCTTGCCGAAGATCTTCTGCAATTTGTCGTCGCCGTTGATCTGGCGACGGTCCTTCGCGTCCTGCAGATCGTGCTTCTTGATATAGTCCCAGACCTTCTTGACGACGTCGCTGCGCGGCAGATCCTTCTTGCCGACGATCTCGGCGAGATCATCCGACGGGGTGACGGGGGCGGTGATGCCGCCGCGCGCGCCGCCGGCGGGCTTGCCGGTCGCCTTGACCTTCTTCTCGGCGGCCGCCGTCTCGTCCTTGCCGCGCTTCTCTGCCGTTCGTGCCATCATGCTCTCCGTGCTTGCCCGTTCGAGCGGAATGCTCCCTGCCAGGCATATACGTCGCTCGTCCGTCTTCGTTGCCGGCATGCCCCCGTTTTGACACGGTTGCGCCCCGTTTATGCGACGGAACCGCCCCCGGTCTTGGAAAAATGCGCCGACATCGCCCGCGAGCGGCGGCGCCATCATCCGCGCGACGGCGAAAAAGGGCAAGTGGGCTGATCGCGAGCCTCCGCACCGCGCGCGGCGCGGCGCGAAGGCTCGCGCGGCGCGCGGCTAGATCTGCGTCATGCCGCCATCGACGAACAATTCGATGCCGTTGATGAAGCTGGCATCGTCCGAGGCGAGGAACAGCACCGCCTTGGCGACTTCCTCGGGCTCGCCGACGCGGCCGCTCGGGATCATCTGGGTAAGTTGCGCCTTCACGCCGTCCGCCTGTTCACCGCCGCCGAACAGCTCGTTGAGGCCGGCGGTGTCGATCGGGCCGGGGCTGACCGCGTTGACGCGGATGTGCCGGTCCTTGAGATCGAGCACCCAGTTGCGCGCGAAGCTGCGCACCGCCGCCTTGGTCGCGCCATAGACGCTGAACGCGGGCGTGCCCGATACGCCGGCGGTCGAGGCCGTCAGCACGATCGCGCCGCCGTCACGCAGCAGCGGCAGCGCCTTCTGCACGGTGAACAACGTGCCCTTGACGTTGGTGGCGAAGGTCGATTCATACTGGTCCTCGGTGATCGCGCCGAGCGGGGCGAAGGTGCCGCCGCCGGCATTGGCGAACACCACGTCGATCTGGGCATGCTGCTGCTGGACCGCGTCATACAGCCGGTCTATGTCGGCGAGCACGCTCATGTCGCCGCGCACGCCGGTCACGCGGCCGCCGATCGTCTTGACCGCCGCGTCGAGCGCATCCTGACGGCGGCCGGTGACGAATACCGATGCGCCCGCGTCCGCGAACGCCTTGGCGGTGGCGAGGCCGATGCCGCTGGTGCCGCCGGTGACGACGACGACCTTGTCTTGAAAATCCGTGCGCATTCTATGTCTCCTGTCCGGCGACGCGACCCGTTCGCGTCGGCTGCACGGGAGATGGATCGGCAACGCCGAAGCGGGTAGATGACGATTTCGGCCCTTAGCGTTCTATCAGAGGAACGATGAACGACCTCAACGACTATGTCTTTTTCGCGCGCGTGGTCGAACACGGCGGGTTCGCCGCCGCCGGGCGCGCGCTCGGCCAGCCCAAGTCCAAGCTCAGCCGGCGCGTCGCCGCGCTGGAGGCGCGGCTGGGGGTCCGGCTGATCGAGCGCTCCTCGCGCCGCTTCCGCGTCACCGAGACCGGCCAGGCGTTCTACGAACGGTGCCGCGCGATGCTGCTGGAGGCCGAACAGGCCGAGGCGATCGTCGCCAGCGCGCAGGCCGAGCCGCAAGGGCTGGTGCGCTTCTCCTGCCCGACCGGGCTGCTCGAAACGCTTGCGCCGGTGATCGGGAGGTTCCTCGCACGCTATCCGCGCGTGCGGCTGCATGTGCTCGCGGTCGATCGGCCGGTCGACCTGATCGGCGAGGGCATCGACATTGCGCTCCGGGTGCGCGTCACGCTAACCAGCGACGCGGCGCTGACGATGCGCAGCTTCGGCGTGTCGCGGCGCATCCTCGTCGCGAGCCCGGCGCTGGCGAACGGGCTCGGCGACGACGTCGCGGCGCTGGCCGGCTATCCGACGCTCAGTTCCGCCGACGTGCCCGGCGAGGTGACGTGGGAGCTGCACGCAGCGGATGGCGCGGTGTGGCGCTGGCGGCACGAGCCGCGCATGACCTGCGGCGACTTCGGGGCGCTGCGCGAGGCGGCGATCGCCGGCCTCGGCATCGCGCTGCTGCCCGACCATAGCTGCGCCGCCGCGCTCGCCGCGGGCACATTGGTGCAGGTCGTGCCCGATTGGGCGGCCGCGGCGGGGATCGTCCATATCGTCTTCACCACGCGGCGCGGGCTGCCGCCGGCGGTGCGCGCGTTCATCGACCATCTCGCCGCCTGCTTCCCGCGCGAGGTCGCCACCCGCGCGTGACCGGGCCGCCGCCGCGTGGCATGTAGCGGCACGCAAGACAGGAGCAACCGCATGACCGATCCGCTGCCCGGCGGCGCCATCGCCGAGGAAACCGGCACCAGCCGCTTCCAGATCCGCATCCAGACGGGGGACACGACGATCCTCGCCGACGAGCCGGTCGCGGCGGGTGGTCTTGGCAGCGGACCCACGCCCTATGAATTGCTGTGCTCGGCGCTCGCGGCCTGCACGACGATGACGCTGCGGCTGTACGCGGCGCAAAAGGGCTGGCCGGTCGGCGCGATCCGCACGCAGGTCGGCCATCGCCGCGAGACCGGCACGACCCCGCCCGATCTGTTCACCCGCCGCATCGCGATCGAGGGCGATCTCGACGCGGCGCAGCGCGCACGGCTGATCGAGATCGCCGATCGCTGCCCGGTCCATCGCACGCTGACCGGCGGCGCCCGCGTCGAGACGCAGGCGAGCGCGGCGACCCCGCCATGCGAGCCGGCGGTGACGCACATGGCGGACATGGAGGCGCTGATCGCGGTCGGCCGGGGATCGTTCGACTTCGCGGAGCATTGAGCGCGCGGCCGGCGCGGCCATGTCGAAAATCGCCAATCCTTTGCCGGCGACCTCGTTCTAGGGTATGTTTTTCCAACACCGATCGGGGGCGGTTGGGGGGAGCATATGGCGACGACGGCACTATCGCGCGATCCGGTCTCGGCGGAGCGGGCGTTCTTCTTCCGCATGGCGATCGCCTTCGCGGCGACGGTCGTGGTGGGATTCTCGTTGAGCTACGCGCGGATGACGCAGCCGCCGAGCACACTGCCGATCCAGATCCACCTGCACGCGATGGTGTTCGTATCCTGGGTGGGGTTCTATCTGGTCCAGAACGGGCTGGTCGCGACCGGGTCGATCGCGATCCACCGGCGGCTGGGCGCGGTCGGCGGCGTGCTCGCCGCGCTGATGGTGGTGCTGGGGATCGTCGTCACGGTGATGTGCCTGCGCCGTGGCGCGGTGCCGTTCTTCTTCATGCCGGGCGTGTTCCTGCTGCTCGACGTGCTGGGCGTGGCGCTGTTCGGCGCGCTGGTCGGCGCCGCGATCGGGCGGCGCAACCGGCCCGACTGGCACAAGCGGCTGATGCTGTGCGCGATGGCGGTGGTGATCTCGCCCGCGCTCGGGCGTATCCTGCCGATGCCGCTGTTCGGCATCTGGTCGCCGGTTGCGGTCTATGTGGCGTCGATGCTCTATATCGCCGCGGCGATGGTGTATGACGTGCGCGCGCGCGGCTCGATCCATCCCGCCTATTGGTGGGGCACCGCCGGGCAGACGGTGTTCGTCCTGATCGTGATGCTCGGCGGGTTCAGCGCGCCGGTGATCGCGCTGGCCGACTGGATCGCGCGGGCCTGATCGCCGCGCCCGGGTTCACGCCGGCGCGCCGTCGAGCACGAAGGCGACGCTGCGCGCCGGCACCGTCCTCGGCGGATCGGCGAAGGCGACCGCCGTATCGGTGCGGTTGAACAGCACGCTGACCCCGTTCAGCCGCATCGCGACCGCGCCCGCATCGGGCACGTGCCAGTCCGCGTCCTCGAAATGCCCGCCATCGGGGCGCAGCCACGCGACATCGGGGCCGGTGAGCATCGCCGGATCGGACAGATGCGGGCTGCGCGCGCGCAGGGCCGCGAGGCCGGCGGTGAAATCCTCCAGATCGGTGTCGCGGTTCGCCCAGTCGAGCCAGGTGATCGCATTGTCCTGGCAATAGGCGTTGTTGTTGCCACGCTGGGTACGGCCGAACTCGTCGCCGGCGGTGAGCATGATCGTGCCGCGCGTGGCGAACACCGTGGCGAGCAACGCCTTCACGTCGCGGCGCCGCGCGTCGCGGATCGCGGGATCGTCGCTCGGCCCCTCGACGCCGTTGTTCCACGAGAAATTGGGATCGTGGCCGTCGCGATTGCCTTCGCCATTCGCCTCGTTGTGCTTGACCGCGTATGCGACGAGATCGCCGAGCGCGAAACCGTCGTGCGAGGCGACCGCGCTGACCGACCGCGTCGCGGCGCCGGTGAACACGTCGGACGATCCGGCGACGCGCGTGACGAAATCGCCGAGCCGGTGCGCGTCGCCGCGCCAGAAGCGGCGCACGTCGTCACGGTAGCGATCGTTCCATTCGAGCCAGTTGGCGGGGAAATTGCCGAGCTGATAGCCGCCGGGGCCGAGATCCCACGGTTCGGCGATCATCACCCGATCGGCGAGCACCGGATCGGCGGCGATCGCGGCGAACAGGGGCGCCTGCGGATCGAAGCCGCCCGCCCCGCGCCCGAGCACCGGCGCGAGATCGAAGCGGAAGCCGTCGACGCCGGCGTTGATGACGAAATGGCGCAGCGTATCGAGGATCAGCCGCCGCATCGGCGCGCCTTCACACGCGAGCGTGTTGCCACAGCCGGTATCGTTGACGAGCATGCCGTCGGCCATGCGGAAATAGGCCGCGCCGTCGATGCCGCGCAGCGACAGCGTGCCGCCCATCGCGTCGCTTTCGCCGCTGTGGTTGAACACCATATCGAGGATCACGCCGATGCCGGCGGCGTGCAGCCGCTCCACCGCATCCTGCAACTCGCCGATGCCGCCCGGCGCGATGCGCGGGTCGAGCGCCATGAAGGGCACGCTGTTGTAGCCCCAGCCGTTGCGCAGCCACAGCGGCGGCAGGTGGCGCTCGTCGATCCACGCCGCGATCGGCATCAGTTCGATGGCGGCGACGCCGATCTTCTTGAGGTGCGCGATCACCGCCGGATGGCCGAGCGCGGCGATGGTGCCGCGCTGCGCCTCGGGCACGTCGGGGTGGAGCATCGTGAACGGACGCACCGCGACTTCGTAGATCAATCCGCCCGGCGCGAAGCGCGGCGGCTCGGGGAAGCCCGGCTCGGGCAGCGCCGTGACGATCGCCTTGGGAACGAGCGCGGCGGTATCATAGCCGCGCTGGCCGAGCCTTGGGTCTTGCACGAACGGGCGGTCGACCGCGAGCGCATACGGATCGACCAGCAGCTTGGCGGGATCGTACCAGAGCCCGGCGGACGGCTCGTAGCGCCCGGTCATGCGATAGCCGTAACGCGCGCCCGGCTCGACCGTCTCGACGAAGACATGGTGCCAGCCGCCCTGCCCGGCCTCGAGCCGCTGCCGCCCGATCTCGGCGTCGCCGGCGCCGAACAGCACGACATCGACCGTCTCGGCATGGTCCGACCAGATCGTGAAATGGGTGCCATCCTCCTGCGGATAGGCACCGGGCGGGAACGGCGGCTCCATCAGGTGACGACGTCGGGCTGGCTGCGGCCGGTGTGGCGCGTGATGCCGGCGACCGCCTCGGCCGCGGCGATCAGCGGCGCGAGCGCCTGCGGCGTGTCCTGCGCGAGATCGCCGTCGGCGGGTTCGTAGCGCTCGATATAGACGCGCAGCGTCGCGCCCGAGGTGCCGGTGCCCGACAGGCGGAACACCACGCGCGAGCCGCCTTCGAAGCCGATGCGGATGCCCTGTTTCGCGCTGACCGAGCCGTCGACCGGATCGGTATAGGCGAAATCGTCGGCGCTCGCGATCTTCAGCCCCGCCGCCTCGGTGCCGGGCAGCGCCGCGAGCTGACCGCGCAGATCGGCCATCAGCGCGTCGGCGGCGGCGGTGTCGATGCCTTCGTAATCGTGGCGGGCATAGTAATTGCGGCCGTAGGTCGCCCAATGCTGCCGCGCGATCGCGGCGACGCTTTCGCGGCGCGCGGCGAGGATGTTGAGCCACAGCAGCACCGCCCACAGCCCGTCCTTCTCGCGGACGTGGTCCGATCCGGTGCCCGCGCTTTCCTCGCCGCAGATCGTCGCCATGCCGGCATCAAGCAAATTGCCGAAGAACTTCCAGCCGGTCGGCGTCTCGTAGAGCGGGATGCCGAGCTTTTCCGCGACGCGGTCGGCGGCACCACTGGTCGGCATCGAGCGGGCGATGCCCTTGAGACCGGCGGCATAGCCCGGCGCGAGATGCGCATTGGCGGCGAGCATCGCCAGCGAATCCGAGGGCGTGATGAAGATGTGCTTGCCGATGATGAGGTTGCGGTCGCCATCGCCGTCCGACGCGGCGCCGAAATCGGGCGCGTCGGGGGCCATCAGCCGGTCGTACAGATCGTGCGCGTGGACGAGGTTGGGATCGGGATGGTGCCCGCCGAAATCGGGCAGCGGCACGCCGTTGAAGATCGCATCCTCACCCGCGCCGAGCCGGCGGCCGATGATCTCCAGCGCATAGGGGCCGGTGACCGCGCTCATCGCATCGAACACGACGCGGAAACCCGAACCGATCAGATCGCGGATCGCGCCGAAATCGAACAGGGTTTCCATCAGCGCGGCGTAATCGGCGACCGAATCGATCACCTGCACCGACATGCCTTCGATGAAGCTCTCGCCGATCGTGTCGATGTCGACATCGGGCGCGGTGACGGTCTTGTAGGCGTCGATCACCTTGGTGCGCGCGTAGATCGCGTCGGTGACGCCCTCGGGCGCGGGGCCGCCGTTGGCGATATTGTACTTGATCCCGAAATCCTCGTCCGGCCCGCCGGGATTGTGGCTGGCCGAGAGGATGATGCCGCCGAACGCCTCGTATTTGCGGATGACGTTGCTCGCCGCCGGGGTCGAGAGGATGCCGCCCTGCCCGACCAGCACGCGGCCGAAGCCGTTCGCCGCCGCCATGCGCAACACGACCTGAATGACCTCGCGGTTGTGGAAACGGCCGTCGCCGCCGAGCACCAGGGTCTGCCCTTCGAAGCCTTCGAGGCTGTCGAAGATCGCCTGGACGAAGTTCTCGATATAGTTCGGCTGCTGGAAGTGGCGAACCTTCTTGCGCAGCCCGGACGTACCGGGCTTCTGGTCCTGATAGGGCGTCGTCGGCACGGTCTCGATCATGCTGGCGTCCGTTCTTGGAGGAGCGAATGGTACAAAGCCGCATAGCGCGCCGCGCTCTGCCGCCAAGAGAAATCGGCGCGCATGCCGGCGCGTTGCATCGTCGCCCATGTCTCGCGCTGGCGATAGAGCGCGATCGTGCGGTGGATGCCCGAGTGGAGCGCCTCGCGCGTGCCGGGATCATGCACCACCCCGGTCGCCACGCCGGCGGCGAGCGCGGCCTGATTCGCGTCGATCACGGTATCGCCGAGGCCGCCGGTATGCGCGACCACCGGGATGCAGCCGTAGCGCAGCGCGTAGAGCTGGGTGAGGCCGCACGGTTCGAAGCGCGACGGGATGAGGATCGCGTCGGCGCCCGCCTGGACGAGATGCGACAGGCTCTCGTCGAAGCCGGTGAGCACGCCGACCCGCCCGCGGTGGCGCGCGGCGGCATCGAGCATCGCCGCCTCGATCCCCCGGTCGCCCGAACCGAGCACCGCGAGGCGCCCCCCCATCGCGACGAGGCCGTCGATCTCGTCGGCGAGGATATCCATGCCCTTCTGCCACGTCAGCCGGCTCACCACCGCGAACAACGGCCCGTCCGAGGGCGCGATGCCGAAGCGCTTCTCGACCGCGCGGCGGTTGCGGCGGCGTTCGGCGAGGCCGCGCGGGCCATAGTGGACGGGCACGTGCGGATCGGTCGTCGAATCCCATTCGGCGGTGTCGATGCCGTTGAGGATGCCGTGCAGCCGCCCGCGCCGCGCGGCGAGCAGCCCGTCGAGCCCCATGCCGTGGGTCGGCGTCAGGATCTCGTCGGCATAAGCGGGGCTGACCGTGGTGATCGCGTCGGCATAATAGAGGCCGGCCTTGAGATAGCCGACGCCGCCATAATATTCGATGCCTTCGGTCGCGAAGGCGCCGCCGGGCAGGCCCAGCGCCGGGAAGATGCCGGCATCGAACCGACCCTGGAAGGCGAGGTTGTGGATCGTCGTAACCGTCGGCAGATCGGGGCGGCGGCCGTGGCGCACATAAGCGTGTGTCAGCGCCGCCTGCCAATCATGCGCGTGGACGATATCGGGCGCATAGCCCTTGATCGCGCCGCCCGCGATATCCGCCGCGACCGAGGACAGCGCCGCGAAGCGCCGCCAATTGTCGGGCCATTCGCGCCCCGTGGTGTCGCCGTAGATGCCGCCCTCGCGCTGGAAATGCAGCGGCGCATCGAGCACGAGCAGCGCCGCCTCGCCGAGCTTCGCGCGTAGCACGCGCGCCGGGCCGCCAAAAAGATCGGGATAGCGCGCCACCGTGCGCGTGCCGGCGAGCGCCGCGAGTACGGCGGGATAGCCCGGCAGGATCGTGGTGACGCGCACGCCATAGGGCGCGAGCGCCGCCGGCAGCGCGCCGACCACATCGGCGAGGCCGCCGGTCTTGACCAGCGGGTGCATCTCGGAAGCGACGGCGAGAACGTCCAGCATGCCGTCAGTCGCCCAGCCGGTCGATCATCGGCTGGGTGATGAGCACCACGCCCTGTTCGGTACGGCGGAAACGCTCGGCATCCGCGACCGGATCTTCGCCGACGATCAGCCCGCCGGGGATCTTGACGTGCGAATCGACCACGACCTTGGTCAATCGCGCGCCGCGCCCGATCTCGCAATAGGGCATCACCACCGCTTCGGTGATCGACGAATAGCTGTGCGCGCGAACCCCGGTGAAGATCAGGCTCTTGTGGAGCGCCGACCCCGAGATGATGCACCCGCCCGCGACCAGCGACGAGATCGCGCTGCCGCGCCGCCCTTCGTAATCATGCACGAATTTGGCGGGCGGGTTGATCTCCGAATAGGTCCACAGCGGCCAGGCGCGATCGTAGATGTCGAGTTCCGGGATGACATCGGTGAGGTCGATATTCGCCTCCCAATAGGCGTCGATCGTGCCGACATCGCGCCAATACGCCTTTTGCTCGAGCTTCGAACGCACGCAGCTCGCCGCGAAACGGTGCGCGACGGCTTTGCCGTGTTCGACGACGTACGGGATGATATCGCCGCCGAAATCATGCTTCGACGCCGGATTGGCGGCGTCGCGCCGGAGCAGATCGGCGAGGAAGCTCGTGCGGAAGACGTAAATGCCCATCGACGCGAGCGCGAGCTCCGGCTGCGCGGGGATTCCGGGCGGATCGGCGGGCTTCTCGACGAAGGCGATGATCCGGTCGGCCTCGTCGACGTGCATCACGCCAAACGCGGTCGCGTCCATGCGCGGCACTTCGAGGCAGCCGACCGTCACGTCCGCGCCCGAATCGACGTGCTGTTGCAGCATCAATTCATAGTCCATCTTATAGACGTGATCGCCCGCGAGGATGACCATGAACTCGGGCGCGTAATTCTCGATCACGTCGAGATTCTGGTACACCGCGTCGGCGGTGCCCGAATACCAGCCATATTCCTCCTGCCGCTGGCTGGCGGGGAGGATGTCGAAACTCTCGTTGCGCTCGGGCCGGAAGAAGTTCCAGCCGCGCTGGAGATGGCGGATCAGCGAATGCGCCTTGTACTGGGTCGCCACGCCGATCCGGCGGATGCCCGAGTTGAGCGCGTTGGACAGCGCGAAATCGATGATCCGTGCCTTGCCGCCGAAATAGACGGCGGGCTTGGCGCGCACATCGGTCAATTCCCACAGCCGGCTGCCGCGGCCGCCGGCCAGCACATAGGCCATCGCATCGCGGGCTAGCGGTGCGCCTCTCCGTTCGACCATGACTGCATCTCTCCCGTTAAATGGTATGTTCGAACATGAGCGTGGCGAGCGGCGGGACGGTGATGACCGCCGCGCCGCCCTCGGCCGCTTCGATCCCGCCGAGATTGCCCGCGCCGGTGCCGCCGTAGCCTTGCGCATCGGTGTTGAGGATCTCGCGCCACCGCCCGCCCGCGGGCAGCGTCAGCCGGTAGCCGGTGAGCACCTGCGGTGTGAAATTGGTGACGACGACGACCGGCGCTTCGCCGGGCGCGCGGCGGACCCAGGCAAACACCGAATTGGCGCGATCGTCGGCGACGACCCACGCGAACCCCTCGCCTTCGCAATCGCGCGCGTGGAGCGCGGGCGTGTCGCGATAGACGCGGTTGAGATCGCGCACGAGGCAGCGCACGCCGTCGTGGGCGGGGGCCTGGAGCAAGTCCCAGTCGAGCTGGCGGCTCTCGCTCCATTCGCGGCGCTGGGCGAATTCCTGCCCCATGAACAGCAGTTTCTTGCCGGGATAGCCCCACATGAAGCCGTAATAGGCGCGCAGGCTCGCGAACTGCTGCCAGTCGTCGCCCGCCATCTTGGTGAGCAAGGTGCCCTTGCCGTGGACGACCTCGTCATGGCTCAGCGGCAGCACGAAATTCTCGGAAAAGGCATAGACGAGTCCGAACAGGATCTCGTCATGATGCCACTGCCGGTACAGCGGATCGCGCGCCAGATAGGCGAGCGTATCGTGCATGAAGCCCATGTTCCATTTGAAGCCGAAGCCGAGGCCGCCTTCGTGGGCCGGCTTGCTGACGCCGGGCCAGGAGGTCGATTCCTCGGCGATCGTCATCATGCCGGGGTGCGCGCCGTACACCGCGATGTTCATGCGCTTGAGGAATTCGACCGCCGCCCAATTCTCGCGCCCGCCCTGTTCGTTGGGCACCCATTCGCCGGGTTGCCGCGAATAATCGAGGTAGAGCATCGAGGCGACCGCATCGACGCGCAAACCGTCGAGATGGTATTTCTCGGTCCAGTAGAGCGCGCTGTTGACGAGGAACGCCGACACTTCGCGCCGCCCAAAATTGTAGATCGCGGTGTTCCAGTCGGGGTGGAAGCCCTGGCGCGGATCGGCATGTTCGTAGAGCGCGGTACCGTCGAAATGTTCGAGCCCGAAGGCGTCGGTCGGGAAATGCGCGGGCACCCAATCGAGGATCACGCCGATGCCGGCGCGGTGGCAGCCATCGACGAAGCGCGCGAACCCCTCGCCATCGCCGAAGCGCGAGGTCGGCGCGAACATGCCGGTGGTCTGGTAGCCCCAGCTCGGATCATAGGGATGTTCGGTGATCGGCATCAGCTCGATATGGGTGAAGCCCATCTCGACGACATAGGGGATGAGCTGTTCGCCCAGTTCGTCCCAGGTGAGGAAATTGCCGTGCCAGTCGCGCCGCCACGATCCGGCGTGAACCTCGTAGATCGAGATCGGCTGACGGCGCGCATCGGCCTGTGACCAGAAGGCGCGGTGCTCGGCATCGCCCCATGCGTGCGCGAGCGGCGCGGTGGTGATCGACGCGGTGGCGGGGCGAAGCTCGGCGTGGAAGGCGAACGGATCGGCCTTGAGCGGCAGCGGCGTGCCATCGGCGGCGAGGATCTCGAACTTGTACGGCGCGCCGGTGCCGATGCCGGGGATGAAGATTTCCCAAATGCCGGTGTCGCGGCGAAGGCGCATGACGTGCCGCCGCCCGTCCCACTGGTTGAATGCGCCGACCACCGAGACCCGCCGGGCGTTGGGCGCCCACACCGCGAAATGGATGCCGTCGCTGCCTTCGTGGTGGAGCGGATGCGCGCCGAGCTTGTCGAACAGCCGCAGATGCGTGCCCTCGGCGATGTAATAATCGTCCATCGGGCCGAGCACGGGGCCGTAGGCGTAGGGATCGTCGACCCACCAGTCGCCACCGGCGTTGCGCGCGTGGTAGCGCAGCGGCTGCGGCGCCTTGAGCGCGACCTTGCCCGCGAACAGCCCGTCCGGGCCGGCGGGCGCGAGCGCGCCGAGCGCGGTGCCGTCGGGCGTGAACGCCTCGACGCTTTCCGCGCCCGGGATGTAGCAGCGTGCGACGATGGCCCTGCCCTCGCGGTGCACGCCCAGCACCGCGAACGGATCACCATGCGTACCCGCGACGATCGCTTCCGCTTCGCCGGGTTTCACCGCGCACTCCTTCTCACAAAGATCGGGCTATGGAAGAACGCCCCAGATTTCGCTCGCATATTGTCGGATGGTCCTGTCGGAGGAGAACCAGCCAACGCGCGCGGTGTTCCGAATGGTTTTCGAATACCATGCGGCTTCATCGCCCCAGAGCGCGTCGATCGCGCGCTGCGTGGTGTGATAGGCATCGAAATCGGCCGCGACCATGAACCAGTCGCGATCATAGATGCCGCCGATCAGATCGCGGTAGCGGTCGCGGTCGTCGGGCGAGAACACGCCCGAGGCGATCGCCGACAGCGCTTGGCTCAGTTCGCGTGAGGCTTCGATCGTCTCGCGCGGATTATACCCGCCGGCGCGTTTGGCAGCGACCTCCTCGGCGGTGAGGCCGAAGATCATGATGTTCTCGTCGCCGACATGATCCTTGATCTCGATGTTGGCGCCATCGAGCGTGCCGATCGTCAACGCGCCGTTGAGCGCGAACTTCATGTTGCCGGTGCCCGAGGCTTCCATGCCCGCGGTCGAAATCTGTTCGGAGAGATCGGCGGCGGGCATCATCACTTCGGCGAGGCTGACGTTGTAATTGGGCACGAACACGACCTTGAGCAGCCCCTGCACCGCCGGATCGTGGTTGATGACGCGCGCGACGTCGTTCGCCAGCTTGATGATGAGCTTGGCATTGGCATAGCTCGGCGCGGCCTTGCCGCCGAACAGTTTCACGCGCGGCTGCCAGTCCTTCTCCGGATGCGAGCGGATCTGGTCGTAGAGCGCGACCGCCTCGATGATGTTGAGGAGCTGGCGCTTGTATTCGTGGATGCGCTTGATCTGGATGTCGAACAGCGCGTTGGGGTCGATCTTCAGCCCCATCCGCTCGCGCAGCAGGTTGGAGAGCGCGGCCTTCTTGGTGCGCTTGACCGCCTTGAACTTTGCCTGGAACGTGGCGTCATCGGCGACGGCGTCGAGCGCGGCGAGCTGCTCGGTATCGTCGAGGAAGGCGTCGCCGATCGTCTCGCGCAGCAGCCCGGTCAGTTCGGGATTGCATTGCTGGAGCCAGCGGCGCGGGGTGACGCCGTTGGTCTTGTTGTTGATCCGCTCCGGGAACATGCGGTGCAGATCGGCGAACACGGTCTGCTTCATCAGCTCGGTATGGAGCGCGGCGACGCCGTTGACGCTGTGCGACCCGGCGAAGGCGAGGTTGGCCATGCGGACGCGGCGTTCGCCGGTCTCGTCGATCAGCGAGATCGCGGCGATGGCGCGGTCGTCCATGCCCTTTTCGCGCCGCGCCTCGCCCAGCAGCCGGGCGTTGATCGCATAGACGAGCTGCATGTGGCGCGGCAGCAGGCGCTCGAACAGCGGCACCGGCCATGTCTCCAGCGCCTCGGGGAGCAGCGTGTGGTTGGTGTAGCCGAAGGTCGGCTGGGTCACCGCCCAGGCTTCGTCGAAGGTCAGATCGTGCTCGTCGATCAGCAGTCGCATCATCTCGGCGATCGAGACCGCCGGATGCGTGTCGTTGAGCTGGATCGCGGCCTTTTCCGGCAGCGTGCGGATATCGCCGAAATACTGGATGTGGCGGCGGATGATGTCCTGCAACGACGCCGAGGAGAAGAAATATTCCTGCCGCAGCCGCAGTTCCTGCCCGGCGGGGTTCGAATCGGCCGGGTAGAGCACGCGCGCGAGACTGTCCGCCTTGTTGCTCTCGGCGAGCGCGCCGAGATGATCGCCGGCGTTGAACCGGTCGAGCAGGATCGGGTCGATCGGCGTCGCGGTCCACAGCCGCAGCGTGTTGACGCGCTCGGCACGCCAGCCGACCACCGGCGTGTCATAAGCGGTCGCGATCAGCCGCTCGCCGGGTTTCCACACGCGCGCGTCGCCATCCTCGACGCCGGGTTCCACGGTGCCGCCGAAGCCGATCTCGTAGCTCGATTCGCGGCGTTCGAACTCCCACGGATTGCCGTGGGCGAGCCAGGTCTCGGGCAGCTCGATCTGCCAGCCGTCGTGGATCTCCTGCCGGAACATGCCGTTCACGTAGCGGATGCCGTATCCGTAGGCGGGCACGTCGACCGTCGCCATCGATTCCATAAAGCATGCCGCGAGCCGGCCGAGGCCGCCGTTGCCGAGCGCGGCGTCGGGCTCCAGCTCGCGGATCAGATCGAGCTGGACGCCGAGCGACGCCAGCGCCTGCCGCATCTCCTCCATCAGCCCCAGGTTCGAGACCGCGTCGCGCATCAGCCGGCCGATCAGGAACTCGAGGCTGAGATAATAGACGCGCTTGCCGCCCTGTTCGTACGTCTCCTGCGTCGAGGCGATCCAGCGGTCGATGATGCGGTCGCGGATCACGTTGATGACGGCGGCGAGCCAGTCGTGCGGCTTGGCCGCGACCGCGTTCTTGCCGATGCGATAGGTGAGCCGTTCGACGATCTCGGCGGCGAGCACCTCCGGATCGGTGGCGCGCGGCGCCGGCTTGGGAAGCGTGGACACGGCCTTGATCATCGAAAACCCCCGAGGACAACCCGAAATGAGCCTATCGCGGCGGATGCGCTTTGTAGAGAGCCAATTCGCGCGGCTGCGTAACGATTTCGCTCACGCGGACGATGGCGACCGCGACGCCGCCGCCGTTTAGCCTTTGTTTGTCAATTTCTGCGACACGGCCCGGGCATGTCGGAATTGCTTACACATGCCACCGGGGCGACGCGACGATGATCAGGCTGTTCAAGCACTACATCCCCAACGCCGTGCTGCTGCTCGGGCTGCTCGACATCGCGCTGCTCGTGATCGCGGGCGAGGCCGGGTATGTGCTGCGCATCCATCAGCTCGGCAGCATCGTCGATCCGATCCAGCATCGCGTCCCGCAGCTCGCCACCTTCGCCCTGTGCGTCGAGGTCGCGATGATGGCGACCGGCGTCTATAGCGCGCAGTCGCTGCAATCGCTGCGCTTCGCGCTGGCGCGGCTGGTGGTGGCGGTTTCGCTGGCGGTGATCCTGCTCAGCGTGGTGTTCTTCCTCGTGCCCGGCGCGACCTTCTGGCGATCCAACCTGCTCTATTCGATGGGCATCAGCGTGCTGCTGCTGATGGCGATGCGGATGCTGCTCGGCAAGGCGCTGGGCGGACAGATCTTCAAGCGGCGGATCGTCGTGCTCGGCGCGGGCGCGCGCGCGGCGCGGCTCAAGGCGCTGGCGGCGGCACCGGGCGCCGGCTTCGTCGTGGTCGGCTATGTCGCGATGAGCGAGGCCGCGCCGCGCGCCATTCCCGAGGCGATCGCGCGCGAGGCGATCTACAACCTGGCCGATCATGTCGTGCTGCTGAACGCGAGCGAGGTGGTGCTGGCGCTGGAGGAACGGCGCAACGCGCTCCCGCTCAAGGATCTGCTGCGCATCAAGACGACCGGCGTCCACGTCAACGAGATTTCGACCTTCCTCGAACGCGAGACCGGGCGGGTCGATCTGCAGAGCGTCAACCCGAGCTGGCTGATCTTCTCCGACGGCTTCTCGTCGGGCCGGATGTTCTCGAGCATGTTCAAGCGGTTGTTCGACATCTGCGCGAGCGCGACGTTGCTCGCGTTGATGGCGCCGGTGATCCTGCTCACCGCGATCGCGGTCAAGCTGGAGAGCCGGGGGCCGGCCTTCTACCGGCAACGCCGGGTCGGGCTGTTCGGCGTCGGGTTCGATTGCATCAAGCTGCGGTCGATGCGGCAGGATGCCGAGCTCGCCGGGCAGGCGGTATGGGCGGAGAAGGACGATCCGCGCATCACCCGCGTCGGCCGCTTCATCCGCAAATGCCGGATCGACGAACTGCCGCAGACCTGGAGCGTGCTGAAGGGCGAGATGAGCTTCGTCGGCCCGCGCCCCGAACGGCCGCAGTTCGTCGAGGATCTCGAACAGCAACTGCCCTATTATGCCGAGCGGCACATGGTGAAGCCCGGCATCACCGGCTGGGCGCAGATCAACTATCCCTATGGTGCCTCGATCGAGGATTCGCGCCACAAGCTCGAATACGACCTGTATTACGCGAAGAACTATTCGCCCTTCCTCGATCTGCTCATCATCCTTCAGACGATCCGCGTCGTGCTGTTCCCCGAAGGCGCGCGGTAGGCCGATGTCGGCTGACCCATCCGACTTGCACCTGGAGCGTTCGGCGGGTCACGCTCCGGACGCGCGCGCACGCACCCGATGATCGCGAGCGTGATCCTGTGGGGCCATGCGCTCGCCGCGCTGCTGTTCGCGGGCGTGGCGCTGTCGCTGCTGCGCGAACGGCCATCGGGGCTGCCGCGGCTGACCATGATGGCCGCGTTGGGCGGGACGGCTTTGTGGGGGCTGGCGGTGGCGGGCATCGGCGGCGCGGAGGTGGTGACGCGCCTCGCCGAGAGCGGCCGCGATCTCGCCTGGCTCGCGTTCATGTTCGCGCTGGTGCGGCGCGACCCCGCCGATGCGCGCCGCCGCGCGGTTTCGCTGATCTATGGCGCGGTGATGCTCGTCGTGGTGGCGGGGGGCGCGCTCGCCGTCGCGCAGGCGGCGATCGGCCGGGACGCCGCGGCCGATCTCGGCGCGGCGCGGGCGCTGTTCCGCGCGGTGGCGGCGATCGGCGCGCTGGTGCTGGTCCAGCATCTTCATGGCGCGGTGGTGCCGCGCGCGCGCGCCGGCGTGCGGCTGGTGGTGATCGCGCTGGCGGCGATGTGGGGCGTCGATCTGATGCTCGCCGCGACCGCCTATGCGGCGGGCGGCGCGCCGCAGCCCCTCCTCGCCGCGCGCGGCATCGTCATGGCGCTGACCGCGCCGATCCTCGCGGTGGCGGTGCAGCGTGGCGGCGACTGGACATTGCACCTGTCGCGCACGGTCGCGTGGCAGACGCTCTCGGCCGCGGCGACGATCCTCTATGCCGTCGCGATGCTGCTCGCGATCAGCGCGATCGCCACGCTGGGCGGAGACCATGCGCGGCTGCTCCAGACCGCGTTCGTGTTCGGCACCACCGCCGCCGGGCTGACCATGCTTTCCTCGCCGCGCGTGAAGGCGTGGACCAAGATCAAGCTCGCCAAACATGTCTTCGCGCACCGATATGATTACCGCGCCGAATGGATGCGCTTCACCGACACGCTCGGCCAGCCCGAGGGCGCAACGCCGCTCGCCGAGCGGATCGTCAAGGCGGTGGCGGATCTGACCGATTCGCCCGCCGGACTGCTGCTGGTGCCCGAGGGCGCGGGGCTCGGCATCGGCGCAGGCTGGCGCTGGGAGCATCCGCCCGCGCAGGGCAGCGACGAGACGCTCGCCGCATATCTCGCCGCCAGCGGCCGGATCATCGAACTCGATGCGGTGCGCGGCGGCGGCGCCGACCCGGCCGAGCGGGCGAGCGTGCCGGCGTGGATGCTCGCGACCGACGCCTGGGCGCTGGTGCCGCTGGTGCATCTGGGCAAGCTCGCCGGCGCGATCCTGCTCGCGCGCCCGCCGATCGACCGCGCGCTCGACTGGGAGGATTTCGATCTGCTCCGCGTCGCCGGGCGGCAGGTGGCGAGCTATCTCGCCGAGGCGCGCGCGCAGGAGGCGCTGGCCGAGGCCGAGCGGTTCGACGAGTTCAACCGCCGCTTCGCCTTCATCCTGCACGACATCAAGAATCTGGTCAGCCAGCTCACGCTCACCGCGCGCAATGCCGAGCGGCACGCGGAGAACCCCGCCTTCCGCGCCGACATGATCGCCACGCTCAAGGATTCGGCGGGGCGGATGAACGACCTGCTCGCGCGGCTGTCGCAGCACCATTCGGGCCGCGCCGAGGAACCGCGCGTGGTCGATCTCGCCGACATCGCCGAGCGCGTGATCCGCCAGCGCCGCCGCCAGCATCCGATCACGCTCACCTGCACGCCGCACGCGACCGCGCTCGCCGATCCGGCGCGGCTGGAGCAATTGCTCGCGCACCTGCTCCAGAACGCGATCGAGGCGAGCGGGCCGGACGAGCCGGTCGAGATTTCCGTCGCCGGCGGCGCGCGCCCGACGCTCATCGTCGCCGACAGCGGCTGCGGCATGTCGCCCGCGTTCGTGCGCGAGCAATTGTTCAAGCCGTTCGTGTCGTCCAAGCCGGGCGGGTTCGGCATCGGCGCGTTCGAGGCGCGCCAGCTCGCCGAGGCGATGGGCGGCGGCGTTGCCGTCACCAGCCGTGAGGGCGCGGGAACGCGCTTCGTGGTGACCCTCGCCCCCGCCCCCAACATGCCCGTGGAGCAGGCCGCATGACCGACAAGCCCAGGACGCCGCCCAAATTGCTCATCGTCGAGGACGATCCGGGGCTGCAACGCCAGTTGCGCTGGGCCTATGACGGCTATGAGGTGATCGTCGCCAGCGACCGCGCGAGCGCGATCGACGCGGTGCGCGCCGAGGAGCCGGCGGTCGTCACGCTCGATCTCGGGCTGCCGCCCGATCCCGACGGCGTGGCCGAGGGGTTCGCGACGCTCGCCGAGATCCTCGCGCTCAAGCCCGACACCAAGGTGATCGTCGCATCGGGCCACGGCGCGCGCGATTCGGCGCGGCAGGCGATCGCCGACGGGGCGTGGGATTTCTACCAGAAGCCGATCGACATCGACGCGCTCGGGCTGATCGTCGCCCGCGCCTTCCACGTTCACGCGCTGGAGGCGGAGAACCGCCGCCTCGCCGACCGCGCGAGCGGCACCACGCTCGGCGGCATGATCACCGCTGCGCCCGAGATGCTCAAGGTGACGCGCACGATCGAGCGCGTCGCGGGCGCCGACGTGTCGGTGATGCTGCTGGGCGCGAGCGGTACCGGCAAGGAACTGCTCGCGCGCGGGCTGCACGACACCAGCCGGCGCGCGCGCGGCACCTTCGTGGCGATCAACTGCGCCGCCATTCCCGAGACGCTGCTCGAGAGCGAATTGTTCGGGCATGAGAAGGGCGCGTTCACCGGCGCGATCAAGACCACCGAGGGCAAGATCGAGCAGGCGAGCGGCGGGACGCTGTTTCTCGACGAGATCGGCGACGTGCCGCTGCCGTTGCAGGTCAAGCTGCTGCGCTTCCTGCAGGAACGCGTGATCGAGCGGATCGGCGGGCGCAAGCCGATCGCGGTCGATACGCGGATCGTCTGCGCGACGCATCGCGACATCGACACGATGGTGGCGGACGGCTCTTTCCGCGAGGATCTCTATTATCGTCTCGCCGAGATCGTCGTGCGCATCCCCACGCTTGCCGAGCGCAGCGGGGACGCCGGCCTGCTCGCCAGCCATTTCCTCAAGAAATACGCCCGCACGATGCACTCCGCCGTGACCGGCCTCGCCCCCGACGCGCGCGCCGCGATCGACGCCTGGGGATGGCCGGGCAACGTGCGCGAGCTGGAGAACCGGGTGAAGCGCGCGGTCATCATGGCGGAGGGCAAGCTCGTCACCGCCGCCGATCTCGATCTCGCGGGTGACGCGGAGGCGGCGCCGCTCAACCTGCGCGCCGCGCGCGAGGGCGCCGACCGCAAGACCATCCGCCAGGCGCTGGCCCGCGCGGAGGGTAATATCTCGAACACCGCCAAGCTGCTCGGCATCAGCCGGCCGACGCTGTACGACCTCCTGAAGAGCTATGATCTCCATGCCTGAGCGTCGCGCATCGTTTCGGATCGCGCGCCGCGCGCTGGTGGCAAGCGGCGCGCTGGCCGCCGTCGCGGGCGCCTGCGTCTTCGCGCTGGGGACGATCGCCCCGGCGCGCGCCGATGCGAAACACGCGCGCGGCGAGCTGGCCCAGAGCCTGACGCTGCTCGATGCCGGCAATTACAGCGCGGCGCGGCTGCACGCACAACGCGCGATCAAGGCCGATCCGGACTGGGGCCTCGCGCATGCGGTGCTGGCGCGCGCCTATCTCGCGCTCGGCGACGGCATTTCGGCGGAGGGTGAGCTCGACCGCGCGCGCGACGACGGCTTCGACCACGACCGCGCCCACCAGCTCTACGCCCATGCCGCCTTGCTCGAAGGCGATCCCGACCGCGCGCTGGCCGAGGCGGCCAAGGCGCAGCCGCGCTTCGCGGGCTATGCGCTGCGCGTCGCCGCGCTCGCGCTCGCCGCCAAGGGGCACGGGCCGGAGGGCGAGGCGCTGCTCGACCGGCTGCTCGACGTGAACCCGAACGATGGCGCGGCCTGGGCCGATCTCGGCCGCATCCGCTTCGCGGCGGGCAATGTCGCGGGTGCGATCGACGCCGCCGCGCGCGCGATCAAGGCCAGCCCGAACGATCTCGCCGCGCTGACGCTGCGCGGCGAACTGGTGCGCGCGCAATATGGGCTGGTCGCGGCCTTGCCGTGGTTCGAGGCGGCGCTGGCGCGCGACGCTTATTATTACGACGCGCTGATCGACTATGCCGCGACGCTCGGCGACATCGGGCGCTACCGGGACATGCTGGCGGCGACGCGCAAGGCGCTCGATGCGCGGCCGAACGACGCGCGCGCTTATTATCTCCAGGCGGTGCTGGCAGCGCGCGCGGGACACTATGACCTCGCGCGCACGGTGCTGGCGCGGGCGACGGGGACGCTCGGCGACGTGCCGGGGGTGCGGTTGCTGGGCGGGATGCTCGCCTATCAGGCGGGCGCGTATCAGCAGGCGATCGACCAGTGGAGCGCTCTCGCGAGCCAGCAGCCGATGAACCTCACCGCCAAGCGGCTGCTCGGGCTGGCGACGCTGCGCGCCGGGGACGCGCGCGGGGCGCTCACCGCGCTGCGCCCGGCGGCGCTGCGCGGCGATGCCGACAGCTATACGTTGACGCTGGCGGCGCGCGCGTTCGAACAATCGGGCGAACGGGATTGGGCGGCGCCGTATCTCGACCGGTCGTTCTGGCCGGCGCGCCCGGGCGCGGCGCCGTTCGGGACCGACGACGCCCCGGCCGCGCTCACCGCCGCCGCCGCCGCGCAGCCGGACGAGCCGGTCGCGCGGCTGAGCGCGGTGCGCGGGTTGCTGGAGACGGGCGACCAGAAGGGCGCGCTCGGCGAGGCGCAGGCGATCACGCGCATCCTGCCCGGCGCGCCCGCCGCCTGGCTCGCGCTCGGCGATACGCTCGCCGCGATGGGTCGCGGCGTCGACGCGGCGCGCGCCTATACCCGCGCCGCCGACATCCGCTTCGACGAACCGACGATGCTGCGCATGGTCGACGCGCTCGAGCGCGCCGGGCAGCGCCCCGCCGCGCTCGATGCGCTCACCAAATTCCTGTCGCAAAACCCGCAGAGCATCGCCGGGCGCCGGATCGCCGCGCATTGGCAGATCGCCGCCGGGCGCTATGACGACGCGATCGAGACGCTGGAGCGCCTGCGCGGGGAACTGGGCAATCGCGACGCGGCGCTGCTCGCGGAACTGGCGGTCGCTTATACCGGCGACGGCGATGCCGAGACCGGGCGCAGCTATGCCAGGGCCGCCTATGCGCTCGCGCCGATGAACCCGGCCGCGACCGACGCTTATGGCTGGGCGCTGTACCAGCTCGGCAAGACTGCGCTGGCGCTGCAACTGTTCCAGAAGGCGGTGGCGATCGCGCCGGGCGACGCGACGCTGCACTGGCATCTCGGGCAGGCGCTCGGCGATCTCGGCCGAAACGGCGAGGCGGCGGCGCAGATCCGCGCCGCGCTCGCCGATCCGGGGTTCGGCGACCGGGCGGCCGCGATGGCGGCGTTGCGGCTGTTAGGCACCTAGTTCCCCCGAGTTCGCGGGGGAGCGTACGCCCTCACAACCGTTCGTGCTGAGCTTGTCGAAGCACGTGTCCCAAGCGTCGTATTCCGGGCACGTGCTTCGACTTCGCTCAGCACGAACGATGGAAAAGATCGATCCGGCGCGATAGGAGCGATCGCATGACAGACCCGATCGAGCGGATCGCCGCCGCGCTGGAGCGGATCGCGCCGCCCCGCCCCACCCCCGCCGACCCGCTCGCGCAGCCGGCCTATGTCTGGCGCGGCGACACGCTCGCGGCGGCGCGCGCATTCGCGCCGGTGCCGCTCGACCGTATCTTCGGGCTGGCGACGCAGAAGCAGGCGCTGCTCGACACGCTCCACCGGCTGGCACAGGGCGCGGCCGCGCATGACGTGCTGCTGTGGGGCGCGCGCGGCACCGGCAAGTCGGCGCTGGTCAAGAGCTGCACCGGCGCGGTGCAGGCGGATGGCGCGAACCTCGCGCTGATCGAGGTGATCGGCGCGGGGCTGGAAACGATGCCCGCGCTGTTCGCCTTCATCGCGCCCGTGCCGCGCGCGTTCGCGATCTTCATCGACGATCTCGGCTTCGACGCGGCGAGCGACGCACGCGCGCTGCGCTCGATGCTCGACGGCGGCGCGGAGGCGCGGCCCGCCAACGCGCGGCTGTTCGTCACCTCGAACCGCCGGCATCTGGTGCCGCGCAACATCGAGGAGCAGGAGAATGCGATCAACCCGCGCGATTCGGTCGACGACAATCTCGCGCTCGCCGACCGGTTCGGGCTGAGCCTCGGCTTCCATGTGATCGACCAGGATACGTATCTCGGCATCGTCGAAGGCTATGCGCGGGCGCTCGACCTGCCCTTCGACGCGCAGGACGCGGTCGGCTGGGCGACGCGGCGCGGCAGCCGGTCGGGCCGGGTGGCGTGGCATTATATCGTCGATCTCGCCGGGCGGCACGGCAAGGCGGTCGCGTAAAGCGCCTCGGCGAAGCACACGCTCATACGCACAATACCGGGCGAAAGACCCATCCGTTCGTGCCGAGCGAAGTCGAGGCACCTGCGCAGGCGCCTCGACTTCGCTCGGCACGAACGGATGCGGCTTCGGTTTAACGGAACAACGCCAGCGGCACCGCCTCGCCCATCGCCTTGTAGCCCGCCGGATTGGGATGGAGGTGATCGCCCGAATCGAACGCGGGCGCGAGCCGCGAGGGATCGGCGGGGTCGCGCGTTACGCGATCGAAATCGACCATCGCGTCGAAATGGCCGGGCGCGCGGATCCACGCGTTGATCGCCTGCCGGTCGGCCTCACTGCCAGCGTCGGGGTGGTAATAGCCGCTGCCCATGTCGGGGGTGATCGTCGCGCCATAGACCTTGAGCCCGCGCGCATGCGCCCGCGCGACGATCTGCGCATAGCCGGCGGTGAGTTGCGTGACGAACGCCTTGCGCTCGGCGGGGGTCTTGGCTTCGAGACGGGTCAGCACGCCGAGATCGTTGATCCCCTCCAGCACCAGCACGTAGCGCACGCCCGGCTGTGCCAGCACGTCGCGATCGAGCCGCGCCAGCGCGTTGGGTCCGAGCCCGTCGAGCAGCACGCGGTTGCCGCCGATTCCTTGGTTGAGCACCGCCGCGCCGCCGCCGAGCCGGCGCGCGAGCACGTCGGGCCAGCGATCATTGCCGTTGGTGGTGGCGCCGTGCCCATCGGTGATCGAATCGCCGAGCGTGACGATGCCGTTCGCCGGCGCGCAGCGCTCGACCTCGACGCCGGAGAGCATGTACCAATGATCGACCGGGGTCGCGCCGGTCAGCGTGGCCGCCGCGATCTGGTCGCCCGCCGCGACATAGGATGTCGCACGCGAGCCGGGGTGCGCGGTCTGACTGGCGGGATCGCCGCTCGCGCGCAGCGAGATGGCGAGGTCGTCGAACGCCTTCACGTCGAGCGTGACGGGATCGGAAAGCCAGTCGGCGCCGGGCGGGATGGTGATGCCCGCCGCGCCCGCGAAGGTCAGCGTACGGCGGCTGGCCACGTCGATCCGGTCGCTGCGATTGTCGGCGGAGCGCGCCAGCCCGGCGCCGAGGATCACCAGCGGCGTGCGGCCGAAGGCGTTGGAGAAGCGCACGCGCAGCTTGCCCGCGCCGAGCGTCGGGCGGACGATCTGGCGCAGCGTCGCGCCGTTCATCCCCGCCGCCGGCATCGCGTTGGCGGCATCGGGGCTCATCTGCGCCGAGGCCCAGGCGGCCTGCCACGAACAGGCCGGCGCGGCCTGCGCGCCCGGCGCTACGCCGGCGCCGCCCAACGCCAGCAGCAACGCCGTGAAGATGGTTCGCATGCCGCGGTCCTCTCTAGAAAAAAGGGGGCCGGCCGTGGTGGCCGACCCCCGCAGGTCTACACTGGGGAGTGTATCTCTCAAAACTTGCCGCGGATGCCGAACAGGATCTGACGGCCCGGATAATAGACGCTGTAGGTCGCGTTATCGTAGCCGAAGGTCGTGCGGATCGGCGCGTTGGTGATGTTGAGCACGTCGAGCGTGAGCCGCGCCGCGTTGTTGAAGAACGGAAGCTGGTAGCCCGCCGACAGATCGAACTGGCCGCGCGCATCCGAGTTGAGCGACGCCGGCAGGCCGCTTTGCGGGCCGTTGGCGGCGATCAGCTTGTCGGTCCACACATAGTTCAGGCTGAGCGAGACGCCGTGGCCTTCGTAGAAGCCCTGCAGGTTGTAGCTCCACGGCGCGACGCCGGGGGCGACGAGCCCGCTGTCCGACGACTGCGAGATGTGCGTGCCGTTGACCGAATAGCCCAGACCCTTGACCAGGAAATCGAGCGGCTGGACCCAGGTCGCCTCGACGCCGCGGATACGCAGGTTCTGGAGGTTGACCGGCTGGCCGACCACGACCGTCGCGACATCCGGGCCGCCGCGCAGCATGATCGCCTGCTGCTGGGTGACGGTGAGATTGTCGAAGGCGAGGCCGAGCGACGTGAACGGAACGGTGTTCTGCTGCGTAACGGTGAAGCCCGAAATATCCTTCTGGAACAAATCGAAGCCGATATAGCCGATGCCACCGGTGTAATATTCGCCGCCGAAATCGATGTTGTTCGAATAATAGGGCTTCAGATTGGGGTTGCCCGCAGTGCCGATCTGCGCCGACGGATCGGAGAAGGTGAGGCCGGGCAGCAGCGAACCCGGATCGGCGCGCGTCATCGAGCGCGACGCGGCGAGCCGGACCTTGAGGTTGTGCAGCACGTCGTAGCTCAGGTTGAACGACGGCAGGAAGTCGTCATACGACGCGTTCTGCGCGACATCGACGATGCCGTTGACGGTCGAGGTCGGGCCGGCGACGCGCTGGTCGGTGTGGAAGTAGCGGATGCCGGCGTTGATGCGCAGATCGCGGTCGGCGAGCTGGAACACGCCGTTGGTCTCGACGTAACCGCCATAGGTCTTCTCGTCGATCAGACCGGTCGCGCCGCCAGTGACCGCGCCGATCGCCTCGGGCGCGCTAGCGAGGTATGACTGATAGTTCGTCGCCTGCTCGAGCGCGGCGACGTTGGGCTGGATGAACTGCGTGTAGCCGACGCTCGACCCGGCGAGATGGCCGAAGTTGCTGATGTTCATGCCCTGCAGATACTGGCCGAGCGCGCTGTTCGGCACCGATCCGCTCAACCCGTCGCAGGTCGCGCCGCAGACCGAGGTCTGGAACGCGGCGCTGTTGTCGAAGGCGCGGATGTCGCGATAGTTGGTGTCGTAGGCGAAGCCGCCCTTCAGGTTGAGGTTGGCGTCGCCCCAGGTCAGATCGAGATGCGCGCCCTTGGTGTTGGTCTTGCGGCGCACGGTCTGGACGTTGACGCGGTACCAGCGCCAGCCGAGGTTGGGATCGTTGAGATCGCGGTTGGTGGTGATGATCGGCTGCGGATTGCCGCTGGTGTTGTCGAAATAGACGTCGAGGCCCGATTGCGCCGGCGTCTGGAAATCGAACTGCGGCTGTTCGCGGAAGAAGTCGCTCTTGCTGTAGTTGAGCGACAGATCGACGCGCAGATTGCCGGTCGGCTTCCACGTCATGCTCGGGTTGATGTTCCAGAACGTCGTCGTCTGGTTGAAGATGTCCTGCTCGAGGAAGAAGGACGAGTTGGCGAACGTGCCCTTGGTGACGACGTTGTTGCCATCGACGCTGAGGCCGATCGGCACCATGCCGCCGGTCGAGGTCGGCGAGGTGCCCGGCCCCGAGTTGCGGACGTACCAGTTCATCGCCGAATGGATGTAATCGCGCTTGGACTTCGCCCAGATGCCATCGAGCGCGAAGTGCAGGTCGTCGCTCGGGCGCCATTCCAGCGAGCCGACCACCGAGATGCGCGAGCGCGTGCCGTCGGTCAGCGCGTTGCGGCCGAGGCGCGGGATGGTGGCGGTGCGAAGCTGGTCGAGCGTCAGCCCGGAGGTCGCGGCGAGATCGACCGGGGCGCCGGGGACGAGACCGTGGCCGGTGTTGTTCGGCACGACCGACGCATAGGAGAAGCCGTTGTTGCCGAGATCGGCGATCGGCTTGCCGTTCGCATCGAAACGCGGGACGTTGCCGTCGGCCCAGCCGATCGTCTCGAAGCCGTCCACCCGCGTCTTGGTGCGGACGCCCGACACGCCGACCAGCACGCCCCAGGTATCGCCGGTGTGGCTCGCGACGATCGCGCCGCGCGGGCTCACGCGCATGTTGCTGTCGGTATATTGGCCCTGCGCGACGACGGTGACGTGGTCGCCGGGGTTATCGAACGGGCGCGCGTTGTGCAGGTTGACCGTGCCGGCGATACCGCCCTCGATCTGGGAGGCGTCGGCGCTCTTCGACACGTCGAGGCGGGTGAACAGTTCGGACGGGAAGAAATCGAGATCGACTTCGCGGTTGGTGCTGCCGCCGTTGGTGCCGCCGTCCGACGCGACCGCGATCTGGCTGCCGTTGAGCAGCACCTTGGAGAAGCTCGGGCCGAGCCCGCGGATCGCGACCTGCGTGCCCTCGCCGCTGATGTCGCGGTTGAGGCGGACGCCGGGAATGCGGTTCAGCGTTTCGGCGAGGTTGGTCGCGGGCAGCTTGCCGATATCCTCGGCGAAGATCGAATCGCCGAAGCCGACCGAGTTCCGCTTGGCGTTGGTGGCGCTGCGCAAGCTGGCGCGGATGCCGGTGACGACGATGTCCTGCGCGGCATCGTCGGGGACGGCGGCGGCGGGCTGGCTCGTCGCGGCATCGGTCGGCGTGGTCTGCGCCGGTGTCTCGACGGGCGTGGTGACCGGGGTAGCGGCCGTCTGGGCCGAGGCAGCGGATGCGACCAGCGCGCCGAGCGCGGCGGCGTTCATCAGGCCGAACCGAACGGCCGTGCTGCGAGCAATGACTTTCATAAATCCCCTCAAAGCCCCGGTTAACCACCGGGCTACTTGATGATGCGCTGGTAGCGCTATCGGCGGGCGATTATGGGTCTGGCCAATTTGTGTCAAGTGACTTGCTGTTCACAAACCCTTGGCGCACCGAAATTTTCGTCGTGCCTTTCTGCCGCTTGGCCGCACAGTAAGCATGACTACGCCGCGAATGCGGCCAGGCCGGTTAGCGTCACCATGTCTCAGCTAAACGTGCATGTGCGGCCTTACCGCTCATGCTGACCGATTTCCGCCAGCCGAACTGCGGCGGGCTAAGCGTGGCGTTCGGCGAGCGTCGCGGCGGCGTAGCGCGGCACGAGCAGGTGGATGACCGCGAGCGCGATCAGATAGGCGCAGGCGGCGACGAGGAAGATCGGCTGATAGCTGCCGACGGTCGCGAGGATCGTGCCCGCGAACTTCGCCATCAGCATGCCGCCGAGTGCGCCCGACAGCCCGCCCAGCCCGATCACCGACCCCGAGCGCCCGCGCGGGAACAGATCGCCCGGCAGCGCGAAGACATTGGCCGAGAAGCCCTGATGCGCGGCGCAGGCGAGTCCGATCAGCAGCACCGCCCACCACATATTCGGCACGTGGGTGGCAAAGGCGATCGGCAAGGCGAACAAGGCGCACACGAACATCGCGGTCTTGCGCGCGCGCCCGACGTGCCAGCCGCGCAGCAACAGCCGCGACGACAGCCAGCCGCCCGCGATCGAGCCGATATCGGCGAGCACATACACCGCGACCAGCGGCGGCCCGAAATCGAGCATCTTCACATGATACTGGCGGTTGAAGAAATCGGGCAGCCAGAACAGGAAGGTCCACCACACCGGATCGATGAGGAACCGGCCGAGCATATAGGCCCAGGTCTGACGCATGCCGAGCAAGGTCCGCCACGGGATCGGCCGCGCCGCCTCGGCCGGCTCATGCTCGATCCACGCCAGTTCCTCGGCCGAGACGCGCTTGTGGTCGCGCGGGCGGCGATAGAAGCCGAGCCACGCGACCAGCCACAGCACCGTCAGCGCGCCGGTGGCGATGAACGCCATCCGCCAGCCGAAGGTCAGCGCGATCACCGGCACGATCAGCGGCGTGACGATCGCGCCGACGTTCGAGCCGGCGTTGAAGATGCCGATCGCGAGCGCGCGTTCGGACTTGGGGAACCATTCGTTGGTCGCGGAGATCGCCGCCGGGAACGCCCCCGCCTCGCCGATCGCGAGCGGAACGCGCGCGATCAGCATGCCCGCCGTCGAGGTGAACAGCGCGTGCGCGACGTGGCCGACCGTCCACAGCACCACCGCGACCGTATAGCCGATCCGCGCCCCGAACCGATCGACCAGCCGCCCGAACAGCACATAGGCGAGGCCGTACGCGCCCTGGAACCAGATCGCGAGATCGGCATAGCCCTGCTCGCTCCAGCCATATTCGGCCTGGAGCGAGGGCTTGAGCACCGGCAGCACGAGCCGGTCGATGTAGCTCAGCACCACCGCCGCGAACAGCAGTGCGCAGATCACCCAGCGGATGCGGCCGCGTGGCTTTCGCGGCGGGGCGGCGGACTCGCTCACCAGTTGAACATGGTGCCGTCTTCGAGCCGGTTCACCGGCAGGAAGGCGCGGTTGTATTCATAGCCCTCGGCGAGTTCCTCATCGATATCGACGCCGAGGCCGGGCGCGTCGCCGGGGTGCATCGCGCCGTCCGCGAAGGTGTAGGCGTGCGGGAACACCGCGTCGGTCTCGGGCGTGTGGCGCATATATTCCTGCACGCCGAAATTGGGCACCGACAGATCGAAGTGGAGCGCCGCCGCCATGCACACCGGCGACAGATCGGTCGCACCGTGGCAGCCGGTTTTCACCTGATAGAGATCGGCGAGCGCGGCAATGCGGCGCAGATGGGTGATGCCGCCGGCATGCACCACGGTCGCACGGATATAGTCGATCAACTGGTTCTCGATGAGATCCTTGGCATCCCAGATCGAGTTGAAGATCTCACCGACCGCGAGCGGGCTGGTGGTGTGCTGGCGGATCAGCTTGAAGGCTTCCTGATTCTCGGCCGGGGTCGCGTCCTCGAGCCAGAACGGGCGGTATGGCTCGAGATCCTTGCCGAGTCGACCTGCCTCGATCGGCGTCAGGCGGTGGTGGATGTCGTGGAGCAGATGCACGTCCCAGCCGAGCGCCTCGCGCGCGGCCTTGAACAGCTCCGGCACGACGCGCATGTACTTCGACGTGTTCCAGACGTTCTCGGTCGGCAGATCGGCGTCGGCCGGCTCGTAGAAATATTTGTCCTTCGACACGCCGTAGGTCGAGGCCATGCCCGGCACGCCGCACTGGATGCGGATCGCCTTATAGCCCTGTTCCTGATATTCGAGCGCGACCTTGACGGTATCCTCGATCGTGGTGCCGTTGGCATGGCCATAGACCATCACGCTCTCGCGGCTCGCGCCGCCGAGCAACTGATAGACCGGCAGCCCGGCGATCTTGCCCTTGATGTCCCACAGCGCGGTATCGACGGCGGCGATCGCGCTCATCGTCACCGGGCCGCGGCGCCAATAGGCGCCCTTGTAGAGATACTGCCAGATATCCTCGATGCGGTGCGCGTCGCGGCCGATCAGGCAGGGAATGACATGATCGGTCAGATAGCTCGCGACCGACAGTTCGCGGCCGTTGAGCGTCGCGTCGCCGACGCCGGTGGTGCCGTCGTCGCACGTGATCTTGAGCGTGACGAAGTTGCGGCCCGGCGAGGTGATGATGACTTTGGCGGATACGATCTTTGGCATGGGGCTCCTCAAACGATTTCGAGAGTGACGGTTTTGAGATCGACGGAGTTCGGCCCCGCCATGATGTCGAACAGGCCCGGTTCGACGACTTCGCGCATCTCCGCGTTCCACAGCCGGAAAGCCTCCGGGCCAAGCGCGAAGCGGAGCGTGCGGCGCTCGCCGGGCGCGAGCGTGACGCGTTCGAACCCCTTCAATTCACGCACCGGGCGCGTGACCGAGGAGACCTGATCGCGGATGTAGAGCTGCACGACCTCGTCGCCCGCGCGGGCGCCGGTGTTGCGGACATCGACCTCGACCGTAACGGTCCCTTCGCGGGCGATACGCGGCACCGACAGGCGCGGCGCGCCGATCTCGAAGCTCGTGTAGCTGAGGCCGAAGCCGAACGGGAACAGCGGCGCGGTGTCGGTGAAGAGATAGCCGCGCAGCGCGGTCGGCTTGTGATCGTAATAGAGCGGCACCTGGCCGACGTCGCGCACCACCGTCACCGGCAGCTTGGCGCCGGGGTTGATCGTGCCGAACACCGCCTCGGCGATGGCGGTGCCGCCCTCCTGCCCGACGTACCAGCATTCGAGCAGCGCGTTGGCCTGCGCGACGACCGCCGGCCAGGACGGCGGGCGGCCGTTGATCGCGATCACCACCACCGGCTTGCCGGTCGCCTTCATCGCGGTGAACAGCGCATTCTGTTCGCCGAGCAGATCGAGATCGGTACGGTCGCCGAGATGGTTGGCGGCATAGCCTTCGCGGCTGGTTTGTTCGGTGTCGCCGATCGCGAGCAGGATGACGTCGGCGGTCTTCGCCACTTCGACCGCTTCGGCGATCAGCGTGCGGTTGCGTGCGGGATCGGCGAGTTGCACGTCGTTCGCGGAGCGATCCTCACTGCGGGTGATGAACACGCCCTGCGCATGAACGACCTCCGCCTTGCCGGCGAGATGCGCGGTGACCCCGCCGAGCAGCGAGACGGTCGCCTTCGGCGTCGAGGAATAGCCGCCGAGCCGGGCGATGGCCGCGTTCGGGCCGATCACGGCCACGCGCTTGAGCGCCTTGGCGTCGAGCGGCAGCGTGCCGTCGTTGACGAGCAGCGCGATGCTCTTGCGCGCCGCCTCCAGCGCGATCGCGCGCGCCTCGGCATTGCCGGTGAGGCGGGCGGCGGCGCGCGGATCGAGCGGGGGCGCCTCGAACAGGCCGGCGCGAAACTTCATCGTCAGCATCCGCCGGCATGCCGCATCGACACTGGCGAGCGGCACCTTGCCGGCGCGGACCAGATCGGCGAGCGCGCCATAGGTCTTGCCGTCGGGCAGGTCGCAATCGACGCCGGCGTCGAGCGCGATCCGCGCCGCCTCCCCGGCATCGGCGGCGACGTGATGCAGCGTCGCCAGTTCGCCGATCGCGGCATAATCGCTGACGATCGCGCCGTCGAAACCCCATTCGCCGCGCAGCACATCGGTGAGCAGCCAGCGGTTGCCGTGGCTCGGCACGCCGTCGATCTCGTTATACGACGGCATCACCGCGCCGACGCCGGTGCGCGACACCACCGCGCGGAACGGCGGGAAGAACGCGGCGCGCAACTCACGCTCACCGAGCAGCGCGGGCGCGATATTGTCGCCGGCTTGCGGCTGACCGTGGCCGGTCATGTGCTTGAGCGTGGCGTGGACCTTGTCGGGGCCGAGCTCGCGGCCTTGGCCCTGCAACCCGGTAACGGCGGCGACGCCCATCTCGCCGCATAGATAGGGGTCTTCGCCGAACGTCTCCTCGATCCGGCCCCAGCGCGGATCGCGCGCGATGTCGACCACCGGGGACAGCACCAAGGTCGAGCCGTGCGCGCGCACCTCGCGCGCGATCACGCTGTTCGCGCGTTGGACGAGATCGCGATCGAACGTGCCGGCAAGCGCGATCGCCTGCGGGAAGCTGGTCGCGTCGGGCGCCATATAGCCGTGCAGCGCCTCTTCGTGGAACAGGATCGGGATGCCGAGCCGGGTGCGGGTCCGCGCCCACGCCTGCGCGGCATTGACGAAGGCGATCGTGTTGGCGGGGGTGCGCCAACGCCCGGTGACATCGGCGCCGGTGTTGGTCGCGGTGGCGGCGCCGGCGAGATCGGACGGGCGGGTGATCTGGCCGATACCGGCGGGGTGGAGCGCCTCGGCGCGCGCGGCGTCGAACCCGCCCTCGGGCGTCATCACCGCGCGCTTGCGGGTGGAGAGCACATCGAGCTGCGCGACCTTTTCGTCGAGCGTCATCCGCGCCATCAGATCGCGCACGCGCAGATCGATCGGCGCGCGCGCATCCTTATAGACCGGCGGCGCGGCACGAGTCGCGGCGGGCAGCAGCGTCAGCATCGACACGCCCGCGCTCCAGCGCAGGAAATCGCGACGGCTGTTCACAGCCTTGCGCACCACGACATGACCATCTCCCCAGAATTGGTCAGATCATATGCAGAGACTGCGCGCAAATTGAAAGCGCGTTCTGACGACGGCGCCCGCGCCGCTTCATCGCCGCCCGCCCCGCCGGGATCCCCTGCCCGCATCACCGAACCTCTCCTGTTTTTCTGCTAAAACGCGGCATTGCTGTGCCGCCGTCGTGGTGATAGCGATATCACTCACGATACCGGGCGCCGTTGTCAATGGCGTGAACCGCAGGAGAGGCATGTGAAACTCGTAAGGACGCTGTGTGCGGGGATCGCCCTTTTTGGTATGACCACTGGGGCGGCGCAGGCCGAGGATGGCTATGATCTGTGGCTGCGCTACGGCCAGCCCGGCGCGGCGGCGATTTCGGTTCCACACGCTTCACCGACGCTGGACGCGGCGGCCGCCGAATTGCGGCGCGGGCTGCCGCGCGCCGCCCGCCCGATCGTGTTGGAGCGCGCGAGCGCGCCCGAGGTCGCCGCGCTCGGGCTCAAGCTCGGCGCGCTCGGCGACGAAGGCTATGCGGTGCGGCAGGTTCGGCTCGGCGGCCGCGCCGTCACGCTCGTCACCGGCAACAGCGACGTCGCGATCCTGTACGGCGCGTTCGCGCTGATCCGCCACGCCCACACCGGCGGCATCATCGAGAGCGCCTCGCTCACCTCGACGCCGCGGATCAAGCTGCGCATGCTCGATCATTGGGACAATCTCGATGGCTCGGTCGAGCGCGGCTATGCCGGGCAATCGCTGTGGGACTGGTGGACGCTGCCCGATTTCCGCGACCCGCGCTATGTCGATTATGCGCGCGCCAATGCCTCGATCGGCATCAACGGCACGGTGCTCAACAACGTCAACGCCAAGCCCGACAGCCTGACCGCGCCGTATATCGCCAAGGCGGCGGCGCTCGCTGACATCTTCCGCCCCTATGGCATCAAGGTCTATCTGTCGGCGCGCTTTTCAGCACCGATCGAGATCGGCGGGCTGAAGACCGCCGATCCGCTCGACCCGCAGGTCGCGGCGTGGTGGAAGGCCAAGGCCGACGAAATCTACCGCGCGATTCCCGATTTCGGCGGGTTCCTCGTCAAGGCGAACAGCGAGGGCCAGCCCGGTCCGCGCGATTACCACCGCAGCCATGCCGATGGCGCCAACATGATGGCGGCGGCGGTCGCGCCGCACGGCGGCATCGTGATGTGGCGCGCGTTCGTCTATGCCGAGACCAACGCCGAGGACCGCGCGAAGCAGGCGTATAGCGAGTTCAAGCCGCTCGACGGCACCTTCGCCAGCAACGTCATCCTGCAAGTGAAGAACGGCGCGATCGATTTCCAGCCGCGCGAACCGTTCCATCCGCTGTTCGGCGCGATGCCGAAGACGCCGCTGATGATGGAATTCCAGATCACCAAGGAATATCTCGGCTTCGCGACGCACCTCGCCTATCTCGCGCCGCTGTTCAAGGAGACGCTCGACGCCGATACGTTCGAGCGCGGCCCCGGCTCGACCGTCGCGCGCGTGATCGACGGCTCGATCGAGGGGCATAAGCTCACCGGCATCGCTGGCGTCGCCAATATCGGGCGTGACCGCGACTGGTCGGGATCGACCTTCAACCAGGCAAACTGGTATGCATTCGGGCGGCTGGCGTGGGATCCGTCGCTGTCGTCGGAGGGGATAGCGCGCGAATGGGCCGAGCAGACGCTCGGCACCGATCCCAAAGTCGTCGATACCAGCGTGGCGATGATGCAGGGCTCGCGCGAGGCGGTGGTCGATTACATGACGCCACTCGGTCTTGCCCACCAGATGAGCACCTCGGGCCATTACGGGCCGGCGCCGTGGATCGCCGACCTCAAGCGCCCCGAATGGAACCCGGTCTATTACAACCGCGCCGACGCGAAGGGCATCGGCTTCGACCGCACCGCGACGGGCAGCGACGCGGTCGCGCAATATGCGCCGCCGGTCGCGAAGATCTTCGCCGATCCCAAGCTGACCCCTGAGCGCGACCTGCTATGGTTCCATCACGTCGCCTGGGACCGCAAGATGGCATCGGGCCGCACGCTCTGGGCCGAGATGATCGCGCATTACGATCGCGGCATCGATTACGTCACCGGCATGCGCGCCCGCTGGGACGGGCTGAAGCCGCTGGTCGATGCCGAGCGCTGGCAGAAGACCGCGACCTATCTCGCCATCCAGGAGCGCGAGGCGCGCTGGTGGCGCGACGCGAGCCTCGCCTACTGGATGTCGCTCAACCACCTGCCGCTGCCGGCGGGCGAGGCCGCGCCCGAGCACGATCTCGACTGGTACAAGCGGCAGACGTTCCCCTTCGCCCCCGGGCAGGGCAAATGATCGCCTGTCCGGAAATGGTAAGCTCTGCCGCGTCGCGATAGTTTCGGGTAAAGACCTGCGACATTCCCGAGCTTGCACATTGTTCGCGGGTGCGTAATCTGGTCTGCGAAAGGTATTGCATTGAAGGAACCCCGCGGCCCCCGTCGCCAGCGCAACGTGCCGACGATCAACGATGTCGCGGCGCAGGCCGGCGTATCACCGATGACGGTGAGCCGGGTTATCAACCATGAGGCGAACGTCCGCGACGAGACCCGCCGCCGGGTCGAGGAAGCGATCGCCGCGCTCAACTATCGCCCCAGCGCGGCGGCGCGCACGCTGGCGGGCGGCGACGAGATCCGCATCGGCCTGCTCCATTCGAACCCGAGCTTCGCGTATCTGAGTGCGTTCCTGGTCGGCAGTCTCGATCAGGCGAGCCGCAGCAACGTGCAGATCGTCGTCGAGAAGTGCGACGACGACCGAAGCGAGCAGGCTGCGATCGACCATCTGCTGCGCGGCCATGTCGACGGCATCGTGCTGCCGCCGCCGCTCAGCGACTCGCCATCGGTCCTCAAGGCGCTCGCCGCGACCGACCTTCCGGTGGTGGCGGTGGCGACGGGGCATGCGCCCGAATGGGCGATGTCCGTCAGCATCGACGATCGTCAGGCCGCCTATGACATGACGCGCCATCTCGGGGCGCTCGGCCACCGCCGGATCGGCTTCATCACCGGCAACCCGAATTTGACCGCGAGCGCCGAGCGGCTCGAAGGCTATCGCGCCGCGCTCGCCGACCTGAAGCTGGCCGAAGCGCCCGAACTGATCGCCGAGGGGCTGTTCACCTATCGCTCGGGTCTCGACGCCGCCGATCAACTGCTCGAACTCGCCGATCCGCCCTCGGCGATCTTCGCGTCGAACGACGACATGGCGGCGGCGGCGGTGGCGATCGCGCATCGGCGCGGGCTCGACGTGCCGGGCGACCTCACGGTCTGCGGGTTCGACGATACCGCGCTCGCCACGACGATCTGGCCCGAGCTGACCACGATCCGCCAGCCGGTCATCGATATGTCGCGCATGGCGATCGACATGCTGGTGCGCGAGATCCGCGCGCGCAAGGCGAACGAGGGGAACGCTTCGGGCGCGCATCTGGTCGCGGAGTATGAATTGATCCGGCGCCAGTCGGATGCCGCGCCGCGCCGCCGCCCGGCCGCCCGGCGCGGCTCCGGCGGGGCGCTGCCCTCCCGCGCGCACGAGCCGCTGTAAGCGCCGTCCGAGCCGCCGCCCTCGCGGCGTTGCCCGCACGCCAAAAGAAAACCGCCGCTCCGGGGCGATCCCGGAACGGCGGCTCTTGAAACCAGGTCTTGAGCGCGGCCCGGCACCGGCGAGACGCTTTCGCATCCCCCGGCGCCGGCGTGCGGCCTATCCCTCCATCGCTTCCAGCTCGCGGCCGCGCGTTTCCCGAACCATCTTCTGGACGAAGAAGAACGAGATCGCCGCGAACACGGCATAGCCGGTGTAGGTCAGCGCGAGGCCCGGCGACTTGGCGAGCGTCGGGAAGCTGACCGAGATCGCCGCGTTCGCGATCCACTGCGCGAAGCCCGCCACCGCGAGGCCCGAACCGCGAATCTGGTTCGGGAACATCTCGCCGAGCATCACCCACATGATCGGGCCCCAGCTCATGTTGAACGCGATCGTGTAGAGGTTGGCCGCGACCAGCGCGATCACGCCGTTGTGGCCGGGCAGCGTGACCGCGCCGTCGGCGCCGGTCACCGCGGTCGAGAACGCCCAGGCGACCGTGGCGAGCGTCACGGTCATCCCGGCCGATCCGATCAGCAGCAGCGGCTTGCGGCCGATCTTGTCGACCAGCGCCATCGCGGCGAGGCACGCGCCGATCGAGAGCACGCCCGAGAGGATGTTGGTCATCAGCGCGTCGTTCTCGGAGAAGCCGACCGCTTCCCACAAAGTCGCGCCGTAATAGAAGACGACGTTGATGCCGACGAGCTGCTGGAACACCGCGAGGCCGATGCCCGCCCACAGGATCGGGCGGATCTTGCCGGTGGTCTTGTCGATCAGATCGGAGAGTTTGGGCTTGTGGTGATCGGCGGCGAGGCTGGCGCGGATCTCCGAAACCTTGCGATCCGCCTCGGTGCTGCCGAGCAGCCGGGTGAGCACGCCGCGCGCATCCTCATCGCGCCCTTTGGCGACAAGGAAGCGCGGGCTTTCGGGGATGAAGAACAGCGCGACGAGATAGATCGCGGCGGGGATCGCCTGCAGCCAGAACATCCAGCGCCACGCCGAGAAGCCGAACCAGAAATCGGCGGTCGAGCCGCCGGCGAAGCGCGCCAGCGCGAAATTGGCGACGAACGCGCCGGTGAGGCCGGTGATGATCATCACCTGCTGCACGCTCGACAGCCGGCCGCGGATCGCCGCCGGCGTGACTTCCGAGATGTACACGGGCGAGATGACGCTCGCCGCGCCGACGCCGAGGCCGCCCATGATGCGCGCGAGGATGAACACGAGCGAACTGCCGGCGGCGCCGGCGAGCAACGCGCTGACGAGGAACAGCACGGCGGCGAGCATCATCACGCTGCGCCGCCCGATCCGGTCGGCCAGACGCCCGGCGGTGAACGCGCCGATCGACGACCCGATCAGGATCGCGCCGACGTTGATGCCGAGGCCGAGCTTGCCGAGATCGAACGCGGCCTCCAGCCCCTTCTGCGTGCCGTTGATGACGCCCGAATCATAGCCGAACATGAAGCCGCCGATCGTGGCGACCGCCACGATCGTGGCGATAAAGCCCATATTGAGCTTTTGCTCAGGGTTTAATCCCACCGAACCTGTCACACCCTGCTCCTTGTTGCGCCGCTATCGGCGTTCGTCCCACCCAATATCGTGTCGTGCTTATCCGATCAGCGCCAGCCGGCGTCGATGAAATAATCATGGCCGGTACACATACGCGCGTCGTCCGATGCGAGGAACAGCGCGAGCGCCGCGACATCGGCGGGCTGGATGCGCCCGTCGAGGCACTGCGCGGCGACGATCTCGGCCTCGCCCTCGGGCGTGTACCATTTCTCCTGGCGCGGTGTCTGGACGTTGCCGGGCACGATCGTCGAGACGCGGATGTTGTCGCGGCCGAAATCGCGCGCCATCGCGCGGGTCATGCCTTCGATGCCGGCCTTGGCGGTTTCGTACAGCATCAGTTCGGGCAGGCCGAGATGCCAACTGATCGACCCGAAATTGAGGATCACGCCGCCGCCATTGGCGCGCATGCCGGGGACGACCGCCTGCGCGGCGAACAGCAGGTGGCGCAGGTTGGTCGCCATCCGCTCGTCCCAATATTCGGGCGTGATCGCGTCGATCGTGTGGCGATCGTCGCTGGCGGCGTTGTTGATGAGCACGTCGATGCCGCCGAACTCGGCGATGATCGATTCGATCGTGGTCTTGAGCAACGCCAGATCGCGCAGGTCGCACGGCTTGAAGACCGCACCCTCGAACCGCGCGGCATGGGCCACGCCCGCCTCCGCATTGATGTCGAGGAAGGCGACGCGTGCGCCGGCGCGCGCGAACGCCTCGACGAGTCCGGCGCCGATGCCGGTCGCGCCGCCGGTCACCAGCACGCGCTTGCCCTTGAGGCTCGGATAGACGGCGCGATCTTCCGCGGGCAGGAGTGCGATGCTCACGCTGCGCCGCCGAGCAAACCGCGCGACGCGAGGTTGGCGATGAACGCGCCGATGCCGGTCTGCCACGGCGCGGCGTCACGCGAATAGACCACGCGGTTGACCAACTCGCCCAGCCGATCGCTTTCGATCCGCACGGTGTCACCCACCTTGTGGGTGAAGCCGCGGCCCGGCTCGTCGCGGTCCTGAACCGGCGCGAACAAGGTGCCGAGGAACAGCACGAAGCCGTCGGGATATTGATGCTCGCTCAGCGTCTGCCTGACGAGGTCGAGCGGATCGCGGCTGATCTCCGCCATGTTGCTCGCGCCTTCGAGGCGGTAATTGTCCTCGCCCTCGATGGTGAGGCGCACCTCGGCCTTGCGCACGTCGTCGATCGTGAAGCCGTCATCGAACAGCCGCACGAACGGCCCGAGAGAGCACGAGGCGTTATTGTCCTTGGCCTTGCCGAGCAGCAGCGCCGAGCGTCCTTCGAAATCGCGCAGATTGACGTCGTTGCCGAGGCACGCGCCAACTGCCTTGCCCTTGCTGTCGACGAGCAGCGCGATTTCCGGCTCGGGATTGTTCCAGCTCGAATCGGAGCGGATGCCGATCTCCACGCCCGTCCCGACGGTGGAGAGCACCGGCGCCTTGGTGAACACTTCGGCGTCCGGCCCGATCGCGACTTCGAGATATTGCGACCACAGGCCCGCTTCGACCAGCGCCGCCTTGAGTTCGGCGGCCTCGTCCGAGCCGGGCTTGACCGAGCGGATCGAGCCGCCGACGCGCGCCTCGAGGCTGTCGCGGATCGCACCGGCGGCGGCCCAGTCGCCGCGCGCGCGCTCTTCGATGACGCGCTCGACCGCCGACACCGCGAAGGTGACGCCGCACGCCTTGACGCATTGCAGATCGATCGGGCTGATGACCGTCACGTCGGACTGATCGAGCGCGCCGAGCGACACGCCGCCCGCGCCGGAGAAATCACCCGCCTCGACCAGCGCGGACACGGTCGGCGCGACCCGCGACATATCGAAAAGCTCGCCGCCGATGAGCAGCACCGGACTCGGGCCTTGCGCGGTCTGCACGCGGCCGAGGAAACGGCCCGCCTGCCAGTCGCTCGGCAGGCTGTTCTGAATTGCGGTTCCGCCCCTCATATCCACTCCGGTAGTCTATTGAATTTGATAGCGCTACCAGCACGGCAGGGCCAGCGCTGTCAATAGGACAGACCAATGGGGTGCGCCAGAACGCAGGTAAGTTATGCGCAAGCGAAATTCACCGGGCCGGAAAAGCCGGGTGAGCGCCGCCGCCGGAGCCCCCTCACCGCGCGAAATAGCCCGCGTTCACATGATCTTCGAACAGGCCGGGCTGCTCGGGGCGCCAGCCCAGAATGTCGCGCGTGCGGGCGCTCGACGCGGCGATATCGGCGCCAGCGAACATCGCGAGCCAGCCGAAATGATCGGCGGCCTGCTCGGGTGTGACGGACACCACCGGCATGCCGAGCCCCTGCCCGATCGCCTCGGCGATCGCGCGGAAGGGCACCCCCTCCTCGGCGACCGCGTGATAGGTCTCGCCGCCCGCGCCGCGCTCCAGCGCGAGGCGGTACAGGCGCGCGGCATCGCCGCGATGTGTCGCCGCCCAGCGATTCGCCCCGTCGCCGACATAGGCGGCGATGCCTTTGCGCCGCGCGATTTCGATCAGGAACGGCACGAAGCCATGATCCCCCGCCCCATGCGTCGTCGGCGCCAGCCGCACGGTCGATGCCCGCGCGCCAGCCGCCGCGGCCGCCGCCGCCGCGGCTTCCGAACGGCGCGGGAGAGTCTCGGGCGAGCGGTCTTGTTCGGTCGCGAGCCGGCCGGCCGCGAGCATCGCCAGCCCCGAGGTGACGAGCATCGGGCGCGCCGATGCGGCCAGCACCGCGCCCATCGCCTCGATCGCACGCGCATCCTCGGCGGCGTTGGCGGCATATCGGGAGAAATCGTGGTTGAACGCGGTGTGGATCACGCCATCCGCCGCCGCCGCGCCGCGCCTCAAGCTGTCGAGATCGTCGAGCCCGCCACGGTGGACCTTCGCGCCCGCCCTTTCCAGCGCGGCCGCGCTCGCATCCGATCGCGCGAGGCCGAGCACCTCATGCCCCGCATCGAGGAGATCCCGCACCACCGCGCTGCCGACGAACCCCGTGGCACCCGTTACGAAAACACGCATCGCCAATCCTTCCTGATCGATGCGGCCTCTATCGGGGCTGCCGCTATCGGGTTAAATATGGGAGCATATCGGGGTATAATGGGTAACAGCATGGCGACGCGGACCGATGACAACCGGCTCGGCACCTATTTGCGGGACCGCCGCACGCGGCTCGATCCGGCGGTGCTGGGCTTCCCGCCGGGGCGGCGGCGGACGCCGGGCTTGCGCCGCGAGGAGGTCGCGCAGCGCGCGCATATCAGCGCCACCTGGTACACCTGGCTCGAACAGGGGCGCGGCGGCGCGCCGTCCGCCGACGTGCTCAACCGCATCGCGCGCGCGCTGATGCTGACCGACGTCGAGCGCGAGCATATCTTCCTGCTCGCGCTCGGCCGCCCGCCCGAGGTGCGGTATCAATCGGGCGACGGCGTCACGCCGCGCCTGCAACGCGTGCTCGACGCGTTCGGCAATTGTCCCGCGCTGGTCAAGACGCTGACCTGGGACGTGGTGGCGTGGAACCGCGCCGCCGCGCTGGTGCTGACCGATTACGGCGCGCTGCCGCCCGACCGGCGCAACATCCTGCGGTTCCTGTTCTGCGATCCGCGCGTGCGCGCCGCGCAACACGATTGGGAGAGCGTCGCGCGCTTCGTGGTCGCCGCCTTCCGCGCCGACGTGACGCGCGCCGGCGCCGCCGCGCAAGCGAGCGCGCTGATCGAGGAACTGTGCGCGACCAGTGCGGAGTTCGCGCGGCTGTGGGCGGACAATGACGTTCGGCAGTACGGCGGCGGGCTGAAGCAATTGCGGCACCCGGTGCTGGGGCCGATCGCGTTCGAATATTCGGCGTTCGCCGTCGATGGCCGCCCCGATCTCGGGCTGATCGTTTACAATCCCGCCACCGCCGAGGATGCGGCGCGCATCGACGCGATGCTCCACCCCGAACGCGGCGAGGCGCCGGGAATTTTCACGCGGTAGGTGGCGGCGGCGGCGGCGCGGTGGCAAGACACCCCCGATGCGCCGCCTGCTGCCCCTCGCTGTGTTGCTCGCCGCCGGCGGGTGCGATTCGCGGCCCGATGCGGGCGCGGTGGTGGTCAGCGCGATCGGCGGCGCCCCCGCGCTCGCCGATCCGGCGCGGGGCGCGCTCGCCACGCCCGGCCGGCTGCTGCTCGATTCGGCGGCGCAGGGGCTGGTGCGCTTCGATGCGGCCGGGCAGATCGAACCCGGCCTCGCCGAACGCTGGACCGTGCTCGACGATGGCCGCAGCTACATCTTCCGCATCCGCGAGGCGACGTGGAGCGACGGGAAGCCCGTAACCGCCGCCGAAGTGGTCGCGATCCTCAAACGCCAGCTCTCGCCCGCGTCGCGCAACCCGTTGCGCCCGTTCCTCACCGCGATCCACGAGATCGTCGAGATGACGCCCGAGGTGATCGAGGTGCGGCTGAGCCGCCCGCGCCCCGATCTGCTCAAACTGTTCGCGCAGCCCGAACTCGCCATCCTGCGGGCGCGGCCGCCCGGCGGCAGCGGGCCGTTCCGCGCCGGCACCATCGGGCGCGACGGGGTGATGCTGCGCCCGGCGTCCGATCCGCGCCACGCCGACGACGACGATGCGGCCACGCCGTCGCCGCAAGCCTCGGTACGGCTGATCGGCGAGCGCGCGGCGAAGGCGATCCTGCGGTTCCAGCGCCGCGACGCCGATCTCGTCGCGGGCGGCGGCTTCGCCGACTGGCCATTGCTCGCGCACGCGTCGATCCCGCCCGCCGCCGTGCGGATCGATCCGGCGGCGGGCGTGTTCGGCCTCGCCATCGCCGATCGCACCGGTTTCCTCGCCGATCCCGGCAACCGCGCCGCGATCGCGCAGGTGATCGACCGCGCCGCGATCGTCGCCGCGTTCGCGCCCGGCTGGGCGGCGACGCTGAGCATCCTGCCCGAACAGCTCGATTCCGCCGCCCCGCCCGCCGTGCCGACGTGGCAGCAGGCCGGCGCGATCAACCTCTCGCCGGCGGAACGGGTGCGGCAGTGGCGCCAGATGCACCCGCTGCCGCTGTACCTGCGCGTCGCGCTGCCCGCCGGGCCGGGCGCGACGATCCTCTACGGCCATATCGCCGCCGCGCTGGTGCGGATCGGCATCGGGCCGCAGCGGGTGGGGCTGGCCGAACCCGCCGACCTCCGGCTGGTCGATGCGGTCGCGCCGTATGACAGCGCGCGCTGGTATCTGGCGACGGCGTGTCAGCCGTGCGGCGAGGCCGCGCGCAGCGCGCTCGACGCCGCGCGCGACGCGCCGACGCTCGCCGAGCGCGCGCGGCATATCGCGGACGCGGACGCAGCCCTTGCCGCCGACGTCGCGTTCGTGCCGATCGCGCGTCCGCTGCGTTGGTCGCTGGTGTCGGCGCGGCTCAAGGCGTGGACCGGGAACCCGCGCGCATGGCATCCGTTGAATCGGCTGCGCAGTGACACCAATTGAGGTGACATGACCCAGGCCACCCGTATCAAGCCCGAACCGCTCCACGGCTTCGCCTCCGGCTATGTCGGCCGTGACGCCGCGGCGGTGCGCAAACGCATCGAGGCGATGGAGCGGCTGCTCGAAGGGCTGTTCGTCATCCCCGGCATCAACCGGCGGATCGGCCTCGACGTGATCCTCGACCTGATTCCGATCGGCGGAGACGCGGTCGGCGCGGCGATGGGCGCATGGATGGTGTGGGAGGCGCGCAACCTCGGCATGTCCAAAGTGCAGATCGCGCGGATGCTGGGCAATGTCGGCGTCGATTTCGCGCTCGGGCTCATCCCGTTCGTCGGCGCGATTCCCGACGCGCTGTTCCGATCGAACACGCGCAATTTGCGGATCATCCACAAACATCTCGACAAACATCACCCCGCGAGCGCGGTCGTCGAGCAGCGGTGACCGTCGCCCCGGCGCAGGCCGGGGCCGTTGCATGATCTGGCGGTCCGATCGCCCAAAACCCAGCGGCCCCGGCCTGCGCCGGGGCGACGTGTCTAGCGGCGGCCGCGCCAGATTTTCAGCGGCGTGCTCGCCGGAATCCCGCCCGAGTTCGGCTTGCACCGCTCGTACGCGAAGCTCTTGTCGAGGCACAGCCAGAGTTCGTCGAGCCAGCCCTTGCGGTTGGCGGTCACGCGGATCGCGCTCGCGGGCAGCCCCGGATTGACGGCCGCGAACGCCGCCGCGAAATCGCCCGCGGTGAGCGGCCGGCGCGAGAGCGCGTCCATGTCGGGGTAGCGCAGTTTTCCGTACAGCCCGGTCGAGCGTTTGAAATACTCCGCCGGCGTGGTCGGCATGCAGGTGCCGTGCTTGGCCCATTCGTGCTGGAGCAACTGCGCCGACGGGGTCGCGCACAGATGCTGCTTGATGAGCGCCGACGGCAGGATCGGTGTCGCCTGGCAATATTGCGGCCACTCCGCCCCTACCCCGTCGGGCCACAACCCATGCAGCGTGAAGCCGAAGCGATTGCCGCCGCCGCATTCCATCTGCGCGCCCGCGTCGCGGCGATGCGCCTGGCAATATTCGGGCGCCCAGGTGAGCGCGAGCGTGTAGCCGCCGATCGGCAGGGTGCGCACCGGCTCCTTGGCGGAGGGGAGTTCGGGGCGCGGACTCGGCACGAACGCGGGGATCGCGCATTGCAGCGCCTGTGCCTGCGCGACGCCGGGCACGGCGATCGCGAGCAGCGGCAGGATGTACGACAGTTTCATGCGGCGTTCCCCCTCGTATCCGTGACCGCCATCGCCCTCAAAGCGCGGCGAAATCAAGCCCGATGTCGGCGGCGGGCGCGGATTGGGTGATGCGGCCGACGCTGACATAGGTGACGCCGCTTTCCGCGATCGCACGGATCGTGTCGAGCCGGACCCCGCCCGAGGCCTCGGTCGGCACGCGCCCGCCGACCATGGCGACCGCCTCGCGCAGCATGTCGGGCGGCATGTTGTCGAGCAGCAGGTGCGTCGCGCCCGCATCGAGCGCCGGCGCGATCTGCGCGAGCGTGTCGACCTCGGCGATGATGCTGGCGATCCCCGCCGCCTTCGCGCGCCGCACCGCCTCGCCGATGTCACCGGCGACCGCGACGTGATTGTCCTTGATCATCGCCGAATCCCACAGCCCCATGCGGTGATTGGTCGCGCCGCCCATACGGGTCGCATATTTCTCCAGCACGCGGAGGCCGGGAATGGTCTTGCGCGTATCGAGCAAGGTCGCGCCGGTGCCGGCGATCGCATCGACATAGGCGCGGGTCAGCGTGGCGATGCCCGACAGATGCTGGACGGTGTTGAGCGCGGAGCGTTCGGCGGTGAGCATCGCGCGGGCCGCGCCTTCGAGCCGCAGCAGCTCGGTGCCGGGCGCGACCGAATCGCCGTCCTCGACCAGCCGGGTGATCGCCACCGCCGGATCGAGTGACCGGAAGAACGCCTCGGCGATGCCGAGACCCGCGACGACGATCGCGTCGCGGCTGTCCATCACGCCGGTGAAGCGCGCCTCCGCCGGGATCACCGCCGCCGCGGTGATATCCCCGGCGTCGCCGAGATCCTCGGCGAGCGTCGCCGCGACGAACGCATCCAGATCGAAACGGTCGAGGTGAAAGGCCATGCGGGCATCCGGGTGGTTGAACGATGCCCGCCCCTTGCCAGATCGCGCGCCGCGCGAACAGCGCGCTTACAGCTCCTGCACGGTCGGGCGGAACAGGATTTCGTTGACGTCCATGTCCTCGGGCTGGCTGATCGCGAACGCGACGACGCGCGCGAAGCTGTCGGCCGAGATCGCGTTCTTCTCGTAGAAGTCGTTCATCCCCGCCGCGATATCCGGCTCGGTGATGCTCTGCGCCAGTTCGGAGGCGACCGCGCCCGGCGAGACGATCGTCGTGCGGATATTGTACGGCTTGACCTCCATCCGCAGCCCTTCGGACAGCATCCGCACCGCCGCCTTGGTTGCCGCATAGACCGCGCTGCCGGGGCGAACCTTGTGCCCGGCCACCGACGACACGTTGATGATATGCCCGCTCTTCTGCGCGGTCATGTGTGGGAGCGCGGCGGCGATGCCGTACAGCGTGCCCTTGAGGTTGACGTCGATCATCCGGTCCCAGTCCGCGATCTTGCGGCGTTCGAGCGGCGAATGCGGCATCAGCCCGGCATTGTTGATGAGCACATCGATACGGCCGTGGAGCGCGACCGCGCGATCGACCAGCGCCTGCACCTGCATCGGATCGGTCACGTCGGTCTCGACGGCGGCATCGTCGCCCAGCCCGAGGTCTGCGGCGAGCGCCTGGAGCCGATCGAGCCGCCGCGCGCCGAGCACGAGCTTCGCGCCCGCCGCCGCCAGATGGCGCGCCGCCGCTTCGCCCAAGCCGCCGCTCGCGCCGGTGATGACGATGATCTTGCCTGCGATATTCTCGGTCATGATGATCTCCTGTGCTGTGCGGATACGGTCAGTTGCCGGTCCTCGCCATCAACTGGGCTGGGTAGCGCTCGCCTTCGACGTCGATTTCGGCCAGCGCGGCGCGAATGTCGGCAAGCTCGCCGTCGTCGAGCGTGACGGTGAGCGCGCCGAGATTTTCCTCGAGCCGGTGGCGCTTGGTGGTGCCGGGGATCGGCACGATCCACGGGCGTTGCGCGAGCAGCCACGCGAGCGCGATCTGCGCCGGTGTCGCCTGCTTGGCGTCGGCGATCGTCCTGATTCGGTCGATCAGCGCCTGGTTCTTCGCCATCGCCTCGGGGGTGAAGCGCGGCAGCAGCTTGCGGAAATCGCCTTCGGTCAGTTCGGTCCCGAGCGCGCCGGTGAGGAAGCCCCGGCCGAGCGGACTATACGGCACGAAGCCGATGCCGAGTTCCGCGCACACGTCGAGGATGCCGTTGGTTTCGGGCTCGCGCGTCCACAGCGAATATTCGTTCTGAAGCGCGGCGACCGGCTGGACCGCATGCGCGCGGCGCACCGTCGCCACGCCGGGTTCGGAAAGGCCGAAATGCTTGACCTTGCCTTCGGCGATCAGGTCTTTGACCGTACCCGCGACATCCTCGATCGGGACGGCGGTATCGACACGGTGCTGGTAGAACAGGTCGATCACCTCGACGCCAAGCCGCTTGAGCGAGGCGTCGCACACCGCGCGGATATGGTCGGGCTGGCTGTTGAGGCCGCCGGACACGCCCTGATCGGCGTTGAAGCCGAACTTGGTGGCGATCACCACCCGGTCGCGCACCGGGCGCAGCGCCTCGCCGACAACCTGCTCGTTGGTGAACGGGCCATAGATTTCGGCGGTGTCGAAGAAGGTGACGCCGAGATCGACCGCGGTGCGGAGCAGCGCGATCGCCTCATCCTTGCCGGGCGCGTGACCATAGCTGGACGTGAGCCCCATACAGCCGAAGCCGAGCGCCGAAACCTCGAGTCCGCTGTCGCCGAGCGTGCGTGTTTGCATGTGCGATCCTCCTGTGTGCCGATGACGCGCGCCATCGGTGGGTGGGAGATAGGGTCGAAGACGGCGGCGGATTAGGCCGTGAATGTGGGATGAGCCTATGCCGTACATTCATGAATGGCGACCACATTGATGCAAGCGGAGGCCGTTCGGGCGGAGGACCCCCGGTTCAGCCCACGGGGGCGAGCAACCGCACCGCGAGCGCGAGCCGGCTCGCGTCGCCACGCGCGACAGGCTCGGACGGCAACAGCCGCCCGGCACGATCGAGCGCCGCGACGACATCCCCGCGCGACACGCCGCGCGCGCACAGCAATTCGCCCAGATACCGCACCCGGAACGGCGCGGCACAGCCGCACGCCTGCGCGAGCACCTCGAGCCAATAGGCGTCGAGATCGCAATCGGCATAGACTTCGCAGCCGGCGGCCTCGGCCATCAATTCGTCCAGGACTTGCTGCGGATGCTGCCCCCGCTCGGACAGCATCGTGCGGCTGATACCGTGGAGATGCTCGGCCTCGGGCGACCAGTCCCAATATCGCCACTCGGCGGCCGGGCGGATCAGCCAGCTTCGCGTGCTGCCATCGACCTTCGCCAGCGCGACCTCGATCGGATAGGATTCCCCCGCTTCGGGCAGGCACGACGCCGCGAAGTCGATGATCGCCACCGGCCGCGTTTCGGTGCGGGAGAGAGACTGAGTCGCCAAGATCACCTCCTGATGACAGTTTGGCGACACTCTCGGGACTTGTCACGCGCGGCGTGCGCGCCGCGGCGGGATCAGCCGATACCGAGCGACAGCAGCAGATCGTTGCTGATCGCGGGCGTGAGCGGCAGCTTCATCTTGGCGCGATAGCCGAGGATCGCCGCGCGCGTGGTCGCGCCGATCACGCCATCGGGATCGCCCGAATCGAACCCGGCGGCATCGAGCGCGGCCTGAACGCGGAATTCGGTCGAATGTTCGACCGGCGGCGCGCCGATCACGAACGGCCAGATCTTCGCGAACCATTTCCTGCGCCCGGCCAGCCCGACGAGCCCGCCGTTGACGAGCCTCGTCACCAGTTCGATGTCATTGTGATCGGCGGCGGCATTGCAGTGCTTGTCGTCCCATTCGGCGAGCGCGGGTTTGAGCGCATGATCGCCCGAGGCGACGAGATCGGGGTGGCCGAAGAAATCGACGCCGCAGCGCTTGCCGAAATCGGCGTAGCTGGCGCGGCCCGTCGTCTGGAGAATGCCGCGCCCGCGATACGTCCAGCCGTCCTTCGAGGCCGGCGGCCCGTTGCCCATGCGATTGCCATAGACGAGGCTGAACAGAGCGACGCCGTGATCGCGCTTGCACTGCTCCGCCATCTCGACGCAGGCGGCGCGATTGGTGAAATATTTGTGCCAATTGCCCGAATCCCACATATCGCCGAGGTTCTTGGCGGAATAGTCGCCGCTTTCGACCAGGATGGTCAGCCCGCCGGTCTCATGCAGCACCTGCGCCATGAAATGCGCAAGTCTTAGCGGCGTGGTGATGCCGCTCTTGGCAAGCAGCGCATCGCCCTGTTGGAACGCCTGTTTATATGCATCCTTCGCGCTTGGCGCGAAACGCGAAACGATATCGCTCGCCCGAACGGCAGCGGCCACGCTCATCGACAGCCTCCCCCACAGTGACTGTCCCGCGTCTTCTGCCGATCAATCGCTGTAGGCAAGCCTTATTGTCGCCGATGTGACGATGACCTTGGCGAGATCTTCTCCCCTCCCCGGAAGGAGGGGAGCGTGTAGCATTATTGGGAGACTTTCAGCGGCCCCAGGTCGCCCAGCCCGACCGTGCCAGACGCCATCGCCAGCATCGCGTCGAGGCTCTTCTTGGCGCGCAGCCGCAGCCCTTCCTCGATCTCGACGCGCGGGGTGAGGTCGCGCAGCGCGATATACAGTTTTTCGAGCGTGTTGAGCGCCATGTACGGGCAGATGTTGCAGTTGCAATTGCCGTCCGCACCCGGCGCGCCGATGAAGGTCTTGGCGGGTGCGGCCTTTTGCATCTGGTGGATGATGTGCGGCTCGGTCGCGACGATCAGCGTGTCGCCGGGCATCGAATCGGCGAAGGCGAGGATGCCGCTGGTCGATCCGACATAATCGGCGTGATCGAGGATATAGGGCGGGCATTCCGGGTGCGCGGCGATCGGCGCGCCGGGGTGCGCGATCTGGAGCTTGAGCAGCTCGGTCTCGCTGAACGCCTCGTGGACGATGCACACGCCCGGCCACAGCAGCATGTCACGCCCGGTCTTGCGGGCGAGATAGCCGCCGAGGTTCTTGTCGGGGCCGAAGATGATCTTCTGTTCGGGCGGAATTTGGCTCAGGATCTTCTCCGCCGACGACGAGGTGACGATCACGTCGGAGAGCGCCTTCACCTCGGTCGAGCAGTTAATGTAGGTCAGCGCGATGTGATCGGGGTGCGCGGCGCGGAACGCGGCGAACTGCTCGGGCGGGCAGCTATCCTCGAGGCTGCACCCGGCATCCATGTCGGGCAGCACGACGATCTTCTCGGGGGAGAGGATCTTGGCGGTCTCGGCCATGAAGCGCACGCCGCAGAAGGCGATCACGTCGGCGTCGGTCGCCTGCGCCTTGCGCGACAGGTCGAGGCTGTCGCCGACGAAATCGGCGAGATCCTGGATCTCGGCCTTCTGATAATAATGCGCGAGGATGACGGCGTTGCGCTCCTTGCGCAGCCGGTCGATCTCGGCGCGCAGGTCGAGTCCTTGCAGGTCTTGAGTCTGGACGGTCATGCGCAAAGTCTCCCTCGCGCGCCCAGATAGGGAGTCGCGCGGCGGTTGTCAGCCGGGATCGCTCACCGCCCCTCGGCGAGAATCTCCTCGATCGATCGGCTGCGGTCCCATTGTTCGGTGTTGCGGCCGCCCTCGCCCTCGAACTGGACGACGACGTGCGCATCGACGCCCGCGATGGTCAACGGGCGCTGGTACAGATCGGCGATCTCGCGCCGGGCATTCTCGCGCGCGCGCACCATGTTCTTCGCGCTCCCCGCCTCGCCCCGCACGACCTGCGCGGCGCGCGACGAGGCGCGCTGGCGCAGCCGCGCCATCGCGCCGCGCGTGACGATGAGGCCGGTCGCCTGATCGACCGTCGCACGGCCTTCGTCGACGTTGACGCTGTCGACGCGCACGTCGGGCGGGGTCACGATCAGCGTCTTGGTCTTGGCGTTCCAGAAGAAATGGCCGCGATCGAGCTTGGCGAGATCGACGAAATAATCCGCCTCGAACGGCGCCTTGAACACCAGCCCCGAGGGCAGGATGCCACCCCAGCCCGTATCGGAGGCGGTCGCCTGCACCGTGCCGGTCAGGCGGCTGACGCGCAGATCGGTCGCGCCGGCGAGCCGCGCATCGACCACCTTGGAGACGACCAGCCCGTCGCTCTCGCGCTCGACCGTGTAGCGCACCGTATAGCGCTGATAGGCAAGATAGCCGCCGACCCCGAGCGCGATCACCACCGCCAGCACGACCGCGCCGGCCAGCGCGGGGATCAGCCAGGCGGCGGGGCGCGGCGATTCAACCGGCATAGGACCAGGTTTCGGCATCCTCGGTCACCAGCCCGCGCGCGCGCAGATCGATCAGATGCGCGAGCACCGAGCGGCCGGCGGCGGGGAACAGCCTGGGATCGAGCCCGGCGTACATCCGCTCGACCATGTCGGGCACCGGGCGCGACCCCTCGCGCAGTAGCCGGAGGATCTGCCCTTCGCGCTGCTTGCGGTGACCCATCATGCCGCGCACCAGCCGGCGCGGGTTTTCGATCGGGTCGCCGTGGGCGGGGTAATAGATACGGTCCTCGCGGTGCATCAGCCGGTCGAGGCTCGCCATATACGCGGCCATGTCGCCATCGGGCGGCGCGACGACGCTGGTCGACCAGCCCATCACATGATCGCCGGTGAACAGCGCGCCGGTCTCCTCCAGCGCGAAACACAGGTGGTTGGAGGTGTGGCCGGGGGTATGGACCGCGCGCAGCGTCCAGCCCTGCCCCGCCACCGCCTCGCCATCGGCGAGGATGCGGTCGGGCGCGTAATCGGGGTCGAACCCCGCTTCGAGGCGTAGGCCGGTGTCGGCGACGACGAGCGGCGCGCAACCGACGATCGGCGCGCCGGTCAGCACGGCGAGCGGGCGCGAGGCCGGGCTGTGATCGCGGTGGGTGTGGGTGATGACGATCGCGGTGACCGGACGCCCGGCGATGGCGGCGACGATCGCGTCGAGATGCTCGGACAGGTCGGGGCCGGGATCGATCACAGCGAGATCGGTGGTGCCGACCAGATAGGTCTGCGTGCCGGTATAGGTGAAGGGCGACGGGTTGGGCGCGAGCACCCGCGCGACGCGCGGCTCTAGCGCTTGCGAAGTGCCGGTGTGCTGCGCGTCCATGCCGGTCGATGTGGCGGCGCCGGGCGCGGAACGCAAGTCCGCGCCCAGCCGGACGCGATCAGTCCTGCTCGTCGATATGGGCCTGGATCTCGTCGAGCGAAGCGTCGATCGAGTCGAGCGCCTGGTGTCGAGCGTCGACGGGCATATTGGTGTTGTGGGCGACGTTGGCGCGTGCGCGGCGCAGCCCGGCGAGCGCGGAGCGATAGGCGCTGCGCTGGAGCACCGCGCTGTTCGCGGCCAGCGCGGCCCCGCGCGCGGCGGCGCGGTCGATCCGGTCGGTGCAGATCGTGATGCTGCGCTTGCCGTCATGCTCTGCGCGGATGACGGTCGGCCGGTCGGGACCGCCGCAATGGGCGGAGGTCACGCGCGGCACATCGGCGGCAATATCGCGCATGTCGTGCCAATCCCGGCTTGAAACCGCGATCGGCGGCACCGGCGGCACGGGCTCGACGGGGGAAAGCGGTGACACGGGCGGCTCGACCGGCGCGATCGCCACGTCGGACGGCGCCAGCGGAGCGACCGGCACCTCCGACGAAGCCGGCGGCATGACCGGCACATGCGACGACGCTGGCGGGATGACGGGCACGCGGGACGACGCTGGGGCGAGCGCGGCCATCGTCGGCATCGAATCGAACGACGTGATATCGATCCCGGTCACGGTCTTCACCCGCGTTCGGACATGCTCGGCGGCCTGCGTGCCCGAAGCGGTCAGCCCCAAGGCGGCGACGCCGAGCAGCGCGACGGCTGCGCTGCCGCCGGCGAGGCGGACGCGGGAAATGCGGCGGGTGGTCAGCATCCTCAGTCTCCCTTTCAGATCGTCGATGGTGTGGAGGTGGCATGCCGCCGACACCGCGCCGCCATGCGCCGCCTTCAGGATCGCGCAGGCATAGGTGTGACGGGTGATCGCGGGCCGGCCGGCGAGCACGCGCGCGTCGTTCGCCACTTCCTGATCGGTGCGGAATGCGCGGAAAGCGTACCAGGCGAGCGGATTGAACCAGTGCAGCGCGAGCACCGCCAGCGCGATCCAGTTGGCGACGAGATCGCCGCGCGCATGGTGGCCGAGTTCGTGTGCGAGCGCGAGATCGCGCTCGGCGGGATCATAAAGCGCGCCGAAATCGGTCGGGAAGGCGACGTAGCGCCGCCAGATGCCGAAGGCGAGCGGGCCGCGCGCCACCGGCGTTTCGATCACCTGCACCGCGCCGCGCGCCTCCAGAGGCGCGGCGCCGTCGAGCAGATCGCGACAGAAGCGCCGGTGCGCGAACACATGCCACCCGGCGAAGCCGAGCGCGCCGACCAACCACACCGCCGCTACGACCGGCACGAACGCGTCCCAGCCGACCGACCGCGCCGCGGCCCGCGCCGGGGCGGCGAGCAGGATCGTGACCGGCTCGCTCGCCTGCGCGACCGGCAGGGCGGCGACGTGGCGCACGCTTCGGGACACCATTTCGGGCAGCGGCGGCAAGCACAGCCGCAACACCGGCAGCGCCCATAGCGCATAAGCCACGTCCGGCCCGAACGCGCGGCGCACCGGCCCGCGGATCGCCATCACCAGCGCCATCAGCACGGCCGAGCCGGCGAGCGCCTCGAGAGCCCAGCCGATCATGGCTTGAGCGCCTTGAGCAGCGCCTCGATCTCGGTGATGTCCTGCGCGGACAGCGCATCGCGCTCGGCAAGATGCGCGACCAGCGGGGTGAGCCTGCCGCCGAACAGCCGGTCGATCAGCCGCCGCGATTCGCCCTCGACATAATCTTCGCGCGCGACCAGCGGGCGATAGAGATAGCGCCGGCCATCGGCCTCGTGCGCGATCACGTTCTTGGCGAGCAGCCGGCCGAGCAGCGTCTTGACGGTGTTGGCGGACCAGTCGCGCCCCGGCGCGATCCGTTCGGCAACGTCCTGCGCGGTGAGCGGGCTATCGTCCCACAGCACCTCCATCACCGCATGTTCGGCATCGCTGATCCGTTCGGCCACGACTCGCTCCCGTAATGACTACACGTGTAATCGCACTGACTACGGGTGTAGTCAAGATCGGCGGCGTGCCGTCGCGGCGAATCCTGCGCGCGTCTCTTGACCAGTGCTGCACCGCACCCCTATCCGCCGGATGTTGGAGGGACACGCATGCAGAAGCTCTACCCGAACGCCGCCGCCGCTTTAGAGGGGCTGCTTCAGGACGGCATGACGATCTGCGCGGGCGGCTTCGGCCTCTGCGGCATCCCCGAACGGCTGATCGACGCGATCCGCGACGCGGGCACCAAGGATCTCACCATCGCCAGCAACAACGCCGGCATCGACGGCGAGGGCCTGGGCAAGCTGCTGCGCACCCGCCAGGTCAAGAAGATGATCTCCTCCTATGTCGGCGAGAACAAGGAGTTCGAGCGGCAGTATCTTTCGGGCGAGCTCGAGGTGGAATTCTGCCCGCAGGGCACGCTCGCCGAGCGCTGCCGCGCGGGCGGTGCGGGCATTCCCGGCTTCTACACCAAGACCGGCGTCGGCACGCTCGTCGCCGAGGGCAAGGAAGTGAAGAGCTTCGACGGCGAGGACTATATCCTCGAACGCGGCATCCGTGCCGATCTCGCGATCATCAAGGGCTGGAAGGCGGACAGCACCGGCAATCTGATCTTCCGCAAGACCGCGCGCAACTTCAACCAGCCGATGGCGACGGCGGGCAAGGTGTGCGTCGCCGAGGTCGAGGAGATCGTGCCGGTCGGCAGCCTCGGCGCCGATTCGATCCACCTGCCCGGCATCTACGTGCAGCGGCTGATCGTCGGCAGCCCCTATGACAAGAAGATCGAATTCCGCACCGTCCGGGAACGCGCTGCGTGAAGCGACTCCTCGCCCTCACGGGGTCGCTGGCGGCACTGGCGCTGTTACAGGGCTGCGCCGCGGCGATCCCGATGGCGGCCGATATCATGGGGCGGCGCCATTATGACGCGCGCCTCAACGGGCGGATCGAGACCGACACCGATCTCGCCGCCTATGCCAGCGCCGCCGCGAGCGCGCCGCCGGTGATCCCCGCCGCCTTCGCGGGCCCGGAGACCGCGCCCGCGCCGATCCACGCGGCGATGCTCCAGCCCGGCGGCGGCACCGACATCGCGCTCCAGCAGGCGTCCGCGCAGGACGACGAGACGCCGTCCGCGTCGCGCACCTATGTCGCGCCGCGCAGGCGCAAGCGCGGGGCCGCCCCGCCGCCGCCCGCGCCCCGCGCCACCACGGCGGTGCCGGCGGGGATGCAATATCTCTACGGCTCGGGCGAGGCGGCGGCGCAATATCTGCAGACCTATATCGCGCTCGAAAACTATCTGCTCGGCGTCACCTCGGATCGCGCGATCGGGCATATCGTCCATTCGGTCGTGCTCGCGCCCGGCGCGACGCTCCAGAATCCGAGCTTCCTGCCATGCGACCAGAAGCCGATGGCGGTCGTGTTCGATATCGACGAGACGGTGGTGTTCAACCTCGGCTTCGAACAGGCGAGCCTCGCCGCGGGCGGCGGCTACAGCGCGGCACGCTGGGAAGCGTGGGAACGTTCGGGCAGCAAGGCGGTGTCACTCGCGCCCGGCGTCGCGGAAGCGATCAAGGTCGCGCGCGACGCGCATGTCGAGGTGATCTTCAACAGCAACCGCTCGGGCGCGAACGCGGACAAGACCGCCGCGATGCTCAACGGCCTCGGCGTCGGCCCGGTCGCTTATGGCACCAACCTGTGGCTGAAAGGCGACAGCGGCAGCACCGGCAACGGCAAGGACGCCCGCCGCCAGGACATCTCGGTCCATTACTGCGTGATCGCGATGGTCGGCGATCAGCTCGGCGATTTCAGCGACCTGTTCAACGCTGGCGACATCACCCTGTCGGAACGGCGCCAGCTCACGGCGGGCCGCGAAATCTATCTGCTCTGGGGGCATGGCTGGTTCATGCTGCCCAATCCGGCGTATGGCACCGCCGTCAACGGCACGCAGGCGGACATCTTCCCCGCCGACAAACGCTGGACACCCGGCGCGGCACCGCCCCCCGACCCCGCTCCCACGGAGAAATAACATGGCCTGGACCCGTGACGACATGGCGGCGCGCGCCGCGCGCGAGCTGCAGGACGGCTTCTACGTCAATCTCGGCATCGGCATCCCGACGCTGGTCGCGAACCATATCCCCGAGGGCGTCGAGGTGACGCTCCAGTCGGAAAACGGCATGCTTGGCATCGGCCCTTTCCCCTATGCGGGCGAGGAGGACGCCGATCTCATCAACGCGGGCAAGCAGACGATCAGCGAACTGCCGCAAAGCGCCTATTTCTCGTCGTCGGACAGTTTCGCGATGATTCGCGGCGGGCATATCGATCTGACCGTGCTCGGCGCGATGGAGGTCGCCGAGAATGGCGACATCGCCAACTGGATGATCCCCGGCAAGATGATCAAGGGCATGGGCGGGGCGATGGATCTCGTCGCCGGCGTCAAGAAGATCATCGTCGTGATGGAGCATACAGCCAAGAACGGCGACCCCAAGTTCATCCCGGCCTGCACGCTGCCGCTGACCGGCAAGAACGTCGTCGACATGATCGTCACCGATCTGTGCGTGTTCCGCCGGCCCGACCATGACAGCCCGTTCGAGCTGATCGAACTCGCCCCCGGCGTGACCGCCGACGAGGTCGCCGCCAAGACCACCGCGCATTACACCAGCGCCATCGCGTGATCCTGCGCATCGCCGCGATCGGCCTGTTGGCGGTCGCGGTCGGGCTGGTGGCGGTGCTCAGGCTGCTCTCGCCACCGGGTCAGCTCAGCCTGCTCGACGGCGCGATGGGCGGCGGCTGGGGCACCGCTCGGCCCGGCGTCGCGGTGCCGTTCGGCGGCCACGGCCAGACGCTCGACGTGTGGCGGCCCGCATATCCGGCGCACGCGAAGCTGCCGGTGGTGATCTTCTTCTATGGCGGCGGCTGGGCGGCGGGATCGCGCGACGGCTATCGCTTCGCGGCGCGGGCGTTCGCCAGACGGGGGTTCGTCGTGGTGGTGCCCGATTACCGCAAGGTGCCGGCGGTGCGCTTCCCCGCCTTCGTCGAGGATGGCGCCGAGGCGGTGAAATGGACGCACGATCATATCGCGGCCTACGGCGGCGATCCCGATCGGATCGCGCTGGCGGGGCATTCGGCCGGGTCGCACATCATCGCGCTGCTCGCGCTCGATCGGCGCTATCTGGCGGCGCAAAAGCTGCCACCGAACACGATCAAGGCGGTGGTCGGCCTGTCGGGACCGTATGATTTCTATCCGTGGACCTCGCCGCGCGCGATCGCGGCGTTCAAGGGAACCGCCGATCCACGGACCACGCAGCCGATCGCCTACGCGCGCGCCGATGCACCGCCGATGCTGCTCGTCACCTCGTCCGGCGATACCGAGGTCGAGCCGCGCAATGCGATCAGCCTCGCGCAGCGACTCGATACGCTCGGCGCGCCGGTGACCTTGCGCAGCTACCCGAGGCTCAGCCATGAGGAGGTGGTGATGGCGCTGTCGGTGCCGTTCCGGCGCAAGGCGGCGGTGCTCGCGGACAGCGCGGCCTTTCTGCACGGGGTGATCGGGCGGTAAGGCCATGCCGGCGACCTGAACAGGGGGGAACTTCGAGATGCGCGTGCTGCTCACGGGATCGTCAGGCTGGCTCGGCCGCTTCCTCGCGCCGCGCCTGCGCGAAGCCGGGCACAGCGTCACCGGGCTGGACGTCGCGCCGGGCATCGACACCGACGTGATCGGCAGCGTCGCCGACCGCGCGTGCGTCGAGCGATTGTTCGCGGAGCATTGCTTCGACGCGGTGATCCATGGCGGCGCGCTCCACAAGCCAGACATCGTCCGCTATCCGCGCCAGGCGTTCATCGACGTCAACGTCAGCGGAACGCTCCACCTGCTCGAAGCGGCGGTGGCGCATGGCGCGAGCCGCTTCATCTTCACCTCGACCACCTCGCTGATGATCTCCGCCGCGATCCGCGCGGGCACCGCGAACGAAGCGGTGTGGATAGACGAAAGCCTCGCCCCGCTCGAACCGCGCAACATCTACGGCATCACCAAGCTCGCCGCCGAGCAAATGTGCCGGCTGATCCACGCCGAGCATGGCCTGCCCGTGCTGATCCTGCGCACCGGGCGCTTCTTTCCCGAGGATGACGACACGCACCGCGCGCCCGATGGCGAGAACATGAAGGCGAACGAACTGCTTCACCGCCGCCTCACCGTGGAGGACGCGGCGGATGCGCACGTGCTCGCGCTGGAACGCGCGCCCGAAATCGGCTTCGGCACCTTCATCCTCTCCGCGCCGACGCCGTTCACGCGCGCCGACTGCGCCGCACTGAAGACGGACGCGACGGCGGTGATCGCCCGCATCTTTCCCGATGCCCCGGCGCTGTATGCCGCACGCGGCTGGTCGCTGCCCGAGCGGATCGACCGTGTGTACGATGCCGGCCGCGCCGAGCGCGTGCTCGGCTTCCGCTGCCGCACCGGCTTCGCCGAGCAGCTCGCGGCGCTGCGCGACCAGTCGCCCTCGCCGGTCACGCACGATCCGACGTATCTCTCTCCCAAGGAGGCGGGTTGACCGCGGATTTCCGACTTGCGCAATGAACATGCAGTCTGAGGTTGCGATCGCGCATCAAAGCGTTAAAGCGCGCGCATGTCGAACCCGCAAACGCTGTACGAGAAAATCTGGAACGCGCATGTCGTCGAGAAGCGCGACGACGGGACGTGCCTCATCTATATCGATCGTCACCTCGTCCATGAGGTGACCAGCCCGCAGGCCTTCGCGGGCTTGCGCGCGAACGGCCGCAAGGTGCGCCGCCCCGATCTCACGCTCGCGGTGCCCGACCACAACCTGCCGACCACACCGCGCGTCGATGCCGCCGGCCACCGCCTGCCGATCGCCGACCCGGAGAGCGCGCAGCAGCTCGACGCGCTCGAGCGCAACACGCGCGAGTTCGGCGTCGATTATATCGACGCGGTCGCGCCCGAACAGGGCATAGTCCATGTCGTCGGCCCCGAACAGGGCTTCACCCTGCCCGGCACGACGCTGGTATGCGGCGACAGCCACACCTCGGCGCATGGTGCGCTCGGCGCGCTCGCGTTCGGGATCGGCACCTCCGAGGTCGAGCATGTGCTCGCCACGCAGACCTTGCTGCTCAGCCCGTCCAAGACGTTCGAGGTGCGGATCGAGGGCGAGCTCGGTGTGGGCGTGACGCCCAAGGACGTGATCCTGCACGTGATCGGGCGGATCGGCACCGCCGGCGGCACCGGCCATGTCATCGAATATACCGGCTCGACGATCCGCGACATGTCGATCGAGGGCCGGCTGACGATCGCCAACATGTCGATCGAGGGCGGTGCGCGCGCCGGGCTGATCGCGCCCGACGAGACGACCTTCGCCTATCTCAAAGGTCGGCCGATGGCACCCAAGGGCGCGGCCTGGGACGCGGCGGTCGCCTATTGGCGCACGTTGCCGACCGATCCGGGCGCGCGCTACGACCGCACCATCCTGATCGACGCCACGCAGATCGCGCCGTCGCTGACCTGGGGCACCTCGCCCGAGGACGTCGTGCCGATCACCGGCGTGGTGCCCGATCCCGAGAGTTTCGCCGATCCGTCGAAGCGGGTCGCGGCGCAAAAATCGCTCGACTATATGGGCCTCGCCCCCGGCACGCCGATCGCCGAGGTGCCGGTCCAGCATGTCTTCATCGGCAGTTGCACCAACAGCCGCATCGAGGATCTGCGCGCCGCCGCCGCGATCGCGGGCGGGCGGCACGTCGCCGAGGGCGTGCGCGCGCTGGTCGTGCCCGGCTCGGGGCTCGTCAAGCGCCAGGCCGAGGCCGAGGGGCTCGATCGCATCTTCCGCGACGCCGGATTCGAGTGGCGCGAGCCGGGCTGTTCGATGTGCCTGGCGATGAACCCGGACAAGGTGCCGCCCGGCGAACGCTGCGCTTCCACTTCGAATCGGAATTTCGTAGGACGGCAGGGGCCGGGTGCGCGGACGCATCTGGTTTCACCGGCGATGGCGGCTGCGGCCGCGATCAACGGCCGGTTGAGTGACGTCCGCGAGTTCGATTTGGGGGTACAGGCATGAAGCGCGCACTTATCTTGCTGATCATGGGCACCATCGTCAGCGGCGTCGCGGCGTATGCCGCCACGGCGCGCCCGAACCTCACGCTGACCAGCGGCGAACGCTGACGCGGCGTCGGCGTCAAGCAGGCAGACACTTTCGTTCCTTGAAGGCACTCGTCCGATGAAGCCCGTCACCCAAGTCTCCGGCCGCGCCTATCCGTGGGGCGCGAAGAACATCGACACCGACGTCATCATCCCCGCGCATTGGCTGAAGACGGTCACGCGCGAGGGGCTGGGCAAAGGCGCGTTCGAGACGGTGCGCGCGGAGCCGGGCAACATCTTCGACGATCCGCGCTACGCCGGCGCGCCGGTGCTGATCGCGGGCGACAATTTCGGCTGCGGATCGAGCCGCGAACATGCCGCCTGGGCGCTCGCCGACATGGGGATCGCCGCGGTAATCGCGCCGAGCTTCTCGGACATCTTTTCCGGCAATGCGTTCAAGAACGGCATCGTCACCGTGGTGCTGCCGCAGGATGCGGTCGATCGGCTGGTCGAGGTGGCGAAGACCGACAGCGTCTCGGTCGACCTCGAAACCATGACCGTCACCACGCCCTTCCAGGACCGCTTCGCGTTCGAGCTCGATCCGTTCCGCCGCCAGTGCCTGATGGAAGGTCTCGACGAGGTCGGGCTGACGCTGGCGCGCGATGCCGCGATCTCCGGCTATGAAGCCGGCGTCGCCCACGACCGGCCGTTCATGGCCGGCGAACGCTTCCACGCGAGCGCGGCGGCATAAACCAACCGTTCGTGTCGAGCGCAGTCGAGACACCTGCGCGCCGGGGATGTTCCTCGACGTCGCTCGGGACGAACGGATCGGCGGCCTAACGCCCAGTTGCGCCACCCCATCGCCTTCCCTATCTCGGTCAGGAGATTTTGCGGCCCGAGGGGAGAGCCAGATGACCACATTCGACGAGCGCGAGCGGGCGTTCGAGGCGAAGTTCGCACGCGACGAGGAGATGGCGTTCCGCATCGTCGCGCGGCGCAACCGCCTGCTCGGCTATTGGGCGGCGGAGCTGATGAAGCTGACCAAGGCCGAGGCCGACGCTTATGCCACCTCGGTCGTGCATGCCGATTTCGAGGAAGCGGGCGATGACGATGTCGTGCGCAAGCTGCTCGGCGACCTGACCGCCGCGGATATCGCGTGCGACGAGGCGATGGTGCGCCGCGCGATCGACGAGCATACCGTCGAGGCGCGCCGCCAGTTGATGGCCTCCGAATAATGCCGATGGCCGCCCATGAGATCGAGGCGCTGATCGTCGCGGCGATCCCCGATGCGCAAGTCGTGATGACCGACCTCGCCGGGGATGGCGACCATTGGGCCGCGCGCGTCACCAGCGAGACGTTCCGCGGCCTGCCGCGCCTCAAGCAGCAGCGGGCCGTCTATGCCGCGCTCGGTGAACGCATGGGCGGCGTTCTCCACGCGCTCCAGCTTACCACCGCCGTACCAGAGTGAAGGATATCCAGATGACCACCGAAACCAGTGGCGAGACCCAGGCTCGCCTCGCCGAGATGGTCGGCAAGAGCGACGTGCTCCTGTTCATGAAGGGCAGCCCGCTCTTCCCGCAGTGCGGCTTTTCGAGCCGTGCCGTCGCGATCCTCAACCATGTCGGCGTCGAGTTCGACAGCGTCGACGTGCTGCAGGACCAGGCCGTGCGCCAGGGCATCAAGGCGTTCTCGGACTGGCCGACGATCCCGCAGCTCTATGTGAAGGGCGAATTCGTCGGCGGCTCGGACATCATGATGGAGATGTACGAGAGCGGCGAACTGGCGCAATTGCTGACCGACGCGGGGCTGTTGAAAGCCGCCTGATCGGAATCGACCGTCCGCATCGCGGGAAAGCCGGGTGCGGACGGGCCGACGCGAGATCGGGGGCAGCATCGGCCCGTCCTGCTGAAGCGTTTCCGCTCGGCTGATTAGTGTAGTGCAGGGCGCGTGCCAATTGGCGCGAGATCGCGGATTTGCTCGCACGGCCTGGTTAACGCGGCGCGCCGGATCGCGGCGGTGTAAAGCTTCCCGACAGGTCCAATGACGTTCGGGCGAACCGATACGTCGCGGCTTTTCCCCATCCGCTCGCCCGAGCGGCAGACGTTTGAGAGACGTGCCATGACCCATCCGCGCACCGGCGGCCGCATTCTCGTCGATCAACTGCTCGCGCAGGGATGCGACCGGATCTTCACCGTCCCCGGCGAGAGCTTCCTCGCGGTGCTCGACGCGTTGCACGACACGCCCGCGATCGACCTCGTCGTCTGCCGGCAGGAAGGCGGGGTCGGGTTCATGGCCTGCGCCGACGGCACGCTGACCGGGCGGCCTGGGGTCGCCTTCGTCACGCGCGGGCCGGGTGCGACCAACGCATCGATCGGCGTCCATGTCGCGATGCAGGACAGCCAGCCGATGATCCTGTTCATCGGCGACGTCGATCGCGGCACGCGCGACCGCGAGGCGTTTCAGGAAATCAACTTCGAGGCGATGTTCGGAGCCGTAGCCAAATGGGCGGCGCGGATCGACGACGCGCGCCGCATCCCCGAATATGTCGCGCGCGCCTATGCGACCGCGATGAGCGGGCGGCCGGGACCGGTCGTGCTGGCGCTGCCCGAGGACATGCTCAAGGATGTGGTCGAGGTAGTCGATCGGCCGCGCGTCACGCGGGTGACGCAGGCGGCCGATCCGATCCAGATGGCGGCGCTCGGCGGCGCGCTGGGCGGCGCCGAGCGGCCGATGCTGCTCATCGGAGGCGCCGGGTGGGACGATGCGGCGGCGCGCGACATCGCGCAATGGGCCGAGCGCAGCGGCGTGCCGGTCGCATCGGCGTTCCGGCGGCAGGATGCGCTGCCCAACACGTGCCCGGTCTGGGCTGGAAATCTCGGCTACGGCCCCAATCCGAAGCTCGTCGCGCGCATCCGCGCGGCCGATCTGCTGGTGGTGGTCGGCGCGCGGCTGGGCGAGGCGACCACCGATGGCTATACTTTGCTCACGCCCGAGCATCCCGGCCAGACGCTTGTCCACGTGCATCCCGATCCCGAGGAACTCGGCAGCGTCTATCGCGCCGATCTGGCGATCTGCGCGGACATGGCATCGTTCGCGGATGGCCTGCTGTCGATCGACCTGCCGCCGCGCACCACCGGCGCCGAAGCGCATGCCGAGTATCTCGCCTGGTCCACCCCTGCCCCGCGCCCCGGCCTCGTGCTCGATCTCGGCCCGTGCGTGGCGGCGATGCGCGAACGGCTGCCGGCGGACACGATCATCTGCAACGGCGCCGGCAATTATTCGGGCTGGTGGCACCGCTATTGGCGATATGAGCTCAACAGCCAGCTTGCTCCGACCTGTGGCGCGATGGGCTATGGCGTTCCCGCCGCAACCGCCGCCGCCCTCCGCCACCCCGACCGGCAGGTCGTCGCGCTCGCGGGTGACGGCTGCTTCCTGATGAACAGTCAGGAACTCGCGACAGCGGTGGCGCACGGCGTGGACATGCTGGTGCTGGTGATCGACAATGCGGGCTATGGCACGATCCGCATGCATCAGGAGCGCGACTATCCCGGCCGGGTGAGCGGGACGCGGCTGCACAACCCCGATTTCGCCGCGCTCGCCCGCGCGTACGGCTGCTGGGCGGAGACGGTGGAGACCACCGAGGCGTTCGCGCCCGCGCTCGAGCGCGCACTCGCGCATAGCGGTGTCAAACTGCTCCACCTCAAGACCGAGATGCGCGCGATCAGCGCGGGTGCGATGCTCGCGGGCGACGCCTAATGAAAACGCCGCCCCGGTCCCCCGGGGCGGCGTGTCTCTCCTAACGCTTTCGCGGCCTCAGATGTCGTCGCCGAGCGCGCCCTTGATCTTGCCCTTGACCTGCTCGCCCTTGCCTTTCAGCTCCTGCGCGGCACCTTCGTCGCGCGTGGCGGGGTCGTCGCTCTGCTGCTTGACCTTGCCGATCGCCTCGTTGATGTTGCCTTTGATCTTGTCGCCGAGTTCGCCCATGATCTGTCTCCTGCGTGGGTGAAAAGCGCGTCGTTGGCCGACGCTTACCACTCCCGCAGTATCAACGGACCAAGGCGGTCATGGTTCCGAAACAGTAACTTAGATCATATGCGGCGCGCGTGCCCGGCGGATCAGATCAGCCCGGACAGCGGGCTCGACGGATCGGCATAGCGCCGCTTGCCCATCCGCCCGGCGAGATAGGCGAGCCGCCCCGCCTCGACGCCCGCCTTCATCGCGGCGGCCATCATGATCGGGTCTTTCGCCTCGGCGATCGCGGTGTTCATCAGCACCCCGTCGCAGCCCAGCTCCATCGCCGCCGCCGCGTCCGACGCGGTGCCGACGCCGGCATCGACCAGCACCGGCACGCCCGCGCCCTCGACGATCAGCCGGATCGTCACCTGGTTCTGGATGCCCAGCCCCGAGCCGATCGGCGCGCCGAGCGGCATGATCGCGACCGCGCCGGCATTCTCCAGCCGCTTCGCCGCGATCGGATCATCGACGCAATAGACCATCGGCAGGAAGCCTTCCTTGGCCAGCACCTCGGTCGCGCGCAGCGTCTCGACCATGTCGGGGTACAGCGTCTTGGCCTCGCCCAGCACCTCGAGCTTGACCAGATCCCAGCCGCCCGCCTCGCGCGCCAGCCGCAGCGTGCGGATCGCACTTTCCGCATCAAAGCAGCCGGCGGTATTGGGGAGGTACGTCACCTTCTTCGGGTCGATATAGTCGGTCAGCATCGGCGCGTTCGGGTCGGAGACGTTGACGCGCCGCACCGCGACGGTGACGATCTCCGCGCCCGACGCTTCCAGCGCGGCGGCGTTTTGCGCGAAATCCTTATACTTGCCGGTGCCGACGATCAGCCGCGAGCGGAAGGTGCGGCCCGCCACGCTCCATGTATCCTGCGCGACCGCGCGGGCATGGTCGCCGCCGCCCACGAAATGCACGATCTCCAGCTCGTCGCCATCCTCCACCAGCACATCCTTGAGCGTCGAGCGCGGTACCACCGACAGATTGCGCTCGACCGCGACCTTTTCGGGCGCGAGGCCGAGATCGGCAGCCAGATCGGCCAGCGTCAGCCCGGCACGCACGCGGCGATGCTCGCCATTGACCTGAATCGAGAGAGTTCCGTCTGTATGCATATCGAATCCTGCGTTACGGTGGCGCGCCGCGCCCTGTGCCGTTCGTGTCGAGCGAAGTCGAGCCGTGTGCGCGGGTCTCTCGACTTCGCTCGGCACGAACGGATAAGGATGGTCGTCACGATATAGGCGTGCGCGCCGTGCCCGCAATTGAAAGCGTCCGATGCCCGACACCATCTTCGTCCTCAACGGCCCCAATCTCAACCTGCTCGGCACGCGCGAGCCGGACATTTATGGCCACGACACGCTCGACGACATCGCCGGCATGCTCGAGGATCGCGCCCGCGAGCTCGACCTGACGATCGACGTGCGGCAATCCAATCACGAGGGGCATCTGGTCGATTGGCTGCACGAGGCGCAAGCGGTGGGCGCCAAGGCGGTGCTGCTCAACGCCGGCGCGTTCACCCATACGTCGGTCGCGGTGCATGATGCGATCAAGGGGATCAGGACGCCGGTGATCGAGGTCCACCTCTCGAACCCGCTCACGCGCGAGACATTTCGGCATCACAGCTACGTCGGAATGGCCGCTAAGGGCACCATAGCGGGGTTCGGTGCGTATTCCTATATGCTGGCGCTTGAAGCCGCCGCGCGCTTCTGACAGGACGCGCCACCAAATTCAGGGCAAGAACAGGACAACAGGGGTCGTATGACCGATAGCACAGAAACTTCCGGCGCGATGCGGATCGATGTCGATCTGGTCCGCCAGCTCGCCGAAATGCTCGACGCGACCGATCTCACCGAGATCGAGGTCGAGGACGGCGACCGCAAGATCCGCATCGCGCGCAAGGCGCCGCCCGTCGCGGCCGCGCCGATGCATTATGCCGCGCCGGCGGCCGCCGCACCCGCTGCCGCCACCGCAGCGGCCGAGATCGTCGCGTCACCCGCGCCGAGCGCGGCCAACGCGGTCAAGTCGCCGATGGTCGGCACGGCCTATCTCTCCGCCGAGCCGGGCGCCAAGCCGTTCGTCGGCATCGGCGACCGCGTCGCGGCGGGCGAGACGCTGCTGATCGTCGAGGCGATGAAGGTGATGAACCCGATCGTCGCGCCCTCGGCCGGCACCGTGAAGGCGATCCTGGTCGAGAACGGCCAGCCGGTCGAGTTCGATCAGCCGCTCGTCGTGGTGGAATGAACCACCCCACCGCCGTTCGTGCCGAGCGTGTCGAAGCACATATTCTGACGCCTGCCGTTTTCGCTGCACGCCCTTCGACAGGCTCAGGGCGAACGACTGGCCTTTTCATGGTCTCGATCAACAATGGCTGAAATCAAGAAGCTCCTGATCGCCAATCGCGGCGAGATCGCGTTGCGCATCCACCGCGCCTGCCACGAAATGGGCATCCAGACGGTGGCGGTGCATTCGACCGCCGATGCCGATGCGATGCACGTGCGGCTCGCCGATCAGGCGATCTGCATCGGGCCGCCGGCGGCGGGCGAGAGCTATCTCAACATCCCCAACATCATCTCGGCGGCGGAGATTTCGGGCGCGGACGCGGTCCACCCCGGCTACGGCTTCCTCTCGGAGAACGCCAAGTTCGCCGAGATCGTCGAGGCGCACGGGCTGATCTTCGTCGGGCCTAAGCCCGAACATATCCGCACGATGGGCGACAAGGTGGAGGCAAAGCGCACCGCCGGCGCGCTCGGGCTGCCGCTGGTGCCCGGTTCCGACGGCGCGGTCAGCGACATCGCCGAGGCGCGCGAGATCGCGGCGCGGATCGGCTATCCGGTCATCATCAAGGCCGCGTCGGGCGGCGGCGGGCGCGGCATGAAGGTGTGCGCGTCCGAGGACGAGCTCGAAACGCTGATGCAGCAGGCCGGCAGCGAGGCGAAGGCCGCGTTCGGCGACGCCACCGTCTATCTCGAAAAATATCTCGGCAACCCGCGCCACATCGAGTTCCAGGTGTTCGGCGACGGCAAGGGCGAGGCGATCCACCTCGGCGAGCGCGACTGCTCGCTCCAGCGCCGCCACCAGAAGGTGCTGGAGGAAGCCCCCTCGCCCGTGCTCGGCCCCGAGGATCGCGCGCGGATGGGCGGGATCGTCGCGAAGGCGATGGCGGACATGGGCTATCGCGGCGCGGGCACGATAGAGTTCCTGTGGGAAGACGGCGAGTTCTACTTCATCGAGATGAACACGCGGCTCCAGGTCGAGCATCCCGTCACCGAAGCGATCACCGGCATGGATCTGGTGCGCGAGCAGATCCGTATCGCCGAGGGGCATCCCTTGTCGGTGCGGCAGGAGGAGCTGGAGTTCCGCGGCCACGCGATCGAATGCCGCATCAACGCCGAAGACCCGCGCACCTTCGCCCCGTCGCCGGGGCGGGTGGACTATTTCCACGCGCCGGGCGGCATGCACGTCCGCGTCGATAGCGGACTGTACGCCGGCTATCGCATCCCGCCTTATTACGATTCGATGATCGCCAAGCTGATCGTCTATGGGCGCACGCGCGAGGGCTGTATCCTGCGGCTGCGGCGCGCGCTCGAGGAGTTCGTGATCGACGGCGTCAAGACGACGATCCCGCTCCATCAGGCGCTGCTCGACGATCCCGAATTCCGCGCGGGGGATTATACGATCAAGTGGCTCGAAGACTGGCTCGCGCGGCCCGAGAATCAGGACTGACGGACGTGGATGAGCTCGGGTTGATAAGCCCGGCTTATCTGCCCCCCGCCACGCTTTGCTTGTGTTCGCGCGCGATGCGGGCACAAGCGGCGCGGCATAGGGGGCGACCATGACCGATCTGATCCTGCACGAATATGCGCCATCGGGGAATTGCTACAAGATCCGGCTGACCGCCGCGCATCTCGGCGTTCCGCTCGGGCGACGCGGCTATGACATCCTCGCTGGCGAGACGCGCACCGACGCGTTCCTGCGCGACGTCAACGCCAACGGACGAATCCCCGTCCTCCAGATCCGCGACAGCTTCCTGCCCGAGAGCAACGCGGCGTGCGTGTGGCTCGCCCACGGTTCGGCGCTGATCCCCGAGGATCGCTTCGACCATGCCGACATGCTGCGCTGGATGTTCTGGGAACAATATAACCACGAACCCAATGTCGCGACGCTGCGCTTCTGGCGCGCGATGATCGGCGAGGCCAACCTCACCGACGCACAGCGCGCGCAGATTCCCGCCCGGACGGCGGCGGCGGAAGCGGCACTGACGCTGATGGAGGATCACCTCGCCCGCGCCGACTGGTTCGCCGGCGGCCGCTTCACGCTCGCCGATATCGCGCTCTACGCCTATACGCATGTCGCGAGCGAGGGCGGGTTCGATCTCGCACGCTGGCCCGCCGTATCGGCATGGCTGGCGCGAGTCGCGGCGCAGCCGGGGCATGTCGCCATCACCGCGTAACGCGGCTGTCATCCCGCCCGACTCAAGGTGTAACAAAACCCGGCCATAGCACGGTCTCAGCCGATATCCGGGCCGGGGAATGCGCATGGACGCCGTCACCAAGATTGCGATGGATCTGCTGCCGGGAGACGGCTCGGTCACGGACCTGTTCGATTTCGCGAACTCCACGCCGGCGATCCCCGAGCGCACGCCGCCCGAACGGCTCCGCTACCGCACGATCTGGATTTCGGACATCCATCTCGGCACGCGCGGCTGCAACGCGGAGATGCTGATCGACTTCCTCGACCATGTCGACAGCGACACGATGTATCTGGTCGGCGACATCATCGACGGCTGGCGGCTGAAGAAGAAGTTCTACTGGCCCGCCGCGCACAACGACGTGGTGTGGCGCATCCTGAAACGCGCCAAGCGCGGCACCGACGTCATCTACATCCCCGGCAACCACGACGAGGTGATGCGCCAGTTCAGCGGGCTGAGCTTCGGCGGCGTCTCGATCCGCCGCAAGGCGATCCACACCACCGCCGACGGGCGCCGCCTACTGGTGCTCCACGGCGACGAGTTCGACGCGATCACGCTCGCGCACAGATGGCTGGCGCATGTCGGCGATGTCGCATATGAAACCTTGATGGCCCTGAACCGGCTGGTGAATGCGTATCGCCGCCGTTTCAACCTGCCATATTGGTCGCTCTCGAAACATGCGAAGGCGAAGGTGAAGAACGCGGTCGAATTCATCTCGAATTACGAGCAGGTGATCGCGGAAGCGGCGGGCGCGCGCGGGGTCGACGGCGTCGTGTGCGGGCATATCCACACCGCCGAGATCCGTGATATCGGCGGCGTTGAATATTATAACGATGGCGACTGGGTGGAGGGCTGCACGGCCTTGGTCGAGCATTTCGACGGTCGCATGGAGGTGTTGCACTGGGCCGACGAAATTGCCGCCCGCAAGCCGCCCGAGGCGGTGACCGAGGCGCCCGCGGAGATCGAGATGATGGCGGCCTGAGCGCGGTGCGGATCGCGATCGCCACGGACGCATGGAGCCCGCAGGTCAACGGGGTCGTCCGCACGCTGCAATCCGTTCGCGCCGAACTTGAGCGCCAGGGGCATCAGGTGCTCGTCGTCTCGCCCGATCTGTTCTATTCGCTGCCCTGCCCGACCTATCCCGAAATCCGCCTCGCGCTCGCCAGCACCGGCGGGGTCGGCAAGATGCTCGCCGATTTCAACCCGCACGCCATCCACCTCGCCACCGAGGGGCCGGTGTGCCTCGCCGCGCGGCGCTGGTGCCTGACGCAGAATTTTCCGTTCACCACCGCCTATCACACGCAATTCCCGGACTATGTCTCGGCGCGGACGGGCGTGAACCCCGAATGGGTCTGGCGCTATATCCGCTGGTTCCATGCCCCCGCGCAGGCGATTCTCGCCTCCACGCGCTCGATCGAGGCGACGCTCAAGGATCACGATCTCACGCGGGTGCGCGAATGGGGGCGCGGCGTCGATCTGTCGCTGTTCTCGGCCACCGCGCCCGACGCCGAACTGCGGGCGCTGCCCGGCCCGGTGATGCTCTACGTCGGGCGGGTCGCGATCGAGAAGAATATCGAGGCGTTCCTGACCGCGTCGCACCCCGGCACCAAGGTCATCGTCGGCGACGGCCCGGCGCGCGCCGCGCTCGAAGCGCGGTTTCCCGATGCGAGGTTCCTCGGCGCGCGCTTCGGCGCGGAGCTCGCCGCCGCATACGCCGCCGCCGACGTCTTCGCGTTTCCGAGCCGCACCGACACGTTCGGGCTGGTGATGATCGAGGCGATGGCATGCGGCACGCCGGTCGCCGCCTATCCGGTGACGGGGCCGCTCGACGTGCTCAAACCCGGCGTCGGCGTGATGGACGAGGATCTCGACACCGCGATCGCGCAGGCGCTGACGCTCGACCGCGCGGCCTGCGCCGCCTACGGCCAGAGCTTCACCTGGGAGGCGAGCGCGCGGCAATTCCTCAAGGCGCTCGCCCCGGTCGGGCTGGACGACGCGGCGATCGCGGCCTGATTACGCGCCCGTCGCACGGCGCTTGCCCCGGCGGGGCATAAGCATTAAGTCATATGCATTACTGCGGCCGCTCCGAAAGGGGCGGCCCTTTCCGTTTTTGAAGGAGTATTTCGTGGCCCAGCCGCTTATGCCGCACGCGACCGCGTCCTGGCTCGTCGACAACACCTCGCTTTCGTTCGAGCAGATCGCCGAGTTCTGCGGGCTGCACATCCTGGAAATCCAGGCGATCGCCGACGATACCGCCGCGACCAAGCTGACCGGCCGCGATCCGGTGCGCGCGCACGAACTGACCCAGGAAGAGATCGACAAGGGCCAGGCGAACCCCGATTATCGCCTGCAGATCCTCAAAGGCCCCGAGCAGGTCCGCCGCACCAAGGGGCCGCGCTACACGCCGGTTTCGAAGCGTTCGGACAAGCCCGACGGCATCGCCTGGATTATCCGCAACCATCCCGAGATTTCGGACGGCGCGATCGGCAATCTGATCGGCACCACCCGCACCACGATCGCGGCGATCCGCGACCGCAGCCACTGGAACATCGCCAACATCACGCCGAAGGATCCGGTCACGCTGGGCCTGACCACGCAGCGCGAGCTCGACGCCGCGGTGGCGAAGGCGGCCAAGGCGGCCGGTATCGAGGCGCCGGTCGATACCCGGCTGGAGGGTGACCGCGAGGCGCTCATCACCGAACTGCGCGCCCAGCGCGAGCAGGCCGCGCGCGGCGAGAACGGCGAGAGCGGCGGCATCACGCCGTCCGAGCCGACCGCCGAGACGCTGTTCCGCCGGTAATCGCCCGCCTCCGCCGAATTATCTTCCTCCCGTTCGTGCTGAGCTTGTCGAAGCACGTGCCAGGCAATGCAGCACCTGGGGCGCGTGCTTCGACAAGCTCGGCACGAACGGCGCAGGGAGTGTTCAACGATAGCACTGCAAGGGTCGCCGGCAGGCGACCGGGATTTTTGTACCGTCCGGTCTGGTAAGCCGTCCCGCCCCTCCCCACATCCGGCGCATGACAGCTTATTCGCTTCTCGATCTCGTGCCCGTCGTTCAGGGCGGTTCCGTCGCGCAAAGCCTCGCCAACGCAGCCGATCTGGCGCGGACGGCCGAGCGACTCGGCTTCACCCGCTATTGGACCGCCGAGCATCACGGCATGCCCGGCATCGCCAGCGCGGCCACCTCGGTGGTGATCGGACACGTCGCCGCGGCGACCTCGACGATCCGGGTCGGCGCCGGCGGCATCATGCTGCCCAACCACGCGCCGCTGGCGATCGCCGAACAGTTCGGCACGCTCGACGCGCTGTTCCCCGGCCGGATCGATCTTGGCCTCGGCCGCGCGCCCGGCTCCGACCTGCGCGTCGCGCGCGCGATGCGCCGTACCCTGGCGAGCGACGCCAACGCCTTCCCCCGCGACGTGCTCGAATTGCAGAGCTATTTCGCCGACGACGGCCAGACCGGCATCACCGCGACGCCGGGCGCGGGCGCCAATGTGTCGCTATGGATCCTCGGATCGAGCACGTTCGGCGCGCAACTCGCGGCGATGCTCGGCCTGCCCTATGCCTTCGCGTCGCATTTCGCGCCGGATTCGCTGATGGAGGCGATCACGATCTACCGGCGCGACTTCAAGCCATCGGCGGCGCTCGCCAAGCCGCATCTGATGGCCGGTTTCAACGTGGTCGCCGCCGAAACCGATGATGAGGCGGAATATCTCGCCTCCTCCCAGCAGCAGGCGTTCATCGCGCTGCGCACCGGCACGCCCGGCCGGCTGCCGCCGCCGATCCACGGCTATCGCGCCGCGCTCGGCGCGCAGGGCAATGCGATGCTCGACCACGTGCTGCAATGCTCGGCGATCGGCGGCCCCGCCAAGGTCGCCGAGGGGATCGCGGCGTTCATCGCCCGCACCGGCGTCGACGAGATCATGGTGACGAGCATGATGTACGATCACGAAGCGCGCAAACGCAGCCTCGAGATCGCGGCCGGGGCGATGCAGGCGCTCGGCAAAGAGGCTGTCGCGGCCTGAATCCTTCAAGCTGACGACCGTTCGCCCTGAGCCTGTCGAAGGGCGCACCCCAGGCGGTGGCGCGCGGGGTACGTGCTTCGACTTCGCTCAGCACGAACGGGGAAAAGGTGGCGGCCCGTTCGTGCCGAGCGCAGTCGAGGCACCGTGAACCACCGTCCTTCGACTTCGCCCGGACGAACGGGACTTAGTTCGCGGCGGGCAGCCTCAGCCGCACCAGCAGCCCGCCCAGATCCTCGCTCTCCTCCAGCGCGACGGTGCCGCCGTAGATTTCCGCCACGTCGCGCACGATCCCCATACCGAGCCCGGTGCCGGGCTTGCCGCTGTCGAGCCGCACGCCGCGATCGAAGATGCGCGCGCGCTGCTCCTCCGGGATGCCCATGCCGTCGTCTTCGATCAGGAACTCGACGAAGCCGGCCTGCGCGCCCACCGTCACGAAGACGCTGCCGCCGCCATATTTGGCGGCGTTCTCGACGAGGTTGCCGAGCATCTCGTCGAGATCCTGCCGCTCGACATGCACCTGCAAGTCCTTCGGGCCGGCGATGTCGATGCGCACATGGCGGTACAGCCGCGCGACCGCACGCTCGACCGATTCGAGGCTCGGCCACACATCGGCGCGGCTGTGCGCCGATCCGCGCCGGCCGACCGCGCGGGCGCGGGCGAGGTGATGATCGACCTGCCGCCGCATCGTCCGCGCCTCACGAATCACCGTCTCGCCGAGATCGTCGGCCTGCGCGGTCGCGGCGTTCATGATGACGGTGAGCGGCGTCTTGAGCGCGTGGGCGAGATTGCCGGCGTGGCGGCGCGCTTCCTCGGCCTGCTTCTCGTTATGCTCGATCAGCGCGTTCAACTCCTCGACCATCGGCGCGACCTCGATCGGCATCGCGCGTTCGATCTGGCGCGCCTTGCCCGCGCGCATCCGCGCGATCTCCTCACGCACCTTGCGCAGCGGCCACAGCCCGTAGAAGGTCTGGAGCGCCGCCATCACGATCAGCCCGAAGCCGAGCAGCGCGAAGCTCTTGAGCATCGTGCTGCGCAGGATCTTGATCTGCGCGTCCAGTCCGGCGCGGCTCTGCGCGACCTGGAAGCGCCAGCGCACCGGCGATCCGGGCAGCTTGATGTCGCGCTCGACGATGCGCAGCCGCTCGTCGGGAAACTGGTCGCTGTCATAGACGTGGACGCCGAGATCGTTGTGCTGCCCGCCATAAGCGAGCCGCCGGTCCCACAGCGAGCGCGACGGGAACGCCTCCTGGCCGGGGGCGCTCACCTGCCAATACAGACCCGAGCCGGGTTCGAGGAAGCGCTGGTCCGCTGCCTCGCGGGTGAACATCACCTCGCCATCGGGGCCGATCTCGGACGAGACGATCTGTGCTTTCAGGACATATTCGAGCTGATCGTCGAAATTCTGCGTGATCGCGGCGGTGAGCACACGATCGAGCGCGAATCCGCCGCCGGTGAGCAGGATCAGGATCCACGCCGCCGCGATGACGATCATGCGTCGGCTGAGCGATCCGGTGGTGCGCACGCGCGGAGCGGGCGCGGAGATGTCAGGCGCGGTGTCTTCAGTCATGCCGACCCGATCCTCCCCCGCCAGGGGGAGGTGTCGCCAAAGGCGACGGAGGGGGAGGGCTGCGGCGCCTCTCGACCGTTCCGTGGCCCTCCCCCTCCGTCACGCTGCGCGTGCCACCTCCCCCTGGCGGGGGAGGATGTGGGGAACGCCTTAGCCATTGGGCTCTTCGAGGCTGTAGCCCAGCCCGCGGATGGTGGTGATGACATCCTGCCCGAGCTTCTTGCGGATGCGCGTGACGAACACTTCGATCGTGTTCGAATCGCGGTCGAAATCCTGGTCGTAGATATGCTCGATCAGTTCGGTGCGGCTCACCACCTTGCCCTTGTGGTGGAGCAGATAGCTGAGCAGCTTATATTCCTGCGCGGTCAGCTTGACCGGCTCGCCCGCCAGCGTGACCTTGCCGCTGCGCGTGTCCAGCCGCACGTCGCCCGCGATCAGCTCGGACGAGGCGTTTCCGCTCGCGCGGCGGATCAGCGCGCGCAGCCGGGCGATCAACTCTTCGGACTGGAACGGCTTGGCGACATAATCGTCGGCGCCCGCATCGAGCCCGGCGACCTTGTCCGACCAGCTATCGCGCGCGGTGAGGACGAGGACGGGCATCACCTTGCCCTCCTTGCGCCAGCGGTCGAGCACGGTCAGCCCGTCGATCTCGGGCAGGCCGAGATCGAGCACGACGGCGTCGTAATTCTCGGTCGAGCCGAGGAAATGCCCTTCCTCGCCATCCGTGGCGAGGTCGATCGCGTAACCGGCGCCCTCGAGCGTGTTCTTGAGCTGCTGGCCCAGATTGGGTTCGTCCTCGACGATCAGCACGCGCATCTTAGTCCCCTTTTGGAAATCAGCGGATTTAGGCTCAGTGGCCGGTACGGCCGATGATCTGGCCGGAGCGGCCATCGACATCGACCCAGATGACGACGCCATCGCGCAGGAACTTGAGCGTGTAAATCCCGCTGTCCCCCTCGAAATCGAAGCCGAGATACTGGCTGCCGCGCATCGCCGGCAGCACCCGCGCCTCGATTTCGCGTAACGGGAGGATGCGGCCCTGCTGGCGCTGGCGCCACGCCTGTTGCTGGTCGCGCTGCTGCTCGGGCGCGGGCGCCGCGAGGGCGGCGGCCGGCGCGGCGAGCAACAGGGGCAATGCAAAGGCGGCGAGCATCTTCATAAGGTGTTGCATAGTGGCCGGGCCTTGAACAGCCTGTGAATGCCGCAGCGCGGCAGCGGCAACGCTGGCTCGCGCTGCGGCCGGCCGGCGGGTCGGCTAAGCCGAACCCGTCCGGCGACGCGGGATTACTCCCGCGTCGGTCACCCACCCCCACCGTTCGCCCCGACCGAAATCGAGGGGCGATCCGGAGTGCAGGCGCCTCGACTTCGCTCGGCACGAACGGGTGGGGAAATGCGTGGAGAGAAGGCTCGACGCGGCAAAGCCGCGTCGGACGGCGCTATAGCGCCGCCGGCCGAGCGTGCGCGAAGCCCTCGCTTTAGCTGCGCTAAAGCGTTAGGGCGCGCACGCTATGGCAGCACCTATCCTCGCATATGAAAATCTCGGCGTCATCCAGGGGTCGGGCTGGTTGTTTCGTGGCCTCGACATCAACGTCGGCCCGCGCGACCGGCTCGCGCTGATCGGGCGCAACGGCGCGGGCAAGACCACGCTGCTCAAGCTGCTCGCCGGCGTGATCGACAGCGACGAGGGGCGCCGCAGCGTCGTACCGGGCACGCGGGTCGTGATGCTCGAACAGGAACCGGACCTGCGCACCTTCCCGACGCTGCGCGATTACGTGCAGGGCGGCGACGACGCCCCCCAACCCTATGAGGCCGATGCGATCGCCGACCAGCTCGGCATCGATCTGTCGCGCGAATCCGCCTCGGCGTCGGGCGGCGAGCGCCGCCGCGCCGCGATCGTGCGCGCGCTGGCGATGGACCCGGACGTGCTGCTGCTCGACGAGCCGACCAACCATCTCGACATCGCCGCGATCGACTGGCTCGAGGAATGGCTCAACCGCTTCCGTGGCGCCTTCGTCGTCATCAGCCATGACCGTACCTTCCTGACACGCCTCACAAAACAGACCCTGTGGCTCGATCGCGGCGCGATGCGACGCGCCGAGATCGGCTTCGGCGGGTTCGAGGCGTGGACCGAACAGGTCTATGCCGAGGAGGAGCGCAACGCGCAGCGGCTCGACGCCAAATTGAAGATCGAGGAGCATTGGCTGTTGCGCGGCGTGACCGGGCGGCGACGGCGCAACCAGGGCCGACTCACCAAGCTGCACGAGATGCGTGCCGAGCGCGCGGCGATGGTCGGCCCGCAAGGCTCGGCCAACCTCACGATCGGCACCGATGACGCGCGCAGCAAGGTGGTGATCGACGCGAAGCACATCTCCAAGAGCTTCGGCCCGCGCAAGATCATCGACGATCTCACGCTGCGCATCACGCGCAAGGACCGGATCGGCATCGTCGGCGCGAACGGTGCGGGCAAATCGACCCTCATCAAGCTGCTCACCGGCGCGCTCGAACCCGACAGCGGCGAGATCCGGTTCGCGCAGACGATCGAGGCGATGGTGATCGACCAGCAGCGCACCAAGATGGAGCCGCAGAAGACGGTGCGCGAGGTGCTGGCGGATGGCGGCGACTGGGTCGATGTGCAAGGCGTGCGCAAGCATGTCATCGGCTATCTCAAGGACTTCCTGTTCGACGGCCATATGATCGACGCCAAGATCGGCACGCTCTCCGGCGGCGAACGCTCGCGGTTGCTGCTGGCACGCGAATTCGCGCGACCGTCGAACCTGCTGGTGCTCGACGAGCCGACCAACGATCTCGACCTCGAGACGCTCGATCTGTTGCAGGACGTGATCGGCGATTTCGACGGTACCGTGCTGATCGTCAGCCACGACCGCGACTTTCTCGACCGCACGGTGACGGTGACGCTCGGGCTCGACGGATCGGGGAAGGTCGATGTCGTCGCGGGCGGCTATGAAGATTGGGAGAGGCAGCGCCGGGCGAAGGCGGGTGGCGGCAAGCGCGAGAACCCGCGCAAGGTGCAGCCGACCGCGCCGCCGGTCGCCGCGCCCAAGGTCAAGCTGACCTACAAGGACCAGCGCGATTACGAACTGCTGCCCAAGCGGATCGAGGAACTGGAAGCGCAAATCGCGCGCGACGAGGCGCTGCTCGCCGATCCCGCGCTCTACGCGAAGGATTTCGCGCGGTTCGAGGCGCTGACCAAAGCAGTGGCGAAAGCGCGCGACGACAAGGACGCGGCGGAAATGCGCTGGCTCGAACTGGCGGAGATGGTCGAGGGGTAACGGGTTCGCAGGGGACTGGCGCTCCTCCGTTCGCACTGAGCGAAGTCGAAGTGCGTGCGCCAGGCGCCTCGTCCGGGGCCACGTGCTTCGACTTCGCTCAGCACGGACGGTAGGTGGCGCAGGGCGACCTTTCTCCTCAGGAATATGGATTGCGCAGCGTGACAAAGGCGCTACGCTCGACGGCATCCCATCCAAATCGAGGTGCCGATGCTCAACCGCCGTTCCCTGCTCGCGACCGCAACCGCCGCCGGGCTTGCCGCCCCGTTTGGACGCGAAGCTTTCGCCGCGGCGCTGACGCCGGTCGCGATGCCGGCGCCCGGCCTCTACGATACCAATGAGGACGCCTATTGGGCGTCCTTGCGCAAGCAGTTCCTGATGCCGGCGGACCTCGTCAACCTCAACAACGGCACGGTCGGTTCCTCGCCGCGCCCGGTGCTCAAGGCGGTGTTCGACAGCTATGAGCAGACCGAGCAGATGATGCAGGCGGCGCCGGAGGATTATCCGATCTGGGGCTATGGCCCGTGGCCGGAGTTCCGCAAACCCTTCGCCGATCTGATGGGCGCGCGGGTCGATCAGATCGCGATGGTGCGGAATTGCACCGAAGCGAACAGCTTCGTCGGCAACGGTTTCGAGATGAAGCCGGGCGACGAAGTGCTGATGTCCGACGAGGAGCATGGCAGCGGCATCGCCCCGTGGGAGCTTCGCGCCAAGCGCTACGGCATCGTCATCAAGACCTTCGCGATGCCCAAGCCGCCGAAAAGCCCCGACGAGATCCTGAACCGCATCAACGATGCGATCACCCCGCGCACCCGGATCATCTTCGTCAGCCATATCAGCACCTCGACCGGCGTGGTGCTGCCGGCCAAGCAGATCTCGGCGCTGGCGCGCTCGAAGGGCATCGTCTCGGCGTTCGATGGCGCACACGCGGCGGGGATGATGAAGGTCGATCTCAACGACATCGGCTGCGATCTCTACACCGGATCGATGCACAAATGGCTGTTCGCGCCCAAGGGCACGGGGTTCCTGTATCTGCGCGACGACAGCATCATCAACCGCGTGTGGCCGACGACGGTGACGCATTCGTGGGATGACCTGTCGCTCAAGGCCGGGCGCTACCAGCAGTTCGGGTCGTCCAACATCCCGACGATGATGGGGCTGAACGCGTCGATCGCGCTTGCGCAAGGCATCGGCATCGACCGGATCGAGAAGCGCCACCGCCAGATGGCCGATTACCTCCACGCCGAGATGGTCAAGCGTGGCGCGGAAAGCTGGACCTCGCCCGATCCGACGCTGCGGTGCGCGATCACCACGGTCAACGTGCCGCCGGTCTCGCGGATGGAATTGGAGACGTGGCTGTGGAAGAACCACAAGATCCGCATCCGCGGCGGCGAGCCGAGCAAGCTGCGGCTCTCGACGCCCTATTATCTGTCCAAGGCCGATCTCGACCGCTTCCTCGACCGCTTCGATGCGTTTCGGAAGATGAAGGGGATCGCGTGATCCGTACCCGTTCGTGTCGAGCGAGGTCCAGACACCTGCCGCAGCGCTCGCGGCCATCCCTCGACTTCGCTCGGGATGAACGGGGAGGTGGTGTTTCGCCTCTCTCGCCAAGATGGAGGTGCGCTGATCCGGCCGCGGCTTCACCCACCCCCCGTTCGTCCTGAGCGAAGTCGAAGGACGTGCCCGGAGCGCAGCGCTTAGGGCACGTGCTTCGACAGGCTCAGCACGAACGGGGTGGGCGAAGCAGCCGAGCGATGTATTCCGGAAGATGAAGAGACTCGCCCGATCCCCACCCGTTCGTGTCGAGCGCAGTCGAGACACCTCCCGCAGCGCTTGCGGAACATCCCTCGACTTCGCTCGGGACGAACGGGGCGGTGGCATTGCACCTTCTTCGCCGAGATGAAGGGGTCACTTGATCCGGCCGCCCCCCCCACTCCGTTCGTCCTGAGCGAAGTCGAAGGACGTGCCCGGAGCGCAGCGCTTGGGGCGCGTGCTTCGACAAGCTCAGCACGAACGGGGCGGGCACATCCCTGCGTTATTTCGCCTCCTTCGCCGCCGCCGCCGCCGCGTTGGCGGCGAGGATGTAGGCCGAGGTCGTGCTGACGGTATATTCGTTCTCGAACCACAGGAACGGCCAGTCGGTCTTCACCTCGGGGAAATCGGGCTTGATGACGATCACGCCGGGCGTCATCCCGCCGGGGATGAAGCTGTAATCGGCACGGTTGTGGCCGTAGCCGATCAGCCGCGATTGCGTGCCGACGGTCGAGACCAGCGACAGATTGTTGGCGGGGTGCCGCCCCAGCATGTAATCGAGCGCGCGCAGCGAATATTCCGGCCCGACGATCTCGGGGAAGGCGGTGTGGAGCATGTACATCGTGCTGCCGAACGTCGCCACGTCATGCGACCCGGCCCAGGTTCCCAGGCTCACCGGCACGCCGAAAGGGTTTTTGGCCATGTCGGTATCGATCTTCGCCTTGGCCGCCTGCACCAGCGGCACCAGCTTGGCGCGATAGTCGGCATCCATGAACGGGATCGCGCGCACCGCGGCGCTGCCGATGAAGGCGAACCGCTCGCTGATCGTCGGCAGCAGCGCCTTCAGCTTGGCGGTGTAGGTCGGGTCGCCCTTGGTGGTGATGACCAGTTCGACCGTCGCCGCGACGTTGGCGACATCGGGGAAGCGCGAGGCGAAGCTGTTCTCGCGGCCATCGTTGCTGTCGACCAGCCGCGGCTGCTGCTTGGCCCATAGCGCCTTGGCGGTGGCGAGCGCCTCGGCCGACATCTTCGGGTCGAGCGTGGCGAGCGCGCGGCTCGCCCCGGCCAGCGCACCGACGACATAGAGGTTGGTCGCCGGGATGTCGGTGGTGAACGCCCAGCGGTCGTCGGGCTTGCCCGAGGTCGCGCCGGTATCGCCGAGCGGCCCGAGCTTGGGATCGTAGAGCTTGCCGTCGGTCTGCGAACCGGCATCGCCGAGATGCGCATATTGCCGCAGCGTCGGATCGATGATGCCGACGATGGCGTGGCCGAACACCTTGTACTGCGCGAGCAGTTGCAGCGTGCCGTGGCGGATCTGCTGGAGCGAATCCTCGATCCCGTCGGGCTTGCGGATTTCGACCGCGCGCGCCGCCTCGTCGACGCTGGTCTGGTCCCACTTCAGCCCGAACAGCTCGTGCGCCCAGACGAGATCGCGCACCACCCAGGCATTGTCGGGCGTCTGGATGTCGTAATCGCCGGCATCCTGCCAGCCGCCGACCGCGAGGCCCGGGATATGCTCCCCCGCCTTGAAAGGCGAATCGAGGTTCGGCCCCATCCGGTAGCCGTCGAAATGGACATGGTTGACGGGCGCCTGCCGCGCGTCGTCGAGATGCGAGGGCGACTGCCAGACGCGATACTGCTCGCGCACGCCGACATGGTCCATCTGCTCGGCGAGGAAGGTGTCGAGCGAGGTCTGCCAGACATGGTCATATACGTCGGGCGAGATGCGGAACGGGTTGGTGGTGTTGCCCGCATAGGTGATCGCGTAAATGCCGGGATCGCGCACACTCGAGAAGTCGAACGCGGCATAGTCATAGCGCAGGAAGCGGCCGCGCGGCTGCGTCTTGGCGCGCAGCACGACCTGACGGCTGCCGTCGGGCGCGAGCTTGACCAGTTCGGCCTCGCCTGGCGCCTTGAAGGCGGGATCGAGTTCGATCAGCGCCACCTTGTCGCGCGCGGGCGTATAGCCGGCCTGGTTGAACGAGACGACCGGCGCGCGCGTCCAGCCCTTGATGACGTTGGGGCGGACATGCCATACGACGGCATTCTCCTTCGCCCCTTCCGCGATCAGCGAACGCACCACGAACCAGCCGTTCTGCGCGCGGGCGCGGGCATCGTAGAGCGACAGCGTGCCGGCATCCGAGGTGATCGAGACGCGCGTGAGCGGGTCTTCGGGCGCGAGCGTGATCGACGTGCCGCCAGTGGCGAGCGGCAGCGGATCGCCCGATCCGTCGAGCGCCATTTCGCCCGTCGGGTGGCGCGGGAACAGGCCGGGGGCGGCATCCATCAGATAGGTCTTGCCGAAATAGGCGGTGGGCAGGAAATCCAGGTTGAACCCGGCCTTGCCGGCGAGCGCGTGCGGCAACGGCTGATCGAGATCGACTGCGATGCGGAAGCCAGTGCCCTCGGCGGTGACCTTCACGCGATAGGCGAGGTTCTGATCCTTGTACGCCGAGCGCACGACGATCTGATTGGGCTCGCTGCCGCGCTCGCGGCTGATGAAGGCGGGGACCGGCGCCCATTGCTCGGGGGTGCGATCGAGCCGGACCGCGCCGTCGGTGGCGATGCGGTCGCCGTGGAGGACGAGCTGGATGCCGGCATTTTTCTCATCGAAGAAGATCGGGCTGAACTGGTTCTGGTCGATGATGACGCTGAGGCCCTGCGTCTCGAGCGTATCGTTGGGGCCGGTCTTGAGCGACTGCGCCGAGGCGGCGTGGAGGGTGGCGACCAGACTGACGGTCGCAAGTAGCTTGGCACATACACGGTAACGCATCGACGCCTCTCCTGTTAGCGTTATCATCTTTGCCCCACATTTCGCGTCTGGAACGATCGCGCGATTTTTGCGGGGAGACGGACGACCCGGCTAACGCCATGTGACCGCTACCTTTCTTGTGGACGAAAGGCGGGCGGCGGGCAACAGGATTTGTCGTTCAAATCAATATCATCGCCGCCACGAGGGGCGGCGCGGCGTCGCTGCGCTCAGATCAACCCTTCGGCCTCGCGCCGGCGCCGCGCCGCGCCGATCTCGAACAGCCCCCAGCCGGCGAGCGCGAGCGGGAAGACCCAGCCCCAAACATGCTCCCACCAGGCGAACGACTGGCGCGACAGCGGCTTCGGCCCCGGCAGCCCGACCTTGCGCATATAATCGTCGGTCACCGGCGCGTAGACATATTCGCGCAGCGTTTCGTAATAAACGACGTAGCCGTCATCCTTGCGATACCAATACGGCGCGCCGAGGATGCTCGTCTCGACGATCGAATAGCCGAAACGCAGCCGCTCGACCGTGAGCGGGGCGCGCTCCGCCAGCGCCGGCGCGTGCCCCTGTTTGGGCAAATGCACGCCATATTGGTCGAGCGCTTCGACATAGCCTTTCGGTGCGGCCGACACCGGGATGCTGGCGCCGGGCAACACCAGCGCGCGGCTGCCGATCACCACCGGACGGTCGGTGACCATCAGCACGATCGCCGCGTAGAGCACGATGACGCCGAGAATCGCGCTGCGGATATGCTGGTCGCGCGCGACGATCGGGTCGGCGTGCGCCATGGGTCAGTCGTCCATCGTCAGCACGATCTTGCCGATATGGTCGCCCGCCTCCATCCGGCGATGCGCGGCGGCGGCTTCGGCGAGCGGGAAGCTGCGGTCCATAACGGGGCGCAGCTTGCCGGCCTCGACATGCGGCCATACGGTCCGGTGCAGCTCGTCGGCGACGAGCGACTTGAACGCGGTGTCGCGCGAGCGCAGCGTCGATCCGGTCAGCGTCAGCCGGCGGCGCATGATCTCGAAGATCGGGATTTCGGCGGTGGCGCCGCGCTGCACCGCGATCGAGACGTGGCGGCCATCATCGGCGAGGCATTTGAGGTTGCGCGGCAGGTAATCGCCACCGACCATGTCGAGCACCGCCGCCACCCCGGCGCCGCCGGTGATCGCGCGGACCTGCTCGACGAAATCCTGCGTGGCGTAATTGATCGCGTGATCCGCGCCGAGCGCCAGCGCCGCCGCGCGTTTCGCATCGTTGCCGACGGTGACGATGATCGTCAGCCCGAACAGCTTGGCGAGCGAGATCGCCATCGTGCCGATGCCGCTGGTGCCACCATGCACCAGCACCGTATCGCCTTCGATCGCATAGGCGCGCTCGAACAAATTGGTCCACACGGTGAACAAAGTCTCGGGCAGCGCCGCCGCCTCCGCCATCGACAGCGACTCGGGCACCGGGAGGCACTGCCCGGCCGGCACGCTCGCATAGTCGGCATAGCCGCCGCCGGCGAGGAGCGCGCAGACCGGCTGGCCGAGCAACTCAGACCCGACCCCCTCGCCCGTGGCGACGATCGTGCCGGAGATTTCGAGACCAGGAATCGAGGGCGCGCCGCGCGGCGGCGGATAACCGCCCTTGCGTTGGAGCACGTCGGGGCGGTTGACGCCCGCCGCCGCCACGCGCACCAGCACCTCGCCCGCGCCGCACGCGGGAACCGGCCGCTCGACGACGCGGAGCACCTCGGGTCCGCCGGGCGCGTCCGGGTCGATCGCCCGCATCGTCACTGGTATCGCATCCGTCGCCACGCCCGTCCCCCGCCGGGGGATTGGCGCCCCGTCGCCGGCCTTATTGACATCGCCCGCGCATCGGTCAACGATCCGCACATGGACTTCGACGAGATTCTCGCGAAAAACCCGGCCGATCCGCTATCCCAATTGGTGCGGCAGGATCTCGATCGCCTCTCGCTCGACGAACTCGCCGCGCGGATCGCGGTGCTCGAAAGCGAAATCACGCGCAGCCGACAGCAGATCGAACGCGCCAGCAAGCACCGCGCCATCGCCGACGATCTCTTTCGGAGATGACCGCGCCCGCCAGACCGGGCGGCGAACGCGAAACAGGGCGGGCAGGCGCATTTCAAGTGCTTGATGCGAACCCCCCGCCTTCCAACATAGTCGGAAAGGGCCGCGCGTCTGCTTGCGGCCCGCATGGAGTACCATAATGCCCTCTTTCGCCTCCGCGCTGGAAACCACGCTCCACAAGGCGCTTGAAGCCGCGTCGTCGCGGCGCCACGAATATGCCACGCTCGAGCATCTGCTGCTTGCCCTGGTCGATGACGAGCACGCCTCGAAGGTGATGGCGTCATGCGGGGTCGAACTCGGCGAACTCAAGACCACCGTCGCGCACTATCTCGATACCGAACTCGAAGCGCTCAAGGTCGACACCGCGACCGATCCGTCGCCGACCAGCGGCTTCCAGCGCGTCGTGCAGCGCGCGATCCTGCACGTCCAGTCGTCCGGCCGGGACGAGGTGACGGGCGCCAACGTGCTCGTCGCCCTGTTCTCCGAACGCGAGAGCTATGCCGTCTATTTCCTCCAGCAGCAGGACATGAGCCGTCTCGATGCCGTCAGCTTCATCTCGCATGGCGTCGGCAAAGGCGGCGCCGCCCCCGAGCCGCGCGAAGTGAAGGGCGCCGAGGAGGAAAAGCCCAAGGCCGAGGCCAAGGGCAAGGCGGAGAGCGCGCTGAAGCAGTTCACCGTCGATCTCAACGAGAAGGCGAAGAGCGGCAAGGTCGATCCGCTGATCGGGCGCGGCCCCGAGGTCGATCGCACGGTGCAGATCCTGTGCCGCCGCTCGAAGAACAACCCGCTCTATGTGGGCGATCCCGGCGTCGGCAAGACCGCGATCGCGGAGGGACTCGCGCGCAAGATCGTCGAGGGCGACGTGCCCGAGGTGCTGCTGCCGGCGGTGATCTATTCGCTCGACATGGGCGCTTTGCTCGCGGGCACGCGCTATCGTGGTGATTTCGAGGAGCGGCTGAAGGCGGTCGTCAACGAACTCGAGAAGCTGCCGCACGCGGTGCTTTTCATCGACGAGATCCACACCGTGATCGGTGCGGGCGCGACCAGCGGCGGCGCGATGGACGCATCGAACCTGCTGAAACCCGCGCTGTCGGGCGGGACGATCCGCTGCATCGGCTCGACCACCTACAAGGAGTTCCGCAACCACTTCGAGAAGGATCGCGCGCTGCTGCGCCGGTTCCAGAAGATCGACGTCAACGAGCCGACGATCGAGGATACGATCAAGATCCTCGCCGGGCTGCGCTCCGCGTTCGAGGACCATCACAAGGTCAAATACACGCCCGACGCGATCAAATCGGCGGTGGAGCTCAGCGCGCGCTACATCAACGACCGCAAGCTGCCCGACAAGGCGATCGACGTGATCGACGAAGTCGGCGCGATGCAGATGCTGGTGCCGCTGGGCAAGCGCAAGAAGACGATCACCAGCCGCGAAATCGAGGCCGTGATCGCGACGATGGCGCGCATCCCGCCGAAATCGGTCTCGACCGACGACACCAAGGCGCTCGAATCGCTCGAAACCGATCTCAAGCGGGTGGTGTTCGGCCAGAACGAGGCGATCGAGAAGCTCGCCTCGGCGATCAAGCTCAGCCGTGCCGGCCTGCGCGATCCCGAAAAGCCGATCGGCAACTATCTGTTCACCGGCCCGACCGGCGTCGGCAAGACCGAAGTCGCCAAGCAGCTCGCCACGATCATGGGCATTCCGCTCCAGCGCTTCGACATGAGCGAATATATGGAGCGGCACTCGGTCTCGCGGCTGATCGGCGCGCCTCCCGGCTATGTCGGCTTCGATCAGGGCGGCCTGCTCACCGACGCGGTCGACCAGCAGCCGCATTGCGTGTTGCTGCTCGACGAAATCGAGAAGGCGCATCCCGACCTGTTCAACATCCTGTTGCAGGTGATGGACAACGGGCGCCTGACCGACCAGCATGGCAAGACGGTCGATTTCCGCAACGTCATCCTCATCATGACGACCAATGCGGGCGCCTCCGACATGGCGCGCGAGACATTGGGCTTCGGCAATCTCACCCGCGAGGGCGAGGACGAGCAGGCGGTGCAGAAGATGTTCAGCCCCGAGTTCCGCAACCGGCTCGATGCGATCGTGCCGTTCGGGTACCTTCCGACCGAGGTGGTCGCGCGGGTGGTGGACAAGTTCATCCTCCAGCTCGAACTGCAGCTCGCCGACCGGGGCGTCCACATCAACCTCGACGACGAGGCGAAGACGTGGCTCACCGCCAAGGGCTATGACAGGCTCTACGGCGCGCGTCCGATGGGCCGCTTGATCCAGGAGAAGATCAAGCAGCCGCTCGCCGAGGAACTGCTGTTCGGCAAGCTGGTGCACGGCGGCGAGGTCAGCGTGAAGATGAAGGACGGCGCGCTCGCCTTCGAGATCGTGCCGGCCGCGCCGAAGAAGCCGAAGAAGGGCAAGTCGGCGCCGAAGGCGGTGACCCCGACGGAGTGAACATGGACAGGCCCGGTCGCGAGACCGGGCCTGTTTTCTGCGGTCCCACGTCAACCCAAGCCGTTCGTGGATCGTACTCTAATCCAAACCGCTCGTGCCGAGCGAAGTCGAGGCACCTGCGTTCCGGACTCGCCACTCGACTTCGCTCGGGGCGAACGGAAGGTTACTTCCGGGACATCTCCCGCGCCATCAGCGCTTCGAGCCGCTTGGGATCGACCGCGCGCACCACCTCGGCCTTTTGCTCGCCAAGCCCCGGCTGATAACCATCGCGCCACGACAGCATGTCGCCATAGCCGGCCGAGAAGACGGTGTTGTAATCCACGAACAACGTCTCGCGATCGGTCACGATCGAGGGATCGAGCCAAACCGCCGCCGCCGTCTCGTCCCACAGCGGAAAGCCCGGCTCCATCCCCGCGATGAACCTCGCCACATCGGGCAGCGCCACCTTGGCCAGCCGCGCGAGCAAAGCCGCGCTGAGTTCGGTCGCGGTCGAGGGATCGACCGGCACCGCGACGATCCTGCGCCACGGCGCGCGCGCGACGATACTCGCCGCCTCGGGATCGAAGCGGGCGTTGAACTCGCGGCGCGGCGTGTTGGTATATTCGCGCGCGAAGTCGCTCGCCGAGGCGCCGGTCAGCACCTGATGCGGGTTGAGGCTGCCGCCCATATAGACGAGCTCCTTGGCCAGCCCCGCGAACGCCGGATCGAGCCGCTGCGCCAGCGCCAGGTTGGTGAACGGCCCCGCCGCCAGGATCGTCACCTCGCCGGGGTAACGATGCACCATGCGGATCAGGAAATTGGCGGCGATCTCGTCGGCCGCCTTGTGCGTCGGGTTGCCGCCGCGCAGATCGACCGGATCGTTCGGGCCGAAATAGGCGGGCGTGCTTTGCTGGGTCGGCTCGACCCAATGCTTCATCCACGCGCCCTTCCAGGTGAGCTTGCCGTACAGCGTCTCCCACCGCTCCGTCGCCGCCTCGGTGTTGACGAGCGGAAAGGTCGCGCCCTGCACCACCGGCACGTCGGTGCGGTGCGCGATCTCCAGCCCGCGTAGCGCCATCGCGGTCGCGCGGTTCGCCCAGACATTGCCCGAGACGGTGGTGAGGCCGAGCACCTCGACGTCCGGGTCTTCGAGCAGCATCAGGTGCATCAGCCCAAAGCCCTCGTCGTCGATGATGACCTTGCGCTTGGGGGTTTGCGCGTGCGCTACGCCGAAGCTGAGGAGCAGCGCCAACATCAAGCCCACCAGTTCCCCCGCGAAAGCGGGGGTCCAGAGCCACGAACGCTGGCGCTGTTTGGCCCTGGACTCCCGCCTGCGCGGGAGAACGGACAGTGCCGCAGTCACTGCGCCGCCACGAACGCATCGATCCGCGCGAGGTGTGCCGCCACCGCATCCGCCGGCAGGAACGATCCGATGAAGCTGTTGCGCGCCAGCGTTGCCAATGCGGCGCGGTCCAGACCGCGTCCGCCCGCGATCGCGCGGTAATTGTCAGCGACATAGCCGCCGAAATACGCGGGATCGTCCGAGTTGACGGTGGCCTTGAGGCCAAGCGCGAGCATCCGGTCGATCGGATGCGCGGCGATCTCGGGCACGACGCACAATTTGAGGTTGGAGAGCGGGCAGACCGTCAACGTCATCCCCTCAGCCGCCAGCCGCGCGACCAGTGCATCGTCTTCGAGCGCGCGGTTGCCGTGGTCGATGCGATCGACATGGAGCAGATCGAGCGCCTCCCAGACATAGGCGGGCGGCCCTTCCTCGCCGGCGTGCGCGACCAGCTTGAGGCCCTTCGCGCGCGCTGCGGCGAAGACGCGCGCGAACTTCTCGGGCGGGTGGCCGACTTCGGAGGAATCGAGCCCCACGGCCACGATCCGGTCGAGCCACGGCTCTGCCTCGGCGAGCGTCGCGAACGCATCGTCTTCGCTCAGATGGCGCAGGAAGCTCATGATGAGGCTGCTGGTGATGCCGTGCTTCGCCTCGGCCTCCGCCATGCCCGCGAGCAGCCCTTCGATCACCGTCGCGAACGCGACGCCGCGCGCGGTGTGCGTCTGCGGATCGAACATGATCTCGGCATGGCGCACCCCGTCCGCCGCCGCGCGATCGAAATAGGCGGCTGCGAGATCGTGGAAATCGGCTTGCGTGCGCAGCACGTCCGCCCCGGCATAATAGATGTCGAGGAAATCCTGAAGGTTGCCGAACGCATAGGCCGCGCGAACCTCCTCGACCGACGCATAGGGGATTGTCACCCCGTTGCGCCGGGCGAGCGCGACCATCAACTCGGGTTCAAGACTGCCCTCGATATGGAGGTGGAGTTCGGCCTTGGGCAGGCCGGTGATGAAGGTGTCGAGATCGGTCATGCGGCCGAATGTGCTGCGGTGCGGCATGGAAGGCAAGCGCGGCCTGCCGTCGCCCCGGCGCAGGCCGGGGCCGTTGCGTGACTTGGCGAGCCGGGTGCCCCAAACACAGCGGCCCCGGCCTGCGCCGGGGCGACGGTTAGCGGGTCCATGCGCAGTCTCCGAGCACATAGGTCCGCGCGATCGCACGGTCATCGCCGAGGATCTGGAGCGCGAACAGCCGCTCCGCCAGCCCCACCCCCGCCGTGCGGCGCGCGAGCAGCGAGGTCGCCGCGCAGTCGAGCACGACGAAATCGGCTTCCTGCCCGATCTCCAACGCGCCGACGCGATCGGCGATGTGGAGCAGCGCTGCACTCCCCGCCGTCGCCAGATACAGCGCGCGAAACGGATCGAGCGGGTAATCGCGCGCCAAAGCCGCCTGATAGGCAAGGCCCGCCGTGTGAAGCATCGAGAACGTCGTCCCCGCGCCGACATCAGTGCCGAGGCCGAACGACACCCCATGGGCGTCGGCCTGCCCGAAATCGAAAAAGCCCGAGCCGAGGAACAGGTTCGAACTCGGGCACACCGCGATCCCCGCGCCGGTCTCGGCCAGCCGTGTGCAGGCTCGGTCGGAGAGGTGAACGCCATGCGCGAACACCGAACGCGGCGTCACCAGCCCGAAGCGATCATAGGCGTCGAGATAATGATAGGCATCGGGGAAGCGCGCGGCGACCGCCTCGCATTCGCGCACATTCTCGGCGAGGTGCGTGTGCATCAGCACGTCCGGGTGGGCGGCGACCAGATCGCCCGCGACCTGCAATTGCGCGTCCGACGACGTGAGCGCGAACCGTGGCGTCACCGCATAGCCGAGCCGCCCGCGCCCGCGCCCGCGCCAGCGCGCGATCAGCGCTTCGCTCTCGGTTCGCGCGCGCTCGGGCGTGTCGGCGAGGCCCGCTGGCCCGAGGTCCATCAGCACCTTCCCCGAGACGATCCGCATCCGCCGCGCCAGCGCCGCCTCGAACAGCGCATCGACCGACTGTTCGTGGACGGTCGGGAACACCAGAGCGCTGGTCGTGCCGTTGCGCAGCAACTCGGTGAGAAACGCGTTCGCCACGTCGTCGGCGTGGGCGCGATCGGCGAAGGCCGTCTCGGCGGGGAAGATGTGGCGAGTCAGCCAGTCGAGCAACTGTTCGCCGTGCGACGCGATCCGGTCCATCTGCGGATAATGAACATGCGCGTCGATGAAGCCGGGCACGATCAGCCCCGGGAGCGGCTCGACGGCGATGTCGGGGAATCGTTCGGCAAGCGCTGCATACGTCCCCCGCGCGACGACGATGCCGTCCTCGACGACGAGCAGCCCGTCGGGCTCGTGGCGCACGGCATGCGCATCGTGGCGCGGATCGCGCGGCACCGACAGCAGTTCGCCGCGAAAGGCTTTGAGCGTCATCTCAACTGCCGCGATAGGTCGAATAGCTATAGGGCGAGACGAGCAGTGGCACATGATAATGGCCGCCCGCAGCGACGCCGAAGTCGATCGTGATCACGTCGAGGAACGGCGGATCGGCAAGCGTCACCCCCTGCCCCCGGAAATAGGCGGCGGTCGCAAATTCGAGACGGTAGCGGCCGGCATCGACGGCGGGGAGGCCGGGGCAGCGGCCATCGGCGTTGGTTTCGCCGGTGAACAGCACGCCGCCGCCCGCGCCGAGCAGCCGCAGCGCGACGCCGGCGGCGGGGCGACCGTGCGCGGTATCGAGCACGTGCGTCGACAGGCTGGTCATGCGGTGGGCCTTTCGGGCGGCCATTCGCCGAGGAACTCGGCTTCCTCATAAGCGATCAGATCGGCGACGAGTTGCTCCCGATCATCGAGGAACAGTTGATCGGCGACCCCCTTCACCACGCGCGGCAGCGCGGTCTGGAGGCCCGAGAGCGCGGATGCGGACAGACCTAGGCTGATGAGCGCGGAATAGTTGAACGCGAACAGGCCGTGGAGCGCGTCGGCATCGGCGGCGTCGCGCGGCAGCAGTTCGAAGCCGGGCCCGAGATAGGGATGCGCGTCGATCAGCGCGTTCTCGGCACCCGGCGCGGGCGCGAAGCGATCCGCCCAGCGCGCGATCTTGTCCGCCACCAGCCGCAGTTCGGGGCGCAGGCCGGGATCGCTGACGAGACCGGTCGAGAGCACGACGAAATCGAAATCGTGGCTGCCGTGCGGCGTCGTCACGCGGACCACGCCGCCTTCCTCCGCCACCGACAGCCACGGCGCGCCGAGATGGAGTTCGAAACCCGGCCATGCGGCGGCCCGCGTGAACGTGTCGTTGGTCGGCGGCTGGTTATGCCCGAGGAAGCTCGCCATCACCGCATATTTCTCGGCGTCCGAAAGCGCCGGATAGCGGCCGGTGAAGCCCACCCGCTCCATGAAGCGGATCGGGTTGATCCGCGGCAGCGCCCCGCGCCGGATGAACACATGCGCTGCGGCCACGCCCATCGTCAGCGCGGCATTGGCATTGTCGAACGCCGATGCGCCGCCGCCGAGGATGCCGATGCGCTTGCCGGCGAGCGCGGCGTAATCGATCGGCTCGCTGGTGTGCGCGTAGCGGCCGCGCGGCAGGGCGTCGCGGATCATCGCGGGCGTGTGCCATTCGCCGCCACCCTGGATGCCGGTCGCCAGCGCGACCTTCCTTGTGAGGAGCGGCGCGCCTTCGGCGAGGTGGAGGCGGTGCAATCCGCCGCCGAGCGGCTCGATCGTCGCGAGCCGGCACGCGTTGCGCACCGGCAGCGCGAGCACGCGGCGATACCAGCGCAGATACGCCATCCAGTCGCCACGCGCGATCTTGTCGACCGCCGCCCAGCCCGCCGCGCCGTGCTGCGCCTCCCACCATGCCCGGTAGGTGAGCGCGGGCACGCCGAAGTCGATCGGGTTGAGCCCCTTGGGGGTACGCAGCGTCAGCATCCGCGCATAGGTTTCCCACGGGCCTTCGAGGCCGGGCGGATTCTCGTCGAGCACGAGGATGTTCGAGACCCGCTCGCGCAACAGCCCGAATGCGGCGGCAAGCCCGCTCTGGCCGCCGCCGACGATCACCACGTCATAGACATGGCCGTCGGGATGCGTGCGCGGGCGCGTCCAGTCGGCGCCGCCGTGGCCGATAAGCGCGAGCTGGCGCGCGAGATCGGCCTCGAGCGCGGCGAGGCTCACGCTTCGTCTTCCATCCGCAGCAGCACGATCTTGCCGATCTCCGCGATGGCGGTGGCGATTTCGGTCTCGCGATCATGCGCGAGCCGGCGCTCCATCGCGGCGAGGATGCCGGCCTTGTCGGTCAGCCGCACGCAGATCACGAAGGGGAAGTCGAATTTCTCGCGATAGGCGGCGTTGAGCGCGTGGAAAAGCTCGAACTCGCCGGGCGTGAGCCGGTCGAGCCCCGCCGACGCCTGCTCGGCCGCCGATGCCTCGCTCAGCGTGCCGTCGATCGCGGTCCTGCCGGCAAGCTCGGGGTGCGCGCGGATCAGCGCCACCTTCTCGGCGCGGGTGGCATCGTACACCACTTCCATCAGGTCATGGTAGCGGTTGCCGGTCGAGGGCCGCGCATCGGCGCGCGCCTCCACCCAGGGGCTATGTTCGAAGAGTGGCTCATGATGGGTGCTCAATGTGTGCTCCCCTCCAGGCTGACATGCGCCGAAACGACCTTCCAGCCATCGGCGAACTTGACCCACGCTTGCGTCTGGCGACCGCGCCGATCGCTGTTCTCGCGAAAGAATTCGGCGTCGGCGGTGGCGAAGCTGTCGCCATAGACGGTGATCGCGACGCGGCCGAGCCTGCGCTGGGGCGAGCCGCCCCGGCCTTTGCGAAACGCGCGGATTTCCTCGATGCCGTACAGCACCTCGCCGACGCCGTAGCGGTTGGTGGTCGGGGCATCGTGGAACAAAGCGTCCATCGTCGGCACGTCGTCGGCCATCAGCGCGCGTTCATAGGCGTGGAACGCTTCGGTCACTTCGGCGAGCAGAGCCGGATCATCGATTTTCATACGGGTGAACCTCCAGCCAGTGACGGGCGATGTCGATGCGGCGCGCGACCCAGGCGTCGCCGCTCGCGAGGACATGATCGAGGAAGCGCGCCAGCGCCCGCGCGCGGCCCGGCCGCCCGGCGACGCGCGCATGCAGCCCAACCGACATCATCCGCCCGCCTTCCTCACGAAGCTGGTCGAACGTGTCGCGCAAATAGCGGAAGAACTGCTCGCCCTCGGTGAAGCCGTTCAAGGCGACGATCTTCATGTCGTTGACGTCGAGCGTATAGGGCACGATCAGTTGCGGCGCGCCGAAGCGGGTGTCGTAATAGGGCAGATCGTCGGCGTAGCTGTCGGCATCATAGACGAACCCGCCTTCCTCGACGATCAGCCGCGCGGTGTTGGGCGAGGTGCGGCCCTGATACCAGCCGAGCGGGCGGCTGCCGGTCAGCCGGGTGTGGAGCGCGATCGCCTCGGCGATGTGCGCGCGTTCGGTCGCTTCGGGCACGTCCTGATAGTCGATCCAGCGCAAACCGTGGCTGGCGATCTCCCAATCGGCGGCTAGCATCGCTTCGACGGCGGGCGGGTTCATCTCCAGCGCCCTGGCGACGCCAAATACGGTGACGGGCAGGTCGCGCTGTGTGAACAGCCGATGCAGCCGCCAGAAGCCGGCGCGGCTGCCATATTCGTAGAGGCTCTCCATCGCCATCGCGCGTGCCGGATGGCTGGCCGCGCCGACCATTTCGGAGAGGAACTTCTCCGAACCCGCGTCGCCGTTGAGGACGCTGTTCTCGGCGCCCTCCTCGTAATTGACGACGAACTGGACGGCGACGCGCGCCCCGCCGGGCCAGCACGGATCCGGCGGGGTGGCGCCATAGCCGATCAGGTCGCGCGGGGCGGTCATGCCCCGCCCGCCCGCATCCGTTCGGGCCGAGCGCAGTCGAGGCCCCGATGTGGCGTATGTCCCTCGACTTCGCTCGGGACGAACGGACGTAGCACCCTCACGCCTCCCAAGCCTCAAGCGCTGCCGTCACCGCCGCCCCCGCCGGCAGCACGAACCCCTCCGCGCGCAGGCACGCCTCTAGCGCGCCCAGCGTAATCAGCACCTTATGCTTCATCGCATTGTAGCCCATCGCACCGATCCGCCAGATTCGGCCGGCTAGCGGGCCGAAGGCGGTGCCGATCTCGATCTCGAAATGGTCGCGCATCGCCGCGCGGACGCGTTCGCCGTCAACGCTCTCGGGGATGTAGACGCCCGTCACGTTGGTCATGCGGAAGCGGTCGTCGCCGAACACGGTGAGCCCCATCGCGCGCAGCCCCGCCGTCACCGCCCGGCCCGCAGCGGCGTGGCGGGCATAGCGCGCCTCCAACCCCTCGCCGAGCGCTACGCGCGCGCATTCGCGCGCGGCGTAGAGCATCGAGGTCGCCTCGGTGTGGTGGTTGAGCCGCTTTTCGGACCAGTAATCCATAATCATCGCGAGATCGAAATAGTTCGAGCCGATGCGCGGACCGTTGCCATCCACCATATCCGCCGCGCGGATGCCCGCCTCGGTATGGCGGCGCGCGAAGATATGCTCGGCGGCGGCATCGGAGATCGTGATCGGCGCCGAGCCGGACGGGCCGCCGAGGCATTTCTGCAAACCGCCGGTAACGATGTCCGCGCCCCAGCGATCCGCCGCAATGTCCATCCCGCCAAGTGTCGCGGTGGCATCGACATAGAGCAACGCCCCCGCCGCGTGGCAGAGATCCCCGAGTCCGTCGAGCGGCTGCGCCATCGTCGTCGAGGTGTCGCCATGGATGGTGGCAACGACTTTCGGGCCGGTACGCTCGATCGCGGCGGCGATGACGTCGAGCAGAACGGTCTTGCCCCAGGGTGCATCGACCGTTTCGATGCGCGCGCCGATGCGGCCGAGGATCTCCTGGAGCAGCAGCCCGAACCGGCCGAAATCGACCACCAGTACGGTGTCGCCCGGCGTGACGAGGCTGACCAGCGCCGCCTCGATCCCCGCGCGCGCGGTGCCGTCGATCAGCATCGTCCAGCGGTTCTGCGTCCCGAAGATCGGGCGATAGAGCGCCATCACCTGGTTCATATAGCCGGTCATCTCGGGATCGAACTGGCCGAGCAGATCCGCCGACATCGCGCGCAGCACGCGCGGATGCGCGTTGACCGGGCCAGGCCCCATCAGCAGCCGCTGCGGCGGGTCGATCTCGCCGAACAGGAGGGGGTCGAGGGTCACGCGGCATCTCCGAGGCGTTCGATGAAGCCGAGCATCACCCGCAACGCGATCTCGGCGTCGGCGGGGTCGACATGCTCGGCGGGGTTGTGGCTGATGCCGCCCCTGCAACGGACGAACAGCATCGCGGTCGGGCACAGCGCCGCCATCACCATCGCGTCATGCCCCGCACCCGAGACGAGCCGGCGCATCGGCTGGCCGGCAGCGGCGGTGGCCGCATCGAGCAGGTCCATCAACGCGGGATCGCACGGACTGGCGGGGAGATCGTGGATATGATCGACGTCGAAGTCGAGGCCGCGTGCATCCGCGATGGCGGCGATCGCATCCAGAATCGCTTCGGCGGCGCGGTCCCGCCGCGCGGGATCGCCTGAGCGGATATCGATCGTGAAGCGCACCGTGCCCGGGATCACGTTGGCGGCGCCGGGCAGCGCCTCGATCCTGCCCACGGTCGCGACGAGATCGGAGGCGTCGGCGCGGGCGATGCGCTCGATCGCGAGCATCATTTCGGCCGCACCGGCGAGCGCGTCGCGGCGCAGCGGCATCGACGCCGTGCCGGCGTGGCCGGCGACGCCGATCACGCTCGCCTGAAAGCGAAGCTGCGCGGCAATGCCGGTGACGGTGCCGATGGCGAGTCCCTCGGCTTCGAGGACCGGGCCTTGCTCGATATGGGCTTCGAGATAGGCGAGCGCTTCCGGGATGCGTGCCTCTCCGAACGCCGTCACCCCAGCGCAAGCTGGGGTCTTTTGCGGCGCGGACGCGCCCTCCCCCGGGAGACCCCAGCTTGCGCTGGGGTGACGGTTTGCGGCATGGGCGTCCTCTTCCCCGTTCGTGCTGAGCGAAGTCGAAGCACGGGCCGCGAGCGCTGCGCCTGGGATCTGTGCTTCGACTTCGCTCAGCACGAACGGGGAAAGCGGGGGAAGTGCGGCAAGCGCCTCCGCCAGCGTCACGCCATCCGCATCCGCCACCTCCAGCGCGGCCATATCCAGCGTCCCCGCCACCGCGCGGCTGGTCAGCATCGCGGCGGGGAAGCGCGAGCCTTCCTCGTCGCCGAACGCGATCACCTCGATCGGGAAGCGCATGCGTCGCCCGGCGGCGTGCAGCGCCGCGACCGCCTCGATCCCCAGCAGGATGCCGAGCGGCCCGTCGTAGCGCCCGCCATCGCGCACGCTGTCGAGATGGCTACCGATCAGCAACGCCGGCGCCTGCACGTCGGTGCCCGCATAGTGGCCGATCAGATTGGCGGCGGGGTCGCGGAGCACCGTCATGCCAGCGTCCGCCATCCAGCCGGCGAGTGCGTCCTGCGCGGCGGCGTAAGCGGGGGTCAGATAGCCGCGATACAGCCCGTCCGGCATGTCGCTATACGGTGCGATCCCCAGCGCATCGCAGCGCGCCACTGCGCGTGCGCCGCCTACCATGCCACCACCCCGCCGTCGCTGCGCGGATCGGTCGCACCCTCGAGCGCGCCGTCGCCGTGGCGGACGATCGCGCCGGCATGGCCCATCATCGCGGTCAGCGCGCCGACGCGCTCGACATCGTGCCCCGCCGCCGCGAGCGCCGCGTAGAGCGTGTCGTCGAAACCGTCTTCCAGCTTGAGCGTGGTCGATTGCTCGCCCCAGGTGCGCCCGAGCAGCCAGCGCGGGGCGCGGATCGCGGCCTGCACATCCACACCGTAGCGTGCATAGCGCGTGAACAGCGCGGCCTGGGTCTGCGGCTGGCCCTCGCCGCCCATGGTGCCATAGGCCATCACCCGGCCATCGTCGAAGCGCGCGAGTGCCGGGTTGAGCGTGTGGAACGGCTTGCGGCCGGGCTTCAATGCGTTCCAGCCACCCTCGGCAAGCCGGAACGAACTGCCGCGATTCTGCCAGGTGATGCCGGTCTGCGGCAGCACCAGCCCCGATCCGAACTCGAAATAGGTCGATTGGATGCAACTCACCACGCGCCCCTCGGCATCGGCGGCGCCGAACCAGCAGGTATCGCCCCACTGCGGCGGCTGCGGCCATGACAGCGCATGCGCGGGGTCGATATCGGCGGCCAGCGCGTCGAGCGCGTCGGCGTCGTCCAGCAGCGCCTGCGGCTCGCCCTGCATCCAGTCGGGATCGCCGCAATGCTGGTCGCGCCATCGGAACGCCCGCTTGGTCGCCTCGACCAGCGCGTGAACATGGTCGAACCCGTCGGCCTCGGTCGCCTCCAGCCGGTCGAACAGCGCGAGGATCAGCAGCGAGGCGATCCCCTGCGTCGGCGGCGCGGTGTTGTAGAGCGTCGCGCCGGCGATCTTCACCGACAGCGGCGCGGGGGCCGTCGCACGGTGCGCCGCCAGATCGGCGCGCGACACCGGGCTGCCGAGCGCGGCGAGATCGTCGGCGATCCGCTCGGCAAGCGCGCCATGGTAGAAGTCGTCGAGGCCATCCGCCGCCAGCGTGCGCAGTGTCTCGGCGAGCAGCGGCTGGGTGAAGATATCGCCTTGGGCGAGCGGGCGCCCCGCGGGCTCGAACACGCTGGCATAGGCGCCGGGCTGGGCGCGCAGTTCGGCACCCTTGGCGGCGGCAATGGCGGCACCGCCCGCCGTCACCGCGACGCCCGCCTCGGCATGGCCGATCGCGTCGCGCAGCAGCCGCGCGAGCGGCAGCGTGCCGCCGCTCGCCGCCAGCGCCGCTGCCCAGCCCGAGACCGTGCCCGCCACGGTGTTCGCCGCGAGGGCCCCACGCGTCGGCACCGCCGCCAGTCCGGCATAGAGCGACAGATCGGCGCGCGCCGCCGCCGCGCCGCAGCCATGCACCGTATGGACGCAGCCACCCGGTTCGGCGATCAGCCAGAAGCCGTCACCGCCGAGTCCGGTCATGTGCGGATAGACCACCGCCAGGCAGGCCGCGACCGCGACGCACGCCTCGACCGCGCTGCCGCCGTCGCGCAGCACCGCCACCCCCGCCTCGGCGGCGAGATGGTGTGGCGCGGTGACGATGCCGCGCGTGCCGGTGACGGTCGTGAGGCTCATGCCCCCGCGCTCATCCACACGAACCGCACCACGAACAGCGCGGCGAGCACGAACAGGAACCAGTCGCTCCGCCGGATCGTGCCGCGCAGCAGCTTCAGCGCGGCGTGCGCGGTGATCCCGAAGGCAAGCCCGTTGGCGATCGAGAAGGTGAGCGGGATCATCGCCACGGTCAGGAACGCCGGGATCGCCGAGAGCGGGTCTTCCCACTCGACCTCGGTCAGCGGCAGCAGCATCAGCCCGCCGACGATGATGAGCGCGGGCGCGGTCGCCGCGAGCGGCACGATCTGCGCGTAGGGCGCGACGAACATCGTCGCGAAGAACAACAGCCCGGTAACGACCGCCGTCAAGCCGGTGCGCCCGCCCGCCTGCACCCCCGCCGCGCTCTCGACATAGGAGGTGACGGTGCTGGTTCCCGCCATCGATCCGACGATCGTCGCAGTCGCGTCGGCGATGAGGATGCGGTTGAGGCCGGGGATGCGCCCGGCGGCATCCATCAGCCCGGCGCGCTTGGTGACGGCGACGAGCGTGCCGATATTGTCGAACAGATCGACGAACAGGAACACGAACACGATCTCGAACACCCCGCCCGAGAGCTTGAAAACGCCGGGCAGATCGAGCTTGAACGCGGTGCCGGTCAGCGCCGACAGGCTGTACGGATCGGGCTTGAACGCGACCAGCCCGGCCAGCCAGCCGAGGATCGTCGTGCCGACGATGCCGATCAGCATCGCGCCGCGCACCCCCCATACGCTGAGCGCGCCGATCAGCAGCAGCCCGAACAGCGCCACCGCCGCAGCCGGCTCGCGCAGGTTGCCGAGCGCGACGAAGGTCGCCGGATTGGCGACGACGATGCCGGCGTCCTTCAGCCCGATGAAGCCGATGAACAGACCGATGCCACCCGCGACGGCGGCGAACAGATAGGTCGGGATCACCGCGACGATCAACTGGCGCACGCCGGTCAGCGTCAGGATCAGGAAGCACACGCCCGAAATGAACACGCAGCCGAGCGCGACCGGCCAGGGCACGTGCATCTGCTGGACGACGGTGAAGCTGAAATAGGCGTTGAGCCCCATGCCCGGCGCGAGCCCGAGCGGGGTGTTGGCGACCAGTCCCATCAGGATCGAGGCGAAGGCGGCGGCGAAACACGTCGCCGCCGCGACCGAGGCGACCGGCATGCCCGCAAGACCGAGAATCGCCGGGTTGACCAGCACGATATAGGCCATCGTCAGGAAGGTGGTGAAGCCGGCCAGCACCTCCGTCCGCACCGTCGTGCCGCGCTGCGCAAGCGCGAAATAGCGCTCGAGCGGCCCCGCCGATGCTGGCGCCGCCGCCTGTGGTTCGCTCATGCCAATTCCCCCTGCAACACCCCCGTCGGCGCCGACACGCCGCCCCCCCCTTGCGCCTCCAGCCGCGCGGCGAAGCGGAACAGCGTCCGCTCGCTGCCGGCGCGACCTATCACCTGCAACCCGAGCGGCAACCGTCCCGGCCGCAGCAGCGGCACCGCCAGCGACGGGAGGCCAAGGAAGCTGATCGGCTGGCTGTGAATGCCGAGATCGGCGCGCGCCGGGCTGAGCGCGCCGTCGATCAGGATGCGCGGATCGGCGATCGGCGGCGCGACGCACGGCGTGGCGGGCGCGAGCAGCACGTCATACGGCGCGATCAGATCGGCGATGCGCTGCTTGAAGGCGGCGCGGAACGCCTGCGCTTGGTCGTACAGCGCCTGTGGCAGGAGCGCGCCGGCGATGAGCCGATCGCGGACTTGCGGGTCGAACGCCATCGCCTGTTCGGCGAGCGCGGCGCGGTGGAGCTTTCCACCCTCGAACGCGGTGATGACGAACGCCGCCGAGCGCGCGCGGGCGATGTCGGGAAGTTCGATGACCGGCGCGTCGGGCGCGATCGCGGCCATCGCTGCGATCTGGTCGGGATCGGCATTGTCGCGGAAACGCCCGCCGAGCAATGCGACGCGCAAGGGCGCCTCGGTCGCGTCGGCGGGGGTGCCGCTCAGCACGTCCCACACCACGCGCATATCGGCGACCGAGACTGTGAACGGCCCTATATCGTCGAAACTCTCCGCGAACGGGAACACCCCCGCCATCGGCAAGGCGTCGTGCGTGGCCTTGATGCCGTACACGCCGGTCAGGCTGGCGGGGACGCGGATCGAGCCGTTGGTGTCCGAGCCGAGTGCGAACGGCAGCAGCCCGGCCGCGACCACCGCCGCCGATCCGCCCGACGAGCCGCCTGCCAGCCGGGCGGGATCGTGCGGGTTGCGTGTGGTGCCATAGGCCGCGTTGATCGTCGCGAAGCCATAAGCGAATTCGTCCATGTTGAGCGTGGCGACCAGCACCGCGCCGGCTTCACGCAGGCGCCTGATCGCCTCGGCATCGGCGCGCGCCGGTGCGGCATCGGCGTAGAGCGTCGAGCCGGCGGTGGTCGGCAGGCCGGCGACGTCGAACAGATCCTTGACGCCATAGGGCACGCCGGCGAGCGGCCCCGGATCGCGTCCGGCCGCGATCTGCGCGTCGACCGCAGCCGCCTCGGCGCGCGCGCGATCGGCGAGGACGCGCGTGACGGCGACGAGGTCGTCGCGGCCAAGCGCGGCAAGACACGCCTCGACGATCGCGGCGGCGGTGACACGCCCGGCGCGGACATCGGCGGCGATGTCGATCGCCTGCCTCATGGCTGGGCGCCGCGCAGCGTCGCGGCATGCCGATCGAGCAAGGCAAGGTTGGCGGTCACGCCGGGCAGGCACGCGTCGGGGATCGCCAGCCCGGCCGCCTGCGCCGCCGCCGCGATCTCGGCCTCGCTGCGGGGGATCGCCACCGCAGCCTCGCGCGCCTCGGCCGCGCTGCGGAACCGCCCGGCCAATGCCGCGCAGACGAACAATTGCAACTGGTGGAAGATCATCAGCGGCAGCACGATCAGCCCGACATGCGCCGGCGCGAACAGCGCGCCCGCCATCGGCACGCCCGAGGCGAGGCTCTTCTTCGATCCGCAGAACAGCAGCACGATGAAATCCTCGCGCGACAGACCGGCGAGCCGCGCCATCAGTACGTTCACCGCCATCACCGCCGCGAGCAGCACCGCGCTCAAACCCAGCAGCCCGGCGAGATCGGCGACGTTCACCTGAGTCCAGATGCCGTTCACCACCGCCGCGCTGAACGCCGAATAGACGACGAGCAGGATCGATCCTCGGTCGACCGGCTGGAGCACCTTCTTGTTGCGATCGACGAAGCCGCCGATCACCGGGCGCAGCAGATGCCCGGCGACGAACGGCAGCAGCAATTGCACCGCGATCGTCCAGATCGAATGCCACGACGACACCGCACCCTTGCCATCGACCTGCATGAACAGCGCGACCAGCAGCGGGGTCAAGAAGATGCCGAGCAGATTGGACAGCGACGCGCTGCACACGGCGGCGGCGACATTGCCGCGCGCGATCGCGGTGAACGCGATCGAGGATTGGACGGTGGAGGGCAGCAACGTCAGGAACAGCAGCCCCGACAGCAGCAGCGGATTGCCCCAGCCGTGCAACAGCGCGACCAGCGCCAGTCCGAGCAGCGGGAACAGCAGGTAGGTCGAAGCGAGCACCAGTGCGTGCAGCTTGAGATTGCCGATCCCCTGCACGATCGCCGCGCGCGACAGCTTGGCACCATGCAGGAAGAACAGCAATGCGATGGCGAGATCGGCGGCGAGATCGACCCAGCCCGCCGCCGCGCCGCGCACCGGCACCAGCGACGCCGCCACCACCACCGCGATCAGCAGCAGCAGAAACCGATCGATCGACACTAACAGCTTGAACGCGCGCCCCATCATCGCGCTATGCCCGCTCCCGCCCTACCGATCCAACACAATGACGGACACGGATCGTTGCAAAAAAGCGTGCAGCCCGCTCCGACATCCAGGCGCCTCTTCAAACCCGTTCGCACTGAGCGTCACGTTCGCTACACGCGTCGGCACGCCCGGAAGGAACGGCAGGACGCTAGGCGAAGCGATGCGACGTCCAGGTAATCAGCACCGACACCGCCATCACACCCAGATCGACCGCAGCCTGAATGCGGTGCGGCGCGAGGTCTGCGGGATCGTGGAGCAGAACGCGAAGATCGGCCGACGGATGCCGCGCGACCGCGACCGCGACCGCCACCAGCGCCAGGGCAACGAAAACAGCGATCCGTCGATTGCGCATGGCCTCATCTCCTGCGGCGCGTTTACCGTAAACGCCGCCGGGCGACAAGCATGGCTCAGGCCGCGAAGCGGCGGAGCGCGGGGGCGCCCCGCACCCGGTCGCGGCCAGCCTTCTTCGCCTCGAACAGCGCGGTGTCGGCGCAGCGGTACAGCGCCTTCCAGTCCGCCTCGCGCGCCAGCGGGCCGCGGCACTGGCCGATGCTCGCCGTCACCGTGATGTCGAAGGGCATGCGGGCATGCCGCAGCCGGTCGAGAATGTCCTCGGCGAGCGCCTCATCCGGGTCTGCGATCACCACCGCGAATTCCTCGCCGCCGAGCCGCGCGGCCAGGGCGCCGGCGGGCAGCGCCTGACGCAAGGTGCGCGCGAAGATGCGCAGCACCTCGTCGCCGCCGTCGTGGCCGATCGTCTCATTGACGTGCTTGAAATGGTCGAGATCGACGAGCAGCAAGGTGAAATCGCCCTCGTGCCCCACCGCGCCCCGCAGGAAGGCGCGGCGGTTGAGCAGGCCGGTGAGCGAGTCGGTATCAGCGAGCAGCCGCGCGGCGATCTCCTGCTCGCGCGCCTCGTCGCGCTCGCGGGTGAGGAGCAGCACGCGGTGGCCAATCGCGAGGCTCGACAGCAGCGCTTCCACCGTCATCGAGATGACGGAACTGTTGTCGATCCAGAAATGATATGGCCAGCCGAACAGGCCCGACGCCGTGCGCACCGCCGCGAACGCGATCGGCAGCGACCAGGCGATCGTGAAGAACGGCAGGAAGGCGCTGTTCCGACGCCAGGCGTTGACGAGGATCGGCACGATCGAGCCGAGCAGGAACAGGAAGCCGATCCCATAGATCGTGTCGAACAGGCGCAACCCGATCGGCGCGAACAGCGCGATCGCGATCGCCGGGACGCCGACCGACACCGCGGCCGCGACGCAGACCCGCCTGAGCCAAAGCGTCATCACCCGCTGTTCGAAGAAGTTGCGCAGAAACGCGAGCGCGGACACCGCCACCAGCGCGAGCAGCACATAGTTGATCCGCATCCGCGCCGTGTTGGCGATATCGGGCAGCAGCCACGCGAGCGTGCCCGACGAACTCAGATCATAGGCGAGCAGCGCGACCATCATCAGGCAGTAGAACGGCATGAAGCGGTGGCGCAGCGCATAGGCCAGCCCGAGATTGAACAGCAGCAACGCCGCGCACGCCCCGCCGACCCCGGCATATAGCGCGGCGAGATGGGTATCGGATCGCGTCACCTCCCCGCCCGTCGCGAGCGTCGGCGCGAGCAGGATGCCGCGCAGGTTGGCAGCGCCTTCGACGTGCCAGAGCAGGCGCACCAGCGGCGCCGACCGACGCGGCAACCAGCGCTGGAAGATCGCGCCGAGCCTTAGGTGGCGCGAGACCGCGACATCGTCGCTGCGGATCGAGACGATCGTGCCATCGGCATACAGCGCGTAAATGGTCATCGCGCGCTGCCACACGCTCGACGAGCGTACCGCGAGCCGGCTTTCGGCGGCGGGCAGGTCGAGCGGCTGGCTGAGCAGCCAGAAGTCGCCGCCGCCGAATCGCGCTTGCGGCGTCGCGCAATCGAACCGTCCGGCCGCGTGGAACAGTTTCGCCGCGCTCAGCCCCGGCGCGTCGCGCAGCACGCAGGTCCGGATCGGGATGCCGACCGGCCCGACCTGCGCGTTCGCCGCGCCCGCGCACAGCGACACCAGCATCGCGAGGAGCCAGGCAAGACAGCGAAGGGGCGAGCGCGACCGCATTGCGCAACCGCATTAGCCGATTATGGACAATAATCGGTAAATTTTTGCGCGTGAGGGAACCGGAACGGGTCGGCTACGTTTTGTCGCGCTTACGTCGTCCCCAACCAGTCGCGCAGCGCGGCGTTGACCGGCGCCGCCGCAGCCCAGGGGGTGAAGTGGCCGGCATCGAGTTTGACCAGCGTCAGATCGGTGACGAGCGCGTCCAGCCCTTCGATCTGCGCCGGCAGCAGATACCGGTCGCGCATCCCCCAGATCACCAATGTCGGCTGGGTCACGACCGGCGCGGGCGACAGCGCCATGCCTGCGCGCGGCGCGGCGCGATACCAGTTGAGCATCGCCGTCATCGCGCCCGGCTGGCTCCATTCCTCGAGATGCGCGGCGCGATCGCGCCCCACCGCCAGCGCCGCCAGCCGCTGCACGGCGCGGTTGCCGAACGTCGCCGCGAGCAGCCGCGACCGGTCGATCCGGGTGCCGCGAATGAAGCCGATATAGCCGCTCGCACGCCGCTGCGCGGCGTCGTCGCGCAGGGTCTGCTGGAAGCGATAGGGGTGCGGCGCGTTGAGGATCACCAGCCGCCCGACGCGGTCGGGCCGCGTCATCGCCGCGCCCCAGGCGATCGCGCCGCCCCAATCGTGGCCGATCAGCGTGAAGCGTTCGCGCCCGAAATGATCGGCCAGCGCGAACACGTCGGCCATGATCTTGTCCGGCGCATAGTCCGCCACCTCCGCCGGTTTGGACGAGCGCGCATAGCCGCGCTGGTCCGGCGCGATCACGAAATGGTCACGCGCGAGTTCGGGGATCTGGTGCCGCCAGGTGCGGTGCGATTCGGGAAAGCCGTGGAGCAGGATGATGGCGGGATGCGCGGGATCCCCCGCCACCGCGACATCGAGCTCGACACCGGTGGCGAGGGATGCGCGGATCACGGGTAGCTGACCGTGAGCGGCACCTCGGGAAGCGGGATCCACTCCTTGTCGTCGCCCGGCACCTTGGGGAATTGCTGCGCCTTCCACGCGCGCTTGGCATCGTTGATGCGCTCGCGGCGCGACGAGACGAAGTTCCAGAACACATGGCGCGGCGTGGCGAAGGCTTCGCCGCCCGCCAGCATCACGCGCCCCCCGCGTTCCGAGCGCAAGGTCGGCGTCGTGCCGGGGCGCAGCACGTAGAGCGTCATCGGTTCGAGCGTCATCCCGTCGAGCGTCGCCTCGCCGAGCGCCACGTACAGCGCGCGTTCGTCGGCCGACGCGTCGATCGGGATGCTGCCGCCCGCGCCCAGCGCGATGTCGGCATAGATCGTCTGCGCATAGGTCGTGGTCGGCGCGCTCGCCCCCCACAGATCGCCCATGATGATCCGCGCCCGCGCCCCACCGTCCTCGAACACCGGCAGCGTGGCCTCGGGCACATGCTCGAACGCGGGGTCCATCTCCTCGTCCTTCTCGGGCAGGGCGAGCCAGGTCTGGATGCCCGACAGGTCGGGGCCGCCCGCGCGCTCGTCGGCGGGCGAGCGCTCGGAATGGACGATGCCGTGGCCCGCCGTCATCAGGTTGACCGCGCCCGGCTCGATCCGCGCGTCGCTGCCGATCGAATCGCGATGCTCGATCGCGCCGGCGAACAGATAGGTGACGGTGGCGAGGTTGATGTGCGGGTGCGGCCGCACGTCGATGCCCTGCCCCGCCGGCAGATGCGCCGGCCCCATCTGATCGAAGAAGATGAACGGCCCGACCATCGTGCGCGGCTTGGCGGGCAAGGTACGGTGGACCTTGAAGCCGCCGAGATCGTGCGTCGTCGGCAGCAGCGTCTGGATGATGAGATCGTCGGTCATAGGGCCTCTCGCGTCGCGATCATGTCGAGCAGATCCTCGGGGAAGATCGGCTCGTGGAAGGTGGCGATGTCCTCGCGCGCGAACCAGCGCCATTCGCGCATCACGCGCTGTTCGAGCGGGGTGTGGCCGCTGGTGTCGACCTCGACCGCGCCGGCGTCGATACGGAAATAGCGTTCGTCGGCGATGACGGGAACGCCTTCCAGCGTGACGAACTCGACGACGCGGCGCGCCACCTCCTCGCCGGGATCGGCGACGATGCCGGTTTCCTCGAACAATTCGCGCCGCGCCGCAGCTTCATAGCTCTCGCCGGGGTCGACCGCGCCGCCCGGGGTGCACCAGAACGGCGGCCGGTCGGCGGGATCGAAGCGGAACAGCAGGATACGCCCCGCACCATCGAGCAGCAGGATGCGCGCGGCCGGGCGCGGCACGCGTGCCGTCATGCTGCGTCCAGTTCGGGATAGTGGCGGAAGATGCCTTGCGTGTTGAACGCGATCCGGCGCTTGCTGGCCAGATACGCCTTGATGCCGTCCAGCCCGGCGACGCGGTCGTGCAGCGCGATCAGCTTCGGGTAATCGCCTTCGATCGCCGCCATCCGCTGCGGCAACATGTAGCGCAGCCCGGCGACGATCTGGAACAGCGAGGTGTCGCCGTGGCTCCACGTCTCCCCCATCAGCCAGTCGCCCGGATTGGCGCCGAGCGCGGCTTCGAAATAGCCGAGGAACTTGGGCATGCGTCCGCCACGGAACTGGGCGGCGGCGCGCGCCGCCTCGGGCTTCTGATCCTCGTAATAATCCATCATCGCGACCGGATGGTGGACGTTATGCACCTCCGCGACGAGATCGGCGATGGTGAGCTGGATGCCGTTCAGCCACTGCCGGTCCGCCAGCGCCAGCGGCGCGATGCCGTGCGCCTGGCCGAGATAGGCGAGGATGTTGGCGACGTGCGAAACGATGCCGTCAGGAGTTTCCAGATAGGGCGGCGCGAAGGCGCCGCGCCCGCCGGCCCGGCCGTCGAGGTCCGCGATCAGCGCCTCGGCGCCCTGCTCGCGCGCGCAATCCTCATACGCGATGCCGCCCGCTTCCAATGCGAGCCGCACGAACTCGCCGCGCCCCTGTATGCCAGGCCAGTACCACAGCCGATAGGTCATCTCACTCTCCCGGGGCGCGCGCCCGGATCGCGAGCGCATGAATCCGCGCGGCGAGCAGATCGGCGAGCGCGGTGTTGACGAGCCGCTGGCGTTGAACGCGCGAGACGCCGGTAAAGGCCGCGCTCTCGACGATCACGGTGAAATGCGATTCGCCCGAACGGTCGTCCCCCATATGCCCGGCGTGGTGGTGGCTGTCGTTGATGACCTCGAGATGCGACGGCGCGAGCGCGGCGGTGAGACGGGCGGCGATCTGATCCGCGACGGGAGTGGTGGCGAGCGTGTTCATCGACCCTATATACGCCGTTTCGCCAATTCAGGGAGCCGGCGTGGCACGCCAGACCGAAAAGAAAGATCGTCCCAATGTCCGCTTCCACGGCCGCGTCGAGGGAAGCGGCCGGGTGTGCGACGAACCCGGCTGCGACCTGCCCGGAGAGTTCCGCGCGCCGGCGGACGGCCCGAGCAACGATTTCGAGGGACCGCGCCCGTACCGCTGGTTCTGCCTCGATCATGTCCGCGCGTTCAACGCCCGCTACAATTTCTTCGCGGGTATGAGCGCTGACGAAATCCACGACGCCCAACGCCCGTTCTCGGGCTGGGAGCGCGAGACGCGCGCGTTCACCGGCAATGGCGGCGCAGACCGCCCGCCGCGATGGGCCGATTTCGCCGACCCGCTCGACGCGATCGGCGCGCGCTTCCGCGGCGCGACGGCGGCGGCGGCGGCGCGCAAGGACGGCCGCCCGCTGTCGGACGGGGACCGGCGCGCGCTGAAGGTGCTCGACCTGCCGACCGACGTCGACCGGCGCGGCTTGCGCCAGCGCTATGCCGAACTGGTGCGGCGCTATCACCCCGATCGCAACGGCGGCGACCGCAGCTTCGAGACAAAGCTGCAGGACGTGATCGCCGCCTATACCCAGCTCAAAAGCGCAGCGGCGTTTGCCTGAAGCCGTCGCCCCGGCCTGCGCCGGGGCGACGGCTTGGATCAGCCCTCCGCCAGCGCCGCGAGCTGATCCGCCACCGCGCCCCAGCCTTGTTCAAAGCCCATCGCCTCGTGCCGCGCCTTGGCCTCGGCGGTCCAGTGGCGCGCGGTGGCGGTGTAGCGGGTCTTGCCGCCTTCGTCGGCAAATTCGAAGATGCCGGTCATGAACGGCGCCTGCGGCACCCAGCCGGCGGCATAGGCATCGGTGAAGACGAAGCGTTCGCCCGGCACCACCTCCAGGAACACGCCCTCCTGCGCGTGGCGCTCGCCGTTCGGGCCGTGCATCACCATCGCCGAACGGCCACCGGCGCGCCAGTCCAGCTCGACGATCTCGGTCGTCCAGGGCCTCGGGCACCACCATTCGGCGAGCCGTTCGGTGGCGATGCTCCACACCCGCGCGACTGGCGCGTCGATCAGCCGGGTGACCGACAGGGCATTGCCCTCGCTCATGCCACCGCCTCCCCGGCGACCGCCGCCTCGATCGCGGCGATATCGATCTTGCGCATCGTCATCATCGCCTCCATCGCGCGCTTCGCCGCCGCCGGATCGGGATTGGCGAGCGCCGCCGTCAGCACGCGCGGCACGATCTGCCAGGCGAGTCCGTAGCGGTCACGGCACCAACTGCACGCGCTTTCGCTGCCTCCGTTCGACACGATCGCGTCCCAGTAGCGATCGGTCTCGGCCTGATCGTCGGTGAAGATCTGGAACGACACCGCGTTGGTGAAGGGATTGCCGCCGCCCGCGTTGAGCCCGACGAACGGCTGCCCGCAGACCGTGAACTCGACCGTCAGCACATCGCCCGCCTTGCCCGCCGGATAGTCCGCCGGCGCGCGGTGGATGGCGGTCACGCCTGAATCGGGAAAGACGCTCGTGTAGAAGGTCGCGGCCTCCTCGGCGTTGCCGTCGAACCACAGGCAGGTCTTGATCTTGCTCACTGCCGTTCCCCCGAGACGAAACCGATCGACGCGCCGGTCGGATCGCGCACGACCACGATGCGCTCGCCGCCGGGCACGTCCATCGGCGCCATCAGCACGGTGCCGCCCGCCGCCCGCACCTGCTCCGCCGCTGCATCGACGTCGGGTACGCGGAAGTAGAAGCTCCACCCGACCGGCTGGTCGGGCGCCGCACGGTTCATCATCGCGCCGATGCGCGTCTCGCCCACATCAAGGAAGCGATAGTCGCCGAGCGGCCCCATCGACATCGCCTCGGTGGAGGCCATCCCGAGCAGATCGCCATAGAAGGGCAGCGCCGTGGACGTGTCGAGCGTGGTCAGTTCGTTCCACGCGCAGCGCATCGGCAGCGTCGACGAGAACGATGTGCTGTCCTGATCGCCCATCGTCGGAGCGGGCGTCATCAGATACAAAGGCGCGCCTTGCGGATCGGCGATCAGCGCGATGCGGCCGACATCGGGCAGATCGAGCGGCCCCATATGCGTCTTGCCGCCCGCCGCCGTGTTCGCGGCGACCTTGGCATCGACATCGGCGACATGGAAATAGGCGAGCCACGTGGGGCCGCCGGGCGCGTCGGCCATTTCGACGAGGCCGCCCACGCCGACGCCGTCCGCGTTCCAGATCGTATAGGGCATCGTGCTTCCGGTCGACGTGAATTCGCTGGTCGTCCAGCCGACGATCCCGCTGTAGAAGGCCTTGGCGACAGCGGCATCGCCGGTGATGAGTTCGTACCAGATCGGCATTCCGTAAGGCGTCGGCATCGTCTCTCTCCCGTTCGCTCCATCAAGCTCCTGCGTCGCCGCTCTCGAACAGCGGCTCGAACCCGCCCCAGAACATGCGCTTGCCGTCGAAGATCGGCGGTTCGGGCGATTTCATGCGATCGTCCTCGAGCATCGCCGCCCAGCCGGCGTCGCGCGCCGCCTTCGACGGCCACACCACCCAGGAGAACACGATCGCCTCGCCATCCTCGGCCTTCACCGCCTTGTAGAAATCGGTGTGGGTGCCGTGCGGGACATCGACGCCCCAGGTCTCGACGATGCGGAGCGCACCGTGATCGTGGAACAGCGGCGCCACCCTCGCGGCCATGTCGCGATAGGCTTGCTTGTTCGCCGCCGGCACCGGACAGACATATCCGTCGATATAGGCCATGATGCTCTCTCCCGGAATCGAACCCGTTCAAAGCGACACGCGACTCGTGCGGCCACGTGCCGCCCGATATACACGTCGCGCGACGCGAAGCCGAGCGCCGGATCAGCGCGCGGGATGGCACGCGTTTGCGCCCGTAAGGGTCGATGGCGCTTGACGTGCCCCGCGTTCATTCGCACTGAGCGTCGCACGAAGTGCCGTTCGTTCGCGTCATGCGTTATCGGGGCTTCTCGACAGCCCATAAGACGGTACGCACGCCCATGACCGATATCCCCAACGCCCAGCCCGACAGCCGCGAGACCACGATCCTCGACGCGCCCGATCGCATGGTGAAGGTCCGCGATCTGTTCGGGATCGATTCGGACATGGAAGTCCCCGCGTTCAGCGAGGCGGACGAGCGCGTGCCCGATCTCGACCCGGCCTATGTGTTCGACAAGGACACCACGATCGCGATCTGCGCGGGCTTCGCATACAACCGCCGCGTGATGGTGCAGGGCTACCACGGCACCGGCAAGTCGAGCCATATCGAGCAGGTCGCGGCGCGGCTCAATTGGCCGTGCATCCGCATCAACCTCGACGCGCATATCAGCCGTATCGATCTGGTCGGGCGCGACGCGATCGTGCTCAAGGACGGCCAGCAGGTCACCGAATTCCGCGAGGGGCTGCTGCCCTGGGCGCTCCAGACGCCGACCGCGTTGGTGTTCGACGAATATGACGCCGGCCGCCCCGACGTGATGTTCGTCATCCAGCGCGTGCTCGAGACCGAGGGCAAGCTGACCCTGCTCGACCAGAACCGCGTCATCCGCCCGAGCCCGTGGTTCCGCCTGTTCGCCACCGCCAATACGATCGGCCTCGGCGATACCAGCGGGCTGTATCACGGCACCCAGCAGATCAACCAGGGCCAGATGGACCGCTGGAACATCGTCGTCACGCTCAACTATCTGCCCGCCGCGGTCGAGGCGCGGATCGTGCTCGCCAAATCGGGCGAGTATGACAAGCCGGAGGGCAAGCAGACCGTCGATCAGATGGTCAAGGTCGCCGATCTCACCCGGCGCGGCTTCATGAACGGCGACATTTCGACGGTGATGAGTCCGCGCACCGTCATCACCTGGGCGCAGAACGCGCTTATCTTCGGCGACATCGGCTTCGCGTTCCGGCTTTCGTTCCTGAACAAGTGCGACGAGGCGGAACGGCCACTGGTGGCGGAATATTACCAGCGCGTGTTCGGCAAGGATTTGCCCGAGAGCGTGGTCGCGAAGGGTTGAGGTTTCGCCCCGATACCGATTGCGGTACGATGTGAGACATGACCCGAGCCGAAGCCCTTGCCCTTCTCAAGCGCCGCGAGAGTGATATTCGGCAACTCGGAATTCGTGCGCTGTCGATCTTCGGCTCTACGGCACGTGGCGATGAAAAGCCGGATTCCGATGTGGATCTCGCCGCGTCACTTGATCCTGACCGTCCAATCGGACTTTTCGAGTTCGTGGATATGGAGCAGCAACTCGCGCGAATGCTCGGCAAGACGGTGGACCTCGTAACGGAGCCATCGCGCAAGCCCCGCCTGCAGGCTCAGATCGACCGGGACCGCGTGCGTGTTTTCTGAGCGAACCCAGTTGAGACTTCGCGACATCGCGGAAAATATCACCGCGATCCAGGAGTATGCCGGCGGCATGACCCTATCGCAGTTCGAGAGCGACCGCCGCACCAGTGACGCGATTGAGCGCTGCTTACAGCGGATCACCGAGGCCGTCATCCAGATCGGCGCCGAGGATATGGCGAGGATCGCGCCCGGCGTGCCGTTCGAAAAGGTTAGAGGTTTGGGCAACATGCTTCGGCACGAATATCACCGGATCGACCCGAAGCAGGTCTTCGTTACGGTTCACGACGAGTTGCCTGCGCTTCAGGCGGCGATTACGCAGGCTTTGCAGGACTGATGACCACCGAAACCCCGCTCGAACGTTTCAAGACCGTGCTCGGCGGCGCCGCGCGCGCGCTGGCGCGTGAACCCGAGATCGAACTCGGCTTCACCTCCGATGCGCCGAGCCAGTCGGGCAAACACGTCAAGGTGCCGATGCCCGCCCGCACGCTGCCGGCCGATCAGGTCGCCGAGGCGCGCGGATTCGCCGACGGGTTCGCGCTCCGGCTGCGCCACCACGACGTCAAACTCCATGCGCGGCAGGCGCCGGCGGAGGCGGTCGCGCGTGCGGTGTTCGACGCGGTGGAGGATGCTCGGGTCGAGGCGCTGGGCGCGCGCGGCTATGCCGGCATCACCGACAATCTCGCGACCGCGCTCGACGCGCGGCTGCGTTCCGACCCGATCACACGCGCGCGCAACCGCGACGAGGTGCCGCTGTCGACCGCGCTCGGCCTCGTGGTGCGCGAGCGACTCACCGGTGCGCTACCGCCCGCCGCCGCCGCGCCCGCGATGGCGCTGGTGCGCGACTGGATCGAACAGAAGGCGGGTGCCGATCTCGATTCGCTCGCGCTCGCGATCGACGATCAGCGCGCCTTCGCGACGCTGACGACGCGCTTGCTCGAAGACCTCGATCTCATCGAAGGTGAGTTGATCCCCGAAGAAACCGACGAGGGCGGCGAAGAGGACGAAGGCGCCGACCAGCAGGAGCAGACCGACGACGCCGACGAGGGCGACGGCGATACCGAGCAGGGCCAGGGCGAGATCGAGGCGCGCGGCTCCGAGAGCGAAAGCGAACAGCAGGACGGCGAGGGCGAAGAGCGCAGCGACGATCCGTTCGAGGACGGCGACGGCGAGCCGGGGGACGACGGCGAGGAGGGCATGCTGCCGGTCCGGCCCAACCGCCCGACCTCCGATTTCCCGCCGCAGTTCGAGTACAAGGCGTGGACGACGCGCTTCGATGAAGTCGTCGCCGCCACCGATCTGTGCGACGCCGACGAACTGGTGCGGTTGCGCGCCTATCTCGACCAGCAGCTCGTCCATTTGCAGGGCGCCGTCACCAAGCTCGCCAACCGGCTGCAACGCCGGCTGATGGCGCAGCAGAGCCGAAGCTGGGACTTCGATCAGGAGGAAGGCATTCTCGATGCGGCGCGACTGGCGCGGATCGTCGTCAATCCGATGCTGTCGCTCAGCTACAAGGTCGAGCGCGAGACCGAGTTTCGGGATACCGTCGTCACCCTGCTGATCGACAATTCGGGCTCGATGCGTGGGCGGCCGATCTCGATCGCGGCGATCAGCGCGGACATCCTCGCCCGCACGCTCGAGCGGTGCGGGGTCAAGACCGAGATCCTCGGCTTCACCACCCGCGCCTGGAAGGGCGGGCAGAGCCGCGAGGCGTGGCTCGCCGCGGGCCGCCCCGCCCAGCCCGGCCGCCTCAACGACATCCGCCACATCGTTTACAAACAGGCCGACGAGCCGTGGCGGCGCGCCAAGACCAACCTCGGGCTGATGATGCGCGAAGGGCTGCTCAAGGAGAATATCGACGGCGAGGCGCTGCTGTGGGCGCACCAGCGGCTGATCGCGAGGGCCGAGGAGCGCAAGGTTCTGATGGTGATCTCCGACGGCGCGCCGGTCGATGATTCGACGCTCAGCGTCAATTCGGGCAGCTATCTCGAACGCCATCTGCGCCAGGTGATCGGCTGGATCGAGAATCGCTCGCCGGTCGAACTCGTCGCGATCGGCATCGGCCATGACGTGACGCGCTATTATGCGCGCGCGGTCACGATCATGGATGCCGAACAGCTTGGCGGCGCGATCATCGAGCAGCTCGCGGCGCTGTTCGACACGCCCTGATCGCTTGAGCGGGATCGCGATGCCGCCCGGCGGGTTTGCCGGCCCGGTCAAGCGGTCGGTGACGATCGCCGGGCATCCGACCTCGATCAGCCTCGAACCAATCTTCTGGCGCGCGCTGGAACAGGCCGCGCGCGCGCATGCGCTGCCGCTCAGCGCGTTGATCGCGGAGATCGACGCGGTGCGCATCGCCGCCACCGACCCGCCCAATCTCGCCAGCGCGATCCGAAGCTGGCTGTTCACGGAATCGCTCACTGAAAGTGAGAACAACTCTCAATAACGTTGACAGTGCGACTGACTCGCAATAGCTGACCCCGCAACGAACAAGGGGGACATCCATTGCCGAGCCACGTTATCCGCACCGCCGCCAAGCCCGCCTTCCTCGCGCTGTCCTGCGTCGGCGCCTTCGCCGGGCTGCCGGCCTGGGCCGATGACGCGGCCGCCCCGGTGGCGAACGAGGATCAGAGCCACACCGATGTCATCGTCAACGGCCAGCGCGACGCCGGCCCGCGCGATCCCAAGCAGGTCGCGCCGCTCATCAACACGCCGCGGTCGATCGTCGTCCTGCCAAGCGAAGTGATCGAGCAGACCGGCTCGACCAGCCTGCAGGATGCGCTGCGCACCGTGCCGGGCATCACCTTCGGCGCGGCCGAGGGCGGCAACCCGATCGGCGACCGCCCGTTCATCCGCGGCTTCGACAGCCAGGGCAGCATCTATATCGACGGCGTGCGCGATCTCGCCTCGCAGAGCCGCGAGGTGTTCGCGATCGATTCGGTGCAGATCGTGCGCGGTTCCGATTCGACGCTGGGCGGGCGCGGCAGCGCCGGCGGCACGATCAACATCATGACCAAGCTGCCCAAGGCGGCGGATTTCGGATCACTCAGCGCGAGCTTCGGCAATGCCGATTACAAGCGCGTCGCCGGCGACCTCAACCTCAAGATCACCGATACGATCGCCTTCCGCCTCGAAGGCATGTGGCACGACCAGGATTTCGCCGGCCGCGACGCGATCTGGAGCCGCCGCTGGGGCGTAGCCCCTTCGGTGACGATCGGCCTCGGCACGCCGACACGGTTGACCGCGAGCTATTACCACATGGAAAGCCATGAGCTTCCCGACAGCGGCATCCCCTATCTCTATGCCTGCTCGACCAATGTCTGCAACGCGCCGACCGGCAACGTCTTCACCACGCCCGCGATCGGCCGCATCACGCTGGCGGACGGCACCACCGGCACCGTCGATCGCTCGGCCTTCTACGGCCTCAAGGACCGCGATTTCCGCGACACCAAGACGCAGACCGCGATGGTCCGCGCCGAGCATGATTTCGGCGGCATCACGCTGCGAAACACTGCGCGCTATAATTACAGCCAGCAATCCTACATCTTCCTGCTGCCCGACGATTCGAACGGCAACGTGTTCGGCCTGCTCAACCGCGCGACCGGCGCGATCAGCCCCGCACCCGGCACGATCAACCCTGCCACTGGCGGCAGCGAACTGACCGGCGGCGGCTATGTCTGGCGGCGCGGCAACACGCGCTACGGCTACAGCAAGGCGCTGGTCGATCAGATCGATCTCTCGGGCAAGTTCAGCACCGGCGCGATCGAGCACAGCTTCGCCGCCGGCGCCGAATTCTCCTGGGAGAAGACCCGGCGCGGCGCCTTCGTCGAGGCGACGGGATCGACGATCACCCCGCGCTGCGACAGCACCACGCTCGCGCGCTATTATTGCACCAGCCTGTTCAACCCCAATCCCAGCGATCCGTGGGTCAATTACGCCAGCGATACCTCGAATGTGCGGATGCCGATCGTGAAGGGCGCACTCAACAGCGAGACGCAGAATGACGCGAGCACCGTCGCCGTGTACGGCTTCGACTCGATCACATTGCTCCCGTCGCTGATCCTCAACCTCGGCGCGCGCTACGATCGCTACAAATCGACCATTACGCCACCCTTCACCGCCGGCACGACGGCAGCGCGCTATTCGCGCACGGACGAACTGTTCAACTGGCAGGCCGGGCTCGTCTTCAAGCCGACCAAGGACACCAGCCTCTACGCGAGCTACGCCACTTCGGCGACGCCTCCCAACGCGCTGCTCGGCGAGGGCAGCGAACCCAATGCGCTGCCGACCACCGCCGCCACCGCCAACGTCCTCGCGCTGCTCAAGCCGACCAAGACCAAATCCTACGAGGTCGGCGCCAAGGCCAATCTGTTCCACGAACGGCTCGGCATGAGCGTGGCGGTGTTCCAGACCGATATCGACAACGCGCGCGTGCTCGACGACAGCAACACCGTCGCGTTCATCGGCAAGTCGCGTATTCGCGGCGTCGAGTTATCGGTCTCGGGGCAGATCCTGCCCGGCTGGTCGGTGTTCGGCGGCTACACCTATCTCGACCCCAAGATCATCGACGGCGGCACCACCGCGCTGACGGCGGCGGCGATCACCCAGACCGTGGGCGGTGTCGCCACCACGATCCAGAACGCGAAGACCGTCTCGGTGCAGTCGGTCAACACCGGCAAGCAGATGCCGCAGACCGCGAAGAACAGCTTCACCGCGACCTCCAGCTATCAGATCACCAGCCGCCTCTCGTTCGGCGGCACCGCGATCTACATGGACAAGCAATATGGCGGCTATGCCGACAACCGCAGGGCGACACAGAATGCCGCCGGCGTGGTCACGGTCACGCCCGCCACGACCGTCCTGTCGCGCGGCATTCCCGATTACTGGCGCTTCGATCTCAACGCCCAGTACAAGCTCACCCGCAACCTCCAGGTGAGCGTCAACGTCCAGAACCTCACCGACAAGGTCTATTTCACCCAGGCCTATGCCTCGCACTACGCCACGATCGCAGCCGGGCGGACGGTGTTCGGCACGGTGACGGCCAAGTTCTAGTCGTGAGGTAATGGCCGCTACGCCGGCCGCTCCATCGCGAGCGCGGAGGCTACGCAGCGGCCTAGCAGCGGTATCCGCACGACCATCCGGAACCAACCTTAGCGTATATCTACGGGTTCCGGATCGTCTCTGCGCCAGCCTAGAAAGCTGGCGGGAGAGGCGAGATGTTTCATGGTCGGATCGTTGCGACGAACCACATCGATTTGCCCGAGACCGCTCGGGCGGGGCCGATCGCGGGCATCGCACACGCGCTGCCGGTCAGTATGTGCTTGTGGGCGATGATCTTCGGCATGCTGCGGTTCTGAGCGGAGCCGCAGCCCCCTCACCCCGCGTCGCGCACGCGCTCATGATGGCGAATCACCTCGTCGATGATGAAGCGCAGGAATTTCTCGCTGAAATCGGGGTCGAGATCGGCCTGTTTGGCGAGGCCGCGCAGTCGCGCGATCTGCGCTTCCTCGCGCCCCGGATCGGCCGGGGGCAGCCCGGCGGTGGCCTTGTAACGGCCGACCGCCTGCGTCACCTTGAAACGCTCGGCGAGCAGGAAGACCAGCGCCGCGTCGATATTGTCGATGCTCTGGCGATATCCCGCCAGCGTGCCGTCGCTCATCAAACCCTCCATCCGCGGTTCGCGCGCCTTTTGCGCAGCCCTTGAGCGGCGCGCAAGTCCATTGCGGGCTTGCCTTTGCGCGCCCTTGCCGCCACATCGCCACGGACATGAGCGCAACGATCCACCGCCTCGACCAGCGCCCGGCCCCATCGCTCGACCCGATGGTTGCGCTGATCGCCGCCGACATGAACCTCGTCAACGCGGTCATTCTCGATCGCATGCAGTCCGACATCCCGCTGATCCCGACGCTCGCCGGGCATCTCATCGCCGGTGGCGGCAAGCGGATGCGGCCGATGCTGACGCTCGCGAGCGCGAAGCTGCTCGGCTATACCGGCACCCGCCATCACCGCCTGGCGGCGGCGGTCGAGTTCATCCATACCGCCACCCTGCTCCACGACGATGTCGTCGATGGCTCCGATCTGCGGCGCGGCAAGCGCACCGCCAATCTGATCTGGGGCAATCCGGCGAGCGTGCTGGTCGGCGATTTCCTGTTCAGCCGCTCGTTCGAGCTGATGGTCGAGGACGGCAGCCTCAAGGTGCTCAAGATCCTGTCGAGCGCGAGCGCGATCATCGCCGAGGGCGAGGTCAACCAGCTCACCGCCGCGCGGCGCGTCGATACGCCCGAGGAGCGCTATCTCGACATCATCGTCGCCAAGACCGCGGCGCTGTTCGCCGCCGCTTGCAAGATCGCGGCGGTGGTGGCGGAGCGCAGCGAGGCCGAGGAAGCCGCGCTCGATGCCTACGGCCGCAATCTCGGCGTCGCTTTCCAGCTCGTCGATGACGCGATCGATTATGTCTCGGATGCCGACACGATGGGCAAGGACGCCGGCGACGATTTCCGCGACGGCAAGGCCACCCTGCCTGTCATCCTCGCTTATGCGCGCGGCAGCGCCGAGGATCGCACGTTCTGGAAGGCCGCGATCGAGGGGCATCGCAGCGGCGACGCGGATTTCGCCCATGCGCTCGATCTGGTCCGCGCCACCCGCGCGATCGACGACACGCTCGCCCGCGCCCGCCACTACGGCCAGCGCGCGATCGACGCACTCGCGATCTTCCCCAACGGCAAGGCCAAGGACGCGATGGTCGAAGCGGTCGACTTCGCGATCGCGCGGGCGTTTTAAGCTCCCGCCGGGGCATCGCCCCTTCTACCGTTCGTGCTGAGCGAAGTCGAAGCACGTGCCACGCACGGCTCACCGAGAACACGTGCTTCGACTGCGCTCAGCACGAACGGGAGGCGGCGGCGAGGACTGTCCGGCTTACCGCCCCGCCTTCTCCCCACCCGCCGCCTTCGCCACCACCGGCGCGCCCCAGCCGCCGCCCAGCGAGCGGAACAGGTCGACCTGCGCGTCGGCGATCCGCACGTCGGCGCTCGCCAGATCAGCGTCGGCGTCGGCGAAGGTCCGCTCGGTATCGAGCACCGCGAGGAAATCGATCGTGCCCTCCCGCTGGCGGGCGCGGGCGATCTTCGCCGCGCGTTCGGCGCCGTCGCGCGCCGCGACGAGCGCCTGCCGCCGGTCGATCTCGCGCGCATAGGTGGACAGTGCCGTCTCGGTTTCCTCGAGCGCCTGCAGCACCGTGCCGTCGAAGCTGGCGAGCGCGCCACGGCTGTCCGCTTCCGCCCCGGCAATCCGCGCGCGCGCGGCGCTGGTGTTGGGGAACGACCAGTTGATGAGCGAGCCGACCAGCCAGCGGAACGGCCCGCCGCCGAAAATGTCGCTGAAGCTGGTGCCGGTCGAGCCGACCGATCCGCCGAGCGTGATGCGCGGATAGAGGTCCGCGGTCGCCACGCCGATCCGTGCGGTCGCCGCCGCCAGCCGCCGCTCGGCCGCTCGCACGTCCGGTCGGCGCGCGAGCAGGGTCTGGCCATCACCGACCGGAATCGGCTGGTCGAGCCGGGGCGGATCGGCGCGCAAGGCCGCATCCGCCGGCAGCTCGCGCGGCGTATGCCCGGTCAGCGTCGCCAGCCGGAACAGCGCCGCCTGCCGCTCGGCCGCGATCGCGGGCACAAATGCGGCGCGCTGGTCGCGCAGCGTCTGGATGCGGATCACGTCGAGCTTCTCGGCGCGGCCCGCGTCGAAACGCTTGCCGGTCAACGTCACCGACGTGTCGAGCAGATCGACGATGTGCCGCGCCACCGCCAGCCGCTCGGCCGCGCCGGCGGCATCGACATAGGCCCGGATCGTCTGCGCCACGATCGCGACGCGCACCGCATCGGCATCCGCCGCCGCCGCGCTGACATCGCCCTTCGCCGCCTCGATATTGCGGCGAACGCGTCCGGCGAGATCGAGCTCATACGAAACGTCGAGCCCGAGCGCGATCTGTTCAGTCTCTCGCGCCCCGCCCGTGCCGCTTTGCAGCGCCGGCAAGCGGCCATAGCCCGGCTGCGCGCTCAGTTGCGTCTGCGGCAGCAGATCGTTGCGCGCACCTTTGAGCGACGCGCGCGCCGCATCGAGCCGCGCCACCGCGACGCGGATGTCGGTATTGGCGGCGAGCGCATCACCGACCAGCCGGTCGAGCACCGGATCGTTGTAGAGCTTCCACCACTGGTCGTCGGGCGCGGTCGCCACCACCGCCGGGCTGGCGGCGCCGGCGAACCCGCCGACCGCGCCTGGGGTCGGCACGGGCGCCACGTAATTGGGGCCGACCGCGCAGGCGGAGAGCGTGAGCGCCGAGATCGTGGCCAACAAGATGTTCTTCATGACGGTCCGCTCCTATTCGGCGGGATGAAGCTGGGGATGGTTCGGCTCGGCGGCAGCGGCGGGCCGGCGGCGGGCGAGGCGGATCGCCAGCGCCCTGCACACCACGTAGAAGGTCGGCGTGAAGATCAGCCCGAACGCCGTCACCCCGATCATCCCGAAGAACACCGCCGTCCCGAGCGCCTGGCGCAGTTCCGAACCCGCGCCGCTCGCCGTCACCAGCGGCACCGCGCCGAGGATGAACGCGAACGAGGTCATCAGGATCGGCCGCAACCGGGTGCGCGCCGCCTGCACCGCCGCCTCGATCGGCGACAGGCCCTGCAACTCCTCGGCCTGCTTCGCGAATTCGACCACGAGGATCGCGTTCTTCGCCGCCAGCGCGATCAGCACGACGAGGCCGATCTGGGTGAGGACATTGTTGTCCATGCCGCGCAGGTTCACCCCCGCCATCGCGGCGAGCAGACACATCGGCACGATCAGCACGATCGCGAGCGGCAGCGTGAGGCTCTCATATTGCGCCGCCAGCACGAGGAAGACGAACACCACCGCCATGCCGAACACGATGCCCGCTGTGCTGCCCGCCGCCTGCTGCTGATAGGCGATGCCGGTCCACTCGGTCGTGAAGCCCTTGGGCAACGTCTCGTCCGCAAGCTTCTGCATCGTCACCAGCGACTGGCCCGAGGAGAAACCCGGCGCGGTATCGCCGTCCACCTCGACGGCGGGGGCGAGATTGTAGCGCGTCACGCGGTACGGCCCGGTCTTGTCCTCGAAGGTCGAGACCGAACCGATCGGCACCATCTGCCCCGAGTTGGAGCGCGTCTTGAGGTTGGCGATATCGGCGGGCGTGCGGCGGAACGGTGCGTCGGCCTGCGCCGTCACGCGGTAGGTGCGCCCGAGCAGGTTGAAATCGTTGACGAAGGCCGAGCCGAGATAGACCTGCAACGCCTCGAACACGCGCTCGGGGGGCACGCCGAGCATATTGGCCTTGGCGCGATCGACATCGGCGAAGATGCGCGGAGTCGAGGTTTCGAAGAAGGTATAGACCTGCTTCAGCCCCTTGGTCTGGTTGGCCTTGCCGATCAGCCCGTACGCCGCGGTCGCCATTTGCGTGTAGCCGCGCGCCTCCTGATCCTTGACCATGATCCGATAGCCACCCGCCGAGCCGATCCCCTGGATCAGCGGCGGCGGCACGATCAGCAGCCGCGCTTCGTTGATGTCGGCGGTCGCCTTACCCGCCTCGGCCATGATGCTGCCGAGCGTCACGCCCAATTTGGCGCGCTCCTCGAAGCTCTTGAGCGGGATATAGGCGGCGGCGGCATTGGGTGCGAGCGTCTGCGATGGGCCGTCGAACCCGGCGAGCATCACCGCGCCCTTGACGCCCGCGAGCGGCAGGATGCGGGCGGCGACCTTGCGCATCACCGTGTCGGTGCGCTCGACCGAGGAGCCGGGCGGCAACTGGATGACGGTGAGGAAATAGCCCTGGTCCTGCGCCGGGATGAACCCGGTCGGGGTCGCCCAGAACACGCCCACGGTCAGCGCGATCATGCCGGCATAGGCGAGCATCATCTTGCGCGGCGCCCGCACCAGGCGGAGAGTCAGCGCGGCGTACGCGTTGCTCAGTCGTTCGAACCCGCGGTTGAAGGCGTCACCGGCGCGCGTCACCGCGCGACCGAACCGCCCTTCGCTGCGCGCTTCGCTCGGCTTGAGCAGGATCGCGGCGAGCGCGGGCGACAAGGTCAGCGACAGCACCAGCGAGATGATCGTCGCGGTCGTGATCGTCACCGCGAACTGGCGGTAGAACGCGCCCGACAGGCCGGTGAGGAACACCGTCGGCACGAACACCGCGACCAGCACCAGCACGATCGCGACGAGTGCGCCCGACACCTCGTCCATCGACACGCGTGCGGCCTCGAGCGGCGACAGCCCGTGTTCGAGGTTGCGCTCGACATTCTCGACCACGACGATCGCGTCGTCGACGACGATGCCGATCGCCAGCACCAGCCCGAACAGCGACAGGTTGTTGAGCGAATAGCCCATCGCCGCCAGCACCGCGAAGGTACCGATCAGCGAGACGGGGATCGCCACCACCGGGATGATCGCCGCGCGCCATTTCTGGAGGAACACGAGGATGACGATCACGACGAGGATGATCGCCTCGATCAGCGTATGCTTCACCGCGTCGATCGACTGCGAGATGAACTCGGTGGGGTTGTAGATCACGCGGTAGGCGAGGCCCTTGGGGAAATGCTTCTGCGCATCGTCCATCGTCGCGGTGACCGCCTGCGCGGCGGCGAGCGCGTTCGAGCCGGGCCGCTGGAACACCGCGAGGATCACGGTCGGCTTGCCGCTCATATAGGTGTTCGAGCCATAGTCCTGCGCGCCGAGTTCGACGCGGGCTACATCCGACACGCGCACCTGCCGGCCATCGGCGTCGGTGCGGATGACGACGTCGGCGAACTGCTTGGGGTCGGTCAGCCGACCCTGCGTCTCGACGTTGAGCTGATAGGCGTCCCCCTGCGAATAGGGCGGCTGGCCGAGCGTGCCCGCTGCGACCTGGACGTTCTGCGCGCGCAGCGCCGCGACGATCTCGCCGGCGGTCAACCCAAGCGCGGCGGCGCGGCCGGGGTCGATCCACACGCGCATCGAATAGTCGCGATTGCCGAACAACTGCACGTCGCCGACCCCATCGATGCGGGTCAGCCGGTCGCGGATCTGCGTCAGCGCGTAATTGGAGACATAGCCGCGATCGAGCGAGTCGTCGGGCGAGATCAGGTTGACCACCATCAGAAAGTCGGGCGAGGTCTTGCGCGTCACCACGCCGAGCCGCTGCACGTCTTCGGGCAAGCGCGGCACCGCGATCGCGACGCGGTTCTGCACCAGCACCTGCGCGGCATCGAGGTTGGTGCCGATCTTGAAGGTGACGGTGATCGTCAGCTTGCCGTCGCCGGTCGATTGTGACGACTGGTACAGCATGTTGTCGACGCCGTTGATCTCCTGCTCGATCGGCGTGGCGACCGTCTCGGCGACCGTCTCGGCGCTGGCGCCGGGGTAGACCGCCGTCACGGTGACGGTCGGCGGGACGATATCGGGATATTGCGACACCGGCAGGCCGACATAGGCGATCGCCCCGACCAGCGTGATGACGACCGCGATCACCGCGGCGAAGATTGGCCGCGTGATGAAGAGGCGCGAGAGGCGCATGAGTGTTCGTCCTTGATTAAAGGAAACGGTTTCGGTCGTGCGGTGCCCACCACGCGCACCCGTCCCGTTCGCCCTGAGCTTGTCGAAGGGCGTGTGCCGAGCGCAGCGCTTGTTGCACGTGCTTCGACAAGCTTAGCACGAACGGGAGCTTGGACTTACCGCCCGAAAGTCGCCTCGCCAGCGAGCGGCGCGGCCACCGGCGTGGCTGCGGCCTGCGCCTCGGGCGCGATTTTGCCGGGGTGCGGCGCGACCTTGGTGCCCGGCACCGCCATCTGCACGCCGGTAATGACCACCCGGTCGCTCGGCGCGAGACCCGAACGCACGACGCGCAGCCCGTTGACGACCGGCCCGAGCACGACCGGCTTGGCGACGACCTGATCCTGCCGATCGACCGTCAGCACGATCTTGCGCGCCTGATCGGTCTGCACCGCCGCGTCGGGCACGAGCAGCGCGCGGGTGGTGCCGCCGTTGGCGAGCCGCATGTTGCCGAACATCCCGGGGGTGAGGAAATAGTTGGGATTATCGAGCACCGCGCGGCCGCGAATGGTGCCCGAACGCTGGTCGAGCGCATTGTCGGTGAAGTCGAGCCGGCCCTTCCACCGATGCTCGGCCTCGTCCTGCAACTGAATCTCGACCGGCGCCGGCCCCGCGCCGGGCTGGCGGTTGCGCTGCGTCTTGAGATACAGCGCTTCGGAGCCGTCGAACTCGAAATAGATCGGGTCGAGCGCGTTGATCGTGGTCAGCACGGTGCCGCCCGTCCCCTCGCCGCCCGCGACCTGGTTGCCCGGATCGACGCGGCGGTCGGAAATGCGGCCGGCGATCGGCGCGCGCACCTGGGTGAACTCCACGTCGAGCGCACGCGCACGCACCCGCGCCTGTGCCGCCGCGAGCGCGGCGCTCGCCGCCTGAACCTTGGCGCGCAGCGAATCGACTTCGCCCGCCGACACCGCCTCGTCATCGACCAGCCGGGTCGCGCGGCCGAGATCGGACTTGGCCAGCGCCAGCGCGCTGGCGGCACTGGCGACGTTGGCCTTGGCTTCGGCGAGTTGCGCTGCGAACGGCCGCGCGTCGATCGTGAAGAGGAGTTGGCCCTTGCGGACGATATCCCCATCGCGGAAATGCACGCCGGTGACTTCGCCGTTGATGCGCGGGCGGATTTCGACCGTGCGGCTGGCGGCGAAGCGGCCGATATAATCGTCCCATTCGTTGACATCGCGCACCAGCGGCGGCGCGACCGTCACCGAGGCGGGCGGCATCGCCGCGACGGTGGGCGCGGGCGCGGCGAGCCTGGTGCCGGCATAGCCGAGCGCCGCGATCGGCAGCAGGATCGCGGCGCCGCGCTGCCAGCCCGGCATTCGCGACCATCGTCGGCTGACGGGGGTAGCCCCCTCCGCCGTGATCGGGGTTTCCATGTTCATGCGGCGATCTTCCACGCGAGCGAGCCCATCGTGCCGCCGGTGACGCTCGCCACCAGCAGCTCGGCCTGCGCCATGGTGAAGCCCGCCTTCAGGAAATTGGCGACCTCCGACGCGGGGAGCGCATAGCCACGCCGCCACGCATGCACCGCCAGCCGGCGCAGCGTCTCCAGCTTGGGCTCGGCGAGCCGCGACGCCTTGCCGAAGCCGAACAGGCCGCCGAACGCACGCGCGATCGCGCCGGGTTCGTCGAGGCTGCTGATCCGGTCACGCCGCGCGACCGCGATGACGCTCCATTCGAGCGCGGAGAAGCTCGGCGCGGTATCGGCGGGCTTCGCGGTGTCGCGGCTGGCGCCGGGTGCGGCGAACGGATGTTCGAGATCGAGATAAGCCATCATATGTCCCCTTGGACGGCCGCGCGCCAGCGGCCCCGCGGACGCATTCCTGCGACGCGGCGAGACCGACGGTTCGGGCAAAGTTCGGGCGGCGCCGGAAAGCGAAAACCGCCTGCCCGCGTCTACGATTACGGAAGATGTGATACGCGAGGCAGCCGCGTACATGCGGCTGCCGACATTCAGCAGGTCGGTCTAATCATCGGCGGTTCCCTCGCCTCGATGCCAGGCTGACTTACCGACCCAGCTTCAATACCAGTCGGTATATAATGGCGTGCCGCACTGCGTCAACAGCATTCTATACCGATGGGTAATTATTTCGTCGGCCACACCGCGAGGCTGGTCTCGACGAGCTGCGACAGCTCGGCGCAGGTCGCGCCCGCGCCCGCCTGAACCGACAGGCCCTGCATGATGGCATACAGGAACCGCGCGAGCGCGGCGGGCTCGAGCCCCTCGGGAAACTCACCCTCGTCCTTCGCGCGCTGGAAGCGTGCGATCAGCGCGGCTTCGGACGAGGCCCGGCGCGCGATCACGTCGGCGCGGATCGATTCGGCTTCGGCGCCGCAGGAGATCACGCTCATGATCGCCATGCAGCCCTTGGGGTCATAGGGGTTCATCTGCAGTTCGAGCGAACCGCGCAGCAGGCGTTCGGCGACCCCGCGCGCGGTCGGCGCCGCCAGCGCTTTCTCGGTGTAGGCGAGCTTGTCGCGTTCGTAGAGGTCGAGCGCCTTGTGGAACAATTGTTCCTTGTTGCCGAACGCGGCGTAGAGGCTCGGCTTGGTGATCCCCATCGCCGCGGTCAGCTCCGCCATCGACGCGCTCTCATAGCCGTTGCGCCAGAACACGCGCAGCGCTGCGGCGAGCGCGGTGTCGACGCAGAACTCGCGGGGCCGTCCCTTTGCAGGCGCAATCGTGTCAATCTGTTCCATACCGATCGGTATATAGGTATGGCGTACAGTGGAGTCTAGGCGTGGCGACTGCCGCGTCAGCCGTGGTTGCGCGGATAGATGATGATCGAGAGATAGCGCATCGGAAACTGGACGAGTTCCTCCGGCCCGTGCTGCGCGCCCGAATCGAACATCATCGTGTCGCCGGGCGTCAGGTGGAAGGTCTCGCCGCCGTGGCGGTATTTCATCTCGCCTTCGAGCATGTGGATCAGCTCGACGCCCGAATGGCTGAAGCTGGTGTGCGGCGTCGCCCGCTCGTCGAGCGTGATGAGATACGGCTCGACGACGACGTCACCGCGCGAGAGGTGGCCGAGCAACTGGTAATTATGCCCGGCCTTGGTGCCGCGCCGCTCGATATGGACGCCGCGTCCCGCCGGCACGAACGAGCAATCCTGCCGCTCCTCGACGCTTTCGAACAGCGACGAGATCGGCACCGACAGCGCATGGGCGAGCGACTGCACCGTCGTCAGCGACGGCGAGATCTGGCCGTTTTCGATCTTCGAGAGCATGCCGAGCGAGATGCTCGCCGCCGTCGCGAGATCGGACACCGAGAGATCCTGCCGGCGGCGCAGCAAGCGGATCTGCGTCCCCAGGGCACGCTCCAGCGTGCGCGCTTCGGTGGTCGGCGCGCTCGATACGGTGCGCAGTTCCTCGATCTCGGCGGCCGCTGTCTCGATATCGTTGACCAACTTGGGCATTCGCATACTCCGTTACTGGCGGCCCGCGCGGGTCGAGCCGGGAGCCGCTTCGTCCAGGAACATCGTAGCGGCTCGCGCCCCAATCGCGCCATTGCGAGCGATGCGCAACACCGTTGTCGGGGTCAGCGCCCGTAGATGCGGTCGAGCACCTCGGCGCAACGGACGAACTGTTCCGCCAGCGGATCGAAACCGGGCGCGCGGGCGAGCTGCCCGGCCCAGGCGGCGGCGGCGCGGCCGCCCCAGTCGTCGGGCGGATCGGCGAGGCGCGTGGCGGCGGTGCCGTCGAAGCGTTCGGCGGTGAAATCGTAGAACGAGCCGCCGACATTGCGCAGCGCCGCGCCGCCTTCCGTCCCATAGAACGCCGCCTCGATCACCGCGTCGCGCCCGGCATTGAGGCGCCACGAACAGGCGAGCCGCACCTGCGCGTCACCGGCCGCGAACCGCGCGACCGCGTAATCCTCGACCGCGCCGGCGGCGAGGGGCAGGCCCCCGCGCGTCAGCCGCGCATCGACATCGGCAACCGGCGGGAAGCCGAGCGTCCACAAGGCGAGATCGACGAGATGCACGCCGAGATCGACGACACAGCCGCCGCCCGATTGCGCGGCGTCGTAGAACCACGGCTTGTCGGGGCCGTACGCGTTGTGGAAGGTCAGATCGATCGCGAACACCCGCCCGAGCGCGCCCGAGCGGACCAGATCGGCGATCTGCCGCATCGCCTCGGTATGGCGATACGACAGATCGACCCCGAGCAGCCGGTCCGCCGCGCGCGCCGCGTCCACCACGCCCCGCGTCTCCGCGGCGGTGCGGCCGAGCGGTTTCTGGCAGAACACCGCCTTGCCCGCCGCGAACGCCTCGATCGACTGCGCGGCGTGGAGTGCGCTCGGCGTCGCGATCACCACGCCGTCGATGTCGAGCGCGAGCATCTCGGCAAGGCTCTCCACCACCCGCGCGTCCGGCGCGAGCGCGCGTGCCTCGGCGACGCAGTCCGGCGACGGATCGCAGATCGCGACCGCATTGACCGCGCCGGTCGCGAGCATCGCCGCCATCCGGTGGCGGCCGATCCAGCCGGTGCCGAGAAACCCGATCCGCGGCGTCATGCCAGCACCACCAGCGCCTTGACGAACGCCCCCGGCTTGTCGCGGGTGGCGTCGAGCGCCTCGCCGAGCTGATCGAGGCCGTAGCGATGCGTGTAGAGCGGCGCGGGATCGAGCCGCCCGCTCGCGACCGCGTCGATCGCCTCGCGAAGCCCGCGCATCTGCACCCTGGGGTCGCGTTCGTGCGCGTTGATGACGTCGATGCCCTTCCAGTTCCAGCTCTGCATGCTCACCTGGCGCGGACCGTCCTGATGATAGCCCGCGATCACCAGCCGTCCGCCGAAGCCGACCAGCTCACCCGCCAGATCGAGCGGCCATTGCTTGCCGACCGCCTCGATCACGCGCTCGCACATCGCCTCGCCGGTCAACGCCTTGACCTCATCGATGATCGCACAATGATCGTGCATCGCGATCGTCGCGGCCGCACCATAATGCCGCGCGAGATCGAGCGACTCTTGCCGCCGCGAGATTGCGATCACGCGTGCGCCGGCGTCGCTCGCGAGCTTGGTGAGCACCGCGCCGAGGAAGCCGATGCCGATGATCGCCACCGTCTGCCCCGCGCGGATGTTGCTGCGGTGGAAGATATTGAACGCGCAGCCGAGCGGCTCGCCCGGAAACGGCTGGCCGGCGAGCGCGGGCGGCAGCTTGGCGACCATGTCCGCCGCCGCGACGTCATATTCGGCGAAGCTGCGGTAGGAGAGCGCCGCGACGCGGTCGCCGGGCGCCAAGCCATCGACGCCCGCGCCGACCGCGTCGATCGTCCCCCAGCCCTCATGCCCGAGGCCGCCCGCCTCGCCCGGATAGGTCATCCAGTCCTGACCCGCCCAGGGTTCGAGGTTGGAGGCGCACACGCCGCACCCCTCCAGCCGGATCCGCACCTCGCCCGCGCCCGGGGCAGGTGCGGCCACCTCGTCGATCCGGATCACGCCGGGTTTGTCCAGCACGGCTGCACGCATCATATTTCCTTTTCCTGCAACTCTTTGGCGACCTGTCGATTGCCGCCTGCATGACCAGCCCGACGCCACAGATGATCGAAACGCTGCGCGACAACATCGCGCGGCTGACCGCACGCGAACGCGCCGAGGCGCAGGCCGCGCCGCTCAGCGAACGTATCGCCGGCCAGATCACCGCCTTCACCGGCTCGATGCGCTTCGTCGCGCTGCATCTCGCGGTGTTCGGGGTGTGGATCATCGTCAATCTCGGTGTCGTGCCGGGTGTCCCGCGCTTCGATCCCAGCTTCGTCGTGCTGGCGATGGTCGCCTCGGTCGAGGCGATCTTCCTCTCCACCTTCGTCCTCATCAGCCAGAACCGGATGGCCGCCGCCGCCGATCGTCGCGCCGATCTCGATCTTCACGTCAACCTGCTCGCCGAACACGAACTGACCAAGCTCGCCGAACTCGTCGCGCGCATCGCGGCGAAGCTCGACGTGCCGGTCGACCGCGCCGAATTCGGCGAGATCGAGACCGACGTCGAGCCGACCGCCGTACTCGACGCGCTCGACCAGCGCCGGCGCGAGGAAGGGCTTACCCAATGATGCCCCCGGCCCGCGCGCGTCAGTTCGCGCGCGGGTCGATGAACGCTTCGAGCGCGGCGTGCGCCGCATCATCGGGCATCTGCACCGGCGGGTGCTTGCAGAACCACGCGGCGGCCGGCAGCACCGGCCCGGCCATTCCGCGATCCTTCGCCACCTTGGCGCAGCGGATCATGTCGATCGCGACGCCCGCGCTGTTCGGGCTGTCCTCGACCGACAGGCGCAGTTCGAGGTTCATCGGCACGCCGCCGAACAACTGCCCTTCCATGCGCAGAAAGCAGACCTTGTTGTCGTTCTGCCACGCGACATAATCCGACGGCCCGACATGGATGTTCTCATCCTCCAGCCGCGCCTGCGCGACCGACTGCACCGCCTCGGTCTTCGACTCCTTCTTCGACGCGAGCCGCGTGCGGTTGAGCATGTTGAGGAAGTCGGTGTTGCCGCCGGTGTTTAGCTGATAGGTGCGGTCGAGCTTCACCCCACGCTTCTTGAACAGATCGGTCAGCACGCGGTGGACGATCGTCGCGCCGAGTTGCGCCTTGATGTCGTCGCCGATGATCGGCACGCCCGCCTTGGTGAAGCGATCCGCCCATTCGGGGTTGCTCGCGATGAAGACGGGGATGTTGTTGACGAAGGCGACTCCGGCTTCGAGCGCGCATTCGGCGTAGAATTCGCTCGCCGCCTGCGACCCGACCGGCAGATAGTTCATCAGCACGTCGGCCTTGCTCTCACGCAGCAGCGCGACCACGTCCGCCTTGCTCGGTTCGGCGGCGTCCGCGACGCGGAAGGTGCGCTCGTCGGGGTAGTCGGCCATGTGATCGGCGACGCCATCGAGCACCGGCCCCATCCGCACCTCGGCGCCGGTCGGCTCGACGCTCGCACAGAAGACGGCGGTGCAATTGGGCTTGGCGAAGATCGCCTCGGCCACGTCGCGGCCGACCTTGCGCGCATCGACATCCCAGGCGGCGACGACACGAATGTCGCTCGGCTCATAGCCGCCGAGCTCCTGGTGCATCAGTCCGACGGTGTCGTTGGCACCGGCGCGATAATGTTCGATGCCCTGGACGAGCGAGCTGGCGCAATTGCCGATGCCGGCGATGGCGACGTTGATTCCACGACGGTCGGGGGAAAGCATCAGGCGGCGCTCCGTTCGGCGGCGAGACGCTCGTCGCGGTTGAAATCGAGAGGGGTGAGTTCGGGCACGCGCGGCGGCACCGGTGGCGTTTCCGGCGCGGCGATGCCCGTGCTGGTGGCTCCGGCGGGCGCGTAGCGGTCGATCATCCACGCGCAGAAATCGGCGAACTGCTGCGGGTCGCGCGCCGGACTGGTGTGGTGCGGCGCGACGCCGAGATGCTCGGGGGTGAAGCAGAAGGTGACGGTGACGTCGAAATCGGCGAGCGCCTCCATCTGCCGGTCGAACCAGTCGACCGCATTGGGACGGAAGCTGTCCGCCCATGACAGGCCGGTGCGGATGCGCCGCGTGCCGAGCCGCTTCATCCACGCCACCGCCTCGTCGAGCCGGGGATCGTGGAAATGGAACCACTGCATCAGCCCGATGTCGGCGGCATGCTGCGCATAGGTTTCGAGCGCGGGCTTGGGCGTGCCGTCCTCGCGGATGAGGCCAAGATAGAAATGGCGGTAATAGGACGACCCTTCCGCCTCGCGGTGGCGCGTCTCGGCGCCCCAACTCATCGGCAGATCGAACAGCGAATACCAGAACACGCGTGGTGCCACACCTTTCAGCAGGCTCGCGGTGCGCTCCAGCCCGAACACCTGCACCTCCTCGGCACCGAACGAACTGACGCCGACCTCGGTCACCCACACCGGCTTGTCGGTGACGGCCGTGATCTCGGCGATCTTGTCCGGCCAGGCCGAGAGCGGCCACAGGTTCCAGTCGAGCGGGAAGCCGTGGACCGCGACCACATCGACCGCGTCGAGCGCGCCATGTCCCTCCATCTTGCCGAGCCAATGCGGGTCGATCGGCGACATGCCGCCGAGCACGCGCGTCACCGCCGGGTTGATCGCGTGGATCGCATCGCCGGCGCGCACGACATGCTCGGCGAAACGCTGCCAGTCAGGGTCGAGCGCCGGATCCCAATGCGATTTGTTGTTCGGCTCGTTCCAGAGCATCGCCGCTTCGATCATGTGAGCCCCCCCTTGGCTGGATAGACCGCCGCCGGGCCGTGCTCGGCGTACGGCACGGGCGCGGTGCGGCAGAGATAGACGTCGGCCTCCGGGTTGGCCTTGATCGTGAAGCCGGCGGCGCGCAGCATCGCCTGGCTGCACGCCGCGTTCGGCGCCCACCAATTGGTCCAGTCGTTCGCGAACGCGTGCTCGATGAAGTGCATCTTGGGATAGCCGGGATCGTCGAAATAGGCCGGCGGCGTGTAGGTGCCGGGCACGAAGAACGGATGATCCGCCGGCACCTCGGCGACCGTGTTCGCGCCTTGCTGAAGCGTCTGGAACAGCATCAAATCGCCCGCGACATGCTCGCGGATCAGATCGAGCGCGAGCAGCGGGTGGCGCAAATGGTAAAGCACGCCCATGAAGATCACGAGATCGAAACGCTCGCCGATCGCGGCGACGTCATAGACCGAGAGATTGGCGAACTCGACGCCGTCGAAGCCGAGCGCCTCGCTCGCCAGCCGCGCCTGCGCCAGGTAGCGCTCGTCGCTGTCGATGCCGAGCACGCGCGCGGCGCCGCGCCGCTTCATCTCGACCGAATAGAAGCCGGCGTTGCAGCCAATATCGAGCACGGTCTTGCCGGTGAGATCGGCCGGGATGACGTGCGCGAAGCGTTCGTATTTGAAGGTCGGGTAATCGCCGAGAAAATGATCGGGTGCGGTCGTCACGCCGCCGCCGAGATCGATATTGTGGAACCACGGCCCGAGCGCATCGATCCGCGTGCGCAGCGCGGCGGCATCCAGCGCGCTCGCGCCCTGTCGGGATAAATGATGCAACGTGCAGCCTCTCGGAAAAACTTCAGATTCGTTACGCCAACGAACATTGAACCATGCTGTTCCGCGATCAGCAACAAAGCGTCGCAACTTGATCTATGTAAACTCGCACCCTTAACTTAGATAAGGCTGAGCAGCTTTTTACAAGAACTTGGGAACCGTTACGGCTCCGCGAAGATTGCTTCGCGCATGGCGGACCGGATGGCACTTTGGGTCGCGGCGATGCGCGCGGAGGACTATGACGCCGCTTGGGCGCTCGCCGCGCGGACACTCGCCGAGCGCGACCCCGCGACCCGCGACGATCCCACGCTGCCCTATCATCTGCGCTGGGTGTGGAACGGGCGCGCGATCGACAGGCGCGACGTGCTGGTGCGCTGCTATCACGGCCTTGGCGACACCATCCAATTTGCGCGCTTCCTCCCGCCGCTCGCCGCGCGAGCGGCCTCCGTGACGGTGGAAGTGCAGCCGCGCCTGTGCGATCTGATCGCCACCGTGGGGCGCGGGATCACGATCGTCCCGTTCTATGTCGCGCGTCCGCTGCCGCCCGCCGAGGTCGACATCGAGATCACCGAACTCGATTTCGCGCTTCGCCTCCCGCCGGATGCGACCCCGGCGCCCTACCTCCGCGCGGCGGCCGCGCCACTCCCGCGTGGCGCGGTCGCGCTGTGTTACGGTGCCGGCGATTGGGACGGCGAACGTTCGGTGCCCTCGGCGCTGTTCGCGCCGCTCTGTCGCTTCGCGCCCTGTTTCACGCTGATGCCCGAGCCGACCGATCTCGCCGTGCGCAATCCGCAAGGCTGCCCGCTCGACATGGCGCACACCGCCGGGCTAATTTCAGGCGCCGATCTCGTCATCACCGTCGACACGATGATCGCGCATCTCGCCGGGGCGCTCGGCAAGCCGACGTGGCTGCTGCTCAAGGCGGAGCCCGATTGGCGCTGGTCGCCGGACGCACGGCGCAGCGCCTGGTATCCGACGATACGCCTCTACGCCCAACCGCGCGCGGGCGATTGGGGCACCGTCATCGCCGATGTCGAACGCGATCTCGCCGCGCTCGGCCTTCCCGCACTGGAGGATAGCATATGAAGCATCTGGCAAGCCCGGCGGTGCCGGTGTCGTGGGGCGAACTGCTCGACAAGATCAGCATCCTCGAGATCAAGCGCGCGCGGATCGCCCGGCCCGAAGCCCGCGCGAATGTCGAGAAGGAACGCAGCCTGCTCGGCGCGATCGGGGCGAGCGCGCTCGGGCGGGCCGATGTCGCGGCGCTGTTCGCCGAGCTTCGCGCGGTCAACGAGGCGTTGTGGGACATCGAGGACGCGATCCGCGAGAAGGAGGCCGAGGCGCGGTTCGGCGCCGAGTTCATCCAGCTCGCGCGCTCGGTCTATCGGCGCAACGACGAGCGCGCCGCGATCAAGCGGCGGATCAACGCGGTGCTCGAGTCCGATTTGGTCGAGGAGAAAAGCTACGCCGGCATCGCCGCCGCGCCGCGAGCGCTCATGGCCGCACCCGCTCATTGAGCGCGATGACACGGCCGCTATCGAGGTCGATCGTGGTGCGCGAGGCGGGGTCGCATTCGAGCGCGAACAGCCGCTCGAAGCCGATGCCGAGCTGCTGGACGACGAGGCCACGGATGACGTCGCAATGCGTCACGCACAGCGCCGGGAAACCGTCGGGCGCGAGCTGCGCCAAGTAACGCTCGGCGCGCGCACAGGCTTCGGCCATGGTTTCGCCGCCCGGGCAGCGCGCGGTGGCGCGCTCGGCATTCCAGCGGAACCATTCAGGATCGCCATCAAGATCGGCGAAGGCGCGGCCGGTGAAGGCGCCGAAATCAATCTCGTCGAGCGCCGGCGCGATATCGGCGGTGAGCGCGCGGCGCGCGGCGAACGGCGTCGCCGTCTCCCGCGCGCGACGGCGCGGGCTGACATGCAGCGAGGCGACCGGCGTCCCGTCGAGCGCCGTGGCGAGCGCCGCCGCCTCGGCCCGGCCACCCGCGCCGAGCGCGATTTCGGAGCGCCCGCTCAGGATTTGGCCGACTTCAGCGTGCGTGCCGTGCCGCACCAGGATGACGATCCGCATCGGCGCATTCCACCAATATTTTGCCAGCTAAGTTGTTGATCGTTTTCGATCGGGAACAAAGAGGAAGAAGAAGCATTGCCACTGACAAGAAAGCGCAACAAATCTTCACAATCAAGCGCATTTACCGATCTTGATCTGGATTAATCATTTTTCCTGATCTGGATCAACATCAAATTAGGAGGCCATGGCTTTGAGCGAGACAGTCCTGATTACCGGTGGCGCGGGCTTTATTGGCCGCTTCGTCTCGCGCGAGCTGTTGCGCCGTGGCAACCGTGTTCGCGTGCTCGACGCGCTGATCCCGCAGGTCCACGGCGCGGGCGAGCGCCCCGCCGATATGCCCGTCGAGGTCGAGCTGATCCAAGCCGACATCCGTAACGGCGACGCGGTGGCGGGCGCGCTGAAGGGCGTCGACAGCGTGATCCATCTCGCCGCCGAAGTCGGGGTCGGCCAGTCGATGTACGAGGTCGAACGTTATACCTCCACCAACGACGTCGGCACCGCCGTGCTGTTCGAGCGGCTGATCGACCATCCCGTGCGGCGCGTCGTCACCGCCTCGTCGATGAGCATCTACGGCGAGGGCCTGTACCGCGATCCCGACGGCACTCTCGTCGAGACCGCCGAGCGCGGCATGGTCCGCGACGGACAGAAGATCTGGGATCCGCTCGACGCGCAGGGCCGCCCGCTCGCGCCCGTCGCGACGCCCGAGTGGAAGCGCCCCAGCCTCGCCTCGATCTATGCGCTCAACAAGTTCGTGCAGGAACGCACCACGCACATCATGGGCGCGCCCTATGGCATCGAGAGCGTGTGCCTGCGGCTGTTCAACGTCTATGGTCCGGGCCAGGCGCTGTCGAACCCCTATACCGGCGTGCTGGCGATCTTCGCGTCGCGGCTGCTCAACGGCCAGCAGCCGATGATCTTCGAGGATGGCGAGCAGCGCCGCGATTTCGTCCATGTCAGCGACGTGGCGCGCGCGTTCGCCGATGCGCTGGTGCTGCCCGAGGCGACGGGCCAGACCTTCAACATCGGCTCGGGCGAGGACCGTTCGGTCACGCAGGTCGCCGAGGCGCTGGCGCGCGCGATGGGCAAGAACAGCATCGCCCCCGAGATCGTCGGCAAGGCGCGGATCGGCGACATCCGCCATTGCTTCTGCGATACCAGCCTCGCCGCCGAGAAGCTCGGCTTCGAAGCGCGGCAGGATTTCGAGGAGGGGCTCGCCGAACTCGCCGAATGGGTCCAGCAGCAGACCGCCGAGGATCGTGTCGCGCACGCGCGCGCCGAACTCGAAGCGCGCGGGCTGGTGGCATGAGCGCGGACCGTCGCCCGATCCTCGTCACCGGCGGCGCGGGGTTCATCGGCTGCAACATCGCCGACCGGCTCGCGCGCATGGGCCATGACGTGATCGTCTATGACGCGCTTGCCCGCGCCGGGGTGGACCGCAACGTCGCATGGCTCAAGGAGCGGCACGGCGACAAGATCGAGCTGATCGTCGCCGACGTGCGCGATGCCGACACGCTCGGCAGCGCGGCGCGGCGCGCGGGCGCAGTGTTCCACATGGCGGCGCAGGTCGCCGTCACCACCAGCCTCGCCGATCCGCGCGAGGATTTCGACATCAACATCGGCGGCACGTTCAACCTGCTCGAGGCGGTGCGGCAGACCGGCGCGCCGGTGCCGGTGATCTTCGCCTCGACCAACAAGGTCTATGGCGACCTGATCGACCTCGATTTCGACGCGACCGAGCACGGCTATCTGCCCGCCGACGCGGACTTGCGCGCGCACGGTATCGGCGAGGCGCGCCCGCTCGACTTCCACACGCCCTATGGCTGTTCGAAGGGCGCGGCCGACCAGTACGTGCTCGATTATGCGCGCAGCTTCGGCGTGCCGGCGGCGGTGCTGCGAATGAGCTGCATCTACGGCGAGCGCCAGATGGGCACCGAAGATCAGGGCTGGGTCGCGCATTTCCTGATCCGCGTGCTCGAAGGCCGCGCGATCACTCTGTACGGCGACGGGCAGCAGGTGCGCGACATCCTGGAAGTCCAGGACGCCGTCGATGCGTACATGGCGGTGTGGCGCGATATCGATACGGTCGCGGGCCGCGCGTTCAACCTCGGCGGCGGCCCCGGCAACGCGGTGAGCCTGCGCACGCTGCTCGATCATATCGGCAGGTTGGTCGGCGGCGCGCCGGACATCCAGTTCGACGATTGGCGCGCGGGCGACCAACGCTATTTCGTCGCCGACACGCGCGCGGCGCAAGCGACACTGGGCCTCGGCGCGCCGACGCCGTGGCGCGAGGGCGTTGCCCGGCTGGCGCACTGGCTCGCCGCCGAACGCGGGCTGCCGATCGGCGCCGAACAGGTCGCCGCGCAGTGAGCCAGGGCGCGCGCGCGGCCGGCTTGCGGGTTCTGCTCACCGTCGATGCGGTCGGCGGGGTGTGGCAATATGGCCTCGATCTCGCGCGCGGGCTGTCGGTGCGCGGGGCGGTGCCGGTGCTCGCGCTGCTCGGCCCGGCGCCATCCACCGCGCAACGCGCGGAGGCACGCGCGATCGCGGGCGCGACGCTGATCGAAACCGGATTGCCGCTCGACTGGCTGTGCGACGGCCCCGCGCCGATCCGCGCAGCGGGCGCGGCGATCGAGGCGCTCGCGCGCGACCTCCGCTCCGATCTCGTCCAGCTCAACATGCCGACGCTCGCCGCGACGCCGCACGCCGTTCCGACCGTGGCCGTCACGCACGGCTGCGTCTCGACCTGGTGGCGGGCGGCGCGACCCGGCGAGCCGCTCGATCCGCAATTCGGCTGGCACCATGACATGATGGCGACCGGCTTGCGCGCCGCCGACCGGCTGGTCGCCCCGACCGCGAGCTATGCCGCGCTGATCGCGCGCCACTATGCGCTGCCGCGCGCGCCGCAGGTCGTCCACAACGGGCGCGCGCCGCTTGGCCAGCCCGGCGCACTCCGCGACGAAGTCCTGACGGTCGGACGGCTGTGGGACCGGGTCAAGCGCGCCGAGTTGCTCGACCGCGTCGCCGCGCGGCTGGCGGTGCCTTTCAGCGCGGCGGGCGCGGCGACCGGGCCGCATGGCGAGCATATCGACCTCGCCCATCTCCATCTGCTCGGCCAGCTCGACGCGGATGCGCTCGGGCAACGGCTGGCGGCGCGGCCGGTGTTCGTCTCGGCGGCGTCTTTCGAGCCGTTCGGGCTGGCGGTGCTCGAAGCGGCTGGCGCGGGCTGTGCGCTGGTGCTGTCGGACACCGAGGGATTCCGCGAGCTGTGGGACGGCGCGGCGGTGTTCGTGCCCGGCGACAACGAGGACGGCTATGTCCGCGCGATCGAATCCGTGATCGGCGATGCGGCGCTGCGCCGCCGGCTCGGCGAAGCCGCGCGCCGCCGCGCCGCGCGCTACGCGCCGCAAGCGATGGCAGACGGGATGCTGGCGATCTACGCTGACCTGCTCGGCGCGGCCGTCCCCGGCGGGAGGATCGCGGCATGAAGATCGTCTATTTCACCCATTCGCTCGCGTCGTGCTGGAACCACGGCAACGCGCACTTCCTGCGCGGCGTGCTGAGCGAGCTGATCGCGCGCGGGCATGACGTGCAGGTGTGGGAGCCGGCGGGCGCGTGGAGCCTCGCCAATCTGCTCGCCGATCATGGCGAGGCGGGGCTGGACGCGTATCGCTCCGCCTACCCGGAATTGTCATCGACGGTGTATCCGGCCGATGCTTCGCCCGAGGCGATGGTCGAGGGGGCCGATCTGGTGATCGTTCACGAGTGGAACGACCATGATCTCGTCGCCGCGATCGGCCGGCTGCGTGCGCGCGGCGGACGCTTCACTCTGCTGTTTCACGACACACACCACCGCGCGGTGAGCGAACCGGAGGCGATGCGCGCCTACGATCTGTCGGGCTACGACGGCGTGCTGGCGTTCGGCGAGACCTTGTCCGAAGTGTATCGCGGCTGGGGCTGGCAAGGCCGCGTGTGGACGTGGCACGAGGCCGCCGATCTGCGCCGCTTCCATCCGCCCGAGCAAGAGCGCGCGCGCGAGGGGCTCGTCTGGATCGGCAATTGGGGCGATGGCGAGCGCACCGAGGAGCTTGAGCGCTTCCTGTTCGGGCCGGCGCAGACCGCCGCGCTGCCGCTCGACGTGTACGGGGTGCGCTATCCCGATGACGCCAAGGCGATGCTCGCGCGCTACGGCGTGCGCTATCACGGCTGGGCCGCGAACGCGCGCGCGGGCGAGATTTTCGCGAACCATCTGGCGACGGTGCATGTGCCGCGCCGCTATTATGCGACGATCCTGCCCGGCATCCCGACGATCCGCGTGTTCGAGGCGCTCGCCTGCGGGATTCCGCTGGTCTCGGCACCGTGGAACGACGCCGAAGGGCTGTTCCGGCCCGGCGAGGATTATCTCGTCGCCCGCGACGGCGACGAGATGACGCGACAGCTCACCGCGTTGCGCGACGACGCCGATCTGCGCGCGAGCCTGGTGCGCAGCGGGCTGGAGACGATCCGCGCGCGGCATAGCTGCGCGCACCGCGTCGACGAACTGCTCGCCATCGTGAACCACATCACGTCATCCCAGCGGAAGCCGGGATCTCTTGAGGCCGATCGCGCGGCCGCCGCCGAAGACCCCAGCGTGCGCTGGGGTGACGAAAAAGCACAGGAACCCGCCGCATGAAAATCGCCTTCTACGGATCAAGCCTGTTGTCGTCCTACTGGAACGGCGCGGCGACCTATTATCGCGGCATCCTCAAGGCGCTCGCGGCGCACGGCTATGACATCACCTTCTACGAACCCGACGCGTTCGAGCGCCAGCAGCACCGTGACATCGATCCGCCGCAATGGGCGCGATCGGTGGTCTATCCGGCGACGGAGGAAGGCTTGCGTTCGGTCCTCGCCGAGGCGGGTGGCGCGGACATCGTCGTCAAGGCGAACGGGGTCGGCGTGTTCGATCGCGAACTGCTCGAAGGTGTGGTCGCGTTGAGCCGGCCCAATGCCTTGCGCATCTTCTGGGATGTCGATGCCGCCGCCACGCTAGACGAGATGCGCGGCGATCCGTCGCATCCGGTGCTGGCGGCGCTGCCCGATATCGACATGGTGCTGACCTATGGCGGCGGCCCGCCGGTGATCGATGCGTACACCGGCTTCGGCGCGGCCGAGTGCGTGCCGGTGTACAACGCGCTCGACCCTGAGACGCACCATCCGGCGCCGCCGCAGCCGCGCTTCACCGCCGATCTCGGCCTGCTCGCCAACCGCCTGCCCGACCGCGAGGCGCGGATCGAGGAGTTCTTCCTCCGCCCCGCCGCCGCGCTGCCGGAGCGCAGCTTCCTGCTCGGCGGCAATGGCTGGCACGACAAGGGCATGCCCGCCAACGTGCGCGCGATCGGCCATGTCGGCACGGGCGATCACAATGCGTTCAACTGCACGCCGCGCGCTGTCCTCAATGTCGCGCGCGATTCGATGGCGCATATCGGCTTCTCGCCGGCGACCCGCGTGTTCGAAGCGGCGGGCGCGGCGGCGTGCCTCATCACCGATGCGTGGGAGGGAATCGAACAGTTCCTCACCCCCGACGAGGAGGTGCTGGTCGCGCGCGACGGGCAGGATGTCGCCGAACATCTCGCCGCGCTGACCGAGGCGCGCGCACGGGCGATCGGCGCGGCGGCGCTGGCGCGGGTGCGCGCCGAGCACACCTATGCGCTGCGCGGCGAGCAGGTCCACCGCATCTTCCAGCAACACCGCCAGCGCGTGACGGAGGCCGCATGAAACTCGTCGTTCTCGGCCTCAGCCTCGGCTCGTCCTGGGGCAACGGCCATGCCACCACCTTCCGCGCGCTGCTCGCCGCCTATGCCGCGCGCGGGCATGAGGTGCTGTTCCTCGAGCGTGAGGTGCCCTGGTATTCGGGCGCGCACCGCGACTTGATCGACCCGCATTTCTGCCGGCTCGCTTATTACCAAGACCTCGCCGACCTCGAACGCTGGCGCGGTGAGATCGCGCAAGCCGATGCGGTGATCGTCGGCTCCTACGTGCCCGAGGGCGTCGCGGTCGCGCGGTTCGCGCAGGATGCGGCGCGAGGTGTGACCGCCTTTTACGACATCGACACGCCGGTGACGCTCGCCAAGCTCGCGCGCGGCGATTTCGAATATCTGTCGCCCCAGGTGATCCCCGGCTTCGACCTGTACCTGTCGTTCACCGGCGGGCCGACGCTCGCGCGGATCGAACGCGACTATGGCTCGCCCGCCGCGCGCGCTCTCCATTGCTCGGTCGATCCGCAAGCCTACCGCCCGCTCGACGTGCCCAAGCGCTGGGATCTGACCTATCTCGGCACCTACAGCCCCGATCGTCAGCCGACGCTCGAACGGCTGCTGATCGAACCCGCCCGCCGCCGGCCCGACCTGCGCTTCGCGGTGGCGGGGCCGCAATATCCGGCCGACATCGACTGGCCGGCGAACGTCGAGCGGATCGAGCATCTGCCGCCGGCGCAGCACGCCGAATTCTACAGCGCGTCGCGAATGACGCTCAACGTCACGCGCGCCGACATGATCGCGGCGGGCTGGTCGCCGTCGGTGCGGCTGTTCGAGGCGGGGGCGTGCGGCACGCCGATCCTGTCCGACCGCTGGGACGGGATCGACAGTCTGTTCGCGCCCGACCGCGAGATCGTGCTCGCCGACACCACTGAGGACGCGATCGCGGCTTTGTCGCGCCCCGCCGAGGCAATCGGCACGGCGGCGCGCGCACGCGTGCTCGCCGCGCATACCGCCGCGCACCGCGCCGAGGAACTCGAAGCCTATTTGACCAAAAGAACGGCGCAATCAGCGCCGCACGAGAGGATCGCCACCATGTCCCCCCAGAACCCGCCCCTCACCCTTGTCGCCGGCGGCGCCGGGTTCATCGGCTCGCATCTGTGCGCCGAACTGCTCGCGCGCGGCGAGCACATCGTCTGCCTCGACAATCTCCAGACCGCGCGCCCGTCGAACCTGCGCGTACTGGAGGCGCACCCCAATTTCACCTTCGTCGAAGGCGATATCGTCAACCCGCTGCCGGACGCGATCGTCGCGCTGACCGATCGGTTCACGCGCATCTACAACCTCGCCTGCGCCGCCTCGCCGCCGCAATATCAGGCCGATCCCGAACATACGATGCTGACCTGCGTGACCGGCACCAGCCATCTGTTGCGGCTCGCGGAAAGCTCGGGCGCACGCTTCCTGCTCACCTCGACCAGCGAAGTGTATGGCGATCCCGAAGTGCATCCGCAGCGCGAGGGTTATCGCGGCTTCGTCAACTGCACCGGTCCGCGCGCCTGCTATGACGAGGGCAAGCGCGCCGCCGAGGCGATGACGTTCGATTTCGCGCGGATGGGCCGCGCGGCGGTGCGCGTCGCGCGGATCTTCAACACCTATGGCCCGCACATGCACCCCGATGACGGGCGCGTCGTCTCGAACCTGATCTGCCAGGCGCTCTCCGGGCGTAAGGTCACGATCTACGGCGACGGCAGCCAGACGCGCAGCTTCTGCTACGTGTCGGACATGGTCGAGGGGTTGATCCGGCTGATGGAAAGCGACGCCGACGGGCTCGAGCCGACCAACCTCGGCAACCCCGAGGAGCGCACGCTCACCGAATTGCTCGACGAGATCCTTGCAGTGACCGGCGGGCCGGTCGCGATCGACTATCTGCCCTTGCCCGTCGATGATCCGCGCCGCCGCCGACCCGACATCTCGCGCGCGCAGGCGCTGCTCGGCTGGCAGCCACGCGTGTCGCTCGCCGAAGGACTCGCGCGGACCTGCGCGTGGTTCGCCGAGGAGATCGGTTCGGCGGATGTCGAGCGCAAGCTGACGGTTGCGGCCGAATAGCGGGGACCGAGATGTACGACGCCCAGCATCCCGACCCGGCGACGGCGGCCACGCGCGACCAGAAGCCGGAGCGGCCGGCGCTGCTCATCATCGACATGATCAACCGCTTCGATTTCCCGCAAGCCGACCAGATCAAGCCCGGCGCGCTCGCCGCCGCGCGGGTCATCGCGGAATTGCGCGAGACCGCCGAGCGTGCCGGATATCCGGTGGTCTTCGTCAACGACAATTTCGGCGAATGGCATTCCGAACGCTCGCGGCTGATCGACAGTGCACTCGCAGACGAGAACGATATCAGCGCGGCGCTGCGGCCGAACGACGACGATTATTTCATCATCAAGCCACAATTCTCCGGCTTCTACGCGACCAACCTGCCGGTGCTGCTGCCCAAGCTCGGCGTCAACCGGCTGATCCTGACCGGCATCGCCACGGACATCTGCGTGCTGTTCACCGCCGCCGACGCGCACATGCGCGACTATGATCTGTGGATCCCCGAGGATGCGGTCGCCGCCGAAACGGCGGAGCGCGGGCGGTGGGCGCTCGAGATCATGGCCAACAGCATGACCGCCGAGACCCGGCCGACCTCGACCCTGTCGCTCGACGCGTGGGTGTCGCGCGCGCAAGCCGACGCGCCCGCGCAACCATGATGGCCGCTTACGTGTTGAACAACCGCCACAAAGGGAGTTCGACATGTCGCATCAGCCACCCGTGCCCGAAGCCAACACCTCGCCCTACCCGCTCCAGCCGCCGCCGCTCGCGGCGTTGAAGGCGACCACGCCGCGCGGGGCCTCCCCCGCCGATGAAGGCAGCGCGGCATCGGGCGGCCTGTCCACAACGGTGCTCGGGATCGGTGCGGCGCTTGGCGTCGGCGCGGTGGCCGCGATCGGCGGCGTCGTGTTCGCGCGCCGCCGGGCGGCGACGAAATCGAGCGCGCGCAGCGGCGACGACAAGAGCAAGCGCGGTGCGGCCGATCGCCGCCGCGTGGCCGCGAACCAGCCGTATGAAGTTTCCTACTTCGCGCGCAAGCACAAGATCAGCACCGCCGAAGCGCGCGACATCATCCGCAAAGCCGGCCCCGACCGCAAAGCCGCCAACGCGCTCGCCAGCAAGCGCGCCGCCGCCAGCGTCCACTGAGCCGGGGTGAACCATCCTCCGTTCGTGGCCGGGCGACCCGCAGGGTCATCCGCCCGGCACGAACGGAGGCGGTGGTTCAAACGCGGGAATACAGCCTGCCCGCGCCGCGCGGGCAGGCTGCGCGATCATCAGGCCTTGAGGCCCTTTGCCATGTTGAGGTGCGCGGTGACGATCGGCACCAGATCGCTCGCGAAGGTCTTGAGCGCAGGCACGTCGCCGCCGGTCGCATAGGTCTTGAGCGCATCGAGCGTCTGCTGGTGGCCGGCGGTCTGCGCGTCGATATACGCCTTGTCGAACTCCGCACCCGACAGCGCCTTGAGCGCGTCGAGCTTCTGCTGCTGTTCGGGCGTCAGCGTCGGGTCGGGGGTGATTGCCGGGCTGAGGCCGGCGGTGACCTTCTTCAGCTTGGCGGTCGAGTCGGTGTGGGCGTCGATCATCTTCTGCGCGAACGCCTTCACCGATGCCGATTTGGAGGTGTCGAGCGCGGCGCGCGACGTGGCGATTTCGAACGCGTCGCTCGCGGCGGCGGTGTTCGCGAAGGTCTGGCCCGCCGCCGGCGCCGTCGCCATGTCCGTGCCGTTCATCGTGTCGGCACCGTTGACGGTATCGGTCTCCGAAATGGTGGTGGTGTTGGCAGACACGGTGCTCGTGTCGGTCTTCTGGCCACAGCCCGCCAGCGCGAGCGTCGCTGCCGAAAGCAGCGTCAAGCTCTTGATCTTCATACAAGTCTCTCCTGTTGAGCGCGCCGGGCGCGCGCCTCCCCAACGGCTCGCCGCGGCAGGTGTTCCGCGCGACGTCGGCGCCGCGATGCCAGCGCCGGCGCGGACCTTTGCTCCGCGCCTTTCGTTTCACCCCCCGGTAGCCGGCCACCGGCGACAAGGAGGACCATCACACGTGAGCATCTTCGGCAGCATCATGGGCAAGATCTTCGGCCACAAGACCGCCGCCCCCGCGGCGGCGAACGCCGCGCCCGCCCCCACCCCGACACCGGCGGCCGCGCCGGCGCCGACCCCCGCCGCCGCCCCGCAAGCCGCGCCCGCTCAGGCGGTGGATGTCGGCGCGGTGCTGTCGGAAATGGCATCGATGAAGAACGGCGGCGGCAACTATCAGTCGTCGATCGTCGATTTGCTCAAACTGCTCGATCTCGATTCGAGCCTCGATGCGCGCAAGCAACTGGCGGGCGAACTGAACGTCCATGCCGGGGCCGATGGCAGCGCGGAGCAGAATATCGCGCTCCACAAGGCGGTGATGGCGAAGCTCGCCGAAAACGGCGGCGTCGTGCCGGACAGCCTGCGCGGCTGATTCAGGGGCGGGCGGGGCCACGGCTCCGCCCGTTCGCGCCGCTCGCGCAGCGCCGCGTCAGTGCGTGAGCGCGCTTTCGCTCCAGCCGAGCGCCTGCGCGGTCACCGCCAATTGGGTGCGGTTGCGCACGTCGAGCTTGCGCATCAGCGCGGTCATGTGCGCCTTCACGGTCGCCTCGGCGATGCCGAGATCGAACGCGATCTGCTTGTTGAGTTGCCCCGAGTAAACGCCGTCGAGCACCTTGCGCTGCGTCGGCGTGAGCCGGGCGAATGGTGCCGAGCGGTCGGTCGCGGGCGCGGTGTCGGCCGCCAGTGGTTGCTGCCTCATCGTCTTCACACAGCCTCTCCCCATTTATGGCATCGCCCGGCGGGACTTTCGACCGCCGGATCAGGCCACGCGCGCGGTGCTCGTGGTGAGTCTCCGCAATCCGATGCTATGCGAATTGGTTGGACAGATTCAAGCGACGATTGCGCCTCCGGGCACGGTTAGCCGATTTTTCTATGGATGTTCGCGGATGTTGTCGTACAGATCATCGTGTCCGAAGGGGTTTTGATCCTGATCGCCATCCCCTAATCTGCAACCACGGCCGCCCGCCCGGAGGCGGCGACGCGGAGAGCAATGATGAGCGAAGGGCGCCTGGCCGACCGGGCCTATGCCGGGATCGTCGAGATCATCAACGGCGATGCGCTCGCGGTCGGAGACCGGCTCCCCTCCGAGGCGCGGCTGGCGGAAATGTTCGGCATGTCGCGCACGATCGTGCGCGAGGCGCTGGTCCGGCTGGCGGCGGACGGCATCACCGAAGCGCGTCGCGGCGCCGGCTCGTTCGTCAAGAGCCGCCCGTCCGACCGGCTGATCGCCTTCATGCCGATGGATCATATGTCGGCGACCTTCGGCACCTATGAAGTGCGCTTCGTGCTCGAGGCCGAAGCCGCCCGCCTCGCCGCCACGCGCCGCTCGGCGGAGGAGATGGCCGGGATCGACGCGGCGATGCAGGCGCTGCGCACCGCGCTGCTGTCGAGCGCGCCCGCGCATGACGAGGATATGGAACTGCACCGCCGCATCGTGCTGGCGACCGCCAACCCGGCCTTCCTGATCGCGTTCGAGGCGCTGTTCGCCGATGTCGAGCGGATCATGCGCGCGGGCGTCGACATCTCGCGCTCGCGCCCGCCCGAGGTGATCGGCGCGATGTTGCGCGAGCATGAGATGCTGGTCGATGCGATCCGCGTGCAGGACGCCGACGGCGCCGCGCTGGCGATGCGCTGGCACCTGTTTGAGGGCCGCAAGCGGCTGCTGCCTTGAAGAACGATGACCTTAGGGTGCGTGGGGATTCACAGGATGGCTGGAATGTGATTCAAGCGTGGGATGGATCGAGACGTACTGACGGATGCCCAGTGGGCGAAGATTGAACCGCATTGCCTGGGCAAGCGAACGGACCCCGGGCGAAGCGGCAGGGATAACCGGCTGTTCTTGGAGGCGGTATTGTGGATTGCGCGTACGGGCAGCCCGTGGCGCGATCTGCCGGAACGGTTCGGCAACTGGAGCACGGCGTTCCGGCGCTTCCGCGACTGGCGCGAAGCCGATGTTTTCAAACGCATATTCGACGCGCTGTCGGACGAGCCGGACCTGGAATATGCCATGGTCGATGCGACGATCGTG
>NZ_FMWX01000018.1 GCF_900103265.1 Sphingomonas sp. NFR15 | reverse complement strand
CTAGGGCACAGACTCATTATGCGTTGCACCAGAGGCGTACGCAGACGAGCTTGATGGCCGCTAGGAAGTTGGCTGCATCCTTATCATAGCGGGTGGCGATGCCACGGAACTGCTTGATCCTATTGAAGAACCGCTCGACGAGATTGCGTTGGCGGTAGAGGTAGGAGGAGAAGGCGAAGCGCCGCTTGCGGTTGGAACGGTTGGGAATATTGGCCCAGATGTCTTTTGCCTGCGCAGCCTTGCGGATGGCGGCGCTATCGTAACCCTTATCGCCGAGCAGAGTGGCTCCCTTGGGAGCGGCTTCGATCAACGCCTCGGCTTCCCGAGCGTCGTGGACCTGCCCACCGGTCACCCGGAGGTCGACAGGACGTCCATCAGCGTCGACAAGAGCATGGAGCTTGGTTGTAAGGCCGCCCCGGGAACGTCCCACGCCATGATCTCCGGCCCCCTTTTTTTGCCCGTCGCACCGTGTTGGTGGACGCGCATGCAGGTGGAATCGATCATCACCAACTCGCCGTTAAACCCGGCAGAGACTGCCGCCAGGAGCCGGTCCCAAACGCCAGCTTTGCGCCAGCGAACGAACCGATTGTAACAGGTTGTTGACGGCCCGTAGCGTTCTGGAATCTCCGCCCAGGGTGCGCCGGAACGGAACCGCCACAAAATGCCGTTCAGCACGCGACGATCATCAACGCGAGGCACTCCGCGTGGCTTATTTGGCAGCAATGGCCCGATGATCTGCCATTCTTTGTCCGTCAGTTCATAGCGACGCCGCGTCATACGCCCCTCCGTTTTCGAAGGGCGCCTGAATCACGCGAATGCCAGCAGCTCAACCAATTTTATGAGTTCACGCCCTAGCAATCCCGGCTCGGGGGCTCGGGTTCTTCAAGCTTGGCCGTTCCGCGCTCTATCGCGCCTGACATTCAGCTGGGCGATGCGCCTCCGACCCAAGCCGATGCATTCGCCATGGCGCGCCGCCGAGCGAAGGCAGCTGAAATCGCCACGACGTTATGAAACCACACCTTCCGCGCCGCGGCGATAACCACGTACCCCAAGAGCCGCTGCACTCCGTAGAACGTCGCGGCCATGGGGCGCCCACGGCTCGATCAACACGACCGAACCCTAATCGCCGCCGCTACGACATCACGCTCGCCGAAGCGGAACGGGTGCGGTCGTGAATTTCAGGGCGCAAGGCCATCTATCCGTCGACAGGGACTGGACGGAATTGCTCATCCAGTGCCGCGCATAAAGCATGATAGATCAGAAGATGCGCCGTCTGGATCCGGTCCGTCTCTTTGAGCGGAACCACGACGGCCAGATCACTCAGTGGGGCGAGCGTACCGCCATCACGGCCGAGCAAACCGAATGTCGTGGCGCCGACCGCCTTGGCAGCCTCAAAGGCACGAACGACATTGGTGGAGTTACCCGACGTGGAGATACCCCAGACGATATCGCCAGGGTGCGCCAACGCTTCAACCTGACGGCTGAACACCGTCTCATAAGAGTAATCGTTGCTCCAGGCGGTAAGGAAGGAGCTATCGGTGGACAGCGCGATCGCGGGCAGACCCGGCCGCTCGATCTTGTAACGACCGATCAGTTCCGCCGCGATGTGCTGAGCGTCCGCCGCCGAGCCACCATTGCCCATGATGAGGAATTTGCCACCACCCCGCAATGACGATGCCAGTCGCTGCGCGATCGGGTCGATCCCAGAGAGAAATTGCGGAGTGAGAACTTCTTGCAGCGCAGAAAGTGAAGCTGCGACTTCATTACCTATCAAAAACGACATCTTATTTCCTGTATCTTCATCACGGCAGGACGCTTTATTTCCAGTATCTTCATCACGGCAGGACGCTGATCGTTGTCGCTGCCGGAAGTAGGGTCGAATAGATCACATTAACGAACTTCTGGAAATCAGCCAACGGTGCATTCGAGACGTAAAGCACATCCTTGTCACGGATCGGAAAACTCTGAGCGATGAAGAACATGGCAGGATCCTTCATATTGATTCGATAGATCACCGGAACCTTGCCGTCCGGCGTGAACTTTGCCCCTGCGATATCCTCGGGAGACAGCGCGGAAGGGTCTTCAAGCCGGAACAGGAATACGCCCTTCACGTCGGCGCGGGAATCCTGAAGGCCGGCAACGCGGCCCAACGCCTGCACCAAGGTTATGCCCGTTGCCTCGAAGGAAACTTCCTCGTTGCGGTTCGTGGCCCCTAACGCGACGAAGCTGTACGGCTGGAACAACACCGTCATGACATCGTCGGGCTGAAGAATGACATTCTGCTGAGGATCACGAATAATAGCTTCGAGCGGCATCGATGCAGTCTGCGCACCACGCGTGATCCGCACCATGGTCTTGTTCACCGGCTGCCTGGTACCGCCGGCATTTGCCAACACGTCAAGCACACGCTCGCCTCGCGCAGTGAGCGGCACGCGGGTACTTCCCCCGACGTCGCCAACGACAGTAACTCCTGCAGTGGAATTGCGAACGAGACGTACGATAGCTTGTGGCTGGTGCGCCTTACCCGCAAGGCGCCCTGTGACCTCCCGCGCAATGTCCTGCGGTGTGCGTCCAGCTGCCTGGACGCTGCCAACGAAGGGCACCACAATCCGCCCGTCACTGTCGACCATCTGTTCGGGCAACGAGGTGCCTCGAGCAGTCGCACCGGAGGAGGATAATCTTGGATCGGCGGCCATGGCGCCGAACAAAACCGCAGGCGGGGCCTCCCAAATTGCAATGTCGAGAACATCTCCCTTGCCGACAGCCGATCCGATTGCGTGTCCTTCACCCAGAGTCTTCAAGAACCCGGCCTTGCGATCTGACGCGAGAAGTCGACGCGAGACCCTGTCGCTCACATCTATGACCTTGATATTATATCCATTTTTCGTGTCAATCGAGGTCCTTCCAACGCTCCGTGCCGAGGGACCGCTAGCTGGCGCGATGGCGCAACCCGAAAGCGCCGCGGCAAGACAGGCCACGACTACAGCCCGAGAAAATAGATGCGCTTCTTTCATGATAATTCAGACAATTGCAGGAGGTGAAGCTTGGCGTGTCCCAGGCAAGTCAGCCCTATGGAGCATGCGCAGGCCCAGATCAAGGAATCCTGTCCGAATCGCAGCGCTTTTCAGCGGCATTGCCGTCGCTGCCCGCCACGTCTACAACCTTCATTCGGTTCGCGCTAGATTTCTCCGCATTCCAAGGCAACCCCATTCGCCACAGGCTGGACGCCCGAAAGGATGACAGCTAGAAGCCGGCAACACTCAACCGAGGGGTCACCTCGAGACGATCTGACGGACGCACCCCTTGCCTGCCTGGAGAAGCCTCTTCACGCTGGCGCGGTTTGCCTGAAGAACATGCCACCTCAAGCGCGAATGCAATTTCGACTTATGAATTCAATATTAAAAAAGATCATTTCGGCAGGCCCGTTGTTTTGGATAACGGTTTTGATCCCGACCTTATTGTCGATATTGTATTTTGGAATATTCGCTTCCGATGTGTATTTATCGGAATCGCAGTTCGTGGTTCGCAGTCCTGACAAACCGTCGACATCCGGCCTCGGTTTGCTACTCAAAAGCAGCGGCTTCGCCAATGCCGGTGACGAGATCTACGCGGCGCAAAATTACGTGCTTTCGCGCGACGCGCTGCAAGCGCTCAACGAGCGGCAAGCGTTTGCCAAAGCCTATGGCGCCCCCTCGATCTCCATATTCGACCGCTACAATTCAACGGGCATGGCTGGTCACTTTGAGGATCTCTACAAGTATTACGAGAAGAAGATCGACGTTAAATATGACACGTCCTCCTCAATCCTCACGCTGACAGTCCGCGCCTATACCGCCCGCGATGCACGCCGCTTCAATGAGCGCCTGCTCGAGATGGCTGAGGCCACGGTCAACAAGCTCAACACCCGCGGCCGCCTGGATCTTATCCGCTTCTCACAGGCCGAAGTGGAAGAAGCCAGAAAGAAGTCCCAGGATACCGCGATAGCCCTGGCCCTCTACCGTAACCGCCAAGGTGTGGTCGATCCCGAGAAGCAGGCGACGATCCAGCTCCAGATGATCTCGAAGCTGCAGGACGAATTGATTGCAAATCGCACACAGCTGCGTGAACTGCGCGCCCTCGCTCCACAGAATGCCCAAATCCCATCGCTGGAGGTCAGGGTCAAAGAGATTGCTGACGAAATTGATGAGCAAACCGGACAAGTTGCCGGCAGCAAGCGATCACTTTCGTCGCAGGCGATTCAGTATCAACGCCTGCTACTCGACAACATGTTTGCGGAAAAGCAACTCGCCAGCGCGATGGCTTCCCTCGAGGACGCCCGCAATGAGGCCCGGCGCAAGCAGGCATACGTTGAGCGCATTGTCGAGCCAAACCTGCCGGACGACGCTCTCGAGCCGCGTCGCTTGCGCGGCATCCTGGCAACGCTTGTCCTCGGCCTCATCGCCTGGGGTATCCTGAGCATGCTGTTGGCCGGGATGTTGGAGCACAAGGACTAAGGCGCCCGTGGCACACTCGAAGCTAACCACCATCGGCCACAGCGCAAGCGTCCAGTGGCGTGTGATCCATGCGCTGCTGATGCGCGAGATCCTGACCCGCTACGGTCGGCACAACATCGGCTTCCTCTGGCTTTTCGTTGAACCGATGCTGTTCACCACCGGTGTCACCCTTCTGTGGACGCTGGCAAGATCAGTTCACGGTTCGAACCTGCCGATCGTCGCATTCGCATTGACTGGCTATTCGGCAGTGCTGCTGTGGCGCAACATGCCCTCGCGCTGCATCGGCGCGATCGAACCCAACCTGTCCTTGATGTACCATCGCAATGTGCGCGTCATCGATATCTTCCTGGCCCGCCTGATTCTGGAGGGCGGTGGCGCAACGATCTCGTTCGTCACACTGTCGCTGTTCTACATCTCGATCGGATGGCTCGACCCGCCAGAAGACATCTTGACCATCGTGATGGGGTGGCTGTTGATTGCCTGGTTCGGCGCCAGCCTTGCCATTTTCCTCGGGGCCCTTTCCGAGAAAAGTGAGTTGGTGGAGAAGATCTGGCACCCACTCTCGTACCTCACTTTCCCCCTATCCGGGGCCGCTTTCATGGTCGATGCCCTCCCCGCCGAAGCCCAGCGCTACGTGCTTTACGTGCCGATGGTAAACGGGGTCGAATTGGTGCGCGAAGGGTACTTCGGCGCCCATGTCCACGCTCACTACGATATTCCCTTTCTCATCACCTGCTGTTCCGTTCTGACCTTGCTGGCTCTTGCGCAGGTGACCGTGGCAAATCGTGAGATCACGCCAGAATGATCAGGCTAGAAAACGTTCACCAGGTTTATCCTACGCGCTCGGGCGACCGCGTGGTACTGAACGATATCTCGTTCGATCTCGATCGCGGAGAGAAGGTCGGCATTCTGGGCCGCAATGGCGCGGGCAAATCCACACTTATCCGACTCGTGAGCGGCGCGGAGCGACCGACTGCGGGAAAAGTCACCCGCAACATGTCAGTATCTTGGCCGCTGGCGTTTGGGGGGGCGTTTCAGAATAGCCTCACCGGGCTCGACAACGTGCGCTTCATCAGCCGCATCTACAATCAGCGCACTGAACACAATATCGACTTCGTGTACGACTTCACCGAACTCGGCAGCTACCTGCGCGAACCGGTGCGCAATTATTCGTCGGGTATGCGCGCGCGCCTCGCCTTCGCGATCTCGATGATCATCGAATTCGACTGCTACCTGATCGACGAGATCACCGCCGTCGGCGACGCAAAATTCTACGAGAAATGCGAGGAAGAGCTGTTCGGCAAACGCAAGGACCGCGCCATGCTCATCATCTCGCACGACCTGGAATACGTCAGGCTGCACTGCCAGCGGTTCGCCGTCCTCCACGAGGGCGACCTCGTGTTCTATCCGAACTTTGATGAGGCGCACGAAGCACACTTACGCAACCTCCACATCGGAGAAGGATGAGAAGGCCGCCCCGCCCGGCGCTTCTGCACGAACCATGCGCATTTTCCTTGAACTTCTGCCCCATCGGATAGAGCAGGCGCTGAACTGGCGCGGGCTGCGCGTGGCGCGTGCGGGCAGAATCCGGCGGCGGACTGCCCCCGCCCCTGTCCTTCTTCGCGCCGCAGCCTCGCCCGGCAGACCTCGGCTGTTCATCGACATGGCCGTCATCAGCAATCACGATGCGAAAACCGGTATCCAGCGGGTCGTGCGGGCGTTGGCGTTGGCGCTGCTCGATGAGGCGGTCGGAACCTGGGACATCCGCTTCGTATCGGCCCGGCGTAAGCGGCGCTACTTCGAGATCCTATGGCCTTTCCCCGATGCCGCACGGCCGGTCGGGCCAGAAATGAGCGCGCGACCTGGTGATGCTTTCGTGGGGCTGGATTATTCGCTTGACGCGGTACGCCGCCACCGTCGCCAGCTTGGCCGGTTTCGACGTGACGGTGGCGCGCTGTGGTTCTTGGTTCACGACCTGCTACCGCTCGACCGTCCGGAATGGTTCTCGCGCAATACGGTGATCCGCTATGGCGCCTGGCTGGGGGTATTGGCCGGCTTGGCCGACGGCTTTTTCTGCAATTCGCACCAGACCGAAATCGAACTTCGTGACGCCCTTGGTCGCGTCCACGGCCTAGAGCGTGGTTTTCGCACGCAGATTCTGCCGATGGGCCATGCGATCCTTGAGGCGCCTGACGTCCCTCACGGCGGCCCCGTGGCACCGCGCTTCGATACCACCGTGCCGTTCGCGCTCATGGTCGGTACGCTGGAGCCTCGCAAAGGACACGCCGATGCTCTTGCAGCATTCGAGTATCTTTGGGCGCGTGGCGCGCCGGACAGGCTCGTTCTGGTTGGACGACTGGGCTGGCAGGTCGACGCGCTGCGCGACCTCATCGTCAACCACCCGGAATACGGTGCGCGGCTACTGTGGTTCGACGATGTCACTGATGCCGAACTCTTCGCAATCTACGATGCGTGCACGGGCGTTGTCATAGCTTCGCTCGGCGAAGGTTTCGGGCTGCCGCTGATCGAGGCGCTCGGCCATGGCAAACCCGTTCTCGCACGCGACCTGCCGGTGTTCCGCATGCACGAGGGTCGCGGCGTACACTTTTTCCCTGCCGACGCTTCGCCGCAAGTATTGGCTGATGCAGCGCGAACCTGGCTCGATGCTGTCCAGGCAAATGAGATCCCTGTCGTCGCCCCCACCCAGGACTGGCGCGTCTCGGCGCGCATCTTATTGGCTGCGCTTAGCGCGAAGAACTTGCGATAACTCTGCAAACGCAGGACGAAGATACCGCTGAATCAGACCGAACGTTTTCTACGAGGTTAGAACAGTCTATGCTGAAGCGTATAATATCCGGCCTCCGTTCGGAAAAGCCGATCCGGGATACCGACCGCGACTGGCAGATCATTGGCGAGACGGAACCGTTCTTCGGCGTCCTGACCGCTGACCGGTTCAAGCGCGAGAACCTGGACGAGAATGCCCGCAGGGAATTCTTCCGCTCTGGTGAAGGTGACATCCACCACTTCATAACGCGCATGCGCGAGGCTTTCGGGCATTTCGAGCCTCGTTCAGCGCTCGATTTCGGGTGCGGGGTCGGTCGCCTCACCGCCCCCCTCGCTGCATTGACCGGCGCCGCCACCGGGGTCGACATCTCCTCGGGAATGCTAGCCGAGGCCCGCAAGCACACCCATCCCCGCCTGCGCTTCCTCGACGCCATTCCTATCGAGCAGTTCGACTGGGTGGTTTCGGCGATCGTTCTTCAGCACATACCACCCGACCGCGGCTACGACATCCTCGCCGAACTGCTCGGTCGGGTAGGGCCAGACGGCGGGGCCACCATCCAAGTCATGTTCGGCAGAACCGTCCGTCACGAAAATTCTATCGGTGCCCGCCTCATCATAGACGGCGAGGACGGCGTGCGCCCACCCGCGCCCTTCAGAACGCGTCGCAAGATCCCCGAAGGCGTGATGATCATGCACGATTATGATCTCTCGCGGGTTGTGGGGCTGTTCTATCTTGCGGGCCTCAAGCGGCTTTGCCTCGATCATATCGATCACGGCGGCATCATCGGCGCGACGATCTACGCCCGCAGGTAATTACCCCTCCCGTGGCTTCTGCCATGGGGCGGTCTCCTGATCAGGGGCTGGTCTCAGCAACTAACCCTTCTCATTAGAGCGTGATGTGTTTAGGTTTGTGCGTATCCTGCGGATTTCGACGATGCCGCCCGTCTATTCCGAGATGATCGCGCCCGGCGTTCCGGGATGATCGCGCCCACCTGAAGGGTCGTTTGGTCGATGGTGCGTGGTTGGCATTTTTGGCGGTGGAACGTCAACCTGCGGCGGTCGGCTTTGCCCGGCGCAAGGAGTCGCCGGTGAGTTCGATACGGTGGGCATTGTGAAGGAGCCGATCCAGGATCGCGTCGGCGTAGGTGGCGTGGAATGCAAAATCCACCACGTCACACGACCGGCAGACGATAGCCCGCATGATGCTCGACCGCGTCGTCGTCCAGGTGTTCGGAGAAACCGAACGTGCCGAGATAAAATGCCATTGGGCAGGCGAGATCGTGACGACGCATCCGATCATCCGAACCGTAAGACGCTTTGAACAACTGGAACATCACGACGAAATCCTGGATCGTATCGCGGCGCTGCGTGCCGAAGGGGCGACCGCTCAGCAGATCGCCGACGATCTCAATGCGAAAGGCTGGGCGCCCGCGAAGAAAGCCACGTTCGATGGGCTGATCGTCCAGAAGCTGCTGACACGAAAGGGCCTTCAAAAGAAGCGACCTATCTGGTCCGGCAATGTCCCCCGGCGAAACGACGACGAGGTCACGCTACAAGAGCTCTCGGAAAAGCTCGGAGTGCATCGTCAGACCGCCTATGGTTGGCTCCGTCGCGGAAAACTCAAAGGACGCTTTGCCAAAGTCGGCACCCAACGGATCTGGCTCGTCAGCCTGTCTCAAACCTGGGCACCTCCATTTACCCGAAGATCTGATCGGATGTGGGCAGGATGGCTGCGGCTAGGGATATTCCGGTTTTTTCGCTCGATATTGTTGTATTTCGTGGGCTTTCCCGTGATTTTGGACGCAGCTATCCTGTTGCTGCGCGCCTCTCGTGGAAGATCAGCTGGTGCATGTTGAACGCCAGATTGGCGAGCGTGATCTTGGCCTCGGCGCGGGCAATGCCGATGGTACGGATGAACAGACCCATTTTCGCCTTTTGATGCGCGAAGACATGCTCGACCCGGGCCCGGACCTTGGATTTTGTGGCGTTGCCGCGCCGGACATTCTCCGGCATCGGCCTGCCCTTGGGCTTCCTGCGATGGATGCGGCTGACCCGGCCCTGGGCCTTCAACCAACGTTCGTTGCTCTGACTGCGGTAGGCTGTATCGGCCCAGACGTCGGAGGCGGTATTGTCGCCTGTCACCACGTCGCGCAGCATGCGCCCGTCGTAGCAAGCGCCGTTGGTGACTTTGCCCTTGCGGATGAAGCCGGAGGAGCGGCAGATCGAGATGCTGCTTTTGTAGCCGAAGCTCGGGGTCGCAATATCCGGCTGCGGCTTGCCATCGGCGGTCGGCCTGGCCTTGGCAAACTTCAGCGTCCAGCGCGCGTCGGTGTCTTTCTGCCGTGCTTTGGCGGGCTCGTCCGGCCAGATCTCGGCAGCGCTCTTGCCCTCCTTCACCGCTGCCTTCTCGGCCTCGGTGTTCCGCTGCTTGGGTGCCGCCACCAGCGTGGCATCGACGATCTGTCCGCCCATTGGCAAATAACCCCGCGCCTTCAACTGACGATCAAAATCGGCGAACACGGTGTCGAGCGCGCCGGTGGCGGTGAGCCGCTCGCGGAACATCCTGATCGTGTTCGCATCCGGCGTCGCCGCGCCAAGATCAAATCCCAGGAAACGCAGCCAACTCAGCCGGTCGCGGATCAGCCATTCCATGCGCGCATCGGACACGTTGTTCTGCGCGGCCAGCACCAGCACCTTCAGCATCACCACCGGGTCATACGGCGGACGACCGCCCTTGGTGCCGTCGGAATAGGCCAGCGCAGCCACCAGCGTCGGCCGAAACGCTTCGAAGTCCACCACCCGCTCCAGCACCTCCAGCGGATCGCCGTCCGCCGAAAGCCGCTTCATGTGGTCCGATAATCCGAAAAGCCCCGCTTGTCGCATCGTGCGCTCCCCCTGCCACGACCCAGGGAATCATCCCAATGCCGTTTTGGCCAGTGGTAAATGGAGGTGCCCACTGAGGTGGTCCCGCCTTCTTGGACAGTTTGGCGGCTGAGTTAAGCTAATCCCGGTTGTCGTTCATGCCCCCCATGATCTGATTGCCCCATCCGCCGATAGGCCTCGACCGGGGTTCTCCCGGCCAGTCCCGAGTGCGGACGCTGGGTGTTGTAATAGGTGATCCACCGGCCAAGGCCAGCCCGCGGCTCGGAGCCGGTCTCGAAGGCGTGGAGATAGACGCACTCGTACTTCAGGGATCGCCAGAGGCGTTCGATAAAGACGTTGTCCATCCACCGGCCCCGGCCATCCATGCTGATGCGGACCTCGGCGTCGCGCAGCGCGCTGGTGAAGGCGTAGCTGGTGAACTGGCTGCCCTGGTCCGTGTTGAAGATTTCCGGCTTGCCGAACCGGGCCAATGCCTCCTCCAGCGCCGCGACACAGAAGCCGGCATCCATCGTGTTCGACAGCCGCCAGGCGAGCACCTTGCGGGTCGACCAGTCCATGATCGCCACCAGATAGAGGAAGCCACGGCGCATCGGGATGTACGTCACGTCGGCGCACCACACGTGATTGGGCCGTTCGATCGCCAGATTGCGCAGTAGATACGGATAGACCCGGTGCTGCGGGTGCGGATCGCTCGTGCGGGGCCGCTGGTAGATCGGCGCCAGTCCCATCTTCGCCATCAGGCGTCGCACCCGACGGCGACCGACCTCGTGCCCGGCACGCCGCAGGTGCCGCGCCATCTGGCGGCTGCCGTACCACGGGCAGTCCAGGAACGTCGCGTCGATCACTGTCATCAGCGCCAGCGTCTCTTCCGTCTCCAGCACCGGGGCATAGTAATAGGACGAGCGGCTGATCCGCAGCAGGCGGCACTGCGCCGTGATCGACAGGCGGTGGTGAGCAGCTTCGACCATCGCCCGCCTCCGGTCCACGCTCATCGACCGAAGGCTTTCGCTAAAAAATCCCGCTCGACGACCAATTGCCCGATCTTGGCGTGCAGCCTTTCGACCTCGCCCTCGCTGACGGCCTTAGCCACATCGCCAGCCCCGGAGAACGTGCCTGCCATCCCGTCGATGGCCTGCCGCTTCCAGGACGCGATCATCGTGTGGTGCACGCCATGCTTGGCTGCCAGTTCCGCCAGCGTCAGGTCGCCCCGGATCGCTTCCAGCGCGACCTTGGCCTTAAAATCAGCGCTGTAGCGCTTCCTCGTCGTCTTCATTCCCGCACCAATCCATCAGGTCGGGAGTAGCTTAACACCCTGTCCAGAAAACCGGCACCACCTCACACCTCATTAGGAATCCGGACCGGAGAGTCATCATGACAACACGATCGAAAACGCCTTTGCCAAACTCAAGGCGCTCCTGCGCAAAGCCGCCGCTCGCACCGTCGGCGACCTCACCAGCGCTATCGGCGCCGCCATCGATACCTTCACGCCGGCAGAGTGCGCCAACTACTTCGCAGCCGCAGGCTACGATGCGTACTGAACGGAATCTGCTCTAG
>NZ_FMWX01000021.1 GCF_900103265.1 Sphingomonas sp. NFR15 | reverse complement strand
AGTTGGGGACTCTAAAGGAACCGCCGGTGATAAGCCGGAGGAAGGTGGGGATGACGTCAAGTCCTCATGGCCCTTACGCGCTGGGCTACACACGTGCTACAATGGCAACTACAGTGGGCAGCAATCCTGCAAGGGTGAGCTAATCTCCAAAAGTTGTCTCAGTTCGGATTGTTCTCTGCAACTCGAGAGCATGAAGGCGGAATCGCTAGTAATCGCGGATCAGCATGCCGCGGTGAATACGTTCCCAGGCCTTGTACACACCGCCCGTCACACCATGGGAGTTGGGTTCACCCGAAGGCGTTGCGCTAACTCGCAAGAGAGGCAGGCGACCACGGTGGGCTTAGCGACTGGGGTGAAGTCGTAACAAGGTAGCCGTAGGGGAACCTGCGGCTGGATCACCTCCTTTCTAAGGATATCGGCAGAAAGCGCCTGATGGTTCGCCACCAGGAAGAGCTTCTTCCATTCCAAAGAACATTTTAGCCGCCGTCCTCATGTCCCTTCATCAGATTAGAAAATCCAGCTTGAGCTGGTTCTCGTGCCCCGCAGGCTTTGCCTGTGGCTGGTGCAATGGGCCGGTAGCTCAGGTGGTTAGAGCGCACGCCTGATAAGCGTGAGGTCGTAGGTTCAACTCCTACTCGGCCCACCATTGCGCAGCGAAAGAGACGGCGCAGCGAAGCTGCGACGCACTTTCGCAAGCACGGCCAGCGCTGCGAAGCGCGCCCATAAGGCGCAGCTTTGCTGCGACTGACGGGCGCAAGCGGGAGCGTGACGACTGCCAAACCAGCGCCGCGGGCAAAGCCCGCGTCGTCGGACGGAACTGCGTTCCGCCGGCCGTGCTGGCGAGCGTGCGAATTAGCGTTCGCTAATTCGTCTCGTCGCTGGCGCATGGGGCCTTAGCTCAGCTGGGAGAGCGGTTGCTTTGCAAGCATCAGGTCATCGGTTCGATCCCGATAGGCTCCACCATCTCCACCAGCGATTTTCTAAGATGATGAAGACATCAGTTTGTCGGTTCTTGCGAGAGCCGGCGATACCGAGAGCGCGACGCGCTCTCCTATTTGACATTGTGAATGGGTTCTTAAAATCGATGCCGTGAATACGGCGTTTGGTTTGGACGAGAGGTTTGGAAGGTTCGCCTTCCCGATCGCAAGGCCGGACCATGCGCTGATAATATCAGGCTGAGCATTTTAATCATCCGCACCAAGATACTGTGACGTTGCTGCTCTGCCGAGTTTTGGTTGGTCGAAAGGCCAACCCAGCATTGTCATTGGTGGTGCGGACTCTCAAGCGTGAGGTAAGGGCAATTCGTGGATGCCTTGGCGCATACAGGCGATGAAGGACGTGGCACGCTGCGATAAGCTGCGGTGAGGTGTGAGCAACCTTTGACCCGCAGATTTCCGAATGGGGAAACCCACCCATCCCGTTTAACTCTGCCGTGTGGTGACACACGGTTGGGCTAAATGGGTTGAGGTATCATGAAGGTGAATACATAGCTTTCGTGAAGCGAACCCGGCGAACTGAAACATCTCAGTAGCTGGAGGAAAAGACATCAACCGAGATTCCGTTAGTAGTGGCGAGCGAACGCGGACCAGGCCAGTGCCTGATATTCAACTAGCAGAACAGTTTGGAAAGACTGGCCGTAGCGGGTGACAGCCCCGTATGCGAAAGTGAGA
>NZ_FMWX01000010.1 GCF_900103265.1 Sphingomonas sp. NFR15 | reverse complement strand
AGCGAGTTCATCTCACGCGACCTGGACCTGTGGGCGTACACCCGCGGTGTCGTGCTCGACTTCAGTAGGCCGGGGAAGCCGACCGACAATGCGTTCATCGAATCGTTCAACGGCAAGTTCCGGGCGGAGTGCCTGAACCAGCACTGGTTCATGAGCCTCGACGACGCGGTCCGAAAATGCGAGGCTTGGCGTAGAGACTATAACGAGGTGCGGCCACACAGCGCGATCGGCAACAAGGTGCCGATATCGCTGGTGAACCGGTCAGCGGCACATGGCCCGCCGCTGCCGGTAGAAGCTGGATGACACCCGGCTGGGTGGTCCAAGAACGGGTAGCGGCTCAGATAACGGCGGCAAGCTGTTGCAGGTGATCCTAACTTTGGGGCTAACCGTTCTGCCCGGACGGGAGGGGAATGATGCGGTTGACGAGCAGGGTCTCGAATACGAGCTAAAGTCGGTTAACCTAGACCTCACCAAAAATTTCTCTACGCATCATCATCTCAACCCCGTCATTCTTGCCAAATATCGGCAAGTCGACTGGGTGTTTGCGATGTATCGGGGCATCGAACTGGTGTGCGTCCACCTTATGAAACCGTGGCAGCTTGAACCATGGTTCGCAAAGCAGGAAGCCAAGTGGCATGCGGACGGAGGCAAGGACATAAACAATCCCAAGATTCCGGCAGGGTATGTGCTTGAGCATGGCCTGCTATTGTCTGGTAGAAATCCCGGTCTGTCGTTCCGACCGAGTGGAATGGTTCCCGTTGCGCCGCAACTAGACCCGTTCAAACCCGACGAGGAATAAGCGCCAGATGCTGGCAGCCCGCATAGGGCGGCTTTCACCACCGCTTTATATCGATTTTTTAAGTCTCTGGTCGGGGCGACAGGATTCGAACCTGCGACCCCCACACCCCCAGTGTGATGCGCTACCAGGCTGCGCTACGCCCCGACCGAGGGAGGCGCGTGTAAGCGCAGCGGCGCGCAGATGCAAGCGGGATCGCTCTGTCCCGCGCCCGAGCGGCATCCCCGCAGCCGATTGTTGCGCGCTCCGCGTGATGATGATAGCGCGCGCCGCTTGTAAGCGGGGCGGCTGCCGCCTCCGCGCCCGGCGCTTTGCCGGCAGCTTTTGTTCAGGACGCCATGTTCGCCACCTCAGCCCTTGCCGCTTCCGCCAATTCCGCTTCCGCCGCCGGCGGCGGCGGGGTGGCGTCGATGTTCCTGCTGTTCTTCCCCTATATCGCGATCGCGGTGGTCGGCTATTTCCTGCTGCTGCGCCCGCAGCAGCAGCGGATCAAGGCGCAGCAGGCCAAGATCAACGCGGTCAAGAAGGGCGATTCGGTGGTCACCGCGGGCGGCGTGCTCGGCAAGGTGACGCGTGTCGAGGACCAGTATGTCGAAGTCGAGGTGGCACCCAACGTCCGCATCCGCGTCGTCAAGGCGACGCTGACGGAGGTGACCAACCCGCTCGCCAAGCCCGCGAACGACTGATCCGATGCTCGATTTCCCGCGCTGGAAGATCGTCTCGATCCTGGGGCTGCTCGCCTGCCTGATGGCGCTGGCGATCCCGAGCTTCTTCCCCGAAGAGCAGACCAAGGCGTGGGGCTGGATCCCGCACCCGCGCGTCAACCTCGGGCTCGATCTCGCCGGCGGCAGCTATCTGCTGCTCGAGGCCGATACCGCCGACCTGGCGCGCAGCCGCGTCAACACGATGCGCGACCAGATTCAGAGCGAGATGTCGCGCGCGCCCGCGATCGACATCGGTGACATCGCCACCGACAACGGCAAGATCAGCTTCATGCTGCGCGACGTGACCAAGGTCGATGCGGCGCGCGAGCGGCTCAACAAGCTGACCGCTGGCGCCGGGCTGACCGGGCAGCGCGATTGGGATCTGAACGTCGTCGACAGCACGCGCGTGGTGATGACGCCGACCCAGGCGGGGCTCGACCAGGCGATCAATCAGGCAATGGGCGACGCGACCGAGGTGGTGCGCAAGCGCATCGACGAACTCGGCACCAAGGAGCCGACGATCGTCCGCCAGGGCAGCGACCGGATCGTCGTGCAGGTGCCGGGCCTGCAGAACCCGCAGGCGCTCAAGGATCTGCTCGGCAAGACCGCCAAGCTCGAATTCAAGATGGTCGATGAAACGCCGATCTCGCCCGAAGACGCCGCCAAGGGCATCGTCCCGCTCGGCACGCAGCTTTTGGCCGACGCCGAGGGCGGCGCGCCGGGCGCCAAGATCCTCGTCAAGCGGCAGGCGATCCTGACCGGCGACCAGCTCGTCACCGCCTCGCAGAGCAACAAGCCCGAGGATAATGCGCCGATCGTCAACTTCACCTTCAACAGCGAAGGCGGCAAGAAGTTCGCACGGATCACCCAGACCAACATCGGCAAGCGTTTCGCGGTGGTGCTCGACAACACGGTGATCTCGGCGCCGCGGATCAACACCGAGATTCTTGGCGGATCGGGCTATATCGAGGGCAATTTCACCGTCGATAGCGCCAACCAGCTCGCGATCGCGCTGCGCTCGGGCAAGCTGCCGGTCGCGCTCAAGGTGGTCGAGGAGCGCACCGTGGGGCCCGATCTCGGCGCCGATTCGATCCATGCCGGCATCCTCGCCTGCACGATCGCGGTGCTCGCGGTGATCGCCTTCATGTTCGTCACTTACGGGCGGTTCGGCGCCTATGCGAACCTCGCCGTCATCATCAACGTGATCGTCATTGTGGGCGTGCTGGCGCTGCTCAACTCGACGCTGACGCTGCCGGGGATCGCCGGCTTCGTGCTGACGGTGGGCACCGCGGTCGACGCCAACGTGCTCATCAACGAGCGTATCCGCGAAGAGCGGCGGCGCGGGCGCAGCGTGCTCCAGTCGGTCGAATTGGGCTATAAGGAAGCCAGCCGCACGATCTTCGAGGCGAACGTGACGCATGCGATTTCGGCGATCATCATGCTGCTGATGGGCTCCGGCCCGATCCGCGGCTTCGCGATCGTGCTGCTGATCGGCATCGGCACCTCGGTGTTCACCGCCGTGGTGTTCACGCGGATGCTGGTGGTGACGTGGATCCGCCGTACGCGGCCAACGGATATCAATATATGATCCGCACCCCGCGCCCGAACACGACGTCACCCCAGCGAAAGCTGGGGTCTCCCCGTGGCGCACGCTGCGCCCGCCTCAATAAGACCCCAGCTTTCGCTGGGGTGACGGTGTAACATGCGCCTGCTGAAACTCGTTCCCGACAACACCAACCTCCCCTTCGTCTCGCTGCGTGCGTGGGCGTTCGGGCTCACCATGCTGCTGTCGATCGCCGCGATCGGGCTGACGGTGGCGCGCGGGCTCAATCTCGGCGTCGATTTCGTCGGCGGGTTGATGATCGAGGAGAAGTTCGCGCAGCCGCCGCACCTCGACACGCTGCGCTCGACGATCGACAATCTCGGTTTGGGCGAAGTCCGGCTCCAGCAGTTCGGCGATCCCAAGACCGTGTCGATCCGCCTGCCCCCGCCCAAGAGCACCGACAAGGGCGCGACCGATGCCGTGGTCCAGAAGGTCCAGGCGGCGATCAACGCCAAATTCCCCGACGCCAAATTCTCCAAGCAGGACGCGGTTTCGGGCAAGGTCTCGGGCGAGCTGATCTGGAAGGGTGCGCTCGCGGTGGTGCTCGCGGTGTTCGGCATCGGCCTGTTCGCGATCTTCCGCTTCGAATGGCAGTTCGGCGTCTCGACCGTGGTCGCGATCGTCCACGACGTGCTGATGACGCTCGGCTTCTTCGCGCTGACTCAGTTGGAGTTCGACCTCAACATCGTCGCCGCGGTGCTGACCATCATCGGCTATTCGATCAACGACAAGATCGTCATCGACGACCGCATCCGCGAGAACATGCGCCGCTATCGCAAGATGGACATGCCCCAGATCGTCGACCTGTCGGTCAACGAGACGCTGCCGAGAACCGTGATGACCTCGCTGACGATCCTGCTCGCGCTGGTCGCGCTGCTGATCTTCGGCGGGCATGTGCTGCAAGGCTTCACCGCGGCGATGATCCTCGGCATCGTGGTCGGCACCTATTCGTCGATCTACGTGTCGTCGTCGCTGCTCATCACGCTCGGTCTGCGGCCGGACCCGACCAAGGGTGACGCGCCGGTGGGCAAGGCGGTGCCGAGCGAGGGCATCCCGACCAAGAAGCGCTGATCCGCCATGCGGATGGAGAAAGAGCAAAGGACCGACGGGCCGATCATCTCGGCCTTCTCGCTGGGCGGCTTCAAGGTCGATGACGGCGTGTACCGCGCGCTGCTGCTCACCCCCGAGCGCGCCGATGGCTGGGAGCCGCCCGCGCTCGACGCGCTGAGCGTGGACGCGGTGGCGCCGCTGCTGGCGCTCGCCCCCAGGCCGGAGTTCCTGCTGCTCGGCACCGGTGCGACCTTGATGCGCCCGCCGGTCGCGTTCACCCGCGCGGTGGAGGCTTTGGGATTCGGCATTGAGGCGATGGACAGCCGCGCCGCCGCGCGCGCCTGGGCGGTGCTGCGCGGCGAGGGCCGGTGGATCGCGGCGGCGCTATATCCCTTGAGCTGATTCGCGCTACCGCGCCTGAGTACCCTTCGCGCTGAGCGTGTCGAAGGGCGCGTCTGGAGCACGTGCTTCGACACGCTCAGCACGAACGGACATGGTCAGCCGGCAACGAGTCCGCTGAGATGCGCGTACAGCGCCTCGGTGTTCGCGCCCCAGGTGAACCGCTCCGCGCCTCTGCGCACGGCATCCTGCGCCGGCGGTGTGGCCAGCACGTCACCGATCGCAGCCGCGAACGCATCCGCCTCGCGCGCGACGACGCGGCCATAGGCGGGATCGGTCACCACTTCGCGCGCGCCGCCGGCATCGGTGATGACGATCGGCGTGCCGCAGGCGAGCGCCTCGACCCAGGCGTTCGCCAGCCCCTCCGACGACGAGGCGAGCGCCATCACGTCGGCGGCGGCGATCAACGCCGGCAGATCGGCATGCGGCAGCGCGCCGAGCAGCCGCACGCGCTCGCCGATGCCGTGCGCGGCGATCTTGGCCGCGAGCGCCCCCCGCGCCTCGCCCGCTCCGGCGATCAGCAGCGACACGCCGGGCAGCGAAGCGACCGCGTCGATCACCACGTCATGCCCCTTGCGCGCGATCAGCGCGCCGACCGAGACGACCAGCGGCCCGCGCACCCCGAACACTGCCTTCGCCACGTCCCGGTCGCGCGGCGCGAAGCGGTCGAGATCGACGCCGGTATGGTGGACGCGGATCGTCTCGGGCGGCATGCCGAGCGCGGCCATGTCGGCGCGCATCGCCTGCGAAACGGCGAGCAGCCCGTCGGCCTGCCGGCCGGCGGCGCGCACGCGCGCGGCGGTGGCGGGCGCGGTGCCCCAATGGTGGATGTCGGCGCCGCGCGCCTTGATCGACACCGGCACGCCAAACGCCTTGCCGAGCGCGACGGCGGCGGGGCCGTCGGGGAAGAAGAATTCGGCGTCGATCACGTCGAAGGCGAACTCGTGGCGGATCTCCGCGAGCAACGGCGCGAGCGTGCGGACCAGCGCGGGCACATGGAAGCGCCCGGCCGTCCCCGGCACCGTCCGGAAGCGCGGCCGCCGAACGTCGAGCCCCCGCCACGTTTCGCGCGACGGCAGATCGGCGAGCGGCGCATAGTGGCGGTGACGCGACAGCGGCCAGGGCGGCAGCCCGCTCGGCGCGACCACGCGCAGATCGACATGCGGATGTGCGGCGAGGCCGAGCGTCTGCCGCTCGACGAACACGCCGAGATTGGGCGCGGCGGCGTGCGGGAACAGGGTGGCGAGGGTCAGCACGCGGAGCATGGTGCCGGGCTTAGCGCGCGAAGGTTAAGGGGGCGCTGCGTTCCATCCCCGTCCGTGCCGAGCGCGGTCGAAGCGCGTGCCCGGAGCGTCGCGGCTGGGGCACGCCCTTCGACTTCGCTCAGGGTGAACGGGTTGGGGATGCCCGACCGGCTCCATCAGGTCGGGTGGTGGACGGGTACGCGCACACCACTCCGTTCGTGCAGAGCGCAGTCGAAGCACGTGCCGCGAGCGCTCCGCTTCGGATACGCCCTTCGACTGCGCTCAGGGCGAACGGCGCGGGTATGCCCCCGCCCCGCCCGACCCTTCAGATTCGCGTGTCACCCGGATAGGCGAACAGCACGTCGCTGCCCGCTGCCGCGTCGATGTGGCAGGTGCCGGTCAGCGTCAGGCATTCGCCGGCCTTCCAGGCGACGCCGTCGACCACGCCCGCGCCGGTGACGGGAACGAACCAGCCGGTCACGCCGTCGGGCAGCGTGATGTCGCGGGCGCCGCCGGCGAAGCGCTCGATCACGAACTTGGGGCCTTCCGCCAGGACGATGTGGTCGCGGCCGTCGGGGGCCGGGGTCGGCAGCGGGACGAACGGCTTGGGATCGGAGGCGGCCACGCCCGCGTCGAGGTGGAGTTCGCGGTCGCTGCCGTAATCGTAGAGCCGATAGGTGAGATCGACGTTCTGCTGGATCTCGATCACGGTCAGCCCGGCGCCGATCGCGTGGACGGTGCCGGCGGGCGAATAATAGAAATCCCCGGCCTTGACCGGCTTCCAATCGAGCTTGTGCTCGATCGACCCGTCGAGCGAGGCGGCGCGAAGCTCGTCCTTCGTCATCGGCGCGAGCGTGCCGATCGCGATCGTCGAGGTCGGCTCGGCGGCGAGGATCAGCCACGCCTCGTCCTTGCCGCGCGGATAGCCGGCGGCGCGCGCCGCGGCATCGTCGGGATGGACCTGCACCGACAGGCGATCGCTGGTGAACAAATATTTGATGAGCAGTTCGGGTTCGCCGGCGTGCGGGGTCTGGAACCACACCTCGCCGATCGGAGGCGTGTCCGCCGCCGGATCGGGGAAACCGGGCCACAGATCATGCCGACCCCAGGGCTTTTCCACGCGCTTGGTCGCCAGAAGAGTGGCCGTCATTCGAATCTCCGCTGCAGTTGCGAAACGATCTAACCCGAACGCACCGGGACTGTCATCCGATCCTTGGCGAGCAAGCACAATCCGTGGCCGAAAAGCGGCGGCGGTACGGCTTTTTTCGAAGGGGATTGTTCGTGGCTCGGGCGTTCGGCTAAGGGTGCTCGCGATGCGTATCCCAATGTCTCGCTCGATCGCGCTCGCGCTCATCGCCGCCTCGGCGCTTCCTGTCGCCGGCTGCGCGTCGCGCGGCAAGGCGAAGGCCGATATTCCCTATGTCGCGCGCGATGTCGGCACGCTGTACACGGCGGCGCGCAAGCGGCTCGACATGGGGCAGTACAAGATCGCGGCGGCGCTGTTCGACGAGGTCGAGCGCCAGCATCCCTATTCGATCTGGGCGCGGCGCGCGCAGTTGATGAGCGCGTTCAGCTATTATCTCGCGCATGATTACACCAGCTCGATCCAGGCGGCGCAGCGCTTCCTGTCGGTCCACCCCGGCAACCGCGACGCGCCTTATGCCTATTATCTGATCGCGCTCGGCTATTACGAGCAGATCAGCGACGTGACGCGCGACCAGAAGATCACCCAGCAGGCGCTCGACGCGCTGGGCGAGCTGATGCGGCGCTATCCCAACAGCAAATATGCGCTCGACGCGCGGCTGAAGGTCGATCTGGTGCGCGATCACCTCGGCGGCAAGGAGATGGAGGTCGGCCGGTTCTACGAGCGGCGCGGGCAGTGGCTGGCGGCCTCGATGCGCTTCCGCACCGTGATCGACGAATATCAGACCACGACGCATACGCCCGAGGCGCTGATGCGGCTGACCGAATGCTATCTGGCGCTCGGCGTGCGCGAGGAAGCGGAGAAGGCCGCCGCCGTGCTCGGCGCCAATTATCCCGGCACGATCTGGTACAGCCACGCCTACAAGCTGATGCACGATCATCCGGTCAAGCCGGCGCCTGCGAAGGGCGCCTGATCGAGCGGCAGGCCGAGCCGGGGACCGCGCGATGCTGACCTCGCTTTCGATTCGCGACGTGGTGCTGATCGAGGCGCTCGACCTCGATTTCCACGAGGGACTCGGCGTGCTCACCGGCGAGACCGGGGCGGGCAAGTCGATCCTGCTCGATTCGCTCGGGCTGGCGCTCGGCGCGCGCGGCGATTCGGGGCTGGTGCGGCAGGGTGCGGCGCAGGCGGTCGTCACCGCTGTGTTCGACACGCCGCAGGGCGATGGGCCGATCGCCGCGCTGCTCGCCGAGAATGGCTTCGACCTCGAACCCGGCGAGCCGCTGATCGTGCGCCGCATCGTCAAGGCCGATGGCGGGAGCCGGGCGCTGGTGAACGGATCGGCGGCACCCGCCGCGCTGCTGCGCGAACTCGGCGCGCACCTCGTCGAGATCCACGGCCAGCATGACGATCGCGGGCTGCTCGCGGCGAGCGGGCACCGCGCGCTGCTCGACAGCTTCGCGCGGATCGACACGGGCGCGGCCGCGCGCGCGCACCGCGCCTGGCGCGAGGCCGAGGACGCGCTGGCGGCGGCGCGCGCCGATCTCGACACGCAGGAGCGTGACCGCGAATGGCTCGAACATGCCGTCGCCGAGCTGCGCGGCTTCGCCCCCGAACCGGGCGAGGAGGCGGAACTGGCGACACGGCGCGCGGGGATGCAGCGCGGCGAGAAGATCGCGGGCGACTTGCAGGCGGTGGCGGATCTGCTCGAAGGGTCCGACGGCGGCCTGGCCCGGCTGCGGCAGGCGGCGCGCGTCCTGGAGCGCGTGTCCGAGGATCACGAAGCGCTCGCCGAGGCGCTGGAGGCGATCGACCGCGCGATCATCGAGGCGGGGACGGCGCAGGACGGCGTCGACACCGCCGCGCGCGCGCTGGCGTTCGATCCCGCGCAACTGGAGGCCGACGAATCGCGGCTGTTCGACCTGCGCGCGCTGGCGCGCAAGCACCGGGTCCAGCCCGACGCGCTCGCCGAGCTGACCGACGAACTGGGCGCGCGGCTCGATCTGATCGAGAGCGGCGGCGCGGGGCTGGCGGCGCTGGAGCGCACGCTCGCGCAGACCGCCGCCGCCTACGACGCCGCCGCCGCCGCGCTGACGGACGCGCGCGCCGCTGCTGCCGCGCGGCTCGATGCGGCGGTGAAGGCGGAGCTCGCGCCGCTCAAACTCGATTCGGCGCGCTTCCGGACCGTCGTCGCGCCGCTCTCGCCCGCGCAATGGGGGCCGAGCGGCAAGGACCGCGTCGAATTCGAGATTTCGACCAATCCGGGCGCGCCGTTCGCGCCGCTCGTCAAGATCGCCTCGGGCGGCGAACTCTCGCGCTTCATCCTCGCGCTCAAGGTCGCACTCGCCGAGGAGGGTGGTGCTGCGACGATGGTATTCGACGAGATCGACCGGGGCGTCGGCGGCGCGGTCGCCAGCGCGATCGGCGAGCGGCTGGCGCGGCTGGCGCGGCGCACGCAGTTGCTGGTGGTGACGCACAGCCCGCAGGTGGCGGCGCGCGGGCGCCAGCATCTGCTGATCGCCAAGAGTCACGACGGGCTGGTCACGCGCACCGGCGTCCGCCAGCTCGACGCGGGCGAGCGGCGCGAGGAGATCGCGCGGATGCTGTCGGGCGCGACGATCACCCCCGAGGCGCGCGCGCAGGCGGAGCGTCTGCTGGAGACGGCGTGAGGGGGCAATCCCAAGCGTGGTGCCGTGCGCACGTGCTTCGACTGCGCTCAGCACGAACGGGTTGAGCAACCGCCCGAGCCGCTTACGCATCTCCTCGCCCGTTCATTCCGAGCGAAGTCAAGGGGCAGCTCGGCGCGCGCGTGTCTCGACTACGCTCAGCGCGAACGGATGTGGAGCGGGCCCCGCCCCCCCCCCTTCCCGCCGTTCGTCCTGAGCGCAGTCGAAGGACGTGCCACGGACGACGCCACCTGGGGCACGCGCTTCGACTGCGCTCAGCGCGAACGGGCGGTGGTGTTGCCGCGGCACGGAAGCGAGTCCGGATTAGGGGGCGACACGCCGCGCGCGCCGTGCTACACCATGTGCATCCGGCGACCTGGCCCTCAAGCATCGCCCGACTGAGAGACCTCCGCGCTCCCGCTTGTTGGCGACGGACGTGTGCTTTGGCTCTCCCTTCACATCGCTCGACGTCACACGGCTGCCGATCGGCAGCCGCCGTGCCAGTGCGTTCGGCCGCCGGCTGAGCGCAGCCCCTCGTGGACGCCGGCCGGGGCCGGACGGTGTCTTCGTCTCCGATCTCGGCCCCACCCGGCACCGCGCCAACGCCCGGTGCCGTTACGCTTAAGGAAATACCCATGCCGACTGGCACCGTGAAATTCTTCAACGCCGACAAGGGCTATGGCTTCATCGCGCCGGAAGACGGCGGCAACGACGCCTTCGTCCACATCAGCGCGGTGGAAGCCGCCGGCATGCGCACGCTCGATCGCGAGCAGCGCGTGAATTACGAACTGGAGCAGGACCGTCGCGGCAAGACCTCCGCGGTCAATCTGAGCGCCGCGTAACCGGACCGGGCGGCGCGCGGACTCCTCCGCGCGTCGCCCGCCCTCCCCTTCCTTGCGGAGACACGCGATGAGCACCACCGTTCTTTTCTATCAGGACCGCGCGCGCCAGGCGCATGCCGACGCCGCCTCGGCGACGCTCGACAATGTCCGTGACCGCTGGCTGCGCGCCGCCAAGGCGTGGGACGAAATGGCGATCCGCGCCGAAAAGACCGAGCAGCGCCGCTCGGTCAACGAGGAAGCCAAGCTCACCGGCGGCCTGGCCGGCGCCTGAACCGTTCGCCGCGCCGGGCGCGGCCCAGCGTCGCGCCCGGACGACGCGCCGCGGACCGCGTCCCCGGACCGCCCCCGGACCGGGCCAATGTCGCGCTTGATCCCCCGCCCCGCTCTCGTCTAGCCCGTCGCGATGCCGACACCGCTCCCCGAGACCGAAGCCGACGCCGCCGCGGAGCTCGCGACGCTCGCCGCCGAGATCGCATACCATAACCGCCGCTACCACACCGAGGACGCGCCCGAGATATCGGACGCAGACTATGACGCGCTGGTGCGCCGCAACGCCGCGATCGAGGCGGCCTTCCCGCACCTCGTCCGCGCCGATTCGCCCTCCGTTCAGATCGGCGCCGCGCCGGCGGGGCATCTCGCCAAGGTCGCGCATGCGCGGCCGATGTTCAGCCTCGACAATGCCTTCAGCGACGACGAGGTGGCCGATTTCCTCGGGCGCGTGCGGCGCTATCTCAAGCTCCCCGAGGATGAACCCGTCGCGCTCACCGCCGAACCCAAGATCGATGGCCTGTCCTGCTCGATCCGCTACGAACAGCGCCGCCTCGTCCGCGCGCTGACGCGCGGCGACGGGCAGATCGGCGAGGATGTCACCGCCAACGTCCGCACCATCGCCGATATCCCCGAGCGCCTGCCCGACGCCGCGCCCGACGTGTTCGAGGTGCGCGGCGAAGTGTATATGGCGAAGGACGATTTCGCCGCGTTGAACGCGCGCCTGCTCGCCGAGGCGGACGCGAGCGGCAAGGAGGCGCGGCAGTTCGCCAACCCGCGCAACGCCGCCGCCGGATCGCTGCGCCAGAAGGACGCCGCGGTCACGCGCGAGCGCCCGCTCAAATTCTTCGCCTGGGGCTGGGGCGAGACCTCCGACCTGCCCGGCGACACGCAGAGCGCGGTGATCGCGGTGATCCGCGACTGGGGTTTCCCGGTCGCCGCCGCGTTCCGGCCGGGCGGAACGCTGGAGGCGGCGCTCGCCACCTACAAGGCGATCGAGGCCGAGCGCGCCGATCTGTCGTTCGACATCGACGGCGTGGTCTATAAGGTCGATCGGCTCGACTGGCAGCAGCGGCTCGGTTTCGTCGGGCGCGCACCGCGCTGGGGGCTGGCGCACAAATTCCCCGCGCAGCAGGCGCAGACCACGCTCGAGCGGATCGACATCCAGGTCGGGCGCACCGGCAAGCTCACGCCGGTCGCGCGGCTCACGCCGGTCACGGTCGGCGGCGTCGTCGTCACCAACGCGACGCTGCACAATGCCGACGAGATCGCACGGCTGAACGTGTGGCCGGGCGACCGCGTGGTGTTGCAGCGCGCCGGCGACGTCATCCCGCAGATCGTCGAGAACCTCGCGCGCGACGAGTCACGCGGGGCGTGGCCGTTCCCGACGCATTGCCCGATCTGCGGCTCCGAAGCGGTGCGCGAGGACGAGGAGATCGACATCCGCTGCACGGGCGGGCTGATCTGCCCGGCGCAGCGGCTTGAACGGCTCAAGCATTTCGTCTCGCGCGGCGCGCTCGACATCGAGGGGCTCGGCGAGAAGACGATCGAGGAATTCATCGCGCTCGGCTGGATCACCGAACCCGCCGACATCTTCCGGCTCGCCACGCACCGCGACGCCTTGCTCGAGCGCGAGGGGTGGAAGGACAAATCGGTCGAGAATTTGCTCGACGCGATCGAAGCCAAGCGCGCGCCCGATCCGGTGCGGCTGCTGTTCGGCCTGGGCATCCGCCACATCGGCGTCGTCACCGCGCGCGACCTGTTGCGGCGCTACGCCAAGCTGCCCGCGATCCAGGCGCTGGCCGACGCGGTGATCGCGTTGCGCGACGGCATGACCCCGGCGCTGGGCGAGGACGCCCGGAAGTTCCGCAACCGCGTCGACAAGGCGGTCGCCGAGCATATCGGTGTCGAGAATGTCGGTGCCGCCGTCGGCAACGCGCTCGCCGACTTCTTCCACGAACCGCACAACCGCGCGGTGTGGAACGATCTGCTGAGCGAGGTGACGCCGCCCGCGTTCGCACAGGACACGCGCGAGTCCCCGGTCACCGGCAAGACGATCGTCTTCACCGGCACGCTCGAGACGATGAGCCGTGACGAGGCCAAGGCGCAGGCCGAGTCGCTCGGCGCGCGCGTGTCGGGCTCGGTCTCCGCCAAAACGGACCTTGTTGTTGCCGGGCCGGGCGCGGGGTCCAAGCTCAAGAAGGCGGCGGACCTGGGTGTCGAGGTGATCGACGAGGCTGGCTGGGCGGCGCTGGTGGCGGGCACCGCCTGACGGCGAGGGTCCGTTCCGGACCCGATGATGCTTTTATGCAACGCGCCGGAACTAGCTGCGCGCGGGGGCTGGCGCGTGACCCGTTTGTCATTTTACTTAAATATTCCGGCCGCAGGGGGCCGGGGGACCGCGTGGACACAACGCGCGCTCGCGACACCGCGACTGCTATAATTGGGGGTACGAACATGCGTAATCAACTGCTTTTGGGCGCGGCGATCGCCGCGCTGGTGATGCCGGCTGCGGCCAGCGCCCAGGAAACGACCGCGATCGTGCGCGGCAACGTCGTCGCCCAAGGCGCCCCGGTCGCCGGCGCCGCTGTCGTCATCGAAAACACCGCGACCGGCGCGCGCTCGACCGCGACCACCGACCGTTCGGGTGCGTTCAACTTCGCCGGCCTGCAAGGCGGCGGCCCTTACACGGTGACCGTCACCAGCGCGCAGGGCAATTCGACGATCACCGACATCTACACCGTCGTCGGCCAGCCGTACGACCTTCCGGTTGATCTCGCCGAGCAGACCGGCGGCACGGATATCGTCGTCACCGCCGATCGGGTGCAGGGCGCAGGCGTACGCTCGGATGGTCCGCAGACGATCCTGACGGCGACCGACATCGCGCGTGTCGCCTCGGTCAACCGCGACATCCGCGATCTGGCCCGCCGCGATCCTTTCGCGCGCTTCGAGGACACCTCGGGTTCGGGCGGCGGCAAGTCGATCTCGTTCGCCGGCGTCAACCCGCGCTACAACAAGTTCTCGATCGACGGCGTGACCGTCAGCGACAATTTCGGCCTCAACTCGGACGCGAACCCGACCCGCCGTGGTCCGGTGCCGCTCGACGCGATCGGCCAGTTCTCGACCTCGGTCGCGCCGTATGACGTCCGCCAGGGCGGTTTCCAGGGCGGTGCGATGGACGCGATCCTGAAGAGCGGCACCAACAAGTTCCACGGCACCGGCTTCTTCAGCTACAACAGCGATGGGCTGACCGGCGATGCGCGCCGACTCGGCGGTGCGAAGCTCAACTTCGACAGCAAGACCTATGGCGCGACGCTGTCCGGCCCGATCATCAAGGACAAATTGTTCTTCATGGTCTCGGGTGAGCGCAATACCGAAGGCAACCCGCTATCGCCCGCGCCGGGCCAGGTGCCGAATCTGACGCAGTCGCTGATCGACAGTGTCACCAGCGCCGCCAAGAGCGCGTTTCCCGACTACAACGTCGGCGGCGTGCTGACCAACTCGTCCGACAAGGACGAGAAGATCGTCGGCAAGATCACCTGGAACATCTCCGATCGTCAAAAACTGTCGCTGAGCTATATCAACGCTTACGACGAGACGAACTTCCTCCAGAACTCGAGCACCTCCAACTCCGGTCCTCAGCTTGGCCTGTCGTCGGACGCCTATAAGGCGACCGAACTGCTTCGCGCGGGCATCGTCCAGTTGAACTCGGACTGGACCGATCACCTCTCCACCGAGGCACGCTTCCTCTACAAGAGCTATGACCGCGGTCAGATTTCGCTCGGCGGCAACAGCTTCGGCCAGAACCGGGTCTGCACCTCGCCCAACAGCATCACGACGGGCGCGGCGGGCAATTCGTTCATCGCGTGCGGCACCGGCAATCCGGTGGTGACCTTCGGTCCGGACATCTCGCGTCAGTCGAACGTGTTCAACACCGACACCTATTCGGGTTCGTTCCTGATCCGCTACAATGCTGGCAATCACGACATCAAGCTGTTCGCACAGTATGACCAGGTCAAGATCTTCAACCTGTTCCTGCAGAACACGCGCGGCAACTGGTATTATGACTCGGTCGCCGATCTCCAGGCCCGCAATGCCAGCTCGGTTACCTACCAGAACGCAGCGACCGGCAACCCGAACGATGCGGCGGCGAGCTTCAACTATCAGCAGTATCAGTTCGGCCTGCAGGACGCCTGGCGTATCAACGACAAGTTGACCGTCACGGCCGGCGTGCGCTTCGACCTGTATGGCTCGCACTCGCCCGTGCCGCTGAACCCGGGCTTCACGGAGCGTTACGGCTTCCCCAACACGCTCAACTATTCGGGCCTCAGCGTACTCCAGCCGCGCATCAGCTTCAACTACAAGCCGGTTTCGGACATCGCGGTGCGTGGCGGCTTCGGCATCTTCAGCGGCGGCTCGCCAGACGTCTATCTGTCGAACAGCTACTCGAATGCGGGCGCGGGCGCGGGCGGCGTCGGCATCAACAGCCTGACGATCAATCGCACCGGCGCGAACACCTACACGCTGAACGGCGCGCCGATCGATCCGGCGATCGCCAGCGCGATCCTCCGCAATCCGGGCGGAGCCAACATCCCGGCCCAGCTCCAGGCGCTGATCCCCAACACCGGCGCGAATTCGCTCGCCAACATCAACGCGCTCGGCAAGAACTTCCGCATCCCATCGGTGTACAAGGGCACGTTGTCGGCGGACTGGACGCCGAGCAACCTGCTCGGCGGCGGCTGGGACTTCGGCGCCGACTTCTACTGGAGCAAGGTCAAGGATCAGGTGTACTTCACCGACATCCGCTCGATCCCGATCGGCACGCTGCCGGACGGCCGCACCCGCTACGGCCCGCTCGTCGGCACCAACACCAACACCGACATCGTGCTGAACCGCACCGGCAAGGGCCGCACCTATATCGGCGTGGTCCGCGCATCGAAGACGTTCGACTTCGGCCTCGACCTCGACGTGTCGTACACGTTGCAGGACGTGACCGACCAGACCCCGGCGACCTCCTCGACGGCCAACTCGAACTATGGCAACGGCGCGTTCCTGGACGGCAGCGGTGCCGCCTATGGCATCAGCAACGATCAGCAGCGTTGGTCGTTCAAATATGGTGTCGGCTTCCACCATGCCTTCTTCGGCGAAAACCAGACGACGTTCCAGTTGTTCGGTTCGACCAACGCCGGCCGTCCGTACAGCATCACGATGACCGACGTCGGCACCGACCCGCGTAGCACGGTCTTCGGTGTGACCGGCCGCGACGATCGCTTCCTGCTGTACGTGCCGAAGGACAATGATCCGATCGTCACCTACGACAGCGATGCGACCAAGGCGCAGCTCGACAGCATCATCAACGGCAACGGCCTCGCCAAGTATCGCGGCAAGATCGCGCCGCGCAACAGCGTCCGCTCGCGCGCCTACACGCAGATGGATCTGCACGTGTCGCAGGACCTGCCGCTGTTCGTCGGCAAGTCGAAGCTGACACTGTTCGGCGATATCCAGAACTTCCCCAACCTGCTCAACCGTAGCTGGGGCCAGTTCCGCCAGGCAGCGTTCCCGTTCGTCGAGGACGTCGTCTCGGTGCAGTGCCTCGGCCCGAACGGCGCGCCGAACACCGCGCCGAACCAGCCTTGCACGAAGTACAAGTACAGCGCGGCAGTGAACCCGAACACGAGCGTGGCGGAAATCAAGCCGTCGCTCTACTTCATCCGCATTGGCGCGCGCATCAGCTTCTAAGCCTGCGAAACCGCCATCCATCGCCGCCGCTCCCGAAAGGGGGCGGCGGCTTTGTTTTGGGGTTTTTGACGCCCCCTTTCCGTCACGCGCCATTTAGGCTATCGGCGCCGGAAATCTTTTCACTCAAAAGCATCGGGCAGTATTTCATGAGCCTCCGCAATGTGGCCATCATCGCGCACGTCGATCACGGCAAGACCACGCTGGTCGACCAGCTTTTCCGTCAGTCGGGCACGTTCCGCGACAACCAGCGCGTCGAGGAGCGCGCGATGGATTCGAACGATCTCGAGAAGGAGCGCGGGATCACGATTCTCGCCAAGCCGACCTCGATCGAGTGGATCGACGGCGCCGGCACCGCGACGCGCATCAACATCGTCGACACGCCCGGCCACGCCGATTTCGGCGGTGAGGTCGAACGCATCCTGAGCATGGTCGATGGCGTCGTGCTGCTGGTCGATTCGGCCGAGGGCGCGATGCCGCAGACCAAGTTCGTGACCGGCAAGGCGCTCGCGCTGGGGCTGCGTCCGATCGTCGTCGTCAACAAGGTCGATCGCAGCGACGCGCGCATCCAGGAGGTGCTCGACGAGGTGTTCGACCTGTTCGTGAGCCTCGAGGCGACCGACGAGCAGCTCGACTTCCCGGTGCTCTACGCCTCGGGCCGCAACGGCTATGCCTCGACCGACCCGGACGTGCGCGAGGGCACGCTGACGCCGATGTTCGAGACGATCGTCAGCCACGTCCCGCCTCCCAAGGTCGATGTCGATGCGCCGTTCACCTTCCTGGTGACGCTGCTCGACCGCGACAACTTCCTCGGCCGCATCCTCACCGGCCGGGTCAATTCGGGCACGGTCAAGCTCAACCAGCCGATCCACGCGCTCAACAACGACGGCAAGGTCGTCGAGGTCGGCCGCGCCTCGAAGCTGATGAGCTTCCGCGGGCTCGAGCGCGTGCCGGTCGACGAGGCCAAGGCGGGCGACATCATCTCGATCGCCGGCATGACCACCGCGACCGTCGCCGACACGATCGCCGACACCTCGGTGACCGAGGCGCTCCACGCGCAGCCGATCGACCCGCCGACGCTGTCGATGCGCTTCGCGGTCAACGATTCGCCGATGGCGGGGCGCGAGGGCACCAAGGTGACCAGCCGCATGATCCGCGACCGGCTCCAGCGCGAGGCCGAGACCAACGTCGCCATCAAGGTGACCGAGAGCGCCGACCGCGACAGCTTCGAGGTCGCCGGGCGCGGCGAGCTTCAGCTCGGCGTGCTGATCGAGACGATGCGCCGCGAGGGCTTCGAACTCGGCATCAGCCGCCCGCGCGTGCTGTTCGGCGAGGACGAGAACGGCAAGAAGACCGAGCCGTATGAAGTCGTCATCATCGACGTGGACGAGGAATATTCGGGCACGGTCGTCGAGAAGATGAACCTGCGCAAGGCCGAGATGACCGACATGCGGCCCTCGGGCGGCGGCAAGACCCGCATCACCTTCTCGGCGCCGTCGCGCGGGATGATCGGCTATCACGGCGAGTTCCTGTCGGACACGCGCGGCACCGGCATCATGAACCGGCTGTTCGAGAAATATGGCCCGCACAAGGGCACGATCGAGGGCCGCAAGAACGGCGTGCTGATCTCGAACGGCGCGGGCGAGGCGCAGGGCTATGCGCTCGGGCCGCTCGAGGACCGCGGCATCCTGTTCGTCGGCCACGGCGAGGCGCTGTACGAGGGCATGATCATCGGCGAGAACGCCAAGACCGACGATCTCGAAGTCAACCCGATGAAGGCCAAGCAGCTCACCAACTTCCGCGCGAGCGGCGGCAAGGACGATGCGATCCGCCTGACCCCGCCCAAGAAGATGACGCTGGAACAGGCGATCGCCTATATCGACGACGACGAGATGGTCGAGGTGACGCCGAAGAACATCCGCCTGCGCAAGCGCTTCCTCGACCCGAACGAGCGCAAGCGGCAGAGCCGCGCGAAGGCGGCGTAAGCGGGCCGCGCCAAGCCGGAGCGCAAGCTCCGGCGCGGCCTCGCTGCGGCCCGCCCGGCCGGCGCCGCTACAGCGGCGTCCGACGACGCGGCTTTGCCGCGTCGGCTTATTAGAAGAAGTTCGTGCGTTCTTCTGCTCGAAGACACAGAATATAGTATTAAGGCTAACGTTCGTGGCGGAGCGGCGTGATCGTTACCGTTCTCATCGCGGATAATTGCGCCGATCTGGAAACGCTATAACCTCAGAACTGTCGTAATGGGTCACTTCCCCACTCGCACGGGCCTTGAGCGAAACAACCTCTGCGGTATCTCGATCAAACCACCCTGGCGGCAAACCGCAAAGCTCTTCAACATCGGTACTCGAGATTGTGAACTCGGTAGCAAGTAGGTCCGCCTTGCTGCGAACATTGTTTTCAACAATCAGATTCAGGCTATCGCGCAGCGCCCGCGGAGGCTGAATCGGCCAATGCTGATCGAGGGGTTCGCCTTTCGACCACCCTTTTGCTGAATATAGTTTGTAAAGTTGCCTCGAAAACTCTTCCGGGATGATCCCGAGATCTGACAGGCGCTTGACCTGAGCCTTCACCGAAACACGCCACCGCTCCTTCAAATTGACAAGCATCGCCAACGAAGCATGGCGTACTTCCCTCGGATACGTCGTAGAAGGCATCAGGAACGCGCTACCTAAACGGAATGCCTGTTGCTCAATAGTACGAAGATTAGCCTGAAACTCCTCCTCCGGTACTGCATGATGGAGAACCGCATGGGCCAATTCATGGGCTGCATCCATTTGCCGCCGAGGGAAAGACATCTTATCGGTTGCCAGTAAAACGTGCGGCCTACCATCTGCGGGCGACCAGCTACAGAGGCCATCTAGCTTGGTAGTATTCATCGGAATAGTCGAAACCACGATTCCGATCCGCTCCATTATTGTAACAACGTCGCCACATGGGCCCTCGCCCAATTGCCAATGACGACGAAGTTGAAGCGCAATATCCTCAATATCTTCATCCCGTAGCTGGGTGTAACTGACTCCATTTAGTACGTCAGGAATGTCAACGTCGGGCAGATCGATATAGTGGCCGATGATGAAGCTGATCTCTTGTAACCATTGCATCTGCGCCTTCTGAAAATCTAAATCTCGAACAAGCGTGCTTGCGAGCGACCGGAGAAAGGTCGGCCGCTCACTGTTGAAAGTAGGACGTAAGAAGAATTCGGGCCGAACATGCAGTTCACCCGCAAGCCGGATCAAAGCCACATTATCTGGGGTTTGGCCTGAAGCTTCGTCCTCCCACCGTGAGGTGGTGGTGGCGCTCATGCCCAAACGGCGAGCGAGCGCAGCTTTTGAAGGAATGCGGCGCGCTTCGCGCGCCTCAGTGAGTCTCGCAGGGACGAACCCCGGGGTGCCGATACGCATATGCTCGAATCCCTATGGCCCCGCACCCTTTATGGGTGCGGAGCGAACGCTGTACTTGTTACTCAGAACGTCAGTTTCGACGCTTATTCCTCGCCGACCTCAGTATCGGGCTGTTTCTCGGGCGGCACGAACAGCTTTCGTGTCGGGCGCAGCTTTACCTTTGGACCGCTTCCGTCCGGCTCATCCGGGACAACTGGCTTACTATCATAGCCTCGCAGGAAATCATCAAGGGACGCGTAGAAGATAAAATCCTTATAGGCCGCGCCAATTACGCCGATGGCGATTTCCTCAATCATACCCGCTTGCTGCCGGTCACGTGCGGTAAGGAACAATACGAAAATATCGCTAGGCTTTGGACAATCGTCTTCATCGAACAAGCTGGGTTGCAGGGACACATTTAACGTTACGCCCGCTGCACGAGACTGATTTTTCGATGGAATTTTGCCCGGTTCTGCCATAGCCGCAAACCCAAGAATGATTCCTACTTCGGAGCCAGGAAAACGGGCGAACGGCTGAAAGACCTTTAAGTCCGTGCCCCACATAACACCATCTGGTAGCAGGTATCCCCCGTGCTGCTGGACTACCTCTTCATAGCTCTGTTCCTGGAGGCGGAAGCGGATTTGGCCTTCCGCTTCACGGCTACGCTTTGCATTGAGCGGAAGTTCTTTGCGAACTACCTCCGCCGCTTTCAGCGCGGCCGCGCGCAGGCGATCTTCCAAATCTATCAATAGCTCTCTTGGAAGAGCATTCAAAATTGCGCTGCGAATATCAATCATTGACGTTCCTCGTCGCTATGACGGAAACCTTATACGAAACTTAGCGTTATGCAAGCGGTGTTACGAAATCGTAGCGCGATAGGAGAGATATATGGCGAAGGATGAGCATACCAGCGCAAAGGCCGGCAAGGCTGCGTCGAACGTTTTACGTGACGGTCGCACCGGCAAGGACTCGAAAACGGCAGCCGGTTCGGCTTTGTCCCAGCGGCCAGACAAGAAAAATAAATGACGGGTTGGGGCCTGTCGGCGACTGGCCCCAACCATAACGGTCCAAACAACCAACAAACCCCTGTCCTACACGCCCCCACCTGACATACCTACCACTCCCGCATCACCACCCCCGGGAGCCACCCCATGCAAAACCGCGTCCCCACGCCGCGCGAAGACCGCCCCGCCCTGCCCGATTTCACCCCCGTGCCGCGCCAGAAGCAGCGGCATGACGGCTGGACGCCGGCGCGGCAGAAGGCGTTCATCGAGGCGCTCGCCGATACCGGATCGGTCAGCCGGGCGGCGCGGATGGTCAATATGGCGCAGGCGAATTGCTATACGCTCAGGCGCGCACCGGGGGCTGAGGAGTTCCGGCGGGCGTGGGAGGCGGCGCTCGATTTCGGGGTGCAGCGGCTCAAGGACATCGCGTTCGAGCGCGCGATCGAGGGCTATCTGGTGCCGGTGTTCGTGGGCGGCAAGCTCGCCGGCTATCGGCGCAAGACCAATGACGCGCTGCTGATGTTCTGCCTGCGCCATTACGGGCAGGATGCGCAGGGGCGGCGCACCACGGTCAACTATTTCAGCACGCGCGCCGAGGCGGGTGCCGGCGCGGTCGGGGAGGCGGGCGGCGCGGCGGCGGTCGCGCAGGCCTCGACGACGACGGTGCGGACGGTGATCTCGGGCGATGCGCGCGGCGGCGGGGCCGAACGCGCCGAGGATGCGACGCGCGCGCTGGAGGATTTCGCCGGGGTGGCGCTCGACACAGAAGCGCAGGCGGCGATCGCGGCGGCGCTCGCCGATTGCGCGGCGCGCCAGCGCGCGGCCGATACGGTGATCGAACAGGGCGGGATGCAGGCGGCGGCGGCGCAACTCGACGATCCGACCGCGCCGTTCGTGCGCTGCGGCGAGGCGGACGAGCCGACCTGGCTGACGCAGGAGCCGGTGATGCCGATCGAGGACGTCACTTTGTTCCCCGGCGACGATGCGCCGTGGGCGATCGCGGCGCTCGCATCGGAGCCCGAGGACGCGCCGGCGCCCGACGAGCCGGTGGCGCGCCCGGCGGCGGACAGTGGCGCGCTGCCGCCGGTCGATACGCTGCTGCGCGCGCTGGCACGCGAAGCGCGCGACACCGCCGCGCACGACCGCGCCGCCGGCCCCGACCGGGCGGCGGCACGGCGCGGCGGCAAGCGGGCGCGGCGGCGGGCGCGGGCCGCGCGCCCGGCCGTTCAGGCGCGCGCGGCGCCGGCGTAGCGCGCGGCGGGATCGCGGCGGCTGAGCACGCCCGCAAGCGCGCCGCGTTCGCTCTGCATCGCCTCCCAATGCGGCAGATGCGCGTCGGCGAGCGGCGGGATCGTCACCGTCTCACGCGCGTCGAAGCCGACCAGCGCGGCATCGACGAGATCGTCGACCGACATCACCATCTCCGGCGGGAAGGAATCGACATCCTTGCCCGAGCGCGCCCAGATCTCGGTACGCGTCGCGCCGGGCAGCACCGCCTGCACGTAGAGGCCCTTGTCGCCATAGTGCGCGGCGAGGCTCTGGCTGAGGTTGAGCAGATACGCCTTGCTGCCCGAATAGACGCCGTCGAACGCCTCGGGGATCAGCGCGAGCACCGAGGCGATGTTGATGATCGATCCCGCCCCGCGCGCGACGAACGCCTTGCCGGCGGCCTGCGCGAGCAAGGTCGGCGCGGTGATGTTGAGCGCGATCAGCCGCTCGACATCCGCCGTCGGCGTCGTCAGCAGATCGCCGGTGATCGACATGCCCGCGTTGTTGACGAGCAGCGTGATGCGCGCGTCGTCGGCGAGCGTGGCGGCGACGGCGGCGACATCGGCGGCGGCGGTGAGATCGGCGCGCTGGACGGTGACAGTGCGGCCGGTCTCGGCACGGAGCCGCTCGGCGAGCGCGTCGAGCCGCGCGGTGTCGCGCGCAACGAGGATGAGATCGTAGCCGCGGCGTGCGAGCCGATCGGCATAGACCGCGCCGATGCCGGTCGAGGCGCCGGTGACAAGCGCGGTCTGGGTGTGGGGGTCGGTCATGGGGAATCTCCTTGGCGGCAAGTCGCTTGCGTTTTAATAGTTATGTGACTATCTTTTCGCAATGGACATTGACGATCTTTCCTCAGGGGCCTGCCCGGTCGGGCGCGGCCTCGCCCGTGTCGGCGATACGTGGAGCATGCTGATCCTGCGCAACGCCGGGCTCGGGCAGACGCGGTTCGACCAGTTCCAGAAGACGCTCGGCATCGCGCCCAACATCCTGACGCGGCGGCTGGGCGCGCTGGTCGCGGCGGGGCTGCTCGAACGGCGGCGCTACAGCGACCATCCGCCGCGCGACGACTATGTGCTGACCGAGGCGGGGCGCGATTATCTGCCGGTGCTGCACGCGCTCGGCGGGTGGGCGCGCAAGCATTTCGGCGGCGGCGCGATGACGCGCCCGATCGAGGCGGGCAGCGGGCGCGACATCGTGCCGGTGGTGGTCGATGCGCGGAGCGGCGTGCCGCTCGCCGATCTCGCGATCGCGATGGCGCCGTGACGCGGGGTGCGGGGCGTCAGTCCGCGCGGGTGCGGCGTGCGGTCTTGCCGGCGGTGTGGACGATCACGGCGGTCGACAGCAGGATCGAGGACACCAGCACCGCGACCGACACGATCCCGCCGCTCGTCACGCTGACGCTCGCGCGCATCCGCGCGCGGCGCCCGAAGCCGATCGACGCCCTCGCGCGGTGATGGACGGGCTGGCGCGCCGGCTCTGAGATCGGGACGGGGAGGTTCGGCATCGTGGCGCCGAGGCTACGCCGGGCGCGGGGGTGGCCGCAAGCGGGTTTCGGAGGATGGCGGTGGACGACGCAGCCAACCGGCATCCTCCGCTCGGGCCGCGCCTCAGCCCTGCGGGGGCGCCTTGGTGTCGCCGGCCTTCAGGTCGCCCGGCTGGCACTCGCCGAGCCGCCTGGCGTCCATCTTCATGTGGCTCTTGGTGGTCATGCCGCCGGGCAGGCCGCTGACCGTGCTGTGCGATTCGGATGTGAACGCGGTTTCGGTAAAGGTGCCGCTATTGGTGCCCTCGACCTTGATATTGCCCATGTCGCAGTGGAGCTTGGCGTCGATCTTGCCGCCGCGCATCGTGAACGAATCATACACACAGTTCTTCTGCATCTGCGGCGCGCCGCCGAAAACGGCCTTGGGGTCGTTGACCTGCGCCTCGGTCAGGCAGACTTTGGTGGTGCTGGGGGGCATTTTGGGCATCGCCGGCAGGGTGCCCGATCCGCCGGTCGTCTCGCTGCTGACCTGCTCCATGCGCATTTCCCATTGCCCCGGCTGGAGCTTGGCGGCCTGAACCTTGGCGACCTGATCCATCGAGGCGTTGGTCATCGACACGCTTTCGCCGCCCTTCCCGCACGCACCGAGCGCCATACAGGCGGCAAGCGAAACAAGCATCATCGAGCGCATGACATACTCCCTGGTTGTGAAACCTTGATCGACATCAGCAAACGCATGACACGATCCGGAGATGCATGGCCGGGCCGCGCGCGCCCTCGCGGGCGCACCGCGCGCGGTGTTCAAGAACGCGCGACACCATGCCGCGCGATCTTCACGCGCGTTCCAGGTGACGAAGGTCGAGCCCGCGCGTTTCCCGTCCGAAGATCGCGACGAGCGCCAGCGAGGCCGCGGCCGGAACCATGATGATGCCCGCCACGACGCCCATCGCCGGCACGTGACCGGCGATGCTGAGCGACTGGGCCAGCAGCCCGCCGCCCTTCGAACAGGCCGCGATCCAGCCGGTGGCCTTGCCCCTGACGCCGAGCGGCACACTCTCGGCGGCATAGGGCAGCAGGATCGCGATGATCCCGTTCGAGCCCACGATCAGCAGGCCCACCGGCCACACCGGGCTCCCCACCCCGGCCATCTCCAGGCGCAGAACCAGCAGCAGCCCGGCGAGGGTGACGCCGATCATGGCGACGAGCGCCCATTTGCTGCTCCAGCGGCTGTAGAGCAGCGCGGCGACGAACACGGTCGGGAAGGCGATCAGCGCCGATTCCGCGAGCAGCCGGCTCGACACCGCGACCGAATAGCCCTTCGCCACCAGATCGGCCGGCAGCCACAGCAGCAGGCCGAAGTTGATGAGGCCCCAGGCGAGCGCGCAGATGCTGAGCGCGGTGATCTTGGCGACCAGCCGGGCGCCGGTCAGGGCGGTGTATCCGGCGTGAGCCACGGCGACGGTCCGCGGCGCGGCACGCTCGGCCCGCGAGCCGAAGCGGCGCATGACCTCCTCCGCCTCGCGACGTCGGCCACGCGCGAGGAGGAACTTGGCCGATTCCGGGATGAAGGCCCCGAGCAGCACCAGCGTGAGGCCGGTGGGCAGGTTGATGAGCCACAGGATGCGCCAGCCGAAGATCGGCTGGAGCAGCGCGGAGGCGCCGCTCGCGGCGAAATAGCCGCCCACCGCACCGAGACCGCCGACCAGCACCAGCGCCCAGCCGCGGTGCCGGCTCGGCATCATCTCGGCCAGCAGCGCATAGGTGACCGGCAACATGCCGCCCGCCGCCAGGCCCATCATGAAGCACATGCCGATGTTCCACGCGAGGCTCGGCATCGCGCCGCAGATCGAGGTGCCGACGAACATGACGGCGGACAGCAGGATCGACGCCTTGCGGCCGTAGATGTCGGCGATCACGCCCCAGACGAACGATCCGGTGACCGTGCCCATCAAAGCGAAGAAGGGCACGAGGCTGACGGTCGCCTTCGGGACGCCATATTCCCCGACCATGCCCGGAACCGTGAAGCCGAGCGTGGCCGGCTTCATCACGTCGATGACGAGCGCAACCACCAGCACGATCATCAACCGCCAGTGCTGCCAGCCGAGTTTCGCATCCTCGGGCGCGGCGACGGTGATCGTCGCGGCGGCGACACGCTGGGCGGCGACGTCGCGCGGCAGCAACCCATAGCCGGCGACCGCGACCCCGGCGACGATCAGCCCCATGCCGGCGATCATGCCCGAGTCCATCGGCATCCCCGCGAGGTGATAGTGCATCGACCGCGCCATCAGGAACATCGGCAGGTGCGCGATCACCCCGATCGTGACCGCGATACAACCGAGGATGAAAGCCCAGAGCGCCTGCCGCTCGGAAGCGACGCTCGATCGCGATGAACCTGCTGCTGCCATGCGCGGACACTATCGAGGACGCCGAAGCGGCACCAGCGGGGTTGCCGCATTTTCCGGGACAGCGTGGCGTTATGGGGGGCAGGCGGCTTCGTGGGCCTCGCCCTGATCGTTGATACGGCAGGGGTCAGCGCCGATCGCGAACGGCTTGAGGTGGTGGAAAGCGGACGCTCCGCTCATCTACCGATCAGGCTTCGGACCCCGTGTGCGATATGCCAAGAAGCGTCGCGCGAAGGCGAGCAGGGCGCCACGATTTTCTGCTTCGCGCCTGCGCATTTTCGCGGCCAGCCGTGCTTCGCGGTCAGGAGGATCTGCGATCAACTGCCGGAGCCTTGTAACGTCGCCAGATTGTCCGGTCTCCTCGATCTCTATCCACGGTTGCTGCAAGAGCCACCCGGCCAACCGGTCCACGAGCTTGCCCTCGCTTTGCTCCAACTGCATGAAGCGATCGTCAAATCCGTAAAACATTTCCCTGACCGCGCCGTTTTCTTCACGCTCATATAGATCGTCGATCTTCCCCTCGTTCCTGATTGAGAAATGCTCGAAGTCTTCTATGAGTCGACCGTGCTCCGGAAGACCGATCGTCTTGAGGAACTTCGCCATCAGCTTCAATTTTGGACGGCAGTTTTCCTCGTTCTCGTAATATTGAGCGTGCCCACCGTTGCCGCGCTCTCCATGATATTCCCAAACATCAAGAAAGCGCAGAACCTCCGGAGGAAGCTCGTCCTCCTCATAGCCCCGCTCAACAGCCTCTTCGATGAAATATCCTACCCACAAACAAGCTGCGCCAGGCTCGTCGGTCCGCACTTCGCTTTGTGGAACCGGAATGCGTTCAATCAATCGTTGCTTCATGCGCTAACCCCGTCTCCAACGAGCCCTGGACTTAGCGCGTCGGAGGAACGTCCGCTATTGGGGCGGGAGCCGCCCCAGCGCCGGAACGCCGAAAGTTGGTGGAAAGCCGCCATTCCCTGTCGGACTCAAGGTAGCCTAGCTATGGCGCTCTGCGATGATCCACCCGGCGACGACGGTTGGAGAGATTAGTAGAAACGGCCAGCTATCCGCGCCAGGAATGCTCGCGAGACGCAGGAACCACTGGCCTACGGACACCGCGCCCATGCCGAACAAAACGAGCGCGAAGATCACCAGAAATCCCATTGGATGGCAGGGCATGTAGCTCCACAAGACTCTTGCGAACCAGATTTCACGCCCTTTCTCGTTTCGCTTGCTCATTCACGCAGGCTGCCCCGCGCGATCAACGTCTGCAAGTGGGCGTTCTCCGCACCGCGCCACTCCAGGCCGCTTGTGAGCAAAGACGCGTCGAGCGACTTGCCCCCGCGTCAACATGCCGTCGGCGGAGGTGATGCCGCGATCGCGGGCGCTTTGCGAACCTCGGCGCGGTTCCGAAGCGCTCCGCCGCGCCGGGGCGTTCCGGGGGCACCGTGCCGCGAGACCACGGCTGGGGGGCGTGTCGAGCCGTGGATGCCGGCACGGGTCGGGCATGACGGAAGGGCTCTCGCGACGGATCGCCCTACCGCCCTACCCCGCGCGCGCGATCTCGCGCCAGCCGATGTCGCGGCGGCAGAAGCCGGTCGGGAAATCGAGCGCGTCGACCGCCGCATAGGCCGCGGCTTGCGCCGCGCGGACGTTGGCGCCGGTCGCCGTCACCGCCAGCACGCGGCCGCCCGCCGCGACCAGCGCGCCGTCCTGGAGGCGCGTGCCCGCCTGGAACACGCGCGCGCCGGTCGCCTCGGCGGCGTCGAGCCCGGCGATCGTGCCGCCGGTCTCGGGCGTGCCGGGGTAGCCGCGCGCGGCCATCACCACGGTGAGCGCGGTGGCGTCGGTGAAGCGCGCGGGGGGGCGCTCGCCGAGCCGGCCGTGCGCGACCGCGAGCATCACGTCGAGCAGATCGTCTTCGAGCCGCAGCATCAGCACCTGGCATTCGGGATCGCCGAAGCGGGCGTTATATTCGATCAGCTTGGGGCCGTCCGCCGTCAGCATCAGCCCGGCGTAGAGCACCCCCGAAAAGGGCGTACCCTCGGCGGCGAGCGTGCGGACGGTCGGCCGGATGATCTCGTCGAGCGCGCGGCGTTCCAGCTCGGGGGTCAGCACGGTCGCGGGGCTGTAGGCGCCCATGCCGCCGGTGTTGGGGCCGGTGTCGCCGTCGCCGACGCGCTTGTGGTCCTGCGCGGTGCCGAACGGGAGGATCGCCGCGCCGTCGGTCAGCACGAACAGGCTGACCTCCTCGCCGTCGAGGAATTCCTCGATCACCGCTTCGCCGCCGGGCGCGGCGAACAGGTCGCGCAAGGCGGCCTCGGCGGCGGCGCGGGTCTCGGCGACGGTGACGCCCTTGCCGGCGGCGAGGCCGTCCGCCTTGACGACGACGGGGATGCCGAATGTGTCGAGCGCGGCGAGGCCCGTGTCGAGCGCGGTGACGCGGGCATAGCCGGCGGTGGGAATGCCGGCGCGGTCGCACAAAGCCTTGGTGAAGCCCTTCGAGCCTTCGAGCCGCGCCGCCGCCGCCGACGGGCCGAACACCGCGATGTCCGCCGCGCGCAGGCTGTCGGCAAGGCCATCGACGAGCGGCGCCTCGGGACCGATCACGACGAGGCCGATCGCGCGCTCGCCTGCGAACGCCACCACGGCGGCATGATCGGTCACATCGAGCGCGACCACCTGCGCATGCGCCGCGATGCCCGGATTGCCCGGTGCGGCGAACAGCGTATGGAGGCCCGGCGATTGCGCGAGCTTCCAGGCGAGCGCATGTTCGCGACCCCCCGAGCCGATCAGCAGGACATTCATGGCGGACCCCTTTTACGATAGCCAGGCGCGGCTGGTAGCCGAGGAGATGGCGGGCGACAACGCCGCGCCGCTTTCGGTCGCCGAACTCGCGGCCAAGCTCAAGCGCGTGGTCGAGACCGAGTTCGGCCATGTCCGGCTGCGCGGCGAAATCTCCGGCTACAAGCGCGTAGCCTCGGGCCATGCCTATCTCGCGCTCAAGGACGATGGCGCGGTGATCGACGGGGTGATCTGGAAAGGGCAGGTCAACATGCTGCCGTTCCAGCCGCAGGACGGCGTGGAGGTGATCGCGACCGGGCGGATCACCACCTATCCGGGGCGCTCCAAATATCAGATCATCATCGAGCGGATGGAACTGGCCGGCGAAGGCGCGCTGATGGCGCTGCTGGAGAAGCTCAAGGCCAAGCTGGCGGGCGAAGGGCTGTTCGAGACCAGCCGGAAGAAGCGGCTGCCGTTCCTGCCGGGCGTGATCGGCGTCGTCACCTCGCCGACCGGGGCGGTGATCCGCGACATCCTCCACCGGCTCGAGGATCGCTGCCCGAGCCGCGTGATCGTGTGGCCGGTCAAGGTGCAGGGCGAAGGCTCGGCGGCGGAGGTGGCGGCGGCGATCCGGGGGTTCGATGCGATCGCGCCCGGCGGCGCGGTGGCGCGGCCCGATCTCATCATCGTCGCGCGCGGCGGCGGCTCGATCGAGGATCTGTGGTCGTTCAACGACGAGACGGTGGTGCGCGCGATCGCCGCCTGTTCGATCCCGATCATCTCGGCGGTCGGGCATGAGACCGACACCACGCTCGCCGACTATGCCGCCGACCTGCGCGCGCCCACGCCGACCGCGGCGGCGGAGATGGCGGTGCCGGTGCTCGCCGACCTGCGGCTCACGCTGGCCGCGCACGGCCAGCGCACCGAGCGCTGCGCGCGGCGCTATCACGAGCGCGGGCGCGAGCGGCTCGACGCGCTGGTGCGGGTGATCCCGAGGCGCGACGCGTTGCTCGGGCCGCAGCGGCAGAGGGCGGACGATCTCGGCGCGCGGCTCGATCGCGGGCTGGAGCGGCGCGTGACCACCGCGCGGGGGATGCTCGATCGCTCGGCCGGCGCGCTCCGCCCGGCGGTGCTGGTGCGCCAGTTGGAGAGCGCGCGCGACCGGCTGGCGCGAACCTGGCGGCTGGCGCAGTCGCTCAATCCCGATGCCTTGCTCGACCGGGGCTATGTGCGCGTGACCGCGCGGCCGGGCGGCGAGACGCTCGTCACCGGGGCGGCGGCGCGCGCGGCGGGCGCGGTGACGCTCCATTTCCGCGACGGGCAGGTCGATGCCAAGGTTGAGCGCGCGTCGCCCAAGCCCTATGATCGCAAGTCCGATCCGGCCGACCAGCCGAACCTGTTCTAGCCGAGAGCCGACCATGCTGATGCCCAACACCGATCGCCTCGCCCGGCTGCACTATATGGCCAACGGCTTCCGCGTGCTCACCCCCGGCGACCATGTGCTGTGCGCGGTGAGCGGGGCGCGGATCGCGCTCGAGGATCTGCGCTATTGGAGCGCGGCGCGGCAGCAAGCCTATGCGAGCGCGGCGTTCGCCACCGAGGCGCTGAGCGCCTGATGCGCGCCGCGAGAACGACTGCCGCCGCCGTGCTGCTGCTCGGCGGATGCGCCACCGTGCCGCGCTATCCGAGCATCCCGGCGCCGCCGCCGGCGCGGGTGACGCCGCCGCCGAGCGTGCCGCAGCGTCCCGCCGCCCCGGTGCGATTCAGCTACACCGGCGCGATGGTGCAGGGCGGGCTGGTGATCGGCGCCGCGCCCGCCGGCGCGACGCTCGTGAGCGTCAACGGCGCGAGCGTGCCGGTGGCGCGCGACGGGCGCTTCGTGTTCGGGTTCGACCGCGACGCCGGGGCGGTGACGACGCTCGCCGCGACGCTCGCCGACGGGCGGCAGGTGCGCGACCAGATCAGCGTCGCGCCGCGAAGCTGGAACATCTCCCGGCTGGCGAGCCTGCCCAAATATCCGGTGCCCGCCCCCGAATTCGCGCGGATCCGCCCCGGCGAGCTCGCGCAGATCGCCGCCGCGCGCGCGGTGCGGACCGACGCGCAGGGCTGGCGGCAGGCGTTCGCCTGGCCGGCGACCGGGCGGATCTCGACGCTGTTCGGATCGCAGCGCATCTACAAGAACGGCGAGGCGGGCGCGTATCATTCGGGGCTCGACATCGCCAAGCCGACCGGATCGGTGGTGCTCAGCCCCGCCGACGGCGTGGTGATCCTGGCGGCGGACCATCCCTTCACGCTGGAGGGCAATCTGCTGATGATCGACCACGGCATGGGCCTCAACAGCGCGTTCCTCCACCTCTCGCGGATCGACGTGCGGGTCGGCGACCATGTCCGGCGCGGGCAGCCGATCGCGCTGTCGGGCGCGACCGGGCGGGCAACCGGGCCGCACCTGCACTGGGCGATCCGCTGGCGCGACGCGAAGCTCGACCCGCTGCTGGTGGCGGGGCCGATGGCGGGGGCAGAGTAGGCGCCCGCCACAAAAATGCCCAATTTGTAACGGCGTATTTCAGCCCTGATACAAAGCTGTTGCAGTTCGGATACACCCTCCACCAAAGTGGGCCGCAGCCTGAACGACACCTTTACAGGTTGAAAGCACCGCCTCATCCCTTGGGGCATGTTCCGAGCGGCATTCGTCCGACATCGGAATCGGCTTTCCTGCGCGGGCGCAACGATTCGCCAGCCAGGGCATGAAAAGGGACTTTCAGGACCATGACCATTCGCTCTCCGGGGAAGGTGCGCCTTCTTCTCGCCGCCGCCCCGCTCGCCATGGCGCTGGCAGCGGCTCCCGCCGTCGCGCAGGATACGCCCCCCGCTCCGCTGCCGGCCTCGTCCGCCGATCAGTCGACCGACACTACCCAGGACGTCGTCGTCACCGGTTCGTTGATCCGCAACAGCGCCACCGCGACCGCCGCGCCGATCAACACGCTGACCGCGCAGGATTTCGTGACGCGCGGCCAGAACACCATCGCCGAGGCGCTGCAGACCATTCCGGCCAATGGCGCCGGCACGATGACGCGCGCGTGGAACAGCTTTGGCTTCGCCACCGGCGCGACCGCCGTGTCGCTGCGCGGCCTCACCACCGGCAACACGCTGACGCTGTTCGACGGCCAGCGCTCGGCGATCTACCCGCTCGGCGATGACGGCCAGCGCAGCTTCGTCGATCTCAACACCATCCCGCAGGCGATCGTCGAGAAGGTCGACGTGCTGCAGGACGGCGCCTCCTCGACCTACGGCGCGGACGCGGTCGCCGGCGTGGTCAACGTCGTCGTCAAGAAGCAGATCGTCGGTCTGCACGCCAACGCCTCCGCAGGCATTTCGGAGCATGGCGACGGCGCCGAGAACCGTGCCGACCTGACCTATGGCTACGGCAAGCTCAGCGAGCAGGGCTTCAACTTCTACGTCAGCGCCGAATTCCAGACCAACAATCCGATCTACGCGCGCGATCGTGGCTATCCGTACAACACCAACGATTACAGCCGCGTCTGCAACGGCGCGGGCAACTGCCTGACCAACGAGACGATCAACGGCATCCAGCCCGACGGCACGCTGTCCGCCTTCGGCGCGACCCGCGTTCCGGCGGTACGGCCATATCTCAACGGCGCCCCGGTAGCCGGTGGTAGCTGGCAGTTGCTGAACCCAGCGGCGGGCTGCCGTGACCTGACGGCGATCACGCTGACGCCCGCGCAGCAGGCTGATCTCGCCGGCAAGGGCGCGCCGACCACCGGCGCCGTCTGCCAGCAGGACAACATCAACGACTATCTCCAGGAAATCCCCAAGGAGCAGCGCTTCGGCGCCACGGCGCACCTGACCGTCAACGTCGGCAGCCGCGCGCAAGCCTATGCGATGGGCAATTTCTACGAGACGCAGACGAACAGCAGCATCGCGCCGCTGACCTTCGCCGGCCAGACCGCCGCCGGCGGCACGCAGTTCACGCTCAGCCCGGTGCTGCTCCCCGCCTACGTCTGCCCGCGCGGCACCACGATCGCCTGTACCGCCGCCAACGGCACGCTCAACCCGAACAACCCGTTTGCGGCCGCAGGCCAGGAGGCGCGTCTCAACTATCGTTATGACCGTCCGCGCCAGACGCTGACCGACGCCAAGACCTACCGCTTCGCGGCCGGGATCGCCGGTTCGTTCGGCGACAACTGGAAGTATGACGTCAACGGCACCTATTCCGAAGTCGATCTGCGCGTCACCAACAAGAACTATCTGAACCCGCAGCGTCTGATGGACGTCATCAACGACGGCACTTTCAATTTCGTCGATCCGTCGCGCAACAGCGAGGCGATGCGCGAGTATATCGCCCCGACCAACGACACCTATTCCAACTCGAAGCTGTGGCAGGTGCAGGCGACGCTGTCCAAGGCGCTGTTCGCGCTGCCGGGCGGCGATCTGACCGCCGCGGTCGGCGGCGCCTATCGTCACGAGTCGGTCTTCAACCCGAGCGCGAACGCGCCCAACGAGATCAACCCCGCCGATCGCTATTACAGCATCAACTCGGTGAGCACGATCGGCAGCCGCAACGTCCGCTCGGGCTTCTTCGAGATCGACGCGCCGATCTTCGATCAGTTGACCCTCAACGGCTCGGGCCGTTACGACAATTATTCGTCGGGCCAGGACAATTTCTCGCCGAAGATCACCGCGATCTTCAAGCCGATCGAACAGCTCCGCTTCCGCGGCACCTGGTCGCGCGGCTTCCGCATCCCGAGCTTCAACGAAGCCTATGGGCAGCCGACCACCGGCTATATCACCGCGACAGTGACTCCGGACCAGCCGGGCGGTGCGGCGTATATCGCGGCGCACGGCAACAACGGCTATGCGACGTTGCCCTACAGCTACGGCCTGACCTCGAGCGGCAACCCCAACCTGAAGCCCGAAACGTCGACCACCTTCACCGGCGGCGTCGTCTTCGAGCCGACGCGTCAGTTCTCGTTCACGGTCGATTACTACCACATCAAGATCAAGGGGCTGATCGGCGCGCCTGACTATTCGGGTGTCGAAGAAGCCTATTACGCCAACAATGGTGTGGTGAACCTGCCGGGCATCAACGTCGTGAAGGGTATCGCCGACCCCGACCACCCGAACGCGCTGCCGCAGTTGGGCTTCATCCAGTACAGCTTCGTCAACACGACCTCGGAAGTGACGTCGGGTCTGGACTTCTCGGGGACCGCGCGGCTGCCGCTCGGCCACGGGATCAACCTGACCAGCCGCGTCAACGCGACGTATCTGATCAACCTCGATCAGACCACGCCGGGCGGCGTCGTGCAGAAGTTCGCGGGCACGCTCAGCCCCTGCAACATCACGTCGTGCTCGGGCGCGCCGCGGTGGCGCGGAAGCTGGGAGAACACGCTCGACTTCTCGGGCCGTGCCACGCTCAGCGCGACCGCCTATTACACCAGCGGCTACAACATGGCCTCGGTCGACTACGGCAGCGACCCCTCCGATTGCGCGGGCGCGATCGGCAACTCGGTCTATGCCTATTACAATGGCGATCCGTACAAGTGCCATGCGCGTCGCTTCATCGACGTCGACATGACCGCGACCGTCAAGGTGGCTGACCGCTTCACCCTCTACGCGAACGTGCTCAACGTGTTCAACGCGAAGCCGGACTTCAATCCGGGCCAGACCTACGACACGGGCTATGGCTACAACGTGGCGTGGGAAAGCCAGGGCTTCATCGGCCGCTTCATCCGCTTCGGCGCGAAGGTCGACTGGTAAGCTTCGGCACCATCGAAACCCGGAAGGGCGGCTCCGCGAGGGGCCGCCCTTTCCTTTTGGGGCGCGGCGCGGGGTGGCGGCGGTGCGGGCGGGCAACAGTCGCCCCGTCGTGGATCGCGCGGCGCGGCGGTCTGCCGGCAATACCGCGGACACATTCGTGCGCTAGCGATGTGGCACAATTGCTACAAATGCGGGCAAATCATCACACCGGGGAATCCCCCGTCTTTACACCCGGATCGGGCCCAGCCATCGTCCCTTATCCGCCTCACCATGCGCCGTCCGGCGCCGAGGCTCGGTATCTTCCACCGTTCGCGACGGGGCGCGCGGCGGGAGATCGCAAAGGGGAAAGACACTGATGCATTCCGTCCAGACGACTCTCAAGAACCGCCTGCTGCTGGGCGCGGCACCGCTCGCCGCGCTGGCGTCGTTCGCCGCGCCGGCGTTCGCGCAGGATCAGGCCGCGCCGGTACCCGCGACGCTGCCGTCCGACACGCCCGCCGCGCAGGACGACACCAAGGACATCGTCGTCACCGGTTCGCTGTTCGCGCGCCGCGAGACCGATTCGCCGTCGCCGATCACCGTGCTCACCACGGAAAACCTCCAGAAAGCCGGCATCACCAACATCTCCGATGCGATCCGTTCGGTTTCGGCCGACAGCGCCGGCTCGATCGGCAACGGCTTCCAGAGCGGCTTCTCGGCGGGCGGCAGCGCCATCTCGCTGCGCGGCCTTGGCGTGTCGTCGACTGTCGTCCTGGTGGACGGCCTGCGCTCGGCCAACTTCCCGCTCAACGACGACGGCCACAACGCCTATGTCGATCTGAACTCGATCCCGATCACCAACATCGAACGCGTCGAAGTGCTGAAGGATTCGGCGTCGGCGACCTATGGCGCGGACGCGATCGGCGGCGTGGTCAACATCATCACCAAGAAGCACATCACCGGCCTCGCCGGCGGCATCGAGGGTGGTCTCGCGGAGAAGGGCGACGCGCAGAAGTACAAGGCGCATCTGTCGGCCGGCTACGGCGATTACGAGACGCAGGGCTTCAACGTCTATGTGACGGGCGAGTATGAGTTCGACGGGCGCGTCAACAACCATGACCGCGGCTTCCCGTTCAACACGCTCGATCTCACCTCGATCGGCGGCGTCGACAACAACCGCGCCGACGATTCGCTCACCACCGCGACCGCCGACGCGATCGTGACGCGGGTGCGCCAGACCAATCTCAACAATCCGCTCGCGGGTTCGGTTGCGAACGCCAGCACCCCGGCGCTGTTCCAGACGCTGACCCCGCTCAGCAACTGCAACTTCGGCACCTTCACGGTCAACACCGCCACGCAGCAGGGCACCGCCTGCAAGCACAACCTGCAGGACGAGTACCGCCAGATCCTGCCGCTGCAGGAGCGCTACGGCTTCAGCGCGCGCGCCAGCCTGCGGCTCAGCGACACGATCGAGGGGTATCTCCAGGGCAGCTTCATGCATGACCGGGTCGATATCATCTCCCCGCCCAACAACATCCGTCAGGTCCAGCCGTTCGGCGGTTCGCCGTCGCTCTCGGCGAGCAACCCCGGCATCGTCCTGCCGGTGTGGATCTGTAACTCGGGCGTGAACTGCGCGACCGACCTGGGTGCCGCCGGTCGTCGCCTCAACCCGAACAACCCGTATGCGGCAGCCTATGCGAACGACCCCGCCAACGGCGCGGCGCGCATCTACTATCTGTTCGGCGATGCCCGTTCGGGCAGCAGCCGCACCAACGAAGTCTATCGTATCAGCGGCGGCCTGAACGGCCACTTCGGCGATAGCTGGGTCTGGAAGGTCGATGCCGTTTACGCGCAGGACAATCTGTCGCTGACCGACTACGGCTGGTACAACACCAACGCACTCATCAACGCGATCAACACCGGCTCGTACAACTTCGTCAATCCGAGCCTCAACTCGCAGGCGGTGCGCGACGCGGTGCTCCCGCCGATCAACACCCGCTCGCATTCGTGGATCGCGACCGTCGATGCCTCGATCGGCCGCACTTTGTTCGCGCTGCCGGGCGGTGACGCCAAGATCGCGGTGGGCGGCCAGTATCGCCGCGAATCGCTGACCAACAACAGCCGCAACCCGGGCCTCGACGTGAACGGCCTCAACACCTCGGCCGCGTTCGGTGACCGTGAGGTCGCGGCGGGCTTCTTCCAGATCGACGCGCCGATCCTGACGCAGCTCAACGTCGGCGTTTCGGGCCGCTACGATCACTATTCGGAAGGCTACGACCACTTCTCGCCGAAGGTGGAAGCGCAGTTCAAGCCGGTCGAGTTCTTCTCGATCCGCGGCACCTTCTCGAAGGGCTTCCGCGCCCCGACCTTCGCGGAATCCAACCCGCGCAGCTCGTATGCCGGGTTCTCGAACTACACGCCCAACGCGGCGTTCGTCGCCGCGCACCCGGGCAACTCGGCCTATTCGACGATCTATTCGTTGGGCAGCGGCGCGACCGGCAACCCCAATGTGCAGCCTGAGAAGTCGCGCAGCTTCACCGTGGGCGGCACGTTCCAGCCGACCCGCCGCGTGAGCTTCACGGTCGATTACTTCAACATCAAGAAGTCCGACCTGATCGTCACCGGCCCGCTCGGTGGCGCGGCGCGCAGCGCCTATTACTCGGTCGCATCGCAGAAGTTCGCTTCGTCTGACGCGGCCGCGGCCGCAGGCTGCGCCGCACTCGCCGCGGTCGGCCAGGGCTATTCGTGCAACGTCGTCGACGCCGCCGATCCGTTCAACCCGACCGCGCTGCCCCGCCTGCTCATCTACAACGTTCCCTATGTGAACGCGGATTATGAGATCATCTCGGGCCTCGACTTCGCCGCGCAGGGCCAGTTCGATCTGACCTCGGACATCCACTACACGACTCGCGCGGAAGTGACGCACACGCTGCAGTTCGACCTGCACACCAACGGCACGGTGCAGAAATACGCCGGTACGCTCGGGCCGCAGGAACTGTCCTCGGGCAACGGCACGCCGAACTGGCGCGGTAGCTGGCAGAACACGATCGAATACGGCAAGCTGGCGCTGACCACGACGACCTATTGGATCGGCCGTCTCAAGGAAGTCGCGGCGGATGAAGGCACGACCGATCTGTCGTGCGCCTCGGCGCTCTACAAGGCGGCGGATGGCTCGGACAAGTTCTGCTATGTCCACAGCTTCATCTACACCGACTTCAACGCCAACGTGCATGTGAACGACAATTTCGATTTCTACATCAACGTCGGCAACATCCTCGGCGCGCGCGCGCCGATCGCGCCGGCGGGCTACACCAGCTCGCCGAACTATCTGACCTCGTGGCACACGCCGGGTCTGATCGGCCGGACCTTCCGGGCGGGCGCGAACTTCAAGTTCTGATCTGTCGATCCGAGCCAAAAAATTGGGGCGGCTTCCTCGCGGAAGCCGCCCCTTTCTTTTGCCGTTTTCAGCCGTTCACCCCGAGCGAAGTCGAGGGGCCGGTTCAGCGAAGCCGAGGCCGTCGTGCGCGACGGTGCCTCGACTTCGCTCGGCACGAACGGGCGGGAAACAGGTGGTGCGGAACTACACCACCGTCAGCTCCAGCTTCCCGTCGCCCTCCTCGACGCGCACGGTCGCGCCGTCCTTGACCTCGCCGCGCAGGATCAGGTCGGCGAGCGGGTCTTGCAGATAGCGTTGCACCGCGCGCTTCAAGGGCCGCGCGCCGTATACCGGATCGTAACCGACCCGCCCCAACCACGCGCGCGCGCCCTCGGTGAGGTCGAGCGTCACCTTGCGGTCGGCGAGCAGCTTGTCGATGCGCGCGACCTGGATGTCGACGATCGGCGCCATCTCGCTCTGCCCCAGACGGTGGAACAGCACGATCTCGTCGAGCCGGTTGAGGAATTCGGGGCGGAAGTGGCCGCGCACGATCTCCATCACCTGCGGCTCGACGCTCGCGACGTCCTGCCCCTCTTCCAGCATCGTCAGATACTGGCTGCCGAGGTTCGAGGTGAGCACGATGATCGTGTTGGTGAAATCGACGGTGCGGCCCTGCCCGTCGGTGAGCCGCCCGTCGTCGAGCACTTGCAGCAGCACGTTGAACACGTCGCCATGCGCCTTCTCGACCTCGTCGAACAGGATCACCTGATAGGGGCGCCTGCGCACCGCCTCGGTCAGCACGCCGCCTTCCTCATAGCCGACATAGCCGGGAGGGGCGCCGATCAGCCGGGCGACGGCATGCTTCTCCATGAACTCGCTCATGTCGATGCGGACCATCGCCGAGGGGTCGTCGAACAGGAATTCGGCGAGCGCCTTGGTCAGTTCGGTCTTGCCGACGCCGGTCGGCCCCAGGAACAGGAAGCTGCCCATCGGCCGATTGGGATCTTGCAGCCCCGCACGCGCACGCCGCACCGCGGTCGAGACCGCGCGCACCGCCTGCGCCTGGCCGATCACGCGCTTGCCGAGCGCCGCTTCCATCTGGAGCAGCTTCGTGCGCTCGCCTTCGAGCATCCGCTCCATCGGGATGCCGGTCCATTTGCTGACCACCGCGGCGATATCGTCGGCGGTGACTTCCTCGCGCAGCATCGCGCCCTTGGCGGCGCCCTGCGCCTCCTCGAGCTGGCGCTGGAGCTGGGGGATGCGCCCGTAGGACAGTTCGCCCGCGCGGGCGAGGTCGCCGGCGCGCTGCGCCTGGTCGAGTTCGAGCCGGGCGGCGTCGAGCTGCTCCTTCAACTTGGATTCGGCGGCGATCTTGTCCTTCTCACCCTGCCAGCGCGTGGTGAGTTCGGCGGATTGCTGTTCGAGATTGGCGAGTTCGCCCTCCAGCGTCGCGAGCCGCTCGCGCGAGGCGTCGTCATTCTCGCGGCGAAGCCCCTCGCGCTCGATCTTGAGGCGGAGGATGCGGCGGTCGAGCGTCTCGATCTCCTCGGGCTTGCTCTCCACTTCCATGCGGATTCGGCTGGCGGCCTCGTCCATCAGGTCGATCGCCTTGTCGGGCATGAACCGATCGGTGATGTAGCGGTTGCCGAGCGTCGCCGCCGCGACGATCGCGCCGTCGGTGATGCGGACGCCGTGGTGGAGCTCGTATTTCTCCTTGAGGCCGCGCAGGATCGAGATCGTATCCTCGACGGTCGGCTCGCCGACGAACACCGGTTGGAAGCGGCGCTGGAGTGCTGCGTCCTTCTCGACGTACTTGCGATATTCGTCGAGCGTGGTCGCGCCGACGCAGTGCAATTCACCGCGCGCGAGCGCCGGCTTCAACAGGTTGGAGGCGTCCATCGCGCCATCGGTCTTGCCCGCGCCGATCAGCGTGTGCATCTCGTCGATGAACAGGATGATGTCGCCCTCGCCGGCCTTGACCTCGTCGAGCACGCCCTTGAGCCGTTCCTCGAACTCGCCGCGATATTTGGCGCCGGCGATCAGGCTGCCCATGTCGAGCGCCATCAGCGTGCGGTCCTTGAGCGTATCGGGCACGTCGCCATTGGCGATGCGCAGCGCGAGCCCTTCCGCGATCGCGGTCTTGCCGACGCCGGGTTCACCGATCAGCACCGGGTTGTTCTTGGTGCGGCGCGCGAGGATCTGGATGGTGCGGCGGATTTCCTCGTCGCGGCCGATCACTGGATCGAGCTTGCCGTCGCGCGCCGCCTGCGTCAGATCGCGCGCGAACTTCTTGAGCGCGTCGTAGCGATCCTCGGCCGAGGCGGTGTCGGCGGTGCGGCCGCCGCGCAAGGTGTTGATCGCGGCGTTGAGCGCCTCGGGCCTGACGGCGGCGGCTTGCAGCGCCTTGCCCGCCGCGGTGTTGAGCGACAGCGCGAGCGCGACCAGCAGCCGCTCGACGGTGACGTAGCTGTCGCCGGCTTTCTGCGCGATCTGCTCGGCCTGGTCGAGCACGCGGACGAGATCATTGTCGATGCCGGGCGAACCTTGCGCGCCGCTGCCCGACACCGCCGGGATCTTGGACAAAGCGAGATCGGTTTCGCTGAGCGCGCGCTTGGCGTCGCCCCCGGCGGACTGGATCAGCCCCGCGGCCATGCCCTGCTCGTCCTCGAGCAGCGCCTTCAAGAGATGTTCGGGCGCGATCCGCTGGTGGTTCATGCGGATCGCGACGGTCTGTGCCGATTGCAGGAAGCCCTTGGCGCGGTCCGTGAATTTTTCGAGATTCATGTCGGTGAAATCCCTCCTTTGATGGCGCGCGATATGGTGTTGCCATTTTACAACACAAGGGGCGGCAGCGATTGGACGCATGGGTTCGTGCATGGTAGCGCGCGACCGATCCATCGGATGAAACCATGCGTCTCACATCTCTCGCATTTATCGGCTCCTTGATGTTCCTGACCCAGCCCGCCGTCGCGCGGACCGAAACCAAGCCCGCCCCGATCGCGGCCCTGATCCGGCAGGTCGATATTCCCTATACGCAATTTACCCTAGCCAATGGGTTGCGCGTGGTGGTCCATACCGATCGCAAGGCGCCGATCGTCGCGGTGAGCGTGTGGTATGACGTTGGATCGAAGTTCGAGCCCAAGGGCAAGACCGGGTTTGCGCATCTGTTCGAGCATCTGATGTTCAACGGCAGCGAGAACGCGCCGGGGGATTTCTACGCGCCGCTCAAACAGGCCGGCGGCACCGACATGAACGGCAGCACCTATTACGACCGCACCAATTATTACGAGACGGTCCCCAGGACCGCGCTCGAACGGGCGCTGTTCCTCGAGAGCGACCGGATGGGCTATCTGCTCGGCGCGGTGACGCAGGCGACGCTCGACCGCCAGCGCGGCGTCGTCCAGAACGAGAAGCGGCAGGGCGACAACCGGCCCTACGGGCTCGTCCAGTACAAGCTGACCGAGGGGCTGTTCCCGCCCGGCCATCCCTATGGCCACACCACGATCGGATCGATGGCCGACCTCGACGCCGCCAGCCTCGACGATGTGAAGAACTGGTTCCGCGCACATTACGGCCCCAACAACACGGTGCTGGTGCTGGCCGGCGATATCGACGCGGCGAGCGCCAAGCCGCTGGTCGAAAAGTATTTCGGCGCGATCCCGCGCGGGCCGCAGAATCTCGCGCCCAAGGTGGAGATCCCGACGCTCGCGGTGGCCAAATCCGAGGTGATGACGGACCGCGTCGGCGCGACGATGCTGCTGCGCGCCTGGACGGTGCCGGGGATCAACGACACTGATTCGACCGCGCTCGACGTCGCGGCGGGGGTGCTGGGCGGGCTGTCGAGTTCGCGGCTCGACGATATCCTGGTGCGCAAGGAGAAGCTGGCGGTGCAGGTCAGCGCGTATAACGCGAGCTTCGCGCAGCTCGGCACCTTCACCGTGCGCGCGGTGGTGCGGCCGGGGGTCGATGCGGCGCGGGTGGCGGCGCGGCTCGACGCGATCGTCGCCGATTTCCTCAAGACCGGGCCGAGCGCGGACGAGGTCGGGCGCTATGTCACCGAGCGCGTCTCGGCGACGATCGCCGGGCTCGAACGGGTCGGCGGCGGCGGCGGCAAGGCGGTGACGCTGGCCGAGGGCGCGCTCTATTCGAACGATCCCGGCTTCTACAAGAAGCAGCTCGCCGATCTCGCGGCGCAAACGCCCGCGCATGTCCGCGCGGTGGCGGCGCGCTGGCTGTCGCGGCCGGTCTATGCGCTGACGGTCGCGCCGGGCGCGCGCGACGCTTATGCCGAGGCGGTGGTGCCGCCGCCCGCGCCGGTCGCCGCCAAGGTCGAGCCGCCGGTCAAGGGCACGCGCGGGGCCATGCCGCCGGCGGGGGCGGCGATCGACCTGACCTATCCCAAGATCACGCGCACCCGGCTCGGCAACGGGATCGAGATCGTCTATGCGCAGCGCGGCGCGGTGCCGTTCACGCGCGCGGTGCTGAGCTTCGATGCCGGTTATGCCGCCGATGTGGCGGGACGATCGGGCACCGCCGGCTTCGCGCTGGCGATGCTCAACGAGGGCACCGCGACGCGCGATGCCACCGCGCTCGCCGAAGCGAAGGAGCGGCTCGGCGCAGGAATTGGCATGGGGATCGGGGCCGACCGCACTTCGGTGTCGCTCAGCGCACCGAGCGTCAATCTCGCGCCGGTGATCGACCTGGTCGCCGACATGGTGCGCCATTCCGCGTTCGCGCCCGCCGAGATCGAGCGGAAGCGCGCCGAACTGCTCGCCGGCATCGCGCAGGAGCTGACCGATCCGGGCGCGCTCGCCAACCGCGTGTTGCCGCCGTTGCTGTACGGCGCGGGCTCGCCCTATGCCAAGGCCAATGGCGGCGGCGACCCGGCCGCGATCGCGGCGCTGAGCCGCGACGACCTGATCGCGTTCAACGCCGCGTGGCTGCGCCCCGACACCGCCAAGCTGTTCGTGGTGAGCGACCTGCCGCTCGCCGACGTGGCGGCGGCGTTCGAGCGCGGATTCGGCGACTGGACCGCGACAGGCGCGCGCGGGGTGAAGACGTTCACCGCGCCCGCGCCGGCGACGCCGAAGATCGTGCTGGTCGACCGCCCCGATTCGCCGCAGTCGATGATCCTCGGCGCGGTGCCCAACCACCTTGCCGGCACCGACGAACTGCTGCCGCTGATCGTCGCCAACGATGCGCTCGGCGGCGGTTTCCTCGCGCGGATCAACATGAACCTGCGCGAAGACAAGCATTGGGCGTATGGCGCGAGCGGCAGCATCCAGCGGATCCAACATGCCGCGCCCTATCTGGTCAGCGCGCCGGTGCAGGCCGACAAGACCGGCGCGGCGATCGCCGAACTGCGCAAGGAGCTGACCGGCTATGTCGGCGCCGCGCCGATGACGCAGGCCGAGTTCGACCGCGCGATCGCCGACGCGACGCGGTCGCTGCCGGGCAGTTTCGAAACCGCGCAGGCGCTGCTCGGCGGCATGCAGAACAACGATCTGTGGCAGCGCCCCGACGAGTATTATGCGACGATCACCGCGCGGTACCGGGCGTTGACGCTGCCCGAGGCGCGGGCGGCGGCGCGTGCGGCGATCGATCCGGCTCGCGCGCTGTGGATCGTGGTCGGCGACGCGAAGGTCGTGCGGCCGCAGCTTGACAGCCTTGGCCTGCCGGTCGAGGTGATCCCCGCCGCATCGGTCGCGACGATGCGCCGGGCGGCCGGTTTACAGGAGTGACGTGATGGCGACGGTCGATGGACAGTGGAATATCGTGGTGCGCACGCCGCTCGGCGAACAGAAGGCGATGCTGAGCGTGGCGAGCGCGGGCGCGAGCTTCACCGGCAACCTGAGCGGCGCGCTCGGTTCGGTCGAGGTCAAGGACGGCAAGGTCGATGGCGACACGATCGCCTGGGTGATGTCGATCACGTCGCCGATGGCGATGACGCTCGAATGCACCGCGACCGTCGATGGCGACACGCTGACCGGATCGGTCGGCGCGGGCGTGATGGGGAGCTTTCCGGTTTCGGGGACGCGGGCGTAAAGCGGGACGGATCGCCCTCGCCCTTACGTCGACTCGCTCCTTCCTCCTGCAAATCAGTGAGGGAAGAAGCATCCCTTGATTTGTACATATACCTGTACATATAAGCGTCCAATGGAGGCTTATATGCAGGTTGTGACGTACACGGACGCGCGCGCCAATCTCAAGGACATGATGGAGCAGGTCGTCGAAGACCATGAAGAGGTCGTCGTCACGCGCAAGAACGGCAAGCCGGTGGTGATGGTGTCGCTCGATACGTGGAACGCCATCCAGGAAACGATGCACCTTCTGTCCACCCCGGCCAATGCGCGCGCGCTGCGTGAGTCGATCGCGCAGCTCGATGCGGGCAAGGGTGTCGAACGGAACTTGATTGCGCTGGCCGACGCGTGAGGCTGGTCTTTTCGGACTTGGCCTGGGAGCAATATCAATATTGGATAAACGCCGATCCCAAGGTTTTCGAGAAGCTCAACGCGCTTATCACCGAATGCCGGCGCAGCCCGTTCAAGGGCAAAGGCAAGCCCGAGCCGCTACGCGGCGACCTGTCGGGATGGTGGTCGCGGCGCCTCACCGAGGCGGACCGGCTGGTGTACCGCATTTCGGGCAAGGCGCCCGACCAGCAGCTCGAAATCGCGCAATGCCGATTCCACTATTGAACCTCAAGGGGTAGCGCGCGCCGGCGATTTGGCCTTTCGCCTGCTCCCGCCACGGCTTACCAACCGTGCATGCTCAAGCACATCCTGCGCATCGCCCTGATCCTGATCGTCGTCGCGATCCCGGTCGGCTATTGGATCAGCCGGCCCGACCAGGCGAAGCTGCCGCTCGAGGCGGTGACCGGCAAGCGGCCCGAGATCAGCCAGCCGCGCAACCAGATGTTCCCGACGACGCGGATCGCCAAGCCGGTCGGCTGGGGCAACGCGATGCCGACGCCGGCGGCTGGCCTTCAGGTGCAGCCGTTCGCGCGCGATCTCCAGCATCCGCGCTGGCTCTATCGTCTCCCCAATGGCGATGTGCTGGTGGCGGAGACCGATTCGCCGCCGCGCGAGGTGCGCGGCGTCAAGGACTGGATCATGGGTCTGCTGATCGGCTCGGCGGGGGCGGACAGCGGCTCGGCCAACCGCATCACGCTGCTGCGCGACGCCAATGGCGACGGCGTGGCGGAGAGCCGCACGGTGCTGATCTCCGGGCTCAACTCGCCGCTCGGCATGGCGCTGGCGGGGGGGTATCTCTACATCGCCAACACCGATGCGCTGGTGCGCGTGCCGTTCACCCCCGGCCAGACCAAGATCACCGCCAAGCCCGAGACGATCGTGACCTATCCGGGCGGGGGCAACCATTGGGCGCGCGGGCTGCTCGCGGCGCCCGACGGGTCGCTGTACGTCTCGGTCGGATCGTCGAGCAACATCGCCGACGATGGGCTCGATGCCGAGAAGAACCGCGCGAACATCCTCCAGGTCGATCCGGTCCACAAGGCGTTCCGCATCTATGCGGCGGGCCTGCGCAACCCGCAGGGGATGGCGTTCGAGCCGCACGGCGGCGGGCTGTGGGTGGTCGTCAACGAACGCGACATGATGGGATCGGACCTTTCGCCCGATTACATGAGCCAGGTCGAGCTGGGCGATCACTTCGGCTGGCCGTGGTTCTACTGGGGCGGCTATATCGACCACCGCGTCCAGCCCGAGAATCCGGCGTTGCAGGAATATTCGAAGCGGCCCGATTACGCGCTGGGGCCGCATGTCGCAGCACTCGGCCTGACCTTCGCGGGCGACGCCAAGCTCGGGCCGCGCTTCGCCAATGGCGCGTTCGTCGGCGAACATGGCTCGTGGAACCGCGTTCCGCCCTCGGGCTACAAGGTCGTTTACGTGCCGTTCGCGGACAACGGCTTTCCGGCCAAGGGCGCGCGGCCGGTCGACCTGCTGACCGGGTTCCTCAACGACAAGGGCCAGGCGCGCGGGCGCCCGGTCGGGGTCATCACCGACAAGACCGGCGCGCTGCTGGTGGCGGACGATGTCGGCAATACCGTCTGGCGGGTGAGCGCCAAGACCGCCGGCTGATCGCCCCGGCGCGCGGCGCTGGCGCGGATGTTGCAGGAATGTATCAGACGCGCGTGATTCGTCGCGACGCGAAAACCGGAGTTTACGAAACCCCGCGAACCGCCGATATTCGCGACGATATTCGACCCGGACGCAATTCGGGCGTGTCAGTGTCGGCGTGAGGGGATGATGGGGACGAGTGTTACCACGAATACGGCCAAAATGGCCGAGAACTGGCGCGTGGCGATGACCGCGCTGTGCAATCAGTTCCTGACGACGCAACGCACCTTGTCGGAGACGATCCAACTCGGCCCATCCGAGACGCTGATCTTCCTGACGATCTCGGTCGCCAATGTGCAGCGCGTGATGCGCGAGCGCGCGATCCCACCCGAACTGCGCGGCACCACGCCGCTGCCGCCCGAGGCGATCGTGCCGATCTCCCGCAACGCGATCTCCGCCGCCACCGGGCTGCCGCGCGAAACGGTGCGGCGGCAGGTCGCCAAGATGATCGCGCGCGGCATCGTCGTCGAAGACCCGCGCGGGGGCGTGACGCCGCCGCCCGACATCATCTCGGCGGGCGGGTTCGAGCCGGTGCTCGAAGGGCTGATGACCGAGTTCGCGCGCACGGTGGAAGCCCTGTGCCGCACCGGCGCGCTGGCGGTGCGGCACGACTGACGCGCCCCCGAAGACGACAGGTCACGCCTCCACCGTCAGCGCCTCCAGCGTGATGCGCGCTTGCCCGCCCGCGCGCGCCACGCCCGCCACCGCCAGATCGGCGACGAGGCCGTGGCGGATGACGAGATCCGCCTCGGGCAGATCGGCGAGCCAGCGGTCGAGCGCGTGACCCGCCGCGCCGGTGAGCCACAGGGTATGGCGCGCGCCGGCGAAGGTAACGCTCGCCCAGCGCTCCCATGTCGCATCGGCGATCGTCACCGCGCACCCGGCGCGCGCCGCATTGGCGACGAGCGCGCGTTCGAGCCGCGCGCCGGCATCGGGACCGCGGCTCATTGGCCGCGCTCCCCGATGAACGCCTCGATCCGCGCGACCATGCGCGCGCCCGGCTCGCGCCCGCGCCGCAGATCGTGAACCAGCCGCGGGTCGCGCACCGCCATCCGCCCGAACCGCGTCGGCGCCATGTTGGTCGCCTTCAGAAATCGATCGATCTTGCCCAGAATCATCACCTGTCCGCCTCCTCGACTCGCTTTATGTTCCGTTTTTGTTCTCGCATTTCCAACTTGTCTAGGAAATTTCCTAGGCTATGCTGGCGGCATGGCGCACGACGACATCCGAGCACGGCTGGCGGCGCTGATCGCGGCGAGCGGGCACAGCTATGGCGCGCTGTCGCGGATGCTCCGGCGCAACGACGCCTATCTTCAGCAATATGTGAAGCGCGGCACCCCGCGCGTGCTCGCGGAGGCCGACCGGCGGCTGCTCGCCGCATTCTTCCGCGTCGACGAGGCCGAGCTGGGCGGCCCGGCGGCGGCGGCGCCGAGCGTGGCGATACGGCGGCTGGAGATCGCGGCGTCGGCAGGTCCGGGCGCGCTCGCCGAGGAGGACCGGGCGGGCGGCGCGGCGCATTTCGACCCGCGCCTGCTCGCGCAGCTCGGCGTCCGCCCCGCCGATGCCGCCGAGATCCGCGCGCGCGGCGATTCGATGGCGCCGCTGATCGAGGATGGCGACCTGATGCTGGTCGACGAGCGCGACCGGCGGGTGCGCGATCAGCCGGCGGTGTTCGTGATCCGGCTCGACGGGGTGTTGCTGGTCAAGCGGGTCGCGCGGGCGGGGGCGATGCTGCGCATCACCAGCGACAATCCGGCGGCGGGGACGATCGCGCCACAGGCGCCTGACGCGGTCGAGGTGATCGGGCGGGTGGTGTGGCTGTCGCGCGCGCTGCGGTAGCGTGGAGCGCGCGGCCGCGCGGACCGTGACGCCGGTACTACCGGCGCCGGTCGATCAGCCAGACCGCGATCGCCATGCCCGCGCCCGCGCCGAGGCCGAGCAGCAGGCCCTTGCTCGGTTCGCCGAGGAACAGGCCGGCGAACGCGCCGACGAACGCGCCGATCGCGATCAGGACGCCGCCGGCGGCGGGGGATTTGCTTGCCATGCGGCGGGCTCTGCCATGTCCCGCCGCCGGACGCCAGCGTCCCGTCGCGGGACCGGCGGTACGCCGCGCGTCCGATGCGTTTACCACCGTGCGCCGCCGCGCGCGCGGCGATGCGGTTCATGGCATGATCCGTGTGTGTCCGCCCCGCGCACTTTCGCGGGAGGGTTCGAATGGCGGATATGCCATGGCTGGAGCATCGCAGCGACGTCGCGGACGCAGCGACGCTGATCGCCGCGTTCGGCGAGGATGCCGGGTTCGAAGCGGCGGCGCGCGCCGAGCGGAGCCGCGATCTCGGCAATCACATCCACTTCCGCCGCTGGCGGCAGATCGAGCGGCTGATCGTGCTGATGGCCGCGCAAGGGGCGATCGGCACGGTGCAGTGATTGCGGTTTCGCCACCCCGCCCGCGCACCCGCGCGCACATGGGCCATACCGTGCCCTGATCGCGGTTGAACGCCAGCGATAAACGCTTGTTGGCCGGGCGCCGGCCGGGCTAGGACAGCGGGCATGACGTTGTCGCTCGGGCAGCGGGGCGCGGCGTATGGCGCCGCCGCGGTTTTGCTGGTGCTTGCCTGCCCGATGGCCCGCGCGCAGCAATCGGCCGCGCCCGCGCCGGAGCCGCCGCCCCCCGCCCCGCAACCGCCGGTCAAGGAACCCGCGCTCGATCCGCAGTCTCCGCTCGCGCCGCTGCCGGGGCTCGGCGTCGACTGGCCCGATCTCGGACCCGCCGCCGCCCCCGCCGCCACGCCGGCGAAGGCGCAGGCAAGCGGGGGCGACACGCGCTACACCTATCGCGTCGACGGGATCGACGCGATCGCCTCGCCGCTGCTCCGCCAGCGGTTCGATCAGCTTTCGACGCTCAAGACCAACGAGGGCCAGCCCGCCAACGCGGCCCAGCTCGACCGCCGCGCGCGCGAGGATGCCGCCCTGCTCACCGGGCTGCTGCGCGCGGAGGGCTATTATGACGCGAGCGTCGCGACGCGCGTCGACCCCGGCACCGGCCGCCTGCTGGTCGTGCTCGATGCCGAGCCGGGCGCGCTCTACACGTTCGGCGGGGTGCGGGTGACGGGGCTCGACGCCACGGGCGATGCGGCGGCGGCGCTGCGCGAGGCGTTCGGCGTCAAGACCGGCGATCCGGTCAACGCCGACACGATCGCGGGCGGCGAGGCGAAACTGCGCACCATGATCGGCCAGCGCGGCTTCCCCTTCGCGGTGGTCGGCGATCCCGAGATCGTGGTCGATCACGCCGCGCATACCGCGACGCTGGCGATGACGGTCGCGCCCGGCACCGCGCGACGCTTCGGCAAGATCGTCGTGCCGGCGGGCAAACACGTGTTCGACGCGCATCATATCGCCGAGATCGCGCGCTTCACGCCCGGCAAGCCGTTCGACGACGTCGCGCTCGCCGATTTGCGCCGCGCGCTGATCCAGACATCCTTGGTGTCGAGCGTCACGATCAAGCCGGTGCCGGCGAGCGACCCCGATCTGGTCGACATCCTCGTCGCGACCGAACCGGCGCCGCCGCGCACGATCGCGGGCGAACTCGGCTATGGCACCGGCGAGGGCGCGCGCGCGGAGGTGAGCTGGACCCACCGCAACCTGTTCCCGCCCGAGGGCGCGCTGATCCTGCGCGGTGTGCTCGGCACGCAGGAACAGCTTGCCGGCGCGACCTACCGCCGCAACAATTTCCACGCGCGGGACCGCGTGCTCACGGTCCAGGCGACCGCCTCCAATCTCAAGCGCACCGCCTATGAGGCGAAATCGGTGTCGCTGACCGGCAGCCTGGAACGCCAGACCAACATCTTCTTCCAGAAGAAATGGACATGGTCGATCGGCGGCGAGCTGACCGCGTCCGACGAGCGCGACGTGATCGTCTCGACCGGCGCGCCGCGGCGGCAGACCTATTTCATCGGCGCGCTGCCGACGACGCTCAGCTACGACGGATCGGACGATCTGCTCAATCCGACGCGCGGCTTCCGGCTGGCCGGGCGGTTCTCGCCCGAAGTGTCGCTGGAGAAGAACGTGTTCGCCTATGCGCGCATACAGTTCGACGCGAGCGCGTACAAGCAGGCGGCGGCCGGCGTGGTCGTCGCCGGGCGCATCCGGCTCGGCACGATCGCGGGCGCGCCGCGCGACGCGATCGCGCCGTCGCGGCGCTTCTATTCGGGCGGCGGCGCATCGGTGCGCGGCTATGGCTATCAGGATATCGGCCCGCGCGACCCCAATAACGATCCGATCGGCGGGCGCTCGCTCAGCGAATTCTCGCTGGAGGCGCGGGTCAAGACGTTCGGCAATTTCGGCGTGGTGCCGTTCTTCGACGGCGGCAACATCTATACCACGCCGCTGCCCAAATTCTCCGGCTTCCGCTACGGCGCGGGGCTTGGCGTACGCTATTATTCGAACTTCGGGCCGATCCGCATCGACGTCGGCACGCCGGTCAACCCGCAGAAGGGCGATCCGCGCGTGGCGGTCTACGTCTCGCTGGGACAGGCGTTTTGAGCGACGCGGAGGAGACCCCCGCCCCGCCGCCGCCCCGCGCCAGGCGGAGCTGGCGGCAGCGGATCGCGAATTTGCTGGTGGTGGTGCTCGCGGTGCTGACGCTCGGGATCGTCACGCTCGATTCGGACATCGGCCATCGCTTCGTGATCGACCGGATCGGCGCGCTGCGCCCCGCCAACGGGCTGCGCTACAGCCTCGGGCGGATCGACGGATCGCTATTCTCGCGCGCGACTTTGGTCGATTTCCGGTTGCGCGACCCCAGGGGGCTGGTGTTCTACGCGCCGCGCGCCGAGCTGCGCTGGTTGCCGCTGGCGTGGCTGCACAACCGGCTCGACATCACCAGCCTCGTCATTCCGCAGGCCCGGCTGCTCAAGCTGCCGCAGACGCTGCCGACGGCGCGCACCGGGCCGATCCTGCCCGGCTTCGACATCCGCATCGGCACGCTGCGGATCAACCGGCTGATGGTCGCGCCGGCGATCACCGGGGTCGCGCGGCGCGGGCGGTTGCGCGGGCGGGCGGATATCCACGATGGGCGGGCGCTGGTCGATCTCGACGCGGCGGTGGCGGGGAGCGACACGCTCCGGCTCAAGCTCGACGCGCAGCCCGACCGCGACCGGTTCGATTTCGACCTCAGCGCACGCGGCGCCGCCACGGGGGTGCTCGCCAAGGCGAGCGGGTTCGCGCGGCCGATCGCGGCGGAGGTCCACGGCGACGGCCGGTGGCGCGCGTGGCGCGGCCGCGCGATCGCCGATGTCGGCAGCGTGCGGCTCGCCGACCTGACGCTCGGCAACCGCGCGGGCCGCTATGCACTGGCCGGGACGCTGACGCCCGCGCCGCTCACCCACGGCAAGCTGCAGCGGCTGAGCGGCCCCCGCGTCATCGTCAACGGCGCCGCGACGCTCGCCGGGCGGCGGCTGACGGGCGCGCTCGATCTGCATTCGGCGTCGCTCGCGCTGCACGGCGAGGGCGCGCTCGATCTCGCCGCGAGCGCGTTTCGCGACACGCGCGTGCGGGTGCGGCTGCTCCAGCCCTCGGCGCTGTTCCCCAACATGACCGGGCGCGCGATCGAGCTGCGCGCGATCCTCGACGGCGCGTTCGCGACCGCCGGGTTCGACTATCGCCTCTCCGCCGAACGGATGGCGTTCGACCAGACCGGGTTCGAGAGCGTGCGCGCCGCCGGCAAGGGGCATTTCTCGCCCGCCCCGGTGGTGGTGCCGATCCGCCTCACCGCCGCGCGCGTGACCGGGATCGGCGACGTCGCCGGCGGCATATTGCGCAACCTGTCGATCGACGGGGTGCTGCGCGTGACGAGCAAGCTGGTGACGGGCGACGATCTCAGGCTCGCGTCGGACAAGCTCAACGGGCGGGTGTCGCTGCTCGTCGATCTCGTCAACGGCCATTACGAGGTGGGGCTGAACGGCGGGCTGTCGCGCTATCTGATCCCCGGCCTGGGCATGGTCGAGGTCAATTCGTCGCTCCATGTCGTGCCCGGGCCGGGCGGGCGCGGCACGCGCGTGATCGGCAAGGGCAGCGCGCGGATGCTGCGGCTCGACAACGCCTTCTTCCGCTCGCTCGCGGGCGGGTTGCCGGGGCTGGTCACCAACCTCGAACGCACCACCGACGGGGTGCTGCACTTCACCAATCTGGTGCTGACCGGGCCGCAGATCCGCATCACCGGCAACGGCATCCGCCGGCGCGACGGCACGTTCCACTTCGAGGGCAGCGGGCAACAGGCGCGCTATGGCCCGCTGACGATCAAGCTCGACGGCAAGATCGACAAGCCGACGCTCGATCTCGTCTTCACCCAGCCCAACGAAGCGATGGGGCTGTCGAACGTAGCCGCGCATCTCGATCCGACCCCGGCGGGCTATGCCTTCGCCGCGCACGGCGGATCGCGGCTCGGGCCGTTCGACGGCGAGGGCGAGATCCTGTTGCCCAAGGGCGGGCAGGCGGTGATCCAGATCCAGCAGCTCAACGTCAGCGGCACGCGCGCACACGGCGATCTCGCGATCGTCGAGGGCGGATTCGACGGCAAGGTCGCGCTGGTCGGCGGCGGGCTGGCGGGAGACCTGATGTTCCGCCCGCAGGACGGGCAGCAGCGGATCGACGCGCGGATCGACGCGGCCGCCGCGCGGCTGGCGCAGGCGGTGACGGTGCGGCGCGCGCATCTCGACCTTTCGGCGGTGTTCGATCCCGACGGCACCTCGATCGAGGCGACCGCGACCGCATCGGGCATCCGGCGCGGATCGCTGGTGATCGGCCGCACCGCGATCCACGCGGCGCTGCGCGGCGGCAGCGGCGAAATCCGCGCGTCGATCGCGGGATCGCGTGGGCGCGCGTTCGATATCCAGAGCGTGATCGCGGTGACGCCCGACCGCTATTCGGTGTCGGCGCAGGGCACGCTCGACCGCCGCCCGCTCGCGTTGGTCGGCCCGGCGGTGTTCACGCGCGACGAGGATGGCTGGCGGCTGGCGCCGGCCAAGCTCAGCTTCGCGGGCGGCAGCGCCGATCTGTCGGGCCATTTCACCGGCGCCGCCAGCGCGGTCGATGCGACGCTGACCAGCATGCCGCTGGCGGTGCTCGACATCGGCTATCCGGGGCTTGGGCTGGGCGGCGAAGCGTCGGGCAAGCTCGCGTTCGTCCAGTCGCGCGGCGCCGCGCCGACGGGCAAGATCAACATGACCGTGCGCGGCCTCACCCGATCGGGGCTGGTGCTGTCGTCGCGTCCGGTCGATGTCGGCATCGCCGGTATCCTCGAACCCGGCAAGGCGGCGGCGCGCGCGGTCGCGGCGAGCGGCGGCAAGACGGTGGGGCGCGCGCAGATGCTGCTGACCTTGCCGGGGGGCGACGATCTCGCCGGCCGCCTCGCGCATGCGCCGCTGTTCGCGCAGCTTCGCTACGACGGGCCGGCGGATACCTTGTGGCGGCTGACCGGCATCGAACTGTTCGACCTGAGCGGGCCGGTCGCGATCGGCGCCGATGTCGGCGGCACGCTCGACAACCCCCGCATCAGCGGCGTGGTGCAGGCCAAGGGCGCCAAGATCGAGAGCGCGACCACCGGCACGGTGCTGACCAACGTGATCGCGAGCGGGCGGTTCGGCGGATCGCGGCTGGTACTCGACCGGCTCGCCGCCGATGCCGGCAAGGGCGGGCGCGTGACCGGATCGGGCAGCTTCGATCTCGCCGCCGCCAATGGCTTCGGCATCGATCTGGCGGTGCAGGCGCAGAACGCATTGCTCATCAACCGCGACGATATCGCCGCGACCGCGACGGGTCCGCTCACCTTCAAGTCGGACGGGTCGGGCGGCACGATCGCGGGCAAGGTGACGCTGACCAAGAGCCGCTACCGGCTCGGCCAGGCGAGCGCGGCGAGCGCGGTGCCGCAGCTCAACATCCGTGAGATCAACCTGCCCGGCGGCGGCGAGGAAGACGATCGCCCGCGCAAACCGTGGAAGCTCGCGGTCCACGCGCATGCGCCCAACAATCTGCTGGTGACCGGGCTTGGCCTGCGCAGCGAATGGTCGGCCGATCTCGACATCGGCGGCGCGCCCGACAATCCCGCGATCACCGGCCGCGCCGATCTGGTGCGGGGCGACTATCAGTTCGCCGGGCGCGAGTTCCAGCTCGATCGCGGCAAGATCCTGTTCCAGGGCGAGGTGCCCGCCAACCCGGCGCTCGACATCGCCGCCAACGCCGATTCCACGGGTCTGTCGGCGACGATCCGAGTCACGGGGCCGGCGCTCAAGCCCGAGATTTCGTTCACCAGCACGCCCGCGCTGCCCGAGGACGAATTGCTCTCACGGCTGCTGTTCGGCACCTCGATCACCAATCTGTCCGCGCCGGAGGCGTTGCAATTGGCGTCGGCGGTGGCGGCGCTCCAGAACGGCAAGGGCGGGCTCGACCCGATCAACGCGGTGCGGCGGGTGGCCGGGCTCGACCGGCTGCGCATCCTCCCCGCCGACCCGCAGACCGGCGCGGGCACGTCGGTGGCGGCGGGCAAATACGTCACGCGGCGGCTGTTCGCCGAGATCATCACCGATGGGCAGGGCTATTCGGCGACTCAGGTCGAGTTCCAGGTGACGCGCTGGCTGTCGGTGCTGTCGACCATCTCGACTTTGGGGCGGCAAAGCGCCAACGTGCGGGTTTCCAAGGATTATTGATTGTTTTCTGCCACCATCTGTTCGCACTGAGCGAAGTCGAAGTGCGTACCGCGTGCCCCAGCGTGTGGGGCACGTGCTTCGACTGCGCTCAGCACGAACGGACTTTTTTAAAAGTTTTCCCCCGGAGTATCCTATGCGTCTTTACCTCGCCGCCGCCCTGCTGGCGTCGGCCGCCACCCCCGCGCTCGCCGCGCCGACGCGCAGCTATGGCGATCTCGCGCTCGCCCCGCGCGGCGACCGGATCGCCAGCATCGACGCGGTCGGCGCGGCGCATGGCGTCATCACCGTGCGCGCGGCCAATGGCCAGGTGGTGCGCACGCTCGATCCCTGCGCGGCCTGCACCTATTCGGACGTGACGTTCGCGCCCGACGGGCGGCTCGCCTGGCTCGCGCGCGACAAGGCCGCGGGGACCGTCACGCTCGGCATCGAGGACGGCAAGGCGACCCGCACCGTCGCGACGATCGCGGGGGTCGCCGAGACGCCGCGCTTCTCGCCCGACGGCACGCGGATCGCGCTGCTCGTCACGCTCGGGGCGGCCAAGGAGATCGGCGCGAACCAGGCCGGGGTGCGGCAGGTCGGCGAGATCGGCGAGAAGAACGACGAGCAGCGCATCGCGGTGTTCGATCTCGCCGGCCCGGCGGTCGCAGCGGCGGCGGTCAAGCCGCTCTCGCCAGCCGGCCGCTATGTCTATGAATATGCCTGGACGCCCGACGGCCGCGGCTTCGTCGTGACCAGCGCGCTCGGCAACGGCGACAACAATTGGTGGGTGGCGACGCTCGACCGGATCGACGCGGCCACCGGCGCGGTCCGCACCATCGCCAAGCCGACGACGCAGATCAATTTTCCGCGCGTCTCCCCCGATGGCCGCGAGGTCGCCTTTATCGGCGGGTTGATGAGCGATTTCGGCTCGGTCGGCGGTGACGTGTGGAGCGTGCCGATCACCGGCGGCACCCCGCGCAACCTCACTGCGGGCGCCAAATTCACCGCCACCTCGATCGCGTGGACCGGCGCGGGCGTGCAGGGCACCGCGCTCGGCGGCAGCGACCTATCGCTGCTGTCGGTCGGCGCGCGCGCCGCCACGCTCGGCTGGCACCGCCCGGCGAGCTTCGCGGCGGGCGACGGGCGGGTCGCGTACAGCGCCGACGGCAGCCGCGTCGCGATGGTGGTGCAGGATTTCACCCACGCGCCCGCGATCTACGCCGGGCCGGTCGCGGCGCCGGTGCAGATCACGCATGACAACGACACCGCGCCTGCGCTCGCCACCGCGCGCAGCATCACCTGGAAAAACGACGGGTTTGACGTGCAGGGTTGGCTCCTGGCACCGCGCGCCGCCGGCACCGGCAAGGCGCCGATGGTGACGATCGTCCACGGCGGCCCGGCGGCGGCGAACGTGCCGTCCTATCTGCCCCCCGACAGCACCAGCGGCACGTTGCTCGCGGCGGGCTATTACGTGTTCCTGCCCAATCCGCGCGGCAGCTACGGGCAGGGCGAGGCGTTCACCGCCGCCAACAAACGCGATTTCGGCGGCGGCGACCTGCGCGACATCCTGGCCGGAATCGATGCGGCGGAGAAGGCCGCGCCGATCGACGACGCGCGGCTCGGGCTGACCGGCGGCTCCTATGGCGGGTTCATGTCGATGTGGGCCAACACCCAGACCAACCGGTTCAAGGCGATCGTCGCGGGGGCGGGGCTGTCCAACTGGGTGAGCTATTACGGCACCAATGGCATCGACCAGTGGATGCTGCCGTTTTTCGGCAAGACGCTGTACGACGATTACAAGGCGTATGAGGCGGCCTCGGCGATCTACTTCATCAAGAATGCCAAGACCCCGACCTTCATCTGGGCGGGCGAGCGCGACATCGAGGTGCCGCCGACGCAATCGACCGAATATTGGCATGCGCTGAAAGATCTCGGCGTGCCGACCAGCCTGGTGATCTACCCCGACGAAGGCCACGGCGTGCGCGCGCCCGCCAACGCCAAGGATCTGCGCGCACGGACGGTCGCGTGGTTCGACCGGTATCTGAAGTAGCGGATCCGGGTGGGGCAGGTGCTGACGGGGCGCGTGATGCGGGCCGTGGTGTGCGGGGCACGTGCTTCGACTTCGCTCAGCACGAACGGGTTATCCAGACCGTTCGTGTCGAGCGAAGTCGAGACACCTGCGCTCCGGGCTGCCCCTCGACTTCGCTCGGGGCGAACGGGGGTGGGTTAGGCCGCCCGATCCAGCCGCCGACCTAGCGCGACGAAGATCGTAATCAGAACGGGCACCAGAATTATCGAGAGAACGACTTTTACCAACATCTGACCGCCCATAAGCCAGCCGATCGCGCCTGTTCCAAACGCGATGGTGATGAAGAGTAATGTATCGACGATCTGGCTGAGCACGCTTGCAACTGCGGCGCGCACCCAAAGCAGCGAATTACCCTCCTGCCCCTTGAGCCAAGAAAAGATCGTGACATTGAGTATTTGAGACACACCATAGGCAACGATACCGCCGAGCCAGATCCAAGGCGTGGCGCCCATCATCGTGTTGAAAGCAGCCAATCGATCCGCAGGCATTTCCGGTGCGGCAGGCAAAGCAAGGACAAGCAGCGTTAAGATCACGGACGTCACCAGCGGGACGAAACCAACCAAAACCAAGAGGTTCGCTACCTTGCGTCCGTGCAATTCGGCGACGGCGCTGGACGTCGCCACAAGCAGCAGGAAGGCGAAAATCCCGGCTTCAATTGCGAGTGGGGGCAGGCCCAACACCGGGCCAAGCTGGGAAATCGGTCCCAACGTGACCTGTTTGTTGCCGAGCACGCCCGCGATGCAGACCATGCCACCGTAGAAGATCGACAGGAAGAAGAGCGAACGCGGGATCGCGAGAGGCGGCTTTTGCATCCGCCGCACGCTACCGTGTTTCGGGCGCGGGTCAAACCAGCCGTCGCCCCGGCGGAGGCCGGGGCCGCTGCGTTTGAGGCAACCGGCCCGCCAAGTTACGCACCGGCCCCGGCCTCCGCCGGGGCGACGATGGACCGGGCGCGCGCGATTGCGTACAGCGCCGCGATGAATCACATCTCCGACCGCCGCACCTTCGCGATCATCTCGCATCCTGACGCCGGCAAGACCACGCTTACCGAGAAGCTGCTGCTGTTCGGCGGCGCGATCCACCTTGCCGGCGAGGTCAAGGCGCGCGGCGCGGCGCGGCGCGCGCGCTCGGACTGGATGAAGATCGAGCAGCAGCGCGGCATCTCGGTCACCTCCTCGGTGATGACGTTCGAGCGCGAAGGCACCACCTTCAACCTGCTCGACACGCCGGGCCACGAGGATTTCTCGGAAGACACCTATCGCACGCTGACGGCGGTCGATTCGGCGGTGATGGTGATCGACGTCGCCAAGGGTATCGAGAGCCAGACGCGCAAATTGTTCGAGGTGTGCCGGCTTCGCAACGTGCCGATCATCACCTTCGTCAACAAGGTCGACCGCGAGGGGCGCGAGGTGTTTGCGATCCTGGATGAAGTGGCCGAGCTGCTCCAGCTCGAAGTGACGCCGATGACCTGGCCGATGGGGATGGGCAGCGATTTCGAGGGGATATTCGATCTGGTCACCAACCGGCTGCTGCTGCCCGAGGGCGCGAGCCGCGAGTTTCAGGGCAAGGTGATCCAGACCAGCGGCATCGACGACCCGCAACTCGACGCGATCATTTCCGCCGGCACGCTCACCAAGGTGCGCGAGGATGTCGAGCTGGCGCAGGTGGGGTATCCGGAATTCGATGCCGAAGCATATCGGCGCGGCGATCTGACGCCGGTCTATTTCGGCTCGGCGCTCAAGGAGTTCGGGGTCGATTCGCTGATCGACGCGCTCGCGTCGTTCGCGCCGCCGCCGCGCGCGCAGCCGGCCGAGCCCGCCGCGGTCGATCCGGCGCGCGACGAGGTCACCGGGTTCGTGTTCAAGGTGCAGGCCAACATGGACCCCAACCACCGCGACCGCATCGCCTTCATGCGGCTGTGTTCCGGCACGTTCAAACGCGGCATGAAGCTGACCCCGACCGGGCACGGCAAGCCGATCGCGATCCATTCGCCGATCCTGTTCTTCGCCCAGCAGCGCGAATTGGCGGACGAGGCCTATCCGGGCGACATCATCGGCATCCCCAACCACGGCACGCTCCGGGTGGGTGACACGCTCAGCGAGCGCGCTGACGTGCGCTTCACCGGGCTGCCCAATTTCGCGCCCGAAATCCTGCGTCGTGTCCAGTTGAAAGACCCGACCAAGACCAAGCAGCTCCGCAAGGCGCTCGACGACATGGCTGAGGAAGGCGTCACCCAGGTGTTCTACCCGGAGATCGGCTCGAACTGGATCATCGGCGTGGTCGGGCAGCTCCAGTTGGAAGTGCTGCTGTCGCGGCTCGAGGCCGAATATAAGGTCGCCGCGAGCCTGGAGATGGCGCCGTTCGAGACCGCGCGCTGGGTGTCGGCCGAAGACCCGGCCGACCTCAAGGCGTTCGCCGATCTCAACCGCGGCGCGATGGCCAAGGACCGCGACGGCAACCCGGTGTTCCTCGCGAAATCGGCCTGGGAGGTCGGCTATATCGCCGACCGTTATGCCAAGGTGAAATTCGCGGCGACGCGCGAGCGCTAAGGCGGACCGCGCCCGGTCTCCCCGCGCGCCATCATCGCCGATGGTGCGCGAGAGCGGCCGGACGCGGCGCGCGTCACGTCAACTGCCGGCGGGCGGCGCGAGGGCGACCGTGCTGGCGACCGCCGGCGCGGACCTGCCGAACCACGCATTGGCCTGCGCCGCCTCGATGCGCATGTGCCGGATCTCCTGCGCCGCGGTTTCCGGCGTATCCGCGAACAGGACGCGCATGACGATCCGCTGATTGTGCGGCATGCCATCCGGGAGCGGATGGAGCGTGGCGATGCGGCGGACCGCGCGGAGGGCCGCCTGGTCGAGATCGGGCGCGCGCGACGATTTGTAGAGCTCGACATCGGCGGGCGCGCCGGTTTCGCTGCACCTGAACTTCACGGCGACGACACCGGTCGAATACCGGCCAAAAACGTCATGCGGGTAGGTAAGGTGTTCCTCGACCGCGCGATAGACGCGGTCCGACCATGCCGCCAGCGTCGGCGACTCGGTTGCGGCGGCGGCGGTGCGGCCGACCGCGCTCGATCCTGGCACGAGCGCCGCGAGCGCAATCGTACCGGCAAGGAATAGCGTGTTGATCTTCATGATGAGTGTCCACGTACTTGGGACAATTGGCTACGCTCATCGGAAGTTCGACCTTCCCGATCTTCGGACGAACAGCCAAAAGGGGACAGCGACCCCGATCTCTTGTCCTTCTCCCGTGCGGCGCGATACTCTCAAGATCAAGCTAAGCATAGTAATAAATCGACATCAGTATCATGCCGTAAGCGTCGGCGCGATATTACGGTTTTGTGTAGCAGATAATCTACAGCGACGGGTGATTTATACACAATCTATTGTATAAGTATTCGTCCTTATACGTATTTGTAACCTCGCCGCCGTTCTGAACGGAGATATCACCGGAGCGGGTGCGATCGCCCGGCGACAGGCGCGCGCCGCCTCGCGGCGGCGCGGGGAGGCGTGCTGGCACGTGGCGCGCACGCGCGACGGGCGGGGTGGTCAGGTGGCGGTGGTGTCGCGCGCCAGGGCATCCGCGAGCGACTCGCGCACCGCGCGCACCGCTTCGATCGTCGCGGCGCTGGCGGGCGTGCGCTTGCGTTCGTCGGCGAGCAGCGTCTGGACGCCGCGGATCGTGTACCCCTCCTGGTTGAGCAGGTGGTTGATCCGCAGCACCAGCGCGACGTCCTCGGGGCGATAATAGCGGCGGTTGCCGGCGCGTTGCAGCGGGCGGAGCTGGGGGAAGCGCGTCTCCCAATAGCGCAGGATATGCTGGGGAAGGCCGCTTTCGCGCGAGAGTTCGCCGATCGTGCGGAACGCGCCCGCCGCCTTGTCCCCGGCGGGTCTTCCGCCGGGTTCGCTTGCCGTGATGCCGCCCGCCACCGTCTCCGGCGGACCGGGAGGCACCATCAGCCGGCTTCCACGATACGATCGCGCATCATCTGGCTGGCGCGGAAGGTGAGGACGCGGCGCGGCGCGATCGGCACCTCGACCCCGGTCTTGGGGTTGCGCCCGATGCGCTCGCCCTTGTCGCGCAGCACGAAGGTGCCGAACCCCGAGATCTTGACGTTCTGGCCGTTGGACAGCGCCTCGCACATATGTTCGAGGATCTGCTCGACGAGCTTGCCCGAATCGGCGCGCGACAGCCCGACCTGGTGATGGAGCGCTTCGGCAAGATCAGCGCGAGTCAATGTTCCGGCAGTCATATCTTGTCCCTCCCCTTTCCCCAAAAGGTTGCCAAAGCGTAACACGACACGGATGCCGCCGGAAGGGGCTTAACCCCTCTGGCACAAGGAGATTTCGGGACATGCCGCCGCCGGCGCGCGGCGCGGCGGGGAAATGCCCGTCCTAGAAGCGCACCACCGCCGCGCCCCAGGTGAAGCCGCCGCCCATCGCCTCCAGCACGATCAGGTCACCGTGCTTGATCCGGCCGTCGCGCACCGCCGTGTCGAGCGCGAGCGGCACCGAGGCGGCGGAGGTGTTGGCATGGCGATCGACCGTGACGACGACCTTGTCGGGCGACAGGCCGAGCTTCTTCGCGGTGGCATCGAGGATGCGCGCATTGGCCTGATGCGGCACCAGCCAGTCGATCGCGTCCGGTGCGAGCCCGGCGGCCGCCATCGTCTCGGTCAGCACCGCCGCCAGATTGACGACGGCGTGGCGGAACACCTCGCGGCCCTTCATGCGCAGCTTGCCGACGGTGCCGGTGGTCGAGGGGCCGCCATCGACATAGAGCAACTGGTTGTGGCGGCCATCGGCGTGGAGCCGCACCGCGAGCACGCCCTGGGCATCGGCGGCGGCGTCACTTTCGCGCGCCTCGAGCACGATCGCCCCGGCGCCGTCGCCGAACAGCACGCAGGTGGCGCGGTCTTCCCAGTCGAGGATGCGGCTGAACGTCTCCGAACCGATCACCAGCGCGCGCCGCACCGCGCCCGCGCGAATCATGCTGTCGGCGACCTGGAGCGCGTAGAGAAAGCCCGAGCAGACCGCCGCCACGTCGAACGCGACGCAATCGTCGATGCCGAGCAGCGCCTGGATCTTGGTCGCGCTCGACGGGAAGGTCTGGTCGGGCGTCGCGGTCGCCAGCACGATGAGGTCGATGTCGCGCGCGGCCGCGCCGGCGGCGGCGAGCGCGGCGCGGGCGGCGTCGGCGCCGAGCGTGGCGGTGGTCTCATGCTCGTCGGCGATGTGGCGGAAGCGGATACCGGTGCGCTCGACGATCCATTCGTCCGAGGTGTCGACCGTTTCGGCAAGCTGCGCGTTGGACACCCGGCGCGCTGGCAGCGCGGAGCCGGTACCGGTGATGACGGCGCGAATCATGCTGTTTCCTTCAAGCGGCCCAGGGTGCGGCTCGTTCAGGCCGCTTTTGCTTCGAAATTGCCAAGATCCTCGGCGATGCGCCGGGTGAGATCGTCGCGCACCATCTTGGCGGCGACGCCGATCGCGGTGGCGACACCGATTTCGTTGGCGCCGCCGTGGCTCTTGAGCACCAGCCCGTTGAGCCCGAGGAAAACCGCGCCGTTATGGTTGTTGGGGTCGAGATGGTGGCGCAGCAGATCGGTCGCGGGCTTGGAGATCAGGAAGCCGATCTTCGAGCGCATCGAACTCTTGAACGCGCGGCGCAGCAGATCGGCGACGAAGCGCGCGGTGCCCTCGGCGGTCTTCAGCGCGATGTTGCCGGAGAAGCCGTCGCACACGATGACATCGACCTCGCCGCGCGAGAGCCGGTCGCCCTCGATGAAGCCGGTGAAGCTCATCGGCAGGTGAGTCGCGAGGCGCAGCGTCTGCGCGGCGTCGCGGATCTCGTCGGTGCCCTTCTGGTCCTCGCTGCCGATGTTGAGCAGCGCGACGCGCGGGCTCTGGAGATCGAGCGTGGTGCGCGCATAGGCGGCGCCCATCACCGCGAACTGGACGAGGTTGCGCGCGGTGCATTCGGTGTTCGCGCCGAGATCGAGCACGACGACGTCATTCTCGCCGAGCGAGGGCATCATCGCGGCGAGCGCGGGGCGGTCGATGCCGGGCATCGTGCGCAGCGAGAGCTTGGCCATCGCCATCAGCGCGCCGGTGTTGCCCGACGACACCGCGGCGGCGGCGCGGCCCTGCTTGACCATGTCGATGGCGACACCCATCGACGTGGTCTTCGCGCGACGGATCGCCTGGCTCGGCTTGTCGGACGATCCCACCACCTCGGGGGCGTGGACGATCTCCGAATGCGCGGTCAGGTTGGGATGATTCTTCAGCCCGTGCGTGATCGCCGCCTCATCCCCCACGAGGATGAAGCGCAGGTCCGATCCCTGGCCTTCGAACTGACGACGCGCGCGCGCGACCCCGGCCAGCATCACCGCCAGCCCTTCGTCGCCACCCATCGCGTCAACGGCGATCCGGGAGCCGTTCGTCACTTTCGCCCCCCGTTCCGCAGAGATCAGCCCTCGACCGAGACGATCTCGCGGCCGTTGTAATGGCCGCACGAATTGCAGAGATTGTGCGGACGCTTCAGTTCACCACAGTTCGGGCATTCCTGAAACGATTCGATGCTCAGCGCATCGTGGGCCCGGCGCATGCCGCGCTTGGACGGCGTAGTTTTTCTCTTGGGGACGGCCATTTCGGCGAAACCTTGTGCTTGTTGCGTGTTCGATTCGGGGCGATTCGCCCGGACCCAATAGCCACGTGACCGACGGTTGAGGGTCGGCCGCGGTGGCACCTGCGGCCGAACGCATCGCGAAGCACCGCGCCTATAGCGATTCTCCGCGCCGTTGCAAGCGGTGAGGCACGGTGGCACAGCGCGGGCCTCTCACGAAAGGATCGAATCTTGGCGCCTGTCCTGCTGCCGATCACGCTCACCGCCGTCGGCGGGGCGGGCATCATCAACTTCTGGCTGGCGGCGCGCACCGGGCTGATCCGGCGCGAAACCGGCGTCGAGCTGGGCGACGGCGGCAACCTGCCGCTGATCCGCCGGATGCGCGCGCACGCCAATTTCGTCGAATATGCGCCGTTCGTGCTGCTGCTGATCGGCCTGATCGAACTTTCGATCGGCAGCCCGACGTGGCTGTGGGCGGTGAGTTCGGTCTTCCTGATCGCGCGAATCGCGCACGCGCTCGGCATGGACGGCATGCCGGGCGGCCGCGAGGGCGGCACGGCGGTGACCTTCGCGGTGCTGCTCGGGCTGTCAGCCTATGCGGTGACGCTGCCGTTCATCGGCGGCTCCGGGCGGGTGGTGACGGAGACGGTGATTCGGGTGCGGTGAGGCCAGCGTGAAAGCCGTTCGTCCCGAGCGAAGTCGAGAGACACGTCCGCAGCGCCGGTGTCTCGACTTCGCTCGACACGAACCGGCTGGGAATGTCGGTCAGGCCGCCAGCGCCGCGTCGCTCACATAGGGGTTGCTGGCGCGTTCCTGCGCGAAGGTGCTCATCTGGTTGTGGCCGGGGATGAAGGCGGTGTCGCCGCCGAGCGGCCACAGCTTGGTGACGATCGCGTCGAGCAGATCCTGATGATTGCCCATCGGGAAATCGGTCCGGCCGATCGAGCCGGCGAACAGCACGTCGCCGACGATCGCCAGCTTCGACGGCGCGTGGTGGAACACGACATGGCCCGGCGTGTGGCCGGGGCAGTGATAGACGTCGAGCGTCAGATTGCCGACGGTCACCGTATCGCCGTCGGCCAGCCAGCGGTCGGGCTCGAACGGGGTGCCGGGCACGCCATAATTGCGGCCGTCGTCGGCGAGCCGGGCGATCCAGAAGCGATCGGCCTCGTGCGGCCCCTCGATCGGCGCGCCGAGTTCCCGCGCGAACGGGCCGGCCGAGCCGCAATGGTCGATATGGCCGTGGGTGATGAGGATCTTCTCGACCGTGACACCGTGCTGCGCCGCCGCCGCGCGCAGCTTGGGCAGATCCCCGCCCGGATCGACGAAGGCGCCGCGCATCGTTTCGGTGCACCAGAACAGCGTGCAATTCTGCTGGAGCGGCGTGACCGGGATGATCGTCGCGCGGAGGGGAGGATTGGCCATATCGCGCCGAGATAGAAACCATCGCCAGGGCGGACAAGAGCCGGGGCTTGCCCCTGGGGGCATAACCGCTGCATCTGTGCGCCGGAAATGCCGCCGCGTGACGCCCCTTTCGTCCTGCTCGACGATTACAGCGAGGTTCGGGCCAGCGCCGGGCGCGCGCGGCTGTACCGTGATCCGGTGCGGATCGTGGCGGCATATGATGCCGCCGAGGTCCGGCCCGCGCTGGAGGCGGTGCGCGCGGGCCGGCGCGCCGGGCTGCACGCCGCCGGCTATCTCGCCTATGAGGCGGCGGCGGCGTTCGAGCCGATCGCGGGCGCCGCGCCGCCGACGGACGCGCCGCTGCTATGGTTCGGGCTGTTCGAGCGCTGGGACGAGGTGGCCGACGTGGCGGCGCTGCTGCCCGACCCGGACGGGGCGTGGATCGGCGCGCCCGAACCGGACATCGCCTTTGCCGACTATGCCGCGCGCTTCGCCCGCGTGCGCGAGCTGATCGTCGCGGGCGACATCTACCAGGCCAATCTCACCTACCGCGCGCGCGTGCCGGTGCTGGGCGATCCGCGCGCGGCCTATGCGCAGTTGCGCGCGCGGGCGCGCGGCGGGTTCGGCGCGCTGGTTCACGACGGCGCGCGCTGGCTGCTGTCGCTGTCGCCCGAATCGTTCTTCGCGCTGTCGGGGCGCGAGCTGCGCTGCCGCCCGATGAAGGGCACCGCGCCGCGCGGCGCGACGCGCGCGGAGGACGACGCGCTCGCCGCCACGCTCGCCGCCGATCCCAAGCAGCGCGCCGAGAATTTGATGATCGTCGATCTGATGCGCAACGATCTCGCCCGCGTCGCGGCGGCGGGGAGCGTCGCGGTGCCCGATCTGTTCGCGGTCGAGCGCTATCCGACGGTCCAGCAGATGGTCTCGACCGTCGCCGCGCGGCTGGCCGAGGGGCGTGACGCGGTGGACGTGCTGGCGGCGCTGTTCCCGTGCGGTTCGATCACCGGCGCGCCCAAGCTGCGCGCGATGGAGGTGATCGGCGAGGTCGAGGACACGCGCCGCGACGTCTATACCGGCGCGATCGGGCGGATCGACGCGGACGGGGACGCCGCGTTCAACGTCGCGATCCGCACGCTGACGCTGCCCGACGGCGCGGACACAGCGAGCTTCGGGGTGGGCGGCGGGATCGTCGCCGATTCGCGCGCTAGCGACGAATGGGCCGAGACGCGGACCAAGAGCGCGTTCCTCGCCACGCCCGGCCCCGGCTTCGACCTGATCGAGACGATGCGGTTCGACCCGCTAACGGGGGTGGCGCGGCTCGAACGCCACCTCGCGCGGATGCGGGCGAGCGCCGCGGCGTTCGGCTTCGTGTTCGATCGCCACATCGCGCGCAACGAGCTTCAGGCGGCGACCTTCCGGCTGCGCGAGCCGCGCCGGCTGCGGCTGTTGCTGGCGCGAAGCGGCGCGATCGCGATAGAGGTGTCGCCGCTGCCCGCGCCGCCGGCGGGGCCGGTGCCGGTCGCGGTGGTGCCGCTGCCGGTCGATCCGGGCGACATCCGCCTGCGCCACAAGACCACCGATCGCGGCTTCTACGACGCGGCGCGCGTCGCGGCGGGCACGTTCGAGGTGCTGTTCGCCGACCCTTCCGGCGCGCTGACCGAGGGGAGCTTCACCGCGCTGTTCGTGGCGCGCGGCGGCGTGCTGGTGACGCCGCCGCTGGCGCGCGGGCTGCTGCCGGGGGTGCTGCGCGCGGCGCTGATCGCGGAGGGCAAGGCGATCGAGGGCGATCTGACCGCCGCCGATCTCGCGGGCGGCTTCTTCATCGGCAACGCGCTGCGCGGGCTGATTCCGGCGGTCGTGACGGTTGCGAAGCCTGCGAAGGCCAGTCTATAGCCGCGCCGCTTTCCCTATAGAGGCGTCTTTCTCATGCACCCATCCGCCGCGCTCGCCCGCATCAAGCCCTCGCCCACGCTCGCGATCACCTCGCGCGTGCAGGAACTGAAGCGCGCCGGCGTCGACGTGATCGGCCTGGGCGCCGGCGAACCCGATTTCGACACGCCCGATTTCATCAAGGAAGCGGGCATCAAGGCGATTCGCGACGGGCAGACCAAATATACCAACGTCGATGGCACCCCCGAGCTGAAGGACGCGATCGCGCAGAAATATCTGCGCGACAACGGCCTCGCCTACACGCGCGACCAGATCAGCGTGAATTCGGGCGGCAAGCACACCTTGTTCAACGCGATGGTGGCGACGCTCGACGCCGGCGACGAGGTGGTGATCCCCGCACCGTATTGGGTGAGCTATCCCGATGTCGTGCTGTTCGCGGGCGGTACGCCGGTGTTCGTCGCGGCGGGCGCCGACCAGCAGTACAAGATCACCCCCGAGCAGCTCGACGCGGCGATCACGCCGAAGACCAAGTGGGTGATCCTCAACTCGCCGTCCAACCCGACCGGCGCCGCCTATAGTGAGGCCGAGCTGAAAGCGCTGGGCGCGGTGCTGGAGGCGCATCCGCACGTGTGGATCTTCGCCGACGACATGTACGAGCATATCCTGTTCGACGATTTCAAGTTCACCACGATCGCGCAGGTCTGCCCGTCGCTGTACGAGCGCACGCTGACCGCCAACGGCTGTTCGAAGGCCTATGCGATGACCGGCTGGCGGATCGGTTTCGCCGGCGGCGCGCCGTGGCTGATCAAGGCGATGGCGAAGCTTCAGTCGCAATCGACCAGCAACCCGTGTTCGATCGCGCAGGCGGCATCGGTCGCGGCGCTGACCGGCGACCAGGGGTTCCTCAAGGACAACGCCGCGCTGTTCCAGCGCCGGCGCGATCTCGTCGTGGGGATGCTCAACCAGGCCGAGGGCATGACCTGCCCCAAGCCCGAGGGCGCCTTCTACGTATATCCCGAATTCTCCGCGCTGATCGGCAAGACCACGCCGGGCGGCAAGCGGATCGAGACCGACGAGGACTTCGTCGGCTATCTGCTCGACGATGCCAAGGTGGCGGCGGTGCAGGGCGCGGCGTTCGGCCTCTCGCCGGCGATGCGGATCAGCTATGCGACCAGCGACGAACTGCTGACCAAGGCGTGCGAGCGGATCCAGGAGGCGTGCGCGGCGCTGCGCTAGGCACCGCCGGCCCGCCCGCCCCCCGAACGGGTCTAAGCCCGAACGGGGGCGCGGGCGGCTTCCTGCTTCGGGCGTGATCGACGCAAAAACCGGGGATCGGTCAAGACCCCCTTGCCCTTGGCCGGTGCGATGCCATATTTTCGTCTCGCCATGATCGACGCACCCACACCCACGACGATGGCCGAGCACACGGACGGCGATGACGACGGCACCGGGCTTGGTGTCGCGACCCGCACGCGTGCCCGCACCAAGCAGCCGACGCCGTACCGCGTGCTGCTGCTCAACGACGATTACACGCCGATGGAGTTCGTCGTGCTCGTGCTTCAGCGCTTCTTCCGCATGGACATGGAGGCGGCGACGCGGGTGATGCTCCACGTCCACCAGAAGGGCGTCGGCGTGTGCGGCATCTTCAGCTATGAGGTCGCCGAGACCAAGGTCGCGCAGGTGACCGAATTCGCCCGGCAGAACCAGCATCCGCTGCAATGCATGCTGGAAAAGGCGTGACCCGCCGCCGCTGAGCCTCACCCGGCGCGGTTTGGCCCGGCATCGCGGCCTGGCCGTTATCCCCGCGAGGCGGGCAGCCAGCCGAGTTCCAGACCCGCGTAGCGATCGATGAAATTGGCCGAGCGCGCCAGCGCGCGTTCGTCGAGAAAGCGCACCCGGCCCGCCTCGCGCGCGATCAGCCGCTCCTCCTCCAACTGGCGCAGCATGCGGTTGACGTGGACGGCGGTGAGGCCGGTCGCGTCGCCGATCTCCTCCTGCGTCAGCCCGAGCGCGAAACTGTCGCCGACGCTCTTGTCGAGCATCCGCGCGCGGTTGCGCATCTCGATCAGCACCGCCGCCACGCGTGCCTTGGCCGAGGTGCGGCCGAGCGCGGCGAGCCGGTCGGTCAGCGCGACCCGCTCGATCTGGTTATAGACCAGGATCAGCGCGGCGAGACGCGGATGCTCGACCAGCAAGGCGCTGAACGCGGCGCGTTCGAACGGCGCGACGGTGCAATCGGACAGGGCGGTGATCGTCTCGGGCGCGTCGTCGTAGATCAGGTTCGAGACGGCGAGCAGATCGCCCGAGGAATGGATGCGCAGGATCTGCCGGCTGCCGTCGTCGAGCAACACCGAGCTCATCATCCGGCCGGACCGCAACACGAACACTTCGCCGACGCGATCATTCTCGCGCTGCAGCGTGACACCGCGGCGAAGACGCCGTTCCCGTTCCTCCAGACGCTCAAGCGCTCGGTATTCCACATCCGTCAGCGCGACCATGTCGTTGAGACGGTCGGCGAAGCAACTGCCAGGCACTCGTAACATTCCCCCACTGGTCCGCGATCCAAAGCAGTCCTGTAAAATCAGTGCATTAAAGTCGATCAAGGGTGTCTCGAAGCCGACACATTCCACTTTGCGCGCGCCGCGCCGGCTTGCGCGGAAGGCGCGAGACGATAATAGCCGGCGGATGGATCGCATCATCATTCGTGGCGGCAAACGCCTGTCGGGCCGCCTCCCCATTTCCGGTGCCAAGAACGCCGCGCTGACGCTGATGCCGTGCGCGCTGCTGACCGAGGAACCGCTGACGCTGCGCAACCTGCCGCGGCTCGCCGACGTCGACAGTTTCGGGCATCTGCTCAACCAGCTCGGCGCTTCGACCCAGATCGAGGGCGCACGGCCCGAGGATTTCGGGCGGGTGATGACGATCCGCGCGGGCAAGCTGACCTCGACCGAGGCGCCGTACGACATCGTGCGCAAGATGCGCGCCTCGATCCTCGTGCTCGGCCCGCTGGTCGGCCGCGCGGGCGAGGCGACGGTGTCGCTGCCCGGCGGCTGCGCGATCGGCAACCGGCCGATCGACCTGCATCTGAAGGCGCTGGAGGCGCTCGGCGCCGAGATCGAGCTGGCGGCGGGCTATGTGAAGGCGACCGCGCCGGGCGGGCGGCTGGCGGGCGGCGATTACGTCTTCCCGATCGTCTCGGTCGGCGCGACCGAGAATGCGGTGATGGCGGCGGTGACGGCGCGGGGCGTCTCGCGGATCGGCAATGCCGCGCGCGAGCCCGAGATCGTCGACCTGTGCAACTGCCTGGTCGCGATGGGCGCGAAGATCACCGGGATCGGCACCGAGACGCTGGAGATCACCGGGGTCGAACGGCTGCACGGCGCGACCTATGCGGTGATGCCCGACCGGATCGAGGCGGGCAGCTATGCGTGCGCGGCGGCGATCACCGGCGGCACGCTCGATCTGGTCGGGGTGGTGCCGGAGGACATGCGCGCGACGATCGCCGCGCTGGTCTCGGCGGGGGTGACGGTGGAGGAGCGCGGCACTGTGCTCCACGTCTCCGCGCCCGAGCGGCTGCGGCCGCTGACGCTCTCGACCGCGCCCTTCCCCGGCTTCGCGACCGACATGCAGGCGCAGTTCATGGCGATGCTGACGCTCGCCGACGGCGCCAGCGTGCTGACCGAGACGATCTTCGAGAATCGCTATATGCACGTGCCCGAGCTGGCGCGGATGGGCGCGGACATCCACGTCTCGGGCCGCACCGCGGTGGTGCGCGGCGTGAACAAGCTCGTCGGTGCGCCGGTGATGGCGACCGACCTGCGCGCGTCGATGAGCCTGATCCTCGCGGGACTCGCGGCGGAGGGCGAGACGCAGGTGGCGCGCGTCTATCATCTCGACCGCGGCTACGAGCGGCTCGAGGAGAAATTGAGCGCGGTCGGCGCGGACATCGAGCGCGCCGGCGACGGGTGACGGCCTGTGTGAAATCCTCCCCCGCCAGGGGGAGGTGGCACGCGTAGCGTGACGGAGGGGGCGGGCGGCGAAACGGTCGCGCGCGAATCGCGCCCTCCCCCTCCGTCGCCTTTGGCGACACCTCCCCCTGGCGGGGTAGGATTGCGATTACAGCCCACACACGAAAAGGGGCCGCCCTCGCGGGCGGCCCCTTTCCTATTCCCGAACGCCGGCGATCAGGCGGCGATCTTGGCCTTTTCGGCGGCGAGCGCGACGCGGTTCGACAGCGGCTGGGCGACTTCGCCGGCCAGCTTGAGCAGCGCTTCGGTGTGCTTCGACGATTCGGCGACGAGCGAGTCGAACGACTGGCGGAAATAGTCGCTCTGGAGCTTGAACAGCTCGGTCGGCGACTTCACCGACGCGAAGCTCTTCATCATCGCGGTCGCGCCTTCGAACTGCTTGCGCGTGTATTCGGCGGCTTCCTGACCGAACGATTCGAAGCCCTTGGCCGCGATCTTGCTCGATTCGACGACGGCTTCGATGTTGCCCTTGCCGAACGCGTTCATGTCCTCGAACAGCTTGGTGCTCTTCTCGAAAGCGGCCTTGGCGCGCTCATTGGCGTCGCCGAAATAGGTCTGGGTCTTGGCGGTGGCGTCCTGGATCGTGGCTTCCATGGTCTTTTCCTTGTGCGAGATCGCCGCGGAAGACGGTTCCGGGGCTGGGGGCGGGGTAGAAACGGGAGGCTCCGGCGCGGTGACGGGCTGGGGAGCGGGTTCGGGCGCCGCGGCGACGGGCTCCGGCGCCGGCTTGGCGGCGACCGGGGGAAGCGTGACGGGCGGCACCACCACTTCCGGGATCACCGGCGCGGCGAGCGTCGGCGCCGGCTCGGCGGCCTGAGCGGCAACGGGTTCGGGCAGCATCGGCACCGGCGGCTTCGCCTTGGGTGCGGGCTTCGATGCTACCGGCTTGGGCGGTTTCGGCGCGGCGGCCGGGGTCGGCGAAGCGGCTGCGGCGGGAGGCACCGGCACGGCCGGCTTGTTCGGCCCCTTGCCGCGCGTCGCGGGCTTGGGATTGTCACCGGCCATATGATCGTCTCCTGCCGTATTGCTGTCACGCAATATATCGAAGTCGATCCACGACCGCAAGAAGTTTGTTGCAGTGCAACATGGCTGTCATGCTGCAATGTTGGAGCCATAATGGAGACAATAAAGCGGGGCTTCATCTTTCCCGAACGTAGCGCCCGGGCGCGTCGTCGAGCGCCTTCGCGGTTCCGCCGCCCGGTTTGCGCGCGCCGGTCGCGCGCACCGTCGCCGAATCTATCGCGCGCAGCCACGCCGCCCAATCGGGCCACCAGCTCCCCGGAGTCTCGCGCGCGGCGGCGAGGAAATCGTCGAGCGTGCCCTTTGGTTCCGCGTCGCTCCAATATTGGTATTTGTTCGCCTCCGGGTGGTTGACCACGCCGGCGATATGCCCCGACCCGGCCAGCACGAAGCGCACCGGCCCCTTGAGGTGCTCGGTCAGTTTCCACACGCTTTCGGCCGGGGCGATATGATCCTCGCGGCCCGCCTGCACATACGCGGGGGTCTCGATCCGCCCGAGGTCGATCGGCGTGCCATCGACGCTCAGCGCGCCGGGCGTTGCGAGCAGATTGTCGCGGTACAGGTCGCTCAGATAGCTGAGATGCCATTTCGCCGGCAGGTTGGTGATGTCGCTGTTCCAGTGGAGCAGGTCGAACGGCGCGTAATCATTGCCGAGCAGATAGTTGTTGGTGACATAATTCCAGATCAGATCGCGCCCGCGCAGCAGGTTGAAGGTCGCCGCCATGTAGCGCCCGTCGAGATAGCCGTCGGGGCTCAGTTCCTTGAACATCGCGAGTTGGGCATCATCGACGAAATGGAGCAATTCGCCGGCATCCGCGAAATCGACCTGCGCGGTGAAGAAGGTCGCGCTCGCCACGATGTCGGCGCGCCCGCGCGCCGCGAGCAGCGCGAGCGTGGCGGCGAGCGTGGTCCCCGCCACGCAATAGCCGATCGCGTGGACGCGATCGACCTTGAGCGCGGCGCGGGTCGCCTCGATCGCGTCGATCTGCGCGGCGACGTAATCGTCCCACACGACATGCTTGAGGCTCGCGTCGGCGGATTTCCACGACACCATCAGCACGGTGATGCCCTGATCGACCGCCCAGCGCACGAAGCTCTTCTCGGGCGTGAGATCGAGAATGTAGAAGCGGTTGATCCACGGCGGGAAGATCACGATCGGCGTCTTGAGCACGTTGGGCGTGGTCGGCGCATATTGGATCAGTTCGTACAGCGGGGTGCGATGGATCACCTTGCCGGGGGTGACGGCGAGGTTACGGCCAAGCTCGAACGCGCCCGGCGCCACCTGCGTCATCTGCCCCTTGGAGATGTCGGCGAGCATGTTCTGCAAGCCCTTGACGAGATTCTCGCCACGCGTCTCGATCGTCTTTTCGAGCACCTGCGGGTTGGTGGCGGGGAAGTTGCTCGGGCTCATCGCGTCGATGAAGGCGCGCGTGGCGAAGCGGAGCTGCTCCTTCTGCTTGCCCTCGACCCCCTCGATCGACTCGACCGCGCGGAGCAGATGGTCCGAGAGCAGGAAGTAGCTCTGGCGAATCCAGTCGAACACCGGATTATCGTGCCAGCGCGGATCGCGGAAGCGGCGGTCGGCGGTCTGTTCGGGGCGCTGCGCCGGGCCTTGCGCGGCGGGATCGAGCAGGTGCTGCCACAGCGCGATGCTGTCGCGCCAGAAATCCTTGGCGCGCGCCACCGTCGCCGGATCGGTGACGCCGGGGATCGGCGGCACCGCGCCGGCGTCGGCCGGCTGCATCGCGGCGAGCCCATGTTCGAGCGCGAGTTGCTGGAGCCGGCCGAGGATCAGCGTCCAGTGCTGCATCTCCTCCAGGCTGGGCAAGCCGAAACCCGCGCCCGTCGGAGCCGCGCCGGGCCGTTGCTTGGTATCGGTCTCGCTCACGCGCGTTCTCCTTCGCCCCTGGCGGGTTTTGCTTTCGTCGATGGCCGTTCGAGTTCTATAAGCGTGCCGTCGCGCCTTTGCGACCTTGGGAAGATCCAGTGTCCGACGAATTCTACCGCATGAAGCGCCTGCCGCCCTATATCATCGCCGAAGTGAACGCGATGCGGGCCGAAGCGCGCGCGGGCGGCGAGGACATCATCGATCTCGGCATGGGCAATCCCGATCTGCCGCCGCCGCCGCATGTCATCGAGAAACTGTGCGAAGTGGCGAGCAAGCCGGGCGCGCACGGCTATTCGCAGTCGAAGGGCATTCCGGGGCTGCGCCGCGCGCAGGCGAATTATTACGGCCGCCGCTTCGGCGTCGATGTCGACCCCGAGACCGAGGTGGTGGTGACGATGGGATCGAAGGAGGGGCTCGCCAGCCTCGCCACCGCGATCACCGCGCCGGGCGACGTCGTGCTCGCGCCCAACCCCTCCTATCCGATCCACACCTTCGGCTTCATCATCGCCGGCGCGACGATCCGCGCGGTGCCGACCACGCCCGACGAACACTATTTCGAGAGCCTCGATCGCGCGATCGCCTTCACAGTGCCGCGCCCGTCGATCCTCGTCGTCAACTATCCGTCGAACCCGACCGCCGAGACGGTCGATCTCGCCTTCTACGAGCGGCTTGTCGCGTGGGCGAAGGAGAACCAGGTCTGGATCATCTCGGACCTCGCCTATTCGGAACTCTATTACGACGGCAAGCCGACCGTCTCGATCCTCCAGGTGAAAGGCGCCAAGGACGTCGCGATCGAGTTCACCTCGCTCAGCAAGACCTATTCGATGGCGGGCTGGCGGATCGGCTTCGCGGTGGGCAACGCCAAGCTGATCGCGGCGATGACGCGGGTGAAATCCTACCTCGATTACGGTGCGTTCACGCCGATCCAGGCGGCGGCGTGCGCGGCGCTCAATGGCCCGCAGGATATCGTCGAGGCCAATCGCGTGCTCTACCACAAGCGCCGCGACGTGCTGGTCGAGAGCTTCGCCCGCGCCGGCTGGGACATACCCGCGCCGCCCGCGAGCATGTTCGCCTGGGCGCCGTTGCCGCCCGCGCTCAAGCATCTCGGCAGCCTCGAATTCTCCAAGCAGTTGCTCACCCACGCCAAGGTCGCGGTCGCGCCGGGGGTCGGCTATGGCGAGAATGGCGAAGGGTTCGTGCGGATCGCGATGGTCGAGAACGAACAGCGGCTGCGCCAGGCCGCGCGCAACGTGAAGCGCTATCTGCAGAGCATGGGCGTCAACACGCCGGCGCGCACCGGCTGAGCCGATCGGCCTTGCCAGCCCGCCGCCCGGAACGATCATCGGCAGACCCGGCACGCTGCGCGCCCATAGGCGTGCGATTGGCAATCGCGCGTTAAGCCTCGTGCGATATGAAGCACTTATGAGCTTTCGGGATCGATCGGGCGGCTTCGCGGCCACTATCGTCTGGACGTTCATCCTCTACGCGGTGCTGACCGCGGCGGCGGCGCTGCTGACGCGCTTCAACCACGGCATCGCGCTGATCTGGCTCGCCAACGGGCCGCTGCTCGCGACCTTGTGCCGCACCCCGCCGCGCCGCTGGCTGCCGATCGCGATCGCGGCCTGGCTGGGCATGGTGTGCGCCGTCTTCACCGCGATCGGCATCCGCCTGGTCGCGATGCCGGTCGCGCTGGTCGATGTCGGCGAGGCGGTGGTCGCGGCGGCGCTGCTGCGGCACTGGCGCGTCTCCGACACGCTGTTCCGCTCGGTGAGGACGATCCCGGCCTTTGTCGCCGCCTGCGCCGTCGCGACCTTGCTGAGCGGCCTGCCCGGCGCCGTGCTGGCGGCGGAGACGCTGCATCTCGCCGTGCTGCAGGTTTGGTCGGATTGGATCATCGGGCACGGATGCGGGCTGCTGCTCGGCACCCCGCTCGCGCTGGTGGTGCGGCGCGACGAGGGCGCGTGGGCCGAGCTGGCCCGGCCCGGGCGCGGCGGCGCGGCGGCGGGCGCCGCGCTTCTGGTCGCGGCGACGACGTTCGGCGCGTTCTGGCAGAGTACGCTGCCGCTGCTGTTCCTGCCCTTTCTGCCGGTGATGATCGCGACGGTCGCCTTCGAGCGGGTCGGCGCGGCGGTGAGCGTGGTGATCGTCGCGACGATCGGCGGCCTGCTGACGATCGCCGGGCACGGCCCGGTGATGCTGATGCACGGCGATGCCGCGCTGCGGCTGCAGGTCTTCCATTTCTATCTGGTCGTGATGTTCCTGACCGCGCTGCCGATCGCGGCGCTGCTGGTGCAGCGCGAGACGCTGGTGCGCGCGCTCGCCGAGAACGAGGCGCGCTACCGGCTGCTCGCCGACAATGCGACCGACATCATGCTGACGTTCGACCCCGACGGGACTGTACGCTTCGTCTCGCCCGCGGTGCGCGAGATCGCGCTGTACGAGCCCGAGGCGCTGCTCGGCACCAGCATAATCGACCTGATCTACCCCGAGGACCGCGCGCGCGTGCGGGCGATCTACGCGGCCGGCCTCGCCACGCCCGAGCGCAGCCACGCCTTCGAGTTCCGCGCGATCAAGGCCGACGGGACGGTGAGCTGGTTCGAGGGCAACAGCCGCATCGTGGTCGACGCGAATGGCGCGCCCGACGCGATCGTCTGCATCCTGCGCGACCTCGAGGGGCGCAAGCAGCGCGAGGCGGAGCTGGAACGCGCCGCCGCGAGCGATCCGCTGACCGGGCTGCTCAACCGCACCGCCTTCCGCCGGCGGGTCGATGAGCGGCTGCGCGGCGACGATCCGCCCGGCGCGCTGGCTTTGGTCGATCTCGATTATTTCAAGCTGGTCAACGACGTCCACGGCCACGCCACCGGCGACACCGCGCTGCTCGTGCTGGCCGATCTGCTGCGCACCAACCTGCGCGCGGAGGACGCGGTCGGGCGGATCGGCGGCGAGGAATTCGCGATCCTGTTCGCCGGGCGCGACACGGCGGCGGCGGTGGCGATCTGCGACCGCTTGCGCGACCTGCTCGCGCGGACGCTGATCCCGGCGCCGCACGACTGTTTCTCGATCACGATGAGCGCGGGGGTGATGCCGCTGCGCCGCGACCTGAGCGTGGACGCGCTGTTCTCGCGCGCGGACGAGGCGCTGTACCGGGCGAAGGCGCTCGGACGGAACCGCACCGAACGCGCGGTGGGGGCGGGCTGACCGCCCTGCACGGTTTCTCCACGGGCCGCGGACCACCGCTCGACGCGCGCGCGGCATGGCATGGTTGACCGCCACCACCCGGACCCCGATCATGCGCGCCATGACCCGCCACATCCTCGTCGTCGACGATGATCCGCATATCCGCGACCTGCTGAGCTTCGCGCTCGGCAAGGCGGGGATGACCGCCGAGGAAGCCCCCGACGGCGAGGCGGCGCTGGCGGCGATCGCGCGGCGGCCGCCCGACCTGATCGTGCTCGACATCAACATGCCGCGGCTGGACGGGCTGGAGCTGTGCAGGCGGCTGCGCGCGGGGCCGGCCGATCAGGCCGCGCTGCCGATCCTGTTCCTGTCCTCGCGCGACGACGAGATCGACCGGATCGTCGGCATCGAGATCGGCGGGGACGATTATGTCGTGAAGCCGTTCTCGCCGCGCGAGGTGGTCGCGCGGGTCGGCGCGATCCTCAAGCGCGGCGGCGCGTCCGTGCCGGCGCCGACCCCGGCGCGGATCGCGCACGGGCGGCTGTCGCTCGACCCCGAGGGATGGGAGGCGCGGTGGGACGATGTGCCCGTCGCCCTGACCGCGACCGAGTTCGAACTGCTCGCGCTGCTCGCCGCGATGCCGGGGCGCGTGTTCAGCCGCGACCGGATCATCGACCGGCTGCACGGCCCCGGCTTCGCGATCACCGACCGGACGATCGACAGCCATGTCCGCAACGTCCGCGCCAAATTCCCCGCCGGTGTGGACCTGATCGAGACGCGCGCCGGGATCGGCTACCGGATCGGCGGCTGTACGTGATCGGCTCCGCTTCATGATCGCCCCCTCTTTATGATCGGATGGGCCAAGGCGCTCGCCAAGCGCCACTGGCCGAAGCTGCGCATCCGCACGATCCTGTTCGGCACGTTGCTGTTCGTGGCGGCGCTGCCCGGCGTCGCCGCGCTGTTCCTGCGCGTGTACGAGAACACGATCGTCCAGCAGACCGAGGCCGAGCTGATCGCGCAGGGCGCGGTGCTCGGCGCGGCGTACAAGGCGGCGTGGGCGGCGGGGCTGGCCGATCCCGCGCCGCGCCGGCTCGCGCCCGAGCCGCCGCGGATCGACCTGCGGACGATGCCGATCCTGCCGCCGCAGCGCGCGCCGCGCGGCCGCTTCGCCGGCGATCCGCGCGCCGCGCGGGCGGCGCGCGCGATCCTGCCGATCGCGAGCGACGCGGCGGCGGTGACGCTGACCGCGACGCGGCTGCTCGACGCGCGCGGCGTGGTCGTGCTCGGGCGCGGCGACGTGGGCCGGCGCTATGCCGCGCTGCCCGAGGTGCGCGCGGCGCTCGCCGGCCGCGCCGCGACCGTGCTGCGCGCGCGGGGGCAGGCGCGCTGGCTGGCGGTGCTGAGCCGCGCCTATGCGATTCGCGTGCATCATGCGCGGCCGGTGCTGTTCGGCGGGCGCGTGATCGGCGTGGTGCTGTCGTCGCGCAGCCCGCGCGGGCTGTTCGTCGGCATCCGTCAGGACGCGGCGGCGATCCTGACCGGCATCGCCTTGATTCTCGCGACCTTGCTGGTGCTGGTCGGGCTGCTGTCGCGCGGGATCGCGCGGCCGATCGACCAGCTCGCGCGCGCCAGCGAAGGCGTGGCGCTCGGGCATGTCGAGATGCCCGACACGCCCGTCACCGCCGCGATCGAGATCGCGCAACTCTACGACGCGTTCCGTGGCATGGCGGCGCGGATCGAGCGGCGCTCGCGCTATCTGCGCGATTTCGCGGCGGCGGTGAGCCACGAGTTCAAGACGCCGATCGCGGGTATACGCGGTGCGCTCGAACTGCTCGACGAGCATGGCGGCACGATGGCGCCGGACGAGCGCGCGCGCTTCCTCGCCAACGCCGCCGCCGATGCCGAGCGGTTGCAGCGGCTCGTACAGCGGCTGCTCGATCTCGCCCGCGCCGACATGGTGACGATCGACGCCGGCGCGAGCGCTGATGTCGTCGCGGCGGCGCGGCGCGTGGCGGACTCATGTCGCGCGGATGGCTTCGCGGTGACGCTCGCGGGCGTCGGCGCCGCGGCGGCGCGAATCACGCCCGAGGTGATCGAGACCGTACTCGAGACATTGCTGGAGAACAGCCGTCAGGCCGGCGCGCGCGCGGTGACGATCGGCATCATCGCGGGCGACACCGTCCGGATCACCGTCACGGACGACGGCCCCGGCATTGCGCCCGCCGACCATGAGCGGATTTTCGAGCCGTTCTTCACCGGACGGCGCGAGGCGGGCGGCACCGGACTGGGCCTCGCGATCGCGCGCTCGCTGCTGGCGGCGAGCGGGGGAACGATCGCGGCGGTGGCGGTGGAGCGAGGCGCGTGTTTCGAGGCCGTGCTGATGCGGTGATGTGGCCCGGCTTGAGCGACCGCCCTCGTTTCGTCACCCGTTCGCACTGAGCTTGTCGAAGTGCGTACCAAGAGCATCGCGCTTTTGGGCACGTGCTTCGACAGGCTCAGCACGAACGGGTGGGTTTGGAGCGCAATGTCCTTAACCTCCGCTCGTTCGTGCCGAGCGCAGTCGAGGCACTGCGCTCGGGACGAACGGTGTGTGACCTCAAGCCGCCGTCCAGCCGCCGTCGACCGAGAGGTTAGCGCCGGTGATCGACTTGGCCTCGTCGCGGCACAGGTACAGCGCGAGCGCGGCGACCTGTTCGACGGTGACGAATTCCTTGGTCGGCTGCGCGTCGAGCAGGACGTCGTTCATCACCTGTTCGCGCGTCATGCCGCGCGCCGCCATCGTGTCGGGGATCTGCTTCTCGACCAGCGGCGTCCAGACATAGCCCGGCGAGATCGCATTGACGGTGATGCCGAACGTCGCGGTTTCGAGCGCGACCGTCTTGGTGAGGCCGGCGAGGCCGTGCTTGGCCGTGACATAGGCGGATTTGGCGGGGCTTGCGACGAGCGAGTGCGCCGACGCGGTCGAGATGATCCGGCCCCACTTCGCCGCCTTCATCAGCGGCACCGCCGCGCGCATCATGTGGAAGGCGGAGGACAGGTTGATCGCGATAATCGCGTTCCATTTGTCGATCGGGAAATCCTCGATCGGCGCGACGTACTGGATGCCGGCGTTGTTGACGATGATGTCCGGCCCGCCCAGCTCGGCGTGGCAGCGCTGGACCATGCCGGCGATCTCGTCCGGCTTGGTCATGTCGGCGGCGTCGTAGAGCGCCTTCGCGCCGCTCGTCGCTTCGAGCGCGGCGCGTTCCTTTTCGATGTCGGCGGCATCGCCGAAGCCGTTGATGACCACGCTCGCGCCCTCGCTCGCGAACGCCTTGGCATAGGCGAGGCCGATACCCGAAGTGGAACCGGTGACGATCGCGGATCTGCCCTTGAGGAACATGCGGTTTTCTCCGTTTGCGTGAGGATCAGGTCAGGGATGCGCGCGGTCGAGCGTCAGGTCGAACGCCGCGCTCTTGCCGGTCTCGATATTCTCGGCGACGAGACGGGCGTTGGCCATCGTCTCGTGGACGGCTTCGAGCCCGGCGCGCCAATGTTCGTCCATCGTGCGCGCCGAGAATTCGTAATCGCGCGATCCGCCCTCCCACGCGTTGGCGCGGTAGATGAGCTGGACGAGATTGACCGCATCCTCGTGCGAGCGCGCGGCGAGCGCGAGCACGTCGGGATCGTCCGCGAGCGCCGCGGGCAGCTTGGCGAGCACCTTGCGCGCGAGTTCGCGGTCCTTGCGGATGCGCAGCAGCACGTCGGAGACCTGCCGGGTGCGGCTGGAGAAGCGAATCTCCTTCTCGCGCGCCATCACGTCCATGATCGTGCGCGGGCGCTCGGCGCTGGAGGAGAACAGATCGACCTGGAAGGCGAGCAGATCGGAGGTCTGGTTGTCGAGCACGTGGCTGAGCGGCGTGTTCGAGACGAGCCCGCCGTCCCACCACAAGCGCCCGTCGATCTCGACCGGGGGAAGCCCCGGCGGCAGCGCGCCCGAGGCCATGATGTGGCGCGCGTCGATCCGGTCGGTCGTCGTGTCGAAATAGCGGAAGTTGCCGCTTTCGAGATCGACCGCGCCGACCGAGAGCCGCACCGGGCCGGTGTTGAGCAGATCCCAGTCGATCATCGAATCGAGCGTTTCGAGCAAGGCCCGCGTATCGTAGAAGCTGAGCGCCTCGGGCGTTCCCGGCGCCGCGAAGATCGGTGAGATCGCGCGCGGCGTGAAGAAACCGGGCACGCCCCGCGCCAGCACGAAATTGGCCGACCATTCGTGCAGCGCCTCGCGGACATGGTCGTTGGGGAAGATCGGGAAGCTTGGCAGCGCGCTGGTCAGCAGGTTCCAGAAATCGTGGAGCGCCTCCACCCGCCTTTCCGGCGGGTTGCCCGCGACCAGTGCCGCGTTGACCGCGCCGATCGAAATGCCCGCAACCCAGTCGATCGCGATCCCGCTCGCCGCCAGCCCCTCGATCACCCCGGCCTGATAGCTGCCGAGCGCGCCGCCACCCTGAAGCACCAGGGCGACGGTATCGGGCAGCGGGATCGCCTTGGCATGGCGTTTGGGGCGTTTGTGGGGTTCGCTGTCGGCCATGCGCAGAGACATGGGCCGGGGCGGCGCGGCGATCAACGACAGTTTGATGAAAAGGCCGTCATCGGCGCCTATCCGATCAGCGGCACCATATCGATCGCGCGGTCGCGGCGGCGCAGCTCGACGGTGACGCGCGGATCATCGCCCTTGGCAGCGGTGCCGATCACCGCCCCTTGCGCGACGCGCGCGCCCGGCGCGACCGATGCCGCGTCGAGCCCGGACACCAGCGTCGTCCAGCCGCCGCCGTGATCGAGGATGACGATCGTCCCGTAGCTGCGGAAGCGCCCGGCATAGGCGACCTTGCCCGCCGCGGGCGCGACCACGAGCGCGGCGGGCGCGGTCGCGATCGTCAGCCCGCGGGCGCGCACGCCCGCGTCCGAAAGCTCGCCCAGCCCCGTGACCACCCGGCCCGCGACCGGCAACCGGTATGGCGCCGAACCGGCGGGCCAGACCGGCGGCCCGAGCGACGCGACGACCTCGCCGGGGCGCGGCGGGCGCGGCAGCGGGCCGGGCAAGGCGGCTAGGCCGGCGCGGGTCGCGGTCTCGTCGCCTTGCCTGCTCATCAGATCGACGATGTCGCGCGCGCGCTCGCCAAGCGCGATCGCGCGATCCGATTCGAACAGCGCGTCGCGGCCGAGCGCCCGCGATTTGAGGCGGTGTTCGGCCTCCAGCCGGGTGAGCGCGAGCCGCTGGGTTTCCAAACGGGTGCGGCTCTCGGCGAGCGCGGCGGCGGCGAGCGCCGCATTGGCCTGCAACGCGCGGGTGCGATCGAGATCGGTGCGGAGCGCGGCGGTGCGCGCGCGGACCACCGGCATCGCGCTCGCCAGCACCGCGCGGACGTGGACGAGATCATCGACCGAGCCGGGCTGGACGAGGCTTATCATCGCCGGCCGCCGCGCAAGCGACTGGAGCGCCGCGATCAGCCGCGCGATCGGCCCCTGCCGGGCGGCGAGCCGCGCGCGCTGATCGGCGAGCAGGCGCGCGGTGATCGCGCCGCGCGCCTGACCCGCCGCGATATCGGCCTCGGCCTGCTGGATGCGCGCCGCCATCGCGGCTTCTTGCGCGCGCGCCTGCGCGGCCTGATCCTGCTCGCGCGCCGCCGCCGCTTCGAGCGCCGCCGAACGCGCGGCGGCGGCGGCGGATTGCGCCTTGGCGGCCTCGAGCCGGCGGAGCTGGTCGGCGGGGACGACCTGCGCGGTAGCGGCAGCCACGGCCGCGACCGCGACCGCCGCGCCACCGGCCGCGAGGGTCCAGCGCGCGCGCATCATCCCTCGCGGTGATAGGGGTGGTTGGCGAGGATGCTGGTCGCGCGCCACAATTGCTCGGCGAGCATCGCGCGCGCGAGCAGGTGCGGCCAGGTCGCGCGGCCGAACGAGAGGAGCAGGTCGGCCTGCTTGCGCTGCGCGTCGTCGAAGCCGTCGGCGGCGCCGATCAGGAAGCGCGTCTCGCGCACGCCGCCGTCGCGCCACGTCTCCAGCCGGCCGGCGAAATCGCGCGAGCCGAGCATGTCGCCGGTCTCGTCGAGCATGACGATACGCGTCGCCGGATCGAGCGCGGGCATCTTGCCGCCGGTATCGGGGAGTTCGGTGATCCGCGTCGGCCAGCCGATCCGCTTCATGTAGCGGTCGACCAGCTCGCTCTCAGGCCCGCGCCCGATCCGCCCGCGCGCGACGATGTGGAGGAGCATTCGGTCAGCCTCTTGTCGAAGCGGTTTCTACAAGACCGCTCCGTTGCACGGGCAGGCGGCGAATTTAAGAGTGTACGCGACGGCAATCCCGCCGTCGCTGAAGGGAACGCATATGACACTAGCAGATCTGTGCGCCATCATCATGGCGTTATGCGCCTTCGCAGCCTTGATCCTCAAGGTCGTGGAGGTGTCGCGCTCACGATAGCGCACCGGGCGGGGGCGCGTTACAGCGCGTCCCCAAACGATTGAACCCCGGCCGTTACAGCGACCGGGGTTCGAACCGAAAGGGCAAGCCCTGACACTAGCGCGACCGACATAGCCGAGCCTCGCCGAAAGTCAAGATTTCAGGCGCCCGCCGCCGCCCCACCGGGCACCGCAGGCGGAGTCGGCGCGTCGCCGAACGCCCACATGCGTTCGAGGTTGTAGAAGCTGCGCACTTCGGGGCGGAACAGATGGACGATCACGTCGCCGGCGTCGATCAGCACCCAATCGGCGGTGGGCAACCCTTCGATCCGCGCGACGCGGCCGAGTTCGCCCTTGATCTTCTCGACGAGCTTCTGCGCCATCGACGCGACCTGCCGCGTCGAGCGGCCGCTCGCGATCACCATGTGATCGGCGATCGTCGATTTGCCGGCGAGCGGGATCGAGATCGTATCGACCGCCTGATCGTCATCGAGCGAGGCGAGGACGAGCTTGTGCAGCGCCTCGACCTCATCGGGTTCGGACGCGCGATAGGATGGGGAAGCTGAAGCCAAGATGGTTCCTAAGAAACGTGGGAGGTCGGGTCAGGCCCGGATGATTCGGCAAAACGAAGCTGCCAGGCGGGGTCGGCTGCGCGCAGCCGGGTCGCCGAGGTCGGGTCGAGACGGAAGCGCAACAGCACGAGTGCCGGCAATCTCCACTTCGTCCAGCGTTTCGCCTGGCGTGCGGGCCGGATGGAGCGCCGCAGCCAACCCATCGCGGGGGCCGCGTGAGCGTGCCTATCATAGCCCGGTCTGGCGATAACTGCAATCGGAACCTCACGCGCGATCCGCCGCCACCCGCGCCACTGGTGAAACTGGGCGAGATTGTCCGATCCCATCAGCCAGACGAAGTGCTTCTTGGGATAGAGCCGGACGAGCTTGGCGATCGTGTCGACGGTGTAGCGCGTGCCGAGCCGCACCTCGAGCGCACTCACCCGGATCGGCGCATGCCGCGCCGCCACGCGCGCGGAGGCGAGCCGCACCGCGAGCGGCGCCATGTCGCCGCTCGCCTCCTTGAGCGGGTTGCCCGGCGAGACCAGCCACCACACTTCGTCGAGATCGAGCGCGTCGAGCGCGGCGAGGCTGATCGCGCGGTGGCCGTGATGCGCCGGGTTGAACGAGCCGCCTAGAATGCCGATCCGGGTTGCCGCCATGCGTCCGCTCAAGCGCCCCGAGCCGGCTGGTTGAGGACAGTGTCGCGGTAGCCGCGCTGCAATTCGAGCATCCAGCCGGGATATTCGCCGGGCAGCCGGCTGACCGCGTCGAGCGTGGCGAGATCCTCCGCCGACAGCACGATCTCGGCGGCGGCGAGATTGTCGTCGAGTTGCTCCTTGCGCTTGGCGCCGACGATCACGCTCGTCACCACCGGCTGATGGAGCAGCCAGGCGAGCGCGATCCGCGCCACCGATACGCCGTGCTTCTCTGCGATCGGCGCCATCGCGTCGAGCACGGCATTGCCACGCGCTTCGTCCACGGGCGGGAACTGGCGCGTCGCGCGGCGTCCTTCGGCGCCGGCATCTCGGTACTTCCCCGACAGATAGCCGCCGGCGAGCGGGCTCCACACCATCAGCCCCAGCCCTTCGGATGCGAGCATCGGCACGATCTCGCGCTCGATGTCGCGCCCGGCGATCGTGTAATAGGATTGCACGCTCTGCGGCCGCGCGAGGTTGAGGCGCTCGGTGATGCCGACCGCCTTCGCGATCTGCCACGCCGCCCAGTTCGATACGCCGACATAGCGGACATGGCCGTGCTGGACGAGGATGTCGAGCGCGCGCAGCGTCTCCTCGATCGGCGTCGCGGGATCGAAGCCGTGGATCTGGTAGAGATCGATATGGTCGGTGCCGAGCCGCTTCAGGCTGGCCTTGCACTGATCGAGGATATGGACGCGCGACGCGCCCCGGCCGTTGATCCCCTCGCCCATCGGCCCGAGCACCTTGGTGGCGAGCACGACATCCTCGCGCTTCAGCCCGAGGTTCTTGATCGCCTGTCCGGTGATCTGTTCGGACAGGCCCTGCGAATAGACGTTGGCGGTATCGATGAAGTTGACGCCGGCATCGACCGCCGCCTTGAGCAGCGCATCGGCATCATCCTGACCGACCTGCCCCATGTACGCGAAGAAGCCCTCGCCGCCGAAGGTCATCGTGCCGAGGCACAGCTCGGACACGTACAGGCCGGTGCGGCCGAGTGGGTTGTAGCGCATGATTGATATCGTCCCGATGGTCAGCCCCGGCCCTGCGGCGACATATGTCCATCACGCCGCGATGCGGCAATGGCGGCGGAGAGATTTCGCGCGGCTAGAGTTCAGCCTCGACCTGCCCGAGCCAGTCCTCGCGCCCATGACGGATGCGAACGATTTCGACCCCTTCGTCGCGCAGGCGGTAGATGAGGATATAGTCCGTGCCACGCACACCCATCACGCGAAATGGCTCGCTGAGGGCGCGCCCAAGGCGGGGATAGTCGAGGAGTCGGTGTGCCACCCGGTCGAGCGCGCGGAAGACGTTCGATGCGGGCACGTCGTGTTCAAGGAAATATGCGTCGATCGCATCGAGATCATCCAACGCGGCCGGCGACCAGATCAAACGCGGCATCGCGCCTCATGCTTAGCGATCAACGCATCCAGCTTTGCCTTCACCTCTTCGTGCGGAATGCCTTCGCCGCGATCGAGCTGATCGATACCTTCCTGAACGAAGGCTAGGAACTCGGCCTCGCGCCGCGCCGCCTCGACCACCGCACGCGCGATGAACTTGGACCGACTTTGCCCGCGCGCGGCCGTGACGCGATCGATCAGATCGATCGTGTCCGGATCGAGTCGGGTCGTGACAACCGCTGTCTTGCTCATACTTCGGATGTATACAATCGAAGCACCATCATCAAGGCCGCGTCTGGCCGGTGCCGCGCCCGATCCATTTGTACGTCGTCAGCCCCTCGAGCGCGACGGGGCCGCGCGCGTGCAACCGGCCGGTGGCGATGCCGATCTCGGCGCCGAGGCCGAATTCGCCGCCGTCGGCGAACTGGGTCGAGGCGTTCCACAGCACGATCGCGCTGTCGACGGCGGCGAGGAAGCGTTCCGCCACCGCCGCATCCTCCGCCACGATCGCGTCGGTATGGTGCGAGCTGTGTGCCGCGATATGCGCGAGCGCGCCGTCGATGCCATCGACGAACTTCGCCGAAGCGATCGCTTCGAGATATTCGGTGTCCCAATCGGCGTCGCTCGCCGGCACCAGCCCGGGGATGAGTGCGTGCAGGCTCGGATCGGCGCGCACCTCGCACCCCGTTGCGGCGAGCGCCGCGACCAGCGCCTCGGCATGGGGGTAGGCGCGGTCGATCAGCAGCGTCTCCATCGCGCCGCAGACGCCGGTGCGGCGCATCTTGGCGTTGACGACGATGCTTTCGGCCATCGCCTGATCGGCCGAGGCGTGGACGAAAATGTGGTTGATGCCATCGAGATGCGCGAGCACCGGCACGCGCGCCTCGGCCTGGACGCGCGCGACGAGGCTCTTGCCGCCGCGCGGCACGATCATGTCGATCAGCCCCTCCGCCGTCAGCATCGCGCCGACCACCGCGCGATCGGTGACGGGAACAAGCTGCGCCGCATCCGCCGGCAACCCGCTTTCGGCCAGTCCTTTCGCGAAGATCGCATGGATCGCGCGGTTGCTCTCGATCGCTTCGGAGCCGCCGCGCAGGATGACCGCATTCCCCGAGGCGATGCACAGCGCCGCCGCATCGGCGGTGACGTTGGGGCGGCTTTCGTAGATGATGCCGATCACCCCGATCGGCACGCGCACCCGCGACAGCACGAGACCGTTGGGCCGCTCGGCGGTGTCGATCACCCCGCCGACCGGATCGGCGAGCGCGGCGACCGCCGCGACGCCATCGGCCATGCCGGCGATCCGCTTGGCATCGAGCCGCAGCCGGTCGAGCATCGCGTTCGACAGCCCCGCCTCGGTCGCGCGCGCCATGTCAGCGGCGTTGGCGGCTTCGATCTCCGCGCTCGCGGCGCGCAGCAGATCGGCGATGTGGCGCAGCGCCGCCTGTTTCGCCGGCGTCGGCGCGGCGGCCAGCGTGACGGCGGCGGCACGGGCGCGGGCGCCGAGATCGGCGACCAGCCCCTTCGAAATCGCGTGATGCTCGGTCATGGCGCCATCGCTATCACGACCGCCCACCGCTGCCAAAGCCGTTTCGCCCGCGTGGCGGCTTCACCGGCGCGGCGGGGGCGGGTAAGCGTCGGCGCGAGGCAACCGCGACGGACATCACGCATGATCATCGGCATCGACCTTGGCACCACCAACAGCGCTTGCGCGGTGTGGAAGGACGGCGCGGCGACGCTGATCCCCAACCGGCTCGGCGAGACGCTCACCCCCTCGGCGGTGAGCATCGACGATGGCGGCGCGGTGCTGGTCGGCATGGCGGCGCGCGAGCGGCAGGCGAGCCACCCCGACGCGACCGTCACCGCGTTCAAACGCTATATGGGCACCAAGCGCACCACCCGGCTCGGCGGGCGCGACTATAGCGCCGAGGAACTCTCCGCGCTGGTGCTGCGCAGCCTGAAGGAAGACGCCGAAACCTTCCTGGGCGAGCCCGTCACCGAGGCGGTCATCACCGTGCCGGCCTATTTCAACGACCAGCAGCGCAAGGCGACTCACCGCGCGGGCGAACTGGCGGGGTTGCGGGTCGAGCGGCTCATCAACGAGCCGACCGCCGCCGCGCTCGCCTATGGCATCCACAATCTCGATGCCGAGGCGCGGTTCTTCGTGTTCGATCTCGGCGGGGGGACGTTCGACGTGTCGATCGTCGAGATTTTCGAGGGCATCATCGAAGTGCGCGCCTCGACCGGCGACAACCAGCTCGGCGGCGAGGATTTCAACGAGGTGCTGATCGCGCTGATGCGCGAGCGCTTCGCCCCGGAGTGGGGCGAGGCGGCGCACAACGACCGGCTCTACCAGCGCCTGCGCGAACAGGCCGAGCGGGCGCGGCGCGATCTGAGCGGCGGCACCGCGGCGACGCTGCGCGTGGTATGGCAGGACCGCGCCTATGAGATGGAGATCGACGCCGCCACGTTCGAGGCGCAGGCGGCGGGGCTGATCGAACGGCTGCGCGCGCCCGTGCTGCGCGCGCTGCGCGACAGCGATCTCAGGCCCGAGGCGCTGTCCGACATCATCCTGATCGGCGGGGCGACGCGGATGCCGCTGGTGCGGCGCGCGGTGGCGCGGATGTTCGGCCGCTTCCCCAATGCGACGGTCAACCCCGACGAGGCGGTCGCGCTCGGCGCGGCGGTGCAGGCCGGGCTCAAGGCGCGCGATGCCGCGCTTAAGGAAGTCGTCGTCACCGACGTGTGCCCCTATTCGCTCGGCGTCAACGTCAGCCGAGCGCTGCCCGGCGGCGGCTTCGAACATGGCATCTTCGCGCCGATCCTCGAACGCAACACGGTAATCCCGGCGAGCCGGGTCCACGGTTTCCAGACGCTCACCGACAATCAGGCGGAGGTGGTGTTCGGCATCTACCAGGGCGAGGCGCGGCTGGTGCGCGACAATGTCGAGATCGGCAAGACCAAGGTGAAGGTGCCGCGCGGCCCCGCCGGACAGGACATCGAAGTGCGCTTCTCCTACGACGTGAGCGGTCTGCTCGAAGTCGATATCGTCGTCGCGCAGTCGGGCGAGCGCACCAGCCTCGTCATCAACGACGATCATGTCGGCGACGATGCCAAGATCGCGGAGCGGCGTGCGCTGCTCGCCAGCCTCAAGACGCATCCGCGCGACGAGGAACTCAACCGCGCGGCGCTGGCGCGCGGCGAGAAATGCTATGAGAATTTCCTCGGCGACGATCGCGCGCATGTCGATCATCTCATCAGCCGGTTCCAGCACGCGCTCGACGGGCAAGATCCGCGCGCGGTCGAGCAGGCGCGCGCCGAGTTCCACGCCGCGCTCGACGGACTCGAGGGCGAGCGCTTCCTGTGACCATCTGGAGCGTTCTGGGGATCGCGGCGACGGCTGACCGCGCCGCGATCCGCCGCGCTTACGCCAAGGCGCTGCGCGTCACCAATCCCGAGGACGATCCCGAAGGCTTCAAGGCGTTGCGCGCAGCCTATGAGATGGCGCTGGACTGGGCCGATAGCGCCGCAGCCTGGGACGCAGGCGAGAGCGCGGACGACATCGGCGAAAGCGGCGGCGCGGGGGTGACGCTGCGTTTCGACGAAGCCCAGTTTTTCGAGGTGATCGCGCCGCGCGATCCCGAACCCGAGACCCAAGCGGCGGACGCGCCGCCACCGTCGCCGCGCTTTCGCACCGGCCCGGCGGCGGGCGACCCGACCGACGCGCACGCGCCCGACCTCGCCGGCCTGTTCGCCGCCGAGCGCGAGGCCGGGATCGCGCGGCTGCGCGCGCTGCTCGCGACGCTCGAACGATCGCTGCGCGGGCCGTGGGACAGCGACGAGACGACGCTGCGCGAGACGTTCGCCGCGCTGCTCGCGACCCCGGCGCTCGACGAGATCGCGCTGCGCGCCGATGTCGAACGGGCGGTCGCCGAGCTGCTCGCCGACACGATCCCGCGCAGCGACGCGATCCTGGCCGAAGCCGCCACCGCGTTCGGCTGGACCGACGAGCGGGCGCACGCGGCCTCGCCGGCGGTCGCTGCGGTGCTGGCGCGGTTCGACGAATGGCGACTGGCCGAAACGCTCGCCCGCCCCGGCAACCCGCTCCAGCCGGCCTGGCACAGCCTGACGCGCGGCGCCGGGCCTTATTGGTCGTGGCGGCTCGCCGCGTTCCGGCCCGGGCTGGAAAGCGGGGTGGCGACGCTGCTAGGCGCGCACGGGCCGATCGCGCCGGGCATCGCTTATTCGTTCAAGGCCGATTCGGTGGCGCGCTGGCGGCGTTTCCTGAGCCGTCCGCACGGGACGCTCGGCATGCTCGCGGCGATGCCGCTGGCGCTGCTGCTCTATCTCGCGCTGAAAGACGCGTTCGGCGATCCGCTGCCAGCGCTCCAACCGTGGGCGAACTGGGCGATCGGCCTCGCCATTCTGCTCAGCCCGTGCGTGCCGTTCGCCGCGCGGTGGCTGCGCCATCGCTGGTCGCAGGCGCACCGCCCGGCGTGGCTGGCGAATGGCTGGATCGCGGGGCCGGCGCTGGTGCTGGCCGGCGCGATGCTGCTGCCCGACTCGCGCGTGGCGCTGCTCGGTCTCGCTTTGCTGACCGCGCTCGCGTGGGCTTGGATGGCGGTGGCGGGCGGCACCGCGACGATCGCCGAGGTGCGCCAGCGGGTGCTCGCGGGTGTGCTGCCCGGCCTCCTCGCCGCGCTGTTCGGCGGCGGTTTGGCGGTGGCGGCGCTCGATCCGGTCCACCGCGCCGCGCTGGCGCTGGTGTTCGCGCTAGGCGCGACGATCATGGTCGGGCCGCTGACGCAGGGCGCGGTGATATTAGAGCATGTGCCGCGCTGGCGCGCCGCTTTCGCGGTGCCGCTGGTGCTGGCGATCGGCGGACTCGGCTATGGTGCGGCGCTGCTCGTCGGCATCCGCGGTGCCGCATTCTATGCCGCCGCGCTGACGTTGGTGGCGGGCCTGGTCATCGTGTCGGCCGCGCAGATCGCCGGGGTGCGGGGCAACCGCGAACATCTCGCGCTGCGCGCGCTCAAGATGGCGCTCGTCGCCGGGTTCGTCTTCGCCGCGATTCTCTCGCTCGGCGGGTTCGAAGATAGCTGGGCGCCCGACGAATCGCTGCGCGGCAAGACCGAGGCCGCGCTCGATTCGCATGGCGAGCAGGCGTTGAAGCTGCGTGCGCTGCGTCAGCGCGTCGCGGGGTTCGATGCGATCGCGCGCGGCAACCCGGCGCTGTGGCAGCAGATCGCGCAGGCCGTGTCCCGACAACCGGACACCGAGACCGCAACGACGCGCGTCATCGACCTGGTCGGCGCGGCCTATGCGAGCCATCTGCCCGTCGCCCCGGACGCAGCGCTGCTGGAGGAGATCGAGATCCGCCGGCTGCGCCTGCTCGCGCTGCGCGATCGCTCTGGCGAGGCCTGCGCGAAGCCGCGCGCCACCGTCGACGAGAAAGCGTTGCCGCAGACGCTGCGCGACCGGCAGACCGCGCAGACCTTCGCCATCGCCGCCGCGCCGCGCCTGTCGGAAGCGCAACTGACCGCGACACCGCCCTACCCGCCGGTGGCGTTCAACGCGATGGTGACGGGTGCGAGCGGGCTCGATTATGAGGCGTTCATGCGCGCGGCGGACGGCAAGGCGGGCAAGGCCGCGCAGTGCGATGCGCGCATCGCCTTGCTGACCGCGCTTGCGCGCGCCCCCGACCGCGCCCGCGCCGCGGCGACCGCGCGGATCGTGCTGTTCCCGGCGCTGGCGACACCGGCGCGCGCCGCGCCATCGACCTGACACGCATTTCCCGCGCGGCGCTTTTGCCCCTACAGGCGGTGCGATGACCATCCCAAGCTACGATATTATCGTCCTCGGCGCGGGCGCCGCCGGGCTGATGTGCGCCGCCGTTGCCGGGCAGCGCGGTTCGCGCGTGCTGCTCGTCGATCATGCCGATGCGGTCGGCAAGAAGATCCTGATCTCGGGCGGGGGGCGGTGCAATTTCACCAACCTCCACACCGCGCCCGACCGCTATCTGTCGGCCAATCCACATTTCGCCAAGTCCGCGCTCGGGCGCTATACCGCGCAGGATTTCCTCGCGCTGGTCGAGGCTTATGGCATCGCCTGGCACGAAAAGACGCTCGGGCAATTGTTCTGCGACGGATCGGCCAAACAGATCGTCGCGATGTTGCAGGCTGAGTGCGACAAGGGCGGCGTGACGCTCGCGCTGGGTGCGCCGGTCGGCGCGGTCGAGCATGGTGACGGGCTGTTCCGCGTCGAGATCGGCGGTCGCGCGGCGGCGGCGCCCGCGCTGGTGATCGCCACCGGCGGGCCGTCGATTCCGCAGATGGGCGCGACCGGCTTCGCTTATGATCTGGCGCGGCGCTTCGGACTGAAAGTGGTCGAGCCGCGCCCGGCGCTGGTGCCGCTGACGCTGGGCGGCGACGAGACGCTGTTCCGCTCGCTCTCGGGCGTGGCGACCGAGGTGGTCGCGACGACCGGCAAGACCGCGTTCCGCGAGGCGGCGCTGTTCACGCACAAGGGGCTGTCCGGCCCGGCGATCCTGCAAATCTCCTCCTATTGGCGCCACGGCGACAGCGTCGGCATCGATTTCCTGCCCGCGCTCGCGGACGGCTGGCTGGTCGCGGCCAAGCATGCGCGGCCGCGCGTGACGCTCGAACAGGCGCTCGACCGCCATCTGCCCGCGCGGCTCGCGGTGACGCTCGCCGACCGGCTCAATCTCGACGGGGAGCTCGGCGGCTTCACCGACAAGCGGGTCGCCGCGGCCGAGCGGCACCTGGCGGACTGGCGCTTCTCGCCCAACGGCACCGAGGGATTCGCCAAGGCCGAGGTGACGGCGGGGGGCATCTCCACCGCCGAACTGTCGTCGAAGACGATGGAGGCGCGCAAGGTGCCCGGCCTGTACGCGATCGGCGAAGCGGTCGATGTGACGGGGTGGCTTGGCGGGTATAATTTCCAATGGGCCTGGGCGAGCGGCCATGCGGCGGGGCTGGCGATCGCGGGGGCGTAAACCCGGTGGGTGGTTACACACCGCGCGCCACGCGTTACAGCACGGTCATGACCACCGATCCCTTCGCCCTGTTCGACGCCTGGTATGCCGAGGCGCGCGCATCCGAGATCAACGATTCGAACGCGATGGCGCTCGCCACCGCCGACGCGGGCGGGCGGCCGGCGGTGCGCATGGTGCTGCTCAAGGGGCATGGTCCCGACGGTTTCGTGTTCTACACCAACCAGCAGAGCCGCAAGGCCGCAGACATCGCCGCGAACCCGCAGGTCGCCTTGCTCTTCCACTGGAAGTCGCTGCGCCGCCAGATCCGCATCGAAGGGCCGCTCGCGCGCGTCACCGAGGCCGAGGCCGACGCCTATTTCGCCAGCCGCGCGCGCGATTCGCAGCTTGGCGCCTGGGCATCGGACCAGTCGCAGCCGCTCGACGCGCGCGAGACGTTCGAAGCGCGCTTCGCCGAGGTGCGGGCGCGCTTCGAAGGCGGCGACGTGCCGCGCCCGCCGCATTGGAGCGGCTACCGCGTGACGCCCGATCGCATCGAATTCTGGCAGGACCGCGCGCACCGCCTCCACGAACGCCGCCTGTTCACGCGCACCGCCGACGGCTGGGACGAGGGCCTGCTCTACCCATGAGCGGCGCGGTGCCGCTCGCAACGCGCGGCGCGCTCGCCAGCGTGGCGACGGCGTGCTTCCTGCTCGCGCTGAAGGGCTATGCGGCGTGGGCGACGGGATCGGTGGCCATGCTCGGATCGCTGGCGGACACCGCGCTCGATCTCGTCGCGTCGTGCGTCACGCTGTACGGCGTGCATCTCGCGACGATCCCCGCCGATCACGACCATCGGTACGGCCACGGCAAGGCCGAGGCGCTGGCCGCGCTGTTCCAGGTCGCGCTGATCTCGGTGTCGGCGGCGGGCATCGCGTGGGAGGCGATCGGCGCGCTGGGCGCGCCCGCGCCGACGCGGCACGCGGGCACCGGCATCGGCGTGTCGATCGCGGCGATCGTCGTAACGCTCGCGCTGGTCGCCTATCAGCGCCGCATCATCGCCGCGACCGGATCGGTCGCGGTCAGCGCCGACAACGTGCATTATCAGTCCGACCTGCTGCTCAACGGATCGGTGATCGTCGCGCTGGTGCTCGACCAGCTTCTGCACGTGCGCGGCGCCGATCCGGTGTTCGGCGTGGCGATCGCGCTGTGGCTCGCCTGGGGTGCGCTGCGATCGGCCGGGACCGCGATCGACCTGCTGATGGACAAGGAATGGCCGGTCGCCGAGCGCGACCGGCTGATCGCGCTGATCGCCGACCATCCCGAGCTGCGCGGGCTGCACGACATCCGCACGCGGCGATCGGGCACGCGCGATTTCGTGCAATTCCATATGTATGTCGCACCCGAGATGACCGTCGCCGCCGCGCATGAGGTGGTCGAGGAGGTCGAGGCGCGAATCACCGCGGTGTTCCCCGATACCGAGATCCTGATCCATCTCGATCCCGGTTGGCTGCTCGACGCGCGCAACCCGCTGATCGAGTCCGATGTGATGATCGCCGACGCAAAGGACCGCGCATGAGACTGCCCTTCACCCAGATCGACGCCTTCGCGACCCAGCCGTTCGAGGGCAATCCGGCGGCGGTGATGCCGCTGACCGAGTGGCTCGACGACGGCACGTTGCTGGCGATCGCGCGCGAGAACAACCTGTCCGAAACCGCCTTCCTCGTACCCGACGCGAGCGGCGAGAGCGATTTCGAGCTGCGCTGGTTCACCCCCGCCGACGAGGTCCGGCTGTGCGGCCACGCGACGCTCGCCAGCGGGCATTTCGTGCTAGCGGCGGACCCCGACCGCGTGCGCGTCACCTTCCGCACGCGCCGCGCCGGGGTGCTCGCGGTCGATCGGCAGGGCGATGGCTACGCGCTCGCGCTGCCGGCGTGGGCGCCGTCGCCCAAGCCGCTGGCCGAGGTGGTCGCGGCGCTCGGCGTGGCGCCGGTCGAGACCCTGTGGCGCGAGGGCGGCTACGGCGTGATCGTACTCGCCGACGAAGCCGCCGTGCGCGCCTGCGCGCCCGACATGGCGCGGCTGGCCGCAAGCGGCGACCATCAGGCAATCGTCACCGCGCCGGGCGATTCGACCGACGTGGTGAGCCGGATGTTCGCGCCCGGCGCGGGCGTGGACGAAGACCCGGTGACGGGCTCCGCGCATGCGGTGATCGTGCCCTATTGGGCGCAGCGACTCGGCCGCGACAGCTTCACCGCGTTTCAGGCGAGCGCGCGCGGCGGGCGGCTGACATGCGCGCTCGACGGCGACCGCGTCGTGCTGGGCGGCGGCTGCGTGACGGTGATCGAGGGGACGTTCTTCCTGTAACCATCGCGCCGGGCGGACGATGCTGTTGATATCTATACCACGATAAAGTCCCATATTTTACCGGGACGGCGACTCGACGACATGGCCTTTCGAACAGCATCGGAGACCATGTCATGCGCGTATTCCTCACCGGGGCGACCGGCTTCATCGGCTCGCGGATCGTACCCGAACTGCTCGCCGCCGGGCATCAGGTGCTCGGGCTGACGCGATCGGACGCGGGCGCGCGGGCGCTCGAAGCGGCCGGCGCGGAGGCGTTTCACGGCACCCTCGAAGATCCCGATGGCCTCGCCGCCGGCGCGGCGCAGGCCGACGCGGTGATCCACACCGCGTTCGACCATGATTTCGCGAACTTCGTCGCCAACTGCGCGAAGGACGCGCGCGTCATCACCGCGCTCGGGCAAGCGCTCAAAGGGTCCGACCGGCCGCTCGTCATCACCTCGGGCACCGGCATGGGCAATGCCGTGCCCGGCCAGCCCGCCACCGAAGATGCCTTTGTCGCCGACAATCCCAACCCGCGCGTGCTGTCCGAAAAGACCGGGGCCGAGTTGATCGAGGCTGGCGTCAACGTCTCGGTGGTGCGGCTGCCGCAGGTGCATGACACCGAGAAGCAGGGCCTCGTCACGCCCTATATCGAGATCACGCGCGAGAAGCGGCTGGCGGCCTATGTCGGCGAGGGGCGCAACCGCTGGCCCGCCGCGCATGTGCTCGACGTGGCCAAGCTCTATGTGCTCGCGCTGGACGCCGCCGAGCCGGGTGCGCGCTATCATGCGTCCGATGAGGAAGGCGTGGCGGCGCGCGACATCGCCGAGGCGGTCGGCGCGGGGCTTGGCGTGCCCGTGGCGTCGCTGACCGCCGAGCAAGCACAGGCGCATTTCGGCTGGCTCGGCCTGTTCGCCGGGATCGACATGCCATCCTCAAGCGCGTGGACGCGGCAGCGGCTCGGCTGGCGGCCGAGCGGGCCGGGGATGATCGCCGACCTGCGCGCGATGGACTATTCGGTGCGCTGACGGCTCGCGCTGAGCGCTACGCCGCGACCAGCGCGCGCTCGGTCTCCTCGATCCAGCCGCCGCCGAGCACGCGTTCGCCCGCGTAGAGCACCGCCGCCTGGCCGGGGGCGACGCCATATTCGGGCGCGTCGAACGTCACGCGGTCGCCGATCAGCCGCGCCGGCACCGGTTTGGCGAGCGAGCGCACCTTGGCGGTGAGCGGCCCGTCGAAATCGCCGCCGAGCCAGTTGATCCCCGACAGCCGCGCCGCGCCGACGGCGAGCGCGGCGCGCGGGCCGACCACGACCTGGCGTGTCGCCGCGTCGAGCCGGATCACGTAGAGCGGCTCGGGCGTGCCGCCGATCTCGAGCCCGCGTCGCTGGCCGACGGTGAAGTGGATCAGCCCCTTGTGGCGGCCGAGCACGCGGCCGCGCTCGTCGACGATCTCGCCGCTGGTGTCGGCCTCGGGCCGCAGCTTCTTGACCAGCGATGCATAATCGCCGTCGGGCACGAAGCAGATATCCTGGCTGTCGGGCTTGGCGGCGACCCCCAGGCCCAGTTCGGCCGCGAGTTCGCGCACGCGCGGCTTGGGTAGCCCGCCCAGCGGGAAGCGCAGGTAATCGAGTTGCGCCTGCGTGGTGGCGAACAGGAAATAGCTCTGGTCGCGCGCGGGATCGGCGGCGCGGTGGAGTTCGGCGCCGTGTGCGCCTTCGACGCGGCGGACGTAATGGCCGGTGGCGAGGCAGTCGGCGCCGAGATCGCGGGCGATCTTGAACAGGTCGGTGAATTTCGGCCCCATGTTGCAGCGCACGCACGGGATCGGCGTGCGGCCCGCCAGATATTCGTCGGCGAACCCGTCGATCACCTCGGCGCGGAAGCTGCTTTCATGATCGAACACGTAATGCGCGATGCCGAGCCGGTCGCACACCGCGCGCGCGTCGCGGATGTCGCGGCCCGCGCAGCAACTGCCGGCGCGGCCGACCGCCTCGCCATGATCGTAAAGCTGGAGCGTGATGCCGATCGTCTCCGCGCCGCTGCGCGCGGCGAGCGCGGCCACCACCGACGAATCGACGCCGCCCGACATGGCGACGACGATGCGGCGGCCGGCAAGGTCCGCCCCAAGCTGGAAATCGGCTTCGGAGGTCATCGCGTGCAGATAGGGCGTGGCGGCGGCGGATGCAAAGCGCGGCGGGGCAGGCGCCGGCACGAACGCGCATCCGCGATTTTCTTCGCGCGCTTTACCAAGCCTTTAGACGGGTTCGTTTACACGGATTTCCCTGGCACAAGAAAGCGGAACGCCGTCGTGGACCTGAGTTTTCCCCATTTCGTACAGGACGGCCGCGTCACCGGCCTGCCGCCCGATCTGGCGGTGCTGATGGTCGGCGTCTCGGCGCGTCAGGCGGCGAGCCCGACCGCGATCCTCCACGCGCGGCTGTCGCCCGTCGCGGCGCCGCGGAGCGTGTTCACGCCGAGCGGCGGCGCGTTCAACCGGGCCGTGGCCGCGACGTTCGGACGCTGGAAAGCGGGATGAAGGCGGCGTTTACCCTCCTGCTTTAACCGCCCTTCAATCCCGATACGATATCCCCATGTGACGTGAGAGGGGGCCCCCCGCCCCGATCGAGGTTAGTGATGATCGAGAACCAGAAGATACGACCGGCCAAGGTGATCGGCCCGCTCGGGGAGCCGCTGACGCTCGAATCGCTGCCCCCGCCCGAGACGACGCGCTGGGTGGTGCGCCGCAAGGCCGAGGTCGTCGCCGCCGTCAACGGCGGGCTGCTGACCGTCGATGAGGTCTGCCAGCGCTACAACCTCACCGTCGAGGAGTTCGCGAGCTGGCAGCGCGCGATCGACCGGTCGGGCATGCCCGGGCTGCGCGTGACGCGCATCCAGCATTACCGCTCGCTCTACGAACGCCAGCAGAAATACTGATCGCGGCAGGCGCGCGCACCGGCAAAACCGGAACAAATTCGGTCCCGAAACGTCTTGCTCCCTGTCATCCCCGTCGAGGGGGCATAATGGAGGGAAACATGGGACTTATTATCTGGCTCGTAATCGGCGGCATCGTCGGCTGGCTCGCAAGCATCGTCATGCGCACCGACGGTCAACAGGGGATCATTCTCAACGTCGTCGTCGGCATCATCGGCTCGGTGATCGCCTCCGCGCTGTTCGGCGGCGGCATCAATCAGGTCATTACTGTCACGACCTTCATCTATTCGTTGATCGGCGCGATCATCCTGCTCGCGATCGTCAACCTGGTTCGCCGCGGCTCGCTCCGCTAAGCTGACGTTTGCGAAGATCACGGGCCGCGCGGTTCACGCCGCGCGGCCCGTGTCGTTTCACTTGAGCAGGAAGCGCACCGTCAGCGACGCCGACACGCGCGATTCGCCGGCCGCGACCGGGGTCGAATCGGCCCTGACGGCGCGCTGGAACATCACGGGGCCAGGCGTCGCGCCGTCGTTCACGCCGGTCTCGGCGATCGAGACGATCCGCGCGGCCGACAGGCCGGCGGCGCGCGCGTACAGATCGGCGCGCGCGCGGGCGATCTTGATGGCGGCGGCGCGCGCCTCGTCGAGCGCGGCTTCGGGATTGTCGATCGAGAGGTTCGGTCCGTCGATCTGGTTCGCGCCGACCCCCGCCAGCGTATCGAGAATCGCGCCCGCCCTGGCGATGTCGCGGAAGCGGATCGCCACCGAATTCGTCGCCTGATAGCCGGTGATCGTCGGCGCCTGCCCCTCGGCATAGCGATATTGCGGGCTGAGGTTGACGGTCGCGGTCTGGACATCGCGTGCATTCACCCCGGCGCGCTTGAGCGCGTCGAGCACGCGGGCCATGCGCTGCGCGTTGTCGCCCAGCGCCGCCGCCGCGGTCGCGCTCTGGGTGACCACGCCGGCGCGGATCGTCGCAACGTCGGGCGCGCGCGTGGTGCTGCCTTCCGCCTGCACATCGAGCAACGTTCCGTCGGCGAGGATCGTCGGCGCGGCCGGCACCTGCGCCTGCGCGCCCGCGGGCACGGCGGCGAACGGAAGCACCGCCAGCGCGGTCGCCTGAAGATATGAACGCATGTTTCGCAAATCCTCCCGGTTGAGCGGGCCGGCAGGCCCGGTACGGCCCTGTTCGCATGGCCTGGAACAACCGAGGATGAACGAAGGTGTTCGGGGCTTCGGCAAGAAAATCTTCCGAAACGGTCGCTATACGACAGATTTCATGCTGAAATCGGCGCGCGACGTCTTGCCGAAGCCTTCATGACGGGTCATTCCTCGCTCGCTTCGCGAAGAACCCTTGAGCGCGGTGCGTTGTTTCTGTAACACAGCACCCGGTATACGGCATCGGCCGGGGCGAGGACGTGAGCGACATGAACTACGAGACGCCGTTATTGGACAATGGCGGCACCCTTGCCCTGCCCGCCCCCGAGGCGGAACGCGGCTATCGGCGCACGCTGGTGATCGGCGCGGTGATCGCGATCGTCGGCGCGCTCGTCCTCGGCTGGTGGTGGATGCACAGCCACCCCGCCGCCAAGCCCGCCGCCGTCGAGCAACTGCCGAGCGTCACCGTGTCGGCGCCGGGCCGCTCGAACGTTGCGGAGGTCATTTCGGCGACGGGCACGCTCGCCGCCAAGCGCGACATGCCGGTCGGCGTCGCCGGCGAAGGCGGCATGATCACGCGCGTGCTGGTCGAGCCGGGCCAATGGGTCGGCAAGGGCCAGGTACTCGCCACCATCGACCGCGCGGTGCAGACGCAGACCGGCGCATCGCTCGCCGCGCAGGTCCGCGCGGCGCGCGCCGACGCGGGGATCGCGCAATCCAATTACGACCGCGCGCTGGCACTGGTCGATCGCGGCTTCATCTCCAAGGCCGATCTGGAGCAGAAGGCCGCGACCCGCGACGCCGCGTTCGCGCGCGTCAAGGTCGCGCAGGCATCGCTCGACGAGCAGCTCGCGCGCAACGGCCGGCTCGACATTCGTGCGCCCGAGGCCGGGCTGATCCTCGCGCGCGGCGTCGAGGCCGGGCAGATCGTCGGCGCGAGTTCGGGCACGCTGTTCCGTATGGCCGAGCGCGGCGAGATGGAGATGCGCGCGCAGTTGAGCGAGGGCGATCTTGCCGCGATCCACGTCGGTTCGCCCGCCACCGTGCGCCCGGTCGGCAGCAACGTCAGCTATAGCGGCACCGTCTGGCAGGTCTCGCCGGTGATCGACACGCAGACCCGGCAGGGCATCGCCCGCATCGCGCTAAGCTACAATCCCGCGCTGCGCCCCGGCGGCTTCGCGGCGGCCGAGATCGGCGGCGGCTCGACCAGCGCGCCGCTGCTGCCGAACTCGGCGATCCAGAGCGACGATCGCGGCAACTTCGTCTATGTGCTCGACGCGAACGATAAGGTCGTGCGCCGCGACGTGAAGGTCGGCGAGGTTTCGGACAATGGCGTCGCCATCGCCGAGGGGCTGAGCGGCAGCGAGCGGGTCGTGCTGTCGGCGGGCGCGTTCCTCGCGCCGGGACAGAAGGTGAAGCCGATCCTGCAAAAGCCGCTTTCCCAAAAGCCGCGCGGCTGACGCGCGATGGGCTTCCGCAACATCTCCGCCTGGTCGATCCGCAACCCGGTGTTCGCGATCGTCCTGTTCTTCATGCTGAGCGTCGCCGGCATCGTCAGCTTCGCGACGATGGACGTCAACAACCAGCCCGACATCGAATTCCCGGTCGTCATCATCGAGGTGACCCAGCCCGGCGCGGCGCCGACCGAACTCGAAACGCAGGTCACGCAGAAGGTCGAAGCGGCGGTGCGCAGCCTGCAGGGCATCGACGAGATCGATTCGACCGTGACCGAGGGCCAGTCGGAGACGGTCGTCCAGCTCGCGATCGGCACGCCGATCGACCGCGCGGTCGAGGACGTGCGCGGCGCGATCCAGCAGATCCGCAGCGACCTGCCCGACGGAATCCTCGAACCGCAGGTGATCCGCGCCAACACGACCGGCAACGATCTGGCGAGCTATGCCGCGATCGGCACCGACATGACGATCGAGGAACTGAGCTGGTACATCGACAACACCGTGTCGAAGGAACTGCTGTCGGTGCCCGGCATGGCCGCGGTCGACCGCAACGGCGGCGTCAGCCGCGAGATCCGCGTGATCCTCGATCCGCTCAAGCTGCAGGCGCAGGGCCTCACCGCGAGCCAGGTCAACCAGCAGCTTCGCCAAGTCAATCTCAACGCCGCCGGCGGCCGCGCCGAGATCGCCGGATCGGAACAGGCGGTGCGCGTGCTCGGCAACGCCAAGAGCGCGTATGATCTCGGCCAGACGCAGATCTCGGTCGGCGGCGGGCGCTCGATCCACCTCTCCGACATCGCCGACGTGCGCGATCTCTACGCGGAGCAGCGTTCGTCGTCCGAACTCGACGGCCGGCAGGTGCTGAGCTTCGATTTCCAGCGCTCGAAGACCGGCTCGGACGTCAACGTCTACAAGGGTGCGGTCAAGAAACTCGCCGAGCTCGAGAAGCGCAACCCGAAGGTCAAGTTCAAGGAGATCTTCAACTCGGTCAAATATACCGAGAAGCAATATGACTCGGCGATGGAGGCGATGATCGAGGGCGCGCTGCTCGCGGTCGTGGTCGTGTTCATCTTCCTGCGCGACTGGCGCTCGACCGTCATCTCCGCGCTGGCGATCCCGCTGTCGGCGATCCCGAGCTTCTGGTTCATGGATCTGATGGGCTTCACGCTCAACAACATGACGCTGCTGGCGCTGAGCCTGGTCGCGGGTGTGCTGGTCGACGACGCGATCGTCGAGATCGAGAACATCGTGCGGCACATGCGGATGGGCAAGACCGCCTATCAGGCGTCGATCGACGCCGCCGACGAGATCGGCCTCGCCGTGCTGGCGACGACGATGGCGATCGTCGCGGTGTTCCTGCCGGTCGGCCTGATGCCCGGTCTCGCGGGGCAGTTCTTCAAGAATTTCGGCCTCACCGTCGTCGTCTCGGTGCTGATGAGCCTCGCGGTCGCGCGGCTCATCACGCCGATGATCGCGGCCTATTTCCTCAAGGCGCACGGCACCGCCAGCCACGGCGAGGGCCGGCTGATGGACGTCTATATGGCGACGCTCCGCTGGACGCTCCAGCACCGCTGGTCGGCGATCGTCGGCGCCGCCACCGCACTCGCGCTGACCGTGGTGTGCTTCTCGGTGATCCCGCAGACCTTCCAGCCCGACCGCGACAACGACAGCAGCCGCGCCAATATCGAGATGGTGCCCGGCACAACGCTCGCGCAGACGCAGGTGGTGGTGCGCAAGGTCGCCGATTTCCTCAGCCAGCAGCCCGAGGTCGCCTCGGTCTATTCGCGCGCGCTGGTCGGCAGCGGCCGGGTGAGCGCGATCCTCAAGCCGCGCGGGCAGGGCCGCGACGTGACCAGCGTCGCGTTCGAGCGCCGGCTCGCGCCGCAGCTCGCGCAGTTCGCCGATGCGCGCGTCTCGTTCCAGTCGGGCAACGGCTGGGGGAGTTCGGGCCGCGACTTCACCGTTACGCTCGGCGGCGACGATCCCGCGGTGCTGCTCAAGACCGCGCAGACTTTGGTCACGCAGATGTCGCATGTCCCGAGTCTGGTCGCGCCGCGAATCGCGGGCGATCTCGAACGCCCCGAAATCGTCATCCGGCCGCGCATGGACCTCGCCGCCAATCTCGGCGTGACCACCAACGCGCTGTCGACCGCGATCCGCATCGCGACGCTCGGCGACATCGACCAGAACAGCGCCAAATTCTCGCTGTCGGATCGTCAGGTGCCGATCCGGGTCGCGCTCGCGCAGAATTCGCGCCAGCGGCTGTCGACGATCAAGAACCTGCCGGTGCAGACCGCCGCCGGCGAATCGGTGCCGCTCGGCCTCGTCGCGGACATCGGCTTCGGCGCCGGGCCGACCAAGATCGAGCGTGTCGCGCAGCAGCGCCAGATCACGGTCGGATCGGATCTCGCCCCCGGCGTGGTGAGCGGCACCGCCAAGAAGCTCGTCCACGATCTGCCGATCATGAAAAACATGCCGATGGGCGTGAAGGAACTCGTGCTCGGCCAGTCGAAGTGGGAGGAGGAGATGATCTCCAACTTCATCGTCGCGGTGTTCGCGGGCGTGTTCCTGGTGTTCGCGGTGCTGGTGCTGCTCTACCAGCGGCTGCTGCCGCCGTTCGTCAACATGGGCTCGCTGATGCTAGCGCCGCTGGGCGGGCTGATCGCGCTGCTGGTGACCGGCTATCCGGTGTCGATGCCGGTTTATATCGGCATGCTGATGTTGCTCGGCATCGTCGCCAAGAACTCGATCCTGCTGATCGACTTCGCGCTGGAGGAGATGAAGCACGGCGTGCCCGTGCGCGCCGCGATCCTCGACGCCGGGCACAAGCGCGCGCAGCCGATCGTGATGACCACCGTGGCGATGGTCGCGGGAATGCTGCCGACCGCATTCGGCCTCGCCGGCGACAAATCGTTCCGCGCGCCGATGGGCATCACCGTGATCGGCGGCCTCACGCTCTCGACGATCCTGACGCTGCTGATCGTGCCGGCATTGTTCAGCCTCGCGGTCGGGATCGAGCGCTGGGCGGGGCCGCGGCTCGGGCGGCGGCTGCTCACCTATCGTCCCGGCGACGACGGGCAGCCGCTGATCGAGCATGACGATACCCCACGGCTGCCACCGCACCCGGCGGAGTAATCCCCCGTCGCCCCGGCGAAGGCCGGGGCCGCTGAGTTTTGAGGCACTCGCTCGCCAAATTGCGCAGCGGCCCCGGCCTTCGCCGGGGCGACGATAATAACGGCGGACTTGAACTATCGGGCGCCTCGGGCTTTTGTTTCCCGATGAGGAAAGCCGGTCCCCTGCGCATCGAAGCCGTCTCGCCGGGGCTGGTCCGCATGCGGCTGATCGCGACGGGGCTGTTGCTGGCGATGGCGGCTGTGTTCCTCGTCTCGCGCGCGTACGACCAGCGCTGGCCCGCGCTCGGCTTCGTCCGCGCCTTCGCCGAGGCGGCGATGGTCGGCGGGCTCGCCGACTGGTTCGCGGTGACCGCGCTGTTCCGCCATCCGCTCGGCCTGCCGATCCCGCACACCGCGATCATTCCGCGCAACAAGGATCGCATCGGCACCACGCTCGCCGCGTTCCTGCGCGACAATTTCCTGATTCCGCGCGTGGTCGCGCGGCGGATGCTGCGGCTCGACGTGGCGGGCGCGGCGGGGCGCTGGCTCGCCAACCCGCTCGCGCGCGACGGGCGCATCGCGCGCGGCGCCTCGGCGCTGACCATCCACATTCTTCAGGCGCTCGACCAGCAGCGGCTCGGCGGGATGGTCAAGACGATGATCGGCACCCGGCTCGCCGATCTCGATGTCGCGCCGCTGCTCGGCCAGGCGCTCACCGCCGCGATCGCGGAAGGACGGCATCTGCCGCTGCTCGACGGCATCGTGCGCTGGGCGGCGCGCATCCTCGAGGCGAACGAGCATCTGATCCGCGCGATGGTGCATGAGCGCGCCGGATCTATCCTGCGCTGGACCGGGCTCGACGAAACGCTCGCCAACAAGATCATCGCCGGGCTGAACGGGCTGCTCAGCGACATGGCCGCCGATTCGGCGCATCCGCTCCGCGCCAAGGCCGAGGAGGCGCTGGAAACCCTCGCCCATGACCTGACCCATTCCGCCGAAATGCGCGCGCGGGTGGAGGCGATCAAGGCCGAGATCATCGCCAATCCCGCCATGCAGCGCTGGCTCGACGGTCTGTGGGAGCAGGCGCGCGGCGGCCTGCTGCGCATGGCGCGCGACCCCGACCGGGTGATGCAGGGTCCGATCGGCGACGCGCTGCGTCAGCTCGGCGAGACGCTCCAGCGCGAACCGAGGCTACGCGCGACGATCAACCGCTTCGTGCGCCGCACCGTCGTCGGCATCGCCGCCGATTACGGCGACAACATCGTCCGGCTCGTCTCCGAGACCGTCAAGGGCTGGGACGCCGACACGATCACGCGGCGGCTGGAGAATGCGGTCGGGCGCGACCTGCAGTATATCCGCATCAACGGGACTTTGGTCGGCGGGCTGGTGGGGTTGGCGATCCATACGGTCGACGTGGCGCTCGGCTGAGCGTAGCCCGCCACAATACCGTCACCCCAGCGCACGCTGGGGTCTCTCCGCGATAGCACGCGCCCGGCCCCCGGGAGACCCCAGCGTGCGCTGGGGTGACGATGAGGAAAGCGGCGCGGGGACGTTCGTTCACGCCCTCACCGCTCCCAATCCACCACCGTCCAGCCGCGCAGCGCCGCCATCACCCGCAGCGGCGCGTGGGCGTTGACCGCGAAGGCTTCGTCGGCCCATTCGAGCGTCGGCGCGTCGGAAACGTGATCGCTGTAGAAGCGGATCGTCGCATCATCGCGCGCGATCCCCTGTTCGGCCATCCACGCCTCGATCATGCGGAGCTTGGCGGCGCCGTAGCAATTCTCGCCGTCGATCCGCGCGCGGACCCGGCCGCCGTCGGACGCCACCCCGGTGCCGATCACGTCGTCGAAGCCGAGCCGTTCGGCGATCGCGCGCGCGTAAAAGGCGTAGGAGGCGGTCGCCAGCACGATGCGCCGCCCCGCCGCGCGATCCGCCGCGATCGCCGCGCGCGCGCCGGCATAGACGCCCGTCGCGACGACACCCTCGGCGAAGCGCGCCGCCGCCGCCGCCGCGCGCGCCTCGGGCCAGGCATTGCCGAGCATCAGACGCTGGGTCGCCGCCTTCAGCGCGCCGCGATCTAGCCGCTTGAGCGCATAGCCGAGCGTCGCCACCCCCGCGAGCGGCAGCAGCGCGAGCCGCCACGGCATTTCGCGCCGCGCACTCGAAACGAGGAACGAAGTCCATGTCGGTGCGTAGGTGATCGTCTTATCGAGGTCGTATATGGCGATGGCGTGCATCGGTTCATCCTAGCAAAAGCGCAGCTTGCCGTTCCAGCGCGATTGCAGCAAAGATGCGCGCGATGACCGAACCAGCCGCCTTCACGTCCGAACGCTCCGGCGCGCGCGACGTGGTTCGCTTCACCGGCAGCCTGTCGCTGGCGCAGATCGGCGATCTGCCGGACCGTTTGCGCGATTATGAGGGCGAAGTCGATTCGATCGATCTCAGCCGCATCGAGCGCATCGACACCGTCGGCGCATGGCTGATCCACCGCTTCGCGGCGCAGCATGGTGCCGAGATCGACGGCCTCGACTCCGACGGCAGGCATCTGCTCGAACAGGTCGAGGCGGCGGATCAGCCGGTGGCGATCCGCCCCGCGCCGGTCGGCGGCATCGCGCGCGTGATCGGCGAGGTCGGCGACGCGGTGGTGGTGACCGGCAAGACCTTGGTCGGCCTGCTCGGCTTCTTCGGCGCGATGATGATCGCGGTGTGGCACATCGTCATCCACCCCAACCGCTTCCGCTTCAACGCGACGGTGCAGCGCTTCGAGGTGGTCGGCGTCAAGGCGCTCGGCATCATCGGGCTGATGAGCATCCTGATCGGCATCGTCATCGCGCAACAAGGCGCGGTGCAGCTCCGCCAGTTCGGCGCGGAGGTCTATACGATCAACCTGCTCGGGCGGCTGACGCTGCGCGAGCTCGGCGTGCTGATGACCGCGATCATGGTCGCCGGGCGCTCGGGCTCGGCGTTCGCGGCGCAGCTCGGCACGATGAAGCTGACCGAGGAGATCGACGCGATGCGCACGATCGGCGTCTCGCCGATGGAGGCGCTGGTGCTGCCGCGCGTGATGGCGGTGGTCATCATGATGCCGCTGCTCGGTTTCTATTCGGCGCTGGTCGGGATCATCGGCGGCGGGCTGCTGTGCTGGGTGTCGCTCGGCATCCCGCCGGTGACGTTCATCCAGCGGCTGCGCGAGGTGGTGCCGCTCACCGATCTCTACGTCGGGCTGGTCAAGGCGCCGGTGTTCGGGGCGATCATCGGCATGGCGGGCTGTTACCAGGGCATGCTGGTCGAGGGCGATGCCGAGCAGGTCGGCCAGCGCACCACTTCGGCGGTGGTGCAGGGCATCTTCCTCGTCATCGTGCTCGACGCATTCTTCGCGGTGTTCTTCACATGGGTGGGCTGGATATGAGCGCGCAGCCCGAAGACACCGATACCGACGACGTGATCGTCGTCCGCGGCTTGCGCAACAGCTTCGGCGAGCAGGTCGTGCATGACGGGCTCGATCTCGAGGTGCGGCGCGGTGAGATCTACGGCGTGGTCGGCGGATCGGGCACCGGCAAGTCGGTGCTGATGCGCTCGATCATCGGCCTGCAGAAGCCGCAGGCGGGCGACATCCATGTGCTCGGCGAGCCGACCATCGACCGCGAGGAGACCGAGATGGTCGATCTCTCGAAACGCTGGGGCGTGCTGTTCCAAGGCGGCGCGTTGTTCTCGACGCTGACCGTCGCGGAGAACGTGCAGGTTCCGCTGCGCGAATTCTACAAGGGGCTGCCGCCCGCGCTGCTCGACGAGATCGCCGCGTACAAGGTGGTGATGACCGGGCTGCCCGCCGATGCCGGGCCGAAATATCCGTCGCAGCTTTCGGGCGGGATGAAGAAGCGCGCCGGCCTCGCGCGCGCGCTCGCGCTCGACCCCGAGGTGCTGTTCCTCGACGAGCCCACCGCCGGGCTCGATCCGATCGGCGCGGCCGCGTTCGACGAGCTGATCCGCTCGCTCCAGAAGACGCTCGGGCTGACCGTGTTCCTCATCACGCACGATCTCGATACGCTGTACGCGATCTGCGACCGCGTCGCGGTGCTGGCCGACCACAAGGTGATCGCGGTCGGCACGATCGACGAGCTGCTCGCGACCGATCACCCGTGGATTCAGGAATATTTCAGAGGGCCGCGCGGCCGCGCCGCGAGCGCGTCGGTTGAGCATGCCGCGGCCAACGAGATTGCAGGGACCGAAAGCTGATGGAAACGCGCTCGAATCACGTCCTGGTCGGCTCGGTCGTGCTGATCCTGCTGCTGGTGATGGCGGCGTTCCTCGTGTGGATCGCGCGTTTCGGCGCGGCGACCGACAAGGAATATGACATCTTCTTCAAGCAGTCGGTCGACGGCCTCGCCAAGGGATCGGCGGTCGCGTTCTCGGGCGTGCCGACCGGCGAGGTGAAGGAGATCGCGCTGACCAACGATCCGCAGTTCGTGCGCGTGCGGATCAGCGTCAACCGCGACACGCCGATCCTGGTCGGCACCACCGCGACGATCCAGGGCAGCTTCACCGGCACCAGCACGATCCAGCTCGACGGCGCGGTGAAGGGTGCGCCGCCGATCACCTGCCCCGAAACCAACCCGCTGCTCGATTGCCCGAACGGCGTGCCGACCATCCCCGCCAAGGCCGGCGGCCTCGGCGCGCTGCTCAACTCGGCGCCGAAGCTGCTCGAACGCATCTCGACGCTGACCGAGCGGTTCAACGAACTGCTCTCCGACAAGAACCAGCAGTCGATCACCGGCATCCTCGCCAACACCAACCGGCTGACCGGCGCGCTCGCCGATCGCGGGCCGGAGATCGCGGCGACGCTCGCCGAGATGCGCACCACGCTCAAGCAGGCCGGTGACGCCGCCAAGCAGATCGGCGACCTGGCGGGATCGACCAATACGATGATCAACGAGGACGTCCGCCCGGCCACCAAGAACCTGAGCGCGACCGTCGCCTCCGCGCAGCACAGCATGGAGACGCTCGACGCGGCGATCACCGACGCGCGGCCTGGCATCAAGGCGTTCTCGAAGGAGACCATCCCCGAGGTCGGCGCGCTGATCCACGATCTGCGCAATATGTCGCAGGCGCTGACCGCCGTCGCCGAGAAGCTCGATCGCGGCGGCGCGGGATCGCTCGTCGGCCAGCCCAAGCTGCCCGACTATAAAGGTGGCAAGTGATGGCCCAGCATATGAGGTTTCCGATGCGTCCGCTTCCCCTGAAAGCCTTCGCCGCCTTCGCCGCGCTGGCATCGCTGTCGGGCTGCATCAGCCTCGCGCCCAAGCCGCCCGCCTCGCTGCTGACGATCACCTCGACCACCGCGCTGCCGGCCGGTCAGGACCAGAGCTCGGCGAACGCGGCGACGATCATCATCCAGGTGCCCGCCGTCTCGCAGGCGCTGGCGGGCAATCGCATCCCGGTGCAGATCAACCAGACCTCGATCGCCTATGTGCCCAAGGCGCTGTGGGTCGAACCGCCGGCGCGGCTGTTCGCGCGGCTGGTGTCGGACACGGTCGCGGCGAAGACCGGGCGCGTCGTGCTCAGCGTGTCGCAGTTCCGCGCCGATCCGGGTGCGCGGCTCTCGGGCGAACTCCGCAGCTTCGGGATCGACGCCGGCTCGAAGCAGGCGGTGGTCGCGTTCGACGGGTCGCTGATCCGCGACGACAAGAACGTGATCGAGAAGAAGCGCTTCTCGGCGAGCGTGCCGGTCACAGCGATCGACGCGAACGGAAGCGCCGCGGCGCTCAACCAGGCGGCGAACCAGGTCGCGGGCGAGGTCGCGGACTGGGTGGGAAAGTAGCCTCGTTCGTCACCCCAGCGCACGCTGGGGTCTCTGCGTGGTAGCGCGTTCCCGGCCTCCGGGGAGACCCCAGCTTGCGCTGGGGTGACGAACGTGGGCGGGTGGCGGAACTCACGCCAGCATCGCTCGCAACACCGGGCTGAGCCACTCGCGCATGCCGCCTTCCGCGCGATAGATGCACCGTACGGCCAGCCCCTCGCGCTCGGCGAGCGCGGCGCCCGCCGCCGGGCCGAGCACCGTCAGCGCGCTCGCCCAGGCATCGGCGATCATCGCCGACGGGTGGAGCACGCTGAGCGAGGTTACGGCGCGGGCAGGATGGCCGGTGCGCGGATCGAGCGTGTGGGGGCCGCGCACGTAATCGCCCGACGTGGCGACCGCCAATCCGTGCAGCGCGACACGAAGCGGGGCGAGCTCCGCACCCGGCGGGGTCTCGATATCGACCCACCACGGATCGAGATCGGGCCGCACGCCCATCCCCCGACATTCACCGCCGATCTCGACCAGCGCGTGTACGACATCCTGCTCCCAAAGCAGGCGCGCGACAGCATCGACCGCATACCCCTTGGCGATGCCCGACAGATCGAGCGCGATACCGCCCGGCTGGTGCAGCCACCCCGCGCCGTCGAAAGCGAGACGCTGCCAACCGGACATCGTTCGCGCCTCGGCGATGTCCGCGGTCCGGGGTACGCACGTGTGCGGTCGAGGGCCGAACCCCCATAGATCGACCAGCCGCCCGATCGCCGGATCGAAAGCGCCACCCGAGCGCTCGGCGATGTCGAAGCCAGCCGCGATCACCGTCGCAAAGTCTTGCGGCAGCCGCACCCATGTGCCCGCCGCGGCGCGGTTGAAGCGGCTGAGCGTCGACGCCGGCTCCCAGTGGCTCATCTCGCGGACGATCCCGGCCAGCCGCCGCACGATCGCCGTACGCAACGCCGCGACGTCATGCGTGGCGGGGACGGCGCAGCGCACCCGCCACACCGTTCCCATCGTCTCGCCGGCGAGATCGGCCACGCGCGCGGCGCGGTCCACCCCGGCGATCGCGCGCGCGTCGAGATCGCGCGGGATCGCGAGGCGCATCGCGCCGGCGGTTATGGCGCCACCACTTCGAGCGTGGCGGTGTAGCTCATCCGCCGCTCGGTCGCGCGGGGGGCGCTCGGGTGCGCGTCGGTGGTGGTGGCGTTGAGCCAGAACAGCCCGGCGAACGGCCAGGTCACCTTGGCGACGCCGTCCGCGCCGGTGGTCACGTCGAACGCACCTTCGCTGTCGCGGTAGCGCTTGCCGCCGGGGACGAGCGTGACGTTGAGACCGGCGGCGGGCTTGCCATCGATGAGGAAGCGGAACGTCGCCGGTTCGTTCGACACGAGTTCGTCGGGGTGCGTCACCGGCACCATCTCCAGCGCCTTGTTGGTCGGCTGGAACACCGTCGTGCTCGGTGCGCCGGCGGTGATGAAGACGTTGTTCTGGCCGATCACCTCGGTGAGCTTGATGTCGGTCGCGTTGGCCGGGATGTCGGCGACGGTGGCGACGCTCGGGCGCGGCGGGGCACCCTCCCCGGCCGGCCGGGCCGCGCCCGGCGCGGGCGGACGGGCTGCCCCGCCGAAGCCGCGCCCGCCGACGCGCCACTCGACGCCATCGAGCTTGAAGCTGCCGATCACCGCCGATTGCGTCGTGCCGATCTTCCAGGTGCCGGGCTTGTCGATCCTGACGTCGAACACCGAACGATAGTGCAGCGTCGCGGCGTTCTGGATCGGCGCGGGGCTGCCGTCGGGCGCCCAGATCTTGACCATGTCGGGGCGCATCGGATTGTGATCGGCGAAGAACAGATCGTTCGAGATCGCCGCGTCGATCGAAACCCAATCGTCGGTGCCCGAGACGATCGTGGTCGAGGGCACAAGCCAGGCGCGATGCGCGAGCGCCGGGGCGGCGCAGGACAGCAGGGCGGCGGCGGTGGCGAGACGGAGAGCGGAGCGCATCGAAAACCTCCCGGTTAGAGCTTGGTTGTCTCCGTTCGTCCTGAGTAACTGCCGAGTAGCCCGCAGGGCGTATCGAGGCAGTGTATCGAAGGACAGGGCAGCGCGATTCACTGCACTTCGATACGGGCTTTCGATACGGCGCAAGCGCCTACTCGATCCCTACTCAGCACGAACGGCTGAAGGTGATCTCGACCTGTTTCACCGGATCGTGACGGTGCCGAGTTCGGTCTTGCCCGCCGCGCGTGCGGGCTTGACCGGAACGCCGAGCGGGACCGAGACCAGTTCGCGCCCGCCGGTCTCGCGCGCCGCCTCGACGTACAGCGTGTACGCGCCGGGTTTGAGATTGGTGGGCAGCGGAATCTGGTAGGTGCCGGGGGCGCGCGTCGCGCCGCTTAGACCGTCGGCGGGAAGCGTGAGCGAACGGCCGCCTTTGCGCCAGAAGGTGCGCAGGTCGGACAGCCATTTGGTGCCCGGCTCGGCGCCCTTCTTCTTGATGTCGTACCACACGAACACCGTCTGCGCCGCGCCGCCGCCCACCGGCTCGATCCATGCCGCAACATAGGGCCGGTGATATTCGGCGACGGGCACCTGCGGAATGGTGACGCTGATCGTGCCCGCGCTCGCCGGCGTGGCCAGCGCACCGGCGATCAGGAGCGGTGTCTTGCGCATGGTGGTTCCCCTCAATGGATGAAGATGACGGCGAGGATCAGCGGCAGCGCGAGGCCGAGCCCGACCATCGGCCAGGTGAGCGGCCGCCGCCGTGCGTGGAGTTGGAGCAGCAACAGCCCGGTCAGCGAGAAAAGCACGCAGGCGGCGGCGAAAACGTCGATGAACCAGAACCACACCCCGCCGGTGTTGCGGCCCTTGTGGAGATCGTTCGCCCAGGCGATCCAGCCGCGATCGGTGACCTCCGATGTGGCGACGCCGGTCGCGCGCGCGATGCTGATCCACGCGTCGCGGCCCGGCCCCGGCATCGCGACATAGACGTCGTCGTCGGACCAGTCGGCGGGCCGCCCGCGCGCGTCGAGGTGGAGCCGCAGCGCGAGATCGTCGGCGACGGCATCGGGCAGCGGCGCGTCCGGGGCGTGCGGCGCGCCGAGCAGGCGCATCAGATGCGGCGGCACAGTCGCTTTGGCGGTGGTGACGACCGGCGTGGCGGCGATGCTCGCGGCGTGGTTGAGCGTGATGCCGGTGATCGCGAACAGCAGCATCGCGGCGAGCGACACCGCCGCGCTGATCCAGTGCCAGGTGATGAGCTGCTTCATCCACCAAGCGCGGAACTTGGGCTTGGCGCGCGGTGGAGACACCGCCACCGGGGCCGCCGCGCGCGCGCCGGATTCGGCCAGACCATCCTTCACCAAAGCGCCCATCCCGACTCCGAACAGCCGCGCAGACGCCGCCGATTCCCCGTTCCGGGAGCGTGGTACGGTTTATGCGATTGGTTCGCAATAGCTAAATCGTAGGCTGCTGCGACCTTCTCCCCTCCCGGAAAGGGAGGGGTTGGGGGTGGGTTGGCACCCGAGGAAGCGGAAGGCCCGCCACAAGCCAACCCACCCCCGGCCCCTCCCTTCCAGGGAGGGGAGAAGAGGGCGAGGGAGGACGGCCGCTCACTTCACCTGCTGTTTCTCCAGCTTCCGCGCCAGCGTGCGCCGGTGCATCCCGAGCCGGCGCGCGGTTTCCGAGATGTTGAAGCCGGTCTCGGCCAGCACCTCGTGGATGCGTTCCCATTCGAGCGTCTTGATCGAGGTCTGGCGGTCGCTGATCGGCGCGTCAATGTCGCCGCGCGTCTTGCGGAACGCCGCCTCGATATCGTCGGTGTTGGAGGGCTTGGCGAGATAATGCGAGGCACCGAGCTTGATCGCTTCGACCGCGGTCGCGATGCTGGCATAGCCGGTCAGCACGACGATCAGCATCGCGGGATCATGCGCGTGCAGCGTCTTGACGCAGGCGAGGCCCGAGGCCTGGCCGAGCTTGAGATCGACCACCGCGAAGCCGGGCCGGTGCTCGGCGAGCAGTGTGTCGAGCGCTTCGGGGCTGTCGGCGGTGAGCACGGCATAGCCGCGCCGTTCGAACGAGCGCTTGAGCGTGCGCGCGAAGGCTTCGTCGTCCTCGACGATCACGAGCTTGCGGTCAGGCATCGGGCGTCTCCGTATCGAGCGCGAGCGAGGCGATCGGCAGCCTCAGCGTCACCTCGGCGCCGCCCTCGTCGCGGTTGCGCGCCGTCACCGAGCCGCCCAGCTTGCGCATGACGTTGACGACGAGGAACAGCCCGAGCCCGCCCCCTGGGCGCTGCTTGGTCGATTGATAGGGCTTGCCGAGATTGGCAAGCATGTCGGGCGCGAAACCCGGCCCGGCATCGCGCACGCTCAGCCGGATCGCGTCGCCGGCACGCTCGACGGCGAGGCCGATGCCCTGGGGCGAGACTTCGGCGGCATTGTCGAGCACGTTGCAGATCACCTGTTTGAGCGCGGTATCCGAAACGATCGGCAAGTCCGGGCCGAACGCATTGTCATAGGCGAGCGGGGTGGTGCCGCGCGCGCGCCAATAGTCGACCAGATCGGCGAAGAAGCCGTGGACGCTGGTGATCTCGGGCGCTTCGCCGCGCGCCTCGCCAGCCGACATCAGGATGCCGGTGACGATCGCCTTGCAGCGTTCCACCTCGGCCTGCATCTCGGCGACGTCCTGCGCGAGTTCGGGATCGGCGGCGAGCCGGGGCATCCGCCGCCAGTCGCCGAGGATCACCGCGAGCGAGGCGAGCGGCGTACCGAGTTCGTGCGCCGCGCCCGAGGCGAGCAGCCCGATCTGGAGGATATGGTCCTGATCCGCCGCGCGCTGGCGCATGTCGGCGACATAAGCATCGCGCGCGCGCAGATTTCCGCTGATCCGGGTGACGAACAGCACCAGCAACACCGCGACCAGCGCGAAGCACGCCCAGGAGCCGACAATGTGCAGCCCGAACGGATCACTGGCGAGGTTGATCGGCAGATCGAGCGGGCGGAAGCGGCGCATCAGCAACGCGAACGCGCCGCAGGTGACGACCACCAACGCCCAGCTCGACCAGCGGCCGAGCAGGATCGCGCCGAGCACGACTTGCAGCAGGAACAGCGACACAAACGGATTGGTCGCGCCGCCGCTCAGGTAAAGCTGCGTGGTCAGCGCGGCGACATCGAGCAGCAGCGCGAGCAGCAACTCGCTGTTGGTGATGGTGCGGCGCTGGCGGAGCAGCGAGAGGCTGGCGAGGTTGACCAGCACCAGCGCCGCCAGCACCAGCGCCATCGCACGCAGCGGCAACTCCACGCCCATTCCGAACTGAACGAGCAGAATCGTCGCGAGCTGCCCCGCCACGGCCAGCCAGCGGAGCTGGACGAGCAGCACCATGTTCTTGCGCCCCGCCGCATCGGCGGAGAGCAGCGCCGCGACCAGCGCGAGCCGGGTCGGCTCGCGCGGCGGCCCGGCCGCGACGCTCACCGCGCCGCCGCGGCGCGGCGCACGCGGCGCTCCTCGCGCGCGACGATGACCGCGCCGATGGCGACGAGCGCGGCGAGTCCGAACCAGGTGAGCGCATAGATGAGATGGTTGTCGCTGAACCTGACCACGGTCAGCCCGCCGACCGGACCGCCGGGAGGCGAGGACGCGGCATCGGCATCGACGAAATAGGGCGCTACCGGCGCGAGGTGGCGTGCCCGCGCGATCGCCGCGACGTCGCGCGAGAACCAGTGGTCCGCCGCCGGATCGTTCGCGCGCAGGAAGCCACCGCCCGGTTCGCTCAGCCGGAGCAGGCCAGTCACGCGCACTGCCCCGGCCGGCGCCGGCGCGACGGGCGTTGCGACGAAACCGCGATTGACCAGCACGACAAAGCCGCGATCGGTGGCAAGCGGCGACAGCGCCCAGAAGCCGGGGCCGCGCTCGGTCACGGCTTTGACGAAGGTCTCGCGATCGGGGAGGTACTGGCCGCTGAGCGCGACGCGGAGATAGGCGTCGCGCGCGTCGATTCGCGGCCATTCGGCCGGCCCCGGCGGGGCGACCGGCGCGGCATGGAGCCGCGCGTCGACCTGCGCGATCAGCGCGTGTTTCCACGCGCGCCGCTCGACCTGCCAGATCCCGAGCGCGACCAGCGCGCCGAAGAGCAGCGCCGCCACGCCACCCAGCAGGATCAGCGTGGCGGGAGAACGCGGCGGCCGCTCGGGAGCACCGCCGCCGGCCATTACGGCATCTGGCGCATGTCCTCGACGGACATCGGCATCATGTTGGTGTTCATATTGTACATCACCCAGAGCGAGCCGCTCAGCGTGATGACCAGCACGACGACCGTGAAGGCCAGCGCCATCATGTTCCAGCCCGCTTCCGACTTGCTGTCGAGATGGAGGAACAGGATCATGTGGACGACGATCTGGATCGCGGCGAACGCCATGATGACATAGCCGGTGGTCTCGTTGGGCAGGACATGCGCCATCACCAGCCAGAACGGGATCGCGGTGAGCACCACCGACAGGCCGAAGCCGAGCAGATAGCTGGCGTAGGTGCCGTGCGCCGCGCCGCCTTCGTGGTCGCCGTGGCCGTGCGGCTCGCCGGCCGCATGGGGGGCATGTTGGTGCGCGCTCATCGCAGCATTCCCATCAGATAGACAAAGGTGAAGACGCCGATCCAGATCACGTCGAGGAAGTGCCAGAACAGGCTGAGGCACATCAGGCGGCGGCGGTTGGCGGGGATCAGCCCCTTGGTGGCGATCTGCACCATCAGCGTGAACAGCCAGATCAGGCCGAAGGTGACGTGCAGCCCGTGCGTGCCGACCAGCGTGAAGAAGGACGACAGGAACGCGCTGCGCTGCGGTGTCGCGCCTTCGTGGATCAGCGAGGCGAATTCGGTCAGCTCGATCGTGAGGAAGGCGATGCCGAACAAGGCGGTGACGAACAGCCAGAGCTGCGTCTGGCCGGCCTTGTTCTGGTTCATCGCGAGCATCGCGAAACCATAGGTGATCGACGAGAACAGCAGCATCGCGGTGTTGAGCGCGACCAGCGGCAGCTCGAAGAGCTGGCGCGGGCCGGGGCCGCCGGCATAGCTGTGGCCCAGCACGCCATAGGTCGCGAACAGCATCGCGAAGATGAGGCAGTCGCTCATCAGGTAGATCCAGAAGCCGAGCAGCGTGCTGCCGCCTTCGGGATGATCGTGCTCGTCGAGGTCGTAGAAGGCGATCTGTGCGTCGCCGTTCGCGGTCATGGTATCAGCCGACATGTCTCAGGCCTCCGCGGCGAGCTGGCGGGTGCGCTCGTTCTCGACGCGCGTCACGTCCTCGGCGGGGATGTGATAATCGCGCTTGTAGTTGAAGGTATGGAAGATCGCGACGCCGAGCAGCGCGACGAAGCTCGCGATCGCCAGCCACCACACGTACCAGATCATCGCGACGCCGAGCGCCACGCTCAGGCCGGCGAGGACGATACCGGCCCAGGTGCTGCGCGGCATGTGGATCGCCTTGAAGCCGCTGGTCGGACGGACCGCGCCGCGCTCCTGCATGTCCCACCACGCATCGGTGTCGTGGACGATCGGGGTGAAGGCGAAGTTATACTCGGGCGGCGGCGACGAGGTCGACCATTCGAGCGTGCGCCCGTGCCACGGATCGCCGGTGGTGTCGCGCAGCTTGTCGCGGTTGAGGATGCTCACCGCGATCTGGATGAGCAGCGCGCCGATCCCGATCGCGATCAGCACCGCGCCGAACGCCGCGATGATGAACCAGATCTGGAGCGAGGGATCGTCGAAGGTCCGCAGGCGGCGCGTCACGCCCATCAGGCCCATGATGTAGAGCGGCGTGAACGCGACCCAGAAGCCGCTGACCCAGCATACGAAGCTGATCTTGCCCCAGAACGGATCGAGCCGGAAGCCGAACGCCTTGGGGAACCAGAAGTTGATCGCCGCGAACACCCCGAACACCACGCCGCCGATGATGACGTTGTGGAAGTGTGCGATGAGGAACAGCGAGTTGTGGAGCACGAAGTCGGCCGGCGGCACCGCGAGCATCACGCCGGTCATGCCGCCGATCACGAAGGTGACCATGAACGCCACGGTCCACAGCATCGGCAGATCGAAGCGGATACGGCCGCGGTACATGGTGAACAGCCAGTTGAAGAGCTTGGCGCCGGTCGGGATCGAGATCACCATCGTGGTGATGCCGAAGAAGCTGTTGACGCTCGCGCCCGACCCCATCGTGAAGAAGTGGTGCAGCCACACGAGATACGACAGGATGGTGATGACGACGGTCGCGTACACCATCGACGAATAGCCGAACAGCCGCTTGCCCGAGAAGGTCGAGGTCACTTCCGAGAACACGCCGAACAGCGGCAGGATCAGGATGTACACCTCCGGGTGGCCCCAGATCCAGATCAGGTTCACGTACATCATCGGGTTGCCGCCGAGGGTGTTCGTGAAGAAATCGGTGCCGACGTAGCGATCGAGGCTGAGCAGCGCGAGCACCGCGGTCAGCACCGGGAAGGCCGCGACGATCAGGATGTTGGTGCACAGCGCGGTCCAGGTGAAGATCGGCATCCGCATCAGCGTCATGCCCGGCGCGCGCAGCTTGACGATCGTCGCGATCAGATTGACGCCCGACAGCAATGTGCCGACACCCGCGACCTGCAACGCCCAGATATAATAATCGACCCCGACCCCGGGGCTGTACGCCACCCCCGACAGCGGCGGATAGGCGAGCCAGCCGGTGCGCGCGAATTCGCCGACGAACAGCGACATCATCACGATCACCGCGCCGCCCGCCGTCATCCAGAAGCTGAAATTGTTGAGGAAGGGGAAGGACACGTCGCGCGCGCCGATCTGGAGCGGAACGACGAAGTTCATCAGCCCGGTGACGAACGGCATCGCCACGAAGAAGATCATGATGACGCCGTGGGCGGTGAACACCTGATCATAATGGTGCGCGTTGAGATAGCCTTCGGAGCCGTGGAACGCGATCGCCTGCTGCGCGCGCATCATGATCGCGTCGGAGAAACCGCGCAGCAGCATGACGAGCCCGAGCACCATGTACATCACGCCGATCTTCTTGTGATCGACCGAGGTGAACCACTCCTTCCAGAGATAGCCCCACAATTTGAACCACGTCAGCGCCGCGACCAGCGCGATGCCGCCGAGCGCGACCGCGCAGAAGGTGCCGACGACGATCGGCTCCTGAAGAGGCAGCGACGCGATCGTGAAGCGACCGAAGATCGGGCTGATCGGAACGAACTGGGGTGACATGGACATCGCTTCTTACAGACGGGGTTGGCTGGCGGTCGCGGCAAGCGCCACGCCGGCTGAAGGGGCGGCCCGGCGCGGCAGGTCGGCGCCGGTCAGGCCGGCGGTGTCCGGCTTGGCGGCGGGCGACGGCTGCGGCACCGGCGAGTGGCCGGGCATGGGCATCGGATGGCCGCCGGGCATCGGCATCGGGCCATGCTCGTTCGCGTTCGACTGGCTGTCGCGCGCGGCGTCGGTGCGCATCATCGCATCGGTGCAGACCGAGCCGGGCTTGACGCAGAAGTTGACCGCGGCGCGGAACAGGCCGGGTTCGACGGCGGCGAAGCGCTGTACCGGCACATGCTCGCTCGGGCGTTCGAGCTGGAGATAGGCGGCGCGGTCGAGCGTGCCGCCCGCCGCCTTGTTGCGCGCGACCCAGCCGGCGAAATCCTTGTCGGTCATGCCGTAGAAATGGAAGTGCATGCCCGAGAAGCCGGCGCCGCTGTAATTGGCGGACATGCCGGTGTAATCGCCGGGCTTGTTGATGACCGCGTGCAGCCGCGTCTCCATGCTCGGCATCGCATAGATCATGCCGGCGAGCGCGGGGACGTAGAAGGCGTTCATCACCGAGGACGCGGTGATCTTGAAGGCGATCGGCCGATCGACCGGCGCGGCGAGTTCGTTGACGGTCGCGAAGCCGTATTCCGGATAGATGAACAGCCACTTCCAATCGAGCGCCACCACCTCGACCTCGAGCGGCTTGACGCCGGGCGCGACCGGCTTGCCCGCGACGGTGCGCTCGATCGGCCGATAGGGATCGAGCAGATGTGTCCCCACCCATGTCACCGCGCCGAGGCAGATGATGATGAGCAGCGGCGCCGACCAGATCAGCAGCTCGAGCTGAGTCGAATGGTCCCAATTGGGCTGATAGTTCGCGTCCGTGTTCGACGCGCGATAGCGCCAGGCGAACAGCGCGATCATCGCGATCACCGGCACGATGATGAGCAGCATCAGCACGGTCGCGATGATGAGCAGATCGCGCTGCTGCGCAGCAACGTCTCCGGCCGGGTTCAGGACAACCATGTTGCAGCCGCCGAGCAGGAGGCTGGTCGCCAAGATCATGAAGGGCCGCATCATCGTGCGGACTCGAAGGGTGGAAGCACTCTCGGGCATGGGGCGGCGCCTAGCATGGCTGCCGCGCCGCAACATAGGACATTTTGTCCAATCCCGCAGGTGCGAGCAATATCGGAGAGGCGCGACTTGACCGCGCGGACCCAATCCGCGATCGACTCGCCGTGTCGTCCGCGCGGCGCGTCGCCTTCTGGAGTCGTGATATGAGTACGAAGAGTATCGGCAACCCCCACGCCGACACGCCGCCCGGAGGCCACGGGCGCGGTACGCATGGCAATGTCGGCCAGCACGGCGACATCGCGCCGGCGGAGATCGCGATCGGCGTCGTCATCGGGCGCACGTCGGAATTCTTCGATTTCTTCGTGTACGCGATCGCGTCGGTGCTGGTGTTCCCGCAACTGATCTTCTCCGATGTCGACCGGCTGACCGGTACGCTCTATTCGTTCGCGATCTTCGCGCTCGCTTTCATCGCGCGACCGATCGGTTCGCTGATCTTCATGACGATCGACCGTTTATACGGCCGCGGGACCAAGCTGACGATCGCAATCTTCATGCTCGGCGGCGCGACCGCGGCGGTCGCCTTCCTGCCGGGCAGCGAACAGATCGGCAAGACCGCCGGCATCCTGCTCGCGGTGTTCCGCATCGGCCAGGGCCTCGCGCTCGGCGGCGCATGGGATGGCCTGTCGTCGCTGCTCGCGCTCAACGCCCCCGAGAACAAGCGCGGCTGGTACGCGATGATCCCGCAGCTCGGCGCGCCGCTCGGGCTGATCGTGGCGAGCGCGCTGTTCGCCTTCCTCGTCTCGACGCTGTCGCCGGGCGACTTCATCGAATGGGGCTGGCGCTATCCGTTCTTCGTGGCGTTCGCGATCAACGTCGTCGCGCTGTTCGCGCGGCTGCGCATCGTTTCGACGCCCGATTACCAGAACCTGTTCGAGAGCCGCGATCTCCAGCCCGCGCCGGTGTTCGAGACGGTCTCGTCGCAGGGCCGCAACATCGTGATCGGCGCGTTCGCGCCGCTCGCGAGCTTCGCGATGTTCCATATGGTGACGGTGTTCCCGCTCTCCTGGGTCTTCCTGTTCACCAAGCAGAACCCGGCACGCTTCCTCGAGATCGAGATCGGCGGCGCGGTGGTCGGCCTCATGGCGGTGCTCGCCTCGGGGCTGCTCGCCGACCGGTTCGGGCGGCGCTCGGTGCTCGGCGTGTCGGCGGTGGCGATCGCGGCGTTCAGCGGCTTCGCCCCGCAGCTCCTCAACGGCGGCGACGTGGGTGAGGTCATCTTCATGGTGTTCGGCTTCGCGATCCTGGGGATCGGCTTCGGCCAGTCGTCGGGCGTCGTCGCGGGCAATTTCACCAGTCATCATCGCTATACCGGCGCGGCGCTCACCTCGGATCTCGCCTGGCTGGTCGGCGCGGCGTTCGCGCCGCTGGCCGCGCTGCTGCTGGCGAGCCATTTCGGCGTGCTCGCGGCGGGCGCCTACCTGCTCTCGGGTGCGGTCGGCACGATCGCCGCGCTGTTCGTCAATCGCGAGTTGGGGCAGAAGTTCTCCTAAGCGAACGCTTCGGCGGCAAAACACGAACGGCCCGCTCTCCACGAGGAGAGCGGGCCGTTTGCGTTCATATCCCCACCCGTTGGTGCTGAGCGACGTCGAAGCACGTCCCGCAAACGCCATCGATCGGGCACGCCCTTCGACTGCGCTCAGGGCGAACGGGGTACCGGACGGACCGACCGCCCTTCGCCCCGCTCAGGGCCG
>NZ_FMWX01000014.1 GCF_900103265.1 Sphingomonas sp. NFR15 | reverse complement strand
CAGCGTCACGACAGCGTCGAGGTGCCGCCGCTGATCGACGGCATCGCCTTTGACGGGCTGATCGCCGACAAGGCGTTCGACAGCAACGCACTCGTTGCCGAACTGAACGAGCGCGGCGCCAAGGTCGTCATCTCGCAGCACCCCGGCCGGGCGCAAAAGCTCAAGATCGATGCCGCGATCTATACATGGCGTCACCTGATCGAGAACTTCTTCTGCAAGCTCAAGGAGTTCAAGCGCATCGCCATGCGCGCCTGCAAAACCGACCACAGCTTCGCGGCCATGATTTATCTCGCCGCAGCCGTCATCAACTCACGGTGAATCCCCACATACCCTAGCCACTTTCTTGATCGATTATCCGTTTCGGGACGGCAGGTATCGCCAACTGCCCCCCGAAACCTGCCCGACTACTCTCTACCCAATGTCGGCTATGGCGACGCCTTGTACCGCGGGCTGCTTAAATGGATTAAGCGCGACGCTGACTGAACTGCGATATTCTGCCAGAAGGGCAGGATCGAGAAGCCCTTCCGGCCCCTCAACGTGTGCACGAGCGGATTGCCGTCGTCTCGGCGCGGTCCCCGCTGGTTCAGGCTGAACACATGGAAGAGTGGGATGCCCTTGAGCCGGCCTTGGAGGGATTGCCCTCCACCGAGGTATCGACGCCATTTTGATGATGGTCGTTGATCGTGACGGCCTTCGCCGCCGACACATCAATGCCCATACGAACCTCCTACCCCTGGGTCAGGAATCCATGGGCATTCGAGTACGAGGAGGCCGCTGGAATATCCGCTTTCCCGGGCTGTGTGGATTTGACGGCCGGTTCGCAAGCCCGAAGCCACCGGCATGATCCGCGATCAGCTCCTTCGGGGCGCTCCGCAGAATCAGAGCGCCCGTGAATGCGCACGCGGGGCCTCCCGGTCAGGTGCAGGGCCGGACGCGAAACGCCTCCCCTGACAGCCAGCTCCGAGGATCTGGTTGTCCCCCTACTGCCCCCCCCCCTGCCATGCCCCCAGAGAGGAAGAGTGCGGCCGGTTCGGCCGTGACGGGTCAGGGCTGAGAGAGAGTCTCTCGGCGCCCGTCGCGGTGAATTTCCACGGCGACTGTCCTCAACCATGCTTCCGCGCCGCCATGGCGTGCCGGGCCCTACAAGGTCGATATCTCGCGAGGGTCCCGCATCGGGCGAGTTTCGTCCGAATGGTTCTCGCGGCCCGACGCTGAGCGCTATCTCTCGCTCAGCGAACTCCACGCGGCCACGCTGGCGCGCGCCCGGCGCGCCACCGCGCAGACGGTCGAGACGCGCGAGGTCCGGGTCGAGGCCAGCCGCGACAATGCCGAGCGGCTCGCGCTGATCGTGCTCGGCCGCGACGAGGGCATAGCCCCGACGCACTGGTCGTTCGGCCAGCTCTGCAGCCTGGTCGGGGCGCCGTCGGGCGATCTGCGCGAGCTGCCCGCACCCTTGGCCGGCATTAACCTGCAGCACGGGCTGCTCAATCACCGCGCCGAGCTGATGAAGACGCTCGAAACCGAGGACGGACGCACCGAGCTGCGCGCCGTAACCGGACCCGATTATGGCCGCATCTGGGACCATGAGCTGGTCGAGGCGGTCATGAAGATCGCCGACGGCGGCACCGGCGACACGCGCTGGAAGGTGCCCGGGCTGCTCGACTGGTCCACGATGATGCACAACCCCTCTGTTTCACGTACCACCACACCCGCCGTCTCCAGACATACGTCTTCGCCGGCGTTCGATGCACCGGCTCCGTAACGCGGAAATAAGCCGCAACCTTAGCCGATGATGACCAAGGCCAGTACAAATTGCACCTCAGCGTTTCGCTCGGGCGTCGCGCGTCCTGCTTCACGCACCCCACTCAGGGCCTTCTTCATCCGGCTGGAAGCTGTGCGGATCTAACGGCTCTGAACGGTGCATTGGCCGGGGCGGACCTGACGATGCCGGCTGCTTTTCCGAAGCCAGTGGCAGCGTCGGGACCCCACCTCCAAACCGGACGCGTATGAACGCGGACCCATCGTCTATCCCCTGGAAGATCGCCGTCACATCCTCCCCGCGTCCCATGCGCAGCCCGACATAGGGCGCCCGCTCAGCGTTCATGTAGCCGATCTGCACACCCTGCGGGCTGAACACGGAAATAGCGTTCGGATCGTGCTTGTTCTTCGGCTCGAGCACCAGCTTGATCGGCGCGCCAGGCTGCGTCATCATCGCCTCGGACCGGCGGTTGCTGCCGTTCTCGTTTGGAAAGTCGATGCCGACGACAGCGAGGGTAAATTCCTGCATCTCGCGGCCACTTAGAGTTGCAAGCCGAGGCGAGGAGCGATCCACGTCATGGCAGCGTACAGCGCAACGGTGAGCCCGCATCCGATAAGCAAAGCCGCCCAGAATGGTGTTCCGTGTCGCAACAGAGCGGGGATCACGAGGAACATCGGGAGCGACGGCAGGACGTACCAAAAGGTCGCCTGCGAGTGCGCGGCCATGTTCGCCGCATCCGGTCGCTCGCCCCAAAGCCAGATCATGCCCAGAACGGAAACCAAAGGAAGCGACGCGATCAAGGCGCCGAAGCCGGGGTAGCGTTTGGCCAGAGTGGACGCCAGCGCGACGAGGATGCCCGAAATGGCGGCTTTGAGGGCGAGGTACAGCATCGATCCATCATAGCCGCCGTCATCGAGCGCGCTAGCTCATTGCGTACTCGCAACGTCGGAGTCGCCATCAACCAGACGCAAGAGCCCTCTCACGCCAGCACGGATAGGCGCCATGCTCTCGTCACGCCCCAATCAGCGCCGCCGACACGGTGATGAAGGTGCCCACCTGGCGCTTGGCGCGCGTGCGACGTTGTGGATATGGTGCACTGCGATAGCTTCAATGGAAAATCCCGTCCATGCGCCATTTCCTCCGATCGCTGATCGGCTCTTGTTCCCTGTTTGCGGGTTTGCCGGCAACCGCTGCCCCGATCGATATCGCCGCCACCCGGAGCGCCATCGACCGTCAGATCGCGGCCGATTGGCCGCAACTCGAATCGCTCTACAAGGATATCCATCAGCGCCCTGAACTCGGCTTCCACGAGCAGCGCACGGCGGCGTTGCTCGCAACGCGGATGCGGGCGCTCGGCTTCACCGTCACCGAGAAGGTCGGCAAGACCGGCGTGGTCGCGATCTACAAGAACGGCGATGGACCGGTGGTGCTGATCCGCACCGAGCTCGACGGCTTGCCGATGGAGGAGAAGACCGGCCTACCCTTCGCCAGTCGCGCGCAGACCGTCGGTGAGGACGGCAAGCAGACCTTCGTCGCGATGAGTTGCGGGCACGACACCCACATGGCCTGGTGGCTCGGCACGGCTCAAGCGCTGCTCGCGATGAAGGACCGCTGGCATGGCACGCTGATGTTTGTCGCCCAGCCGGCCGAGGAACTGGTCACCGGCGCGAAGGCGATGGTGGAGGACGGGCTGTTCACCCGCTTCCCCAAGCCGGATGTGGGCTTCGCCGCGCACATCGGCAACGGGCCGGTCGGCGAGGTGGTTGTGAAGGATGGCGTCACCACCTCCAATTCGGATGCGGTCGAAGTGATCTTCCACGGCCGCGGCGCGCACGGATCGATGCCCTCGGCGGCGATCGATCCGATCGTAATGGGCGCGCATTTCGTAACGGACGTGCAGACCGTCATAAGCCGGCAGAAGGATGCGGGTGCGTTCGGCGTGATTACCGTCGGCAGCTTCCAGTCGGGCACCGTTGGCAACATCATCCCCGATACCGCCGACCTGAAGCTGTCGCTCCGCTCATTCACCCCCGATGTGCGCCAGTTGCTGCTCGACGGCGTCAAGCGCACCGCCGCGGCGACCGCCGCAATGGCGATGGCGCCCGCGCCCGATGTCAAATGGCTCCATGGCACGGCATCGGTGATGAACGACCATGCCCTCGCGACCCGAGCCGCAGCGATGCTCGCGGCGGCCGGCGGTACCGACACGGTGACACTGGTGCCGGCGACCGCACCCGGCTGGTCGGCGAGCGAGGATTATTCCGCATTCATCGCTGCCGGCGTGCCCTCGGTCTATTTCTCGATCGGCGGTTATGATCCCGCCGTGCTGGCGTCGAACGCCGCCAAGGGCGTGCCGACGCCGAGCAATCACTCGCCCTATTTCGCCCCGGATTATACCGAGGCGATCCCCACCGGCGTGCGCGTGCTGACGCTGGCGGCGTTGATGGAACTGACCAAATAGTGCGGTCCGGCGCGCGCCGCGCGCCGGACGCGCTTCATTGACGATCGGACGTCAGTAGAAGCTCACGTTGTCGAGCAGCAGCCAGGCCGTTTCGCCGCTTTTGCGTTTGGCCTTGATCTCGATCTCGACGAGATCGTTCCCGGTCCAGCCGGTGGTTGGGAACTGGATGCGGCCCGTGTTTTCCGGCTTGAAAGCCGTGAACGGCAGCGTGACCGTCTGCCATTTGGCGCCGCCCGAGACAGTGGCCGTATAGGTGTTGCCGAGCGTATTGAGCGCCACCTCGTAGGGGCCGTCGCCGCGCAGTTCGAATTTCACGCCCGTGTACTTACGGACGTCGGCCGGCTGGATCGATCCTTTGGTCAGCGGCAGCACCACCGCGATCTGGGGGTTGGTCTTCACCGCCATCGTGCCGATCATGCTCAGCGCGTGGCCGCCATCCTCACGGGTGACGGTGTCGATCACCTCGATGCTGCGCTCGATGCCGCCATCGGGTTCGGTGACGACCAGCGTATCGAGGTTGGAGCGGTCGTCCGCGCGCTCGAAATCGTCCACGACCGGCCCGACCGCCACCGCCGGCATCGGTACGACCGGGTTGAGCGGTGGCGCACCCGGACCAAACACGAGCCTGCCGTCGATGAACACCCGGTCGGTCTTCTCGACATCGGCGATGTTCACCCAGGGGGTGCCCTTGATGAGCACCAGATCGGCGCGCTTGCCCTTCTCGATCGTGCCACGATCGCCGAGCACGCCCATCACCTTCGCACTGTTCGCGGTACCCGCGATCAACGCGTCGGTTGGGGACAGACCAGCCTGCACCAGCAATTCCATTTCCTTCAGTTCGGAGATGCCGTGTGGCGTCGCCACCATGCCCGCGTCCGTGCCGGTGACGATGGGGACCCCCGCCTGATACAATGTCTTGGTATTCGCGTTGGCATTGGCCCAGTTGGCGGAGGCGCGCGCGCGGCGCGCATCGGTCGCGCCCGCCATCGCGCGGCGGCCGGGCTTGCTGGGATTATACACCGCCAGCGTCGGCCCGAAAGTACCGCCCCCCGCCTTGATCGCCGCGACCTGCGCATCGGTGAGCGGCAGATCCTGCAAGGCGTGGTCGATCACATCGACCTTGGCGCGGCCGGCTTCCGCCGCCTTTTCGGTGCGCAGGATATGCGTCAGCACCGGGATATCGTGCTTGTGCGCCTCATCCACCAAGGCGGTGAGCGCGTCCTCGTTCATGCTGGTATTGTCGGGCGACAGGCCGTAGCGCCAGCCATCCACCATCACCTCGCCGAGGCAATCGGGTTTGTACGGCAGAATTTGATCGACCCCCGCGCGGGCGGATTCCGGCGTCACGATCATCTTGGTCGTGGCGGTGTCGGCCCAGTCTGCGCCGTGGCCGCCCGGCGTCGATAATCGGCCGCATAGAAAAACATGCGGGGCAACGCCGAGCGACGCCAGCCATTTGCGCCGCGCCTCGAACGATTCCGGCGCAGCGTTGAAGTCGGCGCTGTTGGTTACGCCGGCCGAGACATAGGCGTTTGCGATGGCTGGGGTGACCGCTGGATCTCCCCCCGCCGTCCAATGGGTATGCAGATCGAAGAAGCCAGGCAGCAGTGCCTCGCCCTTGGCGTCGATCCGGGTGTAGCCGGACGGGATACGGATATTGGCGCCGACCTCGGCGATGCGGCCGTTCCTGATGAGAACTGTCTCGACCCTTGGCGGCGCGCCGGTCGCGTCAAATACCGTCGCCCCGACGATGGCGATGCCGCCGGGCTCGGCCGAGGCCGCGCGCTCGGCGACCATGAACGCAGTCGCTGCGCCAGCGGCAAGGAAGCGAAGAAGACGCTTGGTCATTGAAAAACTCCAGCAAGGGAGAGCGGCCGATACGGCCGCCCGGTACAGGATCAGAAGTTCACGCCGAGATTGGCGTAGAGATACCGGCCGTAAGGATCGTAGAGCGCGCCGAGATACCCGCCCGATGCCAGCGGCGGACGCGTGTCGGCAATGTTCCGCACACCCAGCCGGACGCGATAATCCGCGGATTTGTTAAAGCCGGAAATCCGCGCCTGGACATACAGGTTGCCGACGATCTGGTCGCTGACGCGCCAGTAATTGCCCGCCGCATCCGTCAGCCCGGTATCCCAGACCGCTCCGGTATATTGCGTGAAGGCGCCCACCTCGAACTGGGCGAGATCCCAGGTGAGCGAAGCGGTTGCGCGCCATTTCGGCCGCGATCCTTGTTCGAGCAGGTCGCCCGCGCCGGTGATCGTGATGCCGGAATTGAGCGTCCCGCTCGCCACCGCCTGCGCCAGCGGTACGACGTCCGGCGACAGATCCCGATAGAATTTGGTGAGATGCGCGACGCTCGCATCCAGGTTGAAGCTGCCGATCGCGGTGTTGCGCAGCTCCCAATTGAAGCCCAGATCAAGACCTTGCGCGGTTTGCGGCAAAAGGTTGCGATACTGATCGGTCACGTAGAGCACCCGCCCGGCTGGCGCGAGTCCGCTGCCAGCGTAAGCGGCGATATCATCGCTGGTTGCCGCCGCGCGGACGACGTTCGGGTTGGACGATCCCTGTTTGCGAAGCAAATCGTCGAGGATCAATGCGTTGGCGCCGCCGAACAGGCCAACGATGCCGTCTTGTCGAACGTGCCAGAGATCGGCCGTAAACGTGAAGCGACCGAAACGCGACGGGATGAAACGCGGCTCGAACACGATGCCGGCCGACCAGGTTTCACTTTCCTCCGGCTTCAGGTTCTTGTTGCCGGAACGCTGCTCGGTCAGCGAGAAGCGCTCATACGTGCCGGTGCAATTCGTGAGGCTGGAAAATGTCTTGTTCGCGATCTCCGCCTCGCAGCGATAATAATCGACGCGGGTGTTCGCGCGCGACAGCAGCGTCGTGTTGACCTGTTCGAGATTGGGCGCCTTGAACCCCTGGGCCCAAGACCCGCGCAGACGCAAGCCGTTGAAGATATCCCACGCGCCGGCGACCTTAGGCTTCGCGACCGAGCCGAAATCGCTGTAATGCTCGTAACGGCCCGCGACCTGGAACTCGATGTGCCGAACAAGCGGGATGTGCATGTCCGGCGAGACCACCGGGATCGCCAGCTCGCCGTAGGCCGAACCGACCACGCGAGATCCCCGTGTATCGGGCGTCTGGCTGGTGCCGATCAGGTCGCTCGCATAGGTGATCCCGGTAACGGCATCGGTGTACGATGTGGTGCCGTCCACGCGCGGATCGCGGTCGTCATGCTGCGTCTCACGCCGCCCTTCGAAGCCGATCGCGAAGCCCAGGTCACCGCCGGGCAGATGCAGCAGATGCGCGTTGCTGCCCTTCAGATCGACCATCGCCAGCGTGGTCGTGTCTTTGCGTGTTGCCGTCACGCTCACAGCGTTGATCGCGGCGGCGCTGCTCGGCGAGGAGTCGGCGAGGCTGTAGCTGGTGGTATTGCCACCGCTGAACGGATTGTACGCGTCGGGCGTCGATAGCGCGAGGCTCTGCTGCAACAGCGTCGCGCTGACGCCGGTCTGCGTATCCGTTACACCGGCGCGTGAGTAGACTGCAGCCGAATCCCAGTCGAAGCCCAGAAACGGGAACTTGACGCCGAGCAGCAGGCGATATTGGTAGTTGCGATCGGTCACGATCGTCGGGCCGACATCGGAAAGGTTATAGGTGGTGATCGACACCGGCAGGCCGCTGGCGGGCACGTTGGTCAGCCCGGGAATGCGGTTCGGATTCGTCGTGCCGTTGGCGAACGTGGCGGGGCCGAACGGGTTCCAATAGTTCGACGCTGGCACGGTGATCGTGGTCGATGACAAGGTGCCGGCCGAGCCGGCAACATTGCGCGTGACCGCGTGGTAATAGCCCGCCTCGCCGTAGATCGTCACATCGGGCGATACGTCGTAATGGCCGCTCAGATACAGGTTGAGACGATCGAGACGGGGAATGAGCGTCGTACCGTCGGCCTGCGGAGAATCGTAGCGGGCATCGCGGTTCGCGCCCGAGGTGGCGAGGCTACCAGTGCCGAGACAGGTGCCGTTTCCGAAGCTGTAGACACAGCCCGCCTGCGCGGAAGGCTGGATGTGGAACGCGCCGGCCGCAGTGGTCAGCGCTGTGGTGCCACGACGGATCGTGCCGGTGCGCGATGGCGTCGCGAACGTGCCCCAGTCGGTCGAGGTCGATCGCGCGTCCAGCGATGCAACGCCTGCGAAGGAGGTGTCGGCGAACAGCGCGCGCAGGTCGTTCGTCGCCGTATACGGCTCGTCGGTGGCGTAGAGCGGGTCGCGGTGGGTATAGCTCGCGACCAGCGAGATGTTGCCGCGCGAAAACGTGTGACCCGCCGAGAGGTTGGTCGTGGACTCCCGCATGCTGGTGCCTGGGGCGAAGCCATATTGCGTGTTGAGCGAAACGCCGCTCATGTTGGTCTTCATAACCGTGTTGACCACCCCCGCCACCGCATCGGTGCCGTAGATCGCGGCGGCGCCGTCACGCAGCACCTCGAGCCGTTCGAGGCCTGAAACGGGGATGGCGTTGGTGTTGTACGAGATGACCGGCACGTTGTTCTCGTCGCCCTGGCTGACCGGATGCTGGACGACGCGGCGGCCGTTCAGCAGGACCAGGGTGTTGCCGGCGCCCAGTTCGCGCAGGTTGACGGACGCAGCATCCCCGCGCGAGGAGTTGCTGCTGCCGGGCAGGTACTGGCTGTTGAACACGAGCGAGCCCATCTGCGGGATCGCGCGGAACAATTCCTCGCCTGACACAGCGGCGGTGCTGGCGATCTGCGCCTGGCCGAGCACCGAAACGGGCAGCGCCTCGGACTGGCGGCCGCGAATCTGCGACCCGACCACCACGATATCGCTGCCCTCCGGTGCACCGTCGAGCGGTGGCCTGGCGCTGTCCGTGGTAGGATCCGCGCTGTTCGGCTGCTCCGAGGCAGCCGTGCTCTGCGCCTGCGCGGCGGCGGCCACGCAACTGATGGCAAATATGCTGCTGGTGGCGAGAAACGTGCGCAGCGGTCTCCAGATCATGTGTGCAATCCCCCTTAACAACGACCCGACAGGTTCCGCGGCCGACGGCCGGGACCATTCTTGGCGCCCGGCATCCTTTCCCTGTTCGAATGCAGTCTTTGCGCTGCCCTTTGCCCAGCGTTCCTGTCGCCGTGCGTTGCCGCACCAAGGCAACACGATCCCGCACCCCGCCGTACGCCGGCTTGAGCGAGAAAGGAGCCTCCGATATCGGTAACGATACTGGACAAGAATATTGCTCTACTGACAAGAATAATCTTGTCACGCAGCGCCTTTAAGACCTTTTCGCGCCCGAAAAGTTGCGCTCGCGCCTTGATCGAAAAAGCGGCAGTTCGGCTATTTCCTCCCGTCAGGGCATGGACGGCATCAAGCCGCAGCGCCTTTGCGCTCTGCCGGTCGGGAGCCGGGGTCATCCCCGCGGCGGCGAGTGTCCCGTTGTTCCCGTCGCTCGGTTATAGGTGATTGCGAAGCTCCAACGCTTGCGGATCGTGCACCGGGCTTACAGGTCCTCAAGCCCCGCTCGTCCCATCAAAGTGACCCGCCATATGTCTGGATTGATGCCATTCACCGGAAGGGGCGGCAGCCGCGGCGTGTCCTCTCTGCCGCCGTCGCCATTGCGGTAGCGGTGAAAAGCGATGGCCGCCGCAAGGTGCTCGGCTTGGCGATCGGCGCCTCGAAGGCGAGGTCATCTGACCCAATTTCCAATGCGACTTGCGCCGCGCGGTGGTCCGTCGGCGGCATCATGACCCCCGACCCAAGCCGCCAAGGCGCGCCGCAGGGGCACGGACATGCCGGTCTCGTGACCGATACGTCGAGCGCCAGCCATCTTCGCCGATCCTCCTGCAAGACCTTCGACGCCCGAACGGACCTCTCTCGCGGCGGGTCTGACGGGGTCCGCCGGTCCCGCAACGGCGTCGCCGACCTTCTTCCCCGGCTCGGGGTAGCCCCTCGCCTTCCTCGCGCGGCAAGAAGCCCGGCTTTGGCCGTCCTTCGCTACGCTCCGGCCCTGTCGCCCACCCCCTCCGCGCGAGCGCGGGCCGGGACCCCAGGCTGGGTGCGGAACCGTGCTCCACCCGTCTTATCGACCGCCTGTCGAGGCCGCATCGGGCGGCTTCGCACCACTAGAAGGAGGTTATCATGGCCCAGATCGGCAGCTTCACTCGCGGCGAAAACGGCATCTACACCGGCGAAATCCGCACCCTCACCCTCCGTGTCAAGGCGAGTATCCGCCCCAGCGCACGCGATCACGACAAGTCGCCGGACCACCGCGTCGTCGCTAACGGCGTCGAGTTTGGCGCGGCCTGGAGCCGGGCCGCGCGCGAGACCGGCACCGAATATCTCAGCCTCAAGCTGGACGATCCGTCGTTTCCCGCACCGATTTACGCGACGCTCAGTCAGGGCGACGACGGCAAGCACAAGCTCATCTGGTTGCGCTGAACGCGCTCCCCCGCGCGCCACCACGCGCGGGGGGTTTTGTTCTGCGCGAGGTGTGTCGAAAACAGGGCTAGCGATTTTCGACGCTCCGCAACCGGTGTCCCGCCCGCCATCCCCGGTGTCGGGAACGGCGATGTGCCGTCCCTTACCCACACGGACAGGCATGATGGACAGCGACGACGACATATCCCGCGCGAACCGTGCCAAACGCGGTTCCCCCTATCTCAATACGGACCAGGCAGCGGCCTATCTGAAGTTTTCGGGCCGGCTGCTCAAGCGATTGCGCCGCGCCGGCAAGGGGCCGGTATTTCGTCGGCACAGCCGCTTCGTCCAATATCATATCGACGATCTCGACGCCTGGTCGAAGGCCCAGTCGGTGGGAGGCGACCATGGCGAAGCGTGACATGCGCGCGGCCTCCGCACCGCTGCTGGAGTGGGCAGAGCAGCTTCACGCCGCCAAGCACCGTCGCCGCGTCATCGGCCGGCGCGCCGTGGTCACCGGCATCGGCGTCACCCTGCTCGGGCTGACGATGGCGTTTCCTCCTGCCCCGCGCCTCGTCTGGAATGCCAGCGCAAGCGCGACCGTGGGTCTCTATGCCGTGTCTCCCGGAGCCCCCGTCGATTCCGGCGATATTGTCATCGCGCGAGTACCTGAGCGTTGGCGGAAGATGGCGGCACAGCGACGCTATATCCCCGCCAACGTCCCGCTGGTGAAGCGCGTCGCAGCGGTCGCAGGCGACGAGGTCTGTGCACTCGGCCATGAGATTTTCGTCAACGGCGAGTGGCGAGCCGAACGCCGCGCGATCGATGCCAGCGGGCGTCCCATGCCAGGATGGAATGGCTGCGTGCGGCTGCGCGGGCGCCAGCTCTTCCTGCTCATGACCCGAAGTCCCGCATCGTTCGACGGGCGTTATTTCGGTGTGACCGAAGGGGGATTGGTGGTCGGCAAGGCGCGGTTGCTGTGGCCGCGCTGACGCGGTTGCTGGCGGCCAGTTTGCTGTCCGCCCCGCCCCCTGCGCACGTCGATCAGGTCGAGCGCTGGCGGCCGATCATCACGAATGCATCGGCCCGGTTCGGCATCCCGGCGCGCTGGATCGAACGGGTGATGCGGGCCGAGAGCCGCGGCCTCACGACGAGGAACGGTCGCCCGATCCGAAGCCCTGCCGGTGCGATCGGCCTCATGCAGCTCATGCCCGCGACATGGCAGGCAATGCGCAGGCGCCTTGATCTGGGTACCAATCCAGACGATCCGCGCGACAATATCCTCGCCGGCACATGCTTCCTGCGGCTGATGTACGATCGCTTTGGCTATCCCGGTCTGTTCGGCGCCTACAATGCGGGACCTGCCGCTTATGCCGCCTTCCTAGCGGGTCGCCGACAGCTTCCCAGCGAGACCATCGCCTATCTCGCCACCGTTGATGACGCCGCGAAGTCTCGACCATCGGCCGCGCCTCCTGCGCCGCAACCGTCGCTCTTCCTCCTGCGCCGGCTCGCCGATCGTGAACAACCGCCGCCGATGCCGGTCGAAGGACCCGGCCTGCTGTTCGCCATCCGAAAGGTCGCGCCGTGATCGCGGGCGGTAGAGGCCCTCGTCTCGACACGCCCGGCATGACCGCTGGCGAAGCGGCCATCGAGGCCCGTGGCGCCCCCCTCACCTTCTGCGGAAATCTGCTCTCCTCAGGTCCGCTTCGCCGCGCCCCGCTACGCCGCATGGCCCTTCCATCCGCTCCGCCACCCGGCTTCGAGATGCTGGCTCCCCTGGGCGGGCAGACACGATGAAGATCACCGAGAGCACGTTTCAACCCAAGTCGGAGGGGCGGCATCGCGAGATGGCGGCGTTGGTTCCGGGCTTAGAAAGCGAGTTCGGGCGGGATATGGAGCGGCCTCTGGCGGATAGATTCCTGTCCGCCGATACGTCCGATTTCCTCTGGGATGCACGGGTTCAGGGTCGCTGGATCGGCCCTTATGAAAGCGGAGACAACGACGAAATCGACCTGGTTCGGTTCCGGATTTCCGCAGTCGCTGGACGGTCGTTCGATCGACGCGGCGACGATCGTTGATGGCAATGGCAACGTGCATGCCGTGGTCGGGACGCTTGAGTTGGCGCTGCGGCGGCACGCGCTGCCGGCTGTCGCGGACGGTCGAGCAGCGGCGTATTCGGGGCCGCGGTGTGGCGCCGGATTGGCATCGTGTCTCGGCTTTGGTTTCGAACCGGGGAAAGGCAGAGGGGCGAGAGGAAGCGGGAAAGCGAAAGCAAGAGAAAGGCACTGTCTCGCGACAGGTGCCAAGTGGTTGTCTGCACATCGTTTTTTCGGGAGACAGGCGGCGCTTTGCGCGAGACATGCTCATCAGGAATGGCGCAAATCCGCCGTTTTCGCCGCAAAATTGCGAGACTTGGGACGGGCGGTGAGCGAACACGACGAGTTCACGCCCCGGCTCGGCCGCCAGCGTCAGCGGAGCGGCAAGAAGGCCCGGCGATACCTCGGCCGCGTCGTCGGCGCGGCGATCAGGTCGGCCGAGAAGGGCGCGATCAGAAGCCGGCGGTTCGACGGCAGCCGGATCGGACGCGGCGCCAGCATGGGACGGCTCCTCTCCAGCCGCGATCGGTTCGGCGGCATGCGCGCACGTCGTGCGGTGGTGAAGACGCGCCTCGTCCGCATCGGCAGCAAGGGGATGCCCGCCGCCCGCGCCCATCTCCGCTATATCCAGCGCGACGGCGTCACCCGTGAGGGCACGCCGGGCGAGCTCTATTCCGCCGAGCGCGACACGGCCGACGGCAAGGCATTCCTCCAGCGCTGCGATGGCGATCGTCACCAGTTCCGCTTCATCGTCTCGGCCGAGGACGGTTCGGAATATCCCGACCTCAAGCCCTATATCCGCCGTCTGATGACTCAGATGGAGGCAGACCTCGGCACCAGGCTCGACTGGGTCGCGGTCGATCACTTCAACACCGCCCATCCGCACACCCACATCATGCTGCGCGGCGTCGATGACACCGGTCAGAATCTGATCATTGCCCGCGAATATATCGCGCACGGCATCCGCGAGCGCGCGGCCGAGTTGGTGACGCTCGATCTCGGGCCGCGCACCGATCAGGAAATCGAGGCGCGGCTTCGTCACGATATCGGCGAGCAGCGGATGACCGCGATCGACCGGCGCCTGATCCAGTCGATGGATGTCGATCGCCTGGTCACATCGACCGATAGTGATCCCTTCCAGCAGTCGCTTCGGGCCGGGAGGTTGCAGAAGCTCGCCAGCTTGGGCCTCGCCGAGGATGTCGGCGGTGGCCGCTGGCAGCTCGCCGAGGATCTGGAGGGAACGCTTCGGACGCTTGGCGAACGGGGCGACATCATCCGCACCCTGCAGCGCGAACTAACGGCCCGGAATCTCCAGCGGCCGTGGATCGGGCGGAGCCTGTTCGGCGCCGGGGAAACCGATCCGGAGCCGGTCGTCGGGCGGGTGATCGCGCGCGGCCTCGCCGACGAGCACCGTGACCGCCATTACCTGCTGGTCGATGGCGTCGATGGTCATGCCCATTATGTCGATATCGGGCGCGCCGACGCCATCGCACCGATCCCGGAGGGCGCTATCGTTCGGGTGTCGGCGCGAAGCCCGGAGGTTCGGGACGCCGATCGTGTCGTCGCCGAGGTCGCGGACGCCAACGGCGGGCGGTATTCGATCGATCTGCATCTGCGGCATGACCGGTCAGCGACCGAGGCATTCGCCGAAACCCATGTACGGCGGCTCGAGGCGATGCGGCGCGCAGGCGCCGGCGTCGCGCGCGAGCCCGACGGAAGCTGGACGATTGCCGCTGACCATCTCGATCGTGCGGCCGCCTATGAGGCGCGCCGCCATCTAGACCAGCCGGTCGCCGTGGAGACCCTATCGGCGCAGCCACTCGAGCAGCTTCGAGATGCGGATGCGGCAACCTGGATCGATCGCGAGTTGGCGTCACAGTCTCCGCTGCCCATCCGGAACGCCGGCTTTGGGCGCGAGGTCCGGGCGGCGATGGCGAGCCGACGACAATGGCTGGTCGAGCAGCAGCTTGCCGATGTCGATGGCGACGGCATTCGGCTTCGCGCCAACGCGATCATGATGCTCCAGCGACGCGAGCTATTGCGCGCGGGCGACGAACTGGCTGGCGAACTGGGCAAACCGTTCGTTGAAGCGCGCGCCGGGGAGTCGATCGAGGGGCGGTTGGTACGCCGCGTGGATCTCGCCAGCGACCGGTTTGCGCTGGTTGAGAAGAGCCGGGAATTCACCCTCGTGCCGTGGCGACCCGTGCTCGATCGCCAGATCGGTCGTCGCATCGCCGGAATCGTGCGCGGCGACGGGGCAAGCTGGCGTTTCGGCCGCGAGCGTACCGGACCAGAGATTTCGTGATGAATCTCGCTTCCCGCATCGGTGATCATATAGCGCCGCGTCGCTGGCCCGTGCCGCGGTAACCTAGTCGCACAGTCGAGATCAGCGGCAGCACCTTCGACCAGGCACCATCCGCGCGCCGACGAGCAAGCGGGTCTCAACCTGCGCGCCATCAGCGAAGTCAAGATCGCGGGCTAGATGCGATCGCAGGACCTTGCACATCAACATACGGTGGACAGAGAACCGCTTCACGGCTTGTTCGGCGACATTAGAAGGATGACGGACGATGAGGGACGGATCGCTTGACGATGTGGTCGGCGCCTATGTGGCGCGGATCGTCGACGAATATGAAGGGTGCCTGCCAGGCGATCATGAAGCGGCGGTCTACTTCTCCCTGTTGAAGCATGCGGCGATCGGTCTCGAACAGGCCCATCAGCGTTTTTCGCCCGACACCAACTATCGCGCGCAGATCAGGGCCGTGCTGGCCGCCATGCACAACGCCATCCCGGCAAAGGCGGACAATGACCCCGAGGAACTGCTTCCTCCAGAGGCGGACCTTTCCGAACTGTTGGCCGTGCCCGAGGAACAGGCCGGCCAAGCCCGCCCGGAACCGGTCGCGCAAGAAGTGCGCGAGGGGAGCGTGAGCTATTGGTCGGGCGATAGCTGGAAGAAGGATTTCCACACAAGCTTCAGCCGGTGGTTCTGGGACATGAAGGGCTATGCGCTGCCTGCGGGCCGGCGGAAGGCGGACTTCCTGTGGGACGTCGCCGAGGTCTGGGTTGCAACCGCAGCGTCCGCGCTGGTCTATTACGCGAAAGATGATCGGGTCCGGTGGTTCGAGACCGCTCAGATGCTACGCCATTATGCCGATCTGACCGAAGCGGACGGCCTACGCTCCCTCCCTTGGGGCCGCTGGGGCAGGCACGCGAAGGAAAACCATCGCCCCAAGGGGCCGCGTCCGGCATAGCTTCGACAATCCCGCCATCCAGAGCGCCGGACTCCACCGGACGCGGGAGACGTGCGTGAGAGCCACCTCGTGCCCGTGCCGTAAATCGTCTAGCATGCCGGAATGCAGGACGAACCATCCACCCAAGTTTAGTACCGCATGCAACGGCGGTACCGCTTAGAACAGGTTCGTTAGGGCCACATCGAACTGTTTGGGACCCGTATGCCGCAGTCGCCTACCCCATACAGGTGAATCATGCGGCAGAAGCGACCCAAAAAAATGCGGTGGTTGCCTGCAGGTCGCGAGGAATCCGATCATCCGTCCCTCGATCGGTCCATCGGGTCACCAGATGGATACTGACGTGAGAAATCAATCTCATGGAAATTAGCGGTCGAACCCGCACAGGCTGATTCTCGTGCGGGCGGAGGCCCGTATGACCCCGACCAAACTGCTCATCGGACAAATCCTTGTCGTGCTCGCCATTATATTGGGAGGCGTCTGGTTCGCCACGCAGTGGGCTGCTGCGCATCTCGCCTATCAGCCCGAGCTTGGCCCACCGTGGTTCACGGCGTTTGGTCATCGAATCTACTTGCCCTGGGCCCTGTTCGGCTGGTGGTTTTCCTTTGAAGCTTATGCGCCCACGCTGTTCGAAGAAGCGGGCGGGATCGCTGCGGCGAGTGGCCTCGTCGGATGCGCGGCTGCAATCTTCGGGTCGTTGTGGCGTGCGCGCCAGCGCAATGACCTCACGACATACGGTTCGGCGCGTTGGGCCGAATCGCGCGATATCCGCCGGGCCGGGCTGCTCACCGAATCCGGCGTATTCCTCGGGCGCGTTGGCCCGCGCTATCTCCGTCATGACGGTCCCGAACACATCATGGCATTTGCGCCGACCCGCAGCGGCAAGGGCGTCGGCCTGGTCGTGCCTACGCTGCTGGGCTGGTCGGGGTCAGCCGTCATTCACGACATCAAGGGTGAGAACTGGCAACTGACCGCCGGCTGGCGCCAGCGCTTCTCGCACTGCCTGCTTTTCAATCCGACCGATGCCCGCTCGGCGCGCTACAATCCGCTGCTCGAAGTTCGCCGCGGCACCAACGAAGTCCGCGACGTCCAGAACATCGCCGACATCCTGGTCGATCCCGAAGGCGCGCTGACCGTACGCAATCACTGGGAGAAAACCAGCCACTCGCTGCTCGTCGGCGCGATCCTCCACATCCTCTACGCCGAGGAAGACAAAACCCTCGCCCGCGTGGCGTCGTTCCTGTCGGATCCGCAACGGCCATTCGCCGCTACGCTCAAGCTGATGATGACCACCAACCATCTTGGGACACCTGAGGCGCCGGTGGTTCATCCGGTCGTCGCCTCGGCGGCGCGTGAAGTGCTCAACAAGTCCGAAAATGAACGCTCTGGTGTGCTCTCCACGGCGATGTCGTTCCTCGGTCTCTACCGCGACCCCACGGTCGCGACCGTGACCTCACGCTGCGACTGGCGCATCGCCGATCTGGTCGAGGGCAAGTCGCCGGTCTCACTCTATCTGGTCGTGCCACCCTCCGACATCAGCCGCACCAAGCCGCTGATCCGGCTCGTGCTCAACCAGATCGGTCGGCGGCTCACCGAGCAGCTTCATGCCGAAAACGGTGCCAAGACCCCTTCCCGTCACAAGCTGCTCATGATGCTCGATGAATTTCCGGCGCTCGGTCGCCTGGATTTCTTCGAGACCAGCCTCGCTTTTCTCGCCGGCTATGGTGTGCGCGCCTTCCTGATCGCGCAGAGCCTCAACCAGATCGAAAAGGCTTACGGCGAGCACAACGCCATCCTCGACAACTGCCATGTTCGCGTCGCATTCGCGACCAATGACGAGCGAACTGCCAAACGCATTTCCGATGCGCTCGGCACCGCCACCGAACAGCGCGCGATGCGCAACTACGCCGGACACCGCCTCGCGCCATGGCTCGCGCACGTCATGGTCAGCCGGCAGGAGACCGCCCGCGCCCTGCTGACGCCCGGCGAAGTGATGCAGTTGCCGGCGTCCGACGAACTCGTCCTCGTCGCCGGTACGCCGCCGATCCGCGCCACCAAGCTGCGCTATTTTGAAGACAGCAATTTCAAGGCGCGCGTGCTGCCGCCGCCGGTGCTCGGGGAGGCCGACTATGCCGATCGACCACCTGCACGCGCGGACGACTGGGCCGGGAGTACCCGCAACGTCGATGCGCGCCTCAACGCTGAGGTCGACAGCGATAGCGGCAACCTCGGTGGTGGTCTGGAGCAGGCTCGGCATCCGGGACAGGAAATCGATCGACCGGCATCACCTAAACCGACCACCGACGACCCGCTCGGCTTTGGCGACGACGATAACGACGTAGCCGCCGAAAGCCGCGCCATGGACCAGGCGCGGGCGTTGGGCGCCGCCCGCGCGGTCTATGCGATCGATGCGGGCGCCGACGGCTCGAACGGGCATCGGCCCGGCGCCCTGCAGCTGGATTTCTGATCATGATCGAGAAGATCCGCCACCAACTCTTCTTGCCCAAGCCGGTCAGCGACCGTCTCGAGGCGCTTGCCGCGAAACCCGGCGCGTCGAAATCGGCGATCCTGACCGACGCCGTCACCGCCTGGCTCAATCGTCGTGGCGCCTCCGAACTGGAGGACCGGTTCGGCCTTCGCCTGGATCGCCTGACCGCCGCGATCGGACGGATCGAACGCGACGGTCACATCCAGATCGAAACGCTCGCCCTCTTCGTCCGCTACGAACTGGCGATCCACGCGCCACTCGCCGAGAACGATCATGCCGGTCGTGCGCTTGCCGCCAAGCGGTTCGAAGCTTTCATCACGCAGGTCGGCCGGCAGATCGCCGCCGGACGTAGAACCATCGGCGCCGCGGAGCCTGGCCTGTGACCGGCGGCATTTCCGCAGACCGGCGACGCGCGATGCTGCGCACGGCGATGGGGCCGGCGATCGCCGAAGCCCTCGCCGATCCCCGTGTCATCGAGATCATGGTCAATCCCGACGGAGCGCTGCGCCTCGATCGGCTTGGCGAAGGCCGCACCGACACAGGCTTGCGGATAGATGCCGCCCAGGCCGAGCGGATCATCCGCCTCGTCGCGTCCCATGCTCGGGCCGAGGCTCACGGCGAGGCGCCGATCGTCTCAGCCGAACTGCCGCCGCATATCGAGGGACGCGCTGGGGAACGGTTCGAAGGCGTGCTTCCGCCCGTATCGACCGCACCCTGCTTCTCGATCCGCAAGCCCGCCGAGCGGCTGTACAGCCTCAACGATTATGTGGCTGACGGCATCATGGCGCAGGCCGCTGCCGACCGGCTGAAGGCCTGCGTCACGCAGCGCTACAACATTCTCGTCGCCGGCGGCACCAGCTCGGGAAAGACCACGCTCGCCAACGCGCTGCTCGCCGAAATGGCCTGGGTCGACGAGCGCGTCATCCTGATCGAGGACACGCGCGAGCTGCAGAGTCCCGCTGCCGACACGGTGGCCCTCCGCACCCGCCCCGGCGTCGTGACGATGGCCGATCTCGTCCGCTCGACGCTGCGCCTGCGCCCCGATCGTATCATCGTCGGCGAGGTGCGCGGTCCCGAAGCACTAGACATGCTCAAGGCCTGGAACACCGGCCATCCTGGCGGAATCGCGACCGTCCATGCCAACAGCGCGATATCCGCGCTCTACCGGATCGAGAGTCTCATCCAGGAAGCGGTGGTCACGGTCCCGCGCCGGCTGATCGCCGAGGCGATCGACATCATCGTCTTCATCTCTGGACGCGGCCTCCAGCGCCGCATCTCGCAGATCGCGCGCGTCGCCGGGTTCGAGCCCGACACTGGCAATTACGCGCTCGCCGACTTCCTCAACCCAGCCAGCCCCCAAGGAGAATGACCATGCAGCTTGCCAAAACTCCATCTCGCGGATCGACCCTCCTCGTCGGTGCCGCCCTCGGCCTGAGCCTCGCTCTGACCAATGTCGCACAGGCGGCGGGGTCAGGCATGCCGTGGGAACAGCCGCTCCAGCAAGTGTTGGAATCGGTCCAGGGGCCGGTCGCGAAAATCGTCGCCGTCATCGTCATCATCACCACGGGACTCACGCTGGCGTTCGGTGAAAGCAGCGGCGGCTTCCGGCGCCTCATCCAGATCGTGTTCGGCCTGTCGATCGCATTTGCCGCGTCGAGCTTCTTCCTCAGTTTCTTCAGCTTTGGCGGCGGGGCGCTGATCGCGTGATCGGCCCAAACACCTACAGCGTCCAGCATCTCGAAGGCTTCGAGGCTCCCATCCATGGGAGCCTCGGGTCGCCGATCCTGCTCGGCGGTGCGCCGCGCGGGATTGCTATCGTCAACGGCACGATCGCCGCAGCGGTCGGGCTCGGACTCCAGCAATGGCTGGCCGGCCTCGTACTCTGGGCCGCCGGACACAGCATCGCCGTGTTCGCCGCGGGCCGCGACCCGGACTTCGCGTCCGTGCTGATCCGCCACCTCCGCCAGAAGGGCTATCTCGCGTGCTGAACCTCGCCGAATATCGCCACCGAGCCGATCGGCTGGCGGACCATCTTCCCTGGGCAGCGCTGGTCGCGCCCGGCATCATCCTCAATAAGGATGGCAGCTTCCAGCGGACGCTGCGCTTCCGCGGACCCGATCTTGAATCCGCGACCGACGCCGAGCTGATCTCGGCCTGCGCGCGGGCAAACAACGTGCTCAAGCGCTTCGGCACCGGCTGGGCACTTTTCTTCGATGCCGAGCGGCGCGAGGCGTCAGCCTATCCCGACAGCAATTTCCCCGATGCCGCCTCGTGGCTCGTCGATCAGGAGCGTCGCGCCGCCTTCCTGGAAGAAGGCGAGCATTATGAAAGCCGCTACCATTTGACGCTGACTTGGCTGCCGACGTCGGACAGCGCCGAGGCAGCCGGCCGTTCGCTGGTCGAGCGGCCCGATGCCGACAAGGGTCGCGACTGGCGCGGGGCGCTGTCCAGCTTCATCGCCGAGAGCGACCGCGCCCTGGATCTCTTCGCGAGCTTCATGCCCGAGGTACGCGCGCTCGACGACTCCGAAACACTGACGTTCCTGCACGATACGATTTCAGAGCGAGCGCATCGTGTCGCCGTCCCCGAGACACCGGTCTATCTCGACGCGCTGCTCGTCGACACGCCGCTGACCGGCGGGCTGGAGCCGCGGCTTGGTGACAGCCACATTCGCACGCTGACGGTGCTTGGCTTCCCCAGCATGAGCCGGCCGGGAATCCTCGACGCGCTCAACCACCAGGATTTCGGCCACCGATGGGTTACCCGCTTCCTCGCGCTCGACAAGAGTGACGCCACCAAAGCGCTGACCAAGCTGCGGCGGCAATGGTTCAACAAGCGCAAATCGATCACCGCGCTGCTGCGCGAGATCATGTACAACCAACCTTCGCAACTGCTCGACAGCGACGCCGACAACAAGGTGGTCGATGCGGACGCGGCGCTTCAGGTTCTGGGCGGCGACCATGTCGCATTCGGCCACCTGACCACGACAATTACGGTATCCGATACCGATCGCGACCGGGTTGAGGACAAAGTCCGGCAGGTCGAACGGATCGTTAACGGGCTCGGCTTCACGACGATCCGCGAAGGCGTCAACGCGGTCGAGGCGTGGTTGTCGTCACTGCCCGGCCAGGTCTACGCGAACGTCCGGCAGCCGCTCGTCCACACACTCAACCTTGCCCATCTGATGCCGCTGTCGTCGGTTTGGGCTGGACCGACGCGCAATGCTCATCTCGATGGGCCGCCATTGCTCCACGCCAGTACGGCAGGATCGACGCCATTCCGCCTGTCGTCTCATGTCGGCGATGTTGGCCACACGCTGGTGGTCGGTCCGACCGGCGCCGGCAAATCCGTGCTGCTCGCGCTGATCGCGCTCCAGTTCCGGCGCTACGCGAACGCGCAGGTCTACATCTTCGACAAGGGGTTTTCGGCGCGCGCCGCGGTACTCGCGATGGGCGGTGCGCATCATCCGCTTGGTCTCGGTGCGGACGCGGGCGAAACGCTGGCGTTCCAGCCCTTGCGGCGGATCGACGATGCCACAGAACGAAGCTGGGCGGCCGAATGGATTTCCGCGCTGCTCGCACACGAGAAGGTGCTCGTCACGCCAGAGGTCAAGGACGCTGTCTGGTCCGCGTTGGGCAGCCTCGCCTCCGCGCCGCCCGGGGAGCGGACACTCACCGGTTTGACGCTGCTGCTCCAATCGAACGCGCTGCGCACCGCGCTCGGCGCCTATACGCTCGATGGCCCCTACGGGCGACTGCTCGACGCTGCCGAACAGCATCTCGCCTTCGCCGATGTCCAATGCTTCGAGACCGAGGCGTTGATGGGTCAGGCGGGCGTGGTCGCGCCGGTCCTGACCTACCTCTTTCACCGCCTCGAGGAGCGGTTCGACGGCCGGCCGACCCTGCTCGTCCTCGACGAAGCCTGGATCTTTCTCGACCATCCACTCTTCGCGGCGCGTATCCGCGAATGGCTGAAGGTGCTTCGCAAGAAGAATGTCGCCGTGCTGTTCGCGACCCAAAGCCTCGCCGACATCGCATCGAGCAGCATCGCGCCGGCCATTATCGAAAGCTGCCCTCAGCGCATATTGCTTCCGAACGATCGGGCGATCGAGCCGCAGAGCCGCGAGGCCTATGAGCGGTTCGGATTGAACGAGCGCCAGATCGAGCTGATCAGCCACGCGACGCCCAAGCGGCAATATTACCTTCAGTCAGCTCGGGGCAACCGGCTGTTCGAGCTTGGCCTCGGCCCGATCGCGCTGGCGCTCTGCGGTGCCTCGGATCCGGCCACCCAGACCCGGATCGACGCCATGATCGCCGAGCGCGGCGTTGAGGGCTTCGCCGCGCGCTTTCTGACGTCCGCCGGCCTCGAATGGGCCGCCGATCTTCTCGCCGATTTCCCCATCCCCCGAGCACCGGAGTAATGTGATGCGATTCCTCACGCGCAAATATCTGATCGCTGGCGCGCTCGGCATTGGGTCGACCGGATCGCTCGCTACGGGCGTGGCCCTGACAGCCAAGCCGGCGCACGGACAGATCACCGTGTTCGATCCCAGCAACTACAGCCAGAATCTTCTGACGGCTGCGCGGACCCTTAGCCAGATCAACAACCAGATCCAGTCGCTGCAGAACCAGGCGCGCAGCCTGATCAACCAGGCGAAGAACCTGACCACGATCGATTTCCCCGAGCTGCAAGCGCTGACCCAGACGCTGCGCGAGGTCGATCGCCTGATGGGCAAAGCCCAGGGTATCCGCTTCCAGGTGTCGGGGCTCGACCAGCAGTTTCACCAGCTCTTCCCGCAGAGCTTTGGCCAGGCGCTGCGTACCAACGATCAGGTTGTCGCGGCACGTGCGCGGCTGGATACCGCCATGTCCGCCTATCAGCAGACGATGACGGTGCAGGCGCAGGTCGCCGAAAACGTCCAGGCCGACGCACAGGCGCTGTCGTCGATCGTAGCGAAGAGCCAGGGCGCTGAAGGGGCGCTTCAAGCGAGCCAGGCGACCAATCAGTTACTCGCGCTCACCGCCAAGCAGCAGTTCCAGATCCAGAACATGATGGCGGCGCAGTACCGCGCGGAAGCCATCCAACGCGCTCGCGAAGCCCAGTCACAGATCGACGGCCAAGCGGCGACCACCAAGTTCCTCGGTACGGGCAACGCCTACACGCCTCACTAGGCACGCCGGAGAGGGCGGCAGCGATTCCGCCTCCCGTCGTCCGTCGCAGTGCGGCGCTTTGCTCCCCCGGGCTCCGTCCCACCGCTCCCCCTCCCCGCAGGAACCGCGCACGTGAATGATCTCAATGTCATCGACCGCTTCTTGGCGACGTTCACCACCTACATCGACGCCGGGTTCGGGCTGCTCGGCGGCGATGTCCGGTTCCTGACCGTGACTCTGATCGGGATCGACATCACCTTGGCCGGCCTGTTCTGGGCCTTGGGCGGCGATGACAATGTCATGGGTCGGTTCATCAGGAAGATCCTGTACGTCGGGCTTTCGCATTCATCCTCAACAGCTTTTCGACGCTCTCCGGTATCATCTTCCGCTCCTTCACCCAAGCCGGCTTAACCGCCGGCGGCGGCACGCTGACGGCGGCCGACCTCCTCAAACCCGGCCGCCTCGCAGGCACCGGCTTCTCGGCGGCGTGGCCCCTGCTCCAGCAAGTCTCGCAGTTGATGGGGTTCACGACATTCTTCGACAACTTCCTGACGATCGCCGTGCTACTGTTCACCTGGGCGATCGTGATCATCGCCTTCTTCATCCTCGCCGTGCAGATGTTCGTGACGATCATCGAGTTCAAGCTGACCTCGCTGGCCGGCTTCATCCTGGTACCGTTCTCGCTCTGGAATCGCACCAGCTTCCTTGCCGAACGTGTGCTGGGCAATGTCGTATCGTCGGGTATCAAGGTCATGGTACTCGCCGTGATCGTCGGCATCGGATCGAACTTTTTCGCGGAGTTCACGGCCGCGCTGCAAGGCCAGGAACCCGACATCGGCCAGGCGATGAGCCTGATGCTCGCCAGCCTGGCCATCTTCGGCCTCGGTATATTCGGCCCCAGCATCGCGTCGGGCCTTGTCGCTGGCGCGCCACAGCTCGGCGCCGGCGCGGCGCTCGGTGCGACGGCAGGTGCGGCCGGCATCACCATGCTCGCTGGTGGTGCGGCCATCGGTGGTGCGAGCGCGCTTGGCGGCGCGGCACTCGCAGCTGTCCGCGCCGGCACGGCGATGGGATCGGCCGCATCCACCGCATACAGCCTTGGAAAGGAAACCGCGGCCGCGCCCACCATGACCGCAGGCGTTGGCGGCATCGCGCGCGCGGCCGGCAACGCCGCGCGTGCGCGCGCTTCCAGCGCGCTTGGCCTCAGCGAAGCCGCGACCCAGGGGCGCACAGCCGCGTGGAACGCGTTCCATCGCACGGGCGGCGGATCGCCCGCGTCAAGCCCGGGGAGCGACGACATTCCCGCATGGGCGCGCGCCATGCGCGGTCAGCAGACCGCCCGCCATCACCGTCAGGTCGCGATGCACGCCATCCAGCAAGGCGACCGCGGCGGCGCCTCCGCCACGCCCGATATCCAGGAAAGGGACTGATCGATGACCTTCAAACGAAGTGTCCAACGATATGGACGAACCCCGCAAGCCGAGACGCCGTATCAACGCGCCGGCCAGGTTTGGGACGAGCGGATCGGCTCCGCCCGCGTTCAGGCGCGCAACTGGCGCCTGATGGCGTTCGGCTGCCTCGCGTTGAGCGGCGGTCTTGCGTCCGGCTTGGTGTGGCAATCGACCCAAAGCCGCGTCACGCCGTATGTCGTCGAGGTCGATCGGCTCGGGGAAGCGCGCGCCATCACCAAGGCCGAGGCTGGCTATCATCCGACCGACCCGCAGATCGCATGGCATCTATCGCGCTTCATCGCGAACGTCCGCGGCCGTTCGCTCGATCCCGTGTTGGTTCGCCAGGATTGGCTCGACGCCTATGATTTCACGACCAAGCGCGGGAGCCAGTTCCTCGGCGACTACGCACGCGCCGCCGATCCTTTCGCCAATATCGGCGAACGGACCGTGTCGGTGCAGGTCACCAGCGTGGTGCGGGCATCGGACCGCTCGTTCCAGGTAAAATGGACCGAGTCCGCCTATGAGCGTGGTAGCGAGGCAGGAACGTCGCGCTGGACCGCGATACTCACGGTCGTGATCAAGCCACCGAGCGACGCCGACACGCTCCGCCGAAATCCCCTCGGCGTCTACGTCGATGCGATCGACTGGAGCCGCGAACTCGATCCGCCAATGCCGCCGCGACCGTCGCCACCGACTCCATCGCCGCCGGTCGCAACCAACCTGCCGCTCGGCGCACCCCTTGATCCCAATGTCGTTGCGCCCGCGCAGCCCGCCTCGGAGTCACGTCAATGAATCTCATCCTTGCCAGCGCGGCCCTCGCCCTCGCGACCGCGCAGATTGTCCCACCCCCGAAGGTCTCGCCGCCGGTCGCCCCGCCCGCCACAGCCCCCGCTTCGAAGCCTCCAGCCGGCCTCGTCCGCACCAAACGTCCGATCAGCGTCAACGTGGCGCGCGTCGCTGCAGCCAACCAGGCGGCAACGCAAGAACCACTGCGGCAGGGGTTCGTGAACGCCGTTCAGGTTTTCCCCTTCGCGGATGGCGCGATCTACCAAGTCTACACAGCGCCGGGCGCGGTGACCGACGTCGCGCTCCAGCCCGGCGAGAGCCTCGTCGCGGTTGCCGCGGGCGACACCGCGCGTTGGGTGATTGGGGATACGAGTAGCGGCAGCGGCGCCGGGAAGCGGACGCATATCTTGGTCAAGCCGTTCGCGTCGGACCTCGCCACCAACCTCGTCATCACCACCGACCGGCGGAGCTATCACATCCAGCTTACCGCCACCGCGCGAACCGCTATGGCGGCGCTGTCGTGGACCTACCCGGCGGACCAATTGATCGCACTGCGCCGGGCAGCCGAGCAGGCCGCCGCGACCGCACCGGTCTCGGCGGGGCTCTCGGTCGATAACCTGCATTTCAACTACGCCATCAGCGGTGATCAGCCCGCATGGCGCCCTTTACGCGCGTTCGACGACGGCCGGCAGACGTTCATCGAGTTCCCGGCGAGCACCGCGGTCGGAGAGGCGCCGCCATTCTTCATCATCGGCGCGGGCGGAGAAGCCGAGCTTGCAAACTACCGTGCGCGCGGTCGTTTCTACGTGATCGACCGCATCTTCGACGTGGCCGAACTTCGGCTCGGCACCAAGAAGCAGCAGATCGTCCGCATCGATCGCGTCGCCGAAGACCGCGCACCACGGAAAGGCAAGCGCGCATGAGCGAGGACGCCACGCCTCCGCCACCGAAGGTCGATCCCGAGACCTTCGCCATTCGGAGCATACCCGCCCGCGCGATCCGGTTTCGTCGCGGTGTCATCATCGCCATCGCCGCGCTTGGCTCCGTCAGTCTGATGGCGGTGGCCTGGATCGCGTTGAAGCCGCGCGTGTTCAGCACCGCTGCCGATCGCCAGGAATTGTCGGAGCCGAGCAATCGGCCATCAGCCGACGCCCTGAACGGACTGCCCGCGACCTACGGTGACGTGCCAAAGCTCGGGCCGCCGCTGCCTGGAGACCTTGGGCGACCGATTCTCGAGAGCCAGCGCCGGATGGTGACGCAAACCGGTCCGGGCAGCGATCCATCGGCCCAGCAGGCCGCGCAGGAGCGCGAGCGCAAGCTCGCTGAGCTCAAGGCCGCGCGTGAATCCGGGGTCCTGGTCGCGGGCCGCGGTGCCGCATCGACATCGGCCGTTGCTGAGGTGGCCGCCACGCCGACGCCGCCGCTCACCACAGATCCCGCGCCGAAGTCCACGTCCGACACCGATCGTGATCCGAACGCGCAGAGCCGCAAGGCGCAATTCGTTGACACGCTCGATCGCTCGGGCGACGTCAACCCACACACGTTGACCGCAGCGCCGTCACCCTATGTGCTCTCCGCGGGCAGCGTAATCTCCGCGAGCCTGATCACGGGGCTTCGTTCCGATCTGCCTGGCTTGGTCACGGCACAAATAACCTCCCAGGTGTTCGACAGCCCCACCGGCCGTATCCTGCTCATTCCGCAAGGATCGCGGTTGATCGGCAGTTACGACAGCGTCGTGGCGTTCGGCCAGAAACGCGCGCTGATCGTGTGGCAGCGGATCATGCTGCCCGATGGCAGCTCGGTCAGAATCGACAACGTGCCGGCGACCGATGCGTCGGGCTATGCCGGGCTGCAGGACAAGGTCGACTTCCACACATGGGCGCTGCTCAAGGGCGTGGCGCTATCCACGTTGCTCGGGGTTGGTTCCGAGCTGACCGTCACGGGGGAGAGCGACCTCGTTCAGGCGATCCGCAAATCGACCCAACAGAATGTCTCTCGCGCGGGCGATCAACTCACCTCGCGCACTCTCGATGTCCAACCAACGATCACGATCCGGCCGGGTGCGACCGTGCGGTTGGTCGTTCACAAGGATCTCATCCTCGCACCCTGGAAAGAATAAGGACCGAAAAATGCCAGACCTCAAGCTCGCGCGTATCCCCGACCGAACGCCTGTGAAGCTGACCATCAGCATCAGCCCGGATCTGAACGCGGAATTGGCGGACTACGCGGCTCTGTACGAAAATACTTACGGCCAGAGGGAAGTGGTGTCCGACCTTATCCCCTATATGCTTCGCGCCTTCCTCGACAGCGACCGCGGTTTCACCAAGATGCGACAGGCTGGTCCGAAAAGCTAGATCATGCGCTCACCGGATCGTCCTGAATATGCGCCCGAGCCAGCACACTCTTCGCGCTTCGAGATCTACAGCCGGATTCAGGCCGACGGCCTTTAGTGTCGTGTACAGGCGCCAAGACGCCCCTCCCGAGCCGGCTCTCAAGCAAATGTCAGCAACCTAGATCGGGTATCAGCTCTACGTATGAGGGCGGCACGTAACCGCATGGCCCCGCGCGGCGCACTGCGTGATATGCGCGTCTGGTAGGTGAAACGCCGCGGTCGCGCCCGCCATTTCATTGAATTGGCTGGACTCATCGCCAAGTTCGGACCGGTCAATCTCGCTGAGGACGATCGAGCGGTGATCTTCGGCATTCTCGTCGAGGCCGCCGCGAAGTTGCCTGGGGAAGACAACGAACGTTGCTTACGCTATGGTAGGTTCGCGGTAAGCACACATCCGAAGATATTTCTATCAATGAAGATTTGCGCTTATCGCGATTATCGGTCACAGCGGCGCCGTCCGATACTGGATATCCCCTTGGTCGCAGCGAAACATCGCAGCAACACATATGGACATATTGATATGGAAGAAGAAACCCTGAACCCCGTCGAACTCGCCACCGAACTGACGATCGCGTGGCTTGGCAATCAGAACAACCGCGTGTCGGCTGACGATGTGCCGGCGTTCCTGCGCACCATGCACAATACGATCGTCGAACTCGGCTCGGGTTCATCGGCAGCGGACACGTCGGGCGGCGAAGCCGCTCCGGCGGAAGAGTTCACGCCGGCAGTCTCCGTGCGCAAGTCGCTTGCCTCGAAGGATCACATCATCTCGATGATCGACGGCAAGCCGTACAAGACGCTGCGCCGTCATCTTTCGACGCATGGCCTGACCGACGTGCAGTACCGCGAGCGCTATAATCTCCGGCCCGACTATCCGATGGTCTCCGAGAATTACTCGCTCGCCCGGCGCGCAATGGCGCAGAAGATCGGGCTCGGCCGCAAGGGTCGCAATAGCGCAACGACGCCCGCCGCGGGCGAAGCGAGCGCGGAATCCGCGCCCGCCGCTACCCCGGCGAAGCGCACCCGGCGCAAGGCTGCTGAAAACGCGTGACCTCTTGCTCGCATCGCCCGGCATCCGTCGGGCGATGCGAGCCGTTTCTTACATCTGCGCGATCGGCATATTCACGAGCGTAGCGTGACCGATCCGTCGCTGTTGGCCTGCGCCTTGAGCGGCAGCACTGCGGTGACCGCCGTCGTGAAACTGCCGATGTCGCCGGTTTCAACCGAGCCGCTGATCCGCGCGTTGGCGAAGCGCCGCGCACCGAGTCGAACCGGCGTATTCACGTAGCGGTTGACCTCGGCGATTGCGTGCTCGAGCGTCATGCCATCGAGCACGATCCGGCCTCGTGTCCACGCGGTTATGGGCGTGGTATCTATCGCCTGCACCGGGCTTATGCGCGAGCTGACGAGGACCAATCGCTGCCCGGGTTGCAATTGCGTGACCGGCCGCCTCGCCGAGCTGACCCGCACCCTGCCCTCTATCAGTGTAACGTCGATCCGGTCGCCACTGCGCTGGACATCGAACTGTGTGCCCATTGCGAGGACGCTCGCGCCGCCAGCGTCAACGGTGAAGGGTCGCACGGCATCATGCGCGACCGTGAAATAGGCTTGGCCCCGCGCGAGCGAAATGCGCCTCGCATCTTTGGTGAAAGAGACAATCAGCGCGGTGTCGGTATCGAGCATCAGCTTCGACCCATCGGCCAGCCTGATCGTGCGCTGCTCGCCAATCCTGGTCGCATAATGCTCGCCGCCAGAGGGCCAAACCGCGACGGTCGTGAAGCCGACCGCAACCACGCCGACAATTGCAGCAGCGATCGCCCCCGGCCACGGATACCGTCGGCGGGGCGGAGCGGCAAATCGCGTTATCGCCTGCTCGGTAGCGGCGACGATCGCGGGGCGCTCGGCGAGTTTGCCGGTCTCCCTGTAAAGGCGATCGACGGCGTCGAAGGCCTCGCGATGCCCCTCACCCCGCCGCCACGCGAAGAATTGATCGAGCGTCCGGGCCGATACCGGCAGCGTCTGCAACCGCGCATACCAGTGCGCGGCCTGCGTCAACGCATCGCCGCCACTCGCATCATTGTCGTTCATGAGTACGTGCCGCCGCTCAGTCGCGCAGCCGGCTCATGCACAGTGCCAGCGCCTTACCCATCCGCCACTCCACGGTCTTGATTGAGATGCCGAGCGTCGTCGCGATCTCGGCATTGCTCATATGCCGGAAGCGGCTCAGCACGAAGACGTCGCGCATCTTTTCCGGCAAGTCGAGCACGATCCGCTCAAGTTCGAGAGCCGCCTCCTGCTCGGACAGGCCGTGCCGGTCACCGCGACCATGGTCAGCGGTGACGCCCTCTCGATAGTGCTGGCGAACCGCCTCGCGCCGCTTGCGGTCGCGGAACAGGTTGAGCGCCGTCTGCGACAGGAAGGCTTTGGGGTGCTGAATGTTATCGACCTCGCAGCCGGCGGCGCGGAGCCACGCGTCCTGGACGATGTCATCGACATCGGTCGGCTGTGCGCGCAGGCGGTGCGTTACGAGAGCGCGGAGCCACCCGGCGTGACTTCGATACAGCTGCTCCAATTGCTGTAGGCCCGCGCTATCGAGCCCTGCAAGGCGGTCCATCTCTCGATCCGAGCCCATCAAAGTAAGCTCCCGACATCCCAAACGATACGACAATTTACATATTATAGTAGATAAACCTGCTCGCGCATACCCGCCATTAATTTTACGCGTGGATATGCGGAAACTTGTTGGCGATAATTGCGCCCGAATCCGCAAAGCGCGGGGTTATACGCAGGAGCAACTCGCGGAGCTGTCGGGGCTAAGTCAGCAATATCTCAGCGATTTAGAGCGAGGAAAGCGCAATCCCACGGTCGTCACGGTGAACGAAATCGCCTTGGCGCTAGGCGTCAGCCATCTCGACTTGCTCGAGCCATAGCTACCGGTTCGACCGTAAGATGAAATCGACAGCGCTAGAGCAATTTCCGCGCGACGTGAATCGTTGAGGATTCCCAAGCGGTCTGAAGTCTGATTGAGTCGTGCTTCCGGGACAGGAGGCCGGGCATATGGGCAAGCCCTTGTCGATGGATCTGCGCGAGCGGGTGGTTGGTGCCGTTTCGGGAGGCATGTCGCGTCGTGCCGCGGCGAGGCGCTTCGGGGTGAGCGCGGCCAGCGCGGTGCGGTGGACGGCGCTTCATCGCGACCATGGCAAGCCCGCCGCCAAGCCCCAAGGCGGCGACACGCGCTCGGCAAAGACCGAGGCGAGCGCGGCGCGGATCTGGGCGCTGCATGAGGCGGCGCCTGACATCACCCTTGCCGAATTGCGCGCGATGCTGGCGGCTGAGGGGATCGCGGTGGCAGTACCGACGCTCTGGCGCTTCTTTGCGCGTCACCATCACACGCGCAAAAAAAGACCGGCCACGCGCAAGAGCAGGATCGCCCCGACGTCCTGAGCGCGCGCGAGGCATGGTTCGACGGCCAACTCGACCTCGATCCCGAAACGCTGATCTTCGTGGACGAGACAGGCGCCAGCACCAAGATGGCGCGTCGGTATGGACGCGCTCCCCGTGGTGAGCGGCTCCGCATGGCCGTGCCACACGGCCACTGGATGACGACCACGTTCGTCGGTGGGCTGCGGCTCTCAGGCATGACTGCGCCGCTCGTCATCGATGGACCGATGACCGGGGCGTGGTTCGAGGCATGGGTCACCCGCGCGCGCGCCCCGACGCTCAGGTCCGGCGACGTCGTGATCCTGGACAATCTGCCAGCTCACAAGAGCGCCGCTGCACGCGGTGCGATCAAGGCGAAGGGCGCTCGACTGCTCTTCCTCCCGCCCTACTCGCCCGACTTCAACCCGATCGAGAACGCTTTTGCCAAACTCAAGGCGCTCCTGCGCAAAGCCGCCGCTCGCACCGTCGGCGACCTCACCAGCGCTATCGGCGCCGCCATCGATACCTTCACGCCGGCAGAGTGCGCCAACTACTTCGCAGCCGCAGGCTACGATGCGTACTGAACGGAATCTGCTCTAG
>NZ_FMWX01000004.1 GCF_900103265.1 Sphingomonas sp. NFR15 | reverse complement strand
CGACATCCTGCAGCATCGCCTTGTCGAGGCTCAGATCAGCCACCAGCCGCTTGAGCTTGGCGTTCTCCTCCTCAAGCTGACGCAGCCGGCGCATCTCCGACGGCATCAGACCCGCGTACTTCTTGCGCCACGCATAGAACGTCGCCTCGCTGATCCCCGTTTTGCGGCACACCTCGCCGACGCTCGTCCCATCCTCCGCCTGCTTCAACACGAAGGCGATCTGCGCCTCCGAAAACTTCGACCTCTTCATCGCTCACTCCGCTTCCCTGGCCCTTCTCCATAACTGGAATTTTCCAGCTCAAAACGGCCCAAGAAACGGGCAGCAGGTCATTCTTTTCGTCAGGGTAGGCCTGCCGTGACGAAAAAGCGCGCTCCATTGGGGGAGGGGCCGCGCGGACGATGCTCATTGTAGTCGCGCCGCCACGCATCAGATTTTACCTGTGCGTCGTCCAAGCTCAAGAGCCAGTAGGCGTTGCGGCGTTCGGCCCGCACACGGCCGTTGAACGCCTCGGCGGGCGCATTGTCGTGGGCTTGCCGGGACGGCTGAAGCCCAGCACCACATCATGCTGGTAGGCCCATAAATCGAGATTGCTCGAGATGAGCTTGGGGCCGTTGTCCAGGCGAATGCGTTTGGGGCGGCCATGAACCGCAGCGATGCGGTCGAGCGTCCCGACCACGTCGGAACCCCGGTAGCTCGTCCCTACGTTCAGCGCGGATGACACGCGGGTGGTCGTCCCGCGGAGCCTGCCGGGATCGCTCATGAAGGCGAGCCGAGGGCTGCCGACGCCCGAGAAGCCTATCATTCCGGCCCGCCGTTTTCGTAACGGCGGGCCAAACGAGTTCATTTTGCGGGTGTCGCGGCCTTCGCGGGCAACTTGGCGAAATCGGCATCGAGCGCGGCAAGAACCTGATCCGTGATCTTGTCGCCCGTCGAGGGCTGGACGTTCTTGGCGTCCGGGCTAGCAGGCCGTTGAAAAAGGCGGTGGCGCGGCGGGCAGAGACATGATTCACTCGGCGTCGAGGTCGTCGAGAGGATTGAATGCGAGGCACGGACCAGCGCTCGGGAGAGCTGTTCTCCTATGTCGGCTTGGAGCAGAGAGTTCGCGCCGACCATCCGCTGCGAGCGATCAGATCGATTGTGAACGAGGCGTTGGAAACGCTGTCGGGCGAGTTTGCGGTGCTCTATTCCGGGATCGGTCGTCCATCGATTCCGCCCGAGATGCTTCTGCGCGCAATGCTGCTCCAGGCGTTTTATTCCGTGCGCTCGGAGCGGCAGTTGATGGAGCGGCTGGAGTTCGATCTCCTGTTCCGCTGGTTTGTCGGGCTTGGCGCCGATGAGCCGGCATGGGATCATTCGACCTTCTCGAAGAACCGGGATCGGCTGCTCGACGGCGACATTGCCGCGCGCTTCCTGTCTGCTGTGCTGGCGCGACCGCGGGTCCGCCGGCTGCTGTCGACCGAGCATTTCAGCGTCGACGGCACTCTGATCGACGCGTGGGCGAGCGTGAAGAGCTTTCGCCCGAAGGACGATCCGGGGCCACCCCATGACGACGGTGGCGGGAGCAAGACCTCGTCCAGCTTTCGCGGGGAGAAGCGCTCGAACGCGACGCATGCAAGCACCACAGATCCCGATGCCATGCTCTATCGGAAAGGGCCCGGTATGGAAGCCAGGCTCTGCTTCATCGGGCATGGTCTCATGGAGAACCGATCAGGTCTACTGGTCGATGCCAGGCTCACGCGCGTTTCCGGCCACGCCGAGCGTCTGGCGGCGCTCGAGATGATCGAGCCCTATGCCGACCGTCCTCGCGCCATCACGCTGGGCGCCGATCGCGGCTACGACGCTGCCGACTTCGTCGAGGAACTCCGCACGCTCAACGTGCGTCCGCATGTCGCGCAGAACGTCAGCGGGAGACGCTCGGCGATCGATCGACGCACCACACGCCACGCGAGCTATGCTGCCAGCCTGCGCATCCGCAAGCGCATCGAGGAGGCCTTCGGCTGGATCAAGATGATCGCCGGCTTGCGACGAACCAAGCTACGCGGGCTTGAGAAGGTCGACTGGTCGTTCACTTTCGCCGCTGCTGCATACAACCTGATCCGTCTGCCCAGGCTGCTTGGAGAAGCGGCATGAGCGTGGCAGGCAAATGGCGCATCGTCGCGATGCCGGGCTACCCTGACGATTATCCCGACCTGGTCGAGCCCGCCTATATCCTGTTCGAGAATGCGGGCGGAGGCGAGTTCGCCTTCGGCGCTTGCACCGGGAATATCTGGGAAGCCAGCAGCGCCAACGCGACGAGCATCGACTTTTCGTGGGACGGCAGCGACGAGATGGATGAGGTTTGCGGCGACGGAGACGCCGAGCTCCAGCCTGACGGCTCGCTCCGCGGCGACATTCGATACCGCAACGGCGATGAAATCCCCTTCATCGCTACAAAATGGCTTTCTTCAACGGCCTGCTAGAGGACGCGACCCGTACAGTGCGACGCTGGGTACGGTGTCGCTGGGCGACTGTGGGAATGTGCCGCAACGGGCTGAAAAAGGGTTAGCTTTCACTGCCACCCGCCTTTGTGGCAAGTCGGCATCAGGCGCGCGCGCCCCCAGCGCGCAGACGTTCACGAGCGACCGCAGCTTCTAGGGCCTGATCTATCGCGTTGCAGCGATCATCAAGTCAAAGCACATCCGTGCAGACTCTAGCCCAAGATGAGTAGCGCCAGTCCACAGATGAAGATAGCGCTACCGCTCGCGCAACAAAGGAGCGGGAAACCGCACTGGCATAAAGCAGGCTCCAACCGTTCCATACAACCTCTCCTGCCGCTCTTTTGAACGGTCGAGGATCATTTACCACCATAGCGGATCGGTGAAAACCCAATCCATCGCAGTATGGCAGAGTAAGGCCGTTTTGCTTACGACAAGTTCACTCGGTGGCAGGCTGCTCGCCGGCCCGGCGCGGCACAGTCTGTGGTCGCGCCGATGCCGCAGGCCGCTCAAAATTCCAGCCGTTGGATCGGATACGTCTTATCGCTCGGATATCTTGGTGTCGTGGCTCCACCTTAGGGGGCCTACGGGTATGCGGTAGACGCCACCAGTCCCTGACAGAAGGACGAGGGGGGTGGCATTCGGGTTGAGTCGTTGGAAAGCCTTCCCAACCAGTACCATACGGAGAAAGGGGTATTGTTTGGGGTATCGCCGGAAATTGCTGAAAAAGTCAGCTTTTTCTATGGCATAACACTCTCGATCGGGTTCCATCAGCAAATGGGACTGGACAACCGCCACCACCGTCCCGCTGCTCGCTCCTGCGGGGCTGATGCCGAACAACGGCACCAAGGCGAACCCCGCGTTGCAGGCGGATCTTCTGGGTGACTGGCGCGAGGAAGTGGTTTGGCGCACCGCCGACAATCGGGAACTGCGGATCTATGTCACGCCCTATCCGACCACGCATCGTTTGGTGACGCTGATGCAAGATCCGGTCTATCGCGCCGGGGTGGCCTGGCAGAACACGGCATATAACCAGCCGCCGCACCTCGGCTATTTTCCGGGCAGCCTGACCGCGTCCGGGACGGCGAAATAGTCCGACCGACACTACGCTCGCGAGGGGGAGTCCTACTGTACAACCCCATAATATGGAACGCGCACATATATTTCGGGACCGTATTGGCAAAACGACGCGCGCCGTCCTATGCTGGCGCGAACGCTAGAAGCGAGGAGAGGGCATGAGCATCGGAGTGGTCCTCGCCAGCATCGCCGCGCCGACCGCGGCACAGGCGCCGCTCACCGATTGGCGGATCGAGGCCGAATCGGCCGATGCGGAGATCACCGAACGCGGTGGTATCATCGACATCGACACGCCCAAGGGACTCACCTTGTGGTGGACGAAGCCGATCACCGCGCCGACGACGATTACCTTCGAGGCAATGGCGATCTCCGCTGGCGGCGCCAATGACTCGGTGAGCGACCTCAATGCCTTCTGGATGGCAACCAACAACGACGGATCGTCGGTGCTGTCCAAGCGGCGTTCGGGTGTGTTCGCCGCTTATGACGACCTGCGGGCGTATTATGTCGGAATCGGCGGCAACCGGAACACCACGACGCGGTTTCGCCGCTATATCGGCGTACCGGGCAACCGCCCGCTCCTGCCCGAACATGACAGAGCCGGACCCACCGACTTACTGGTTCCCAATCGCTGGACGCGCATCGCGCTGATCGCCGACGGTCACACGGTGGCGGTCGAACGGGACGGGCAACGGCTGTTCACGCTCGACGACGCCCGCCCGTACACACGCGGCCATTGGGGACTGCGCACCACGTGGAGCCACCTGCGCATCCGGCGTGTGTCTGTGACGCATCTTTGATGGAGACCGAGACATGCTGAATCGCCGCGAGACGCTCAAGGCGGCGCTGGGAAGTGCCGCTGCGGTACTGCCGGCCCGGTTAGGCGCGGCCCCGGTCGCGGCATTCCAGCCTGCGCCGGTGCGCTGGATCGATGGCGTGGCGCCGGTGATGCAGGCGGGGCAGACGTTCGGCGTCGCCTGGCCACGCGGTGCGATCAAGCGTGGCACCCTGCTGACCGTAACGACGCGCGACGGCAGGCCGGTGCCCTCGCAGTTCTGGATCACGGCTAGTTGGCCCGACGGCTCGATCAAGTGGAGCGCCCACGCTATCCCCGCCGACATCGCGCCGGATGGCCTGATTGTCACGCGCGGTCGCCCTGCGGTGCCGGCCCGGCCGGTCCGCGTCACCGAAAGCGCGGATGCTGTGACGATCACGGTCGGCGATCTGCAATGGCGCATCGGCACATCGGGCGCGGCGCTGGTACAGCAGGCGAGCATCTCCGGGCGGACGGTGCTCGGCCCGGTGACCCTCATCGGTGCCGCACGAACCGAGCCGCTGCACGGCGCGGACCTGCCGTTCACGGGGCAGATCGAGCGGGTCACCGTCGAGCAGAGCGGGCCAGTACGCGCCGTGGTGAAAATCGAAGGCGCGCATTACTCCGGGGAGCGACGCTGGTTGCCGTTCGTCGTCCGGCTCTATGCCTATGCTGGCTCCGCCGGGCTGCGGATCGTCCACAGCGTGGTGTTCGATGGTACCGCGTCAAAGGACTTTGTCTCGGCGCTGGGCGTACGGGCGAGCGTGCCGGTGAAGGACACCGCGTTCCATGACCGCCACGTGCGCTTCGCCACCGATGCGCAGGTCTTCGCCGAAGGCGTGCGCCCGTTGACCGGGCTGCGGCGTGATCCCGGACCGGCGTTCAAGGCGGCGCAGGTTGCCGGGCGCGCGGTGCCGCCGCTCGACACGATGGCCAAGGCGGTCCGCTCGACGCTCGAGCGTATACCCGCCTGGGGCGACTTCCGGCTCGAGCAGCCGACCGCCAACGGCTGGACGATCACCAAGCGAACCGCACCCGATTACGGCTGGATCGATGCCGATCAAGGGCGGCGGGCGCCGGGGCTCGCCTATGTCGGCTCGCCCCAGGGCGGAGCGGCGCTGGGCGTCCGCTATTTCTGGCAGCGGCATCCAAGCGCGCTCCATATCGATGGCGCGACCGGCGACGACGCCGCGCTGACGGCGTGGCTATGGTCGCCCGAGGCGCCGGCGATGGACATGCGGCCGTATCACGGGACGATGGGCATGGAGCGTTACGACGCGCAGAACGAAGGCCTGTCGGTCACCTATGAAGATTATGAGCCCGGCTGGGACGACGCGGCGGGGATCGCGCGTACCAGCGAGCTGATGCTCTGGGCGTTCCCGGCCACGCCCGACACCGCGATCCTTCAGGGGATGGCCAAGATGCAGGCCGAGCCGCCGCAACTGATGGTCGCGCCCGAGCAGCTCCATGCCGCGCAGGTGTTTGGCGACTGGGGCCTCCCCGATCGTTCGACGCCAAACCGCGCGGCGATCGAGAATCAATTGAGCAACCTCGTCGATTTCTACGCCGGCGAAGTCGATCGCCGCGCCTGGTATGGTTTCTGGAACCACGGCGATGTGATGCACACCTATGACAGCGATCGCCACCGCTGGCGCTACGACATCGGCGGGTTTGCGTGGGACAATAGCGAACTCTCGCCGGACTTGTGGCTATGGTATCAGGTGCTGCGCACCGGTGACGCCAAGACGTGGCGTTTCGCCGAGGCGATGACGCGCCATACCGGCGAGGTCGATGTCTATCACAGCGGCCGCTTCAAGGGGTTAGGCACGCGCCACGGCGTACAGCATTGGAGCGACAGTTCGAAACAGCCCCGCGTCAGCAACGCGAGCTATCGCCGACCGTTCTACTATCTCACCGCCGACGAGCGCGTGGGCGATCTGCTCCATGACCTGATCGCGTCCGACCAGACGCTCACCACGGTCGAAATCGGCCGCAAGGTGCCGAGCGCGGCGAAGAAACCCACGCTGCCGGCGGGCACGATCGAGATGACCTTCGGCACGACCTGGTGCCCGCTCGCCGCCGCGTGGCTCACCGAATGGGAGCGGACCGGCGATGTGCGGTGGCGGGATCGCGTGGTCGCAGGGCTGGACAGCATCGGGCGCCTACCCAACGGCTGGATGACCGGGAGCGCCCCCTTCGACATGGCAAGCGGACGCTTCATCGATCAGGGGCGCGGCATCCAGTTGTCGCATCTCAATGCCGTATTTGGCGCGGTGGAGGTGAGTGCGGAACTGATCGGCCTATTGGACGTGCCGCGCTACCGCGCCGCGTGGCTGGTGTATTGTCGGTGGTACAATGCGCCGCAGGCCGCCTACCTCGCCAAATTCGGGCCGCCCTTCGGCCCGCGCAACCTGCGCGAGGGGCATTCCCGGCTCACCGCGTATGCCGCGTTCGAGGACAAGGACACGACACTCGCCGCGCGCGCAGCGGACGAGTTTCTTTCCGGCGATGCCGGGCTCGGGACGTGGCCTTCGGATCCACGGCATCGTGTCGACGGGGTGCTTGAATGGCCGGGTGTTTCTACCAACGCCGCGGCACAATGGGGTTTGGCGGCGATCCAGAACCTCGCGCTGATCCCTGAAGCGTTGGATCGCGTGACGATCGTCGCCCCCGACGCACCGGGCCGGCGGCGGCAGGGCGACGCAGGCCGGGACTAGGCGAGCCCGCCGGCCCGAGCGGCCTATAGACCTTCAAGTATCGGATGGCAGTTGACCTGCTCCCCATTGTCAGGTCGCTGATACGTTAGCGTCGGTGTTCATCCGATGGTCATGGCAGGCCACCAGCAGCATGGCCGCCAGCGGAGATCCGTAATCTTCCCTAAAGACCATGCCGCGCCGATGCGGGAGTATCGCTCCCATCAACCTCCACTTTGCGGTGAGGCGTTGGGAACGGTGGCGCCATGAACGAACAGGTTTCTCTCGGGCGGCAAATTTCGGGAGAGGTTCCAGAAGGGCTCGTGGAGGCGCTCCGCCGCAATGCGGAAAACCTGCCGGACCCCGATCGCGCCGACGAGTTCGGCGCCTATTTCGATCGCTTCGCCGATGCGCGTGTGGTGCTGCTGGGCGAGGCGACGCATGGCACCTCCGAATTCTACCGCGCGCGTGCCGCGATCACGCGCCGAATGATCGAGCGCCACGGCTTCTCAATCATCGCGGTGGAGGCCGATTGGCCGGATGCGGCGCGCATCGACGACTATGTTCGCCATCAGGCGCCGCGTCCGAGGCTCGGCGATCCGTTCGTGCGCTTCCCGACCTGGATGTGGCGGAATGCCGAGGTTCTGGCGTTCGCGGACTGGCTGCGCGACCATAACGCCTCCCTTCCGGAGGGCGAGCGCGCCTCGTTCCATGGCCTCGACGTCTATAGCCTCGGCGAGTCGATTCACGCGGTCATCGCCTACCTGCAAGCCGTCGCGCCGGAGAGGGTGGCCGCGGCGCGCGCCCGCTACGCCTGCCTGACGCCGTGGCAGGAGGATCCGGCGGGCTATGGCCGCGCCGTGCTACACGGCGGCGACGCTTGCGAGGACGGCGCGGTAGCGCAACTGCGCGAGTTGCTCGATCGCCGGGTCGCGCTGCTGCAAGCGCCTGATGGAGAAGCGTGGTTCGACGCGGTGCAGAACGCGCGAATCGTGCGTGCCGCGGAGCGCTATTATCGCGCCATGTATCGCGGCGCCGCAGAAAGCTGGAATCTGCGTGACAGACACATGTTCGGCACCTTGCAGGCGCTGCTCGCGCATCGTGGCGACAACGCCAAGGCGGTGGTCTGGGCGCACAACAGCCATGTCGGTAACGCGGCCGCCACCGCCATGGGATGGGGAGGCGAATTCAACATCGGCGAGCTCTGCCGAATGGCGCACGGCGATGAGGCCATGCTCATCGGCTTCGGTACGGATACCGGCACAGTCGCGGCGGCGAGCGACTGGGGCGGCGCGATGGAGATCAAGATGGTGCGCCCGGCGCGCCGCGACAGCTACGAGCATGCGTTCCGCCAAACCGGCTTGTCGCGCACGCTGACCGACTGGCGCTCGAGCGACCGCAAACACCTCGCCGCGCTTCTGCGAGAACCGCTGCTTGAGCGCGCCATCGGCGTGATCTATCGGCCGGAAACGGAGCTCACGAGCCACTATTTCCGGGCGGTGCTCGCCGAGCAGTTCGACGCGTGGGTGTGGTTCGAGCAAACGACGGCGGTCACACCGCTCGGCCCCGAACGCCCGGCGGGCGCTCCCGAAACCTATCCCTTCGGGCTGTGAGAGCGATGGTCACGCTCCTCGGCGTCCGCCCCGTCGAGCCGGTCAGGCCGGACGGTTTGAACGGTCTGCTCGCCATCCCGCCGGACCCGAGCGGCATCGTGATTTTCGCGCACGGCAGCGGCAGCGGACGGCTCAGCCCGCGCAACAATCATGTCGCGGATGCGCTGCACGCCGCCGGCATGGCCACCTTGCTCCTCGACCTGCTGACACCTGAAGAGGAGCAGGACCGGGTGAACGTCTTCGACATCGCGCTGCTCGCCTCCCGACTTGTGGGAGCGGCGGACTGGGTGCGCGGCCTGCCTTCCACCTCCATGCTGCCGATCGGCTATTTCGGTGCGAGTACCGGCGCAGGAGCGGCGCTGCTCGCCGCCTCCGGGCCCGATCCGCGCATCCGCGCCATCGTGTCACGCGGCGGGCGGCCCGATCTCGCCGGCGCACGCGCGCTCGCCCGCGTTCAGGCGCCGACGATGCTGATCGTCGGCAGCCGGGATGTGCCGGTGATCGCGCTGAACGAGACCGCCATGGCGCATTTGAGGTGCGAGCATGAACTCGTGATCGTGCCCGGGGCGCACCACTTGTTCGAAGAGGCGGGAACGCTCGACACCGTTATCGGCCACGCGACGCGCTGGTTCGCGATGCATTTCCAGGAGGCATGAGATGGCCGGTGCGCCAGAGCCGCTGTTTAACGACCGGCGAGCGGCCGGTCGCCGCCTGGCGGCGGTGCTCGCCCGTTTTCGCGACGCCCGCCCGCTCGTGCTGGCGTTGCCGCGCGGGGGTGTGCCGGTGGCATATGAGGTCGCGCGCGCGCTCGGCGCGGACCTCGACCTGCTGATGGTGCGCAAGATCGGTGCTCCCGGCCATGAGGAGGTCGGGATCGGCGCGGTGATCGACGGCGCCGACCCGCAGCTCGTGCTCAACGAGGAGGCGGTGCGTGCGCTTGCTCCCACACCCGAATATCTCCGCGCGGAGATGCGCCGGCAGCTCGCGGAGATCGAGCGTCGCCGCCGGGTCTATCTGGGCGATCGGTCGCCCCGCCCGATGACCGGCCGCACCGTGATCGTGGTGGACGACGGGGTGGCGACAGGGGGAACGGTCGTGGCAGCACCGCGGGGCGTACGGAAGAACGAGCCGGACCGACTGGTGCTCGCCGTACCCGTGGCGCCGCGGGAAACCGTTCCGATGTTGCGCGCGGCGTGCGACGAGGTCGTCTGCTTGGCGACGCCGGAACCCTTCTACGCGGTGGGCCTGCACTATGCCGACTTCGAACAGACGAGCGACGAAGAGGTGGTGAGCCTGCTCGAACAGGCGGCGGCGACACACGACGCGGCCGAACCTGTGCCTCTCAAGTAGCAAGGAGCTGTTCGCGATGGAGCTGATGGAAACTATTCGACGCCGCCGAGCCGTACGCGAGTACACCGATGAGCCGGTGGGCGAGGACCAATTGCGTGCCTTGATCGGCGCAGCCGTGCAGGCACCGAGCGCAATGAACCAGCAATGCTGGTCTTTCTGCGTCGTGCGCGATGCGGCCCTGCTGGCCCAAATATCCGACGAGGCGAAGACGTACATGCTGCGCACGACGCCAGCCGGGCTCATCCCGCACCATTTGGAGGAGATGCTCGGTGCCGCGTCGTTCCACATCTTCTATCACGCGCCGGCCATGATCGTGATTTCCGCGACCATGGCAGGGGCTTGGGCGCCCATCGATTGCACGCTCGCGGCGGAAAATCTGATGCTCGCCGCCTGCGATGCTGGCCTGGGGAGCTGCTGGATCGGCTTCGCGCAAGGGTGGCTCGGCACGCCGGAGGGCAAGGCGGCGCTCGGCCTTCCGGACGACTATACGCCGATCGCGCCCATCATCGTCGGCCACCCCAAGGCCGAGCCGCCTGTTGTTCCGCGTGGAGATCCGGAAATTCGCTGGGCGTGAGATCGCTTGGCCGATCAGCGAGTGGGCCGCGCCGGCACCGCTGCGGCCCCGACGCCGATTTTCTCGCGGCGGATGCCGTGAGCCTTTCGCTCATCATCAGGCATCGTCTCGTCACGGCCGCACCGCTATCCGCGTATGTCCCGCACGCGCGGGCGGCGGCCGCGCCCAATCCCGGCTTGCATCGTCGCGTAAGCCGGGCGATCGCGCATCGGCAAGACAGTCTTGCGCGACGGGAACCGCGATGAAACGAACGGGTGCGAAGGCGACCTATGCCGCCCCTGCGATCGAGAAGGCGTTCGAGGTGCTCGAACTGCTCGTGCGCTGGCCAGAGGGTGCGCTGGTCAGCGAGATGGCGGCGGACCTCGGCCGCTCGGTCGGTGAATTGTTCCGCATCGTGGTGGTGATGGAGCAGCTCGGCTACCTGAAGAAGTCGCAGTCGACTGACCGCTACACGGTCACCTACAAGTTGCTCGATCTCGCGTTCCGCGCGACACCATCGCAGGATATCGTGCGCGCGGCGCTGCCGGAGATGCAGGTGCTGGCGATCGAGGCCGGGCAATCGTGCCATCTCGTCGTGCCGAACGGCGGCAGCGGCATGGTGGTCGCGCGGGAGGAACAGCCCGGCACGCGCGGCTTCGCGCTGAAGGTGGGCGCGCGGATCGACATTGTCCGGAGCTGCTCGGGGCAGGTGATCCTGGCGTTCTCGAACGATCAGCGCGGCGAACAGATCGTCCGCGCGGCGGAGAGTGAGCGCGGGATCGCGATCGACCGCGCCTGGCTGGCCGAGCGCAAGAGCGCGATCCGCGCGGCTGGCTTCGACCTACGAAAGAGCCCGATCACGCACGGCGTGACCGACATCAGCTTTCCCATCTTCGGCTTCGATCGCGAGATCGTCGCGGCGCTGACGATACCGTTTCTCGAACTGATCGACGGATCGCAGAAGGTCCATATCGATGCCGCGCGCGACCTGCTGCGGGCGGCGACGGCGCGGGTGTCGGACCGGCTCGGGTATCAGCCCGACGCGGGCTGAGGAACGCCGGCCCGCTCAGGTGCGATCCCGGTCAGGCGGCCGTCGCCAGCGCGTAGCGGCGGCAATGTTCGAGGTAGCCTGCCTCATGCCGGCCCGCGAGATCGACCACGCTTTCCCATAGCCAGGATGGCGCGTCGATCGTCGCGGTGCGGCTTCGGCTCAGCTCGGTTTGCCACGAGCGGCGATCCTCGGCGCCGAGCTGGCGCGCATGCGCCTTGCCGACCACGAAGGCGAGATAATGCGCGGCCTTGATCGCCTGCCCGGTGGTGAACTGATCGACTTCGAGCTTGAGATCCTGCGGCATCAGTTCGCGCACGAAAACCGACGTGTCGAGAATGTGCGCGGCGGCGATCCGCTCGCCCAGGTGCGGGGAGAGCGCGCGCGCTGCCGCGACAACGCGCTCGCCGGGGCAATCGGGCATGTTCGCGCCGGGCGCGGCGGGTGCGATCGGCGCGACGGCCTGTTTGATGTCGACGAGCGCGTGGGCACGATCACCCTCGGCATCGCGCAGTTCGACGATCGCGGCGATGCGCAGCAGGCCGAGCGAACTGCACCCCTTCATCCAATAGGCGGCATCGGCCATGCGGACGCGCTGGTCCCCCGCACGGTGGCGCAGCGCGAGCACCATCCGGGCGACCGCCGGTTCGTCGAACACGGCGGCGACCGCCCGCCGCTCGTCCTCGTCGAGCCGCCAGAAGCGTTTGCCGAGCGGGATCGACGGCTCGACATCGTCGAGGCGTTCCTTGGCGAGATGCCGCCAGCGTCGTCCGAGCGCGCGCCGGCGGACGGTGCGTACCGCGTCGGGCTCGGGGCCGGCATCGCCGCTGGCGGGATCGGCGAGCGCGGTTTCGTAGCCGAGCACCATCTGTTCGATCATGCGCGCGGTGGTGACGCCGGGCAGATCCGAGCCCCGCGCCGCCGTCGCCAGCGAAAGGCCGAGGCGGATGAGATCGTGCAGCGGGTTACCGATCACCGCCTGATCGAGATCGCGGATCTGGATTTCGACGTCGCCGGCGCCGTTCGCGATCGGGCCCAGGTTGCCGAGATGACAATCGCCGCAGATCCAGATCGGCGGGCCTTCCGGCAAGTGCCTGGCCACCGGGGATGCCGCCAGCCATTCGTAGAATTTCGCGGTGTTGCCGCGCACATAGGCATGTGCCGATCGCGCCATCTTCAACGTTCGTTTGGCTTCGAGAATCCCGCTTCGTTCGTCGCGGGTCGGATGGTCGCTCACGCATGGCTCCTTGCTGCAGCGTGCGAAACCGTTTGGAAACAAACCTTGGTTCCATGGCTTTGTCGCGATCCGGTGGGATCTCTCTCGCCGACTCCGCGATGCGGCGGTCCTTTCGTCGCCTCGCGTGACGTCCGTGAGGCTGGTACGCTTCAGGCGACGAGGGGGGGCCTGGTGCCAACCCGATCGGGGCTGATCGCCAGCGTGCGGGGGCACAGGGCGCGCAGCCTCGGGCGGTGTGTGACGAGGATCAGGCCCTGGCCGCTCCGATCGAGGCGGCTGTTCAGGCGGTCGGCGAGCAGCGCCTCGGTCGCGGTATCGAGGCCCTCGCTTGGCTCGTCGAGCAGCAGCCACGGCGCGGGAGCGCAATAGGCGCGGGCGAGCGCCAGGCGCCGTCGCTCGCCACCCGAGAGCCGCGCACCGTTCTCGCCGATCCAACTGTCGAGGCCGCGGTCGAGTGCGCGGACACGGTCGTCGAGGACGGCGTCATGGAGTGCGTCCCACAAGGCCGCGTCGTCCGCCTCGCCGCCCGCGAGCAGCAGGTTTTCGCGGATCGTGCCCGACAGGAGCATCGCGTCCTGCGGCAACCATGCGAAGCAGTGGCGGAGCGCGGGCAGGGGGATTGCGGTGACGTCGGCGCCGTCGAGGGTGATCGTTCCGGAAACGGCGGGGCGCAGGCCGATCAGCGTCTCGACGAGCATGGTCTTGCCGGCGCCGGATGGGCCGCTCAGCGCGAGCCGTTCGCCCGGCGCGATGCGGCACGGCGCGGGCTGGTGGAAGGCGAGGAGGGGCGCGTCCGACGGCTTGGCCGAGCCTTGCTCGCTGGGCGAATGCGCCAGTAGCATGTCAAGCCGCGCTTCCGCCTCGCGCATCTTGCCACGGTCGATCTGGCCGCGCAGCAGCGGCGCGGCGCCGTCGAGCGTCATCGCCGCGGCGAGCGCGGCGAGGGCGGCGATGTCCGCGCCCGACGCGGCTGAGAGCAGCGCCGCCGACGACGCCGCGAAGGCGATCGACAGCGCCTGGATCAGCTCGAACCAGCCAGCCACGTTCGCCTGCGCGCGCTGGGCGGCGGCGAGCGTGCGGCTGCGCGCGTCGATGCGATCGGCGGCCCAGCTTTCCAGCGCGAAGCAACGCAGTTCGGGCGCGGCTTCGCTCGCCTGCGCGAATTCGTCGCGCAGTGCGCCTGCGGCGATCTGGACCGCGCGGCCGGGTGCCTCGAGCCGGTGCGACAACGCGCGCGCGGCGAGCAGGAGTGCGGCCAGGCACGCGACGGTGGAAAGCGCGGCGAGTGCGCCGCCCAACACCGTGAGGCACAGTCCAGCCACGAGCGCCGCCGCGACGCTCCAGGGGGCGGAGAGGCGAACGAAGCGGGTCTCGATCGCATCGACATCGCCGATCATCCGCGCCGCGGCCTCGCCGGTCGTCAACGCCAGCGCCGTGCCGATGGGCGCGGCGGCGATCGCGCGGAACAGCGTGGGGCGGATGCGGGCGAGCGCGCCGAACGCGGCCTCGTGCGCGGCCAGCCGCTCACCATAGCGAGCGCCGGTGCGCACGATCGCAAGCAAGCGGATGCCCGCGCTCGGCAGCATGTAGTTGAACGCTTGCGCTGCGACCACGCCCGCCGCACCAGCGAAGGCGGCGGCCGTGATGAACCAGCCCGACAGGCCGAGCAGCACCACGGACGCCGCCGCGACGAGTGCCGCGTACAAGGCCGCGCGGCGCAGCAGCGGGCGCTGCGCGCGGCGTTCGGCGGCGATCAGCGTTTCGAGCGTCTGGCTCATGCGGCGTCTCCGAGGCGGACCACACGGTCCGCGATGGCGGCGAGCCGCTCGCTATGCGTGGCGATGATGACGGTGCGACCGGCGCGCGCCCGGTCGATGGTGGCGATCAGATCGGCCTCGGCCCGCGCGTCGAGATGCGCGGTCGGCTCGTCGAGGAGCAGGAGCGGCGCGGCTTTGAGCAGCGCGCGCGCGAGCGCGATGCGCCGTCGCTCGCCGCCCGACAGCCCGCCGCCGCGCGCGTCGATCGGACTGTCGAGCCCCTGTGGACGCTTCACCAGCATCGGGCCGAGACCGGCGGCATGGATCGCGGCGCTGATATCCGGCGCGCACGCCTCGGGCCGGGCGAGCAGCAGGTTGTCGCGGATCGACCCGGCGATGAGGAGCGGGTTCTGCCCGACCCAGGCGGCGAGGGCCGCCACGCCCCCGCTCCGCGCAAGATCGATGCCGCCCACCCGCACCGCGCCGTCGCTCAACGGCGCGAGCCCGAGCAGGAGGTGCAGCAGGCTACTCTTGCCGCTGCCCGACGGGCCGAGCAGCGCGAGCGTCTCGCCGGGTGCGATGTCGAGCGAGAAACGGCTGACGGCGGTCGTGTCCTCGCCGGGGTAGCGGATCGTGACCGCGTCGAACACGATGCCCGGCGCGGCGGGGGGTAAGGGCGCCGGTGCCGCCGGCGCTGGCCGCTCGCCTTCCAGTGCGGCGAGCCGGTCGGCGGCGGTCTCGGCGGCCTGCTTGTCGTGATAGGCGGCTGCGAGGCGGCGCATCGGCGCGTAAAATTCGGGCGCGAGCGCGAGCACGAACAGCGCGCGGCCGAGATCGAGCTGCTCCGGCACCGGGAAGGGCAGGAGGTGGAGCAGGTTGAACCCGCAATAGACCGCGACCAGCGCCACCGAGAGCGCGGCGAAGAATTCGAGCGCGCCCGAAGACACGAACGCGACGCGAAGAACGCGCATCGTGCGCCGGGCGAGCTCGTCCGCCGCCTGGCCGAGCGCATCGGACTCGCGCCGCTCGGCGCCGAAGGCGAGCACGATCGGCAAGGCGCGGACCCGGTCGGCGAAGCGGCCCGACAACCGGGACAGCGCGACGAACTGCTGGCGCGAGACGTCCGCCGCCGCGCCGCCCGCCAGCGCCATCACCAGAATGAACGGCACCAGAGTCGCGAACAGGATGCCGGCCGCGACCGGGCTGGCCAAGGCGGTGGCGGCAAGGATCAGGAACGGCGCGACCGCGGCCGCCTGCCGCGCGGGCAGGAAGCGCGCGACATAGCCGTCGATCGCATCGACCTCATCCACCGCCGCGCTCATCAGCGTGCCGGTGGTTGCGGCCGAACCGGGTGCGCGGTGGAGCGCCGTCTCGACGATCCGGCGGCGCAGGCGCAGCTTGCCCTGCTCCGCGCCGGCGGCGCCGACGCGGGTGGCGAGCATCGCGAACAGCCCGCGCGCGCCGCCCGAGAGCGCCATCAGCCCGGCCCACGGCAGCATCGCGCCGATCGAGGGCACCGCGCCCACCGCACCGGCCAGACCTGCGGCGAAACCGATCGCGGCGGCGGTGTCGAGCACCAGCAGGCTGGTCGATTCGCGTGTACGGCCGCCATCGGCGACGACGCCCTTCAACCATCGCGTACGGGCGCGGGCGAGGCCCGGATTGCTGGTGATCGCATTCATGGACTGTGTCCTCGCCCGATCGGCCGGCGCGGTCTTTGACTCCGGTCAATGTCGATGCGGGCGCCCGCTTCTACCCCGCTGGCAGCTTGGGGCCGAGCCTGGCCTCGTGGGGAGACTCAAATCATGGACCCGGGTGTTATCGACCTGTCGCGGCTGCAATTCGCGTTGACCGCGCTGTACCATTTTCTGTTCGTGCCGCTGACCCTGGGGCTGAGCTTCATGCTCGTCATCATGGAATCGGTCTATGTGATGACCAATCGGCCGATCTGGCGCGTCATCACGCGCTTCTGGGGGCGGCTGTTCGCGATCAACTTCGTGCTCGGCGTTTCGACCGGGCTGACGATGGAGTTCGAGTTCGGCACCAACTGGTCGTATTTCTCGCATTACGTCGGCGACATCTTTGGCGCACCGCTCGCGATCGAGGGGCTGATGGCGTTCTTCCTCGAAGCCACGATGGTCGGCGTGATGTTCTTCGGCTGGAACCGGCTGTCGAAGCTCGGCCATCTGATCGTCACCTTCCTGGTCGCGCTCGGCACCAACCTGTCGGCGCTCTGGATCCTGATCGCCAACGGCTGGATGCAGAATCCGGTCGGCGCGCAGTTCAACCCCGAGACCATGCGCATGGAAGTCTCGCAGTTCGGGCAGGTGCTGTTCAACCCGATCGCGCAGGCCAAGTTCGTCCACACCGTCAGCGCGGGCTATGTCTGCGCATCGGTGTTCGTGCTGGGCATTTCCGCTTTCTACCTGCTGAAAGGCAAGTATCGCGGCGTTGCCAAACGCTCGATGGCGGTGGCCGCCGCCTTCGGGCTGCTGTCCTCGCTGTCGGTGGTCGTGCTCGGCGACGAGAGCGGCTATGCGCTGACCGACAACCAGAAGATGAAGCTCGCCGCGATCGAGGCGGCATGGCACACCGCGCCGGCCCCGGCCGGTATCACGCTGATCGGCCTGCCCGATACGACCGCGCGCACCACGCGCTATTCGGTCGAGGTGCCGTGGGTGCTCGGCCTGATTGCGACCCGCAGCCTCGACAAAGAGGTTACGGGCATGTCCGAACTCGTGCTCAAGGCGCAGGAGCGGATCACCTCGGGCGTGATCGCCTATGACGCGGTCCAGAAGCTCAAGGCCGATCCGGCCAATCTGGCCGAGCGGGCGCGGTTCGAGGCGCACAAGCGCGATCTCGGCTACGCGCTGCTCTTGAAGGCGCATGTCGCCGATCCGCGTACGGCGAGTCCTGAGTTGATCGCCAAGACGGCGTGGGATGTCGTTCCCAACGTGCCGCTGATGTTCTGGAGCTTCAGGATCATGGCGTTCATCGGCTTCTACATGATCGCGCTGTTCGCCACCGCGTTCGTGCTGGCGAGCCTGCGGCGGCACGACAGCACGCGCTGGTTCCTGCGACTGGCGCTGTTCTCGCTGCCGCTGCCGTGGGTGGCGATCGAGCTTGGTTGGATCCTGGCTGAGATCGGCCGTCAGCCCTGGGCGATCGAGGGCGTGTTGCCGACCTTCCTCGCCGCATCCTCGCTTTCGCGCGGGGCGCTGTGGACGACGATCTTCGGGTTCACCGCGATCTACGGCGTGCTGGCGGTCATCGAGGTGCGGCTGATCCTCTCCTCGATCAGACATGGGCCGTTCGAGCATCACGAAGACCCGCAGCCGCAACCCGGCCCGCTTCCCGCAACCCCGCTGGTCGCTTGAAAGGGACATAGACCATGTTCGATTATGAAACCCTGCGCCTGATCTGGTGGGTGCTGATGGGGGTGCTGCTGATCGGCTTCGCGCTGACCGACGGCTATGATCTCGGGGTGGCGGCGCTGCTGCCCTGGGTCGCCAGGACCGACGCCGAGCGGCGGATGGTCATCAATACCGTCGGCCCGAACTGGGAAGGCAATTTCGTCTGGTTCATCACCGGCGGCGGTGCGATCTTCGCCGCCTGGCCGTTCGTCTATGCGGTGAGCTTCTCGGGCTTCTACCTGGCGATGTTCCTGGTGCTGGCCGCGCTGATCCTCCGCCCGGTCGGGTTCAAATACCGATCGAAGCGCGCGGACCGTGTGTGGCGGACGCGGTGGGACTATGCGCTGTTCGTCGGTGGCTTGGTGCCCGCGCTGGTGTTCGGGGTCGCGGTGGGCAACGTGCTGTCGGGCGCGCCGTTCCGGCTCGATAGCGATCTGCGGTCCTTCTATGACGGTGGTTTGCTGGGCCTGTTCACGCCGTTCACCCTGCTGTGCGGGCTGCTGTCGGTGGCGATGCTGGTGCTGCACGGCGCGACCTGGCTGACCTTCAAGGTCGAGCATGGCCCCGTCCACGACCGTGTGCGCGGCTATGGCTGCATCGCCGCGGTGGCGGCGGTGGTGTTGTTCGCGCTGGGCGGAGCCTATGTCGCGTTCGGCGACATCGGCTATCACATGGTGAGCGCCGCCGATCCGCTCGGCCAGTCCAACCCGCTGCGCACCACCACCGAGCATGCCGCCGGGGCGTGGCTCGGCAATTACCGACTGTATCCGTGGATGCTGATCGCGCCGGTGCTCGGCTTCGCGGGGACGGTGCTGGCGTTCGTCGGCATCACCAACGGCTGGGAGAAGACCTCATTCGGCGGCTCGGCGCTGGCCGCGACCGGGATCATCTCGACGGTCGGGCTGTCGATGTTCCCGTACATCCTGCCGTCGAGCATCGATCCGCATTCGAGCCTGACGGTATGGAACGCCTCCTCGACCGCGCGGACGCTCGGCATCATGGTGTTCGTGACGGTGGTCTTCCTGCCGATCGTGCTCGCCTACACGAGCTGGGCGTTCAAGGTGATGTGGGGCCGCGTCACCAGCGAGGACGTCCGTACCAATCCGGATTTCTACTGACCGCGAAAGGATCGAACGATGTGGTATTTCACCTGGGTGCTGGGCCTCGGCCTGGCGGTGGTGTTCGGCGTTCTCAACGGGATCTGGCACGAATTCTCGCTGCCGATCGAGGATGACGAGGACGCGGTGACCAATCCGTAATGACAAGGGGCCGGCGCCGCGAGGTGCCGGCCCTTTCTCGTATACGCATATGTCCCTATGGCGAGACAAACAGCGTGCGGTGCAGTATAGGGGCACCATGCTTGTCACCGACATCTGCGCCGATTGTGCCGTGCGGGACCAGTCGCTTTGCGGCAGCCTGACCGACTCGGAACTGACCGCGCTCAACACGCTCGGCCGGCGCCAGAGCGTCGCGCGCGGCGACACGGTGATCTGGGCCGGCGACGAGAGCATCGTCTGCGCCAATCTACTGGCGGGCGTGCTCAAGCTCAGCGCGTCGACTGCCGACGGGCGCGAACAGACCGTCGGCCTGCTCTATCCTGCCGATTTCGTCGGGCGGCCCTATGCCGACCGATCGGACTTCACGGTGACCGCGCTGACCGATGCCGAGTTGTGCGTCTTTCCGCGCAAATCCTTTGAACAGGTACTGGAGGATCACGTCCGCATGGAGCGGATGCTGCTCCAGCGCACCTTCTCCGCGCTGGAGGAGGCGCGGGGACGGATGCTGATGCTCGCGCGCAAATCGGCGGAGGAGAAGATCGCGGGCTTCCTGCTCGGCATGGCGGATCGCGCCGGCAGCGGAGGGTGTCGCGCCACCGCGTCCGGCCCCGTGACGTTCGATCTGCCGTTGACGCGCGGGCAGATCGCGGACGTGCTGGGGCTGACGATCGAGACGGTGAGCCGGCAGTTGACCAAGCTGAAGGCGGCGGGGCTGATAGCACTGCCGGGCGCGCGCGGGGTCACGATCCGCGATCGGGCCGCATTGCAGGCGCGGGCCGAGCCGGCCTGAGCGGACTCAGGCGGCGGCGAGCCGTTCGGTGAGCAACGCGCGCGCCTCGCGCGTCAGTCGCGAGCCGGCGAGCGCGAGGATCGCCAGTTCCTCGAACGCCATCGCGGCGCGGCAGCCTTCGAAGAAGCAGCGCAGCATGTAGCCGAGCGCCTCCGCGCAGATCGTGCGGTGTCCGGGCGCGGTGGCATCCAGCGCTGCGACCAGATCCTGCGCGAGCACCGTGCAGGCGACATGGCGCATGTGGATCTGGTCGAGCAGCGCGTGACACAGGGGGGCGGACCGGGTGCGCGCGAACATGGCGGCGAGCAACTGGTCCTCCCGCTCGATATGATCGAGGATACGCGATTGAAGCGCGGCGCAGAGATCGTCGATCTCGGCTAGCGTGGGGCGATCGGGAAGCTGGTCGGCGCAGGCCTCGAGCCGCGCGCACAGCCGCTCGGTGGCGGCATGATCCGCGACCAGCCCGACGAGATCGATCTCGTCGATCACATGCCAGCGGCCCACGAAAGGGAAGGGGCTCGCGGCGAAGGTGTCAGGGTCTTGCATGCGGGCTCTCCTCGCCTGCCCGTGTCGGCGTTTGGCCGGCGCACGGCGTTGACCGGGGTCAAAGCCGTGCGCGCGGTGGTCAAAGCCGGAGGCCGAGGCCGATGCCGAAGACGAGCGGATCGACGTTGACCTTCACCTGATTGAGCGCGCCGCCGGTGTGGAGCCGGGCCGTGGTGTCCATATCGATGTATTTGATGTCGAGGTTGGCGAAGACCTTGCGCGTGATGTTGACATCGACGCCGGCCTGAAGCGCATAGCCGAAGCTGTCGTTGAGGTGGACCTTGGTATCGCCGATCGCGGCGTTGAGCGCGCCGCTCGCCTTTGACGAATAGAAGATCGTGTAATTCACGCCCGCGCCGACATAGGGCCGCACCTTGGCGTGCGGATCGGCGAAATGATATTGCAGCGTCAGCGTCGGCGGCAGCACCCATGTGCCCGCGAGCTTGTCGATGCCGGAGAGCGCGGCGCGGCCCTGCACGTCATGCTTGGTGGTCGCGAGGATCAGCTCGGTGCCGATGTGGTCGGTCAGCATATAGGTGAAATCGACTTCGGGCGCGTAGCTGTCGGTCACGCCGACGCGGCCGCCCGGGAAGGACGGCTGGACGCCGCCGGATTTCTCGTTGGGCGACACCATGATGGCGCGGACGCGCATCAGCACGTCGCCCTTCTCCTGAGCCTGGGCGGGCATCGCGGCGCAAGCCGCAGCGGTGAGCACGAGGGCGGTGATGATACGCATTTTGGTTCCCCATCTGATTGGTGGGGCGGAGCTAGAACCGGGGCGGGGCGGCAACATTGATCCAGCGCAAATCGCCGGGCCGCCGAATTTGACCGGGATCAAGGATGGTCACGCGGCGTGCTGCGACCAGAGCGCATGCACCGCTACATCCCAGATCTCGCGAGCCGGTCCGTCCCGCGCTACACTAGCTATCCCACCGCGGCGGAGTTTCACGACCGCGTCGGGGCCTTGGATCAGGCCGCCGCGCTGGATGGCGTCGCAGCCGGAACGCCGGTGTCGCTTTATGTCCACATCCCCTATTGCCATGAGATCTGCTGGTATTGCGGGTGCAACACCGGCGCGGTCGGGCGGCCCGAGCGGATGGCCGCGTATCTGGGCGCGCTCGACCGGGAGATCGACGCAGTTGCGGCGCGGTTGCGCGGGCGGGTCGTCGCGGTGCATTTCGGCGGCGGCAGCCCCAACGCCATGCCCGCGGGGGACTTCATCGCGCTGACTGACCGGTTGCGTGCGCGCTTCGACTGCGCCGACCGCCTGGAGATCGCCGCCGAGCTCGATCCGCGCACGCTCGATGCCGCATATTGCGACGCTTTGGCGGCGGCGGGTGTCACGCGGGTCAGCCTCGGCGCGCAGACCTTCGCGCGGAACATTCAGGAGAAGATCAACCGCGTGCAGCCGTATGCGATGGTGGCGCGCGCGGTCGCCGATCTGCGCGCGGCGGGGATCGCGGCGGTGAACCTCGATCTGATGTATGGCCTGCCCGGGCAGGGCGCCGACGACCTGGCCGAGACGCTGGACCTCGCGCTCGATCTCACGCCCGACCGGATCGCGATGTTCGGATATGCGCATATGCCGCGCCTGCTGCCGCGCCAGCGGATGATCGATGATGCGCTGCTCCCCGACGCCGCCGCGCGTTTCGCACAGAGTGCGCTGGCGCATGATGTGCTCGTCGGGGCCGGCTACGCGGCGATCGGATTCGACCATTTCGCGAGGGCGACCGACAGTCTCGCGGTCGCGGGGGCGGAGGGGCGGTTGCGGCGCAATTTCCAGGGTTTCACCGATGAGCCCGGCGAGGCGATCATCGGTTTGGGCGCATCGTCGATCAGCCAATATCCGGGGCTGCTGGTGCAGAACGAGAAGCACGTCGGCCGGTATCGGCTGCGTGCCGCCAATGGCGGGCTGGCCGGCGCGCGCGGGATCGTGCGGTCCGCCGACGACCGGCTGCGCGGCGCGATCATCGAGCGGCTGCTGTGCGACGGCACCGTCGATCTGTCCGAGCTCGCGCGCGCGCACGGCGCGTGCCTCGGGCCGCTACATGGCGCGCTGGCGCGGCTGGGCGACCTCGCCGCGCGGGATCTGGTGCGCGTCCGGGGCTGGCGGGTGACAGTGCCGGAACAGGGGCGCGCCTATGCCCGCCTCGTCGCCGCCGCGTTCGACGTCTATCGTCAGCCCGACGCGCTGCGCTTCAGCCGGGCGGTGTGAGTCAGATTTCGACGATCGCCTTGATGACGCCGGCGTCCGGTGCCATCCAGCGCTCGATCACGCCTGGCAGATCGGCGAGCGGCGCGCTGTGCGTGTGCATCGCCGCAGTCGGCACGCGGCCCTCACGGATCAGCGCGATCACCGCCGCGAAATCATCGAGCGTGGCGTTACGGCTGCCGAGCAGGGTGGTCTCACGCTTATGGAATTCGGGGTCGTTGAAGGTGATGTCGGCCGCGACGATCGATACCAGCACATAGCGGCCGCCGTGCGCGACATAGCCGAAGCCCTTCTCCATCGCCTTGGCGTTGCCGGTCGCGTCGAACACCGCATCGAAGAACGCGCCGCCGCTGATTTCGGCGAGCCGGGTCGGGGTATCAGCGTCCAGCGGCACCGCCGCCCTCGCGCCGAGCCGCTCGACGCAAAAGCCCGCGCGGGCGGCGTTGCCGTCGAGCACGGTGACATCGGCGCCCTTAAGGCCCGCGAACAAAGCGACCGCCATGCCGATCGGTCCCGCGCCGACCACCAGCACGCGCTCGCCCGCCGCCAGCGCCGCGCGGCGGACGGCGTGATAGCCGATCGCGAGGAACTCGACCATCGCCGCCTGATCGAGCGTGAGCCCGCTCGCGTCGAGCAGATAGCGCGGATCGATCGCGAGCAGTTCGGCGAGTCCGCCGTCGCAGTGGACGCCGAGCACCTGGATGTTGACGCAGCAATTGGTCTTGCCCTTGGCGCAGGCGACGCAATGCCCGCAGAACAGATAGGGCATGATGCACACCGGCGTGCCGGGGGCGAAGCCGCTGGCCGCATCGGTTTGTTCGACCACTCCCGCCAGTTCGTGCCCCATCACGCGCGGATAGCTGAGATACGGCTGGGTACCGCGGAAGATGTGATAATCGGTGCCGCAGACGCCGACGCGGCGGATGCGGACCAGCACCTCGCCGGGTGCGGGCACCGGCGTGTCGCGGGTTTCGAGGGCGAGGGTACCGGGTTCGCAGCAGGTTACGACGTGCATCAATCAATCACCAGAGTTTGACGGGAGCGGGCGGCGCAGCGCGCCGAGGGCGAAAGCGGCGATCGCCACGAAGGCGGCGGCGGGCACCAGCATGGCGGTCGCGATCGAGCTGTGGTCCGAGGTCCAGCCCATCAGCGCGGTGAGCGCCGCGCCACCGATGATCGCCATGATGATGAGCGAGGCGCCGGCACGGCGCAGCGGCCCCAGACCCTCGACGCCGAGCGCGAAGATGGTCGGAAACTGGATCGACATGAAGAAGCTCGCCGCGACCAGCGCATAGAGGCCGATCCGTCCGCCTGCCAGCGCGGCGGTGGCGGCGAGCGCGCACGAGATGAGCGAGAACCCGAGCAGCAGCGCCGCCGGCCGCACCCGGCCCATCAGCGCGGTGCCCGAAAAGCGGCCGATCGCGAACAGGACGAGCGACGCGAACAACATGTCCGCCGCGGCGCGCTCGCCGATGCTCGGCACGTTCGCCTCGGCATAGCGGATCGTGAAGCTCCACAACCCGACCTGCGCGCCGACATAGCAGAATTGCGCGAACACCGCCGCCAGCAGCCACGGTTTGCCGAACACGGCAGAGAAGGGCGGGCGGGGCGCGGCGCTGGCGATCTCGCGATCGCCTTCGGGGAAGCGGACGACGATCGCGGCGACCGCGAAGGCGAGCACGACCAGCGCGATGACGAGGTACGGCGTCTGCACCGCCTGCACCTCGGCGCGGTAATAGCCGATCCGCTGCGCGGCCGACATGCCGGCAAGCGTCGCCTCGTCGTGGCGGATGCCCGACAGGATGAAATTGCGGCCGACGAGAATGCCGGTGATCGCGCCGATCGGGTTGGCCGCTTGCGCCCAATTGAGACGGCGCGCGGCTGTGGTCGCGTCTCCTAATTCGGTCATCAGCGGGTTGGCCGACGTTTCCAGAAAGGCGAGCCCCGAGGCGATGACGAACAGCGCGAGCAGAAACAGACCATATTGGCTCGATGCGGCGGCCGGATAGAAGAGCAAGGCGCCGACGGCGTAGAGCACCAGCCCGGTGACGATCCCGGCCTTGTAGCCGCGCGCGCGCAGCAGCAGCGAGGCCGGAATCGCGAACAGGAAATAGCCGAGATAGAAGACCTGCTGAACGAAGCTGGTCGCGAAATCGGTGAGGACGAACGCCTTCTTGAACTGCGCGATCAGGATATCGTTGAGGTTGTTGGCCATCCCCCAGAGGAAGAACAGGCAGACGGTGATCGTGATCGCCGCAGCGTAGCGCCCGCCCGCGCGCGGCGCCTGTTCGCGCCCTGTCGGGATTTCCTCCATCGCCAGCATCGTCTCTCCTCTCGCGCTTGGGTCAGCGGCGTTTCACGCCGTCGTATCGGGTTGGAAGCGGTATCGCGCGAGCGTTTCCGGCTTCATTTCGATCGAGAAACCGGGCCGCGTCGGCGGCAGGTACGCCGCGTCGCGGATCACGCAGGGATCGAGGAAATGTTCGTGGAGATGGTCGACATATTCGATCACGCGGCCCTCGCGCGTGCCCGAAACCGCCACATAGTCGATCATCGCGAGATGCTGGACATATTCGCACAGGCCGACGCCGCCCGCATGGGGGCAGACCGGGAGGCCGTATTTCGCGGCCATCAGCAGCACCGCGAGGATTTCATTGACGCCGCCGATCCGGCACGCGTCGATCTGAACGACGTCGATCGCGCCGGCCATGATGAACTGTTTGAACAGAATGCGGTTCTGGCACATCTCGCCAGTGGCGACCTTGATGTCGCCGATGCCGCGCCGGATCACGGCGTGGCCGAGTACGTCGTCGGGGCTGGTCGGTTCCTCGATGAACCACGGTTTGGCGAAGGCGAGCGCGCGCACCCATTCGATCGCCTGATCCACCTCCCATACCTGGTTGGCGTCGATCATAAGCTTGGCGTCGGGGCCGATCGCCTCGCGCGCGATGCCCAGACGGCGGATGTCGTCGTCGAGATTGGCGCCCACCTTCAGCTTCAGGTGACGGAAGCCCGCCGCGACGGCTTCCTCGGCGAGCCGCCGCAGCTTCTCGTCCGAATAGCCGAGCCAGCCCGCCGAGGTGGTGTAGCAGGGATAGCCCTCCGCCTCGAGCGTGGCGATGCGATCCGCCTTGCCCGGCTCCGCCGCGCGCAGCAACGCGAGCGCCTCGTCCGGCGTGATGCAATCGGTGAGGTACCGGAAATCGACCGCGCGAACGATCTCCTCGGGGGACATATCGGCGATCAACCGCCACACGGGCTTGCCCGCCGCCTTCGCCCACAGATCCCACACCGCGTTGACCACCGCGCCGGTGGCGAGGTGGATCGCGCCTTTGTCCGGGCCGATCCAGCGCAACTGGCTGTCAGAGGTCATGTGCCGCCAGAAGCGCCCCGCGTCGGCGGCGATCCAATCGAGATCGAGCCCGACGATAAGGTCACGCAGCGCCGCGATCGCGGCGACGCAGACTTCGTTGCCGCGCCCGATCGTGAAGGTGAGGCCGTGGCCGGCGATACCCGCCGTGTCGGTATCGAGGATCACATAGGCGGCGGAATAATCGGGATCGGGGTTCATCGCGTCCGATCCGTCGAGCGACGCGCTCGTCGGAAATCGCAGATCGAGCGTCGTGAGGCCGGTGATGCGCGTCATGCGCGAGTGCCTGCCGTCTCGATGCAATAACTGGATTTCATATTTGAAAGCTACGGGCGATCTATCAAGGGAGCAAGGAGAAAATGCGGCACATGCGGCGATGCCGTGCATTGCTTGCAAACGTGTTTTCACCGAGGCAAACGACATCAAACGAACGATGGAGCGGGATGATGATCGACGAATCAGGAGCGGTCACACGCCGCGAGGCGGTCGCGCTCGCGCTGGCGTCGGGAGGTGCGGGCGCGGTTGCCGCTGGATTGCCGACGCCGGTCGCCGCCGCGCCAGCGAAGGCGGCAGGCGAAACGCTGCTGTGGTACACGCGGCCGGCCGCCGTGTGGACCGAGGCGCTGCCGGTCGGCAACGGGCGGATCGGCGCGATGGTGTTCGGCGGGATCGGCGCGGAACGGCTCCAACTCAACGAAAGCACGTTTTGGGGCGGCGGCCCATACGATCCGGTCAATCCGCAGGCGCGCGCCAGCCTGCCCGAAGTGCGCCGGCTGATCTTCGCGGGGCGTTATGCCGAAGCCGAGGCCTACGCCAACGCACATGTGATGGCGACGCCGCTCAAGCAGACCAAATACAAATCGGTCGGAGATCTGGCGATCACCATGCCCGGCGTCGCCGATGCGCGGGCGAGCGAGTATCGCCGCACGCTCGATCTCGATGCGGCCGAGGTCGAGACCCGCTTCACGCACGACGGCGTGCGTTTCACGCGGACGGTGGTGGCATCGGCGGTCGATCAGGTGATCGCGGTGCGGATCACCGCCGACAGGCCGGGCAAGGTCGCGCTGCGGCTCGCGCTCACCACGGGGATGAAGGATTCGTCGGTCGTGATCGAGGACGGCGACACGATCGTCATGACCGGCCGCAACGAATCCGATGAGGGCATACCCGCCGCATTGCGTGTCGCCGCGCGTGTGCGCGTGCTGGCGCAGGGCGGCACTGTCACGCACGACGGCGCTGAGCTGAGCATATCCCGTGCCGATTCGGTGACGGTGCTGATCGCGATGGCGACCAGTTATCGCCGGTTCGACGATGTCGGCGGAGACCCGGATGCGATCACCCGTGGGCAGATCGCCGCCGCCGGCCCCCGCGGCTTCGCGCGCATTGCCGCCGATGCCACCGCCGACCACCGCCGCCTGTTCCGCCGCGTCGCGATCGATCTCGGCGCCAGCCCAGGCCGTGCGCTGCCGACCGACGAGCGCATCGCGGCGGCGGTGACGCGCGACGATCCGGGACTGGCCGCGCTCTATTATCATTACGGCCGCTACCTGCTGATCGCCTCGTCGCGGCCGGGCGGGCAGGCCGCCAATCTGCAAGGGCTGTGGAACGAATCCAACAACCCGCCCTGGGGCAGCAAGTACACGATCAACATCAACACCGAGATGAACTATTGGCCGGCGGAGACGACCAATCTCCCCGAATGCGTCGAGCCGCTGGTACGGCTGGTGCGTGACCTCTCGGTGACGGGCGGGCGCACCGCCCGCGAGATGTACGGCGCGCGCGGCTGGGTGGCGCATCACAATACCGATTTGTGGCGCGCGACCGCGCCGATCGACGGCGCGCAATTCGGATTGTGGCCGCTCGGCGGGGCGTGGCTGTGCACGCATCTGTGGGAGCATTACGACTTCCACCGCGATACCGCCTTCCTCGCCTCCGTCTATCCGCTGATGCGCGGCGCGTGCCTGTTCTTCCTCGATACGCTCCAGGTCGATCCGACGAGCGGCAGTCTCGTCACCAACCCCTCGATGTCGCCCGAGAATCCGCACGGGCACGGCACATCGCTGATCTTCGGGCCGACGATGGACATGGAGATCCTGCGCGACCTGTTCGATCAGACGGTCGCGGCCGCGAAGATCCTCGGTACGGATGCCGCGCTCTCGGGCGAGATCGCGGCGGCACGCGCCAAGCTGCTGCCGCTCAAGATCGGTTCGGCCGGGCAGTTGCAGGAATGGCCGTTCGACTGGGACATGGGCGCCGACGACATCCACCACCGCCACGTCTCGCACCTCTACGGGCTGTTTCCGAGCGATCAGATCGACCTCGACAGCACGCCCGCGCTGGCCGCGGCGGCGAAGCGTTCGCTGGAAATCCGAGGCGACCGCGCGACGGGATGGGCGACGGCATGGCGGATCAACCTGTGGGCACGGCTGCGCGACGGCGACCATGCGCACGAAATCCTGCGCTTCCTGCTCGGCCCGGAGCGCACCTATCCCAATCTGTTCGACGCGCATCCGCCGTTCCAGATCGACGGAAATTTCGGCGGCACATCAGGCATGACCGAGATGCTGCTGCAAAGCCACGGTAGAGTGATCCGACTGCTGCCGGCGCTGCCGAAGGCGTGGCCGAGCGGATCGGTACGCGGGCTGCGCGCGCGGGGCGGCCATACGCTGGACATCGCTTGGCGCGATGGCGCGCTCGCCTCCGCGACGATCGTCGCCACACGGGCGGGGCCGGCGACGGTAAGCTACGGCGGGGTTTCGAAGCGGATCGAACTGGTGCCTGGCCGCCCGGTCAAACTCACGCAGGCGCGGTTTCGCGCGGCCTGACCCCGGTCGCTTCGAGTCAGGTGCCGGGCTGAATGTAAGGAATGCGGGCAAACAGTTCGCGTTGCCAGCGGCGCGGATCGTGCTCGATCCGGCTGGTCGCGTCGAAGATCATCGTGCTGCGCGCGGGGAGATCGTAGCGCGGCCACGGTGGCAGCCCGGCATGGTTGGGGTCGCCGGTGCCTGCAAAGGCCACGAAACTGCCCTGCATGGCGGCGGAGGCGGCGCGCGCCTCCATGCCGGCGCCGGTCTGTGAGCCGGGCGCACCGAGCGTGCCGAACACGAGCGGGATGTCGATCGTGTGGAAGGCGCCGCGCCGGGGATCGGTGCGCGAGGTGAAATCGACCTGATAGACCCATGCGGACGCGCCCGCGCGGGCGCGCTCTTCGGCCTCGATCACCTGCCCGCGCCAGCTTCGCCCGGCGGTGCTGGCGGCGTAGAACACGTCGCCCGGCGACCAATCGGGAAATTGTTTGCGATATTCACCGACCACCCATTCAGGCAGCACATCAATCCGCAGTTCGGGGGCGAGCCGGTCGGGCAGCGTCTCCCATGTCAGCGAGTCCAGCGTGTCAGGCGCGGTGAAGCCGCGTGTCTCGTCGTGGGTATTGCCGAGGATCATCGGGATCGACCGGCCGATCGGGTTGGCGTCGGGCCAGAATGGGTGGCGGGTCAGCCACGTCATGTCGAGCACCGGCGCGAACGAGACGCCCCCGGCGATGATCGGATCGCGTGCGCGCAGCCCTTCGACCAGCTTTCCGGCAGGCATGTCGAGCAGCGGCTGGAGCGCATGCGGCTTTACGCCGAGTGCGCCGAGAAACGCGCGCGTGCGTTCCGTGGCGTGGAGTGGCCCTTGCGCCGTGACTTGCTGGCCGCTCATCGTCGCGGCGCGGTGGAACAGGCCCGTCGCGGCGGGCATGCCGGTAAGCGTGGCGATCTTGGCACCGCCGCCCGACTGGCCGAACAGCATGATCCGCGCGGGATCGCCACCGAAGGCGGCGATGTTGTCGCGCACCCAGCGCAGCGCGCAGATCAGATCGAGCTGGCCGGCGTTGCCGCTGTCGGGGAAGCGCGGATCGAGCCGCGCGAGATAGAGATAGCCGAACGCGTTGAGCCGGTGGTTCACGGTGACGACGACCACGTCGCCGCGCCCGGCGAGCGCGGCGCCGTCGTTGAGCGGATCGGTGACGCTGCCGGCGGTATAGGCGCCGCCGTGGATGTAGAGCACCACCGGCAGTTTCGCGCGCGGCGCGGGGTTGGCGCTCCAGACGTTGAGGTGCAGGCAGTCTTCGGATTGTGGGCCGTAGGCGCCGGCGGTTTGCGGGCAGACCGGGCCGAAGGCGGTGGCGCCGCGCTCTCTGCCCGGCGTCGCATAGGGGCGCGGCGCGCGAAAACGTTCCGCCGTGGCGTAGCGAATCCCGCGAAAACTCCAGACCGGGGTCGTGACGCCGTCTGTCTGCCCTTCGCCGATGAAAATCCCGGCAGGTGCGGTGATGCGCTTCGCAGGCGTGGCCGCACGCGCGGCGCGGGGCAGCAGGCCGAGGGCGACGCCGGCGGCTCCAGCGCCGAGCACGGCGCGGCGGCCGACCGCTCCAGTCGGATCCTCGTCCAGCGCGTCTGCCATGCCTGTCTCCATCCTCTCAGTTCGGTGATGGTAAACCGGTGTCATAAGCGATTGCAATGGCGTGCGGCTTAGCTGCCACGTGCCAATCATCGCATGCTTCTATTAGTGATATTGATAATCGATCTCAAATAGGCCATTGCGCACCCAGGGAATGCACTTGGGGAATGGAATGACGCGTCACCTCTTCACCGGCTTACTGATGAGCGCCGCCGTTTACTGCACGCCGGCATGGGCCGCGCCCGTCATCGATGAGGGCTCGAACGCCGCCGTTGATACTTCCGCCAACGAGGGCGATGACGATCGCGACACGATCGTCGTCACCGGCGCACGACCGCGCACCGAATCGTCGGCAGGCACCAAGAACGCCGCGCCCATCGCCGAGACGCCGCAGTCGATCAGCGTGCTCAGCGCGAGCGACATCGCCGATCTCGGCGTCGCCAATCTCAATCAGGCGCTCCGCTTCGTCGCAGGCGTCACCACCGAGCAGCGCGGATCGAGCGCCGAGGTGTACGACCAGTTCAAGCTGCGCGGCTTCGACGCGCCGCAATTCCTCGACGGGCTGAAGCTGATCGATGGCGCTGCCTACCTCAGCCCGCAGGTGGATGTCTCGCGGCTCGATCGGATCGAAATCGTCAAAGGGCCGGCCTCGGTGCTGTACGGCCAGTCCGGACCCGGCGGCCTCGTCGCGTTGACGAGCAAGCTGCCGCTGGACGAGGATTTCTACGGCGCGGTGGCGGGCACCTATGGCACCTACGATCTCTACCGGGTCGATGGCGATGTGGGCGGTCGCGCCGGCTCGTCGGTGCGTTGGCGCGTCTACGGCAGCGTCAACGGCGCGCACACGCAACAGACGTTCAGCCGGCGCGAGCGCGAGACGATCTCGGGCGCGGTGACGATCGACCTCGACAACGCCACCAAGCTCACGCTGCTCGGCGCCTATTCGCACGATCCGCAGAACGGCAGCTACGGCGTCTTCCCGGCCTCGGGCACGTTGCTCGCCAATCCGAACGGCCAATTGCCGACCGATCGCGATTTCGGCGAGCCGGGCAATTACTTCAAGCGCGATCAGGTGGCGGGCACGTATATCCTGACGCATGAGCTTAACCCGGACTGGGGCATCCGCGCGTCGGGGCGCTATCAACACGCCACCTCGCGGCTCGGCATCGTCTATGCGGCCGGGCCGCTCGCGGGTGACCCGAATTCGGTGATGTTCAACCGTGCCTCCTACGCGACGCGCGAGCGATCCGATTCATGGGTGTTCGACAATCAGGTCCACGGTCGCTTCACCACCGGCGCGATCAAGCATGACGTGCTGTTCGGGGTCGATTATCAGACCGGCACTGCGCGCGATCATTACGCCTTTGGCGGAGCAACCCCGCTGAACGGCTATGCGCCCGCCTATGGTACGATGCCGGTGCCGCAATCACCGGAGCAGGTGCCCGCGAACTTCGGCGTCAACACCATCCGCCCACGCTCGAAACAGGTCGGCGTTTACGCGCAGGACGAGATGTCGATTGGCGGGCTGCGCGTCACGCTGAGCGGCCGGCAGGATTGGGCGGCGGTCCGCCCCGCACCGGATGCGGCGGTGCAGAATACGGAGAAATTCACCTATCGCGCCGGCGCGCTCTACAAGACGGCGTTCGGGCTGGCGCCCTATGTCAGCTATTCGACCTCGTTCGAGCCCAATGGCACGATCAACACCGTGGGGGGCGCCACCGTCACCGCCAAGCCGAGCGAAGGCAAGCAACTCGAGGCCGGTGCGAAATATCTGGTGCCCGGCACGAATATCCTGCTGACCGCCGCCTGGTTCCGCATCGACCAGACCAACGTCATCGTCACCAACCCCGTCACCCAGATCACCTCGCAGAGCGGCCGCTATCGCTCGACCGGCGTGGAGATCGAGGCCAACGCGCCGCTGCCCTACGGCTTCAACGCGCGCCTCGCGTTCAGCCGGCAGAAGGTGCGCAACACGGCGGATGCGGACCCGTCGAAGATCGGCGACGGCATTCTCGGCGTCGGCCGCGGCAACACCACCTTCAACCTCGAATGGGCGCCGCGCGAGGGCGGGCTGAAGGGCTTCGCGATTGGCGGTGCGGTGCGCCATGTCGACAGCATCTATGCCGGCAGCTACACCAACGCGGCCGGAGCGCTGCTGACGCGGCAGAGCACGCCCGGCTTCACCGTGTTCGACGGCCTGCTCCGCTACGATCTGGGCGGTGCGTCGGATCGGCTGCAGGGGCTGGCGCTCAGCGTCAACGCTGCCAATATTCTCGACAAGAAGTACGTCACCACCTGCTATCTCGATTATCAATGGTGCTGGTACGGCAACCGCCGCACCGTCCAAGGCACGATTTCGTATAAGTGGTGATCGCATATGGTCATATGCCGGAGCCCGGCATGAGCCGAACCGTAACCGCGCGAAGCGCGCGCTGGCGGCGGCGTGGCGACACGGCGCTGCGCATCGTCGTCGCGATGCCCGGCGGCTATGCGGTGGCGAGCCTGTGGGCGATGGCGCTCGCGCGGCTGCTGCCGGGCGGCCCGGCGGAGGCGACGGTCGCGGCGACGCTGGTCGCATTCGTGCTGTGCGCGATCACGGCAATGTGGGCATTCGCGGCGCGTAGCGGCTGGCGGGCGTTCTGGACGGTGGTCCTCGCCGGGCTGGTCGCGGGTGCGATCACCTGGGGGTCGATCCTCGCGAGCGGGCGGGTATGAGCAAGGGCTTCCGCCAGAGCCAGTCGACGCTCCACACCTGGTCGGGCCTGCTGGTCGGCTGGGTGCTGTTCGTCGTGTTCGTGGCGGGCACCGCCGCCTATTGGCGCGAGGCGCTCAACCGCTGGGCGCAGCCCGAACTGCCGCGCATCGAAGACCCCGCGCGGGTGCTGCGCGGCGAGCAGGCCTTCCTGGCCAGGCGCGCGCCCGATGCGATGACATGGTTCATCACCGTCCCCTCCGAGCGCTCGACGAGCGGCACGGTGTTCTGGGTACCGGGCGCGACGGAAAGGGCCGGGAAGGCGCGCGGCGAGACGCTCGCGACGATCGACGGCAACGGCCAGCCCGTCGTCGCGCGCGAGACGCGCGGGGGCGACTTCTTCTACCGCTTTCACTTCGACCTCCAATATCTGCCGGTGATCTGGTCGCGCTGGATCGTCGGCGTGTGTGCGATGTTCATGCTGGTCGCGATCCTGTCGGGCATCGTCACGCACAAGAAGATCTTCCGCGATTTCTTCACCTTCCGGGGCGGCCGGGGGCAGCGGAGCTGGCTCGACGGGCATAATGCGGCGGCGGTGCTCGGCTTGCCGTTCCACCTGATGATAACCTATACTGGCCTTGTCACGCTGATGACGATGCTGATGCCGTGGGCGGCGGTTGCCAATTATCGTGACCCGAGCGCGTTGTTCACCGCGCTGTTCCCGCAGGCGGCGCCGGTCGCGCGCTCGGGCAGACCCGCGCCGCTGGTCGATCTGACCGCGTTGCTCAAGGACGCCGAGCGACGGTTTGGTGCGCCGGTCGAATATATCCAGGTTGCGTCCCCCGGCGATGCGGTCGCGCGGGTCACGCTGTCGCGGAGCGGCCACGGAACGCTTTCCAGCTACACGCCTTCGCTGAGCTATGACGGGGTGAGCGGGCGGTTGCTATGGGCGTCTCCGCCGGCGGGCGCGGCGGTGCTGACGGCGGGCTCGATGATCGGGCTACACGCCGGGCGCTTCGCCGATGCGCCGCTTCGCTGGCTGTACTTCCTGTGCGGTGTCGGCGGCTCGGTCATGGTGGCGAGCGGGCTGGTCCTGTGGACGGTCAAGCGGCGCGAGAAGTTGGCCGATCCGGCACGTCCGCATTTCGGTTTCCGGCTGGTGGAACGGCTCAACATCGGCTTCGTCGCGGGTTTCCCGACGGCGATGGTCGGCTTCCTGTGGGCGAACCGCCTGCTGCCCCTCGCGATGGCGGGGCGCGCGCAGGCAGAGATCGACGCGATGTTCGTGTTCTGGGGGGTGCTGATCCTTCACGCTTTCGCGCGCGCGCCGCGCCGCGCGTGGGTGGAGCAACTGGGTCTCGCCGCCGCGCTGCTGCTAGCGTTGCCGGTCTATGACGCGCTCGCGACGCGCAAGGGGTTGCCCGCGACGATCGCGGCGGGCGACTGGACGCTGGCTGGCGTCGATCTCACGCTGCTGGCATTCGGCCTAGGCTTCGGCTGGGCCGCGCGCGCGGTGCATCGTCATATTCCCGCGAAACGGCACACCCGAGCACGTGCGATGGTGCTGGCGTGATCGCGGCGACCTTCGCGGTGGCGCTGGCGAGCTTCCTGTTGTTCGCTTTGGCGACCGACCGCCAGCATCGCGCACGGCTCGGTCAGGCCCTTCCGGCGCGACGACGAACCCTGCTGCGCGGCGGCGCGTGGGCGTGCGTGGCGATCGATTTCGGACTCGCCCGCCTAGCATGGGGCGGCGTGTTCGGGCCGGTCGGCTGGATGGCGATGCTGATGGCGGGTGCTGCGGCGAGCTTCATCGTGCTCAATTTTCTCCTACCCGATCGGTCCGGCGGTCGGTAATCCTGCTTTCTCGCGCTTTCTTCACTCTTCCTCCACCCTCGCGCGGATATGGCGGGAATGGTGTTACGCGAGCATTCCAGCCGATGAATTCGACGACCCAGGTGCCGGTGGAAAAAGGCTTCGCGGCGCAGATCGTGCAGGCGATCGCGTGGCGTTCGGGCAGTCAGGTGATCGCGCAGCTCATCATGTGGGCGGCGACTTTCTTCGTGATCCGCATGCTCGATCCGCGCGATTACGGGCTGTTCGCGATGACACAGAGCGTTTTGGTGTTCCTCAGCCTGCTCAACGGGCAGGAATTCACCGCGTCGCTGATCCGCGCGCCGGATCTCGACAGGATGCTGATCCGGCAGGTGTTCGGCATCCTTGTGCTGCTCAACGGCGGCATCGCGCTGGCGCAGGTGATGCTGGCACCGCTCGCCGCGCAGTATTTCCACACGCCGATGGTGGCCAACCTGCTGGTGGTGCAGGCGGCTTTGTACCTCGCGACGCCGTTCGTGGCGTTGCCGAGCGCGCTGCTCAGCCGCCAACTGAACTATAAGGTGCAGGCGAAGGTCAACCTCGTCTCGGCGCTGATCGGTGCGGGTACGTCGCTCGGCTGTGCGCTGGCTGGCTGGGGCGTGTGGACGCTCGTCGCGGCACCGATGTGCGTGATCTGGTCGCGCGCGATCGGCATGATGGTGGCGGCGCGGATCGACGTGCTGCCGAGCTTCCGCCTGAAGGGCGCCGGGGTGATCGTGCGGTTCGGTGGCGCGATGCTGCTCAGCTCGCTGCTATGGCTGTTCCAGACCCAGGCGGATGTCATCATCGGCGGCCGGACGCTCGATGCGCGGCATCTCGGCCTGTATGCGGAATCGCTGTTCCTCGCGCAGATCGTGACGAGCAAGTTCGTCCCTCCGCTCAACGACGTCGCCTTTTCGGCCTATGCCCGGCTCCAGGCCGACCGTGCCACCACCGGACGAGCGTTCGAGAAATCGGTGCGGCTCATCATGTTCGGCGCGCTGCCCTTCTATGTCGGGCTGGCGGCGGTGGCAGGGCCGTTCGTTGATGTCGTGCTCGGGCCGAAATGGGACGACGCGACGCCGATCGTCCGCTTGCTCGCGATCGCGATGCCGTTCCTGACGGTGCAGGTGCTGTTCGCGCCGGCGACCACCGCGCTCGGGCATCCGCGCCTGCAAGTATGGGGCGCGGTGGCGGGCGCCGTCATCATGCCACTCGGGTTCCTGATCGGCGTGCGCTACGGCGCAGTGGGCATGGCGTGGAGCTGGGTGATCGGCGCGCCGCTCCATATGGCGATCACCGCCGCATTGGCGATGCCGATCATCGGCACCTCCGCGCCCGCGCTGCTGCGCGCGGTGATTCCGGCGATGATCGCATCGGCGGGAATGGGCGCGGCGGTGCTCGCGACATCCGATCTGATCGCCGGAATGGCGCCGTTGCCGATGCTGGCAATTCTGGTCAGCGTCGGTGTCGTGACCTACGGCGTGCTGGTGCTGCTGGTGGCGCGGCCGATCATCGGCGAGTTTGCGAGCCTGATCGCCGCGCGGCGCGGGGTGCCGGCCTAGCGCGGCGGAGGGTCAATCATCCTTCCGCAGCAGCAGTTGGGCGATCGCCGACCAGTCCTTCTCGCCCATGCCGGCATCGACCGCTTCGCTCATCCGCGTGCGGACCGCCTCCAGCATCGGCAGGCGCTTGCCGGCGGCCTGTGCGGCCTCGGTGGCGAGCCGCAGATCCTTCAGGCCGAGCTGCATGCGGAAGCCCGGCTCGTATTTGTCCGCCGCGATCGAGGCGCTGTATGTCTCGTAGATGCGTCCGCCGAACAGCGTGCCGAGCATCAGTTCGAAAAACGCCTCGGTGGTCACGCCATTGTCGCCGGTCAGAACCAGCGCCTCGGCCATCGCCTCGATCGCGAAGGTGATCATCATGTTGCCGGCGATCTTGGCGGCGTTGGCCTGGCGGGGATGTTCGCCGAGCACCCAGATCTTGCGCGAGATCGCCTCGAACGCCGGGCGTGCGGTTTCGATCGCCGCCGCATCGCCCGCGACGACGACGCTGAGCTGGCCGGCCGCCGCCGCATCGGGCCGCCCGAACACGGGGGCGGAGAGATAGCCGATCCCCGCCGCGGCATGCGCCGCCGCCAGCTCGTCGGCGAACGCGACCGAGATCGTCGCGGTGACGGCATGGATCATCCCCGGTCGGGCCTTCGCCAGCAGCCCGGCGTCGAGCACTACCGAGCGGATCGCGGCATCGTCCGACAGCATCGTCAGTACCAGATCGGACTGGAACACCTCGGCGGGCGTATCGACCATCCGCGCGCCCGCGATCGGCTTGCCGCCGTCGCCCGAGCGGTTCCAGATCAGCACGTCATGGCCGCCCTTGGCGAGATTCTCCGCCATGCCGCGCCCCATCGCGCCGAGTCCGATCAATCCAACCTGCATGTCGTCCGTCCTTTCAATAGCGATCGAGCGCGAGGTCGCCCGTTTCGATATCCGGCTCGCGCCCGCCGATGATGTCGGCGATGATCCGCCCTGACCCGCATGCCATCGTCCAGCCGAGCGTACCGTGGCCGGTGTTGAGGAACAGGTTGGGCAGGGCGGTCTTGCCGATCACGGGCGTGCTGTCCGGGGTCATCGGCCGCAGGCCGGACCAGAAGGTCGCGGCCTGCAAGTCGCCGGCGTTCGGAAACAGCCCGCCGACCGAATGTTCGAGCGTGGCACGACGTGCTTCGGGCAAGTGGTTGTTGAAGCCGGAAATCTCCGCCATGCCGCCGACGCGGATACGATCGCCAAGCCGGGTGATCGCGACCTTGTAGCTCTCGTCGAGCAAGGTGGAGACCGGTGCCCGGTCCGGATCGGTGATCGGCACGGTGATCGAATAGCCCTTCACCGGGAATACCGGCACCTTCAGCCCAAGCGGGCGGACCAGCGCGGGCGAGTGGCTGCCGAGTGCGACCAGATAGGCATCCGCCGTAAGGCGCCCGGCATCGGTGACAAGGCCGGAGATGCGGCCGCTTTCGCTTTCCAGCCGGGCGATCGTGCGACCATATTGGAACATCACGCCGTGCGCCGCCGCGAGATCGGCGAGGCGGTTGGTGAACTTGAAGCAATCCCCGGTCTCGTCGTGCGGCAGGCGCAAGCCGCCGACGATCGGCACATCGCTGTTCGCGAGGCCGGGTTCGGCAGCGAGGCAGCCGGTGCGGTCGAGCAGTTCGAACGGCACTCCGCCTTCGCTCAGAACCGCGATGTCCTTGGCGGTGCCGTCGAGCTGCTTGGCTTCGCGGAACAGTTGCAGCGTGCCGAGCATCCGTTCGTCATAGGTGATGCCGGTTTCCGCGCGCAGCGCGCCCAGGCAGTCGCGGCTATATTCGGCGACGCGCACCATGCGCGCCTTGTTGATCGCATAGCGCTCGGCTGTGCAATTTCGCAGCATGGCGGCCAGCCAGCGCAGCATCGCCATGTCGAGTTGCGGGCGCAGGATCAGCGGGGCGTGGCGCATCATCAGCCACTTCACCGCCTTGCGCGGAATGCCGGGCGCCGCCCAGGGCGAGGCATAGCCGGGTGAAATCTCTCCGGCATTGGCGAAGCTCGTCTCGAGCGCCGGCCCGGCTTGGCGATCTACAACGATCACCTCATGCCCGGCGCGCGCCAGATACCAGGCCGAGGTGACGCCGATCACGCCGCTGCCGAGGACGATCACCTTCATTCCGCACAGACTCCGATACGATCAGCCATCGCGCAACAGTCGATCGACCCGCCCGACAAGGTCGTTCACCGCGAACGGTTTGGTCAATACCTCCATCCCGTGCCCGATATGGCCGTGATTGAGAACCGCGTTTTCGGCATAGCCGGTGATGAACAGGATGCGCAGACCGGGCACCATCTCTCGCGCGCGCTCCGCCACCTCGCGGCCGTTCATCCCGCCGGGCAGGCCCACGTCGGTTATGAGCAGATCGACATGGCCGGCGCCGCGCAGAATCTCTATTCCTTCCGCGCCGGTCGCCGCCTCGGCGCAGGCATAGCCGAGTTCCTCGAGCGCATCGACGACGAGCATCCGCACGCTCGGTTCGTCATCGACGATAAGGACGGTCTTCTCGGCGGCGGCGCGCAGCGCTCGCGACGTGATCGGCTCGGGATCGGACTGTTCTTCGTCACCGAGGTTGCGGGGCAGGTAGAGGCAGACCATCGTGCCCTGGCCGACCTCGGAATAGATGCGGACATGCCCATGGCTTTGCCGCGCGAAGCCGTACACCATCGACAGGCCGAGTCCGGTGCCCTCGCCGAGCGGCTTGGTGGTGAAGAACGGATCGAACACCCGATCGAGAATGTCCTTCTCAATGCCGCAGCCGGTATCGCTGACGCAGACGGTGACATATTGGCCCGGCTCGAGTCCGTGCGCCTTGGCGGTGCGCTGGTCGATCCAGCGGTTGGCGGTTTCGATCGTGATCCGGCCCCCCTCGGGCATCGCGTCACGGGCGTTGATGCAGAGATTGAGAATGGCGTTCTCGAGCTGGTTGGCATCGACCAGCGCCGGCCAAAGCCCGGCGGCGGCGACCGTCTCGACCTCGATCGCGGGACCGACGGTGCGCTGGATCAGTTCCACCAACTCGCGCATCAGCCGATTGACGACGATCGAACGCGGGCTGAGCGTCTGCCGCCGCGAAAAGGCGAGCAACCGGTGCGTCAAAGCCGAAGCCCGGCGGGTCGCGCCCTGGCCGGCGATGAGATATTTCTCGACATCGCCCGCGCGGCCTTGCGCAAGACGCGTTCCGATCATCTCGAACGACCCCGAGATGCCGGCGAGCAGATTGTTGAAATCATGCGCCAGCCCGCCGGTGAGCTGACCGACCGCCTCCATCTTCTGGGCTTGGCGTAGCGCCTCCTCGGTGGCGCGGAACCGGTCCTGCTCGCGCAGGCGTTCGGTCACATCATAGGCGAACTGAAACGCGCCGATCCGCTCGCCCTCGGCATTGCGCAACGCGTTGAAGCGTAGTTCGTAGGAGCGTGCCTCGCCGTCCACGCCCTCAATCTGCGCGACGGTCACGAACTCCTCTCCGGCGAGCGCGGGCGCCCAGGAGGCACGCATCATCGCCTGATGCTCGGGTCGATCGGCGAGCAGCCCGAAGAGATTGTCGCCGACATGGGGCAGCACGCCGAACAGACGCTCGAACTCGCGCGCGGCGGCGCTGTTCATGGCGAGCCAATTGCCCTCGATATCGACGATCGTGACGAAGGCGTGTGTCGCCTCGACCACGTCGGCGAGCAGGCGGCGCTCGGCGAGCGCCTCGGCCACGCGCGCTTCGAGCGTTTCGTTGAGGCGGATCAGCGCCAGTTCGGCATCCCGCCGCGCGGTGATATCCTGGAACAGCACCGCGACCTGCTTACGGCTGGCGGGTTCGATGCGGAAGGCGGAGAGCGAGAGATAGCGTCCGGTCGCCTCCAATTCGCGCTCGAAGCGGATCGGCACGCCGGTGCGCAGCACCTCGCCATAGCGCCTCGCCCAATCATCGGCCTCGTCGCCGACCATCTCGCGCAGCCGCTGGCCGACCACGTTCGGGATGCCGGCGTTGAGCGCATATGCCGCATTGGCTTCTACGTGGACATAATCGCTCAACGGGCCATGCGGGCCGCCGACGAACTCGATCACGCAAAAGCCTTCGTCCATCGTGTCGAACAACGTGCGATAACGGTCGGCCTGTTCGGTACGCTCGCGAATCGCGCGGCGCATCTCGAACTGGCTCATCACCTGATTGGCGAGAACCTTCAGCGCGCGCTGCTGCAACTCGCTGAGCTCTCGCGGCTGGGTGTCAAGCACGCACAATGTCCCGATCGGGAGCCCGTCCGGCGTCTTGAGGAGCGCGCCCGCGTAGAAGCGCAAGCCCGGCACCGCCGTCACCAGCGGATTGCAGTTGAAGCGCGGATCCGCGGTCGCGTCGGGCACGAGCAGGAAATCCTGTTCGAGAATGGCATGCCGGCAGAACGAAGTTTCGAGCGGGGTTTCGCGCACCCCGAGACCGACCTCGGCCTTGAAAAACTGCCGCCCTGCGCCGATCAGATTGACCGCGCCGATCGGCGTGCCACACAGATCGGCGGCGAGCCGCGCCATTTCGTCGAACGCCGGCTCACGCGGCGTATCGAGGATCTGATAGCCATCCAACGCCTCCAACCGACGCCGTTCCCGGTCGCCCCCTTCCGTCTCGTTCATTCCGTTGCAAATCCGCTGTGCCCGCCCTCCGGGCCGGGCGTGTTCAAGACCGTATCGGAGAAAGCAACGCTCCTGGAAGCGGTATGATCCGGCGGAATCTTGATCTAGGTATGCGCGGCGGCCTTCAAGTCCGCAACGAAGCGCGCATATTCCTCGGCCTTGGCGGCGGGATCCGGCAGGCGAAGCAGGTAGCTCGGGTGAACGGTGATCCACGCCTCGCCACCGCCGGGCAGTTCGAGCGCACGGCCGCGCTCACGGCTGATCGTCACCGCCTTGCCGAACAGCGAGCGCGCCGCCGTCGCGCCGAGCGCGACCGTCCGGCGCGGCCGCACCAGCGCGCGTTCCTGCTCGATCCACCAGCGGCAGGCGGTGATCTCGCCGGCGTCGGGCTTGGCGTGGATGCGCCGCTTGCCGCGTTGTTCGAACTTGAAATGCTTGACCGCGTTGGTGACATAGACGGTGGCGCGGTCGATCCCGGCCTCCGCGAGCGCGCGATCGAAAAGCTGGCCGGCCGGGCCGACGAACGGACGGCCGGCGAGATCCTCCTGATCGCCGGGCTGCTCGCCGACGAACATCATCGCCGCATCGACCGGACCTTCGCCGAACACGGTCTGCGTGGCGTGCGCATGGAGCGGACAGCGGATGCAACTCATCGCCTCCTCGCGCAGCGCTGCCCATGCCGCTTCGATATTGCCACCCGGTTTCGTGCGCGCCGTCTCGACCATGCCCGCCTCCCGCGCCTGCGCGCCTGCGATCAACTGCGGCACCAACGCGGTTTCCGGCATGTTTTTCCAATATTTGCGCGGCATCTCCTTGAGCATCGCGCCGACCTTCAGGCGCGCCGGGTTGAAGATCGCGGCATAATAGCTTTGCCACATCGCCTCGACCGAATCGCCGTCGGGCGCATCCGCCTTGGTTGCGCCGGGGCCTTCGGCGAGCGCTTCGCCGTCCCAATGGATCGAGATTTCCGGCGTCAGGATCGACCAGCGCATCGCCGCGAACCGGTCGATGAAAAAGCCGGCATTGGCGCGCACGATATGAAAGTCAGGCTCGAACCAGGCGACGAAGCGAGCGCCGTCGGGTTCGGCGACCTCACGGAAGCGGACGAACGCGCGCATCTTGTGGATGTCGCGGCGGACCTCGCGCGCGAGACCCTCGACGCGGCGCACCAGCGGATCGGCGGCGTCCTCCAGCAACCCCGGCCGCGCCAGCAACCGCACCAGCAGGGTGTGCAGCAACGCGAAGCGCTCGCGGTCGGTATGGAGGATGGCCGTGCGGGCGAGATCGACGAAAGCGCGCGGCACGGTGAAACCGGCCGTTGGCGCGGCGGCGGGGGCGGGCGTGCCGAACAGTTCGCCGGGCTCCGAGCCGACACGCCACACGATCCGTTCGGGCGGGATATCGGCGTGGACCGCGGCGCGGACGCCGTCGCGCCAGCCGTCAAAATCGTCTTCGGCGTCGAGCGCGATGACGCGCATCGCGTCGGCGGCGAGCCCCGTCACCCGAACAATTCCATCTGCTTCGCGGCCGGCTTGGGCAGCGGCAGATCGGCCTTGTCCGAAAGCGCGACCGGGCGCCAGTCGCTGGCGACCAGGAACGGGCGCACCTTGGCGAGCGAGACCGTCAGCCGCCCGATATCGGCCAGCGTAAGCCGTCGGCCGCGCCGCGCCGCGACGATCTTATCGACCGCGCGTGTGCCGAGGCCGGGCACGCGCAGCAGCATTTCGCGCGGCGCCGTGTTGACATCGACCGGGAAGGAACCGCGAAATTTGAGCGCCCAGGCGAGCTTGGGGTCGATGTCGAGCCGCATCATGCCGTTTTCGTCCGCGGCATCGGCGACTTCCGCCGGCTTGAATGCGTAGAAGCGCATCAGCCAGTCCGACTGATACAGTCGGTGCTCGCGCATTAGCGGCGGGCGCTGGAGCGGCAGTACCGCGCTCGCATCGGGGATCGGCGAAAAGGCCGAGTAATAGACGCGCTTGAGGCCGAATGAATCGTACAATCCCGCCGCGCGAGAGACGATATCGCGGTCGGTCGCGGCGTCGGCGCCGACGATCATCTGCGTCGATTGCCCGGCGGGGGCGAAGCGCGGCGCGGATTTGTAACGCTTCTTCGCGTCGGCGGTGTCGAGGATCGCATCCGACATGCCCGCCATCGCGCCTTCGATCCGGTCCTGCGATTTTTCGGGGGCGAGCCGCTTCAGGCCGCTCGCGGTCGGCAATTCGACGTTTATCGAAATGCGATCGGCGTACATGCCGGCTTGGTGGATCAGTTCCGGATCGGCATCCGGAATTGTTTTCAAGTGGATGTAGCCCAGAAATTCATGAACCTCGCGCAAGTGGCGTGCGACTTCGACAATCTGCTCCATTGTGTAGTTTGGCGAGCCGATGATGCCGGAGGAGAGGAACAGCCCCTCGATATAGTTGCGGCGATAGAAGGAGAGGGTGAGTCGCACGACCTCCTCGGCGGTGAAGCGGGCGCGGCGGACGTTGCTGCTCTTGCGATTTATACAATAGTGGCAATCGAAAATGCAGCTATTGGTGAGCAGGATCTTGAGCAGGCTGATGCAGCGTCCATCAGGCGCATAGGCATGGCAGATGCCCATGCCGCTGTCGGTCGAACCGAGCCCTTTGCCGTCGCGCGAGGTGCGCTTGACCGAACCGGACGAGGCGCAACTCGCGTCGTATTTCGCGGCATCGGCGAGGATCTCGAGTTTCGCGCGGGTATCGAGCTGAGCCATTCGTTCGGTATATGTTCTAATAGGTTAGTTGTCGAGCGACTACCGTCGTCGCCCCGGCGAAGGCCCGGGCCGCTGTGTTCGCGGCGGATGTTTCGCCAGATTGCGTGGCGGCCCCGGCCTTCGCCGGGGCGGCGGGTCATCGCAGGCAGGAGTCCAGCCCGCCGTTGCGCACCACGCCCACCCGGCGCGACAGCACGTTGCCGTGGCGGCGGACGAAGCCGTGCGGGTCGATCACCGCGCGTTTCTTCGGCTGGGGGAGCACCGCCGCCATCCGACCGGCTTCGGCTGGGGTGAGCGAGGACGCGTCGTGATGGAAGTAGCGCATCGCCCCGGCGTTGACGCCGTAGGTGCCGATCCCGGTCTCCGCGACGTTGAGATAGACTTCCATGATGCGACGCTTGCCCCACAGATTTTCGATGAGGACGGTGAAATATGCCTCCAGCGCCTTGCGGACATAGCCGCCGCCCTGAATGAGGAAGACGTTCTTGGCGGTCTGCTGGCTGATCGTCGAACCGCCGCGGATGCGACCGCCCTTCGCGTTGCGCATATAGGCCTGTTCGATCGCGGCGACGTCGAAACCGTGATGCGAACAGAAGCGCGAATCCTCACCCGCGATCACGGCGCGGGGCATGTCCGGGTCGATGCGCGACAACGGCATCCATGACTTGGTGATGCCGTGGCCGCTCAGCCCGTCCGCCAGCATCGTGAGCGTCACCGGCGGCGGCACGAAGCGGTACACGACCACCATCGCCACCGAGAGGAGCAGGAAACCAAGCAGGAGCTTGAAGATCCAGCCGATCAGCCGGAGGATCATCGTGCGCCGCCGTGATCGACGCGTGTCATAATCCGTGATCCGGCGCGGTCGGGCGTGGGCGGTTTCGCATGCCGCATCATCGCGCCGCCGGCGCCGAACCGCAACCGCTCAGGCGGCGACGAGCATGCGCTTGTCGCCGGCGAGCCGCATCATCGCCTTTTGCAGCTTCTCGAACGCGCGCACCTCGATCTGGCGGACGCGCTCGCGCGAGACGCCATAGACCTGGCTCAGCTCCTCGAGCGTCTTGGGCTCGTCGGTGAGGCGACGCTCGGTGAGGATGTGCTGCTCGCGCTCGTTGAGGTCGGTCATCGCGCTTTCGAGCATCGCGTGACGGACATCTGCCTCCTGCGCGTCGGCGACGACGGTGTCCTGGAGGGGCGCGTCGTCCTGAAGCCAATCCTGCCACTGGCCGTCGCCATCCTCACGCATCGGCACGTTGAGCGAGGTGTCGCCGCCCATCGACATGCGGCGGTTCATGCTCGTGACCTCGGCCTCGGTCACGCCGAGATCGTGCGCGATCTTGGCGAGGTGCTCGGGGCTGAGATCGCCATCCTCGAACGCGTCGAGCTTGGACTTCATCCGGCGCAGGTTGAAGAACAGCTTCTTCTGCGCGGCGGTGGTGCCCATCTTGACGAGGCTCCACGAGCGCAGGATGAATTCCTGAATCGACGCGCGGATCCACCACATCGCATAGGTCGCCAACCGGAAGCCACGGTCGGCCTCGAACTTCTTCACGCCCTGCATCAGCCCGATATTGCCCTCCGAGATGAGCTCGGACACGGGCAGGCCGTAGCCGCGATAGCCCATCGCGATCTTGGCGACGAGTCGCAGGTGCGAGGTGACGAGCTGCGCCGCAGCATCGGTATCGCCATGCTCCTCGAATCGCTTGGCGAGCATATATTCCTGCTCGGGCGAGAGGATCGGAAACTTCTTGATCTCAGACAGATAACGGTTGAGGCTTGCCTCACCGCCAAGAGCGGGGATCGTCGCCGGTACGTTGCTGCCGGTGGCCATGATCAATCTCCCTTAGTGACGGACATCCCAATAGCGAGGCGATGTCCGCGCTTGAACCTATACGTTAAGACTATCGAACAGTTCCTGCATGTCCGAAGGCATTTCGCTATCAAATGCCAAAGCGTTACTTTCCAGCGGGTGAATGAACCCCAGACGGGCCGCATGCAACGCTTGCCGGCGGAAATTCAACGTTTCCAGAACAGGCCGGTGAGCTGGTTTTGTTCTACCATAGACCGGGTCGCCGAGCAAGGGGTGGCCGATCGACGCCATGTGGACGCGGACCTGATGCGTGCGCCCCGTTTCCAGCCGGCATTCGACCAACGCGGCGTCTCGCAGCCGGGCGAGCGTGCTGAAATGCGTGACCGCGCGCTTGCCGCCCGCGACGATCGCGACCTTCTTGCGATTCTGCGGGCTGCGCGCGAGCGGAGCATCGACGCTGCCCTGCGCCGGCAACGGCCTGCCCGACACGATCGCCTTATACCGCCGGTCGATGCTGTGCGCCGCGAACTGCTTCGCCAAACCTTCATGCGCGCGGTCGGTCTTGGCGGCGACCATCAGGCCCGAGGTGTCCTTGTCGATACGGTGAACGATCCCGGGCCGCGCGACCCCCCCGATGCCGGAGAGCCGCCCGGCGCAATGGTGGAGCAGCGCGTTGACCAGCGTTCCGTCGAGATTGCCCGCCGCCGGATGGACGACCAGACCCGCCTGTTTGTCGATCACGATGAGGTGATCGTCCTCGAACACGATGTTGAGGGGAATGTCCTGCGGCGTGTTGTGCGCCGGCGTGGGGGCGGGGACGACGACGCGATAGAGGCCGCCCGGCACCGCCTTGCTGGCGGGATCGCGGCGCAGCACGCCCTGCGCGTCAGTGACGGCGCCGGTCGAGATCAGCGCCTTGAGCCGTTCTCGCGATATCGTCGGCAACGCGTCGGCGAGCGCGCGGTCGAGCCGCAGCCCTTCCGTAGCGGCGACGCATGTTTCGATGGTGGAAACCCCCCGGTCCATAGAATAGGAATCTGGGGAATATGTTGGAGATTTCAAGCACCGCGCTGCATCGCATCATCGCAGCCGCGCATGCAGACGGCGCACGCGAGGTCTGCGGGCTGCTGTTCGGTGACCGCACGCGGATCGCTTGGGCCGAGCCGTGCGCCAATGTCGCGGCCGACCCGGCGCGCACCTTCGAGATCGACCCCGCCGCACATTTCGCCGCGCTGCGCGCCGAACGGGCAGGCGGAGCGAAGCTGATCGGCTACTGGCATTCGCACCCGAGCGGCGACGTGCGCCCTTCCGCGACCGACGCGGCGATGGCGGCGGCGGACGGAAAGCTGTGGCTTATCACGGCAGGCAGCGCGATCGGCGTGTGGCGTGCCGAGGGCGTTGACGCGCACCACCGTTTCGTCGCGGTGCCCTATCGCATCGCCGCCGCGACCTGACTTGCGGCGGACTCGTTGGTGGGCCACATAGGCGCGATACGCGGGAGCATTGTTCTTGACTATCAACGCCGTCGATTTCGCCAGCCTGTTGTGCTCGCGCCTGTGCCACGATCTGCTCAGCCCGGTGGGCGCGCTCAACAACGGCCTCGAACTGCTCGCCGACGAGCACGACCCGGACATGCGCGCGCGCTGCCTGGAATTGCTCAGCGAGAGCGCTAGGGCATCGGCCAACAAGCTCAAATTCTTCCGACTCGCGTTCGGCGCGGCCGGCGGCTTCGGCGAGACGATCGATTCGCGCGAGGCGCGCGCGGCGATCGACGGACTTTTCGGCGACACCCAGCGGATCAAGCTCGGCTGGTTGGTCGAAGACCCGATCTTGCCCAAAGTGGGTATCAAGGTACTGCTCAACCTCGCGCTCATCGCCGGCGACGCGCTGATCCGCGGCGGGCAGCTCGATGTCGGCGCGGAATGCGTCGGCGATCAGGTCGAGATCGTCGTGCGCGCGGATGGGCCGCGGATCGTGCTCGACGCGGAGCTTCGAACCGCGCTGACCGGCGCCGACATCGACGTTGCCGCGACACCGCGCGCGGCGGCCGCCTGTCTCGTCCACGCGCTGGTGGCCGAGGCGAAGGGCACGATCCAGGTGTCAGAGCCGAGCGATCCGGTGCTGCTGTTCGGGGCGACGCTGAAGATCGCCTGACGGAGACAGCGCATTATCGGCTGGACCGGAAAGGTGGCCGCCGATCCGCCTGCGACCGCAGCGGCTATGAGTTGGCGAATGCGGCGCGATTGGCTATCGCAGCCGCTTGATCCCGGCGCCGCTGCCGCGCGGGGGTGAGCAGGAGCGTACATGACGATCATCGAGACGGCGTCCCCCAATTTCGACGAGCGCGCGCTGCCGATCACCATGATCGTTCTCCATTATACCGGGATGGCCGACGCGGCATCGGCGCTGGCGCGGCTGTGCGACCCCGCCGCGAAGGTTTCGGCGCATTACCTGATCGACGAGGACGGCACCGTCCACCGGCTCGTCGCCGAGGACAAGCGCGCGTGGCATGCCGGCGCGGCGCGCTGGGGACGGATCGAGGACGTCAACAGTGCCTCGATCGGGATCGAGCTGGTCAACCCCGGCCATGAGTTCGGCTATCGCCCGTTTCCCGATGCGCAGATCGACGCGCTGATCGCGCTGACCGGGGAGATCAAGGAACGCTACGCGATCACGCGCGGCAACGTCGTCGGCCATTCGGACATCGCGCCCAGGCGCAAGCAGGATCCGGGCGAGCTGTTCCCGTGGCACCGCCTCTCGCGGCTGCGGCTGGCGTTGCCCCGGCCCACGCGCAACCTGATGGACCCGATGTGGACCGACGCGGGCTTCCTGATCGCGCTCGAGCGGTTCGGCTACGACGTGACCGACAAGCTGGCGGCGGTGGTCGCGTTCCAGCGCCGCTACCGGCCCGAACTGATCGACGGCGAGATCGACGGCGAGTGTCGCAGCATTCTACTCGCTTTACTGTTGCCCAAACCGCAAGGGGACGACTAAGGCGGGTCCACCAGAGGGTCGGGCGGCCGCGTCATGTGCTTGGCACATGCCGAGGAAAGTCCGGGCTCCGCGAAACGACGGTGCCGGGTAACGCCCGGCGGGGGTGACCCCAGGGACAGTGCCACAGAGAGCAGACCGCCGATGGGCCGCGCGCGAGCGTGGCGACAGGCAAGGGTGAAAGGGTGCGGCAAAAGCGCACCGCGCCTCCGGTAACGGCAGGCGGCATGGCAAACCCCACCGGGAGCAAGACCGAATAGGGACGGCACATGGGCATCGTTTCTGCTCGTCGTCCGGGTTGGTTGCTTGAGGCGGCGTGCGAGCGTCGCCCTAGAGGAATGGTCGCCTATCCTTCGTAAAGAGGGTGGACAGAACCCGGCTTACAGACCCTCTGGTATTCCCCGCGTGCGGGCGAAACGTTGCTAACGTCGCCTATGTTGCGCACGGGCGGCAAACGTCGTGAAGGTCGCGGACCCCTGCGATGTTTGCGCGAAGCGCGGGGACTCGATCTCGCCGGCGATGTCGAAGAGCGCGGCGAGAATGGCACCGGGCGGCGGTGTAGGACACGGCGAGCTTGCCGATCCCCCGCGATCCGGCAGGTGCGATCGGGCGCCCCCGTCCCCCGCAAAATCACGCCTGTCACCAATCCGTCATGGCAATGCCGCACCCGCGTGCCTAGATGGTCCGCTATGGCGCGCGCGACGAGACGAGATGATTGGGGATTTCCACGCTGGCGGGCGTATGGCGAATCGAGCCGCGAGGCCGCCAAGGTGCGGCTGTGCGACCGGCATGGCTGCACCGAGCCGGGCAATTGCCCGGCGCCGAAATCGCCCAACAGCCCCGAGCGCTGGTATTTCTGCCAGGAACATGCCGGCGAGTATAATCGCGGCTGGAACTACTTCGAGGGGCTGAGCGCCGAGGAGGCGGCCGAGCGCGAGGCGGCGGAGACGCGCACCGCCGACGGCTACACCACCTCGCGCCACCAGCAATGGGCCGGATCGGGCGACGGCAGCCGCTCGCGCGACGAGCTGCGCGCGCTCGAGGTGCTGGACCTCGAGGTGGATGCCGATTTCGAGGCGGTGCGGCTGGCATGGCGGCGGCTCGCCAAGCAGAACCATCCCGATATCCGCCCCGGCGACACGGACGCCGCCGCGCGCTTCCAGGCGATCCAGGCCGCCTATGACGTGCTGCGCGTCGCCGAGGAACAGCGGCAGTGGAAGCCGGCGCAGTGAGGATGGCGTCGTGAAGATCGTCCGTTCGGACTGGTCGCGCACGTTGCTGGTGTGCGCGAAATGTTCGAAGAAGCTCGGCGGCGGGTTCGGCGCGGGCGGCAAGAAGCCGCTCGCCAAGGCGCTGCGCAAGCGGTTGGGCGTGAAGGCCGGTCGCAAGGCGCCGATCGGGATCGTCGAGGTGCAATGCCTCAAGGTCTGCCCGCGCGGCGCGGTGACCGTGGTCGACAGCGCCGACAGCCGGCACTGGCAGATCGTGCGCGCGGGCGCGCCGCTCGACGCGGTGATCGCGGGGCTGGGGCTGGACGCGGCGGAGCCCGACGTGTCAGCGCAGGTTCAGCACGACTCGGCTACGCTGGAAGCATAGGAGAAATTCGATGCGCGTTTCCCACTGTCTCACCGCGATCGCCGCGCTGGCGGTGATCGGTTCCGCCGTGCCCGCGCAGGCGAAGGAGCGGCTTACCGGCGAGGCGAAGCTCGCCAAGATGCTGGAGGGGCGGGTCGCCGGCAAGCCGGTGGATTGCCTGTCGTTGACGCAGATCCGATCGAGCGAGATCATCGACCGGACCGCGATCGTCTATACGACCAGCGACGGCACGATCTACGTCAACCGGCCGAGCGGCGCGAACTTCCTGGACGACGACGACATCCTCGTCAGCGAGCCGCGGGGCGGGCAGACGTGCCGGATCGACATCGTGCGGCTGATCGACCGCGGCACGCGGATGGCGGGCGCGTCGGTCGGGCTGAACGATTTCGTGCCGTATCCGCGGCCGCCGAAGGTGAAGAATTGAGCGTTGTAGGGCGCGCGCGCTGAGGAGGGCGGGCGCGGCTTTCCAGTGATTTGGGGCGTGGGGTACGTCGCCCCCGGCGTAGGCCGGGGCCGCAGTGTGATGTGGCGAGCCGGGCGGCCGACACGTAACGGCCCCGGCCTGCGCCGGGGCGACGCATGTGGGTGGAGTGTGGCGCTTGTGGCACGCACTTCGACTTCGCTCAGTGCGAACGGTATCTCCCGCCCGACACGCGCGCACGCGGCGCGATCGGGTTAGCTGGCGTAGCGGAGCGCGGTGTCGCGGATCAGCGCGATCATGTTGGGGATGCCCTGCGTCCGGTTCGAGCTGAGCTGGTTCTTGAGATCGAACGGGGCGAGTGCGGCGGTGATGTCGGTGGTGGCGATCGTCGCGGCGGGCTGATCCTGAACGGTCAGCAGCACGAGCGCGATGATGCCCTTGGTGATCGCCGCGTTCGAATCGGCGAGGAAGTGGAGCGTGCCGTCGTCGCGCCGCATCGGATAGACCCAGACCGACGCGGAACAGCCGCGCACCAGCGTAGCCTCGGTCTTGAGCGGATCGGGCATCGGCTCCAGCGCCTTGCCGAGATCGATCAGCAGCCGATAGCGATCGTCGGCGTCGAGGAAATCATATTCGTCTTGCAGGTCGGCGAGTGTGGTCATGGCGGCGGCGGTAACGGCGGGGGGGCGGGGCGTCTACCGGGTTTGCTCCTCCCCGTTCGTGCTGAGCTTGTCGAAGCACGTGTTCCTGGCGCAATGCTCCGAGTGACGAGCTACGTTTGGACACGCCCTTCGACTTTGCTCAGGGCGAACGGGGTAGGGGCTGGCGTTTACAGGCGCAGCTTACAGATCCACCCCGGCCGCAATCGCTTCGAGCTTGCGGATGCGCTCCTTCAGGTCGGCGATCTCGATGCGGGCGCTGGCACTGGGCATCGCCGGGGCGCTGCGGTCGCCGGGCTGGTGCTGCAGTTCCTGCTGCTTGAGCGCGAGCCAGCCGCGCCATCCGGTCAGCGTCGCGTAGGCGAGGATCGTCAGCCCGGCGAGCGCCGTGCCGGCCATCGTGATGTAGAAACTCGGGTCGGTCATGATCCCTGCTCCTGCGGTCATGAGGGTCATTTGGGGTCGCGCAGGCGTTCGATCTCGCGATCGAGGCGGGCGCTGCTCGTGTCATTGTCGGTGGCGAGGCGTTCGAGGACGGCGAGCCGCTCCTTCATGCTGCGCAATTCCTCCTGCAGCCGGGCATTCTCGGCGCGGGTGGCATTGTCGTCGCGGAAGGCGACCTGCTCGCCGGGCTTGCCGTGAACGACGCCGTAGCGGGCCATCAGGACGCGGCCGACCGTGATGACGACGATGATCGCGACGACCATTTCAAACGGGTTCATGTCGAAAACTCCCCTTGCGGACTGGCGATATTACTGCGCTTCGCCTTGCGCGGCGAGCCGTTCGCGGCGGCGGCGCGGGCGATCGACCCGTTCGGTGGCGAAGACCCCGAGGGCGGTGACGGCGGCGAGCGTGGCGAGAAAAGCGAGAAGCATGGACGTGCCTTTCCTGTCGGCGCGGGCGGGGGCGCCGCGCACGGGTGGATGATGCGAAGATGGCGGTGGAAACGGGGCGGGCGGATCAGCCGGTGGTGCGAAGCGCCTCGATCTCGCGCGCGGTGCGCTCGGCGGGATCGGTGGCGATGCGTTCGAGCACCGCGATCCGCTCCTCGAGCCGGCCGATCTTGCCGATGAGCCGTTCGTTCTCGGCGCTCAGCAATTCGGTTTCGCGGGCGATCGGGAGGCGATCCTTGCCGTCGCGCGCGTCATCGAGCGGATAGCCGTGCCGGGCGCGCACCCAGGTGGTGATGACCCGGCTGAGCGGGAAAACCGTGATCGCGGCGAGTGGAACGAGCAATCCCCAGGTGGTCGACATCGTGATAATCCTGTTGCGGTGGTGGTGCCGGATCGGGTGCGCGCTCAGCGCAGGCTGTCGATCTCGTCGGCGAGGCGGGTGTTGCGGCTGGTGTACATCGTCTCGATGTCGGCGAGGCGGCGGTCGATGTCGCGGAACTTCGAGCGGACCTCGGCGGTCGAGCGGGTGGGGTTGGAGCGGACGCCCTGCCAGAACTTCTGGTCCTCCTTGCTGTCGTACAGGCCGTAGGGCTTGGCATCGGCCATCCAGGCGACCAGCCAATAGGCGAGGAGCGTCCAGGGGAAGCCGCCGGCGATGGTGAGGACCACCGCGCCGACGCGGACCCAGGTGGCATCGATGCCGGTGTAATCGGCGATCCCTGAGCACACGCCCAGCCATTTGCGGTTCTGCTTGTCGAGGTAGAATTTGGTGCGGCTCGCGCTCATGGTTCAGTTCCTCTTGGAAAGGTCATAGGAAGGGCGCGGATCGGCGGTCACGCCGGGGCGCCAGTCGGGATGGTCGGCGGCGACGATCCGCTCCACCGTCTGCAGTCGGTCTTCGAGCCGGCGCGCGAGCAGGTGGAGCTCATCGAGCAGTTTCTCGTCCTCGTCGGTGATCTTGGGCGCCTGCTTCCACTTGGTGACATAGTGCAGGATCACCCAGGGCATGCCGACGAAGAGCATGCCGCAGATGACGATCGGCAGGAAAACGTCTTCCATCTCAACCGTCCTTGTTCAGGCGCGCCTTGAGCGCGGCGAGCTCGGCATCGACCTTGTCGGCGGACTTGAGCTCGGCGATCTCCTCTTCGAGCGACTTGGGCTGCGCGCCCAGACCGGCGGCATCGGCGCGACCCTCGGCCATGTCGATGCGGCCCTCCATCACATCGAAGCGCGAGAACGCCTCCTGCATGCGCGGGCCGTTGTAGAGCTCGCGCAGCTTGTAGCGGTTCTGCGCGCTTTCCAGCCGGGTGACGATCGAGTTCTGGCGGGTGCGCGCCTCGCGCAGCTTGGTTTGCAGCTTGTTGATGTCCTCTTCGGACGCGCGCAGCGCCTCGTCGAGCACGGCGATCTCGTCCTTGAGGCGATCGGCCATGTCGGCGGCCTTCTGCTTTTCGACAAGCGCGGCCTTGGCGAGATCCTCACGGCCCTTCGACAGCGCCAGCTCGGCCTTCTCGGTCCAGCTCTCCTGGAGCTTGCCGAGCTTGTCGATGTGGCGGCGCATCTCCTTCTGGTCGGCGATGGTGCGCGCGGCGGAGGCGCGGACCTCGACCAAAGTCTCTTCCATCTCGAGGATGATCATCCGGATCATCTTCGCCGGGTCTTCCGCCTTGTCGAGCAAGTCGGTGAAGTTGGCGGCGACGATGTCACGGGTCCGGGAAAAAATGCCCATGTGCGAAAAACTCCTTGGGGGAACGCGGTACTGGTTGGGTACGGGATAGGCTTTGCAGGGTTCGTGCCAATTCCGAAAACGGCGGATTTGCGGGCTTTTCTGAACGGATCGACAGCTTTGCCGCAGCGCGGACTTGCCAAGCCTTGGGACTTTACGCCAAGACTTGGCAATGGAGCGAACGACGCAGGTGATCGGCCAGTCCGGCCCGTTTCTCGACGCCTTGGAGCGCGCGAGCCGCGCGGCCGCGCTCGACCGGCCCGTGCTGGTGATCGGCGAGCGCGGCACCGGCAAGGAGCTGGTGGCGGAGCGGCTCCATCGGCTGAGCCCGCGCTGGGACCAGCCGATGGTGGTGATGAACTGCGCGGCGCTGCCCGAGACGCTGATCGAGGCGGAGCTGTTCGGGCATGAGGCGGGCGCGTTCACCGGCGCGACCAAGGCGCGCGCCGGGCGGTTCGAGGAGGCGCATGGCGGGACGCTGTTCCTTGATGAACTCGGCACGCTGTCGATGGCGGCGCAGGACCGGCTGCTGCGCGCGGTCGAATATGGCGAGGTGACGCGGATCGGATCGTCGCGGCCGCTGCGGGTCGATGTGCGGATCGTCGCGGCGACCAACGAGCATCTGCCCGACAAGGTCGCGCGGCACCAGTTCCGCGCCGATCTGCTCGACCGGCTGTCGTTCGAGGTGGTGACGCTGCCTCCCTTGCGCGCGCGGACCGGCGACGTGCCGGTGCTCGCCGAGCATTACGGGCGGCGGATGGCGTCCGAGATGGGGCGGCTCGACTGGCCCGGCTTCACGCGCGAGGCGATGGCCGCGCTGGTCGCCTATGACTGGCCGGGCAACGTGCGCGAGCTGCGCAACGTCGTCGAGCGCGCGGTGTACCGGTGGGAGCGCGATACGCCGATCGACGCGATCGAGTTCGATCCGTTCCAGTCGCAATATCGGCCGCGCACCCTGGCGGGCGGGGCGATGACGGTGGAGGCGGCGCCCGCCCAGCCGTCGGCGCCAGCCGAAGAAGACGCACCGGGCGACTTCAAGAGCCGGATCGCGCGGTTCGAGCGCGACCTGCTCAAGAAGGCGATGGCCGAGCATCGCTTCAACCAGCGCGCGACCGCGGACGCGCTCGGGCTGAGCTACGATCAGTTGCGGCATGCGCTGAAGCGGCATGGGTTGATCTCGGCGGGGGCGTAGCGCGTTCCCGCCCCGATTCGTCACCCCAGCGCAAGCTGGGGTCTTTCTAGGGAGGGCGCCCGCGTCATCACAGGGAGACCCCAGCGTGCGCTGGGGTGACGAGTAGCCGGGAATTATCGCACGCCATCGCGCGCCAACTACCTGCGATTCATTCTCAATTCCGAATCGGTTGCGTAATAATCGCGGCGGACCCATTTCCGGCGCACAGGCGTTTGCGCCGTGATCCTGAACGTCCCTGAAGGAGGATATCCTATGGCTTTCGAACTTCCCCCGCTGCCTTTCCCCAAGGATGCGCTCGCGCCGACGATGTCCGCCGAGACGTTCGATTTCCATCACGGCAAGCATCACAAGGCCTATGTCGACAAGACCAACGGCTTCGTCACCGAAAAGGGCCTTGAGGGCAAGTCGCTCGTCGAGGTCATCCGCCACGCCAAGGAAACCGGCGACAAGGGCCTGTTCAACAATTCCGCGCAGATCTGGAACCACACCTTTTTCTGGAACTCGCTGACCCCGAACTATGCCGCGCCGACCGGCAAGCTCGCCGAGCTGATCGAGGAAGGCTTCGGCTCGACCGAGGCGCTGGTGAAGGCGCTGGTCGCCGAATCGACCAACCATTTCGCGAGCGGCTGGGGCTGGCTGGTGCTCGAGGACGGCAAGCTCAAGGTGACCTCGCTCCACGACGCCGACACGCCCGTCGTCTATGACTACAAGCCGCTGCTGACGATCGACGTGTGGGAGCACGCTTATTACATCGATTACCGCAACGCGCGCCCCGGCTATCTCGAAGCGGTGACGGGCAAGATCCTGAACTGGGACTTCGCCGCGCAGAACCTCGACGGCGAGGGCGTGAGCCGGGCGGATCAGCAGGGCTGATCCGATCGCTGACGGTTGAGAAAGGGCCGGGGACCGTTGGGTCGCCGGCTCTTTTTTCTTTGCTTCGAGCGCGGGTTTTTCCCCCCCGTCATGCCAGCGCAAGCTGGCATCTCCCCGCGAGGTCCAATACGCTCGCCCCATGTCACGCGGGGGCTGGACGTATCTAATGGCGAGCAAGCCGCGCGGCATGCTCTACATCGGTGTGACCGCGCATCTCGCGGCACGAGTCGATCAGCATCGGCGCGATGTCGGATCGGCCTATTGCCGGCGCTACGGTATCAAGACGTTGGTTCACGCCGAGCGGTTCGACACGATCGAGGAGGCGATCGCGCGCGAGAAAGCGCTCAAGGCGTGGCGGCGGGGCTGGAAGGTCGAGCTGGTCGAACTGGGCAACCCGGAGTGGCGCGATCTGTTCGACACGCTCGCCTGATCGCGGGAGACCCCAGCTTGCGCTGGGGTGACGAAGGCCACTCGCCGTCATGCCAGCGTAAGCTGGCATCTTCCCGCGAGGTTCGGCACGCTCGCCCGATCGCGCGAGACCCCAGCTTGCGCTGGGGTGACGTTTTGAGGCCGGGTGATCGACCAAACGATCACCCCTCCGGCGGGACCAGCGGCGGCTTTTCCTCACCGAGCGTCAGGCCGTGTTTCATCAACATCGGCACGTTGGCCATCGCGAACACGAGCGTGATGATGACGCAGCCGGGCATCTTGTACCACAGCCAGGCGTTCCACCCCGCGTCCTTGCCCCACAGTATCGCGGTGCCGCGCCACACGGCTTCGTTGCCCATTGCCATCAGGATGAAGAAGACCGCCCAGTTGCGGGTCAGCTTGCGCCAGCCCTCGGCATCCAGCCCCGGATAGGCGGTTTCGAGCAGTTGCTGGAGCAGCGGGCGTCCGGTCAGCCAGCCGAACAGCAGCAGGCCGCCGAACAGCGCATAGACGAAGGTCGGCTTCATCTGGATGAATTGCTGGTCGTGGAAATAGATGGTCAGCGCGCCGAACACGAGCACGAGGACGCCGGTGATCCACAGCATCGGCGAGATCGAGCCGAGCCGCAGCCGCGAGAACAGTAGCGCCGCCACTTCGGCGATCATGAACGCGATCGTCGCGGCGATCGCCTTGGCCACGACCGGGCCGGGAGCCAGATAATTGACCACGAAGAACACCACGAGCGGGACGTAATCGACCGCCATGCGCAGCATCGGCGCGTTGACCGGCTTCTTATCCACGGCGCTTCACTCCATCGACACCGGCGATGATCCGCGAGACTTCGTTGGCGTCGAACGGGCGGAGATCGCCCATGCCCTCGCCGACGCCGATCGCGTGGATCGGCAGCCCGTATTTCTCCGCCGCCGCGACGAGGATGCCGCCGCGCGCGGAGCCGTCGAGCTTGGTCATGACGAGGCCGGTGACGCCCGCCATCTCCTTGAACACTTCGATCTGCGATAGAGCGTTCTGGCCGGTGGTGGCATCGAGCACCAGCACCACGTCGTGCGGCGCGGCCGGGTTGAGCCGGCCGAGCACGCGGCGGATCTTGGCGAGCTCGTCCATCAGCTCGCGCTTGTTCTGGAGCCGGCCGGCGGTGTCGACGATCAGCACGTCGGTGCCGATCGCGGTCGCCTGCTTGACAGCCTCATAGACGATGCCGGCGGCATCGCCGCCTTCCTTGCCGCTGATGATCGGCACGCCCGCGCGCTCGGCCCAGGTTGCGAGCTGGCCGATCGCGGCGGCGCGGAAGGTGTCGCCGGCGGCGAGCATCACCGCATAATCCTGCTCTTTCAGCCAGTGCGCGAGTTTGGCGATCGTGGTGGTCTTGCCCGATCCGTTGACGCCGATGACGAGGATCACCTGCGGACGCGGGAACGCCTCGATCTCGAGCGGCTTGGCGACCTTCTCCAGCACCTTCTCGACCTCTTCGGCGACGGTGAGGCGGATGCCGAGATCCTCCATGTCGCGCTCGAACATGCCCGAGGCGAGCCGGTCGCGAATGCGATGCGCGGTCTCCGGGCCGAGATCGGAAGCGATCAGCGCTTCCTCGATCTCGTCGAGCGTCTCGGTGTCGAGCGGGGCGGTGCCGAGCCCGACGAGATTGCCGATCAGCCGATCGGAGGTGCGCTTGAAGCCGCCGAGCAGGCGCTCGTGCCAGCCGGGTGTGGTGCTCATGCGAGGGCCTTTTGAAGCGATGGGGCGGGTTGGTTCGCCGCCGGGGAGAGTATTGGGGTGGCTTGGAGGGTGAGGCCGTCCGTGGCGGTGATGATGAGGCGAAGGACGTCGCCTACACCAACCGTTCGCCCTGAGCTTGTCGAAGGGCGTGTTCCGGGCGCACGTGCCCTTCGGCTGGCTGGCAAAGCCTGCCGCTCAGGACAGGCTTCGACAGGCTCAGCACGAACGGGGGGCGGGGCGGGGAAGCGAACTTCGGCGAAGTTGCCGGCATGGCCGCGATCACCGGGGCGCTCGATCAGCACGTCCTGTTCGGTGCCGACGAGGCGCTGGAGCCATGCCGCCTTGCGCCGCGCCGCCGCCGCGCGCAGTGCGCCGGCACGCGCCTTGCGCACCGCCACCGGTACTTGCGGCATCCGCGCCGCCGGCGTGCCCTCTCGGGGCGAATAGGGGAAGATGTGCGCGTGGACGATGTCGCAATCGTCGATCAGCGCCAGCGTGTTCGCGAACATCGCGGAATCCTCGGTCGGGAAGCCGGCGATCAGGTCTGCGCCGATCGCGATGTCCGGGCGTGCCGCCTTGAGGCGCTCGACCAGCGCCACCGCCTGCGCGCGGCTGTGGCGGCGCTTCATCCGCTTGAGGATCATGTCGTCGCCGGCCTGGAACGACAGGTGGACGTGCGGCATGACGCGCGGGTGCCCGGCGATCAGATCGAACAGTCGGTCGTCGATCTCGACCGAATCGAGCGAGGACAGCCGCAGCCGTTCGAGCCGGGGCACATACGCGAGGATGCGCTCGACGAGCAGGCCGAGGCTCGGCGCGCCGGGCAGATCGGGGCCGTAGCTGGTGAGATCGACCCCGGTCAGCACCACCTCGCGATAGCCCGCATCGACCAGCGCCGCGATCCGGTCGATCACGCCGCCCGCCGGCACCGAGCGGCTGTTGCCGCGTCCGAAGGGAATCGCGCAGAAGGTGCAGCGGTGGTCGCAGCCGTTCTGCACCTCGACAAAGGCGCGGGCGTGCGCGGCGAAGGCGCTCGCCAGATGCGGGGCGGTATCACGCACCCGCATGATGTCGCCGACCAGCACGGGCGCGGTCGCTTGCCACGCCGAGGCGTGTAGCTTCTCGGCATTGCCGATCACGCGATCGACCTCGGGCATCGCCGCGAAGCCCGCCGGATCAATCTGCGCGGCGCAGCCGGTGACGACGATCTCCGCTGTCGGGCGGTCGCGCCGCGCGCGGCGGATCGCGGCGCGGGTCTCGGTCACCGCGCTGTTGGTGACCGCGCAACTGTTGACGACGACGGTGTCGCGTCCGGCGAGCAGCGCACGGATCGTCTCGCTCTCGGCGATGTTGAGCCGGCAGCCCAGGCTGACGATGTGGGGGTCAGCCACGACAGGGCCGGCGCGGTCGATCATGCGCGGTGATCTAGGGACGGGCGCGACCATTGTCCATTCTGCGCTGGCCGGCGTTCGACCGCAGCACCCTGCGCCGCGCAGGGCATGAGCGCGGCGCTTGCGATGGCGGTGCAAAACCGCTATTGCCGCCCTTGATCGCGTCCCCAAAGGGATTCGTGAAAGGCTCGCCCTGCGGGGCTACGCCGGCCGACGAGGTTTCGTCCGCCGGCGTCTTTTGCGTTTTCCCATAGGGCGGCGGCGTTCGAAGTGGAAGGTTTGACGATGTTCGAGAGCCTCAGCGACCGTCTTGGCGGTGTGTTCGATCGGTTGCGCGGCCGCGGGTCGCTGACCGAGGCGGACGTGCGCGCGGCGATGCGCGAGGTGCGCGTCGCGCTGCTCGAAGCCGACGTCGCGCTGCCGGTGGCGCGCGAATTCGTCGACAAGGCGACCGAGCAGGCGATCGGCCAGCAGGTGTTGCGCTCGGTCACGCCGGGTCAGCAGGTCGTCAAGATCGTCAACGACGCGCTGGTCGCGATGTTGGGTGGCGATGGCGATGGTAGCGCCGCCGAACTCGATCTCGGCGTGGCGCCGCCCGCCGTCATCATGATGGTCGGCCTGCAAGGCTCTGGCAAGACGACGACCACCGCCAAGATCGCGCGGCGGCTGTCCGGCGGGCAGGGCGGGCGCGAGCGCAAGAAGGTGTTGATGGCGTCGCTCGACGTCAATCGCCCGAATGCGCAGGAACAGCTTGCGACGCTGGGCACGCAGACCGAGGTGGCGACGCTGCCGATCGTGCCCGGCCAGCAGCCGGTCGATATCGCGCGACGCGCGCTCCAGGCGGCGAAGCTGCAGGGCTATGACGTGCTGATGCTCGACACGGCGGGCCGCCTCCACGTCGACCAGGCGCTGATGGACGAGATGCGCGCGGTCGCCGACGTCGCGAAGCCGGCGGAAATCCTGCTCGTCGTCGATGCGCTGACCGGGCAGGACGCGGTCAACGTCGCGACCAGCTTCTCGGCCCAGGTGCCGCTGACCGGCGTGGTGCTGACCCGCATGGACGGCGATGCGCGCGGTGGCGCGGCGCTGTCGATGCGCGCGGTCACCGGCAAACCGATCAAGTTCGCCGGTACCGGCGAGAAGATGGATGCGCTCGAAGCCTTCCATCCGAGCCGGGTCGCGGGGCGTATCCTCGGCATGGGCGACGTGGTCAGCCTGGTCGAACGCGCCGCCGAGACGATCCAGCAGGAAGATGCCGAGAAGATCGCGGCGCGGCTCGCCAAGGGTCAGTTCGATCTCAACGATCTGCGCGCGCAGCTCCAGCAGATGCGCAAGATGGGTGGGCTCGGCGCGCTCGCAGGGATGCTGCCGGGGCTCAAGAAGGCGCAGAACGCGGTCCAGCAGGTCGGCGGCGAAAAGGTGCTGATCCACATGGACGCGATGATCGGCTCGATGACTCCCAAGGAGCGCGCCAAGCCCGAGCTGCTCAACGCCAAGCGCAAGATCCGCATCGCCAAGGGCAGCGGCACGACCGTGCAGGACGTCAACAAGCTGCTCAAGATGCACCAGGAAATGGCCGGCGCCATGAAGAAGATCCGCAAGATGGGCGGGTTGAAGGGCATGGCGGCGATGTTCGGCAAGGGGGGCATGGGCGGTGGCGGCATGGGTGGCCTCGGCGGGGCCGGCATGCCCGACATTGGCAGCCTGATCGGCGGCAATTCGGGCGGTCTGCCCGGGCTTGGCGGCGGGCAGGCCAAGCTGCCGCCGGGGTTCGAGAATTTGATGAACAAGAAGAAGTAGGGTTCGTCGCCCCGGCGGAGGCCGGGGCCGCTGCGTGGAGACACGTAGCGCCCACCACCATAGCGGCCCCGGCCTCCGCCGGGGCGACGGAAATCAAGAAGGAAGTAGTTCAAGATGGCACTCAGCATTCGTCTGTCGCGTGGCGGTTCCAAGAAGCGTCCCTATTACCGCATCGTCGTGGCGGACGCGCGCTCGCCGCGCGACGGCCGGTTCATCGAGAAGATCGGCACGTACAATCCGCTGCTCGCCAAGGATGACGAGAAGCGCATCATCCTCGACGCCGAGCGCGCGAAGCACTGGCTCGGCAACGGCGCGCAGCCGACCGACCGTGTCGCCCGCTTCCTTGATGCGGCCGGCGTGAAGGAGCGCGCTGCGCGCAACAACCCGAACAAGGGCAAGCCCGGCGAGAAGGCGACCGAGCGCGCCGAGGAACGCGCCACCAAGCTCGCCGAAGCCGAGGAGGCCGCCAAGGCCGCCGCGGCTGCGCCCGCCGAAGAGGCTGCCGCTGAAGAGGCTTCGGCCGAAGCATAATGTCGGCGGATCGCCCCGTTACGCTTGCCGTCATCATCGGCGCGCATGGCGTGACGGGGGAGGTGCGGCTCAAGGTCTTCACCGAGGATCTGGCGCGCTACACGGTGCTGAATGGCGGCGCGCTGACGTTGAAGTCGGCGCGCCCCGGCAGCAACGGCACGATCGCGCGCTTCGCCGAAGTGACCGATCGCAACGCCGCCGAAGCGCTGCGCGGTACCGAACTGACGGTGCCGCGTTCGGCGCTGCCACCGCTCGAACCCGGCGAATATTATCATTCCGACCTGATCGGGCTCACCGCGGTATCGACCGAGGGTGAGCCGCTTGGGCGTGTCGTGCTGATCGAGGATTTCGGGGCGGGCGACGTGATCGAGATCGAACGCGAGAGCGGCCAGCGCTTCATGGTGCCGATGACCACCGACGCGGTGCCCGAATGGGACGGCGAGCGGGTGGTCGTTGACGGGGCATTCGTGGTTTAGTATATACTATTCGTATATACGGAGTGACGGCCATGAGCGAGGAATATAAAGCCAAGGTGTTCAAGTCGGGCAATTCGCTGGCCCTGCGGCTGCCCAAGGCGCTTGGCCTTGAGGAAGGCGCCGAAATGCGCGTCCGCGAGGAACATGGCCGGTTCAGCTTCGAGCCGGTCGATGCGCCCAAGCGAAAGATCGACCTGACCGGAATTGCCGGGTCGATGCCGTGGCTCAAGCCGCTGCCGCGTGAGGATTTCGACGATTCGCCGCGCGATTGGCACCTGCTTGGTCGCGATAGCTGATGTATCTCGTCGATACGAATACGATCATCTATCTCGTCGGTGGCAACTATCCAGCGCTGACCCGGCGGGTCGAAGCGACGGCGATCGGCGACATACGAATGTCGGCGATCGTCTTCGCCGAGCTAGCGCTAGGCAGCGAAAATGGTCTGGCGCCATCGATCGATATGCTTGAACGGCTGATCGAGCAGATACCACTCATGCCGTTCGACGAGGCCGCGGCGCGAGCTTACGCTAAGATGCCTTTCCGGCGTGGTCGCTTCGATCGCCTGTTGGCTGGACATGCCCTCAGCCTTGGCGCGACCGTCATCACGCGGAACCTGTCTGACTTCGCCGACATTCCGGGCTTGCGCGTCGAGGACTGGACGCGCGCGGCATGACCTTCGCCGCCACCATCCTCACGCTCTACCCGGATATGTTCCCCGGCCCGCTCGGCCTGTCGCTGGCCGGGCGAGCGCTCGCGGAGGGGCGGTGGAGCCTCGATGCGCGCAACATCCGCGATTTCGCGACCGACAAGCATCGCACCGTCGATGATACGCCAGCCGGGGGCGGGGCGGGTATGGTGCTGCGCGCCGATGTGCTCGCCGCCGCGATCGACAGCGTCGCCACCGGCGCGCCGCTGGTTGCGATGACGCCGCGCGGGGCGCCGCTAACGCAGGCCCGCGTGCGCGCGCTCGCGAGTGGCCCTGGCGTCACGATCCTGTGCGGGCGGTTCGAGGGGTTCGACGAGCGGATCTTCGAAGGGCGCGGCATCGAGGAGGTGTCGATCGGCGACTATATCCTCTCGGGCGGCGAGATGGGGGCGCTCGTCCTTCTCGACGCTTGCATTCGGCTGCTTCCCGGCGTAATGGGCGCGCCTTCCAGCGGGGATGACGAGAGCTTCGAAAGCGGCCTTCTCGAATATCCGCACTATACCCGACCTGTTGACTGGGAAGGGCGCACGATCCCCGAAGTGCTGCGATCGGGGGATCATGCGAGGATCGCGGCATGGCGAAAGCACATGGCCGAGACCGAGACACGGCTAAGGAGGCCGGACCTTTGGGAGCGCCACGAGGGCGCTCGGGTCAAGCCTCCCTCTGGCGCGCGGCGACAGACGAAGGACGCATGAGATGAATCTCATCCAGACGATCGAAGCCGAGAACATCGCCAAGTTCCTGGCGAACAAGACCATCCCCGATTTCCGCCCCGGCGACACGCTGAAGGTCGGCGTGAAGGTCGTCGAAGGCGACCGCACCCGCGTGCAGAACTATGAGGGCGTGTGCATCGCGCGCTCGAACAAGGGCATGGGTTCCAACTTCACCGTGCGCAAGATCAGCTTCGGCGAGGGCGTCGAGCGCGTCTTCCCGCTGTATTCGCCCAACATCGACAGCATCGAAGTCGTCCGCAAGGGCGCGGTGCGTCGTGCCAAGCTGTATTACCTGCGTGGCCGCACCGGCAAGTCGGCGCGTATCGCCGAGCGCCGCGACAACCGTCCGGCCAAGGGCACCGTCGCCGCCGAATAAGCCGCGACGACCAGCGTTTGGAAAGGGCGCGGGGGAGACGGCTCCCGCGCCCTTTTTGCTGCGTGTCTTCGAAACCCTTCGCGTCGAGCGGAACCGAGACACAATTTCGGATGCGCGCGGCCTGTCCCTCGACTTCGCTCGGGACGAACGGTAGGGGTGTGTTGCCTTCGCAAGGCACGGGCTGGTTGGAACCTTGCCGAGGAGAACGCCAGGGTGAACGACGTACCGATGACCACGGCGACCGAGCCGGATGGTGCGCCGCGCATCGCCGTGCTCGACATCCTGCGCGGCGTGGCGATCCTCGGCATCCTGTTCATGAACATCAACGACATGGGACAGTCGCTGTTCGCGTCGTTCGACGACGTGCGGCATCTCGGCTGGAGCGCGAGCGATCAGGTGGCGTGGTGGCTGCGCGAGGTGTTCGCCAACGGCACCGCGCGCTGCATGCTGGAGATGCTGTTCGGGGCCGGCATGGTGATCCTCACCGGCCGCGCGGCCGAAGCGGCGGGGCATCTTCAGGTGCTGGGGCGCTATTATGTGCGCAACCTGATCCTGCTCGGCTTCGGGCTCGTCCACATCTTCATCCTGCTGTGGCCGGGCGACATCCTCCACACGTACGGCATCGCCGCGCTGATCGCGTTCCTGTTCGCGCGGCTGCCGGGCAGGTGGCTGGTCGTGATCGGCCTCAACCTCGCCGCGTTCACGCTCGTCAGCGGCGCGAGCGACTATCAGCGGATCGCGCAGCGGCAGGCCACGCTCGCGCAGGTGGCGGTGAAGCAGCGTGAGCGGCTTCCGCTCGACGCGGCGGACCGGGCGGCGATCGCCGCGCAGAAGACGCACGAGGCCACCAAGGCCAAGCGCGATCGCGAGCTCGCCGCGCGCGTCGCCGCGGAGGACGTGGCACGCAGCGGCACCGCGCTCACCTGGGCGCGGGCGCAGTGGAATACGATCGGCGTGATCGAGGGCTATGGGCTGGAAGCGCTGTTCGTGTGGGAAGCCGCCTCGACGATGCTGGTCGGCGCGGGGCTGTTCAAGCTCGGGCTGCTCCAGGGCGGGCGCTCGCGGCGCTTTTATGTCGGGATGGCGGTGATCGGCTATGCGATCGGCGTCACGCTGCGCTGCGTGACGGTGTGGCAGGCGATGCGCTTCGATGACGCGCCCAAGCTCGACTGGGCAACCTCCGAACTGGCGCGGCTCGCGGTCACGCTCGGGCATATCGCGCTCATCAACCTGCTGGCGACGAGCGCGCGCGGCGCGCGGCTGCTGCGGCCGTTCGTCGCGGCGGGGCGGACGGCGCTGACGCTGTATATCGCGCAGACGCTGATTTGCCTGTGGCTGCTGTTCCCGCCGTTCGCGCTCGCGCTGTATGGAAAGCTCACCTGGGGGCCGCTGATGGTGACGGCGTTCGCGATCGACGCGGCGCTGCTCTGGGCGGCGAACCGATATGTTCGCCACTTCGATATCGCGCCGGTCGAATGGGCGTGGCGCTCGCTGATCGAGGGGCGGCGGCTGCCCTGGCGCAAACCCGCCCCTTTACGTGCCGGGCGCGCGCCGCGATAAGGCCGCACCCGCCTGCCGTCCGTGCCGGCGACGACGATCTGTGAGATGCGGAGATGGTGTTTGCGAAAAGGCGCGTTGCTCGCTGCGGTGGTGTTGTGTTCGGCACCGGTTCCCCTCATGGCGGCTGAGCCGGCGCAGCAGGCGCTGACGCTCGACCGCGTCTTCGCCAGCCCCGATCTCGCCGGGCCGCAGCCGCGCGCGCTGCGGCTCTCGCCCGACGGTACGTTGCTGACCTCGCTGCGTCCGCGCGCTGACGAGAAGGACCGGCTCGACCTGTGGGCGCGCGACACGCGCACCGGCGAGGAGCGGATGCTGGTCGATTCGCGCAAGATCGGCACTGGCGCCGAACTGTCCGAGGCCGAGAAGATGCAGCGTGAGCGCGCGCGGATCGGCGGATCGAAAGGGATCGTCGCCTATGATTGGGCACCCGACGGCAAGGCGATCCTCGTGCCGATCGACGGGGATCTGTTCCTCGCCGGATTGGACGGGACGGTGCGGCAACTGACCAGCCAGCCCGGCGGGCAGCTCAACCCGACCGTATCCCCGCGCAGCGGCTATATCGGCTTCGTGCGCGACCAGAACCTGTTCGTCCAGCCGCTCGGCGGCGGGGTGGCGCGTGCGGTGACTCAAGGTGGCGGCGGCACGGTCCACTGGGGCGAGGCCGAGTTCGTCGCGCAGGAGGAAATGCACCGCTTCACCGGCTATTGGTGGTCGCCCGACGAGACGCGGATCGCGGTCGAGCGGTTCGACGAGGCGCCCGTCGGCGTGGTCACCCGCGCCGCGATCGGCGCGGACGGCACCAAGGTCTATGACCAGCGCTATCCGGCGGCGGGCACGCCCAACGCGCTCGTCGATCTCTACGTGGTCGGGTTGGACGGCAAGCAGGTCAAGGTCGATCTCGGCACCAATCGCGACATCTACCTCGCGCGCGCCGATTGGACGCCCGACGGCAAGGCCTTGCTCGTCCAGCGCCAGAGCCGTGACCAGAAGACACTCGACATGCTTAGCGTCGATCCGGCGACCGGCAAGGCGCAGGTGCTGTTCACCGAAAAGTCCGGCACGCGGAGCTGGCTCAACCTCAGCGACGCGTATCGCGTGCTCGGCGATGGCAGCCTAGTCTGGGCGTCCGAACGCAGCGGCTACCGCCATCTCTATCGCTACGCACACGGCAAATGGACGCAGCTTACCAAGGGCGATTGGGTCGTGCAGGCGTTGATCGGGGTGGACGAGAAAGCGGGGCGGATCACCTTCGTCGCCAACAAGGACGGGCCGCTCGAACAGCATGTCTATGCACTCGATTTCAAGCACGGCAATGCCATCACCCGGCTGACCGAAGCCGGCTGGTGGAACACAGCGACGATGGACGGCGATGCGAGCCGGCTGATCGTCACCCGCTCGAACCCCGATCAGCCGCCGCAAACCTATCTCGCGGATAGCGGGGGCAAGCGGCTGGCGTGGATCAACGAGAATGCCGTGGTGCCGGGGCATCCTTATTACCCGTATCGCGCCGCGCATCGCAGCACCCAGTTCGGCACGATCAAGGCCGATGACGGCACGCCGCTCTATTACGAGATGATCGCGCCGGCGCTCGAACCCGGAAAGAAATACCCGGTGTTCTTCCAGCATTATGGCGGCCCCGGCACCGGCCAGCAGGTGACGCGCGCGTGGGGCGGGGCGCTGCCGCAATATCTCGTGCAGCACGGCTATGTGTTCTTCCAGATCGACAATCGCGGATCGTACAATCGCGGCAAGGCGTTCGAGGATGCGATCTACCGCGCGATGGGCACGGTCGAGGTGGCGGATCAGTTGGCGGGCGCGAAGTTCGTCAAGAGCCAGCCGTTCGTCGATCCCGCCAAGGTCGCGATCTACGGCTGGTCCTATGGCGGCTATATGACGCTCAAGATGCTGGAGGCGAACCAGGGCGTCTATGCCGCCGGCGTCTCGGGCGCACCGGTGACCAAGTGGGAACTCTACGACACCCATTATACCGAGCGTTACATGGGCGATCCGGGCAAGGATGCCGCCGCGTACACGGCGTCCGACGCGATCGGCGATGCCGCCAGGATCGCCGATCCGCTGCTGCTGATCCACGGCATGGCCGACGACAATGTCGTGTTCGAGAATTCGACCGCGTTCGCCGCCGAGATGCAGAAGCAGAACCGCGCGTTCGAGATGATGTTCTACCCCGGCCAGACCCACCGTGTGGGTGGGCCGGGGATCAGTGCGCATCTGTGGGGGACGATCCTCAATTTCCTCGATCGCACCGTGAAGTCCAAGCCGTAACGCGATGCGCTTCCTGACGACCTTCCACCTGCTGCCGTTCCTCGACACGGTCGTCAGTTACGTCGTCGCCTTCGTGCTCGGCACGCTGATCGGCGCCGAGCGGCAGTATCGGCAACGCACGGCGGGGTTGCGCACCAACGCGCTCGTCGCGCTGGGGTCGGCGGCGTTCGTCGATCTGGGCGAGCGGCTCGGCGGCGACGTCGAGTCGATCCGGGTGATCGCTTATGTCGTGTCGGGGATCGGCTTCCTCGGCGCGGGCGTCATCATGAAGGAGGGGATGAACGTCCGCGGGCTCAACACCGCGGCGACTTTGTGGTGTTCGGCGGCGGTCGGTGCGATCGCCGGCAGCGACCTGATTGCGGAGGCGGCGCTGCTGGCCTTCATGGTAATCCTCGTCAACACCGTGCTGCGGCCGCTGGTCGATGCGATCAACCGCGTGCCGATCGAGGGGCGCAGCGTGGAGGCGACCTATTCGGTCACCATCACCACGGAGGCCGAGGCGGCCGGGCCGATGGGCGACTTGTTGACTGAGCATCTTGAAAGCGCGCAACTGCCGGTCGCCGAACTCGACGTGGTGCCGCGCGGCGAGGACCGGGTGGAGATCGTCGCCAAGCTGGTCAGCACCAATGTCGACGCCAAGGAACTCGATGCGCTGACCGATCATCTCGCTGCGGTCCACGGGATCACGCATGCGACCTGGCAGGCGCGCACGCACGATTAGCAAAGTCGATGGACGCACCCGCGCAATGACGCTACGGGCACGGCCCGAATTGGAGAATATCATGGGTTATCGGATCGTCGTCGCGGGTGCCACGGGCAATGTCGGGCGCGAAATGCTGAACATTCTGGCTGAGCGCGAATTTCCGGCGGACGAGATCGCCGTGCTCGCCTCCTCGCGCAGCCAGGGCGACGAGGTCGATTTCGGCGAGAGCGGCAAGAAGCTCAAGATCCAGAACATCGACCATTTCGATCCGACCGGCTGGGACATGGCGCTGTTCGCGATCGGTTCCGACGCGACCAAGATCCACGCGCCGCGCTTTGCGGCGGCGGGCTGTACGGTGATCGACAATTCGTCGCTCTACCGGATGGACCCGGACGTGCCGCTGATCGTGCCCGAGGTGAACCCGGATGCGATCAACGGCTATCGCGCCAAGAACATCATCGCCAACCCGAATTGCTCGACCGCGCAGATGGTGGTGGCGCTCAAGCCGTTGCATGACGCCGCCGGCATCAAGCGGGTCGTCGTCGCGACCTATCAGTCGGTGTCGGGCGCGGGCAAGGCGGGTATGGACGAGCTGTTCGAGCAGAGCCGCAACATCTTCGTCGGCGACCCGGCCGAGCCCAAGAAGTTCACCAAGCAGATCGCCTTCAACGTGATCCCGCATATCGACAGCTTCCTCGATGACGGATCGACCAAGGAAGAGTGGAAGATGGTGGTCGAGACCAAGAAGATCCTCGACACCCGGATCAAGGTGCATGCGACGTGCGTGCGCGTGCCGGTGTTCGTCGGCCATTCGGAAGCGATCAACATCGAGTTCGAACGCGAGATTTCGGCCGAAGAGGCGCAGAACATCCTGCGGGAAGCGCCGGGCATCATGCTCGTCGACAAGCGCGAGGACGGCGGATACGTCACCCCGGTCGAATGCGTGGGCGAATATGCGACCTTCATCAGCCGCGTGCGCGAAGACCCGACCGTCGAGAACGGGCTGTCCTTGTGGTGCGTCAGCGACAATCTCCGCAAGGGCGCGGCGCTGAACGCGGTGCAGATCGCCGAGTTGCTCGGGCGGCGGCATCTGCAGAAGGCGGATTGAGTGTTGTGACGATGATAGCAACATGCTATCATCGTCACATGGGACAGGTTCTGATCCGCAATCTCGACGACGGCTTGCTGGAGGATTTCCGGCGCGCAGCGAAGGACGGTGGGCGGTCGCTCGAAGCCGAGCTCCGCGACGCGCTTCAGCGTAGTCGGCCGGCGCGGAAGCGGCTGTCCAAGGAGGAACTGGTGGCGCTGTCGCACCGTATGCGCGCCTCCACTCCGCCCGGCGTAGGCTCCATCGACAGCACCGATATTATCCGCGAGGCGCGGGATAGCGGTTACGGCCGATCAGGATGACCGCGATCGTGCTCGATGCAAGCGTCGCCGTGAAGCTGGTCAGTGAAGAGCCGGAGAGCGACGCGGCGTTGGATCGGGTGGGTGCGGCAACACGGATTATCGCGCCGGACTGGATGCTGCTCGAGGTCACGCACGCGCTTTGGAAGAAAGCACATCAGTCACGCGCGGACGAGGCGGTGGCGAACGCTGGCGTCCAGGCGCTCAAGCAGATCGTCGATACGTTCTTTCCGGCAGAAGACCTGCTGCCGACAGCATTGTCTTTGTCCTTCGCGTTACAGCATCCCGTGTATGACTGCCTGTATCTCGCACTAGCGCAAGCCGAAGGCGCGATGGTCGTGACGGCTGATGAGAAGTTCGCGCGTGCGGCCATCCAGCATGGGCAAGGCAGCCACACTGAACTGCTGGTGTCATGACCGAAACCCTCACCGGCGGCTGCCAGTGTGGCCGCATCCGCTACGCCGTCACGGTCCAAGACGACGACGCCTATCTGTGCCACTGCCGGATGTGCCAGCGCGCGACCGGGGGCGTTTCGATCGCGTTCAAGGGCGTGCGGATTGCCGATCTCGAATGGACGACGCGGCCGCCCGAGCGGTTCCGCTCCTCGCCGATCGCCGAGCGCGGGTTTTGCCGGGAGTGCGGCACGCCGCTGACATTCGAGTTCCTCAAGCCCGGCGAGACGACGGACCTGACCGTGGGCAGCTTCGACGACCCCGGACGGTTCGTGCCGCGCCACCATTTCGGCGTCGAGAGCCTGCACGAAGCGTGGATCGACACGCACGCCCTGCCGCGGATAAGGAGCGAGGATAATCCCTCGACCTCAGACCGCTGGATGGACGCCATTGGCAAGCTCCCCGATTGAACCGCAGTTTTTCGACAGTTTCGACGGCACCCGGATCGCCTGGCGCGAGACCGGCGACGGGCGGCCGCTCGTCCTGATCCATGGCTATTTCTCCGACGCCTTCACCAACTGGATTCGTTACGGCCATGCCGCGCTGATCGCGGCGCGCGGCTTTCGGGTCATCATGCCCGATCTGCGCGCGCACGGCAGCAGCGCCAAGCCGCACGATGCCGCCAGCTATCCGCCCGACGTGCTGATGCGCGACGGCTTCGCGCTGATCGAGCATCTTGGGCTCACCGATTATGATCTGGGCGGTTATTCGCTCGGCGCGCGCACCACGGTGCGGATGCTGGCGGGCGGCGCGACGCCGCGCCGCGCGGTGCTGTCGGGGATGGGCTATCAGGGCATCGTCCATACCGCCGGGCGCGGGCGGCACTTCCGCCATGTGCTCACCAACCTCGGCACGTTCGAGCGCGGCAGCAACGAATGGCTGACCGAGGCTTTCCTCAAGACCACCAAGGGCGATCCGCAGGCGCTGCTCCGCATCCTCGACACGTTCGTCGATACGCCGGCGGACGCCGTGGCCGCGATCACCACGCCGACGCTGGTGCTGAGCGGCGTCGACGACCATGACAATGGCTCGGGCGCCGAGCTGGCCGGCGCGCTGGCCAACGGCACCTTCCGCGACATGCCGGGCAACCATATGAGCGCGGTGACGAAGCCCGAATTGGGTCAGGAAATCGCCGACTTTCTCGCCGCTTGACCTGGTCGCCGCGGCGGCACACCTTGCCGCCACAAGAAAAGATACAAGGGGACATTCCATGATCCGCACCGGCATTTCCACCGTCGCGCTGGCACTCGCGCTCGCGGCGGCCCCGGCGCTCGCGCAGACCGCCGCGCCAACCGGCGCCAAACCGACGCCTGCCCAGGCCGATGCCTTCGTCGCCGACGCGGAGAAGGTTCTCGGCGATTTCTCGGTGCCCGCGCAGCAGGCGACCTGGATCAACGAGACCTATATCACCGACGATACCGACGCGATCGCCGCGCGTTTTGGCGCCGAGAGCACCGAATTGCAGGTGAAATACGCGCTCGGCGCGGCGCGGTTCGCGAAGCTGCCCGGCCTGTCCTATGACACCAAGCGCAAGCTCGACCTGTTGCGCGGCGGGCTGACGCTGCCCGCACCGACCACGCCGGGCGCGGCGAACGAACTCGCGACGATCGTCACGCGCATGTCCTCCGAATATGGCAAGGGCAAGGGCACGCTCGATGGCAAGCCGATCAACGGCAGCGATATCGAGGCGGCGATGGGCACCACGCGCGACCCGGCCAAGCTCAAGGAGATGTGGGTAAGCTGGCACAATCAGGTCGGCGCGCCGATGCGCAAGGATTATGCGCGGCAGGTGGTGATCGCCAACCAGGGCGCCAAGCAGCTCGGCTTCGCCGATACCGGCGCGCTATGGCGTGCCGGCTACGACATGCCGCCCGATCAGTTCGCGGCGCTCACCGATACGCTGTGGAAGCAGGTCGAGCCGCTGTATCTGGCGCTGCACACCTATGTCCGCTGGAAGCTCAACGAGAAGTATGGCGACGCCGTGCAGCCCAAGACCGGGCCGATCCGCGCCGATCTGCTCGGCAATATGTGGGCGCAGGAATGGGGCAACATCTACGACGTGGTCGCGCCCAAGGGCGCGGGCGATCTCGGCTATGACGTCGGCGATCTGCTCAAGGCCAGGAATTACGACCCGATCAAGATGTTCAAGACGGGTGAGGGGTTCTACACCTCGCTCGGGTTCCGGCCGCTGCCCGAGAGCTTCTGGAAACGCTCGCAGATCGTCAAACCCGCCGACCGGGAGGTGATCTGCCACGCCTCGGCGTGGGACATCGACAACAAGGACGACCTGCGCATCAAGATGTGCACCAAGGTCAATTCGGACGATTTCGTCACCATCCATCATGAGATGGGGCATAATTTCTACCAGCGCGCCTATAACACCAAGCCGTTCCTCTATGAAAATGGCGCGAACGACGGATTCCACGAGGCGATCGGCGATTTCATCGCGCTGTCGATCACGCCCGACTATCTGGTCAAGATCGGCCTGCTCGACCCCGCCAAGGTGCCGAGCGCGGACAAGGACATCGGGCTGTTGCTGCGGCAGGCGATGGACAAGGTCGCGTTCCTGCCGTTCGGGCTGTTGATCGACAAATGGCGCTGGGGCGTTTTCTCGGGCGCGATCCCTGAGAGCCAGTATGAGAAGGGCTGGAACGACCTGCGGCTCAAATATCAGGGCGTCGTGCCGCCGGTCGCGCGCGACGAGACGAAGTTCGATCCGGGCGCGAAATTCCACGTGCCGGCGAGCGTGCCCTACACGCGCTATTTCCTCGCGCGGCTGCTCCAGTTCCAGTTCTACGAAGCGGCGTGCAAGCAGGCCGGGTGGACCGGGCCGCTGCACCGCTGCTCGTTCTACGGCAACAAGGCGGTCGGCGCGAAGCTCGACACGATGCTGGCGATGGGCCAGTCCAAGCCGTGGCCCGATGCGTTGCAGGCGTTCACCGGCAGCCGTGAGATGTCGGGGCAGGCGATGGTCGATTATTTCGCGCCGCTCAAAGTCTGGCTCGATGCGCAGAACACGGGCAAGCCGAGCGGCTGGTGACGGGCGGCCCGGCGCGGGCGGGGCGCGGCCTCACCCGACGGGCGGCGGCTGCCCTTCCACTTGCGGCAGCGCCGGATCGAAATGTGCCCATGCCGGCGCTTCGCGCGTCCAGATCGTCGCGCCGGGTGCGATCAGGCCGGGATCGTCGAGCGAGCCGGCGCGCACGAAGATCAGGTGCGGGCGGGCCTCGGCGGTGCTGAATAGTGGTGTGCCGCACTCCGCGCAGAAGCCGCGATGGAGGACGTTGCCGCTGTCGGCGGTGTCGGTGCGCCAGCGCGGCGCGCCGGTGATCGTCACGCCTTCGCTGGGGAAGGCGACGTTGACGGTGCCGCTCCCCGCGCCGAGATACTGGCACAGCCGGCACCAGCAGGTGCGCGCCGCGATCGGTTCGCCCGGAATATCATAGCGTATCGCGCCGCACAGGCATCCGCCGCTGGTCATCGCATCCCCCATAGGTCGGCCCGAGGATAAGGGCGTCGCGCGCGTTCGCGCAAGCCGCTCAACCGTGATGGTCGCGGGCGCTGGCGCGGGCTTCGAGCAGGCTCCAGAGCCCGCGATGCTGCGCGAAGACCTGTTGCGCGCCGAACGCGATGGCGCGCCGGATCGCGGGCGAATCGCCGACCGTCGCGACGAACGCGGCGAGATCGGTGCGGTCGGGCAGTTCCGACGGGGGCACCGCGACGCCGAAGCGCGCGGCGGCGGCGTCGAGCACGGTGCGGATCGCCTCCCAGTCGAGCACCAACGCGACCGCCGCACCGAGCGCGCAACCCTTCCGGTCGGAGCGGGCGAGCATGTCGAAGGCGTGGCGCTGGCTGGCGAAAGCGGCATCGGCCTGCGCCTGGCCGGGCGTGGAGGGCAGGGGGCCGACGGCGGCGGTGAGATGTGCGAGATAGGCGCGTTCGTTGGTGAAGGCGGTGGTGACCCGCGCGAACCAGTCGGCTGTGGCTTCGTCGCGAGCGAGCGCGGTGTCCTCGAACAGATAACGCCCGTGGATCGTGCAGACCGCGTGGACGGCGTCCGCCACATCTCGCCGGGCGGCGGCGGGTGCGGCGAGCGCGGCGACGCGCGGATGCGCCGCGCTGCCATCGGTCGCCGCGAGGGCGGCGAGCATGTGCCAGGCGTCATCGGCTGGATTCATCGATGGTGCCTCGATCGCCATGAAGTCGGCGTGTCTCTTTTCGAAAATGTCACTGGTGTGTCCGGTATGAGGCCACGATTTATACGAAGCGCGTAAAGACGTGGTGTAGATCGGCTTAACGGTGTTCACCCGGGCGGCACGACGAGCAGCGCGGTGATGCCGTTGATCGCCGCGCCAGCGCGGCGCGGGGCGAGACCGATCCGCGCGCGGCGCGCGGCGCCCTGGCCGGACGGCAGCATCGCGGTGATCTGAAGGCGCGCCGCCGAGGTGAAGACCCGGTCGAGTGTGTCGCGCACCGCCTGCTGCGACGCGGGCGCGAACAAGGCGGCGAAGGCGGTGCCGGCGAGTGCCTCGGCGGGTTGGCCGCACAGGCTGGCGAGCGCGGGAGACGCCGATTCGAGGTGGCCGCGCGTGTCGATCCGCGCGGCGGCGACGTTGCCGGTCGCGGTGATCGCGGCGGCGAGCGCATCGGCATCAGCACGCGGATCGCTGGGATCGCGCGCGATCAGCATCAGCCCGCCGGGCCAGGCGTCGATCAGCAGGTTGAGCCGGTGGCCGGAATTGAGCCGCATCGGCAGATCGAGCGCGACCGGCGCCGCCGTGCGCAGCGCGCGTTCGGCGGATATGGCGAGGCGTGATCGGGCGCTTTCCGTGACGAGCCCGGCGAGCGTGGCGCCCGGTTCGGCCAGCGCGCCGAAGGCGTTCCGTGCGGCGATGCTCGCGCCGACGATCCGTTGCCCGGTATCGGCGAGGAGCACGCGATCGTCGATCCGGTCGAGCACGGCGGCGAGATCGGGGCTCAATCCGCTCTGCCCGGCCGGATGCGTCGCGCACAGCGCGTCCATGATCTCGACCGAGGTGAGCACCAGCCGCGCGCGGCCGCGATGCAGGATGTACACCGGGGCGTGCGCGGCGCGACCCTGCCAATAGCCGAACCGGCGGACGAGATCCGATGCGGTCGCGACTTGATGCGGGGGCATGGCCGGTTTGGACATGGCCTCCGCTTAACCGATCACGCGCGCCTGACGACGCCTCCGCACCGGAACGGAGCAAGTTGGCCGCGCCGGTTAACCGACGCGGCCCACGACATCACTGATCGAGGAAGGACCGCATCTTGCGCGAGCGGCTCGGGTGCTTGAGCTTGCGCAGCGCCTTCGCCTCGATCTGGCGGATGCGCTCGCGCGTCACCGAGAATTGCTGGCCGACTTCTTCCAGCGTGTGATCGGTGTTCATGCCGATGCCGAAGCGCATGCGCAGCACGCGTTCCTCGCGCGGGGTGAGGCTCGCCAGCACGCGCGTGACGGTCTCCTTGAGGTTGGCCTGGATCGCGGCATCGACGGGGATGATCGCGTTCTTGTCCTCGATGAAGTCGCCGAGATGCGAATCCTCCTCGTCGCCGATCGGCGTTTCGAGGCTGATCGGCTCCTTGGCGATCTTCATCACCTTGCGAACCTTTTCGAGCGGCATCGAGAGCCGCTCGGCCATTTCCTCGGGCGTGGGCTCGCGACCCTGCTCGTGGAGGAACTGGCGGCTGGTGCGCACCAGCTTGTTGATCGTTTCGATCATATGCACCGGGATGCGGATCGTGCGCGCCTGATCGGCGATCGAGCGCGTGATCGCCTGACGAATCCACCAGGTCGCATAGGTGCTGAACTTGTAGCCGCGGCGATATTCGAACTTATCGACCGCCTTCATCAGCCCGATATTGCCCTCCTGGATGAGATCCAGGAACTGAAGCCCGCGATTGGTGTATTTCTTGGCGATCGAGATGACGAGCCGCAGGTTCGCCTCGACCATCTCCTTCTTGGCGATGCGCGCCTCGCGTTCGCCCTTCTGCACCATGTTGACGATGCGGCGGAACTCGCCGAGCGCCATGCCGGTCTGCTGGCTGATCTCGGCGATTTCCAGACGAATCCGGTCGGCCGAGTCGCTCTCGTTGGCGACGAAATTGGCCCACTTCTTGTCCACTTTGGCCGCGCTCGACGGGAACGCTTCGTCGAGTTCGTGGCCGATGTAGCGATCGAGGAAGTCCTTGCGGCTGACCTTGTGACGCTCGGCGAGGCGCAGCATCTGCCCGCCCAGCGCGGTCAGGCGCCGGTTGAACGAATAGAGCTGATCGACGAGATATTCGATCTTGGCGTTGTGGAACTGGACGCTCTCGACCTCGGCGGTGAGTTCCTCGCGCAGCTTCTGATACTTGCGCTCGTCCGCCGCCGACAGCTCGCCGCCCGCGCCCATCTGGTCGAGGCGCTGCTGCTGCATCTTCGAGAATTTCTTGTAGATCGCCGTGATGTTGGCGAACCGCTCGAGCGCGATCGGCTTGAGCTGCTCCTCCATCTGGGCGAGGCTGAGGGTATTGTCCTCCTCCTCATCGTCCGACGCGCGCGGCGTGCGCCGCTCGGTCATCGAATCCTCGTCCTCGTCGGCGGACGCCTCCTCGGGCTCGTCCTCTTCCTTGAACGACGGGCCTGCAGTCTTTTCCGAAATCTCAGCATCCTCGCCCGTATCGTCGTCGGAGAGACTTTCGGGGGCGGGATCCTTGGAGAGCATCGCGTCGAGATCGAGGATCTCGCGGAGCTGCATCGTGCCTTCGTTGAGCGCGGTCGACCAGTCGATGATCGCGTTGAAGGTGATCGGGCTTTCGCACAGGCCGAGGATCATCGTGTCGCGACCGGCCTCGATCCGCTTGGCGATGGCGATCTCGCCCTCGCGGCTGAGCAGCTCGACCGCGCCCATCTCGCGCAGATACATCCGCACCGGATCATCGGTGCGATCGACGACTTCCTTTTTCTTGACGTCGAGATTGGGCGCGCTCTCCTCCGCGACGTCGGCCGGCTCGGCCTCGTCCTCGGGCTGCTCCTCGGCATCGCCCTCTTCGCCCTGCTCGTCATTCTCGACGATGTTGATGCCCATCTCGCTCAGCGCCGAGGAGATGTCCTCGATCTGATCGGACGACATCTCGCCCTGGGGCAGCGCCTCGTTGAGCTGATCGTAGGTGATGTAGCCGCGCTTCTTCGCGCGTGCGATCACCTTCTTGATGTTCGCATCGTTGAGGTCAATCAGCGGCGCGTCGCCACCCTCGTTGGTGTCCGAAACGTCCGCCATATCGGTCTTCGCCATTAACTGCCCTCGGATTTAAAAGCTCTGGCGTCTTCGTTCGCTTGCACGAGATTTGCAAGCCGCGTATCCAGAGCATGTCTTTCTTTTACCAGCGACACCTGCCGTTCGAACGCCTCGTCCGAATAGCGTGACTGCATCGCCGCTGTCGCCTCGCTCAAAGCCGCATCGATCTCGGGGCGCGCGACCAGGATTGCGATCGCCTCGTCGAGATCGGCGCGCGCCCGGATCGGGTCGGCATGCTTTTCGGTGAACGAGCATTGCAACTGGTCGGCCCTGAGCAACTCGCTGGCGATTTGATCGAAACCGGAAGACGCCAATATGGTGAGCAGGCGGTCACTATCAAGCGCCTGATCCTCGACCGCGAGATCGACCACCGCCTCGAACAGCCGCCCGAGCGCGCCATCGGCGAGCCGCAGCGAGCCGAGCACCTCCATATGCCGCGCGATCTCGGCCGGATGACGGATCAGCCCGGCGAGCACCGCCTTGGCGAGAATCCGGTCGATGCCGGTCGCGCGCACCGCCTTGGTCTGCTCGACCACGGGCGCGATCGGCGGTTTCCACGGCTGCCCGGCGCGCCGGCCCCCGCCGCCGGGCGCGCGCGGCACGAACGGGGCGCGTTGCGGGCGGAACAGTTCGTCGAAACGGCGGCGGAAGTCGGCGAGATATTCGTGCTTCACGTCGCTGTCGGCGATGCTGTTGGCAAGCTCGGTGAAGCGCGCCTTGAGACCGGCGCGCTGCTCGGGCGTGGTGGTCGGTTCGGCGGCGAGTTCATGCGACCACAGCCGATCGACAAGCGGCTGCGTGTCGCGGAGCAGCGCCTCGAACGCGGCCGGCCCCTTGGCGCGGACCAGATCGTCGGGGTCTTGCCCCTGCGGCAGCGTGACGAAGGCGAGGCTGCGCCCCGGCGTGAGCAGCGGCAGCGCGCGGTGCGCGGCGCGGATCGCGGCCTTCTGCCCGGCGCCGTCGCCATCGAAGCACAGGATCGGCACGTCGCTCATCCGCCACAGCCGTTCGAGCTGCGCCTCGGTGAGCGCGGTGCCGAGCGGCGCGACCGCCTCGCCGAAGCCGGCCTGAGCGAGCGCGATCACGTCCATATAGCCTTCGACCACCAGCACGCGCCCGGCTTTCCGCGCGGCGGGGGCGGCCTTGTCGAGGTTGTAGAGCGTGCGGCCCTTGTCGAAGAGCGGGGTTTCGGGCGAGTTGAGATACTTGGGCTCGCCGTCGCCGATGATGCGCCCGCCGAACGCGATCGCGCGCCCGCGCTGATCGCGGATCGGGATCATCAGCCGGCCGCGGAAACGGTCGTAGGGTTCCTTGCCGTCGACCGAGATCAGCAGCCCGGCCTCGACCAGCATCGGATCGCCATAGTCTTTCAGCGCGGCCTTGAGTTTTCCGCGCGAATCGGGCGCGAAGCCGAGGCCGAAGTCACGCGCGGTCTCGGGGCGGATGCCGCGCTTCTCCAGCACGCCGCGCGCCTCGGCGCCGGCGAGGCCGTGGAGTTGCTCGGTGAACCAGGCGGCGGCTTCGTCACAGGCTTCGTGCAGGCCCTTGGCGGCCTCGGCGCGTTGGGCGGCGCGCGCGTCCATCGCGGGCAGTTCCATGCCGGCGGCCTGGGCGAGTTCCTTGACCGCATCCATGAAGGGCAGGCCGCGCTGATCGGTCAGCCAGCGGATCGCGTCGCCATGTGCCGAACAGCCGAAGCAATGGTAGAAGCCCTTGTCGTCGTTGACGTAGAAGCTCGGCGTCTTCTCGTTATGGAACGGGCAGCACGCGCGAAATTCGCGCCCGGCCTTCTGGAGCTTGGTCGTACGGCCGATCAGCGCCGACAGAAGCGTGCGCGAGCGCAGCTCGTCGAGAAAGGCGGGGGAAAGACTCACCGCGCGATTCTATATCGCAGATCCGGGCGGGGGTTTGCAAGGATTAACTCCCCTCCCGCTCGCGGGAGGGGCGTGAGGTTTGGGGCAGCGGATGTGCTTCGGGCACGTCCTTCGACAAGCTCAGGACGAGCGGCGGAGTTCAATCCGGTTTGTCAGACCTCTCACGATCAAACTCCGTTCGTGCTGAGCTTGTCGAAGCACGTGTTCCACGCGACGCCGCCAGTTGCGAGACACGCGTCCAGTCGCCAGCGATCAGCGCCTCTTTCTTGGCGCGGGACCAGCCTTTGATCTGGCGCTCGGCCTCCAGCGCCTCGATACGGCTCGGGAAATCCTGGCTCCAGACGAGCGTTACCGGCCGGCGGCGGGCGGTGTAATCGCCGCCGCGGCCGGCCTCGTGTACGCCGATCCTCGCCTCCAGCGCATCGGTGTGGCCGGCGTAGAAGCTGCCGTCGGCGCAGCGCAGGAGGTAGGCCCAGAACGCCATTTGTCGATGCTGGCAGACGCGTGTCCGCCCGTCGAGAGGGGCGCGTTTGGGGCACGTGCTTCGACAGGCTCAGCACGAACGGAAGCAAGGGTGCGCTCGGCAGCGGGCGGCGCTTAACTCAGCGCCGCCTTCACCAGGCCGCTCGCCTTGCTCATGTCGAGCGTCTGGGCGTGCCGGGCCTTCAGTTCGGCCATCACGCGGCCCATGTCCTTCATGCCGCTCGCGCCGAGCTCGGCCTTGATCGCCTCGATCGCCGCCACAGTCTCGGCTTCGCTCATCTGCTGGGGGAGGAAGCGTTCGATCACCGCGATTTCGGCGCTTTCCGCGTCGGCGAGTTCGGGGCGGCCGCCCTTCGCGAACATCTCGATCGATTCGCGGCGCTGCTTGACCATCTTCTGCAGCACCTCGACGACGAGCGCGTCGTCGCTGTCCGGGGCCTTGCCGGTGCGCGCCTCGATATCGCGGTTCTTGATCGCCGACTGGATGAGGCGGAGGGTGGCGGTGTCGGCTTTCTCGCCCGCTTTCATGGCGGTGACGAGCGCGGCCTTGATGTCGTCGCGTATCATTCTCATGTCCTTAATCGCAAACCCGCCGCTTAGCCCAAGCGGCGCGGCGATAACAGATTGACGCTGCCGCCTGCGGGTTCTAGCTGCCGCGCCTTAGCGACATCGCCAACCCAATGAAGGAGTGCCCGCCGATCATGGCCGACGCCAAACCTATTTCCGCGCCCGAAGGCGCCACTGGCGTGCTGGTTCTCGCATCGGGCGACGTTGTGTGGGGGCGTGGTTTCGGGGTCGAGGGCGCGGCGGTGGGCGAGGTGTGTTTCCACACCGCGATGACCGGCTATCAGGAGATCATGACCGACCCGTCGTTCGCCGGGCAGATCATCACCTTCACCTTCCCGCACATCGGCAATGTCGGCGCCAATCCCGACGATATCGAGGCGGACGAACCGCATGCGCTCGGCATGATCGTGCGCGAGGACGTGACCGAGCCGTCCAACTTCCGCAGTGTCGAGCGGCTCGACGCGTGGATGCGGCGGCACAACCGCATCGGCCTCGCCGGCATCGACACGCGCGCGCTGACCAAGCGCATCCGTGCGGGTGGCGCGCCCAACGGCGTGATCGCGCATGATGCCGAGGGCAAGTTCGACATTCCCGCGCTGCTCGCGCAGGCGCAAGGCTGGCCGGGGCTGGAGGGCATGGACCTCGCCATCGACGTGACGCGTGAGACTCATGGCGTGTGGGAGGGCGGCATCTGGCGGCTCGGCTTCGGCTATGACGAGCGCGCGGGCGCGGGCGAGCGCCCGCATGTCGTGGCGATCGATTACGGGTCGAAGCGCAACATCTTCCGCAACCTCGTCGCCGCCGGCGCCAAAGTGTCGGTGGTGCCCGCGACCGCGACCTACGAGGAGGTGATGGCGCTTCGCCCCGACGGCATCTTCCTGTCGAACGGCCCCGGCGACCCCGCTGCGACCGGCGAATACGCCGTGCCGGTGATCCGGCAATTGCTGGAGACCGGCAAGCCGCTGTTCGGCATCTGCTTGGGCCACCAGTTGCTCGCGCTCGCGGTGGGGGCCGAGACCAGCAAGATGTTCCAGGGGCATCGCGGCGCCAACCATCCGGTCCAGCGGCTGAGCGACGGTGTCGTCGAGATCACCAGCATGAACCACGGTTTCGCGGTGCTGAGCGAGAGCCTGCCCGAGAATGCGCGCGCGACCCATGTGTCGCTGTTCGATGGATCGAACGCGGGGCTGGAACTGGTCGATCGCCCGGCCTTCTCGGTGCAATATCACCCCGAGGCGTCGCCGGGTCCGCAGGACAGCCTGTACCTGTTCGCCAAGTTCGTGGACCTGCTCAAGTGACGCTGCCCGAGGTTGATCCCGCACGGCTCGATGCGGAGTGGGCGGCGGACAAGGATGTGCTCGCCAGCCTCGCCGCCAATGGCGACCGCGCCGAGATCGTGCGGCTGGTCGATGTGAGCTTTCGCGGCGATGAGGACGCGCTGGAGCGGCTGGAGGACGATGCCGAGACGCTCGGCTTCCGCTTCATCGAGCGTGAGGAGGATGAGGACGGCGAGCTGAGCAGCTTCCTCGGCATCGAGCAGACCGTCGAGCCCGAGGCCATTCGCGCGCTGACGCTCAAATGCCTCCAGATCGAACTGATCTACGACGTGGAATATGACGGCTGGGGTTGCACCGCCGAGACCGGAAAAAACTAATGCCAAAACGCACCGACATCTCCTCCATCCTCGTCATCGGCGCGGGGCCGATCGTGATCGGCCAGGCCTGCGAGTTCGATTATTCGGGCGTGCAGGCGATCAAGGCGCTGCGCGAGGAAGGCTATCGCATCGTCCTGGTCAATTCGAACCCGGCGACGATCATGACCGATCCCGATCTCGCCGACGCGACCTATGTCGAGCCGATCACGCCGGCGATCGTCGCCAAGATCATCGAGAAGGAGCGGCCCGACGCCGTCCTGCCGACGATGGGCGGGCAGACCGCGCTCAACACCGCGCTGGCGCTCTATAACGACGGCACGCTCGAGAAGTTCGGCGTGCAGATGATCGGCGCCGACGCCGCCGCGATCGACAAGGCCGAGGACCGGCTCAAGTTCCGCGACGCGATGGACAAGATCGGGCTCGAATCCGCGCGCTCGGCGATCGCGCATACCGTCGAGGAGGCGCTGGCCGGACTGGAAAAGACCGGGCTGCCCGCGATCATCCGCCCGAGCTTCACGCTCGGCGGCACCGGCGGCGGTGTTGCGTACAACCGCGAGGAGTTCCTGACCATCGTCCGCTCGGGGCTCGACGCCTCGCCGACCACCGAGGTGCTGATCGAGGAATCGCTGCTCGGTTGGAAGGAATATGAGATGGAGGTCGTGCGCGACCGCCACGACAATTGCATCATCATCTGCTCGATCGAGAATGTCGATCCGATGGGGGTGCATACCGGCGATTCGATCACCGTCGCGCCCGCGCTGACGCTGACCGACAAGGAATATCAGATCATGCGCAACGCGAGCATCGCGGTGCTGCGCGAGATCGGCGTGGAGACGGGCGGCTCGAACGTGCAGTTCGCGGTCAACCCCAAGGACGGCCGGCTCGTCGTGATCGAGATGAACCCGCGCGTGTCGCGCTCGTCGGCGCTCGCGTCGAAGGCGACCGGCTTCCCGATCGCCAAGGTCGCCGCCAAGCTGGCGGTCGGCTATACGCTCGACGAGATCACCAACGACATCACCGGCGCGACTCCGGCGAGCTTCGAGCCGACGATCGATTATGTCGTCACCAAGATCCCGCGCTTCGCGTTCGAGAAGTTCAAAGGCTCCGAGGCGGTGCTGTCGACCGCGATGAAGTCGGTTGGCGAGGTGATGGCGATCGGCCGCAACATCCATGAATCGCTCCAGAAGGCGCTGCGCGGGCTGGAGACGGGGCTCAGCGGCTTCAACATGGTCGAGCGGCTGTCGGGCGCGCCGCGCGCCGAGATCGAGGCGGCGCTCGCCACCGCGACGCCCGACCGGCTGCTGGTCGCCGCGCAGGCGCTGCGCGAAGGCTTCAGCGTCGCCGAGGTGCATGCGATCGCGAAGTACGACCCGTGGTTCCTGGAGCGGATCGCCGAGATCGTCCATGCCGAGGAAGCGGTGTGCCATGACGGGCTGCCGCGCGACGCGGCGGGCATGCGCAAGCTCAAGGCGATGGGCTTCTCCGACAAGCGGCTCGCCTATCTCGCGCTCAAGTCGGCCAATCTGCGTGGCAACGAGCGCGGCATCGCGCGCGGCACCGGGCTGATCCACGAGGCGGTGAAGGCGATGACCGGCGGCGTCACCGAGGCGGAGGTGCGCGCCGCGCGCCACAAGCTCGGCGTGCGTCCCGTGTTCAAGCGGATCGACACCTGCGCGGCCGAGTTCGACGCCAAGACGCCCTATATGTACTCGACCTACGAGGCGCCGAGCTTCGGCGAGCCCGAGTGCGAGAGCAATCCGACCGACCGCAAGAAGGTCGTCATCCTCGGCGGCGGCCCCAACCGGATCGGGCAGGGGATCGAGTTCGATTATTGCTGCTGCCATGCCTGCTTCGCGCTGGCGGACGCGGGCTATGAGACGATCATGGTCAACTGCAACCCGGAGACGGTTTCGACCGACTATGACACGTCCGACCGGCTCTATTTCGAGCCGCTGACCGCCGAGGACGTGCTCGAAATCCTCCACGTCGAACAGCAGAACGGCACGCTCGCGGGTGTTATCGTCCAGTTCGGTGGGCAGACCCCGCTCAATCTCGCGCAGGCGCTGCAGGATGCGGGCATTCCGATCCTCGGAACCTCGCCCGACGCAATCGATCTCGCCGAGGACCGCGAGCGGTTCGCCGCGATGATAAACAGGCTCGGCCTGCGCCAGCCCGCCAACGGCATCGCGCGCAGCCGTGACGAGGCGGTCGCGGTGGCGGAGCGGATCGGCTATCCGGTGCTGATGCGCCCGAGCTACGTGCTCGGCGGCCGCGCGATGGAGATCGTCGATTCGCTGGTGCAGCTCGACGACTATATCCAGACCGCCGTGCAGGTGTCGGGATCATCGCCGGTGCTGATCGACCAATATTTGCGCGATGCGATCGAGGTCGATGTCGATGCGATCTCCGACGGCACCGATGTCGTGGTGGCGGGCGTGCTCCAGCATATCGAGGAAGCGGGCGTCCATTCGGGCGACAGCGCCTGCTCGATCCCGCCGTATAGCCTCGGCGCCGATGTGATCGCCGAGATCGAGCGGCAGACGCGCGAGCTTGCCAAGGCGCTGTCGGTGGTCGGGCTGATGAACATCCAGTTCGCGGTGAAGGACGGCCTCGTCTATCTGATCGAGGTCAATCCGCGCGCCAGCCGCACGGTGCCGTTCGTCGCCAAGGCGATCGGCGCGCCGATCGCCAAGATCGCCGCACGCGTGATGGCAGGCGAGAAGCTGACCGACCTGCCCAAGATCGACCGCGCGATCCGCTATTATGCGGTCAAGGAAGCGGTGTTCCCGTTCGCGCGCTTCCCCGGTGTCGATCCGGTGCTGTCGCCCGAGATGAAATCGACCGGCGAGGTGATGGGGATCGACCCCGATTTCGCGATCGCCTTCGCCAAGGCGCAGCTCGGCGCGGGGACGGTGCTGCCCAAATCGGGCACGTTGTTCGTCAGCGTGAAGGATAGCGACAAGCCGGTCATCCTGCCGGCGACGCGGCAACTCGCCGATCACGGCTTCGTGATCGTCGCCACCGGCGGCACCGCCGATTTCCTCGAGCGCAACGGCGTTCCGGTCGAACGCGTCAACAAAGTGGCGCAGGGCCGGCCGCATATCGTCGACCGGATCAAGGACGGCGGGATCGACATAATCTTCAACACCACCGAGGGCTGGCAGAGCCTGAAGGACTCGCAGCCGATCCGCGCGGCGGCGCTCAGCCAGAAGATTCCGTACTTCACCACGGCCTCGGCCGGGGTGGAGGCGGCACGGGCGATCGCGGCGCTGGCGACGCAAAACCTTGAAGTACGGCCCCTGCAATCCTATTATTCCTGATCGCACGACTACTCCCCGACAGTTGAACACGGTGCGGGTCGGCCCGGAAGGGCCGGCTTGGGGACAGATTTTCGGGACGAAGGATTTTCAAGGGATGGCCACCGTCGACAAGATGCCGATGCTGCAGGAGGGCCATGATGCGCTCACCGCGCACCTGAAACAGCTCAAGGCCGAGCGCCCCCTGATCGTCGATGCCATCGAGGAAGCGCGCGCGCACGGCGACCTTTCGGAGAATGCCGAATATCACGCCGCCAAGGAGCGGCAGGGCCAGATCGAGGCATCGATCTCCGACATCGAAGACAAGCTGAGCCGCGCGCAGGTGATCGACCCGCGCGATCTCTCCGGCGACAAGGTGGTGTTCGGCGCCACGGTTACGCTGCTCGACGAGGACGACAAGCCGGTGACGTATCAGATCGTCGGCCAGACCGAGGCGGATGCCAAGGGCGGGCGGATCTCGTACAATTCGCCGCTCGGCCGCGCACTGATCGGCCGCAAGGTCGATGATGAGGTCGAGGTGACGGTACCCTCGGGCGACCGGTATTACGTGGTCTCGAAGATCGAGTTTATCTAAGCGGCGGCGACGGGATCAGCGAAGCTGATCCCAAGCTTAAGCCGCGCCCGGCCGGCGGCGCTCCAGCGCCGACCGACGACGCGGGATTTATTCCCGCGTCGCGCTGTTTCGCGCGCGCGTTCATCAAAACACGACATGGTCGCCCCGGCGCAGGCCGGGCCGTTGTGTTTGGGGCACCCGGCCAGCCAAGTTACACAGCGGCCCCGGCCTGCGCCGGGGCGACGAACGCCCGTCTGCGCCTCAGACGGCGGGCGGCGCCGTCAAATCCGGCTCGAGAAGCCGGTGCATGTGGACGATGACATACTTCATCTCGGCATCGTCGACGGTGCGCTGCGCGGCGGCGCGCCACGCTTTTTCGGCGCTGGCATAATTGGGGAAGATGCCGACGATATCGAGCGATGCCGTATCGTTGAAGTCGAGCGTCTGCGGATCGCTGACGCGGCCGCCGAAGACGAGGTGGAGTTTGCTCATGACCGGTCTTTCCGTGGGGGTGGGAACGGCATCCTCTTAGGAGGACGGCGCGTGGAATCCAACCTGCCGCACCGCACCCAAGCCATAATCGTGGCCAGCGGCCGAGCGTGTCAGGCGGTGGCGAACCGCCCGTCGGATGCGTCGGCGGACGTGTCGGGCAGGTCCGCCGCGACCAGCCCGGCACGCTTGGCGACGATCAGCGGGATCAGTACCTGGCCCGCGACATTGACAGCGGTGCGGCCCATGTCGAGGATCGGGTCGATCGCGAGCAGCAGCCCCGCGCCTTCGAGCGGCAGGCCGAGCGTTGACAGCGTCAGCGTGAGCATCACCAGCGCGCCGGTCAGCCCCGCCGTCGCCGCTGAGCCGAGCACCGAGACGAGCGCGATCAGCACGTAATCGACCGGCCCGAGCGTCAGCCCGAAATATTGCGCGACGAAGATCGCGGCGATCGCGGGATAGATCGCCGCGCAGCCATCCATCTTGGTGGTCGCCGCGAACGGCACCGCGAAGGCGGCGTAGCTGCGCGGCACGCCGAGCCGCTCGGCGGCCTGTTCGGTGACCGGCAGCGTGGCGATCGACGAGCGCGAGACGAAGCCGAGCTGGATCGCCGGCCACGCGCCCGCGAAGAAACGCGCCGGCGAGATGCCATTGACGAGCATCAGCAGCGGATAGACGACGAGCAGCACCAGCGCGAGGCCGAGATAGACCGAACCGGCGAACGCGCCGAGCGCCGAAAGCGACGTCCAGCCGTAGTGGACGATCGCATTGCTGAGCAGCGCGGCGGTGCCGATCGGGGTCAGCCGCACCACCCAGCGCAGCAGGCGGCCGAAGATCGTCAAGGCCGATGCGTTGAACGCGAGGAACGGCGCGCCGGCTTCGCCCACGCGCACCGCCGCCGCGCCGACCGCGACCGCGACGACGATCAGTTGCAGCACGTTGAACGATAGCGCCGTCTTGACCGCTTCACCTTTGATCGTGGTCGCGGCGCTCAAACCCAGCACGTTGGCGGGGATCAGCCCGCGCAGGAAATCAAGCCAGCTTCCGGTCGTGTCGGGCCGCACCGCCGCGGCGCGTTCGACCCCGGCGTGAAGCCCCGGCTGGATCGTCACCCCGAGCGTGATGCCGATCGTGACCGCGATCGCGGCGGTGATAGCGAACCAGACCAGTGTCGATGTCACCAGCCGCGCGGCATTGTCGAGCGAGCGCAGCGCGGCGATCGATGCGACGATCGCGGTGAACACCAGCGGCGCGACCAGCGCCTTGAGCAATTGCACGAAGCTTTCGCCGATGATGCGCAGCGCCTCCGCCAGCGGCCCGGGCGCGTCGGGCGTCGCATAGCCGCGCGCGACCACGCCGAGTGCGATGCCTACGGCCATGCCGAGCGCGACCTGTGCGCCGAAGGGGAAGGAGAGGCGGCGGGCCTCGGTCATGATATCGTCCTTACATTGATGGCGAGCGCCGTGCCGATCCGGTCGAAGAACGCGCGGCTCGCGCGGCTGGTGCCGATGTCCCATTCGGGGTGCCATTGCACCGCGAGCACGTCGGCGCCGCAGGGGCGGGCGGAAAAGGCTTCGATCAGCCCGTCCTCGGCGGCGGTGGCCTCGACGGTGAGGCCGTGGCCGAGCCGGTCGATGCCCTGGTGATGCACCGAATTGACCGTTTCGGCGGCGAGCCCCGCCTGATCGCGCAACATCCCGCCGGGGGCGAGCGTGAGATCGTGGCGATGGTCGAAATGGCGTTCGTACTGCGTGCCGTCGGCGAGGCCGCAATGATGCACGTCGTCGAGCGCATCAGTGAGGGTGCCCCCGAACAGCACGTTCAGTTCCTGCAAACCCCGGCAGATGCCGAACACCGGGCGTGCGCCCTCGATCATGTGCGCGGCGAGGCGGAGCGCGACCTCGTCGCGCTGCTCGTCGACCGGCCCATTATCCTCGCGGACGGCGCCGTAGCGCGTGGCGGCGACGTTCGAACGCGACCCGGTCAGCAAGAGCCGGTCGACCAGCGCGAGCGCGTCGCACGCGTCCGACACCGCCGGAATCAGCACCACCGCCGCGCCCGCGTAATCGGCGAGCGGCTGGACGAAGCGCGTCGCCACCGCCTGCACCGGGCGCTGCGAGAATTCGTTGCAGCAGAGCACGCCGATCACCGGGCGCCGCGCGCAACCCGATTGGCGCGGCCAGGGATTGGACCAAGCGCTCAAGGATTGCGCCCGGAGAGTGCCGCGCGGAGCGCATCGGCGGTGTCGCGATCGGCCACGCGCGCGGCGGGCTGGGTCACCACGCTGCCGGGCGGCACGTCCTCGAGCAGCCAGACGTTGCCGCCGATCGTCGCGCCGCGCCCGATCGTCACGCGGCCGAGGATCGTGGTGCCGGCGTAGATCGTCACGTCATCCTCGAGCACGGGGTGGCGCGCATAGCGTTCGCGCGGCGTGACATGCGTCAGCCCGAGCGGGCTGCGCGCGCCGAGCGTGACATGCTGGTAGAGCTTGGCGCGCGCGCCGATGATCGCGGTTTCGCCGATCACGACGCCGGTGCCGTGATCGATGAAGAAGCTCGGCCCGATCGTCGCGCCGGGATGGATGTCGATGCCGGTGCGGCTGTTGGCGATCTCCGAGATGATCCGCGCGACGATCGGTGCGCCGAGCGCGTGGAGTTCGTGGGCGATGCGGTGGTAGCGCACCGCGATCGCGCCGGGATAGCAAATCAGGATCTCATCGACGCTGCGCGCGGCGGGATCGCCGAGGAACGCCGCCTCGACATCGGCATCGACCAGCCGGCGGATGTCCCCCAGGGTGGCGGCGAACAGGCGGGTGATGAGCTCGGGCTGTTCGGGATCGAACGGCGTCGCGGTCTCGTCCTGCCAATAGGCGAGTTCCTTGGCGATCTCGCCGCGCAACATATCGAGGGCGAGCGCGAGCCGATCGGCGACGAACGCGTCCTCCTGCGAGTCCGGCCCGGCGAAATCGCCGATCCGGCGCGGGTAGAGCGCGCCCGAGAGATGCTCGATCGCGCCGGCGAGCCGCGCCGACGACGGGAACAGCGGCACCGGCGTGCGCCCGCCGCGCAGATCGGTACGATAGTCGATCCGCGCCGCGCGCAGCGCCGCGACCGCATCGTCGAGCGCCGCCGGCTCCGGCCATGATGTCGCTTCGATACCCACTGACGTCCGCGCCTCTTCGATCTTCGTCGCGGCGAATGTCCACGTGCGTGCTGGGATTTTCAACACGGCGGTTGGTTGGGCGGGCGAAAGTTTTGCTTCTGCCCAGGTTTGTCCCGGGCTCACCGCCGTTCGTCCCGAGCGAAGTCGAGGGACGGTGGCTCGCAGTGCCTCGACTGCGCTCGGCACGAACGGTTGGTGTGGGCTCTTGCTGTTACCCAGCCGCACTTCGCCCCCGTTCGTCCCGAGCGCAGTCTAGGGGCGGACCGAGGCGCCGGCGCCTCGACTTCGCTCGGCACGAACGGGAGGCGGTGCGCCGGACTACAGCCCTTCGCCGCCGACCCACTGTGCGTTGGCGAGGCGGCGGGCGACCGACCAGCTTTGGACGCGGATGTCGGGGACGGCGACGATCTCCCAGAAGGCGCCGCGTGTCATCGGGCCGAGCGCGTACAGCCAGGCGTTGCTGGTGCCGTCGGCGGCGATGGTGCGGCTTTGCGCGTCGACGTCGATGCCGATGCGTAGTGCGTCGGGGCGCAGCGTGCCGCGCGCGACGAGATTGCGGAGCAGCGGCTCCTCGGCGCGCAGCAGGTCGCCCTGCGGGCCGGTGCAGTTTATCATCCGCGCCACGCGCACCGTCTCGGGCGCGGCGCTCGCGCGCGGGCGCCAGGTGACGGTGAGGCCATCATCGTCGGCGGCGGTCGCGACGATCTTGCCCGCGACGACGCTGAGCGTGCCGCTTTCGCGCAGATCGGCCAGCGCCTCGGCGACCGCGGGGGCGAGCCGGTGGCGGTGAACGTCCCACCACGGCCGCAGGTGGCGGAGGAAGCGCGCGCGTTCGTGGTCGCTCGCCGCGCGCCACATATCCTGGGTGAAGCGGCGCAACTCGTCGATCGCGGCGCGCCAGCCGATCGCGCGGGCGCGTGCCCGCACGCGGCGCAGCAGCGCGGACCCGGTCTCGCGCGGGCGCTCGTCGAGCGGATCGGGCGGGGGCGCGGCGGCGGCGTGCGGATGCGGCAGCAACCCGCGCCGCGACATGGCGACGATGCGCCCGCCGAACCCCCGCGCGCGCAGCGCGAGCACGACATCGACCATCGTCAGCCCGGTGCCGAGCGCGAGCACGGTGTCATCCTCGCCCAGCCCGTCGAGCGCGCCCGGCGCCCAGGGATCGGGCGCATACACACGTTCGGGCAGGCCGGCGGTGCCCGGCTGGGTATGTGGCGGGAGATTGCCGATCGCGAGCATCGCGGTATCCACGTCGATCCGGCGGCCATCGTCGAGGACGACGTGCGTGGTGCCGCCGTCGCGGATCACATCGACCGCGTCGCCGCGGATGATCTCCAGCCGGCCTTCGGCGGCGTGGCGCGCGGCATCGAGCAGTTCGCGCAGATAGTCGCCGTAGCGGAGCCGGGGGACGAACGGGTTGGGATCGCCGCCCGGCGCCTGCGCCGCGACCCAGCGGTGGAATTGGCCCGGGTCGTCGGGAAAGGCGCTCATGTTGGCGGCGCGCACGTTGAGCAGATGCGCCGGGTGTGCCGCGCCATAGGCGAGCCCCTCGCCGGCGAGCGGCTGTCGCTCGATCAGCACCAGCCGCGACTCGCAATGGCGGAGCAGGTTGATGGCGGCGAGCGTGCCCGAGAAACCGCCGCCGATGATCGCGATGCTCTTCGCCATGCCCACCTTATGCCAAACCGAATCGTCGTTCCGACCTCTATCGCAGATCGGCGACGGGCGGGCGATCCGTGTTATCTCCACGGATTTGATGGGATTTATGGGCGTGCGGGGCGGCCGACCCGAATTCGGGTTGAGCGAGGCTCATAAGGGCCAAGGATTACTTGTTTGATGGCGCCGCCGGGGTGCCGATAGCGTCGCCCGCATCCCCTGTCACGAGAGGTGCCGTCATTTCCTTCCAGCCAGATTCCGCCGCGCCGCGCGGCATCGCGATCGATCGCCGCACGCTGCTGCGCGGGGCGATTCTGACGGCGGGCGCGCTGGTCGTCACCGGCTGCCATGCCGGCACCGCGAACGCCGAGCCGACGCTGCGGCTGGCGGTGATCGGGCGCGGCGAAGGCGATGCGCGGCTGCTGTTCAAATCCGCCGGGATCCGCCCCGAGGGCTTCCGGCTCGAGTATAGCGAGTTTCAGTCGGGCCAGCAGGTGGTGGAGGCGTTCAACGGCGGCTCGCTCGATTTCGGCGGGATGAGCGAGATTCCGCCGGTCTTCGCCGCCGCGTCCAACATCCACAGCTTCCGCCAGATCGCGGTCCAGCATGGCGACGTCAACAATCAGGTGGTGCTGGTGCCCAAGGGGGCTCGCATCCGCTCGCTCGCCGATCTCAAGGGCAAGCGCGTCGCCTATGTGCGGGCGACGACGAGCCAATATTTCCTCATCAAGATGCTCGAGTCGGTAGGCCTGAGCTGGGCCGACATCACCCCGGTCGCGGTCGGCGTGTCGGACGGGGCGGCGGCGTTCTCGCGCGGATCGGTCGATGCTTGGGCGATCTACGGCTTCCCGATCCAGCGCGCGATCGCGACCGAGGGCGCGCGCATCCTCAAGACCGCGCTCGGCTTCCTCTCGGGCAATTACATCGTCTCGGCGCATGTCGATGCGCTCGCCGATCCGGCCAGGGTCAAGATCATCGGCGAATATCTGACGCTGCTGCGCCGCGCGTACGCATGGGCCGCCACGCATCAGGACCAATGGGCCGGCATCATCGCCGAGGATATCGGCGTGCCAGTGGCCTATGTGCGCGACCAGTTCGCGCGCCGGAGCGCGGTTTACGAATTGCGCCCGGTCACCGAGGCGGCGATCGCCTCGCAGGAGGAGGTCGCGCGCGTCTTCGCCAAGGCGGGGCAGGTGCAGGGCAAGGTCGATGTCCGCGCGCTGTGGGACGACCGCTTCAATCCCATCATCGAAAAGGCATTGTAGAATGGCCAGCGTCCTCGCCGCCGAGCCCGCGACGATCCCGTCGCCAGAGCGGCTCGACCACATCACCGCCACGCTCGCCGAGACCGCCGGCGCGGTCGACCGCGCGGCGGTGTTCCCGCGCGAGAATTTTGATTTTCTCGCGCGTGAAGGGCTGATCGGGCTGACCGTGCCGCGCGCGCTCGGCGGCGGCGGGGCGGGGCTGGCGGAGGCGCTGACGGTGCTCGGCGCGGTCGCGAAGGGCGAGCCTTCGACCGCGCTGATCCTGTTCATGACCTATGGCTATCACGCCGCCCCCGCGAAGACGCGCGCGTGGCCGGCGGGTCTCTACGAACGGCTGGCGCGCGAGGCGGTCGCCGGGCGCGGGCTGATCGGCGGCTTGCGCGTCGAACCCGAACTGGGCACGCCGGTGCGGGGCGGGCTGCCCAAGACGATCGCGCGCCGCACCGCTGATGGCTGGACGATCACCGGCGAGAAGATCTATTCGACCGGCTCGACCGGGCTGGACTGGTTCGCGGTCTGGGCGAGGACCGACGAGGAGAGCCCGCGCGTCGGCAACTTTCTCGTTCGCTCGGATTCGCCCAATATCACGATCGTGCCGGTGTGGGATCATCTCGGCATGCGCGCGACGGTGAGCCATGAGGTGCGCTTCGCCGATACGCCCGTGCCGCTCGCGCATGCGGTCGATCCGCGGCGGCCGGAGGACTGGGCGCCGATCCCCGGCGACATCACGCAGGCGGCGTGGAACGCGCTGTCGATCTCGACGATCTACGACGGCGTCGCGCGCGCGGCGCGGGACTGGCTGGTGCGCTATCTGAACGACCGCGTGCCGAGCAACCTCGGCGCGAGCCTCGCGACGCTGCCGCGTTTCCAGGAGAAGGTCGGCGAGATCGAAGGGCTGTTGCAGATCAACCGCACGCTGATCGAGACCGCCGCCGCCAGCGTCGACGCGGGCGCGGCGATCACCGCTAACGCGCTCAACATCGTCAAATGGGCGGCGACCGGCAACGCGATCCGCGCGGTCGAGATCGGGCTCGAGCTGACCGGCAATCCGGGGCTGACCCGCAACAATCCGCTCGAACGCCATTATCGCGACGTGCTGTGCAGCCGCATCCACTCGCCGCAGAACGACACGATCCTGACCGCGGCGGGCCGCGCGGCGCTGGCGCTATGACCGCGCCGCTCGTCATCGCCAGCCAGATGGAGGCCGATTTCAACGCCGGCCTCGCCGCGCATCCGCTCGCCCCGCGCGTCATCGCCGTGCCCGAGGATGAGCCGTGGGAGGCGGCGCGCGAGGCCGATATCCTGCTGGTGCGGCCCTCGCCGGCGTGGCGCGGCCACCAGCACCGCGCGCGCCCGGCGGCGTGGCCGGGGCGGCTGCGCTGGGTGTATAGCGCGTCGGCGGGGATCGATTTCTATCCGCCCTGGTTGCTCGACGCGCCGCTCGTCACCTGCGGGCGCGGTGTCGCCTCGGACGAGATCGCCGATTATGTGATCGCCGCGATCTATGCGCACGCCAAGAACCTCGACGCGGTGACGGTTCATGCGCGCGCCGACTGGCGGCCGGCGATGCTCGGGCGGGTCGGCGGCAGCACGATCGGGATCGTCGGGCTCGGCGCGATCGGCGGCGCGGTGGCGCGGCGTGCGATCGCGCTCGGCGCGCGCGTGGTGGCGGTGCGGCGCGGTAGCGGGCCGGCTGAGGTTGCTGGCGTGGCCTTGCTCGACAGCGTGGAAAGCGTCGTCGCCGAGTCCGATCATATCGTCATCGCGGTGCCGGCGACGCTAGCGACGCGCGGGCTGTTCGACGCGCGGATGTTCGCGCGCGCGAAGCCGGGCGCGCACCTCATCAACGTCGCGCGCGGATCGGTGATCGATCAGGAGGCGCTGGTCGCCGCGCTCGATTCGGGGCGGCTCGATTTCGCGACGCTGGACGTGACCGAACCCGAGCCGCTGCCCGATGGCCATGCGCTCTACACGCATCCGCGCGTGCGGCTGACGCCGCATGTGTCGTCCAACTATCTGCTGGTCCGCCACCGGCTGAGCGAGAAGGTCGCCGACGATCTCGACCGCTTCGCGCGCGGGGAGGCGCCAAGCGATATCGTCGATCCGGTACGGGGATATTGAGGCCGACCGGCGTGTTGAAATCGCCGTTCGTGCTGCGCCAAGCTCAGCACGAACGGTGGATTAGGCAGCCGCCGCTATGCCCGCCTCCGGTAACGCCGCCAGGATCGCCTCGGGTTCGGGCCGATCCATCCAGTCCGGGCTGACCGCGATGAAGCGCACCTGCGCGGCGCGATCGAGGATCAGGACGGTCGGTTGCGGGAGCACCCAGGTGCCGGTGCCGGTGATCGCGCCGATCCAGCTCTGGCCGGGGGCGATCGCCGGTGTGTCTTCGGGCGCGAAGGTGATGCCGAGCCAGTCGCCGAGCGTGTTGTTCGGATCGGAGGCGAGCGTGAGGCTCAACCCGTGCCGCGCGCGCAGCGCCGGATCGACCGGCGCCTGCGGGCTGACCGCGACCAGCGGGATACCGGCGCGCGACAGCACGGGCGAGAGGCTGCGGTCGTAGCGGGGCAGCGCGACGTTGCAGGCCGGGCAGCCGCCGAACCGATAGAAGATCAGCACCGCCGGCCCGTGCGCGATCAGATCGTCGCGGCGGATCGCGGTGCCGTCCTCGGCGGTCAGCGTGAAATCGTCGACCAGTTCGCCGACCTGCGCGTGATGGCGCGGATCATAGTCCCGGACCAGCGCCGCCCGCGTCGCGGCGTTCGCACGGAGTTGCTCGGGTGCCCAGTCGCGCTCACGCTCGGCCTGCAATGCGGCATAGGCCGCCTTCAAGGTTTCGCTCATCGGTCGTGCCTCCTCATTGCCCGAAGCCTAGCGAGCCCAGCGCGCGCGCGGCCAACGAGAAGCCGCGCGCGACCGATGAGGATTCCCAATATTTTCCGTTCCTGCGGTTATCCCAGCGCCAGCACGGTCTCGCGCGCGAGATCGGCGAGGCGCTGGGTGGCGCCGTCGAGCGTTTCGGCGGTCTGGAGGATACAGGCGACGCGCGGCAGATCGGGGAGGGGGAGCGGCGCGACCGGCGCGACGTCGCGCAGGAACAGATGCGTGCGGCAGGTGAGGCCAAGCCCCGCCGACACCGCCGAGCGCAGCGTGGTGAGGTTGGGGGTCTCGACGGTGATCCGATACGGGCGGCCAGCCTCTTCCAGCGCGCGGATCGCGGCTTCGCGGAAGCGGCACGGCGGCTCCAGCACCGCGAGCGGGATGACGTTGCGCCGCGCCAGATCGGCGTCGCCGTACCAGCTCATCGGCGCGGTGGTGATCGCGGTCGGATCGCCGCCCGCCGCGAAGCCGAGCACGATATCGAGCTGGCGGCGTTCGAGCAGCCCCTGCAGTTCGGCGGTGCCGGCCACGCGCGCGTAGATCTGCGCGTCGGGGTGCAGTTCGGAGAAGCGCGCGAGCAGCCCGGTGAGCAGACTTTCGGCGAAATCCTGCACCATCCCGACCCGCGCCGGACCGGCGAACCGACCGGTGTTGATCGCCGCGATCGCCTCGTCGTGCAGATCGAGCACGCGCCGCGCATAATCGAGCATCATGTCGCCCGCCGGGGTGAGCGTCAGCCGCCGCCCCTCGCGCACGAACAGCGCCTGTTGCAGCAACTCCTCGAGCCGCTTGATCTGGAGGCTGAGCGCCGATTGCGTGACGAACACCTGTTCCGAGGCGTTGAGCATCGAGCCCGAATCCACGATCGCCACGAAGCTGCGCAGCAAGGTCGTCGGCAGGTTGACGGGCATGGGTGTCCTTCATCGGTGATCGGCGGCTCGCCGCGCCGAGTATCCATCAGGAACGAACCCCTACCAATGTACTATGCATTGAGCGGTGCAAACTTATTCTTTGCCCGGCGCCAGAGTGCTGTGAAGCGATATAAGTGATTGTAAAAACCAGGTTCGTAGGATGTATGAGCGATGCTTATACGTACCCTCGGTAAACTCGATTGAACCACTAGGCATTCTGCTGTTGCCTCGGGCCTCCAGACCTTTGGGACGGCCAGACATGACCGCTTATGCCCTGAGTGCCCCGCGCCGGCACGCTTTATCGTTCAGATTTCCGGCCCGGCTGCTCGGGCGCTGGCTCTCGCCGCTCGTGCTGCTGCTGCTGTGGGAACTCGGCTCGCGCACTGGGCTGATCCCCGAACGCACGCTCGCCGCGCCGTCCGCCGTGCTCGGTGCGCTGTTCGCGATGATCGCCTCGGGCGAGTTGCCGAGCAACCTGCTGGTGTCGTTCGGGCGCGCGGCGATCGGGCTGTCGATCGGGATCGGCGTCGGGGTCGTGCTCGCGCTGGTCGCCGGGCTGTCGCGATCGGGGGAGATCACGGTCGATCCGCTCATGCAGATCAAGCGCACCATCCCGGTGGTAGCGCTGTCGCCGCTGTTCATCGTGTGGTTCGGCATTGGCGAGACCACCAAGATCGCGCTGATCGCCTTCGCCACGGTGTTCCCGGTCTATCTCAACCTGTACAGCGGCATCCGCGCGGTCGATCCGCGGCTGATCGACGCGGCGCGCAGCTTCGGCCTCAGCCGGATCGAATTGATCCAGCACGTCATCTTGCCCGCGGCTTTGCCTTCGCTGCTGGTGGGGCTGCGCTTCTCGCTGTCGGTGGCGATCATCGTGCTGGTCATCGCCGAGCAGATCAACGCCTCGGCCGGGCTTGGCTATCTCATCAACAACGCGCGCGATTTCATGCGCACCGACATCATCGTCGTCTGCCTGATGGTCTACGCGCTGCTCGGCCTGGGCGCCGACTGGATCGTGCGCGCCGTCGAAACCCGCGCCCTGGCATGGCGCCCCAGCATCGTGGAGCAAAACTGATGGACGTCGCCCGAGGCTTCCTGCTCGCCAAGACGGCGGATGCGCCGGCCCCCGCCGTGCGGCTGCGCAACTTCACCCGGCGCTTCGGCGCCAACACGATCATCGATTGTCTCGACCTGGAGATCGCACCGGGCGAGTTCATCGCGCTCCTCGGCCGGTCGGGGTCGGGCAAGACCACGCTGTTGCGCACGCTCGCCGGCATGGACGAGGTGCGCGGACAGGACGTGTCGGTGCCCTCGGCGCGGGCGGTGGTGTTCCAGGACGCGCGGCTGCTGCCGTGGAAGACCGTGTGGCGCAACGTCGCGCTGGGGCTGAAGGGCGGCACGATCCGCGAACGCGCCGAACGCGCGCTGCACGAGGTCGGGCTCGGCCACCGGCTCGACGCCTGGCCGCTGACGCTGTCGGGTGGCGAGGCGCAGCGCGTCGCGCTGGCGCGCGCGCTGGTCCGCGAGCCGCAGTTGCTGTTGCTCGACGAGCCGTTCGCCGCGCTCGATGCGCTCACCCGCATCCGCATGCACGATCTGGTGCTGTCGCTGTGGCGCGCGCACCGCCCGGCGGTGCTGCTGGTGACGCATGACGTCGATGAGGCGATCGCGCTCGCCGATCGCGTGCTGGTGCTCGACGGCGGCCGCATCGTCGCCGAGGAACGGATCACCGCCGAGCGCGGCGACCGGACCGGACTCGCGCGGAGCCTGCGGGACACGTTGCTCGGGCATCTCGGCGTCGAGCGCGGGCCGGTGGCGGAGGAGGGCGTCGTCCATCTCGCCCGCGTGCGCGCGTGAACGCGATCAGCCCGATCACGGCGGCGTCCGATACCGCGCCGCTACGCGATTTCGTGACCCGGCTCGCCGAGCTGATCGACATCAGCCGCCACCAGCATGAGGTGCTCGCGACCGGATCGGCGCTGCTCGCGCGGCTGATCGCGCGCGACGACTGGCTGCCCGCTGCGTTCGCGGTGCCGAGCCCCGAGCGCTACCAGCAATATCTGCTCCACTGCGACAGCCGCGAACGCTTCAGCGTGGTCAGCTTCGTCTGGGGGCCGGGGCAGGCAACGCCGGTCCACGACCACCGCGTCTGGGGGCTGGTCGGCGTGCTGCGCGGCGCCGAGCGGGTGCAACGCTATGTTCGCCTTGAGGACGGCGCGGTCGTGCCGGCGGGTGACGCGGTTCTGCTCGAGGCCGGCAAGGTCGAGGCGGTCGGCCCCGACATCGGCGATATCCACCGCGTCGCCAACGGCCGCGACGACGGCCCCTCGGTCAGCATCCACGTCTATGGCGGCAACATCGGCGTGGTCGAACGCGCCACCTATGCCACCGACGGCACCCCCAAACGCTTCATCTCGGGATACGCCAACACCGTACTCCCCAACATCTGGGATCGTTCATGACCAATATCACCCCGCAGGACATCCGCCGCGCGCTGCTCGCCGGCGACGAGATCGCGCTGATCGACGTGCGCGAGGAAGCGGCATTCGCGCTCGGCCATCCACTGTTCGCGGCGCAGATCCCGCTACGGCGGATCGCGGTGGAGGCGCGCTGGCGCATCCCCCGTCTCGATACCTTGGTGGTCGTGTATGATGATGGCGAGGGGCTGGCCGCCGACGCCGTCACCGCGTTCCAGGCGCTCGGCTTCACCGACGTGCGGCGGCTCGAAGGCGGGCTCGCCGGGTGGCGCGAGGCCGGCTACGAACTGTTCGAGGACGTCAACAGCTATTCCAAGGCGTTCGGCGAGCTCGTCGAGCACAACCGCCATACCCCCTCGCTTCCCGCCGAGGAGGTGCAGGCGCTCATCACCGAGAAGGCCGACATCGCGATCCTCGATGCGCGCCGTTACGACGAATATCACACGATGAGCATCCCCGGCGGCCAGAGTTCGCCCGGCGCCGAGCTGGTGCTGCGCGCGCGCGCCGCCGCGCCCGACCCCGACACGACGATCATCGTCAATTGCGCGGGGCGGACGCGTAGCATCATCGGCGCGCAATCTCTCATCAACGCGAAACTGCCCAACAAGGTGTTCGCGCTGCGCAACGGCACGATCGGCTGGACGCTCGCCGGCCAGTCGCTCGAGACCGGCCAGGCGCGGACCGCCCCCGAGCCCGCTGGCGAAAGCGCCGAGGAGGCCCGTGCCACCGCGCGCAGCGTCGCGTACCGCGCCGGCGTCAAGCGGCTGACCTGGGCCGATCTGGAAGTGCTCAAGGCCGACACCACGCGCACGCTCTACCTGTACGACGTGCGCCAGCCCGATGTCTTCGCCAACGGGCATCTGCCGGGTTTCCGCAACGCGCAGGGCGGGCAGCTCGTGCAGGAGACCGACCATTACGCGCCGGTGCGCGGCGCGCGCATCGTGCTCTCCGACGATCTCGGCCCGCGCGCCGACATGACCGCGTCGTGGCTGGCGCAGCTCGGCTGGGACGTGTTCGTGCTCGACGCCGACTTCACCGGTACGCTCGAAACCGGCACCGACGGGGCGCCGGAGCCGCGCGGGCCGGAGGGCCGCTACAAGCGCCCCTATGAGGGCACCGACAACAAGCAGGCGGCGATGCAGGCCTATCTCGACTGGGAATATGGCCTCGTCGCGCAGCTCCAGAACGACGGCACGCACGGCTTCTACGTCATCTGACATTTCTCCAGAGGAGACATTCCATGAGCGTAAAGTTCATCGGTTACATCGGGTTCAACAACGGCTCCGAAACGCAGGAAGCGGTGCGCAGCCGCGTGCTCGACAAGGACTATGTCGAGGCGGCGGCGAAAGCGCAGGAGGCGGGCGGGTTCGATCGCGTGCTGATCCCGTTCGGCTCGAACAGCCCGGAAAGCCAGATCGTCGCCGCGCATGCCGCCGCGATCACCACCACGCTCGGCTTCCTGGTCGCGCACCGGCCGGGTTTCACGCAGCCGACCGTGGCCGCGCGCCAGCTCGCCACGCTCGACCAGCTTTCGGGCGGGCGGGTCGCGGTCCACATCATCACTGGCGGCGCCGATGAGGAGATGGCGCGCGACGGCGATACTGGCACGCACAAGGCCGAGCGCTACACGCGCACCGACGAATATCTGACCGTCCTGCGCAACGAATGGACGGCGGCCAAGCCGTTCGACCATTCGGGCCGCTTCTACGAAGTGCGGCAGGCGTTCAGCGCGATCAAGCCCGACAATCTGCCGGTGTTCTTCGGCGGATCCTCGGACGAGGCGATCGAGGTCGCGGGCCGCCACGCCGACGTTTACGCACTCTGGGGTGAGACGCTCGAGCAGGTCGGTGAGACGGTGCGCCGGGTGCGCGCATCGGCGGCGCGCTATGGCCGCCGTCCCGGCTTCTCGCTATCGCTGCGCCCGGTGATCGCCGATACCGAGGAAGCGGCGTGGAAGAAGGCCGACGCCATCGTCGAACAGGTCCGCGCCAACCGCGAAGCGGCGGGCCTGCCGATCAGCGGCCACCGTCCGCCCAACGCGGGATCGCTGCGGCTGCTCGACACCGCAAGCGCGACCCGCCGCGACACGCGGTTGTGGACGGGAGTCGCGCAACTGACCGGGGCGGCGGGAAACAGCACCGGGCTGGTCGGCACGCCCGAACAGGTCGCGGACGGCATGCTCGAATATTGGGACATCGGCATCGACCATTTCCTGATTCGCGGCTTCGATCCGCTCGGCGACGCGATCGATTATGGGCGCGAGCTGTTGCCGCTGGTGCGCCGCAAGGTCGCCGAGCGCGAGAAGCTCAGCCTGGCGCTTGCGGGCTAAGATGGCTTTCAACACCGGCCCTCTCCATTCGTTCGTGCTGAGCTTGTCGAAGCACGTGCGCCAAACGCGCCGAACCCCGCTTGGCACGCCCTTCGACAAGCTCAGGGCGAACGGTGGTGGGGTGTTCGCGATGTTACTCGCACTGTTCACGCTGGCGGCATGTAGCGGCAGTCCCGACACCGCCGTCCTGCGCGTCGCCAACCAGAAGGGCTCGACGCGCGCGATGATGGAGGCGGCGGGCGTGCTCAAGGATGCGCCGTATCGCATTGAATGGTCCGAATTCCCGGCCGCCCAGCCGCTGATGGAGGCAGTCGGAGGGGGGGCGGCCGACCTTGGGCTGGCCGGCGACGCGCCGTTCATCTTCGCCTATCAGAGCGGCGCGCCGGTGAAGGCGGTGGGGGCGCTGGCGACCGCCGGCAACCCGCGCGACGCGCTCGGCGTGATCGTGCGGAAGGGGTCGCCGATCCGCTCGGTCGGCGATCTGGTCGGCAAGACCGTGACGACCACGCGCGGTTCGATCGGGCATCACATCCTGCTCCAAGCGCTCGAACGCGCGAAGATCCCGGCCGATCACGTCAAGGTGACGTTCCTTGCGCCCGCCGACGCAAAGGCCGCGTTCGACAATGGTACGGTCGACGCCTGGGCGATCTGGCCGCCCTATATCAGCGTCGCGATCAAGGAAGGTGCGCGGACCGTCGTCGATGCGCGCGATTACGAATTGCCGGTCAGCTTCGAGGTTGCGCATGCCGCCGCGATCGCGCCCAAGGCGGCGTTGATGCGTGATTTCCTTCAGCGCGAGGCCAAGGCGCTTGATTGGGCGCGCGCGCATCCCGATGCGTTCGCGCAGGTGCTCGCGCGCGAGACCGGGCTGCCGCTCGACATTGCGCGCGCGAGCTTCGATCGCAACAACCGCATCTCGGTGCCGATCGACGGCGGCATCGTCGAACATGAGCGCGTCATCGCCAAACGGTTCGAGGCTGCCGGTCTCATCACGGCCAAGCGCCCGATCGGCGAGGCGTTCGATACCAATGTCGGCAAGGGGCTGTTCCAGTCGCTCGCCGCCAATTGATCCACAAGGAGGTTCATCATGGCAACGGCTTTCCAGGAAACGCGCACGCGCTGGAGCGAAGCGGAATGGCGCACGCGAGTCGATCTCGCCGCTTTCTACCGGCTCGCGGCGATCAACGGCTGGGATGATCTGATCTTCACCCATATCTCCGCGCGGGTGCCGGGGCCGGAGCATCATTTCCTCATCAACCCTTACGGCCCGGGGTTCGACGAGATCACCGCGTCGAGCCTCGTCAAGATCGACCTCGACGGCAATCTGATCGAGCCGAACGACTATGGCATCAACTATGCGGGCTACGTCATTCACTCCGCGATCCACGGCGCGCGCGAGGATGCCTTGTTCATCGCGCATTTCCACAGCCCCGACGGGATGGCGGTGTCGGCGCATGCCGAGGGGCTGCTGCCGCTCAATCAGCGCGCGCTCGCGATCATCCCGCGGCTGAGCTATCACGATTATGAAGGTGTCGCGCTCAACCTCGACGAGCGCGAGCGGCTGGTCGCCGATCTCGGCGAGACCAAGCTGATGGTGTTGCGCAACCACGGCACGCTCGCGCTCGGCGCGTCACCGGGCGAGGCGTGGACCAACATCCATCAGTTGGAGACCGCCTGCACCGCGCAGGTCCGCACGCTCAGCATCGGCCGCGACCATGTGCTGATCGCGCCGCAAGCCGCGCAGGACGAGGTGCGGCGCCAGATGGCGCGCCCGCGCAACCCGCTCCAGGGCGAACGCTCGACCGCCGAACTGGTCTGGGCGGCGTCGTTGCGCAAGGCAGAGCGGCTGTCGCCGGGCTTCGACGCTTGAAGTCTCCCCGTTCGTGCCGAGTAGAGATCGAGTAGGCGAAGCCGTATCGAGAGCTCGTATCGAAGCACAGGTCACCTATGCCTCGATACGCGACCTCGATACGCCCTGCGGGCTACTCGGCCGCCACTCGGCACGAACGGAGATTGAGCTCAGACCAGCGTCGCGCCGCCCTTGAACAGCCGTAGCACCTTGCCCTGAACGGGCAGCCCGTCGAACGGGGTGTTGCCCGCCTTGGCGACCAGCCGGTCCGACTCGATCTGCCACGGCGCATGTTCGTCGAGCAGCAGCACGTCGGCGGGGGCGCCGGGGGTGAGCATGCCCGTCGGCACGCCGAGCAGCTTGGCAGGATTGAGCGCGAGCAGCGCGAACAGCCGGTCGATCGTCACCAGTTCGTCGCGCACCAGCCCGAGCGCGAGCGCGAGCAAGGTCTCCGCGCCGGCCATACCGGCGTCCGAATCGGCGAAGGGCAGGCGCTTGGCCTCGGGGCCGCGCGGTTCGTGGCCCGAGCACAGCACGTCGATCGTGCCGTCTTGCACCGCCGCCAGCGCCGCCCGGCGGTCGCTCTCGGCGCGCAAGGGGGGCGAGAGGCGCGCGAAGGTGCGGAAATCGCTCATCGCGATGTCGGAGAGGAACAGGTGGGCGGGGGTGATTCCGCAGGTTACGCGCACGCCGCGCCGCTTGGCGGCGCGGACGAGATCGAACCCGGCGGCGGTGGTCACCTGGCGAATGTGGAGCGCCGCGCCGGTATCCTCGGCCAGCATCAGGTCGCGTGCGATCGCGAGGGGCTCGGCGATGGCGGGCGCGGCGGGCAGGCCCATCCGCGTCGCGGTCTCGCCCGCCGTCGCGACCGCCGCGCCGGCGACGCCGGCATCCTCGGCGTGCGCGATCACCGTCAGGCCGAGGTCGCCGGCATAAGCGAGCACCTTGCGCATGACGCCCGAGTCGGCGATCCAGCGCGCGCCGGTGCCGACCGCGCGCGCGCCCGCCTCACGGTTGATCGCCATTTCGGCGAGATCCTTGCCGGCGAGGCCGCGCGTCGCGGCGGCGATCGGGTGAATCCACAGATCGGGCCGGCCGATCAGCGCGGCGCGCTGGACCAGGCCGGGGTTGTCGAGCACCGGCGACTGATCGGGCATCAGCCCGACGCGCACGATCCCACCCGCATGGAACGCCGGCAGATCGATCGCGAACACGCCGAGATCGACGATCGCGGGGGCGAGCAGCTTGCCCTTGCAATCGATCCGCTCGGCGCCCTCGGGCACTTCGAACAGACCGGTCGCGGCGATGCGGTCGCCCGCGACCAGCACACCACCCTTGCTGACGCCCGCGACCGGGCAGACGAGCGTGGCGTTGAGCAGTGCTAAAGTGCGGTTCATGCCCAGCCCTCCACGCCGCGCGCACGCCGCGTCAACACATCAAGGCAGGCCATGCGCACCGCCACCCCCATTTCGACCTGTTCGGTGATAGCTGATTGCCCGGGATGGTCGGCCACCGCCGAATCGATCTCGACGCCACGGTTCATCGGCCCCGGATGCATCACCAGCGCCTCCGGTACGCGTGCCAGCCGCGCGGGGGTGAGGCCGTAGCGCAAATGGAACTCGCTGTTCGACGGGATGAACCCGCCCGACATGCGCTCGTTCTGAAGGCGAAGCATCATCACCACGTCCGCGCCCGCCAGCGCTTCATCGAAATCGGTGAAGGCGGTGACGCCCATCTTCTCGATATCGACCGGCATCAGCGTCGAGGGCGCGCAGACCCGCACGCGCGCGGCGAGCGCGGTCAGCGCGAGGATGTTCGATCGCGCGACGCGGCTGTGCAGGATGTCGCCGCAAATCACCACGGTCTGCCCGGCGATATGCCCGCGCCGCCGCCGGATCGTCAGCGCGTCGAGCAGCGCCTGAGTCGGATGCTCGTGCTGCCCGTCACCGGCGTTGAGCACCGGGCAATCAACCTTGCCCGCGATCAGCCGCACCGCGCCCGAGGACATATGGCGGATGACGATCACATCGGCGCGCATCGCGTTGAGCGTCATCGCGGTGTCGATCAGCGTCTCGCCCTTCTTCACGCTCGACTGCGCGGCATGCATGTTGACCACGTCGGCACCGAGCCGCTTGCCGGCGATCTCGAAGCTCAGCAACGTGCGCGTGCTGTTCTCGAAAAAGGCGTTGATCTGGGTGAGACCTTCCAGCCGCTTGTCGCTTTTGGTGCGATTGCGGTTGGTTTCGACCCAGTGTTCCGCCTCGTCGAGCAGGAACATGATCTCGTGCGGCTGAAGGCCGTCGATGCCGGTGAGGTGCCGATGCGGGAAGACGGCGCTTCCGGCGATCTGCGAAGCGGGGCGATGATCGGAGGGTGACATTAAAGCTGTCGCCTAGCCGGGGCGGGGCAGGGGCGCAAGCGGTGTGCGTCAAGCGTCGAGATGCGCGAGATGGCGGAGCTTGTCGGGGTTGCGCATCACGTAGATCGCCTTGACGCGCCCATGCTCGATCAGCAGCGCGGTGGTCTGCAAGATGCCGTCGGCTTCGCGCGTGACGAAGCCGGGCAGGCCGTTGACCAGGGTGTAACGCAGCAACTCGGCCGAGCGGCCGCGCGCGAGCTTCGCCAGCGCCGCGTGGGTGCGGGTGATCTCGTCGGCGCCATGAAGGACTCGCGCCACCGCCGGGCGTTTGCCGCCGCCGTCCGAATACATCGCCACATCGTCGGCGAGCAGTGCGCCGAGCGCACCGATCTCGCCGCCGCGCGCCGCCGCGAAGAAGGCGCGCGCGATCTCGAGCCCGTGCGCGCGCTCGACCGGGTAGCGCGGCCGTTCGCTGCGGACGTGCGCGCGTGCCCGCGCGGCGAGTTGCCGGCAGGCGGCGGCGTCGCGGCCGAGCGCGCCGGCGATATCCTCGAAGCTTTCGCCGAACACGTCGTGGAGCAGGAAGGCGGCGCGTTCTAGCGGCGACAGCCGTTCGAGCGCGAGCATCAGCGGCAGCGTCACATCGTCCTCGGGCGCATCCTCGACGATCGGCTCGGGCAGCCATTGGCCGACATAGTCTTCGCGCCGTGCCCGCGCCGATTTGAGGTGATCGAGGCACAGCCGCGTCACCGTGCGGCGCAGGAAGGCGGCGGGCACGGCGACGTCGCCGCGATCGGCCGCCGTCCAGCGTAGCCAGGCGTCCTGCACCACATCCTCGGCATCGGCGACCGAGCCGAGCATGCGGTAGGCGACGCGCAGCAGCATCGGCCGCTGCGCGTCGAACGCGGCGGCGCTGGCGCTCACGCTTTCCAGCCGTAGCTCGGATCGAACATGTCGAAGCCGATCGCGATCCGGTTCCAGGCGTTGATGACGGTGATCGCCATTGTCAGCTTCACCTGTTCCTCCTTGCTGAACTGCGCGGCGAGCGCGGCATAGACATGGTCGGGCGCGCGCTCGGTGGCAATCTGCGTCAGATGATCGGTCCAGTCGAGCGCGGCGCGCTCCCGATCCGTGAACACCGGCGCGTCGTGCCATGCCGCGATCAGCGCGATGCGCTGCTCGGTCTCGCCGGCCTGACGCGCTTCATAGGTGTGCATGTTGAGGCAGTTGGCGCAGCCGTTGATCTGCGAGGCGCGGATCTTGACCAGTTCGAGCAACGGCTTTTCGAGGCCGCTTTCGGCGACCTGGACGGAGAAGGCGAACCACGCCTTCATCAACTCGGGGGCGGCGGCGAGATAGTTCACGCGGGTGGTCATCGTCAGGCTCCTTCGGGGTTGTGCTGACCTGACGAGGCAGCGTGCGTGGATGTGACATGGCGCGCGAACTTTTCAGTTCCCCCGCGGAAGCGGGGGTCCAGAACCACGGACAACACCGCCTGCGGCTCTGGACCCCCGCTTTCGCGGGGGAACCGAACAGGGCATATAAAGACATCTTTATATTTGATCCGCAGCCGATCCCGCGCTAGAGCGCGCCCCATCCAACCGCGTAAACCGGAGATTTCTCACGTGGCCACCGTACTCGACCGCAAGAACGACTATGTCGTCGCCGACATCAGCCTCGCCGATTACGGCCGCGCCGAAATCAACATCGCCGAGACCGAAATGCCCGGCCTGATGGCGCTGCGCAGCGAGTTCGGCGCGTCGCAGCCGCTGAAAGGCGCGCGCATCACCGGTTCGCTGCACATGACGATCCAGACCGCCGTGCTGATCGAGACGCTGACCGCGCTGGGCGCCGACGTTCGCTGGGCGACCTGCAACATCTTCTCGACGCAGGACCATGCCGCCGCCGCGATCGCCGCGACCGGCGTGCCGGTGTTCGCGATCAAGGGCGAGAGCCTCGCGGACTATTGGGACTATGTCGGTTCGATCTTCGACTGGGACGTCGATGGCAACGGCCAGACCTGCAACATGATCCTCGACGATGGCGGCGACGCGACGATGTTCGCGCTGTGGGGCGCCAAGCTCGAAGCCGGCCAGACCATGCCCGAGCCGGAGAATGAGGAAGAGGTCGAGATGCAGCGCGCGCTGAAGGCGTTCATCGCCAAGAAGCCCGGCTACCTCACCGAGACCGTCAAGAACATCAAGGGCGTGTCGGAAGAGACCACCACCGGCGTCCACCGCCTCTACGCGATCTCGAAGAAGGGCGAGCTGCCGTTCCCGGCGATCAACGTGAACGACAGCGTCACCAAGTCGAAGTTCGACAACCTCTACGGCTGCAAGGAATCGCTCGTCGACGCGATCCGTCGCGGCACGGACGTGATGCTCGCCGGCAAGGTCGCCACGGTCGCCGGCTTCGGTGACGTCGGCAAGGGTTCGGCGCAGTCGCTGCGCAACGGCGGCGCGCGCGTGCTCGTCACCGAAGTCGACCCGATCTGCGCGCTGCAGGCGGCGATGGAAGGCTTCGAGGTCGTGACGATGGAAGAGGCGGTCACCCGCTCGGACATCTTCGTCACCGCCACCGGCAATGCCGACGTCATCACCGCCGATCACATGAAGGCGATGAAGAACATGGCGATCGTCTGCAACATCGGCCATTTCGATAGCGAGATTCAGATTTCGGCACTGTCGAACTACAAGTGGACCGAGGTGAAGCCGCAGGTCGATCTCGTCGAGTTTCCCGATGGCAAGCAGATCATCGTGCTGTCGAAGGGCCGCCTCGTGAACCTCGGCAACGCGACCGGCCACCCGTCGTTCGTGATGTCGGCGAGCTTCACCAACCAGACGCTCGCGCAGATCGAGCTGTTCACCAAGGCCGAGAACTACAAGAACGACGTGTACGTCCTGCCCAAGCACCTCGACGAGAAAGTCGCGGCGCTGCACCTCGAAAAGCTCGGCGTGAAGATGACCAAGCTCAGCCAGAAGCAGGCCGATTATATCGGCGTGCCGGTCGAGGGGCCGTTCAAGCCGGATCATTACCGGTACTGATCGGAACGCATTGAAGCGTTCTAGGGGCGCCCCCGCTTGCCGGCGGGGGCGCCCTTTTTGTTGCAACATTACAACAGAATGACACAATCTTTTCCGACGGGTTGCATCGCGTTCGTGAATGGATTGTCATGATGATCGGGAGGGGGCTTCCGGGGTTCATTAACAGGGGTTTCCAATGCCGGCGTTCCTTTTCCGTCGTGATCGTCTCGCTTTAAGCGTTTCGGCCATCGCTCTGACGCTTGCGGGGGCCTCCGGCCCAGCGTTCGCGCAAACCTCCTCCGAGCCTGTCCCGGCTGTGGGCACAGATGTGAACCCGCGTGTCGCGGCGCCGGCCGACGAAGCGCCTACCGATATCGTCGTGACCGGATCGCGCATCGCGCGGCCGACGCTCGACTCGCCGATCCCCGTGACAACGCTGACCGCCGCCGATGTGACCCGCACGGGATCGATCGTGCTCGGCGACGTTCTCAACACGATGCCGTCGCTGCGTTCGACCTACAGCCAGTCGAACTCGACGCAGTATATCGGGACGTCGGGCGTCAACTTCCTCGATCTGCGCGGCCTCGGCGTGGTTCGTACGCTCGTGCTCGTCAACGGCCGACGGCATATCACGTCGTCGGCGGGTGACTTCCTCGTGGACGTCAACACCATCCCGACGGACCTGGTGGATCGCATCGACATCGTGACGGGCGGCAGTTCAGCCGTTTACGGCTCGGATGCGATGGCCGGCGTCGTCAACTTCGTGCTCAAGCGGAACTTCGACGGCGCTTCGCTCAACGCCCAGACCGGGATCAGTTCACGCGGCGGACGCGGTACGCAGCGGCTGTCGGGCACGTTCGGCAAGAATTTCGCGGATGGCCGGGGCAACATCGCCGTCAACCTCGAATACAACAATTCGGATATGGTGACATATGCCGACCGCGACGATCTGACCGGCGCTTTCTCGGGTCGCAACCAGTTCCAGTTGGTCGATAATCCGGGTCTGGACAACACCATCCCGGACCGGCGTTTCCTGACCGGCGTGCGCAGCTACGGCTATGACAATGGCGGCAATTTCATCGCCTATAACGGCTCCGGCGTACGCTCGTGCGGCGGCGGCGCGCCTGCCGGCTGCCTTCCGAACGGATATCCGCGCATCTACGGGTTCAATCCCAATGGCTCGCTGTACGAATATAATTACGGCACGGACTTCCGGCCGGCGGGGTCGAACAACAACCAGGGCGGCAGCGGCGCGACGCTCAACGATCGCGGCACGCTCGATCCTTCGCTGAAGCGCTATGTCGCCAATGTGCTTGGGCATTTCGATGTGTCGGAGGGGTTCAAGCCGTTCTTCGAGGCGAAGTTCGTCCGCGTCGAAGCGTTCAGCCAGGGTCAGCCAACCTTCGGGCAGGGCGGCGAGCAGGGCGGTCCGGACGCTGATCCCAGCACCTATCTCGGTTCGGGCGTGCCGATCTTCTTCGACAACGCCTATCTGCAACCCGGTGCCGCCGCGACGATCCGCGCGGCGCTGCCGGCCGGGTCCGAGTTTTTCCGGCTCAATCGCAACAATAACGACCTGGGCACGCGTGATGAATTCGATCGTCGCGACACCTACCGCATCGTCGCCGGCTTCGAGGGGACGTTCAACACCGACTGGAAATACGACGTCTCGGTCAATTACGGCGAGTTCCACAGCAACTCGCGGTTCTACAACAACCGCATCGAATCCCGCTTCCAGAAGGCGGCGGACGCGGTGCGCAACGGCGCGGGGCAGATCGTCTGCCGCGTCAATCAGGTCACGGTCACCGACGCGGCTTGCGTCCCGATCAACCTGTTCGGGAATGGCGCGCCGAGCCAGGCAGCGCTGAACTACATCAACACGACCTCGACCAGTCGTGCGAAGGCGACCGAATTCGATGTCAACGCCAACCTCGTCGGCGACAGTTCGCAACTGTTCGAGCTGCCCGGCGGCCCGGTGCGGTTCGCGATCGGCGGCGAATATCGTCGTGAGACGGCGTTCCAGGCCTATGACGATGTCATCAAGGGCGGCGACACGTTCTTCAACGCCATCGCCGACTTCAACCCGCCGTCGTTCGAGGTGAAGGAGGCTTATGGCGAACTCGAACTGCCGCTGCTCAAGGATCTGCCGTTCGTTCACGAACTGACCATCAACGGCGCGGGCCGGGTCGCGGACTATAAGGGATCGACGGGAACGGTCTTCGCCTACAATGCGGGCGCGATCTATGCGCCGATTCGTGACGTGAAATTCCGGGTGAACTATTCGAAGTCGGTCCGCGCGCCGTCGCTTGGTGATCTCTATTCGTCCAACTCGCAGAACTTCGATCTGCTCAACGATCCCTGCGACGCGAACTTCATCAACAAGGGCAAGGCGACCCGTGCGGCGAACTGCGCGGCGGCAGGCGTGCCGGCGAACTTCGTCAATGACGTGGCACGCGCGGGCAGCACCGAGTATCTGTCGGGAGGCAACCCCAATCTGACGGCGGAAGAGTCGCGGAGCTGGACCGTCGGCGCGATCTTCCAGCCGCGCTACGTGCCGGGCCTGTCGTTGACCGTCGATTGGTATGATGTGAAGATCAGCAACGTCATCAACCCGGTGGACGCGCAGACCATCCTCGACGCATGTTATGATGGCCCGTCGCTCGACAACCAGTTCTGCAAACTCATCAACCCGCGCCAGGCCAATGGCCTATTCGCGCGGCCCGCGTTGCTGCAGAGCGTCGTCAACTTCGCGGCGCTGGACGCACGCGGCATCGACGTGGATCTTGCGTACAACCGCAGTTTCGGCGGTTCGAACAAGGTCGCGCTCCGCTTCGTCGGGACGTATGTCGATACGCGGACCGATTATCCGTACCTCGACAATACCAGCCAGCCGGACCGGGTGAAGGGTGAGCTTGGCGATCCCATCTACAAGTTCACCTTCTCGGCGGACTACAAGCATAGCAACTTCACGCTCGGCTATCAGCTTCGCTATATCGGTCGTCAGTCGATCACGGATTGGGAATCGCAACACGAGACCTACGGGGTTGCGCCGCTCGATCCCTATTATGCCGATGTCGAATATTATCCTTCGGTGTTCTATCACGCGATCCGTGCGACCGTGGATGTCAACAAGACGTTCCGCTTCTACGGTGGCGTCGACAATCTGACCGACAAGAAGCCGCCTTACGGCATTCTCGGCACCAGTCTTGGTCAAAGCGTTTACGACAACATCGGTCGGTTCATGTATATCGGCGCCTCGGTCAAGCTCTGAGGCGAGGCGCTTCGCACGCTGGCCCGTCAAGGAAAGGCCCGGCCGTCGCCGGGCCTTTTTGGTGTGAGACCGGCGATCTCACGTCGGCGCGAATGCCGCGAAGCTCTTCCATTCGCCTCGCGCCGCTATATGGAATGCTGATGCGATGTCCGCGTCGACCTTTTGACAAGTCATCGCGGTGATGAGCACCGCGCAGCCCCTGATGGCGGGCGCGATCGTCGCGCTTGTGCTGATGGGGGCGATCTATGCCCTGTATCGCGGGTTGCTGGCGCAGCGGAACGCGGCGGCGGCGGTGGCGGAGAACGGCTCGCTCACAGCGCTTCTCCAAGCCTCCCCCGCGCTGGCGGTGATCGTGCGTGCGGACGGGCGGGTCGATGCGCCCGAGCAATTCGGTGACTGGCTGGGCCTAACCGCGCCGCCGCGCTATCTCGCCGATCTCGCGGGGGAGGCTGGCGGATTGTCGGCGCGTGATGCCGATGCGCTCGCCGCCGAGATCGCGGCGACGCAAAAATCGGGGCGTCCGTTCAGCCGCTCGGTGCGGGCGATCGGCGCGTCGCGTACGCTGATGATCCGTGGCGCCAAGGCGGCGAGCGAGCTTCGCGCGCCCGGCGGCGTGGTGCTCTGGGTGTTCGATGCGACCGAGACGCTCGCCGAGATCGAGCGGCTGAGCGACGAGGTCGCCGCCGCGCACCGCGCGTTCGACGTGCTCACCGGGCTGATCCAGGCCGCGCCGATGCCGATGTGGTATCGCGGCGCGGACATGCGGCTGGCGATGGTCAACAGCCATTATGCCGACGCGGTCGATGCCGCCGACCCGGAGGACGCGGTGGCGCGCGGTCTGGAACTGCTCGAAGGCGGCGGGCGGGGCGGCCCGCTCGCGGGGGCGGTCGCGGCGCGTGACACCAACCGGTTGCAGGTCAAGGCGATGCCCGCGACCATCAAGGGCGAGCGGCGGATGCTGCGCGTCTATGACGTGCCGATGCCCGATGGCGGGGTCGCGGGCTTCGCGGTCGATATCGAGGATCTCGAACAGGCGCGCGCGGCGATCAAGCGGCTCGGCGAGACCGAACGCGCGACGCTCGACCGGCTTTCGGCCGGGGTCGCGCAATTCGGCGCGGACCGCGCGCTGACCTTCTTCAACCAGCCGTTCCAGCGCATCTTCGGCATCGAAAGCGAGTGGCTCGCCGACTCGCCCGAGTTCGATCGCGTGCTGGAACATATGCGCGAACGCAACCGCCTGCCCGAAGTGCGGGATTTTCCCGGCTGGAAGGCGGAGCGGCGCGGCTGGTTCGTCGCGACCGGCGGGGTGATCGAGGAGCAATGGCATCTGCCCGGCGGCGTGCATCTGCGTGTCGTCGCGCAGCCGCTGCCCGATGGCGGGCTGCTGCTGATCTTCGAGGACCGCACCGAACAGGTCCAGCTCGCGAGCGGGCTCGACACGCTGCTGCGGGTGCGCACCGCGACGTTCGAGAATCTGTTCGAGGCGCTCGGCGTGTTCGCCGCCGATGGCCGGCTGCAATTGTGGAACAACAAGTTCCGCATGTTGTGGGATCTCGACGAGGCGTTCCTGGCGACGCATCCGCGCGTCGATGCGCTCGCCGAGAAGGCCGCGCCGAGGCTCGCCAATCCCGACCGCGCGGCGCTGATCGGAGACCTGGTGCGCGCCGCCACGGTCGAGCGGCAGCAGCGCGGCGGGCAGGTGCGCTTCGCCGACGGGCGCTATTTCGAGTTCGCCGCGGTGCCGCTGCCCGACGGCAACGGCCTGTTCACGATGCTCGACACCACCGACCGGCGGCGCATCGAGACGGCGCTTCGCGACCGCAACGAGGCGCTGGAGGCGGCCGACCGGGTCAAGACCTCGTTCGTCGCCAATATGAGCTACGAACTGCGCACCCCGCTCACCTCGATCAGCGGCTTCGCCGAGATGCTGAGCGCGGGCTATGGCGGCAAGCTCAACGACACGGCCGCGAGCTATGTCGATGCGATCCTCGAATCGGTGCAGCGGCTCGGCGCGCTGGTCGACGACGTGCTCGATCTCACGCAGAGCGACGAGCCCGAGCCGGCGGCCGTCCGCGAGGAGGTGGATCTGGTACCGCTCGCGCGTGGTGCCGCGCGCGCGGTCGCGCCGTTGGCCGATCGGCGCAAGCTGGAGTTCGTGGTCGAGGTGATGCCCTCCGCCGGGATCGTGCGCGGCGATAGCAGGCGCATTCGCCAGGTGATCGAGCATCTGCTCCGCCACGCCGTCGCCGGGACGCCGCCGGGTGGCCGCATCCTGCTCCACGTCGACGGCGATTCGAGCGCGGCGCGGATCGTCGTCTCGGACGACGGCGCGGGGATGAGCCCGCAGGACGTGGCGCGCGCGTTCGACCGGTTCGCGCAGCCCGGCGTGACCCGCGACGGCGAGCGCGCGCTGGGGCTGGGATTGCCGCTCGCCAAGCAGTTCGTCGAGGCGCATGGCGGGACGATCGAACTGTTATCGGAGCCGGGCGCCGGCACCGCGATCACCGTGCTGTTGCCGCGAAACCGATGACGATCGCGCTCCCCGACGAAGCGGCGAGCGCGGCGTTCGGCGCGCGCCTCGCCGCGCTGGTGCGCCCCGGCGACGTCATCACGCTGACCGGTTCGCTCGGCGCGGGCAAGACCAGCATCGCGCGCGGGCTGCTCGCCGCGCTCGGCCTCGAGGGCGAGGCGCCGTCGCCGAGCTTCGCGATCGTCCAGCCCTATGCGCCGCCGGAAACCGCCCTGCCGGTGCTGCACGTCGATCTCTACCGCATCGAAGACCCCGAGGAGATCGCGGAATTGGGGCTCGACGAGGCGGCGGCGGATTCATTGCTGATCGTCGAATGGCCCGATCGCGCGCCCGGCGCATGGCCCGAGGCGCTGGCGCTCGCGATCGAATTCACCCCCGATGGCGGCCGCCGCTTGACAGCGCAGGTGCCGGCGGCATGGAAGGCGCGATGGCCCTTTCCATGATTCCGCCCGCGCAAGCGCGCGATTTCCTCAGCGCGCTTGGCTGGGGCGATGCCGAGATCCTGCCGCTCGCGGGCGACGCTTCGTTCCGCCGCTATTTCCGCGTCGTCGCGCCCGATCGCCGTGCCGTGCTGATGGACGCGCCGCCGCCGCAGGAAGATCCGCGCCCGTTCATCGCCATCGCGAGCTGGCTCGCCGAGCGCGGCTTTCGCGCGCCCGCGATCCTCGGCAGCGATCTGGCGCATGGTCTCGTGCTGATCGAGGATTTCGGCGACGACCGGCTGCGCGAGACCGCCGATGCCGAGCCGGCGCGCGAGGCGGCGCTCTACGCCGCGGCGATCGACATCCTGGTCGCGCTGCACAAGCACGCGGCGGGGGACGTGCCGCCCTATGATCGCGCCGTGCTCCACCGTGAGGTCGATCTTCTCCCCGAATGGTATTGCCCGGCGGTCGGCATCGCGGTGGACCATGCCGGCTATACCGCCGCCTGGGACGCCGTGTTCGAAGCGGCGCTCGACGGCCCCCGCGTGACGGTGCTGCGCGATTATCACGCCGAGAATCTGATGCTGCTCGAAGACGGCAGCCTCGGCCTGCTCGATTTCCAGGACGCGCTCGCCGGCCACCCGGCCTATGATCTGGTCTCGCTGCTCCAGGACGCGCGGCGCGACGTGCCGGTGGAGATCGAGACCGCGATGCTCGCGCGCTACCATGCCGAAACCGGCGCGGGCGACGCGTTCGACACCGCCTATCGCGTGCTCGGCGCGCAGCGCAACGCCAAGATCATCGGCATCTTCACGCGGTTGTGGCGACGCGACGGCAAGCCGCGCTACGCGGCGCTGTGCCCGCGCGTGTGGGGCTATCTCGAACGCGATCTGGCGCATCCCGATCTCGCGCCCGTTGCGGCGTGGTTCGATGCCAATATTCCGCCCGCGCTGCGCGGCGATCCGATGCAGGTGGCACAGGCATGACCGCCAAGAAGACGCTCGCGCTGCGGCCCGTCCCGGATGCGCACGTGCCCGAGACCGCGATGGTGATGGCGGCGGGGCTGGGCAAGCGGATGCGCCCACTCACCGCGACGCGGCCCAAGCCGCTGATCGAAGTCGCGGGGAAGCCGCTGATCGACCATGCGCTCGACCGGCTGCGCTCGGCCGGCGTCAAGCGCGCGATCGTCAACGTGCATTACCTCGCCGACGCGCTCGAGGCGCATCTGCGCAACCGGGTGAAGGGCATCGAGATCGTCGTGTCGGACGAGCGCGGCCGGTTGATGGAGACGGGCGGGGGCATCGTCCAGGCGCGCGCGCTGATCGGCGACGCGCCGTTCGTGGTGGTCAACAGCGACAATCTGTGGATCGACGGCCCGACCGATGCGATCCGCCTGCTCGCGGCGCAGTGGGACGACGCGCGGATGGACGCGCTGCTGCTGATGGTGCCGCTGGCGCGCGCCAACAACCATGTCGGGATGGGGGACTTCCGGCTGGCGGCGGACGGCCGCATCACCGGATGGCGCACGCCCGGCAAGCCCGCGCCGTTCGTCTATACCGGCGTGCAGATCCTGTCGCCGCGCGTGATCCGCGACTGGCCCGAGGGGCCGTTCTCGACGCGGCTGTTCTGGGAGCGCGCGATCGACGCCGGGCGCGCTTATGGCATGGTCCACCAGGGGCTGTGGTTCGACGTCGGTTCGCCCGGCGCAATCGGCAAGACCGAGGCGATCCTCGCCGATGGCTGACGCCGATCGGCTGCTCTCCCCTCCGTTCGTCCCTCGACGTCGTTCGGGACGAACGGAGGGGCGGTCGATATCCCACGGGCAAACGGCCGCATGACCGGCGCTCTCAAGCCGCAGCTCTACACGATCCCGGCGCATCGCGCGTTTGCCGATTCGCTCGCCGCCGGGTTGATCCGGCGCTTCGGTGGCGACCCGCTCGGGCTCGCGCGCGGGCTGGTGCTGCTTCCCAACAATCGCGCCAAACGCGCGGTTACCGATGCGTTCGTGCGCGCGAGCGGCGGCGGGCTGCTGTTGCCGCGCCTCGTGGCGCTCGGCGACCCCGCGCTCGACGAGGCGGCGGGCGCGGCGCTCGATCCGGCGGACGAGGCTGATCCGGTTCCGCCCGCGGTGGCGCCGCTGCAGCGCCGGCTGATCCTCGCGCGGCTGGTCGCGGACGCCCGCGAGCGCGCGGGCCAGCCGATCGACGCGGCGGAAGCGGTGCGGCTGGCGGGCGATCTCGCGCGGACGCTCGACCAATTGCTCGTCGAGGAGGTGCCGCCGCGTCGGCTGCGGGAGATCGACCTCGGCGAAGCGCTTTCGGCGCATTGGCACCGCGCGCTCGACCTGTTCACGCTAGTGTTCGATCGTTGGCCCGCCGAACTGGCGCGGCTCGGTTGCATCGATCTGGCCGACCGGCGGGCGCGGCTGCTGCGGCGGCTCGCGGCGCGCTGGAAGGACGCGCCGCCGGGCGGGTTCGTCTGTGCGGCGGGCATCACCGACACCGCGCCCGCCGTCGCCGGGCTGCTGCGCCGGGTGGCGATGCTGGAGCGCGGCATGGTCGTGTTCGCCGATCTTGCCACGGGTATGGACGAGGCCGAATGGCAGGCGCTCGGGCCGCACGCGCCCGACCCGGTCACCGGCATCACCCGGCGCTCGATCGAGACGCATCCGCAATTCCACCTCAAGCTGCTGCTTGACCGGATGGGGTTCAACCGCGCCGAAGTGGCGATTTGGCGCGACGGCAGCGAATTCGACGCGACCGCGGCGCGCGGCAAGGCGATCGCCAGCGCGCTCGCGCCGGCCGATTTCACCGGCAAATGGACCGATCTACCCGCCGCCGAGCGTCGGCTCGCGGGTATCGAGGCCGCCGAACTCGCGACCCCGGCCGAAGAGGCGCAGGCGATCGCGCTCGCGCTGCGGCAGGCGCTGGAGACGCCCGAACGCACGGCGGCGCTGGTCACGCCCGATCGCGCGCTCGCGCGGCGGGTGGCGGTTCACTGCCAGCGCTGGAACATCGAGATTGACGATACCGCCGGGCGGCCGCTGTCGATTCGGGCGTCGGGAACGGTGCTGCTCGCGCTGGCCGATGCCGCCGCGCAGCGCTTCGCCCCACTTGCGCTGCTGACCTTGCTCAAGCATCCGCTGGTGCGTGCGGGGGAGGGGCGGCGCGGCTGGCTGGAGGGCGCGCGCAAGCTCGACCGGGTGCTGCGCGGGCCGCGTCCGGCGGCGGGCCTGGCCGGGATCGACGCGCATCTCGCCGATCCGCCCGAACGCGAGCGCGCACGCCGCGCCGCCGCGGCTGTCTGGTGGCCGGAGGCGCGCGCGTTGCTCGCCTCGCTCGAAGCGGTGTTCGAGGCGGGGCCGCAGCCGCTCGGCACGCTCGTCGCGGCGCTGCGAGAAACGGCGCAGGCGTTGTGCGGCGATGCGGTGTGGAGCGGCGCGGCCGGCCGCGCTGCGTCCGACTTCCTCGCCGATCTCGAGGCGCGCGCCGATGAAGGGCCGAGGCTGGTCGATCCCGAGGCGCTCGCCGCGTTGCTGCGCACGGTGATGGACGAGATCGCGGTGCGGCCCGCGCAAGGCGGCCATCCGCGGCTGGCGATCTACGGCCTGATCGAAGCGCGCCTCCAGACCGCCGATCTGATGATCCTCGGTGGCCTCAACGAAGGCGTGTGGCCGGGGCAGCCCGCACCCGATCCGTGGCTCGCGCCGCGCATTCGCATCGCGCTCGGGTTGCCGGGGCAGGAGCGCGCGGTCGGGATGGCGGCGCATGATTTCGCGAGCGCGCTGGGGGCGCCGAACGCGCTCATCACCCGCGCGCGCCGCGACGCGACCCAGCCGGCGATCGCCTCGCGGTTCTGGTTGCGCTTGCAGGCGCTCGCCGGCGAGACGTGGGCGCGGGGCAGGGCGCTGCCGCTCGAACGCTGGACTCGCGCGCTCGACGATCCGGGCGCGCACGAACCCGCCGATCAGCCGGCGCCGTCGCCCGACGCGGCGCTGCGACCGAAGCGGATCGCGGTCACCGATGTCGATCGGCTCAAGGCCGATCCGTTTGCTTTCTATGCCCGCCAGATTCTCCGCCTCGCCCCGCTCGACCCGGTCGATGCCGATCCGAGTGCGGCCTGGCGCGGCACCGCCGTTCACGCGATCCTGGAGGAATGGGCGCGCGAGGACGCCTGCCATCCCGACAAGCTCCACGATCGCGCGCGCGCGATGCTCGCGGACGAGCGCACCCACCCGATGATGCGCGCTTTGTGGCAGCCGCGGCTGATGCAGGCGATCGACTGGATCGCGCGCACGATCGAGACACAGGCCGAGGAAGGCCGCACCGTGGTCGCGGTCGAACGCAAGGGCAGTATCGACTTCGCCGGGGTGACGCTCAACGGCACGTTCGACCGGCTCGATCGCCTCGTCGACGGCAGCCTCGTCGTGATCGATTACAAGACGGGGACGCCGCCATCGCCCGCCGCGGTGCGCGCCGGGTTCAGCCTGCAACTCGGGCTGCTCGGGCTGATCGCGGAGCGCGGCGGGTTCGAGGGGATCACGGGCCAGGCACGCGGCTTCGAATATTGGTCGCTTAGCAAGCGCAACGACCAGTTCGGCTATGTCACCTCGCCGGTCGATCCGGCGGGCAAGGCCGAGAAAGTGCTTCCCGAGGAGTTCACCACGCTCGCCGCGCATCATTTCAGCGAGGCGGTCGGCCGTTGGCTGACCGCCGGCGAGCCGTTCACCGCGAAGCTCCACCCCGAGTTCGCGCCCTATAGCGAGTATGACCAGTTGATGCGCCGCGACGAATGGTATGGCCGTGAGCGTTAGCGGCACCACCTCGCTACCGCCGCTCAAGCACGATCAGGCGCGTGCCAGTGCGCCCGACGGCCATGTCTGGCTGTCCGCCTCGGCGGGGACCGGCAAGACGCAGGTGCTGACCGCGCGCGTGTATCGGCTGCTGCTGCGGGGCGTCGATCCTTCCGCGATCCTGTGCCTCACCTTTACCAAGGCGGGCGCGGCGGAGATGGCGGGGCGGATCGGCGCGCGGCTGGCGGCGTGGGTGCGGATGCCCGAGCCGCAACTCGTCGCCGATCTCGATGCGCTTGGGGAGGATGCCACGCCCGAACTGCGCGAGCGTGCGCGCACCTTGTTCGCCAAGGTGCTCGATGCGCGCGGCGGCGGCATTCGCATCCAGACGATCCACGGTTTTTGCCAGAGTTTGCTCGCCGCCTTCCCGGTCGAGGCGGGGCTGGCGCCCGGTTTCCGCCCGATCGAGGCGCGCGAGGAAGCGGTGCTCGCGCGCGAGGCGCTGGCGGAACTGCTCGTCGATGCTGATCGCGAGGGGCGCACGCGACCGATCGAGGCGGTCGGCGCGCTCAGCGTGCGGCTGGGTGAGGGCGAGGCCGAGAAGTTCCTGATCGCCTGCGCGCGTGCGCCCAAGGCAATGGCAGCGTTGCCGAGGGGCGGCGAGGGCGTGCGCGCGTTCGTGCGCCGCCAGCTCGATCTGCCGATGGGTGAGATCGAGGCGGCGATCGTGGCCGCGTGCGACGACCGCGTTGTCGATCATGAAGCGATTGATCTGGTTGGTGGCATGAACAGCGGCTGGGCCACGAAGAGCGGGCTTGGGCGCGCTGATGTCGTTTCGATGTGGTTGGAACGCTCGCCCGTCGAACGCGCCGCGACGCTGGCCGATCTTCACCTCGTTTGGGCGAAGGCCGATGGTGATCTGCGGTCGTTCAAGAAAGGGCAGGCGCCGCAGGATCCGGAGTATGCCGCGACGGCCACGGCGCTGTGCGCGTGGAGTTCAGCGCTGCTCGCAATGCGTCACCGCGCCGCGTACGCCGATCTGCTCGCCGATGCGCTCGATGTCGGGCGCGACTATGCCGCCGCGTATGCGCGCGCGAAGCGGCGGCTCGGCGCGGTCGATTTCGACGATCTCATCGCCGCGACGATCGACCTGCTCGGCCAGCCCGGCATCGGCGAGTGGGTGCGCTTCAAGCTCGACCGCGAGACCTCGCACATCCTGATCGACGAGGCGCAGGATACCAACCCCGAGCAATGGGCGATCATCGGCGCGCTCGCCGACGAATTCTTCGCGGGCGAGGGCGCGCATGGCGGCGAGACCCGCACTTTGTTCACGGTCGGCGATTTCAAACAGGCGATCTTCGGGTTTCAGGGCACCGACCCTGCCTTCTTCGCGGCGGCGGAGGATCGGTTCGGTCGCCTCGCGCGCGGCGCCTGGGATGCCGAGGCGGACCTGCGCAAGCTCGGCGACCGGACGTTCGCGGCGGCATGGAACCGGCTGTCGCTGACGCAATCGTTCCGCTCGACTCGGCCGGTGCTGGAATTCGTCGATGCGACGATGGCGGTGCTGCCCGAACCGGGATTGGGCGCCGTCGCGGTGCTCGAACGCCATGCGAGCGAAGTGCCCGGCCCCGGCACCGTCACGCTCTGGCCGCTGATCGTCGCGGGCGGCAGCGAGGCGGATGAGGAAGGCTGGATCGCCGATTCGACGCGCGAACTCGCCCGGCGGATCGCGCGCACGATCAAGGGCTGGATCGGCACGCTCATGCTGGAGAGCAAGGGGCGCGTGCTCGAACCGCAAGACGTGATGATCCTCGTCAAGCGGCGCGGCGATCTCGCCTCGTTGATCGTCGCGCGGCTCTATGCCGAGGGCGTGCCGGTCGCGGGTGTCGATCGGTTGCGGCTGAATGCGCCGCTCAGTGTGCAGGATCTGCTCGCCGCGATCCGCTTCGTGCTCCAGCCCGAGGATGACCTGTCGCTGGCGTCGATGCTGGTCTCGCCGCTGATCGGCTGGACCCAGGAGCGGTTGATGGCCGCCGCACCGCGCGGATCTGGCAGTCTGTGGCGGCACCTCGAACGCACGATCGGCGACGATCTCGGGCCGTTGCGGCGGATGCTCGACCGCGCCGATATCGCCACGCCGTACCAGTTCCTCGAAGAACTGCTGTCGGGGCCGCTCGGCGGGCGGCGCGCGCTGCTGCTGCGGCTCGGGCAAGAGGCGCGCGATCCGATCGAGGAATTGCTCACCGCCGCGCTCCAGTTCGAGACTCAGGGGACGCCCTCGCTGCAACGCTTCCTCGACTGGTTCGATCGCGGCGAGGTCGAGATCAAGCGCGACCCCTCCGCGCCGCTCGATGCGGTGCGGGTGATGACCGCGCATGGCGCCAAGGGATTGCAGGCGCCGCTGGTGATCCTCGCCGATGCGGCGGTCGATCCGACCAAGTCGCCGCGCACCACGCTCAAATGGCCGGTGGATGAGATCGATGCCACGCTCCCCATCTTCCGCCCGCGCAAGGAGGAGGCCGGCCCGCTCGCCGCGATCGCCGACGCGACCGCGCGGCGCGAACTGGAGGAACATTGGCGGCTGTTCTACGTCGCCGCGACTCGCGCCGAGGAGCGGCTGGTGATCGCCGGCTCGCTCGGCCCGCTCGCCAAGGGCGAGCCGCCGCCGGCGAGCTGGTACGCCGCCGCCGATCGGGCGATGACCGAACTCGGCGTGGACCGTGCGGCCGATGGCACGCGCAGCTTCACCGGCAGCGCCGATCTGAAGCCGGTCAAACGCCGCGACAAAGCCGCGCCACCCGCCGAGGCGCCCGCGCCGGTGCCGGAGTGGGCGCACCAGCCCGCGCCGCAGGAGACTCGCCCGCCGCGTCCGCTCGCGCCGTCGTCGCTCGGCGACGACGCGGTCGCCGATCCGCCGCCGACTCCGGCGCTGCGCGACGCCGCCGAGCGCGGCCGGCTGATCCACGCGCTGTTCGAGCGCCTGCCGGCGATCGCGCCAGAGGCACGCGCCGCCGCCGCCGACCGTTGGCTTGCCGGGTCGGGCGGGGTCGGTGATCCGAGCGCACGCGCGGAGATCGCCGCGACGGTGCTGGCGATCCTCGACGACGCGCGCTTCGCCGCGCTGTTCGGCCCCGATGCGCTGGCCGAGGCGCCGATCGCGGCGGTGGTGGGGGATGGCGTGGTCGTGTCGGGCACGGTCGATCGGCTGCTGGTCACGCCGGAGCGGATCACCGTCGTCGATTTCAAGACCGGCCGCCGCGCGCCCGCGTCGCTGGACGAGCTGCCATCCTATCACCTCCGGCAGATGGCCGCCTATGTGGCGGCGCTGGGCGTGATCTTTCCGGGCCGGGTGATCGAGGCGGGGTTGCTCTACACGGGCGGGCCGGCGCTGTTCGCGCTGCCGCCCGCGCTGCTCGCGGCGCACAAGCCGGGCTTTGCGGCCGCGCAGCAAAGCTAGCCAGACGCGGCTTGAGCCGGGCCGGCGGGCGCCCTACGTTATCGACCGTACAAGGAGACACCAGATGGCCACCAAGCAGATCACCGATTCCAGCTTCGATACCGATGTCCTCAAGGCCGATGGCCCCGTGCTCGTCGATTTCTGGGCGGAATGGTGCGGGCCGTGCAAGATGATCGGGCCGAGCCTCGAAGAGATTTCCGAGGAACTCGGCGAGCAGGTGACGATCACCAAGCTCAACATCGACGAGAATCCCGACGCGCCGGGCAAATACGGCGTGCGCGGCATCCCGACGATGATCCTGTTCAAGAACGGCGTTCCTGCCGCGACCAAGGTCGGCGCGGAGCGGAAGGGCCGCCTCAAGGCCTGGCTTGAAGGCGAACTGGCCTAAGCTTCGCCGCCGCCGGGCGGGTCGCGGACCCGCCCGGCGGCGCTGCATTTGGAACGACACAATCCGCGGCTAATCTCTGCAGACCGGCGATTCGCCGCCGACCGTGAAGAGGTACTCCATGAAGTTCGCCGCCCTTCTGCTCGCCGTCGTCGCCGTGCCTGCGTCTGCGCAGGCGCCAGCCCCCGTGCCCGCGGCGCCCGCCACGAAGTTCACGCTCGACACGCCGGTCGAGACGATCGCCGCCGATCCCGCCGGCAAGGCCGTGCTCAACGCCGACATTCCGGGGCTGCTCGTCCACCCGATGTACGAGAGCTTCAAGAGCATGGGTCTGCTCGAGCTTCAGGGCATGTCCGAAGGCAAGCTGACCGACGCGATGCTCGCCAAGACCAAGACGGATCTCGCCGCGATCAAGTAACTTTTTCCGTTCGTGTCGAGCGAAGTCGAGACAGCGAGCGTAACGCTCGCGGCATGACCCTCGACTTCGCTCGGGACGAACGGGCATGTGGATCAAGCAGGAGGCTGGTTTCCACCGGGCGGCGCGCCTAGATCAGCGGCACCATGTCCGTGCCCAATGCCCCCGATCGCTTCAACGAAGAGAAATCCACCTTCGCCGTCCGCGGCTCCGACGCTCCCGATCTCGAGGCGGGCGTCGCCGCGATTCGCAATGTGTTGAAAACGCTGCCGGTCCGCCCCGGCGTGTACCGGATGCAGGATGCGCGCGGCGACGTGCTGTATGTCGGCAAGGCCAAGGCGCTCAAGAACCGCGTTACCAATTACACGCAGATCGACCGGCTCTCGAAGCGGTTGCAGCGCATGGTCGCGCAGACGCGGTCGATGACGATCGTCACCACCAACAACGAGGCCGAGGCGCTGCTGCTCGAAGCGCAGCTCATCAAGCGCTATCGGCCCGCCTACAACGTGCTGCTGCGCGACGACAAATCCTTCCCGTTCATCCTGTTGCGCGCCGACCACGATTTTCCGCGCATTCAGAAGCATCGCGGCGCGCGCAAGATCAAGGGCGACTATTACGGCCCGTTCGCCAGCGCCGGATCGGTCAACACCACGCTCAACGCGCTCCAGAAGCTGTTCCTGCTGCGCTCCTGCACCGACAGTTTCTTCAAGACGCGCGACCGGCCGTGCCTGCTCTACCAGATCAAGCGCTGCTCGGCACCGTGCGTCGGCCGCATCGCGCACGAGCCGTATCTGGAGCTGGTCGCCGACGCCAAGGCGTTCCTCGCCGGCAAATCGACCGAGGTTCAGGCCAAGCTCGGCCGGCAGATGGAAGCGGCCGCCGAGGCGATGGATTTCGAACTCGCCGCGATCCTGCGTGATCGGCTGCGCGCGCTCACCTTCATCCAGGGCAGCCAGGCGATCAACGCGGAAGGCGTGGGCGACGCCGACATCTTCGCGATGGCGTGCAAGCAGGGCGTGATCGGCATCCAGGCGTTCTTCATTCGCGGCGGGCAGAATTGGGGTCACCGCAGCTTCTTCCCCGCACACACCGCCGACGTGCCCGAGGACGAGGTGCTGACCAGCTTCCTCACGCAGTTCTACGAGGAAGTGCCGCCCGCCAAGACCGTGTTCGTCGATCGTGAGCTGCCCGAGGCGGGGTTGCTTGCCGAGGTGATGACCGCGCAAGCCGGGCGCAAGGTCGATCTGTCGGTGCCGCAGCGTGGCACGCGGCGGCGGCTGCTCGACCAAGCCAAGCGCAACGCCGAGGAAGCGCTCGACCGCCGCCTCGCCGAGAGCACGACGCAGGCCAAGCTGCTGCGCGAGGTCGCCGACTTGTTCGGGCTGGGCGAGCCGCCCGACCGGATCGAGATCTACGACAACAGCCATATTCAGGGCACGGCCGCGCTCGGCGCGATGGTGGTCGCCGGGCCGGAGGGGTTCCGCAAGAACCAATATCGCAAGTTCAACATCAAGCAGGCGGCGACCAACGACGATTTCGCGATGATGCGCGAAGTGTTCCAGCGCCGCTTCGCCCGCGCTCAGAGCGAAGACCCCGATCGCGACGCCGGCGATTGGCCCGATCTGGTGCTGATCGACGGCGGGCGCGGCCAGCTCAATGCCGCGAAGGAGGTGCTGGAGGAGATGGGGATCGAGGACGTCTGCCTCGTCGGCATCGCCAAGGGGCCACATCACGGCCGCGACGGGCGCGAGGTGTTCCACCTGCTCGACGGGCGCGAGTTCCAATTGCCCGTCAACGCGCCGGTGCTGTTCTACCTCCAGCGCCTGCGCGACGAAGTCCACCGCTTCGTGATCGGCGCGCACCGCGACAAGCGCAGCAAGGCGATCGGCGCTAGTCCCTTGGATGAGGTGCCCGGCATCGGCCCCGCGCGCAAGAAGGCGCTGCTGATGCACTTCGGCACGGCCAGGGCGGTGCGGGGGGCGAGTCTGGAGGATCTGCGCAAGGCACCGGGGGTGTCTCAGGCGGTGGCGCAGCAGGTGTACGATTTCTTCCACGCGAAGTGAGGAGAGCTGCTTCCGGGCGCATCGTTCGCCCTGAGCTTGTCGAAGGGCGTGTCCGAAACACGTGCTTCGACAGGCTCAGTACGAACGGTCGTCAGGTGCGCCCCTTCAACAAGTCCCGATACTGCCGAGGCTGCGAGCGCAGATACTGGTTCGGTGCCGTCACCGTCGCGCCAAGCGCCGCCGCTGCGTGCCACGGCCAGCGCGGATCGTAGAGGATGCCGCGGGCAAGTGCGATCAGGTCGGCGTCGCCGGTGGCGACGATCGCCTCGGCCTGTTCGGGTTCGGTGATGAGGCCGACCGCGACCACCGGCATCGCCACCGCCTGTTTCACCGCGCGGGCGAGCGGCACCTGATAGTTCGGTCCGACCGGGATCGCCTGACGCGGGTCGAGCCCGCCGCTCGAGACGTGGATCGCCGCGCAGCCACGCGCCTCCAGCGCCTGTGCGAAGGCGATGGTCTGCTCGGCGTCCCAGCCGCCCGCCACCCAGTCGCTGCCCGAGACGCGCATCGTCACCGGCTTGTGCGCGGGGAAAGCATCGCGCACCGCGTCGAACACTTCGAGCGGGAAGCGCAGGCGGTTTTCGAGGCTGCCGCCGTAATCGTCGTCGCGCTGGTTGGAGAGCGGCGAGAGGAACTGGTGGAGCAGGTAGCCGTGCGCGCCGTGGAGTTGGATCGCGTCGATGCCGATCCGGGCCGCGCGCTTCGCCGCCGCCGCGAACGCGTCGCGCAGCCGTTTGAGGTCGCCGTGGTCGAGCGAGATCGGCGGATTGTCGCCCGGTGCGAAGGGCAGCGGGGAGGGGGCGTAGGTCTGCCAGCCATTCTCCGTGCCGGGCGGAATCTGCTTGCCGCCGAGCCAGGGCAGGTCGGTCGAGGCCTTGCGGCCCGCGTGCGAGAGTTGCAGCGCGATCGGCATGTCCGAATGGCGGCGCACGCTTTCGAGCGTGCGGGCCATCGCCGCCTCGGTCGCTTCGCCCCACAGGCCGACGTCTCCGTAGGAGATGCGCCCTTCGGGCACCACCGCGGTGGCCTCGATCGTCAGCAGCGCCGCACCCGACAGCGCGAGCTGGCCGAGATGGATGACGTGCCAGTCGTTCATGCAGCCGCCCACCGCCGAATATTGGCACATCGGCGCGATGACGATGCGGTTGGCGAGCGTGAGGCCGCCGAGCGTGAAGGGTTCGAAGAGTTTGGGGCCGCTCATCAGAGCCTCGTTCGCAGGAGGGACGTTACCGTTCGGAAATGGTCGTTACCGGCGGGGCGTTCAATAATATCTCGGTATGGGGCCGCGCTGCGGCGTCTGATCGGGCAGGTCGATCTCGATCTCGTCGACATAGCACCAGCCCCAGCCCTCGGGCGGGTCATAGCCCTCGATGATCGGATGGTGGGTGGCGTGATAATGCGCGGTGGCGTGGCGGTTGGGCGACTGGTCGCAGCAGCCGACATGCCCGCATGCGCGGCACAGCCGCAGATGCACCCACCAGTCACCGGTCTTGAGACATTCCTCGCACCCCTTGGCGCTGGGCGTCACCTGGTTGATCGTGGCGCTATGCTGGCAACTCGTCATGCTGGCCTCCTGAATGGCGCTTTGGCTTTGCGTGCGCGGATGATGCAGGGCAGTACCCAAACCGCTCAAGCGCAGAAAGGGTGGCGATGCCGAATTTCCCAGAAGATGTCTTCACCGAACCGACCGACGTCGATCCCGACACGCTCGCCAATCTCGGTCCGCTGCGGCGGCTCGCGGGCGGGTGGCAGGCGCGCAAGGGCGTGGATGTGAACCCCAAGGCCGATGGCCCCGAACGGCGCGTGTTCATCGAGACGATCCAGTTCGACCCGATCGACCCGCAGGCGAACGGTCCGCAACTGCTCTACGGGCTGCGCTATCACATCCACATCACCACCGAGGAAGAGGATATCACCTTCCACGATCAGGTCGGCTACTGGCTGTGGGAGCCGAAGACCGGCGTGGTGATGCAGACGCTCGCGATTCCCCGCGGGCAGGTCGCGCTCGCAGCGGGGCAGGCCAAGTCCGAAGATGACCGGATCGTCGTCAGGGCCGAACGCGGGCAGAGCGAATATGGCATCTGCTCGACCGCGTTCCTCGAATATGCGTTCCGCACCGACAGCTACCAGATCGAGGTGGTGTTCAACCCTGACGGGACGTGGAGCTACACGACCGACACCGTGCTCAAGGTCCACGGCCAGGACGCGCCATTCGCGCACCGCGACCAGAACACGCTCACGCGGATCAGCGATCCCAAGCCCAATCCGTGGAAGGCGATCCTCGACGCGAAGGCGGCCAAGGCGTGAGCGACCGTATTCTGATCCTCTACGGATCGTACCGCGCCGATCGGCAGGGTATCAAGCTCGCGCGCTTTCTGGTCGAGGGGTTCGAGGCGCGCGGGGCGGATGTCGAGTTGATCGACGCCAAGGCGATCGACCTGCCGATGCTCGACCGGATGTACAAGGAATATCGGCCCGGCACCGCCCCGGCCAAGCTGGAGGCGCTGGCGGGCAAGATCCGCGCGGCGGATGCGTTCGTGTTCGTGACCGGCGAGTATAATTGGGGTATCCAGCCGGGCCTCAAGAACCTGACCGATCATTTCCTGGAGGAATGGTATTGGCGCCCCGCCGCGATCGCCAGCTATTCGGCGGGACGTTTCTCTGGCGTGCGAGCGGGCACTGCATGGCACGGCATCCTCGCCGAAATGGGCATGGTGGTGATCTCCAGCACGCTCGCGGTCGGCGGCATCGGCGGCGCTTTCGATGCCGAGGGCGTGCCGCAGGGCGAGGGGGGCGCCGCCGCCGCGCGCGCCTTCCCGCGCTTCGCCGACGATCTGGCGTGGTGGACCGAGGCGGCGCGCGCACAGCGGGCGCGGCGCGACCCGCCATATTGATGCGGCGCGCATCACCCCCGACATACGCCGCCCAACCCGGAGCCTGAGCATGTACGCCTTTGACATAGACGCCGCCTCCAAGACCGACCTGTACCGCGATCTCGCCGCCGCGCTCGACGCGCTGACCGCCGACGAGGTCGATCCGATCGCCAACATGGCGAACATGGCGGCGCTGCTGTGGGAATATCTGCCCGATCTCAACTGGGCAGGCTTCTATCGGCTGGTGGGCGGCGAACTCGTGCTCGGGCCGTTTCAGGGCAAGGTCGCGTGCATCCGCATCCCGATCGGCAAGGGCGTGTGCGGCACGGCGGCGGCGACGCTGGAGACGCAGTTGGTCGAGGATGTCCACGCCTTTCCTGGCCATATCGCGTGCGACGCGGCGAGCCGATCGGAACTGGTCGTGCCGATCGTGTATCAGGGCAGCCTGCTCGGCGTGCTCGATCTCGACAGCCCGCTGCCCGCGCGCTTCGACGCGGGCGATGCCGCCGGCTGTGCGGCTTTGGTACGGTTGATCGCGCCACGTCTGGTCGGCTGATCCATTTCGGCACGGTGCAGGCGACCCGATCGCTGGTGAAAGCGGCACCCATTTGGTAGCCCGACCGTTCATCAGTCGAAACGGTGCGCGGGGTGCGGCGCCCGAACGGGAGTGTTTTGACCATGCGATATCAGACCATCGCCGCCTTGGCCCTGATCGGCGCGGCGCTTGAGGCGCCCGCGAGCGCGCAGCATGGCGGCGGCGCCCCGCACGGCGGCTATCCGGGCGGGATGGGCGGCCATCCCGCGCCGTCCGCGCCCTCCGCCCCCGCGACGCCGCAGCAGCCGCATTGGAATGGTGGCGGTCAGCAAGGCTGGAATGGCGGCGGGCGACCCGGCTGGAACGGCAACGGCGGCCAGCCACATTGGAACGGCGGGGGCCAGCAGGGCTGGAACGGAGGGCGGCCCGGCTGGAATGGCAATGGTGGCCAACATTGGAATGGCGGGCGCCCCGGCGGCTGGAACGGTCGCCCCGGCGGCGGGCGTTGGGGGGCGCGGGTCAACGGCCGCTGGTCGGGCGGGTGGAACGCACCGGGCGGGTGGAATGCCTATCGTCACCCATCGCGCGGCTGGCGCCTGCCGCGCTATTGGTTCGCGCCGAGCTTCTACATCAGCGACTATGGCCTCTACGGGCTCGCCCCGCCGCCGTACGGCTATACGTGGAGCCGCTATTATGACGATGCGGTGCTTATCGACGGTTCGGGCCGCGTGCGCGATTACGTCAGCGGTCTCGACTGGGACCAGTATGACGACGGCTATGATGCGGGCTATGACGACGGCTATCCGGGCGATGGCGGCTATGGGGCGTCCTACCCCGCGCCGCCGCCCGGGCCGCCCTACGACGCGCCCGCCTATATGGCGCCGGGCGGCAGCGGGGTGACGACCTATACCACCGGCGGCGGCTATGCGGCGAACGGCTATTATTATCCGCCCGCCACGACGACCACCGTCACCATCCAGCAGGCGCCTTCGGTGACGACCACCACCACCGAATATGTCGAGACCGTCAAGACGCGCTACGTCGCGCGCAAGGCGTGGCGGCCCAAGCGCAAGTGGCGCCCCAAACCGCGCGTCGATTGCCTCTGCGGGAGCTGATCGCGCGCGCCGCCGCCCGGCGTTTCCGCCCGGCGGCGGTTTGGCGTAATGTGGCGCGATGCAGTTCCGCGCCGAAGCCATCGTCCTCGCCGTTCGCCAGCATGGCGAGCATGGCGCGATCGTGCGTGCGCTGACCGCCGAGCATGGTCTCCAGCCCGGCTATGTGCGCGGCGGGCGCTCGCGGCGGCTGCGCCCGATCCTGCAACCCGCCAACAGCGTGCTCGGCGCGTGGCGTGCGCGCACGCCCGACCAGCTCGCGCAGCTTTCGGTCGAGCTGATCGAGAGCCGCGCGGCCTCGCACGCCGAGCCGCTGCCCGCCGCCGCGCTCGAATGGGTGACCGCACTCACGGCGAGCGCGCTGCCCGAGGCGCAGCCCTATCCGCGCCTCCATGCCGCGCTGAGCGGCGTGATCGGCGCGATCGCGGCGGCGCCGGCCGCGCGCGGCTGGGCGCTGGCGCTGGCGCGCTACGAATTGCTGCTGTTGGCCGAACTCGGGTTCGGGCTCGATCTCGGCGTGTGCGTGGTGACCGGCGCGCGCGGCGATCTCGCCTTCGTCAGCCCCAAAAGCGGCGCCGCGGTGAGCCGTGGCGCCGCGTTCGGCTATGAGGACAAGCTCTTCCCGCTGCCGCCCGCGCTGCTCACCGGCGGCGAGGCCGATTGGCCCGATATCCTCGCCGCGTTGCGCATCACCGGGCATTTCCTCGCGCGCGATATCCTCGCCGGGCAGGTGGCCGGCCCCGCCGATGCGCGCGCACGGCTGGTCGAGCGGCTCAAAAGGGCGGTTGCGTAGGCCGCGCTGCGGCGGCAAAGGCGGCAGCGCTGCGGTGATGACGCAGCGATGACTGGCGCGATGCGAACGGGGGCGATGTGACGACGATTGCGATTTTGGCCGGCGACGGCATCGGCCCCGAAGTGACCGCACAGGCCCGCCGCGTGCTCGAAGCGCTCGATCTCGATCTGATGTTCGAGGAAGCGCCGGTCGGCGGCGCCGCCTATTTCGCGGCCGGCCATCCGCTGCCGCCCGAGACGCTCGACGTGGCGAAGCGCGCCGACGCGATCCTGTTCGGCGCGGTCGGCGATCCGCGCTGCGACGCGCTCGAACGCAGGTTCCGGCCCGAACAGGCGATCCTGGGGCTGCGCGCCGCGCTCGGCCTGTTCGCCAATTTGCGTCCGGCGACATTGTTTCCTGGGCTGGAAGACGCCTCGGCGCTCCGGCCCGAGGTCGCGCGGGGGATCGACATGGTGATCCTGCGCGAACTCAACGGCGATGTGTATTTCGGCGAGAAGGGTTATCGCACCGCCGCCAACGGCACCCGCGAAGGCTATGACGTGATGTCGTACAACGAGGCCGAGGTGCGCCGCATCGCGGTGGTCGGCTTCGAAATGGCGAAGCGGCGCAAGAACAAGCTCTGTTCGGTCGACAAGGCCAACGTGCTCGAGACCTCGCAGCTATGGCGCGACGTGGTGGTCGAATTGTCCGCCGATTATCCCGAAGTCGCGCTGACGCATATGTATGTCGATAACGCCGCCATGCAGCTCGTGCGGAACCCCGGCCAGTTCGACGTGATCGTCACCGGCAATTTGTTCGGCGACATCCTCTCCGATCAGGCGAGCATGTGCGCGGGGTCGATCGGCATGCTCCCCTCCGCCTCGCTGAGCGCGTGGAGCGGCGCCAACGGCCTGTACGAGCCGATCCACGGCTCCGCGCCCGACATCGCCGGGCAGGGCAAGGCCAATCCGTGCGCCGCGATCCTGTCGGCGGCGATGCTCCTGCGCCATTCGCTGAACCACGAGGCGGCGGCGGCGCGGGTCGAGGCGGCGGTGTCGGCGGCGCTGGTCGGTGGCGCGCGCACGCCCGACCTCGGCGGCACGATGACGACGAGCGCGATGGGAGACGCGGTGCTCGCCGCACTGGCGTGAGCCGACCACTCGACGTCGCGATCGTCATCCCGACCTTCAACGAGGTCGGCAACGTCGCCGTGCTCGTCGCGCGGCTCGACGCGGCGCTCGCTGGGCGCGGTTGGGAAGCGATCTTCGTCGATGACGACAGCCCGGATGGCACCGCCGATGCGGCGCGCGCGATCGCCCGGCGGGACAGCCGCGTCCGCGTGATCCAGCGGATCGGCCGGCGCGGGCTTTCCTCGGCGTGTATCGAGGGGATGTGCGCGACGGCGGCGCCGCTGGTGGCGGTGATCGACGGCGATCTCCAGCATGACGAGACGATCCTGCCGGCGATGGCGGATGCGCTCGACGCCGACCCGAGCCTCGACGTGGCGATCGCCTCGCGCTTCGTGGATGGCGGCGGCACCGGCGACTGGGATCGCGACCGTGTCGCGAAATCCGCTTTCGCGACAAAGCTTTCGCGACGGGTGCTCAAGGCCGATCTCACTGATCCAATGAGCGGCTTCTTCATGATCCGCACGCAGATCGTGCGTGATCTCGCGCCCCATCTCGCCGCGATCGGCTTCAAGATCCTGCTCGACATCATGACCGGCGCGCCACGCCCGCTCAAATTCGTCGAGCTGCCCTATACGTTCCGGATGCGCAGCGCGGGCGAGAGCAAGCTCGACCATGTCGTCGCGCTCGAATTCCTGATCGCGCTCTATGATCGCATGTTCGGGCGGATCGTGCCGGTGCGCTTCGCGATGTTCTCGGCGATCGGCGCGCTTGGGGTGGGCGTGCATATGGGGGTGCTCACCCCCATCCTGCTGATCTGGGGCGATGGCGCGTTCCTGCTCGGGCAAGTGATTGCCGCGGTGGCGGCGATGACGGTTAACTTTTTCCTCAACAATGCGCTCACGTATCGCGATCGCCGGCTCAAGGGCTGGCGGCAGTTGCTCGACGGCTGGGTGTCGTTCTGCGTGGTGTGCGGGGTTGGGCTCGTCGCCAATGTCGGCGTCGCCGGCTTCCTGCACGAAGCGCGCGACGGCACCTGGGCGACCGCGGCGCTGGTCGGCGTGTTGATCGGCGCGGTGTGGAATTATGCGCTATCCTCGCGGTTCACGTGGGGACGCTATTAATGGATCGGAGACACGATGCAGCCTGAAATCCTGATCGGCGCGCCGATGCCGCCCGCCGTGATCGCTGCGCTGGAGGCGGTGTTCACCGTCCACAAGCTTTGGGAGATCGCCGACAAGGACGGCTTCTTCGCCGATGCCGGCATGCGCGTGCGCGGCATGGCCGCGAGCACGCTGGCCGGCCGCATCGACGGCGCGAAGATGGACCGGCTGCCGGCGCTCGAGATCATCGCGAGCTTCGGGGTCGGCTATGACAATGTCGATGCGGCGGCGGCGGCCGAGCGCGGCATTATCGTCACCAACACGCCCGGCGTGCTCGACGATGAGGTCGCCGACCTCACGATCGGGTTGCTGCTCGCGACGCTGCGCCAGCTTCCCCAGGCGGATCGCTTCGTACGCGAAGGCAAATGGCCGCAGGGTGCGTTCCCGCTCTCGGCGACCTTGCGCGGGCGGCGGATCGGCATTCTCGGACTCGGTGCGATCGGCACCGCGATCGCGCATCGGCTGGAGGCGTTCGGGGTCGAGATCGCGTATCATACGCGATCGCCGAAGGCCGGTGTAAGGTACACATATCATGACACTCTGGTCGGTCTGGCGGCGGCGTGTGACGTGCTGATCGCGATCGTGCCGGGCACCGCGAGCACGCATCATGTCGTCGATGCCGAGGTGCTGGCGGCGCTCGGGCCGGAGGGGGTGTTCATCAACGTCGCGCGCGGCAGCGTCGTCGATCAGCCGGCGCTGATCGCCGCACTGGAAGCGGGCACGATCCTCGCCGCCGGGTTGGACGTGTATGCGGACGAGCCGAACGTGCCGGAGGCGTTGATCGCTTTGCCCAACGTCGTGCTGCTCCCGCACCTCGGCTCCGCTTCGGTGCATACGCGCGCGGCGATGGGGCAACTCGTCGTGGACAATCTGAAGGCATGGTTCGCGGACCACAAGCCGCTCACGCCGGTCGCCGAGACGCGGCATCTGGTGCGGTAACACCCATCTCCGTCCGTCCTGAGCTTGTCGAAGGACGTGCCAGAAGCGGTGCGTTTGGGATACGTGCTTCGACTTCGCTCAGCACGAACGGAGGTGGGACTTCAGGGCCAGGTCGGAAACCACATCCAGCGGTGGAAACTCTGCGGCCCGGCAAGCGGCGCTGCGGAGAGGATCGGGTAGAAGAATGCGAACAGCCCGAGCGCGACCAACACCGCGCTTTCGTCCCACCGCGCGAACCGGCCGCTGCACACGCGCTGCAACGCTGCGGCGATCGCGATCGGCAGGAACACGCTTGGCAGATAGTAATAATAGAAGAAGCCGAGCGATTTCGGGATGATGATCCACGGCAGATAGGCGCCGGCCCACAAGGCTGCCGCGCCAAGCAATCGCAGCGAGCGCTCGCGCCACCCTAGATATCCACACGCCGCGACCGCCACGAGCCCGCCCCATAGCACCGCCGGATTGCCGATCATCAGCACGCCGCGCGTCGCACCGTCGACATATTCGTAGAGATACCAGATCGGCCGGATCATCAGCGGCCAGCTCCACCACTGCGACTGATACGGGTGGCTGGGCAGCACCTGCGTCTGCTGCGCGTACATATTGCCCTGGAACCACAGCAGCCGGTCGAGGCTGAGCGGCATGTCGTGATAATAGAACGCCGGGGTGAAGGTGGCGAAATAGATCGCGACCGAGACGATGCCGAGCGTCATCAACGCGGGGATCGCCGCGAGGCCCGGCCAATAAAGATGCCCGCCGGCGTTGAGCGCCCACCAGACCGAGCGGTCGGCGCGGCGCGCCTCGGACAGCCGGATCGTCAGGAAAGCCGCGCCGGCATAAGCGACGAACGGCACCGCGGTCCATTTCGCGCCAACCGCGAGCCCGAGCAGCACGCTTCCCGCCACCCAACGCGGCCAGGCGCTCGCCGCCGTGTGCGCGCGCATCGACCACAGCAGCATCGCGGTCGCCAGCACGACGAACATCGCCATGAAGCCGTCGAGCATCGCGATCCGCGCCTCGACGAAGATCGTGAAATTGAGCAGCGCGAACGCCGCGCCGAGCGCCGCGGTGCGGGTACGCCCAAACATCAGCCAAAGGATCCAGAACACGCCCAGCACGGTCGCGGTGCCCGCCACCGTCGAAAACGCCCGCCATCCGAAGGGATTGTCGCCGAACAGCGCGATGCCGGCGGCGATGATCTCCTTGCCGACGAGCGGATGCTCGGTGTTGGCGGGCGCGGCGAGCGTCAGCAGTTTGCGCGCGGCGGGGACGTAATGCACCTCGTCGAACATCACCGTGTGCGGGATCGTCAGACGGTAGCTGAACAGCGCCTGCGCGAGCACGCCGATTAGCGCGGCGACTCGTCCCGAATGCCCCCAGCCTTGGTCCCCCGCGGAGGCGGGGGGCCAGGGCCGCGAACGCGGCACTGCTTGGCTCTGGACCCCCGCCTTCGCGGGGGAACGGGATTCATCGGTCGCTGGCATCCGGGCGGCTATTCCCGCTTCGACCCCCGGTTTCAAGCGAGCCATTGACGCGGAGGGACCGCGAGCGGCAAAGCGTGCGGCATGAAACGCCGCACCGGACAAGACCAGAGCATCACCCGCCAATGGCGCCCCGCAACGCAGGCCGTGCGTGGCGGCACCGCGCGCAGCGAATTCGGCGAAACCTCCGAGGCGATCTTCCTCACCTCGGGCTACAGCTATGATTGCGCGGGCGACGCTGCCGCGCGCTTTGCCGGCGAGCAGGTCGGCATGACCTATTCGCGGCTCCAGAACCCGACCGTCGAGATGCTTGAAAGCCGCATCGCGCTGCTCGAAGGCGCCGAGGCGTGCCGGACGATGACAACCGGCATGGCGGCGATGACCGCAGTGCTGCTGTGCCAGTTGCAGCAGGGCGATCATCTCGTCGGTGGCCGCGCCGCGTTCGGGTCGTGCCGCTGGCTGACCGACACGCTGCTCCCGAAGTTCGGCATCGAGACCACCGTCGTCGATGCGCGCGACCCGCAGCAGTGGATCGACGCGGCACGCCCCAACACCAAGGTGTTCTTCTTCGAGACGCCCGCCAACCCGACGATGGACGTGGTCGATCTCAAGGCGGTGTGCGCCATCGCGCGTGAACGCGGCATCACCACGGTGGTCGATAATGCCTTCGCGACGCCCGCGCTCCAGCGGCCGATGGAATGGGGCGCCGACGTCACCGCTTATTCCGCGACCAAGATGATGGACGGGCAGGGGCGCGTGCTCGCCGGGGCGGTGTGCGGGACGAGCCAGTTCATCAACGACGTGCTGCTGCCGTTCACGCGCAACACCGGGCCGACGCTCAGCGCGTTCAACGCCTGGGTGGTGCTCAAGGGGCTGGAAACGCTCGACCTGCGCATCCGCCGCCAGAGCGAGAACAGCCTCAAGGTCGGCGCGTTCCTCGAAACGCGGGTGCCGCGCATCCTCCACCCCGGCCTCGCCAGCCACCCGCAGCATAATCTCGCGATGGCGCAGATGGACGCGTGCGGGCCGATCTTCGCGTTCGAGGTCGATGGCGGGCGTCAGCAGGCGCACGGGCTGCTCGACGCGCTTACGCTCGTCGATATCTCGAACAACATCGGCGATTCGCGGTCGCTGATGACGCATCCAGCCTCGACCACGCATTATGGCGTCGCCGAGGACAAGCGGATCGAGATGGGCGTGACCGAGAACCTGCTCCGCCTCAACGTCGGCCTCGAAGATCCGCAGGACGTGATCGAGGATCTCGACCAGGCGCTCAGCAAGGTCGGGTTATGACCGGCGATGCGATGAAATCGCTGTTCCCCTACGTCGCCGAGACTCGCGGCGTGGTGGTGCGCGTCTCGGTCAGCTATTTGGCCGAACAATCCGAGCCGGCGCGCGGGCGCTGGTTCTGGGCTTATCACATCCGCATCGAGAATGAGGGCGACCAGACAGTCCAGTTGCTGACCCGCCACTGGGTCATCACCGACGCGCGCGGCGCCCGCCATTCGGTCGAAGGCGAGGGCGTGATCGGCGAACAGCCGATGATCGCGCCGGGCGCGAGCTTCGACTACGTCTCCGGCTGCCCGCTCGCGACGCCGAGCGGCGGGATGCAGGGGACGTATCACATGGTCGGCGCCGACGGCGAAGCGTTCGATGTCGCGATCCCCAAGTTCGCGCTGCTCGCGCCGGCGGTGGGGGCGTGATGGCCGAGCCGGGAAAGATAAACTCCGTTCGTGCTGAGCTTGTCGAAGCACGTGTCCAGAACACGCCCTTCGACAAGCTCAGGGCGAGCGGTGATTTTGCTTTTCGTCCGCCTCTAAAATGAAACGCACCCATCTCCCCCTCAACGGCCTGCGCGTGCTCGATGCCGCCGCGCGGCACCTGTCGTTCACCCGCGCCGCCGACGAGCTGGCGGTGACGCCCGCCGCAGTCGGCCAGCAGATCCGCGCGCTCGAGGACACGCTCGGCGTGGTGCTGTTTCGTCGCACCACGCGCGGGCTTGAGCTTACCCCCGAGGGCGAAGCTGGCCTTGAGGCGCTGCGCACCGGCTTCCTGCAATTCGAAGAGGCGGTGCGGGCGATGCAGGCCGGGCAGACATCCAAGTCGCTGACCATCGCCGCGCCGCGCGACTTCACCGAGAAATGGCTGATGCCGCGCCTCGCCGAGATCGCGCGCGCCGATGGCGAACTGCGCTTCGCGATCGTGTCGGCCGACGAGACGATCGACTTCACCGAAGCCAATCTCGATCTCGCGATCCGCTGGGGCGATGGTCCGGGCGAGCATGAAGGCGAGGCGCTCGAATCCGAGGGCATGGTCACGGTCGAGCGGCCGGGTGGCGGGGTCGACACGCGGATTTCGTGGCCGGGCTGCCTCAACGACGATGCGGTTTCGCTGGTCCGCGTCGGCGACGCCGGCCTCGCGATCGATGCGGCGGCCGAGGGGCTGGGCCGCGCGACCGTGCCCGAACTGCTCGCCGCCGCCGACATCGCGGCCGGGCGCTTGGTGGTAACGGGCGGCCCCAAGCCCTATGCCAAGGGCTATTGGCTGATCGCCCCCTTGCCGCAGTGGCGGCAGAAGAAGGTTCGCGCTTTGGTCGAGGCGCTGACCGCATGAGCGACGTTTTCACGAGCGCGCGGCTCGTGATGCGCCCGCAACGCGTGGACGACGCCGAGGCGCTGCATCTGGCCTATCGCGACGTGGAGTTGATGCGCTTCTGGTCGAGCGGGCCGCACGCGAGCGTCGCCGAGACGCGCGCGTATCTTGCCGCGCGCGGCGGCCCGTCGCCGTGGCGCGGCTGGGTGATGACGCTGGCGGGCGACGACACCGCGATCGGCACGCTCGCCGCCGGCGAGAAGCGGCCGGGCGTGGTCGAGATCGGCTATCTGCTCGCGCGCGCGCACTGGGGGCAGGGCTATGCGCGCGAGGGCGTCTCGCGCTTGCTCGATCTGTTGTTCCGCGAAGAGGGCGCGCGGCGCGTGTTCGCCGATACCGATCCGGAGAATGACGCGTCGAACCGGCTGCTGCGGTCGCTCGGCTTTACTTTGGAGGGCGTACTGCGCGGCGAATGGGAGACGCACATCGGCGTGCGCGACACCAACCTCTGGGGCCTGCTCTTGCCCGAATGGCTGGACCGATGACGCCGCCCGACCTCACCGATCCGGAACAGCGCGCGGCCTATGCCCGCGAGTTGCGGGCGATCGCTCGGCCGGTGCGGCTGATGGGCGTCGCGCTCGCGGTCGCGGGCGCGTTGCTCGCCGCGCTCCAGCGCACGCGCTACCCGGCGATCCCGACGATCCTGCCGCTGGTGCTGATCGCGCTCGGCGCGCTGCACATGCTCGCGGCCGTGGCGGTACGGCTGAAATACCACCAGCGGCGCATGAACGGCGACCTATAGAGATCAGCGGGCGGCGACCAGCAGCCCGTGATGCTTCTTCCCGGCGGCAATCCGAACCGGCTCGGCACCGACCGTCACCACCAGCGCCTCGTCGCTCACCTTGTCGTCGCCGACGCGGGCGCCACCGCCCTTGATGAGCCGCTTCGCCTCGCCCTTCGACGCGACGAGGCCGAGGCCGACCAGCGCGTCGAGGATGCCGATGCTGCCGTCCACCGCAAGCGTCGGCAACGAATCTCCGGCAGCGCCTTCCTCGAAGGTGCGGCGCGCGGTCTCGGCGGCTTCGGCGGCGGCGGCTTCGCCCCGGCACAGCGCGGTGGCGGCGTCGGCGAGCACCTTCTTGGCGTCGTTGATGCCGGCGCCTTCGAGCGCTTCCAGCCGAGTGATCTCGTCGAGCGGCAGATCGGTGAACAGCCGCAGGAAGCGCCCGACGTCGCGGTCGTCGGTGTTGCGCCAGAACTGCCAGTAATCATAGGCCGAGAGCTGCTCTTCGTTGAGCCACACCGCGCCCGACATGGTCTTGCCCATCTTGCCGCCATCGGCGGTGGTGATGAGCGGCGTGGTCAGCCCATAGACCGTCTCGCCCCCCACGCGCCGGGTCAGTTCGATGCCGTTGACGATGTTGCCCCACTGGTCCGATCCGCCCATCTGCAGCCGGCACCCGGCGCGGCGCGCCAGTTCGAGGAAATCATAACCCTGCAAGATCATATAGTTGAATTCGAGGAAGCTCAGCGACTGCTCGCGATCGAGCCGCAGCTTGACCGAATCGAAGCTCAGCATCCGGTTGACCGAGAAATGCTGGCCGATCTCGCGCAGGAACGGGATATATTCGAGCTTGTCGAGCCAGTCGGCGTTGTCGACCATCACCGCGTCGGTCGGGCCGTCGCCGAAGGTCAGGAACCGTTCGAACACGCGCTTGATCGAGGCGACGTTGGCGGCGATCGTCTCGTCGGTGAGCAGCTTGCGTGCCTCGTCCTTGAACGAGGGGTCGCCGATCTTGCCGGTGCCGCCGCCCATCAGCACGATCGGCTTGTGCCCGGCCTGCTGGAGCCGGCGCAGCATCATGATCTGGACGAGGCTGCCGACGTGGAGCGAGGGTGCGGTGGGATCGAAGCCGATATAGCCGGGCACGATCTGCTTGGCCGCGAGCGCATCAAGGCCGTGCGCGTCGGTGAGCTGGTGGATGTAGCCGCGGCTGGACAGCAGGCGGAGCAGATCGGAGCTGTATTCGGTCATGGTGCCGCGCCGCTTACAGGCTCGAAGCGGTCCTGAGTAGAGGGGATGCGCGCACCTCGCGCCGAAGCAGCTTGCCGAGGTCGTTATACGGAAGCGCGTCGAGCACGGCGATCCGCTCCGGCACGTGCGAGGAGTGCAGCCGCGCCTTGACCAGCGCCTGCATCTCGGCGGCCTGCGGGGCCGGGTGGCCGGGGCGCAGCACCAGCGCCGCGCCGATGCTCTCGCCCCATTCGGGCGAAGGCAGGCCAACCGCGCACGCCTCCGCGACGGCGGGGTGGGTGAGCAGGACCGCCTCGATCTCGCCCGGCGAGATATTCTCGCCGCCGCGTACGATCACGTCGTCGGCGCGGCCGGCGAGGAACAGATAGCCATCGCTGTCGCGCCAGCCGAGGTCGCGCGTGGCGAACCAGCCGTCGGCATCGCGCGCGTCGCGGTCGTGATATTCGCCCGAGACCTGGACGCCGCGCGCATGGACTTCGCCGCGCTGCCCGGCGGCGAGTGCACGCCCGGCCCCGTCACGAACCTCGATTTCGATGCCGGGCAGCGGCCGCCCCGCCGAGCGCAGCCGCGCGCGCATCGCCGGATCGGCGCTCGCCAGCGCCGCACGATGATCCTCGGGGGTGAGCGACGTGATCGTCGCGCACGTCTCGGTGAGGCCATAGGCGTTGGTGAAGCGCACGTCGGGAAAGCACGCGAGCGCGCGTTCGAGCAACGCCGGTGGCATCGGCCCCGCCCCGTAGGAGAGCGCGGTCAGCGTGGGCAGGGGCGCCAACGCTGGGTCGTCGATCCGGTCGAGGATGCGCGCAAGCATCGTCGGGACGACGAAGGCGTAGCTCGGCCTCTCCATTTCGGCGAGCCGCAGCCATGCCGCCGCGTCGAACGCGGGGAGCAGCAGCAAGCGGCGGCGCGCGTGAATCGCGGTCAGCACCGCGACGACGTTTGCGACATGGTATGGCGGCACGCTCACCAGCGAGCCTTCCGGCGGGCTCGCCTTCGCCGGGGTCGCGGTGGCGGCGATATAGGCTTGCAAATGGGCATGCCGCAGCAGCGCCGCCTTGGGCGCGCCGGTCGTGCCACTGGTGAAGATCTGCACGGCGACGCCTTGGTGATCGCCATTGATCGTCACGGGCGGGGCGGCCTGCGCCGCCGCGACGAAGGCGGCCGGAGTGGACACGATCGCGCCCGCCGCTTGGCCGAGCTGCGCCGCCCGGTCGTTGCCCGCGATCAGCCAGGCGGGCGCGATCCTGTCGAGCAACGCGGCGATATCGGCGTCGGCGCGGCGATAGTTGAGCGGAGTGAACGGCACACCGGCCAGAGCGGCGCCGAACAGCGCGATCGCGCCCGCCTCGCCATTGCCGTCGAGCAGCGCGACCGACCGAGCCCCACTCTCTCGGAGCAGCGTCGCCGCGCCCCGCGCCGCGCGCCACAAGCCCGCATAGCTCCAGCGCCGGCGCTCGCAGACCAGCGCCGTGCGCGCGCCATCCTCCTCGGCGGCGCGGCGCAGCATCTCGGCGATCGTCACGCGGTCAGCGCCGTGCGATCGCGTCGGCGAGCGCGATCAGGCGATTGGCATCATCGACATGGAGTTGCTCGACCATCGCCCCATCGATCCGTGCCACGCCAAGGCCCTGTGCGCGCGCCTCCTCCCAAGCCGCCACCATCGCGCGGGCGCGGGCGACCTCCTGGGGCGAGGGGCCGAACACGCGGTTGGCGATGCCGATCGAATTGGGATGGACGAGCGATTTCCCGTCGAAGCCGAGTTCGACGCCTTGCCGGCACGCCGCCTCGAACCCGGCGAGATCGTCGAGATCGAGATGCACGCCGTCGATCACCGCCAGCCCATACGCTCGCGCCGCCAGCACCATCAGCGACAGCGCGGTGAGCAGCGGGGTACGCGCGGGCGTATGCCGTGCGCGCAAATCCTTGGTGAGATCGTTGGTGCCCGCGACGAAGCCCGCCAGCCGATCGGACGCGCCCGCGATCTCGGCGGCGCGGAGCACGCCGAGCGGCGTCTCGACCATGCACCAGACCGGATGCGGATTTCGCGCCGCCGCGTCGGCCACGGTGGCGGCTGACTCGACCTTGGGCAGCAGCACGCCGTCGAGCGGCAGGGCGCACGCCAGCGCGAAATCCTCGGCGCAATCGGGCGCGCTCACCCGCAGGATCAACTCGCGATGCCCATAGCCGCCCGCGCGCACCGCATCGGCGATCCCCTCTCTCGCGCGCGCCTTGTTCTGCGGCGCGACCGCATCCTCGAGATCGAAGAGGATCGCGTCGCACTCGAGCGTCTTCGCCTTTTCGAGCGCGCGCGGCTTGTCGCCGGGAACGTAGAGCATCGAGCGGCGCGGTCGGATCGGCGTGGTCATGGCCGATCTCGTGCCGATCGCGCGCGCGCTTGGCAAGCGTCGCGGGCTGGGCAAGCGGCCGCGCGACCGGTACGCTGCCGTTCGCGACAAGGGGCGAGTGATGGCGAAAGCGGAGCGGCTCCGAATCTTCTTCGACGGCGGATGCCGGCCCAACCCCGGCCGGATGGAGATCGCCGTGGTGGCGCGCGGGCAGGCGCTGATCGAGCGTGATATCGGTGACGGATCGAGCATGGACGCCGAATGGCTCGCGCTGTTGCGGGCGGTGGGGGTGGCGCGGTCGCTCGGGCTGGACGAGGCGGTGTTGCTCGGCGATTCGGCGCCCGTGGTGGCGCAGGCCAATGCCGCGCTCGCCGGCGATGCGCGCCGATCCGCGCATGCCGACGCGTTACGAGCCGCCGCGACCGGGCTGACGCTGCGCGTCCGGCACATCAAACGTACGCAGAATCTGGCGGGCATCGCGCTCGCGCGGCTGCCGCGATGATCGCGCCAATCTGCGATGGGGACGGCGCGCCGCATCGCGGATATATTTCGGGCCGGCTCTTGCGAAATCCTCAAGAGGAAATAATTAGCATCCTAATGATTAGCCCGAGAACCACTCATGAGGCGCAGATTGCCGGACGGCTGCTGCCGCTCGCCCGCATCTGGCGCAAGCTGGCGGACGAGGCGTTGGAGGCGCAGGGCCTCTCGGCGGCGACCGCATGGGTGCTGACCCACCTCGGCCGAATCGGCCCCGACGTGCGGCTCACCGATCTCGCCGAGGCGACGGAGATCGCCGCGCCCTCGCTGGTGCGGTTGCTCGACCAGCTCGTCGAGCAGGGCCTCGTCACGCGCACGCCCGACGATCATGACCGCCGCAGCAAGCGGCTCGCGCTCACCGACCGCGCCCGCCCGATCGTCGAGGAGAGCGAACGCTCGCTCGCGGCGCTGCGCCGTCGGATATTGGGGAGCTTCGATGACGAAACGCTCGCCACCACCGCCGCCGTGCTCGACCGCATGAGCGGCGCCGCCGCCGCGGCGAGCGCGAAATGAACGACCGCTACGGCTTCGACGTCGCGCTGTTCTCGCTCAAGAGCTTCATCGCGGCGATGCTGGCATATTACATCGCGCTCAGGATCGGCCTCACGCGCCCGTATTGGGCGGTCAGCACCTCCTACATCGTCGCGCAGCCGCTCGCCGGCGCGGTCATTTCCAAGGCGGTGTTCCGGCTGATGGGGACGGTGCTCGGCGCCACCGCCGCCGTGGTGCTGGTGCCCAACCTCGTCAACGCGCCCGAGCTGCTCTCGCTCGCGCTCGCATTGTGGCTCGGGCTGTGCCTGTTCATCTCGTTGCAGGACCGCACGCCGCGCAGCTACGTGTTCCTGCTGGCGGGCTATACCGCCTCGATCATCGGTTTTCCGAGCGTCGCCGCGCCGGGGCAGGTCTTCCAGACCTCGGTGTTGCGCGTCGAGGAGATATCGCTCGGTATCCTGTGCGGCAGCCTGGTCCACGCGCTCGTCTTTCCGCAAAGCGTGGCGGGGCGGCTGCTAGTCCGCGTCGATGCGATCATCGCGGATGTCGAGCGCTGGTCGCGCGACGCGCTCACCGGCGCGCCGACCGAGACGGTGCTGCGCGAACGGCGGCGGCTCGCGCTCGACGTCAACGAACTCCACCAGCTTTCCACCCATTTGCCGTTCGACACCGCGCGTTTCCTGCCGCGCGTCCGCACCGTGCGCGCGTTGCAGGACCAGCTTTCGCTGCTGCTGCCGCTCGCCAGCGCGGTCGAGGACCGGATCGTCGAGCTGGAGGCGCATGGCGGCGTGCCCGATCGGCTCGCCGGGCTGATCGACCGCGCGTGCGCGTGGCTCGCCGCGCCCGCCACCTCGTTCGTCGAGCGCGGCGTGTTCGTCGAGGCGCTGGTCGCCGAGATTCGCGCGGAGGAGCCACCGGTCACCGCGCCGCTCGCCTGGCGTGACGCGCTGATCCTCAGCCTCGCCTCGCGGCTCGCCGATCTCGTCCAGTCGCACCGCGCGGTCCGCGATCTGCGCGACCAGATCCGCTCGCCGAGCCGCGCCGCCGTCACACCCGTCGTCCGCGAGGCGCTCCGCAGCGCCTCGAAGCGGACCTTCCACCGCGACCGCCCGGCGGCCTTGCGCGCCGCGCTCGGCACGGTCGCCACGATGGTGATCGGCTGCGCGTTCTGGATCTATTCGGGCTGGCCGGACGGCGCGGGCGCGGTGCTGATCGCGGGCGTGTGCTGCGCGCTGTTCGGCAACAGCGATAATCCCGCGCCGGCGATCCGCACCTTCCTGTGGGGCTCGATCATCGGCGTGGTGGTCGCCGGCATCTATCTGTTCGGAATCCTGCCGGGGGTGACCGACTATGTCACCGTCGCGGCGGTGCTCGCGCCGATGTTCCTGATGCTGGGGGCGTTCCTCGCGATACCGAAATATACGTTGATCTCGCTGGGCGTCGTGCTCGGCCTCGCCAATCTGATCGGCCTCAACGCCAATTACGTCGGCGATTTCACGGCGTTCGCCAATGGCGCGGTCGCGCAGCTCGTCGGCACCGCCTTCGCGGTCGTCACGGTCGGTTTGTTCCAGACGGTCGGTGCCGAGCGGAGCAGCGCGCGGCTGATCCACGCCGGATGGCGCGACCTCGCACGGCGCAGCCTGCTGCCCGGCGAGCCGGACGAGATCGGCTGGGTGAGCAAGATGCTCGACCGCATCGGACTGCTCGCCCCGCGCCTCGTCGCGCGCGGGCAAGACCCGGGGCGGCCGCTGTTCGACGTGCTGGTCGATCTGCGCGTCGGCATCTCGGTGGCGGGGCTGCGGCGGGTCAAGCTCGCCGCGGACGACTTCGGGCGGAGCATCGTCGATCCCGTGCTGACGCGGGTGAGCGAACATTATCGCGCGCGCTCGCTCGACCGGCCGACCACGCACGATCCCGATCTGCTCGCCGCGATCGACACCGCGATGACCGCCTTCGCCGCCGATCCGAAGCCCGACGAGCGTCGCGACGCGCTGCTCGCGCTCACCAGCCTGCGGCGCAACCTGTTTCCGACGGCACCCGGCTATGCGGAGGCGGCGGCATGACCGGTGAGGTGAGCCTGTTCGGCGTCTATGTGCCCGGCCTGTTGCTGCTCGCGGTCGTGGCGGCGGTGCTGGCGGCGTTGGTCTCGCGCATGTTCTCGTTGATCGGTCTGTACCGCGTCTTCGCCTATCGCCCCTTGGTCGATGTGGCGATCTACATCATCATCCTCGGCGGGCTGGTGCTCGCCTTCGCGCCTCCGGGAGTTGCGCTGTGAATCGTTGGAGTCGTTATCTCGCCCTCACCGGCCGCTTCACGGCGACGCTGGTGCTGGTTCTCGTCGCGATGCTCGTCGCGTTCTGGCTGTGGCGACGGTACGAGGTCGATCCGTGGACACGCGACGGCCGCGTCCGTGCCGACGTGGTGCGGGTGACCCCCGACGTCGGCGGGTTGGTGACGACCGTGGCGGTGCACGACAACCAGATCGTGCATACCGGCGACCTGCTGTTCGTGGTGGACCGGCCGCGTTACGCGCTCGCGCTCGAACAGGCGCAGGCGGCGATCGCGAGCGCGCGGGCGACGCTCGCACAGAACCGGCGCGAGGCGGCGCGTGATCTGGCGCTCGGCGATCTCGTCGCGGCGGAGGCGCATGAGCAGAACGTCGCCCGTGTCGCCACCGCGCAGGCCGCGCTCGCGCAGGCCGAGGCGCAGGCCGATACCGCGCGGCTCAACCTCGCCCGCACGCAGGTCCGCGCCAGCGTCAACGGCACGATCACCAACCTCGATCTGCATCCGGGCGACTATGTCGCCGCCGGTCAGCAGGCGCTGGCGCTCGTCGATGCCGATTCACTGCGGATCGAAGCGTATTTCGAGGAGACCAAGCTCGGCAACGTCCGGCCCGGCGCGGTCGCCAAGGTGCGGCTGATGGGTGATCCGCGCGTGCTGACCGGGCATGTCGAGAGCATCGCCGCCGGCATCAGCGACAGCGAGCGTACCAACACGGGCAATCTGTTGCCCAATGTCAACGCGACCTTCTCCTGGGTGCGGCTCGCGCAGCGTATTCCGGTGCGGGTCAAGATCGACCATGCGCCCGCCGACCTGCGGCTGATTTCCGGGCGCACCGCGACGGTGACGCTGGAGCCGCCCGCGCCCCAGCCGATCTTCGCGCGGCCGCGCCCGACGCCGACGCCGAGCGCGACCTCGGGCGCGACGCGATGAGCCGGCGGGTTCTTTCGACCGCCGTGCTGGCGGCGGTGCTGTCGGCCTGTACCGCCGGGCCGGATTATCACCTGCCCGAAGGCGCCGCCGCGCGGTCTCCATCCGCCAACGGCGCGTTCCTCGGCGCTAAGGACAAGGCGTTCGCGGCGGTGCCGCTGCCCGATCACTGGTGGCGGCTCTACGACGACGCGGTGCTCGACAGCCTCGTCACCGAAGGGCTCGCCGCCAACACCGATCTGCGCGCCGCCGATGCCAATCTGCGCGCCGCCAGCGCGATCGTGCGCGAGGCCGAGTCCGAACGTACTCTCCAGACCGGGCTTTCCGGCGGTGCCGCGCTGTCGCGGCCGAGCGGCACCGGCGCAGACCTGCCGGGCCGGGTCGGCTATGATCTTGGCGGCAGCCTGTCCTATCCGCTCGATCTCGCCGGCCGCATTCGCCGCTCGATCGAGGCGGCGCAGGCCGATGCCGAGGCGAGCGCGGCGGCGCGCGACGAGGTTCGCGTCACCGTCGCGGCCGCGGTGACGCGCGCCTACGCCGCCACCTGCACCGCCAACGTCCGTATCGCCGCCGTCAACCGCGTGATCGGCATTCAGCAGCAGACCTTCACCGCGACGCGGCGGCTCCAGCAGGGCGGGCGCTATACCGCGTTCGACGTGACGCGCGCGCAGACCGCGGTCGAGCAGAGCCAGGCGCAATTGCCGGCGCTGGTCGCGGCGCGGCAGGCGTCGCTGTTCGAACTCGCCGCCTTGCTCGGCCGCGCGCCCGCCGATTATCCGCGCGCGGTGGAAAGCTGCCGCAAGCTGCCGCTCGTCCGCAGCGTCGTGCCGGTGGGGGATGGTGCCGCGCTGATCCGCCGGCGCCCCGATATCCGCCGTGCCGAACGGTCGCTCGCGGCGGCGACCGCGCAGATCGGGGTCGCCACGGCGAACCTCTATCCGCAGGTAAGCCTTGGCGGGTCGGCGGGGTTCACCGGGCCGCTGTCGCCGCTCGGCGTGGGCAGCGCGTTCCATCTTTCGCTCGGCCCGCTGATAAGCTGGACCTTCCCCAACCGCACGCTGGTCCGCGCGCAGATCGCGGTGGCGGGCGCGCAGGCGGACGCGGCGCTCGCGAACTTCGACGGCACCGTGCTGGAGGGGCTGCGGCAGACCGAAACCGCGCTATCCGCTTATGCGCGCACGCGCGATCAGGTCGCCGACCTCACCCTCGCGCGCGACAGCGCCGCGCGCGCCGTGTCGCAGGCCGATCGGCTCACCCGGTTCGGGCGGGGCACGTTCCTCGACACGCTGAGCGCGCAGGCGACGCTGGCGAACGCCGAAGCCTCGCTGGCGAGCGCGCAGGCGGCGCTGGTCGATGCCGAGGTGAGCCTGTTCCTCGCGCTGGGCGGCGGCTGGACGCCGGACACGGCGGCACCCGTCTCCACCGAGAAATAGACCGGCCGGGTGAGGAGCGGCGGGCGCCTCGACTTCGCTCGGGATAAACGGTTGGGGCGCGCGGGCGGTTACGCCGCCTGCGCCACGGGGCTGATCGCGGCCAGTTCGAACGGCGTGGTCTGGTAAATCTCGTTGATCCAGTTGCCGAACAGCAGATGCGCGTGGCTGCGCCACGTGTTCGCGGGCGCGCGCGTCGGGTCGTCATCGGGGAAATAATGCGCGGGCACCGCCCCCTGATCGCGCGCATATTCGTCCGCGAGCGTGTTGGTGTCATATTCGAGGTGGTTGAACATATAGAGGCGCCGCCACGCCGGATCTTCGAGCAGACACGGCCCGGTCTCCGCGCTCTCGGCGAGGATGCGCAGCGCGGGCGCGCGCAGCACGTCTTCGCGCCGCACCTCGGTCCAGCGCGACACCGGCACCGCGAAATCGTCCGAGAAGCCGCGCAGATAGGGGGAGGCGGGGGCGAGATTGCGGTGCGGGAACACGCCGCTCGCCTTCGCCGGCAGCGGATGCTTGCCGATGCCGTGGAAGTAATAGGCCGCCGCCTGCGCCGCCCAGCAGATCGTCAGGCAGCTATGGACGTGACTTTGGGTCCAATCGAAAATCTGGCGCATTTCGCCCCAGTAGCGCACGTCCTCGAACGGCAGCTTCTCGACAGGCGCGCCGGTGATGATGAAGCCGTCGAACCGCTCGTCGCGCACATCGGACCAGGGGCGATAGAACGCGGCCATGTGATCCGCCGAGGTATTGCGCGCGACATGGTCGGTCATCCGCACAAGCGTCAGTTCGATCTGGAGCGGCGAGGCGCCGATCAGCCGGGCGAGCTGCGTTTCGGTGCTGATCTTGTTCGGCATCAGATTGAGCAGACCGATCCTGAGCGGGCGGATGTCCTGCCGCGCGGCATCGGCCTCGCGCATCACGGTGATGCCTTCGGCCTCGAGCGTGCGGGTGGCGGGCAAATCGTCGGGGATCTTGATCGGCACGGGCGTTCGGTCCTTTGACGGAGCGGACGCTGGTCTGTGGCTGGGTCCGTTTGGTTGCCGGATCGGCCACATCCTTCCTCGCGGAAGTGCCACCTTGCCCGGAAGGCAGGTTGGCGTCGGGCGTCGCCCCAACTCTTGATGTGGCGACGACTTTACGAAATCGCGTGGTGCTTGGCAATCCACCTATGAGACTTACATTTACGCTTATGAGCGAAAGCAAGATCGTCATCTGCCCCGCCTGCGCGAGCGCCAATCGCGTGCCTGTCGAAAAGCTGGGGCTGGGGGGCACATGCGGCCGCTGCCACGCGCCCTTGTTCCAGGCCGCGCCGCTCACGCTGACCGCCGCCAATTTCGATGCGCACGCCGGCCGGGGCGACCTGCCGCTGCTGGTCGATTTCTGGGCGGAATGGTGCGGCCCCTGCCGCCAGATGGCACCGGCGTTCGCCGCCGCCGCGCGCGAACTGGAGCCGAGGATGCGGCTCGGCAAGCTCGATACCGAGGCGGAAAGCGCGATCGCGGCGCGCTACGCGATCCGCTCCATCCCGACGATGATCCTGTTCAAGGGTGGCCGCGAGGTGGCGCGCCAATCCGGCGCGATGCCGGCGAGCGCGATTGTGGGGTGGGCGCGCGGGCTGATCTAGTCTGACCTGACGCTTCCTCCCAAACCGTTCGTGTCGAGCGTAGTCGAGACACGGAGCGCCACGCTTGGGGCGCGTCCCTCGACTTCGCTCGGGACGAACGGGGAGGGAGGGCGCGCCGAACGAGATTAGCGCCTAGGTCACCGCCGTGTGAACACCACCGACAGGTTGTTCGCGGGCATGTCCACCACATGGTCGAGGCTCAGCCCGAGCGTGTCGCCGGCGGCCGCCACGCTGTCGAGATCGCGGATGCCCCAAGCAGGATCGCGCGCCTTCAGATCGGCGTCGAACGCGATGTTGCTTGGCGCCATCGGCTCGCCGCCGCGCCGGTATGGCCCGTATAGGAACAGCGGCCCGCCCGGCGGCAGCAAGCGTGCCGCGCCGGCGAGCAGCCCGAGCGTCGCCGCCCAGGGGCTGATGTGCACCATGTTGATCGCCAGCACCGCATCCGCCGCCGTGACCGGCCAGTCGTGCGCGGACGCATCCACGTCGAGCGGCGGCAGGACGTTTGCTGGTGCCTCCGCTGCCAGCCAGGCGGCGATCGAGCCGCGAGCAGCCTCCGAAGGATCGCTCGGCTGCCACGTCAGTATCGGCAGCGCCCGTGCGAAATGCACGATATGCTCACCCGATCCGCTCGCGATCTCCAGCACGGTGCCCGTTGCGGGCAGAACCGACCGCAGCACCGCGAGGATCGGGTCTCGGTTGCGGAGCGCGGCGGGGCTGCTCAGGCGGGCATCGGTCATTCGGTCAACAATGTTCCAGCACGGGTTCGGCCGCGCGCGTCCGCTCGATCACGCGCAGATAGGTGTCGAGCACGACCTGGTTGATCCGCTCCCATTTATACCCGGCTGCCTCGGCCACCCCAGCGCGCCCGGCACCGAGCCGAAACGCCTCGTCCTCGCAGAAGCGCTGGAGCGCGTCGGCATAGCCTTCGATGTCGGTCGGCGGGACGATCAGCCCGGTCACGCCTTCTTCGAGCAGCCCGACCGCGCCGCTCGCGCGCGCGGCCACCACCGGCACGCCCGCCGCCATCGCCTCGAGCGTGACGTTGCCGAAGGTCTCTGTCACGCTCGGGTTGAAGAACACGTCCATCGAGGCGACCGCGCGGCCGAGATCGTCGCCGGTCACGTACCCGGCGAACACCGCATCGGGGATTTCCTTGGCGAACCAGTCGCGCGCCGGACCTTCGCCGACCACGAGCGTCCGGTGCGGCACGCCGCGCGCGTCGAGCGCGTGCATCGCCTTGGCGAACACGTCGAGCCCCTTTTCCTTCACCAGCCGGCCGAGAAAGCCGACCGCGATCTCGTCGTCGCCGATCCCGAGCGAGCGCCGCCATTCGAGGCTGCGCCGCGACGGGTTGAAACGATCGTGGTTCACCCCGCGCGACCAGCGCGTCACCGGCGTGGTCACGCCCCATTCGCGCAGGATCTCGCCCATCATCTGGCTCGGCGCGAGCACCTCATCGACGCTCTGGTAGAATTTGCGCTGCAGCTTGACGATCAGCGGCGCGACGAAGCCGATGCCGTAATATTTGACATAGGTCTCGAACCGCGTGTGGTACGAAGCGACCACCGGGATGCCCTTCTCACGCGCGTAGCGGACCGCCGAATGGTTGAGGAAATCCGGCGCCGAGACGTGGACGAGATTGGGCGCGAACGCATCCAGATCGGCGCGAACCCGCGCGTCGATCGCCAGCCCGAGCTTGTACTCGGCGCGGCCGCCGGGCATCTTGACCGAACGCGTGCCGACGAGATCGCCGACGGGAGGGAAGGCCGGCTTGCGGCTGACCGGCGAATAGACGCGCACCGCCGCGCCCTGTTTGAGCAAATAGCCGACGAGCAGGTTCAGCGTCTGATTGGCGCCGTCCCTGGTGTAATTATAATTGCCGCTGAAAAGCGCAACGCGGAGGTCTGTCGCCTGCATCGGGGCGCCATAGCGGTGCGGTCACCACTTGGGAACAGACCGTTTCGCATGTGCGCGCTGTGGCGGCGTGCCGATTGCCCTATATGGGCGGGAACAAGGAGGTTCGCCGATGTCCAACCCAACTCCGCTCGCCGATTTCCCGATCACCGCGCGCTGGCCCGCGCAGCATCCCGACCGACTGCAACTCTATTCGTTGCCCACGCCCAACGGCGTGAAGGTCGCGATCATGCTGGAGGAAACGCAATTGCCCTACGAGGCGCACGCGATCGACTTCGGCGCGGACGAGCAGCATTCGGCGGCGTTCGAATCGCTCAATCCGAACGGCAAGATCCCCGCGATCCTCGATCCCGACGGCCCCGGCGGCACGCCGCTCGCGCTGTTCGAAAGCGGCGCCATTCTGCTGTATCTGGCGGAGAAGACTGGCAAGTTCCTCCCCGCCGATCCGGCGCGACGCTATCAGACGATCCAGTGGCTGATGTTCCAGATGGGCGGGGTCGGCCCGATGTTCGGGCAGGTCGGCTATTTCGTGAAGTTCGCCGGCAAGGACATCGAGGACAAACGTCCGCGCGACCGCTACGTGGCCGAAGCGAAGCGGCTGCTCGGCGTGATGGACCGGGTGCTCGACGGGCGCGATTGGTTCATGGGCGACGATTATACGATCGCCGACATCGCGACGCTCGGCTGGGTGCGCGGGCTGGTCAACTTCTACGAAGCGGGCGATCTCGTCGGGTTCGACCGGTTCGCCAACGTCAAGGCATGGCTGGATCGCGGGTTGGCGCGGCCGGCGGTGCAGCGCGGGCTGACGATTCCGGCGCGACCGTAGCCGCCCGCCTATAGCGGCTTGGCGAGGACCGTCATGAACAGCGGCGGCTGCACCGCGATCGGGAAGTCGCGGCGCTCGCCGGTTCGCGCATAGCCGCGACGTTCGTAATAGGCGATCAGCTCGGTGCGGTTCTCGATCACGGTCATCTCGATCCGGTGCGCGCCGAAGGTGTCGCGCGCGGTGGTCTCGGCGGCGGCGATCAGCCGCCGGCCGAGGCCGGCCGCTTGCCGCAGCGGTTCGATGCACAGCAGCCCGAGATAGGCGGTGGCGCCGCCGTGGTCGCTCACCTGCACGCAGCCGATCGGCTCCCCGCCATCCACCGCGACGAGCAGCCGGGCGGCGGGATCGGCGACGATCGCCGCCAGCGCCGCGCGGTCTATACGCGCGCCGTCGAGCAGATCGGCCTCGTGCGTCCAGCCGGCGCGCGCCGCATCGCCCCGATAGGCGCGCTCGATGACCGGATGGAGGTTCGGCAGATCGGCGGGCACAGCGGTGCGGATGACGGGATCAGGCATCGTCGAATCGAACACGGCTCAGTTCGGCCGGCTGCGGCGCCGCGCGGTCACAGTGTCGCGCCGATCGCGCGTGCCGCCGCATCGGGGTCGCTCGCGCCGGTGATCGGGCGGCCGATCACCAGGATGGATGCGCCGGCATCGATCGCGGCGCGCGGCGTTACCACGCGCTTCTGGTCGCCAATGTCGCCGTCCGCCGGGCGCACGCCCGGCACGACGAAGAAGCCCTTCGACCAAAGCTTGTGCGCGGCCGCGACCTCCTCACCCGAACAGACGATGCCATCGACGCCTGATTCCCGGGCGAGTTCGGTGAGCCGCAGCACCTGTTCGCGCGGGGCGTTCGCGCAGCCGATCGCCCTCAGATCGTTCGCGTCGAGGCTGGTCAGGGTCGTCACCGCGACGACTTTGGTGCCGAGCGGCGCGGCGGCCTTGGCGTCTTCCAGCATCGCCCGCCCGCCCGAGGCATGCACGGTGAGGATCGCTGGATCGAGTCCGCGCAGCGCCTGGATCGCCTTGGCGACGGTGTTGGGGATGTCGTGCAGCTTGAGATCGAGGAAGATCGGCAGGCCGAGTTCGTGCATCTCGGTGACGCCGTGCCGGCCGTTCGCCATGAAGAATTCGAGGCCGAGCTTGATGCCGCCGACATGATGGCGGACCCGCTGCGCGATCGCGCGGGCGCGCGCCATGTCGGGCGTGTCGAGCGCGACGAAGATACGGTTGGTCATATGCGGGTTTCCGGCTCGGCGGTGATCGCGAGCGGCGCCGTCTCGACCGCGGTGCCGGGGGCGGGCGCGGCGATTACCTCGCGCAGCGTGGCGATCGTGCGTTCGGCGGTGGCGAGGCGCGCGCGCATCCGCCAGCGCGCCGCGTGGTACACGCCGAGCATCGGCACCAGACCGACGAGGAAGGTGATGAGCAGCAGCAGCGGCAGGTTGATCTCGGCGATCAGCCCGCCCCACAGGTTGACCGGCACCGTCGTCCAGTTGTTGCGCGTGAACATCGCCGCGACGAACGCGAGGAGGCACCAGAACAGTGTCTTGAGGAACTGCATGCGTAACGGTTAACCCGCTTTGACGCGCGGCGCCAGTCCGCCCGCGCGATCAGGCCGGTTCGAGCAGCGCCCAGATCGGCAGATGGTCCGATGCGCGCCGCGCGGTCGCGCTGGAATGGACGCCGCACTCGACGACGCGCAGCGCACGCGACGCCATGATCCGGTCGAGCCGCCCGACCGGGCGGCGGGCGTGGAAGCTCGGGCCGGTCGGTGCACTCGGATAATGCGCGCAGAAATCGCGGAGGCAGCCGCCGTTCGGCGTCCATTCGTTGAGATCGCCCATCAACACCGCCGGCAGCGGATGCGTGCTGGATTCGACGTGCGCGATGATCGTGTGCGCCTGGCGCCTGCGCCACAGCCCGGACAGATCGAGGTGCATTCCCACCACGCGGATCGCGGTGCCGCCGATGCGCAGATCGGCGGAAACCGCACCGCGCGGTTCCAGCGCGGGGAGGTGGATCGTCTCATGGTCGATCACCTGCGCGCCCTTGCGGACGAGGATGGCGTTGCCGTGCCACCCCATGCTCGCGGTGTTGCGACCGAACGGCACCGCATGCCACGCGCCATGCTCCTCTAGCAGATGCTGCGGGATGACGCGTGCCTTGGTGCCGAAGCGGCGGTCGCATTCCTGGAGCGCGATGATATCGGCATCGACCTCGCACAGCACATCGAGGATGCGGCGCGGATCGCGCAGGCGATCGAGGCCGATGCCCTTGTGCATGTTGTAGCTGGCGACTTTGATCATGGGGCCGGTCAACGCTCTCGATTGGCGATTGGTGCCACCCTAACCTTTCGAGCCGAGCGCCGTCGAGGCGGCTGCGCGTTGGGCCTGTCGCTCGACCGTCCGACGAACGGCGGGGTTCAGGCGTGTGCCGCGCGCTCGACGCCCGCCCAGTGCAGCATCGCCGCGATCAGCGCATCGGCGACCGGGTTGCCGGCGCCGGGGCCGATCACGACGAATTCGATCTCGGGCAGCACCGGCAGGCTCGGATGCGGCGCGACGACGGCGAGTTGCGCGGGGCTCAGCCGTGCCGAATGCGGCATCAGGCCGATGCCCGCGCGCGCGGCGGCGCTGAGGCCGGTCAGGCTCGCGCTGGTGAAGGCGATCCGCCAGCTTCGCCCGGCACGTTCGAGCGTTTCGATCGCCAGCGCGCGCGTCACACTCGGCGGCGGATAGAGCAGCAGCGGCAGGGGCGCGACCGGATCGAGCCGGAAATCGGGGTGCGCGACCCAGCGGATCGGCTCGCGCCACGCGGTCGTGCCGCGCCGGTCCCCGGTCCTGCGCTTGACGAAGATCACGTCGAGCAGCCCGGCATCGAACGCGTCGTAGAGATCGTGGCTCAGGCCGGCACGCAGTTCGAGATCGACATCGGGATGGCGCCGCACGAACGCCGCGAGCACGTCGGGAAGCGCGGACAGCACGAAATCCTCCGACGCGCCGAGCCGTAGCCGCCCACGCAGGGGGCGATCGGACAGACTGGCTTCGAGCAGTGCGTGGGCATCGAGCACGCGCCGGGCATGATCGAACAGCATCTCGCCATCGACGGTCAGCGCGACGCGATGCGTGTCGCGATCGATGAGCCGGCGGCCGGTGAGCGTTTCGAGCCGCCCGATCTGCTGGCTGACCGTCGATTGCCGCAGCCCGAGCGCCTTGGCGGCGCGCGTGAAGCTGCGCCCGTCGGCGACGGCGAGGAAGGTAGCGAGGAGGTCCGGCGCGATCATGGTCATGCATATACGTGATGAGTGTTATCGGGGCTATCGGGATTGCGCATGACGGGTGTCAGGTTACATCGCATCTACACACACCGTTCGCACGGGGCGAAGTCGAGGTGCCGCCGCGAACGTGGCGCGTAGGGCATGTCCCTCGACTTCGTTCGGGACGAACGGCTTCGAGGAGCCCACGTCATGTCCGCGATATTCCGCCGTATCGACCGCTACCTGCTGCTGCTGATCGCGACCGTCGTTCTCGCCGCGGTTCTGCCCGCGCGCGGCGATTCCGCCGTCTGGGTCGATCGCGGGGTGAATGTCGCGGTCGCCGCGCTGTTCCTGTTCTATGGCGCGCGGCTCAAGCCCGAGGCGATCTGGGCCGGCATGTCGCACTGGCGGTTGCAGGCGCTGATCTTTGCCAGCACCTACGTCCTGTTCCCGCTGATCGGCGTGGCGGTGACGTTCGCGCTGCGCGGCGTGCTGTCGGCCGATGTGCGGGCGGGGCTGTTGTTCCTGTGTCTGCTGCCCTCGACGGTGCAGTCGTCGATCGCCTTCACGTCGATCGCGCGCGGCAACGTGCCGGGCGCTCTGTGCGCCGCGTCGCTGTCGAACATGCTGGGTGTCGTGATAACGCCGATCCTGGTTTCGCAATTGCTGCCGGTGGCGAGCGGCGGCTTCTCGCTGAAGGCGCTGGAGGATATCGCGGTGCAGATCCTGCTGCCCTTCGTGGTCGGGCAGGCGCTGCGGCCGTGGATCGGCGCGTGGCTGCTGCGCCACCCGGTGCTGACGATGGTGGTCGATCGCGGATCGGTGCTGGTCGTCGTCTATGCCGCGTTCAGCGCCGGGATGGTCGCTGGCATCTGGCACCAGCTTTCCCCCGCGAGCATCGCGGGCGTGCTGGCGGTCGATCTGTTCATCCTCGCGCTGGTGCTGGCCATCACGACCATCGCCAGCCGCCGGCTCGGCTTCTCGGTGGAGGACGAGATCGCGATCGTGTTCTGCGGCTCCAAAAAGAGCATGGCCGGCGGCATACCGATGGCGGCGATCCTGTTTCCGGGCCATGCCGTCGGGCTGATCGTGCTGCCGCTGATGCTGTTCCACCAGGCGCAATTGTTCGTCTGCGCGACGCTCGCGCGGCGGTATGCCGGGCGCGGCGCGGCGACGACGCGTACAGCCGAACCGGTGCCCGTCGCCGCCGCGTGAGGACGCGCCTCAACTCCAGTCGCTGCGCTCGACCGAATCGAGGATTCGCGCCCCGGCCATGAAGACGGCGATCGGGCAGGCCGCGAACAGCATCCAGCCGCCGACGCTGCCGTGATATTGCTGGACATAATGCGCGCCACGTTCGGTCGCACCCATGGCGAGGCCATAGATGACCAGAAACGCCTCGAACTTGGTCTTGATGACGAACAGCCGGGAGAACTTGCGCCACATGGCCAAAGGTTAAGCAAACCGTGGGCCAGGGGCGGAAATCCGCGGTTCCGGGTTAACGCGCCGGCCTATGTGTCAAGCAATTCGACAAGGTCGAGCGCTTCGAGCAGCCGGCCGCGTGCGTTTTCGATTGTCGAGATCAATGCCGGATCGCCGATCGCATCGGTCGCGATCTCCTCGGGCCAGTGCGCGGCGACGACTGCGGCGATGCGGTCGAGCTTGTCCGCATCGACGAGGAAGCGCGGGTCGATCGTCGCGGGATCGGCGACGACGCGCAGCCGCAGACAGGCGGGGCCGCCGCCGTTCGCCATCGACTGCCGCACGTCGACCACCTCGACCCGGCGGATCGGCCCGTTGCCGGCGAGCATCGCTTGCAGATACGCCCAGACCGACGCGGTCTCGCGCACTTCCTGCGGCACGATCAGCGTCATGGCGCCATCGGGCGGGGTCACGAGCTGCGCGTTGAACAAATAGGACGCGATGGCATCGGCGAGGCTGACCTGCGCCGCCGGCACCTCGACGATCTCGACCTCGGGCAGCAACCGCCGCAGATCGGCATAGAAGCCATCGCGATCGGCGAAGGCGTGTTCGTGCGCGAACAGCACGCGCTCGTTGGCGACCGCGACGACATCGTTGTGGAACGCGCCCGCCGCGATCGCGGCTTCGGATTGCTGGACGAACAGCGTGCGTTCGGGCGCGAGCCGGTGCGCGCGCGCGATCGCCGCGCTCGCCTCGCGGTGCTGCCGCGCGGGGAAGGGGCCGCCTGCGACGCCATAGACGAACACCTCGACGCCCGGCGCGCCGTGCGTCGCGCACAGCCGCATATGGTTCGCCGCGCCCTCATCGCCGAACGGTGGCGGCACCGGGCCATGCACCACGAAGGCGGGATCGGCGAAAGCGAGACGGAGCTGCGCGAGCGTGCCGGGCCATTCGTGGCTGCGGTGCGGCATCGTCACCAGATTGGCGACCGAGAGATGGCAGCGCGCGTCAGCGGTGTCGGGCGCGGGCGAGACCGTCGCCGCATTGGCCGCCCACATGGCGGAGGCCGAGAGCGCCTGCGCGCGCAGGTGGGGCGGGGCGGTTGTAAAATCCACCGACAGGCTCCGAAGCCAGCGATGATCGGGGCGGGCGAGCGGCACGAACATGCCTTGCCTCAGCCCGAGCGCGAGGTTGGCCCGCATCTTGGCGATCCCCTCCAGCGCGGCCTTGCGCGGGTGGGCGGTGCGGCCCGCGTTGGTGGTGGCGGCGAGGTTGCCCGGGCTCAGCCCGGCGAAATTATGGCTCGGGCCGATCAGGCCATCGAAGTTGATTTCGGTGAGCATCAGTAGCGCGCCACCCAGGCGAGATCGTCGCCCTCGCTCAGCCCGAGCGCGGTGGCGCAGGCGCGGTCGATCACCACGCCATCTCCGGCCGCACGCAGCTTGCCATAGGCGCAGCGGAAATCCCCGAGCCGGCCGCGGGCGACCAGCACCGGCTCGCCGCCGTCGCCATCGATCGCGACGAGCCGGGCGGGGCGGACGTTGGCGATCGTCCGCACCTTGTCGGTCGGGGCGGTCATCGTCGGACCGCCATCGAAGATGTCGATATATTTGTCGAAGGCAAACCCCTCGATCTCCAGCATCCGCATCGCGGCGCGCCCGGACGGGTGCGGCAAGCCGATCGCGGCGCGCGCGTTCTCGGGCAGCATCGCGATGTAGATCGGGTGTTTGGGGAACAGATCGGCGATGAACTGATGACCGTGGATCGCGTTGAACTGGTCCGCATCCTGAAAATTCATCCCGAAGAACCGCCCGGCGAGGCCATCCCAGAACGGCGACCCGCCCGCCTCGTCGATCACCCCGCGCAGCTCCGCGAGGATGCGATCGGCGAAGCGCGCGCGGTGCTGCGCGATGAACATGTAGCGGCTGCGCGCGAGCAGCATGCCAAGCCCGCCCGCGCGCTCGCCCGGATGGAGGAACAGCCCGCCGACCTCGCTGCACCCCTCCAGATCGGTGGTGAGGCTGAGCTGGTCGGCGCGGAAGGTGCGGCCGAGTTCCTTGCTGTGCTGCGTGAGCGTGCCGATGCGGTAACTGTAGAAGGGGTAATGCTGCCCGACATGGGTGAAGATCTGGCAGGTGCCGCGCACCTCGCCAGTCCGCGTGTCCTCGAGCACGAGCACGAACAGTTCGTCCGCGAGCGTATCGTCGGTCTTGGCGAAGGCGGCGTGGCTCTTGTCGAGCTTGGCCTTGAGCGAGGGGCGGTCGGGCGGCAGATTGGTGAAGCCGCCGCCGGTCAGCTTCGCCATCTCGTACAGCGGCTGGAGATCCTCGTCGCGCGCGGCGCGGATGCGAAACGTCACAAGCCCCCCTTTTCGGCAATACGCAAGATGGTGAGTGCCGACAGTGCGGCGCGTTCGGCAAGACTTTCAGGGATAAGGAATTCATCCGCCGAGTGGATCGCGCCGCCGCGCACCCCCATCGTGTCGACGACGGGAACGCCGCACGCGGCGATGTTGTTGCCGTCGCACACGCCGCCGGTGTCGCGCCAGCCGATATCGAGGCCGAGATCGGCGCCCGCCTGTTTGACCACGCCGAACAGTCTCGCGGCACCCGCGTCGATCGGTTTGGGCGGGCGATTAAAGCCGCCGTGGACCTCGACCGTAACGTCATGCGCGGCGGTGACGTGCGTGACGGTCGCGTCGATCCACGCCCGCGCGCGGGCGATCTCGGCGGCGTCGGCGGGGCGGAAATTGACGCGCAGGATGGCGAGATCGGGCACGACGTTGTTCGGCCCGCCACCCTCGATCCGCGCCGGGTTGACCGACAGGCGCGGCGAGCGCGCCTCGGCGAGCCGCAGCGCGATGTCGGCGGCGGCGAGAATGGCGTTGCGGCCGTCATCGGGGTTGCGCCCGGCGTGCGCGCTCCTGCCGCGCACCAGAATCGAGAAATTGCCGGTCCCGCCGCGCGCACCCGCGAGCGTGCCGTCGGGAAGCGCGGGTTCGTAGGTGAGCGCGGCCGCCTTGCCGCTAGCGGCACGCGCGATCAGCGCCGCCGAGGAGAAGGAGCCGGTCTCCTCGTCCGAGCCGATCACCACCTCATAGCCGATGCGATCGGCGAGTGGACCGGCTTCGACGGCGGTCAACGCCGCGAGCATCACCGCGAGGCCACCCTTCATGTCGGCTACGCCGGGGCCGTTGAGGCTGCCGTCGTCCTGCCAACGCATATCCTGAAACGGGTGATCGGCGGGGAAGACCGTATCCATATGGCCGGTCAGCAGAATTTGGACCGGCGCGTGCGGGCGAACCGTCAGGTGCAGATGCCGGCCGTGGTCGAGCGCGGCGAGCGTGCCGTCGGCGAGCAAGGTTTCGGCGGGCGCGGGGTCGGCGAGCGTGAGGTCGCCGGGAAGGCCGGCGAACGCGTCGGCGAGGCGCGCGGCCATCGTCGCCAGCCCGGCGAGGTTGCGCGTGCCCGAATTGACTGCCGCCCACGCTTGCGTGAGCGCGAGCATCGGCGTGCGTTCTACCTGTTCGATCGCGTCGCGTTCGCTGGTGGAAAGGCTCTCCATCGCCAGAGCCTAGCGCGGGATCGGCCGTTACTCCACCCGCTGCGGTTCGCGTGCAGCCGATCCGTCACCCCAGCGCACGCTGCGGTCGCTTTGCGGCGGGCGTTCCGCGCTCCACCTGGAGATCCCAGCTTGCGCTGGGATGACGGTTCGGGAGAAGGCGGCGCTAGAAATTATACACGATCGACGCGGTGCTCGACGTGTCGGTGCTGACCCGTCCGATCGGCGGCGCGCTTTCATATTGGACGGCGTAGGAGAGTTTCGCGGAAAGCGGACCGAACAGCTTGGCGTTGATCGCCGAAGTGCTGCTGACGGTGCTGTTGATCCGCTGGAAATACACCGACGCGGCCTGCGTCACCGAGATCGCGCGGTTGAGCTTCAGCGCGAAATCCATCGATCCGCGCGCCGCGAAACTGTTTTCCTGCGTCGCATCGGTGAAGGAGGTGCGGCGATAGGCCGGGCCGACTTCGAGATCGAGCTTGACGCCCGGCCCCCGGATCACGCCGAACCCCGCCCCGACCGAACCCGCGTAGCGGTTGTAATAGCCGAGGAAGCGATCGCTCTCGTAGCTGCCGGTGCCGTAGATATAGCCCCGCTCCGAGAATTTATAGTTCGGCTCATAAGCGGCGAGATAATGCTCGCGGCTGATGAGTCCGCTGCTCTGCTTGTAATCGACCGCGAGCGTGACCGTGTGCTTCCACTGCAATGTCTCGCGGCTGAGCTTCACCGCCGCGCTGACGCCGACATCGTTGGTGTTGCCGGTGGTGGCATAGCCGCCGAGCGTCGCGCTGCCTTTCCACAGATCGAGCGGGCCGGCCTCGACGATCGTCTCGACGCGCTTGGCCTCGCGCGCCTTGCGCCAGCCGTCCACCGACGCCTTGATCGTCCGCGCCGAATCGGGGGCGGCGTTGGAGGCGTATTTGGCGATGATGTTGATGTCGTTCTCGTTGCCGGAGGCGATCGCCGCGTCGAGCATCGCCTTGAGCTGCGGCGGCAGTGGCGCGTCATTCTTGGCCGGCGCCGCGGCGGCCGGCGCGGGCGCCGGGTCCACGACCGGCGCGGCGACCAGGATCAACGAAAATACCATGACATTACCATAGCATCGGCGCGGATCGTGACGACATCCGTCTGCCGCCGTGGCGGGGCCGCTGACCGCATCAACCGAGGTGGTCGCGGAACAGCGCCAGGATATCCTCGTACAGCGCCTTCTTGAACGGCACGATCAGCGCGGGGAGTTCGGCCGGTTCGATCCAGCGCCAGGCGATGAATTCCTCATGCTCGGTGGCGATGTCGATCTCGCTGTCGTCGCCGACGAAGCGGTAGAGGAACCAGCGCTGGCGCTGGCCGCGCCAACGGCCCTTCCATACCTTGCCGACGAGATCGGGCGGCAGATCGTAGGTGAGCTCCTTGGGCGCGACCGCGATCAGCTCGACGCGATCGGCGGCGATCCCGGTCTCCTCGCGAAGCTCGCGCAGCGCGGCGGCTTCCGCATCCTCGCCCGGATCGATCCCGCCCTGCGGCATCTGCCACGCCTCGATGCTGGTGTCCTTGCGCTGACCGACGAAGACGCGGCCGTCGCGGTTCAGGATCATCAGCCCCGCGCAGGGACGGTAGGGCAGCATGGTGGGATCGGTCATCGCTCAACGCGCCTCGGAGGTCGGAGCGAACGACGTTAGCCGCGCGGCCACACTTTCCGCAATCATCGTCTTCGCAACTGCGAAGGCGCCGGCGCAGTCCGCGACCGCCGAGGGGATCGCCTGACGCAAGGTGATGAAGCCGTGCACGGTGCCATATGCCTCGCGGAAGGTCACCGGCACGCCGGCCCGCGCGAGCGCGGCGGCATAGGCCCGGCCCTGATCGCGGATCGGGTCGAGGCTGGCGGTCAGCACCATGGCGGGCGGCATGTCCGCGAGGGCCGCGAGCAGCGGCGAGGCGCGCGCGTGGGTGAAATCGGCCTGATACGCATCGGCGAACCACTGCAGGCCGTCGCGGTCGAGCAGATACCCGCTCTCGAACGCGGCGAGGCTCGGGTATGGCTGCGAACCATCGGTGGCCGGATAGAATAGCAGGTGCGCGAGCACCGGCAGCGGTGCCGGCGCGTCGCGCAGCGCCATCGCGGCGATGATCGCGAGGTTGCCGCCAGCGCTGTCGCCCGCCAGCACGAGCCCGGTCGCGACGCGCGGCAGCGCAGCCGGCGCGCTCGCCACCCAGCGCGCCGCCGCCTCGCAATCGTCGGGCGCGGCGGGCCAGCGATGCTCGGGCGCGAGCCGGTAGTCGATCGCCAGCACCGGCAGATCGAGCGCGCGCGCCATCTCGGCGCAGAAGCTGGCATGCGTGTCGAGATCGCCGATGACGAAGCCGCCGCCGTGGAAGAACAGCACCAGCGGTCCCGGATCGCGCGTCGCGCGCGGATCGAACAGCCGCGCCGGCAGCTCGCCGGCGGGACCGGGAAGGGTGAGGTCGAGCATCGTGCCGAGCGCGCCGATCGGCAGATCGGCGATGTCCTTGATCGAGCGCAGCATCATGCGGGCGCGGGTGGCATCGACTTCGTGCATGCGCGGGCCGGGCGCGGCGTTGAGGAAGGCGAGGAACCCGCGCACGTCGGGGCGAATGTACATCTCGGCCAAGCACGTCTCCTCACCACCGCTTTGCGGCGCGCGGCCGCCGACCTTACCTAAGCGCGGTGATCCCGATCGTCCATCATCCCGCCTATGTGTCCACAGCGCATGCGAACAGCCCGACCCAGCTCAGCAAGAACGGGCTGCTGCGCGATCTGCTGCGCGCCGAAGGCGCGCGCCTCGCCTGGTTCGAGCCCGAGCCGATGCCGCGCGCGTGGCTCGATGCGGTGCATGACCCGGAGTATGTCGCCGAGGTGCTGGCGGCGCGCGTGCCGGCGGAGAAGGAGCGCCGCATCGGCTTCCCGGTGACGGCGGCCGTGGCGGACCGGTCGCGGCATGTCGTCGGCGGCACATGGCTGGCCGGGCGGCTCGCGCTCGAACACGGCTATGCGGCGAACACCGCGGGCGGCAGCCATCACGCGCTCGCGGGCACGGGATCGGGCTATTGCGTGCTCAACGATCTGGCGGTGGCGGCGGTCCGGCTGGTCGAGGAGGGCGCGGTCGAGCGGTTGCTGGTGGTCGATTGCGACGTGCATCAGGGCGATGGCACCGCCTCGCTCTGCGCCGGGCGCACCGGCATCGCGACCTATTCGATCCATGCCGAGAAGAATTTCCCGGCGCGCAAGGCGCGCTCGACGCTCGACGTGGCGCTGCCCGACAAGACCGGAGACGCCGCGTATCTGCGGGCGCTGGAGGAAACGCTCGCGCCGTTGCTCGACAGCGTGCGGCCGCAACTCATCCTGTATCAGGCCGGGGTCGATCCGTTCGGCGGCGATCGACTCGGCCGGCTCGCGCTCACTCAGGGCGGTCTGATCGCGCGCGAAATCTTGGTCGCGCGGCTCGCCATTCAGCGCGGCATCCCGCTCGCGAGCACGGTCGGCGGCGGCTATGGCGCCGATACCGCCGCGATCGCGGCGCGCCATGCCACCGCGATTCTCACGCTGGGCGGCGCTTATGCGGCGCGGGCGTCTTGAACCGGGCCAGCGCGCGCCCCACATGGCAGATTGCTAACGACCCGAGCGCCATGCTACGGGCCTGCCGCTGTGGATCACAGGGGCGCTATCGGTCTGCATATGTCATATATCATTGATTTCCGGGCAAGAACTGCCTTCCAGTGAGCAACATCGTCACCAGCGCGGCTGAGCCCGCGCCTGCCGGAGCCGATCTCGCGACGCCCGGTGGCCATTCTCATGGCGGCGAAGCGCTGCCCAAGCTCGCGCTCGGCGCGATCGGCGTGGTGTTCGGCGACATCGGCACCAGCCCGCTCTACGCGTTTCGCGAAACCTTCGCCGGGCACCACAAGCTCGAGGTCGATGCCTTCCACATCATGGGCGTGGTCAGCCTGATCTTCTGGTCGATGCTGCTCGTGGTGACGATCCAGTACGTCACGATCATCATGCGCGCCGACAACAAGGGCGAGGGCGGCAGCCTCGCGCTGCTCGCGCTGATCTCGGGGCGGGTCAAGCAGATCCGCTGGTCGCGCGGCATCGTCCTGCTCGGGGTGTTCGCGACGGCGCTGTTCTACGGCGACAGCATGATAACGCCGGCGGTCACCGTGCTGGGCGCGGTGGAAGGTCTCGCGGTCGCGCAGCCGAGCCTTTCGCATCTCGTGCTGCCGCTGTCGGCACTCATCATCATCGGTCTGTTCGTCATCCAGAGCAAGGGCACCGCGAAGATCGGGCTGTTCTTCGGACCCGTGATGCTGCTGTATTTCGTGGTGATCGCCGCGCTCGGCGTGATGAGCATGGTCAAGACGCCAGGCATATTGTGGGCGCTGTCGCCGCATTACGCTGCCTTGTTCTTCTACCACGATCCGCTGCGCGCCTTCCTCGCGCTCGGCTCGGTCGTGCTCGCGGTGACGGGCGCTGAGGCGCTCTATGCCGACATGGGGCATTTCGGACGCAAGCCGATCCGCGTGTCGTGGATGTTCTTCGTGCTGCCGGCGCTGATGCTCAACTATATGGGGCAGGGCGCTTTGCTGTTCCGCGACGGCGTGCCCGCGCTGGAAAGCCCGTTCTACAAACTCGCGCCAGCCGGCTGGGAACTGCCGCTCGTGCTGATCGCGACGGCGGCGGCGATGATCGCCAGCCAGGCGGTGATCTCGGGCGCGTTCTCGGTGACTCAGCAGGCGATCCAGCTTGGCTTCATGCCGCGGCTGCGGATCGAGCATACCAACGCGGCGACCGCGGGGCAGATCTACATCCCGCTGATCAACTGGCTGTTGCTGGCGATGGTGCTGCTGCTGGTGGCGTTCTTCCGCAGTTCGTCCAACCTCACCGCCGCGTATGGCATCGCGGTGACCGGAGCGATGCTGATCGACACCTGTCTGCTGGTAGTGGTGCTGCGCCGGCTGTGGAACTGGCCGCTGATCGCGGCGGTGCCGCTGCTCGGCGTGTTCTTCCTCGTCGACGGCGCGTATTTCACCGCGAACCTGACCAAGATCGTCTCGGGCGGCTGGTTCCCGCTGCTCGCGGGCTTCATCATCTTCACGATCCTGACCACCTGGTCGAAGGGGCGGCAGTTGATGATCGCGCGGATGCGCGAGGGCGCGATGCCGATCAAGGTGTTCATCCAGTCCGCCGCGACGGCCGCGACTCGCGTGCCCGGCACGGCGGTGTTCATGACCTCGACCCCCGAGGGCGTGCCGCACGCGCTGCTCCACAACCTCAAGCACAACAAGGTGCTGCACGAGCGGATCATCCTGCTGACGGTCAAGATCGTCGATGAGCCCTATGTCGCGGAGGGACAGCGCTGCCACCTCGAGGATCTGACGCACGGCTTCCACCGCATGATCCTGAAATACGGGTTCATCGAGGAGCCCGACGTGCCGGTCGCGCTCGCCAACGTGCATCGCTGCGGCGCCGAGTTCCGGATGATGGACACGAGCTTCTTCCTCGCCCGGCAGACGCTGCTGCCCTCGTCGCGGCCGGGGATGATGATCTGGCGCGAGAAGCTGTTCGCGTGGATGCTGCGCAACGCCGAAAGCGCGATGGAATTCTTCCGCCTGCCGACCAACCGTGTCGTCGAGCTCGGCAGCCAGCTCGAGATTTGATCGAACCCGCACCCATCATCGTGACCGCACTGTTCGGCAAAACCGACGCGGCGGTGTTCGATGGCTTGCGCCAGCGCCACTTCCCGCCCGAGCGCAACCACCTCGCGGCGCATCTGACGATGTTCCACCATCTGCCGCCGTCGATCAGCGCCGAGCTGAAGCAGCGGTTGTCGGCGGCGACGCGCGGGGTGGCGCCGCCCGATGCGCGGATCGCCGGGCTAATGTCGCTCGGCGGCGGCGTGGCGTTTCGAATCGAAAGCGCGTCACTGGAGGACATTCGCGAGTCGCTCGCCGATGCGTTCGCCCCGTTGCTGACACCGCAGGATCGCGCCGGCTGGCGGCCGCACGTCACCATTCAGAACAAGGTGTCCTCGACAGAGGCGAAGGCGCTGCTCGCCGCGCTGGAGACGGATTTTCGCCCGCGCTCGGTCGTGATCGCCGGGCTGGCGAGCTGGTATTATCGCGGCGGCCCCTGGGAGCCGCTGTCGCGCCATATGTTCGCTTGACCGCGCCGTTTCCGGACCATATAGGCGCCGCTCTCGAATGGCAGGGCGAAGTAGCTCAGCTGGTTAGAGCACGGGAATCATAATCCTGGGGTCGGGGGTTCAAGTCCCTCCTTCGCTACCATTCGAGATCAAAGCCGCGCCGCGAAGGCGTGGTGCGGATCGTTGAGCACCAGCACCGAATCGTTGCGAGCCAGCGCCACCAGGCTGAGGCCGTGCGCGCGGGCGTGATCGACCGCGAGCGCGGTCGGGGCGGATATGCCCACCAGCAGCGGCGCGCCCGCGACCAGCGCCTTGTCGACCATCTCGAAGCTGATGCGCGACGTGACCAGCACGAACCCATCCGCGAGGCGGCCGGGCGCGCACGCGCCGATCAGCTTGTCGAGCGCGTTGTGCCGCCCGACATCCTCCCGCGCCGCGACGATCGCGCCGGCCGTATCGCACAGGGCGGCGGCATGCAGCGCCCCGGTCGCGGCGGTGAGCGGCTGGTGCGCGCGAATCGCGTCCAGCGCGAGGAACACGGCGGTTGCGCTGGTGTGCGGCGCGGGTGCACGCCGCGCCACCGGGCGGACGACTTGCTCAAGCCCGGACACGCCGCACAGCCCACAAGCTGTGTCGCTGGTGCGGTGACGGACCCGGTCGTGGATGCGTCCGGCGCACCGCTCGGCGACGGTCGCGCGAACGATCCAGCCCGCCGGCGTTTCGAACGAGTCGAGATCGAGGATGTCGGCGAGGGCGTCGATCAGCCGTTCGGTCAGCAGGAAGCCGGTCGCGAGATCGGCGAGCGCGGCCGGAGTCGCCATCAGCACGGCATAGCCGATCCCGTTGACCTCGATCGCCACCGCCGTCTCGATTGCGATCGTGCGCTCTCCGGCATGCGCGCCCTCGCGGGTGAGGACGAGGGTCGGTTCGACGCGAGTCGTCATGTCGGCAGATCCCCGGGCGTGTTGACGTTGAAGAGCGGCGCTGGCGCGGGCACCGCAGTCGCACCGATCGCGTCGGCGAAGCGGCGGATCGACAGCGCGGCGCTCTTCGTGCCGGCGACGTGCCCGTCGAGCCGCGCCGCGAGGGTGTCGGTGGCATCGGCGGGCCAGCAGCCGAGGATCGGCGCGTTGCTGCAATACGCCGGGGCACGGGCGATCAGATCGGCGATCAGCGCTGGAGGCACGCGCGGCATGTCGCAGCCGATCGTGAGGACGTCCGCGTATCCGGCCGCCTGCGCGTGATGCAGGGCGGCCGCGATGCCGCCGAGCGGGCCTAGCCCCGGCAGCGGTCGGTCCGGGAGGGGCGGCAAGTCGCCCCATGCGCGGCCACAGATCACGACCTCCGGTGTGAAGGGGCGGAGCGCGGCAAGCGCGTGCGCGATCAGCGGCTGGCCGTCGAGCAGCGCGAGCGCCTTGTCACTGCCGAACCGGCTCGACGCGCCGCCGGCGATGATCGCACCGAGGATCGTACAAGAGGGTATGCGCTGCATCCTGCGTTCGTTCACGAGCCTCTTACCGTTCGCACGGAGTTTGTCGAAGTGCGTATGACGCGCGACGCGCGGCCACGTGCTTCGACAAGCTCAGCACGAACGGAGTGCGAACGCTTGTGATAGCATCGTGCGTGCGCCGCAAAGCAAAAGTGCGGCGGCTGTGGTTTGAACCCGAACCCCGCCATGCCGATATTGCCATCGTGGCCGCTTGCCCCATAAAGCGCGCCCGAGACGCCTGTCGCCCAAGCTGGAAGCCCTTATGACCACGCATACCACCCGCATGTTGATCCTCGGTTCCGGGCCGGCGGGCCTTACCGCCGCCATCTACGGGGCGCGGGCGGGGCTCAAGCCGATCCTCGTGCAGGGTATTCAGCCGGGCGGCCAGCTCATGACCACCACCGATGTGGAGAACTACCCCGGCTTCGCTGACGTGATCCAGGGGCCATGGCTGATGGAGCAGATGCAGAAGCAGGCCGAGCATGTCGGCACCCAGCTCATGTACGACACGATCGTCGAGGTCGATGTCTCGAAGCGTCCGTTCCGGCTGATCGGCGACGGCGGCGACGTGTATGAGGGCGACACGCTCGTGATCGCGACCGGCGCGCAGGCCAAGTGGCTGGGCCTCGACAGCGAGGAGGCGTTGAAGGGCAAGGGCGTCAGCGCCTGCGCGACCTGCGACGGCTTCTTCTATCGCGGCAAGAAGGTCGCGGTGATCGGCGGCGGCAACACCGCCGTCGAAGAGGCTTTGTACCTCACCAACCATTCGCCCGACGTGACGATCATCCACCGCCGCGACCATTTCCGCGCCGAGAAGATCCTGCAGGAGCGGCTGTTCGCGCACAAGAACGTTACCGTGCTGTGGAACAAGGAAGTCGCCGAATTCGTCGATGGCGGCGGTACGGCGGGGCTGGTCGCGCTGCAACTGCGCGATACGGTGACGGGCGAGTTGTCGCGGCTCGATACCGACGGCGGCTTCGTCGCGATCGGCCATCACCCGGCGACCGAGCTGTTCCGTGGCCATGTCGAGCTCGACGAGGACCATTATATCAAGGTCGAGACCGGCACGACCAAGACCAACGTCCCCGGCGTGTTCGCGTGCGGCGACGTGATGGACAAACATTACCGCCAGGCGGTGACCGCCGCCGGCAGCGGCTGCATGGCCGCGCTCGATGCCGAGCGATTCCTCGCGGCGGAGGATTTCAAGCTGGCCGAGGCGGCGGAGTAGCCGCCCGGTTCGTCATCCCAGCGCAAGCTGGGATCTGCCGGTGCGGCGCGCGCGCTACCTCCGGGGAGACCCCAGCTTGCGCTGGGGTGACGGTTGGATTTCAGAGCGCTGCCATAATCCGCTCGAGCAGCCAGTCCGCGTCGCCCTCGCGCGCGAAGCTGTGCGAGGTGCTTTCGAGCGTTTCGATACGTGCGGCGAGCGGCACCGCCTTCGCCGCATCTCGAAAAGCAATCGCGGTCGCGTCTCCGTTCGCAAGCAGAATGGTCGCGCGGGCACCCCAGTGATCGAGCGCGCCGAACAGCCGGGCGGCGAGAGCCTCGTCGCCCGGCGCGGCGGCTTTCGATAGCTTGCGTAACCCACCGGCGAGCCTGCGCAGATCGACACCGCCCCGCGCCAGCCGCAGCCATGCGCGCGGGGCTTTCAGCATCTCCGCATAACGCGCGCGGATCGCTGCGGCGGGCGGGAGGCCGTCGTCATCCTCGATCACCCAGGGGTTGGCGAGGATCACTCGTTCGATCCCCGCGCATGCTCCGAACAGTGCGAGCGCGGTCGCCGCGTCGCAATTGCCGAACGCGACGAGACGGCGCGCGCGCGTCGCTGCGGCGAAGGCCGCCGCCGCCGCCGCGATATCGGGCGCGGACGACAGGAAGCCGCCGTTCTCTCCGCTCGAATCGCCGATGCCACGCCGGTCGAACCGGAACACAGGCACGCCCGCCGCCGCCAGCCGCGCGGCGAGCAAGGCCATGCCGCGATGCGCGCCGCTGCGGACCTCATTGCCGCCGGACACGATGAGCAGCCCGGTCTCGCCTGCTGCCGCGTCGAGCGTGCCGAGCAGGCGTTCGCCCGCGCAAGCGAAGTCGATCAGCCGCCGCATCGCGCGATCCATGCCACGATATCGTCGGCGAGCAGCGCGGCGAGCGCGGGGTCGTTGCCCGGTTCGGCGCGGCGCCACAGCGGCGCCGCGTCCACCTTGCGGTCGGCGGATTGCGGGTCGGTGGCCAGCCGCACCGTCCGCACCGGGCCGTGCGGCGGGTCGAGCTGGCGATCGGCGCTCAAGGCGTTCAGTAGCGGCACGGCGATGCGGTGGCCGGCGAGCAGCTTCGCGCCGTAGCTGTGCGTTTCCACCGGCTCACGGCGTGCCGTGCTGACGGCCGATGCGGCACGTCGCAGCTCTGCAAGCGCCGCCGCGCCGGGAAGCGGGGACAGCCGCCAGCGGCCTGCCAGCCGCGCTTCGCCGTCGATCGCGGCACCGCTGCGCAGCGCGACCCCATGTGCGCCGCTGCCGAGGCTCGCCGCGGCTGCGGCGAAGGCGGCGCGCCAGTTGTCCAAACGGGCATCTTCGGTGGCAAGCGAGCTTTCGCCTTGCCCCGGCAGATCGGGCAGCGCGCTCGCCACCCCGCGCGCGGCAAGCGCCCGGCACATTGTCACCACGAACGCGCGCGTCCGGTTGGCTTCCTCGAACAGCGGCAGCGCGATCACCACGACAGGTCCGCTTTCCGGCCCGAAGCGCAGCATCGCCTCGCGGCCGCCGCGCCAGTCATACTGGTCGATCAACCGCGCCGGCTCATTGCGGCGCCTTGGCCACCGCGAAGCCGACGAGCGCGCCGAAGGTCTCGAGCATTTCGCCATCGACTTCGTCGTCTTCGATCAGGATGCCGAGCCGCTCTTCCAATTCGGTCAGCACGCCAGCGACCGCCATCGAGTCCAGCTCGGGCATCGCGCCGAACAGCGGCGTTTCCGCGCGGAGAGCGGCGGCCCGAGCTTCGCTCAGCCCCAACACATCGCGCAACACCGCGCGTACGGTCGTCTCGATCGTCGAAATATCGTCTGGCAGCACGGAGGGCCCATCCTTCTCTTTTGCGCGCGCGTTAGAGAGAAGCCGGGCGTCTGCCAAGGGCCGGGTCTTCACCCCGGCCCTTCACACGGCTGCGGACTCGGCTATCAGGGCGCGATGATCGCCCTCGATCCCGTGCCGCGCTCGATCGACACGCTGCCGCTGCGCGGCGCGGGTGAAGACGTGGCGCTGGCCTTCAAGGGCGGCAACATCACCTTCGCCGCGTTGGAGCAGCGGGTCGGCATCGCGGCGGCGTGGCTTGCGCGGACGATCGACGCGCCCGGCGCGCGGGTGGCGAGCTGGTTGCCCAAGACGGCGGCGGCCTGCGTGCTGCCACTCGCCGCGCCGCGCGGCGGGCTGGTGCATGTGCCGATCAACCCCGTGCTCAAGCGCGCGCAAGTGGCGCATATCCTCGCCGACAGCGGCGCGCAGTTGCTCGTCACGCAGGCGGCGCGGGCCGCCACGCTCGGACCCGGCGACGTGCCCGCCGACTGCCGGATCGTGCTGGAGGAGGCGCTCGCGGAGGGCGACGATGCGCTGCCGCCGTCGCGCGCCGACGCCGATACACTCGCGGCGATCCTCTACACCTCGGGCTCGACCGGCCGCCCCAAGGGGGTAATGCTGAGCCATGCAAACCTGTGGCTGGCCGCGATCAGCGTTGCGCATTATCTCAAGATCACGCCCGCCGATCGGGTGCTGGGCGTGCTGCCGCTCAGTTTCGATTACGGGCAGAACCAGCTTTTCTCGACCTGGGCGGCGGGCGGATCGGTCGCGCCGATCGATTACCTGACCGCGCGCGACGTGGTGAAGGCGGTCGAGCGGTTCGGCGCGACCACGCTGGCCGGGGTGCCGCCGCTGTGGGTGCAATTGCTCGAAGCCGACTGGCCGGCCGAGACGGCGGCGCGGCTTCGGCGGCTCACCAATTCGGGAGGCGCGCTGACCGGACCGATCATCGCCGGGTTGCGCGCGCGGTTCCCGCAGGCCGATCTCTATCCGATGTACGGGCTCACCGAGGCGTTTCGCTCGACCTATCTGGCGCCTGAACTGGTCGATACGCATCCCGACGCGATCGGGCGCGCGATCCCGTTCGCCGAGGTGATGGCGGTGCTCGCCGACGGCACGCGCGCGGCGCCCGACGAACCCGGCGAGTTGGTCCATGCCGGGCCGCTGGTCGCGCACGGCTATTGGCGCGATCCCGAGCGCACCGCGCACCGCTTTCGGCCAGCGCCCGACTGGTCGGCGAGCGGCGGCATGGCGGTGTGGTCGGGCGATACCGTCGTCGCGGGCAGCGACGGGCTGTTCCGCTTCGTCGGGCGGGACGACGAGATGATCAAGAGCGCCGGCAACCGGATCAGCCCGACCGAGATCGAGGATGCGGTGGTGCGCGGCGGCGAGGCGGGCGAGGCGGTCGCGATCGGGGTGCCCGACGCGCGGCTCGGCCAGGCGATCGTGGTGGTGGCACGCGCGTTCGGCGATCCCGTGCAGGCCGAGGCTGCGCTGCGCGCACGCTTACGGGCCGAGCTGCCGAGCTTCATGCAGCCCGCCCGCTATGACTGGCGCGACGCGCTGCCGGTCAACGCCAATGGCAAGCTTGACCGAGCGCTGCTCCGCCGCGAGGTGACGGCATGAAGCCGATGGGGACGATCCCGGCCGATTTCGCCGGGGCACCACTCGTCATCGCCGGGCGCAGCGCGGAGCAGTGGGCCGATGTCGCAGGCGACACGCCGCTGTTCGTTTACGACGTCGCCGCCGTCGCGCGGCGGGTGGCGCGGTTCCGTGCGGCGTTCGCGGGGGTCGATCTGCATTATGCGATCAAGGCCAATCCGTTTCCACCGCTGCTCGCCGCGATGGCGCCGCTGGTCGACGGGTTCGACGTCGCCTCGGCGGGCGAACTCGCGCGGGTGACGGGATTGAAGCGCGGGCAGGCGATCAGTTTCGCCGGGCCGGGCAAGCGCCACGATGAGATCACGGCGGCGATCCAGGCCGGCATCACCATCAATCTCGAATCCGAAGGCGAGGCGGCGCGCGCCATCGCGATCGGCGATCGCCTCGGGATCGTGCCGCGCCTCGCGGTGCGCGTGAACCCGGATATCGAGCTGCGCGGATCGGGGATGCGGATGGGGGGCAGGGCCTCACCGTTCGGGATCGACGCCGATCGCGCCGCAGCCGTGGCTGTCGAGGTGATCGAGGAAGGCGCGGAGTGGCGCGGCTTCCACATCTTCGCGGGATCGCAGGCGCTCGATGCGGACGCGATCATCGAGACGCAGGCCGAGACGCTCGCGCTCGCGGCGCGGCTGAGCGAGCAGGTCGGCGTGGTGCCGCCGCTGGTCAATCTCGGCGGTGGCTTCGGTATCCCCTATTTCCCTGGCGAAACGCCGCTCGACATCGAGCGGATCGGCGCGGCGCTGGCCGAACGGTGCGCGGCGTTGCCAGCGGCACTGGGCGCCACGCGCTTCGCGATCGAGCTCGGGCGCTGGCTGGTGGGCGAGGCGGGCGTGTATCTGACGCGCGTGGTCGACCGGAAGCACAGCCGGGGCGAGACCTTCATCGTCACCGATGGCGGCATGAACCACCAACTCGCCGCGACCGGGAACCTTGGCACGGTGGTGCGCCGCAACTATCCGGTCGCGGTGGCCACCGCCGGGCCGGACGCGCCGACCGAGATCGTGAACGTCGTCGGTCCGCTATGTACTCCGCTCGACCGGCTCGCCGACCGGGTCGAACTGCCGCGCGCGGAGCCCGGAGATCTGGTCGCGGTGTTCATGGCCGGGGCGTACGGCCTGTCCGCCAGCCCGGCGGGCTTCCTCGGCCACCCCGCGCCGGCCGAAATCCTCGCGGGCGCGCCGGACGTTACTAACGTAATCTTCACCTCTCCGCAGGCATAGCCGGCCCATCGCCGCGAACCCGCACGCAGGACGGAGCGTGCGGGCCGTCGCCGCAGGGAGTTTGGTGGATGCGTACTTCGGGGCTTCTCAAGGGCTGTGTCACGGCGGGCGCGGCCGCGCTCGCGCTGAACGGTTGCGCGACGGGCGGCGGCAGACAGCTCCCGCCGGCGGCGTTCGTCGCCACGCAGGAGCAGCCGGGCGAGGAATATGTCATCGGCCCGCTCGACCAGCTCAACATCTTCGTGTGGCGCAACCCGGAACTGTCGGCGAAGGTGCAGGTCCGCCCCGACGGCCGCATCACCACACCGCTCATCAGCGACATGCCCGCCGTGGGCAAGACCCCGGCGATGCTCGCCGACGACATGAAGATCGCGCTCAGCGAATATATCAAAGACCCGATCGTCTCCGTGATCGTCGAGAATTTCAGCGGCACGTTCAGCCAGCAGGTCCGTATCGTCGGCGCGACCGCGAAGCCGGCCTCGATCCCGTACCGCGCCAACATGACCCTGCTCGACGCGATGATCGCGGTCGGGGGCCTCAGCGAATATGCCGCCGGCAATCGCGCCAAGCTGATCCGCTACGATCGCGGCACGGGCAAGCAGGTGGAATACAACGTCAAGCTGTCGAACCTGCTCAAGAACGGCGATTCGCATGCGAACGTCCGGCTCGAACCGGGCGACGTCATCATCATTCCCGAGAGCATGTTCTGAGAGGGCCGGGCGCGTGAACGGTCTTTACGATGAACTGCGGGTCGCGCTGCACGCGGTCTGGATGCGGCGTTGGATCGCGCTCGGCGTGGCGTGGGCGGTCGCGATCGTCGGCTGGCTGTTCGTCGCGCAGATCCCGAGCAGCTATGAATCGACCGCGCGCGTGTTCGCGCAGATGCAGACGCTGCTGCCCGCCGCCGTCGGCATCTCGCCCGCCGATCAGCAGAAGAACCTCGACACCGTCCGTCAGACGCTGACGTCGGCCGACAATCTCGAAAAGGTCGTGCGCGGGACCGATCTCGCCAACACCGTCGCCACCGACAAGGATGTCGCCGATCGCGTCGCGGCGCTCCAGCGGGCGGTGAAGATCACATCCGAGCAGGACAATATCTTCACCATTTCCGTCAGTCAGCGCAGCCCCAAGGTCGCGCGGCAGGTCGTGCAGAAGCTGCTTGATCTGTTCGTCGAGCAGAACCTATCCGGCGACAAGGCCGAGACGACCCAGACGCTCCAGTTCCTCGATCAGCAACTCGCGCAGAAGCAGAAGCAGCTTTCGGATGCCGAGGCGAAGCGCGAGGATTTCCAGAACCGTTACCTGGGTTCGCTGCCCGGCACCGGCTCGATCGCCGATCGGATGGCGGCGGCGCGCAGCCAGATGGCGCAGGTCGATGGCGATCTGGCAGCCGCGCAATCGGGGCTGGCGGTCATCAACGGCCAGATGGCGGGAACCCCGGCGAGCGTGCCGGGCGCGGGGGGTACCGCCGGCAGTGCGGGGCCGGCGCGCGCGCGGCTGAACGCGATCCAGGGCCAGCTCAGCGACGCGCGCGCGCGCGGCTATACCGAGCAGCATCCCGACGTCATCGCGCTCAAGAGCCAGCTCGCCGCCGCACAGGCGGCGGCGCGGAGCGAGCCGCTGGTCGGCGGCTCGGCGGCGGCCGGCTCGTCGAACCCGCTGTATCTCCAGCTCAAGGCGAACCAGGCCGACAAACAGGCGCAGGTCGCCGCGCTGATGAGCCGCAAGCGCCAGCTTCAGGGGGATATCGATGCGATCAGCGCCAAGCTGACCGGCGATTCGGGCGCGATGCAGGAACAATCGCAGATCGAGCGCGACTATCAGGTGCTCAAGGACAGCTACGACAAACTGCTGTCCGACCGTGAGAGCGTCCGCCTGCGCGGTCAGGCGCAGTCGCAGACCGATGCGATCAAGTTCAGCGTGCTCGATCAGCCGAGCGCGCCGCGCGTGCCGACCTCGCCCAACCGTCCGCTGCTGCTGACCGGCGTGCTGCTGGCGGCGCTGGTGATGGGGGCAGGCGCCGCGTTCGCGATGACGCAGGTGCAAACGACCTTCCCGACGGCCAAACGGCTTGAAGCTGCGACCGGGCTGCCGGTGATCGGCTCGATCGGAGAGACGGTGACGAAGCTCCAGACCGCGCAGCGCCGCCAGCAGCTCGGCTATTTCGGGGGCGGCCTGGCGGCGCTGGTGGTCGCGTGGGTCGCGTTGCTCGGCGTCGAGATGCTCCAGCGGGGACTTGCCGCATGAACGACATGAACTCGCGCAAGCAGAACGGTTCGCTGATCGAGCGCGCCGCGCAGGTCTATGATTTTGCCGCCGAACTGCGCGCGCGCAACTCGGAGCCGCTCGCCCCGGAAGCCGTGGCGACGCCGCTGCGGATGGCAGAACCGGTGAAGGATGTGCGCGTCCCGCCGGCCGGGCCTTGGGGTGAGGTCGTGGCGGTCGATCGGGCGCTGCTCGCCAGCAACGGGCTGCTCGTGCCGGGCGCGCCGGTGGGGGCGCTCGCCGAGGAATTCCGGCTGGTCAAGCGGCACCTGATGGTGACGGCGCGCGCGCTGCGCCAGCAGGATGCGACGCGCGCGCGCACGATCCTGGTCTGTTCGGCCAAGCCCAACGACGGCAAGACCTATTGCGCGGTCAACCTCGCCATCTCGATGGCGGCGGAGCGCGAGGTCGAGGTGATCCTGATCGACGCCGATTTCGCCAAGCCCGATGTGATGAAGCGGCTCGGCCTCACCGAAGGTCTGGGGCTGCTCGACGCGCTGGCCGATCCCACCATCGACATCGAAGCGTGCGTGGTTCGGACCGACATCCCGCAGTTGAGCGTGCTGCCCGCCGGCACCAAATCGCATGACGATACCGAGTTGCTCGGCAGCGCGCGCACCGCTGCGATCATCTCGGCGTTGCTCGCCGCCGATCCTCGACGCGTGCTGATCTTCGATTCGCCGCCCGTGCTCGCCGCATCTCCTGCGGCCGTGCTCGCGCACCACGCGGGCCAGACCGTGCTGGTCGTCCGCGCCGACCGCACCGTCGAAGGCGATCTGCGCGAGGCGGTCGCGCTGCTCAGCGGCTGCGACGAAATCCAGTTGCTGCTCAACGCGGTGACCTACGCACCCGGTGGCCGCCGCTTCGGCAGCTATTACGGGCAGGAGGATTTGGCATGAAGCGCGTGTCGCTGCTGGGAGCGGCCTGCGCAATCGCGCTCGCCGCGCCGGCGCACGCCGAGGGCCGGCACAAGTCGATCTCGCCCTATATCGAGCTTGGCCAGACCGCCGTCGCCGATCTGAGCGGGGACGACGACGTGCTCACCTATTCGACGGTCGCCGCCGGGGTCGATGCCGATCTGCATTCGAACCGCGCCGATCTCCAGGTGAGCTACCGCTACGAACGCCGCATCGCCTGGAGCAAGCGCCTCGCCGACAGCGACGTCCACAGCGGCCTCGCGCGCGCGGTGGTGAAGGTGGCGCCCGGCGTCAGCTTGGACGGGGGGGCGCTCGCCACCCGTTCGCGCTTCGACATTCGCGGCGCCGCACCCGTCAATCTCGCGGGCAATGTCGACAATATCAGCCAGGTCTATTCGGTCTATGCCGGGCCGACGCTCGCGACCAACGCCGGCCCGGTCGCGGTCAACGCCGCCTATCGCTACGGTTACACCAAGGTGGAAGCGCCGGGCGCGACCGGCGTCGCGCCCGGTGCGCGGCCGCTCGACGTGTTCGACAGCGCGCAGGGGCATGTCGTGACCGCCTCGGCGGGTGTGAAGGCGGGCGATGTGCTACCAGTCGGCGTCACGGTGAGCGGCGCGTATGAGCGCGACACCGCGACCCAGCTCAGCCAGCGCTACGAGGGCAAATACGGGCGCGGCGACGTGGTGCTGCCGGTGACGCGCACGCTCGCGCTGCGCGCGGGCGCGGGATACGAGAACATCAAGATCACCCAGAAGGACGCGCTGCTCGACGCGGGCGGCAATCCGGTGACCGACCGCAACGGCCGCTATGTGACCGATCAGGCGTCACCACGCCGCATCGCCTATGAGACGGACGGGCTGATCTACGACGCGGGCGTGATCTGGCGCCCGTCGCCGCGCACCATGCTCACCGCGAATGTCGGCAAGCGCTATGGCGGCACGAGCTATACCGGCTCTTTCTCCTACGCGCCGTCGCGCTCGGTGAGCTTCCAGCTCGGCGTGTATGACGCGGTGACGACGTTCGGGCGCCAGTTGCAGGACGGCATCTCGCGGTTGCCGACCAGCTTCATCGATCAGCGCGACGCGTTCGGCCAGCAGTTCGGCGGGTGCACCTTCGGCAATACCGCCGGCTCGGCGGGCGGATGCCTCAACGGGGTGTTCCAGTCGATCTCGTCCTCATCGTACCGCGCGCGCGGCGTCGACGCGATCCTGTCGGCGAACCGTGGTCCGTTCAGCTACGGCATCGGCGCGGGCTATGCCAATCGCAAGTTCTTCGCGCCCGAGGGCGAGCGGTTCAGCGTCGATGGCGTCGAGGATCAGAGTTATTACGCGCAGGCCTATGTCGGCGCCGCGTTCGACCGTGACTCCGGGATCACCGCCGACGTGATCGCGAATTACTACAAGAGCGGTATCGCCGGCTCGCGCGGCATCTACAGCGAGGGCGCGACCGCGACCTATTACCGCACTTTCGGGCGGCTTGGCGCGACCGCGACGGCGGGCATCTACAATTTCAGCCAGCAGGGGCTGCGCGATCGGACTTCGGCGCAGGGCCAGGTCGCGATGCGGTATCAATTCTGAGGGTGTTGCTATGTACGACGACCATTATGGATTGAACGGGCGGCCGTTCCAGCTCACGCCAGATCCGCGTTTCTGGTTCGATACCGCCACGCATCGCAAGGCGATGGCGTATCTCGGCTATGGCCTGAGCCAGGGCGAGGGCTTCATCGTCATCACCGGCGACGTCGGCGCGGGCAAGACGACGCTCGTCGGGCATCTGATGGCGACGATCGACCGGGACCGGCTGCACGCGCTCAGGATCGTCTCGACCCAGATCGAGGCCGATGATCTGCTGCGCATGGTCGGCAACGGCCTCGATCTCCGCACCGATGGCATGACCAAGGCGCAACTGCTGACCGCGATCGAACGCGCGCTGCACACGACCGCGCGCAGTGGCCGGCGCACGCTGCTGATCGTCGATGAGGCGCAGGCGCTGCCGGTCTCCGCGCTCGAAGAATTGCGGATGCTCTCCAACTTCCAGGCCGGTGGCCACGCGCTGCTCCAAATCTTCCTGCTCGGCCAGCCAGAGTTCCGCGACCGGCTGCACGGGTCGGACCGGCTCGAACAGCTCCGCCAGCGCGTGATCGCGACGCATCACCTCGAACCGATGGAGCGCGAGGAAGTCGCGCCGTACATGAAGCACCGGCTCGGCGTGGTCGGCTGGAGCGGCCGCCCGCAGTTCACCGACGATGCGTTCGCCGCGCTCTACGACGGTTCGAACGGCGTGCCGCGCCGGCTCAACCAGCTTGCCGGGCGCGTGTTGCTCGCCGGCGCGATCGAGCAGACCGACACGATCGACGCGGCGGTGGTCAACACGGTCCTCGCCGACATCGCGAACGATGTGCCCGAGCGGCCCGAGCCGCTGCCGATCGTCAAGCCGAGCGAGTCGACCATGCCGCCGCGCCCGATCCGGCACCTGCCGATCGAGGATGGCTTGCCCGACACCGCCCTCCTCGCGCGCATCGCCTCGCTCGAATCGCGTGTCGAGGAACCCGCCGCGCCCGATCAGTCGCTGATGCAGGCGATCGCCTCGATCGAATCGCGGCTGGAGAATGTTTCCGCCGGGTCGCGCGTCGATCGCGGCATTCTCGCGCGGCTGACCTCGCTCGAGGCTCGGGTCGAGAACGCGCCGAAGCTCGATATCGCGTTGGGCGAGCGGCTCGCCTCGGTGGAGGGACGCACCGATCAGATCGCGGACGCCGTGTCGGACGTCGATCAGACGGTTCGCGATGCGCTCGCCGCGATCGACGCGGCGAGCAGCGAGCGGATCGGGGCGCTCGAAGCGCGGATCGACGATCTCGCCGCCCGCGTGCCGCAGAGCGACCCGGCGGTCGCGGATCACCTCGAATCGCTTGAAGCCGCGATGGAACAACTCGCCGCGCGATCCGCCGATCCCGACCCCGCGATCGCGGCGCGGCTGGATGCGCTGGAGGCCCGTATCGACGAAACCGTCGCCGTCGCCGCGACGGGAGACCCCGCCAGCCGCGCGCGCATCGCCTCGCTGGAGGCGCGTGTCGAGGAGCAGGACGCCGCGTTGCGCCGCGTGCTGACGTTGCTGGTCGACTGGGTGGAAGGCGATGGATCGCACGACTCGGCGGCGCTGCGCCGCGATCTGCGCTGAGTCGGGTGATGCGCCACGCGCTGTCGGTCGACGTCGAGGAATGGTTTCAGGTCGGCGCGTTCGAACGCGTGATCGACAAGGCGGACTGGGATTCGCGCGAATCGCGCGTCGAATATAATACTGATGCGGTGCTGGCGCTGTTCGCGGAAAGTGGGGTGAAGGCGACGTTCTTCACGCTCGGCTGGGTGGCCGCCCGGCATCCCGCGCTGATCCGCCGGATCGTCGCGGCCGGGCACGAACTGGCGAGCCACGGCTGGGCGCACCAGCGCGTCTTCACGATGCGGCCGGAGGTGTTCCGCGCCGATATCGACCGGGCGCGCAAGGCGCTGGAAGATGCCGGCGGGCTTGCGATCACCGGCTACCGCGCGCCGAGCTTCTCGATCGACGCGCGCACCCCCTGGGCGCACCCGATCCTCGCCGACGCGGGCTATGCCTATTCGTCGAGCGTCGCGCCGCTCAGGCACGATCATTATGGCTGGCCCGAGGCGCCGCGCTACGCCTTCCATCCGGTCGCGGGCTCCCCGCTGATCGAGGTGCCGGTGACCGTCGCCACATTCGGAAAGCGCCGCATCGCGACCGGCGGCGGCTTCTTCCGGCTGTTCCCGGCGGCGCTGACCAGCCATGCGGTGCGGCAGGTTTCCGCCGAGGGCCAGCCTGCCGTGTTCTACTTCCACCCCTGGGAGATCGACCCCGACCAGCCACGCATCGCCGCCGCGCCGATCCGGTCGCGGCTGCGCCATTACAGCCGTTTGGGCGCGATGGCGGGCAAGCTGCGCGGGCTGATCCGCCGTCACCCGTGGGATCGGATGGACGCTGTCGTCGCCGGGCTGAGGAACGTGACCGCGTGAACGCGCCTTTGCTGTGGCCGCTGGTCGGCCTGCGCCCCGCCGATCTGGCCGATGCCGCCGATGCCGCGCGGATCGCCGCTTTCGTGCGCGCGCACCCGCAGGGAACGCCGTTCCATCTGCCCGCGTGGAGCCTTGCCGTCGCGCGCGGATGCGGCCAGCGCAGCCACACGCTGATCGCCGAGCGCGGTGACGGGACGATCGAAGGCGTGCTGCCGATGACCGAAATCCGGTCGCGATTGTTCGGTCGTGCGCTCGTCTCGAACGGCTTCGCGGTTGGCGGCGGCATTCTCGCCGAGAGCGAGGCGGCGGCGGGACGGCTCGCCGAAGCGGGCTGGGCGCTGGCGCTCACGCTGGGCTGCCCGAGTCTTGAGCTGCGCGGCGGCGCTCTGCCCGAGGGCGACTGGACCGCGGAGGAGGGCGCCTATCTCGGCTTCACGCGTGCGCTCGCCGCGTCGGACGAGGCCGAACTCACCGCCATCCCGCGCAAGCAGCGCGCCGAGGTGCGCAAGGCGCTCGCACTCGATCTCGACGTGACGGTCGGGCGCGGAGTGGAGGACCGGCGGGCGCATTATGCCGTCTATGCGGAGTCGGTGCGCAATCTCGGCACGCCGGTGTTCCCGGCCAAGCTGTTCCGCAGCGTGCTCGAAGCCTTCGGAGACGATGCCGACATCCTGACGGTCCGCTCGGGCGGCAAGCCGGTCGCGAGCGTGCTCAGCCTGTATCATGCCGGCACCGTCTATCCGTATTGGGGCGGCGGCACCGTCGCGGCGCGGGCGCTGCGCGCGAACGACCGCATGTATTTCGCGCTGATGAGCCATGCCCGCGCGCGCGGCTGCACGCGGTTCGATTTCGGGCGGTCGAAGGTCGGCACCGGGCCGGCGGCGTTCAAGAAGAATTGGGGTTTCGAAGGGGTGCCGCTGCGCTATGCCAAACGCGTGAAACCCGGCGACATCCCGCGCGAGATCAACCCGCTCAGCCCCAAATACCGGCTGCAGGTTGCGGTGTGGAAGAAACTGCCTCTGGGGATCGCGAACGTGGTCGGTCCGCTCGTCTCCAGAGGGCTTGGCTAGGCGATGGGCGACATCCTGTTTCTGGCGCACCGCGTCCCCGATCCGCCCGATCGTGGCGACAAGATCCGCGGGTTCCACATCCTCAAGCATCTGTCGCAGCGCACGCGCACCCATCTGGTCGCGTTCGCGGACGATCCGCGCGACCTGGATCGGCCGGGAAGTCTGCCATGGCTGACCGGGGAACGCGCGGTGCTATGGCGCGGCAAGCCGCGCTGGCGCGCCGCCGCCGAGGCGCTGGCGCGAGGGCGGCCGGTATCGCTGACCGCGTTCGACGATGCGGCGCTTCGCGCCCGGGTCAACGATCTGCTCGCGCGCCATCCGATCGACACGATCTACGTCTTCTCCGGGCAGATGGCGCAATATCTGCCCGCCGGGACTCGACACCGCGTGCTGATGGACTTCGTCGATATGGATTCGGCCAAGTTCGCCGATTATGCCGAGGCTGCGCGGGGGCCGTCGCGCCGGATGATGGCGCGCGAGGCGAAACTGTTGCAGGCGTTCGAGCGGGACGTCGCTGGCCGCGCCGACGCCAGCCTGTTCGTCAGCGCCGCCGAAGCCCAAATATTCCGCGCGAAAACCGGTGCCCAGCGCGTGCGTGCCATCGACAATGGCATCGACACCGACGCCTTCGATCCCGCGGCGACCTTCGACCCGGCCGCGGTCGACGGCGATCTGATCGTCTTCACCGGGCAGATGGATTACCGCCCCAATATCGAGGCGGTGACGTGGTTCGCGAACGACAGTCTGCCGATGATCCAGGCCGAACACCCACAGGCGCGTTTCGCGATCGTCGGCCGCGCGCCGACCGAAGCGGTGCGGGCGCTCGCCAGCCGGCCCGGCGTGATCGTGACCGGCGAGGTGGCGGACGTGCGCGGCTGGCTCGCCGCCGCCGCCGCGGTGGTCGCGCCGCTCAAGCTGGCGCGCGGCATCCAGAACAAGGTGCTGGAGGCGATGGCGATGGCGCGCCCGGTGGTCGCCTCCGCCCCCGCCGCCGAGGGGATCGATCATGCCGGTACGATCCGCGTCGGCGGCACCGCCGACGCGATCGCGGAGCACGTCAGCGCGGTGCTTGCCGATCGCGCTGCCGCCGCTTTGCTTGGCGCGGAGGCACGCGCGCAGGTGCGGCGCCGCTATAGCTGGGCGGCGTGCCTCGCACAGCTCGACGCGATCCTTGCGGGCGAAGCTCTGGAGCGGGCGGCGGCATGATCCGCGCGCTTCCGTCAGCAGCGTTCGCGCCCGTCACGCCCGCGCAGGCGGTGTGGCGTCGGCATCTCGCCGCGCTTATCGCCGTCGCGGCGCTGATCGTTGCCGCCTTCTGGACCGATGTCACGACGCTCGCGCATCTGTGGTGGACGAGCACGACCTTCGGCCACTGCCTGTTCATCGGCCCGGTGCTCGCCTGGCTCGTCTGGACTCGTCGCGCCGATCTCGCCAAGCTGACCCCGGTCGGCTGGGCGCCGGGGTTGGCGATCGTCGCGTGCGGCGGGCTGGGCTGGCTGCTCGGGGATGCCGGCGGGGTCGCGCTGGCGCGGCAACTCGGGCTGGTGATGATGCTGCAAGGCGCGGTCGTCACGCTGCTCGGGCCCAATGTCGCGCGCGGGCTGCTGTTTCCTTTGTGCTACGCCGTCTTCCTCGTGCCGTTCGGAAAGGGGATGGAAGGGCCGCTCCAGACCGTCACCGTCGCGCTGACGATGCCGATGCTCCACCTGTTCGGCGTGCCCGCGCAGGTCGATGGCGTGCTCATCACCATTCCCAACGGCTATTTCGAGGTCGCCGAGGCGTGTTCGGGCGCGAAGTTCGTGATCGCGATGATCGCATATGGCACGCTCGTCGCCAATGTGTGCTTCGTGTCCTGGGGCCGGCGCGTTGCGTTCATGGGGTTGGCGCTGGTCGTGCCGGTGATCGCCAACGGCATCCGCGCGTTCGCGACGATCTACGCGGCGTACCTCACCTCGGTCGAGGCGGCGACCGGGTTCGACCATATCCTCTACGGCTGGATCTTCTTCGGGCTGGTGATGGCGGCGGTGATCGCGATCGGCTGGCGCTGGTTCGATCGCGCGCCCGACGCGCCGGTGTTCGACGCTGCGAAGCTCCAGCACGTGCCGCGCTTTCGGCTCGACACGTTGCTCGCTGCGGCTTTGGTGCTGGTGACGGTCGCGGTGTTCCCGGCGTGGAGCGCGGCTATAGCCAACCGAGCGCAAGCCTTGCCCGATCGCATCGCGCTCCCCGACGTACCGGGCTGGCACCGCGTTCCGATGAGCACACGCGCGCCGTGGGCGCCCAATTATCCCGGCGCGGACCATTATCTGATCGGCCGCTATGCCGACGCCAGCGGCGATCCGGTCGATCTCGTCATCGCCGTCTATGGATCGCAGCACGAGGGCAAGGAGATCGTCTCGTTCGGGGTCGGCGCTTTGCGCGAGGATGACGTGTGGGTGCGGATCGAGGATCTGCCCGATCTCGCCGGCGGATCGGTGATTCACGTCACCGCGCCCGGCCCGGTCGAGCGGCTGATCGCGACCTGGTATCGCGTTGGCGACATCGTGACCCACAGCGGCGCGCGCCAGAAGCTCGCGACGCTGCAAGCCAAGCTGCTCGGCGGCCCGCAGCGGGCGGTGGCGGTGCATGTCTCGGCCGAGGTGCTGCCGGGCCGCGACCCGCGCGCGGCGATGGCACGCTTCCTCGCCGCGCTCGGGCCGATCGACGTGCTCGCCGACCGGGCCGCCGGGATGCCCCGCTAGATGTGCGGGATCGCCGGTATCTTCTATCCCGCCATGCCCAAGCCGGTCGATCCGGCGCGGGTGCGCGCGATGACCGACGTGCAGGCGCATCGCGGCCCCGATGGCGGCGCCGTGTGGACTGCGCCCGGCGTCGGGCTCGGGCATCGCCGGCTATCGATCATCGATATCGCCGGCAGTCCGCAGCCGATGCGCAGCGCCGATGGATCGCTGACCGTTACCTACAACGGCGAGATCTACAATTTCGCCGAGCTGCGCGCCGAATTACAGGCCAAGGGCGCGCGTTTCATCACGTCGGGCGATACCGAAGTGCTGCTCCACGGCTGGGCGGCATGGGGGCCGGCGCTGCTCGATCGGCTCAACGGCATGTTTGCCTTCGCGATCCACGACGCGGCGCGGCAGAGCCTGTTCCTCGCGCGCGATCGGATGGGGGTGAAGCCACTCCATTACGCCGAACTGCCTGATGGCGCGGTGGCGTTCGCCTCCGAGCTGAAGGGGCTGCTCGCGCATCCGCTGCTACGCCGCACGCCGCAGATCACCGCGATCGAGGATTATCTCGCGTTCGGCTATGTGCCCGACGACACCTGCCTCGTCGCGGGGGTGAAGAAGCTTCCCGCCGGGCACTGGCTGTTGCTCGAACGCGGCAAGCCGGTGCCAGCGCCGTCGCGCTGGTGGGGCATCGACTTCTCGCGCCGCGCCACCGGCAGCCGCAAGGCGCTGGCGGAGGAACTGGTCGAGCGGATGCGCGCCGCCGTCACGCTGCGGATGGTCGCCGACGTGCCGCTCGGCGCGTTCCTGTCGGGCGGGGTGGACAGTTCGGCGGTGGTCGCGCTGATGGCGGAGGCGTCGCCGCGTGCGGTCAAGACCTGCACGATCGGCTTCGACGTGGCGGGCGTCGATGAGCGCAGTTACGCCGATGTGATCGCCAAACGCTTCGCGACCGAGCATCGCGAGCGGATCGTCTCGGCGGACGATTACGCGCTGATCGACACGCTGGTCGCGGCGTTCGACGAACCCTTCGCGGACGCGTCCGCGCTCGCCACATACCGGGTGTGCGAGCTCGCGCGTGAGAGCGTGACGGTCGCGCTCTCGGGCGACGGCGCGGACGAGGCGTTCGCGGGCTATCGCCGCTACAAATTTCAGGCGGCGGAGGAGCGGGTGCGCGCATTGCTTCCGGCATCGCTGCGTGAACGCGTGTTCGGCACGCTTGGGCGCCACTACCCCAAGGCCGATTGGGCGCCGCGCCGGTTCCGCGCCAAGACGACGTTGCTCGCGCTCGCCGAGGATGGCGCCGAGGGCTATGCGAGATCGGTCGGGGTGACGACGCCCGCCTTGCGCGCGGCGCTGCTCACCGATGCGGCGCGCACCGCGCTCGGCGGGCACCGCGCCGAGGATCGCTATGTTCGCGCGATGCGCGACGCACCCGCGCGCGACGCGCTCGACCGCGCGCAATATGCCGATTTCCAGCACTGGCTGCCGGGCGACATCCTCACCAAGGCCGACCGCACCAGCATGGCGGTAAGCCTCGAAGCGCGCGAACCGTTGCTCGACTACACACTCGTCGAGTTCGCCGCGACTCTGCCCGACGACCTGCGGCTCCGCCACGGACAGGGCAAATGGCTGATGAAGAAGGCGATGGAGCGGTATCTGCCCAAGGATATCCTCTACCGCCCGAAGATGGGGTTCGTGACGCCGGTCGGCGCGTGGTTCCGGGGGCGCCTTGCCGATGAGGCGGCGGCACTGGCGCGCTCGCGCACGCTGATCGGCAGCGGCTGGTTCGATCCGCACGTGATCGAGACGATCGCCGCCGACCATCGCGCGGGCCGCGCCGATCATAGCCGTACTTTGTGGCAGTTGGTGATGCTCGAACGCAGCATGGCGCGGCTGTTCGGCGCCTGATCCGCGCTCGCCACGCTTGACGAACGCCGGTGCGCTTCCTAGCTCGCGGGGATGGCCATCATGGAAATCCTCGAAGTTCCGGACCCCCGGCTGAAGAAGGTCGCGAAGCCGGTCGAGACGATCGACGACGGCGTGCGCAAGATCGTGTCCGACATGTTCGACACGATGTACGACGCGCGCGGCATTGGTCTCGCCTCGATTCAGGTCGGGATCGAACAGGCGATCGTGGTGATCGACCTGCAGGAAGACGAGCCGCCGCTGGAAGAGGGCGGCGAACCGCGTCCTGGCCGACAGCCGCGCGTGTTCATCAACCCCGAGATCCTGTGGCAGAGCGAAGACCTCGCCACCTATGCCGAGGGGTGTCTGTCGATCCCCGAGAATTACGCCGATGTCGAGCGCCCGGCGCGCTGCCGCGTCAAGTGGCTCGATCTCGACGGCGCCACGCAGGAGGAAGAGTTCGACGGGCTGATGTCGACCTGTGTCCAGCACGAGATGGATCACCTCGCCGGCATCGTCTTCATCGATCACGTCTCGCGGCTGAAGCGCGAGATGATTCTCAAGAAGCTGGCGAAGGCGCGCAAGGCGGCGTGACTCGTCGCCCCGGCGCAGGTCGGGGCGCTGCATCGTATCCACTCGGCTCACCAAATCACACAGCGGGCCCGGCCTGCGCCGGGGCGACGTGCGGTTCGTCGCAGGCGCGCTTGAAGGCGCGAGCGTGAGTCGATAGGTTCGCGCTTCGTTCTTGGGGAGCCGGCGTGGATCTGTTTTTCGCGATTATCGTCATCGTTGCGATGCTATGCGGCGTCGCGCTCGGCTGGTTGCTCGGTCAGCGCGGAGTCGCGGCGGTCACGGCCGAACGCGACGCGCGCGAGGCCGATTTCAAGCGCGCGATCGTCGATCTCGCCAGCGCCGAGGAGCGTGCGCGCGCGGCGTTCGGCCTACGCGAGGAACTGGCCGAAGTCCGCGCCGAACTGTCCGAGATGCGCGAGGATCGTGACAAGGCGCGGCTGGAGAACACCGCGCTCAAGACGCATGCCGCGTCGTTTGAGCACCGCCTCGCCGAGCGGCTCGCGGAGGAAGAGACGCGGCTCAAGATGGCGCAAGACGCGCACGAGGCGCGCGAACGCGCGTTGCGCGAGGCGTTCCAGGCGCGCGAGCAGACCAGCACCGAAACCTATGAGGCGCGGATCGCCGGACTGCTCCACGCCAAGGATCTGCTCGCGACACAGTTCGCCGAAGTGTCGAACCGATTGCTCACCGAAGCGCAGGAAAACTTCCTCAAGCGCGCCGACGAGCGGTTCCGCCAATCGGAGGAGACGGCGGGGCAGAACCTCAAGTCGATGCTCCAGCCGGTCAGCGACCGGCTGCTCCGCTACGAGGAGACCGTAGGTAAGATCGAAGCGGAACGCGTGAGCGCGTTCGAGCAGTTGAAGGGGCAGCTCGAGGGGCTGCGCGTCGGGCAGGAGAAGGTCTCCGCCGAGGCGGCGAAGCTGGTCAATTCGCTGCGCAACGCGCCCAAGTCGCGTGGTCGCTGGGGCGAGCAGCAGTTGAAGAACGTGCTCGAGACGTGCGGGCTGTCCGAGCACACCGATTTTCAGACCGAGGTGAGCATCGCCGGCGGCGACGAAGGCGGGCGGCTTCGCCCCGACGCGATCGTCAAGGTGCCGGGCGGGCGCAGCCTGGTGATCGACGCCAAGGTCTCGCTCAACGCCTATCAGGACGCGTTTGGCGCGGTTGATGAGGCCGAGCGGAAGACCGGGCTCGCCGCGCACGCCGCGTCGATGCGCGCGCATGTCAACGGGCTCGGCAACAAGGCCTATTGGAACCAGTTCGCCGACGCGCCCGATTACGTCATCATGTTCGTGCCGGGCGAGCATTTCCTGTCTGCCGCGCTCGAACATGATCCGACCTTGTGGGATTTTGCGTTCGAAAAGCGCGTGCTGCTCGCGACGCCGACCAACCTGATCGCGATCGCGCGCACGGTGGATGCGGTGTGGCGTCAGGAGAAGATGGCGAAACAGGCGCAGGAGATCGGCGCGCTCGGCAAGGAACTCTACGAGCGGCTCGCCAAGGCGGCGGGCGACCTGCGCAAGGTCGGCGGCGGGCTGACCTCTGCGGTGAACAATTACAACACCTTCGTTAGCAGCTTCGAGAGCCGCGCGCTGGTGACGGCGCGCAAGTTCCGCGATCTCAATATCGATACCGGCGCGAAGGAAATCGAAGAAGCCCCGCCGGTGGAGGCGCTCGCGCGCTACGGCGACGCGGCGCCGGCGTTGCCCGCACCAGAGCTAAGCGACGCGGCCGAGTAGCACGCGCGCAGCGGCGCGAAGGCGCTGCGCCGCAGGCCCTTACCTCTCTGCTTCCGCGAGCGAGCCGTTGGAGATGCCTCCCGCACGCGCCCCGCGCACCCTCTTCGCGCCTTTGCGCCTCCGCGTGCATAAAATTATCTTTTGTATTTGGCCCCGCTTACGTTCTGGATCGTCGGCAGCCGCGCCGCTGCGGCGCTGAAAATTCACGCGGAGGCGCGGAGGCGCGGAGGCGCGGAGGCGCGAAGAGGGGGCGCTTGTGGACGCCCGCTCGCTCGATCGCCTTGAAATGGGAGCGGCTGCGCCGCGTGGCGCGCGTCTCTGCGTCCTCTGCGCGAACCATGTCGCTGCCCGCGCACGGCATCCGTTCGGATAGAAGCGGGGCGATCACCCCGCCGCCTTCGCCAAGCCCTTCGCCAGTTGCAGCGCGCCGTGGAGTCGTGCCTTGGGATCGCTCCAGACGCGTGTCACCACCAGCTTGCTGTCGGGCCGCAGCTTGGCGACGTCGCCGACGCGCTTGAGCCATGCGAGCAGCCCGTCGATGTTGGGCGGCGTGTCGTTGTGGAACGCGACCAGTGCGCCGCGCGGACCGACGTCGATCTTGGCGACGCACGCCTTCTTGGCATGCAGCTTGATCTCGATGATGCGGATGAGATTGTCGGTCGCATCGGGCAGCGGCCCGAACCGGTCGATCAGTTCGGCCGCGAACGCCTCGACCTCGCCGGTATCCTCGAGATCGTTGAGGCGGCGATACAGCCCCATGCGCAGGTCGAGATCGGGAACATACTCCTCGGGGATGAGGATCGGCGCATCGACGGTGATCTGCGGCGAGAAGTCCTTCGGGCGCAGGCGCTCGCCGCCGGCCTTGGCCTCCATGATCGCCTCTTCGAGCATCGACTGATAGAGTTCGTAGCCGACCTCCTTGATATGCCCCGATTGCTCGTCGCCGAGCAGGTTGCCGGCACCGCGAATGTCCAGATCGTGGCTCGCAAGCTGGAAACCCGCGCCGAGGCTGTCGAGATCGGACAGCACCTTGAGGCGCTTCTCCGCCGTCTCGGTCATGATCCGGTCGGCCGGCGTGGTCAGATAGGCGTAGGCGCGGGTCTTCGATCGGCCGACTCGCCCGCGAAGCTGGTAAAGCTGCGCGAGCCCGAACCGGTCGGCGCGGTGCAGGATGATCGTGTTGGCGCTCGGAATGTCGAGCCCGCTCTCGACGATGGTGGTGGAGACGAGCACCTCGAACTTCTTGTCGTAGAACGCCGACATGCGCTCCTCGACTTCGCTCGGCGCCATCTGGCCGTGCGCGACCACGTAGCGGATCTCGGGCACGCTCTCGCGCAGGAACTCCTCGATCTCGGGCAGATCGGCGATGCGGGGGGTGACGAAGAAGCTCTGCCCGCCACGATAATGTTCGCGCAGCAACGCCTCACGCAGCACCACCGGGTCCCAGGGCATGACATAAGTGCGCACCGCGAGCCGATCGACCGGCGGCGTCTGGATCACCGACAGTTCCCGCAGACCCGACATCGCCATCTGCAGCGTGCGCGGGATCGGGGTGGCGGTGAGCGTGAGGACGTGGACGTCGGTCTTGAGCGACTTCAGCCGCTCCTTGTGCGTGACGCCGAAGCGCTGCTCTTCATCGACGATGACGAGGCCGAGCCGCTTGAAGTCGATCCCCTTCGCCAGAATCGCATGCGTGCCGACCACGACATCGACGGTGCCGTCCGCCAAGCCCTCCTTGGTCGCCTTCATCTCGGCGGCGGTGACGAGACGCGAGAGCCGCCCGACCTTGATCGGGAACCCCTCGAAGCGGCTCGCGAAATTGTTGAAATGCTGGCGCGCGAGCAGCGTCGTCGGGCACACCACCGCGACCTGCTTGCCCGCCATCGCCGCGGCGAACGCACCGCGCAAAGCGACCTCGGTCTTGCCGAAGCCAACATCGCCGACGACGAGCCGGTCCATCGGCGTGCCCTTGGCGAGATCCTCGAGCACGTCGCCGATCGCGCGGTCCTGATCGTCGGTTTCCTCGTAGGGGAAGCGATCGACGAACTCGGCATAGCCGCTCTCGGCCTCGATCACGTCGGCGGGGCGAAGCGCGCGTTCCGCAGCCGTCGCGATCAACTCGCCGGCGATCTCGCGGATGCGCTCCTTCATGCGGCTCTTGCGCCGCTGCCATGCTTCGCCGCCGAGCTTGTCGAGGCTCGCGCCCTCACTGTCCGAACCATAGCGCGACAGCACGTCGATATTCTCGACCGGCACGAACAGTTTGTCGCCGCCCGCATAGGAGAGCGCGACGCAATCGTGCGGGCTCTTGCCGACCGGGATCGAGGTCAGCCCCTCGTAGCGGCCGATGCCGTGATCGACATGGACGACGAGATCGCCCGGCGTGAGCATCGCCAGTTCGGCGAGGAACGCATCGGCCGATTTCTTGCGCTTGGCGCGCCGGACCAGCCGGTCGCCCAGCATGTCCTGCTCGGTGAGCAAGGCGACATCGGGCGTGGTGAAACCGTGGTCGAGCGGCAGGACGATGAGCGATACGCCACTGTCCGCCTTGCCCAGCGCCTCCTGCCAGGTCGCGACCTTAGTCGAGGCCTTGAGGCCATGATCGGCGAGCAAGGTCGCCAGCCGCTCGCGCGATCCGCCCGAATAGCTGGCGAGCACCGGCTTCTTGCCCTGTTTGCGCAGCTTGGCGATATGCTCGACCACCGCCTCATATACATTCACGCCGCCCGCGCGCTCGGGCGCGAAATCCCGCGGGCCATCGACGTGGAAGTCGAGCACGGTCGCGCTCTCGGGTTCGTGGAACGGCGTGACGAGGTGCGCGGGCGCGGCTTGCAACGCCTCGGCGAACTCCTTGGCGGTGAGGTACAGCGCGCTCGGTGGCAGCGGGCGGTAGCTGCCCGGCTCGGTGGTCAGCGCCTTGATTCGGTTGGCGTGATAATCGTTGATCGCCTCGAACCGCTGCTCGGCCGCCGCCTGCACGCCGGAATCGCGGACGATGACCGCGTCGCCGCCGAGGTGATCGAACAAGGTGACCAGTTTGTCCTCGAACAGCGGCAGCCAATGCTCCATGCCGGCCAGCCGGCGCCCGTCGCTGATCGCCTGGTACAGCGGATCGCCGGTCGCGGTCGCGCCGAAGCGCTCGCGGTAGCGGCTGCGGAAGCGCTTGATGCTCTCCTCGTCGAGCAAGGTTTCCGAGGCGGGGAGGAGGGTGAAACCGTCGATCCGCCCGGTGGTGCGCTGGTCGGCGGGGTCGAACGTGCGCACCGATTCGATCTCGTCGCCGAAAAAGTCGAGCCGAAGCGCCGCATCGGCACCGCTCGGGAACAGATCGACCAGCCCGCCGCGCACCGCGAACTCGCCCGAGTCGGCGACGGTCTCGACCCGAACATAGCCGTTCGCCTGAAGCAATGCCGCGAGCCGGTCGCGCCCGATCCGCTCGCCGGGCGCGAGCTTGGCGACGAGTTGGCGGATGCGGAACGGAGTCAGGGTGCGCTGCGCCAGCGCGTTGGCGGTGGTGACGAGCAGTTGCGGCGCCTTGGTGGGCTGCTGCAGCCGGTGCAGCGTCGCCATGCGCTCGGCCATCACGCGCAGCGTCGGCGAGGCGCGATCGTAGGGCAGGCAGTCCCACGCCGGGAACACGAGCAGGTCTAGATCGGGCGCGAACATCGGCGCGGTCGCGGCGACCGCACGCATCGCCGCTTCGTCGGGCGCGACGAACACCGCGCGCGAGGGCGCGGCGCGCGCCAGATCGGCGAGCAGCCACGGCGCGAACCCGGCGGGCACGCCGGCGAGGGTGAGCGGGGTCTTGGCGGCGAGGATGGTCTTCAGGTCGGGCATCATTCTTCTTTTTTAAGCCCTCTCCCCTCCTGGGAGAGGGTTGGGAGAGGGGCAGTACGGAGCGATGGCGTTTCAAACTGCCCCTCTCCCGACCTCGCCTTCGGCTCGGCCACCAGCGCCGGGTCGACCATGCCCCGCATGGTCGAGGATCGTCCGGGGGACGATCCGACCCGGCGCTCCCCGCGAGCGGGGAGAGGGAGATTATTTCGCGATCGGCACGTAGTTGAGCACCTGCATCGCCTCGATGATCGGCCCGGCGTAGCGCGCCGGCGGCGTCGCGGTGCCGATCGCCCAGGCCATGATATCGACGTCCTGTTCTTCCAGCAGATCCTCGAACAGCGCGATCTCGTCATCGTTCCAGTCGGCCGCGCGGGCATCGAAAAAGCCGCCGATCAGCAGGTCGGCTTCCTTGACGCCCCGGTGGTGGGCACGGAAGTGCAGGCGCTTGAGGCGGATGTCGCGGTCCATATCGTTCCAACGGCGATTGGCCGACGACAGAAGATGCCGCCAGCGAGGCTTGACCAAACCGTTCGTGCTGAGCCTGTCGAAGCACGTTCCGAAACGCGCCCTTCGACAAGCTCAGGACGAACGGGTATCTGACATCCAGATAGTCATGCGTCCCGATATCCTCAATCCATTGTTCGCCGAAGTCACCGCCTTGAAAGGCGTGGGGCCGGCCTTGGCCAAGCCGCTCGATCGGCTCGGACTCGCCCGCGTGGTGGATGTGGCATTCCACCTGCCCACCGGCTTCATCGACCGGATCGCGCGCGAAGACCTCGACATGGCGGATGCCGGACGCACGATCGTCATCACACTCACGCCGCGCGAGATTCGCTCCAGCAACGGGCGTGGCCCGACGCGGGTGCAGGCGACCGACGCGGCGGGCAATTATGTCAGCCTCCTCTATTTCGGCGGTCACCCCGGCTGGGCGAAGAAGCTGCTGCCGATCGGCGAACCGCGCCGCGTGTCGGGCAAGCTCGACATGTACGGGCAGGATTTGCAGATCGTCCATCCCGATTACGTCCTGCCGCTCGACGAGGCCGAGCCGGGCGGGCGTGAGGCGATCTATCCGCTGTCGGAAGGGCTGACCTCGCGCCGCATGGGTCAACTCGCCGCGCAGGCGATCGAGCGCGCGCCCGATCTGCCCGAGTGGATCGAGCCTGGGTTGCTCGCCCGGAAGGGGTGGCCCGGCTGGCGAGAGGCGCTGGCACGCGTGCATGCCGATCCCTCCGACACAGTCGCGCGCACGCGGCTCGCCTATGACGAACTGTTCGCCAACCAGCTCGCGCTGATGCTGGTGCGGCAATCGTCGCGCAGCCGGCGGGGGAGGGCGCTGATCGGTGACGGCCGGCTGCGTGACATGCTCGCGCTGCCGTACAGCCTCACCGGCGCGCAAGCGCGGACCGTCGCCGAAATCGAGGGCGATCTCGCGCAGGCGCAGCCGATGCTCCGGCTGCTGCAAGGCGATGTCGGCGCGGGCAAGACGCTGGTCGCGGCGCTGGCGATGCTGGTCGCGGTCGAGGCGGGCGCGCAGGCGGCGCTGCTCGCGCCGACCGAGATCCTCGCGCGCCAGCATCTCGAATCGCTGCGGAGGCTGTTCGCCGGGCTGCCGGTCGAGATCGCGGTGCTGACCGGGCGCGACAAGGGGCGGGTGCGCGAGAGCGTGCTGATGGGGCTGGCGGACGGATCGATCCACATCCTGATCGGCACCCACGCGATCTTCCAGCAGGCGGTGACCTACCGCGATCTCGGCCTGGTGGTGGTCGACGAGCAGCACCGCTTCGGGGTCGCGCAGCGGATGATGCTCCAAGCCAAGGCCGGCGTCGCGCCGCACCTGCTGGCGATGACCGCGACACCGATCCCGCGCACGCTGACGCTCGCCAACTATGGCGAGATGGACGTCAGCCGGCTCGACGAGATGCCGCCGGGCCGACAGCCGATCCAGACCACGGTGATCTCGCAGGACCGGCTGGCGGATGTCGTGGAGGCGCTCGGCCGACACCTCGCGAATGGCGGCCAGGCCTATTGGGTGTGTCCGTTGGTCGAGGAGAGCGAGAAGAGCGATCTCGCCGCCGCCGAGGATCGCGCCGCGACGTTGAAGGCGCGATTCGGCGATCGGATCGGGCTGGTCCACGGTCGCATGAAGGGGCCGGAGAAAGACGCGGTGATGGCGGCGTTTTCGAGCGGCGCGCTCGGCGTGCTGGTCGCGACGACGGTGATCGAGGTCGGCGTCGATGTCCCCAACGCGACGCTGATCGTGATCGAACATGCCGATCGCTTCGGCCTCGCCCAGCTTCACCAGTTGCGCGGCCGGGTCGGGCGCGGCAGCGGCAAATCGAACTGCCTGCTGGTGCGCAGCGGCGCGCTCGGCGAGACGGCACGCGCGCGGCTCGCGCTGATGCGCGAGACCAACGACGGCTTCCGCATCGCCGAGGAGGATCTGCGGCTGCGCGGCAGCGGCGAACTGCTCGGCACGCGGCAATCGGGCGAGGAGGGGTTCCGGCTGGCGACGGCCGAATTGCTGAGCGAACTGCTCCCCGTCGCCGCCGACGACGCGCGGCTGCTGATCGACCGCGACGGTGGCCTCAGCGGCGCGCGCGGCACGGCGGCGCGGCTGGCGCTGTACCTGTTCGAGCGCGATGCCGGCGTCGCGCTGTTGCGGTCGGGCTGAGGTACGGAACTGGATGGCGAACACCTACGCGCTTGTCGCGCACCCTGATTTTCCGAACGGCCCGATCGACGCGATCACGGTCACGATCGAACGTCAGGCCAATCGTCTGGTGGTGCGCTTCGAAGTGTCCGGGGCGATCGAAGACGTGCTCTGGCCGGGCGATCGCATCGACTGCGCTTTAGACGCAAAGGAAGCGGACGAGCGCCGCGCCGACGAGCTTTGGCGGCATAGTTGCTTCGAGGCGTTTGTCGCTCCGGCGGACGCAGCCGACTATCGCGAGTTCAACCTTGCCACCTCTGGCAAATGGGCTGCCTACGCGTTCGACACCTACCGTGTTGGCATGCGTAAGGCCGGGGATGTTCGTCTCATTGAGGCGCACTGGCGCTTCGACAGCCGGCGCGCCGACATCCGGATCGCGATCGAGCTGCCCTATGCCGAACCTGATTGGGCGCTCGCCGTCACCGCGATCGTCGAGGCACGCGATGGTGCCAAATCCTACTGGGCGCTCGCGCACGCGCCCGGAGCGCCCGATTTCCACAACCGCGACACGTTCGTCGTGACCCTCCCGGCTTGACCGCCGTTGCCGCCACGGCTCAAGCCGCACGACAAACCAGATACGGAAGCCTGCCATGAACTTCGGGATCGATCGCCTTCTCGCCGACGCCGCCGTGCGCAAGCCGCTGGAGGGCAAGCGCGTCGCGCTGCTCGCGCATCCGGCGTCGGTCACCGAGGATCTCACGCACAGCCTCGATGCGCTGATCGCGGCGGGGGTCAACGTCACGGCGGTGTTCGGCCCGCAGCACGGGGTACGCGGCGACCTGCAGGACAATATGATCGAGTCGCCCGATTTCACCGATCCGACCTACGGCATGCCGGTGTTCAGCCTCTATGGCGAAGTGCGCCGGCCCACCACCGCATCGATGGACACGTTCGACGTGATGCTGGTCGATCTCCAGGATCTCGGCACGCGCATCTACACCTTCATTACGACGCTGCGCTACGTGCTGGAATCCGCCGCCGAGCATGGCAAGGCGGTGTGGGTGCTCGATCGTCCCAACCCGGCGGGCCGACCTATCGAAGGGCTGACGCTGCGCCCCGGCTGGGAGAGTTTCGTGGGCGCGGGCGCGATGCCGATGCGCCACGGGTTGACGATGGGCGAACTCGGGCAATGGTTCATCGGCACGCTCGGTCTCGATGTCGAGTATCGCGTGGTCGAAATGGAGGGCTGGGCGCCCGAGGCCGCGCCGGGGTTCGGCTGGCCCACCGAACGGTTGTGGATCAATCCCAGCCCCAACGCGCCCAACCTCAACATGGCGCGCGCCTATCCGGGCACGGTGATGCTCGAGGGCACGACGCTCTCCGAAGGGCGCGGCACGACCCGTCCGCTCGAACTGTTCGGCGCGCCCGACCTCAATGCCAAGGCGGTGATCGCCGAGATGCACCGGCTCGCCCCGGCATGGCTGGCCGGGTGCGCGCTTCGCGACATCTGGTTCCAGCCGACCTTCCACAAACATGTCGGCGAACTCTGCAACGGCGTGCATATCCATGCCGAGGGGCGCTTCTACGATCATGCCGCGTTCCGGCCGTGGCGGGTGCAGGCGCTCGCCTTCAAGGCGGTCCGCGCGCTAGCCCCGAACTTTCCGCTGTGGCGCGACTTCCCCTACGAATATGCGTTCGGCAAACTCCCCATCGACGTCATCAACGGCGGTCCCGCGCTGCGCGAATGGATCGACGACTCGGCGGCGACTCCGGGCGATCTCGACGCGCTGACGGCCCCGGACGAGGCCGCGTGGGCGGCGGAATCCCGCGATTTTCGCCTTTACCCACGTTAATCTCGCGCTTTGCCGCGCCGCAGCGCCATTTTGTCACAAAAGCTTATGACTTCGCCCGGTAAAGGCGCAGCACCGGGGTATCCAGAACATGTGGTCGCGAGGGCGGGTCAGCTATCATGGAGTCAAACCTTCACTATTATACGCGGCGTGCGATGCAGGAGCATGTCGCGGCGCGGACGGCGGTGACCGAGGAGGCGCGTAAGCGTCGGCTCGAACTGGCGCAGATGTTCGAGGCGAAGCTCGTCGCCTGCCGGGGCTGAGCGACCGCCGCGCCGCCTTTCGTCACGGCGGCAAGGCTGGGGCCGCTCGATCGCGCTAGCGTCGGCGAACGTACAAGGTCCAGTGCGTTCCTGACAGGCCGTGCGCATGGGCGCCAGCGATGGGGCGCCAATCCGCCCCGCATCGCACCGGAGTGCGGGGGAAGTCCTCGCCTTTGAAGCGGTCCAGGAACAGGAAGCGCGCTGGCGCGCATCCGGCCCGCACGATCGTCAGCGGGTAGCGTGCATGCGCCGCCGCCGCCGCGAGCATCGCGAAGCCGGTCGAACGGTCGAGCAGAACCGCGCTCCCGCCGGGCGCGCGTGCGCGCATCGCCGCGATCGCCGGATCGGGATCGCCGCGCTGGTTGCGGATCAGATCGGCATCCCGCCACGCGCCACCGGTAAGGATCGCGGCGAGCGCGGCCACCGCGAACGCGCGCCGCCAGCCGGCGCGACCGATCGCCGAGCCGATCAATTCGGCCAGCAGCAGCAACAGGCCGATCGCGGCGACCAGGTAATAGCGCGGGTGGCCGGGGTTGCCGGCGTGCAGCACCGCCAACGTGACCGGGAAGGCGACGATCGCGAGCCGGTAGAATGCGCGGTGCGTGGCGCCACCACCCTGCGCGAGCAAGACCAGGGTCAGCACGGCAGGGATCAGCCACAGCGATACGACCGGCCAACCGATCGTATAGCCGAGCATTTCGATGACAGCGTGCAGGAACAACATGATGTCGAACGGCTCGTAGGCGCCGAACTGGAAACCGGTCGCGCTGGCATGAGCGGCGCCGAAGATCAGCCCCAGCACCGCGGCGAGCGACAGCAACGCTGGCGTGAACAGCCGGAGCGTCCGCCCCGCCGCGGCGAGCGGCGCCATGCGCTTGGCAAGCGCGAAGAACACCCAGCCGATCAGCGCGACACAGCCGAACACCATCGTCATCTGCGACAGCGTGCCGAGCGCGAAGCACAAGGCGAGCCGCAACCGAACACGTTCGCCGCGCTGCTCGGGCAACCAGCGCGCCACCAGCAGGATCGCGCTCAGGAACGCCAGCGACATCGGCGCATACCCGCGCGCCTCCGATCCCATCGTCACCATCATCGGCGAGACGGCGAACAGCGATGCCGCGATCAGCGCGGTCGTCGTGCCGCGCGGGCGCAAGATCATGGCCGCGACGGCGATCGCGATCGTGCCGGCGGCGATCGACAGCGCGCGTTGCAGCATCGGCGGCGCGCCGAAACCGACGAACTGCATCCACAGCGAATTGACATGGTGATTGTTGTCGTGATTGATGCTGAGGAACACGCCGAGCGGCGTGCCGACCTCGCGTGCCAGTTCGGCCGACCACGCCTCGTCGAGCCACAGCCCGCCACGCGCCGACGCGACCCGCAAGCCGAGACCGAGCAGCATGATCCCGCAAAGCAAGCCGGTTATGCGCCGTTCGGTCATCAAGCCCCCTTGTCGGCGGCCGATCTAGCCTCGCGGCGTTGCGCGCTGGTTAACGCGCCGCTTACCGATAGGCGTCGATCAGCGCGCCGACATAATCCGGGTCACGGCCGGTCAGTTCGGGCGCCGGGCGCGGGGGCGGTGCGCCGTCGATCGGCGTCGAATAGATGAAGCCCGAGATCGGGTAGGTCGTCCCGCCCAGCCCGACCATGTCGCGATACCAGACGCGAACCTCGCTCCAGTCGTTGCGCGGCGACACGTCGGTGAGCGTCACGTCCTGCTCGGCATGGCCGCGCTCGCCGTTCTGGCGCGACCAATTGGCATGCGTCACCATCACGACACGGGGGTCGACGATCCGGCTGATGACCGCGACATGGCCGTATGGCAGCCGCGAGGTGCGCGAGAAGACGACGACCGAGCCGACGCGGGGAACATCGCCGCGCCGATAGTGACCGGCCGCCTTGTCCCACCAGGTCCAGGCGTCGCCGTAGATCTGGATGCCGGACGCGGCGCGCGCGAACGGCACGCACTCCCCGACATAGTTGAGGAGCGAACCCGCATGAAGCGGAACGGCCGCGAACAGCGCGGCGGGAAAAGCCAACAGGCGAAATACAACTCGCATACAGGCACCATATCCGGCACCCCCCGGTCTCCCGGTAATCGGAAATGGTTTAAGACTTCGTTACCATCTTTCCCGCACGCGCCGGGCGTGGGCGAAAAGGCGGCATCAGCCTTGCGGCGGCTTCAGCGCCGCCGCCAGCGAGGAGGTCGCGCTGCCGCGACGCGCCGGTTTCGGCTGATCGGGCGAGGGCGCCCAGCCGGTCATGAAGATGATCTCGAACCGCTCGGGCACGCGCCCCTCGGCGTCGGCAAGGTCGGCGAACGCCTGATAGGCGCGCGCCAGCGTGTCGCGGCGCAGCGGGCGGCGGCCGTTCAGCGCGTTGGTGGCGCCCATGCCGCGCAGATCGCGCACCAATCCGCCGAGATCGCCATAGCGTACCTTGAGCGGTTCACTGTCGGCGACGGGCAGGGCGAAGCCGGCGCGCATCAGCAGGTCGCCCGCCGAACGCACGTCGATCTGCGGGTGGAGCCGCGCCGCCGGGCGATCGCCCTCCGCGACGCGTAAGGCCGCACGCAGGCTCGCGAGCGACCCCCCGCCGACGAAGGCGGCGAGGAACAGCCCGTCGGGGCGAAGCGCCCGCCGCGCCTGAATCAGCGCGCCCGGCAGATCGTTGACGCTGTCGAGCACACCCGCCGAGACGATCAGATCGAAGTGCGATTCGGGGAAGGGCAGATGGTCTTCCTCGGCGACGATCCCGCCCGCCCTGGCCGCGAAGGCCGGCCCGGCGTCGCAGCGCACGATCCGGGCGCCCGGCGGGGGCACGAAGCCGCCATCGAAACAGCCGAGATCGAGCACGTCGGCGAACGTGCGCTTCACGCTGTCGAGCCGCTCCTGGATACCGTCGAGCATCGCCGCGCGCAGAAAGTCATACCCTGCGAAATCGGCGGCGGCGCGGTCGCGGTAGCGGCGCCGGGCGGCGCGGTCGAAGATGTCGGGAACGCTCACGCGGCGGCTTGTGCCGTGTCGCCGCGCCAGCGACAAGGGGGTGTGTCGCCGCTCGCCGCGCCCTTGAAGTTCGTCGCCGGTCTCGCGCTGCCGCCGCGCTGCCCGGGATGTGCGGCGGTGACGGGAGCGGATCATCGCTTTTGCGCGACATGCTGGGGTGCGCTGCGCTTTCTCGCGCCGCCGTGGTGTGCGACCTGCCAGATGCCGTTCGAACATGCGGGCATCTCGGATCAGTGCGCCGATTGCCGCGCGCAGCCGCCCCGGCACGCGGGCGTGTTCGCGGCGGTGGCCTATGGCGACATCGCGCGCACGGTCGCGCTGCGGCTTAAATATGGCGGGCGGATCGCCTTCGCCGAAACGGTCGGGCGGCAGATGGCGCGGCTGATGCCACCGGGCGCGGACCTGATTCTGCCGGTGCCGCTCCACCGCTGGCGGCTGTGGTCGCGCGGGTTCAACCAGGCCGCGCTGATCGCCGCGTCGGTCGCACGCGCGAGCGGGGTCGCCACCGATCCGCTGGTGCTGCGTCGAACCCGCGCGACGCCGATGTTGCGCGGCCTCGGCGTCACCGCGCGGGAGCGTGCGGTGAAGGGCGCGTTCGCGGTGTCGCCGCGCGCGCGCGTGGCGGACAAGGCGATCGTGCTGGTCGATGACATCTACACCAGCGGCGCCACCACCGATGCCTGTACCGACACCTTGCTCGCCGCCGGGGCACGCTCGGTCGCGATCCTGTGCTGGGCCCGCGTGCTCGATTCGGCGGCGAGTGATTGACAAGCGCGGGGCGACTGCACACGTTCGGGCGATGGCCAAGACACAAATCTACACCAAAGCGTTCTGCCCCTATTGCACGCGCGCGCTGCGGCTGCTCGCGTCGAAAGGCGCCGAGGTCGAGGAGTTCGACATCACGATGGGCGGCCCCAGGCGCGCCGAAATGCTCGATCGCGCCAACGGCCGGTCGACCGTGCCGCAGATCTTCATCGGCGACACGCACGTCGGTGGGTCGGACGATCTCGCCGCGCTCGATCGTGCGGGCAAGTTGGACGAACTGCTCGCGGCATGAAGGTCGCGTTGCTCCAGATGACCAGCGGGATCGACCCGCAGGCGAATGCGCGCACCATCGTCGATGCCGTGGCGGAGGCTGCGGCGGGCGGCGCGGCGATGCTGTTCACGCCCGAAATGTCCGGGCTGGTCGATCAGAACCGCGCGCGCGCGCAGCCGCACCTGAGCGCCGAGGGCGACGATGGCGTGCTCGCCGCCACACGCGCGGCGGCGCGCGAGCACAAGCTTTGGGTACATCTCGGCTCGCTCGCGGTGCATGGAGACGACGGGCGGCTCGCCAACCGCGCCTTCGTGATCGACGAGCAGGGTGAGATCCGCGCCCGTTACGACAAGCTGCACCTGTTCGACGTCGATCTGCCGAGCGGTGAGAGTTGGCGCGAGTCTGCGTCCTACGCGCCGGGCGAAGGCGCGGTGGTGGTCGGTACGCCGGCCGGCCAGCTCGGCCTCGCGATCTGTTACGACTTGCGCTTCGCCGATCTGTTCCGCGCGTTGAGCGATGCCGGGGCAACCGTGCTGGCGATTCCCGCCGCCTTCACCCGCCCCACCGGCGCCGCGCACTGGCACATCCTGCAACGCGCCCGCGCGATCGAATCCGCGGCCTATGTGATTTCCGCAGCGCAGACCGGCACGCATGAGGACGGGCGCGCCACCTATGGCCATTCGCTCGTTGTCGATCCGTGGGGAACGGTGCTGCTCGACATGGGCGAGGAGGCCGGCCTCGGGTTCGCGGAGATCGACCCGGCACGCGTCGCCGACGTGCGCGCGCGCGTGCCCGTCCTCGCGCACCGCCGGGCGATACCGGGCGTGGTCTCGGCATGATCGTGTTCGATCTGCGCTGTGCACGCTCGCACGTTTTCGAAGCGTGGTTCGGATCGAGCGACGCCTATGAGGATCAGCGCGCGCGTGGTCTGCTGTCATGCCCGGTGTGCGGCGATGCCGGGATCGCAAAGGCGGTGATGGCCCCCAACGTAGCCCCCAAGGGCAACAGCCGCGCCGTCGCCAAGCCTGACGAGACGCCGACGCCTGCCGCGATCAAGGCGGCGATGAAGGCGTTGGCCGAGGCGCAGGCCAGGGTGCTCGAGAAGTCGGAATGGGTCGGCACCGCCTTTCCGGAGCGCGCCCGCGCAATGCATGCCGGCGATCTGCCAGCCGGCCCGATTCACGGCCAGACCACGCTCGCCGAGGCCAAATCGTTGATCGAGGAGGGCGTGCCCGTCGCGCCCTTGCCCCTGCCGGTCCTACCGCCCGACGTGGTGAACTGACACCGCTTGAGCGCGGCCGCTCCTGCCGGTACAGGGTGATCGACTGGTTCCGTAGCTCAGCAGGATAGAGCGCCACATTCCTAATGTGGGCGTCGGGGGTTCGAGTCCCTCCGGGACCACCATTCTTCAATGGTCGAAATGGTAGTCGGGCGCCGGGTCACCGGCGCCCGTGCCCTGTCACTGCTGCTGCGAGGTGGTGACGCTGGTGGTCGTCTTCTCGACCGTGCGGGCTTTCGGCGCGGTCGACTTGCGGACGACACGGCGATGCACCACCGGCGCGGCCGATGCCTGTTGCTTGGTGGTCTCGGTGGTGATGGTCGTGGTCGGCGTGGGAGTCGGCGCCGCGACGATCACGGGCGGGGCGGCGCGCGCGGCGGCGGCATCGGCGGCAGCCGCCGCGGCCTGCTGCTCCGCCACCTGAGCGCGCTGGTTGGCGACCTGCGCCTGCTGTTGTGCCTGAGCCGCGGCGGTCTCGGCGTCGGCCTGCTGCGCGCTCGCCTGTGCGTTGCGCGCCTGCTGTGCCGCGCCGAGCGCGGTATCGGCGAGTTCCGAGGCGTGGAGCGCGTCGGCGATGGCCTCGTCCTTCTTGCCGCGCGCGAGTTCCTCCTCGGCGTTGCGCAGCGCGGCCTGCGCCTCCGCCTGAAGCCGCGGCGCGTCGCCGGCCACGCCGATCTTGTTGGCCGCGTCGATCTTCCCGTGCGCTTCGGCGATGGCGGCCCGCGCGCGATCCGCCTTGCCCTGCGCGAGCACCGGCGAGCCGACGAACATCAATGCGGTGGCACCCACCGTCGTGGCGATAAGGTTGGAGCGTTTCATGACGACCTCTCGGTTGTGAAATCCGAGGCGCCAAACGAACATTGCTGGATCATAGTTCCGAATCGGTCGGAACCCGCCGGGAGGCGCGGGGCGCCGACGTGTCGCCGGCGCCCGCAAGACCGTTCAGGCCTTCATGTGGCCCGCGAGGTGCTTGTTCATTTCGAACATCGTCACCTTGTCTTTGCCGAAGATCTTCTTCAGCTTCTCGTCCGCGACGATTTCACGCTTGTTTTCAGGGTTTTGAAGGTTGTTCGCCTTGATGTAGTCCCAAACCTTCTTGATGACTTCGCTGCGCGGCAGACGGTCGTTGCCGACGATCGCGGCGAGATCCTCCGACGGCTGGATCGGGGCGTGGATGCCGCCGGTCTTGGGCGCGGCTGCGGCGGTCGGGGTTTTTGCCATTATGTGTCCTTCCTGCTGTGTGTCGTTCGGGCCGACATCGGTGTTACGCTACGATCAACGCGGCGCCGTGTCTGCGCCGCCTTTCCTCCGTTGTCACCTTGCCCGAGCGGCAAATAGCCCGTTCGTTTCGTAAGCGGGCCGGGGCGCGCTCGATACTGGCGGTTCCACACAGATGCAAATGCTGATCGTAACCGGGATGTTGAGCGTTCCGGCTCAGAACGCCTTGCGGACCGTCGCGCCATAGGTGCGCGGCTGCTGGACATAGCCGCTGTAGCTGCCGTCCTGCGCGACGGTGGGGAAGGTGCTGACGATCGCGCGGTCGTCGGTCAGGTTGCGCGCCCACAGCATCACTTCCAGCTTGGCGGCGGCGAGCGTCACGCCGAGGCTGGCGTTGAGGATGTGATAGCCCCAGGTCGCCACGTCGGGCGGCGAGCTTTCGGTCTGATAGGTCGGGCTCATGTAATCATATTCGGCGCGCAGATAACCGCCGATGCCGGGTGCGAGATCGTGCGACAGCGTCGCCGAGCCGGAGGCGCTCCACTCGGCGATGCCGGCCGGCCGCTGGCCGGTCAGGTCGCGGAAGAGCGGGGTTAGGCCGGTGCTCGGGTCGATCGGGCAGCGCACCGGATCATACCGGACGCAGGCCGCGCCGGTGAAGGAATCGTAGTTCGCATCGAGATAGGTGACCGATCCGGCCAGCGACAGCATCTTCACCGGCGCATAAGCCGCGTCGAACTCGAACCCCTTGACCGATTCCTGGCCCGCGTTGACGAGCGCATAGCCGAACCCCTTGAAGATGTTCGACTGGAAGCCCTTGATGGTCTGCTTGAACACCGCGAGGTTGGCATAGCCGCCACGGAACGCCGCTTTCACTCCCGCTTCGTACAAGGTGACGTTCTCGGGCGCCGCCGTGCGGCCGATGCCCGCCTGGTCGGGCGGCCGGCTGTCGGACGAAAGGTTGATCGCGCCCGCCTTCCAGCCGGTCGCGTAGGTGACGTAGGTGTTCACCGGCCCTAGATCATACGCCAGCCGCGCCGAATAGGTCACCTGGTCGCCGCGCAGCACGCCGCTTTCGCGCGCGTTGGGGAAATTCACCGGCGCATGGCCGGGCGCGTTGGCGTAGAAGAATTGCAGCGCGGTGAGCGGGCTGAACAGGCTCACCGGGATCGTCGCGCCGGCGGGGGCGGCGGGGTTGAGGATCGCGAGCGGCAGCAGCGCGAGTTCGCGGACATTGCCGAGATCGAGCGCCGAGAACGGGTCTTGCAACGTGACGAACGATCGCGCCGCCTTGCGATCGTTCATATACGATATGCCGCCGCCGATCTTCAGCCGCCCGGTCAGCTTGAAGTCCGCGTCGGCGAACAGCGAGAACGCGCGCTGGGCGAGCGTGTAGCGGTCGGAAATCCCCTGACCCGGCTGGAAATAGGTCCGGCCCGGCATGATCGCCGGGTTCACGAGCGATTGCAGCGTTTCGAGTTGCCCGACCGCGCCGCCCGACAGCGCATCGGCGAAGGCGCGCGCGTCGCGGCCGAAGCGGATGTCGCGCCCGGTATCGACATGCTCGTCCTGATAGAAGCCGCCGATCAGCCATCGCAGCCGCCCGGTGCCGTTCGAGGCGAGGCGGAGTTCCTGCGTGAAGGTCTTGATATGGTTGGCGGCCGCGTTGGTGACGATGTCGGCGCCGGTGAAGTCGACATCCTGCCGCGACTGGTTGATCTGGTCGCGATACGCCGTGATCGCGGTGAGCTTGGCGAACCCCAGGGTGTAATCGGCCTGCGCCGAGACGCCCCTCCCGATCAGCCGGTTGGTCGGATCGGAGTTGCTGGCGGAGGTGCGGGCGAAAATGTCGCTCGCGTCGCTGATCGGCTTGCCGAGGCCGGATGGCGCGGGGGCGCCGATCACCTGGGTCGCCGGGCCGTTGCGCACCGATGTGACGCCGCAGCACAGTTCGGCGATGCGGTTGTAGTCGCCGATCACGCGCAGCGCGAAATCCGCCGTGGGTTGCCACAGCAGGTCGCCACGCACCGAGACGCGGTGGCGGTCGTTGATGTCCTGCCCCGTCGTGACGCCGCGAATGTAGCCGTCACGCTCATCGACCGCACCCGACAGGCGGATCGCCGCCGTTCGGCCGAGCGGCGCGTTGAGACTCGCCTTGCCCTGCATCAACCCGTAATTGCCAACGCTCAGTTCGGCCTTGCCGCCCCAGCCGAAATCGGGCCGTCGGGTGACGATGCTGATCGCGCCCGCCGACACGTTCTTGCCGAACAGCGTCGATTGCGGCCCACGCAGCACCTCGATCCGCTCGACTTCGGGCAGATCGTCGATCGCCGCCGAGGTGCGCGTGCGGTATACGCCGTCGACGAACACGCCGACCGAGCTTTCGATTCCGTCATTGCCGTTGCCGTTGCCAAAGCCGCGGATCAGGAAGTTGGTCTGTCCCACCGCGTTGAATTGCTGAACTTTCAGCGACGGCACCACCGATTGCAGGTCGATCAGATCGACGATGTGCGCGCGCGCGATCGTCTCGGCGGACGTCACCGCGACCGAGACGGGCACCTCGCGGAGCGTTTCGTCGCGCTTGGTCGCGGTGACGACGATGTCGTCGCCGCTTCGCGCCGCATCGTCCGCCGCGCGAGCGGGCACCGCGGCCGTCAACGCCATTGCGGAGGCCGCGAGCAGCTCATATCTCATCGTGAATGACGACCCCTGTTTCGCGCCCGCCTGTCCGGCAAGTCACTGTTCTTGTTCCCCATGCATCGGTTAGCGCGGCGATGATTTGTGCGTCAATGGACTTGGAGACTATCGTCACGAAAGCCTGAGATCGTTTGTATTTCCGCCACTATTTCAACCGAAATGGCCATGATGGTTGGTGGGCGATCACGACGGCAACTATGTCGCGACGTATGAAGGATTTACGATGAACGAAGGCGCCGGCACGGTGATCTCGGATGACGGGTTTGAGGACGATGGCAAGGTCGCGGTTCCCGAAGATGTCGCCGAAGCGGTTCGAACGCTGATTCGCTGGGCGGGCGACGATCCCGCGCGCGAAGGGCTGATGGACACACCCAAACGCGTCGCGCGCGCGTGGAAGGAATATTGCGCGGGCTATGCCGATGATCCCGCCCGCCACCTCTCGCGCGTGTTCGAGGAGGTCGGCGGTTATGACGAGATCGTGCTGCTCAAGGACATTCCGTTCCAGTCGCATTGCGAACATCACATGGCGCCGATCATCGGCAAGGCGCACATCGCCTATCTGCCGGGCAATTACGTGGTCGGCATTTCCAAGCTGGCGCGGGTGCTGCACGGCTTCGCCCGCCGGCTCCAGGTCCAGGAACGGCTCACCGCCCAGGTCGCCGACTGCATCTGGGACAATCTCAAGCCGCTCGGCGTGGCGGTGGTGATCGAGGCGAACCATGCCTGCATGTCCGCCCGCGGCGTGCGCACCCCCGGCGTGACGATGACGACGAGCCGGATGATGGGCGTGTTCCGCGAGGATGAGCGCAGCCGCGAGGAGGTGCTGTCGCTGATCGGGTTCAAGGGCTGATCGCGATGCTCCGCACCGTGCTGGTGACCGGCGCCGCGCGGCGGATCGGCGCGGCGATCGCGCGGCGGCTCGCCGCGGACGGCCACCGTATCGTGCTCCACCATTTCCACTCGGCCGAGGATGCCGAGGCGGTCGCCGCCGAGCTGCGCGCCGACGGCGCCGAGGTGTGGCTGCTCCACGGCGACATTTCCGAAGATCCCAACCGCCTGTTCGCGCAGGCGCGCGCGGCGGCGGGGGGCGTGATCGACGGTTTGGTCAATTGCGCCTCACTGTTCGATTTCGACCGGCCGCCGCACGAGAACAGCGACCTGTTCGCGACGATGATGCGGACCAATCTGGCCGGTCCCGTCGCGCTCGCGACCGCGCTTGCGCGACAGCAGGGGCTGGTGGACGGTGCGGTGGTCAACGTGCTCGACCAGAAGATCGCCAACCTCAACCCCGATTTCTTCTCCTATTCTCTCAGCAAGACCGCGCTCGACAGCGCGACGGTAATGCTCGCGCAGGCGCTCGCACCGCGCGTCCGGGTCAATGCGGTGTCACCGGGGCTGACGCTGACGAGCCATGACCAGTCGCCGCAGGAATTTCAGGCGGTCGCCCGCGATAATCTGCTGCGCCGTCCGGTTCCGGTGGAGGATATCGCCGGCACCGTGGCGTGGCTGCTGGACTGCTCGAGCATCACTGGCCAGAACGTGTTCGTCGATTGCGGACAGCGCTTCATCACCCGCGACAGCGACGTGATGTTCGCGACACGGGAGCGCGCGCTTGACTGACGATTCCGCGTTCGATGGCCAGGGCGCGGGGCGGGCCACCTACACCGTGCTGCTCGACGCGCTGGAGATTTCAGCAAGCCTCGGCATCCACCCGACTGAACGCGCCGCCCCCCAGCGCGTGCTGGTCAGTGTCTGGTTGTACTGCGATTATGGCGAGACCGCGCCGGCGGATCGGATCGACGCGGTGGTTGACTATGATTTCCTGCGCGACCGCATCCGCGCGCTCGCCGCATCGCGCCATTTCGAATTGCAGGAAACGTTGTGCGACGAGATCGCCGCGCTCGCGCTGGCCGATCGACGCGTGACGGGCGCGCGGGTGCGGACGATGAAGACCGACATTTACCCCGATGCGCGGATCGGCTGCGAGGTGTTGCGGCGCCGCGGCGCCTAACGTCGCCCCGGCGTGGGCCGGGGGCGCCACGTTTCAGGCACTCGAAGCGCCAAGCTACGCAACGGCCGCGGCCTGCGCCGGGGCGACGATCAGGCTTGGTTTGCGGCGCTCAGCACCGCGCGCACGGAAGCGGTGGCGATATCCTCGTCGATGCCGACGCCCCATACCGTCCGCCCGTCGCCGGTGCGGCATTCGACATAGGCGGCGGCGCGCACGTCCGATCCCTTGCCGATCGCATGTTCGACGTAATCGGCGACTTCGAGCTCGACACCGAACCCGTCGTGGATCGCCGCCACCACGCTCGAAATCAGCCCGTTGCCACGCCCGCTCACCGAATGATGTTCGCCAGCGACTTCGATATCGCCGACGAAGATACGCTCGCCGCCGGGGCCGCGCGTTTCGTCATAGGCGCCGAGCACGAAGCGGTCGTCCGGCTTCGCCAGATAGCTCTTCTCGAACGCGCCCCAGATGTCGGCGGCGTTGAGTTCGCGGCTGGTCTGGTCGGCGAGCGCCTGGACGTGCCGGCTGAAATCGGCCTGAAGCCGCTTCGGCAACTTCAGGCCCTTGTCCTGTTCGATCACCCAAGCGACGCCGCCCTTGCCGCTTTGCGAGTTGACGCGGATCACCGCTTCATAGCTGCGGCCGAGATCAGCGGGATCGATCGGCAGGTAGGGAACTTCCCACAACTCGTCGTTGCGCGCCTCCTGCGCCGCGAAGCCTTTCTTGATCGCGTCCTGATGGCTGCCCGAGAAAGCGGTGAACACCAGATCGCCCGCATAAGGCGTGCGCGGATGTACCGGCAGTTGCGTGCAATAGGTGACCGTGTTGACGATCTCGTCGATGTCGGACAGGTCCAGCCCCGGCGACAGCCCTTGCGTGTACATGTTGAGCGCGACCGTCACGAGGTCGCAGTTGCCGGTGCGCTCGCCATTGCCGAGCAGACAGCCCTCGACGCGGTCGGCGCCCGCCATCAGCCCCAGTTCGGCGGCAGCGACGCCGGTGCCGCGATCGTTATGCGTGTGCAGGCTGATCGCGATCGAATCGCGGTTGCGGATATGCTTTCCGAACCATTCGATCTGGTCGGCATAGATGTTGGGCGTCGCCGCCTCGACCGTGGCGGGCAGGTTGAGGATCAGCTTATGCTCGGGCGTCGGCCGCAGCACGTCCATCACCGCTTCACAGACCTCGACCGAGAAATCGAGTTCGGCGGTGGAGAAGGTCTCCGGGCTGTATTCGAAATGCCAATCCGTGTCGGGCTGGGCGGCGGCGCAGTCGCGCAGGATCTTGGCGCCGTCTATCGCGATCTGCTTGATCTGCTCGCGCGTCAGCCCGAACACGATCTTGCGCCACGCCGGGCTGACCGCATTGTAGAGGTGGACGATCGCCTTAGGGGCGCCGCGCAGGCTCTCGAAACTGGTTTCGATCAGGTCGCGGCGCGATTGGGTCAGCACCTGCACCGTCACGTCGTCGGGAATGCGCCCGGTCTTGACCAGCCCGGAAATGAAATCGAACTCGGTCGCGCCCGCGCTCGGGAAGCCGACCTCGATCTCCTTGAGGCCGACCTTGACGAGCAGATCGAACATCCGCGTCTTCTTCTCGGCGTCCATCGGGTCGATGAGCGCCTGGTTGCCGTCGCGCAGATCGGTCGAGAGCCAGCGCGGCGGCTTGGTGATGGTGCGCGAAGGCCATTCGCGGTTGGGCAAATCGATTTGCGGAAATGGTCGGTATTTGGTCGAAGGATCGCGCAGCATGCTGGTTCTCGCTGGCTGAAGGGACGGGATGACTTTGGCCCTCAGGCGCGGTGTGCGTTGGGCGATGCCCGCGCACGGTGACGGTCGCGCCTAAGGGCGCGTAAGTCGAAGCAGCAGGGCGATCCCGGTCGTCATCGTCGGGTGCGATAGCGCGGCGGACGGGACGCTGTCCAGCCGGATCATGCGCTCGCGCGGGAAATCGGCGCGCTTCCTCAGCGGCGCGGCAGGAACAACGCGTCCACCCGGCTTTGCGGTAGCAACCACAGGACCGCGACCAGCGCCGCGCAGCCAATGCCGAGCCACGGCGAAACGAAGGTCAGCGGAATGCCGAGGGCGTACACCAGCGACGCGAACCAGCCCTTGCGCGTGCTCGCCGCGTAGAACCGTTCCGCGCCCGGACCGCGCTTGCCGGTGCGACGGATCGTCGCCTGCAGCCATGTGTAGCAGAACGCCGGGAAGAGCATCGTCGCGAGGTACAGCCACGTCGCCTCGCGGTTGAAATGATGCTCGCCGAGATAGGAGGTCGAGAAGGGCACCAGCGACAGCGCGAACAGCAGCAGCATATTCGACCACACCAACGCATTGGTGACGTGCGTGGCATGGCCGAACAGCCGGTGATGATTCACCCAGTAGATCGCGACATACGCGTAGCTCAGCACATAGGCGAGGAACACTGGCCACAAGGTCCAGAGCTTCGCCATGCCTTCGGAAATCGGCGGGTGAAGCTCCAGCACCATGATCGTCACGATGATGGCGATGACGCCGTCCGAAAAAGCTTCGACGCGGCCGACGCCGGGCCGGCCTTCGGTGTCTTCGGACGGCGTATCGGTCATTGTCCCTCGAATGCGGCGTTGATGGTGAGCGGCACGCTATCCGAAACGAGGTCGGTGAGGAAGGTCACGCCATAGTCGCTGCGCTTGATCGTGGTGGTCGCCTGAAAGCCGATCGTCGGCTTCTTGCTCATCGGATTCACGCCGCCGCCGATGAAGCGCGCGTCGAGCACCACTGGCCGCGTCACCCCGTGCAGCGTCAGCGTGCCCGCGATCGTTGCCTTGGTGCCGCTGACCGTCACGTTGGTCGAGACGAACCGCGCGGTCGGGAACTTGGCGGAATCGAGGAACTGGTCGGACGCGAGATGTTCGTTGAGGTGCGCGACCGTCGTCACCGCCTTGTCGGTCGGGAAGCTGATATCGACCTTGTCGGCCGCCGGCCGCTTGGGATCGAGCACCAGCGTGCCGGTCGGCTGAGTGAACTGGCCGGTATAGATGCTGAACCCCATGTGCTTGACGGTGAACAGCACCTGGGTGTGGAGCGGATCGACCGCATAGGTGCCCGCCGCGACCTGGGCGGGATTGGCGGTGCCGGGGCCGACGTCCGACTGGGCGAGGGCAGGGGTCGCGGCGAGGGCCAGCAAGGTGACAAAAGCAAGGCGCATTGAAGGGTCTCCGGTTGGGAGACGCGTACCTGGCGATGTCCGCCGCTCAGGACAAAGCCAGAGTTGGCAACCGATCGTTTCGCGAACGTGCGTTGTTCCGTCGCGAGCGGAGCAAACCACTTGGTCGCGAGGGAAAGCTCACCGCTTCCGGAGCGGAGCCCCACCGTTCGTCCCGGACGCAGTCGAGGGACACCCACGCGCTCCGCGCAGGGTGTCTCGACTTCGCTCGACACGAACGGGTGGGGAACTCAGCTCAGTTCTTCGCCTTGTCCACCAGCGCGTTGGCGCCGATCCAGGGCATCATCGCGCGCAGCTTGGCGCCGGTCTCCTCGATCGGATGGCGCTGCGCGAGGCCGCGCGCCGCCTTCAGCTCGGGCTGGCCGGCGCGGTTGTCGAGCACGAAATCCTTGACGAAGCGGCCCGACTGGATGTCGGCGAGCACGCGCTTCATTTCCTTCTTGGTTTCTTCGGTGATGATGCGCGGGCCGGTCTTGATGTCGCCGTACTCGGCGGTGTTCGAGATCGAATAGCGCATGTTGGCGATGCCGCCCTCATACATCAGGTCGACGATCAGCTTGAGCTCGTGCAAGCACTCAAAATAGGCCATCTCGGGCGCATAGCCTGCCTCGACCAGCGTCTCGAACCCGGCCTGGACCAGCGCGGTGGTGCCGCCGCACAGCACGGCCTGCTCGCCGAACAAATCGGTTTCGCATTCCTCGCGGAAGTTGGTCTCGATGATGCCCGACCGGCCGCCGCCGACGCCGCTCGCATAGGCGAGGCCGATGTCATGCGCGTTGCCGCTCTTGTCCTGATGCACCGCGATCAGGCACGGCACGCCGCCGCCGCGCACATATTCGCTGCGGACAGTGTGGCCCGGGCCCTTGGGCGCGATCATGATGACGTCGAGGTCTTCACGCGGCTCGATCAGCCCGAAGTGGATGTTGAGGCCGTGCGCGAACGCGATCGTCGCGCCCTGCTTGAGATTGGCGTGGAGATCGGCGGCGTAGATCGCGGCCTGATGCTCGTCGGGCGCGAGGATCATGGTGATGTCCGCCCAGGCGGCGGCTTCGGCGGTCGGCATCACCTTGAAGCCGGCGTCGGTCGCCTTCTTGGCGCTCGGCGAACCCTCGCGCAGCGCAATCGCGACCTCCTTCACACCCGAATCGCGCAGGTTCTGCGCATGCGCGTGGCCCTGCGAGCCATAGCCGACGATGGCGATCTTCTTGTCGGAGATCAGGTTCAGATCGGCGTCGCGATCGTAATAGACACGCATTGTTCGTTCCCTTTCTTTCCCTCTCCCTCTGGGAGAGGATACGAAGACTTGGCAGCTTGCTGCCTAGTCGAAGTTGGTGAGGGTGATCGGGCCGGCGGGCCTTCGCCCTCACCCTCCCGGCGCTTGCGCGCCGGGCCCCTCCCTCTCCCGCTGGGAGAGGGGTTTGTAACTAAGCCGCTTCCTTGCCGCGCGAGATCGCGACGATGCCGGTGCGGGCGACCTCGATCAGCCCGACCTCGCCCATCAGCGTGACGAACTTGTCGATCTTGTCGATCCCGCCCGTGACCTCGAACACGAAGCTGGAGATCGTCGCATCGACCACGCGCGCGCGGTACACCTCGGCTAGCCGCAACGCCTCGATACGGTGATCGCCGATGCCGCGCACCTTCACCAGCGCGAGTTCGCGCTCGACATGGTCGCCCTCGGCGGTGAGGTCGCGGACCTTGTGGACCGGCACCAACCGGTCGAGCTGCGCGACGATCTGTTCGAGCACCGCCGGGCTGGCCGACGTCACGATGGTGATGCGGCTGACCGCCTTGTCGTCGGTGATTTCCGAGACGGTCAGGCTCTCGATATTGTAGCCGCGTGCGGTGAACAGCCCGGCGATCCGCGCGAGGATGCCGGGTTCGTTATCGACGATGACGGCGAGCGTGTGCCGTTCTGCGGTCTGCTGCTGGATGTGCATATTACCTCGTCGCCCCGGCGCAGGCCGGGGCCGTTGGGTTGTGTTCGAGACGGCGGTTGCGCGGAAGCACCATAGCGGCCCCGGCCTGCGCCGGGGCGACGTTCGTTGGGATCATCACACCAGCGCCTTCGCGCTGTCGTCCATCTCGCCCGACACTTCGCTCGAATAGAGCAGCATGTCGGTATGGGCGGCGCCGCTCGGGATCATCGGGAAGCAGTTGGTGAGCTGCGCGACCCGGCAATCGACGATCACCGGCCCGTCATAGGCGAGCATCTCGGCGATGCCACCGTCGAGCTGGTCCGGCCCCTCGATGCGGATGCCCTTCCACCCGTAAGCCTCGCCGAGCCGGACGAAATCGGGCAGCGCGTCCGAATAGCTTTCCGAATAGCGGCTCGAATAGGTCAGCTCCTGCCACTGGCGGACCATCCCCATATATTGGTTGTTGAGGATGAAGATCTTGACCGGCAGCCGGTATTGCGTGGCGGTGCCGAGTTCCTGGATGTTCATCTGGATCGAGGCTTCGCCGGCGATGTCGATGACCAGCGCGCCCGGATTGCCGAGCTGCGCGCCGATCGCGGCGGGCAGGCCATAGCCCATCGTGCCGAGACCACCGCTGGTCAGCCACTTGTTCGGGCTCTCGAAATCGAAGTGCTGCGCCGCCCACATCTGATGCTGGCCGACCTCGGTTGTGATGATCGGGTTGCGGTGGTGCGTCGCCGCCCACAAAGCCCGGATCGCATGCTGCGGCATGATCTCCTTGGCCGAGGCCGGGAAGCCGAGGCTCTTGACCGCGCGCCACGTCTCGATCCGCTGCCACCAGTCGGTGAGGTCGGGCTTGGGATGCCGGCGCGCCTTGTACACGCGCACCAGATCCTCCAGCGCGCGGCCGGCATCGGCGACGATCGCGAGGTCGACCCGGACGTTCTTGTTGATCGACGAGCGATCGATATCGATGTGGACCTTGCGGCTGTTCGGGCTGAACGCGTCGAGCCGCCCGGTCACGCGGTCGTCGAAGCGGGCGCCGATGCACAGGACGAGATCGGCCTGGTTCATCGCGTGATTGGCTTCGTAGGTGCCGTGCATGCCGAGCATGCCGAGCCACTGTGGCGAAGAGGCGGGGAGGGCGCCCAGCCCCATCAGCGTCGAGGTGACCGGCGCGCCGGTGATCCGGGCGAGTTCCCGCAGCATCTGGCTCGCGCCCGGCCCGGCGTTGATGATGCCGCCGCCCGTGTAGAGGATCGGCCGCTCCGCCGCCGCCAGCATGTCGACCGCCTGTTCGATCAGCGCCTGATCGGCCTTGATCTGCGGGCGGTAGGTCTTGTGGACCGTCGCGGTCGTGGTGGCGGGCGTCCTGACGTAGCGCGCGGTCGCGACCTGAACGTCCTTGGGGATATCGACCACGACCGGCCCGGGGCGGCCCGAGGTGGCGATATGGAACGCCTCCTTGACCGTCTCGGCCAGCCTGGCGGGATCCTTGACGAGATAATTGTGCTTCGAGCAATGCCGCGTGATGCCGACCGTGTCGGCCTCCTGGAACGCATCGGTGCCGATCAGCCCGGTCGGAACCTGTCCGGTCAGCACGACCATCGGGATCGAATCCATCAGCGCGTCGGTGATGCCGGTGACCGCGTTGGTCGCGCCCGGCCCCGACGTGACGAGCACGACGCCGGGCTTGCCGGTCGAGCGCGCATAGCCTTCGGCCGCATGCGTCGCCGCTTGCTCGTGGCGGACCAGGATGTGCTTGATCCGGCCTGAGCGGAACATCGCGTCATAGATCGGCAACACCGCCCCGCCGGGGTAGCCGAACACGATCTCCACACCGAGATCGCACAGCGTCTCGATCAGGATATCGGCTCCACTCTTCTCGGTCACGGCAGGTCTCCTTGGCGCCTTTAGCCTTGCGCGCATAACATCGACGGAGCGGCGCTGCTACCCGCACGAAACATGCACGTCAACCGCTACGAGCGTAATAAAGTTGCTATTTGTACGATCTGCTCGGATGTTTCTGTCTCATCGGTGCGGATCCAGCTCGGCGGCGGCTGATTTCGGAACCACGTATATTGCCGCTTGGCATAGTGGCGGGTCGCGGTGGCACCCGCCGCAGCGGCGGTGGCGGCGTCGAGTTTGCCGCCGAGCAGCGCCGCGATTTCAGGCACGCCGATCGCGCGGCATACTGGCGCATCGGCGGGCACGTCGGCGCGGGCGAGTAGCGCGGCGACCTCGTCCGCGCCGTCGCGCACCATCGCTGCGAAGCGCGCATCGATCCGCGCGTTGAGCCAGCCGCGCTCGGGCAGTAGAATCAGCGCGGCGAGGTCGATCCGGTGGCCGATGCCGCCGTGCTTGGCCGCGCGCCAGTCGGCGATCGATCGCCCGGTCGAGCGCACCACCTCCAGCGCGCGCGCGACGCGGGCGGTGTCGGCGGGGTTGAGCGCCGCGGCCATCGCCGGGTCGCACGCGGCGAGCCGCGCATGCGCCTGCGCCACCGGCAGCGCGCGCACCTCGGCGCGGATCGCGGGGTCGATCTCGGGCACCGGTGCGATTCCGTCGAGCAAGGTGCGCAGATACAGCCCGGTGCCTCCGACCAGGATCGGCAGCTTGCCCGCCGCATGCGCCGCGTCAATTTCGTCGCGCGCCTCGCTGGCCCAGCGCGCGGCGGAATAGCCCGCATCCGCGCCGTCGACATGGCCGAACAGCCGGTGCGGCGCGCGCGCCTCTTCCTCGGGCGAGGGTCGCGCCGAGACGACGCGCAGATCGCGGTACACCTGCGCGGAATCCGCGTTGATGACAACGCCGCGGCGCGTTTCGGCGAGCGCCAGCGCGAGCGCGGACTTGCCGCTCGCGGTCGGCCCTGTAATGAGCGCGACCTTGGGAAGTCCGGTCATGCGACCATCTCTCCCCGTTCGCCCTGAGCCTGTCGAAGGGCGTGTTGCGGAACACGTGCTTCGACAGGCTCAGCACGAACGAGGAGGGAAAGCGAAGGGTAACGAATGTTCATCGCGACGTTGATAGCACCGGGCCGCCTCACGGCGGGCGATATTTCCGAAGCGCGCGACCGGCTCGACGCCGCTGGTTGTTCGAGCGTCGCTGGCGACTGGCTCGACGAGGGCGACGCCGCCGATCTCGCCTTCACGCTCTCGCCCGATGCCGCGCGGCCGGCGCTGGAGGGTGCGTTCGCCGGGGTCGATGTCGTCGTCCAGCCGATCGCCGGGCGGCGCAAGCACCTGCTCGTCGCCGACATGGATTCGACGATGATCACCGTCGAGTGCATCGACGAACTCGCCGATTACGCCGGCATCAAGCCGCAGATCGCCGCCGTAACCGAGGCGGCGATGCGCGGCGAGCTCGATTTCGAAGCCGCGCTCGATGCGCGTGTCGCCTTGCTCAAGGGGCTTGACGAGGCGGTCATCCAGCGTTGCCTCGACGAGCGCGTGACGATCATGTCCGGCGCGGAGGCGCTGGTGAAGACGATGCGCGGCTGGGGCGCGACCGCGATCCTCGTCTCGGGTGGCTTCACCCGCTTCGCCGAGCCGGTCGCGGCCAGGATCGGCTTCGACCGCGCGATCGCCAATCGGCTCGAGATCGCGGAGGGCGTGCTGAGCGGAACCGTCACCAAGCCGATCGTCGGCGCGCAGGCCAAGCTCGACACGCTCCGCACCGCCACCGCCCGCTCCGGCTTGCCCGAACACGCGACCCTCGCCGTCGGCGACGGCGCCAACGATCTCGCGATGATCGGCGCGGCCGGGCTGGGCGTCGCCTATCACGCAAAGCCGATCGTCGCGGCAGCAGCGGCGGCGCGGATCGACCACAGCGATCTCACCGCCTTGCTCTATGCGCAGGGCGTGCCGCGCGCGGAGTGGGTGCTCGCCTGAGTCGGCACCCGCTTGACCCGCCGCCGCGCGCGGGCGATCAGGCGCGATGCCTCGCCATACGATGACCGCGCATACCCGCGTATTGCTCGCCAGCCTGACCGGCACCACGGTCGAGTTCTACGATTTCTACATCTATGCGACCGCCGCGTCTCTGGTGTTCGGCCCGTTGTTCTTCCCGGCCGCCGACAAAGCGGTGCAGTTGCTGTCCTCCTATGCGGTCTTCGGCGTGGCGTTCATCGCGCGGCCGGTCGGCGCGGCGCTGTTCGGCCATTTCGGCGACCGGATCGGGCGCAAGTCGACGCTCGTCGCCAGCTTGATGCTGATGGGCGGATCGACCGTGCTGATCGCCTTCCTGCCGACCTATGCGCAAGTCGGCTGGGTCGCGCCAGCGATCCTGTGCGTGCTGCGCTTCGGGCAGGGGCTTGGCCTTGGCGGTGAATGGGGCGGGGCGTCGCTGCTCGCGGTCGAGAATGCGCCCAAGGGCTGGGAGATGCGCTACGGCATGTTCCCGCCGCTCGGCGCGCCGGTCGGGTTCGTGGCGGCCAACGGCTTCTTCCTGATCCTCGGCAGCGTGATGAGCGATGCGGATTTCCTCGCCTGGGGCTGGCGCCTGCCGTTCCTGACCAGCGCGGTGCTGGTGCTGCTCGGGCTGTGGGTGCGGCTCAAGCTCACCGAAACTCCCGCGTTCATCGAGGCCGAGGCTCGCAACGCCATCCCGCCCGTGCCGTTCGCCGAACTGCTGCGCGATCACCTCAAGCCGGTGCTCGCGGCGACCTTCTGCGTGGTCGCCTGCTACGCGCTGTTCTATCTCTCGACCGCGTTCGCGCTCGGTTACGGGACGAGCGTGCAGGGGCATGGCCGGCAGGCGTATCTGGCGATCGAGATGGCGGCGGTGCTGTTCCTCGCGCTTGGCGTGATCGTCGCGAGCGTGCTTGCCGATTGGCACGGCGTGCGGCGGGTGATGGCGTTCGGCTTCGTCGGCTGCATCGTCGCCGGGCTGACGATCGCGCCGGGTCTGGGCGCGGCATCGCTGTTTGGCGTGTGGCTATGGCTCGCGGCGGCGCTGTTCGTGATGGGCTTCACCTACGGTCCGCTCGGCGGCTTCATTCCCGAGTTGTTTCCGGCGGGCGTGCGCTACACCGCCGTCAGCCTCGCGTTCAGCCTGGGCGGGATCATCGGCGGCGCGTTGACGCCGATGGGCGCCGCCGCGCTCGCCAAGAACGATGGGCTGTGGGCGGTCGGCATGCTGCTGGTCGCGGCGGGCGCGCTCAGCCTCGGCGGGCTTGCGGTCGCCCGGCGCGCCCGCTGAGGCGCGCCGCAGCGACCGGTCACCGGATCACGAACACGCCCTTGTAATCGTCGCTGGCATCGGCGAGCGTCGTGCTGCTGAACTGATAGGTGCCGCCGCGCCGCGTGTTCGGCGCGAGGAACCGCACGGTCGCGCGCTCCCCGCTGCGCAGCACGATCTGCCCGTCGCGCGTCATCCCACGATCCTCCGGCCGCACGCGCGCGGCGGCGAAGAACGCCTCCTGCGTGAGATTGTGCCCCTTGTTCGACCGGTTGGTGACGCGCAGCACATAGGGTGCGCCCTGCCGCAGCGCGATCCGCCGCGGCACGAAGCCGTGATCGGTCATGGTGATCGCGATCGGCTGCGCCTTCGCCCAGTTCGGCGCCTGCGCGGCGGCGGGGGCGGCGAGCACGGCGAGCGTGAGGACAAGGGTTTTCATCGAGGAACCTCCGGTTGACTGTCGCATGTGCCAATGATGCGACGGCGGGATCGTTCCGCTGGCGGTGCGGCAGTGCGCCTCGGGGGCGGCCGCGCGCTGCGCTTCGGAGGTGATGACCTGCGAAAGAGTGCAAAGGTTGTTCATCGGAAGCACCGTACGCGGGTGTCACTTTTGGGGTGCGGGGTGGCGGGCCATCTCGCCCTTGGTGAAGCGGGCGGCGGTGTGGTTTGGCGCTGGTGCGGTGGACGAGCATGGCCGCAGCATGACGGAAATGGTGCGTGTAGGACAGGTCAGCAGCGATAAACAGGAGAACATGAGCTTTCCCGAATGCCATGCTCTACCGGGTTACGAGACGAAACGTGTCGCGATCTGACGCACTGCATGGCTCCTTGCTAGCCAGCGTGCCAGCTTATCAGGGCACAGAGGCGCTGATGATTTCATGGAACGTCGCGATGGCATCAGCCTCGGTGAGCTTGCCGCGGACGATCGCTGCCGACAGAGCTTCTCCCGCTCCAACGAGGCCGACGCACAACCGCGTTGCCGCTGGTCCGGTCAGTCGATTGAACGGGCGTAGAACAGAAACGAACATTTCGACGGACTGATCGAGAAGCTCGGCATAGACTTCTGCCTTTTCCGTGCTTCCGGCGAGTGCCGCACCAACGACGTAAAATTCCCCGGTCAGGTCTGCCGCGCAGCGGATGTAGGCGTGCGCAAGGGAAGCGATCGTCTCGTCGCGATCGTTGTCGGCAGCCGCCATTGCCTGGCGAAATGCCTCGACACGTTCGGTGTCGATCCAGCGATATAGTTCGATCAGCAGCCCGGAACGCGTGCCGAAATGGTCATACACCACCGGCTTCGACACACCTGCCCGCTCCGCCAGATGCCCGAGAGTCAGGCTGTCGGCGCCATCCTCACGAATTACGTCCAGCGCAGTAGTGAGCAACTGACGTCTCCGATCTGCCTTGGAAAGACGGCGCCCCTGCTTCGGGGTCGCGACGCTCGAACCTGTCATCATGATGAACCCACTTGCCAAACCTACTAAAGGTAGCTTAAATAATCCTACGATTCGTAGCTTAGCTATCTACATGGAAAGGCAGCAATGTCCATCTCACCCATCCTCCTGTTGGGCGGCACTGGCCAGATCGGCCATTTCACCATCCAGGCTTTGCGTAAGCGGTACCCCGATCTTCCTTTGCTCATTGGCAGCAGGAACCGGCAAAAGGCCGAGCAGGTCGCGGGCGCACTGGATAATGCCGAAGGCGTAGTCATCGATCCGCACGCGGACGATCTTGGTCTTGGCCAACGACCGATCGGAGCAGTTGCCGTGCTCTATACCGATCACCGGCTCGCCAGCCTGCGCTATGCCCATGCGCGGGGGATAGCGCACCTCGGCATCTCGACCGGACTTTATGAGGTCGCACCCGAAATCGCGATCCACATGCAACGCCCCGACACAGCGGCCATGGTTCTGGGATATGAATGGTTGGTCGGTGCCACAACCATCGCGACGCTCACCGCGGCCAAGGCCTATTCGCGCGTTGCCAGCATCAGGATCGGCGCGCTGGTCGATGAGGAAGACTGGGGAGGCCCGGCCGTAACGGAGGATTTCGAGCGATTTACCTCCGTCATTTCCTCCGTCCTGGCACGGCGGGACGGCGCGTTCGTTTGGCGCAAGGGCGAGGATGCCGGCTTTGCATTCCGGGCGATCGACGGCACGGAACTAACGGCTTCGGGTTTCTCGTCGATCGACATCGCGGGTCTGGCGGCGGTGACGGGTGCCAGCGACGTCGAATTCGGCATCGGAACGGGGATCAGCTCCAGCAGACGGGCAGGGGGCGCCAAATCGACCGAAATCATCATCGAGCTGTCCGGACTTGACGATGCGGGCAAACCGCTACGCACCCGCCATGCTGTTTTCCATCCAGGCGGGGCGGCTCCGCTCACGGCACTGGGCATCAGCATGGTGCTAGAACGCCTCGCCGGGCTGGATGGCAAGCCGGCGACAGAGGCCGGACTGTTCTTTCCCTATCAAATCCTTGAACACGGCGAATATCTGGAGCGTCTGACGCAGGAGGGCGGCCGGCTCATGGCGCTTCCGTGCGCATGACCCGCCCGTCTTTGGAAGCCACCTCGCAGAAGGCGCTGGTTCTCATGGCGCATCCCGCGGAGTCTTCGCTGACCCGCGCCGTGACAAGTGCGATCGTCGACGCGCTGCAGGCCCGTGGCCACGATGCCGAGATGGTCGACTTGGCCGCGGAAAGGTTCAATCCCGTATTCGGGGCAGCAGATCATGCAGCCTTCTTGGGCAAAGCCTCCCTGCCCGACGATGTGCGAGAGGAACAGCGGCGGATCGATCGAGCAGATCACCTTATCCTGGTCTACCCGGTCTATTGGTGGGCGATGCCCGCCTTGCTGAAGGGCTGGATCGACCGCGTATTCGTCGCTGGCTGGGCTTTTGATGAGGACGCCGAGGGACGCATCACGAAGCGGCTTGGCCGGCTGAAGGTCAGCCTCGTCGCGATCGCCGCTGCCAGCGAGGCGACTTACGTCAGACGCGGCTATCGCGAGGCGATGAAGGTGCAGATCGAGGATGGTATCTTCGATTTCTGTGGCGCGGCTGTCGTGGCGTCGATGTTGGTCACGCCTGATCGATTGGCGGTTCCATCGGCGGCAAGAGAAATCGCAAGCACCTTGATCGGACCGGCGGGTTGAACGCGCGGTCTTGGGATCGTGCTTCGACCAACTGAATGACAGGGGTTGGGCGACAGCCGCCGATCCCATTTCCGTTCATGCTGAACGCAGTCGAAGCATGCGCCGCAAGCGACTCGCCGGACGTACACCCTTCGGCTGCGCCCGGGTCGAACGGAAGGGGCGGGAGACTCGCTGCTCGCCGCGCCACATCGGGCGACCGGCCACAGCGCCCGCCGCCGTCACCCCCGCCGCAGCAGCGTGATCCGCCCCTTGCCGAACACGCGGGTCGTGTCCTCGACGAAGCCTGCCACCTCCAGCGGCTCGCGCTTGGCGGTTTCCACGCTCACCAAGGTCGCGTCGCCCACCCAGCCGAGCCGCGCGAGCTTGTCGAGCGCGACCGCGCCGGCGCCGCTGTCATAGGGCGGGTCCATCAGGATCAGGTCGAGCGGCTTGGGTGCCGGCCCGAGCGCCAGCACCGATTGCGCGCGCACGTCGGCCTTCGCGCCCAATTTGGCGATGTTGGCGCGGAGCGCGTCGAGCGCGGCCTTGTCCTGTTCGACGAACAGGCACGAGGCGGCGCCGCGCGACAGCGCTTCCAGCCCGAGCGCGCCCGAGCCCGCGAACAGATCGGCGACCGCGAGCCCCTCGAAACTGCCGAGCCGGCTGGTCAGCATCGAGAACAATGCCTCGCGCACGCGGTCGGCGGTGGGGCGGGTGGCGTCGCCCTTGGGGGCGACGAGCGCGCGACCGCGCCATTCTCCAGCGATGATGCGCATTATTTACGGGTCCGGGGTGGGCGGGGTTTGGACGGGCGTGCGGGGCCGCGCGGCGGAGTGGGGCGCTCACCGGGCGCGCGGTCGCGCTTGGGGCGCGGATCGGTCGCGGTGCGGCGCGCGCGCGAGGTGCCCTCGCCACGCGCCGGGGTGGTGCCGGCCTTGGGCTTGGCGTCGTAGAAGCGCTTGGGCTTGACCGGCGCCGGGCTGGCGGCGGGGCCGTCGGCGGGGCGGCTGTCACGCGGCGACCAGGTCGACTCGCGCGGACTGGTCGTGGCGGCGCGGCGCGGCGCAGGCTTCGACGCGTCGCGTGGCTGGCTGGCTGCGCTGGCCGAGCGCGCGCCGGGTTTGCGCGGCGCGCGCACGTCCGCGAAGGAAGCGCGATCGGCCTTGGCGGCGGCTTCGCGGGTGATGCGCGGTGCGACTGCGCCGCGGGTCTTCGGCGCCGCAGACGCGCCGCGCCGCTCTCCCATACCCTCTCCGCGCGCGCGGGGAGCGGGCTTGACGGCGTCATACACCGGCTCCAGCGAACGCGATCGCGCCGGTTGCGGCAGGTCGAGCCGGGTCGGGTTCTTGCGGAACGAGGCGACGTCATGCCCGCGCACCTCGCCGACCGCGCCGGGCGCGAGATCGCCGAGCACGAACGGGCCATAGCGCGTGCGGATCAGCCGCGAGACCTTGAGCCCGAGGTAATCGAGCACGCGCCGCACCTCTCGGTTCTTGCCTTCGGTCAGGATCATCTCGATCCAGACGTTCGCGCCGGTGCGCCGCTCCAGATTGGCGTCGATCGAGCCGTAGCGCACACCCTCGATCTCAATGCCGTGGATCAGCTCCTCGAGTTGCTCCTGCGTGATCGGGCCGTAGGCGCGCGCCCGGTACGCGCGCTGCACGCCGGTCGCGGGCAGTTCGAGCTGACGCTTCAACTCGCCGTCGGTGGTGAGCAGCAGCAGCCCTTCGGTCGCGAGATCGAGCCGCCCGACCGGCATCACGCGCGGCAGCGTCTTGGGCAGCCGGTCGTAGATCGTCGGGCGCCCGGCGGGATCATGTTCGGTGACGAGAAGCCCGGGCGGCTTGTGGTACAGGAACAGCCGTGCCGGCGCGGGCGCCTCGACCGGCGCGCCGTCCACCGTCACCCCGTCGAGCGAGGCGAGGACCGTCGCCGGCGTGTCGATGACGATGCCGTTGCGCGCGACGCGACCGTCCGCGATCATGCGTTCGATCTCGCGCCGCGAGGCGAGGCCCGCGCGGGCGAGCAATTTGGCGATGCGCTGGTCGGAACGCGGTGGCGAGTCCGATGGCGTTTTGGAAGTAGGTCTTTGCACCGCGATCCTATAGCGAATTTCCCTGTCCGCGCGCGCAAAATTTCTTGTCACCGATTCGAACACGGCGCGTTAAGGGACGCAGGCGTAACGAGGACAGGCGAGGCCGCGTCGGTGCGGCAAGGGAAGGCGGGACAACCGGACATGCTGTTCGGACGGAAAAAGCGGCGGATCAGTCGGTTGCTCATTGTCGAGGACGAGCCGCTCGTCGCGTTCGATACCGAGCATTTCCTGCGCGAGGCCGAGTTCGAGATCGTCGCGACGGTCGACCGTGTCGCCGAAGCGCTCGCCGTGCTGCGCCGTCCGCAGGACGTCGATCTGGTGCTCGTCGATGTGCGACTGTCCGATGGTAGCGGCATCGACGTCGCGCGTGCCGCGCACGCGGCCGGTCTGCCCGCGATGTTCGTGACCGGCGAATGTCCCGAAGGTGGCCGCGCCGTTGCGGTGGGGTGTCTCGCCAAGCCGTATGTGCAACGCGATCTGCTCGCCGCGATCGACGCGATCGAGGCGACCCTTGCGGGCAAGGCGCCGAAACGGCTGCCGAGCGGTTTCACGCTGTTCCGGCCGGTGTGAAGTCGCCGCAAGTATCGATCTAAGCATCTTGCCGCTGGAACCATGATCTCGTAAGTCTCGGTCGCGATGTGGGGACATCGCGATCCGGGGGGATACATGCGACACGGACTATTCGCGGCGGCGCTCGCCGCCTGTCTTCTGGCGGGCGTGCCCGCGGGCGCGCAGGAAAAGTCCGGCAGCAAGCCGGGTTTCACCCTGCCGCCCGGCTCGGCCAAAATTCTGCTGATCCGCCCCAGCATCACCGTCGGCGCGCAATCGACCGGCGGCATGTTCGAACCGAACGCGGACTGGACCGCGCAGGCGCGCGACAATCTCGGCGCGGCGCTCGCGGTCGCGCAGCAAGGGCTCGGCAATGCGGTGATCGTCGCCGAGGAGCCGATCGGCCCGGCCGCCACCACCTTGGCGGGATACCGCGCGCTGTTCTCGGTGCTGGCCGATTCGGTGATCCGATATCAGTTCTTCCCCGGCAATCGCCTGCCCACCAAGAAGCGCAAGGGCGCGTTCAAGTGGACGATGGGGCCGGGGGTCGCCGAGATCGCCAAGGGCACCGGCTGCGATTACGCGCTCTTCATCTTCGATGAGGACCAATACGGCTCGACCGGCCGCAAGCTGCTCCAGGTGTTCGCGGCGATGGCCTATGTCACGGTCAAATCGGGCGAGCATCGCGGCTATGCGGGGCTGGTCGATCTGCGCAGCGGCGATCTCGTCTGGCTCAACGCCGATCAGCAGATGGGCGGCGACGTGCGTACGGCGGACGGCGCCCAGAAGCGTGTGCGCCAATTGCTCGAGAATTTTCCGGGCAGCACGCCCACCGCCGCGCCGGCCGCGCGGTGATGCCGCGGCTGCGCCGGTTCGCGCTGCTCGGCGCGGCGGCGGTGCTCGGTATCGCGGCGAGCGTGCCCAGGCCGCCGCTGCCGCCCTATGCGGGTGCTTACGAGCCGCAGAGCGTCGACGAGCGCGGGCTGTGGATGCAGCTCGACGAGGCCGAGCGAACGCTGCGCGATTCGGCGTTCGTCGTGAAGGACGCTACGCTCACCGGCTACGTTCGAGCGGTGTTGTGTCGGACGGTTGGGGTCGAACGCTGCATGGGTACTCGCGTCTATGTGATTCGCGATCCCGAGTTCAACGCCTCAATGACGCCAAACGGCACGCTGGTCGTGAACACGGGATTGTTCATGCGGGTACGCGACGAAGCCGAACTGGCAGCGGTGCTCGGGCACGAATTCGCACATTTCGAGCAGCGCCACGGTTTGCACCGCTTCCAGCACAGCCGATCGATGACCGATGTCGCAGCATGGATGGGTGTGATCGCCGCCAGCGGCGCCTCCTACCAAATCCGCAGCGCTGCGGTTGACGTGAGCCATTCCACGATCGGATCGATCTTCGCGTTCAACCGCGACGAAGAACGCGAGGCCGACATGCTCGGCGCGAAATACATGCTCGCCGCCGGCTATGACCCCAAAGCGCTCCCCGATATCTGGACCCGCGCGATGGACGAGGCCGATGCGACATCGTTCGGGCGCAAGCAGAAGAGCCACCGCTACGATCGGCTTTCGTTCTTCGCCAGCCACCCCACCAATCTCGAACGCGCGACCTATCTGCGCGGGCTCGTAGCGGGAATGGGGCAGGGGGATACCGGCCACGACGCGCTGCGCACCGCAATCAAGCCGCTGCGCGGCGCGTTCATCGCCGATCAGCTCAAGCTCAATGATTTCGGCGGCACCGAATATCTGTTCGGCCAGCTTGCCGGCGACGCGTGGGACGCGGAACTGCTCCGCGCGCGCGGCGACCTGTACCGCGCGCGCGGCAATCCGCGCGATCTCGTCTCGGCCGCCGGCTTCTACGCCCAGGCGATCGCGCTCGATCCGGCCGATGCCGATGCGTATCGCGGCCTCGGCCTCGCGCGGCTCCGCGGCGGCGACGCGCAAGGCGCCGAGGCGCTCAAACGCTATCTCGCGCTGCGCCCCGACGCGCCCGACCGCGCGATGATCCAGGCCCTGCTGCCATGAAGGTTCGAGTCATGACCCTGAGAAAAGCCGCCCCGGTCCTCGCGCTCACCGCGCTGCTCCTGTCCGGCCCGCCCGCGCACGCCGGCAACACGCTGATCGCGAAGGCGCAGGCCGTCGCCGTCGCCAAATCGGCGCTGACGATCACGCCCGATCGCGAGTGGAACAAGATGGGCGCGCGACCGGGGCGCAATTCGGAGACATGGACGCTCGACGGCGACGGCCTCAACGACGTCACCTTCTACGGCGGCATCGAGACCGATCGCACCCTGTTCCGCGAGGTCAACAAACGGGTGAAGCCGCTGCCGCGGTTCAGCGCGACGATGCTGTTGCCCGATATCCCCGCGCTGCTCGAAAACAGCTATCGCATCGCGCTCGCCACACCGCTGATGACGATCGAGAGCGTCGCGCCTTGCACCTTCGCCGGCGCGAAAGGCGTAACCTTCACCTACCGCTTCACGCGGCCTGACGAGGAAGTCCGCCGCAAGGGCGAGGGATATGCCGCGATCATCGCCGGCAAGCTCTACATGGCGACCTTCGAAGCGCCGGACATCTATTATTACGACCGCGACATCGCGAGCTTCCGCGCGCTCGCCGCCAGCGCGCGGATCGGGGCGACGCCGAACCCGTGAAGGTCATGACGGGGCGCGTTACTGCGCGTCGCTATCCTGGTTCTTCACGACGCCGCCGGTGCCGCCGACGCCGTCGGCCTCACCCTGCCGCGCCAGCGGGTCCGGCTCGGGGCCGCCTTCGCCGCGCTCGACCGCGTCCTTGCGCGCCTCGACGATCTGCTGGATGTCGCTGCGCTCATCCTCGCGGGGCGGATAGGCATCGGGGGATTCCGGCGCGCCGCTCATGCGAAATCTCCAAGGTCGGTCGGCTGGCCGGGCGCGACGGCGGGGTCGCTGGTCGGCATCGGCGCCGGCACGTCGATATCGGGCGTGGTCGGTGTCACCTCGGGCGGCGGGGTTTCGGGTGTGCCCGGTTGGGTCGGCTGCGGGGGCAATTCGGTCGGGGGCGTGGTGGCCATCGGCTTTCTCCTCGTGTTCGGTATCAAACGAACCGGCCGCCCGCGAAGTTTCACGAAGATTTCACGGGCGTGACGGCGTGGCTTGCTCCGCCGCCGATCCTTGCTATAGACGCCCCCCACACCGGCGGTGTCCCATGCGGGCGTGGCGGAACTGGTAGACGCAGCAGGTTTAGGTCCTGCCATCGCAAGATGTGGGGGTTCGAGTCCCTTCGCCCGCACCAGTCGCCGCCGCGTGTGCAAGGGCCACCGCGATTCCGATTCGTGAAGAGGCCTGAGAAGACCCATGCAGACTGTCGAGACGCTCAACGAGGGGCTCAAGCGCGCCTACACCCTCACCATCACGGCCGCCGAGATCGATTCGAAGGTCGATGCCGAGCTGAAGCGCGTCGCACCGCAGATCCGCATGCCCGGCTTCCGCCCCGGCAAGGTTCCCGCCAACCTCGTGCGCAAGATGCACGGCCCCGCGCTGACCCAGGACGCGCTCAACTCGGCGATCCAGGAAGGCATCCAGACGCTGATAGCCGAACAGCGGCTGCGTCCGGCGATCCAACCGTCGGTCTCGCTCGACGAGGGTTTCGAGATCGGCAACGATGCCGAGGTCAAGGTTTCGCTGGAAGTGCTCCCCGACGTGCCGGCTCCCGCGATCGACGGCCTCAAGCTCGAGCGCCTGACCGTGCCGGCCGGTGAGGCCGAAGTCGATGCGCAGGTCGCCAAGTTCGCCGAGCAGCAGAAGAAGTGGGACGACGCGCCCGAGGATCATGAGGCCGCGCAGGGCGATCTTGTCACCGTGGATTTCGTCGGCAAGACCGCCGACGGCGTCGCCTTCGAGGGCGGCACCGGCACCGACATGGGCGTCGAGATCGGCTCGGGCCGGCTGATCCCCGGCTTCGAGGACCAGCTCGTTGGCGTGAAGCAGGGCGAGGAGCGCGTGCTCAACGTGACCTTCCCGGCGGATTATCCGGCCGAGAACCTCGCCGGCCAGCCCGCGACGTTCGAGATCACCGCCAAGAAGGTGCAGACTCCGGGCGAGACGGTCATCGACGACACGCTCGCCACCTCGCTCGGCCTGGAAAGCCTCGATCAGCTCAAGGGCTTGCTCAAGGGCCAGATCGAGCAGGAGCTCAATGGCCTCACCCGCACGCACATGAAGCGCAAGCTGCTCGACCAGCTCGCCGAGGGCCATGATTTCGAAGTGCCGCCGACGATGGTCGAGGCCGAGTTCGACCAGATCTGGCAGCAGCTCCAGCACGAAGCGACCCACGAGGCCGATCCGGCCGCCGCGCTTGAGGAGATGGAGAAGGAGCGCGACGATTACCGCAAGATCGCCGAGCGTCGCGTCCGTCTCGGCCTGCTCCTGTCGGAGATCGGCCAGGCCAATGGCGTCGAGGTGACTCAGCAGGAAATGAACCGCCTGATCGCGCAGGCCGCCCAGCAATACGGCCCCGAGGATCGCCAGCGCTTCCTCCAGTACATCCAGCAGGAGCCGATGGCCGCAGCCCAGCTCCGCGCGCCGCTGTACGAGGACAAGGTCGTCGACTTCCTGTTCGAAAAGGCCGAGATCACCGACCGCGAAGTCACGCGCGAGGAGCTTCAGGAAGCGATCGAGAGCGAGGACGGCTTCGCGAGCGGCACGCACATCCACGACCATAACCATGACCATGACCACGGCGATCATGACCATGACGGCCACGACCATCACGACCACGATCACGCCCATGGCGACGATCATGGCCATGACCACGCCGACGCGACCGAGCTGAAGGCCGACGATTCGGCCGATCCCGCCCCGGCGGAAGCCACCGCCGAGGAACCGGTCAAGAAGGCCGCGACCAAGAAGCCGGCCGCCAAGAAGGCAGCGCCCAAGGCCGAAGGCGAAGCGGGCGAAGCCGCCGCCGAGCCCAAGAAGCCGGCCAAGAAGGCTGCCGCCAAGAAGACCGAAACCGAGGCGTGAGCCCCGACAGCCCCGCCTGCATATTTACGTGCGGGCGGGGTAGGCGCTTTACCGTCGGGACTCTGGTCGCCCCGGACGCGCTCCCGGGGTGACGGTTGTGGTCGGGGCGGCGTCTCGATTATCCTGACGCTTGATTTGCTTCAGCCTCTGGAGGGCGCGCTTGCCAGAACCCCGCATCGCCGTCCTGCTCCCCTGCTATAACGAGGAAGCCGCGATCGCGGCGACGGTGGCCGGGTTCCGCGCCGCGCTGCCCGGCGCGGACATCTACGTCTACGACAACAACAGCCGCGACCGCACCGTCGAGGTCGCGCGCGCGGCGGGCGCGATCGTCCGTACCGAGCGCATCCAGGGCAAGGGCGCGGTGGTGCGGCGGATGTTCGCGGATGTCGACGCCGACGTCTATGTGATGGCGGATGGCGACGCGACCTATGACGCCGCCTCGGCGCCGGCGATGGTCGCACGGTTGCTCGGCGAACAGCTCGACATGATCGTCGGCGCGCGCATCACGCAGATCGAAGCGGCGTACCGGCGCGGCCACCGCTTCGGCAATGCGGTGCTGACCGGCATGCTCGCGCGGCTGTTCGGGCGTAGCTTTACCGATATCCTGTCGGGCTACCGCGTCTTCTCGCGCCGCTTCGTCAAGAGCTTCCCCGTGCTCTCGGCGGGGTTCGAGATCGAGACCGAGATCAGCGTCCACGCGCTCGAGTTGCGCATGCCCGTCGCCGAGGTGGCGACACCCTATTACGAGCGGCCCGAAGGCTCGGCCTCCAAGCTCAGCACCTATCGCGACGGCTTCCGCATCCTGCGCACCATCCTAACGCTGTACCGGATCGAGCGCCCCGTGCTGTTCTTCGGCGCGATCGGCGCGGTGCTGGCGCTGCTGGGGCTGCTGCTCGCGGTACCGCTCGTCATCACCTACATGCACACGCATCTCGTGCCCCGCCTGCCGACCGCGGTGATGGTGACCGGCCTGATGATCCTGGCTGCGCTGTGCCTGTTTGCGGGGCTGATCCTCGACACCGTAGTGCGTGGCCGGCGCGAGATGCGCCGGCTCGCCTACCTCTCGCACCGCGCGCCGGGCGTTGAGAGGCGCGAGGGCTGAAACTTCACATACCGTTCGCCCTGAGCTTGTTGAAGGGCGTGCCAACCAGCGCGGCGTGCTGGACACGTGCTTCGACTGCGCTCAGCACGAACGGCAGGGCACACTTGCCAAGTCCCGGCGGAGTGCCGATGTAGGCGACCGCAAGGGCATAAAGGACGTACAGAACATCATGCGCAACCCGTTCGACACCGGCGATTTCATGGCTCCCCTCAGCGCGGCGGGGCTCGTCGCCCAGCAGCCGACTCAGGCCGGCCTCGTTCCCATCGTCATCGAGCAATCCAACCGCGGCGAGCGCAGCTTCGACATCTATTCGCGGCTGCTGCGCGAGCGGATCATCTTCGTGACCGGCGGGGTCGAGGATCACATGGCCTCGATCATCACCGCCCAGCTTCTGTTCCTGGAATCGGAAAACCCGAAGAAGGACATCTTCATGTATATCAACTCGCCGGGCGGTGTCGTCACGGCGGGCATGGCGATCCATGACACGATGCAATATATTCGCCCGCGCGTCGGCACGGTTTGCATCGGCCAGGCCGCGTCGATGGGCAGCTTCCTGTTGTCGGCGGGCGAGCCGGGGATGCGCGTCGCGCTCACCAACTCGCGGATCATGATCCACCAGCCTTCGGGCGGCGCGCAGGGCATGGCGAGCGACATCGAGATCCAGGCGCGCGAGATCCTGCGGATGCGCCATTTCCTCAACTCGCTCTACGCCAAATACACCGGCAAGACGCTCGAGGAGATCGAACGCGCGATGGACCGCGACAACTTCATGTCGGCGGAAGAGGCCAAGGCGTTCGGGCTGATCGATCAGGTGTTCGACAAGCGCCCGGCGATCGCCGACGACGGCGCCACCCCGCCGGCGCTGCCCGCCGCCTGAGAACCGGGGTCGCTAGGCGCTCCGCCGCCGGTTGGCGGCGGCGGGGCGTCGCGTCCGTTCGGGATATGATCCGCCCGGATGGGCGGTGCCGCGCCGCTTGTTACGCCGCAAACTGTGCCCATATCACCTCTCATCAGGCCGTAACCGCCGGGGCAAAGCGATATTCGGCATTGCCCGATAGCCGGAAACGCGCCTAGTCTGTTATGCTTTCGTCCCCACAAGGGGCATTGGGACACGAGATTTTATGACCAAGCTGAGTGGCGGCGACTCGAAAAGCACGCTGTATTGCTCCTTCTGCGGCAAGTCGCAGCACGAGGTGCGCAAGCTGATCGCCGGGCCGACCGTGTTCATCTGCGATGAGTGCGTCGAGCTGTGCAACGACATCATCCGCGAGGAGACCAAGTCGGCGCTGGTGTCGAAGAAGGATGGCGGCGTGCCGACTCCGCAGGAGATCTGCGATGTCCTCGACGATTATGTGATCGGCCAGAAGCGCGCCAAGCGCGTGCTGTCGGTGGCGGTCCACAACCATTACAAGCGGCTCAACCACGGCCAGAAGGGCGCCGACGTCGAGCTCGCCAAGTCGAACATCCTGCTCGTCGGCCCGACCGGATGCGGCAAGACCCTGCTCGCGCAGACGCTGGCGCGCATCCTCGACGTGCCGTTCACGATGGCCGACGCGACCACGCTCACCGAGGCCGGCTATGTCGGCGAGGATGTCGAGAACATCATCCTCAAGCTGCTTCAGGCCTCGGACTACAACGTCGAGCGCGCGCAGCGCGGCATCGTCTATATCGACGAGATCGACAAGATCAGCCGCAAGGCCGAGAACCCCTCGATCACGCGCGACGTGTCGGGCGAGGGCGTTCAGCAGGCGCTGCTCAAGCTGATGGAAGGCACCACCGCGAGCGTGCCGCCGCAGGGCGGGCGCAAGCATCCGCAGCAGGAGTTCCTCCAGGTCGATACGACCAACATCCTGTTCATCTGCGGCGGCGCGTTTTCGGGGCTTGAGAAGATCATCGGCGATCGTCTGCAGGGCAAGTCGATCGGCTTCGGCGCCTATGTCGCCAGCCCCGAGGAGCGCCGCACCGGCGAGACGCTCAAGTCGGTCGAGCCCGAGGATCTGCTCAAGTTCGGCCTGATCCCCGAATTCGTCGGCCGCCTGCCGGTGATCGCGACGCTCGAGGATCTCGATGTCCCCGCGCTGGTGACGATCCTCACCGAGCCGAAGAACGCTTTGGTCAAACAGTATCAGAAGCTGTTCGACATGGAGACGGTCAAGCTCGGTTTCACCGAGGACGCGCTCACGCAGGTCGCCAAGAAGGCGATCGAGCGCAAGACCGGCGCACGCGGGCTGCGCTCGATCCTCGAAGGCATCCTGCTCGATACGATGTTCGATCTGCCCGGCATGGACGGCGTCGACGAGGTGATGATCGACAAGGACGTGATCGAAGGCCGCAAGGAACCGATCCGCGTCTATGCGAAGAAGGACAAGGCGGGGGCGGGCGCGGCCTAACCCGCCCTGCCTTCGAAGCCCTTTGGAAGAGCGGTCTGCCGGCGCAGGCCGCTCTTTTCGTTTCCTTGGTATCGGCTCCAACGCGGGTCGCGAAATCCGTGCTTCGACTTCGCTCAGCACGAACGGCGGGTGGCGAAACGTCACCTTTCTTCACCGTTCGCGGGCAGTCAAACGTGAGCCTCCTTCACCGTTCGTGCTGAGCGAAGTCGAAGCACGTGTCACGAGCGCGCCGCTTTCAAAGGCACGCACTTCGACTTCGCTCAGTGCGAACGGTGGGGACATAGTGGCATCACTGCGCCTTGCGCTGCGCGTCCCGCCACGCTTGATACGCCTCCACCGCCGCCGAGCGCCGCAACACCCGCGCGTCGGGGTCGATCACGACATGCGCGCCGGCGGCCACCGCGATGCGGCCGGTGCCATTCGCCATCGCCAGCCGGACCGTCCGCCCGGCGACCCGCACCGCCAACGGCATCGGGAAGGGCCGCCCGCCCGGTGCCGCCCAATGCAGGTTCAGCGCGCCGTCACGCCGCTCGCTCAGCAGATCGGGCAGCGCGGCCTGGCGCAAATAGACGTCGAAGAACCAACCGTAATCCTTGCCGGTCACGCGCGTGACGATCGCCTGATAGTCGGCGCTCGTCACGAAACGCGGGGTGAAATTGCCCGGCTTGGGATCGCTCCGCCCATAGACCGCCAGCCGGGTCACATCGCGAAACGCGCGGTCGCCGATCAGCCAGCGCAAGGTGTGGAGCATCCACGCGCCCTTGTAATAGATGTCCTGCCCCGGGCCGCCGCGATCGATCCGGTAGACATCCTCTTCGGTGCGGGACGCGCCCGAAACCATCGGCCGCAGATTGGTGATCTTGTTGCGCTGGTCGTCGAGCATCGTCGCGTAGCGGGCATCGCCCTCGCGCCACAGGCCGTAGAACGGCTGCATGTAGGTCGCATAGCCTTCGTGCAGCCAGAAATCGTCCCAGTCGCGCGCGGAAAGCTGGTTGCCGAACCATTCGTGCGCGAGCTCGTGCTGGAACAGCCAGTCGAAACCCTCCGGCGCCTTGGCATAGCCGTTGCCATAGGCGTTGATCGTCTGGTGCTCCATGCCCTTGTGCGGGGTCTCGACCACGCCGAGCTTTTCGTCGCCGAAGGGGTAGGGGCCGATCTCGCTTTCGAAGAAGTCGAGCGTCGGCGCGAACTCGGCGAACAGCGCGCGCGCCTGCGTGTCCTCGCCGGGCAGGTACCAGTAGAAGAGCGGGATCGTGTTGCCGAAGCGGCTCTTGTAGCTGCCCGAGAGTTGCTCATAGGGGCCGACGTTGAGCGCGATGCCGTAGGTCGTCGGGTGTTTGACGCGCCAGTTCCAGGTGGTGCGGCCGTCGGCGAGCGTGTCCACGCCGAGCAATTTGCCGTTGGAGGGCGCCTTCAGGCCCGCAGGCACGGTGATGTGCAGCGTCGCGACGCCAGGCCGCCCGGTCGGGAAGTCGAGGCACGGCCAGAACAGGTCGCAGCCATTGCCTTCGGCGGTGGTCGCCACCCACGGGTGGCCGTCGGGGGTCTTGGCCCAGACGAAGCCGTCGTCCCACGGCGCCTTCACCGCGACATGCGGTGTGCCTGCGTAGGTGATGCGCGCGCTCACCCGCCCGCCCGCCGCCACGCGATGCGGCAGCGTGATCGTGAGCTTGCCCTCCGGGTTGCTCCAGGCGCGCGCCGGTAGCGCCACGCCGTCGATCGCGACCGCACTGACCGGCAGGTTGCGGTCGAGATCGATCAGCAACCGATCGAGCGGCGCGCGCGCGGTGAAGCTCAGCGTCGCCACGCCGGCGATCCGCTCCGCTTCTGGGAACACTTCGAATCGCAGATCGGCCGCGTCGAAAGACAGTTTCGCCTGCTCCGGGTCGATCGGGCCGCCCGAACGCGCGGTCTGCGGTGTCAGTGCGGGTTCGCCCGGACCGGGCAGATCGGCCGCGCCGAGCAGCAGCGCCGCCGCCGGCAGGACCGCGGTGGGTATCCTCATGCCCCGTTCATCGGCGAACGGCGATTGATGGAAAGCGCGCACACACCATATAAGGAAGAACAAGGCGCGTCGTTCGCGTTCCCCGGAGTTTCCATGACCCAAATCTACCCTGTTCTGCCGCTACGTGACATCGTTGTCTTCCCGCACATGATCGTGCCGCTGTTCGTCGGCCGCGACAAGTCGGTCGCGGCGCTGGAAGCGGCGATGGCCGCCGACAAGGAGATTTTCCTGGTCGCGCAGCTCGATCCGGCCGAGGACGACCCCGATCGCGACGACCTCTACGACATCGGTGTCACCGCCACCGTGCTGCAATTGCTCAAGCTGCCCGATGGCACGGTGCGCGTGCTGGTCGAGGGCAAGAAGCGTGCGAAGTTCAGCGATCTCGCAACGTCCGAGGGCCATCTGACCGCCTCGGTCGATCTGCTGGAGGGTGATGCCGGCGCCGACGATCTCGCCGAGGCGGAGAAGCAGGTGACGCATGAGGTCGCCGCGCTGATGCGCTCGGTGATCGATCAGTTCGAGAATTACGCCAAGCTCAACCGCAAGCTGCCGGCGGAAACCGCAGTACAATTGAGCGAGATCGAGGAGCCGAGCCAGCTCGCCGACTCGGTCGCGGCCAACATCTCGGTCAAGGTGTCGGACAAGCAGGCTTTGCTGGTGGAGACCGACCCGGCCAAGCGGCTGGAGATGGTGTTCGCCTTCATGGAAGGCGAGCTCGGCGTCCTCCAGGTCGAGAAGAAGATCAAGAGCCGGGTCAAGCGCCAGATGGAGAAGACCCAACGCGAATATTACCTCAACGAGCAGTTGAAGGCGATCCAGCGCGAACTCGGCAACGAGGGCGAGGAAGGCGAGGGTGACGAGATCGCCGAGCTGACCCAGAAGATCGCGACGCTCAAGCTCTCGAAGGAAGCGCGCACCAAGGCGACCGCCGAGCTCAAGAAGCTCAAGACGATGGCGCCGATGAGCGCCGAAGCGACCGTCGTGCGCAACTATCTCGACGTGCTGCTCGGCCTGCCGTGGGGCAAGAAGTCCAAGATCAAGCGCGACATCTCGGCGGCGCAGGCGGTGCTCGACGAGGACCATTATGCGCTGGAGAAGGTCAAGGATCGGATCATTGAATATCTCGCGGTGCAGGCGCGCACCAACAAGCTGAAGGGGCCGATCCTGTGCCTCGTCGGGCCGCCCGGCGTCGGCAAGACCAGCCTCGGCAAGTCGATCGCCAAGGCGACCGGGCGCGAGTTCATCCGCCAGTCTTTGGGCGGGGTCCGCGACGAAGCGGAAATTCGCGGCCACCGCCGCACGTATATCGGCTCGCTGCCGGGCAAGATCGTGACCAATCTCAAGAAGGCCGGCACCAGCAACCCGCTGTTCCTGCTCGACGAAATCGACAAGCTTGGCCAGGATTTCCGCGGCGACCCGGCCTCGGCGCTGCTTGAGGTGCTCGATCCCGAGCAGAACAGCAAGTTCAACGACCATTATCTGGAGATCGACATCGATCTGTCGGACGTGATGTTCGTGACGACCGCAAACACGCTCAACCTGCCGCAGCCGCTGCTCGACCGCATGGAGATCATCCGGCTCGAAGGCTATACCGAGGACGAGAAGGTCGAGATCGCCGAGCGTCACCTGATCGGCAAGCAGATCGAGGCGCACGGGCTCAAGGACGGTGAGTTCACGCTCACCACCGAAGGGCTGCGCGCGCTGATCCAATATTACACGCGAGAGGCGGGGGTGCGCACGCTGGAACGCGAGATCGCCAAGCTCGCGCGCAAGGCCCTGCGCCGCATTCTCGAAGGCAAGGACGAGACCGTCACGATCACGCCCGACAACATCGCCGACTTCGCGGGCGTGAAGAAATATCGTCACGGCCTCGGGGAAGAGGAGAATCAGATCGGTGCCGTCACTGGTCTCGCCTGGACCGAGGTGGGCGGCGAGTTGCTGACCATCGAGAGCGTCACCGTGCCGGGCAAGGGCGCCGCCAAAGTGACCGGCAAGCTCGGCGACGTGATGAAGGAGTCGATCGAGACGGCGTTCAGCTTCGTCAAGGCGCGGTCGCCCAGCTACGGCATCAAGCCGAGCCTGTTCGCGCGCAAGGACATCCACATCCACCTGCCCGAGGGTGCCGTGCCCAAGGATGGTCCGTCGGCGGGCGTGGGCATCGTCACCTCGATCGTCTCGACCCTCACCGGTGTTGCGGTGCGCCGCGAGGTGGCGATGACCGGCGAGGTGACGCTGCGTGGCCGCGTGCTGCCGATCGGCGGCCTCAAGGAGAAGCTGCTCGCGGCGCTGCGCGGCGGCATCACCACGGTGCTGATCCCGCAGGAGAATGAGAAGGATCTCGCCGAGATCCCGGCCAATATCCGCGCGGGGCTGAAGATCGTGCCCGTCAGCCATGTCGACGAGGTGCTGCGCCTCGCGCTCACCGCGCCGATCGAGCCGATCTCGTGGACCGAGGAGGATGATCTCGCCGCGCAACCGCCGGTGGGCGTCGCCCCGATCGGCGGCGAGCGTCGACATTGATCGTTAACGCGGCGGAAGAGACGGAATTCCGCCGCGTTTTGTCGGGGTTGAACGCAAATTGCTTTGACAGCCCCGGCCCGCCTGTCGTTACTGGAATACCGGCTTTTTGAGCCGAGAATCAGTTTCCATTGTAACGGGGGTTCCGCGGGCATGAACAAGCAGGAGTTGATCGGCACGGTTGCCGACGCATCCGGTCTCGGCAAGGGTGATGCGAGCAAGGCGGTCGAGGCTGTGTTCGACGCGATCTCCGAGGCGTTGAAGAAGGGCGACGAGGTGCGTCTGGTGGGTTTCGGGACGTTTTCGGTGAGCAAGCGCAAGGCATCGACCGGCCGCAACCCGCGCACCGGCGAGCCGATGACGATCAAGGCGTCGTCGCAGCCCAAGTTCAAGGCGGGCAAGGGCCTCAAGGATTCGGTGAACTGACGACGGGAATGTGCCGGAGGGGCTGGACAAGCCCCGATGGCCTGTCTTAAGAGGCACGGAACAGGGCGGCGGCGAGCCGCCCTATTTCGTTGGCGAAAGCCGATGAAGCATCGCGGCCCCACCGGGGTAGAGGCGATGGGCGCGTAGCTCAGCGGTAGAGCACACCCTTCACACGGGTGGGGTCACAGGTTCAATCCCTGTCGCGCCCACCATGCCGAACGGCATGGTGATCCGCCGCCGCAGCGCGTGCGGAAAAGGTTCACACGACCGACCTGTGACTGTAACACATCTTTCCTAGCGGGTGCGCACGGTTGCCGGGGTGGTCTGTTCAGAATGCGATTGGTTCTCGATCCGCGCGCACGGGCGCTGTCGCGCCGGCTACCGCGGGTCACGGTCTATTCGGCGGCCGAGCTGGCGCTGATCGCGGTGCTGGCGGTGCAATGCGCGCGGCTGGCGTGGGCGGTCGTCACCCCGGTCGCCCCGCTCGGTGACTGGCGGCCGGCGGGAGTCTCGGTGCCCGGCGCGCCGGGCGACGTGCTGCGCGGCTTCGATCCGTTCTTCCGCCTCTCGGGCGACGACGCGCAGCCAGCGACCGTCACGTCGCTCGAATTGACATTGTTCGGCACGCGGATCGACGGCGCGATGGGCGGCGGCTCGGCGATCATCGCCGGGCCGGACGGCGTGCAGAAGAGCATCGCGGTCGGGCAGGAGGTCGCGCCCGGCGCGACGCTCAAGGCGGTCGCGTTCGATCATGTCACGATCGACCGGGGCGGCGCGGTCGAGGATCTGTTCCTCGCCCAGGGCGATGCCGGCGCCGCGCCGCCGCCCCCGCCCCCATCCGCACCGCTGCTCGCGCCCGGTGCGCCGGCGGCGGGGCTGACACTTTCGCAGCTTCGCGCCGAGACCGGCATCATCCCGCGTGTCGATGGCGGCCGGGTCAGCGGCCTCGTCGTGCGCCCGCAGGGCGGCGCGACCGCGTTCCGCCAGGCGGGGCTCCGCGACGGCGACGTCGTCACCGCGATCAACGGGCGGCCGGTCGGCGGAGCGGGCGATCTCGAACGTCTCGGCGGTCAATTCGCCGGGGGCGGCACACTCTCGGTCACGGTCGAACGGGGCGACCAGACCCTGCCGCTCGCCATCACGATAGCAGGTCCATGAAGAAACTGATTCTCGCTCCCTTGCTCGCGCTCGCCTGCGCCGGCCCGATTGCCGCGCAGACGACGATGAACGTGCGCGACGCCGATGTCCGCGCCTTCATCGCCGATGCCGCGCGCGTGACCGGCCGGACCTTCATCATCGACGCGCGTGTGCAGGGGAAGGTGACGGTCGTCACAGACCGGCCACTCACCCGCTCCGAATATTTCGAAGTGTTCCTCTCGACGTTGCGCGCCAACGGCCTCGTCGCGGTGCCGACCTCGAACGGCGCGTTCCGCATCCAGCCGATCGACAATGCCGCGTCGCAGCCGAGCCGGGTCGGAACCGGCGGCGCGGCGCGCAACAGCCTCGTCACCGAAATCGTCCGGCTGCGCTCGATCGACGCCGCCTCGGCGGTCGATACGGTGCGCGGCCTCGTCAGTACGCAGGGTTCGGTCACGGCAAATCGCGGCGGCAATTCGGTCGTCATCGTCGATTTCGCCGACAATGTGCGCCGCGTGCGCGAGGTGCTGCGCCGGATCGACACGGACACCGCGGCCACGCGCGTGATCGCGCTCAAGAACGCCGGCGCGCGCGAGATCGCGAGCGCGCTCCAGGCACTCACCGGGCAGGGGAGCGGGGCCGGCGGGTCGGCGCAACCCGGCAGCCCGTCGGCGGTGAGCGTCGTCGCGGTCACCAGTTCGAACGCGGTCGCGCTGCGCGGCGACGCGGCGAGCGTCGCGCGGCTGGCGGCGGTCGCGCAGGATCTCGATGCGCGCGCCAAGAACGGCACCGAGATCAAGGTGGTCTTCCTCGAAAATGCCGATGCCGAGCAATTGCTGCCCGTGCTCCAGCAGCTCGTCGGCCAGGCGCCGACGCCGGTGCAGACCCAGCAGCTTTCGCAATCGACGTTCGGCGGCACCGGCGGCGGCGGGTCGAACGGCTTCGGCGCGGGATCGCCCAACACCAACATCGTACCCCCGCAAAGCCAGCCGGTGCAGACCGGCACCGCGCCGGCCCAGGCCGCCGTCACCGCCGAGGGCGGCAAGACCGCCGCGGTCGTCACGCGCTTCGCCGGCGCCAATGCGATCGTCATCGCCGCGCCGGCCGAGGTGCAGCGGCAATTGTCCGAAGTCGTGCGCCAGCTCGATACGCGGCGTGAGCAGGTGCTCGTCGAGGCGATCGTCGCGGAAGTGTCGGATGCGACCGCGAGCAAGCTCGGGGTGCAGTTCCTGCTCGCCGGCCTGCCCGGCAGCGGCATCCCCACCTTCGCGACCAGCTACAGCAACTCCGCGCCCAATCTGCTGACGATCGCGGGCGCGGTCGGCGCGCGGTCGCTCAACACCACCACGACCACCGTCAACGGCAACACCACCGTCACCACCACCAACAATGCGGTGAGCGACGCGCTCGCCCAGTCGGCGCTCACCTCGATCCTCGGCGCGACCGGCGGGTTCGGCGGCGGCGTCACCAACATCGGCAAGAACGCGATCTTCGGCGCGATCATCAATGCGGTGAAGTCCGACACCACGTCGAACCTGCTGCAAGCCCCGTCGCTGACCACGCTCGACAATCAGGAAGCGCGCATCCTCGTCGGCCAGGAGATTCCGATCACGACGGGCCAGGCGCTCAGCCAGAATTTCGACAATGCCTTCCGCACGGTCCAGCGCGAGAATGTCGGCATCCAGTTGCAGGTCCGCCCGCAGGTCAATTCGAGCGGGTCGATCAAGCTGATCCTTCACCAGCAGGTCAGTTCGGTTGCCGGTCCGGTCTCCAGCGACAATAGCGATTTGATCCTCAACAAGCGTGAGGTCGAGACGACGATGACGGTCGATGACGGCCAGATCGCGATCATCGGCGGCCTGCTCAGCGACGATGAGCGCCGCACGATCGAGAAGGTGCCCCTGCTCGGCGACATTCCCGCGCTCGGCCAGTTGTTCCGCTCCAAGGCGAAGCAGCGCACCAAGACCAATCTGATGATCTTCATCCGCCCGACCGTGCTGCGCACGCCCGAGGACACGCAGCGGCTCACCTCGCAGCGCTACGGCTATCTGCGGCTCCAGCAGGGCCAGCAGAACCCGGTGGATGAGCCCTCGATCGACGAGCTGGTGCGCGATTACATGGGCGCCGCGCCGCCGATCCCGAGCGCGCCCGTGCCCGGCAACATCGAAGACCCGCGCATCGGCGTGCCCGTGGTCAGAAACTCGACGCAGATCGTCCGACCGGAGAAATGAAGATGGCCTCGGTGCTCGACCTTGCCGAACCCGCAGCCCTGCCCGCCGGCGTCGTCACCATCCCTTATGCGTTCGCGCGGCGCTTCGGGGTGGTGCTCGGCGATGCCGCCGACGGGCATCTCTCCGTCGCGATGCGCGAGGGCGGCGATCCCAGGGTGCTGCTCGAACTGCGCAGGCATCTCGCCCAGCCGTTCGACATCGGCATCGTGCCGGCGGATGCGTTCGATCGCCTCCTGTCCGATCGTTACGCGATGGACGGGCAGGCGGCCGCGATGGCGGCGGGCGGGATCGGCATGGCCGGCGAACTCGACATCCTCGCCGGCGACCTGCCGACCGCCGACGACCTGCTCGACACCGCCGACGATGCGCCGGCGATCCGGCTCATCAACGGCATCATCGCCGACGCGGCGCGCAACGGCGTGTCCGATATCCACATCGAGCCGTATGAGACCGGCCTCGTCGTGCGGATGCGGATCGACGGCGTGCTGCGCGAGACGCTGCGGATGCCGCCGCACGTCGCGCCGGTGGTGGTTAGCCGCGTGAAAGTGATGGCGCGGCTCGACATCGCCGAGCGGCGCATCCCGCAGGACGGACGCATCGGGCTGACGCTCGGCGGGAAGCTGCTCGACGTGCGCGTCTCGACGCTGCCGAGCCGGGCGGGAGAGCGTGTGGTGCTGCGCATTCTCGACAAGGAGAACGCCGGCATCACCCTCGACGTGCTCGGTATGACCGATGCGATGAACGCGATGCTCAAGGCGACGCTGACCGAGCCGAACGGCATCGTGCTCGTCACCGGGCCGACCGGATCGGGCAAGACGACCACGCTCTACGCCGCCTTGCGCCTGCTCAACGACGGCAGCCGCAATATCCTGACCGTCGAAGACCCGGTCGAATATGCGATCGACGGTGTCGGCCAGACCCAGGTCAACCCCAAGGTCGGGCTCACCTTCGCGGCGGGGCTGCGCGCGATCCTGCGGCAAGACCCGGACGTGGTGATGGTCGGCGAAATCCGCGATCGCGAGACCGCCGAAATCGCCGTGCAGGCGTCGCTGACCGGTCACCTCGTGCTCTCGACCGTCCACACCAACGACGCGGTCGGCGCGATCACGCGGATGCGCGACATGAAGATCGAGCCGTTCCTGCTCGCCTCGACGCTGCGCGCGGTGATCGCGCAGCGGCTGGTGCGGCGCTTGTGCGAGCAATGCCGGCGGCCGGTGCAGGCATCGGGCTCGGTCTCGGCGCTGCTCGGCTTCGATACCGGCACGGTCGTCTATGAGGCGGTCGGCTGCGACGAGTGCGGGCATAGCGGCTTCAAGGGGCGGATCGGCGTGTTCGAGGCGGTACGGATCGACGAAACGCTGCGCCGCCTCATCAACGACGGCGGCGACGAATCGCTGATCGCGCGCCACGCCTTCCTCCACGCGCAGAACCTCGGTGCGGCGGCGCGGCAATTGGTGCGCGAAGGCAAGACCACGCCCGAGGAAGCGGTACGCGTGTCGCGGCGCGACATGGCGGATGTCGAGGCGCCGCTGGTGGTTGAGCCAGAAACGGTCGATCGTGGCTAACCTTCCTTCTTGCTCCCCTCCCTGGAAGGGAGGGGCTGGGGGTGGGTCGGTTCGGGGCCGGCGCTGCGTTCCAACGAGAGCTACCCACCCCCGACCCCTCCCTTCCAGGGAGGGGAGGAGATAAGTGCCTGACTTCGACTATCTCGTCGTCGACACCAAGGGCCGCGAGGTGCGCGGGCACGTCGCCGCGCCCTCGCTCGACTCCGCGCGCGCCATGCTCGATCGCAAGGGGCTGTACGTCCTAAAGCTCGAACCCGGCTCATCCCTGCCGCCGCGCGGCAAGGCGCTCTTCTCGAACGTCCGCATTGGTCGCCGGCGGATGAGCACCAAGCAGCTCACGCTGTTCACGCGCCAGCTTGCAACGCTCAACCGCGTCTCGCCGCTCGAAGAGGCGCTGCGCACGATCACGCGCCAGACCGAGCAGGACCATGTCCGCGACATCGTCCATGCGGTCCACGCCGGCGTGGTGGAGGGCCGCCGCCTCGCCGATTCGATGGCGCGCGAGCCGAAGAGCTTCCCGCCGCTCTACCGCGCGATGGTCGCGGCGGGCGAGCGGTCGGGCGCGCTTCCCGAGATCCTCGAACGGCTCTCCGCGCTGCTGGAGCGGCAGGCCGAGATCAACGGCCGGATCGTGACCGCGCTCGCCTATCCGTGCGTGCTCGCGCTGGTGGCGACCGCGGTCGTCACCGCGCTGATGATGTTCGTCGTGCCGCAAGTGGTCGAACAGTTCGACACCGTCGGCCAGCAATTGCCGCTGCTGACGCGGATCGTGATCGGCGTGTCGCACGCGCTGGTGCGCTGGTGGTGGCTGATCGCGCTGATGATCGTGCTGGGCGGCATCGGCTTCTGGCAGGGGATGAAGCGCCCGGGCATCAAATATGCGTTCGACAGCCGGCTGCTACGCCTTCCTCTGCTCGGCCGGCTGCTGCGCGATCTCCACGCGGCGCGGATGGCGCGCACGCTCGCGACGATGGTGTCGAGCCGGCTGCCGCTGCTCGACGGGCTGGTGCTGACCTCGGGCACGATCCACAACGCTCGGCTGCGGCGCGCCACCGACGAGATCGTCGAGTCGATTCGCGGCGGCGGCAGCCTGTCGGCGGCGATGCTGCGCGCCGGCGTGTTCCCGCCGCTGCTGACCTATCTGGTCGCCTCGGGCGAGGCCGCTGGGCAGCTCGACGAGATGCTCGCGCGCGCCGCCGATTATCTCGAGCGCGAGTTCGACCGTTTCACCGCGACCGCGCTGTCGTTGCTCGAACCGCTCATCATCGTCGTGATGGGGGGTGTCGTCGCCACGATCGTGCTATCGATCCTGCTGCCGATCCTCCAGCTCAACACGCTGGCCGGCCAGTGACACGAATGAGGACCATCATGAATCGCAAGGCCCCGATCCGCAAGCGCCGCCCCATGCAGGAGGGCTTCACGCTGGTCGAACTGATGGTGGTGATCGTCATCATCGGCCTGCTCGCCGCGATCGTCGTCATCAACGTGTTCCCGAGCGGCGACAAGGCGCGCATCACCCGCGCCAAGGCCGATATCGCCACGATCGAACAGGCGCTCGAACTCTACAAACTGTCGAACGGCGCGTTTCCGTCGACGTCCGATGGTCTGAACGCGCTCGTCAATGCGCCGGCGGGCGTCGATGCGTCCAAATACCAGAAGGGCGGCTATCTCAAGAAGCTGCCGCTCGATCCTTGGAACCGCCCCTATCTCTATGCCTCCCCCGGCCAGCACGGCGAAGCGGATGTCTGGACGCTCGGCGCGGACGGCAAGGATGGCGGCGAGGGCGTCGATGCCGATATCGGTAGCTGGGAGTAACCGGCACGCCACGCGCGAGCGCGGCTTCACGCTGGTCGAACTGATGATCGTCGTCACGGTCATCGGCCTCGCCTCGGCGGCGGTGGCGCTGAGCCTGCCCGATCCGCGCGGCCGGCTCGCCGACGAGGCGGCGCGTTTCGCGCTGCGCGTGCGCGCGGCGCACGATCTCGCCATCGTCCAGGCGCGTCCGGTCAGTATCTGGGTGACGGCGGCGGGCTATGGCTTCGACGTGCGGCGCGACGGGACATGGCAGGCGATCTCGGACAAGCCGCTGCGGGTGACGCAATGGGGCGCGGGCACGCAGGCGGCGACCGGCATCGCCGGACGCGACCGAATCGTGTTCGATTCGACCGGCCTCGCCGACCGCCCGTTCGACGTGCGTCTGCTCCGCGACGGGCAGGCGAGCGACGTGCATGTCGGCGCGGACGGGACGGTGCGGGTCGGTGGATAAGCGCGTCGCCCCCCGTTCGTCCCGAGCGAAGTCGAGGGACAGGCGTCGGGCGCAGGTGTCTCGACTTCGCTCGACACGAACGGTTGGAGAGCGGGGCTTCACCCTCATCGAGATGATGGTCGCGCTCGCGGTATTCGCCCTCGCCGCGCTCGCGCTGATCCGGCTCGAAGGCGCGACGATCCGGGGTGCCGGCATTCTCGACACCACGCTGACCGGGCAGATCGTCGCCCGCAACGTCGCGATCGAGGCGGTGACGGACGCCAAGCCGCCCGCGCTCGGCATCGCCAACGGCGTCGAGCAAAATGGCGGCAGGGCGTGGAACTGGACCCGCACCGTCGCCGCGACCGGGGATGCGCGAATCCTGCGCATCGACGTGACCGTCACCGACCGCGATGGCCGCTCGGCGGGCAGGCTGACGATGATCCGATCGGGGCGAGGCGCGTGACGATGCGCGTTTCGTCACGCCGGACTGGTTCCGGCAGCCGCCGACCCGTAGGCGCGGTGGCGTCCGATCGTGCGGAGCCGTGGACCCCGCAACCCGTCTGGGATGACAACCGGGGCCAGTCCGGCTTCACCCTCGTCGAAGTGATGATCTCGCTGCTGATCTTCGGCATGCTCGCCGCTGCCGGGGTCGCGTTGCTGTCGTTCAGCGTGCGCGCGCAGGGCGTCATGGCGGGCAAGCTCGATGACACGTCGGCGCTCAATCGGCTCTCCGCGATGCTGCAGGCCGATCTCGCGCAGGCGTCGCTCCGCCAGACCCGCAATGACCGTGGCGATCCGGTGCCCGCCTTCACCGGCGAGCGCGATTGGGGCGCCAGCCCGATGCTGCGGCTGGTGCGCGGCGGCTGGAGCAATCTCGACGGCGCCCGCCGCGCCGGCTTGCAGAAGGTCGAATACCGGCTCGACGGCGACACGCTCACCCGCGTCGCCTATCCGATGCTGGACGGCGCCGCGCCATATCCGGCGACGGCGATGCTCTCGGGAGTCCGGCGGGTCGCGCTGCGCTACCGCATCGACGGCGCGTGGAGCGACCGCTGGGAGGGATCGCCGCGCGCCCCGCTGCCGCAAGCGCTCGAAATGCGACTGACGCGCGGCGACGGCACCGAATATCGCGAGCTCTTCCTCGTCGGCACCGGCTATGGCGAGCGTGCCGGTGGCTGAGCGCAAACCTTCCGAGACCGGCGCGGCATTGCTGACGGTGCTGCTCCTGGTCGCGGTGATCGCCGTGCTCGCGGCGACCGCGCTCGAGCGGCTGCGCATCGCCACCAGGCTCGGCGGCAATGCCGTCGCGCTCGATCAGGCGCGTGCCTTCGCGGAGGCGGGCGAGGCGCTGGCGGTCGACCGGATCAGCGATCTGCTCGGGCGGGAGGGCACCCGCGTGTCGCTGGCCGGCGACTGGAGCGACACGCCGATCCCGCTGCCGGTGACGGGCGGCGTCGCCACGCTCCGTATCACCGACGGCGGCAATTGCTTCAACCTCAACGGCCTCGTCATCAAACAGTCCGATGGCAGCTATGTCGCCAATCCGGCGGCGGCGGTGCGATTCGCAACGCTCATCCGCCTCGTCGGCGCGCCCGCGCGCTCGCCGGAAGGGATCGCGGCGGCCGCGACCGACTGGATCGACAGCGACACACAGGCGCTGAGCGGCGGCGCCGAGGACGGCGACTATGGCGGGCTCGAAACGCCGTACCGCACCGCCAACACGCTGATGGCCGACCCGAGCGAACTTCGCGCGGTGATGGGGGTCACGCCCGAAATCTATGCGGCGCTGCGCCCGTGGGTCTGCGCGTTGCCGGTCGCGGAGCCGGCGCGAATCAACGTCAACACGGTGCTGCCCGAACAGGCGCCCTTGCTCGCGGTGTTGATGCCCGGCACGCCCAATGTCGCGGCGGTGCGGCGCGCGCTGCTCGGCAGGCCCGCCGCCGGCTATGACGATACCGCCAAGTTCTGGCATTCGTCCGCGTTCGGCGCGGCGGGCGATATCGGCGATGCGCCGTCGACGAGCGCGGTCACGACCCGATGGTTCGCGCTGCGCGCGGATGTCCGCGTCAACGGTACCGATCTTCAGCAAAACAGCCTGATCGACGCATCCACGCTTCCCGCACGGCTCGTCTCCCGGCAATGGGGTGAGCTGTCATGAGCGAAACCCTCATCCTCTTCCTGCCGAGCGGCACCGCGCCGTGGCGGTGGCTTCGCGTCAGCGGCGGCGTGGTCGCGGCGCGGGGCGAGGGGGTGCCGGCGCTCGCGCCCGAAACCACGCCGCTGGTGGTGACGCCCGCCGACGCGGTGACGTTGCATTGGGCCGAACTCCCGGATCGCTCGGCCGCGCAGGCGGTGACGGCGGCGCGCATCCTCGCCGCCGAGGCGAGCGCCGCGCCGCTCAACGATCTCCATGTCGCGGTCGGCCGCGAGGGGAGCGGCAGCGAGCGGCCGATCGGCGTCGTCGCGCTGTCGCGCATGCGCGGCTGGCTCGACATGCTCGCGGCGAACGGTGTCGACGCCGGCGCGCTCCTGCCCGCCCCGCTGCTGCTGCCGCGCCCCGAAAGCGGCTTCGTCGCCGCCGATCTGGGCGGCGAGACCATCGTGCGCGGCGCGACCACGGGCTTCGCCGACGAGGCCGGGCTCACCGAACTGCTCACCGGCGGGATCGCCCCCGAGCGGCTGGAGGGGGCAGAGCTCGACGCGGCGATCGTCGCGGCGGTGGCGGCGCCCGCGCTCGATCTGCGGCAGGGCGTGTTCGCCCGCCGCGCGCGGTTCGCGATCGATTGGGCCTTGGTGCGGCGGCTCGGCTGGCTCGGTCTCGGGATTCTCGGCGCTAGCTTGGCGATCTCGGTCGTGCGGATCGTGAAGTATGATGTCGCCGCCGCCGATCTGGAACAGCGCGCCGATCTCGCCGCGCGCGCCGGGCTGCCGCAGGGCGAAACCGTCAACGACGCCGCCCGTCAACTCGACGCGCGCCTCGTGCGGCTGCGCGGGCCGGGGCTGGGCTTCAGCCGCACCGCCGCGACCGTGTTCAGCGCGGTGCGCGCGGTGCGCGGCGCGGAGGTGACGAACCTCGCCTTCGCGTCCGATGGCACGCTTCGCGTCGGCATTGCGGCGGAGGGCGAGGGGGCGGTGACCGATCTCCAGCAGCGGCTTCGCGCCGCCGGCCTCGCGGTCGATCCCGGTGCGGCGCTCACCGCCTCGGGCGGGCGCGTCACCGGAACGCTCACGGTGAAGCCGCGATGATCGCCGCCCTCAAGCTCTGGTTCGACGCGCGCACGCTCCGCGAGAAGCGACTCCTGATCGCGATGGCGGCGCTGTTCGTCATCACGATCGTCTGGGCATTGTATCTGCCGATCGGCGATGCGCTGTCGTCGGCGAAGACCCGCTATACCGATGCGGTGATTCGCTTCGGGGAGACGCAGACGCGCGTCCGCTCGGTCGAGGCGCTGCGCAGGAGCGGCGGCGCACAGCTTGCCGGCCCGCTCGACACCGTCATCCGCGACCGCGCCAGCGAGGCGGGATTCGATCTCGCCAGCGTCGGCCCGGCCCCCGGTGGCGGGGTGCAGGTGGCGATCGCCAAGGCCAAGCCCGCCGCGCTGCTCGGCTGGATCGCTGCGCTCGAAGGCGGCGGCATCCTCGTCGAGTCGCTGTCGGCGACCGACAATGGCGACACGACGGTGGCGGTGCAGATGACGGTCAAGGCGCAAGGCCAATGAAGCGTATCCGCCTGACGACCGGCCCGGTCACGATCTTCGGCGCGGTGTTCGTGGTGGCGGCGCTCGCCTTGCTGCCGATGCGCGTCGCGCTTGGCGCGATCGGGGTGGGCGAGCAGGGGTTGAGTGCGCGCGCGGTGGAGGGCAGCGTCTGGAGCGGCACGCTGCGCGAGGCGCAGGTCGGGCGCGTGGCGCTCGGCGATCTGCACGTCGCGGTGTCGCCGCTCGCGCTGCTCGTCGGGCGCGCGCGCGTCGCGCTGAGCGGAAAGACGACCGATCTCGGCCGCAGCATCGACGGCGCGATCGAGATCAGCCGCCATAGTTTTGGCCTCTCCGGCATGACCGCGACCGTTCCCACCGGCAATATCTTCGCGCCCGCGCCGATCTCGGGGCTCGATCTCGACTCGGTCGATGTCCGCTTCGAGGGCGGCGACTGCGTGCGCGCGAGCGGCCGCGTGAAAGCGTCGCTCGACGGCGAAATCGGCGGTGTGGCGATGGGGCAGGGCATGGCGGGCGAAGCGCGCTGCGACGCGGGGGCGTTGCTGCTCCCGCTCGCCAGCCCAGCCGGGGCCGAGAGCGCCGTGCTGCGGCTGTGGCAGGACGGGCGCTATCACGCCGATCTGACGATCCGTTCCGATGATCCGGCCGCGGCGGACCGGCTCGCGCGCGCCGGATTTCTGCGCGGCGACAAAGGATATGTGCTTTCGATCGAAGGCAGGCTTTGATGGCCTTGACGGCGCCCCCCCGCGCCCGCTAGGAGCGCGCCTCTCACGGCGACCGTAGTTCAATTGGTTAGAGCGCCGGCTTGTGATGCCGGATGTTGCGGGTTCAAGTCCCGTCGGTCGCCCCATTTTCCCGCATCGGGTTCAGCGCTCCAGCAGGCGCGGCATCAGCTCCACGAAGTTGCACGGCTTGTGCCGGCTGTCGAGCTGGTCCTTTAGAATGCCGTCCCATCCGTCCTTCACCGCGCCGGTCGAGCCCGGCAGCGCGAAGATGTAGGTGCCGCGCGTCACGCACGCGCATGCGCGCGATTGCACGGTCGACGTGCCGATCGTCTGGTAGCTGAGCCAGCGGAACAGTTCGCCGAACCCGGGGATCATCTTTTCGGCGACGCGCTCGATCGCCTCGGGGGTCACGTCGCGTCCGGTCACGCCGGTGCCGCCGGTGGTGATGATGCAATCCACCTGCGGATCGTCGATCAGCGCGTGGAGGCGCGCGACGATCGTGTCAGCATCATCCTTCACGATCCGCCGCTCGGCAAGGACATGCCCGGCCTCGGTCAGCCGCGCGACCAATGTGTCGCCCGATCGGTCGTCGGCGGGCGTGCGCGTGTCGGAGATGGTGAGAACCGCGATCCTGACCGGCAGGAACGCGGCGTTCAAATCAATTGGCACTGGCGACCGAGACCGGCCGCACGCCCGACGAGGTCATCCGCACCGCCGTCGCGCCCGGCAGGCCGGGGAAGCGCGGCCACAGCCCCTGCGCGAGCGCGGCGCGGCTCGGCGATGCCTTCTTGCCGGTCTGCCCCTCATAGACCCAATAGTTGCGCAGCACGGTCGTCACGTACCCGCGCGTCTCCCAATACGGGATCGATTCGATGTAGAGCAGCGGATCGCCGCCATCGCGTGCCTGTGCGTTCCAGAGCGAGACCGGCAACGGGCCGGCATTATAGGCGGCGATCACCTTGGGCAGCAGGCCGCCGGTGCAGGACTGGTCGCGCAATTGCTCGAGATAGGATTGGCCCACCTCCATGTTCGCGCCCGGCCGCGAGAGCGCGGCGCGGTCGTAGCTGCGGCCGTGCTTGCGCGCGATGTCGCTCGCGGCGGCGGGCATCACCTGCATCAGCCCGAACGCGCCGGCCGGGCTGGTCACGGTGGTGCGGAAGCGCGATTCCTGGAGCGTGTGCGCGAACACCAGCGCCTTATCGACGCGCCAGCCGCCATCGGGCGTCCAGTTGGGCGAGGGGAAGCGTGCCTCGACCGGCGGCGTCGCGCCGACCGGCCCGTTATGCGACAGCCACACCAAGGTCGCGGGCAGGTTGAGCGCCTCGGTGAAGCGCACCAGCGCGGGGAATTCGGACGGATCGCCGATCCGCGCCTGCTGGCGGATCACTTCGTCGGCGAGGTCGTTCTCGCCGATCTCGGCGAGCGCGGCGGCGACGTGGATGTTGGGACGGCGCGAGAGCACGTCCCAATCGCGTGCCAGCGTCGCCGTGCCGGCGCGCGGCAGCGGGTCGCGCATCCCCAGCGCCTGCCGCGACAGCAGCCCGTAGAAGGTCTCGCCATATTGCGCGGCGCTCTTCAGCCGCGCCTCGATCCGGTCGGGCCGTGCGCAGACCATGTCGGCACGCGCCGCCCAATACAGCCCGGCGGCACGCAGCTCGACATCGGACGCCCGCGCGGCGACGGTTTCGAAGCCGGTGCCGGCGGCGGTGCAGTCATGCTGGCGCCACGCCGCGAGCGCACCGACCCAATTGCCCTGTACCGCCCATTCGCCATAGCCCGAGGCGGCCTTGGCCGCCATCGCGCGCGCGTTTACGTCGTCGCCGGCAAGATAATACATCCACGCCACGCGCTGCTGCCATTCGGTCGTCGCGTCGCTCGACAGGCCCTGCATCGATTCGAGCAGGGCCTGCGCCGAGGCGCCGTCATCGGCCTTCACGAACGGCTGCATGCGGATCGCGAGTTCGCCGGCGACCATGTCGCTCTTGATCGCCTTAGCGCGCTGGCGCTGCGGCGCGCCGTCGATCCAGGCGAGCTTGCGCGCCAGAGGCAGCGCGGGCAGCCCGACGCCGCCGCGTGAGGAGGCGAGCGTGTAGATCTGCTGCGCCTGCGGCAGTTCGGGCGCATCGGCGAGCAATTTCATCAGCGGATCGAGATCGGCCTTGGGCGATCCCTTCGCGGTGACGAGTTCGGCGCGGGCGATCGCATGGAGCGGGCCGGGCTTCATCGCGTCGAGCTGGAGCCGCGCGTCCTGCCATTTCTGCGCGCGGATGCTGGCGAAGACCGCGCTGTAGCCGGCGCGCTGCTCTGCATCGAGCTGCGCGGGAACGGCGGCGAGGGGGCTCGCGGCGGCGCTCGCCGTGGTGGGAAGCGCCGGTTCGGCGAAGGCGGCGACGGGCAGCAGGCTAAGCGTACAGGCGAGAATGAACTTCGCGGTCACGATCCGGTTCCCCCGATCAACATCTGTAAATCTCTCCAGGCTTCCGCTTTTTGCGCTGGCCTTTCGAGCAGGAGGCGGGGATGGAAGCTCGCCACCGCCTCGGTCCTCTGCTCGTCTATGGCCGGAAAATGGTTAACACGGCGTAAACTGCCCCGCGCGCGCGCGACATCCATCGCAAGCAGCGCTCGGCTCGTCGCATTGCCGAGGATTAGCAGCCGCTTAGGCGCAACCAAAGCGACATGATGGCGTGCGATCTCGGCGAGCCGTTCCTCGACTTCGGGCGCGATCCGCCCCGCCAGCGGCCGCACGGTGCAGAGCGTCGCGAGATACACCGTGTCGCGATTGTGCCCGATCGCGGCGAGCATCCGGTCGAACAAGCGCCCGGCCGCGCCGTCGAGAAGACGATCGACATCGTCGCGTTCGGGCGTATCGACCAACACCATCAATTCGGCGCCCGGCGATCCCTGCGCGGCGATCGGGGTGCCACCGGTCCATCCCGCCTCCGGGGCATCCGGCCCGGTTCGCCACGCTAGGAAGGCGTCGAGCGTGGTGGGGAGCGGAACAACGACCGGCGCGACGGGTTGATTGGCGACGACGCGTTTGACGGCGGGCGGCGGCGCGGGCGCGGCGAACCAGTCGCGCGAGCTCTCGTCGGCGAGTGCCCCGATGCCGGCGTCTTGCCACCATTCCAGCGCGCTCGCGACCGCGTCCTGCCACATGATATTTTGGTCGGCCCCCATACCGCCTTAGACTAGCATGTTGACGTAAAGGTCAATTCGCTGGCACGCGCAAATGGATAAGGCGTTGCGGCGGCGCGACGAGCACGCCGGAACGGCGCCACGTGAGGGAGATGATGATGAGCGAACGGGAGTCGATGCCATATGACGTGGTGATCGTCGGCGCGGGGCCGTCCGGCCTGTCGGCCGCGATCCGGCTGAAGCAACGCGCCGCCGAACAGGGTGCCGAGCTGTCGGTCTGCGTGCTCGAAAAAGGCTCGGAGGTCGGCGCGCACATCCTCTCGGGCGCGGTGATCGATCCGCGCGCGCTCGACGAGCTGATCCCCGACTGGAAGGAGAAGGGCTGCCCTCTCGCCGAGGTGCCCGTCACCGACAATCAGCACTGGATTTTGTCCAAGACCGGCAAGTTCGCGGTGCCGCACGTCATCACCCCCGGCTTCATGCACAACAAGGGCACCTATACCGGCAGCCTCGGCAATCTGTGCCGCTGGCTGGCGGCGCAGGCGGAGGAACTCGGCGTCGAGATCTTCCCCGGCTTCGCGGTGGCGGAAATCCTGTTCGACGAGAGCGGCGCGGTGAAGGGCGTCGCCACCGGCGACATGGGCGTCGCGCGCGACGGCACGCACAAGCCCGATTATACGCCGGGCCTCGAACTCCACGCCAAATACACCTTCTTCTCCGAAGGCGTGCGCGGGCATCTCAGCAAGGAGATCATCCGCAACTTCGATCTCGCGAAGGACGCGCAGCCGCAGGTGTACGGCCTCGGCATCAAGGAATTGTGGGATATTCCGGCGGAGCAGCATGTGCCCGGCCGTGTCATCCATACGCAGGGTTGGCCGCTCAAGGAAACGCCGGGGTCGAACGGTGGCGGTTTCCTGTACCATCAGGCGGGCGGACAGGTCGCGCTCGGCTTCGTGACGTGGCTGAGCTACACCAACCCCTATCTTTCGCCCTTCCAGGAAATGCAGCGGTGGAAGACGCATCCCGAGATCGCGGCGATCCTGAAGGGCGGCAAGCGCGTCTCCTATGGCGCGCGTGCGATCAGCGATGGCGGGTTGCAGTCGCTGCCCAAGCTGGCCTTCCCCGGCGGCGTGCTGATCGGCGATAGCGCCGGCTTCCTCAACGTGCCGCGCATCAAGGGCACGCACACCGCGATGAAATCGGGCATGATGGCCGCCGAGGCGGCGGTCGATGCGATCCTGTCGCAACGGCAGCATGACGAGCTGAGCGCCTATCCCGAGGCGTTCGAGCGGAGCTGGGTCAAGGCGGAACTGTCGGTCGTCCGCAACGTCGTGCCGCTCGTCGAGAAGTTCGGCGAGACGCTCGGCGCGGGCCTCGCCAACGTCACGATGTGGCTGGAAAGCTGGGGCATCAAGATGCCCTTCACGATGAAGCACCACCCCAACCACAAGAGCCTGTGGCGCAAGGATCAGGTCAAGCCGATCGACTATCCCAAGCCCGACGGCGTGCTGACGTTCGACCGGCTTTCCTCGGTGTTCCTGTCGAATACCAATCATGAGGAGGACCAGCCGGTCCACCTAACGCTCAAGGATCCGAACGTGCCGGTCGATTACGATCTGCCGATGTATGACGAGCCGGCGCAGCGCTATTGCCCGGCGGGCGTATATGAGATCGTCGGCGTCGAGGAGGGCGACCCCAAATTCGTCATCAACGCGCAGAATTGCGTCCACTGCAAGACGTGCGACATCAAGGATCCGACACAGAACATCAACTGGGTGGTGCCGGAGGGGGGCGGCGGCCCGAACTATCCGAATATGTGACGCGCCGGGCGAGGCGCAGCGCCGCTGCGCCTCGCCGTAAGGTGCGTCCGGCCGGCCGCGCTCCAGCGCCGACCGACGGCGTGGCTTCGCCACGCCGCGCGCTTCGTCACCGCCGGACTTGCTCCAAAGACCACTGTCCCGCAAAAGCCGCAGCATGACCCAGACGATCGTCGAAACGGCCCCCGCGAAGATCAACCTCGCGCTCCACGTCCGCGCGCGCCGGGCGGACGGCTATCATGAATTGGAAACGCTGTTCGCCTTCCTTCAGGACGGCGATGAACTCCGCTTCACCCCCGGCCGGAGCACCTTCGAAGTCGAGGGACCATTCGCCGCCGCGCTGAGCGGGGAAGGCGACAATCTCGTCCTGCGCGCCGCGCGCGGTTTCGCGGGGGCGTTCGGCGTGCCGGCGGAAGGCGCGTGGGTATTGGAGAAGAACCTGCCGGTCGCCTCCGGCATCGGCGGCGGATCGGCGGATGCCGCCGCCGCGTTGCGGCTGCTCGCGCGCGTCCACGGCGTCGCGCGCGACGATCCCCGCCTGTTCGCCGTCGCCGACGCGCTCGGCTCGGACGTGCCGGCCTGTCTGCTCGGGCGCCCGGCGCTCGGCACCGGGCGCGGCGAGAAGCTCGAGCCGCTGGAGGATCTCGGCGCGGTTCCGGTGTTGCTGGTCAATCCCGGCATCGCCGTTTCGACCGGACCGGTCTTCAGGGCGTGGGACGGGGTCGATCGGGGCGCGATCCCGGCGGGCGGGACGATCGCGCGCGCGCGCGCCGGGCGCAACGATCTCGAAGCGCCCGCGCGCGCGATCGCGCCAGGAATCGGCGACGTGATCGATCTGCTCGCCACGACCGGGCCGATGCTCGCGCGCATGTCGGGGTCGGGCGCGACCTGCTTCGCGCTCTACGAGGCTGAGCAGACACGCGCAGCGGCGGCCGCCACTGTCCGGGCGGCGCAGCCCGGCTGGTGGTGTCTCGAATCGCGACTGTCGTGACACTTTTCCGTCCCGCGACGGTACGCCATCGGTTCAACACCGGAGCGGATTAACGCGAATCCGCCACTGGCATCGGACTTGCTACGCTGACGCCGACCGGGTCCGCCGCCTACGCGCGGCGCGCCCGCCGATGGTCCTCGGTCCGTCCGCGCGCCATTGCTGGGAGGCGGCGGACATGGTTCCGCCGCCTCTTGGCGCCCGCTTTTCACGCGGACCGCGCAACAGACTTGCGCCCGAGGCCCATCCCGCGACATAGGGCGCGCATCATGAGCAATGTTTTCGACAAATCCCGTCTGCCGAGTCGCCACGTCTCGGTCGGTCCCGAACGCGCGCCGCACCGCAGCTATTATTATGCGATGGGCATCCCCGAGGAGGATATCGCCAAGCCGTTCGTCGCGCTGGCGAGCGCCGGCAACAACAGCGCGCCCTGCAACACCACGCTCGATGCGCAAGCGGACGCCGCCCAGCGCGGGGTGATCGCGGGCGGCGGACTGCCACGCCGGTTCAACACCATCACCGTCACCGACGGGATCGCGATGGGCCATCAGGGCATGAAGTCCTCGCTGGTCAGCCGCGAGGTGATCGCCGATTCGGTCGAACTCTCGGTACGCGGCCATTGCTATGACGCGCTCGTGGGATTTGCGGGTTGCGACAAATCACTGCCCGGCATGATGATGTCGATGCTGCGGCTCAACGTGCCGTCGATCTTCGTCTACGGCGGCTCGATCCTGCCCGGCCGCTTCCATGATCGCGACGTGACCGTGGTCGATGTGTTCGAAGTCGTCGGCAAATATGCCGCCGGCACGTGCCCGCTGAGCGAAGTCCACGAACTCGAAAAGGTTGCGTGCCCCGGCCACGGCGCCTGCGGTGGCCAGTTCACCGCCAACACCATGGCGTGCGTCGGTGAGGCGATCGGTTTGTCCTTGCCGAACAGCAACATGACGCCCGCACCTTACAGCACGCGCGAACAGATCGCGGTCGCCGCCGGCGCGCAGGTGATGGAGTTGATCGCCCGCAACCTCCGCCCGCGCGACATCTGCACGCGCGAGGCGTTCATCAACGCCGCGCGCGTCGTCGCCGCGACCGGCGGCTCGACCAACGCCGCGCTCCACCTGCCCGCGATGGCCAATGAAGCGGGCATCGACTTCGACCTGTTCGATGTCGCTGAGGCTTTCAAAACAACGCCTTACATCGCCGACCTCAAACCCGGCGGCAAATATGTCGCCAAGGATATGTACGAGGCGGGCGGTGTCTACATGCTGATGAAGACGATGCTCTCGGGCGGGTTCCTCGACGGCAATTGCATCACCGTCACCGGCAAGACGCTGGGCGAGAACATCGACGAGGTGACGTGGAACCCCGACCAGAAGGTCATCTACGACATCACCACGCCGATCACCCCGACCGGCGGCGTGGTCGGCCTGCGCGGCAGCCTCGCCCCCGACGGTGCGATCGTGAAGGTCGCGGGCATGCACCGGCTCGTGTTCGAAGGCCCGGCGCGCTGTTTCGATTGTGAGGAGGATGCCTTCGCCGCCGTCGAGGCACGCGAGATCAACGAGGGCGAGGTGATCGTCATCCGCTACGAAGGCCCCAAGGGCGGCCCCGGCATGCGCGAGATGCTCTCGACCACCGCTGCACTATACGGACTCGGCATGGGCGAGAAGGTCGCGCTCATCACCGACGGGCGGTTCTCGGGCGGCACGCGCGGCTTCTGCATCGGCCATGTCGGCCCCGAGGCCGCCGAGGGTGGCCCGATCGCGCTGGTCGAGGATGGCGACGCGATCCGCATCGACGCCGAGGCGGGCACGATTGACCTGCTCGTCGCCGAGGATGTGCTCGCGGCGCGCAAGGCGGCGTGGCGGCCGCGCACCAATGATTATCAGGCGGGCGTGCTGTGGCGCTATGCGCGCAACGTCGGCCCGGCCTATAAGGGCGCGGTGACGCATCCGGGGGCCAGGGCCGAAACGCATGTCTATGCGGACATCTAGCGCGATATTGCTGCCGCTCGCGCTCGCCGCCTGCGGTGAACGCACCGCCGACACGGACACCCTCGCCACGGTCGAGGCGCAGCAGCGCGCCGCCGCCGATGACGACGGTTTGATCGAGTGCGCGCCGAAGGGCGCCGGCAGCTTCACGCGCGCTTGCACGGTCGATCGCACCGAGAGCGATCAGGGGCTGGTGCTGACGGTGCGCCACGCGAGCGGCGCGTTCCACCGTCTGCTCGTCACGAAGGACGGGCGCGGCGTGGTCGCCGCCGACGGCGCCGAGCCGGCGGTGGTGACGATCCTCGGCCCCGGCCGGATCGAGGTCGCGCTGAGCGGCGACCGCTACCGCCTGCCCGCGACCGTGAAGGGCGCGGCGAAACCGTCATGATTCGACCCGAAGGCCAGCCGATCCTCACCGCCGCCGCGATGCGCGCGGCGGAGGAGCGCGCGATCGCCGCCGGCTCCAGCGTTACCGCGCTGATGGAGCGCGCCGGCGCCGGCGTCGCCGAGGCGGTGCGCCGGCTCGCGGGCGGTGCGCCGGTGCTGGTGCTGTGCGGGCCGGGCAACAATGGCGGCGACGGCTATGTCGCGGCGCGCGTGCTCAAGGCGCGCGGCGCGGAGGTACGGGTGGCGGCGCTCGCCGACCCCAGGACCGAGGCGGCGAGCGCCGCGCGTGCCGCCTGGGGCGGCCCGGTCGCGCCGCTCGCCGAGGCGGGCGATGCGCCGATCGTCGTCGACGCGCTGTTCGGGACCGGGCTGACCCGCCCGCTCGACGATGCCGTGGCGGGGGTGCTCGGCCGGGCCGTGCGCGCCGCACGCTTCGCGGTCACGGTCGATCTGCCGAGCGGCGTCGCCACCGACACCGGCATCGAACTTAGCCCGTCGCCCGATTTCGCGCTGACGCTCGCGCTTGGCGCGCTCAAGCCCGCGCATCTGTTGCAGCCCGCCGCCGCACGGTGCGGCGCGGTGCGGATCGTCGACCTCGGGTTCGCCCCGTCGAGCCGCGACGGCGTGCTGGCCAAGCCCGAGATCGCCGCGCCGACCGCCGCCGATCACAAATATTCGCGCGGGCTGGTGGTCGTGATCGGCGGCGAGATGCCCGGTGCCGCCCCCCTTGCCGCCGAAGCGGCGATGCACGCCGGCGCGGGCTATGCGCTGCTGTTCGGGGATCACGCGGTATCGGCGCCGCACGCGCTGGTTCGGCGCGAATGGTCGGCGGATGCCTTCGCCAAGGCGCTCGAGGGCAAGCGCGCGGACAAGACCGCGATCGTCGTCGGGCCGGGGCTGGGCAGGGGCGACACGGCCGCCGCGCGGCTCGCCGCCGCGCTCGCCAGCGCATACAAGCTCGTCATCGACGGCGACGCGCTGCACCTGCTCGACGATGCGGCGTTCGCGCGTATCAAGGCGCGCGCGTGCCCGGTCGTGCTCACGCCGCACGCGGGCGAGTTCGCGGCGCTGTTCGGCGCTTTCGCCGGCAGCAAGATCGACGCCGCGCGCGACGCTGCCGTGCGCTCGGGCGCGATCGTCGTGTTCAAGGGGCCGGACACCGTGATCGCACACCCCGATGGGCGCACCAGTGTCGGCTTCGGCGCGAGCCCGTGGCTGTCGACCGCCGGCACCGGGGACGTGCTCGCCGGCACGATCGCGGCGATGCTGGCGGCGAACACGCCCGCGCCCGCCGAGGCGGGGGTGTGGATGCACGGCGAGGCCGCGCGCCGGCTCGGCGCCGCGTTCATCGCCGACGATCTCGCGCATGAACTTTCGGCGGTAAGGGCATCGCTATGAGCGAGCCGATCGTGCGCGTCGCGGCGCGCGGCGAGGGCGTGACGGCAGACGGCCGCCACGCCGCTTTCGCCGCACCCGGCGACACGCTGACCGACACGGGCGAGATCGTTCCCGGCCCGCACCATCAGACCCCGCCGTGCCGCCACTTCCCCGCGTGCGGCGGCTGCCAGCTCCAGCATCTCGACGATACCGCCTATGCGCGGTTTATCGTCGATCGCATCGCGGGTGCGCTCGCCGCGCAGGGGCTGGAGGCGCCGATCCGCGCGCCCTTGCTCTCGCCGCCGCGCAGCCGCCGCCGCGCCGCGCTGCAGGCGGAGGCGCGCGAGGGGCGGGTGCGGATCGGCTTCAGCGAAAATGCCAGCCACGCGATCGTCGATCTCCAGGAATGTCATATCCTGTTGCCGGAAGTGTTCGCGATTCTCGCGCCTTTGCGAAAACTGCTCGCACCTTGGCTGAAGAAGGGGCGCCGCGCGCGCCTGCATCTCACCGAGGCCGATCAGGGTATCGACCTGCTCATCGAGGGCGTCGAGGCCGAGGGGCTGGCGGCCGCCGAGGCGATCACCGCCTTCGCGCAGGCGAACGGCGTCGCGCGGCTTTCGATCGATGCGGGGCTGGGGCCGGAGACGCGGTGGGAGCCCGAGCCGCTCACCATCACGCTCGGCGGCGCGCCGGTGCCGATGCCGCCCGCCGCCTTCCTGCAAGCCACGCGCGAGGGCGAGGCGGCGCTGGTCGCGGCGGTGCGTGAGGGTGTCGGCGAAGCGCGCACGATCGCCGATCTGTTCGCGGGGCTCGGCACCTTCGCTCTGTCGCTGCGCGGCAAGGTCTATGCGGGTGAGGCCGCGCGCGACGCGATCCTGGCGTTGAAGGCCGCCGCCGCGCGGGCGGGGCGCACCGTCTTCGCCGATCACCGCGACCTGTTCCGCCGTCCGCTCACCAGCGCCGAGTGCGACCGGTTCGACAGCGTCGTGCTCGATCCGCCGCGCGCGGGCGCGCGCGAGCAGGTGGCGCAACTGGCCGCGTCTCGCGTGCCGGTGATTGTCTATGTTTCCTGCAATCCCAGCAGCTTCGCGCGCGATACCGAGATTTTGTGTCAGGCGGGATATCGGATCGATTGGGTGCAGCCGGTCGGCCAGTTTCGCTGGTCGACGCATGTCGAACTGGCCGCCCGGCTGAGCCGATAACTTCGTCCCGGCGGGGGGCTGGCGATGGTCAATAATCCGCGCGCAGGAAGTACAGTCCGTCCGAAGGCGCGTTGAATCCCAGTGCGGTGCGGTCGCGGGCTTCCAACGCGGCGGTGATGTCGTCGGCGGTCCATTTGCCTTGCCCGACCAGCGCGAGGCAGCCGACCATCGAGCGCACCTGATGGTGCAGGAACGACCGTGCCGAGGCCGACACGATGATCCGGTCCCCGCTGGCGCTCACGTCGAGCCGGTCGAGCGTCCGCAGCGGGCTGTCCGCCTGGCAATGCGCCGAGCGGAAGGTGGTGAAATCATGCCGCCCGATCAGCCGCCGCGCCCCATCCGCCATCGCGGCGATGTCGAGCGGCTGCGGGATGCGCCAGGCCAGCCCGCTCTCGAACGTCAGCGGCGCGCGGCGGGTGACGATCCGATAGGCGTAATGGCGCGCCACGCAGGAGAAGCGCGCGTGCCAGTCATCCGCGACCACGTCACAGGCCAGGATCGCGACCCGATGCGGGCGCAGCTTGGCGTTGAGCGCCTCCATCAGCCGGAACGGCGCGATCTCGCGCGTGATATCGAGGTGCGCGCGCATCCCCGTCGCATGAACGCCGGCGTCGGTCCGTCCGGCGGCATGCACCGCGACCGTCTCCCCGGTGATGGCGTGCGCGGCGGTCTCGATCGCCTCCTGAACGCTCGGTCCATGCGCCTGGCGCTGCCAGCCCATGAACGGGCGCCCGTCATATTCGACGGTGATCGCGAAGCGCGTCATGCCGTGTCGCCCCGACGTGGGCCGGATAGGAGGCGATCGGCTCGTGAAACCATGCAGCGGCCCCGGCCTGCGCGGGGGCGACGGATATGGATCATAAGTGTGTGCCCGCCGGAATCGGGAAGCCGCGCAGAAACTCGTCCGCCGTCACTACGCCGCGCCCCGCACGCTGGAGCAGGGTAGGCCGGATTTCACCCGCACCGCAGGCGATGGTGAGCGCGGTATCAACCACAACACCGTCGCCCCGGCGAAGGCCGGGGCCGCTGCCGTCTGCCGGCGCGCTTTCCTCAAGGCGGCCCCGGCCTGCGCCGGGGCGACGAACCTCGCACGCCAGCACCTTCACCCGCTCGCCCGCCACTTCGAACCACGCCCCCGGCGCCGGATTGAACGCACGCACCTGGCGCTCGACCTGTTCGGCGCTCTGCGACCAGTCGATCCGCGTCTCGGCCTTGTCGATCTTGGCGGCATAGGTGACACCATCCTCAGGCTGCGGCACCGCCGGATAGGCGTCCATATCCGCCAGCACCGTCACCATCAGCCGAGCGCCCATCGCGCTCAGTTCGTCGGTCAGCACGCCCGCCGTCTTGTCCGCGATCGGTGTGCGCTCTTCCAGCCGCACCGGGCCAGTGTCGAGGCCGGCCTCCATCTGCATGATGCACACGCCGGTCTCGGGATCGCCGGCGAGGATCGCACGCTGGATCGGCGCGGCGCCGCGCCAGCGTGGCAGCAGCGACGCATGGACGTTGAGGCAGCCGCCGCGCGGCGCATCCAGCACCGTACGCGGCAGGATCAGCCCATAGGCGGCGACCACCCCGACATCGGCATCCAGTGCGGCGAACGCGGCCTGCGCCTCGGCGTCGCGCAGGCTCACCGGTGTCCGCACCGCGATCCCCAACGTTTCCGCCGCGCGCGCGACGGGGGTGGGCGTCAGCGCCTTGCCACGCCCGGCACGGCGCGACGGCTGGCTATACACCGCCGCCACCTGATGCCCCGCATCCACGATCGCGCGCAGCACCGGCACCGAGAAATCCGGGGTTCCCATGAAAATGATCCGCATGGGCGATGCTGTGGCCGCTTGTCGGGGGGCACTGCAACCCCCTATCTGTTCCGTGATGGCCTCTCCCGAAATCGACGCGCTCACCCAGGCGCTTTCCCGCCTGCCGGGTCTCGGCCCGCGCTCGGCGCGGCGCGCGGTGCTGCATCTGCTCAAGAAGCGCGAGGGCGCGCTCGGCCCGCTGCTCGCCGCCTTGACGGCGGTCGAGGCGCGGCTCACCGATTGTCACATCTGCGGCAATGTCGATACCACCGATCCGTGCGGCATCTGCGCCGACCCGCGTCGTGACGCGCGCGCGTTATGCGTGGTCGAGGAGGTCGCGGACCTGTGGGCGCTCGACCGGTCCCGGCTGTTCCCCGGGCGGTATCATGTCCTCGGCGGTCGGCTCTCGGCGCTCGAAGGTGTCCGTCCCGAGGATCTCGCGATCGACAGTCTCGTCCGCCGGATCGAGGCGGGCGGCATCGACGAAGTCGTGCTCGCGATGAACGCGACGTTGGAGGGGCAGACGACCGCGCATTACATCGCCGAGCGGATTGAACGGTTCGCGGTGCGCGTCACGCAATTGGCGCACGGCCTGCCCGTCGGTGGCGAACTCGATTATCTTGATGAGGGAACCTTGGCGCAGGCGCTGCGGGCGCGGCGGCCGGTGGCATAGCGCCAAAACGAAAGGGGGCGAGCTTTCGCCCGCCCCGAAACGCATCAGCAGCCGTTGCGGCGGTTCTGCGCCGCGTCATGCTTCTTGTCGAGGTGACGGCCGAGCAGCGCACCGCCCACGCCACCGGCAACCGTGCCGAGCACGCCGCCGCCGAGCACGTTGCCCAGCACCGCGCCGCCCGCGCCGCCCGCGATCGCGCCGGTCGTACCCGACGAGCGGCGGCAGTCCTGGTAATAGGTACGGTGATGCCGCTTGTACCGGCGCGCATCGGCGGCCGACGGCATCGCGATGCCCGAGGCGACCAGCGACACGGCGCTCAGCGACATGAGGATTTTACGCATTTAACACTCCCATCTGACCTTGGTACGGCTACGAAACGTCCGCAGCCGACCAAGGTTTCATGAAGTAGCGTAGATTAATCGGAGCTGGCGCGTCCGTTAATCGAAGTTCGCGCCCCAGCGGCGCTTGGTGCGGGTCTTCCACAGGCCGCGATGATAGGCGTCGGACGCCAGCAGCGGCATCACCGAGCCGGCTTCGGCGAACACCATCTGTTCGATGCCCGTGTTGACCTTGCCCCAGCTCGCCGCTTCCTGCAGCGTCGAGGACGAGCAGGCGCCGTCACGCACGTCCGCAACGGTGATCTGCACCGCATATTTGTGGACCTGCACGTCGTCGTGACCGAGGATTTCGGCGCAGACCACGGTATCCTGGATGAAGTTCTTCGGCACGCCGCCGCCGATCATCAGCAGGCCGGTGGTGCCAGCCTTGATCTTGATGTCGGTCAGCTCGCGGAAGTCGGCGATCGCGTCGAGCACCATGTACGGCTTGCCCTCCTTGGCGCGATCGACCTGATGCTTGACCAGACCGAAGCCCGCCGACGAATCGACGAACGCCGGGCAGAAGATCGGCACGTCATGCTCATAGGCGAGCTTGACGAGGCTGTTCTCCTTCTTGCCGTTCGCGACGAGATACTTGCCCATCTCGCGGATGAACTCGCGGCTCGAGTACGGGCGCGGCTCGAGCGAATTGGCGATCTCGTAGATCGTGTGGTCGCAGTCCTGAAGCTGCTCCTCGTCGATATACGTGTCGTAGATCCGGTCGATCAGCAGCGAGCGCAGCGTGTCGTCGTCGGGCACTTCAAGCGCCTGATAATGCTTGTGGCCAAGCCCTTCGAAGAAATCCATGTCGACGATCGACGCGCCGGTCGCGACGACGCCGTCGATCATGTTGTTGCGCAGCAGCTCTGCATAGAGGTCCATGCAGCCGCCCGCCGAGGTCGACCCGGCGATGACGAGGAAGATCGAGCAATCGGGATCGGCGAGCATCTGGTTGTAGATGTCGGTCGCGCGGCCGAGATCGCGGCTGGTGAAGCTCATCTTCTTCATCGCGTCGACGATCGGGCGCGCGTCGAACTTGGTGATGTCGATATGCTCGACGGTGGTGGAGAGCAGCTCCGCCTTGCGGTTGGTGTTGAGTGGTTCGGTCATGGGGACTCCCAATCGTCTCATGAACCGCCGTCGTTGAAGGGGACGCGGAAACCCATGCGGAGGCGGCACGCCGAAGCGTGCCGCCCCTAACCGGTTAAATCTATGAAAAGCCTGTTACAGCTTGACGACGTTCGACGCGACCTGTGCGGGCGCTTGATCGTAGAGCGAGACCATCGGCTCGTCCGCCACGATCACCGTCTCGTCCGATCCGAACCCGTTGAAGGCGGTCCGCATCGCCGAACCATAGGCGCCGAGCATGCCGATCTCGAAATAGTCGCCGGCCTTGATGTCGGCGGGAAGATAGAACGGTCCCGCCATGTAATCCATGTCGTCGCAGGTCGGGCCATAGAAGCTGAACGGCATCAGCTTGGCATGGCTGTCGGGCTCGCGCAGCAACTGGGTCGGGAAACGCCAGTCGATATGCGCCGCGTCGAACAGCGCGCCATAGGCACCGTCGTTGATGTACAGTTCATCGCCACGACGCTTTTCGACGCGCACCAGGATCGAGCTGTATTCCGCGCACAAGGCCCGGCCCGGTTCGGCCCACAGTTCGGCCGAATAGCTGACCGGCAGCGATTCGAACGCACGGTGGATCGTCTCGAAATAGCGCTCGAGCGGCGGTGGCTCCATGCCCGGATAAGACGAGGGGAACCCGCCGCCGACGTCGATCACGTCCACGGTGACCGCCGCTTCCACGATCGCCGCACGAACGCGCTCCATCGCGTTCGCATAGGCTTCCGGGGTCATCGCCTGAGACCCGACGTGGAAGCAGATGCCCAGCGCATCGGCGACCTGACGGGTGCGGAACAGCAGTTCCTTGCTCTCGCTCGGGCCGACGCCGAACTTCGAGGCGAGGCTCAGCTTCGAATGTTCGGACGAGACGCGGATGCGTACGCACAACGTGAGGTCTTCCGCTCCTCGTGTCGCGCGGACGATCTTGTCCAGTTCCTCGATCGAATCGAGCGAGAAGGTGCGGACGCCGTGCGTGAAATACGCCTCGGCGATCGCTTCCTCGGCCTTGACCGGGTGCATGAAGCACAGGGTCGCGCCCGGCAGCGTGCGCGCGACGAGCCGCACCTCGGCGATCGAGGCGACGTCGTACTGCGTGATGCCGCTATCCCACAGAATCTGCAGGAGTTCGGGCGAAGGGTTCGCCTTCACGGCATACATCGAGCGGCCCGGAAACTTCTCGACGAAGAAGCGGGCGGCACGCGATGCGGCGTGCGGACGAACGAGCGTGACCGGCTGGACCGGCCCGTGCTTAGCGATATCGACTCCGGTGACGGTGGTCGAGTTGGTGGTCGCTAACCCCAGCGCGCGATGATGCTTGTGCAACTCAAGGGACCTCCAATGTCGTGAGACAAGACGAAAAAAGCTGCCTTGCGGTTGGAAGTCCCATGGGGCAGCGGAAGCGCGAGATAGGGTCGGCGTTTTGGGATGTAAAGCGGTTTTAGACGCTCGGAGATAATATGTGACGATTTTACGACAGCCGACCCGCGCCGGGGTGCGCGACGCCGCCGCCAAAGTGGCCACGGTGGTACCGCCAACGCCGTTGTTTGTGACCGAAGTTCAAGGAGTTGCGGTGGCTTTCAAGGCCGAATCGCTGCAGCCGATGGGTGCGTTCAAACTGCGCGGCGCATGGCACCGGCTGACCGCGATCGACGCCGAATCGCGCGCGCGCGGGGTGGTCGCCTTCTCGTCGGGCAATCATGCGCAGGGGGTCGCATGGGCGGCGAAGCGGCTGGGCATGCCGGCGCTGATCGTGATGCCGGCGGATGCGCCGCGCTCCAAGCGCGAGGGCACGCTCGCGCTCGGCGCGGAGATCGTCTCCTATGACCGCGCCACCGAAAGCCGCGAGGCGATCGCCGCGCGACTCGCCGAGGCGCGCGGTGCCGTGCTGGTGCCGAGCTTCGATGATCCGTGGATCATCGAGGGGCAGGGCAGCGCCGGCATCGAGGCGGCGCAGCAGATGGCCGAGCGTGGGCTGGGGCCGGTGACGCAAGCGCTGGTGCCATGCGGCGGTGGCGGACTGGCGGCGGGTATTACGCTCGCGCTGCCCGACGCGAAGATCACCGTGGTCGAGCCCGAGGGCTGGGACGATATGCGCCGCAGCCTGGAGGCGGGCTGGATCGAACCGGTGGGCGAGGGCGCACCGCCGACGGCGTGCGATGCGCTCCAGACGTTGCGTGTCTCTCCGCTGACCTTCGATGTGCTGTCACGGCGCGGCGTGGAGGGCGTGGCGGTCAGCGAGGCGGAGATCCGCACCGCGCAACGTTGGGCGGCGGAACGGCTGCGGCTGGTGGTCGAGCCCGGCGGCGCAGTCGGACTGGCCGCGCTGCTCAGCGGCAAGGTCGCGCCGGTGCCGGGGATGCTCGTGGTGCTGTCGGGCGGCAACGTCGATCTGGCTGCCTATGGGCGGGTGCTCGCGGGGCTGGATTAGGCAAGAGCCGCAGCGTCATATTCTCCCGCCCGTCGCCCCGGCGCATGCCGGGGCCGCTGAGTCATGGAGGGTGCGGGCAGTCACGTAGCGGCCCCGGCCTACGCCGGGGCGACGGGGTTCGATCGTACGCCGGGACAAAGCTCAAGCCGCGTCCCGGCTTTCAAAAGGTAGCAAATCGGCGGTCCCGATCCGCTACCGCGCCTCACCGGATCGGCGAGTTCGGATCGAGCCGCATATCGAGATATTTGTCCACCGATCCCATCAACTCCGGCATCTCATGCTCGAAGAAGTGGTTCGCCTTGGGGATCGTGTCGTGGTGGATGGTGATGTGCTTCTGCGTGCGCAGCTTGTCCACCAGCTTCTGAGTCGCGGCCGGCGGCGAGACCTCGTCATTCTCGCCCTGGATGATGATGCCGCTCGCCGGGCAGGGCGCGAGGAAGGTGAAGTCGTACATGTTCGCGGGCGGCGCCACCGAGATGAAGCCGCGGATTTCCGGGCGGCGCATCAGCAACTGCATGCCGATCCACGCGCCAAAGCTGAAGCCGGCGATCCAGGTGGTCGAGGCTTCGGGATGGAAGCTCTGCACCCAATCGAGCGCGCTCGCCGCGTCGGACAGCTCGCCGACGCCATTGTCGAACGTGCCCTGGCTCTTGCCGACGCCACGGAAGTTGAAGCGCAGCGTCGCGAAGCCGCGCCGCTGGAAGGTCTTGTAGAGTTCCTGCACGATGCGGTTGTTCATCGTGCCGCCCGCCGTCGGGTGCGGATGCAGGATCATCGCGACCGGCGCGCGCGGGCGCGGGGCGGGGGAGAAACGGCCTTCGAGGCGGCCGTCAGGGCCGGGGAAAATGACTTCTGGCATCGAACCTGCTGACAAAAAATCGGGGCGCGTGCGGACACGCGGAAGTTGTGCGCTATATAGGCACGACGCGCCAAGGCGCAATCATTGTGAACCGGAGCCTGACTTGGCCGACCGCCTCTATCTCGATCACGCCGCCACGACGCCGATGCTTGAGGCGGCGCGCGCGGCGGTGGTCGAGGGGATGGCAGGCTGGGCCAATCCCTCGTCGCCGCACGCCGAGGGCCGTGCCGCGCGCGCCGCGCTGGAACGTGCGCGCGGCCAGATCGCGGCGGCCTATGGCTGGCGCGGCGAGACGCTGCTGACCAGCGGCGCGAGCGAAGCGCTAGCGATCGCGCTCGGCCGCTCGGTGCCGGCACGCCGGCTGATCGGCGCGACCGAGCATGACGCGGCGATCCGCGCCGCCCCCGGCGCGGCGATGATCCCGGTGACGGCGGACGGGCTGATCGACGGCGCGGCGCTGGCGGAGCTGTTGGCGTCACCAGCGCTGGTCGCGGTGCAATGGGCGAACAGCGAGACCGGCGTGCGCCAGCCGATCGCGGAGATCGCCGCGATCGTCCACGCGGCGGGCGGGTTGCTGCTGGTCGATGCCGCGCAGATGCCGGCCGGGGTCGACCCCGCGCTTGTCGAGCACGCCGATTTCATCGCGATCTCGGCGCACAAGCGCGGCGGCCCGCCCGGCACCGGCGCGCTGCTGGTGCGCGACCTCGCGACACTGACGCCGGTGGGCGGGCAGGAGCGCGGCTATCGCGCCGGTACCGAGAACCTGCCCGGCGCGCTCGGTCACGCCGCGGCGCTCGCCGTACCGGAGCCGGTCTCGCACTATGCGGCCCTGCGCGAGAGGCTGGACGATGCGATCACGCGCTCGGGCGGCGATGTCGTCGCGCGCGCCGCGCCGCGCCATCCCGCGATTGGATCATATCGGATGCGCGGTCTCGCGGCGGCGACCCAATTGGTGCGCTTCGACATGGCGGGCATCGCGGTCTCGGCGGGCAGCGCCTGTTCGTCGGGCAGCATGAAGCCGAGCCATGTGCTGACCGCGATGGGCTGGACCGGCGAGGCGACGCGCGAGGTGATCCGCGTTAGTTTCGGGCGCGCCACCACGGCGGAGGACGTCGACCGTTTCGTCGCCGCCTGGCGCGACATCGCGCGCGGCGTACGCGCGTTCGCGGCGTGATCTACCTCGATTATCAGGCGACCACGCCGCTCGCGCCGGAGGCGTTCGACGCGATGCTGCCGTGGCTGCGCGAGGATTTCGCCAACCCGCATTCCGCGCACGCCGCCGGCCGCAAGGCGCGGGCGGCGGTGGAGGCCGCGCGTGCCGAGGTCGCCGCGCTGCTGCCGCCCGGCGGCGGCGTCAGCTTCACCAGCGGCGCGACCGAGGCGCTCAATTGGGCGATCAAGGGCACCGCCGGCGACATCGTCACGCTCGCCACCGAACATGCGGCGGTGCTCGATACCGTCGCCTACGCGCGGTCGCAGGGGCGCAAGGTCACCGTGCTCCCGGTCGGCGGCGACGGTCTGGTCGATCTCGATCGCGCCGCCGAGGCGATCATGCCGGGCACCGGCCTCGTCGCGGCGATGCTCGTCAACAACGAGATCGGCGTGATCCAGCCGGTCGCGGCGCTCGCCGATCTCGCTCACGCGGCCGGCGCGGTGATGCTGTGCGACGCGGTGCAGGGCTATGGCCGGGTGCCGATCCCCGCGCATTGCGATCTCCTCGCCGTGTCCGCGCACAAGATTCACGGGCCGAAGGGGATCGGCGCGCTGTGGATGCGCGACGGCATCGCGCTGGCGCCGCTGCTGCACGGTGGCGGGCAGGAGGCGGGTGGACGATCAGGCACGCTGTCCCCCGCCTTGTGCGCGGGCTTCGGCGTCGCGGCGCGGCTGGCGCGTACCGGTGGAGCGGAAGACGCCGCGCACGTGGCGCGGCTGTCCGCCGCCGCGCTGGCGCGGTTCGATGCGGCGGGGTGGGCGCTCAACGGCAGCGCCGACCAGCGTTACAAGGGCAATCTCAACATGCGGCGCGATGGGGTGGATGTCGCGCGGCTGATGTCGGAGCTGCGCGACATCGCCTTCTCCGCCGGGTCCGCCTGCGCCAGCGGTTCGGGGCGGTCGAGCCATGTGCTGCGCGCGATCGGGCTGAGCGATGCGCAGGCGCGCTCGAGCATCCGCCTCGGCTTCGGCCGGTATACGCGGGAGGACGATGTGATCTTGGGCGTGGATCGCATCATCGCCGCCGCGCGGGCGCAATGGGGCGCGGCATGATCACGGTCACCTTCATCGGCGCCGATGGCGCGCGCGCCACCGCGCAAGCCGCGCCCGGCGATCGGCTGCTCGAAGTCGCGCAGAATGCCGGCCAGCCGCTCGAAGGCACGTGCGAGGGGCAAATGGCGTGCTCGACCTGCCACGTCATCGTCGATGCCGCCGATTTCGCGCTCTTGCCGCCCGCCAGCGAGGAGGAGGAAGACCTGCTCGATCTCGCGAGCGGGGCGACGCGCCACAGCCGGCTCGCCTGCCAGATCACGCTCGAACGGCCGATCACGGTCACCATTCCGGGTGAATCGCGGAACATGCAGGGCCGCTGATCATTTCGCTCCCGTGCCCTCAAGGCATAAAGGAGCGAATGCCATGAAGTTGAAGCTGATCCTGTCGGCGTGCCTCGCCGTCGCCACGCTCGCCCCGGTCGCCGCCACCGCGCAGACCCACGAGCGCGTCGTCCGCGAGCGGACCGTCGTCCGGCATAGCGTGCGCCATAATGATCGCCGCCCGGGCTGGCGCCACCAAACCCGCCGCGTCTGCCGGATGGAATGGCGCCACCATCGCAAGGTCCGCATCTGCCGCACCGTGCGCTGGTAATTCCGCGCCACCACGGGCGCGCCGCGAGAGGCGGCGCGCCCGATCCGGCGATCCGCACTTGATCCCGGCGCGTTACCCCGCCATATGCGCGGCGGGAGTCGGGCGGACGTGGTCGTCGCCAACTTGGTCAGGGCCGGAAGGCAGCAGCCACAACGATTTCGCCACGGGTCGTCCGGCTCCTACCACATCTCTCTCCAAACGGTTGAACAGCGCTCTTCCGGGTGCGGCGCGGCGGGCCTATGGCCGGCCAGCATCTTTCCCGAAGGACCAGCCGTGGCGATCACCCCATCCACTTTGACCAGCGCCCTGGCGGAGCGTTTTTTCCTACACCTCTCCGCTCCGGACGCGCTCGCCCTGCTGGATCGTCCGTCCTCCGAATGGACGGCTTTCGCGACATCCTGGGATCGTCTCGGCCCCGATCGCTACATGGCCGACGGCGGCCGCTACCGCCGCCGCCGCCACGCGACGTTCGAGGTCCGCGCCGGCGCGCTCCGCCGCAAGCCGCACCAGCCGCACTTCCAAAGCCGCGATTACAACCCGCTCAACGGCGACGTGCAGCGCTGGTTCGATCCGATCGAGCCCGCCATCGCCGACAGCGCGATCCTGCGCGCGATCTTCGAGCGCTTTACGCCGGTGTTCGACACGCTCGACGAGCGTGGCGCGGGCGCGGCATGGCACAGCGAAGTCCACCAGTTCCGCATCGAAACTTCGCCCGCCGAACTCGGCCGGCCGACGCCCGAGGGGCTGCACCGCGACGGCGTCGACTGGGTCTTCGTCATGCTGATCGCGCGCGAGAACGTCGCCGAGGGCGTCACCGAAATCGGCGATAATGAAGGCAATCCGCTCGGCCGCTTCACACTCGGCGCACCCGGCGAGTCGGTCGTGCTCGACGATCGCCGCATCCGCCACGGCGTCACCCCGATCGTCGCCCGCGACGGCACGCCCGCCCACCGCGACGCGCTCGTCGTCACCTGGCGCGCCGACTGACACGAAGCGGCAGGAACGGAGCCGGTGCCCGGCGGTTGTGACGATGCCCCTCGCGACGGGCGGCGCACAAATGGGGCAAAGGTGGACAGACAAGGGCGCGATGCCGTCAATCCGTGGCACATGCCGTTCGCGGCCTGGCGCGCCGTCGCGCAGCGGACCTGGGGCGAAGCGGGATCGGACAATATCGGCCTGATCGCCGCCGGTGTCGCCTTCTACGGGTTCCTCGCGCTGGTCCCGCTGCTCGGCGCGACCGTGCTCGTGTACGGCATCGCCGCCGATCCTCCAGCGGTGACGCACGACATCACGAAGCTGGCCTCGGTGATGCCGGCGGACATCGCCAGGTTGATCGGCGAGCAGTTGATGAACGTCGTCGAGACCTCCGACGGCAAGAAGGGGCTCGGCCTGCTCATCGCACTCGCGCTCGCGTTGTTCGGTGCGCGCAATGGCGCGGGCGCGATCATCACCGCGCTCAATATCGTGTATGAAGAGAAGGAGACGCGCAACTTCATCCACGTCAACCTGCTGGCGCTGATGATGACGACGTTGGCGGTCATCATCGCGATCCTGGCGCTGGCGGCCATCGCGACCCTCGGCTACCTTGAGGCGTTCATCCCCGACGCGCCCGGTCTTCTGGTCGTTGCCGGCAAGATCGTCGTCTGTGGCCTCCTCATGCTGGTCGGGGCGGCCGTCGCTGCGAGCTTGTATCGTTACGGCCCGGCACGGCGTCGCGCGCGGTGGATATGGCTCACGCCGGGGTCGCTTCTCGCGGCCTTGATGTGGCTGGCGCTCACGATGGGCTTCGGCATCTACGTCGCCAACTTCGGCAACTACAATGCGACCTATGGATCGCTCGGCGCGGTCGTGGTCACGCTGACCTGGCTGTACGGGTCGAGCTATATTCTGCTGTTTGGAGCGGAACTCAACGCCGAACTCGAACATCAAACCGCGCGCGACACGACCGGCGTGGGCGCGCCGATCGGCGAGCGCGGCGCGTGGGTGGCGGATCACGTCGCCGACGACGGGTGTACGGGCGATGATACGACCGAGGCCCGCATGGTGGGCATTGTCACGCGGGAGCCGTCGTGGAACCCATCGTCGGTGCCGAGCGCTATCGTCGTCAGCCGGATCGCCGCGCGGGCGGGCGGCTTTGCCGGGTTGCCGAACGGCAGCCTTGCCACGACGGTAGCTGCGACCGTCGGCCTGTCCCTGCTGCGCAAAGGAAAGGCGTGGCCGAGTATGGCGGTGCTCGGCGGCACCGCCGCGCTCGTCTGGCTGCGCCGCCACCGACCAAGGACCATGCGATGATCAAGGCGATCTTCTTCGATGTCGACGGTACGCTCGTCGATAGCAACGAGCAGCACGTCACCGCATGGCATGATGCGTTCGCGGAACAGGGGCTTCGGATCGCGCGCGACGCGATCCGTGGACAGATCGGCAAAGGCGGCGATCTGTTGGTCCCCGCGCTGGTGCCGGACGCCAGTGACGCGTTGCGACAGACGCTCTCGGAGCGCCACGGCGCGCTGTTCAAGCGCGCGCACCTCGATGACGTGAAGCCGTTTCCGGCCGCCGCGGCGTTGGTCCGGCACGTCCACGAAAGTGGCCGGCAAGTCGTGCTCGCATCCTCCGCCGACGCGAAGGAGGTCGCGCATTACGTCGAACAGCTCGGCATCGGGAGCGCGCTGCACGCCACGACCACGATCGACGACGCCGAAACATCGAAGCCGGCAGGCGACATCTTCGCGGCTGCATTGGAGAAGGTGAAGCCGCTGACGCCGGACGAGGTGATCGTCGTCGGCGATACGCCCTATGATGTCGAAGCGGCGGCCAAATGCGGGATTCGAACGGTCGCGGTGCGATCGGGTGGCTTCCCGGATGCTGCGTTGCGGGAAGCGGGCGCGATCGCGCTGTATGACGATGTCGCCGAATTGCTCGCGCGCTTCGACGAGTCACCGCTGAACCGGTGAAGACAGGCCGCCGATCGACCACTCGATTGTCGATCCGGAGCCGGCTAGGGGCTCCGCGGGGAAATCGGGAGATCAGGGTGTCTGACGCGCGGTGTATCGGTCGCAAATGTTTCGAAATGGCGGACCAGGAAACGTTCGCGCGGCTTTCGGGGGATCGCAATCCGCTCCACCTCGATCCGCTCGCGGCGCGACGTACGCAGGCCGGTGTCGTGGTGGTGCATGGCGTCCACGCGATGCTCTGGGCGCTCGATTGCTGGTTGGAAGCTGTTCCCTCTGCCTCCGTGGCCGCGATCGGCGCGCGCTTCGACAAATTCGTGGAAGTCGGCGCTCGGATCGAAGCGCGCGCGAGCACGACTCGCAACGGCACGCGCCTGGAGATATATTCGGGCCGGTCGCGGCTTGCCGTCTTCAACGTCCGACACCAAGCGCCGGAGATCTCAATCCGGGAGGACGATAGCGGGTTCTCCCCGCCGAACGTGATCGACATTCCGGCGGAGCCGAGACCGCTCGATTTCGACGATGCCGCGCGGGCGGCGGGCGTAATGCCGGTGCGGCACATCGCCCCGCATTTCGCCGCCTTGCGCCGCACGATCGGCGATGCCGCCGTCGATGGCTTAGCGGGCTTGTCCACGCTTGTCGGGATGATAGCGCCCGGATTGCACTCGATCCTCGCCGGCCTCGATATCACGTTCGATGAACGCGTGATGTCCGCCGCGGGCATCGCCTTTCAGGTGGAACGCGCCAGACCCGACGTCAGGCTACTCGACATCGCCGTGCGGGGCCGCGGGCTGGCTGGCACGGTGAGAACGTTCGTGCGGTCGCCACCGGTCACGCAACCCACGATGCGGGACATGCGCGCGATGATCGGCGCCGAGGATTTCGCGGGCCGCACCGTGCTCGTCATCGGCGGATCGCGCGGACTTGGCGAGTTGGCCGCCAAAGGCCTCGCGGCGGGCGGCGCCACGGTGACGATTAGCTATCTCGTCGGCCGAGCCGAGGCTGAGGCGGTGCGGGCCGATATCGTCGCGAGCGGTGGCCGATGCGAAATCCTGCGCTACGACGCGCTCCAGGATCCGTCGCTCCAGCTTGAAGGTGTGATGGGGGATGTGGAGCAACTCTATTATTTCGCCACCACCAAGATTTTCGTTCGTACCGAAGACGCCTTTGATCCCGAGATCTTCCAGCGCTTCTGCCAGGTCTATGTAGAGGGCTTTTCGCGCATCTGCGCCTACTTGTCCAAGCGGGGCCGGAGCGTGCGCGTCTTTTATCCATCATCGGTCGCGGTAACAGATCGCCCGCAGGCGATGACCGAATATGCGATGGCCAAAGCCGCCGGCGAAATCCTGTGTGCCGATATCCGCCGGTTCGTCCCGCAGGTCGACACGATGATGCGGCGTCTTCCTCGCCTCCTCACCGATCAGACCGCGGGCACGGCCTGGATCGAGACCCCCTCGGGTGTCGACGTGATACTCGATGTCGTCCGCGAGATGAGCCGTTAGCCCATCACTGCCGCGCGACGCTCCAGCGATCGACGCTGAGATGGCCGACACCCTTGACCGGTTCGACGCCGAGCGAGATTCCCCAAAGCCACTCGTCGCCTGTGATCGTCATGTTGGCGCGTAGCCAGGTGAGCGCCGCCAGCATGTCGAGCGTGCCGGCGCGGATGTCTTGCGCGCGTTCGGGACCGAACATGCAGAACTTGTCCTCGATCCGCACCGCCCAACGCATCCCGTTAGGATCGACGAACACCCCCACCGGGCGCGCGTTCTCGAACCAGGTGCGCGATGACTGGGGCATGTGCAGGAACCAGCCGATCTCGAGCACCTTCGCGTCGGGGTCTGTGTCGCTCGATCGCAGATACACTTCGGACAGCACGTTGCCGTCGCCATTGCCGTTGGTGATCGTCCAGGCGAACGCCTGACGGAATTCGCGCACGTCGCGAACGCGCTTGGGAGGCACCGCCACATCGGGTTCGCCGCCGTCGTAGTTGCCGTGCATCACCGCGCTATACGCCCATACGCCGGGTCCGTTGGTCGGGCCGAACGGGGGCCAGCGCCAATAGAATTGCGTGTCGTTAGGGAATTTCTTCAGGTTGACGACGATATGATCGGCTCGCGGCGCCCAAAGCTTGGTCAATGCGGTCATTTCGCCGCCCCACGGCTGCGAATAGGCGAAATAGGGCCCGCTCGTGAACGGCGTCTTGGCCGGCACCCGGACATGCCCCTCGGGCGCGGATGGGACGGTCGCCCACACGATCGCGGCGACACTCGCCACGAGGACCACCATGACGCCCAGCGCGATCCGCAGCAGCGCCCCTATGTTGACCTTACGCATCTGTGGACCCCGTTCTAGTCTGGCGAGCCGTTCGACCCGTATCGTCTGCGAAACCGCAGGTCACCCACTTTATCAATGTCATGAGCCGGCGCCGAAGCCGCGAGCGCTTGCTTTGCCGGCGGCGACGGATAAAGCGCCGGGGATACGGCATGTGAACCGAACGCGAGGCGCTGAACCAGAATGCGGACACGGCTCGACTGGCTGCTGACCAGCGCGGACATTCCCTATCTGACGTCGGACGAGTCCCTGCCCGATAGCGCGCTCGCCGAGCAGGTCCGGCAGTTGGCCCAGTATGAACTCGGCTTCTCCCAGATCTTCAAACTCGACCGCCGGTTGCGCAAGATCGCTGATCCCGCCCGCTATGCCGGTGTCTTGGCGCCGCTTCGGCTCGCGGTGCTCGGCGCCTCGACGCTCGATCATCTGCTGCCGGCGCTGCGCGCGGTGGGTGCGCGCCACGGGTTCCTGATCGACTGTTATCTCGCGCCATATGGTCAATATCTTCGCGAGATCGCGGATCCGGCTTCGGCTCTGCACGCCTTCGCGCCGGAGGTCGTGCTGTTCGCGCTCGATGCCACCCACCTCGTCGGCGAGCAGATCAGCGATGCGCCAGACGCCGCGCTCGATGCGACGATGGAGCGTCTTCGCGCGGCGTGGCGTGGCGTGATCGCGGGGTTCGGGGCGCAGGTGATCCAGCAAACCGTTCTGCCGCGGATGTTGCCGCTGATGGGCTCGAACGAGCACGCGCTCCCCGGATCGCCGGCGCGGATGGCCGCTGCGCTGAACGCGCGTCTGCGCACGGCCGCCACCGAGGAAGGCATCGACCTGCTGGCGATCGACGATGCTGCCGTGCATGACGGCCTCGCCGCGTGGCATGATCCGGTGTTGTGGCTGAAGGGCAAGCAGGAAATCTCGCCGGCGGCGGCCCAGCATTATGCGGACCTGGCGTTGCGGCCGGTCTTGGCGCGGCGCGGGCGTTCCGCCAAATGTCTGGTGTTAGATCTCGACAATACGCTGTGGGGCGGTGTCATCGGCGACGACGGGTTGGGCGGAATCGTGCTCGGGCAGGGCAGCGCGGAAGGCGAGGCATACCTGTCGTTGCAACGCTACGCGCTCGATCTGATGAAACGCGGCGTGCTGCTCGCGGTCTGCTCGAAAAACGACGACGCCGTCGCGCGCGCGGCGTTCGAACAGCACCCGGAGATGCTTCTGCGTCTCGACCATATCACCAGCTTCGTCGCCAATTGGGAGGACAAGCCGACGAACCTGCGCCGCATCGCCGATGAGATCGGCATCGGCCTGGATTCGCTCGTGTTCGTCGATGACAATCCGTTCGAGCGCAATCTCGTCCGCAGCGCGCTGCCGATGGTGCGCGTGCCTGAACTGCCCGAGGATGCGGCGCTCTACGCCGGAACGCTGGCGCGCGCCGGCTATTTCGAGGCGCTGGCGGTCACGCGGGAGGATCGCGAGCGTACCGCTTTGTACGCCGCCAATGCCGCCCGCGAGAAGACCCGTGCGAGCGGTCTCGACATCACGAGCTACTTGGAAAGCCTCGACATGGTGCTGGAATGGCAGCGCTTCGACGCGGCCGGCCAGCAGCGGATCGTGCAACTGGTCAACAAGACCAACCAGTTCAACCTCACGACGCGCCGCTACACCGACGCGGAGATTGCCGCGCTCATCGCCGATCCGAACGCGCTGGCGTTGCAGTTCCGGCTCCGCGACACCTTTGGCGACAATGGTGTCATCGCGATCGTGATCGGGCATCTCACGCCCGGCGGCGAGCTCGATCTCGAAACCTGGCTGATGAGCTGCCGCGTGCTCGGGCGTGGTGTCGAGACCGCGTGCCTGGGAGTCGTCGCTGGCGAGGCGAAGCGTCTGGGTGCGACGGCACTGCTCGGGCGTTACGTGCCGACCGAGCGTAACGACATGGTCCGCGAGCATTACCCGAGATTGGGTTTCGTGGCGGACGGCGCGGATCACGGCGAGACGCGTTGGCGCTTCGATCTTGACCGTCCGCTGCCCGACGCGCTTAATATCAGCGTGAACGACATTCGGGGGAGCGCGACGTGAGCGATCGGCGGACGCGCGGATGAAGGCGGCGGCAAAGCAGTTCGTACTCCTGCTCAATCTCGTCCGGCTCTGGCCCACGCTTTTGCTCGTCGCGTTCAGCAGGGCCGGCGCGCCGATCCGCGCCGACATCCGCCGCTGGTGCACTATCCTGTTTCACGAGGAGCCGACGGGTTTCGCCTTACTCCATCGGCACATGTATTTGATGGTGTTCTTCAGGGAGTATCGCAACCTCGCCTATCTGCGGTTGCCGGGTTCGCGCGCCTATCGCTGGATGATGCCGCCGCTCGCCAGCCTCTATCTGGACATCCCCGATCTCGGCCCTGGGTGCTTCATTCAGCACGGCTTCTCGACGATGGTCGCGGCGGAGCGGATCGGTGCGAATTTCTGGCTCAACCAGCAGGTAAGCATCGGCTATTCCAATGACGACGATTGCCCGACGATCGGAAACGATGTCACCGTGCGGCCTGGCGCGAAGATCGTCGGCAAGGTGAGGATCGGCGACGGCGCCACAATCGGCCTCAACACGGTGGTGACCGGGAACGTGCCGGCTGGCGCCACCGTGTTCGGTGTTCCCGGACGCGTCATCTGGCGTAACCGTGCCGATGGCTGACACTCTTTCCAACGGTATCGAAAAGGACGAAGCGATGCAGCACGACGAGATTGTCGAGGAACTCACCGGCATCTTTCGGGACATTTTCGACGACGACGATTTGGTCTTGCGCGACGACATGACCGCCGCCGATGTCGCGCGGTGGACCTCGCTCAGCCATATCAATCTGATCCTCGCCGTCGAAGACGCCTTCGACATCAAGATCGGTTCGGGCGATATCGAGAAGCTGACCAACGTCAGGGCGCTGCTCACACTGATCGAGCGCAAGGCCGCGCGCTGACGTTCACGATGGGGTGGTCGTATTCGGCACGGTCACGACGGGATAGGGGCATCTCATGCTGATCACGAACCTGGCCACGATCTCCGATCTTCTCGCCTGCCCGGCGTGCGGCGCCCGGCTCGACGTGCCCGCCGACGACGGACCCGTGACGTGTGCGGCGGTCGATTGCCCCACGGCATCGTTCGATCAGGTCGGCGGTCAGGATGTGCTGATCGAATTCAGCGGCAGCGTGCTCGACCGCGAAACCATGCTGGCGACCGGCGGTGCAAGCGTCTGGAAGCGTGATCGGTTGCGCTGGTGGTTCGGGCGGATCGTCTACGGGATCAACCCGATCGCGCGCCATTTCGCGCGCACCGTCATCGCCGAGCTCGAACGATCGCCGCGCGAACGGCCGCTTGTCCTCGTCATCGGCGGCGGCGCGATCGGCAGCCGCGCCGAGCCGCTCTACGAATCCGACAAGGTCGGGGTGGTGGCGTTCGACATCTATGCCTCGCCCAACATCACCTTTCTGGCCGACGCACACCGCATTCCGCTCAAGGACACCAGCGTCGACGCGGTCTGGATTCAGGCGGTGCTCGAACTGACAGTCGATCCGATCCAGGTCGTCAGCGAAATCCGCCGCGTGCTGCGCCCGGGCGGACAGGTATTCGCGACGACGGCCTATCTGTGGTCGGTGTGCGAGGGCGCCTATGATTATTCTCGCTGGACCCCGAGCGGCCTCCGCTGGATGTTCCGGCATTTCGACGTACTAGCGCTTGGCAGCGCATCGGGACTGGGCACCGGCGTGCTGCTCGCGCTGCGGGCACTCGCGCAGTCCTTGCTACGCAGCAAGAAAGCCGGGCACGTCGCGACCTTGCCGTTCTTCTGGCTGCGCTTCCTCGATCGCTTCACCGGCACCCGCGTCGCGCTCGACGCGGCACCGGCGCTGTTTTTTCACGGGCGCCTGGCGGATCAGCCGATCGACGTCCCCGAGTTGGTGCGGTTCTACGATGACCAGATCGCGCTGGAGCGTGAGGGCCGGCGCGTCAGGGAAGGGTGACCCTGGCAAGCGCCGCCGGTCAGGCGAACAGATCGGGCCTGCGCACCCGCAGCGCAAGCAGCAACGTGACCAGCTTGCCATCGGGAAGACGACTATCCTCGTACCTTGCCCAAAGTTCGGCCAACGGGATCTCGTGAACGGTGATGTTTTCGTGTTCTTCCGCAAGCCCGCCGCCTGACGCGATCCGGTCGGTATCGGCATATGGGGCAAGGAAATAGTCCAGCCGTTCGGTCGCGTTGCTTGGCATCGGCCAGATGCAGCCGACGTGATCGAGCGCGTCGAGGCGCACGCCGGCTTCCTCCATCGCCTCGCGGCGCGCGCATTCCTCGGGATCGTCGCTGTCGAGCTTGCCGGCGATCGCCTCCAGCATGTTGGGGAAACCGAGGAGGGTGACCGGCGCGCGCGGCATCGAGACGGTTAACGCCATGCCGGTCGCGGGGTTGTAGGGGAGTACTACGACGGCCTTGCCAAGTTCGATGACGTGCCGGTCGAACGTCACGCCATCGGGCGTGCGCAATCTCACCATCACCAGGTTGAGCCAACCTTGATAGATGGAACGGACGGAGTCGATCGCGAACATGGCGCGGCCTATGCCATCGCGCCATGCGCTACGCCACAATAAGCTCGGCCGCAGATCGTCAGGCTATCGGAGGAGCGGGCGCACCTTGGGTACGCGCGCGCGATCGATGGCAGGGACAACGGCGGGCCGAGGGTCGCTCGGCCCGCCGTGTGTCCGCAATCGTGAGCTTATTGCGGCGAGGTGCCGCCGCCCGTGCCGCCAGTGCTGCCCATCGGGCTGGTGGTGGTGCCACCGGCCGTGCCGCCCATCGAACCGGCAGTGCCGCTCGTCGAACCGGTGGTACCGCCCATCGAACCGGTGGTATCGCCGGTGGAACCCGTCGTGCCGCTCATGCCACCCATTCCATTTTGACCGGTCGACGACGAACCGGTCGATCCCGAGCCATGACGGCCGCGATGCGATGAGCCGCTTTTCTTTGAAGATGAGCTTCCCGTCGTCTGATCGGTCCCCGACTGCATCGACTGACCCGAGGTAGACCCCGTCGATGATTGTGTTCCGCCCATGGTGCCCGACCCGCTGGTCGATTGCCCCGTTGAGCCAGTGGTCGATTGTGCCAGAGCGGCGGCGGGAAGTAATGCGGCGATAGCGGTGGCGAGAAGTACATTGCGCATCTTGGGAAATCCTCTTCCGTGTGATGGCATGAACCGGCAAGCCAGTGTGATCGTTCCGATTTTTCTTACTGTCTTAAGTTAAGAGTAGCTGCGGCAAAGGCCGCGGTGTCACGGCTCGCGTTCAGGCGCGGCGCTATTGATGCGTCGCCCGATCCTTATCGGGCGACGCTTTCCGCTCACGCGGTCTCGTCGGCTTTGCGGCGGGTGCGCTTGGCGGATGCCGCGTCGGGTTCGCCCGTGGCCGATGCCTCCTCGGGAGCATGTGCCGCGCCGCGGCCCTTGCGGCCGAGGCCGATCCGCTGCGCCATCGCCCGCCGCGCGAGTGAGTAATTCTCGGAAACCATCGGATAATCCGGCCGCAGGTTGTAGCGTTCGCGATACTGCACATCCGTGAGGCCGTGGGTCGAAAGATGGCGGCGCAGTGTCTTGTACGGTTTGCCGTCTATCATCGAGATGATGTAATCTTTCGAGGCGAGCGATTTGCGAACCGATACGGCGGGCGTGAACGCATCGGCGGCCGGAGTTTCTTCGCCTGTGGTCTCCGTCGCGCTCGATCCCGAATCGAGTTCGAGGAGGGTGCCGTGCATCGTGCGCAGGAACGCCGGCACATCTTCCGCCGACACGCGGTTGTTCTGATTTCCAAGCCATGCGATCGTCAGTTCGGTCGCGAGTTCGATGGGGTTCAAGGTTTCTTCAGCCATGACACTGTGTCCATATGATCGAGCGGCGATGGACGCGCGCTGCGGGCGAGGGGTTGATTTGTAGCCTGTCTCTTATGTCCAACGTCTCACGACAATGCAAATGGTTGCTCGCGGTTTATATTGGAGGAGTATGCCACGCGAGTGTCTTGTAGGCGTATGAGCGCTACCTGAACTTGTCCTGAAAGAGTTTGATCGCGTTCCTTGGAGCATAAAGGCCTAGGCGGAAATCGGTGTGACCGACTTCATCTTTAGCACGCCGTCGGCGAGCGGTCGGAGCGCTTCTGCCAAATCAACATATATTCCAGCGGTTTGCATCATGCCCTGCGCGCGAGGAGGCTGGACCTTTCCCCTGCCGCCATGAGACGATCGTGCGGATATTGTTTTCGGTAGCGCTAACAGTTTCGGTGAGCCGCTGCTAAGCGGAGGGGCCGGCAAACGGCCACGGATTCGGGCGTGCGAACGGGAGGATAGCGGAATGAAGAGGGTTTTCGGTACGGCGCTAGCACTGGCTGCGGTGCTCCCCGGCTTCGCGGCACGAGCGCAGGGCGATCCGCTCGCGCCGACCGGCCGCTGGTCCGCCTATACGTCTGGCCACGCGCAGACCCCGCCGATGGGCTGGAGCAGTTGGAACGCCTTCGCCACCGACATCGACGAGGCCAAGATCATCGGCTCCGCGCAGGCGCTGGTCGACAGCGGGCTCGCCGGCAAGGGGTATCGTTACGTCAATATCGACGATGGCTGGTGGTCGAAGCGCCGCCTCACCGATGGCAATCTCGTCATCCGCACGGCGCGCTTCCCCTCCGCCGTCGCGGGCACCGACCTCCCGACCTTCCGGCCCTTCACGGACCGGGTCCATGCGATGGGGCTCAAGGTCGGCATCTATTCCGATCTCGGCCGCAACACCTGTTCGCAAGCCTATTCGCCTGACGACACCGATCTGCCCAAAGGCACCGTGCAGGAGCGCGAAGTCGGGCTGTACGGGCATATCGACCAGGACATCGCGCTGTTCTTCTCGAGCTGGGGTTTCGACTTCATCAAGGTCGATGGTTGCGGGCTGCGCGCCTATGGTGTCGATAGCGAGAAGGTGAAGTCCGGCGCCTATCGCGCGCTGAAGCCGCTGCTCGACATGGACTCGGTCGCGCGCTCGGACATTCCCGCCGTCCAGGCGCTGTTCCGCCAGATCAACGCAGCCTTGGTCCGCAACAATCCCGATGGCGACTTCCTGCTGTCGTTGTGCATCTGGGGCGCGGGGAACGTGCGCGCCTGGGGCAAGGATTTCGGCAGCCTCTCGCGCACCAGCGATGACATCAACCCGACATGGGGCCGCATGCTCACCAATTTCGACAGCGCCGCCAAGCGCGCGTTTTACGCGCATCCAGGCTCGTGGAACGATCCCGACATGCTGTACATCGGCAAGGGCGATTTCGACGCCAACCATGTCACCGAAGCCCGCTCGCACCTCTCGATGTGGGCGATGATCGACGCGCCGCTGATGATCGGGATGGATCTGCGCAGCGCGCCGAAGGCGCTGCTCGACGTGTTCGGCAACGCCGATGTGATCGCGGTCAACCAGGACGTGGGTGGTCATCAGGCGGTGGTCGCGTTCGACAGCGACGAGGTACAGACCTTCGTCAAGACGCTGAGCACCGGTGACAAGGCGGTGGCGATCTTTAACCGCAGCGCCGCACCCATCGACGTCGATCTCACCGCCGCGCAGATGAAGTTCCGCGCCGACGCCGACGTCGCGCTCACCGATCTGTGGAGCGGCGCGCGCAAGACGTTCCGCGGCATGGCCAAGCTGCACCTCGAGCCGCACCAGACGCTGATGTTCAAGGCGAAGGGCGCGCGGATCCTAGCCGATGGCCTGTACCTTTCCGAACAGCCCGGCAATGTCAATCCGGCGATCGACGGCGTGGTAGAGCCCGCGCCCGACCCGACCATCCACCGTTCCGCGACGGGCTGGCAGGGTACCAAGGGCAGCGGCGAGCGCCCGATCTACGCCGGTTGGGGCGGTGCGCAGGCCGACAGCGCGCCGTACGGCGAGGCGCTCCGTGTCGCCGGCAAGACCTTCGACACCGGCGTGGGCGTGCTCGCCAACTCGCGGCTCGAGGTGCGCAACCAGAACTATCGGCGCTTCGTCGCAACCGTCGGGGTCAATGATTCCGCGCGCAACCGGGCGGCGGTGACCTTCACCGTCTATGGCGACGGCAAGCCGCTCGCGACCAGCAAGCCGCTGGCATGGGGCGATGCCGGGCAGCAGCTCACCGCGGACGTCTCGGGCGTCAAGATCGTCGAACTCGTCGCACGATCGGCGATTGCCGATCCGGCCACGCTGCCGGTGACCTGGGGTGAGGCGGCGCTGCTCTCGCGCTAGGCGCTGCGCTTGGTGGCAAAGGCGACCAGTTCGTCCTGGAGGCGAAGCATCGGGGCGGGGTCGCCGAGCGCACGGTCGGCGGCGCGGCGCAGCGACGCGCGCTGACGCGCCCACGCCGCCTTGTCGCGCACCGCCGCCGCCCAGCCGATCGCACGGTCGACATAGGCATCAGGCGTGTCGGTGATGCCATCTTCGGCGCCGATATCGCGCAGCAGACCCGCCGCCATCCGCTGCCGCAGGAACCGGCCTTCGAGCGTCACGACCGGTAGCCCGCGCTGCACCGCCTGCAGCGCCGTCGTGAAGCCCGAAAAGGCCGGGCAATCCAGATACACGTCCATCGCGTCCAGATAGCCGTTGAACGCGCGCGCGGTCATCCAGGGCGCGACCTTGATGTAGCGATCGGGATCGAGGCCGGCGCGCGCGAACGCCCCTCGCAGACGCGCGACGAGGTGTTCGCCGGCCCAGCGTTGCCGGTTTGGCATGACCAGCCAGAATTCGCACGCCCCGCTGCCCGCGGCGATACGGGTCAGCAGCGAATCGTCGGCGGGATCGAATTTGATCGGCTGCTGGCACACGGCGAACCGGACCACGCCGGGCGTGCGCTCAGGCCCCGGCCAAGGCGCGCTCTGGTCGGCGCGCCACGCGATGCTCACCCCGGTGCGTGGCAAGCGCACCAGCCGCTCGCGATAGTGGCGATCAGCGTCCGGCCCCTCCAGCGCCGCACCGCTGAAGAACAGGTCGATCGTCGGCAGCCCGGTGGTGATCGGATGCCCCCAGGCGGCGGCCTGCACGTCGGCCAGACGCTGGCTCGCCAGCGCCCCGGTTACCGGGTCCATGCCGACTTCCGGGTACAGGATGATGTCCGGGCGATGCGCCGCGATGCGCGCGCGCCACGCCGCGACGCTCCGCTCCCCGCCGACGAAGGTATCGACGTTGGCCGCCGCCCACGCGGTGTGTTCGTCGGTGCGGGCGCCGGTGTGGAACACCGCGACATCGAAGCGCGCCCGGTCGAGATGGATCAGCAAACCTTGCAGGATGACGCGCCAGACCGGATGGTCGCGCACATGCGCGCTGACGATCAGCAGGCGGAGCCGCTCGGGCGGCATCGGTCGATCACGCAAGGTCTGCGGTGCGGCGACGAGATCGCCGTAGCGGCGCAGCGTGTCGGTCAGATCCGCCGGACGATAGGCGAGGTAGAACGGCTGGCTACGCCCGGCCGCGTCGCGCAAGCGTTCGGGATGGGGTGCGGCCCAGGTCGCCAGCGCGTCGAGCGCCGCCGCGAACGCGCCGGGTGTTTCCGCCGCCGCCGCCACGGTGGCCGGGATGATCGGGATCGCGCTCATCGCCAGCGCCAGCCGCGCGTCGCCGTGATCCGGCTGGAGCGCCAGCGCCTGCCGGTATGCCTCCGCCGCGGCCTCGGATCGCCCGGTATCCTGAAGCGCGTTGCCGAGGTTGGCATAGGCGTCGGTATAATCGGGCTTGAGCGCGACGGCGCGCCGGTAGTGTCCCAGCGCGGCCTCGACCTCCTCGCGCGCCACCAGCGCCAGTCCGAGGTTGTTGTGCGCGGCCGCCAGCGTTGGGTCGAGTTCGATCGCCCGCTGATATGCGGCAATCGCAGCTTCGCCCTGGTCGAGGGCGCGCAGGATGTTGCCCCGATTGACGTGCTTGCCGGCGTCGGCCGGCCGCAGCGCGAGCGCGCGGTCGATCGCGGTGAGCGCCGCGTGCGCCTCTCCCTGCTGCGACAGCAGCGCGGCCAGGCTCGCGTGCGCCTCGACGTGATTGGGTTGGAGCCGGACCGCTTCGCGATAGGCCGCGATCGCATCTGCATGCCTGCCGAGCCGGCCAAGCACGTTGCCGTGGTTGTTGTGAAACGCGGCGACACCCGCGTTCTGACCGATCGCACGCCCGATCAGATCACGCGCGGCGTCATCATGACCGCGCTGGTACGCGACGACGCCGAGCAGATGCAGCGCGTCGGCGTTGCGCGGCTCAAGCGCGAGCGCCGCGCGATAGCCTTGCTCGGCCTGCACCAACTGGCCAGTTTGGTGATGCCGCATCGCCGCCGTGAGCAGGTGTCGTGCTTGCGTCATCGCCTCGCCCGGACAGCCGCGCGGCGCGCGCGCGCGCGGCCTGCCCACACTCGTCTCGCGTGGTTCGTTCCTACCATTCGGGCGTGATACCGCGCCGACCGCGCGCGGTCACTTGCTCTTGAGATGCTGGCTGAAGAACGGGAGCACGAACTCCTGCACGCGCGTGGCGACGTTGCTGGTATGCGTGCCCGAATAGATCGTGAAGCTGTTCGCCACGCCGTAATCGTCGAGGATCTGGTGGAGTTTGGCGGCATCGACCTTGAGTCCGTCCTGATCGCCCACATCGATCGCGATCGCGCTGTACCGCTTCAAATTGCCGATATATTGATCGACGAACGCAAGCGGCGCGTTCGCGGCCCATTTCGCCAGTACGTCAGGCTGCGCGACGCCGTTCTTGGTGGGCAGATCGAGATAGAGCGGTGGCGCTTTGGGGTTGGGCGACCATGCCGCGGCGGCGGCAAGCTGGGCGCGCAGCATGAACGGCAGGTTGGCCGATTCCGCTGGCGACTTGAGCGCTTCGAGCGTGGCGGCCGCCTGCGGGTCGGCCGGCCCGGCGGCGCGGGCCGAGAGGCAGCATGGGCTCATCATGTAGATCGCGCCGAACATATCGGGATGCTTCATGCCGATCCGCGCGGTGCCATAGCCGCCCATCGAATGCCCGGCGAGACCACGGCTCTGCCGGTCGGCGATCGTCCGGTAATGCCCGTCGATATAGGTGATCAGGTCGCGCGATATGAACGTCTCGAAGTCGCCGGTGGTGACCGACCGCGAATACATCGAGCCGTTATGCACGGTCTTCGAATCGGGCAGGACGAGGATCATCTCCTTGGCACCCTTGGCGAACGCGCCGGCGCTCGCATCGACGAGGTGGATTTCCTTGCTCCACTGCTCGGCGCCGATCGAATAGCCGTGCAGCGCGTAGACCACCGGATAGCGGCGCTTGGGCGCCTTGGCATAGCTTGGCGGCAGCACCACGAGCACGTCGCGATCCGCCGATTCCCCCTCCAGATTGCCTTCGATCGTCGGGGCATGAACTTTGATGTGTTCGATCGTGACCGGGGGTGCGTTCGGCACGGCAGGGGGCGGATTGGTCGTGACCTGCGCGGAAGCGATCGAAGGCGCACAGGTGGCGAGCGCCAGTGCGAAATGCCAGGCTTTGGGCCGGAAACGGGTCGACGTGTGCATCGGATTGGTTCCTAACGGCGATGGAAGGGCAGGGTGGGGATCATGGCGCCTTGAAGGTCCAGCGGCCTTTGTCGCTCGCCGGGTCGAAGGTCGTGAGCGTCGGCGTGCTTGCCCCGATCGCGACCAGCGCGACATCCGGACGGCTCGCGGATTTGATCTTCGGGGTGATCCGGTACGATCCGTCGGTGAGTTGGTCGATCCGCCACAATTGTTCGGCTGCGCCGGTGAAGGTCGGGGTGGTCACCACCTCGTCGTTGGGCGTTGCCGCGAGCGCGCGTTCGGTGCCGGCGATGACGATCTTGTAATAGGGCGATCCGAAATAGCCGCCCGCATTCGGGGCCGGGGTGATCGTCCACTGCTGATGCGGGCGGATCATATATTCGCCGAGATCGACCGCGATCTTGTCCTTGGGCCATGTCGCCTGATCCTCGGCGAGCGTTTGGTCGGGCAGCGAGACGATCGGCGTGTCGGGCTTCGCGAAGAATGATTTGCGCGGATCGAACGCGATGCGCACGAAGTCCACGTTCACTTGCAGCGCGTTGCCGCTGCGCTCGGATGCGATCTCGTACGTGCCCGGCTTGAGGTTTTCGCCCGCGACCGGCCAGCCGTCACGCCAGAGCAGCGGCTGGATCGCCAGCACGCTGCGCCCGCTGCGGTCCATATCCGCCTCATAGTGCATCGAGAATTTCTGCACGCCGCCGCCGAGGTCGATCAGCCCGAAATGGCCCGGCCCGAAGGTCCGGCCGCGTCCGTCCACCACCAGCTTGCCGCCGCCCTTGAGCAGCGGCACGCCCATATTGTCGAGATACGGCCCCGTCACGCTCTTCGCGCGGCCGACGCGGATATTGTACGAGGAATTCGGCCCGTCGCAGCAGGTGCCGTGCGTGCCGAGCAGGTAATACCAGCCGTCGCGGTACATCAGCGCGGTCGCTTCCATGTCGATCGCGATATCGACGGGCTGGTTGCCGGCCAGCCGCGCGCCGGTTTTGGGGTCGAGTTCGACGAGGCGGATGAAACCGTAATAGGTGCCATAGCTCAACCAGAGCCGACCATCGACGTAAAGAAACGCGGGGTCGATCGCGTCGGCGTTTTCCACGCCGTCGGTGGAGGCAACGACGCCGACGTCGTGAAAGCCGAAATCGGGCGATTTCGGATCGAGCGACTTGGTCCACATCATCTTGATATTGCTGGCGTGGCCGCCGTTCATCCCGCCGCCACCGACCGCATAGGCGACATAAAAGCGGTCGCCGATCTTGATGACATCGGGGGCGAGCCCGCCGCCGGGGCGCTCGCCGCCGCTGTGCCAGATCCAGCCATCCTCGGAGACGAGCCCGCCGCCGCGCGTGCCGAACGTGTAATATTTGCCGTCGGATTCGGTGATGGTCGAGGGATCGTGGATGAACGGCTCGCCCGCGAGTTGCGCGCTTGCGGTGGCGGGCAGCGTCAGCGCGGCGACGAGGCCGGCCGCGGCGGTGGCGAAATGCCGCATGGTCGCTTCTCCCATCATTTCACGTCCACGCTGATGTCGCGGATCGGCTTGCCCGCTTCATCGACGAAGCGCACGCAGAAGTCGCTGAGTCCGGGCCCGTTGATGACCGCGCCGCGCAGCACGTTCCGCCCCTTGGTCAGCGTCAGCCGCGGCGAGAGCATGTCGTCCATCACCATCCGGCGGTCGCCGTACAGCGTCACCGCTTCCTTGCCGTTGAGCCACCACATCGAGGCCGCGTTCGACCCGACCGCGAGCCGCACGTTCTTGATCTCACGCGGGCTGTGTACCACCGTCACCGCCTGGAAGATCACGCCATAGGTCGGCTTGCCGAGCGCGGCGGCGAAGGTGAACAGCTTCACGTCGAACGGCACCGCATCGAACGCATGCCAGCGGAGCGGCGCCCCCGCCGTCACCGTTTCGCCGTCTTTCGGCAGCGCGGTGAACTGGCCGGGGAAATATTGTGTGGTCAGCGCGGTGCGGACGTAGCTGTTGGTGAAGCCCGAATTGCTGCGGTGGGGCTTGACGATCGGTTCCAGCAGCAACCAGCGCTGGAGGAATCCGTCCGCGTCGGGCGCCTTCGCTGCGCCGGCCGCCGGTTGGAAATACGGTGCGAGGCTGGGCGGGGTGGGGGAGTCGGCGTCGGCCGCACTCGCCAAACCCAGCCACGCCAACGCCACCACGATCGGCACTGCTTTGGTCATCTTCCGCATCCTTCCGGTGTTCACCGCCGCGCGAGCAGTCCGTTGCTGTCGAGCCACTGCATCATCGCTTCGAACCATCCGGTGCTGGTGGTGCCGCTCTTGCCGAGCCCGAAGCCGTGGCCGCCATGTTCGTAGAGATGGAACTCGACCGGGCGGTTGGCCTTCTGCCATGCGTCGATCAAGCCGAAGCCCTTGTGCGCGAACAGCGGATCGTCGCTGGCCAGCGCGGCGAACATCGGCGGCGCATCGGCGGGCACCGGCACGGCTTCCATCGACCCATAGATTGGCGCGATAAAAGCCGGCTTGGTGTCGGGCGCGGCAAGTGCCACCGCCATCGTCGTCATCGCGCCCGCCGAAAAACCGATCATGCCTATCCGGGTCGGATCGACTCGCCACGCGGCGGCGCGGCTCCGCACCAGCGCGAAGGCAGCGCGCGCATCGGCGATCTGGTCAGTGAGACCGGCGATGGCATCCTCGGGCTTGAGCCGCGAGTCCGACCGGCCCGCGCTCGCGAACATCGCCCCCACCGCCTGTTCGAACTGCGGCATCCCCGCCGGGGTCGGCTTGAGCCGGTATTTGAGCACGAACGCGGCGATGCCGCGCGCGGCGAACGCCTTGGCGACGCGCCAGCCTTCGTTCTCCATCGACAGCATCAGGAAACCGCCGCCCGGCGCGACGATCACCGCCGCGCCCGTCGCCTTGGCCGGATCTGGCAGGAACGGAGTGAGGGTGGCGGTGCTGACGTTGCGCGTCATCGCCACGCCATATTGGCTGAACCATGCCTCCGGCGCGGTCGAACCGGTGACGCCGCCGGTGTTAAGCACGATCGCGCCCGGCTCGGCGGGCGCGGCCATCGGCGTCATCCGCGCGTCTTGCGCGACCGCCGGCACCGTAACGGCAAACAGCCCGGCCGCCAGCACGCCACTGCGAAATGCTCTCATCCTTCGTCCCCTTCTTCTGTCTCAGTCCAGCAGGACACGGCGCGGCGTGCCTTCGGGGTCATCGACCATCCGGCACTGGCTATCGAACACCATCGTCTGGCAGCGCGTCGGGTCCGTTGGCGTCCAGGGGAGGCCGGGCTGGCTGGGGTTGCCGGTCCGCGCGAAGTTCGCCCAGGCGGTCGCCATCGTCCGCGCCAGCCGCTGCGCGTCGGGCGTGTTGCCGGTGCCCTGATCGCAGCGCGCCGTATTGTCGAAGCAGAACGCGAGCTCGGCGGTGTGCCACGCGCCTGCAACCCCATCGAGCTGCGGCGACTGCCACTGGAACAGATATTGATACACCGGCGCGGCGCGCTGCGCATATTTGAGCGCGACCATGCTCTGCACCCGGTTGCGGGCCGACAGCCCCTGCACGCCGTAGGACAAGGTGCGAATGGCCTTTTCGGGATGCGCCTGTTTCATAGCCGCGATCAGCGCATCGGCTTTGGCCGCGCCCATCTGCTTGGTCAGGTCAGCGCGCCACTCGGCTTCGCTCGGGTTCGACCCGAAGCGCATCCCTTCCTCGCTGACGTTGCCGATGATGACCGGGATGTCGCGCGAAACCTCCGGCGCGACCTCGGAGAAGGAGCGCACGTCGATGACCTTGCCGTCGAGCGTAGGCCCCCAACCGACCCTAGGCGTCGCCGAGGGACCGGGTGGGCCGCGCATCGGGCCGTTGATGTCGGTGGCGACCTTGTTGCCCGTATCGTAGAGCGTCTTCCAGTCCGCCTTCTGCAACGCGCCCATATCCCTAGCGCCCAGTTCGCGGATCAGCCGCCGTGAGAATTCGCGCGATTGCTCCGCCGCGGGGATCGCGCCGCCGCCCCCCGACTGGACCGCCGCCCGGTGGATCAGGCCCTTGCCGCTGCGCATGCCGAGCAACGTGGTGACCTTGGACCCGCCGCCCGATTGGCCGTAGATCATCACCTTATCGGGATCGCCGCCGAACGCGGCGATATTCTCCTGAACCCAACGCAAAGCGGCGACGCAGTCGGTCATGCTGACGTTGACCGACTTCTCATAGGCGCTGCCGCCGACGTCGGTGAGATCGAGGAAACCAAGCACGTTGAGCCGATGGTTGATCGACACCTGCACCACATCATGGTGCCGCGCCATCTGCGCGCCGTCGTGCGAGGCGAGTTCGTAGGACGAGCCGAAACTGTATCCGCCGCCGTGGAAATACACCATTACCGGGCGGTTTCCGCTCAGCGACGGCGTCCAGATGTTGAGCTTGAGCATGTCCTCGCCGAGGAAGCCGTCGTCCCATTGTTGCAGGAACGTGTGCTCGACCGCGCGGAAGCTGTGCAGCGTCTGCGGGCAGTTCGCGCCATACGCGAGCGCGGGATAGTCCTCGGTCCAGCGCTTGGGTGGTTTGGCCGGCAGCCAGCGGTTCTCGCCCGAGGTGTCATCGCCGTACGGTATGCCCTTGAAGGTGAAGACGCCCCCCGAGACATAGCCGCGCACCGGGCCATATTGCGTCTTGGCGATCGCACTGTGCGGCGTGGAACAGCTTCCCGCCGCCGGTGGCGCGGCGCGCCCCGCCGATACCGCGATCGGCGCTGCTGCCAGTCCGGCGCCCGCTAGCGCCGAGCCCAACAGCGCCTCGCGGCGGCCCAACAGCATGTCTGTCCGGATCATGCATCCCTCTCCCCATGTCGGCCGCTCGGTGGATGGCGGCTTGTCGTTGTCGTTTGGAACTGGTGGCCGCTCATCCGCCCCAAAAGGTTGGGGTGCCAACGTGGCACCCCTTAGGTGGGGGAAGAACAGAAACGGCAAAACGGATCGAGGCGACGCGGGCGCGAGGATGCAAGGTTCGGATGTCGGTACGGCGAAGCAATGTGTTCATACTCCTCCCCGAACGCGGCACCTGTTCTGGCTTCGTTACGCGCGTGACACAGGACTTGCGTCGCCCTGTTGATGATGATGGTATCGCTATCAAATTTTGTCCGCAAGCGCTTTCTCAACATGATCTTTTAATGGGCCGGGCGAGGCAACTCGGCACTATGATAGCGGTCTCGTCAAAGGCCTAGCGACGCGTCAGACCACGTAACTCAGCGCGAACACACCAGCGAGACCCGCCACCGATATGACCGTCTCGACCATCGACCAGGTCCGAAACGTGTCGGGGGTCGACGTGCCGACATAGCTCTTCACCAGCCAGAAGCCCGGATCGTTGACATGGCTGAAGAACACCGATCCGGCGCCGATCGCCAGCACCGTCAGCTCAGGCGATACGCCCGAAGCGGCGACGACGCCCGGCATGATGCCCACGGCGGTGATCGTCGCGACCGTCGCCGATCCGGCCGCAAGCCGTATCGCGACCGCCACCAGCCAGCCGAGCAGCAGCGGCGACACCGGATAGGCGAGCACCAGACGCGCGAGCAGATCGGACAGCCCCGCCGAGACCAACACCTGCTTGAGCGCACCGCCCGCGCCGATCGCGAGCAGAATCGCACCCGCGCCGCCCATCGTCTCGTGCCACACCGCGTCCTGCACGACCGCCTCGGCCAGCCGCCGCCCAAATAGCAGTGGCAAGGCGAGCAGGTTGGTGACCAGCAGTACCAGCACAGGATTGCGCGCCGCCCCCAGCAGGGCCGAGCCTGCGACGGCGGGCACGAGCTGCCCCAGCTCGCCGATCCCGATCAGCAGCACCGGCAACACCACGATCAGCAGCGAGACCGCGCGTGGCGGCGGTGTCAGATCCAGCGTGTGGTCGCTCAACACGCTCGGCGTGAGCCGGACGCCGGGCGCGACGATCCGCGCCAGCAACGGGCCGGCCAGCACCGCCACGGGAACGGCGAGGAGGATGCCGTACACCATCGTCAGGCCTAGGCTCGCATGCAGCGCCTCGACCGCCAGCAGCGGCCCCGGATGCGGCGGCACGAGCGCGTGAACCACGCCGAGCCCGGCCAGTGCCGGCATGATGAGCCGCAGCTTGGCGGCGTCATTGTCCTTTTCGTGCGGCATCGCCTCGGCGGCGGCGACCACGATCGGCAGCAGCAGCACCAGCCCGGTTTCGAAGAACAAGGGCAAGCCGATGATGATGGCGACCCCGAGCGTCGCCCACGGCGCTGCGCGAACGCCGGTCATGCGGAGGGCACTGGCCGCCAACGACGCCGCTGCGCCCGACAGATGGAGCATCGCACCCAGCGACAGCCCGAGCGCGACCACCAGACCGGTGCCGCCGATGATATCGCCGACGCCTTTCTGCACGGCCTTGCCGGTATCGGCGAGCGGCAGCCCCGCGAACAGCCCCACCGCGAACGCGCCGCACAACAGGCCGATGAAAGGGTGCAGCCGCACCCGCACGATCAACATCACGGACAGAACGATGCCCGCGACCGCCGCGATCACCAGCCGCCAGTCTTCACCGCTCATACGAAGCTACGCCGCCGGGCACATCGAATCGCCATCCATCCCCTCCATCCGTCGCGCGAGCTATATCGCCGGCCAGCCCATGTTTCGCGCTATGATTGCGCATTTACGACCATATGTCATGTTTACGTTAACATCCCTCGCTGCTACGGGGAAGTGGTTCGATCGACTGTGAAATCCGCAGCGCATCGCTGGTGCCGTTCGGCCCGCGCATCCGCGTGGCGCGGCGATTTGGGAGGATGACGATGAAGGCAGCGTTTCTGGTCGGCACGATGCTGGCCGCAATGGCGCCGACTGTTGCGGCGGCGCGTTCCACCTCGGTGTACCAGTCGCTTCCCGCCGATCCGCGCGCGGTGATCGTCAAGGGCGTCGGCGACGGGCGCGTGGACGATACCGCCGCGCTGCAACAGGCGATCGACGCCGCCGCCGCGCCGAACGCCGGCGGCCTGGTCTTCGTCCCGTCCGGACGCTACCGGATCAGCCGCAGCATTCTGCTGCGCTCGGGCGTGCGCGTGTTCGGTGTGGGCAAGACGCGGCCCGTCATCGTGCTCGGGGACAACACGCCCGGTTTCGCCAGCGGCATCGGTGCGATGGTCGCGTTCACGGGTGAAGACCAGTTCCGTTCGGGCAAGCCGGCGGTGCCGCCGCGGACGACCGTTCCGTTCGATCCGACGATCTTCGATGCAACGCAGACGACCTTCTATTCCGCGCTCTCGAACGTCGATTTCGAGATCGGCGAGGGCAATGCCGGCGCGGTCGCGGTTCGCTTCCGTGTCGCGCAGCACGCCTATCTGCGCCACATCGACTTTCACCTCGGGTCGGGGTTCGCGGGCGTCTATCAGGTCGGCAACGCCTGCGAGGATCTGCATTTCTACGGCGGGCGCTACGGCATCGTCACCGAGAAGACCGCGCCGATGTGGCCGTTCACGCTGCTCGATTCGACGTTCGAAGGGCAGCGCGACGCGGCGATCCGTGAGCATGAGGTCGGGCTGACCTTGGTCAACGTCGCGATCCGCGACACGCCGGTCGGGATCGAGATCGACCGGGGCTATTCGGACTTCCTGTGGGGCAAGGACGTCCGCTTCGAGAATATCGCCAAGGCGGGCGTGCTGATCTCGAACGAGAAGGACGTCCACACCAAGATCGGCTTCGACAACGCCGTCGCGCAGAACGTGCCGGTGTTCGCGCGGATGCGGGAGAGCGGTACTGTGGTGGCGGGGGCGGGTGCTCGCTACCGCGTGCGCGATTTCTCCTACGGGCTGAAGCTCGCCGGCCTCGGGCAGATGGGGGAATATGCCACCGACGCCGATATCGTCCCGCTCACGCGCATGCCCACCGCGCCCGCGCCGGCGATCCGGGCGATGCCGCCGGTTTCCGCTTGGGCGAACGCACATGATCTCGGCGCGAAGGGCGATGGTGAGGCCGACGATACCGCAGCGCTCCAGCGCGCGATCGACACGCACCGCGTGCTCTATTTGCCGGCCGGGCGCTACCGCCTCACCGACACGCTCAAGCTGCGGCCGGATAGCGTGCTGATCGCGCTCCACCCGGCACGCACGCGGCTGTTCCTGCGCGACGATACCCCCGCCTTCGCCGGTGTCGGCAGTCCCAAAGCGCTGCTGGAAAGCGCGAAGGGCGGCGATGCGATCGTCTCCGGGCTGGGGTTGTGGGCCGGTAGCATCAATCCCCGCGCATCTGCATTGGTGTGGAAGGCGGGTGCCGCCTCGATGGTCAACGACGTGCGGATCGAAGGCCCCGTGCTTCGCGACGGCACGATGCAGGCGCGCCCCGGCGATCCGCGCGTGCGCCAGGACGGGCAACCGGCGAGCATCTGGGTGACCGACGGCGGTGGTGGCACGTTCGCGGCGATCTGGTCGCCCAACACGCTCGCGTCGGCGGGTTTTCGCGTCTCGGACACCACCACCCCGGGCCATGTCTACGAACTCTCCGCCGAGCACCACTATCGGCATGAAATCGTGCTCGAGAATGTCGCGAACTGGGAGTTCCTCGGCCCGCAGACCGAGCAGGAGGTTCGCGACGGCGTCAACGCAGTCTCGACCGAGTTTCACGACACGCGCAACATCCTGTTCGCGAACTTCCACTCGTACCGCGTGACGCGCACCGCCAAGCCGATGGACACGGCGATCCGGCTGTTCAACTCAGGGGACATCCGCTTCCGCAACGTGCAGGTGAACGCCGAAAGCGGTTTCGCGAGCTGTGACACCAAGGGCTGCGGCACGTTCGCGCGGGCGAGCAAATATCCGTTCGACAGTGCGATTACCGACATGACTCGCCAGCAGCAGGTGCGTGAACGCGATTTCGCCAAGCTCGACGTGCCGGCCGCGCCCGGTGCCGCCGCGACGGCAAGCGCCGTGCCGGTCACCCAGGGCGTCGAGAAGCTCGCTGACGGCTTCTACTCGATCGCCGGCGCAGCGACGGATGCGAAGGGCAAGCTGTACTTCATCGACCGCTTCTTCAACCGCATCCACGGCTGGTCGCGGGCGGGCGGGCTGGAGACGATCGCCGATCTGCCGCTCGATCCGGTCAGCCTCGCGGTCGATCGCTCGGGCGACCTGATGGTGCTGTCCTCGGCCGGTCGCGATGGGACGGTGTACAGCATCGATCCCGCCAAGCCGGCGGCCGTGCGGGTGATCGCGCCGACGCCGGCCCGGCCGCATCCGTCGGCCACCACGCTGCTGCCGGGCAACGTCTGGGCGAACGGTGAGTTCGACGATCGCATCGATCCGAAAACCTACACCTATCCGACGCTCGCCGATTTCTTCACCACGAAGATGGGCGAGGCCAAGCCGCAGGAATATGTCTCGCCCGACGGCTCACTGGTGCTGCCGGCGTTTCGCGTGTGGAACCAGGGGCCGGACGACCAGCAAGGCTGGCGCTGGTCCGATCCGCTCGATGCCTACGGCCTCGTCGGCGCAGCGCCGGGTGCGCGCGTCACGCTGACCAACGCCTCGGAGAACCGCACCTACAGCGGTCTGGTCGGGGCGGGCGGGAGCGTCACCGACCTCAAGATCGTCGCGGATCGTGGCGGCGAGAGTGTCGCACGGGGCGCGGATGGGACGCTGTACGTCGCGAACGGGCAGGTGTTCGTCTATGCGCCCAGCGGCGCGCTGCTCCGCCGTATCGACGTGCCCGAGCGCCCGCTGCAACTGGTGCTCGGCGGCCGCGACGGCCGCACGCTGTTCATCCTAACCCACCACGCGCTGTTCGCGACCGAGGTGTGAAGGGGAAGCGGGCGGCGATGGAGCGCCGCCGCCCGCGCTCACCGCAGCGGCAGTTCGTAAATCGCCGCAGAGGTGGCCGGCACGACCAGCCCGCGCGCCGCGCCGCTGACCTTGGCTTCGCGGATCGTCACGCCCGCAGGCGCGCCCACCTTGTTCTCGGCGGTGAGCGCCTTGCCACCCAGCAGCCAACGCGTCCCGCCGCCGCGCAGCGTCGCGCCAGCGAGCGAAAGAGTCAGCCGCTGCGGCTGATAGGTCGCGTTGACCACGCCGACACGCAGCGTCTTGCCGTCGGGGGAGAGCCCCGCGATCACGTCGAGCGGGTAGGTCGGGCTGCCCGCCACCACCTTGGGATGGGCATAGCCGACCGGGTATTTCGGCTCGGGCTGCGGTGATGATCCGTCAACCGCGACCGGAATCGTGCCCGCGCCGAAATGCTCGCCGAACAGCTTGAACACCATGCCGGTCGCGTTGAGCGTCGCATCAGTCGGGGTGATGTCCATCGTCGAGACGCCGGTGGTGAACGCCGCCATCTTGAGGAAGTCGGTGTGGCGCAGCATCTCCTGCAACACCGTCGCATAGGCGAGCGATGACTTCAGCGTCGGCGGCCCAGCCATATAGGCATATTCGTCGATCGACAGGAACACGCCCGAATCGCGCAGCTTGGGGAAGCGTTGCTGGTAGATGCCCCATTCGAGCGCCTCCATGCGGACATGGTTCGACGGCGAGCGCACGAACTCCATCAGTTCGTCCTCGCGCGGCGCGTTGGGGCGCTCCTCGGCGCGATCGTACCAATGTTCGGTGATGCCCTGGAAGGTGCCCCAGGATTTGGCGAACAAGCCGCCCGTCCAGTCTTCCTCTGTACCGAACTTGGGCTGGATGCTCTCCAGCGAGGAATTCTGCTTCACGCCCTTGGGGTGAAGCTGGTCGGGCATCGCGCCCGAGGCGATCAGCACGATCGACGGATCGCGCGCGCGCATCTTGGCGGCGAAATCGTTGTGCTTGATCGTGTAGTAATCCAGCGAAGTCTTGCCGATCTGCCACCAGCCAAACGGCTCGTTGCCGATGTTCCACCATTTCACGCCATATGGCTCGGCATGGCCGTTGGCGGCGCGCTTGGCGCCCCAGTCGGTGGTCGCCGCACCGTTGAGATACTCGACCTCCTCGGCGGCGGAATTGGCGTCGCCCAGCCCGGCGTTGACGGTGACATAGGGTTCGACGCCGATGATCCGGCACAGGTCCATCCACTCGTCCATGCCGAGATCGTTGGTCTGCATCGCGCTCCACGCATGGTCGAACATCGGCGGACGTTTGTCACGCGGGCCGAGCGCCTCGTGCCAGTCCCAGTCGGACAGGAAGTTGCCGCCCGGCAGCCGCCAGAAGCCAGAGTTGAGCGACTTGGCGATCGCCGTGGTGTCGGCGCGCCAGCCGTTGATATTGTCCGCCGGCATCAGCGAGACCGCGCCAATCCGGAAACGCCCGGTGCCAGTGCCCGTGATCTCCAGCCGCGCATCCTTGGTGTCGGCGGTGGGAGTGAACGCGAAATCGGCCTGATGCCAGTCGCCAGCGGCGGAGGGCAGGGCGATGCTTTGCCGGTCCTCCGGTCGCGAACCCCAGACCAGCGCCACCGTCACCGCCGCGCCGGCATCGCCGCTGATCCACAGGTGCCCGGTATAGCGCTTGCCCCGAGCCACGCCGATGCCGTCCTGGCTCAGCCCGCGCGGGGTTGCGCCTCCGACGGCCACGCTCGCGCTCTGGGTGCCGACATAGGGTGCGGTCGTGTCCATCGTCACCGCATCATCGCCGCCGATCGGCCGCCATTTGCGATAGGTCACGCCGGGGCGGCCCTCGGCGTTGAGCGGCGGTGGCGTGTCGCGCGAGGCGGGAACGACGGGATAATAGAATTTGCGGTCGTCGAGCAGTTCGGCCCACAGCGTGCGATTGACCAGCCCGCCGATCGGCTCGATGAACATGCCATATTCGTGCGGGCTGACCGGCGTCGCGCGCCGCGCCGTGTCGATCCGAACCACCACCGGCTTTGGTGCCGCCGGCGCTGCGGCGACGGGGGCGCCCGTCATCAGAGCGGCGATCGAGGCGGTCGCAAGCATTGCTTTCATGGTCGTCATCCCATCAAGACAAAAAAAGGGGCGCGGCGGAAAGCCGCGCCCCATCAGAGGGGGGAGGTTACATCTTGAAGCGGACGCCCAGACGGAAGGTGCGGCCGAGCTGATCGTACAGCGACGGGTTGTTGAAGATCGTCGACGGTGCCGGATCGACATCGAACATATTGTCGATCTTGAAGTAGGCGGTGAAGTCCTTGGTGATATTGTAGCTGCCGCCCACGTCCATGTAGAAGCGGCCCGGATAGAAGTTGTTGTCGATCGTCGGGTGGTTGTTGTTTGAAACCGGGCAGGAACCGGCTTGGCAGACGATGTACTTGTTGCCGTAGGTGCCGTTGCTGAACCAGCGCTCCTGAAGCAGGAACGAGAACGAGTCGGTGTCGTAGCTCTGGACCGCCAACCACTTCCAGTTCGGCGTGTTGCCGGTGTTGTCGCCGGCCGAGTCGATCGGAATGGTGCCGGGCAAGCCGGTGTCGGTGACGAACTTCATCACGTGCGTGGCGAGCGCGCGCACCGTGAAATTGCCCGGCAGACCGAGCGGACGCTGCCAGCGATAGCTGGCTTCGATGTCGAAGCCCTCGGTGTCGATCGAAGCGAGGTTGAACGACTGCACATTGATGAAGGTCTGGCCGTTGGCGGGGTTCAGGTTGAACGCGCTGCAGGTCGAGGTGAGGATGTTCTGGAAGCAGAAATTGACGATATCGTTCGCGCTCAGGCCCGAGATGACACCATCGATCTTGATCTTGTACCAGTCGAACGACAGGTTCAGGCCCGGCAGCCATTTCGGATTGGCCAGGGTGATGCCAGCGGTCGTGTTGCGGGCGATTTCCGGCTTCAGCGCGGTGTTGCCGATCTGGTTCTGAACGACCAGCACGTTGGTCTTCGTGTACGGATCGAAGAAGTTCGGCAGCGTCTGCGTGACGGGTGCCGCGAACAGTTCGGACAGGTTGGGCGCACGCACGTCACGCGAGGTGACGGCGCGGATACGCAATCCGTCGATCGGCAGCGCCCAGGTGCCGCCGATCTTCCACGCCCACACCGTACCCGAGGTGCTGTAATCGGTGATGCGCACCGCACCGTTCAGGTTCGCCTTGCCGAGCGCTTCCGAGTCGGCGAGCGGCACGTTCGTCTCGATGAAGCCTTCCTTGACGCTGTAAGCGCCGTGACCGTTCTTGTACGTGCCGGCATACCAGTTGCCATTGCCGCTGGCGTTCAGGATCGGATCGGCCGGATAGTCGCTGTTGGCCGGCGTGTTGGCGAAGCCCGCGCCGTACGGATCGGCGGTGACCTTGTAGAATTCATGACGGAACTCGCCGCCGAACGCGATCGAGAGCGGTCCTGCCCAGGTGCTGAACGGCGAGCCCGAGAAGTTGAGGCTCAGCACGTCCTGCGTCTGGCGGGTGCGCTGGTACGGGCCGTTATCCGGCATGATGTACTTCAGAGACTGGGCGGACGGGTTGCCGCCGAAGACGTTGAGCGGCTGGCAGCCGTTCGCGCGCGCGACGGGGTCGCGGCACACGATCGCACCGCCCAGCGAGATCGCATCGATCGCCTTGTTGAAGCGCGGGGTGAGCAGGATGTTGTTGACGTCAACGTTGGTATAGTTCGTGCCGTGCTCGCCGTAGATGTCGTACGACCATTCGCTGCCCGCGACCGCCACGCGGCCTTTCGCGCCGCCGACGAAGCGATACTGACGGCGATTGGTATAGACGCGCGTGTTACCAAGGGCGGCATTGCTGGTGCCGAACTGGAAGTTGGTGATGTTCGCGGTCCGGCACGCATCCGAAATCGCGGTGGGCAGGAACGCATTGTCGCACTGAATGGTGAGACCCGGCCTATTCATGCCGTTGACAGGCTGGTTGTTGGTCTTGACCTGGCCGACGTTGACGGTCGCGTACAGTTCGTTGTCAGGCGCGATATCGAACCCGACGCGGGTGTAGCCGCCTACGCGCTGGAGCGCCGACTGAAGCGAACGGCCCACATCGACGTTGCCCGACAGATCGCCGCCGAGGCAGAAGCCGCCATAGCAACCGTTCACGCCGCCCGCCGGCAAGCGCGTCGGCACGCCGTTCGAGCCATACTGGAACTGGAACGGTCGGCCCGACTGGTCGAACGCGATGCCCTGGAGCGGGCCGCCGGTGATGAGGCCGTATTTGGCGAAGCTGTTCGACTGAACGTTGTTGCGGATGATGAACTGCGGCGATCCGTCGTTGAGCACGCCGCGATCGATCATCGAGGTCTGGTCGAACCACTTGCGACCGCCCGCCATTTTCAGGCCGAAGTCGCCGCCATCGACGCCTTGGTCATGGGCATATTCGCCGCTGGCGACGACATGCAGACGGCCATCGAGGAAGCTGTGGCCGACCGCCAACTGCGCCAGGATCTGCTTGTTGTCGCCATAGGTGGTGATACCGCCCTGGAGATTGCCCTTGATGCCGGTGAAGCGCGTGTCGGTGATGAAGTTGACCACGCCGCCGACCGCGTCCGAGCCGTAGGAGGCCGAGGCGCCGCCGTTGACGACATCGACGCGCTGGACCAGCAATTGCGGGAACAGGCTGACGTCGGGCACGCCGGTCACGTTCGCGCCGACGACGCGCTGGCCGTCAAGCAGCGTCAGCGTGCGGATCGCGCCCACACCGCGCAGCGAGAACGAGCTGAGGCCCTGCTGGCCGCTCGACGTGCTGAACGTGTTGACCTGCGTGCCGGTCGAGCCTTGCAGCGACGGCAACTGCGCGATCGTGTTGAAGATGTTCGGCTGCGCGTTCTGCGCGATGTCCTGCGCGCTGATCACCGTCGTCGGTGTGGGCGCGGTGAAGCCGCGCGTCGCGATGCGCGAGCCGGTTACGACGATGTCGCGTGCGGCGGAGTCGGACTGGGCGGGCGTCTGCGCGTCGAGCGTCGCGGGCGCTTCCGCAGCGGGTTCCGGGGCCGATTGCGCCGGTGCTTGCGCGAACGCCGGCAAGGGCAGACAGGCGATGACCGCCGCCAACGATGCGCCACGCAATAGGGATGAGCGGCAATCCAAAGCTTTCAACGACATGTATATCTCCCCTGGCCTGTAAGGCGTGTTTCTTGCTTCTTCCGGACGCGAAACCGAGGACCGGAGCGGTTGGTGATTCTGCACCGCGCGGACGTCAGCCGCGCGCCTGCGCTTGCATCTTCGCCGATTCGCCGTGAGGCGATCGCGGTCACTTGATCGGGCGTGACAGCGTAGCGTGATGCTGCAATGCTGAAGGAATGTGTTTCAGGTATTTTCTCCCCTTTTCGTAGCCATTACTAGTCCCATGTGCCGTTGGACCGAGCATCATGGCGTCAACGGCGGCTTTGCTTTTGTGCGCCGCACAATGTTTACGTTAACATCTTCGAATTAGTCCTACTAGCGATGCTTGTCAAGGCGATGTGACCTCGGCTAGTGCAAGCGTCAGGAGGGCGTTACGCCAGAAACGGTCGTCAGGATCGTTTTCGGAGCCGCCGCCGCCTTGTGCCGCATGTCCATCAGGGCGCGGCGATGTTTACGTTAACGGAGTTGCCCCTTTGCGTTCCGCCCGCATTCCAAAGCTGCGCTGGACGATCATCGCGTTGTTCGTCGGCGCGATGATCCTCAATTACCTCGCGCGCTCCGTGCTCGGCGTCGCCGCGCCGGTGATCCTCGCGGAACAGCACATCAGCACCCAGCAATATAGCTGGATCACCGGCGCGTTTCAGGTCGGGGTCATGCTTCAGCCGCTGGCGGGATATTTGCTCGATGGCGCCGGGCTGCGAATCGGCTTCTTCCTGTGCGCGATGGTTTGGTCGCTGGTCACGATGGCGCATGTCTTCGCGGCCGGCTGGCTGAGTTTCGCCGGCCTGCGCGGGTTGCTCGGCCTCGCCGAGGGCTCGGCGCAACCGGCGGGGCAGAAGCTGGTGGCGGAATGGTTCCCGGCGCGCGAGCGCGGTGCAGCCGGCGGCATCTACAATATCGGCGCGTCGTTCGGCGCGGTATTGGCGCCGCCGCTGGTCGCCTGGGCGGTGATGATGCAGAGTTGGCGGCTCGCCTTCGTCGTCGCGGGCGGGCTCGGCGTCGTCTGGTGTCTGGCGTGGCTCGCCTGGTACAACACGCCGCAGCGGCATCGCCACTTGAGCGAGGCGGAGCGGGAGCATATCGCCGCCGGCCAGGAGACGCGCCTCGCGGCCGACTCGGCGCGTCCTTCCATTCTGTCGCTGCTGCGTCGCCGCGATCTGTGGGGTATCGCGCTGCCGCGGCTGCTGGCCGATCCGGTCTGGGGCATGCTGTCGTTCTGGATGCCCTTGTATCTGGTGCGGGTGCGTGGGTTCGATCTCACCCAGATTGCGCTCTTCGCGTGGCTGCCGTTTCTCGCGGCCGATCTCGGCTGCCTCTTCGGCCCGGCGGTCGCGGCTTTCCTTCAGCGGCGCGGCGTGTCCCTGATCAACGCGCGGCGCGGCGCATTCACGCTCGGCGCGGTGATGATGACCGGAATGGCGCTGGTCGGCACCGTCGTCAGCCCCTACGCGGCGATCGCCTTGCTGTGTCTGGGCGGCTTCGCGCACCAGACCCTCTCTGTTACCGTTATCACGATGGCCTCCGATCTGTTCCGCCGCAACGAAGTGGCGACCGCCGCGGGGCTGGCCGGGCTGGCCGGCAACCTCGGCGTGCTGGTCTTCTCGCTGGTGCTCGGCGGGATGGTCGATCTGGTCGGTTACGAGCCGTTCTTCATCCTGCTCGGCCTTATGGATCTTATAGGAGCGATATTGTTGTGGACCTTGGTGCGTAAGCCCGCATGACCCGCCTTCAGAACCCCATCCTTCGCGGCTTCAACCCCGACCCTTCGATCGTGCGCGTGGGGGGCGACATCTACATCGCCACCTCGACGTTCGAATGGTATCCGGGCGTGCAGATCCATCACAGCCGCGATCTGGTGCACTGGCGCCTCGCCGCGCGCCCGCTGCGCCGCGCCGCCCAGCTCGATATGCGCGGCGACCCCGATTCTTGCGGCGTCTGGGCACCCGATCTCAGCTACGTCGACGGGAAATTCTGGCTCATTTACAGCGATGTAAAGCGCTATGGCCAGACCACGGTGAACGGCGCGTCCGGCGCGTCTCTGCGCGACTTTCACAATTATGCGGTGACGTGCGACCGGATCGACGGCGACTGGTCCGATCCGATCTACCTCAACAGCAGCGGCTTCGATCCGGCGCTGTTCCACGATGACGACGGCCGGAGCTGGCTGCTCAACATGTTGTGGGATCACCGGCCAAACCGGGGCCGCTTCGCCGGCATCGTGATCCAGGAGTTCGATCGCGCCGCGCTGCGGCTCATCGGCGAGGCGAAGCTGATCTTCACCGGCACCGAACGCGGCTTCACTGAAGGCCCGCATCTCTACAAGCGCGATGGCTGGTATCATCTGATGGTGGCCGAAGGCGGCACGGGCTGGGACCATGCGGTCGTGATGGCGCGATCGCGTTCGATCTTCGGGCCGTACGAAGTGCATCCCGATGGCGCGGTGTTGACGGCGCGCGGACGACGCGATGCGCCGATCGCGCGCGCCGGGCACGGCGATCTCGTCGACCTTGCCGACGGCACGACCTGGCTGACCTATCTCTGCGGGCGTCCGCTACCGGGGCGCGAGCGCTGTGTGTTCGGTCGGGAAACGGCGATCCAGCCTGTGCGCTGGGGCGAAGACGGCTGGCTGCGCACGATCAACGGCGATGCCGAGCCCGAGTTGGCGCCACAAGCGCCGGATCTGGCGCCTGTGCCCTGGCCGCAGCGCGTATGGGACGGTCGCTTCGATCAGCCCGATCTGCCTGAAGAGTTTCAGTGGCTGCGCACGCCCGATCCAAACGACCTGTTCAGCCTTACGGCCCGTCCCGGCCGCCTCCGCCTGTTCGGGCGCGAGACGGTCGGGAGCCACTTTCGGCAAGCGCTGGTCGCGCGTCGGCAGGAGCATTTCGACTATACGGCGACGACGCGTATGGAGTTCGCGCCGACTCACTTCCAGCAGGCGGCCGGCCTGATCTGCTATTACAACTCCACCAAATTCCATTATCTGAACGTGACGGTGGACGCTGGTGTGCGCCAGCTTCAGGTGATGTCGGCCCATCCTGAAATCGGATGCGAGACTAGCGTCGTCGTGCCGACCTTACCTGAAGGCGCGATAGAGTTGCGCGTGACGGTCGCCCTGGATGTGCTGCACTTCGCCTGGCGGGTGGATGGCTCCGAGTGGGAGGTCGTGCCGACGGCCTTCGACGCGAGCATCCTTTCCGACGAGGTGACGGCGCCTGGCATGCCGAACTTCACCGGCACCTTCGTCGGCATGGCGTGCCAGGATCTGTCCGGCACGGCGATGCCCGCCGACTTCGAATGGTTCCGCTATGCGGGAAAGGATTCGACCTCCGCTTAAGCGGGCCGAGCGGTGGACGCGCGCTTGACGATGCTATGGTCGAGCACGCGTTCGCGGCGTCGGCGCGCTTTCCGGTTGCTGCCGGTTGCTTCGGACGCGACCACGGCCAGCGCCTCGGCGGCGAGCTGGCGGAGTGGCTGGCGGATCGTGGTGAGTGGAGGCCACAGCGTAACCGCGGCGGTGGTGTCGTCGAACCCGACGACCGTGAGTTCGCGCGGCACGTCAAGTTGCCGCCGATGCGCGACCGATACGATCGCCGCCGCCATATCGTCGTTGCTCGCGAAGATCGCGGTTGGGGGCGAGGGACCGTCGAGTAATTGTTCGCCCGCGATCAGGCCGGAACCGTAGCTGAAGTCCCCCTGTGCCACTTTCACCTCGACGTTGGTCGCGTCGCGCACGGCATCGTAGAAGCCGGCCATGCGCTCGGCACTCGCGGCTTGATCGGGGTTGCCAAGCACGAAGCCGAGCCGCCGGTGGCCCAGTTCGAGCAGATATTGCGTCATCTCGCATGCTGCACGGCGGTCGTCGATGCGGACGCAGGTCGCGTCGGGCACATCATACGCCCCCACCGCGGCGAGCGGCCGCCCCAGGCCGCGCAGCACGTTCAACACGATCGGCGCCTCGCCGAGCGGCGGGGCGAGGATGATGCCCGACAGCCCCGACTCGGCGAGCTTCTCCAGCGCGGGCCGGTGCGGCGGTGCGCCACCTTCGCCTTTCAGCAGGATCAGGCGGGCGCCGCGCGTGGAGGCTTCCTCGAAGATGCCGGTGAGGAACTCGCTCATGAACGCGGCGCTTGGATTGGAATAGACCACGCCCACGCGCAATTCGGCCGCGGTGACGAGGCTGCGTGCGGCGGTGTTAGGGGTATAGGACAGCGCCTCGATCGCGCTTTCGACCGCTTCACGCGTTTCGGGACGGACTCCGTCCCGGCCGTTGATGACGCGCGACACCGTCATCGCGGAAACGCCCGCGCGCGCCGCCACGTCGATGATCGTGGCGCTGCGCACCGGACGATCGGGTTTCTCCACGCGGCCTCCCGGAGTTGATCTTGTATGTTCGTACGACATCGCGGAAATTTGGCAAGACGCGCGCCCTGTGACCCGGGGCGATCGCCGGCGTCAGCGTGCGGGAGGCCGGGATCTTTTCGCCGCCGTGCGTTCGAGCGCGCCGGCTTGTTCCAACCGCTCCATCGCCTCATGTTCGATCTGGCGCAACTCGCGGATCGTATCGACCAGCGCGACCTGCTGCTTTTCGAGATCGCTCAGCCGCTCGCGGACGCGTTCGGCGAGCCGCGCCATCTGCTCGACGTGCGCGGGATCGGCGTCGTACAGATCGAGAAATTCCACGATCTCTCGGATTGAGAAGCCGAGGCGCTTGCCGCGCAGGATGAGTTGCATCCGGCCGATGTCTCGCCGCGTGTAGACACGTGTGCTGCCGACGCGTTCGGGCTCGATCAAGCCTTTCCCCTCGTAGAAACGCAGTGTCCGCTGCGTGACCCCGAGCTGTTCGGCAACTTCTTGGATGCCTTTTCTTACACCGTCAGCAGGGGCTTTGCGGACCAATGCCCTGACACTTTCCAGATTTTCCGACGTATTCACCTGTCGCTCCACCCACACGGCATACTGCGCTGACGAACAGGAAGGCGCATTTGGGTCAAGATGTTTTCTCGTGCGACGCACGATTGGCCCTGTCTTCCGCGATCAGCTCTTTCTTGGAAAGTTTGCCGATCAGGGTTTTGGGGAGGCTGTCGCGGAACTCATACTCCTTGGGCATCTCGATCTTGTTGATCCGCGCCTCAAGGAACTGGCGGAGTTCCGCGACGTCGAGATGCTGACCCTCGTGAAGCGCGACGAACAGCTTTGGCGACTGGCCGCGATACGCGTCCGGGATGGCGATGGCGATCGCCTCCTTCACGGCTGGATGCTGGTACGTGGCATCCTCGATCGTGCGTGGATAGACATTGTAGCCGCCGCACAGGATGACATCCTTGATCCGATCGACCAGGAACAAATATCCGTCCGCATCGAGATAACCGATGTCCCCGGTGCGCAGTGCGCCATCGACAAAGACTGCGTCGGTGTCGGCCGGCTTTCCCCAATAGCCTTTCATGATCTGTGGCCCGCGTGCACAGACCTCGCCACGTTCACCCGTCGGCATGAGCCGTTCGGGCGCCACTGGGTCGCGAATCTCGAGGATCGTCGCCGGGAACTGCGGGCCGCAGCTATCCGGTTTGAGAAGCCCTTCGAGGGGATTGCAAGCGATGATGGGCGAGGCTTCGGACAGGCCGTAGCCTTCGACCACGCGGGCGCCGGTGCGGCGCTCGAAGGTCTCGCGGACTTCGTGGGGAAGCGGGGCGCCGCCTGAGATGCACGCGCGCACCCTCGAAAGATCGGGTATCTGCGCTTCCGGCAGTGCGTTGACAGCCGCGTAGATGGTCGGGACGCCGAAAAATTGCGTCGGCGGCTTGCGCTTCAGCGTGCGCAGCATTTGCGTCATGTTGAAGCGCGGCAACAACACCATCTCCGCGCCGATCTCGATCGAGAAGTTGAGTACGGTGGTGAGCGCGAAGACGTGGAACATCGGCAGTACGCCGAGTGTGCGTTCCTGAAGCGGACGGAGCCCGCCGACGTGCGCCAGCATCTGCGCGCTGTTGGCCGTGAGATTGGCGTGAGTGAGCATCGCGCCTTTCGGTACGCCCGTGGTGCCGCCGGTATATTGGAGCACCGCCACGTCGTCCGGGCGCACCGGGACGGACGTGGGCGCGGTTCTGTTGGCGAGCAGGGCACGCAGCGGCAGGTTTAGCTGCCGGTCGGCGATATGCGCGTGATCCTTGCGCTTTAGGAAGGTGAAGCCGAGTGCCTGTATCGTCGGCAGCATGTCCGCCATGCCGCACACCACGATCCGCTCGATCGTAGTGCCCTTTGCGACGGTTTCCACCTTGTCGTGGATCGCGCCGATATCGGGCACCGCGATCATGCGCGTGCCCGAATCGCGGATCTGATGATCGAGTTCCTGCTCGGTGTAGAGCGGGTTGAACTGCACCACGATTGCCCCGACCCGGAGCGCGGCGAAATACAGCACGACGAAATAAGGGCAATTGGGCAGGCAGAGGCCGAAGCGGTCGCCCGGCTTCAGCCCCTGATCCTGCAACCCGCGCGCGGCATGCGCGACGAGCGCGCCGAGCGCCCCGTACGTCCACGTTCGACCGAGGAAATCGATCGCGATCCGCTCCGGCCAGGTCGCCACCGCATGATCGAGCAGATCGGTGAGGAGGCGCGGGTGGATCGCGAACGGTTCGTTCACGGTGTCGGCGGGCGACGAGGCGAGGGCGGGCATCCTATTGTCTCCGTCAGAACCGCAGCCGGCCGCCGAGCGACAGCACGACCGCATGCGCGTTGGTCAGCGCGCCGTTGACCACGACCGGCGTTTGCGCGGGCGTGCCGACATAGGCTGCGGTAAGACGATCGATTTTCGCGTCCTTGAAGGTGATGTACGACGCCGCTGCATCGACCGTGAAGGACTTGCTCATCGCGTAGCTCGCGCCGCCCGCGAAGTTCCAGCGGTCGCTGTCGGGCACGCGCGCATCGCGGTTGCCGTCGCTTGTCGGACTTTCGTCGCGCTGCACGCCGGCGCGCAGCGTCAGCTTGGGCGAGACGGTGAGATCGACGCCGCCTGCATAGCTCCAGGTGTCGTGGTAATTTTCCGGCAGCGCGGTGTTGAGCGGACCGCCGAGCCGGATCGCGTCGAACTCGGACCAGCCGGTGCGGACCGCCTGCGCGTTGAGCGTGATCGCCGGCGTCACTGCCAGGCGTGCGCCGACCATCGCCTGCCAGGGCGTGCTGAACCGGGCAGTGGTGCGGATCGTGCGGTTCTGCAGGGCGAGCGGGCCGACAAGTCCGGTAATCGCCACCGATCCATCGAGGCGGTGCTTGATCGCCGACTTGTAGCTGCCGCCGATCGAGAAGGGTCCGACGTGATATTGCGCGCCGACGGTGTAGCCGAAGTCGATCCCGTTGCCCGACAGACGCTGTTCGCCGTCCGGGAGCAGCGGCGACAGATTGGGCAGCGCGTTCGACAGCGTGGCGTCGGAATATTCGATGTTCATCGATGCGCCGATCGCGAGATTGTCGGTGACGGCAAAGGCGACCGTCGGCGCGATGTCATAGGTGCGCAGCTTGGTCCGGTCGGCGCTGTAGCGCGCCCAACTGGTCGCGGGGTAATCGGTGGTGAAGCTGTACGGCGCGTTGATCGAGATGCCGACCGACAGGCGCGGCGCCACGCCGCACGCGAACGATCCGGCCGGGAGCACGCCATTGCGGATCGGGTTGCGCGTACGGGCGTCTCCACCCACGGCGGCGGGGGCCTGGCCGGGGCGAACGATCACCGTGCCCCGATCGACGACATTGCCGCGCGGCAGGATGGCGCTGACGCCGAGCGCGCCGGCGCAACCATCCTGCCAGCCGATCGCCGCCGGGTTCCACCAGATCGATTCCGGTCCCTGGTCCGCGACTTCGCCGGAAAAGGCGCGACCGGCACCCTTGACCGACTGTTCCTGCAAGTAAAAAGCGCTCGCATGCGCGACGCCACTGAAGGCCAGGAACATCACCGGCATCGTCGCCAGCGCGGAAGTCCTGCGGAATGTGTTCATGTACCTCTCCATCCTCTCGTCTTTTTTTAGTGAACCGGCGATCAGGTGATCACCGAATACGCGTCCACACCTGTGTCTTGCACAGCGGCCAGACGATGCAGCCCTTGAGCTTGATCTGGTCGGCGCTGGTGGGGGTGAGCGTGGCGTTGTAGGTGCCGCCGTCTTCGGCGTTGTAGATCGTGCCGCCGCTCCAGGCGCTTGGCTTCCAGGTGAAGCCCTTGAGGATCGTCAGCCCTTTTAGCGCGCGGGTGCGCAGGCTAGCGTCTTTGTTATGGATGTCCTTCAGGTGCGGGTCGGCGCGCAGGCCGTCCGATTCGATCAGGGACCCGCAGATCGACGTGCCGCATCGCGTGATTTCCACCACACCGTGCCGGGTAGGGGTTTGCCAACGACCGACCACGATGTCCGGGGTGGTCGCGGCAGCGGCGGCCGCTGCCAACAGTAACATCATCCTCTCTCTCCCAACCATTGCGTCCTGCCGGTTGTCCGGCGTGCTGGTCTCGGCGCTACGATTGCAACGCGAATCACTCTTTGCCGCAAAAATCAGTTGACGTATAGGTCAATTATCGCACCATTAGGGAATGATGCTCGGAAACACCGAGTCCCTACAACGATGGAGAGGCATGTTTGATGCGCGACGTGGTTATTGCGGGATATGCCCGCTCGCCCTTTCACCTCGCGGGCAAGGGCGCTTTGGCGCGCGTTCGACCCGATGATCTCGCGGCAACGGTGATTCGCGGGCTGATCGACCGGACAGGCGTTAAGGCGGAGGATATCGAGGACATCGTGCTTGGCTGCGCCTTTCCGGAAGGCGAGCAGGGTTTCAATATGGCGCGGCTGGTAGGTTTGCTGGCGGATTTGCCGCTCTCGGTTGGCGGCATGACGGTGAACCGCTTCTGCGGCTCTTCGATGAGCGCGATCCACATCGCTGCGGGGCAGATTCAACTGGGCGCAGGTGAGGCTTTCATCTGCGCGGGCGTCGAGTCGATGAGCCGGGTGCCGATGATGGGCTTCAACCCGCTCCCCAACCCGGTGCTGGCGAAGAAGAGCGCTGCCTATATGGGCATGGGCGACACTGCCGAGAACGTCGCCAACAAATATCAGATCACCCGCGCCCAGCAGGAGGCGTTCGCTGTGGCGAGTCAGGACAAGGCGGCGGCGGCGATGGCGTCGGGCAAGCTCGACGCCGAAATCGTGCCGATCCCGACCAAGGCGGGCGTTGTCGACAAGGATGGCACGCCGCGTCCCGGCACCACGGCCGAGGCCTTGGCAGGTTTGAAGCCGGCGTTCAGCCAAGAGGGCACGGTGACTGCGGGCACGTCGTCGCCGCTGACCGATGGCGCAAGCGCGGTGCTGGTGACGAGCGAGGAGTATGCGCGCGCCAACGGACTGACGATCCTCGCGCGGATCAAGTCGGTCGCCGTATCGGGGTGTCAGCCGGAGATCATGGGAATTGGTCCGGTCGAGGCGTCGCGCAAGGCGCTCAAGCGCGCCGGTCTTGATGCCGGCCAGATTGATGTGGTCGAACTCAACGAAGCCTTCGCCAGCCAGGCGCTCGCCTGCATCGGCGATCTTGGTCTCGATACGGCCAAGGTGAACCTCGACGGCGGCGCGATCGCGATCGGCCATCCGCTTGGCGCGACCGGTGCGCGCATCGTCGGCAAGGCGGCAGCTTTGCTCCAGCGCGAGGGCGGCAGATATGCGCTCGCGACTCAGTGCATCGGCGGCGGGCAGGGCATCGCCACGGTGCTGGAGGCGGTGGAATGAGCGATCCGATCAAAAAAGTCTGCGTCATCGGCGCGGGCACCATGGGCGCGGGCATCGCCGCGCAGGTCGCCAATGCCGGCATTCCGGTGCTGCTGCTCGACATCGTGCGTGATCCGGCGGACCGTAACGCCGTCGCGGCGGGCGCGGTCGCCAAGATGCTCAAGACCGAGCCCGCGCCGTTCATGTCGAAGGCGGCCGCGAAGCTGGTCGAAGTGGGCAACATCGAGGACGATCTCGCCCGCGTCGCGGAATGCGATTGGATCGTCGAGGCGATCGTCGAGCGGCTTGATCTCAAACAGCAGCTTTACACCAAGCTCGAAGCGGTGCGGCGGCCTGGAACGGCAGTATCATCGAACACCTCGACGATCCCGCTCGACCATCTCACCGAAGGACGCTCGGAGGCGTTCGCCCGCGACTTCCTCATCACCCACTTCTTCAATCCGCCGCGCTACATGCGCCTGCTCGAAATCGTGTCCGGCCCGGCGAGCGACGCGGCGTTGGTCGCGCGCGTGTCTGATTTTGCCGATCGCACGCTCGGCAAGACGATCGTGGTCGCTAAGGATACGCCCGGCTTCATCGCCAACCGCGTCGGCACGTTCTGGATTCAGGCCGCGCTCAATGCCGCCTTCGAACTCGGGCTGACCGTGGAAGAAGCCGACGCGATCGCGGGCAAGCCGATGGGTGTGCCCAAGACGGGTGTGTTCGGATTGGTCGATCTGGTCGGCATCGATCTGATGCCGCATCTCCAGAAGAGCCTCACCGAGACGCTGCCCAAGGATGACCCCTATCAGGCGATTTCGACGATCCCGCCCCTGATCGGCACGATGATCGCGGACGGCTATACCGGCCGCAAGGGGAAGGGCGGTTTCTACCGGCTCAACCGCGAGGCGGGCAAACGCAAGGAAGCGATCGACCTCACGACCGGCGCATATCGCCCGGTCATCACGCCACAATCGCTGCCCGGCGCGGCGGCGAAGGGTGATCTCGGCGCGCTGCTCGCGGTGCCGGGCACGACTGGCGCCTATGCTTGGGCGATCCTCGGCCAGACGCTCAGCTATGCCGCCGGGCTGGTGCCGGAGGCCGCCGACGACATCGTCTCGATCGATACCGCAATGAAGCTCGGCTACAATTGGAACTTCGGCCCGTTTGAACTGATCGACAAGATCGGTGCGGCGACGCTGGCGAAACGGCTGGCGGACGAGGGCAAGCCCGTGCCGGCGATCCTGACGCTGGCGGGTGAGCGCAGCTTCTACCGGGTCGAGAATGGCGTGCGCCAGCATCTCGGCCTCGACGGCGACTATCACGATGTCGTGCGACCCGAGGGCGTGCTGCTGCTCGCCGACATCAAGCTGATCTCCAAGCCGCTCGTCAAGACCGCGTCGGCGGCGCTGTGGGACATCGGCGACGGCGTCGCGGCGCTCGAATTCACCGGCAAGATGAACGCGCTCGACGGCGAGGTGATGGCGCTGATCGGCAAGGCGATCCCGATCGTCACCGAAAAGTTCAAGGCGCTGGTGGTCTACAACGAGGGCAAGAGCTTTTCGGCGGGGGCCAACCTCGGTCTCGCCTTGTTCGCGCTGAACATCGCCGCATGGGGCGAGATCGAAAAACTCGTCGCAGGCGGGCAGGAGGCGTACAAGGCGCTCAAATACGCGCCGTTCCCGGTGGTGAGCGCGCCGTTCGGCATGGCGCTCGGCGGCGGGTGCGAAATCCTGCTCAACAGCGATGCGGTGCAGGCGCATGCGGAAAGCTATATCGGCCTCGTCGAATGCGGTGTCGGGCTGATCCCCGGCTGGGGCGGGTGCGGCGAAATGCTCGACCGTTGGCGCAGCAATCCGGCGATGCCCAAGGGGCCGATGCCCGCGGTCGCCAAAGTGTTCGAGACGGTCTCGACCGCGACCGTCTCCAAGTCTGCGGCGGAAGCGAAGGAACTCGGTTTCCTGCGCCCAAGCGACGGCATCACCATGAACCGTGACCGGTTGCTCGCCGACGCCAAGGCCAAGGCGCTCGCGCTCGCCGAAGGCTATCAGCCGCCCGAGCCGCCCGTCTTCCGCCTGCCCGGTGCCAGCGGGCGCGTCGCGCTCGAGATGGCGGTGAAGGGCTTCCAGGCGCGCGGCCTCGCCACTGACTATGATGGCGTGGTGTCGGGCTTCCTCGCCGATGTGCTGACCGGCGGTGAGGCCGATCTGGTCGATACCGTCACCGAGGCGGACCTGCTCGCGCTCGAACGCAAAGGCTTCGCCAAGCTGGTGCGCGATGGTCGCACGCAGGCGCGTATCGAAGCCATCCTCGAAACCGGCAAACCGCTGCGCAATTGAGAGACTGAACCCATGCAAGTCTATGACGCTCCGCTGCGCGACATGCGCTTCGTTCTCAACGAGTTGCATCAGGATGACGGCTTCGGCGGCATCCCGGCGCTCGAGGAGTTCACCCCCGACCTCACCGATGCGGTATTGGAGGAAGCCGCGCGCTTCTCCCGCGAGGTGCTCGCGCCGATCAACCGTTCGGGCGACGAGGAAGGCTGCCAGTTTGAAAATGGCGTGGTCCGCACGCCGGAAGGGTTCAAGGAAGCTTACAAGCAGTTCGCCGAAGGCGGCTGGACGTCACTCGCCTCCGATCCCGAATGGGGCGGGCAGGGCCTGCCAGAAGCGGTGAGCAAGCTCGTCGAGGAGATGAGCTGCTCCGCCAACCTGTCGTTCGGCCTGTATCCCGGCCTCAGCCACGGTGCGGCGGTCGCGATCGAGGGGCATGCGAGCGAGGATCTCAAGCGCGCCTATCTGCCCAAGCTGGTGAGCGGCGAATGGTCGGGAACGATGTGCCTGACTGAGTCGCATTGCGGTACAGATCTCGGCCTATTGCGTACCCGCGCGGTGCCGCAGGAGGACGGCAGCTACCGCGTCACCGGTTCGAAGATCTTCATCTCGGCCGGCGAGCACGACCTGACCGAGAATATCATCCACCTCGTGCTCGCGCGCCTGCCCGATGCGCCGAAGGGGGTGAAGGGGATCAGCCTGTTCCTCGTGCCCAAATATCTGCCCAAGGATGATGGCAGCATCGGGCCGTCCAACGGTGTCGCGTGCGGCGCGATCGAGCACAAGATGGGGCTCAAGGCGTCCGCCACCTGCCAGATGAACTTCGACGACTCAGTCGGCTGGTTGGTCGGCGAGCCCAACAAGGGGATGGCCGCGATGTTCACGATGATGAACGCCGAGCGCGTCTCGGTCGGCATCCAGGGGCTCGGCGTCGGCGAGGCCGCCTATCAGGCGGCGGTGTACTACGCTAAGGATCGCTTGCAGGGTCGATCCTTGTCGGGCGTCAAGAACGCTGACGGTCCCGCCGATCCGATCATCGTGCATCCCGACGTGCGCCGCATGCTGATGACGATGCGTGCGTATAATGAGGGGTGCCGCGCGATCGCGGGGTGGGTCTCGCGGGCGCTCGATGCCGAGAAGCATTCGTCCGATCCCGAGGTCCGGCAGCGCGCCGCCGATTTCACCGCGCTGATGACGCCGGTGGTGAAGGCGCTGTTCACCGATCTCGGCCACGAGAGCGCGCATCTCGCGGTGCAATGCTACGGCGGTCACGGCTACATCCGCGAAAGCGGCGTCGAGCAATATGCCCGTGATGCCCGGATCGCGATGATCTATGAGGGTACCAACGGCATCCAGGCGCTCGATCTGGTCGGGCGCAAGATCGGCGCGCACACCGGGCGCTACCTGCGCAGCTTCTTCCACCCCGTCTCCGCCTTTATCGAGGAAAATAGCGGCGAGGGGCCGATGAAGCCGATGATCGACGGCCTCGCCCGTGCCTTCGGCGCGCTCCAGCTTTCCACCGCGACGATCGCGCAGCGTGGTCTCGCCGATCCCGAGGAAGCCGGTGCTGCGGCCAGCGATTACCTGCGGCTACTCGGCCTCGTCGCGATGGCGTATTGCTATGCGCGCGCCACCAAAATCGCCGGGTTGAAGCTGCTGTTCGGCACCGAGGAGAAGGCGTTCTACGATGCCAAGATCAAGACCGCGACCTTCTTCTACGAGCGGATTCTGCCGCAGACGGCATCGTTGTTCCTCCAGATCAAGGCGGGCAAGAAGTCGATGATGGCGCTCGATCAGGACGCGTTTTGACGCTCCCGGCGGCCCTTTCGTCGCGACTAGCGATCCCGGCGATCGTCGCGCCGATGTTCCTCGTGTCGGGGCCGGACCTAGTCGTTGCCTGCTGCACGGCCGGGCTTCTCGGGACGTTCCCCGCGCTCAACCAACGCACGACGGAGGGTTTCGAGCAATGGCTTGAAGAAATCGCGGCACGGCTGACCGCCGTGCCCCGTGCGGCACCCTTCGGTGTCAATCTGATCGTCCACAAAAGCAACACTCGGCTCGACGCCGATCTTGCGCGCATCGTTGCGCACAAGGTGCCGCTGGTCATCACCTCGCTAGGCGCCGTATCGGAGGTGGTGCGCGCTGTGCAGAGCTATGGCGGGCTGGTGTTGCACGATGTCATCAGCACGCGCCACGCCGAGAAGGCGGTCTCGGCCGGGGTCGACGGGCTGATCGCGGTGTGCGCCGGCGCGGGTGGCCATGCTGGTACGCTTAGCCCGTTCGCGCTCGTCTCCGAGATACGGACGTTCTTCGACGGACCGCTGGCCCTTGCTGGCGCGATCACCCAGGGGCGTCACATCGCGGCAGCGCGCGTGATGGGGGCTGATCTCGGCTATATCGGCTCGCACTTCATCGTCGCCGAGGAAAGCCTCGCGAGCGACGCGCAGAAGGCGATGATGCTGGACGCGCGCGCCGCCGACGTCGTCTATACGGACAGGGTCACCGGTGTGAACGCCAATTTCCTCGCGCCCAGCCTCGCCGCCGCGACGCTGCCCGACATGCATGGTGCCCTGTCGATTGCCGAAGAGGCGCGTGCTTGGAAATCGATCTGGTCGGCGGGGCAGGGCGTAGGCACCGCGTGTGCCGTGCGGCCCGCCGCCGAAATCTGTGCGGCGCTGGTGTCGGAGTATCAGGCGGCCAAAGGGATCGTCCTGTGACCGGCCTTGATGAAATTCGTGCGATGATCAGCGAGGGAAGACGCCCGCCGATGATGGAGTTGCTCGGCATCGACCTCGTGGAAATCGACAAAGGCCATGTCGTATTCGAGGCAACGCCGGGCGCGCTGCATTACAATCCGCTCGGGATCGTACACGGTGGCTTCGCGGCGACGATGCTCGATTCGGCGTGCGGCCTCGCGGCGAGCAGCGCGACCGAGGTGCCGATGACCTGTGTCACGCTCGAGATAAAGATCAGCTATCAATCCGCGTTGAGCGCGCGGACGGGCCGCGTTCGCGCGATGGGCCGATTGATCTCGCTGGGACGGCGTGTCGCCTTCACCGAAGCCCGTCTGGTCGATGAGGCCGAACGCCTTTGCGCGACGGCTACGTCAACCTTGCTGGTCTCCGAGCGTCACCGGAGTTCCTGAAGCTGGCGAGGCCCGGGCGCGTCCTCGTGGCTCGCAGATGGCCTTGGCAGCCCACGGCCTCCAAAAACCGCATCTATATACCCTATCGCAGCGACGTCTCGCGCTGAGCTGTATATGGTCATGCAGCTTTCGATTCGGGAGCGGCATTATAGGCGGGCAAGCTCTTGGGGAAACATGCGGAGAAAAGGGCGGCGGCCCTTGCTATGGATCGAGACGCGAAATCTTCACGCCCGGCGTTTTTGTCGTCGGCTCGGGAGCCCGATGATCGCATGTTCGGGGGGGTGTCATGAACGATGCCACATCGATCGAGGCGCTCTTTGTCGAGAGCTTCAACCGTGATCTTGCCGCACTCGACTGTCCAGCGCGTGTCTCGACTCCGCTTGGCGATAACCCGGATCGGGTTCTGGAACTTCATGATCCGGAGGGGCGCTTTTTGTGTTTCGTCCCTGAAAGCAGCTCGCCGGAAATGGTGAAGATCGCGTATCGCCTGTACCTGCAAGGTCTCCACATCGGTGAGCAACTCGCTTGGGCAAAGCTGCAAAGGATGGTTGGTACCACCTTCGATTTGGCCAATTGATTCAGCCGTATAGCCGATAACGGCCTCCGCTTGCTCCCGCCATGCTCTCGGGCGTGCCGATCACATCGGAGCGGATTAGCGGCTTCCTCCGGCGATGGTTGCGCCGAACCGCGCGCGATTGTTCGTAGTCGAGATTTCGGCGGGCGTCCCATCGAGCGTGAGCGTGACGGAAAGTGTTTCCGGCGTGGCGCCGCGCGGGAGGGCGAAGCGGACACTCGTCGTTTTCGGAAGCAGATCGGAAGGCGCGTCCAAGGCCGGGAACCGTGCCGTCGCGATCGCCCGGCCCGCTTGGTCGGTCAATGTCGCGGTGCCGGCCGGCGTGGGTTTCGCCCCAAGGCTATGGATGGTCGCGATCAGGCCCGCGCCTCTCACCGCGAGATCGTCCGCGGACAGGCCGATGTCGGTGCGGGTGCGCGGTTCCTCACCCGCCGCCGCCAGTGTGAATTCGAACACGCTGGTTTGCCGAGGCGGCAGCGCGAGCGCGACGGAAGCGCCCTGTTCCAGACCGATCGGCGTCGCCGCGGATGGCACATCGGCGTGGTCGTCGTCATTGGCGTCGATTCCGCCCGTCATAGACCAACGGCCCGCGGCTACACCGTCGCCGATCATGGTCGCGGTGATCGGGCGATCGGTCAGATTATAGGCGATGACCTTGAAGTGGCGCGGGTCGCCGGCCGGGATCAGGAGCGCGACGTCTTCGGCGGTTGCGGCGGGGCCGAATTGCCAGCGGACGAGATTGCCGGGCGCATAGGCGTTGCGGCGGTGGGCGACGCCGCCGAGGCGGGTGCGCTGAAGCAGCTCGATCGGCACGCTGACGCGATCCGACCAGAAATGCCCCTCGGTCAGCAGGTGCATGCGCTGGCTGTCCGACTCGATTTCGGCGCCGAACAGATCGGCGAGGATCGTCTTGTCGCCGGTGCTTTGCCAGCGGACGAAGCGGGCGAAGTCGGCGTCGGTGCTGCCGCCAAGATTGCGATCGTTGTCCACGCCGGCCGCGGTGACGGTGCCCGCGGCGATCTGTTGGACGAGGGCCGGTCCGCCGGGGAGGCGCGTCAGGAGATCGGGGTTGAGGCGGGAGAGGGCGGCGAGGTTGTGATGGGTCAGGTCCGCCGTGATCGGGCGAAGGTAGCGACCGTCGTGGGTCCAGGTCCAGGCGGCCCAGAAGACGTTGGCGGCGCTGACCACGCCGGTGCCGCGGGTCGCGTCGGTGGCCCATTCGATCTCGGACGGATAGGTCCAGCTTCCGTCGGGCGCCTGTTTGCCGTGGGCGAGCCAATCGTCGAGCAGCGGCAGCAGCGCCGCCTTCACCGCGGGCGCACCGTTGTAATCGGCGAGCAGCAGGCCGGGGTGGGTGATGAGCAGGCTGTAGGGACGCTGCCAGCCCCACACGCCTTCGCGCACGATATCGGTGCCGCTGTAATAGCTCGACACGATATGATGATGCCCGGCGGGGTTGGCCGCGATCAGGCGCGGATAGTTGCGCGCCACCGCCATCGCGCGTTCGATCGCGGTGGGATCGCCGGGGCTGAGCTGGAGCGACTGCGCGACCGAATTGATCCCCTCTTCGTAGCTGTGCAGTTCGTCGGCGCGGATGCGGCTCAACCCGTCCGACCACATGCCGTTGGCATAAGTCGCGTCGAGCACGCGGCGCTGCGAGGCGGCGAGGCGGGCGGGTTCGACGCCCATCAGCGCGAGCGGCACCCATTGGTTGACGAGATCGGTGTCGTCGGAAAGGCCGCCGCCGAACTCGCCGTCGGCGATCTGGCGGTTGTCGATCCACCAGTCGACGAAGCGGCGGTAGAGCTTGAGATCCTCGCTCTGGCGGGACGCCCAGAGCGGCACGCCGGCGGGCGGGGTCGGCTGGGTGAAGGCCGCATAGGGCTGATTGGGGTTCTTCTCGACCCAATAGGCGCGCGCGACCGCATTGTCGGGATCGACGCGCAGCACGTCCGATATGTCGCGCTCGAAGCGATCCCAGACCGGATAGGCGCGCGTGTTGGGCTGTTCCTCAACCAGAAAGGCGAGGTTGTCGCGCGCCTGTTCGAAGCGGTCGGCGACATGCTCGGGCTTGGCGGCGACGGCGGGCTTGTAGAGCAGGCGGACACGCGTGCCGTCGAGCTTGGCGGCATCGAAGCCGCCACCGGCGGCGGCGATCGTGACGTAGAGGCTCGCGCCGGGCGGGAGGATGCGGTCGCGCGTGTCGAGCCAGAGCGTGCGCGCCTCGTGCGGCTTCACCGAGACGTTGATGTCGAGCAGATCGCGGTCGGGCCAGGTCGGGTCTTTGACGCGGATGTTGAGCGGCAGCAGCCCGCCGTGAGTCGGCTGCACGTCGAGCGCGGGCAGGTCGATCGCGAGGCCGTCGAGGCCGACATTCATATTCTCGGTGCCATAAGCGAAGCGCGAGATCGCGCCACCGGGCCGGCTGTCGCGGAAATCACCGGGGATGAGGATGTGGACAAGTGGCAAGCCGCGCGGCGCCGGTGCGGCGGCGGGCTTGCGCGGCGCGCCGGCGGGGAGCGCGACGATCGTCGCGCGTTCGTCGGCGGTGTAGCGTCCGGCGATCGTCCGGCGCAGTGTATCGAGCGCGGGGTAGCTGGCGGGATCGGCCTTTGCATCGAGCGTGTAGCTCATCACCACGGGATCGTCGGGGACGGCGCCGGCGGTCACGTCATAGGCGCCGATCTCCTCAATCGGGGTTTCCTGCGCGATGTTTTCGAAGCGCAGCGTGCCACCGCGACGTTCCCTGGCGAGCGCGGTCGAGGTCCGCTCCAGCCCGGCTGGGCGCGTGAGCAGCGTGCCGCCCAAGTCGCTGAGCGTGCCATAGGCCGGGCCGTTGATCTCGATCCGGTTCCACGGCTCGTCGGGCAGGGTGAGCGTGTAGGTCTTGCCGCCGGTCGAATAGACGTTCCAGTCGGGCAGTTCGAAATAGTCGTGCCGACCCGGCAGGCGCGAGCGGTTATAGACACCCGGCCATGTCGTCTCGCGGATGCCGTCGGCGCCACGGAACATCCGCTCCTTCTGGTCGCGCGTGTCGACGAATTCGACCTTGCGGATTCGCGTTTCCGGGCTGGCGAGATAGTCGGGCGCGGTGCGGGTCCAGCCGTAGCGCAGCCACCATTCGTCGCGGGTCGTGGCATCGGCGAGCGAGCGGGGCGGGGCGGCGGGCACCGCCGGCGCCTGCGCGGCGGCGAGCGCGGCGACCTGCGCATCGTCTAGCCGGTGATCGTAGATGCGAATCTCGTCCATGTCGCCGGAACGGATGTAATTATACTGGCTCTGCACCTGATACGGCGAAACGATGCGCTGGAACGGACCGAAGCCGAACAGACCGCCATCATAGACCGCCTTGCGATTGGCCTGCGCGACCGGTTTGCCGTCGATCCACAGCTTCACGCCGGTCGTCTCGTCCCACGCGAAGGCGACGTGAATCCACGTGGTCGGCGACGGCACGGAATCGATCTTGAACGAAACGCGGGTGCGGGCGAGGCCGGTATCGGTGACGAAGGCGTCGAAGCCGTGGCCGTTCCAGTCGATCCGGCCCCAGGCCATGTCCCAGCTCGTGCCGTCGCTGTCGCCGATGCGGAACAGCGGGAATGGGGTGGTGCCGAGCGGGGTGCGCGGGCGGAAGAAGAACGACAGGGTGCCGCGCTGCGCGATGATGTTGCCGGGGGCGGACCAGGCGAGGGCGAGCTGGTCCGCGAGCGAGAGCGCCTGGCCGACGCGGCCGTCGGCGACGGTCTTGACGCCATCGGCGAAGATCGGGGTGGCGAGACCGACGGCGCGCTCGGCGGTCGCGCCCGTCTCCCCCGATAGCGCGAACAGCAGCCCCGCGTCGTCGCGCGCGGGCGCCTGCGCGAAAGCGGGCGCGGCGAGACAGGTCGTGGCTGCCAGGAAAACGCGGAAGCGGGGTGCTTTCATGCCGGAATGTCTCGCCTGCGGTTTGATGGAAAGAGGGAGGGGGTGGGGGGTGCCCCCTCCAGGGGGGAGATGATGTCGGGGGATGTCGGGGCGCGGTTCACCGCGTCTTTCGATCGGTTTCGATTACCCATGAGAGTCGAACGTCTCCATCGCGCCGCTCGGGGGCGCGTGGACACTGAACCCGTTCGTGCCGAGCGCAGTCGAAGCACGGTCCAGAGCGCGCGGCGCTTGGCACGCACTTCGACTGCGCTTAGTGCGAACCGGTGGGAGGTGTTCATTCTAGAACTTCACACCGGCGCCGGAATCGATCTGACGATTCGAACTCTTCTTTACCGCCGCTTTGCGCCGCGCGCGCACCAAACCCGCTCGTGCTGAGCGCAGTCGAAACATGACCCAGAGTGCGCCGCTTGGCACGCACTTCGACTTCGCTCGGTGCGAACGGGTAGGAGGCGTTCATTCTAGAACTTCACACCCACGCCAAAATAGATCTGGCGCCCCGTATGCGTGTTGATGAACGGGCTGTTGCGATCCGACCCCTGATATTGATCGACCGCCGCGTCGGTGAGGTTGAGGCCCTGCATCGTGATCTTGAGGTAATCGTTGACCTGATAGGACAAATTGGCGTCGATCGTGGTGATCTTGCTCTGCCCGTTGACGTCGTTGCCGGTGTTGCCGCCGGGCACGCTGACGAGGAAGCCGCCGCGATAGGCGATCGAGCCGCGGATCGAGAATTTGCCGTCGTCGAAATAGGCGGTGGCGTTGGCGGCATTCTTCGACAGGCCGACCAGAGCCGCGGTGGTGGTGAGGATCGGCACGCCGTTCGCGCTGGTCAGCACGTAATTGATCTTCGACGTGACGTGCGTGTAGTTCGCCAGCACGCCGAAGTGGTTGAGCCATTCGGGCAGGAAATTGAGCGGCAGGGCGGTCTGGCCGTTGATCTCGAACCCTTTGAGCGGCCCGCCGGGCGTGTTGAACGGGCGGCGCGACGTGAAGATGTCGGTCGGCGCGGTGGTCGAATTGGCGAGCAGCACCGGATCGAGCCCGAGCTGGTTGAACGGCAGATCTTCCTGAAGCGTCTGAATATAGGTGCTGATCTTCTTGTAGAAATAGGCGACCGAGAGCAGTGAATCGCGCGTCGGATACCATTCGGCGGCAAGATCGAGCGTCTTGGCCTTGATCGGATCGAGATTGGGATTGCCGACCGTCACGCTGCGCGCGCCGGTGACGGTGATCGAGCCGCCGGGGGTGAGATTGCCGAGATCGGGCCGGGCGATCACCTGCGAGGCGCCGAGGCGGAAGATCAGCGTGTTGATCGGCGAATAGGCGAGGTTGAGCGAGGGCAGCCAATTGTCATAGGTGCGTTTGGCGGTGACGAGGACGGGCGCGGTGCCGACGAGCTGATAGCCGTTCGAAGCCTGCGACGTCTGGACGTAGCGCACGCCGATGTCGCCGCGCAGCGGGAAGCCGAACAGGCGTTCCCCGTCGAATTCGACCTGCCCGTAGCCGGCCTTGTCATCCTCGGTGACGCCGCGGATGTTGCCGCGCGCGCTGGTGTTTTCGACACCGTTCTGCGCGAAGGTGCCGGTGTTCGAGAAGATGTCGAACACCTTCACGAACTTGTCGAGATCCGGCGTAACCCAGGATGTCGGCGTCGGCGCGGGGACTTTGAAGCCTTCGCCGAAGCCGGTCAGCACGCGGGTGAGATCGGCGACGGTGGTGCCGGCGGGCAGCGCGGGCACGAGCAGCGAGTTGACCGCGCGGCCGGTGGCGGAGGATTTGAACTCGAAGCGCTTGTACGAGCCGCCGATCTTGAGATTGAGGCCATCGAGCAGCTTCATGTTGCTCTGGATGTTCGCGTTCTTGAAAGTGTTGATCGAGCTGCTGGTGCTCAGCCGGATTTCGGACGTGTTGTTGATGAAGCCGAAATTGGCGGGATTGGTGACATCGAAGCCGTAATCGAGGATCGGGTGACGGCTGTCCTGCCGATAATCCCAGCTATAATTCTGGCTGTTGGGCCGATCGATCGTCAACGTAGTGTCGATCGGGACTTCGAGATCGGATTTGGAATATCCGATGCCGCCGGTCACCGTCCACCAGCTCGCCAGATCCTGCCGGCCGTTGAGCGTATATTGCTGGAACTTGGTGGTAAAATCGGTGTAGCGCGTCTCCGAGCGGATATCGACATTGTCGAACACGCCATAGACGAGATCGCCCGCGCCATTGACTTCCGCCTGACGCACCGCCGTCTGCGGCTTGCCGTTGTTCGAAAGCGCGCGGCTGAACGAGAAGGCTTCGATGAAGTTCTCCTCGCGCGTGGCGTGATAGTTCGAATAGAGCGCGTCGAAGGTGAGCAGGGTGTGGCTGCTCGGCTGCCACTGGATCGAGCCCGTCAGCCCGAGCCGCTTCTGATCGTGCGTGAGCCGGCCGTATCGCGGGAGGCGGGGCGCGTGGACCGCCGTGCCGCCCCCGGCGTTGACGGTGTTGTAGGCGGCGACATTCTCGGGCGTGTTGGCGGGGCGGGGCACGCCGGTCGAACAGGCGGTCGCGGTGGTGCCGTTGGCGGCGGAGAGCGGCGGGTTGGCGGGTGCGTAGCCGACCGGCGCGCAATAGCCGCCGTTGGTGTTGGTGGTATCGAACCCGACCGAGCCCGCGCCGTCCTCATATTTCCGGCTGCGCGAATAGGCCGCCGAAACGAGCACGCCGACCGTGTCGTCGAAGAATTTGGTGGTGAACAGCCCCGCGAGGCGTGGGTCCACCGCCTTGCGCAGATCGTTGTAATTGCCCTGCACCGAGGCGGCGACCGTGGTCTTCTTGTAATCGAGCGGGTGCGCGGTCTGCAGATCGACGGTGGCGCCGAGCGAGCCTTCGTCGATCTCCGCCGATTGCGTCTTGCGCACGGTGATCGCGCTGAACAGCTCCGAGGCGAAGACGTTGAAATCGAAGCCGCGCCCGCGGTTGGCGCCGCCCGAGCTGTCGGTCGAGGTGGTGGTGCTGAGCGCCTCCATGCCGTTGATGCGGATGCGCGTGAACTGCGCGCCGAGACCGCGCACGGTGATGCTGCGGCCCTCGCCGGCATCGCGCCCGATCGACACGCCGGGGACGCGCTGGATCGATTCGGCGAGGTTGTTGTCGGGGAATTTGGCGATGTCCTCGGCCTTGATGACGTCGATCGCGCCGATCGCCTCGCGCTTGGCGTTGATCGCCGAGGCGAGGCTGGCGCGGAAGCCGGTGACGATGATGTCTTCGGTCTGGGTGTCGCCGGGCTGGGCGGTGGCGGTCTGGCTGCCGGCCTCGACGCTGGCGGGCGCGGGCGCCGACGGGGTGGTGCCGGGGCCGGGATCGGCGGGCGGCGGCGTGGTCTGCGCGGCGGCGGTTCCGGCCGCGAGTGCGAGGACCGACGCGCAGAGCGCCAGCCGGGTGATGTGAGATGTCATCGCGTTTCCCCTCCTGTGGTCATGTCGCCGTCGGCCGGTGGTGCGGCGTCTGTCAGGCGTGGCGGTGATGTCGTGTCGCGGTCAGTTGCTCCGGCGCCGGTGCTTTGGGCGAGCGGTGTCATCGACTCTGGCAGGGCTGCTGTCGTGCGGTGTCGTCACGATATTTTCCCTTTTCTCCGCGCGGTGACCATCGGCGGAGGCGCGGAACCGCGGCGCGCGGGCGTCGCCGCGCGATTCGAATCCTGGTGCATCCTCATCCGAACGATCGCGTCGGCGCGTCGTTTTTCCTGTTGTTGGACCTTGATTTCATATTTTGGCACCGGTGTCATCAACTTTTTTCGAGCGCCGCGGGCGCGCTGCCGCACCGGCTTCGATACTAATTTTCTATTAAAATTCTGATTGTTGTGGCTATGTGCATACTTTGTTAACCAAAATATGATTTCTGTGATGCGCCGGAAATCTTCCAGCGGGGCATGACATGACGGATGACGTGAGCAGACTGCTTGAGCAGCTAGGGCAGCCGGATCTCGAGTATCGCGTTTTCGCGGACAAGGTCGAGACGCCAGGCTATTGGCCGATCTTTCGGCTGATCCACGCGCATCCCGCGCTCGCGCGGCTGCCGGGTGCGCAGCGGCGTTCCTACCCCGCGGAGCGGGCCGCGCCGTCGGGCGAGGGCTGGTCCGGCGCCGATCGCCGCGTTGGCGGGCCGGGCAAGCTGTTCCGCCGCTATGGCGAGGCGCAGGCACCGGCCGCGCCCGAGCCGGAAGCACCATCGGACGACATTCGCGGCCTGCTTCGCCGCCTTTCGGAGTAGAGCGGCGATGATCGTGCTTTTCCATTCCCCCAAGGGCGGCGTCGGCACATCGGCGGTCGCCGCCAACCTCGCGCTGGTGCTCGCCGAGCGCGGCGTGTTCGTGACGGCGGTGGACCTGACCGGGCAGGGCGCGCTCGCGCTGTGCCTGGGCGACAGCTCCGGCGTGATCGACCGCAGCCGCCAGGCCGAGGGCGACGCGGCGATGATCGTCGCCGGGGTGCGCGTGATGGCGCCCGGCGCGGACCGCACGGCGGCCGAGATCGTGGCGGCGATCCAGTCGCACGAGGACGAGGATGGCGACGGGGTCGTGATCGTCGATATCGGATCGGGCGACCGCCACGCGCTCGACCTGTTGCTGCCGCTCGCGGCGCTGCGGCTGTGCGTGCTGACGCCGGACCCGGCGGCGCTCGCCGCGCTGCCGCTGGTGTATCGCGACGTGCAGGCGACGCGCGACGACCGGACGTTCTTCCTGCTCAACCGCGTCGATGACCGGCTGCGGCTCGGCCGCGACATCGCGACGATGCTGCGCGGTCTGCTCGGCGACCGGCTGCTCGGCACGATCCGGCGCGACGAGGCGGTCGGCGAGGCGCTGGCGATGCTGGAGACGCTGGCGAGCTTCGCGCCAGCGAGTGCCGCGCTCGCCGACTTCCGCGCGATCGCCGGACGGCTCGTGCCCGAACGCGCGGATGCCGCCCAGCCCGAGCGCGGCATCGCATGACCGCCACCGCCACCGCCACCGTCGCGGGCGCGCAGGAGGACGCCACTCCGCCCGCGATGCCGCGCGCCGTCTTGTGGCTGATCGCGATCGTCGCCGCGCCGATCGTGATCTGCGCCGTCGTGGTGCCGCTCGACCTGCGCGAGCAATGGATGTTCGCGCTCGCGATGATTGCGGCGGTGCTCGTCATCAACCGCCTGAAGGGGCGGCGCATGACGCTGGCGATCTGCCTGCTCTCGGCGCTGGTTTCGACACGTTACATCTGGTGGCGAACCACCGCGACGCTGGAGTTCGGCACGCCCGTCGAGTTCGCGCTCGGCATCCCGCTGTATGTCGCCGAACTCTACGCCTGGCTCATCCTGATCCTCGGGCTGGTCCAGACCGGCTTCCCGCTCGACCGTCCGCTGGTGCCGCTGAAAGGCGAGCCGCGCCGGTTCCCGAGCGTCGATGTCTACATCCCGACCTATAACGAGAGCCTGAGCATCGTTCGCACCACGGTGTTCGCGGCGATGGCGATGGATTATCCGCCCGACCGGTTCCGCGTGTTCATCCTCGATGACGGGCGGCGCCCCGAATTCCGCGACTTCGCGCGCGAGGCGGGCTGCGGATATCTGACCCGATCGGACAATCTCCACGCCAAGGCGGGCAATTTGAACGCCGCGATGAAGCGCACCGACGGCGACCTGATCTGCGTGTTCGACTGCGATCACGTGCCGACGCGCGCGTTCCTTCAGGTGACGGTCGGCTGGTTCCAGGAAGACCCGAAGCTCGCCGTCCTGCAGACGCCGCACCATTTCTACTCGCCCGATCCGGTCCAGCGCAACGTGACCGCGGTGGGCGACATGCCGGGCGAGGGCGAATTGTTCTACGGCGCGGTGCAGAGCGGCAACGACCTGTGGAACGCGACCTTCTTCTGCGGTTCGTGCGCGATCATCCGCCGCAAGGCGCTCGAACAGACCAACGGCTTCGCGGGCGAGACCGTGACCGAGGACGCGCACACCGCGCTCAAGCTGCAACGGATGGGCTGGAACACCGCCTATATCAACGCGCGCCTGTCGGCGGGCCTCGCCACCGAGCGGCTGGTGCTGCACATCGGCCAGCGCATCCGCTGGGCGCGCGGCATGACGCAGATCTTCCGCATCGACAACCCGATGCTCGGGCCCGGGCTGACCCTGCCACAGCGGCTTTGCTACCTGAACGCGATGCTGCACTTCCAGTTTCCGCTGCCGCGCATCATCTTCCTGACCTCCCCGCTCGCCTATCTGATCGCCGGGCAGAACGTGATCCATGCTTCGGCGGCGATGATCTTCGCCTATGCGGTGCCGCACCTGTTCACCTCGACGACGTCGAGCGAACGCCTGCAAGGCTCCGAGCGGCGCCCGTTCTGGGGCGAGATCTACGAGACACTGCTTGCCTTCCACCTCGCCAAGCCGACGGTGCTGACGCTGTTCAACCCGCACAAGGGCAAATTCAACGTCACCGACAAGGGCGCGACGCTGGAGAAGGGTTTCTTCGATTACCAGACGCTGCGCCCGCACTTGATCTGCGCGGGGCTGCTGATCCTCGGCATCGCGATCGGCTTCGTGAAGCTGCTGTTCCCGCTGACCTTCAACGTGCAACTGAGCACGCTGTTGCTCAATACGGCGTGGACGATGTTCAACCTGCTGATCCTCGTCTCGGCGATCTCGGTCGGGCGCGAGACGCGGCAGACGCGCGACGCGGTCCGCTTCGAGGCGGCGCTGCCGGTCTCGCTCTATTTCGACGATGGCTATGTGGTCGACGCGACCACCATGAACGTGTCGATGAGCGGCCTCGCGATCCGCGCGCCGGAGCGTTTCGACGTGACCGGGCGGGCCGTGACCGATGTCGGCTTTCGGATCGGCGAGCGTGCCTTCACGGTGCCGGTCGAGACGATCAAGGTCGCGTCGGGCATCGCCCGCGTGCGCTTCCCCAAGCTGGCGATCGACGAGGAACGCCGTCTGTCGGAAGCGCTGATGGGACGCGCCGACGCCTGGCAACACACCACCCATCACAAAACCGAAACGAGCTTTCAATCGATGAGGGATATCGCCAAAATTTCCGCCTCCACGCTGGTCGCCGGTGGCGGATCGGTGCGCAATCCGCGCCAGCTCATCGGCGCGATCAGCTCGGTGATGGTCACGATGTTCCTGATCGCGCTGGCGCTCGGCATCCTGGGCGGCGTCGCCAACGCCGCGAGCATGCCCGTGCAGGCGCAAGCCGCCGCGGCCACGACGGCGGCGGCCGAGGCGCCGGGCAGCCATGCGCTGCACTTCACGCTGAAGGATTTGCGCGTCCAGAGCCGTATCCGATTGCAGGGCACCCAGGGCGAAGTCGGCATTCCGTTCGGCCTGCGCCATGACGAGGTGGTCTCGGCCGCGCAACTGACGCTCAACTTCGCGTATTCCCCGGCGCTGCTGGGCGATCTCAGCCAGCTCGTCGTGCTGGTGAACGGCGAGGTGGTGCGCAGCATCCCGCTGTCGTCCGACACGGCGAACGGCGTCGCTGTGACGATCCCGGTCGAGCCGGCGCTCTTCACCGCCGGGGACAATCAGATCAACCTTCGCCTCGTCGGCCATTATGCGCGCGATTGCGAAGACCCGCTCAACAGCACGCTGTGGGCGAACATCAGCAACACGCGATCGGCGCTCGACCTGACCGTGCAGAAGCTGCCCATGCAGCGCGACCTGTCGGCGCTGCCCGCGCCGCTGTTCGACCGTTCGCAGACGCAGGCGCTCAAGCTGCCCTTCGTCTTCGCCGGCTCGCCGAGCAACGCCGAGCTTCAGTCCGCCGCCGCCATCGCCGGTTGGCTGGGGGCCGAGGCGAGCTATCGCAATTTCCAGTTCAAGCCGGTCGCGGGCGTGCTGCCGGTGGGCAACGCCGTGGTGTTCCTCACGCCAAACCGGAGCGTTCCGGGTATCGCCATGCCGCAGATCGACGGGCCGACGCTCGCCATCGTCGCCAACCCGCGCGATCCGTTCGGATCGCTGCTGCTGGTGATGGGCCGCGACGACCGTGAGCTGAGGCTCGCCGCCAATGTCGCCGCGACCAGCGGCGGCGCGCTGAGCGGCGCCTCGGCATCGGTGAGCGGTGCGCGCGTGCCCGTGACCGACCGGTACGGCGCGCCGCGCTGGCTGAGGACCGACCGTGCGGTGCAGCTCGGCGAGATCGTGCGGCCGCACAGCCTGCAAGGGCAGGGGCTGCCGCCGGGGCCGCTCACCGCCGATTTCCGGCTCGCACCCGATCTGTTCTACTGGCCGCGCACCGGCGCCCGGCTCAACATCGGCTATACCTATCCGGTGGCGCCGTGGCTCGACCGCCAGCGCTCGCGGCTCGATCTGTCGCTCAACGGCCAGTATCTCAAGACCTTCCGGCTCGCCGAGGCGAATTGGTGGGGCCGGATGTGGGGTGCGGGCGGCACGACCTCGCGCCACGACACCGGCAATGCGATCCTGCCCGGCTATGCGCTGTTCGGGCAGAACCAGATCTCGCTCTATTACGACCTTCAGGTCGCCGACAAGAAGCGCTGCTCGGGCACGTTGCCGACCAATGTACTGGTCGGCATCGACCCGACCAGCACGATCGACCTGACTGGCGTGCAGCACGCCGCGCTGATGCCGAACCTCGCGCTGTTCGCGGGCGCGGGCTTCCCGTTCACGCGCACGCCCGACCTTGGCGAGACCGTGGTCGTCATGCCGGCCAGCCCGACGGCGAGCGAGGTCGAGACCTTCCTCGCGCTGATGGGCCGGTTCGGCGATGCCACCGGCGTCGCGCCGACGCGGCTGACGGTGGTGCGCAGCATCGACGGCAACGATCTGACCGGCTACGACATTCTCGTCGTCGGCAGCCCGGCGCGGCTCAACGTCGGCAACCTGTTCGAAGGCGCGCCGGTGCATTGGAGCGGCGGCCGCATCGAGGTGGCGCAACGCTCGGCGATCAGCCGCGCGTGGGATTATTTCAGCCCCTATGCCGAGGCGATGCCGTCGAACGTCGACCAGTCGCTGCTCGCGACCGCCGGCTTCCAGGGCGTCACCAGCTTCCATTCGCCGTTCGATCCCGACCATAGCGTGGTGGCGGTGCTCGCGACCCAGCCCGACGCGTTGCCCGACCTCATCAACGGGCTCGCCGATCGCGACATCAACGCGCAGATGCAGGGCGATCTCGCGCTGTTCAGCGGCGACCGGATCACGAGCTTCCGTGTCGGCGGGGTATATTGGAGCGGCTCCCTGCCCTGGTGGCTGCGCAGCGGCTTCTGGCTGAGCCAGCACCCGATGCTGCTGGCGTTCTCCGGCGTGCTGGCGGCGCTGCTGCTGTCGCTGCCGCTCTACCTGTTCCTGAAGGCGCAGAAGCGCCGCCGGCTCGCCGGCGTGAAGGAGTGACCGTGATGGCTTCGCGTACCGTCCTGAAGATCGCGATGTGCGTGGCGATGGCCACGGGCGCGGCGGTGCCCGCCCAGGCCGCGCCGTCCGCGATCGATACCCTGCTCAGCCAGGCGCGCTACTGGAATGCCAAGGGGCGGGCCGACCTCGCCCGCGCCGCGCTGAACCGCGTGCTGGCGATCGACCCCAACAACGCCGAGGCGCGCGCGGCGCTCGCGCGGCCGACCGCGCCGAAAGCGCCGCCCAAGCCGGTCGCGAAGCCGGCCGCCGCGCCGACGGCACCCGCGCCGGCCGCGCGCGCGCCGGCGCGAGCGAAGCCGAGCGACAGCGGTGGCGACGCGCGCGCGGCCGGTTTCGCCGCGCTGAACAGCGGCAAGCTCGATGTGGCGGCGGCGCGGTTCCAGGCGGCGCTCAAGGTGCAGCCGGGGGATCGCGACGCGCTCGGCGGGCTGGGGTTGGTGCGTCTGCGCGCCAAGAAATTCGCCGAAGCGCGCGATCTGCTTACGCGTGCGTCGGCGGGCGGCAACGCCGGCAAATGGGCGACCGCGCTGGCTGCGGCGCAATTCTATGGCGACATGGACGACGCGCGCGCCGCGCTGAACGCCGGGCGGCTCGACCAGGCCGAGCAGATCGCGCGGCGGCTCGCCACCTCGGACTTCAAGGACCGCGACAACGCCAACCTGCTGCTCGGCGAGATCCTCTCGCGCCAGGGGCGGACCAGCGAGGCGGCGACGGTCTATGCGCAGGCGGGCGCGGCGGGGGCCGCGAGCAGCGGCGCGCTGCGGGCGCAGGCGGCGCGCGCGCAGGCGCAGCAGCTTGCCGCGACGGGCGATCTGGCGGGCGCGGTGAAGGCGTTCCAGACCGCGGTCGCGGCCGATCCGTCCGATCCGTGGGTCCGCTATCAATATGCGATCTTCCTCGCCGATCAGGGCCATCAGGGCGACGCCGCCGCCGTCATCGCGCCGCTCGCGGCGATGAACACGCCCGAGGCGCTGTACGCAGGCGCCTTGTTCTACGATCATGTCGGTTCGCCGATGACCGCGGCGGCGCGCATGGCGCAGATTCCGGCCGAGCAGATGACGCCGGAGATGCGTGAGTTCGCGATCACGATGAAGACGGGCGAGGCGATCGACCGTATCAAGGCGATGCAGGCGCAGGGGAATATCGGCGGCGCGCTGGCGGGGGCGCGTGCGCTCGCCGCCGGGCCGCAGGTCTCGGTGCGGACGCTTGGCGCGGTCGCCGATCTGCTGATGTCGATGGGCGACGAGGCGGGCGCGCAGGCGCTGGCGCAGCGCGCGGCGGCGATGCCGCTGGCGGAGCCGGGCGACTATCAATCAGTGGTGGGGGTGCTGGCCCGGAGCGGGCAGGACATCGAGGCGAGCACCCTGATCGCCCGGTTCGGCGGCTCGGCGGACAGTGGCGCGATCGCGCGGCTCAACGCGGTGCTGGCGGCCAATCAGGCCGACCGGATGCGGCTGGCCGGGCAGAACGCGGCGGCGTTCGACGTGTTGCGCAGCGCCTATGCGAACGCGCCGCAGGACCACGACATCCTCGGCGCGCTCGCGCGGTTGTATCAGGGCGGCGGGATGCCGGGGCAGGCACAGCAGGTCTATGCGATGCTGATCGCGCAGAAGGCGGACGATGTCGGCGCGCTTTCGGGCTATGCCGAAGCGGCGGCGGCGGCGCGCGATTATGACAACGCCGGACAGGCGATCGAGCGCGCGCTGACGATCGCGCCGCGCAACGCCGATGTCTATCTGGCGGCGGCGCGGGTCGAACAGGCGCGCGGGCATAAGGGCGCGGCGCTCAAATATCTCAAACAGGCGCGGGCGCTGGCGGGCGGCGACGCCGGGCTGGCGAACGGCGCGCCCTTCGAAGGCGGCAACCCCTTCGCCAACGCGAGCGGCAACCCGTTCGCCGGCGGGGCGGCGGCGGCGCCACCCAATCCGTTCGCGCTGCCCGCGCGACCGAGCGGCGGGGGCGGCGGACGCTTCACGCCGGTCGGCGCGCCGCTTCCGCCGGTAGGCGGCGGGTTCGGCCCGGCCAATCCGTTCGGGCAATTGCCGGCCGCGCGGGCGGGTGGCGCCGCCGACCCGACGCTGGCGCGGATCGATCGGGAAATCGCCGCGCTCGCCGGTGAGGCCGGATCGACGATCGAGGCCAGCACCAGCTATCGCAACCGTTCGGGCGAGGCGGGGCTCAGCAAGCTGAACCAGATCGGCGCGACGGTGACCGCGAGCACGCATATCGGCAACGCCAAGATCAGCGCCTCGGTCTCGCCGGTCGTGCTCGACGCGGGCAGCATGTCGCGGTCCGGTCTCGCGCGGTTCGGCACCAATCCCACCGCCGAGGCGACCGGGATCGTCAACCAGGCGGTGTCGCAGTTGACGCTGGCCGACACCCAGCACGATGCCGGCGTCGCCGCCTCGGTCGCGATCACGGTGGGCGCGCTCAAGGCCGATGTCGGTGCGACGCCGATGGGCTTCCGCAAGACCAATGTGGAGGGGGGCGCGAGCTTCACCCCCAAGCTCGGCGATCATGTCACCGTCGGCATCCACGGCGAGCGCCGCGCGGTGACCGACAGCCTACTCTCCTATGCCGGCACGATCGATCCGGTGAGTGGGCTGCCCTGGGGATCGGTGATGCGCAGCGGCGGCGGCGGATCGCTCTCCTTCGACACCAACGGCAGCGGCATCTACGCGGACGGCGCCTACCATCGCTACGACGGCGTGAACGTGCGCGCCAACCGTGCGTTCGAGGGCAATATCGGCGGCTATATCAACATCTACCGCGAAGGCGGGACCAGCGTGACCGGGGGCGCGAACCTCAATTACCAGACGTTCGATAACAACCAGAACTACTTCTCATACGGGCACGGCGGCTATTTCAGCCCGCAGAGCTTCGTTGCGGTGGCGTTCCCGCTGCATTATCGTACCGAGAAGGGCAATTGGAAGGCGGGCGCGGATTTCTCGCCGGGCTTCCAGAGCTATCAGCAGGATGCGGTGCCGGTATATCCGACGCTGCCCGCCGCGCAGGCGCAACTCGATACGCTGAAGGGCAGGAACACCGACGTGCGCTCCAGTTACGACAGCCTGAGCAAGAGCGGCTTCGCCTTCGCGGGCTCCGCCTCGGGTTCGTATCGGGTCGGCGGCGCGACCGAGATCGGCGGCGAGGTGAAATATAACAGCTTCGGCGTCTACAACGAGTTTCAGACGTTGTTGAGCATTCGCCAATCGCTGAGCGGCTCCGGGAAATGAACGCATGATCGACCCTACGACCGCCCGCGCGCCCGCCAACGTGACCAGCCTTCTGCTCGAATTGCTGTTGACCGAGGTGCGCGAGACCGCGCAGCCCGACGAGGAACTGGCGTTCCTCCACTCGGTCGGCTTTCAACTGGCGGCGCGCTATCCGTTGCAGTCCTCGGGCAGTCTGGAAGCGGTCGAGGCCGAGTTGAACGACCTGTTCCAGCACCTCGGGCTGGGGACGGTGCGACTGTCGGTGACGAAGGACGGCATCCACATCCGCCATCGCCTGCTGCCGGTGGATGGGCTCGAGCAGGACGGGGCGTGGCGGGGGGCGTTGCCGCGCATTCTGCAAGGCGCCTATGACGCCTGGCTGCGCTCGCTGGGCAGCGGCCCCAAGCTGCACACGACGATCGTGTCGAGCGACGGCTTCACCTTCGAATTCCGGCACGGGGCATGACGATGTCGCAGGATCGTCGTAGCTTCATCGGCGGATTGATGCTGGCGGGGATGTTGCCCGGCGGATGCGCGGTCGCGAGCCCGCCGCCCAAGATCGGCGGGCCGTGGGCGGCCTTCTCGGCGCGGTTCCTCTCGCCCGAGGGGCGGATCATCGACACCGGCAACGGCGGCATCAGCCATAGCGAGGGGCAGGGCTATGGCATGCTGCTGGCGGAGGCGGCGGGCGATCGGGCCGGGTTCGACCGGCTGTGGACGTGGACGAGCCACTTCCTCTCCCGCACCGATGCCCGGTTGTTCTCCTGGCGGTTCGATCCCGCCGCGGCCAACCCGGTCGCCGACCCGAACGACGCGAGCGACGGCGATATCCTGATCGCCTGGGCGCTGCTGCGTGCCTCCGTGCGCTGGCGGGTGGATGAATATGCGCGGCAGTCCGCCGCGATCCGGGGCGCGATCCGCAAGCATCTGATCCGCCGGATCGGCACGCGGACGGTGCTGCTGCCGGGGATACAGGGGTTCGAGACGCCGGGATTGCTGACGCTCAATCCGTCCTATTACATCTGGCCCGCGCTCGATGCGTTCCTCGCCGCCGACGGCACCGCGGCATGGGGCGCGGTGGTGAGCGATGGCGAACAGATCCTCGCCGAAGCGCGGTTCGGCGCGCACAAGCTCATCACCGACTGGATCGAGATCGACACGGCCGGCGTGCGCCCGGCGCGCGGCCGGGCGCCGCAATTCGGCTTCGACGCGGTGCGCGTTCCGCTCTACCTCGCCTGGGGAAAGCGCAGCGGCGCGCTGGCGCCGTTCCGGGATTTCTGGAGCGACTGCCTCGCCCGGCACGTCATGATACCGGCGTGGGTCGATGTCACCAGCGGTGCGCAGGCGCCCTATGCGCTGTCGGACGGGGGAATGGCGGTGGCCGATATCACGCTGGGCCGGAAGCCGCGCGCCGCGCGGGGCGGCGACTATTTCTCGACCGCGCTGGGCGCGCTGGCGGCGCTTGCGGCGGCTTGATCCGCCCGCGAGGGGAGTGTTCGATGGCACGCATCGCCTGGTGGCCCGCGCTGCTCTTGCTGGCAGGCTGCGGCGGCCCGCAACGCCCCCCGCCGGCGCGGTTGATGTTCGGCGGCTTGCCCGTCGCCGGCAGCCTCGCCGACGCTAAGCGTGCCGGCTTCATCGATTGCGTGCAAAGCGACGCGGTGAGCATGCGATGCCGCAAGCACAAGGTCATGTTCGAGGGCACCGGGCCGTACGAAGCCGCGGTCGATCTCGCCGGCGGCGACGGCGGCGGCGGCTTCGGGCTGGTGACTGTGTGGCACGACACGGATCAATATGCGGTCTATGCGATCACCGACGTGCTGGAAAAGCGCGGCTGGCAGAGTTGCAATACCGCCACCGGCGACCACGGCGACCAGATGATCTATTCGAAGAAAGGCGCGCGTGTCGGCGTCTTCATGGACCTGAGCTATTGGGGCAAACGCCGCGTGCGCGTGATCCCCAACTGGAACAAGCGCGAGCGGCGCTGCTGAGGGCACGCAACCCGTGGCGGTGGCGATGGTTCTTGTTCGCGTATCGCACGGCTGCCCGCCGCATTGCGGACACAGGCCGGCGGCATGACCGCGAGCGATTGACAGGTGCGGAGATCGTGTTGCGTCCTTTTCCCTTGCTATGTCTCGCCGGGCTGTTCGCGCTGGCTTCGGCTCCACCGGCGCGCGCGGCAACCTCCTCGTTCGATCTGATCGGCCCGCGTCTTCACATCATGGTGACGCATGACGGCACCCAGCTTCCGCTGCAACGCGTGCCGAACCTTTCCGAAGGCGATCAGGTGTCGATCAAGCTCGACCTGCTCCCGAGCCAGACCGAACATTACCGGCTGGTGGCGGCATTCCTGCGCGGGACGGTGGAGCGCCCCGATAGCAAATGGTTCCACGAGGCGTTGAGCTGGAAACCCAAGGACGCCGAGCTTTCGCTGACCGTCCCCAAGGGCGCGCAGCAGATGGCGCTGTTCATCGTGCCCGAGCGCGGCGGCAGCGCGGGCGCGATCAGCAGCGCGGTGCGCAAGCAGCCGGGCGCCTTCGTGCGCGCGGTGCAGGAACTCAACCAGGCCTCGCTCGACCGCGCGCGGCTCGACACCTTTCTGCACACGATGCTCAAGACCGAGCGCGCGGCCCCGCAGACGGTCGCGGCGATCTCGCCGGTGCTCGCGCGCAGCCTCGCGATCCGGCTCAAATCCGAATGCCTCGAACAACCCGCCGAGCTTCAGGCGGCGTGCCTCACCGTCGATCGCGAGACGCTGCTGCTGGCCGACACGCACAGTTCGGCGCTTGCCGACACGCTGGCGGGGACGCCGACCGACCTCGCCTTCCAACTCAGCGCGACGCCGCAGGCGGGCTATGGATCGTACAGCTCGTACATCGGCGTGGTCCGCGATCTGTTCCGGCTGGTCGGTGCGTTCCAATCGACCCAGTTGCAGTTCATCCCCGCGCTGGCGCGGATGGATGATGGCGCGGTGACGGTGCTGCTCAACACGCCGGTGTCCTTCGCCAAGCCGGCATCGGTGATCGTGCTGGCGTTGCCGGCGATCGAAGCGCCCAAGCCGCCGCCGCTGCGGCGTTCCGATCCGGCGGCGTTGTGCGCCGCGCCGGGTTTCGTCCTGCCGGTCGAGGGGGCGCCGCTGATCTACGCGACCGATTACGCGCACGACATGAAATTGCGGCTGAAGCGCGCGGACGGGACGCCGGTGGACATCCCGCTGCGCGCCGATGCGAGCGCGGGCGGGTTCGTCGCGGACGGCGCGGTGCCGGCCGGCGCGCTCGGCGCGTCCACCTCGGGCCAGGTGCATGGCGAATGGGGGTTCGCGGCGTTCGACGGCCCGAGCTTCGTGCTCTCCAGCCCCGGCGAGACCGCATGGAAGGCGCCCGATCGCGGCGCGCTGGTGGCGGGGCGTACCAATCAGCTCGATCTGACCGGGGGCGGGGCGGGGTGCGTCACCGAAGTCGAGATGCGGCGCGGGGACGGCGCGGCGCAGCCGGTGACGTGGAAGCAATCCGGGCCGAACGGCATCGTGGCGACGCTGCCGCTGGAGAAGATCGACGCCGGGGCGATGTCCATTCTCATCCACAGCAAGGGGGCCGCGGAGCCGGCGGTGGTGACGCTGCGCGTCTTCCAGGAGACGGGCAGCCTCGACGATCTCACCGTGTATGCGGGCGACAGCGAAGCCTTGCTGACGGGCACGCGGCTCGATCAGGTGCTCGGTGCGACGCTCGGCAAGCTGGCATTGCAGCCGGGCACGCTGACGCGGGTCGGCAAGCAGGACCGGCTGACGCTGCGGCTCGCCGACCCGGCCGCCGCGCCGACGCTGGTCGCGGGGAAGGCCGAGACCGCCGACGTGGTCTTCGCGAACGGGCGGCACAGGACCGTGTCGGTCACGATCGCGCCGCCGCGCCCGGCGGCGACACTGGTTCGGGTGACGGCGCAGCCGGCGGCGCGCGAGGGCGGCCGGCCGATCACGCTCGCCACACCCGATGTGTTCGCGCAGGACGCCCGCGTCGCCTTCGCCTTCCACCTCGATGGCGCGGCGACACTGTCCGGCCGGGAGACGATCGAGATCGCCACCGCCGATGGCCGCGCGAGCACGACGATCACGGCGGGGAAGGGCTATGATCTGCAGGACGAGAAGACCGGCATCGTCTCCTTCGTACCGGCGGACGCGCTCGGCCCCGCGGCATTCGGGGCGGTGCGGTTCCGCACGGTGCGTGACGGCACCGCCTCGGCCTGGGTTCCGCTCGGGACGGTCGTGCGGTTGCCCGAGATCCGCTCGGTCGCCTGCTCGGGGAAGGCGTGCCGGATCACCGGCGAGCGGCTGTTCCTCATCGCGAAAATCGGGGCGAGCGCGACCTTCGAGCCGGGGCACGACGTGCCCGACGGCTTCGTCGGCACCGAGATCCCCGCCGCCGCGGGCGCGGACGGGCGCATCTCGCTGCAATTGCGCGATGCGCCGCAAGCTGTGGCGACGGTTGGGGCGCGTTGAACGCACGCGCCGCGCACAGGATCCTTCCGGCCAGCGTCCCAGAAGCGAAAAAAGTGGAGGGGGCGCAAAAAAGGGCTTGCCGACTCGGTGCAGCCGCCCTATTTGCCCGCCTCCACACAGCGGCACCCCACACGGGATGCTTCTGACGGTCAGCAAAAGACCAGCGTTAGGCTTCCCTCGCAAGGGGGTTAGGTTGGGCGTCGGTATTTTGCGCTCTTTGACATTGTTGGTTTAGATGAAGGGACATGTGGGCGGCGGCTTGCGGGTTCGGGCGTTTTCAAGGCGTTCGGTACTCGTTTAAAGCTATGCTGGCTCACAAGTCCTTCACGTATCCATACGTAAGAATTTGTGCAGACCATGCTCCTTGAGATGCACTTTCCTGACGGGTTATTCCGCTCGCTGGGGAGGTTACATAAACTTGAGAGTTTGATCATGGCTCAGAATGAACGCTGGCGGCATGCCTAACACATGCAAGTCGAACGAGATC
>NZ_FMWX01000019.1 GCF_900103265.1 Sphingomonas sp. NFR15 | reverse complement strand
CGGCTTCGCGCCAGTCGCGGAAGCGCCGGAACGCCGTGCTCCAGTTGCCGAACCGTTCCGGCAGATCGCGCCACGGGCTGCCCGTACGCGCAATCCACAATACCGCCTCCAAGAACAGCCGGTTATCCCTGCCGCTTCGCCCGGGGTCCGTTCGCTTGCCCAGGCAATGCGGTTCAATCTTCGCCCACTGGGCATCCGTCAGTACGTCTCGATCCATCCCACGCTTGAATCACATTCCAGCCATCCTGTGAATCCCCACGCACCCTAGAGTAGGCCGACGGAGGCGCTCCAGCTTCGTATAATCCGAATTCGCCGTTTCGGCGATGCCCGCCCGCCGGCGCATGCAACATCCACCGCAGGCTCTACCAGGCCGACCGCGACGGCTGGATCGACCTGTCGAGCTACCTCAACGACCTCGGCGACGACCTGCGAACGGTCTGCCAGGACACCCGGCGCCGGCGTCAGCGCACCATCCAGACCGAGACACGCTACCTGTCGGCCGAACACGCCATCAGCGTCGGGATCCTGGTCGCGGAACTGGTCTCGCCACCGAGGGCGGCCGGCGTCGAAGGCGGAGCAATCGCCTTAGCGCATCACGCCTCCGCCGAGGCTGCGGACAAGCGCCACGTCCAGGATGAAGCTCCGGGACTGGAGCGCGGCGGCGACACGGCGGCGAAGCAGGAGACGTTCCTCCACGATCAGCACGGATTGGTAGTCGGCCGCGCCTTCGGTGTAGCGGAGCTGCGCCAGTCGATAGGCGCGTTCGGTGGTCGTCAGAGCGCTATTCGCACCGGCGACTTCCTCCGTGAGCTGCCTGCTGCTGACCGTGACGTCGGCGACCTCGCGCAGCGCCTGCGTCAGCGTCTCGTCATAGGTCGCCACTGACAGATCGTAGTCCGCGCGTGCGCCGCGGTAGTTCGCGCGTCTGCGCCCACCGTCAAATATCGGCAGGCTGACCGCAGGTCCGGCTGTACCGATGTCGCTGCCGCTGTTGAGCAGGTTGCCGATACCGAGGGATTGTAAGCCGATCAGGCCGAGCAAGTTCACGTTTGGATAGAACTGTGCCTTGGCGACCTTAATCCGCTTGGCGGAAGCCTCTACCCGGGACCGCGCCGCGACAATGTCGGGACGCCGCCCCAGCAGATCGACGGACAGGTTGGCAGGCAGGCCGAATGCCTTGAGAGCCGGCGTCATCGGCCGCGCGATTGAGCGCCCGCGGTCCGACCCCGCGCCGAGAAGCGCGGCCAGCCGATTCCGCACGAGGCCGATCGCCTCGTCGGCCTGCGCCAGCTCGGAACGCGCCGCCGGCGGTCCAGCCTGGGCCTGCGCGAGATCGGAGTCGGAATCGAACCCGTGCTGCACCCGAGCGCTCACGAGCTCGAGCGACTTTTGCCGCACCTTGAGCGTCTCCTGAAGCACGTCGCGGTCGTTGTAGAGGCGGACGAGATCCGCATAGGTCGCGGCGATCGATGTCGAAACGACCAGCCGCGCCGCTGCGGCGTCTGCCCGCGCCGCCTCGGCATCCGAAGTCGCGGCCGCGAGCGCGGCCCGGTTCTTGCCCCAAAAGTCCAGCTCCCAGCTGAACCCGAGGCTCGCGCGACCGCTGTCGTGATAGCCCCGCCGCTCCGGCGTGACCGGTATCCCGTCATTGGTGCTGGGCTTGCTCACCGTAAGAGAGCCATCTGCAGAAACCGAAGGAAGGAGGGCCGCGTTCGCAACTCCCGCCAGCGCCTCCGCTCGGCGCAGGCGGGCCGATGCCTGGGCCATGGTGGGCGCATTCGAGAGCCCTTCTTCGATCAGCGAACTCAGTTGAGGGTCGCCATAGGCCGCCCACCAGTCGTCGATCGGCCAGGCCGCTCCGGCCGCCGAGAAGGTCTCCGCGCCGCGGTAGGTCGCGGGTGCCTTCACCTCGGGCGCCGGCCCAAGATGCGGCGGTGTGACGCAGCCCGCGAGCAGGCCAGCGACGGCCAAAGCGATCAGCGACCTCACGACGGCCTCCCGCAACGAAAGGAACCACCCACCAGCCACGATATCAGCCCGCCATGCGACCGGCCGTCCACGTGCGAGCCGATCTCGATGCGGGGCGTCGCCGACATTCCCGTCGCCAGCCTGTCGAGACCCGGCTGCTTCGGATCGATCAGGATGCGGACCGTGAACCGGCGGACGATCTTCGTGAAATTGCCGGTCGCGTTGTCGGGCGGGATGACCGCGAACTCCGAGCCGCTGGCACCAAAAGTGCCTTCGACGAAGCCGCAGAACGTCACGTCCGGGACGGCGTCGATGCCGACCTGAACCCGGTCGCCCGGCCGGATGCGCGCGAGCTGCGTCTCACGCAGGTTCGCTTCGATCCACAGCCCGGTGGTCGGCGTGATCGCAAGAAGACGCGTGCCAGTGTTGACGTATTCGCCCAGCCGCACGTTGCGCGCGGCCACGCGGCCCTCGCGCGGCGCGACGATCGCGGTCCGGCCGAGGTCGGCACGGGCGCGCATGAGCTTAGCCTCGGCGCTCTGCAGCTGCGCCTGCGCGGTGAGGCGCTGGGCGCTGAGCACGCCGAGCTGCTTGCGGGCGACGTCGGCTTGAGCGACGGTCTGGGTGACGGCTGACCGGGACCGCACGTTCTCCGCTTGCGCCGCCTCGAACAGCTGGCGACTGACCGCCCCCTGCCCGACCAAGGCGTTCGACCGCTCGAAGTCCGCGCCGCTGCGCACCGCACTTGCCTTCGCAGACGTCACGCTCGCGTCGGCCGCCCGGATCTGGGAATCCTGCAGCCGCTGCTGCGCGGCTATCTGACCGAGGGACGCCTTGGCCTGGGCGATCGCCGCCTCCGTGTCGGCGACCGCCGAGTTGTAGTCGGTCGAATCGATCCGTATCAGCACTTGTCCCGGCGAGACCTTCGCGTTGTTCTCCGTCAGGACGGCGGTCACATATCCCGGCACCTTCGGGGACACGAAAGTGACGTCGCCTTTCACATAGGCGTTGTCGGTCGAGACGAACGCCACGCTTCCCGGGCCATAGGCATACAGGCCCGCCACCGCGAGGATCGCGGCACCGCCGAGCAGCACGGCCGCGCCGACGCGCGCCCCCGCGCTCCAGGTCGTGGGCGCCGGCGCGGCGGGGGCGCCGCCCGCCACCGCTTCCGGGCGTGAAAGTGCGGTCGTGCTCATGCGGTCTTCCCCTTCGTTTCGGTCTTCCTGGAAGGAACCGGCTCCTCGGACGGCACAGCGGGCAGCGCCCAGACGAGAATCGTGCCCAAGCCGAGCGCGATCGCGGAGACGAAGAAGGCGTCGGAGAAGGCGAGTGTGAACGCCTGTCCACCGGATGCCCTGGCGAGTGCCGTCAGGGCCGCCGCCTGCGCATCGTCCGCATCGCCGCTAAACCGCGCGAAGGCACCGGTCGTCTGGGCAAGCCGCTGCGCTGTTTCGGGCGACGTCGCGCCGATCGCCTCGACGAGGATCGCGGAATGGAATTTCTCGCGCTCAACCACGAGGTGCGAGAGGATACCGAGGCCGGACACGATGCCGAAGACGCGGGTCAGATTGAAGATCATGCCGACGGTCGGGCCGTCCTGCATGGTCACCTGATAGGTGGCGAACCGGAGCACGGCGACGCTGAAGAAGCCCATGCCGAACCCGGCGACGGCCGCTCCCACGCGCAACTGATCGGCCGCCCAATCTGGGGTCAGCTGAACGCACAGCGCGGCTGCCGCTGCAAAGCTGGCCAGCCCGGCCGAAAGCAGCCAACGGCTGTCGAGACGACGACCCCAGAGATACGAGATCACCAGGGCGATCGTTGTGCTCGGCATCATGGCGAGAAGGACGGCCCCGGTGTCGATCGGGCGGTATCCCTGCACGCGCCCGAGATATGACGGCACGATGTAGACGGCGAACATCTGCCCGAAGCGGAAGAACACGGAGAGCACGATCCCCCAAGTGAACGTCGCCCGGCGGAACACCGACAGCAACAGCAGCGGCTTCTCCGTCCTCAGCATGCAGACGACCGCGAACCCCGCAATGACGCCGCCGCCGAGCAGCAGCGCCGGCACCCACCAGGCCTTCAACCAGAAGTGGCGCTCGCCTTCGGAGGCGGCGATGACGATCAGCGCGAGGCCGAGGGTGAGCAGCGTGAAGGCCGGCCAGTCCGCCCCCTTCAATACCTCGATCCGTCCCCTCTCCTGCGCCATGACCCGACGCGCGAGGAACCAGTAGGGAAGCGCCAGGATGGCCTGGGCCCAGAAGAGGCTCCGCCAGCCGAACGCATCGACGAGCGCCCCGCCGACCGTCGCCGCCAATCCGAAGAACAGGGAGGTCGACGTCGCGAAGAGCGCCATGCCCTCGAAGCGTCCCCTGCCCGGCATCAGCGTCGTCATCACGAGCAGCATGAACATCAGCGGCATCGCTCCGCCGAACACGCCGTGCAGCGTGCGCGCGAAGAGCATGACCGGCAGGTTCGGTGCCATCGCACACAGCGCAGAGCTGATTGCGAAGCCGGCGCCTATCACGGCCATCGCCCGTCCCCGTCCGACCCCGAACGCGAGCGCCGGGGTTGCGAGGATGCCGCCGATCGCACCGACGTTCTGGAAGGTGTTCACGAGGGCGGCGCTGTCGGCCGCGACGTGCAGCCCGCCGGATATGTCCGCGACGGAGTAAACGGCGACGAGAGGAAAGAGCGACCCGAGAACTGCGCCGTAGCCGGCCACGGCGAGCGCCGCGTAGGACGGTTTCTGTTCTGCGGCAGAGGACACGCACGTCTCCCGGATGGGCGTTCACGACACCCGGAGGATAGGGTCGAACAACTGCTTCGATTATCGGCCCAACCGGCAGGTCACTGGTGCCGATCAGCGAGGAATGCCTCACCTTTCGTATGATGGCTTCCGGCCGTCCGGCCGGTTAAGCTGCTCGCGAGAATGCCGGTCCTGGGTCCGGCTCGTTCGCCGTCAAAGCCGGAGGGGACGATGGAAGCGCAGTCGCCAAGCACCGAGCCGGTCGTCCACATCGTGGACGACGACGACGGCATTCGCGATGCGCTGGAGGATCTGTTCCTGTCCGTCGGCCTGCAGGCACGCAGCTACGCGACCGCGATCGACTTCCTCGACCGCGCGGACCCACTGCTACCCGGATGCCTCGTCAGCGACGTGCGGCTTCCTCAGCTCGGCGGATTGGAACTGCAGGAGCGTCTCGCGTCCCACGGCTTCCTGCTTCCCGTCGTCTTCATGAGCGGCTTCGCGGATATCCCAATGGCGGTTCGCGGCCTCAAGGGCGGAGCACGCGACTTCCTCCTTAAGCCGCTGCGCGATCAGGACGTGCTCGACGCGGCGAACGCGGCAATCGAGTTCGACCGACACTCACGGGTGCTCGCGGTCGAGGGCGGGAAGGCGCGTCTGCTGTTCGCCTCGCTTACGACACGCGAAAAGCAGGTCGCCTCGCTGATACTCGCCGGTCGCAAGAACCGGCAGGTGGCCGACGATATCGGACTGAGCGAGATCACGGTCAAGATCCACCGCAGCAACGCGATGCGCAAGCTTGGTGCCCACAACGTCCAGGATCTCGTCCGGATGGACCGGCTCCTGGATTTCGTCCTCAGCGGGGCAAACGTCCACGCCGAGACGCCGGAAGATTAGGGCGTGAACTCATAAAATTGGTTGAGCTGCTGGCATTCGCGTGATTCAGGCGCCCTTCGAAAACGGAGGGGCGTATGACGCGGCGTCGCTATGAACTGACGGACAAAGAATGGCAGATCATCGGGCCATTGCTGCCAAATAAGCCACGCGGAGTGCCTCGCGTTGATGATCGTCGCGTGCTGAACGGCATTTTGTGGCGGTTCCGTTCCGGCGCACCCTGGGCGGAGATTCCAGAACGCTACGGGCCGTCAACAACCTGTTACAATCGGTTCGTTCGCTGGCGCAAAGCTGGCGTTTGGGACCGGCTCCTGGCGGCAGTCTCTGCCGGGTTTAACGGCGAGTTGGTGATGATCGATTCCACCTGCATGCGCGTCCACCAACACGGTGCGACGGGCAAAAAAAGGGGGCCGGAGATCATGGCGTGGGACGTTCCCGGGGCGGCCTTACAACCAAGCTCCATGCTCTTGTCGACGCTGATGGACGTCCTGTCGACCTCCGGGTGACCGGTGGGCAGGTCCACGACGCTCGGGAAGCCGAGGCGTTGATCGAAGCCGCTCCCAAGGGAGCCACTCTGCTCGGCGATAAGGGTTACGATAGCGCCGCCATCCGCAAGGCTGCGCAGGCAAAAGACATCTGGGCCAATATTCCCAACCGTTCCAACCGCAAGCGGCGCTTCGCCTTCTCCTCCTACCTCTACCGCCAACGCAATCTCGTCGAGCGGTTCTTCAATAGGATCAAGCAGTTCCGTGGCATCGCCACCCGCTATGATAAGGATGCAGCCAACTTCCTAGCGGCCATCAAGCTCGTCTGCGTACGCCTCTGGTGCAACGCATAATGAGTCTGTGCCCTAG
>NZ_FMWX01000008.1 GCF_900103265.1 Sphingomonas sp. NFR15 | reverse complement strand
CAGAGCTTTCGCGAGACGACATCCTGCAGCATCGCCTTGTCGAGGCTCAGATCAGCCACCAGCCGCTTGAGCTTGGCGTTCTCCTCCTCAAGCTGACGCAGCCGGCGCATCTCCGACGGCATCAGACCCGCGTACTTCTTGCGCCACGCATAGAACGTCGCCTCGCTGATCCCCGTTTTGCGGCACACCTCGCCGACGCTCGTCCCATCCTCCGCCTGCTTCAACACGAAGGCGATCTGCGCCTCCGAAAACTTCGACCTCTTCATCGCTCACTCCGCTTCCCTGGCCCTTCTCCATAACTGGAATTTTCCAGCTCAAAACGGCCCAAGAAACGGGCAGCAGGTCAGAAGGAGCCGGACTCTACCTCTAACTGGTAACAATCAGGGGAGCACGTCAGTCGCTACGCAGCCAGAAAACCGCGATTGACGCCGAGATTCGGAGGTTCGTTCCGTCTCGGGAGCCGGGCAAATGGTCGGGGGAGCGGACAGATGACAGCGACTTTGCTGGCTACCAACGATGCCTTGTTGGTCGGGGTGCACCGCGATCTGCAAATCGCCGTCGGACCGCGAGACTCGGTTACTGCCGATGTCGAAGTTGCCGTGGTGGGGATGTTCACCCGTGAATTGGCTTAGGGGCCAATCGGCGGGCTCTTACACTTGGATCGTACGATGGGAAACGCAGCGACCCGCCTGCGCCGAGATAGTGTTTTTCGCGCCGCCCCAGGCGAATTACTGGCTCTTTCATCGATTGCTCCGCCTATCAAGGCCTCGACAATTCTCCTCGTCGGTCTTGGTGATCCCGTCCACTGGACACCGGCCATCCTCGGGATGGCACTGCAGTCCGCGGCTAGGGATGTGCGTCGACGTTGCGCAAGTTCCGCAAGTTTCGCGCCAAGCCTGCTTGATAGCGGCATAGAGTTCAACGATCCCGACGTGATCGCTGAACAGATGCTCGGGGGCCTGTTTCAATGTGCCACCGCGCCGTCAAAGGCGGAGGCGAAGCTTTGGTTGTTCTGTGCTGACTCAGCGCGCCTGACGGCAACGCACGCTTCGTTGAGCCGTGCCTTTGTCAAATACGCTGCCTGCTGAACGAGGACTCCCAAGCTTGCAAACGCATTGAGGAGCGCCATAGGTGGTACCTCATTGCCCCGTTGAAAGTCTTGCCTTGTCTGCACTCGCAGCGATCCGCATTCTCATCGTCGACGATCACCCCTTCCTGCGCGAAGGCGTGCGCAGGGTCATTGAGACTCAGGAAGATATGGTCGTGGTCGGTGAAGCCGGTACGGGTGAGGCCGGCGTTCAGCAGCACGCGGCACTGCTCCCGGATATTGTTCTGATGGACCTTCAGATGCCGGGACTCAACGGAGATGAGGCAATCACTGAGATTCGGGCTCTATCGCCCAGAGCCCGTGTCATCGTCCTGACCACATACGAAGGCGACGCGCACGCCGTTCGCGCACTGCGCGCCGGGGCATCAGGCTATCTACTCAAGAGCAGCATTCGCAAGGAACTGCTGCAGGCGGTCCGCTCGGTTCATGCCGGGGGCAAGCACATCGACGCGCAGGTCGCGACCAACATTGCGATGTACATCGCGTCGGAAACCTTGACCGAGCGCGAAATCGCAGTGCTGTCGCTTGCTGCAAAAGGTAATCGGAACAAGCAAATAGCGTTTCAGCTCAGTATCTCGGAGGATACCGTCAAAGCGCATTTGAAAGCCATGTTCGCGAAGCTGGGTGCAGCCGATCGGACGCACGCTGTGACGTTGGCGGCCAAGCGTGGGCTGATAGAACTGTAGCACGCAAGTTACTCAAAAGAGGGTTATGCGGCTTACCCCACCGGGGTCGTTGCCGGCCTGAGCGGCACTACAGTCGCCAACATGTTCGAAACCCGGTCCGAACCGCAAATGACAGAACGTGCAGCCCGGCAGGCACCCGCCGTGCCCGCGAGTTCTCTGGTTCTGCACGCAACGGCGTGGCCCAGCGCGAGTTCGCATCAAACCACATCCCCTGAGCTGACGCATGGTGTGAGCGAATTACTCGCGCAGGTCCGGCGCTCCCTCGCACAGGGCCCGGAATCCGCGCATGCCTTTCTGGACAGGCTTGAAGCCATCCTCGCTGCCAGTGAACCGGCGGTCGACAGCATTCTTTTGCCTTCTATGCCTCCGGGCCCGCATGAGCGCAGAATCAGCAAAGGCGGGCTCGCATCATGGCAGGTTCGTCGGGTCAGCGAGCATGTGGAAGCGCGACTGACGGAGCCGGTGACTGTGGACGCACTGGCAAAGGTCGCGCAACTTAGCACCGGTCATTTCTGCCGCGCCTTCAAGGTGAGCGTTGGGGAGACCCCTCATGCCTTTCTGATCCGGCGGCGTGTGCGACGTGCGCAATCGCTGATGCTTCGCACCAGCGATCCGCTGAGCCAGATCGCCCTTGCCTGCGGTCTTACCGACCAAGCTCATCTCACTCGCCTTTTCCGGCGAATGGTCGGCGAGACACCACTCAGCTGGAGACGCAACTGGGCGCACATATTTCTCACGCCAAGCACCGGTCCTTAGTTCAGCGGGCGGTTCGAATTTCTCTCAACATCGAGGGGCGTCAGGTACCTGTGACCGCCATGGAAGCGTGGCTTCGACAGCGCGACCGCAATTAGGCGCGCTGCTGCCAGAAAGCTGCCCCCCGGTCAGCGGCAGGTTTCGGCGGAGGCCGCCGTTCAACACGCCGCCGACGAACGGCTGAAGGTGGTCGACAGCGGCCGGAACCCTGATCGACGTTGCTTGGGACGAAGCGGTCATCGGGCTGTGATAAGTTGAACATCCGCTATCGCCAGAAGCAGACATTCAGCTGTCAATTGCAAAGGCGCTGATACGAAGCGTGCCGCACATCAATGTGGAACCTCGGGCCCGAGCAACAGCCGCATCGTACGAAAATCGAACGTGTAGCTCCCCCTGGCCGTCAATGCGGGCTGTCCAAGATTGCCAAGAACGGGCGCCGTCTTGTCGCCCTCCAACGTCACGGCCACGTCTCGTTCGACGACGGTTGCCGCGCCTGCCGTGATCGCGATTTGGGGTTCGATTGCCACGTCGCCTTCGGTGCTGCCACCCAGGCCGAACGTCGTGTCTCGCTTGCTCGACCAGAGGCGCGCGCGATCGGCGAAGCGGGTAGCATAGCTCGCGTGGAGGCTGCTTCGGTTTGCCCCCGTGTCGATGCTCATCAAGCCCGTGCGCCCCGCGATCTCCACTTCGGCCACTGGTGTCAGTTGTTTCATGTAGAGCGTCGCCCCAGACCTGAGCAACGGTGCCGCTCGATCGATCGCAAACGTGCCGTCGGCATCGATCCGAAACCGCCCGAGCTGCGCGAGCGCAGGGCAGCCGAGTATCGCGTCGATCTGATAGTTGCCTAGCGGAGACCGGATGAACAATGCGCTGTCCGGTACGACGATCGCAACTAGATTCCGAAGGGTCACACCGCCAACCGGAAGCCTGTGTATGACAGCGATTCGTGTTGGAACCGAATGTCCCGTCAATCCCACCGCGCGTGCGCCGGTATCGCGAACCGCCAATCGCATCCGGCGGGCCGCACTCTCGGTTACAACGGAAAGGTTGGCACCCGTATCGATATTCCACGAGAACGTGACGCCGCGCACCGTCAGATCGACATTCTGCGTGCCCAGCACATTACGGTAACTGCGCAAGGTTGCGGAGCTGCTGCCTGTTGCCTTGAGTCCGGACACGCCGCACAACACCGCCGCCGTTCCGAGCGCCTCACGCAGATCGGCAAGCTCGCCGGGATCGACGGGCTCGCCATGGGCCGCGAGCCACCGCACGATCAACGCATGTTGCTTCCTGTACGCGCCCTGCCGCGCATAGGAGTCGAACAGCGCCTCGAATGCGGCATGTGCCCGGGGAGAATGCGTCTGTTCCAATATCGCCAAGCATCGCGGGAGCGATTTCGACACTTCGTCGAGACGGTTGTCGCGGGTCGCGATGATCCCCTCCACCGCGCAGCGCTCGGCGCCCTTCGGCATCGCCTGCGCCAGTATCCGCGCCTCGGCCATGTCCCATCGCGCAAGCGCGGCGTCGATCGGCAGCAGGTTCTCGGCTGGCGAGGCGGCATTGGGGGGCGTCGCGGCGGCAGCCGCCAAGGCAAGAATGGCCTGCACCACCATGCCGTGGCCTCCCAATCCCAGTCCGATCACGCTGCCATGGCCTTGGCGCGGCGACGCACGCCGCTGATCGTCAGCGAAACCGCGGAGACCAGGAAGTAGAAGGCGCCAAATGCCGCATAGGGTGCAATGTCGGCAATGCTGACCGGGGCGGCGCCCGCGGCCTTGCCGAGCATGTGTGCGCCGGCCAAGCCGGACTGGGCACCGCTCAGGGTCATCGCCCATTGCGCGCCATAGGATTTCCAGCGCCGCACGCCGGTGAGGAGCTGGAACAGGCCGGAGAGGACCGCCCACACGCCGAAAATCTGGAGGACTGCGTGCATGCCGTGCGGCAGGGTCACGGCGACCATGACGGCGGTCACGATGCTGACGACGAAGTTGAGCATCTGGCTCTTGTTTCGCGTCAGGCCGCCGCTCCGGCGGGCGTCGAGATAGTTGGCCAGCGCGTCCCAGGCGGGATAGGCGACGAGCATCACTGCGGCCAATGGCGGCATGGTCCTGGCAACGGCGAAGGCGAGGATGACCCAGATCGCAGCGACGGCGAAGCGCAGGTAATAATAGGTCTTGAGCCAGTCGCGTTCCGGGGACTTCGCGTCGGTGATGGTCTTCATGGCGTGGTTCCTTTCTGTGATGCAGGCGCACGTCTCCCGCCCGGCAAGCCGGGTGGCTCGATCGTCGGTGGTTCAGGCAGCGTGCGGCCGGTGATCGGCCGCGCGGGTGATGGCTAGAGGCGGAAGCGTTGCGGCAGGCACCAGCGCGCCACGGACACCACGGCGGTGCACCCGACGCTGTACCAGACCACCACGTAGAGGGGGTCGTTGAACGGACAGCAGAACGCGAAGACGAAGGCGCCGCAGGTCCCGGCGGCGATGCCGCTCGCGAGCGCGCTCAGCCCGGGCTGGGTCGGCGCCGCCCGGCGCATCAGCGCCCCGAGCAATGCGAGGATCGGCAGCGAGAGCACGAAGATCGAGGTTGCGCACCGCACGCCGCTCGCCGGGTCGATACGGTCGAGCAGCCCCAGCTCGCCCATGCCCGCGGGCGTGACGAACGCACCGCCGACCATGGCCAGCACCGCGAGCGCGCAGGCGAGCATCAGCCCCTGCCGTGGCCGTGCCGTGGGCGAAAAGGATCGGACCGCCAGCACGCAGGCAGCCAGGGCGAGGACGCCGAGGCTCGCTACCCGCCACATCAGATGGGGCGCCCAACCCATATGGTGCATGTCGGCGCGCATCAGGCCCGTAGCCGGGGCAAGGGCGAGTTCCATCCCGCACAGCGCGAGGAGCAGCAGGCACTCGCGGACCATGCTGCGCCGCCGGACCGGTGCGAGGTCGGACGACAGGTCGAGGATCAGGGCTTCATTCGACATCGGGGGTCTTCTCGATCAATGCCGTCAGGCGGGCGAGCCCGCGGTGGATGTTCATCTTCACGGCCGACGGGGAGAGGCCGGTCTGGGCCGAGGCTTCGTCAATGCTATAGCCCTGCACCTTGACCAGCAGGATCGCCTGGGCCTGGACCGGACGGAGCTGGTCGAGCAGGCTGGCGAGGACCGAGCTGCTGACCACCGCCGCCTCGTGATCGCCGGTGGCGATTGCGTCGGGCAGTTCGTCCGCCGAGCGGCGCGCCAGGCTGCGCAGCTGGTCCACCCATTTGTTCTTGGCGATCGCCGCGAGCCAGGGGGCGAAGGGATAGCGGGGATCATAGGTGTGGCGCCGCCGATGGATCGCGAGCAGGGTTTCCTGGACGGCATCGTCGACCTCACCGGGCGGCAGCCGCCGCTCGAAATAGCGCGTCAGCCATTCGGACGTCTCTCCCAGCAGCCGCCGATACGCGCCGCCGTGTCCGTTCTGGGCCGCTTCCATCAGGCCGCTCCAGCTGTCGGGCGCCATGCCGGCAGGCCGCCCGCGCGCGGACCGCGGCGCCCCCGAGGGCGGCCTTGAGATGAGTCTCGAAAGAAAGTCCGGGCGCATGAATCCTTATTCGCCCGCGACGTGATGCCGGTCACTCTGCGTCGAACTTTTCTGCCGCAGGGTGTACCCCGCCCCGGCAACGCGTAAGGACAGACCATGGAGTGGAGCGACGTCCGTATCTTCCTGGCCGTGGTGCGCGCCGGCACGCTGGGCGGCGCGGCGCGCGCGCTGCGCCTCAGCCATCCCACCATCGGTAGGCGGCTGCGCGCGCTCGAGGCGGCGACCGGCCAGACGCTGTTTCAGCGCACTGCCGAGGGGCTTATCCTCACCGAGGAGGGAAGCGCCATCGTGTCGCTGGCCGAGCAGATGGAAGAAGGCGCGCTGGCGATGGAGCGGCGGCTTGCCGGGCAGGAGCGAAATCTGCGCGGCTGCCTGCGCATCTCCTCGGCCGACTGGTTCGGTGCCTATGTCCTGCCCCTGGTCGTCTCCGACTATACGCGCGCGCATCCGGACGTCGATGTCGAGATCCTGACGGGCACGCGCCTGTTCAGCCTTGCGCAGCGCGAGGCGGACATTGCCTTCCGGATCGTGCCCTTCGACACCTCCGACATCGTCCAGCGACGGCTCGCCCGGCTGCACTACGGCGTCTACATTGCCGCGAGCGCGCCCGAGCCGGTGTTCGGCGACGGCACCGGCTTCCGGCTGATCACCCATGATACCTCCACGGGCCATTTCCCCGACATCGCCTGGCTCCTGGAAAGCTTCCCCAACGCGACCACGGTGATGCGCTCGAACAACCGCAACGTACAGGCGCGCATGTGCAGACAGGGGATCGGCATCGCCGTCCTTCCCCGCGCCGTCGGCAGCCAGACCCCGGGCCTGCGCCGGCTCGACCTGCCGGAGGCGCCGCCGAGCCGGGATATCTGGATGGGCTATCATCGCGACCTGAAGCATCTGCAGCGCCTCCGCGCGTTCATCGCGGTGCTGGACGAGCACCTGCGAGAGGTTGAGCCGGGCTAGCCAACAGGACGAACGGCCTTTCCCGGTAGGAGAGATCCTTGATCCGCCGGAGCCCAAGCTTTTCGGCAAGCTTCAGCGAGGCAAGGTTGACGGGCTCGACCAGGCAGGCGACGCGATTATGGGGCGTGGCCTGTGCCAGCCAGCGCAGAAGGCCGGTCATCGCCTCGAACGCCAAACCCCGCCCGCCGACTTCGGACGAGAAGAGCCACGAAGCTTCGGGCACGCTGTCGAGCATCGGATCGACGCCACGCCTGAAGAAGCCCGCACCGACTTCGCCCACGACCCGGTCGCTCGTCCGTTCGACGACGGCGAGCGTGCCGAAGCCGAAGAAGCTCCAATGGCCCGCGCAGCGCAGCACCCTCGTCCAAGCGGCTTCCTCGGAATCGGGGAGATTGCCGATGAACCTGCGCACGTCGGGATCAGCCGACAGCGCCAGGATCGCCGGCACGTCGCGGGATTCATAGGGACGCAGGAGGAGCCGCTCGGTGTCGATCATAGGGGGTCCTGGAAGAAATGGGTCGACGGCCTCAGCTGTCGCGCAAGCAGGTGCGGACGAAGCGGACGAGCTCGCCGCTCAGCTCCAGATCCTCCGGCGTGCCGCCCAGGAAGCCGCCATGCGGCATCGCCTCGAAGACGTGAAGCTCGGCGGGTACCCCGGCCTTCCGCAGCGCGCGATGCATGCGCACGGTATTGGAGAGGAACAGGTCGCGGGTGCCGGATTGGAGCAAGGTCGGGGGCAGGCCCGCCAAGTCGCCGAACAGTGGGGATAGCGCGGGATCGGACAGGTTGGCGCCGTTGGCATAGAGCAGGTTCGCCGCGCGCAGCGGCAGCGGCAGCATCAGGTCCACCAGGCGGTTCACCGCGAAACTGTCCCCGGACTCGGTCAGGTCCACCTCGGGGGATAGCAGGACGAGACCGGCGGGCATGGGAAGCTCCGCCTCCCGCGCCCGCAGCAGCATGGCGACGGCGAGGTTGCCGCCTGCGGATCTGCCGCCGATCACCACGTCCGAAGGCTTGTGACGCTCAAGCAGATGGACATAGGCCGCCAGAGTATCGTCCAATGCCGCAGGATAGGGATGCTTGGGCGGCGTCCGATAATCGACGCCGTAGCAGCGCACGCCGTGCAGGTCCGCCTGCATCTGCGCGCCGAGCCGGCACGCCTCGCCCCCGCCAAATACCAGCGCGCCACCGTGCAGATCGAGATAGGCCCCGTCGGCGATGGTTGCGGTATCGGGCGTGGCGACGTGGATAACCGTGTCGCAGAGTTGGACGGTTTCGACGCTGGCGCGCAAACTGCCGGCAAGCCCCTTGATGCCGGCGGCATAATGCGCATCCACAGCCGCCTTGATCCGGATCCAGCCATCGTGATCCTCGGGACCGGGCATCGGGTGCTTGGCATTGATCGGCATGCCCTCGGCATCCACGAGGCGGTCCAGCGCGGCGCGCGCCTCCGCGCTGATCGATTGGGGAGCGGGCAACACCCGGGCGGGCAACCGCACGCCGAAGCTTTGTTCATCCATGAGCGCGAACCTCGATTCGTTGGTTTTCCGTGTCTTACAACGAGGATTCAGGCCCCTGCCCCGCTCTCCTCAATCCTCGTCCTGCCACCTGCGCAGATCGGTCTGGTCATGATAGGCCATGCGATCCGGCGTGGTGATGAACTCCATGGTCGTGCCCCAGGGCATGCGGCAATAGCAGACCTTGTTGCCCGGACCTTTTTCAGTCGCATAGGGGATGGCGCGCGGCGGCGTCAGCGGGGTGCCGCCCGCCTTCTTGAAGCGCGCGACCGATGCATCGATATCATCGGTGTAGAGCGCGAAATGGGTGATGCCGAAGTCGCTCGCGCGGATCGGCTGCGCCTGTTCGGGTCCATGCATTTCGAAGAGCTCGATATCGGGTCCGGTGCCGATCTTGACCATTGCCTGCGCGCGAACGACCGTCCCTGGGAACGCGCCCACGGCGCGCTCGAACTCGGCCCCCTGTCGCGGCGGATCCTGCGGGCCGAACGACTGGTAGATCAGCTGGGCGCCAAAGGCCTCCGCCAGGAAGGCTTTGGCGGCTTCGATGTCGGGCACCGTGATGCCGATATGATTGACGCCGCGAATGACGGGTGCGGTCATGACGTTCTCCTTCGTTTCTGGCTCGATTGCGTGCGGGAATTGGTGCGAGCGGAGGTCCAGCCAGGTTTGAGGAAGTCGATCAGCGCGGCTGCGACTTCCTCCGGCCGCTCGTCGGCGACATAATGGCTGCACCGCGCGATCGCGCCGCCGGTCACCTTGGTGGCGAACTCCTCGAGCATCGGCACCATCCGCGCGCCGAAGCGCTGGTCTCCGCCGAGGCCGAGCACCGGCATCTCGAGCGGCTGCTTCTTGTACGCGAGCGCGGCGTCGTGGTCGGCGTCGAGCGTGCGATACCATTCCATGCCGCCACGGGTGCGGCCGGGAAGCGCTATCGCCCTCGCATAGATCTCGATGTTTGCCGGATCGAAGCGGCTGTGATCGTAGAAGCGCTCGGCCATGAAGGTCGAAATATAGTCCTGTTCCCGGCCATGGATCAGGCGTTCGGGCAGGTCGCGGGCTGCATGGAAGCCAAAATGCCAGAGACTTGCGGTCGTCGCCTCCCACTGGCTCCAGCCCGGAAGCGGTACATCGAGAACCGCCAGATGGGTGACGGCCTCGCGGTGGAGGGCTGCCTGCGCCAATGCGACCATGCCGCCGATATCGTGCCCGCACACGGCGTAGCGCGCGTGCTCAAGGGCAGCCATCACCCCGTGCGCATCACGCGCCATCGTGGCCTTGTCATAGCCGCCCTGCGGGCAGTCGGAAAATCCCGCGCCGCGCAGATCGATCGCCACCACGCTGAAATGCTTGGCGAGCAGCGGCATCACATGGTGCCATTCCCACCAGGTCTCCGGCCAGCCGTGGAGCAGCAGGATCGGTGGGCCGGAGCCGCCGGTGACGGCGTTGATCTTGATGCCGTTCGCCGGCACCAGTTGCTGGGCAAAGCCCGGCAGTGCTGCGATCATGATCGCTCTCCCATAGGATAGGATGTTCAAACGGAGCGCTGCCCCGCGCTCAGGCGCGATCGAAATCGGTGGCGATCGTGATGTCGCGCCAAGCGTCGATGTCGCGACGGAAGGCCGCAAGCTTCCGCTCGGCGATCGCGTGCGCCGCAGGACCGAGCGGCAGGTGAAGCGGCGCGTCCTCGGCGTCGACCGCCTGCAGGATCACCGCGACCGCCTTGTCCGGATCGCCTGCCTGGTTGCCGTTGCCCGTGTCGCGATACTGCTTGCGCGAGCTCGCGGCATATTCGGGCATTGCGTTGGCCGCCATGGCGATGGACCGGCCCAGAAAATCGGTGCGGAACGGCCCGGGTTCGACGATCAGCACGCGGATGCCGAATGGCTTCAGCTCGCCGGCAAGCGCCTCGGAAATGCCTTCCACCGCGAATTTGGCGGCATGGTAATAGCCCCCGCCGCCCCGTCCCTCGATTCCGGCGCCCGACGACATGTTGACGATCACTCCCCCCGCGCGTCGCAGGACCGGCAACGCAGCCTTGGTAGTCTCGATCAGCCCGAAGACGTCGACTTCGAACATCGGCCGATATTCCTCGGGCGTGGCTTCCTCGATCGCGCCGAACAGCGCGTAGCCGGCATTGTTCACGAGCACGTCGAACCCGCCGAAGGCGTCGACCGCTTGCGCGACGACTGCCCTGGCTGCCGCCGGATCGGTCACGTCCAGCGGCAGGGTGAGCATCCGACCATCGAACGGCTCGGCCATTTGCGCGATCGCCTCGACGTTGCGCGCCGTAGCGATGACCCGGTCGCCGCGCCGTGCCGCGGCAAGGGCAAGCCGCTGGCCGAAGCCGCTCGAGCAGCCGGTGATGAGCCAGGTTTTCATGACATACGCTCCACTGGTTTTCAGACGATGACGGCACGCCGCTCAGAGCGGCTGCAGGACGCTGCGCTGGGGTTGGACGGCGGTGACGATGGCGACGTCCGCCATGACCCGAGCCGTCTCCGGTGCCTGGAGCGCGGCTTCCATGGCCGCCATGTCTCGGAAGTTGACGACGCCCACGGCGATCGGCCCGGCGCCGTCCGCTTGCGGGAAGAAGCCAGCCGCGCTGATGAGACCATAAGGCGCCCAACTTTCCCGCACGAGCGGGAAGTGCACGTTGATCCAATGATCGCGGTCGAACGGCGTGTCCGCATCGCCCGCATAGGTCACCAGCATCGTGATCATCCTCGAGTCCTTGTTCGCGAGCACCCGAACCTCCCGCGGCAATCTGCTACCGCCTCGAGTTCGATCGACTCCTTTCCGACGATGACGGCAATTTAGATGCTTGAATTTGTTCTTGAACGGCCAGCATTGCACGCTTGCCGTTCAGATTTGTGCGGGTGGTCAGAGGGCTAGGGCCGGCGGCCTTCGCAGTCCGATGTCTGCCCGTCTCCGGGAGCGCAAATTCTTCAGGCCGGCCGTATACCACCATTGATGCCGATCATTGCGCGGACACTATCGATCTCCGGCGCCAGCGGTGCGAGCGACAGGTTTCGGCGGAAGCTGCCGTTGGAAGCGCGACTGCCGAGCGACGCGTTTTGGTCGACTGCCGCCGGTCGTCCTGACGGGGCGGAGGTAAAATTTACCGGCCATTCCCAACCGCCTTCGAAACTGTCGGCTTTCAGCCAAGCCGGACGCGTCATTCGCAGGCAAAGACCTCGCCAGAAAGGCCTTCTCAAACGAATGGGGATTGTTAGGTCCCGGACGCAGTTACGGTCTCGATGATGAAGTCGAGAAATACGCGCACCTTTGCCGGCGGAAGGCGCCGAGAGGGAAGATAGGCGTAAAGCGGATATCGCTCAGCCGACCATTCGGGCAGGATTTGCACGAGTTCACCGCGTCGCAGCCACGCATCCAAGCCGAGCGCCAGACTCTGGAAGATGCCATAGCCTGCAGCACAGGCCTCGATCGCGGTCGATGGGTCGTCTGTCGTCATCCGACCGCGCACATCGACGTCGATCGCCTGACCATCCTTTGAGAACTCCCATTCGAACGGCCGGCCGGTCTGCGGGTCCCGGAACAGGAGCGCTTCGTGGTGCAGCAGATCGTGTGGGCTCTGCGGCGTGCCATATCGATCGAGATAGGCTGGTGCTGCGCAAGTCAGTACGCGCGTGTCGAGCAGCTTGCGCACAATGAGTGATTCGCCGTCGGCGGGTCCAAACCGGACGGCGACATCGGCGCCCGCCATCATGTCCTCGCGGTGGTTGCTGACAAGCAGGTCGATCGACACCTGTGGGTAGCGAGCGAGAAACGCCGGCAGCCGCGAGGCAAGCACCATCCGCGCGAACCAGGGATCGACGTTGATCCGCAATTTGCCGCTCACCGTCGCTGCAGCACCGGCAGCGTCGATCGCGGCCTCCTCTATCGATGCGAGCAGCGGCATGATCTGGGCGTGGAACCGCCGTCCTTCGTCGGTAAGCGTAACGGCCCGCGGCGAACGATCGAAGAGTCGGATGCCGATGCGCACCTCAAGCCGCGCGATGGCGCGACTGACACCCGACGGTGTTAGCCCGAGCACGTCTGCAGCCCGCGCGAAATTTCCTGTTTCCGCTACTGCGGCCAGCACGCCGACTCCGGTCAATATTCGCGTATCGAAGCTCATAGCTCCCGTCTCTATGGTGATTCCATGTCACTGTAGAGGTGATAGTTATGCGCGCAGAGCATCTCCAACAGAAGCGTAACGCGGTCGCTGACGCAGCCCGGCGTGGCTGTACCAGACGATGCGCGAGGAAATCATCATGTACGCAATTACTGGGATCACCGGTCAGGTTGGCGGCGCACTCGGCAGTGCGTTGCTGGAACAGAGCCTGCCCGTACGCGCCGTCGTCCGCGATGCGGGCAAAGGCGCTCTATGGGCGGCACGGGGCTGCGACGTCGCTCTTGCGGACATGAACGACGCGGCGGCACTCACCACGGCCTTCGCCGGGGCCGATGCGGTTTTCATCCTGCCGCCGTCCGAGTTCGATCCCGTGCCTGGCTACACTCAGGCGCGCGAGACGATCGATGCGATCGTTGCGGCCCTGGTCGCGGCCCGCCCGGAAAGGATACTCTGCCTGTCGACGATCGGTGCGGATGCCGTGCAGGACAATCTGCTGACCCAACGGACGTTGATCGAGCAGGCCCTGAGCGCTCTGCCGATACCGGTCACATTCCTACGGGCCGGCTGGTTCATCGAGAACGCGCTCTGGGATGTGGCGTCCGCGCGCGACGAGGGTGTCCTCCACAGCTTCCTGATGCCCCTCGACAAGCCGATCGCGATGGTCGCGACCAAAGATATCGGAGCGCTGGCAGCGAAGCTTATCCAGGAGGATTGGATCGGCAACAGGATAGTCGAACTGGAAGGTCCACGGCGTGTCTCGCCCAATGATCTCGCCGCCGCTTTTGCCAAGGCGCTCGGACGACCGGTTCGGGCCGAAATCGTGCCTCGCGACAGTTGGGAGGCGATGTTCCGCGGGCAAGGTGCGACTAATCCCTATCTCCGTATCCGGATGCTCGATGGCTTCAACGAAGGCTGGATCGATTTCGCCGAGGACAGCGCAGCGCTCCGCAAGGGCAATATCGACGCCGATACCATCATCGCCGAATTGGTGGCGCGCGAAGGATTGTCGAAATGATCGCGCCGCTCGAAACGCAAGGCATTTCGCTGCCAAGGCTTGGCCTGGGGACATTCCGCATGCAGGGCGCGGCCTGCCAGGAAGCGGTCGAAAGCGCGCTGGCGCTCGGCTACCGCCATATCGATACCGCTGAGATGTACGGCAACGAGGAGGTCGTCGGTGCCGCCATCGCCGCATCGGGCATCGCGCGAAGCGATCTGCACGTCACCACCAAGGTCTGGCATGACCATCTCGCGTCCGACGCCCTCGCCCGCGCGCTCGATGCGAGCCTTCAGCGTCTCAAGCTGGACCATGTCGATCTGTATCTGGTCCATTGGCCCGCCACGAACATGGATATGGCGACGACACTGGCCGCGCTGATGCGATCAAGGGAGGCGGGGAGAACCCGCGCGATCGGTGTTGCCAATTTCACGCTGTCGATGCTGAACCACGCGATCGACGAGATCGGCGCGCCAATCGCGTGCAACCAGGTCGAGTATCACCTCTACCTCGATCAGACGCCGATGCTCGGCTATCTGCGGTCGAAGGCGATCCCGCTGATCGCCTATTGCCCGCTTGCCCAGGGTCAGGCGGCGGAAAGCGAGGACCTCGCCCGGATCGGTGCGAAACATAACGCGTCTGCGGCACAGGTCGCGCTTGCGTGGCTCCTCGGCCAAGAAGGCGTCGCCGCCATCCCCAAAGCCGGGCGTATTATCAGCCAGCGCACCAACCTGGATGCACTCTCGCTAGCTCTCGATGACGAGGATCGCCAAGTCATCGCATCTTTGCCCAAGCGACAGCGGCTGGTGAACCCACCCTTCGCGCCCCCCTGGGATAAGCCGATAGCTGAATGATACGCACGTTTGCACGCAAGACGGCTTTCGTCCGAAGCGGCCGCTGGCGAGCCTGCCGCAATACGTCCGAACTTGGTCGGGAGCCGTCGGTGCCGGATTTCGGATTGTTGTGGGAAACGGACTGGCGGCTTATGGAAAGGCGTGGGCGATAGCGGCCGCCCCGAAAACGATGGTGAAGCGGGAAACTTCCGCGGCTACGTTAACGGGCTGGCGGCTGCATAAGCTCTATTGTGATATGATCAGGGCCTGACACATAGGCCACCAGCGTTCCCTTCCGTGGACCACCCGTGATCGGCAGCGGGCTACCCTTGGCTTTCCACCCTGCTGCCTCGACGCGGACAGTGGCGGCATGGATGTCATTCACAGTCAGAGCCAGATGGGCCGCACCGATCGCCCCCGCGCTGTCTGGCACTGCCCCGTTCCGGCGCCCTTTTGAATATTGCAACAGTTCGACCACGTAGCCGTTTGGCGCCCTGACGATCGCCGTTTTCACACTTGGATCATCGACTCCTGTCACCTGATGCAGGAAATCGCCCCCCATCTCCGACTGACGCTCAAGTGTGAAGCCGAGCGCTTCTGTCCAAAACCGAATGGCTTCGTCCAAAGACGATACAGCGAAGCCCGTGTGGTCCACGGCAATCACGTTGGTGGCTTCGTTCATAGCAGCACTCTCACTGGGCCGTACTTGCGCTGTCTCAGCCTGCGCCCCGGCTGTAACCAATGCCAGCAGCATGGCGAAGATGATCTTCATGGTGACGCCTTAGCGCTTAGGGCGCCGCCCGAAAATGCGCCCAGCGAGATGGCAGGGCAGTTGGGGCAGGAGCCGCCATGGCAGAAAATGGGTCGGGAGCCGCCAGTGCGGGATCACGATCACGGGGAGCTGCGGTTAGGGATGCCTATGGCCGCTTTCGGGCCAAGCGGTCGTTCCCCGCCGCTGATGGGAACGGCTTGAGTTGGTCGCCTCCTGCCAGACGCTCGTAGAACGAAGCCTTCGTTCGCGAGCACGGTGAAGACCCGGTTTCGGCTGAACGTAACGTTCGCGACCTCCGGTCACGTTGATCGAGGAACGACCGAGGCTGGGCCGACGCACAGCTTTAACCCAGCTCACGGTCCCTAATCGATTGCAGCCTTTCGGATATCCACCTCACGGCATCCATTGGCACCGTTGATCGTTACGGCTGTGGTCGGAACGCGGCGGCCGTCTGGCTCGGTGGGAAAGGCCTAAAGTGCGTTTAACAGCCTCGATAATGCTCATCGGCCTGCTCCTTGTTACTGGCGCCATGCCGGCTCGGGCTAAGGGAATTTCCGGCGTCTTCAACATGGGCGCTCTTGCAAACACGATGAGTATGGGCGCGACCATAAAGTCGGAATGCGCCCGCGCCCGCGGAATAGGGCAGCGCGTCGATCCCGATACGCCGTGGTGTGGGAGTGCGGCGGGCGCCCAGCATCCCTTTGCGCAGCCCGTGCGGGGAGCAGCGGTAAACACAGATATGCGCTACGCTGCTAGCGCGGCGCTTCGACGGGAGGTGCTTACCACTTTTATCGACCGCGTTCGCGGGAAGGATCCAAAGGACGCCGGTCAAATCGAGGCAGAATTCCGGCAGCGTGACTATAATGCGATCTATGCTGGCATTGTCCGTCCTTACGGACTCGATGGCGATGACGCCGCCAGTGCGCAGGCCGCTTATCTGCTCCTCGGCTGGATGCTCGTGCACGAGGGGCGAGAGCCACCTCCCGGCAGCGTGCAAGGCGTGCGGGCGCAAGTGGCCGCCGCCCTCTCCACCGGCAGACTCTCCGAGCCGGAAACACGCGCCCGGCTTGGAGAGAATTTCAAGATCCTCTTCGTTGTCGTCCACGCCGGGTGGCAAGCTGCTCGGCGCGAGGGAACGTTCGATCGCTATGCAGCTGGCATCGCCGACCTTTTTCGCAACGGCGACGGACTTGACCTTCGAACCGCGCAACTCACGAAAAATGGATTTCGGTCAAACTGATCTCTCGAGCTGCGATGGACCCTATCAGGCAGCGAAACTGCGAACTCAAACGACTGGCAGTGGGCGATGGCTGGCCGGCACCTTCTTGCGGCGCGAACGGCGGCGCATACTTGATCCGTGTTTCCTTAGCCCGGTACTCAACGACAAGGTCTGGTCGACTGCGGCCGCTAACGGCGGGCGCTGCGCCGTCCTCGCTCACTCCTCAAACTTAGCCAGGGCATGAGGGCGACGCTACGATACGCTAAGGCCGCCGGAGCAGCGGTGGCCGCTTCACCGTTTCAAATATTCTTCCACGGCGTCGGCGCCATTGCCGACTGCCTTGACCGCCTCGGCAAGCTTGTCGCGGCTCACGCCAAATTTCTTTGACCAATACGCGACCTCGTAATCCTCGCCGAGCGCGACGCGCGAGCTGTCCTGTGGACCGCGGAGGGTCTTGTCGTCCGCCATGGCATTCTCCTTGAGCTTTTGGTCTTAACTGCCTTGCAACGCGGTTCTCACGCCCAGGTTTCCTGCTCGGCCTACGCGCTCTGACGCTGTCGATGGATCGAGTCTCATCAGCGGTGGAACGAGTCCGGCAGGCAATGAGTATCATCGTCATGGTCAAGGCAGGCACCACGGAACGCCGGAGCGGAGCCGGTCGAGCGCGTAAGACAGCCTCCGCGCGAGCGCTGAAGCCGCCGCCGTTCCGGCCTGTCCAGCTGGCTACCCTGGTCGACACGGTGCCGTCGGGTGATCGCTGGCTCCATGAGATGAAATATGACGGCTATCGGCTGCTGGTGGCCGTCGGGGGCGGGAGCGCTCGAGCGTACACCCGGTCTGGCCTCGACTGGTCCGAAAAGTTTGGAGACATTGCCGACGAAGCAGCGACGCTAGCGGTCGGCTCCGCGCTCATCGACGGCGAAGCCGTTGTGATGGATGAAAATGGCCGGTCGAGTTTCCAGGCCCTGCAGGGAGCGCTGAAGGGCGCGCCGGCCAGCATTGATTTCATAGCCTTCGATCTTCTGGAGCTGGATGGCGAGGATCTGACCGGTCTACCGCTGACAGAGCGCAAGGCGAAGTTGCGGACGATCCTGCCGGAGGGCAAGCACCGCATCCGCTTCTCCGACCACATCGAGGGCAATGGCGAGAAACTGCTGCACAGTTTCTGTGATGGCGGACTGGAAGGCGTCATCTCAAAGAAGGCCGACGGGCGTTACATCGGCTCGCGCTCGGGCGGCTGGCTCAAGACGAAGTGCATCAAACGACAGGAGTTCGTCGTCGTAGGCTGGACGCCGTCCGACAAGTCGCGTGCCTTCCGATCATTGATCCTTGGCGTTCACGAGGATGGGGTGCTTCGATACGCCGGGAAAGTCGGCACCGGCTTCAGGATGGCCGAAATCCTCCGCTTGATGGAGACGATGGGACCGCTCGAGCAGAAAGATGCGACCGTCAAAGCACCGCGCGCTGAAGTCCGCGGCGCCCATTGGCTCAAGCCGGTGCTCGTGGCGGAGATCGCTTACACGGAGATGACCAACGAGGGCACGCTGCGTCACCCGAGCTATTTGGGACTGCGCGCCGACAAGAAGCCTGAAGCGGTCGTGCTCGAGAAAGAAGAGCCGGTCGCCGAGATCGCTCCGCCGGCCGTGTCTCGGGTGAAAATCAGCAACCGCGACCGCATTATCTTCCCGGAATCGAACATCACGAAAGGCCAGCTCGCCGACCATTATGCGGCGGTTGCGCCCATCATGCTGCCCTGGGTCGGCAGTCGACCGATCAGCCTCGTGCGCTGCCCGCAAGGCCGGGCGAAGAAGTGTTTCTTTCAGAAGCATGATGCCGGCAGCTTTGGCGATACGGTCAAACACGTGGGCATCCTCGAAAAGGATGGGCATGAAGAGCCTTACCTCTTCATCGACACGGCCGACGGTCTGCTGACCTGCGTACAGATGGGCACGATCGAGTTTCACGGCTGGGGTGCTCGGATCGAAGACGTCGAGAAGGCCGACCGCCTGGTGTTCGACCTCGACCCTGACGAAGGGCTGGACTTCGAGAATGTGCGCACCGCGGCCTTCCACTTCCGCGACATCCTGAAGTCGATCGGTCTGGAAACATTTCCGATGCTGACCGGAGGCAAAGGCGTCCACGTGATCGCGCCGCTGGTGCCGAGGGCCGAATGGCCTGAGGTAAAGGATTTCGCACACCGCCTTGCTCAGGCCGTTGCGCAAAGCGATCCCGACAATTTCACTGCGGCGCTGCCCAAGGCACAGCGCAAAGGCCGTATCTTCGTCGATTACCTTCGCAACCAGCGCGGGGCGACCGCAGTGATGCCCTATGCCGTCCGCGCCCGGCCGGAGGCCCCGGTCGCAGCCCCAATCAGTTGGAAGGAGATGGAGACGATCGATGCACCCAATCACTTCCATATTGGTGACGCGGCTGAGCTGGTGAGGCGTGCCGCCTCGAAAGCGCTGACAGGCTGGGGACGTGCCGACCAGATGCTGCCGGACCTGTGACCTCGATGAAGATCGCCACCTACAATGTGAACGGTGTGAACGGTCGCCTACCGGTCCTGGTGCGGTGGCTGGAGGAAGAGCAGCCAGACATCGTGGTATTGCAGGAACTGAAGGCCCCGCAGGAAAAATTCCCGGAAAAAGCGATCCGCGACCTCGGTTACGATGTCGTCTGGCACGGCCAGAAGAGCTGGAACGGCGTTGCGATGCTGAGCCGTGTCGGCGAGATTCATGAAACCCGGCGCGGCCTGCCGGGCGATCCCGACCCCGCACAAAGCCGCTATATCGAAGCGGCGGTGAACGGCCTGCTGATCGCGGGCCTTTATCTGCCCAATGGCAATCCCCGCCCGGGGCCCAAGTTCGACTACAAGCTTCTCTGGTTCGAGCGGCTCATCGAGCATGCCGCCGATCTTCTTGCGAGTGGCGCGCCGGTCGTGCTGGCTGGTGACTTCAACGTCATGCCGACCGAGCGGGACGTCTATAAGCCGGAGCGGTGGCTCGACGACGCGTTGTTCGCGCCGGAGGTTCGCGCGGCTTTTTTTCGGCTTCTCGAGCAAGGGTGGACCGACGCCTTACGGACCATGCATCCGGACGAGACGATCTATACATTTTGGGACTATTTCCGGAACGCGTACGGCCGCAACGCAGGCTTGCGCATAGATCACCTGCTGCTCAGTCCTTCTCTCGCTGATCGCCTGGTCGACGCGCAGGTGGACCGGCAGGTGCGCGGCTGGGAAAAGACCAGCGACCACGCACCCACATGGATCGAGCTTGCCGATGCAAAACCGGCGCAGAGGAAGCGAAAATGACGGCCCCGAGGAGCGCCGGCATCCTGCTACACCGCTGCATCGATGGGTCCACAGAGGTGCTGTTGGTGCATCCGGGTGGCCCGTTCTGGAGGGGCAAGGATGCGGGCGCCTGGCAGATTCCGAAGGGGCTGATCGAACCGGACGAAGATGCAGAAACCGCGGCTCGCCGGGAGGTCGCCGAAGAGCTTGGCTGCCCGATCGACGGCGCGTTGATGGCCCTGGGCGAAGTTCGCCAAGCTGGCGGCAAGAGGGTGGTCGCCTTCGCGGCCGAACAAGATTTCGAGCCTGCGGCACTGGTCAGCAATATGATCGAGATTAGCTGGCCACCGCGTTCCGGCCGGACGTTGGCCATCCCGGAAGTCGACCAGGCACGATGGTTCAACCTCGAAGCGGCCCGAGAACACATCCTTGCGAGCCAGGCGCCATTCCTCGATCGGCTCGTCGCTGCCCTTCCGCTCGCCGACCACTTACCGACCTAAAGGAGATGGATGATGACCGAGCTTAGTGCCGAAGACCGGAATGAACTGGACAAAGGGTCCTTCGCGTTTCCCAAGCAGCGCAAGGAGCCGCTTGAAAATGCGAGCCACGTGCGAAATGCGGTCGCCCGTTTCAACCAGGTCAAGGACGTGTCCGACGACGAGCGAGATGCTGCTTGGAAGCGGATCGAAGCGGCCGCGCGAAAACACGGCGTCGAGATCACGGAAAAGAGCTGGCGTGAGATTGGGAAGAGCTAGCCCGACCAGATGCCCGGGCGCACAGCTCTGCAGTCAGAGCATCTGTGATTGCGCGGCCACCTCAGGGTATACCTGAACCACTGGCAGACTACCTTTCGGCAGGGCGCGCAGCACCTCGTGGGCCGGGACCGACGGATCCAGCCAATCAGACCATTGATCGCGCGTCAGCGGGATGATCTGGCGAGAATGATAGGGGCGAATGTCGTCCCCCGGCTCCATCGTCAGCATTGTGAACGCTTCACCCTCAGGCGTGGCGCGCCAGATGCCGGCAATGCAGAACCACGGATGATCCCGCATCGTGAAGAGCCACTTGGTCTTGCGCTTCTGCTTGGGATCGTCGGGCTTCGTGAATTCGTAGAAGCCATCGGCCAGGATGAGGCAGCGGTTCGATGTGAACTCCCGGCCCTCCGATCTGAAGTTATAGACCGGCTTGCCCCCCTGCCCTGTCCAACTCCAGCGGCGATTGACCAGCTCGCCGGCACCGCGGACATCGCCGCTGCGGACGATCGGGGCGATATCGCTGATCTTGATGTCCTCGCGCGCCTCGACGTTCGGCGTGCCCTCGGGCATTTTGATCTTGATCTTCAGGTCATCAAAGTCCTGAGCGATCGAGGCGATGTCGACTTCCAGGCGATAGTCATTGCACATTGATCGCTCCGTTCCAGCCCATCTTGCGAGTCCTCATCGTTCTTATTATGTTCTTCGCATGGACTCGCCAACCCCATTCGACTCGGATGCTCCTGTCGGGAGCAAGCGCGCTATCATTCGCTACAATCCGGACAATAGCGCAGAGCTTGAAATGGTCGAGGCGACATGGGGATCCAACCCACGCTTCAGCGACGGCGCGTCGTATCGATTCGTCCGATCCGAGGGAAAGACATTCCCTAGTCACCGCTGTCTCATGCCGGCCTCCGAGTTTCACATGACCGTGAAGGATCGCTGCTATCGCGTGCGGCTCGACGACGGCAATTTCTTCTATCTTGCCGGCGTTTGGGAACCGGCAATGGCCGATTATCCGCTCGCGTTCCGGATTATCACCGTCGCCGCCAATCCTGAGGTCAGTCGCTATCAGGACCGGCATGGGGCCATCATCCTGCGTCGTCAGGTCATGCATTGGCTCGACAAGAACGTGCCGGAAGTCGATTTGTTGGAGACGCCACCGGCGCGCACGTTCGTCATCGAGGAGATCACGAGCGGCCCTCGCCAGCCAGCGCTCGTGTTGTGAACTGATCTGGACGGCAGGAAGTCGGGAGCAAGCCTATACGACGCGAAGCGATCGCCGCGGGTTTCGAACGACGGCTCTCCACCACTCAGCGGTCGCTCGGTGCGAAAGAGATATATTGGGGCGACCCGCTCGCTCCAAGCATGATAGGCGGCGCGAGCTTTCCCGAAAGCCGGGCGCCCGAGCACCTACGCTGGAGGTCCAATGTCAGTCTGTGATGGTGCAATAGACATGCGCTACCTATGGATCGTAGCAGCCGTGGCCGTCCCGGCCTTAGCCAGTCCGACGTCGAAGTACGATCGGGTTTGGCATGGCTATGAGGCTGAGTTGGCGAAGCAATGCGGCGCCAAGCATCTCGAATGGCTGGCTCCGGCCGAGCTTCGCGATGCGCTCGACGATTATAAGCAGTCGGCTCCGCGCAGTATTGCCCGGCGAATGTCTCACGCGGAAGAACGGGAATGCCGGAATTCGATTGCCGGCGCGTCATGCTCCAACGTCGGTGATATCGAGGTCGCGGAGGAAGCCCATCGAATCCAACAAGCCGCGGCCCATGTTTGTGGCGAATATGTCGGATGTCGAGAGCAGTCAGATTGTGATCGTTTGGGCAGCTGACCAATAACGACCGACACCGTGACCGAGCCCGTCCCGCAAGCGGCCAATCTGCTCGCCCTCGATGGACCTGGCGGGGACTGGCTTGATGCCACGTCTACCGATCCGACGTGATGGATTGTCATCAATGACACTTTACCCGGAAGCGCTAGGTAAAGTGTCACGGATGGCACTTGGTTGGCTATAAGCTTACTGGCCGAGACAGCATGACGCGGGTCTTGAGATTGCCGTCTGGCCTCCGATGCAGGTCGACGATGTGCTCGCTTCGCGGCTCGAATGTCATCAGGTCTGCCACCGTTTCATAGGACGTGTTCGGCCCGAAATACCGGGTCGTTCCGTGCCATCGCTGCCCCTCGATCAGCCGCATTCGAAAAGTGCCGATCGGGGCCGGTACGGTGACCCGGTTGTTGGCCGCCACATACAGTGAGAGAATGTGGCGGTTCGTCGTCGGTTCAAAGAGCTGGACGACTGCGTTCGCTTCGCTGGCCTCGACCGTCAGCCTGCTCTTGATATCTGCCGCGCTGATCGTGCGCGAAACCGTAACCGACCCCGTCTCTGGAAACGGGATCGCGGCCGCCAGATCCGGGAGCCAGCCCTTGCGCTGCATTTCCCCGTACATGGGCACCAGGATCGAGAGCGCCGACAGGAGGATAATCCACTTCTGCCACGGGTGCGTTGTGAAGCGCCCAGCGGACCCATACCGCCCTCCTGAATAACCGTGGCTGAGGCGCGCCGCTTTGCTTTCTGCGCGCCGGCGCTCGCGCATATAGTCGCGATCATCGAGCCCCATTGAAGCGGCCCTCCAGCGGCCAGACCGGCGTCGCCTGCGTCGCGTGCGTTCGATTACTGAGCAACGGTTTTGCTACCGGTGATCGCACCGCACGATGCTTGAACATGTGGCGAAGGCGCGGCGCGAACCGGGCAGCAATGACGATCACAATCGCCGCTGCGACAAGAAGGAGCGAACTGCCAAGCGCAAGTCGGCCAAGCTGATCGAAAATCTGAGACATTGGACCTCTCCCGGTTGGGGCACGAGGCTCGCGCCCCGCGCCGACGCTGCTGCCTGTCAGCTCCAGCCGTCGCGGCGCCCCTCGCCGCTGTCCTTGAGGCCGCGGCCCTCCAGACTGGAGCGCCGGATCTCCAGCTCCACGCCGTCGCCCTTTTCGCGGATACGGATGTCCCGCGGATCCACGTTGTTGCGCTTGGCGAAGTCCTCGGCCGCTTTGTCGCTTCCGAATTTCCCGACGTCGTCGAAATCCCATCCACTCATCGTCGTCTCCTTCATCTATCCGGCAAACCGGCCGGTTCGGTAGTCACAGATCGAGCCCCAGGCTGCGTTCCGGCAGCGGCGGCAGCACGTCGCCGCAGTCGGGCTTGACGTTGGGCGGTGATCTTAGTTTGTCGACCTTGGGCGGCGACGCCTTGCCGCCGAGATCGGCCGGAGGCGAAGGATCGCCCGGCAGTGGCGGCAGATCCTTGAGGTCTACCGGACCCGGGTCAAATTTTTCGCGCGAGCCGGCACCTGGGGATCGCGCGCGTTCGCGGTCGACGTCGAGGCGTCCGATCGTTTCGAGCGCGGACGTCTTGTTCCCGGGGTTGTTGTCGAGCTGGCGCTCGAGCTTTTCCCTATTGTCGACCACCATCGTCAGTTCGTCGCGCACGCGAGTGACGCCGACGTTGAACAGGCGTTGGTTGGAAAGATTGCGCTCCTGGCTCGACATGACGGTGATCGCCTTGTCGGTGGTGATGCCCTGCGCCATGTGCATGTTGAGGGAATAAGCGAGATCCAGCCGCGAGAGCATCGGATCACCAAGATCGAGCGTTAGCCGTTCCTTCGCCGCCGTCTCAACGGTGACCCCGTTCGCATCGATCGTAAGGACCTTCGCGAGGGCCGCATTGTGCAGCCCCCGCTCCTTGTCGTTGGCAGTCCAGCGGACACGATCGCCTTCCCGGAGGTGCAGACCCTTCTTGTCGCTGAGTTGAAGGCGGTCGCGCTTCTCGGTGGGGGACAGCTTTTGCGGATCGAACCGAATACGCCGGCGACCGTCCAGGAGATCGATCTTGCCATTGGGGTGGATCTTATCGACCTGATAGCGGCCGGCAGCCAGGCCGACGTCCCGCCCCCCTCCCCTGCCAACCTCGAGTGTCTGCCCCGCCTGGTAAGTCGAGGCATAGCGAAGCTCCTCGCGGGTTGTGTTCACCCGCTCGACGACGGTGAGGTGGATTCCTTCTCCCCGCACGCTCCCCTCGGTCGCGAGCCCGTCCTGGATGCGCTGATTGATGACCGCGCGCGAGGCGCGGCCGGAGGCAAAAACCGCCGTCGCGTCGCGATCGGCGGGCGACAGCCCAAGCCACATCTCAGCCGCGTGGAGCGCGGGGCTTTGGTGCTCGATGATCTTTTCGCCAAGCACCTTCATCGCCTGCCCCGCCTCACCGACATTCGCGAGCGCGGCGACCGTCCGAAGCTGGTCGGTTCGCTGCCGGATATTCTCATCCATGCGCGCCATGGTCCCACCGCCCGCCTGGATGAGCGCGAAGGATTTGCCGGCATCGATCGACGAGAGCTGTTGGCGGTCGCCGACGAGAACGAGCTTGCCGACGTCAAGCGCGGCCGAGATCTGATGCAGCTTCAGCATATCGTCGCTCGAGACCATCGAGGTTTCATCGACGATGAGCATCTGGCCGGCGAAGGCGGCTCGCGCCTGCTCGTAAACGTCTCCCTGCCGGGTTGCGACATGCCGCTCGTTGGCGAGAATGAAGGACGCGATCGTCTGCGACTTGATCCCGGCGCCGTCGGCAAGGTCGGCGACCATTTTGTTCTGGAAGGCGAGGCCCGTGACGGCGCGGCCTTCCCCCTCCGCGACGCGCGCGACCGCTTGCAGCATGGTCGACTTGCCCGCGCCGGCGATGCCTTGCACCACCACCGTGCGATCTGCGGACGAAAGGATCATGGTCGCGGCGGCAAGCTGCCCGGCATTGAGCTCATGGGGCGCAACCGCTTGCAGCCGCGCCGGCGCCTCGCTCGCGTCGATCAGCGGGAGGGATCGCCCCTTCCCTTCCTCGACCGCCGCGAGGATGCGTTCCTCGGCTCTGAGCGCCTCCTGCGTCGTCACCATCCGCGGCCGGGTATCGCCCAAGCGCGCCTCGCCGGCGATGAGCTGTCCGCGCTCGACGAGCCGGGCGACCCGCTGCTCGACGTGGTCGACCGTCACACCCTTCAAACCAAGGTCTAGCGCGGTCTTGCCGAGCTGATTGACGTTGAAGGCCGCTTCGCGCTCGGAAAGGATGCGCACTGCGGACGCGACAGCGAGTTGAGCCCGCGCCTCCGCAGGTGAATGGGTCACCCGCGCCAGGGCGCGATCCACGAGCGGATCGTGCGTTTTGAGAATGCCGCCGACCTTGTCCCACGCGCTCGTCAGCGCGTCGGTGACGGCACGATAGCCGCGTTCGAGCGCGCCGCCCGGCTCGCGCTGCGCGGACCGCGCCAGCGCCGCCTCCAGGAGCCCCTTGCCATCGAAACCCAGAGCGGCCGCTTTCTCGATCCAATCGCGCTGGAGACCCTCACGGTCGTCGACGTTCAGCTTCGGATCGCGCGTGTTGGTGGTGACGCTATCCCGGCCCTTGGGCGAGGTAATCCCAAGCTCGGCGGCTTTCTCGAGGATGGCTTCCCGCCGCTGGCTGAAAGCGTCGAGCACCGCCTTGGGGACACCGGCAATCTCGAACGTGCCGTGCTTGCCCTTGAGCTCGACCTGGTAGCCGAGCTTCTCCATCTCCTCGCGGAGGAAGGCGTGATAGATCGAGCCGATCACCGTATTGTTGCTCCAGATCTTGTCCGCATGGAGCGCCTGCCATTTGCCGTCCGGCATCTTGGTCAAATTGGCGATCACTGCATGGACATGTGCCTGGGGATCGAGCGCCCGGCTCGTGTCATGCTGGAAAAGAGCATAGACGAGGTTGCCGGTCTGCACCGGGACCTTGCGCCCCTCCACATCCTTGCGACCCTCGGCAAGGTTCTTCTCTACCCATGCCATGGCGCGGGCCACGGCCTTCATGTTGGCGCCGTTCTCGCCGAGGATGCGCTTGTCGCCGGTGACGTAGGCGAGGAGCGAAACCGACTTCGGTGCCGAGAAGGTAAGATCGACGCCCGATCGCCGGTTCTCCACCTGTGCGATCGCTTCGCCGCCTGGCAGGATGCCATTGAGGATGCCCTCGAACGCGTCCTTCGTTACCTCGCCAGATAGGGCCAGCTCGGCGGAACCCTCGCCGCCCCAGACACTGACATCGGAGCTGTCCTCGGCGGTGTAATAGTCGTCCTTTGCGAAGTAGCCGGCGGCACCGGAAGCGGATCGGACAGAGGCGACGGAGAGCACCGACTAGATCCCCATATCCATGCCATCAGCCTCGCGGCCGGCAGAGAAATCCTGCCGCAGCTCGACGATCGTCTGGTCCTCGACCTGGCGCGCGATATGGTGGCCGCGGCCGTCCCGCCGATCGTCACGGTCGCGCGCCTGCACCGTCTCCTGCTCGACTGCCGCACGGGCGGCCTGCGCCGTGTCGGCGGCATGCACGCGGGAGGGCTGGCCGTCGCGATCGGCGTTGTTCTCGCGGACGGCCGTGCTGTTCGGGTCCTTCTCGTCTTCCGCCTCGGCCGAGAGGATCCGCGCGGCCATCTCCTTGGCCACATTGACTGGCTCGACGGCCTCCTCGATCACCTGACCCGCGCCGTCCCGCCCACCGGCTTCACCACTCTCCTCACCCTCGAACACCTCATCTCCGCGCTTGGACCGTACTGGCTTCATGTCGGGGCGGGGCACGAAGCCTGTGGAGACCTCGGGATAGTCTTTCCACTCGAGCTTGATGCGAGCGGCGGGAAAGCCGTCGGGGAACTTCACGAACCCGTGCATCGAAGGCAGGTTCGTGATGTCATCGGCAATGACGAGCGGTTCGACTTGCTTGCGCGGGGTCAGCGTCGAGGCGTCACGCGTGTTGTTGTAGCCGTAGCTATAAGCCTCATCCATCTGGCGAACTTCACGGTTGCCGATATAGCGCGCGCACTGCTCGGCGGTGTCGAGATCGGCCGTCGCCAGGATGAGTTTGGAGCGGGCGAGCGAGGCGAGATTGCGAGCGCCCTGCTCGCCGTACACCTCGACCAGTTTCTCGAAACTGTGGATGCCGAGGATCATCGCGCCGCCGAAGGCGCGGGCGGTCTGGAGACCGTTTTCGATGGCCGGCAGTCGGTGCAGCGCGCCGAGCTCGTCGAACATGAACCAGGTCCTTAAGGTCCGGGTGCGCGGCATGGTCATGAGCCGGTTGATCGCGAGGTCCATCCAGAGCGTGAGCAGCGCCCGGTTCATCGGCAGGTCGACATAGTTGGAGGTGATGAAGAGGATTGATCCTGGCTTCTTCTCGCCCGTGATCCAGTCGCGGATCGAGAAGCGCGGACCCTCGTCAGGGAGAAAGCGCAGAACCTGGGCATTGGTGTTGAAGACGGCGCGGATCGACTCCGCCATGCGGGCCGCTTCGGGGGCGGTAAGCGGGTCGGCGATGGTGTTCTGTAGATAGCGATGGACCCGCTTCAGATCGGCGGTCATCAGATGCTCGGACAAGGCAAGATTCGTGGTCTCGCCACGCTCCTGCAGCCGCACGCACATCTCGATGAAAAGGGTGCGTGCGGCAAGCGCCCAGAACGGCTCGGAGGAGCCGCCGTCCGACGGGATCAGCGCTGCGGCGGCGGCAGTGAATTCGCTGTGGGTGCGGCAGTCGGAAAAGATCGACCAGGCCGGGCAGCGCCGGTCCATCGGATTGAGGATCGTGTCCCGGTCTGTATCGTAGAATGCCTCCACATAAGCCCCGGTGAGATCGAAGATGACCGCGCTATCCTGGCGCTCGCGCATCTGCCTCACGAGGCTGCGCAGCTCGGTCGTCTTGCCCGAGCCGGTGGTACCGATCAGCATCGTGTGCGACTGCTCCATCCGGTGCGGAAACGGGATGCCCGCGAGGCTATAGGGATGGTGGATTCCGGCTGCCTTCCGCGCCGCGAACGACAGGCGGAGCACCTGCCTTGGCGAGAGGTCCGGCAGGCATTCCCGTGCTTCCTTCTCGAAGGCGGCCAAGTTGTGCTGTGAGACTTCGGCGAGGAGCAGATCGCGATCGACCAGCATGGCGCCTCGCTCATGCCGCTCCTGCAGGATCGATCGGCCACGGCGCCGGGACATATCGACGAACCAGATCGTCAGCGGGATGGTGAGAAAGATGGAGACGAGGATGGCGCCAAGCAGGCCGCGCACCGCGACGCTCCACGCCTTCTGAACGTCCGGCATATACTGCACGACGGCCATGATCGTGCGGTGGATCTCGCCGTTAGGCAGGGTGACGTTGACGCGCTTGGCCGGGTCGAGGCCGACCCAGTCCCACAGCATGGCGTAGAGCTTCATGCAGACGAGCTGGAAGCCGTGCTCGTCGAGCTTGAGCGACATGATGACGAACCAGGCGGCCAGGAAGCTGAAGAACCACAGGATGAAGGGGAGCCTGGCGCCTGAAAACCACATCAGCATCTCATGCGTCAGAAGCTGACTTCCGCGCGTGAAATTGCCGGCGTTGCGGTGAACCTTGCCACGCGCCGAATGGTGGGTCAGCGGAATGGCACGACCGTCGCTGCGGATGTCCTTACGCGCCATGATACTGCTCCAGGCGCTTGTCCGTATTGGCGATGATCCGCTCGCGGAATTCGGGAAATTGCTCGCTGATGATGACGTCGAGCGCGAGCTGCATGAACTCGCTGATCCGCGCCAGCCGGCGGTGACTCAATGTGATGACGCTCGCGGTGCCGAGATAGGCATCGACGGCCGCCCGGATGATGTCGGAAGGCTTGCAGTTCTGGTCCACCGCGAGGGCCAGAATGCGATCATATTGCTTGCGGTCGAGCCGGACCGTGCAGTGTCGTGTCGTCGAGGACAAACCAGCCTCCTAGCAGAGAGGCTGGTGGGGACTTGAGAAAGCGGCCTTAGTTATAGCGGATCGCACGGATAGCGGCAAAGGGAATTGGGATGCAGCCTACGCGTGTTGCCGCGTGGCACGGCTAACCCCCGGAAATTACGGGGAAGTCCACGGGCCTCGCACCTGTCCCACGCCGTGACACACGTCGCATTCGCGATAAGTCACTGAAACGCCGTGGGAATCCTGCACCTTCAGGTGCGTAGGGTGTGCTAAATCTATCAGGATTGATCCATGGTCCCTGGGTCATGTCGATGGTCCATTCATGGAGGTCGTTCCGGAATCCCGCTGGGCCAGCTCCGCCCTGTGGGCGGAAGGGCCGGCGCTCGGCGGAAGAACAAATGCTATGTCGAAAAGCTGCCGTGTAGTGCGCCTGGTCGTCAGACCAAGCGCGCGGCTGAGGGCGGGGTTTTGGTGTTGAAGTCATGTGCGTTGAGTCCAGTCGAGGAGGCTCGGGCGTCCGCCGCCATCGGTATTCAGCCGCTTCCGATCGGCCGGACAAAAGGCTACAAAGACATCGTTCGCAGCCCGATCAGCTCCGAACAGCGAGGCCATGATGGCACGTACATTGGAACAGGAACGGCAGGCGCTCGAGGAGGAAGAGCGGCGGCTCGCCGAGAAGCGCGAGCAGCTTGCGAAACGCGAGCGTGAGGAAGCGATCAAGGCCGTAGAAAAGTCGGGGTTACTAAAGCTCGACGGCAGGCGATTGGAAGTGCTGACCGGGCGTATCAAGGCGCTCGGAATCGAAGAAGTCGAGAAGCGGCTGGCGGCCTGAGGCCGACTTCGCCGCGACGAAGTCGCGGCACGGGCATGGGGGCTCGATGCCCCTCATGCCCGTGTACCCTGAGCACAAAAAAAGGGAGAGGCGTCACCGCCCCTCCCCGTCGCTTAGAACTCGTCGGACATCCGGCCCGGCACCGTGTGGACCACCCGCTCGATAAGCCGCATCGGCAGCGCGTCATAGTCACCCTCGTCGATGGCGATGTAGTGACCGTCCCCTTCCTCGATGACGTGCTGGTCGAAGAAACTGTGGAGCGCGCGGCGTTCGGCGAAGGCCAGCGCGGCGAGATAGTTGACGGTGTCGGCGTGCGCGGCGGTCGAGTTGATCTGCATGGGAGCCTCCTGTCGTCTTGAATGACAGGGGAATGGCCGTCGTTGAGGGAGCCGCCGGGTCAGGGACGCCGGCACAGCCGGCGCCGCGCAGCGGCGGTGGGGGTCACGATTTTCTTCGGCGAGGCACTGCCGCTGAAGCTTGAGCACTGCCCTCGATCCGCCGAAGAAAATGGTGGGGCCCCGCCGTCCTTGACGCGGTGGTTCCCTCAACGACATCCTTGGAAGTCTGTGAGAGATTTCATTCTCTGGAGGTTGAGGCTGGGCGCCGAGAGCGACGCATTGTTGGTATTCTAGCGTGCCGTGGGAACTGGCCCGAACCGAAGGCAACAGTTTCGATCAGCGCGGATGCAGGGCACGGGATAGATGAAGAAGCGAAAGGTGCCGGTCTACGACCGGAATGAAATGCAGTTGATGATAGATCTGGCTGAGAGTGTGGAGACCAGCGATCGCACCCTTGCGATCGTCTGCATGGCACATCTCGAAGATGCACTGGCCGAGTTGCTGCGCGCGAACCTCGACGCCTATTCGGGAGACATGGAGAAGGATCTGTTCTCGCCGGGGGGGCAGCGCGCCCTTATCGACGTTCCGGAACAAGGTCGTGATGGCCGAGGCGATGGGCATCATTTACCCGGATTTCGCGCGCGAGCTGCTGCGGATGGCGACGATCCGCAACCGCTTTGCGCATCATCTGACTGTCGACAGCTTCGACCATGAACAGGTTCGCGATCATGTCGAACGGTTGCACAGCCTAAGGGAAGTGGCGCTTCTGGTCGGCGCTGCGCTTATCATGCCGACGCAGCAGATGATCGAGCCGACAAGGCGTCGGCGTTTCTGCTATTCAGCTGTCGTGGCAGCGCTTGCACTTAATGGTGAGGAGACGGTCATGATCGACCGGATCAACTTGCTACATAGGCTCAGCTGAAAGGTAATCGCCCAGGTCCTTGAAGGACGGATCGGCAAGTCCCTGAGCGAGAACCGGGCCCGTCGGGTTGGTTCGACCGTGCGCCTGTGTTAGGCCCCTTGTGCGCTGCAGAACGGGCAGCGCCGGGACTGGTAATCCCGTCGAGAACGGCAACTCGGGGTGAGCTTTCACGCCGGGGTGCCTGCGCATATGTCCAGGTGCCTCGGCACTAAAAGCGTAGGCGCATGTCTCGACGTGTTACCAGCCCCGGCTCCCGCGCCCAGCGCGCGGGAGCTGATCTGGTCGGGGTGTGCCGGCATCTCCTTGGAGGCCTCAACGCCCGAGGTGATGCTATGGATCGCAATGCGAACGCGCCGACCGTCCGGCGGGCGCTCGGTCTGGCGCTGATGCGGCAGGCACTGGAATATCTTTCCACGATCGGCGAGGACGAGGCGTCGCATCATCTGAGCAGCGCGATTGACGCGCTGCTGAAGCCGAAGAATGGCCGAGAAAAGCCCCCGGCCGCCTGATCGCCGAGCGTTAAACGTGAAAGGGCGGCAGGCTCTCGCCCACCGCCCTCCTTCACTTCTTCTTGCCGCCCTGTTTTAGGGCGGTGATCACAGCCGCGAGTCCAAACAGGATCTCTGCGAAATCGTGCCATTCCATCGCTCTGACTTTCAGCGATGGGGACGCGCCCCCAGATTGAAGGGGAATACGTTGCAACGCGTTTGTTCGGTGTTTTGAGGGGCCGCCCCCTATTTTCCTGGTTCGCTTTTCTGGATCTGGGTTCGCTGTTTGCTGGATTTTTCGGGTTCGCTGTTTGGATCTAAGTTTTTGCTGGCTGTTTTCGGTTTGCTGTTTCGCTGTCTGGGTTCTGATTTTTCGGTTTTGCTGGTCTGTTTCGCTATCCAAGTGAGGGCGTGGCCACACCCTCACTGACGACATTGGACGCGACCGTTCGGATTTCAAGGATGCCGCGCGTGTGACGTTGATAAGCTTGGGCCATGGGCCAAGAAAAGGGCGCGCCAGCATGTGACGCGCCCGTCTTCATACCGTCGATCGGGCGGAGGCTATGCCCATTCGAGGCGGGAACTGTCGTCGGCATCCGCAGTCGCAAGAAGACGCTCTAGCCGCTCGAGCATGGCGGCGATTCCATCGGCTTCGGCGCGGCGCTGTATCGCCGGATTGGCAAGCCGATCCCGGATCGTATCGATCGGGATTTCGCCAACCAGGTCGGGATTGAGCCCGAGGCCTTCGAGCAGCGCGTGGGCATCACTCTCGGCGAGATCGAGTTCGTCTCCATGATCCGATGTGAGCGACGGGCGCATACGGATCGCGCGATCGCTTTCGTACCACCAGACTGTGATCCGGCGACCCCGGAACTGGGCTTCGTCGAGCACCGCGATCGCCGCGGCATCGTGGTCGAAAACGCGTGCGACCGAGGCGAGCGCGAGCGGACAGACTCGTGCATCGAAGTTGAGCGCGAGCACGCGCTCCTCGTCGCTGTCGGGATCGAGCAGGGCAAGACCGAGGCGTTCGCCCTCCTCCCGCAGATAGGCGCGGAAGGCAGCGAGCTGGCGCGCATTGATGGCGGCGACAGGACCGGGCTGATCGTCGGAAGCAGTGGCGATGCGGAACGTGATGGACATGGACGTCCTCCCTCGTTGGAACCGCTCCCTCGCTCCTCCTCTTCTCGATCCGTTTCCCGGAATATGGGCGCGTCAGCGCCCGTAGAAATTGTCCGCCAGAGACCGTTCTACGGTGTCGAGCATCCCGCTCGCCCAATCGCCGAGAACTCGGTCATTCGCCCACGCCGCCAGCGGCGCCTTGAAGCTAGTAAGATGCGCGTTTAGCGATCCGCCCCAGGAACTGGGATAGATGCGCTGGCGAAGCGCCTCGCGGAAACGCTTGCGGCCGCCATAGAGCTTGGCGAGCTGCTGCAAGGCCGGGTGCCAGACGAATGTCCCGCCCTTCTGTTCGAGGATGGGGAAGAAGCTGAGGAGGAAGGCGATCCGGGCATCCGGATCGACCTTCACCCAATCGAGCATGAGGTTGAGTGGCGTTCCGAAGAGCGCGCCTGGGCCGGTGCGCGAGACGTCATAGGCAAAGAGCTTTGTCGCCGAGATGATGGCGTTCAGACGCTCCCGCTCGACGCGGGTGGCGATCTCGTAAAAGCCTGCGAGCACAGGCCAGACCTCGGTCGGGGCGCGCTGGATCACGATCGGAAGCGCGCTGCGCAACGCGTCTGAGTTACGGCCGTTTCGCCCGCCGGCGGTTCGGCAGGCCTGCTCGATTTGAACTGCGAACGCGTGCGCAAAGGTGCGATCGATCGCGCCGGCGGCATCGAGCAGCCGGAGCATGCGATCATAGTTGTAATCGGCATTCGATGCGTTGCCTTCGGCGCCGTCGGCGATCGATGGTGAGAGAAGCGCGACCTTCACCAGCGCGATCATCTCGGGTGCCAGCGCCTTGTCGCCGTGGGTGACCATGGAGAGGATCTCGAGGGCGGCCCAGGCGCCGCCCTCTTCACCGCGATCAACCAAGGCGTGGATGAAGCGTCCGAGCGCGTCAGACGACACCTCGGCGAGGCCCTTGCCGTAGGAGATGACGACGGTCTGCGGCGGGGTGACCCGCTGCTGACGGACATCGTTGGTCAGCTCGTCGAGACGCTGGTCGGTGACGCGCAAAAACGTCGGAATATACATTCGGTTGGCGGTGAGAACCGTCGACTGCTTGGCGATCGCCTCGAGCTTGGCAACCTCTTCAGGGTTGTCGGCGAGGCGGCGATCGAGTGCTGACAGGAGGGCACCGACAAAGTTGGCGCCCGCCCTATTTCCGCTGGCATCGAGCGCGGTGACGGCCTGTTCAATGGCGTCGAGCGGGTCCGGCAAATGCTGCGCCAGGGCGTGGGCGAAGGGATGCGGAGAATTCAGCTCCTGGCTCGACATGACCCGAATGGCTCGCGCGCGCAGGTTGGGGTTGGCGGCGATGCCGGCTGCGAGCGCAGCCGCGCGTCGTGCGCCATATTCGAAGTCGGGATTGTCATGGTCCTCGGCGTATCGCCGATCCGGGTCGTGAATATCCGATACCCAGAAACGGCTGTAGAGCAGCGCCTGATCAACGGGGTCTTTGGGCAGGGTAACATCATAAAGACCGCGGACGGCGCCAGAGAAGTTCGTCGGCGTCTCGGGGCTGTCGAAATAGAGCCAATCGCCGATGCTCTTGGTCGCGGCGATATAGTGACCGGAGACCGCCACGACGTCGCCGATGAACGCCTCGATCGTGGGGAGCAGCTCGGGCATGATGAGGTTGCGCAGGTCGCCGGCGACGTGTTCTTCGATCGCGGGACGAAGCGCGGCATCCTTGGTCCAGACCTCGCGCAGGCGGTCGAGAGCCCAGTTGAAATAGGCATGGATCGTGCCATTGTCTGGCGGTGCCCATTCGGGCCCATAGGGTTCGGCCCCGACCTGCTCGAAATCTTCCGAACGGGAAAGATAGGTCTGGATCATGGCGCCGAGCGCTTCGACGCCGGCGCGGCGGATGCGCGGATCGTCCTCCTCGAGTGCCTGCTCCAACGCTTCGCGGCGCCGCCGATCATCGGCTTGTGTTCCGGCGAGCGCGACCTGGAAGAGCTGGCGCAAAAGACTGACGATGGGTTGCGTTCCCTCGGTGTCTGCGACGGCTGCCAGGCGCAAGATCATCTGTGCGGCGGGCCGGAAACTGTCCTGGCGTCCGGCGAGCAGTCGCAGCGTATCGACCAGTTCCTCCGTGACCTCGATCGCAGCCAGATCATCGAGCGGCATACGGCCGATGACGAAATAGAGGGCAGTCCCGACACGGTCGGGTTCGACGTGCGCGAAGGCGGGAAGATATTGCGCCACGTCGGGATGGACGATGGCCTCGTCCGCAAAGGAGCCGCGCAGGAGGCTGTGGATGACGTCGCTCAAGGTGCGCGATCGGGTGAGATAGCGCCAGCGCGCGAGCATCGCCTTACGGTGATGAGGAAGTGCGCCGCCAAGAAAGCCTATCACGGTAGATGGCCGCAGATAGTCAAGCCGGCGGAGCGCGAGGAAGTCGGCGATCGGCCGGGGCTGTGCGTTCATCGCGCCATAGTTGCGACCGACCAGGTGCTGCCCGGCGGCGATGACGAGGTTTTCGTACATCAGCTCGCCCTTCATCTGAACCAGCATCTCTGCGATCTTGTCGAACGCTCCGGGATCTTCGTCGGGCGAGAGCTGGCTGAAGAGCGAGAGGCACTCGAGCGCACGGACCGTTTCGCGCTCGGCGCCGACACCATCGAGAATCTGCTGGGCGACGGCGTCGGCCGACTTGAGGATGCCCGTCTTTCCGTAACTCCTGGTGAAGGACACCGCGATGCGTGGAAAGCCGTCGCAGAATTCGGCGAGATAATCGAGTTCGTCGGCCTTCGCCTTGGGCAGTCCGGCCTTGAGAATACCGCGAATGGTCGACCGGTCCGCCGAGGTCGGGCGGATCATGACGCAATGGTCGTCATGGTCGATGCCATCGGCGCCGATCGTGATGATACGCAGCGCGCTCCCCTCGCCCCGCGCAATGTCGTTCAGCCGGCGAGCCTCGCGCAGCGGGCATCCGTCGACCACGAGCACCGTATCGGCGCCGTCTTTCACGACCTGGTTGGCGACGTCCCAGAGGCGCGAGGCGACCTCATTATAGTCGCAGAAGATGAAGTTGGCGGCCGTCAGCCCGCCGAGCAGGCCGGTGCTGGCCGAGAGCGCGTGATAGAGCGCACGGGTCTTGCCGATACCGGACGCACCCCAGATGCGGGCACAGGTGCGCGGCTCGTCCAGTTCATCGGCAAGGCGAGCGGCAAGCTGGGAGAAGTCGATCGCGTCGGCATCGTGGGGGCCAAGCGAGAACTTCCGATCCGGGCTGCCGACAAAGGCCGGCGCCGCGATTTCGGCGCGCTTGCTCCATTGATCGAGGGTGGAGAAGCCGGCGAGTTCAATGGTCGCGTTGCGTTGCTTGATCCAGACCGCCACAGCCGGGTGTGCGCTGGCCCAGGCAGCAAGCTTGTTGCCGCCATAGACGTCGACGGCGGCGAGCTTGGCGGGATCTCCGCCCGCCGTCTTGATACCCTTCTTGATCGCCTGGACGCGATCGGCGGGCTTGTCGCCGACCAGCGCGGTCGTGGTGATCCCGATATAGCTGCCGCCGCGGGCGAGGACATCGCGGACCGCATCGCTGAGGACCTTGACCGCGACCGTCTTTGGCTGTGTGGGCTTCGTCCAGACCTCATGTTCCCACTGGGCGTTGCCGCGGTCCTTCGCCTTGCATTGGAAGATGATATCGCGCCCGGGGAAGAAATCGGTCGAGGCCTCGCCGCCCGTCCAAAGGATGCTGGCATCCTGGCCGCCGTCGGCAACGGTGATCTGAAGCGGCACATGGACGCTGCGCAGCGGAACACCGGCCTTGCGGGCTTCGGCATAAAGGAGGCGGCGCAGCAGCTCGACCAATTCGCCGCCGGTAAAGTCTTTGATCTCGTTGTGATGAACAGTGAACATCAGCCGTCCTAACCCGGCCACACCTGCGGCGAAACGAAAGTTTCCTCCACGACCGAAGGTCAGTCCCGAGCGGCGCGAGGGGGCTCGATGCCCCTGAGCGCCGCATAGCGACGGTGAAAAAGGAGGAGAGGCCCCGGCCGAAGCCAGGACCTCTCCGCTCAGGGCTCACGCGCCCTGTTTGATGTGCTGGTGCGCGAGGCGGACGATGTGCAGCGGAACGCCCGCCTGCCGCAGCTTCTGGGCGAGGTTTTGCTGGATGCCCGAGCCTTCGCAGACGACGGCTTCGACCGGCTTCAGACCCAGGATGCGGTCGTTGCGTACGAAGGCAGCGCGGTTCCCCTGGCTTTTGTCGAGGCGGAACTGAATGACCTTGACGCCGCGCGATGCCGCCCATGCGTGGGCCACCGCATCGCAGCCCTTGGCCTGTGCGGTTGTGGCAAGGATCATCTCCGGAACGCGTGCCTTGATGCTGTCGAGACCGTCCCAGAGCAGGTCGACATCTTCCCAGACCTGACCTCCCGAGAAGGCAACCACCGGGCCTTCGGGTGCGAACTGCTCGCGGCGTTCCCGTGCGCGCGAGGCCAGATAGTCGCGCGCGTCGACCATTGAGGCGGTCAGAGCGGACGAGACCCGACTCCCCCTGACCGGCGAGAAGGGCTTGCCGGTTTCGACACGGTAGACCTCGGCGGCATGGTCGCGCATGCACTCCATCGCCTCGCGGCACCCCTGCAGCGTCTGGCAGAGAAGCTGCGTGTCTTCGAGTTCGAAGGCGTAGCTTTCCGAGGGGTCGTAGTTGCGGGCGAGGTCACCGAGCTTCTTGGCGGCGTCATCCTCGCGGCCTTCGATCCGCTTGGCGACGACATGGAAGCTGTTGGCGAACCCCCAGGCGAGGTCGCGGGCGAACTCCTCCATCCGGGTGTCGCGCAGCACATCGAACATCGTGGCCATCATCATTTCGACGGCGACGCGAACCTGATCCGGATCGGGCATTTCCACCTTCTCTGCCGGATCGACGATGGTCATCTTCGCCATTTCGTCATGCTCGAGGAACGCACCCTCGTAAGTTTCAACCTGGGCATCGTTGCCGCGGCTGGCTGCGATGTGGCTGGCAAGGTCTGCGAAGTTCGTGAAATTGGTCATGATAGCCTCCGTTGGATCTCATCAACTCGATGAGGCTCTCCTCACGACGTGCGGCGGTCGGGGCGGTCAGGGACGTTCACCGGGAAGCCGGCGCAGCCGGACCCCGGTTAACGCCGCCACGCGGGGAGCGGGGGAGCCGATTTTCTCGGGTCCGGTGCGAAGCGAAGCGGAGGACCGGGGGCGTGAAAATTGGGGGGGACCGCTCATCCTTGACGGGCACGGATCCCCGCACGTCATATCTAGGAAGTCAGAGAGAGAGATATTTTAGGGCACTGCCCTTGCCCCCAGACCCCGCAAGGTGATCGTCACCCGGCAGGGCGGAGACCCGGAAACCGGGGCTCCGGGAGCCGAAGGCGAGTAGAGCGCCGGGCCCGTCCACCGGACGGGATGCCCCGCCCCTTCCCCGGTTCACTCTGGTGCAGCGAATGTTGGTCGAACGCTGCCCACGAATCTGGCAAGTGGCGGACATGACGACGAACACCCCCTTTGGGCCAGGAAGCCCTCTCAACGATCTCTACAAGCGCCAGCGCGAGATGGCTGATTTGCTCAAGCTCGCGCGGGGGCCAGGCTATGAGCTGCAACAGCGCATGAAGGCGCTCGAAGGACCGTTGGCGGCCTATCGCGACCTGGAGAAGACCGGTGTGCTGGCGCAGATTGCCAGCCTTCAGAGGAGCGGTGTGCTCAGCAACGCTCTCGCGAGCAGCACGCTTCATTCTGCCAGCATCGCGGCGCTGCAGGCGCGATCCTCGCCGACCTGGATGCTCGCGATACAGAGCACGGCGCGGGGAATCGCTCAGAAAGATCTCGGGCTCCTGAACACGCAGCAGCTTCTCGCCGCGTCGGCGGGTGCCGATGTGCTGAAACTCGTCAAAACGTTCGATGCCAATCGGTCGATCATCGAGAAGGTGACGGCCGCATCGAAATGGAGCGAGCAGTTCCGCTTGCTGAGCGACCGCTTTGCACCGAGCCTTGCTGGTCTCAAACTTGCGGCCGAGCGGGCGCGCTTGCTCGACATGCAAATCCTTCGTGCGAGCGCGGAGGTCGCGGCGAAGAGCACTGTTGCGATCGTCGCCGAGCAGGTCCTCGAAGCCCATGGTCTGATCGAGGCGATGGGCCAGGCCGACAGCCATACGCAGAGCCTCACCCTCTTTGCGCAATTCCTGTCGCTTGTTGAGACCATCTTCTCCGGCTTCCAGGGGAACACGGTGAAAGAGCTGAAGGGGGTCGGCGCCTTCAGGTTGATCGAACTGCTGCTGATGGCGTTCGCGATCTGGCACATGGTCGTACCGGCCGAGATGTCGCCGGTCGAGAAGGCGGCTTTTGAGGAAGTGACCAACAAGATCGAAACGGTCGAGGAAAAGCTCGGCAAGATCGTGGCGACCGACGAGGCCGCCGACACGTCCTATGTCGACGGCTTGCCGCGGGCCCAACTGAAGCGCGACGCGGCGATCCGCCGCGAGCCGCAAGGAAAGGCCCCGGTGTTGATGCACGGGGTCAAGGGAACCCAGCTCGCGATCAAGGACGCCCGAGGGAAATGGCGCCTCGTGGTTTACCGCGATCTCTTGACCAACCAGCTCTCCGAAGGCTGGGTCTACGCGCCAGCGGTGCAGATGCTGGACGAGCCCGCTTAATGATGAAAAGGTCGATGGGCGGCGCCGGAGCGCCGCCCCTGCGGATCAAAAGAAGTCGATCTTGTCGGCCCGGATCTCGCAGCCGTAGCGGGTGATGCCTTCGCGGTCCTCCCAGCTCGAATAATGGAGGCTGCCGGTGATCGCGACGACATCGCCTTTCTTGCGGGAGGCCGCCGATCGGGAGAGACCGTTGAAGCAGGTCACCTTGTGGAACTCGGTGTCCTTCGCCGTATAGCCGGTGGCCTCGTCGACATAGGACTTGCCGTCCTTCAACTTCAGGCGGTCGGTGGCGACGATCAGGGTGGTGACGCTGCCGCGGGTCTCGGGATCTTTGACGACCCTACCGGCGAGATTGACGTTGTTCATGGGTGTGCTCCTCGATTGATCCAGCGGCCTTCCCGCCGGTGACACCGAAGAGCGGCGTGCGGGACCGGGCAGCACCGGAGCGTAGCGAAGGGGAACCCCCGGCGGGAGCTGGTGCGGGCAGCCGCGTAGCGGCAACACGGGCGACCAGAGGGGGTTGCGGGCCGGGACCGTCTCGCCGCAGGTGTCAGGAACAGGCGAAGGAAGGGCGCCGGATCGATCGAGGGATCGTCCGGGCGACCGGGCCGGTCAGGGCGTGATGGTCCAGAGCGAGAGCATGCCCTTCTTGCCCTGCCACTCGTTCCCGACCTGGGCGAAGCCGGACCGCTTGAGGTTGTTGCGCATGGTGGGGCTGTCGGTGGTGGCGAAGGTCGGCTCGGTGATCTGCGCGACGATGGCATCGACCAGGCCGCCGGAGAGCTGCTTGCCGCGCATGTCGGGAGCGATCACGACATAGCCGAGTTCGGGCGCACTTTCGAAGCCGGCGATCGGCGCGCTGGCTGCCATGAAATTGCCGCGGCGATAGGTCGCGGCCGGCTGCTTCCAGGCGGCGACCGCGACGATCCGATCGCCGACAGTCTCGCGTAACAGCGCGACGCAGCGGGTCCGCCTGAGGCGGGCAAGGAGGTCGTCGACGGTCCCGATCACGGCCTTGCCCCGCACCACGAGCTGCGCGACGGCGATCTGGTCGGCGGCAGGGAGATCGGTGAAGGTGCCGGCCCAGGGGTAGGTTTCCTCAGTCATGCAAGCGCTCGGTTCTCTGGTTTGGGCAATCACGCCGCCGTCTGTTTGGGCGGGGCGTAGTAAATGGAATCGAGCATGGCCGCCCTCGCATCCCAGAGGTCGCGATCGCGATCGGCGGGACGCGGTGCCGTGTACCAGGGCGCTTGATGGGTTGGTTCGATGACCCACGCCCAATAATTGTCGAGCGATAGCATGGTTCGCTTGAAGGCGAGCGCTTCGGAGAGGCCAAGCTTGTTCGCGCCATCGACACAGACGAAAAAGTCAGGCCGCTTCATGGCGAGCAGGCGGGTCGCGGTCGCGATCGGATTGCCGGCAGTCGATTTCGGAAGCGCGCGTTTGAATATCCTGGCGTATTGGTCGAACTGATCTTCGGTGACATCCCCGCGCTTCGGAATGAGATCGAGGGCTTCCGCGATCGCTGAAGCCTGAAGCCCGACGGCTTTCGCGAACTCGGTGGCCCTGTTCATCGAGCCGAACCATCCCCACTCAAACCCGTCGAGTTTCGCTTGTTCGGCCTCGGCGGCGCCGAGAAGCCCTGCCACGGCTTTCCATTCGGCAACGGAGAGATCAGCAAAGGAGTCGCTCTTGGCGAACATCTTCTGGACCTCGCGGATGAGGCCCATGCGCTTCTTGAGGGGGCGCTTGTCCTTGCGGACGAGTTTGACGAACTCGGTCCAAGACATGACGGCAAGCGGCGAGTTGAGACGCGGCCACTGATCGCCGTCGTCGTCGGGCAGGACAGGATTCTTGGGTCTGGGCGTTTGGTTCACGGCCTTGGCCTGACGCCTATAGCTCGCGGCGAGGACCTTGGTGACCGGACGATGGAGAGGTGCATAGCTCCCGAGCTGATCGCGAACCTGCTGGGAGAACGGATCCTCAGCCAGGCCTTTGACATGCACGCTGGCCTCAAGGTTCTTTCCGAGGCCGCCCTTGGTGAAGTTGGCGCTGCCGACGATCGCCTCGGCCTTGGCACCCGACTGAAAGTAGAAGATCTTCGGATGGAAACAGCCGGGCCGGTTCTTCGCGACGTAGGCATTGGGCACGTCAACGAGGCGGTCGATCAGGTCCGGGTCGGTGGCCGAGAAATCAACACCTAGCAAGACGGACTCGAACTTGGCGGCATTGGCGAGCAGCGCTTCGGCGACGCCAGTCAGCTCGCCCCAGGCAACGGCAATGGAGATCTGCTCGTGCTTTTCGATGAGCGCCGCCAGACGACGCGCAATGGCCTTTGCTTCCAATAGTGCGATTTGCATGCCCTGCGCCGTGTCCCCTAAGTCGACACAAGGATAGGTAACTACATGTCGCGCTGCTGCAATTCAGTTCTTGGGAAATGATCAGATCGGGCCAATCAAAACGAAAAAAGGGCCCGCTTCGCGAGGAAGGCGAAGCGGGCCGGAGAGAGGGGCGGTTGAGGCTCAGTCAGCCATTTCCGGCGTGCGACCACGGCGACGACCGCCACCAGCCGGCGCTTCGCTGCCGAAAGCGCCTTCGGCCGAGGACTCGCCCAGACCGTCACCGGAAGTGGGCGGAGCGGTTTCGCCGGCACCCGGCAGCGGCGGCAGACTGTCGTCGGCGGCAACCGTGTCGGTGGGCGCGTCGCGCCGGCGGGTCGGACGGGACCAGACGACGTTGTACGAGCCGTCTTCCTGGCGGAAGGCCGAGATGTAGAGCGGCTTGTCGAGGCTGGGATCCTCGATTTTGCCATTGAGGAAGCTCTCGCCGGTAGAGTTGGACGACAGTTCGAACAGCGATCCGACCTGGACCCATTGACGGGCGGCCGAGAGCGCGAGGATCTCGAACTTGGGAGCGCGCGGATTGGCGGACTGGACGGTGCGCAGCGCGATCACGATGGCGAGAGTGAGGGTCGAAATCTTGCCGGTGTAGGTGCCGCTGGCGTTCTGGGTGATGGTGCCGATGTTCATGGGTCGTCTCCTGAGAAAGTTCGCTCGAACCCCTTGTCCGAACACCTTCTCTCACCCCGCTCCTCTCCTCGGCCGTTCGGCCGAGTAAGGCGCGCCAGCGCCGCTCCGACGGCGCCACTGCGGCGCCGTCGGGTCGTTCCACGTCATCTATGTCCCGGGTCTCAGGCCCCCGACCGCGACGCCGGCGAGCGCCATAGGGCGATGATGTCCTGCATCTCCTCGGCGAATCCGAGGCTGTCGATATAGACCGCGCCGCGATCGTTCTGGCCCAGGAAGCCGATGACGGTCGTGATGTCGTTGGCGATCGCGACGTCGAGCCCGAAGATATCGGCTATCTGGAAGTGGCCGAGGTCGGGCCCGTTCCACCAGGCCATCAGAAAATCGGCGACGCGCTTCGACTGCCCGGTGTCGCTCATCGCGATCGGGATCAGCCGGGTCAGCGCGGCCCGCGCTGAATCATAGTCGGTCGGAACGGAGGTCATCGACGCTCTCCCCGCTGAACTCAGATATCTTCGTAATCGATCGAGAGGCTGGCCGCGAGCTTCTGGATTTCATCATGGCAGATGGGATCGGCGATAGCGCGCTTGCTCAAGCCATCAAGGATATCAGCAGGCACGCGATCGCCGAACAGGATCACCGCGAACTCGGGACCATATTGGTAAGAGGTATAATAGAGCCCTTGGGCAGACGGACAGGCGGCGTGAATCTTTTCCGCCCAGGCCCGTGTGACGGGGTAGGTGCTGCGCGGACCAGCCAGGAGAGCGTTGCCATTCACGCCGATCTTGCGTTGACCCGTCGTCGTGATGCTGACCAGGCTCAGGTCGTGTTTCGTGCGCACATGACTGTGGGCGTGTAGCCGATAGTCATTGGGATAGACGATCTCGGGTGGCGCGACCTTCGTGCGGTTACGCTGCGGGCTGTCAGGGCAGCGCAGGATGATCTCACATGCGGCACATTCGAACGATTGCGCCGCATAGATGGTCGGAATGACGGAGCCGCCAGCATCGCGGATCGGCGAAAAGCGAGCGTTTCCCTTGTCGGTGCCGTTGAACTCGACGGGGCCGAACGCATCGAGATGAACGCGATGGAGTTCGGTCCCGGCCTTGAGCAGATGATAGTCCTCCTTCCCAACCTTCATCGTGGCTGGGTTGGGGATTTTCAGACTGATCCGCATCAGCCATGGACCTCGGGCTCGATCTCACGCTCGAAGGCGGCGATCACGGCCTCGGGTTCACTACCAAGCGACGCGCCAGGCGAGTCCTCGAAATCGAGATGAGGCCGGGTTAGCCAATGGAGCAGCCGAAAGTTGGTCCAATGATCGGGCTTCCTGGCGATGATTTCGCTTAAAGCCGGATAAATCCGGCGACCCTCGACATCGAACTGCAGCAGCGGATAGGCGGCTCGACCATCGACCGTGAAGCGGAGCAGCTCGTTCTTTTCCTCCTTGCGCTTCATCGTGGCCGACGGATTGGCGCCGGAGAGACCGAGCAGCTCACAGGCCTGGGCCTGATCCGCCATCTGCGTGCTCGCGAGGATCCGCTCCTGAAGGCGAGCCCGATTGAGCGCGGCCTTGAGTTGCGCGTCGTCACCCGTCGCGAGATTCTCGCGGAGCATCAGCCGATACTCCGAGATGAGTTTTTCGAACTCGGTGGAGAATTTGTCCTGGAGATAGCGTGCGGCAACCTTCTCGAATGCTGTGGCGAGAAGTTTGACTGCGGCCGCCGGCAACTTGGCTCCGCTCGCTCTGGGCGCGGCCTCGGACGCAGTCGCGGCGAGTGCTTCTCTGAGGACCACGAGATTGTCGGGGTCCTGCCCAATCGAAAAATCGACCACGACATGACCATTGTCGGCGGCGGCCGCGGCGATCCGCGGGGACGCGTAGAAGGCGCGCTTCTTGCCCCGCGCCCGGCGCGGCGTGCCGACACGGGCCTGTGTATCGAGAGTGGATGCGGCTACCATCGGTAAAATCCTAGTTACGCTATACCCTCTAATTCATATAGCACAAATAGCAGAGATTGCGAGTCCATCGTGCGGTGATCCGAGAGTGACGACCTCCAACCGGCAAGGTGGCTCGCTAGTGGACCGATCCGAAAAGGCTACGCTTCGCAGCGGCCTGGTGGGTTCCGTCCTTGACGCCGATCGTCTCGCGCATCTCGTTCCCAAGCCTGGCGGCGAGATCTTCCGGGACGATGGCATGCGGCTCGACAATCGCGATCGCGGCCTCTGGTGTCAGCAGCTCGCCAGGCTCGGTGCCGATCCAGATGAGAGCCTCTCCTTCCTCGGGCTCGTCCTCCGTGACGAAGAAGACCTGCGCGAAAAACGTCTGCAATGGCCGGTCCCAACCGATGGTGGCGCGCACGACATGGGGCTGATCGGCCTTGGGCGGGAGATGGTGACGGCTCATCCACATGTCCTCCGAATACGATGCTGAACATGACGCGCAGCGCCCTGGGCGCTGCTGATCGCCTTGCCTGCGGCCGAGGCAGCCTGACGGGCACCCGCCTGGCGCAACAAAGTACGGGCTTCGCGCAAACGCTCAACTGCAATCGCTATGGCTTGGCCATGCTCAGGCGTCGCCGGCGTGATGGAGGAGGCAACGGCCTGACTCGCTAGGTGCTAGCCACGCGGCCCGCTCAGCGGCAGGATTCGACCAATAGCGTCGCTGGTCGGTGGGGCCCAGAACGACAGCTTGCGTTATAACCTGCCGCTCGCTCTTCAAGGAGCTGTCAGGCAGGAAGGTGCCCTCATTGCAGTCATCGACTGGCCGACTGATGCTCCTCAAAAGCTGAATATCCGCTTCCGCACACCAGCCTTTTTGCAAGAAGAATAAAATGGGGTGGAGTAGAACGGCAGCTTCCCACCATACCTTTCAAATGCTGCTACTCACGGTTTCGCAGGGTTCGGATGCCCCCGCTGGGCAAACAGCAGAGCTCAACTGACATTCTGGTTCATCGCGTACTTTCCAAAATCTCTACACCCCATGGACCGATCGTTGAAGCCGCCTGCTTCCCTGTCACCAGATCCGTTCCGCTGACGAGGTCGCGCGGAACGGTTTGCTTTTCTCGTGAGTAGTTCAGCAGATAGCGGACCCGATTGCCATTCGTCAGTGTGCCGCTACGCACGATGAGTGGGAATCGGGCTGCCTCTGGCCAAGCGACACCAGCGCGTTTCGCGGTGTCGGTGAGGACACCCTCGATCAGCGCGTCCGACGGCATGAAGCCAATGTAGGTTACCTCTCCCTTGCCGTAGGAGTTGCGGGTGATCGCAGCATAATCGGGCCATGAATGATGTTCGAAGCGGGCAATCACCTTGGCGGTTGTAGGAGTTAGAAACTCCATCCACCAGCGGGCCTCCAGATCTTTTCCGCTGAGGCCATATGGCTGGGACCCGACTTTGACTTCTTTGGGTTCGGTAAACAGCTGGTAAGTCACCCCTGCCGCCTTCGCGATTGCGCCCGGCTGTGACGCATAGCGCACCTTGGTATTCTCGTCCGAGAACCCGCTCTTGAAAGTATACACCAAATGCCCGCCCGCTTCAGCGAAGGCATTCAGCCGAGCAATTTCCTCATCAGTCGCAGAATACAGCGCTGGCACGACAATCATCTTGTATTTCGACAAATCCGGATTTCCGTCAGGTGAAATGACGTCAGCCTCAATGTTTCTTCTATATAGCGCGTCGTAAAATGGACGCATCACTTGGTTGTATTCAATGTTTCCAGGCAGCTTGAACGAGTCGAACGCGCTCTGCGCGCGATTACTGACATAGATCGCAACCTCATTGCTCTTCTTCAAATCTGCGAGCTTTGGGCTGAGGCGCTTGATGTCAGCACCAATACCCTTCGCCGCTCGGTAGACTTCGTTCGGCTGATAGTCTTGGGTCAGCAATCCGCGCCAGTAAGTCTCAACCGCGTTGGCCGTTGTGGCCCAGTGCCAATATGCGACCATGTTTGCTCCGGACGCTAGATGGCTGAAGGCTTGCAGGCGCAATTGGCCCGGATAGGGTGTCCATTGCACCCACCCCTGTGCCTCGGTCTCAATCACGTAGTAGTTTGCGCCGCCTTTCAGCGAGCGGGCCAGGTCGCCGCCGAAGGCAATCTCCGCGCCGGTCAGGTCGTCCTGGGTCGGGTGGTAGATGTCCATGCCGGCGACGTCGAGCGGCTGGGCTGCTTTCCAATGGTTCACCTCGGGCTGAATGCCGTAGGACGTTTTCAGCCAGCCCATGTCAAAATTCTGGGTGATGAACTGGTCTTCGCGCGCATGCTTGCGAACCAGCTGTGCCTGCCACCCGAGGAACTCGGTGACAAGATCTCTCTGGAATTCGGCGAAAGCGTTTTTCACACTCGCGTTCATGGTTCCGATTGTTGAGGGGAAGTCCTCCCAGCGGTTGACACGATTGCTCCAGTAATCGAGCCCCCAAGCCTGATTCAGTTTATCGAGGCTGCCCCACTTCTGCTGCAGCGACTTCACAAAAGCGGCCTGCACGTTCGGGCCGGCCGTGTTGTAGGGTTTGGTTTCGTTGTCGACCTGATAGCCGATGACCGTCGGATGCTTGGCCACATGGGCGATCAAAGCCTCGATGACCCGCTTTGCCGCTGCGCGATAGTGCGGGTTCGTGATGTCCATGTTCTGACGATAGCCGAACTTCGCCTGACCGTCGGGTCTGGTCACCAGCACATCGGGGTGCTCACGCGCGAGCCATGTCGGGATCGCATATGTCGGCGTGCCGACGATGACTTTGATGCCATATCGTTGGGCAGCTGAAAGCATCCGATCGACATGGCTAAAATTGAAGACACCCGGCTGAGGCTCAAGCGTGCCCCACGTCGACTCGGCGATGCGAACTACCGTGATGTTCGCCTCTTTCATCAAGCGGAAGTCTTCGTCGATGCGGTCGACGGGCGTGTACTCGTCGTAATACGACACTCCGTACAGAATTGATCGTGGTGTGCGATCAACGCCTTGAACTTCGGCTTGTAAAACGGAGGAGCTCAAACAAGTCCCTACGAGAGCTGAGATGGCGACAAAGCTGGATAACTTGAGCTTGATCATCGGATGTCACCTGTCTCGATCTGTTTTTCTACATTCTAGGAAGAGGCGCCTGGCGGGTCACGGTGGGTCATAGCCAGCTACGCGGCAACAGCGCTTCGTTATGCATCCTCCTGTTCGCGATTTTTGTGCATCGCGAAGGGCTAAAGTGACGGGCCATTTTCATTTGTGCAACGCATATTTCTCACCTGAAAATGGAAATCGGATTGCGGGGCCGTTTGTGAAGCGGCGATCGGCGGATTGCTTGGTCACACGATGGCTGATTTGGAGACGCCGATGAACAGATCCTGTGATTGACCAATGCTGCTTGCACGGGGCTGCTCGCTCCTCATTACCCCTCGCTTATGACTACGCCCACTAACCAACGATCCGCGGTAGTTGCGCGCAAATTGGTCAGTAAAATCTTCAGTTGGGTCGCTCACCTAGCGTCAGGTTAGCGCCGGAAGCCGTCATACCGATGGGTCATAAGGAACGGCGGGTTTGTCCCAAGGACGGTCCATCGTGACCTGTCGGCGTATAACGGAACTGCCGGTCGCCAGTCGAACACTTCAAGCCCTTCCGCACGGATCGCCGATCCGAAATTGTTGGGCTGAAGTGAGGAAGGACAGGCCGGGCGCCACCAGCTTTTTGGGTTAGCGCGTTGCCCGGCCTGCCCTTCCTTCACAAGCTAACGGGATTCCGACTGAGTCCAGACCTGGCGAACAGCTATGACGGCCCACGCTGATGCTGGGGAGCGTCGCGTTGGTCAGGACATTCTCCAGGATCGTGAAATAGGGCGGCCAGTTCTTGAACCGCCGCGGCACATAGCGGACGATCTCGTAGGGGATGCCGCGAGCGGCCATCCACCGGGCCATGATCGCCTGATATTCGTAGGTCTCGGGCTTCTCGGCGCCGGGATCGGCGGAAAGTACGAGATCGGGCGGTTCGCCCCTTGCCTCGAGTTCGACAAGGAGGGCCGTTGAATCGACGCCGATACCATAGGCGAGGACGACGGGCGGCGGGGCGGCGACCAGGATGGTGTCCACCAACCGCCTGCTGTTGGGAATATTCATGGAGTTCTCGGCCTCGATCGCGGCCCATCGCCGCGACCTCAAAAACCCCCCTCCCCTCACTCTTCGCCGGCTGCGCGGCCCTCGGCCTTGTCAGGGAGGTCGAACTGAAAGGTCGGATGCGCCAGTGGCAGGGCCTTGGGGTAAGGCAGGCGCGGCAGCGCGCGGCCGTTACGACGGGCTTCGCGCGTCAGCTCGAAGCAATAGGCGTAAAGCCCCGGCTGCTGATGGCGCAGGAGGTGGCGGTCGCGCTGGAGCCGCCAGAGCCATGCCGCGGGTGTCTCCCCGAACCCTGGCTTCGGCAGGCCAAGCGAAACGAGCTGATCAATCGCACCGGAATGGCCTCGTTCGCCGAGACGGATCTTTGAGAGCGTCCGGCCCGCGATCGTCGTGTTTCCGGCGCGCAGGACCGTCCGCGGCCTCGTGACCGCCCGGTGGGCTGCCGAGAGCGCGCAATAGACGCGGCCAATGTGTCCGACGCCTGGATCGCTGTAGGAAACCACGGCCTCGATGCCAGGCTTCTCGCGGCGGAGATGGCGAAAGGCCCGCGCGACAAAGAAGCTCTCCCCGTTTTGGGGCACTGCGTCTGTCAGGATCAGACGTGCCAGCACGCAGCCGCGGTCTGGATCGGCGAAGCCGGTGTGCCGTGTTATCACGGCGCCGGTGGTTGGCACGGCGAAGACGGCGACCCCCTCGAGCGAGGCCCCGGCGCCATAGAGCCCGACGGCGAGTTGGGCCGCGGGGTAACTCGGGAGATAATGGTGTCGCTCGATGAAAGCACGCGCGAGGTGATGGTCGATGATCTCGACGGTGTAGGATTTAGGGTCAATGACCGTCAGATCACGAGCCCATAGCGCCCGGCGTTCGCGCCAGCGCTGGCTGCGGGTCGTTTCCATGCTTTTGGGTCCCCAGAGATTAGCGCGCCGCGAACCTCGTCGCCCCGCCGAACAAGCGCAGCGCGCGCGCCATCTCGTCGCGCAGCCGGGCCTTGCTTCCGACGACTATGATCGGATCTAGCAGATTGCCGTCAGAGCTGGTGAAGCCCTGCGCGGGCGCGCCGCCCTGTTCGATCGAAACGAGATGGCCTTTTCCAGGCGCTGGCCCCTGATAGCGCGCTGTCAGCTCGCCAAGCTTGGCGGTGAGGCCCTTGGTCGCCTTCGACCAACGAATGTGGCCTGCGCCGACATTGCTCCCGGCCTCGCGGCCTCGGGCCATCCATAGCTTTACATGCGCCTTCACCTGCAGCGGTGTGTTGCGAGTGCGCTCCCGATTCCGGCAGGTCGGTAGTGCGGCGGCGTGAGCGTCGAGAACCCTGAGATATTCTCCATGTAGTGCGACAAGGATGTCCTCAACGTCGATGCCCGCCAGGAGCGCGCGAAGACGGTCTTCCTGCTCGGCACTGGCAATGAGTTCATCGGCACGAGCCGCCGTCAGTTCGTCGCCGTCTGGCAAGGTGGATGCGCCGGAAATGAAGCCGTGGGCCGCCGTGAGGATGATCGCACGGCCGCCGTAGCGACCTCCCGTCTCGCGAAAACCCTCGAAGATCTCGCCTCGACCAAGCGCCGATGCCGGGTGGTCGCCAAGGAAGATGACCCGGCGTGACCACGCTGTTGGTCGAGGCCCGTCGCTGGGTTTCGGCCAGTCCGAGGGGAACGATCGGGCCGCTATTAGGGGTCGCAGCCGGGTAGGCGTACGTTCGGTGGCGAGATTGGTTCGGCGGGCCGCATCGAAGAGATCATCGACGTCGCCGCCACCGTCGGCGAACCCGCGATCATAGGCCAGTCGCCCTGCGGTTTTGGATGGCGCGCGATGATTCCAACCGGCCTGAGCCGCATGCCAGCCATCGGCATAGCGGATCGCCTGATTCCAGTCATAACCGTAACGGTCCCTGCCGCGCAGGATCGCCGTGTCGCGCTCGTCGCCGCGTCCGGCGACGGCGCGCTCCTCGGTGAAGCTGAAATTGCGTGACTGGCGCTCGACCTCGGCCTGTGCGGCAATGGCATCGTTGACCGGCTTTATCGCTTCGACGCGCGCGCGGGTACGCGCCATGCGGTCTGCCGCCGCAGATGTTGGTGGCAGGTCGGGATAATCGCGCCAGGCTTTCGCGAGAGCCTCGGCGTGAGCGGGGGCGCGGCCACGGGCTAGCCAGGTGGCGGTCGAACAGGGATCGAAGGGCGAAATATACTCGTCGCGAGTCATATGCTCGGCCTCCGTCGACTTCAGGCAAAGAGGCGCATGGGCTGTTCAACCGGCGAGGTAAGGCGCAGGTCGCGCACCAGGCGGGTCGCGAAACGATCGGGCGCCATGAGGTCATTGACCGATGCCCAGTGATTGCGATCGCCGCAGTGGTCGTCGCGGCCGCGAACCCGGCGATAGAGGACTTCCCGGCCTTGGCCCGAACCGCCCAGCGAGAGCTGCACCCAGGCCTCCTCGCCATGGAGCGTGATTTCGCCGGAGACCGCAGGGCCGCCCTTGTTGGAGCGAATGTCATAGCTTCCATCGGAAAGACCCAGGGCGTCGGCCAGGCGCCGCATCGCGGAGCGGCCCTCGGAATGGAAAAGCCGCTTGGCGGTCTCGTCATAGCTGACACCGCGATAGGCCAGGTTTCGAAGTACCGGGGTCCGGCGAATTTCGGCGATCTGGTCCATGCAGGTGCGGCGAAGCTCCAGGCTGGACGGCCGATCCTCGCAAACCGCATGGAGATGGCGAACGAGCAGGATCACGGCAGGATCGGTTTCGGCATCCTTGCCAGCGTTGCGGCAGTCCTTGATCGCGGCGCCGATGGCGTGGAGAGTGGTGCCGACCGTGATCAGCGAGCTAGGATCAAGCGCTTGCTGGTGGCGCATGGCGACGTCGTAGGTCATGGGGAGGATCTCCGGTCTCGAGCACAAATCGGCTCAACCGCCCCTCCCCCTCTCTCCTTTCTCCCCGATCAGCCGGCGAAGCCGTCCCGGTAGATGTCGGCCGCCCATTGCTCGATCCACGGGAAGGTCAGCTCATCATGGTCGAGATCGCCGGACTCGATCAGGGCGCGGATTTCTGCGCGGGCCTGGGCAATCGCCGCTTCCCACGGATCGCTCGGTGTCACGTCGATCGACGGATGCGCGATCGACGGAAGGCGTCGCGGCCGCCGTGAGAGCCGGTCGTGCTGTGCGCCGACCCAGTCCTCCAGATGTTGGGCGACAAAGCGGTCGGTCTTCGAGACCCCGGCCTTGCGCGCGGACCGGCGGGCGCCGACGCCGTAAGCTTGGCTATCGATCGAAGCGACCCTGTGGCTGAACGGGAGGAGGTAGGGCAGCACCTCGCCCTTGGCGCCGAAGACGTGAAGACGCACGCCCACCGGCAGGATCTGGTCGAGATGATCGATGACGGCGATCAACCCTTCTGGTCCGTGAACGGGCCGGCGGCACATACTGCCGACGCCGATAAGGGCGCCGGGTTTCATCGCCGTCCGAAGGGCGTCGACACAGCGCCCATAGTCCTCGGGCAGACGGCCTTGGATGACAGGCATCAAGGTCGCGACGATCCCATGATCTTCGGCGAGCCTGCGGCAATCGCGATTGGCGCGGATGGTCCGCGAGATGCGATCGATGACCCCATCACGATCGCGCGCGATCTCGGCCTCGACGCAATAGTCGGCACTGGCCCACCAGCGGAACGGGTAGGCCGCGGCCAGCGCGACATAGTCGGGAAGCGACCAGGGAAACCCGCCATAGCGGGCGGTGGCGACGAAGCCGGCGGAATCGAGACAAAGTGCAGCAAGACCATCAGCGTTGGCGAGTTGGCGCAGCCGCCATCCGATCCATTCCCGCCAGCCCCGCTTCTCGGACCAGCACGAGAGACAGTTTGCAGAAATGAGCGCGGCTTGGCGCAACGACCGTGTCCTCGCGAGGATTGGGCCCTCACCGAGATGCGGAAGTCCGACGATGATCTCGATCGACATGGGGTGCTCCATGGAATGGCGGTCCCGGTTGACGGTCTCGCGTGTTCACGTTACGTTCCGTCGCGCAGGAGATTCGCCATGAGGACAGACAAATTTCGCGACCGCTTCGACCTCGACATCACGCTTCGTGACGCGGCGCTGGATGCCGAGAATCGGCCGACGCGCCGGATGATCGCAAACGCGTCGATCGGCATGGACGTAGAGGACGCCTATTATTCAGTGCGCGAGCTGCGACAGGCGGTGGCTTGGGTCCATGAGGGCGAGCCCTCGGGCAAGGCAAAGCTGACTGCGATCCTCGCGAACGACGGGGCGGACGATTTCCAGCGCTGCGTCTATTTTTGCCTCGCGGGACGGGGCGTCGTCGCGATGCTCGACGATCTCGAATGGCTTGAAGACCTTCTTGAGCGCCGTGGCCGGGTCGCGGGCGAGCAGAAGCGGCGGAAGGGTTCGCGGATGCCGCTGACCAATCCCTATGTGGCCGATTCGCCCGACGGGCCGATGGTCAAGTTGGATGCCGATTTCGAGCAGGGCCCGTCCTGGTGGGCGGACCCGGCGCTGACCGACTGAATCGTCAGCGCTCGCAGCGCAGCCTTTCGCCATGCCGCCAACGGGACGGTTCGAGCCACGTCCCGGCAAAGGCCCCTGCCCTGCGGGCTTTCGCCTGGGTGAATGCCGACTGATATCGCGCCGCTCGGGCCGAATCGTCGCGCAGATATTGGGTCTCGGGCACGGCGAGGCCGGCGCGGATCATCCGCTCGCCAAGATCCTGCCCATCGACGGTCACGATCGCGACTGGGCGACCGTAGCTGGATGAGGGCGTCAGCTGGATCGATGCTTTCTTCGAGCGGAGCGCATTCGCCGCGAAATCCTGTGCGGCCTTGCCGCATTGCCAGCAGCCGGCGACCTTCTGACAGAGCTGCCGGCGCTCGAACGCATCAACCCCAAGCAGCCTGAAATCGACCGCGACCGTATCGCCATCGAGGGCTCGGGCCTGCGCATCGAAGGTTTGCGGCTTCGCCGGCGAGGCCGCGGCGGTCATTGCAAGCACCGCGAGCATGAGGCCGGTCGTATGCCGCATCACGAAACCATCTCTACCTCGACCATGTCGGTCGTCGACGGCGATGTGCAGACGCGGAAGGGTTGAAGCGGATTGACCGTGCGCACGATGCTCAGCGGCTCGCATCGCTCGTCGAACAATCGCGACGCCACGCGGTTGGCGTTCTCTCGGCTGCAGAGCAGGAGACGCTTGGGTGACAAGCCGTCAGTCTGGGCGAACATGGGTGCTCCTCGTCGATGGAGGCCTGATACAGGCTACGCGCCTCAGGCAAAGATGGTCTTATGGACCTTGGTCACCGGCACCAACTGCCATGCCAGGTCACGGAAGCCCGTGATCCGGTAGCGTTGGCAGGTGTCGGGATCACGGAAGCTGAGCCGTCGGCCGCGCTTCTCGACGATGAACTCCGACCCGGTATGTCCGTCGACGAACTTGAGCGGCGTTTCGAGCCTGATCCTGTCGCCATCCTCGATCTTGCGGGCGCGGCGCTCGAGCCGGGCGCGGCAACGGCGGCGCCAGTCCTGGGCGTGCTCATTATTAGTCGGGGTCAGGAGATCGAGGATGCTCTGCGGACAATCGTCCTCACAAGGGCCCATGGATTCCTCCATGTCCTTATAGCCGAACTGCTCGCCGGTCTTGCTGCCCGGGCACCAGTGGACCTTGCAGACGATGGCGAAGATTTCACCGCCGACGCCATTGGTCATGATCTGGGTGGCCGCATAATAGGTGCGGTTTTGGGAACAGGATGAGGCCAGAACCCGCAGCCCTTTGGAGCCGCCATCGACCTCGCGTGTGTAGGTGAATTGGGCATCGAGATAAGCCTTGGCGGTGGGGTGTCCGCCCATCGAGGCAAAAGGCATGGTGAGCCATCCCATGGCTGAACTCCTTGTCGATCGAGTGGAGGAAAGCGCCCCGTCAGGCGGCCTCTGCGAGTTGCTCATCGGCCCCGGACCGAACGTCCGTGGAAACGGTCGCGACCCCGGTCGCCCCGAAGGCGAGCAGATAGTTGAAAGCTTGCTCGGCCTTGGAAGCGGCGTGGATGATCGCGGTCTTGTCGGCGCGCAGGATGCCGAGCCAGTGGGCGACATAGCTGGCATGATTGTCATGCAGCTCGTTCGGTAGGCCGAGATGGGCGCAGACGAGGCCGCTTCCAATCTCGGCGACCAGCTCCTCGAAGCTATAGGCCCTGTCTCCGAACCGCTTTCCGAAGGTCCGGGCCAGACGGGCCGTCCCGCCCGACCAGTGGACGGTCTCATGAGCCCGGGTCGAGGCGTAGTGGTCCATGGTCTTGAACGACCGTTGATGCGGCATCTGGATATAATCGAAGGTGGGGTGGAAGAATGCCCGGTCTCCGCCATGGCGCACGTCCGCCGGGATCGCGTGGAAGAAGTCGTCGATCTCAGCCTGGCGGGCAGAAGGATCGGTCGGTGCCGGATCTTCGTCAGCGGGATAGAAATAGGCCGGCAAACCGTCGATCTGATCGGCGTTGAAGACGATGTAATGGCGCAGGAAGCGGATGCTCCGCTCGGTCTCGGCGCCAGTAATGGGGTCAGCTTCGGTCTTCTTGAAGCTGGAATAGTAGACCGAGAGGGAGCCCTGCTCGCCTCGACGGACGTTTCCGCCCAAGGTTTCCGCCTGGCGATATGTCATCCAGTAGCGCGAGCGGTATCCCTGCGCGTCCGCAATCGCCCAGAGGTAGAGGACGTTGATGCCGGTGTAGGGCGTGCCGCAATGACGGAGCGGACGGCCGCCGGCACCGCTCACCCGCCACGGGCGGCTCCAGGGTGCAACGCCCTCTTCAAGCTTGCGGATGATCAGGTTGGTGATTTCGGCCGCGACATCGCGGTTCGGCTTCTGCTTCGTGGGCATATCGGTCGATCCCATGGCTGGAAAGGGAGACCGCCGATGCTGGGGAGCACCGGCGGTCCGTCACTCAGTGGGGAATGGCCGGCGGCGAAACCGGACGGCCGCCGGGTCGGCACCGTGATCGCGGATCAGGCGGCCACGGATTCCCCGAGCTCTTCGTCGGCGATGGGCGCCACCTCGTCAGTGGCCCCCTCGTCCTCGGCCTCGGGAGCCTCGTCAGTTGCTTCTGCGGTCGGATCGACGGGGGTTTCCGATGTCCGATCGAGGAACCGCATCGCATTGGGCACCCAGGCGAGGGCGGCTTCCTTGACCTCGGGCTCGACGATCACCTCACCGGCGAACAGCTTCTGACAGCTCTCCGAGATCTCGGTCTTCTTGAGGGACGTGTGGCGAACGGTCAGCGCTGGACCGCCGATCTCCGTGAGCAGGCTGAGGATGCTGCCCTTGTTGACCCGGTCAAAGAAGTTCTCCGAGGTCGGCCGCCACCAGCTCGCGACGTCAATCTCGAGGATCGAAGCGAGGCGGTTGTGCAGCGCGATCTGCTCGTTCGAGTAACCGGGTTTTGCCTCGAGCGAGAGCGCGACGATGTAGGCGAGCCAATTGGCCTTGCTGTCGTCGTCGAGCGCCCGGAATGCCTCGAACCGCTCGACCTCGCACTCGGGCTCCGTCCAGGCTGCGTCCAGCCCGTCCCGAGCCTCGGCGAGATAGTCGCGGGCGCGGGACGCCGGCAGGTCGCCCGAGACCGGATCCTGAGGGCTGCTCGCGCGGATGGTGGTCCCGTATTTGACCGAGCTGAGGTAACGCGACGCCGAGTTGGTTCGCGCATCGACCATGACGAACAGCGCATAGTCGAGCGCGAGCGCCGGTTGAGCCAGGATACAGGACGCGAGGATGTCGCGGCGCTGGACCGAGAGCTCGTCGTAGAGCCGGGCGCTGAGCGGCTTGCCACCGGGCGCGACGGCTTCGGGTCGGTATTTCGGCTCGGAACTACTGTTGCCCCGCTCGCGGGCGCCCTCACCTTCGCGGTCCTCGTGATCGTCGCCGTCTGCGCCGTCAGGTTCGTCGATCACCAGCTCCTGCTCGCCGTAATACTGGGTATCCAACCGCATTTCGCCCTGCGGCGTGAGGAGCAGGAAGGCGCCGACGTGGCCTTTCATGGCTTCAGGCAGGACCGGAGGACGGTTTTCAATCGTCTCGGCCTCGGCGATGAGGCGATCATCTTCCTGATCCAACAGCTTGAACGCCTCGTCGGAGAGGTCGCCCTCCTCCATCTCGGCTTCGAGCATGGTGCGCCGCTCCTCAATCTCGGCCAGACGCGCGGCCTGCTCCTCCGTAAGGGGAGGCTGCTGCAGGATCGCTCGGTACAGCCCCTGTGCAGCGTTGTGGGCATAGTTGCTGGCGATGGGCCGGATCCAGGCGAGGCCGGTCTCCTCGCCGATACGCTTCGCTTCGGTTTCCATGATCTCGCCGGCGAGACGATGCGCGATCTCCGGATCAATCCAGCGGTCGTTGCCGTCGGTGAACAGGTCGCCATCGATCTTGCCGCCGGCTTCACGATAGCGCGCCTCGCCGACCAGGACTGCGATCGGATCGCTGGCCTTCATCGTCTCGTTCGCAATGACACGGCGGATCGTGTCGGCCGTAACATAGTTCGTCTGATACCCATTCCAGACGAGGAGCTGCTTCTCCTGGTTCTCGGTCGAAGCATAGGCCTTGGCGATGTCGAGGGTGATCTCGCCGCGGCTGAGCGCTTCGAAGATCGGCTCGGCGAGCGACGCCAGGCGCAAACGACCTTCGACGAACCGACGCGTGACACCGAAGCGCTTGGCGACGGCATCGAGATCACCGGTCGACCCAATGAAATGTTGGAACGCTCGGCATTCCTCGGCGGGCGTCATCTTGAGCTGGTGGAAGTTGGTCGCGGTCGACTTCTCGGAGAGCTCTGCGTCGTTGCCCGTCAGCACCATGACCGGGACGTCAAAGTCGGCGTCCGAAATCGTGCCGCGATCGGCAAGAAGGCGCAGAGCCCGCCACCGGCGGCCGCCGTCGAACACCTCGAACATGCCGCGCGGCTTTTTGGCCGGCGTGATAAGAAGGTTCTGCAGCACGCCTTCGGCTTCGATGCTCGCCGCCATCGGTTCGATCTGAAGCTGCTCGTCCGGCGCGGTGCGGACGTTGACCGGCGAAAGACGCAGTTTGTTGAGCTTGATAGTCCGGATCACTGGGGTCACTCCTTCTGGCGTCCGGCAAATCCCGGACACCATCCCAGCTCCCCCTTCCCTTTCTCTCAGGCCTGCCTGAGGACGATGACGCTGACGCCCCGGATTAGCCGGTCACGGCAATAAGCCGCTCGACGATGTCAGCCGCGCTCCGGACTGGCAGGAATACCCGCGTGCGATATTGGATCACCTCGGTGAAACAACCGAGCGACTTGAGCCATGCAAGCTGACTGGGCGGCGCGCCGACCAATTCGATGCGCGACGAACCATTCACAAGCGCACGCTTGATGGTCATCGGGAACGGGCGCGTGAGATCGACGCTTCGACCAGACAGGGCCGATTTGACGATATTGGGTGCCGGCAGGGTCTCGGCCTGACCGATGCCGAGTTTCGTGAACAGTTGAACGACGTGCTCGTCGAAGACGAGGCGTCCAAGCCAGGAATTGCCAGCCTTGTCGGCGATCCTGTTGACCACGAGATGATCGCTCGGAAGCGCGGACCAGATTGGAAGGAGAAGACCGGTAGCAAGCCGGATGGTTTCGGTGTCGACCTTGTTCGCGGCCTCCTCAGCTTCTTCGAGCCACTTCGCACAGAAGGCCTCGCGGTCGATCGGTGTCCAGGCGCTCTCATAGAGGTCGTCTTCGCGCATATATTCCCGGCGGGTCGGACGCGTGAGCTCGATGCGCGGAATAGGCGTGCCCTCCTTCTCTTCCATGAGCGCGCGGGCCCGCGTTTGAAGTGCCACCTTTCCGGATTTGGCGTTCACCATGAACTCTGCCGTGCCGTCGCAGTCTCCGATTCGGAGGATCCGCTCCAGTGAAACCGGCGTCCGGCGCCGGGCGATCTCGATCGTAAGGAGATGGGAGGTCGCGCCGCTCAGCGGATCGGTCCGTAGCAAGGTGTCGTCGATCAGGGTTGCCGTGTCGACGAGGATGGTCTCGACGCCGACATCCAGGCGACCGGCCTCGCGCGCGGCGGAGACGCGGGTCTCGACGAGCGAGAGGAACTCGTCGAAGATCTTGTTCTGCAAAGCGATCGGCAGCGCGAGTATCCGGTTGAGCCACCGCTGAATGGGCGGGAGATCGTCCTTCATGACGCCATCCTTGTCACAGAGCTCAAGGCCGGTGCGACGCTCGAACTCGGCGTGGGAGATGCTGGTCAGCTTTCCACCGACAAGCAGATGGAACCAGCTCACCAAGGCCGCGCAGGCATATTCGCTTTCAAGGTTGTCGGCGGGGTCGAAGAGGTTCTGACCGCCGGTCTGGCGCTGCCCGCGCGTCAATGCGCCCAAGCTGTCGAGGCGGCGGGCGATCGTGCTTGTGAATCGCAGCTCACCCTTGCAGTCGGTGGTCACCGGCCTGAACAGCGGTGTGCTCGCCTGGTGGGTGCGATGGGTACGCCCCAGGCCCTGGATCGCTCGATCGGCACGCCACCCCGGCTCGAGCAGCAGATGAACACGTTGCTGCTGGTTGGGGACATCGCGCGACGCGTGATATGAACGCCCCGTCCCACCGGCATCCGAAAAGACGAGGATCCGCTTGCGGCCCTGCATGAACGCGGCGGCCTCGGCCTGGCTGGTCCTGGCTGAGCGGTTTTCGAGCTTCTGCCGCCCGTCAGCGGTCGAAACGAGACGCTTGGTTCGTCCCGTCACCTCGGCGACGTCGTGGTGTCCGAACTGCTCGAGGATGCCATCGAGCGCGGAGGTAATCGGCGGCAAAGCGCAGAGATGTTCGATAAGGCGAGCCCGCGCGGCCTCGGCCTCGGGATTGTAAACAGGATTGCCCGCATCATCCTCCATCGGGAGCGAGCGCTGCGCGCCTGTATCGTCCGTGAAGACCCGCATCTGCCGTGTCGGAAAGGCGCGTTCGAGATAGTCGATCACATATTCGCGGGGAGACAGATCGATCTCCAGTTCGGCTCGTTCATCCGGACTGAGCGAACCCAGGCGCCGGTCGAGGATGGATTCGGCGGTGGTGACGAGTTGCATCACGACCGACTGGTTCGCCTTGAGGTGCTCCCGGACGGCCGCGATCACGGTCGGCAGCTTCATCGAGAGGAGCACTTGGCCGAAGAAGCGTTGCTTGGTGGATTCGAAGCGCGAGCGTGCGGAAGCTTTGGCCCCGCTATTGAGTGTCGCATTTTCGAGTCCGTCGACCACGCCCGTCAGTTCGAGCGCCCGCTCCATGTTCTGATGGATGATCGACCAGGCCTCGGCGTAGGTGTCGTAGATCTCGATCTGGGCGGGGGTCAGTTCGTGCCGCAGGATTTCATATTCGACGCCAGCGAAGCTGAGGGCCCGTGCCACATAGAGACCCGTCGCCTTGAGGTCCCGCGCGACAAGCTCCATCGCTGCGATTCCGCCTTTGCTGATCCCGCTGATGAATTGCTCGCGATCGGGAAAGGCCGTGCCGGGTCCCCAAAGCCCGAGCCGCACCGCATAGGCGAGATTGTTGACCACTGACGCGCCGGTGGCCGAGGCATAGAGTATCCGTGCCGCCGGCAGATGGTTCTGTAGCAGCACCCCGCAGATGCCCTGCTGGGATCCATCCTTGGCGCCAAGAGCCCCCTCCCCGCCTGCGACGCCGCCCATCTCATGAGCTTCGTCGAAAGCGATGACACCCTCGAAGTCAGGACCGGCCCAATCGATGATCTGCTTCAAGCGTGTCGAATCGCCCCGCATGGAGCGCAGGGTCGGATAGCTTACGAACAACACACCCTGATCGAGGCCGATCGGCTCATCGATTTTCCAGTTGGAAAGTGGCTGAATGTCACCGCTGAGACCGCCCAACGCCGTCCAGTCGCGGCGCGCATCTTCGAGGAGAGGGGCGTTCTTGGAGACCCAGATATTGCGGCGACGGCCCTGCAACCAGTTGTCGAGTATGCAGGCCGCAATCTGGCGTCCCTTGCCGGCGCCCGTGCCATCGCCAAGAAAGAAGCCTTTGCGATAGGTATGACCGTCCTCGGCGAGGATCAGGCCGACGCCCTCTTTGTCAGGTTTGAAGTTTCCGGGGATCCATTGAGCCCAGGCGTGACCGGCATAAACAACGGTCTCGAGCTGCGAGGCCGATAGGAGACGTTCGCTGACGGTCCGTTCGGGGAGTGATGGCACGTAGTCCGGGATCGGTGCCGGGATCGACCCCATCGCAACGGATTCGACGAGGGCTGTCGGATGCTCGCCAGCCTTGTCGAAGACGATCCGGCTCGGACGATAAGGAAGATAGACGCCCGTCTGATCGAGGAGCGGTGCCGGTGTGCCAAGCTTGGCATAGTCGACCGGAAGGACATCGTTGCGAACGGGTGCATGATAGGCGCGCTGTGCCGGCCGACTGCTTTTGACGGCTCGGAACATTGAGACGCCGCTCATGCGCTTCGGTGTCGGTGTCGGCAGATCCCTACGCGAGGACGCGCGTTCGTGGATCGTCAGGACGTCCAGGAGATCTGCGACCGAGGAGCGCTGGATGGTGGCTGGCGGCGCTTTGCCGGGCACCTTGTCGATGACGAACAGCCGGACCGCGATCGACGTGCCGTGCTTGAGGTAGCATTTCTCAAGACGGATCGCCGTTCGCAAGGTGACGTCGCGCAACACGGTCTCGTAGTGGTCGCGCATTCTTGCACTCGGCCCGAACCAGTCAGGCATGATCGCGACCAACCGCCCTCCGGGCTGCAAGCGGCGGAGCGCCGCCTGGAGATGGCGTACAGCCGCATAGTCGTCCGCTCCCCGGCCGAGTGAGCGCGAGAACGGAGGGTTCATTAAGATGAGCGTCGGTCGCTCGGACGCAGCAAGCGCCGAATTGAGGGTCGCCCCGTCGTGGCCGGTGACGATCGCATCTGGAAAGACGCGGCCAAGCCGACCGCGGCGAGCATGATCGAGTTCGTTCAGATGCAACGTTTGATGTGCGCCGAGCTGTGCGACGAGCAGGCCATTCCCGGCGCTTGGTTCGAGGACGACGTCGTCGGGCTGGACGTTCGCCAGCAGCACAGCGACCGCTGCGATATCGATGGGGGTCGAGAATTGCTGCCACTCGATCTGGTCTTCACTTCGAACCGTCTGGGTCGGCAGGCGGTGCGCGAGGTCAATCACCGCGCGGACGTCATCGAAGGAGGTCAGCTTCCAACCAGGTGCGCGGGTATGAAGGGCAAGGGCATACTCGAGCACTTCGAAGCTGGCACGCTGGGACCAGCGGCCGTCGGCATCGGATCCCCCAAAGGCCTGCGCCATGGACATATTAAGATCCGCCCGTGAGACCGCCTGTCCTGAGCGAATGAGGGGAAGAAGCGCGCTCGCCGCAGCTCGCTCCGAACTGGCGAGAGCATCGATGAGATCGGTCATTTGGGGTCTCCTTTGCAGCCGCCCCATCGGCAGCTCCCCAAATTTGACCCCCCTCCCCTCTCTCTTATGACGGTTCAGCCGTTTTCGGCCTCAAGCAGATTGCACCAGTCGTTGAAACCAGCCGGCGGCGGCGCCGGCTCGATGACTAACCCCGGTCGACGATAGGTTTCGGCAGCGAGATCCGCAGCGCGCCTTCCCTCCGCATCATTGTCGTGGGCAAGCAGCAGGCGGCAAACCTGCGGCGGAATCCGCATTTGGTTGAAGCGCCGAGCGCCCATGGTAGACCAACATGTGATGCCATTGAGGATCCGGTAGGCGGCGGCGGTTTCGAACCCTTCAGCGAGCGCCAGCGTCTGCCCGGCACCCGCTCCTTGCCACGCACCCTGGCCGGGCATGCCGAGCATCACCTTGCTCGTGCAGGTACCATCTGGGGTGAGGAATATCCGCTGGATCGCGGTGAGCGCCCTCCCCTCGCGTACAGCAACCAGCAGTGCCGGAAGAAACCGGGTCGTGGGCTTCGGTCCGAGCGGGCACCTCGGATGAAAACGCAGGTCATTCGGATAAGGGTCGAGGTGGCGCCGTTCGAGATAGCGCTGTCCGAGCGTCGCTCGGAAATCGAGTGCCTCGTCCCAGAGCCGTGTGGGATTGCCAGGTCGAGGTCCGTGGAGCCCGGTCGGCATCGGATAGCGCGTGCCCGGTTTGATCCGGGAAAGCTCGCGCAGGATATCCTCGCGATCGCAGCCGGCGAAACAGGTGACGAGGATAGCGCGGTCGCCCTGGCGGATAGAGAGACTTGGATCACTGTCCGCATGGGCGGGACATCGGCACATCGCGGCAAAGCCGCTCCAGGTGCCGCCTAGAGCGCCGACGAGGTCGATGAGCTCCTGCGATGGTCGTTTGGCTGTAAGCGGCATGATTCACCTCCTGCTTACAAGCACGGCCCCCCTTTCCCTCTTTCCCGTGGTCTGATCCTTGAGGACAGATTCCTCCCGCGACGCGTTCAGGCGAACGGCTCGGAGATCATCGGTCAGTCTTCAGACCGATTCGCGCGGCGTTCGGCGTAACTGATGACAAAGGCTTCCCAGACGCGAAGCCACTCCTTCTCGGTCCTTTGCTTCGCGAAGTTCGGGCAGCCCTTGCGGAAAGCGGCCGCCATATCGTCGACTGCCCACGGGCTCCCCTTGGTCAGGCCGATCTGGCGGAACACAGCCTCCCGGGTGCCGTAAGACAACGAGCCCGCCGGAAAGGAAAGAACCGGTTCTCCGTCCTTAGCAGGAATCGCCGGCACCGCGCGGTGCCGCTTGACCGATGATCTCGGTGCCGTTTCCGTCCTATCGCCGCCGACGAGTCGGAGGTGCGGGCCGACAAGCTTGCGCTCGAGCGGCGCTGGTGAGGGATGCAAGACGACCTTTCGGCCTGAGAGGTCCACGTTTGCGTTCGGGTAAACCGCCGACACGATTTGCATCGTCTCGCGTACCGTTTGCCGGAAGCGCTTGCTGTCGGCCTCGTTGCCGAGATGCTTGGCAAGCTGATCCCACGAAATGACCTGCCCTTTGTCGGACCCGATACGCGGAAGCCGGTAAGCAAGATAGGTGTAGAGATCGAGCGCTGTGGGCGTACCCTTCAGCTCACGGATCGCGATCTCGTTCAGCGGCACAGCGTGGTCGATGAGGTGGCTGTAGAACGCCTCTGACATGCGGATTTCGCGGGCAAAGGACCCGTTCTTGTCGAGCGACCCCGCATATTCATTGGAGATTTTGACGTCTCGCACAGCGAAGGCGTTGTCGTCCGTTTCAGTGCCGTCCCATCGGATCTGCCATTCGCAGGCCAAGAGCCGGTCGACCTGCTCGCGCATAAGATTCGCGGTGCCGCGCGGACCGTAGGAGACCGTCTGGTAGCCAAGACGGCGCATCCACTCAGTGAAGTTGCGGCCCAGATAAACGTCCCGGGATTGCTTCATGACCGCTTGCGACAGAAGATAGATCAAGGCGACGCGTGGGTAAGCGCCATAAGGCACGCCCAGGCTTCGCAAGACCGACTTGCCGTCGACATTCTGAAGGACAGGCCTCGGGTTGATCGCCAGCGCATATTTGCCGTCTTCGCGAACGATAGGCTGCGTGTCGTCCTTGGGTCTCTTCGTGGGCAAAGACATTGCGCAAAGGGCAGAATGGAGGAATGCGGGAACCGGCTCCTCGTCCTGGACACGGAGGAACGCGTCCAAGGTCAGCTGGGTGCCGGCGGTCGTCGCGAGCTTCCGCACACCCTCCTCGCCGCCGTTGAGCATGGCTAGTGCGTATTGGTGCCCGAGCGGCTTGTGCTGATCCCCATTCATGGTCTGCCCTTTCCCCCGAATCTGCCGGGGGCTGTGATGGGCATGTCTCAACAGGTTTGAGGAACGAAATCAACCCTGTTGGCAGTTTGGGAGGGGAAATGGCCGCCAGACCTGCAAAAACACCGATGATGTCGGTGCCCTTTCGCCCGGTCGAGCCACCTTCCCTTCTCAAAATCTAAAAATCAAAGCGATTCGCGAATCGGTTTTTCTTAGGGTGATTCTAGTAATAGGTATGCGCTCCGACATCATCGGTCGGCTCGCACCGAGATCATCGCTTCGATGCACCGAGATCATCGGAAAGTACCGAGATCATCGGTAGTTATCCACAGGGTGCGGTACGACGCGGCCGTTTCGAACTTTGACTGGCATCCGAATCGGAACGGCTCTTAGTTCATCGGTTGTGGGCACTTTCGCGCTGGCCGATAACTGCTCAAACCGCAAAGCGCTCGGAGATCATCGGTCATCTTGTAAGGTTGATGGCCATTTTGTTGATCGAAACTGCCAACGCGGCTATCGTGGGCCATCAAACCCACAGAAGCGGACTCCGATGGCCACTGATCCTTCCCTATTGCAGCCGGATGACCTGATTGAGGGTGGTCTGGACGTCTTGCATCGTAAAGCGCTCACTATCCTGAAGCGCATCCGAGATAGCGCGGTTGATCCTGAGACGGGTCAGAAGCGCGGGCCGACCTTTCCGATATCGAAGGCGGCAGCTCTGGCGGGTCGGACAGCGTCGGCAGTACGCGAGGCGGAACGCGACGGTCGGCTTCCAGAACGCGAGCGGACCGGGTCTGGTCATCGGCTCCAATATACGCTCGAAGAGATCGATCATATGCGGGAGGTCTTCGGCACGCGGCCATGGCGTGAGCCTGGCGACACGCCAGCGATCATCTCAGTGTGCAACTTCAAGGGCGGCGTGGGCAAGTCGACCATTGCCCTGCACCTCGCGCAGCATTTCGCTATCCACGGGTACCGCGTCCTCTTTATCGACTGCGATAGCCAGGCGTCATCGACGATGATGTTTGGGTATCGGCCCGACGTCGACCTGGACGAGGAAGACACGCTCTACGGGCACTTCCATAACCCCGAGCTGCTCGGCGTGCGAAAGATCATCCGCAAGACGCACTTCCATAATCTGGATCTCATTCCGTCGAACCTGCGGCTCTACAATCTCGAATATGAGATCGCCGGATACATGGCGAAGAACCAGAACATGGAGATCATCGACCTGATTGCAGAAGCGATCGACACGGTGGTGGACGACTACGACATCGTCATCATGGACCCGCCACCGGCGCTTGGCATGGTGTCGATGGCTGTGCTGCAGGCCGCCAATTGTATGGTCATTCCGGTGCCGCCGAGCCTGGTCGATTTTGCCTCGACAGTGTCCTTCATCGACATGACGCGCACGACGATGAAGCAGCTTGAGAAGATCGCAGGGCGGGGACGTCCGGCGTATAATTTCATCAGGCTAGTCGGTAGTCGGGTCGATGAAAGCAAGTCGATGCACCGCGAGGTGCTGTCGATGATGCGGCAGGTGTTTGGCGGCTCAATGACGCAGTCGGTAATGGTTACGAGCGCCGAAATCGATAATGCGAGTTCGCGGATGAAGACGGTGTTCGAGCTCGAAAAGCCGGTCACCTCGCACGAGGTTTACAATCGCTGCATGAGGCACCTCAATGACGTCTGCAAGGATATCGAGCAGGACGTTCTGGGCACATGGGCAAGTAGGGCAGGGGGTCGGGTTTGACGGCGAGTTGCCACGTGGCAACGGCACCGATTAGCGGGGTCGTAAACGAGGCAACACAAGCCCTCTACAGCAGACGAAATTGTGACGGTTGCCACGTGGCAACTCGGATCAAAAATCGAGATAACACAAAAGCTTAAGAGATCACTTTATGCAATTTCGCCGGCCAGATCTAACGCATCAGGGAGTGTCCATCTGGGACGAGTTGCCACGTGGCAACTCGCCGCTTTCGGCTGAGGCAACGGCGACAGAAATCGAAGAAGGAACGGGCCGATGAGCAAGGGAAACAAGGGCTTCGGCTCTCAGTTCACGGCAGGTCTCGACGACGAGGATAACCTCGACCAGTCGAACCCTGCAGAAGGCATTATGGCCAGTCGCAGCCAGACCCTGGCTCGGATCGCGACGGGCAAGTCAGTCGCCGACCGAACTGAATGGGTGGACCCTGCAAGGTGCCGTCCCTGGCGGATGCATAACCGCGATCTCGACCATCTCTCGGAGGAGAGTTGTCGCGATCTGATCGATTCTTTCCTGTCTGCCAAGAAGCAGCGGATCCCGGCGATCGTCCGCCGGCTGAAGGATGATCCCGAATTCGATTTCGAGATTATCGCGGGTGTGCGACGCTGGTGGACGGTGAAGTGGCTGCGCGCCCATCATCATCCCGAATACGATTATCTGGTCACGATCCAGAGCGTCACCGACGAGGAGGCGTTCCGTGTCTCGGATGTCGAAAACCGTTCGCGCAAGGACATCTCCGACTGGGAACGGGCCAAGGAGTATACAGTCGCGCTCGCGGAGTTCTATGAGGGCTCTCAGTCACAGATGGCAGAGCATCTTAACCTGTCCAAGTCGTGGCTGAGCCGCCTGTTGGATGTTGCGCGGCTACCCGAGGAACTCGTCGCGGCGTTCTCGGATACGCATGACATAACCGTCCGGGTCGCACGTGACATCAAGCCGCTCACTGGCGATGCGAAGATGCTGGCCAAGATGCGTGACGAAGCCGAACGCATTGTGGACGAACGCGCCAGGACCGGTGCCCGGATCAGCGGGCCCGAGGTGGCAAAGCGTCTCGTCAAAGCGACGGTGACGCCAGCTGCGAAAGGCGGCGCAGAAAAGGAGATCACGGGGAAGCGTGGCAAGGTCATCCTGCGCTATACGAAGGCGAGGGGAGGGGGGTTGACCATCAAGGTGCCGCCGAAGGCGGAGGCGACGCCAGCGGAACTGCTAAAGGCAATAGAAGCGTTGCTCGCGTAGAGCCCGGCCCGCTAGCATGATGCCATGAGCCCCGACGCCATCCGCAAAATCCGGATCGCAGCAGCCCTTATCGATGATGGTGCAGGCCGTTTGCTGTTGGTCCGGAAGGCAGGAACCGAGTGGTACATGCAGGCCGGCGGCAAGATTGAAGATGGCGAAAGCGCCGCCAGCGCGCTACGCCGTGAGCTGGATGAGGAAATTGGGCTGGTTTTGGCCGACGACGACGCGCGTCACCTCGGCCGTTTCTCAGCGCCGGCTGCCAACGAGCCCGGCTTTATCGTCGAGGCCGAAATCTTCCACGTGCGAACGCAGCACGATCCCACTTGCGCTCCGAGATTGAAGAGGCTGTCTGGGTCGATCACGCCACAGCGGCGGCGATGCCCCTAGCACCTTTGGCCCGCGAACATATCTTGCCGTTGTACCGCGGTATCTGATCGCCTTCTCGGCCCCCCACTCCTTGCAGTAGCGCCTCAGCGTTCTCGGCCGCTCTCCCAAGCGGCAGAGCTACGCCATTGGCAGTCGGGGGCAGGGATCGTCAATTCCGCCGTCCATCCTCCGTTGGCGCCATAGAGGCCAGGAGTTTGCGCGCTCCCTGCGGCGTGACTTTCAAGAGCCTCGCAACGGCGGCCGGCTGGAGGCCAGGATAGGTAAGCTGGAGTCGCGCGAGCAGCGGAGCTTTGCTCCGTCGAGTGACGGTGCGGTTCGCTAGGATTCGGGCTGTGGCACGCTCGATGGCGTCGAGCTCTCGCAGGCCAGCCTGAGCTACCCGGCCAAGTGCCTCGAGTAGCGTCAGCGTTAAGTCGGCCGGGGAGGCCGGCAGGAATTTCGGTAGAAGGATAAGGGATGGAATGACCCGGGAGGTAAAACCAGCCCGATAGAGCATGCGTGGTATGGCGACGCCGATCAGCCAGATGCGATCCCGCTGTCGCGGCGGGAGCTCGAGCGGTCGACCGTCGAAGCTGATCACGTCAGCCGAGGCAGCAGTGGGCTCCGCGGTGAGCGAGGCGAGAGCGAAGGTTCGCTCGGCGATCGAGAGCAGATTGGCACAGGGGAACGGCGCATCCGCGGCCGCTCTGATCTGCCGCCATAGCGGTCCGAAGTGTGCGAGATCGTCCCGCCCATAAGTTGCGGCTTGTGCGCGGTCGTCGAGAACCGAGCGAAGTGTGTTGAGGGTGGCTTGCCCGATCGGGTCCTTCGCATCCTCGTCTCGGCTAAGCGCCAGATGGAAGATTGCAGCGACCGAGATTGGATCATTGAGTCCCTCTGACGCGCGGGGAGGGGGAGAGCGCGCCGCGATCCAGTCTTGAAGGTCCCGCACTGCGATCGGGACGCCCGCCAGGCCCGCAAGGGTCGCTGCACCTTCAAGGCGCGATCGCGCCAGGAAGACGTCCGCGCACGGGCTTGCCTGCAGCCGGCCGTCGAGACGGCCGAGCAACAGCAGTGGATCGTCAATTCGAACATCGCTGGCCCGCGTCATCGTTCGGGAGGATCGCACATTTGGAAACCAAAGTCAGCAGTTGGTTTCCGCTTGCGGTACTCGCCGTTAGTCGACCCTTGATAATTGCACTTATTGCATAAGCGTTAATTGCATATGTCTTTATAGTGAGATACGCTGCGCCCGATGGAAAACGTTGTGCCGGATACCAATGATGCGCCGATTTCCGGGTGCAACGGCTCTCCGAAACCTCGCGTTGCAGATGACCTGTCATGGGCCGTCGTAAATATGCGCGCTGGCGAGCGCATCACAATCAAAGCGGCTGTGATCGACGCTTACCAGGCCGCATCCTCGCCCCACAGTATTCGTGCGCTAAAGTCCGATCTTGAAGCGTTTGATCTATGGTGTCGTAGTTCGCAGCGGATTTCTCTGCCCGCATCCGCAGAAACAGTCGCAGAGTATCTCGATGCTCGGGCGGGGCGGGGAAGCAAGCCTGCCTCCGTCGGACGCTACAAGGCGTCCATCGCAAAAATCCATCAAATCCTCGGGCTGGTGGACCCGACTACGGACATCCTTGTGAAACTGCGCCTGTCCGCGATCCGCCGTCGGATGGGCACGGCGCAGAGTCAGGCGCGACCGCTGCGGTTCAAGGGGCCGGTGCGCGATGTCGAGCGAGACGCGCCGCGCGGTCTCAACGTGCGGACCTTGCTGGAAAGCTGCGGGGACGATTTGCCGGGCCTGCGCGACCGTGCGTTGTTGTCGGTGGCCTATGATACGGGGCTGCGTGCCTCGGAACTGGTCGCCGTCGACTTCGCGCATATTCTCGAAGCGATCGATCCGGAGGCGCGCTTGCTGTCTATTCCGCGCAGCAAGGGCGATCAGGAAGGGGAGGGGGCGACAGCCTATCTCTCGCCGCGTTCAGTTCGCGCGATTGCCGCTTGGCAGGATGCCGCTGGCATTGCGTCCGGTTCGATCTTCCGGCGCGTTCAAGTGCGGCGGTACAAGGCGCGGGCCGCCGTGAAGGGTCGGCAGATTGACAGCATTTCGAGCCGCGAGAAATGGGATCTCCGCAAGACTTTGCCTAAAGCCGCGGTGGCTGCACGGGTAGAGTATGACATAGGACAGAAATCACTCCATCCCGGATCGATCGGACCGATCTATCGGGCGATTATCTGCCGCGCTTTCGACGCCGGGGCACTGCCTGACCTGACTAAGGATGATCTGGAACGGTTGCTCAAGGGCGTCAGTGCACACTCGACGCGGGTGGGGCTCAACCAGGATCTTTTCACCAGCGGCGAGGATCTGGCCGGGATTATGGATGCGTTGCGCTGGAAAAGCCCCCGCATGCCGCTGGCCTATAATCGCAACCTAGCCGCGGAGCATGGGGCAGCAGGGCGGTTGTTGGCAAAAATTGGATGATGACTTTTGGGACATTCGCTGTCGGTAAGCGATCATAAGCGTAGCGCTCTTTTGAACTCCGCCTTCAGGCATTGCAGGCAAGATCCGCTATCCGGCGCCCGCCGAAACGGAGGAAGGACTGCATTCCCCTAAGACAGCATGGCTGCCCTGCTGGTGCTCAGCGGGAAGCCGCAGTTTCGATGAGGGAGGCGACCTCCGCAGGGTGCGAAACCATAATCGAGTGAGACGCCCCTTGGATAATCACGGTCTTCTTCGAGTGCGAGCGCGCATACATGAACTTCATCGCCTCCGGTGGGATGTTCCGGTCCGCCGTCCCGTAGATCGCGTAGTTCGGGATCGTCTTCCAGGTTGGCGTTACGGTTGCTTCTCCCAACGCTACATTCGTCACCGGCCGTTGCGTCGCCGCCATGGTCGCCGCCACTGCATCGGAGACATCGCCGGCGAACTGCTGGTGGAACTTGGCGGTGTCCACGTAGAGGTCCTGGACGCCGTCCTGCAACGGAACGCTTATGAGCGTGTCGCCTAAGGTGCTTCCCGGATACTTTCCGCTCAGGCCCAGCGAGGTCTCCCCGGCTTCGGGTGCGAAGGCCGATACGAAGACGAGTGCCTTCACGTTGGTGTTGCCTTCTGCGGCGGCGGTGATGACCGGACCGCCGTAGGAGTGGCCCACGAGCACTACGGGGCCGTTGATGGAGTGGACCAGCGCCGAGATCGGCGCGGCGTCCGTCTTGACGGAGCGCAGTGCGTTGGCGGCGGCGATGACGCGGTAGCCAGACTTCTGGAGGCGCTTGATCACGCCCGCCCAACTAGACGATCCGGCGAAGGCGCCATGGACGAGGATGATCACCGGGCGTGGTTCAGTCTGCGCCGCAGCCGGCATGGCTGCGGCGAGACCCAAGAGCGCGGCGAACGCGAGCAGTAGTTTTCGCATTGTCTGGTTCCTTCCTGTGCAGGCCATTTCGCGGCCGAGGGGTTGAGCTGCAGTGATCGATCCTCTCGGTCTCCGGCGCCATCACGCTGGGGTTTGCTGCCAGAGATACTTTGGTATTGCCGCTGCTCACCCTCGGCACCGTCGCTCAGTCTCCGGACTGTGCGACGTCACGGGCTGCCGTGGTCGACCCGACCGGATCTCAACTCGGCTGCAGGGTTTTAATTTCCGGATCGATGCGGAAACCGTCCCGGTGTTCCTCCAACCAATCGGAAGCGCTTCGGGCGGGCCTTCCAAGCAGATCGTCGACCGTGGTCGTCGTCTCGGCTAGGATGCCTTCCCGAAATATGCGATCGAGCCCTAGCAGGAGATCTGCGACCATCTCACTCGCTCCGGTATCGACGAGCAGACGGCGATGATCCGCGACCGAACGATGCTGGTAGGTTACCGCTCGGTCGAGCAGGTGGGATAGCTCCTCGGCCACCTGTGGCATGCTGACACCGGCCGGCCCGGTAAGGTGGTAGGCCCGCTGCGACGACGGGAAACGGTCGTCGAGAAGGGCGATTCGCGCCACGTCGGCGACATCCCGCGTGTCGATCAGGTTTACCAGGCCATCTCCGGCCGACCCGCCCCAATCCCCCGCCGCGACCGGTCCCTTGGCACGCGCGAGGACATCGATGAACGAGCTGGGCCTGAGCATCGTGTAGCCGATGTCCTTTGTCGCCAGATATGCCTCGATCTCCATGTGCCAGTCGAACGGGTGGAGGCGCGTTGGCGGCCCCATCGCAGAGAGCTTTACGATATGGTCGACGCCCGCGGCGATCGCCGCGTCGATCAGAGCAATCTCGTTGACGACCTGCCGGTCTGATGTCCCGTGGGCGAGAAAAAGACGGTCCGCCCCCCTCATTGCCTCGACGAGGGTCTCGGGACGGTCGAAGTCTATCTCCGCTGGCTGCACGCCCGCCTGCGTCACATGGCCACCCGCGTTGCGCGTGAGTGCGGCGACGTCCACCGGATCGTTCGCCAGACGCGCGACGAGCGCACTGCCGACCCGACCGGTCGCCCCTGCTACCGCGATGCGGATCCGACCGCCATCCTTCCGTCGGTCTGTCATCGCCGCACTCCGTGGATGAACCGGTTCGCGTCGACGCGGCCATGTGCCTTGGTCGCGCGCGACACGATTTCCGGGCGCGTTACGCCGGCTTTGGCACTGGCCGCGGACCCGATCATTCGGCTGCCTGGTCGAGTTGGAGTCCGAGCGCCCGCGCGACGCCTGCACCGTAGTCGGGATCGGCGCGCGAGCAGTTATCGATGTGGCGCAGTTGGACCTCGACGCTCGCGCCGCCGATCGCCCGCGCGGTGTTTCCGAAGAGGGCATCCTGCTGCGACTGGGACATGTTCCTGAACAGGATGCCGGGCTGCTCGTAATAGTCCTCGTCGATGCGGTGGTCCCAGTGGTCGGCGAGATCGCCGATCTGCAGCGGGGTCTCCTTGAGTTCGGGGTGGTCCGCCCACATGCCGGTGCTGTTGGGCCAATAGGGCGTGGTGGCGCCGAGGTTGCCGTCCACGCGCATCTGGCCATCGCGGTGATAGCTGTGGAACGGGCACTTGGGCGCGTTCACCGGGATGGAGTGGTGGTTCACGCCCAGCCGGTATCGGGCGGCGTCGCCGTAGGAGAAGAGGCGGGCCTGCAGCATCTTGTCGGGCGAGAAGCCGATGCCGGGAATGATGTTGGCCGGCGAGAAGGCGGCCTGCTCGACGTCTGCGAAGAAGTTTTCCGGATTTCGGTTGAGCTCGACTTCGCCCACCGGGATCAGCGGATACTCGCCCTTGGGCCAGACCTTCGTGAGGTCGAAGGGATTGTGGCGGTGCTGCCGCGCCTGCTCCTCGGTCATCACCTGGATGCAGAGCTGCCAGCGCGGGAACTCGCCGCGGTCGATGGCGTCGAGAAGGTCGCGCCCGCTGCTCTCGCGATCCTTGCCGACGACCGCCTCGGCCTCGGCGTCCGTCAGGTTCTCGATCCCCTGGCGGCAGCGGAAGTGGAATTTGACCCAGACGCGGCGGTTGTCCGCATCGATCATGCTGTAGGTGTGGCTGCCGAAGCCGTGCATGTGGCGGAAGTCACGGGGGATGCCGCGCTCGGACATGACGATCGTGACCTGGTGGAGCGCCTCGGGCAGAAGGCTCCAGAAGTCCCAGTTGTTCTGAGCGCTGCGCAGCCCGGTGCGCGGATCGCGCTTCACCACGTGGTTGAGGTCGGGGAAGCGCAGCGGATCGCGGAAGAAGAATACGGGCGTGTTGTTGCCGACGACGTCCCAGTTACCCTCCTCGGTGTAGAACTTGACCGCGAAGCCGCGGATGTCCCGTTCGGCGTCGGCGGCGCCGCGCTCGCCCGCCACCGTCGAGAACCGCATGAACAACGGCGTCTCCTTGCCGATCTCGGAGAAGATCTTGGCCTTCGTGAAGCGCGAGATGTCGTGGGTGACAGTGAGGGTGCCGAAGGCGCCCGAACCCTTGGCGTGCATACGACGCTCGGGGATCACCTCGCGGTCGAAGTGGGCCAGCTTCTCGATCAGCCACACGTCCTGAAGCAGGGCCGGCCCTCGCGGACCTGCCGTCATGATGTTGACGTTGTCGACCACGGGCGTGCCCGCGGCTGTGGTGAGATCGGTTCGCTCCATGTCGTGTCCCTCGTCCGGAATGCTTCGTCGAGGGGAGCCTAGTGCGCTGGTCGTCGCTGAGGCATTCACCATGGGTGTGGCGCGGGGCCTACCAAGGTATGCACCGGGGCCGGGGCCGGGGGCTAGGCCCGGCTGGAAGCCAGATCCTGGATCTCGCCGAGGATGTCCGCCGCCTTGTGGCAGTTGTCCATGATCTGACTGAGCACCGCATCGATGTGTGCGATGTCGAAGACGCCGCTCGCGAGACGCCGCCGGATCAGACCGGCATGGATGAGATTGGCAGCGACCTTCTGCTTCGCATCGTGTGCGCTCGTCATCACGCCGGGTTCGGGCGCCTCGTGCCGGAATGCCACCGGGTTAAACTTCAACACCATGCCGTTCATGGGGACCTCCGTGACCCTTGTCTCTGCTGCGATCGGTTACCGGGAGACTGCGGCGACCGATTGCATGGAAAGGCCATTCGTGCATGCGACGGACATTGTCTTTCGGGGATGGCTGGTGACCAGGCGTGAAGCCTGTTTAGGTCCGGTTCGACACGACTGGACAGGCGGTGAGGATGACTGGTGAGGGATCCGGCGTGGCCGAGACCGACTACTACCGCCATGTCGCGTGCGACGATCGGACGACTATCGTCAGATCGTCCGCACTCGTCCGCTTCGAGACGATACGGGGGAACACCACAGGCACCATTTCCTGGCGGCTGCGGCAACCCGCGCTGACGCTCTACTGGTGGCATCAGGGGTTCGCGGCCTGTCGCGTGGATGTCGCAGGTGAACGGGTCTCCAAGCACGCTTCCGGCGATCTCGGGATAGCGCTGGTGCCGCCGGACGCGTCCTCCTTCGGTGAGTTCGATATACCCGGATCCTGCAGCTATGATGTCGCCTTCTTGGAGCCACTGCTGCTGGAGCAGGTCGACATGGCCTTCGGCGACGTTCCGCTGATCTGCTTCGCGGACGACGTGCTCAAATCAGGAATGCGCGACCTGTCCGGTTGGCGGCACGACGCCACCTTCGGCCTCATGGCGGAGGGTTGGGCATTGCAGGCGGTCGCGCGGATTGGCCAGGTGTTGGGCTCCAGGCCCATGTCGGAGACTGCTGCGCTGGGCAGGGGGCAGATCGGGCAGGTGCAGGCGTTCGTCGCCGATAATCTCGAGCAGCATCTGGGGCTGAGCGAATTGGCGGCCGTGGCCGGCGTTCCCGCGTCCGACTTTGCCGCAGCATTCCGGAGAAGGACTGGCATGACGCCCGCCGGATATGTGCGCATCAAGCGCATGGAGATGGCGAGGCGCCTACTAGCGATGACCGAATGGTCCGTCGGGCGGATCGCCGTGCGCGCCGGGTTCGACGATGCCGTGAGCTTCAGTCGTTCGTTCAGGGCATCGGAAGGGCTGTCGCCCGAGGAAGTCAGGATCCAGCGCAGCTGATCCCCCTACAGCCGGGCATACCATGGTATGCGTGGCCGAGTGCGCGAGCCCGCTGCTACCGTGAGGTGCTGCGTAAATTCCTGCAGCGGGTCCGCAGGAACAGCGCCGCGATGTCCAGCCTTTCCAAGCACCTGTTGATCGGGCGCGGCCGGCGGACGTGGAACGATGAAGTCTTTTTCCGACACGGGACACCCCACGGTTGAGCGAACCCGAGGACAGCAAGGACTATTACCGCTTCGTCACCGGTGTCGTCGCGGCACGGGCGAGCGCGATGAGCGCGACCGTCAAGGTGGAGTCTCTCGTGCGCAGCTCGACCGGGCCGATCGACTGGCGGTTCCGGCAGCGCGACTTCGCACTATTCTGGTTCAGGGCCGGGTTTCACGGGTTCGACGTCAGTGTGGACGGCTCGCAGACCAGGGTCAGAGAACCGGGCCGTCGCGGGTTGTCCCTATTTCCTGGCGACGCCGCCACCACGGGTGAGTTTCGGGCCAAGTCGGTGTGTGAGTATGATGTGATCTTCATCGATCGGGGGTTCGTCGAGGGAAGATCCACCTGCATCCTCGATCGCGAACTCGTCGGATTCGACGAGCCTAAAATCCGGTCCTCGTTAGTTGAGCTTACGAGCTGGAAGTCCGACGCCAGCTTCGGTCTGATGTCCGAAGGATGGGCGCTGCAGACCATCGCCCGCCTTACCGTGGCGCTGGGCGAGATCCCGGACGTCCCCACCGCGCGCGGCGGCCTGTCGCCAACGGCCATGCGCAGGATCGACGAATACGTCATGGCGAATTTGCACGTCGCCGTCGGCATGAAGGAGCTGGCCGCGATCGCATCGCTCAGCGTGAGGCACTTTGCCCGCGCGTTCAAGCAGAGCACCGGCGCGACGCCGGCGCGTTACATTTTCGACCGCCGGCTGGACCTCGCCAAGCGCCTCCTTGCCGAGACCTCCCAGCACGTGACCGAGATCGCGCTGGTCTGCGGCTTCAGCCATGCGCAGCACCTTTCGAACACCTTCCGCAGGGCGACCGGCAGGACGCCTACGGCGTTCCGCCGGATCGTGCAGGGCGCTCAGTCGCCTGCACATTACCCAACATAAGAGGAATTCGCGAAATGCTTGAGTACTCGATCCCGCGAGAGGTGCTCCGGACGCGCATCGTGGAGTGGCACGATGCCTCTGTTGTGCCTGCGCTTGTCGCAGGGTTGTCGGGCCTCGAGATCATGCGCGGCATCCGCGATGGCGTGTTGCCCGCCCCGCCGATGGCCCGCCTCCTGGGTTTCCGATGTGTGGTCGCTGAACCGGGCGAGGTCGCCATGCGGCTCGACCACGACCCGTCGATCGAGAACACGATGGGAATGCTGCACGGCGGGGCTGCCGCAACCGTGCTCGACACCGCGATGGGATGCGCCGCGCATACGACCCTTCCGCAGGGAAACGGGATCGTCACGCTCGATCTGAACGTCACCTACCTCCGACCGATAACCGTGACCAACGCACCGGTCACGGCGACCGGGCGCGTGATCAACGCGGGACGGCGGGTCATCTACGTCACGGGCGAGGTGAAGGACCGCGATGGCGCGCTTGTGGCGCATGCGGTCGGCAACTTCTCGATCGTCGGCGCGAGAGCCTGATGATGCCGCAGGCCGCGGAAGCCATACCAGCGTCCAGATTGGCGGCGGGGATCTGAAGGTTCACGACACGCTCGCAGGGCCATGCTCGCGGAAGGAGCGCCGCCCGCTCGAGATTGGCCCGCTTCTGGAAGGAGTTTCGTGATGGTTCAGCAGTCCGGTTCGGGAGGGCCCCCGATCGTCCCGGCCTCGTTCTTCGGCATCGTGCTGGGACTTGCTGGCCTGTCAAATGCGTGGCGCGCCGCGCATTCCGTATGGAGTCTTGCGGGTGTGATCGCAGACCTGCTTCTGGTCGCGGCGATCCTCGCCTGGCTGGTGGTGGGGTGTCTCTATGCGCTCAAATGGGTGTGGGCACCCGCGGTTGCCGCGCAGGAAGCCGAGCATCCGGTGCAATGCTGCTTCATCGGTTTGGCGGGCGTAAGCACGCTGCTGATTGCACAGGGCGTGCTGACATTCTCGCGGCCCATCGCGATCACGCTGTTCATCCTCGGGGCTGGGTTCACCCTGTTCTTCGCGCTGTGGCGCACCGGCATCCTCTGGCGAGGCGGGCGAAGCGATGCCGCGACCACGCCGGTGCTGTATCTGCCCATGGTGGCCGGTGGCTTCGTCAGCGGGACCGTCGCTGCGGCGCTGGGCTGGCACGAGTGGGGGCAACTCGCCTTCGGTGCAGGCTTCTTCACTTGGCTCGCCGTTGAATCGGTTCTTCTCCTGCGCCTTTATACGGCCGAGCCGATGCCGGCGCCGATCCGTCCGACGCTGGGCATCCAGCTCGCACCGCCTGCGGTCGGGGCGGTGAGCTATCTCGCGGTCGGTGCCGGCGTGCCGGACCTCATGGCGCACATGTTGATCGGCTACGGTCTGCTTCAGGCGATGCTGCTTTTGCGCATGGCCCGGTGGATCGGAGAGCAGCCCTTCGGCGCGAGCTATTGGGCCTTCACCTTCGGCGCCACGGCGCTCGCTGGGGCGATGGTCCGGTTGGCGCCTGCCAGTCCCGGCGGCGCGATCGCAGCCTTGGCTCCGATCGTGTTCGTCCTGGCCAATGTGGTGGTTCTGGTCATCGCCGTCCGGACGCTCCTCCTCTTGTTTCGCGGAGGCCTGTTGCCGCCGAACGCCGTGGCCGCCCAGCCATTTCGGTCCGCGGACGCACCGACCCAAGTCACCTGAAGCCCTACCGAGGTCCGGGGCGAACCCACCAAGCGTCGAATGGTTCGCAAGCGATGCGCTTGCGACTGTCCCGTCCTGATTGGTTGCCGGCGTCGAGTGCCACGGCCGCAGATCGGTTCATCACACTTCGGTCGAGGACGCGCAGCGATGCCCCATTTGAACTACGCGATCGACGGCCAGGTGGCCGTCATCACCCTGTCGAACGGCCCCCAGAACCGACTTTCCCCGCAGATGCTGGACGAACTCGATGCGGCTCTTTCTTCGATCGAGGACGGCGATGCGCGGGCGTTGCTTTTGCACGCCCAAGGTCGGGACTTCAGTTTCGGAGGGGACATTGTTCCCTGGCGTGACCTGAGCCCGCACCAGCTGCGAAATCTGCTCGAGCGCTTCATGCAGACCTTCAACCGGTTCGAGCGGATGGCTATCCCGACGATCGCGGCCGTCCAGGGCCTTTGTCTCGGTGGTGGACTGGAACTCGCCGTCCGGGCGGACATGATCTTCGCAGGCGAGAGCGCGCGCTTCGGGCATCCGGAACAATCGCTTGGGATCGTCACGCTGCTTGGAGGCATCTATCGGGTCGCGGAGAGGGCTGGACGAGCCAAGGCAATGGAGTGGGCGCTGACCTCGGAACAAGTTCCAGCGCGGGTCATGGAGCATCACGGCGTGGTCAACCGCGTGGTGGCGGATGATGCGCTCCTCGACGAGGCGATTGCATTCGTGACGAAGCTGGCGGCTGGTGCAACCCGCGCGCATGCGGCGCACAAGGCTCTCCTGCGCATTTGGGCGACGGGAGGCGTGTCTGCGGCCGACGAGGCGACGGCTGACATCGCTCTCCCGCTATTCGAATCTGAGGATGTCAGGCTTGCACTCCCGGCTTCGGTCGATGCTTTCAAGCGGGGCGAGCCTCGGCCGGCATTCGCATTCAAGGGTGAATGACCCCTCGTAGGGGTTCCGGCGGCTCAGGAGGGTCACGCTTTCGGACTAGAACGCTGACCAACGAGACGCGCATGTCGGTCGTCCAGCCGATAGCGATGCCCTGTCATCCCCGACCCGGGTCGCTCGCAGCCCTACCGAAGTCGGGGGCGGACCCGCCGAGCGTCTTATGGCTCGTCCGGGCTCAGGTTGCGAACATGCCGCCCAGCCACTCCCGGCGCCTGATGCGCCGACGACAGGTAGGGAAACAGACCATGCGCCTCGGACAATATTCTCGGTTGATGCTTTCGGCTGTGGCGGCCGCCTCGATGCCCGCTGTGGCCTTCGGGCAGACGGCGCCGGCCCCAGTGCTGCCGATCGTGCGAGGCGACTATCGGCTGGCCACCTATGGCGCGACGATCGACAAGCTGGTCGCCGACTTCATCGAGAAGCACAAGCTGCCCGGCCTGACGATGGCGATCGTCCAGGCTCCCTACATTCCCCGCTCGGCCGGCTACGGGAAGACGAGCCTGGATCTGGACGAACTCGCGTCGACCAAGACGATGTGGAACGTCGGGCCGGTGACGCAGGCGTTCACCGCTGTCGCCGTCATGCAGCTGAAGGAGATGGGCAAGCTGGAGCTGTCCGATCCAGTCTCGAAGCACGTCTCCGGCCTGCCGGCGGCATGGAGCCGCGTGACCATCCTGCAGCTCATGCAGCACAGCTCGGGGATCGCGGACTATCGGACCCATCTCGAGGATTCGAAGCGCTACAAGCCGCAGGAGCTCCTCGATCTGGTTCGGGCCGAGCCACTGCGTTTCAAGAGCGGAAGCCAGGTTGCGCTCAGCGCGACCGACGCGACGCTTCTTGCGCTTGTCATCGAACAGGCGAGCGGCATGCCCTACCGGGACTTCGTCCGGCGCAATCAGATCGAGCGCATGCACCTCGAGAGCACGATGTTCGCCGACGACTTCGGCGCGCGTGCGAGGATCGACCGTCCTGCCTCGCATCCCGGCGACAATCAGCATTCGCGCTTCAAGTCCGAGGAGCCCTTCATCAATCCGGTGGAGCCTGCGACGGGCTACCGAATGGTCGCGGGGCAAATGACCCGGATCGCGCCCGAGGCGTCGTCGAACCTGTTCGGCTTCGGTGACCTCTGGTCGTCGGCCGAGGACATCAGCAAGTGGGACATCGGCCTTGCGGGATCGACGCTCGTCAAGGAGCTTGCCGATCGCGACGTCATCTACATGCCGACCAAGCTGGCGGGTGGAACGATGGTGCCGGCGATGCTGGGCTGGGAGTTCACCCATCATCCCGGCTTCATGGAGGTGAAGGGGGATTCGCCCGGCTTCAGTTCCTACCTCAGCCGCTTCACGGCGTCGGATGAGCTGGTCTGCGTGACGCTGCTGACCAACAAGGAGGGAGTGGACCTGACGGTCCTCGCTCGTCAGATCGCACAGGCCTACCGGGCGGATCTCGGACCGGGTGTCGACCAGGCCCAGATGGTCGTTCAGGAGAGCAAATACGGGGCTGCGGACACGGTCTCGCGGATCCGGGGAGCCCTGACTGAGGCCAAGGTGCCGGTCTTCGCCACCGTCGACCACGCAGCAAATGCGCGCGGCGCCGACCTTCAGCTCCGTCCGACGACCGTCATCACGTTCGGCAATCCCAAGGTCGGGACGAAGCTGATGAACGAGAGCCAGGCGATCGGCCTCGACCTGCCGCTTCGGATGCTGGTCTGGGAGGATGCCCGTGGCCGCACCTGGGTCGGCTACCCGAACCTCGATACGCTCGCGGACCGCTACGGGATCAAGGATCCCGCCACCATCGGCGCGATGTCGATGTTCATGGACGGGGTCGCGCGCCGCGCCGCCAACGTCTACGCATACTGAGGGGAACCCACATGTTCGACCAACCCCTCGACAGGCGCCGGGCGTTCGCGCTGCTGGGTGGAGCCGCCGCGATGGCGGCTCTCCCGGGTGCAGGCTTCGCCCAGGCTAACCCGCAGCTCCCGGACGCCGTTGCATCAGGTGCGGGCGCATTGTCGGATCTGGCCCGCAGGCTGGCCGCGGCACCGCGCCGCAGAGGCTTCGACAAGGTTCCCTTCATGATCGACCGCAGCGATCTGTGGGATCACGAGGCCTCGGACCTCCTGCTGTCCTACCGTGGCAGCAGGAAGCAGATGTGGGAGGCTTCGGAGATATCGGCGGCGTGGCTGAACCTGATGCGCGAGGCCATGAACGGACAGGTCTTCGCTCACCGTCATCCGGACTTCCTCGCGGTCGCCGCCGTGCATGGCACGGCCCACCTAACGCTCTTCGAACAGAGCATGTGGGACAGGTATGGGCTGGCGGCGAATGCGGGCGGAAAGGCCGCTGCGAACACGTTCGTGGCCGAGCCGGCAGGAGTCTCGCCGACCGATGACCGGCAGAGGACCGATGGATTCTACGGCCCTGGCGGCAACAGCATCCGCACCCTGCAGCGGCGCGGTGCCGTGATGGTGGCGTGCCACGACTCCATTCACGCCATCGCCCGCGGTGTCGTGGGGAAGTCTGGGTCGGGAAACGCGGATCAGGTCGCGGCGGACCTCACCAACAACCTCATTGAGGGCGTCGTCCTCGTGCCCAGCGTCGTCGCGTTCATCGCCGAATTGCAGCATGCCGGCTTTACCTATGCAAAGGCCGCGTAAGCGCCCCGCGCTCGAGCCGGTCGAGCCCGCTAGCACCGCGTGGTTAGCCTCGCACCTGCCAGCGGCCGGCGGAGTGCTGCGCCAGGGGCCTAGGCGTCCGCTCCGCAGTCTTGTTTGGCTCGTCGCGCTGCTTGTCGTCCTGGCGTCAATCCTCTCGCTCCAGTCAATCGTGCGAGGATTCTATCCGAACCAGACGCTGCTGCTCGGGATCGCCTTTCTCACGGTTGCGCTGGCGTATGGCGCCTACGCGTTGCTTGTCCGCAGGTTCGAGCGCCGGGACGTGGACGAGCTTGCGCCCGGGCGACTTCCGATCGAACTGCTCGGAGGTATCGCACTCGGCGGCCTCCTCATGACGGCCGTCGTCGGCCTGCTATGGCTCGCGGGCGTTTACCAACTGGTCTGGGGGCGGTGGACCGATTGGCCGCATGATGTCCGGGAGACCTTGGGGACTGGCCTGCTTGAAGAGCTCCTCGCAAGGCTTGTGATCTTTCGGATGTTGGCCTGCGCCTTTCGCGTTAGACCGGCGCTGGCGCTTTCGGCGCTCATCTTCGGCGGAGCCCATCTCGCCAACCCGCACGCCTCGCTCATCTCGGCCCTCGCGATCGCAGTGGAGGCGGGGCTCATGCTGGCAGGATTCTACCTTCTGACGGGTCGGATCTGGCTTTCCGTTGGTGTCCATGCAGGATGGAACTTCGCGCAGGGCGCCATCTTCGGAGCACCGGTATCCGGCATGCCAAGCGACGGCAGTCTTTTTCGCAGCGTTCCAGACGGAGCGTTCGCGAGTTGGATCACCGGCGGCACATTCGGTCCCGAAGGGTCTGCGGTGGCTGTCGCGATCGGCTCTTCCGCATTCCTCGCGACGATGGCTTCGCTAAAGCGAAAAACCCGGCTGCAAAGACTTGGCGCCGGCTGACCGAGGAAAAGGCCTTAGGCGAAAATGCCTTGGAGATCGTCGATGAGCGCCTGCGAGTTGAACGGTTTGAAAAGCAGCTGACGGACGCCCGCAGATTTGGCCTGGCAGCTGATCTCTGGCGTTGGGAATGCGGTGATGAGAATAATGGGGGTGTTGCTGGAACGCACTGTTCGAGCGAGCTCCAATCCGTTCATACCTTTCATCTGGATATCGCTGATCACACAATCGACCCCGTCGCGCGCATCCGAGGACAGAAAGCTGTCCGCGCTGTCAAAAATAAGTGCCGTGTATCCCACGCTTTCCAGGAGATCGCCGAGCGACGTCCGGAGATCCTTGTCGTCATCGACGACGGCGATCGTGCGTGTGAAATTACGCGGTCGGGATTCCAAAGTTCAGATGCTCCAGACGGATGAGCGTGCGAGACGGCCTATCGGCCTTCACGCATTCGGGATGATGCGATTGTAGCTGACTAAAGAGAAGCGTACGACCGGCCCTGTGGTTCCGCTAGGGGGCCCGCTTTGTGGCTGGTATCATGACATACGGCGCCTTCATCGCGACGCTCTTCGCTCCGCACCCCGGTCTGACGGAATAACCCACCCCGCAGCCTTCCGGCATTCGTCCCGCAATGATCATGCGACGAGATTGGGCTCATGCGCTATGAGATCGTGCATGCGTGGCCATCAGGCGCGGCGATACGAAGATACGGTGGGGCATGAATGAAGGGGTGAGAAATGTCTTGATGTTGGCCGTGGCCGCGATCGGGGCTGCCGCTGTCTTCTGGATTGATAGCATCGCTGAATACGACTTTGCGGTCTCAATCCTGTATCTCCCAGTGCTGGTGCTTGTCTCCTTGGCCGCTGGTCATGCCACTGTCCTGCGCGCCGCGCAGATATGCGTGGCCCTGACGGTCGCCGCATGGGTCGTCGCCCACTTCGGACAACCGTCCCCGTCGAGCGCCCTGCGATGTCTCTTCGCCTGCATCGCCATCGGTGTGACGGCGGCGCTCCTTATCAGCCGAAAGCGACTTGAGGTAGCCAAGCGCGATCTTGAGAGAAGCAGGTCGGAACTCGAGTTGTTCGCCAACTCCGTGCCATTTGTGCTTTGGCGCTCCAATCCAGAGGGACGGATCGAATTGCTCAACGAACGTTGGACAACCGTCACGGGGCTTGATCGGCTGACGGTCATAGCAGAGCAAAACTACAACGACGTCGTCCATCCAGACGACATCGCGATACTCGACGAAACCGTGTCACATGCCGTTGCGACCCAGACTGTCACAGACCTGAAGGTCAGGGTTCGCCAGACGGATGGGTCTTACCGATGGATGCAGATCTACGACAACCCAGCCTATTCGCCGCTCTCGGACCGGGTCGAGCGATTTGGTGGGCTTTCAGATGTCCACAACGAGGTCATGGCGAAAGAGCAGCTGCAGGATTTGCGCGCTGAACTCGAGGACAGCCGTCGTGAGCTGATTAACTTCACTAACTCGGTACCGCAGATTTTATGGCGCGCCGACCGCCATGCCAACGTCGACTTCTACAACGAGCGCTTCACGGAGGTCACCGGTAGGGACCTGAACGCCGTCATCGAGAGGCAGGACTGGATCGAGGACTTCCACCCCGACGATCGCGAAGCCTATCTGGCCAATCTGGAGAAGTCGTTTTCCGCCGGCAAGGAGCTACGGGAGACGTTCCGGCTGAGACACGCTGACGGCAGCTACCGGTGGATGTCGCTGGTCGGGAGGCCGGTGCCGATCGCCGACGGATCCGACCAGATCCGCTACTATGGCGGCGTCTCCGACATCCATGACGAGGTGGCGGCCCATCAGAGGGTGCGGGACCTGAACGAGACGCTTGAGCAGCGCGTCGCCGATCGCACGACCGAGCTGCTGAGGACCGAGCGGCGCTACGCGGGCCTATTCGACGTCAGCAACATGACCTTCGTCGAGGTGGATTTCAGCGCCGCCGAGCAACGGATCGACGACCTGAAGACGCGAGGGGTGGCGGATCTTCGCGGATACATGTCGGCCCATCCCGTCGAACTTGCGGATACGCTCGGCTCGATCCGGACGGTGCGCGTCAACGAGGCGATGGCCCGTCTGCTCGGCTACGACGACGTGGCCAACCTGGTCTCGCATCCGGCAGCGGACCTCGCCGAGGATGGGGCCGAACTGCTGCTGCGGCAGCTGGAGATGTACTTCGCCGGCGTTGATCACATCGATGGCCCTGCGGTGCTCATCGGAAAGGGCGGCAGGCGGATCCCGGTCTACTACAACGTGACAAGGTTGGCGGACGGATTGCATCTCGCCAGCTGCGTGGATCTCACCGATCAGATGCGCATCGAGGAAATGCGGCGTGCCGCCCAATCGGAACTGGCGCGCGCTAACCGGGTCGCGACCGTGGGTGCGCTCTCAGCGTCCATCGCGCATGAGCTGAATCAGCCGATCGCATCGATCCTGATCGACGCGCAGACGGGGCTGCGCCTGGCTCTTCGGGATGTTCCCGACATCGAGAAGGTCGCGAGCATTCTGAAGCGTGTGGAAAGGACCGCGCAGCGGGTCGCCGGCATCGTTCAGAGGACGCGTGAGAACATCGTCGCCGGTCGCCGAGCCGTGGAGGAAATCGATCTGCGGCGGCTCGCCGAGGATACCAGGGATCTCCTCGCACACGATCTCGCCGGTGCCGCGACGACGCTGCAGATAGACAGCCCGCGGAGTATCCCGCTGATCAAGGGTGATCCGGTCGAACTGCAGCAGGTCCTCGTGAATCTTGTCAGCAACGCGACCGATGCGATGCGGGATCAGGGCGGCCAGCGCCGGATCACGATCCAGCTGCTCGAGGAGGGAGAGCTGGTCCGGGTGCGTGTCATGGATACTGGGCCGGGCATTCCCGACGAAGACTTTGAGCGGATGTTCGAGCCCTTCTTCACGACGAAGCCCACGGGCATCGGTATGGGGCTGCAGATATGCCGCTCCGCCATCGAGGCCATGGGTGGCCAGCTGTCCGTCACGAACGTCGTCGGCGGAGGCGCCTGCTTCTCCTTCGACCTTCCGGTGGCGACGGCCGAGGACGAACCCGCGCCAAAGGCCTGAATGCGGAGACGCCCCCGAGGATGTCCTCGGAGGCGCCGCTTCTTCGGGGACCGGAACGTCCGGCCCCGATGGGTCAGGCCTTGATGAAAGCCAGGATGTCCGGGTTCAGGACGTCGGCATGGACCGTCAGCATGCCGTGGGGATAGCCCCTGTAGACCTTCAGCTCGCCCTTCTTGAGGAGCTTGATCGCGAGGAGCGCCGCGTCGGCGATTGGCACGACCTGATCGTCGTCGCCATGGATGACGAACGTCGGGACGCTGATCGCCTTGAGGTCCTCGGTGAAGTCGGTTTCCGAGAAGACCTTGATGCAGTCGTACTGCGCCTTCGCGCCGCCCATCATGCCCTGCCGCCACCAATTCTGGATCGTGCCCTGGATCACCTTGGCACCCGGGCGGTTGAAGCCGTAGAAAGGGCCGCTGGCGATATCGAGATAGAGCTGGGCGCGGTTCGCCGCGAGCGCGTTGCGGTAGCCGTCGAACACCTCCATGGGGCTGCCGCCGGGGTTCTTGTCCGACTTGACCATGATCGGCGGAACGGCGCCGGCGAGCACCACCTTGGCGACGCGGCCGGCCTTGGCACGGGCTGCGTAGCGGCAGGCTTCCCCGCCGCCGGTCGAGTGGCCGATGTGGACGGCGTTCTTTAGGTCGAGCTTGTCGGTCAACTCGATGACGTCGGCCACGTAGGTGTCCATGTCGTTGCCGGTGTCGGTCTGCGTCGAGCGGCCGTGGCCGCGGCGATCGTGCGAGACGACGCGGAAGCCCTTGCCCAGGAAGTAGAGCATTTGGTTGTCCCAGTCGTCCGACGACAGGGGCCAGCCGTGATGGAAGAAGATCGGCTGAGCGTCTTTGGGACCCCAGTCCTTGTAGAAGATCTCAGTGCCGTCCTTGGTGTTGAAGGTTGCCATGGTCATGTCTCCTTTGATGTCTGCGGAATTGCCGGCGATGGAACAGGCGGGGAGGGTGGCGACGAGGCCGAGAGCGGCCATCCCACCGAGCAGCTCGCGCCGGGTGGTGTCTGGCGTCCAGCCGAGTGTCGAAGGCCCGCTCACGCCGCTTGGCCCAGTTTCGCGACGGCTTCGTCGGTCGACCAGAGCGCATTGGCGAACCAGCGGAAGTTGAGAAGCGCGGCCGCATAGGCGTCGCCCTCCGGAATCTTGCTGCCGGCCGTGGCATCGCGGACTACGGCGACCTCCAATCCGTGTTCGGCGAAGTCGCGCAGATGCGATTCGACGCAGAAGTTCGCGGCCATGCCCGCGAGGATCACCTGCGTGGCACCCGTCTTGCGCAGCTGGAAGAGGGTGTCGTTGGTCTGCGGCCCGGCGATCTTGTGCGGGGAGCAGACGATGGTGCGCCCGTCCTCGATCACGTCCTTGAGGACCGGGAGCCAGTCTGCGCCGGAGCCTTCGAACCCATCGACCGACAGCGGATCCTGGCGTTTGAACATGCCGAGCTTGTGCATGAGCGCCTCGCCCGGGGCGTTGAAGCTCCACCGGTCATCGTGCGGATAGTAGTAATGGGGGGAGATGATGATCGGAATGCCTGCGTCGCGCGCCGCCACCATCAGTCGCCGCAGGTTGGGCACGGTGCCCTGCTCGGCGATGCTTTCGGCGAAGACCGCATAGGCGGCACCGTCCTCGCCGAGGAAGTCGATCTGCGGATCCGTGATGACCAGCGCGGCCTTGCTCTTATCGAAGACGAAGCTGCTCGGGGGAAGCGCGGGTTCGGGCGGATCGGCATAGGCCGGGTTGCTGGGCGTGTAGGACATCGCGTTCCTCGTTGCGGGTTCCCCACGACGATGCGCGCTGCGCAGGCTGCCCGCCATCCTACGAGGGACGGCGGAGGCCCATACCATGGTCGGCTCCCGAGCATCGGCGCTTGGACGGCGGCTCCACGAACTTGGTCGTTCTCGGAGATCTTCGGCGTGTCGCGGCAGGTGCGAAGGGGCTCGTTACCGTCCAGCCGACGCCCGGCCCAGACCATCGTATGTGTCGCCCGCGATGGTTGATGACGGCAAGTGTTCGCCGAGAGGAGAAGCGTAATGCATGGCCATCGCACGGCACCAACCCAGTTCGTCGAATCAGGCGAGACCAAGTTCGCCTACCGCCGCTTCGGAAACGCGGCGGGCGGCCAGATCGTCCTTCTCCAGCACTTCACCGGTGGTCTGGATCATTGGGATCCCATCCTGACGAATGGTCTGGCGCAGGATCGCGAGGTCATCCTGGTCGACGTTCCTGGCATCGGCGGTTCGGTCGGCACCACGCCGCAGACGATCGAAGGCATGGCGGCCGCCATCGTCGAGTTCGTCGATGCGATCGGTCTCGACACGTTCGATCTGCTCGGCTTCTCCATCGGCGGCATGGTCGCCCAGGCCTTCGCAAAGGCGAACGCCCCGCGCCTGAGGCGCCTCATCCTGTGCGGGACCAGTCCGCGTGGTGGCGAGCCTTCCCGCTACATGGAGGAGGTCCGGCGGCGCGCGACTGGCAACGCCGGCGAGGATGACATGCTTTGGCTCTTCTTCGGCCATTCGGAGACCGGCAAGGCAGGCGGTCGCGCGTTCATGGCGCGCCGCGCGGAGCGGACCGAGGACCGGGATCCTCCGTCCAAGCCGGAGAGCATCATGTCCCAGGCCCTCGCGGGCCGCGACTGGTTGGAGCCCCATGGTGAGCGCTTCGCGGATCTCGCCGCGATCACGATGCCCACGCTCATCGTCAACGGCACCGACGACGTGATGCTGCCGACGATCAACTCTTTCCACCTCCAGCAGCACATCCCCGATGCCCAGCTAATCATCTATCCGGACGCGGGCCACGCCGCGCAGTTCCAGCATCCGGAACTCTTCCTCAAGCATGCAAGGATGTTCCTCGAGGGTTGAACCGCTCTCGCCCGGGCGATCCCGTCTCAAAAGGGGGAGAGCGGGCGGCGGCACAGTTAGACCAAGAGGGCTCGGGCGCATCCCGGGCCCTCTTCGGCTTCCCGGTCGTGAAGGGCCGGACCGTCCGCTGGGGACGCCGTCGCCAGCATGCGTTCGGGTGCACCGAGGTTGCCGCACCCTACCAAAGCACAGGGTCGCCAGACCGGCGGACAGCTGTCCTGGGTCACGTCCGGAGACGATATTCATCGTGACCGGGCCGGCCACACTCTCCCCCCCGACGCTGCTCTGCCCCCTGCAGCGGGCCGGCCCGGCACCCCAGACCGAGAGGTTGGCGATGAGCATTCGTGGATTGCGGCTTTCGGAGACGGTCCTGCGGGCGTCGATCGGATCGCTCGGCCTCGCTGTGACGCTGCTCGTCGGCATTTTCATTCGGGGATGAGAAATTGACCTTCGCCTCACGCCTCTACGAGTTCGCCGGCGTCCGCGCCGCGTGCTGCTCTGCGGATGACCTGCGGCGGCTGCCCGAAGGCGCGAAGGAAGGCCCGCCGCATGCGATCGCGATCCGCGAAGCCCGTCTGCCGGGCGACCACGTCGATGGAGTGGTTGCTGTCCTCCATCATCGTCCTTGCGGCTTCGAGGCGAAGGTTCTCGACGGCCTTGGCGGGCGACTGCCCGGTCTCCGTTTGGAAGGCGCGGCTGAACTGCCGCGGCGAGAGGTGGGCCACGTCGGCAAGGTCCTCGACCGACAGTCTGCTGGACAGGTTCCGGCGCGCGAAGGTCATGACCGCCTGGATCCTGTCGGACTTCGGCTCGAGTTCGAGCAGCGTGGAGAACTGTGACTGGCCGCCGCTGCGGCGATGATAGACGACCATCTTGCGAGCGACCTGCCGCGCCGCGTCCAGGCCGAGGTCCTCCTCCACGAGCGCGAGCGCGAGGTCGATGCCCGCGGACATTCCGGCCGAGGTCCAGACGGGACCGTCCGCTATGAAGATGCGGTCCTCCTCGACCCTTATCCGGGGATACTTCTCCGCCATGGCCCGCGCATACATCCAGTGCGTCGTCGCCCGTCGGCCATCCAGCAGGCCCGCCTCGGCGAGGACCAGCGCTCCGACGCATGGCGCGGCGATGCGGCGCGCGAAGCTCGGCGAGCGACGGACGAACTCGACCACCCCAGACGTGGCGTCCTCCATGCTGCCCCCGACCACCAGCAGATCGAGCTGATCTCCAGCGAACCGCGTCGTCATGATCTCAAACCCGACCGAGGTGCGCACCGGCCCCCCGTCCTCGGAGAGCATCGCGACGTCGTAGACCGGCGCGCCGGCCTGCAGGTTCGCGATCTCGAACACTGTCGAGATGGCGAGGGTGATCGGGGAGTAGCCCGGGTGGATGACGAAGCCGACCTTGCGCATGGGTTTTCGTCCGAATGTCCTAATCTGTCGTTTCTATGTCATTTCGGACGCGACCTGACAATCCTAATTCGCAGTTAGCCGCACGATGCGGTTTCGAGGAGGTTCTAATGAGCAGCATGGGCACGGCGCTGGTGACGGGCGCTTCAAGCGGGATCGGCGCGATCTACGCCGACCGTCTGGCGAAGCGCGGGTATGATCTAATCCTGGTGGCGCGGAACGCGGATCGGCTGCAGGCGGTGGCGAAGCGGATCAGCGACGAGACGGGCAGGGCGGTCAACGTCCTCGCGGCCGACCTTTCCGACCGAGACGACCTGTTCCGGGTCGAGCAGGTCCTGCGGGACAACGCCGCGATCACCATGCTCGTCAACAATGCTGGCTTTGGTGGCGTTACGCCGCTTCTCAATTCCGATGTCGAGCGCATGGAGCTGATGATCGATCTGAACGTCACCGTGCCAATGCGTCTCGCCTACGCGGCCGCGCCGGCCTTCGTCGCCCGCGGGACCGGAACGATCATCAACATCTCGTCGATCGTCGCGATCGGCCCGGAGATCCTGAACGGGGTATACGGTGGCAGCAAGGCCTTCGTCCTCGCCTTCACCCAGTCGCTGCAGCATGAGCTGGCCGACAAGGACGTCCGCGTCCAGGCGGTCCTGCCGGGCGGAACGGCGACTGAGCTCTGGGGTATCGCCGGCGCAGGCGACTACGCCAACAGCCCGCTGGCGATGCCGGTCGAGCTGATGGTGGATGCGGCTCTCGCGGGCCTCGATCAGGGTGAAGTCGTGACGATCCCGCCGCTCGAGGACGGCGCGCTGTGGGACGAATACGAGGCGCTTCGCCGCCGCATCTCGGGCGATCTCGCCCATGCGCGTCCCGGCAGCCGCTACCTGGCCGAAGTCTCGTGACCGCGGAAGGTGAGGGCGTCGCCGGGATGCCGGCACCGGAGACCATCGATTTCGAAGGGCTCTCGGTGAGGTTGGTGAGGGGCGGCACCGATCGCGGTCTGCCGATCCTCCTGACGAGCCCGTGGCCTCAGAGCGTTCTCGCCTTCCGTTTCATCTGGGATGCCCTGGCGGAGCTCGGGCCCTTGATCGCGGTCGACCTACCGGGTTTCGGCCGGTCGGACGCGAGTTACCTGGCCCTATGCCCATCGGGAATGGGCGGTCTCGTCGTGCGGTTGCTGGACCATCTGGGGATCCAGCGGTGCCATGCGGTCGGGCCCGACGTCGGCACTCCGGCACTGCTCTTCGCGGCGCATGAGGCCCCTGATCTGTTCGCGACGATCACGGTCGGCAGTGGCGGCACGGACATGTCGCTCGTCGGCGACCGCCTCCGCGGCATCATCGAGGGCCCGGAGTCCGGGCTCGACGTCGGCGATGACGCGGCGGCGATCGTCGAGGTCATCAAGGCGCTCAGCGCCTTGGAACCCTCTGCCGAGGTGATGGAGGACTATAGGCTCTCGTCGGCACACGGGCGGTATCGGGAGGCTGCGCAGTATGTCCGAGCCTACCCGCGCGATCTCCCGCTGCTCCAGGGTTTCGCTGGCGGGATCGGGTCGCCCGTTCTCGTGATCTCGGGTGCCGACGATCCCTTGGTGCCGCCTTCCAACGGCGCGTTGCTGGAACGGCTGATCCCCGATTGCAGGCATGAAGTGCTGAAGAGCGGTCACTTCGTCTGGGAGGATGCGGCCGCAGCCTATGCCTCCCTCGTCTCGGAATGGATCCGCACGGGCGGCCGAGGCGACTGAGCTTTTTCCCTGGAGAACTGAAATGCAACTCACCGACAACACGATCCTGGTCACCGGTGCGACGTCCGGCATCGGCCGCGCGCTGGCCGAGGCCTTTCACGCCAAGGGAAACCAGGTGATCATCGCTGGCCGACGACAGGCGCTTCTGGATGAAGTCACCGCCGCCAATCCCGGCATGGCGGCCATCCGCCTGGACATCACAGATTCGGCCAGTATCGAGGCGGCGGCGGCTGAACTGATCGCCAAATTCCCGGCAATGAACGTGCTCGTCAACAATGCAGGCATCATGCCGTTCGACGACGCTTCGAACGCGATGGATGACGCGGTGAGCCAGCAGATCCTGACGACCAATCTGCTGGGGCCGATCCGCCTGACGTCGGCCCTGATCGAGCACCTGAAGGCGCAGCCGCGCAGCGTCATCATCAACAACACCTCGGTGCTGGCCTTCGTGCCGCTCGCCGGCAACGCGGTCTATTCCGCGAGCAAGGCGGCGCTGCACAGCTTCACTATGTCGCAGCGTTTCATGCTGCGAGACACCTCGGTGCGCGTGCAGGAGATCGCTCCGCCATGGGTCGATACCGACCTGATCGTGAAGAGCGGTGACCCGCGCGCGATGCCGCTCGATGCGTTCATCGCGGAGACGATGGCCAAGCTGTCGTCCGACGACGAGGAGATCATCGTGGATTCCATCCAGGCGTTCCGCGACAATCCAGGCTCGGGTGAGCACGCGGTCGTTAACGGCTTCAACGCGGCGATGATCGAGAACCCGATCCCGACGGCCGCTGCGGCGTGAAGCGACCGGCGCCCTTTCCGACCGCAATGCCTGAGACAGGCGTGGCTGAGAGGGCGCCTAACGCGACTTCCCGAAACCGGCGTGGGCACCTCGTCGCCTGCGCGATCCTCGTTGCCGTCGCTCTGATCGTCTACTTCACGGTCATACACGAGATCGCCGATGGCGCGGTGGCTTTGATACTGGGCTGCCTGACGTCGCTGACGGTGGCGCCGATCATGCTGAAGTCGCCGGCGGCGCGCCGTTCCGTGCGATCGGATCTCTGGCACTGAGATCGACGAGGTGCTGACGGGATTTCGACGGGATCCGCTCGAATACGCTTCGAAAGGAGTTCGCGGTCGGGAGCCTGGCTCCCGACCGCGTCCGTTTCAGGCCTCTGTCGAGGCTGCGAAGGCGTCCATTGCGCGGGTCGAGTAGACGAGACCTGCACCGGCGTTGAGTGAAATGGCCACGCCCAGGGCTTCGGCGAGCTCCTCCTCTGTCGCTCCGGCCTCGCGGGCCGCCTTCGTGTGGACGGTGATGCACCCGTCGCAGCGCAGTGTGATGGCGCAGGCGATGGCGATGAGTTCGCGCGTCTTAGGATCGAGGTGCCCCGTCTTGGCGCCGGCACCGCCGAGCATGGCGTAGCCGCGCGTCGTGTCCGGCGTGAGCTTGCCGAGGCCACCGACGCCGGCGAGCACCTGGTCGCGATATCCGTTCCAGTCCATCATGTGCATTCTCATTCTCCTTTTTAGAATTATTCCTCGCGCATCCGCTTCACGTCGGACGCGGTGATGCGGGAAGGCTTCGCGCCGAAGCGCGCGGTGACGTAATTCGCCACGTCTGCGATCTCGGTGTCGCTATAGGCGGCGGCGAAGGATGGCATGTAGGCGCCGGGGCGTTCGGGCGTGCCGCCGGTGCCGTGCAGGATCATCATCGCGACGTTGGATGCCGACCCGTCGTTGACGGCACGGTTTCCGGTGAGCTGCTGATCGCTGGTGATCGCGCCGCGGCCGGACCACGCGTGGCAGCTCGCGCATGCACCCTCGAAGATGCGCTTGCCCGGCACGTTGCCGCTCGGCCCCGCGCTTGCGGCGGCGGGCGCGGGACCGGCCATCGCGGGCGATGCCTTGGTGCGGACCGGCGGAATGGTGCGCAGGTACGCGACCATCGCTGTGATGTCGGAATGGGTGAGGCGGCTCGTGCTGAGCTCGACGGCCTCGGCCATCGGTCCCGAAGCCACGCCACGCCCGGTCGCGTGCCCCTTGGCGAGATACTCGGTCAGCTCCGCGTCAGTCCATTGACCGATGCCGCTGAGCCGGTCGCCGGAGATGTTGTAGGCATTCCAGCCTTCGGCCTGGCCACCCGCGAACTTTCTACGCGTATCCATCGCCTGCATGAGCGTGCGCGGCGTATGGCACTCGCCGCAGTGGCCGGCGGCCTCCACCAGATAGGCGCCGCGATTCCATTGGACGCTGCGTTCGCGCACCGGCTCGAAGCGCCGGTCGGAATTGAAGAACGCGCCCCATATCGCCATCAGCCAGCGCTGGTTGAACGGGAACGCGAAGGTGTTCGGGAGGTTGGCCTGCCGCACGGCCGCGAGCGAACCCAGATACCGCCTTATCGCGATGACGTCGGCGTCCGTAAGCATCGTGTAGGAGGCGTATGGGAAGGCCGGGTATAGTCGCTGGCCATTGCGTCCGATGCCCTTGTGGACGGCGCGCAGGAACTCAGCGTCTGTCCAGGCGCCGATCCCCGTCTCCCGGTCGGGCGTGATGTTCGGGGTGTAGATGGTCCCGAACGGGAGCTTGAAAGGCCGGCCACCTGAGAAGGGCCTACCGCCTTTCGCCGTGTGGCACGCTGCGCAGTCGGCGGCCTCCGCGAGATACTTGCCCCTCGCGAGAGGCTCGGCCTTGGCGAGTTCCTCCGGCACGCCGGCGATGCCGCTCCGACCGTAGTCCGCGAGCGGGACGCGCGTCCCTCCGGCGAAGTCGAGAGCATCCGGGAGGAAGAGAAGCCTCCAGGCGACCACCGCGGCCAGGATCAGCGCCGCACCTCCCAGGAGCAGCCAGTTCCGGTAGCGGCCGATCATGCTCGGGCTCCCTTGGCCAGAAGGGACTGGTCGATCGGCATCCTCGTCAGATGGACGCCGGTCGCGGCATAGATCGCGTTCGCCACTGCGGCCTGGACCGACACGGTGCCGGGCTCCCCGATGCCGCCCGGCGGCTCGGCATTGCGGATCACATGGACCTCGATCCGGGGCGTCTCGTTCATCCGGAGGACGCGGTAGTCATGGAAGTTGCTCTGCTCCGTCCGACCGTTCGAGATGGTGATGCGGCCGTGGAGCGCTGCCGAAAGTCCGAAGATGATGCCGCCCTGGATCTGCGAGACGATGCCGTCGGGATTGACGGGCGTGCCGCAATCAACCGCGGTGGTCATGCGCAAGACCTTGACCGCGCCGTCCTCGTCGACGGCAACCTCGGCGATCGTGCACAGGTAGGTGCCGAACGCGAATTGCAGGCTGATACCTCGGCCCTGTCGGTGGGGAAGGGGATCGTTCCAACCCGCCTTCTCGGCTGCCATATCTAGGACGGCACGCGCGCGGAGGTGCTTGCCGATCATCGATCGGCGGAGATCCAACGGGCTACGGCCTGCCTCGTGGGCGACACGGTCGACGAAGCTCTCCGTGGCGAACACGTTCATGTTCGGACCGACGCCCCGCCAGAATGCCGTGGCGATCCCCTTCGGCTCGTGCCGGACCCAGGTGACGTAGCTTGCCGGCAGGTCGTAGGGCGTCTCGGCGGCGCCATCGACCGCGTCGTTGTCGACCTTTCCATCGAAGGCGGGCGGGAGCCAGCGTCCGACGACGGTCGGACCCGCGACCTTGTGACCCCAAGCGACCGGCCTGCCGTCCTCGAGGCGTGCCCTCATCCAGCTGCCGTATAGCGATCGATAGGGCGCGCGGGCGATGTCCTCCTCGCGCGACCAAACCACCTTCACCGGCCCGTCGACGTGGCGGGCGATGCGGACGGCCTTGCGGACGCCGTCCACCTCCAGACGCCTGCCGAAGCCGCCACCGATAAGGTGGTTGTGCACGACGACCTTCTCAGGAGGCAGTCCCGCCTCCTCGGCGGCGGCGCGCTGTGTCATCGTCATGACCTGGGTGCCCACCCAGACCTCGCACCGTTCCGCGGTTACGTGGACGGTGCAGTTCATCGGCTCCATCGGCGCGTGTGCGAGCAGCGGGAGGTCGTAGAATTCCGAGATCACCCCTTCGCCCGAGAGCTTGGAGCTGGCTCCCGTGTCGACGGCGACATTGCCATCGGCGCGACCGGCCTCGATCAGCGCCTCCCTGAGCGTTTCGGTCGATAGCGAGCCGAACTCGCCGTCGCGCCACTTGATGTCGATCGCGGCGAGCGCGCGCATCGCGCCCCAGCTGGTGTCGGCCACGACGGCGACGATGTCGTTGAGCACGATGATCTGGCGCACACCGGGAAGAGCCCGCGCCTGGCTGTCGTCGACACGCTCGACGCGGCCGCCGAGGACGGGTGCGCAGGCAAGGCTGGCGAAGCGGACACCCTCCGGCATCGCATCGATGCCGTAGCGCAATGAGCCGTCGGTTTTCGGCCGCGTGTCGAGGCGGCGATGCGAACGTCCTATGAGCCGGAAGTCCTCCAGACGTTTCAGCTGAGGGGCGGAAGGCGGCGTCTCCCGCATCGCCGCGGCGGCGAGCGGGCCGTAGGAGGACCGGCGTCCGCTCGCGTCGTGAATGACTTCACCGGCCTCGGTTCGACAGGTCGAGGGGTCGACCCGCCAGCGGCGGGCGGCGGCGCTCACCAGCATGGCGCGCGCGCTGGCGCCGACCGTGCGTAGCGGTAGCCAGTAGCCGCGCACGGAGGTTGAACCGCCGGTCGCCTGCACCTTGAAGATCGGATTGCCGTAGAGCTTGTCGTTTGCGGGAGCCTCTTCGAGCGTCACCTCGTCGAGTGGGAGGTCGAGCTCCTCCGCGATGAGCATGGACAGGGCGGTGTAGATGCCCTGACCCATCTCCGTCTGGGGCATGATCAGCGTCGCCCGGCCGTCGGACGTGATGCGGATGAACGCGTCCGGAGCGAAGGTGGCGGACGCTCCCCCCGAGATGGCGGCGATGCTGGCGCTGCGCAGATTCACGCCGAGGAGCAGGGCGGTTCCGCCGATGGCGGCCGCACGGAGGGCATCGCGCCGGGAGACGGACGGGTCAGCCACCATTGGCGGCCCGCTTGATGCCCTCGCGGATGCGGACATAGGTTCCACAGCGGCAGATGTTGCCCGACATGGCGGCGTCGATGGCCTCGTCGTCGGGGTTGGAGTTGCCTTCCAGAAGCGCGACGGCCGACATGATCTGCCCCGATTGGCAGTAGCCGCACTGGATGACCTCGAGGTCTAGCCAGGCCTTCTGGACCTTCGCGCCGATCGGGCTGGCCCCTATGCCCTCTATGGTCGTGATCGAGCGCGCACCCACCGCGCTGACCGGCAGCCTGCAGGAGCGGACGGGGGAACCGTCGACGTGCACGGTGCAGGCGCCGCACTGGGCGATACCGCAACCGAACTTAGTGCCGGTCAGTCCGAGGACGTCGCGCAGCACCCAGAGCAGCGGGGTGTCGCCGTCCACCTGCGCTTGGCGCCTATTTCCATTGATGCTGATCTCGAACATGCCGTCCTCCCTGCTGGGAGGAGTTTGCCGTGCCTGCGACGAAGGTCACAGACATACCTCGGTATGGCCCTGGCCGCACTTGGCTGAAGAAGGACGGGTGCCGGTGGCGCGTCCGCTTCGTAGAGCGGGCGCCGTTCGGATCTCAGAGCTCGAGGAGCTCGATCTTCCGGATCATGTCCGCGACCGAGATCGACTTCAGCTTCTTGCCCGCGCTCGACCGGTGCATCTTCACGGTCACCTCGGTTATGCCGAGTTCGAAGGCGATCTGCTTGTTGAGCAGTCCGCGGGCCACGCCCCGAAGCACATCGGTCTCCCGAACCGTCAGCTGCTGTCCAAGCTCCCGGACGGAATTGCGCTCGCGCTGCGCGTTGCGGCGGTCTCCGTCGCGTCGAAGGGCGTCGGACACTGCGTCCAGCAGCTCCTGCTCACCGAACGGCTTCGCGAGGAAATCCAAAGCGCCGGCCTTCATCGCTCGAACGGAAGTCTGCACGTCCGCGTAGCCGGTGATGAAGATGATCGGGATGTGCACGCCCTGGCTCGCCAGATGCGTCTGGAGTTCGAGCCCGCTGGAACCAGGGAGCCTGAGATCAAGGACGAGGCAGCTCGGGCCATCGGGTAGCGGGGCGCTGAGCATCTCGGCGGTCGTCCCGTAGGCCATCGTTCCCATGCCCACGGAGTCGAACATGTCGGTTAGACTGTCCCGGATGTCCGGATCGTCGTCCACGACCAGGATAATCGGCCGCTGAGGTGTGGTGCTGGCGGTTGCCGCCCTCGCTTCGGATAACATAGCGGCCTCCCTGTCGAGCTACTCCATAGTGCCCCGGACTGCATCCAAATGCCAGCAAAGAGGCGAGAGCGACAGCATACTAGAGTATGGGTGCCGCAGATGCCGCGCCGCCATACGGACTGAGGCCGGCACCATACCTGGGTAGGTCTGGCTCCCCCTTCATCTTGCAGCGAACCTTAGGATGCCGGTCGCCAATCGGCGTCCCAACCCACGCGAAGGTGACCAGACATGAAGGCAGCGGTTCTGAATTCCAACGAGGGGCGCTTCGATGTCGAGGACGTCCGCATCGACGCTCCGAAGGGTCGGGAGGTCCTAGTCGACGTCAAGGCGTGCGGCCTCTGCCATTCGGACCTGCATCTCGCGCAGGCGAACTACGGGACGCCGCTGCCAGCCGTGCTGGGACACGAACTCGCCGGCGTGGTCCGCGAGATCGGCCCTGACGTTCGCGAGCTGAAGGTCGGCGATCACGTCGTGGGATCGCTGGTTCAGTTCTGCGGCCATTGCGTCTCGTGCCTCTCCGGCAGGACGTATCAGTGCGATCGCCCCGAGGAGACGATGCGGGCGGCGAGCGATGGCCAGCGCCTCGTTCGCGTCTCTGACGACACGCCGGTCTACACCGGCTGGGGAACCGCGGCGTTCGCCGAGCAGGCGCTCGTCCACGAGAACCAGCTTGTGAAGATACCCGATGCGATTCCCTTCCCGCAGGCCTCGATCCTGGGTTGCGGCGTCATCACGGGCGCCGGCGCTGCGATCAACTCCGCCGACCTGAAGGCCGGTGAGACGGTGGTCGTGATCGGCGTCGGTGGTGTCGGCCTGAACGCGATCGCAGGCGCCAAGCTCGCCGGAGCGTCGCACATCATCGCCGTCGACAACCAGCCCGGCAAGGAAGCTCTCGCCCGCAAGTTCGGCGCGACTGACTTCGTCAATTCGGGGGAGGGGGATCCCGTCGCGGCGATCAAGGCCGTCCTACCCCAGGGCGCTGACCATGCCTTCGAGGTGATCGGGCTCCCGGTTACCACCGAGCTGGCCATCCAGGCCGTTCGGAAGGGTGGCTCGGCCTATCTCATCGGCCTGCACCGTCCCGGTCAGACGTTCCCATTCGCTGGGCTCGATGCGATCGTCCGGCAGATAGAGGTGAAGGGAGTCTACATGGGCTCGAGCAACATCAAGCACGACATCCCGATGTATGCGGACCTCTACCTTCAGGGGCGTTTCAACCTCGACTACCTCATCTCGCGCGAGGTCAACATCAGCGAGATAAACGAGGCATATGAGGACCTGAAGCACGGCGCGATCGCGCGCTCGGTCATCACGTCGTTCTAGGTCGGTCAAAGATAGGAGGCTAAGATGAACGCGGACAAGTTCTCCATTGGCGGCGACATGCCGGTCAATCGGCTGGGATACGGTTCGATGCGTCTGACCGGTCGTGGAATTTGGGGACCTCCGTCGAACCGCGAGACTGCGCTGCGGACGCTGCGTCGCGTGCCGGAGCTCGGGATCGATCTGATCGATACGGCGGACAGCTACGGGCCGGGGATCACCGAGCCGCTAATCCACGAGGCGCTGTATCCATATCGCACTGGTCTGCACGTCGCGACGAAGGCTGGTTTAACCCGGCCCGGTCCTGAGGAATGGGTGCCGCGCGGTGATCCCGAGTATCTTCTGGCGCAGGCCGAGCGCAGTCGGGAAATCCTCGACGTCGAGCGGATCGATCTCTGGCAGCTCCACCGCGTGGATCCGAAGGTTCCGCGCGACGAGCAGTTCGCTGCGGTCCGGCAGCTGATCGACACTGGCGTTATTCGGCACGCCGGCCTCAGCGAAGTCGGTATCGACGACATCGTCGCCGCTCGCGCGGTATTTCCGGTCGCGACCGTCCAGAACCGCTATAATCTGGCGGATCGCGCGAGCGAGACGATCGTCGACTACTGCGAGGCGCACCATATCGGCTTCATTCCATGGTTCCCGCTGGCGGCCGGAAGGCTGACGGAAGCGGGTTCGGTGCTGGAGATTATCGCGGCTCGGCACGATGCGACCGCCGGTCAGATCGCAATTGCCTGGCTTCTCCGGAGGAGCCCGGTCATTCTGCCGATCCCCGGCACGACTTCGGTCGCCCACCTCGAGGAGAACGTCCGCGCGATGGACATCGCTCTGACGGATGAGGAATTCGAACAGCTGGATCAGGCCGGCGGCGACCGCTGAGCGGTGCGAGCGCGGGGCGGGGCCGTCTTCTGCACGGCCTCGCCCTTTTCCATTCATGCCATCCTAAGTTCGACGCCCGCGCGGTGGGGAGCGACGGGCCCGAGCCCGATCCACGTGCGCGCTGAGCTGGATGGGGTCGCTGGTCGGGAACGTCTCCTCCACGGCCTAATCCAGCGCTTCGTCCCTTTCCGGCTTCTCGGCAGGCAGCTCTGAATTGATCTCGGATCCCATCTTCACTCTCCATTTCAGGACGGCGACTATCCCGCAGACGCGCCAACGGCGTCACCTGCGCGTTGATATGTGCGGGACCTGACGCAGCGCGATCGGCCGAAACGAAGTGCCACAGCCATACTTTGGTAGGCGTCGTCCCGCCTTCGGTACGATGTTCGGTGGGCGCTGCGCGGGGCACGATGGAATCGCCGTCGAACGGTCTTTCCACTGGAGCGCAGAAATGCTGATCGAGAACGGGATCAAAGCCGCCGCATCGGTCGATGCGTGCTTCGGAGGCTGTTTCTCACCGCTCGAGTGGCTCGTCATCGCCATGGGGACGGGCGACGATACGCGGCCGTTGGCCTGCAGTTCCATGGGGAGGCGGCTGCTGGAGCTTGAGGCCGGCGGGGCGGGCTGCCTGGAAACCCTTCGTAGAACCGCTCAGATGGCGGCCCGCTGCGGCTGGGGGATGCCAAGCGCCGAAGTCGGCGCCTTCCTCATTGCCGGGTGGACGGAGGAACAGCTCGGAGCGTTGATCGAAAGCGTGTTTCAGGAGGCGGAGTGCGTCGCGGGGCATCATGCCCGGTCTATGCGCAGCGCTCCTTCACGCGATCCGCGGGGTTTCGCAACGAAAGTCGATAACAGGGAGATGCATGCATGAAGGCGGTGGGCTTCAAGAAGGACGGTGCGGTCGCGGGAGGCGGCACCTTGGTGGATATGGACGTGCCGGAACCAGTGGCCGGGCCCCGGGATCTGATCGTTCGGATCAAGGCGGTCTCCGTCAATCCGGTCGATGTGAAGGCGCGCGTCTTTCCGTCGGCTGCGGACGCAGGGCCCAAGATCCTCGGATTTGACGCAGCCGGGTTGGTTGAGGCGGTCGGTTCCGAGGTCTCCCTCTTCAAGGTCGGAGACGAGGTGTTCTACGCGGGCGACATTACGCGGCCGGGCACGAACTCCGAATTGCATGCGGTCGACGAGCGGATCGTGGGTCGCAAGCCCGCCTCGTTGGACTGGGCCGAGGCTGCGGCGATGCCGCTGACGGCCATCACAGCCTGGGAGCTGCTGTTCGATCGCCTCCGGCTACCGCGCGGAGGCGAGAATGGGGGAGGTTCCCTGCTGATCATCAACGGCGCAGGCGGGGTCGGATCGATCCTGATCCAGATGGCGCGGCGGTTGACCGGGCTCACGGTCATCGCGACGGCGTCGCGGGAGGAGACCATCGACTGGGCTGCGAAGATGGGCGCGCACCATGTCATCGACCATCACAAGCCGATCGACGAGGAACTGGTGCGGATCGGTCACCCGACCGTGGACTACGTGGCCGGACTGTCCGCGAGTGACCGCTACCTGCCGATCTTTCCGAAGATCGTCGCGCCGCAGGGGCACGTCGTGTTCATCGACGACCCCGCCCAGTTCGACATCATGCCGCTGAAGCGCAAGTCGATCTCGGTCTCGCTCGAGTTCATGTTCACGCGTCCGATGTTCCGGACCAGCGACATGATCGCGCAGCACGACATGCTCGAAGAGATTTCGGACATGCTGGACGCAGGTGAATTGAAGTCGACACTGGTGCAGCGGCTGTCGCCGATAAATGCTGAAGCCATCGCCGAAGCACATCGGGTCGCCGAGAGCGGGAAGGCGATCGGCAAGACGGTCATCGAGGGCTTCTGAAGAGGCGATGACGTTGAGGGTGCCGCCCCCGGGGCGGCACCCGTTCTCGGGATTGCGCGCGCCCCCTCGATTGAGGATGGCGACCTGATCCTCTTCTGGGGCAGGATGCGGGGGCAACGCTTTCCCGGAAACCTGACACTTGCGCCTTAGCCCACTGATCAGAGTTGCGTGGTTTATCGGGGTCTTTGGACTTTCCGCCCCTGCAATGTCACTCGACGACCAGAACGGGTTTCGAAGCTACAGACATGTGCGCTGGACGCCCGACGAGGGCGCACCGACCCAACTCACGAGCGTAACGCAGGATCCCCGGGGCTTCCTCTGGGTGAGCGGTGAGAACGGCGTGTTTCGGCTCGATGGCACCTCCTTCGATACCATCCCGTCGCCCCCGGTTCCCGGTGCGCCCTTCGGCAAGCCCCGGGAGGCTCTGGCTCTCCGGTCGGGCGACGTCTGGGTCTTCTATCTCCAGAGTCGACGCTTCGCCTACTACCGTGGCGGCATGATGCATCTCCTGCCGCAGATGGAGGTGTTGTGAACCGTTACCTCGATGGTCGAGAGTCGCGATGGTGCGGCACATCCATCGTGAGATCGCCGACGAGATCGCGCGTCACGTGATCGACGACCCGCTGAGCGACCGGGAGATCGCGGTGCTGAGGCTTATCGCGTTTGGCCGGGCGAACAAGCAGGTCGCCCACGAGCTTGGCGTGTCGGAGGAGACGGTCAAGGCGCACCTGAAGAGCATCTTCCTGAAGCTCGGCGTCGCGGATCGGACCCATGCCATCACCGTTGCGTCGCAGCGGGGAATTCTACTACTCTAGCGAAGGCGGCCGCTGTTTGGTCGTCATCAGCAGTCGTGCCGCCCGACCCTGTTTTCAACGCCGCGCGACGAGGTGTATTTAACTCCTCCCGGACGGGAATATTTCTCCGGTGGGCGCCGGATTGGAGGCCTGTGCGTGGCGACTGACCTTTCTCGTATCGAAGATGCCGACGCCGCTTCGGATCTGGTGCAGATCGCGGGTTCGCCTGGGATACTGCAGGTGGTGCCCATCGTTGAGAGCGACTGGAGCGACACTTGGTATCGCGTGTTCATGCAGGTCTCCTCGATCTCGTTCGTCGTGGTCGATGCCCGCAAGCGCATGCAGCGCTGCCGGGAGTTGGGAGCGGATGGGGTCACGAACCTCGTCGCCCATCTGTCCATGTCGCCCGAGGACGCTGCAATCATCCGGAGCGGTGCCACCATCCTGGACATCAACGAGACCGGCGTTCGGGTCTTTGGGGGCAGCTCGAAGGCCGATTTCATCGGCCAGACGACCAATCGTTTCTTCAGCAAGGACTGCACCGCGCTTCAGAGTGTCGCCGACGCGTATCTGCAGGGACAGACGGCTTTCCAGCAGCAGGCGACCAACCACCGTCTCGACGGGTCGACATTCGAATCCCTGTTCTGCGTCGTCATGCGGGTCCCTGGGGCGTCGGACGGGGTTTGGCTGGCAGGGTTCATCGACAACTCGGCCGAGCAGCGTCAGCGGGCCATGACGAATGTGCTCCGCGATGAGCTCGCGCATGTCTCGCGCATCTCGACTCTGGGCGAGATGTCGGCATCGATAGCCCATGAACTCGGCCAGGCCCTCGCAACGATCGGAACGAGCGTCCAGGCGGCACTGAACTACCTGAATCTCCCTGAGCCGAACGTGGATGCTGCCAAGCGCGCATGTGGACGGGTGGCTGCACAGACCGTCAGGGCCAGCGAGATCATAGATCGGGTGAGGGGCATGGCCGCCAGGAGGCCCGGAACAGCCACCCCGGTCACCATTGGCGAACTCGTTCAGGATTCGGTCGGGTTCGTGCGGCACGAGTTCGAGCGGACCTCGATCGCATTGTCATACGGCATCGAAGACGAGGACCTGGTGGTCGTCGTGGACCGCGTCCAGATCCAGCAGCTGCTCGTCAATCTGCTGATGAACGCCACCCAGGCGCTGCGCGACCATGAAACCGGGATGCCGACCATCAGCGTGAACGCGCGTCGCGACGGTCGATGCATCGTGCTGGAGGTCAGGGACAACGGACCGGGAATGGCGGAGGAGGACTTGCCGCAGGTCTTCGACAGCTTCTTTTCGACGAAGTCCGATGGGCTTGGGCTCGGCCTGAGCATTTGCAGGTCGATCGTCGAGGCGCATGGTGGCAGCATAAGCGCCGCCAACCGGACCGACCGTTCGGGGGCAGTGATCACCGTTGAGTTGCCTGTCTCGGAGTGATGCGACGCAGTGTCGCTCAACCTGTGCGCGCTGCGCGAATTTCGAATGACCGTCTCAGGAAGCTGATTGGCGGACGCATGGCTCAGAGGTTCGCTGTGGCCTCGATAACGCGAACGAATTCGTCGGTGTCGAACGGCTTCTTCAGCATCGCTAAGAACCCGGCATCCTCCGAGGCCTTCCTCGTCGCCTCGGTCGCGTAGGCGGTAATCAGTATCGCCGGCGTCTCCGCGCCTCTTGCACGGAGTTCTCGCACCATTTCAATGCCGGTGAGGCCGGGCATGTGGAAGTCCGATATGATGACGTCCGGTCTGAAGTCGGCGTGCGCCTCTAGGTAGGAGGGGCCGTCGGCGAAGCAGCCGACGACGTGCGACAGGCTCGTCAGCAGATCTGCCAAGGCGAACCGAAGCTCCTCGTCGTCGTCAATGACTGCAACGCGCAACGGGGGTGGCATCGCGGCTCCGAACCAAGCGAAGACCGGATGGTCGACGCTCGAACCTAGCCGCCTGTCGAATGTCTCGACAACCAATACCACGGTATGGGTCAAGCTCCGTTGATCCGCATAGTAGGGTTTCTCCGCGTTCCCCGTCCGAATTCGGGGATCGCTCTGTTTCTTGATTCGATCCGCCACCGGATGGTCGCGTGCATGAGGAGACCGTCTTTTGGTTGAAGCGCTTCCACCCACCGGTTCAGTTGGGCTGATAGCGATAGTCGATGACGACGAGGACGTCGCATCGGCATTGGGAAGTCTCGTCGAGAGCATGGGGATGGCCGCCAGACTGTTCAGTTCGGCGGACAATTTCCTGTCCGAGCGGCATGAACGGTTCGTCCTGGTAATCAGCGATGTGCAGATGCCCGGATCGAGCGGCATCGACCTTGCGAGGCTCCTTCAGAACGACGCGGTGCCGGTCATACTCATCACTGCGTTTCCGAGTTTGGAGATCGAGCGCCAGGCGCTCGCATGCGGCGTCCATCGCTTCATTAGGAAGCCGTTCGACCCGGACGAGCTTATCGATAGCATAATGAGGGTCGTGGCGCAGTCGCCGGGTCGAACATCAGACATCATCATCTAGGTTAGGTCGGATTACATGGAGACTATAGGACGAGATCTGCAGGAGATGCAGCGGACACCGCTGCTGCCTTCGCACGTCGAGGCGTTGAGGAGCGCGGGCGTGATCCGCGAATATGGTCAGGGCGTCTTCCTTGCGCGCCCGGGGGAACCGGCGGACCGCTTCATCTACGTGCTCGATGGCGAGATCGAAGTGGTGAACCCGCTTACGGACGAACGGCACGTGCCCTCGACGCTTGGCCCGACCCAGTTCATGGGCGAGATCGCATTCATGGACGGCGGCCACTGGTCGATGCTGCTTCGCACTGCCCGGCCGACCCGCGTCATCGAAGTCGAGCGGGCGGCCATGCTCTCCCTGATGGCGCGGATTCCCGAGATGTCGGACATCATCATCACGGTGTTCGCCGCCAGACGCCGGCGGCAGTTGGACAGCGGCGACGGGACCTTGATACTGATCGGTGAGGATTCCGACCGTGCGGTGCGGAGGATCGCCGACTTCGCCAGCCGCAATCGCATTCCCTACACCTCGCTTGCGATCGGCAGCGATGAGGCGATGGAGGCCGCGGTCAGTTGCTCAGGCGCCGCCGCCGCGCCCATGGTGATCTTCGGCCGGGATGTCGTCGAGGATCCGACACCCGAGCGCATCGCGAGGCTTCTTGGAATAGGGCGCGAGCTCGTTGACGACGAGGCTTTCGACGTCGTGATCATCGGCGGCGGACCCGCGGGCGTCGCGGCCGGCGTGTATGCCGGCGCGGAAGGGCTGACCGCTCTCGTCGTCGAGGACACCGCGATCGGTGGGCAGGCCGGCACATCAAGCCGGATCGAGAACTACATGGGCTTTCCGACCGGCATCTCCGGCGCAGACCTCGTCTGGCGCGGCGAGGTCCAGGCGATGAAGTTCGGCACCAGGTTCGTGGTCCCGCGGCGGGTGGCGGTTCTCGAACGGCTGGATGAAGGCGACTTCTGCGCCACTTTCGACAATGGCCAGCGTATTCGTGCGCGAGCCGTCGTCGTGGCGACGGGCGTGCAGTATCGCCGTCTTCCGATCCAGGGACTGGCTCAGCTCGAAGGTGCGGGCGTCTACTACGCCGCGACCGAGAACGAGGCCCGGAGCTGTCATGGCGGCGACGTGGTGGTGATCGGCGGTGGCAACTCGGCCGGGCAGGCCGCCATGTTCCTGAGCCGCGCCGCGCGCAGCGTCCGGGTGCTGGTCCGCGGGAACTCCCTGGCAGCCTCCATGTCGAGTTATCTCTCCAGCCGCCTGGAGGCGGACCCGGCCATCACCATTCAATATGGGGCGGAGGTCGTCGCGCTGGACGGGGGCGAGAGGCTCGAGGGCGTGTCCGTGCGGAACGTCCGGGATGGCGCCGTCACAGAGGTGGGTGCCTGCTCGCTCTTCATCATGGTCGGCGCCGCGCCCAATACGGACTGGCTGTCCGGGCTCGTGCAGCTCGACGACAAGGGCTTCGTCCTGACCGGGGACGCCGTACAGGCCGCAAGCCCATACGGCACGTCGTGTCCGGGCATCTTCGCCGTAGGCGATGTGCGCGCCCGTTCGGTAAAGCGCGTCGCGTCGTCGGTGGGCGAGGGGTCCGTCGTCATATCCCAGGTCTGGGATTTCCTGAATCCCAGCGTCGGTCGCTGACCCTTATAACCGCACGGATGCCGAGCGCCGGGAGTCAGCTCGTCATCCCGGTGCTGACCACCAAAACCCGTATCGGAACGGCGAATACCCGCACGGCCCGCCTGCAGGCGGGCCGTCGATTGGCAGAAGCCTGGGATGCCGGCCATGTGGCCTCCATACCAAGGTATGCCGGCACCTGCTCCCGCGTTTCGATGCAACCGTCTCCTTCGCAGGCTACGGTCGGGCGGATGAGCACGAGCCTGCGGATGTGCCGCGGCTGCCAGGCTCTTGGGTGTCGCACGATCGCAATCCACGAATGATCGCTGAAGCCCGGGCTGAGTGGAGGAACGTCGAATGAATGCACGCCCGTCACACTTCTCCGACAACTTCCTGGCGGAATCGGAGACGAATCACCGTGTTGCCAACAATCTCGCGCTGATCGCCGCCATCGTCGGACTTGAAAGCCGGACTGTGGGCGACGCGCAGGCTGCGGCGGTCCTCGCGGCCACGCAGCGCCGGATTCAGGCGGTCGCGAGCGTCCATCGTCGGCTCTACCGCGATCCAGAGGGCGAGACTGTGAATCTGGGAGAGTTTCTGGAGGAGCTGGTCGATGTGCTGAGGACGCTCGTCACCGACGAGGACGACCGTCGCACCCTCACAGTGCGTGCCGACGACTTCGATCTTCCCAACGACCATGCGGCCGCCTTCGCCATCCTCGTCACCGAGCTGGTCGGCAATGCGTGCAAGCATGCCTACCGCGTCGACGTGTCGGGCGAGGTCCGCGTCATCTTCGATGCGATGCCAGGTGGCGACTGGAGGCTGCTGGTCGAGGACGATGGCGTGGGCATCAATCACGTCGGGGGCGGGGCGCATGGGCTCGGCTCGCACATCATTCAGTCCGTCTCGCGCAAGCTGGGTGTTCAGCACCGCTGGGAGCCGTGCTGCCCCGGCACGCGGTTTCTCATGTGGACCGGAGCCTGTTCCAAGGCTGAGATAGAGGTCTCCGCTGTCACTATTCCGGGCACGATGGTGATCTCCGGTGCTGCGCGAAGGGAACAATGAGGGAGGTTGCGTGATGCAGGTCGATGGGAAGCTGGACGAGGCGATCGCCGAGAAAACCGGGGAAGGGCGCTACCAACTTGCCATATCGGCAGGCGGGGCGCATTCCATGGCCGACGAACCGACGGATGTCGGGGGCCTCGGGTCGGGGCCCAGCCCATATCAGCTCCTCGCCTCCGCACTGGCCGCGTGCACTACCATGACGCTGCTGCTCTATGCCGAGCGTAAGGGTTGGGACGTCAAGGTCAGGTGCACTGCCGTAGGCCATCGCAAGGAGGCAGCGCAGGAGCTTCCGGACGTGTTCACCCGTCGGATCGAATTCGAAGGCGACATCGATCCTGACCGGAAGGCCAGGCTGCTCGAGATCGCCGGCCGGTGTCCGGTCCACCGCACCCTTACGCACGGCGCCAGGGTGCTGACGGCTGAGACGGGTCTCCCGGCGGCCGCTCCGGCGACGTCGCACATGGTGGACATGGAGGCGCTTATCGCCGTCGCCGCGGATCGTTCGACTTCACCGAGACACGTTGACCGCTCGCTCGGTGCGTCGCTCGCACGCGGCGTGACCGTGATCCCCACCTACCGCGGACGCACGTCCTTGGCACGTCTTCCAGGTTGAAGAGGCGGGGCGGCCCCGAGGGGAGCCGCCCCGTAGTTTGGAGAGGTTGCTCCTTGGGCGAAGGAGCGATTGCAAATTGAGATCAATCTCGTTCAAGTTAAATAATACTGAATGACGTGCTGAAGAATGCGATAGGTCAATGTGGATAATGATTTTGTAGATGATGTCTATCACTAAGTTAGCAATATCCGGTTAAGAAAATATACTGTAGTATGAAAATTTACGGTTGATTATTAGTTTTCTTGCGAACTGGTATGTCCATAATTTAGTATTATTCGCAAGAAGGTCGCAATCTCTTGGGATCCCGGTCGCCGAATTCGGTGCTACTAGGAGTTTCACATGTCACAGAAGATATTGGTCGGGGCGATGGCGCTGGGCGCCTGCCTGCTTTCGTCCCCCGCGCTCGCCCAGGAAGAGAGCGCCTTCGTCGGCCCGCGCATCACGATCGTAGGCGGTTGGGACCGCATCGATCACGATGGAGAGAACGGATCGGGGTTCGTTTATGGCGGCAATGCCGGATACGACATCGCGGTGGGTCGCGTTCGCCTCGCGCCGGAGGTCGAGGTCACGGGGACGACGCAGAAGTCCTGCTTCACCGTAACCAACGGACGGCGGTGCGAGCGTGGCGACCGCGATCTCTATGTCGGCGGCCACGTAGGCTACGTCGTTGCGCCGAGCGTTCTGCTCTACGGCAAGGCCGGCTACACGAACGGCCGGTTCAGCGATCGCCTCACACGGGTGGCCGGCGGAACGACCACGCAGATCGACCGTCGCGACGATCGTTCGGGCTTCCGGCTGGGAGCGGGCCTCGAATACGCGTTGGCCGAGCACTTCTTCGTCACGGGTGAGTATCGCTACTCCAACTACTCGGACGGCTTCTCCCGGAACCAGGTCCTGGGCGGAGCCGGCTTCCGGTTCTAACTGCCCAGCGGGCGGAGGGGCGCACCAGCCCTTCTGCCCGCATCGCCATACCCGGGTATGTCTTGTCGCGAAGGGTCCTCGCCCGGAAGTTGCGACCGTCGTGGTCCAGGTCCCTTCGGGTAGGGCGCCGCCATGATTGAAGGGCGGTGGCAATGACAGCGAGCAGCGAATATCGCTTCTCTCCGGAGGAGCGGCCTCTCTTCCCGGGGAGCCCGTATTCTGCGCGCCACACTTCGCGCAACAAGGTGCTCTACGCGACATCGGCGGCGGTGATGGCGCTCGGCAGCGGGCTTGGAAACGGGATGATCACGGCGAACCTCGCCTCGATCTCCGGCGACATGGGCCTCTACCTCGCCGAAGCGAACATCCTCCTCGCGGTGTATGTCGCCTTCAACGCTACGGCCAACCTCATGCTGGTCAAGGCTCGCGTCCAGTTCGGCATTCCAGCTACGATGCACGTGGTGCTGGGCGCGCTGATGGTGGCCCAGGTGGTGCAGATCCTCCATCCCACTCTCGGGACCGCGATACTGGCAAGGGCGGTCAGCGGCCTCGCTTCCGGCGGTCTGACGACGCTCTCACTCTACAACATCTTCCAGGTCTTTCCGGTGAAGACGCGCCCGGTCGCGGCGGTGATCGGCTTCAGCCTGCCTCAGCTCGCGATCCCGCTGGCAAGGATGTTCCCCCTCTCCGACATCGCGCCGCTGGGTTGGCAGGGCCTGCACATGGTCGAGCTCGCGCTGGCGTTGGCCGCGTGGGCGATGCTCAATCTGATGCCGCTGCCCCCGGTCGAGCGCGGGAAGGTGTTCGAGCCGCTGGATGCGGTGACGGTGATGCTCACGATCGCATCCATGCTCCTGATCTGCACCGTGTGCGCGCTGGGACGCTTCTATTGGTGGACGGACGCGGCCTGGCTCGGGTGGATGTTGGCAGCGGCAATCCCGATGCTGGCCCTCGCGCTGTTCATCGAGGATCGCCGCGAGCGCCCACTACTCCTGGTCCGGTGGTTCGGCACCAAGGAGATCGTCTTCTTCATCCTCGTGGCCATCGTGGTCCGGCTGGCGCTCAGCGAGCAGACCTATGCCGCGATCGGGCTGCTGACGCTGGGCGGGTTGACGAGCGACCAGCTGCATCCGCTCTTCGCGACAGTGATGGTGGCCATGGCGGCCGGCATCGCCACCGTCGCGCTGACGCTCCGTCCCGACCGGGTCGTCCCGACGATAATGACGGCGGCGCTGATCATCGGCGTCGGGGCCTGGCTCGATACTCATTCGACGAGCGTCACCCGACCGCCGGAGCTCTACCTGAGTCAGGCGCTCCTGGGCTTCGGAACCACCTTGTTCCTGGGGCCGGCGCTCCTTTTCGGGATAGGTCAGATCATCACCAGAGGGCCCAACTATCTCGTCAGCCTCATCGTGCTGTTCAGCACGACCCAGAACGTCGGAGGTCTCGCCGGCTCCGCGATGCTCAGCACCTTTCAGATCACACGCGCGAGGGTGCATTCCGAGCGGTTGGCCGAGGCGCTTTCGACGGGCGACCCTGCCGTAGTCGAGCGGATCGGGATCTATGCCCGCCTGCTCGAGACGCGTGTGGCGGATCCGATCCTGTTGCGACAGCAGGCGACCGGTCTCATGGGCCAGGCCCTGAGCGGACAGGCGAACGTCCTCGCATTCAACGACACATTCTGGGTGGTGACGATCCTCGCCTTCGGGATCGCGTCGTTCATCGCAGGCGTCACTCTGCTGGCCAGATTGAAGGCCGGTCGAGCCCAAGCCCAGCAGGTGACGCGATGACGGATGCCGCTGCTACCGTGTCCGCCGCCGCTCCTTCAAGCTCGCCGGAAGCCCCCGTTGCCGCTGCGGCGTGGCAGCCTCCGCATCAGAAGCCATGGGTGACGGCGATCTTCGCCCTCGCGCTCCTCGCGGCGGTCGCCATCATCCTTCAGGTTTGGGGGATCGGCCCCTTTGCTGGCGGCGCGGAGAAAACGGACAACGCTCTCGTCCGGGGGCGGACGGTGGTCATAGCGCCGCAGGTGAGCGGATACGTCAACCGCGTCCTGGTGCGCGACTACGACCGTGTCGCGCCCGGGCAGCTCCTGGCCCTGATCGATGACGACATCTATCGGGCACGCGTCGAGCAGGCGGACGCCAACCTCGATGTCCAGCTGGCCGCCCTTGCAAACAGCCAGCAGGCCCAGGCGGCCAGGACCGCCGGCATCGCCGGGGAGGATGCTGCGGCGAAGAACGTATCGGCGCAGCTTCTGCGTGCGAAGTCGGACATGGCGCGCGCGCTGGACCTGGTCGGAGACGGCTCGATCTCGGTCAAGGAGCGCGATCAGACCGCGGCCGCGCTGGCCCAGGCGGAAGCGGGGTTGCGTCAGGCGACCGCGAAGTCGGACATCGCCCGCCAGGATCTGCAGACCGTCAAGGTCGGTCGGGAGGGGCTTGCCGCGCAGGTTAGGGTCGCGCGGGCGCAGCTCCGGCTCGCGCGCATCGATCTCCTGCATACGGTCATCCGTGCACCGGAGGCCGGGCAGCTGGGGGAGATCCACGTGCGGCGGGGCCAGTTCGTCACCAACGGGACCTCGCTTCTCGAGCTGGTTCCGGGCGACCGCTGGGTGATCGCGCAGTTCAAGGAGGGCCAGACCGACAGGATCGCGGTCGGCCAGCGCGCGTCCTTCACGGTCGACGCGCTAGGGGGACGGAGGCTTTCGGGGACGGTGTCCAGCATCTCTCCCGCGACCGGTTGGGAGTTCACCGTGCTCAAGCCGGACAACGCCACCGGCAATTTCGTGAAGGTGCCTCAGCGGCTAGGCATTCTGATACGCGTCGATCCTGATCAAGCCCTTCTGCAGAGGCTCCGGCCGGGAATGTCGGTCAACGCCCGGGTCGAGCTCTCAGGCGCGCCATGAGACCCGCGATTGCAACGTCGCTGCTTCTGCTTGCGTCCTGCGCTGGACCTCGACCGGGCATGCCTTCGGGAAGCGCCGTGACAATACCGACCAGCTGGCGCGAGCAAGCTGGCCTCCCCGGTCGCATAGCAGAGGACTGGTGGTCCCGGTTCGACGATCCCGCTCTCGGCCGTCTCGTCCGCGCGGCGCTCGAGAGGAACACGGACCTCCTCGTCGCGGGCGCCAGGGTGGAGGAGGCGCGCGCACAGTTTCGATCGTCCGCGAGCCGCTTGTCGCCGTCGATCGGGCTTGACGGTGGGTCGGCGAGGTCCAGGAGCGTCAACGCGTTCGGGATGGGGGTGGACCAGAGCCAGGCTGCCGGCGAGGTCGCGATCACCTACGAGGTCGATCTGTTCGGGCGCCTGTCCGCGGCTTCGGATGCAAGTCGCAAGGCGTTCCTCGCGACCGCCTTCGCGCGTGATGGAACGCGCATATCGCTGATAGCGACGGTCGTCTCGGGATACGCGCTGCTGCGCGGACTGGACGAGCAGCTCGCGATCGTTGCGGATACGGCGAAAGCGCGAGAGGCGGAACTGGCGGTCATCAGGCGGCGGACCGCGGCCGGCTATGGATCGCAGCTCGAATTGAGGCAGGCGGAGGCCGCATATGAGGCGGCTTCCCGGCTCATTCCCGCGACGCGTCTATCCGTCTCCCAGCAGGAGAACGCGTTGAGCGTCCTCGTCGGAGGTATGCCCGCTGCCATAGACCGGGGTGCCGATCTTGGAGCGTTGCTTCGGATCGAGGTTCCCAGCGCATTGCCTTCGGCGCTCGTCCGCCTCCGCCCCGATGTCGCCGAGGCCGAGATGCGGCTGGCTTCCACTGATCGGAGCCTCGATGCGGCCCGGGCTGAATTTCTGCCGAACCTCCAGCTGTCGGCGTCGAGTGGCGCCGTCGCGTCGACGCTTCTTTCCGACCCTGTCAGCCTGTTCTCCATCGGCGGGTCGATCCTGGCGCCGCTGTTTCGAGGTGGTGAGCTGCGGGCCCAGGCCGACGTCGCCGCGGCACGGCGTGACGCGGCCGCATTCTCCTACCGGGGAACTGTCCTCAAGGCGTTCGAGGAGGTCGATAACGCCATGACCGCGGTGAGCCGGCTGACCGAGGAGGAGGCTGCGATCGACCGGCAGATCCTTGCGTCATCGGCATCGGTCGAGCTGGCGCGCCGGCGATACAGGTCCGGATACGCGTCCTATCTCGAGCAGATCGACGCGGAGCGATCGCTGCTGGAGACACGCCTGCAGCGCGTGTCGATCCGCTCCGCGCGGGCGACGGCGATTGTGACGCTCTATCGCGGCCTGGGAGGAGGCTGGGACAATCGTGCCGCGCGACGGGACGGGTCCGTGCTCGATTGAACGAGTGCATACCGGCGTATGGGAAGACGCTTACGGGGCGGAATGCTATTTGCGGCTCGGTCCCGTCGCGACTGTCGGCGTTGTCGTCGTAGCGGGGACTTGGAGTGTTTTGATGCCTCGGCGGAAACAGTTGAAGCCAACGTCAGCCGCGTCGTCCCGACAGACGACGTCGTGTTGAGTCCAGCGACTGGGCGCATCCCGAAGATCGATGCACCGGGCGGCTTGATGGGCACGCTTAGCCAGCGCTTGCAGCCTCGCCGGTCGGGTAACCGGGCGCCTGTCCTGACGAGCGATGCGATGGGCGTCGCGGCGATCGTGGTGGATTTGTCCGAAGCCTTGGCCGTGGCCGGATGGTCCGACGTAGCGACTGAGCAGTGCCGCGATCGGGTGTCTGGGATCGTCGCGGCTGCCAACATCGTGTCTCTGAACGAAGCCGCCTGCTCGCTTCTCGGCTGGCAGGAACCCGCAGTCGGCACAATGACGCTATCCGCTATCTGGCCCGATGCCGCCCGTGACGCCCTTTGCGGCCTGCTCGAGGCGATGCGGTCCCCACAGCGTGCCGAGAGGCACATGGGCAGGCTGCGCACGTTCGACGGTGAGTTGGTTCCGGTGGTGTTCACCGTCCGGCAGGTCGACGGCGACGACGCCCCTGGGCGGCTGCTCGTCCAGTGCACAGACATGCGTGGTCTCGATCTGGCGGATGAGGCCATGCCAGACGCAGTCGCGAAGCAGCGCACGCTCTTTCGGAATCTCCCGCTGGGGCTCTGCAGGGTGAACGGCGACGGGCTGACGAGGCTCTACGCGGAGCTTGGCGTCGGTCCTGACACTGACCTGCTGTCGCTGCTGCGATCTTGTCCCGATGTCAGGGAGCGGGCGGCTGCGGCCTGCATCATCGAAGACGTGAACCCGGAGGCCGTGAGGATTCTTGGTGCGGCCTCTGGGGCCGAACTGCTCGGGCGGTCCGTAGCGTTCGCATGGCGTGCGAGACCCGACAGCTTCATCCAGACGCTCATCGCCGGGATGGAATCCCGGAGCTACGAGTGCGAAACCAATCTCACGAGATTGGACGGTGGAACGCTCGACGTCATCCTAGCCAGCGCGTCGGTTCGCGAAAGCGGGAGCCGCATCTCGATCATCGGGATGGTGGACATCGCCGATCGGATCGCCGCCCAGGCAGATCTCATCCGGCTCCAGGCGCAGTTCGCGCAATCCTATCGGCTCTCCCTCCTGAGCGAGCTCTGCACCTGGTTCGCACACGAGATCAGTCAGCCCCTCTCTGCGATTGCCGCATCGGCCTCGACCGGCCACCGCTGGCTAAAGCAGGCGGAGCCGCGGATCGGCGAGGCGCGGAGGGCGTTCGATCGAATCTCGTCTGCGACCGCCCGGTCGCAGGGCATCATCGAGCGTCTGCGGTGTATGGCGCAGAGCCACGCGCCGGCCCTCAACCCGGAGCCGCTCCGCGAGGTCGTGAGTGACGCACTGAAGTTGATCGAGGGAGAGGCCAAGGCGGCACACGTGGCCATCGCCCTGGAGGTTGAGGGGACGCATGATATCGTGCTGATCGATCGCGCCCAGATCGGTCAGGTGGTCGTCAATCTCATCGTGAACGCGATTGAGGCGCTCGAACGCTCGCAGGCGGCGGAGCGAAGCGTGATCGTGTCCCTGATGGCGATTGACGGGTGCGCCCGCTGCACGGTTAGCGACAGTGGACCCGGCCTCGCGCAGGCGGACGTCGCGTCGCTGTTCGCCGCCCAGGAGGCCGGCTCCGCCGGGAGGACCGGTTTCGGCCTGACGATGAGCAGGTCGATCGTGGCGATGCACGGCGGGTCCATGGACATCGAAGCGAGCAGGTCGCTGTCCGGTGCCTCGGTATGGTTCCAGCTTCCCGTGGTGCCCGCCTCGAGTCATTGACGCGGCCGCTGGCGAGGACGGGAAGTTGACTACGCACGAGGGTGTGCAGCAACGCCGCGCTCGCCATCCATGTCGGCAGGAAAGTGGTCTCGCGTCACGGCCAGGGTCACAGCGGTCCGGGCGATGACGCGAGACTTCCAGGAGATCGGTGACGGACCCTACGCGCTCTGGCGACTGCGCGCACATTCCCACAGGAACCATCCGCGTCGCTCGCCCTCGTCGATCCAGACCTCGATGAGGCTCGCCGTCGCGATGTCCGCATGCTCGTCGCACAGCTCGTGGACGCGGCGCAGCTCGGCCACGACCAGCTTGTTGTCGCCATGCAGCTCGGCGAGCATGTCCTGCGGGTCGACATACGGCTCGTTGTTGTCGAGCAGGCGTTGGCGGCCGGCGATGTCGGAGATCGACCTGATCGTCTGTCCTCCGATCTTCCTGGCACGTTCCGCGATCGGGTCGGTCATTGCGAAGATCTCGGTCGCCTGCTCGTCGAGCATCAGGTGATAGTCACGGAAGCTCGGTCCGCTCATGTGCCAATGAAAGTTCTTGGTCTTGAGGTATAGCGCGAACACATCCGCGAGTAGCGCGCCGAGGGCGGCCGAGATGTCGCGCGTCGCCGCGTCGCCGAGGTCGCTGGGGGTTCCAAGGTAGCGACCCGCTTCGATCTCCCCTGATGTCTGCTGTTTCATGTGCCGGTCTCCTGCAGCTGGGGCCGCCGTAGTCGCTAGCGGCGGCGGTGGTCCGGCGCACCGCCTGTCCATTCGAGCAGGGAACGCCGGTGATGCGCCGCCGGATAGTTCAAGGCTGGCGCGAACTCATATCATACTGAGGTGTGGCCGACGCCGACCATCGTCGCGACCGCGGCATGCGCGCGACGTTCGACCGCTCGCCGTCTCCCCCCCGAGCCATCGTGGCGGTGGTGGGCTTCTCGCACCCTGAAGACCGCGGGACGCCCATACGATCGTATGCGTATGGCAGACCGAAGGGGAAATATGCCCCGACACTTGGAGCGCTATCTTCAGGCCGACCGACGCGCAGCGGCTCTTGGGGCCTGCATGGTCGAACGCGAACCAGTAGACAGCACCCGAGAATGGCAACGGCAGCGAAGCCGCAAGACAAACCCTTGCCCGTCTTCGCCGATGCCGAGGCGCTCTACTCCTACGAGGGCACCTTCCAGATGCAGAACCTCATCGTCGGCAAGGCCGCGACTGGCTTCAGCGCCTTCGCCTGAGGCGCTGCCGCTAAGCTGCCTGATTGGAGAATGACATGGATATCGCTACCTCGGGACGCTCGTCTCCTTCGGGACGGACGCGATGGGCGAGGTGCCAATTCCAGTGCGCGGGCGTCTCGGCCTGTCCGGATTCGCCGCCCGGAGCGCTTATGCCGCGCTCTATCGCAGTCACCTCGCGGTCTGCATCGGTTGGTGGCGGACGGCGGTGCTGACGCTGTCGACCGCGTTACGGCGACGGGCCAGACCGCGCATCAAGCTCCGCTGGTAGCTTCGCCGATCCAAAGACCATGCCCACCATACCACGGTATGGCTCGAACCGGCTTGGGGACGGTGGCAACGAGGATCCAGCCGGATCCGCGCCGGCGATCGTCCGGAGCATGCGCGCATTCCAGCGCATCCGTCGATCGCGAGGTGGCGGGGAAGCACCCTCGTCCTTCAGGAGCCGTCAATGTCCGACCTCGTCGATTTCGCGATCAACGCCCATGGCGGCCTCGACCGCTTCAACAAGTTCGACTTCCTCACGGCGCGCCTGAAGCAGGGCGGTGCGCTATGGCCGTTGAAAGGGCAGGCAACGACCCTTCAGGAGGCGAACGTGAAAATCGACCTTCGCAAGGAATGGACCTCCCACTGGCCGTTCGCGCCGACCACCCATCACTCGGTCTTCACTCCCGAACTGGTTCGGATCGAGGACGAGGCCGGCAATGTGGTGGAGGAGCTAACGAATCCCCGGCCGACCTTCGAGGGCTTCGAGCTCGAGACGCCGTGGAGTTTGCCTCAGCTCGGCTACTTCGCCGGCTACGCGATGTGGAACTACCTCACGGCGCCATTCCTTCTGACGCGCCCCGGAGTGGTCTCGGTCGAGGTCGATCCGTGGAGCGAGGGAGGGGAGACGTGGCGCCGTCTGCGGGTGGAATTCCCGGATACCATCGCGACCCATAGTCGCATCCAGCACTATTATTTCGACGACAAGGGGCTCCTGCGTCGCCATGACTACGAGGTCGAGATCCAGGGCAACAACTCGGCGGCACACTATCTGACCGGTCCCGTGGTCGTGGACGGCATCACCCTTTACTCGAACATGCGGATCGTGCCGAACACTCCGGACAACGTGCCCATGTCCGAGCCCGAACTCGTTACCATCGAGCTTTCCGACTACAAGTTCGACTAGGCTGATGGATCCGACCTGTCTGGCCTGGGTGGGGACGCCCGGGCTGGTTTCGTTGCGCGGGTGGTGGTGATGGAGACGGCGATCCTCTCCGCGCTCGCGCCGGTGATCCTGCTGCTGGCGCTGGGCGTTCTCGCCGCGATCGCGACGCGGATGATGCGGCTGAGCTCGATCGTCGGATACCTTGCGATCGGCATAGCACTTTCCGCAACGGGTGCCGTGAAGCTGACGGAGCCTCTCAGTCTGCTGGCGGAACTGGGCGTGGTCCTTCTGCTGTTCGACATCGGCCTCCACTTCTCGATCAGCCACCTGCGGGAGAGGGCGACCGACATCTTCGGCATGGGGTCCGCGCAGGTCGTCCTGGCATCAACCGGTCTCGGAGTGATCGGGCTCGCCTTCGGGCTTCCGCCTATGGCGGCGTTTGTCGTCGGTGCCACCCTTTCGCTCTCCTCCACTGCAGTTGTCGTCCGCATCATTGTCGAGCGCCACCAGCAGGGGTGCCCCGTCGGCATCACCACGACGTCGATCTTGGTGTTTCAGGACGTCGCCGCGATCTTCATCCTAATCTTCGTCACCGCGCTGGACTCCGGTAGGGCGGTCGGCTTGGAAGTCGTGCTCGCCCTCGCAAAGGCGATCGGGGCATTTGCGGTGGCCGTCGTCTCCGCCCGGTATCTCGTCCTGCCGCTGTTCGAGCTCGTGGCGCGCAACCGCAACGAGGAGATGTTCACCGCTGTGGCGCTGCTGATCGCGCTTGCCGCCGGATGGGCCACGGGCTCGGTCGGCCTTTCTCTGACACTCGGCGCGTTCCTTGGAGGCATGATGGTCTCGGAAACGCCGTATCGGGCGATCATTCAATCGGAGATCAAACCATTCCGCGGGCTGCTTCTCGGGTTCTTCTTCATATCGGTCGGCCTGCCGCTCGACTTCACCGCGCTGGCACGCCTCTGGCCGGAAATTCTTGTGGTCGCCGCCATCATCGTCGGGGCGAAAATTGTCTTGAACATCGGCGCAAGCCTTCTCTTTCGGTGGTCCGTCCCTGGCTCGACGCAGCTAGGCTTCCTCCTCGCGCAGGGATCGGAGTTCGCATTCGTCATCCTGAGCCTGCCGTCGGTGCGCGCGCTCGTTGGCGAAAGCCGAAGTTCGGTTCTGATCGCCGCGGTCGCGCTGACGCTGGCTGTCGCGCCGAATCTGGCCGAGGCCGGGCGGGCTATGGCGGGAAGGCTGCGCAGAATCCGGAGTGCCCGCGCCCAGTTTGAGCTGATACCGCACGACCTAGTCGAGCCGGTGCTCGTAGTAGGCATGGGCGATCGGGGCCGCACGATCGCTGACGCTCTCAACGCGTTCGGCATCGGCTACGCCGCTATCGAGGAGAATCCGCGATTGCTGCGGGAGGCCGTGGCGGACGGATACAATGTGATCTTCGGAAGCTTGTCCGACCCAAGGATCTGGGATCCGGTCGCGATGGGCGGCAGGCGGCTCAGCGTGCTGACGAAGCCGTCGCTCGATTTGACGGCGGGGCTCTCGCCGATTGCGCAGCGTTTCTTCCCCGATCTCACCAGCATCGCCGTGGTCGGGGGAGCAGACGAGGCGGAAGCTTTCGCCGCTATCGGCCTGCCGCCCGTGATCGACAACGCCGAGCCTCATGGGCTGCAGGCTGCGATGGCAGTCCTCGATCGACTTGGCATCTCGCCCGGTGACGTGGAGGGCTGGGTGGAGCGGCAGAAGAGGGGGGCGGTCGAACATGCCGACGTTCTCGCGCCCCTTTGACGGCGGACGCTAATCGTTGCCTTGCTGAGCGCGGCTAGTGCGCGGATCACGGCCGAGGTCGCGCAGATATCATTCCGATGACGATCGAGCCGTGCAACGGCCGAAGTATGTGGATGACCTGGCATTGACATCGGCGAGGCCGGCGGACGTGGCACGCGCCCCAGCCGGTCGGCCGGGGCGTGGCATCTTGGTCAGGCGTCGAGGAAGCGGTTCACGTCCTCAGCGAACTCGGCATGATGCTGGAACAGGAAACCGTGACCGGCGTCCGGATAGATCTTCACGATGGCATCGGGGATGAGGCCACCCATCAGATGCGTGAAACGCGGCGGGATCATCGCGTCGGCGTCACCGTTGCAGACGAAAGTAGGCTGCACGATTCCTGACAGGCGTTGCAGCTTCCCGTGATCGGGAATGCCCCAGTCGCAGACGGCGTCATAATGCGCGTCCCGCGTCTGGAGAGTGCTGGAGACGTCTCGGTCGAAAGTCCGCGCGAGGAAGCGGCCGAGATATTCCCGTCCCGCCGCCTGGCTAGTCTCGGTCGGCTTGAAGAAGGTGTAGAGCAGCTCTGCTCCGCCCGGCTCGTCGCGCCGAACCGCATCTGCGATGTCTTTGCGCCAGCCATGGAGATCCGGCGCGCCCTGCGGCGAGGTGGCGGCAAGGATAAGGCGGCGTATAAGATGCGGTCGGATTAACGCGGTCTCCTGAGCGACGAAGCCGCCGAGCGAGAAGCCGAGCAGATCGACTGCGCTCAGCCCTACCGCCTCGCAGAAGGCGATGACGTCGCGCGCCATCTCGGCGATCGTCGACGGGGTCCTGCCACTGGTCGAGCTCACGCCGCGATTGTCGAACAGGACGACGGGACGCTCGGCGGCTAGCGTATCGAGCAGCCCGGGATCCCAGGTGTCCATGTCGCCGCGGAAGCGGGGCAGGAGCAATAGCGGCGTTTCTGTCTCAGCACCGAACCGCCGATAGGCGTATTTCACGCCGTTCGGCGCGTCGACGAAGGTGGTTGGGGTGGTGTTGGTGGGACCGATCGCGCCGTCAGCCATCTTCCGTATCCTCGCATATGCTGCGCACGTGGCAACACGTGCCGGGGCAGGGGACGCGCGAAGAGGCCCGATGTTCGTTCCCAGCTCGCTCGCGAGCGCCTCGTGCGACATTGTTGGAATAGAAGCGCGCCAGCCCGCTCGCCAGCATACGGAGGCGGATACACGGGCATACGAAAGTATGGGGGACGGCCGAGGGGCGCCCTTGATATGACTGCAGGGCGCGCGGCGGATCAGTCCTAAAGGCGCGCCCGGACTGTCCACCCGATCCGATCTGTCGGGCGCTATCCCATACCCAAGTAGGCCCCCCGCATACCGTCATCCGCGCTCAAAAGGCGGTCTCCGGCTGTCATACTTTCCTGCGAAGCAGCCGCCGAACGTTCGGCGACGCAACGCTCGAAAGGATGACCATGACCGACCTGCTGGATTTCGTGATCGAGGCGCATGGCGGCCTCGCCCGGTTCGAGAGCTTCGCCACGCTCGAGGCCGATCTGTTCCAGGGGGGCGTCTTGTGGGCGCTCAAGGGAAAGCCCACCGTGCTCGAGCATGCCCACGTGGAGATCGACCTGGCGACTGAGCACACGTCCCACTCGCCCTTCGCGCCCACCAAGAACCATTCCAACTTTACGCCGAACCGCGTGACCATCGAGACGCCGAGCGGCGAGGTGGTGGAAGAGCTCCTCGAACCGCGCGCCTCGTTCGCCGGCTACGAAATGGAGACGCCCTGGAGCGACGCGCAGGTCGGCTACTTCGCCGGCTACACGATGTGGACCTATCTCACCTCGCCCTTTCTTCTAAAGCGACCCGGCGTGGTCACGGAGGAGATCGAGCCGTGGACCGAGGGCGGCGAGACGTGGCGTCGGCTGCGCGCGACCTTCCCCGCCGAAATCGCGACGCACAGTGCCGTCCAGACGTATTATTTCGACGACGCCGGACTGCTTCGCCGACATGACTACGAAGTCGACATCCAGGGTAGCAACCCGGCGGCCCGTTACCTGACCGAGCCGGTCGTCGTTCAGGGCATCACGCTCTATGGCAAGCTGCGGATCTATCCCCGCAAGCCGGACAACACGCCCGCGAGCGAGCCGCTGATCGTCGCGGTAGACCTTTCCAACTACGTGTTCTCTTAAGGTTTAACGGGGCCGGACGGGTGTCCGTCCGGCCCTCTGCCGGCCACAACCGACGATGTTAGTGCGAGCCCAACCCCCAGTCAGCGGCTTCGCCTCGTTTTCCCGGCAAACGCGCACAGACTGGTTGGGAAGCAGACAGCCGCCCCGATCGGTGTTGCGAATAGGGTTCGGGGGGGGGGGCTGGCGTGGCGCTAGAACGGAATTGATCCCGAAGAAACCTAGTCCTCAATGGGAAGGTGTAGGGCGATGGTCAGACCACCGCGATCGTTGTTCGATGCTGCTAACTGGCCGCCGTTGGACATCACGAGCGCACGGGCGACACTCAGGCCGGTGCCGGACCGTCCGCTCTTGGTCGTGTGGTGCATGGCGAAGATCCGCTCGGGATCCGGGGCACCGCCACCGGAGTCGACGACATCCAGACGGATTGATCCTTGTGCTAGCGAGGTTCGCACGGTCAGGAGCCCGTCTGACGAGGGGCGCGAATACATCGCCTCAGACGCGTTGAGCATCATCTCCGTCACTACCCTCGCAATCTGATCGTGATCGTGATCGAGAGCGATGGCGGGAAGGCCGACGGCAAGATCCAGCTGGATCCTGAGACGGCTGCAATGGCTCTGCTTCTCGAAAGGGGCTCTGACCAGTTGAACGATCTCGTTGAGGTCGTGCCTGTTTTGCGCGCTGGTCTTGGCTTGGAACTCGTGCGTTACGGCGCTGACCCGGGTGGTCGCCGCTTCGAGGATGGAGGAAATGCGCTCGATGGTCAGTCGCGCCTTCTCGAGATCGGTATCGTCATCGAGAAGGTTGCGGCTCAGGGATTTCACCTGCGCCGACAGCGCCGTGAGGGGATTACCCAGGGAATGGCCGAGCGCCATGGCCAGTCCTGACTGGAAGACGGGGTCGTGCGGACGCGTCGCTGAGAGACAGACCGTCATGCTCGGAATTGGTTGATCCAAATGCATCTGCGCCTCCGCTCGCGAGATGATCTGCCATGAATCGGATCGGCCAGGTATCCGTAATCGGGGAGGTTGGCCCCCCCCCCCGATCAGGGATGTTCGATGCATGCTGCATCGCCCTAGGGGAGCTGGGTTGGCACGTTCGACCCGATCCCAGAGCATTCCAAGTGCCCGGGTCTGAAGGACCGTTGTCCGAGCCTGCGTCGAGCAGGCTGGCCGGGCCACCTCGCAAGCCGGAGATCCGTTCAGTTTCGACGGACAGGCCTCAGGCATCCCATGATGGGAGGATGCCGGTCGGCACGTGATGCCGGAGCGGGGGGTTCCTCACTCGACGCGTTCCGTCGTCGGGAAGCTGAAGCCGAAGACGGCACCGCTAGGCTCGTTCGCATCGGTCCAGATGCGTCCATGGTGATCGGCCACGATGTCCCGGCATATGGACAGTCCCATCCCGAGACCGGCGGCCTTCGTGGTGTTGAAAGCTTCGAACAGTCGAGGGATGGCCATTGCCGAAAGTCCGGGACCGGTGTCGCGCACCTCGACGCCGATCTCCTCGGCATCCAGCCAGGTGGGCACGTTGACCTTTCGCGCATCCAAGGAACTCTCGTCGAAGGCGTCGAGGGCGTTGACGATCAGGTTCATCAGGACCTGCTGGATCTGGACGCGATCAGCCTGGAGCGCAGGCAGGTCGCCGGCAAGGTCGGTGGAGAGCAGGATCCGGCGGCGACGGGCGTCGGCATCCACCAGCGCCACGGTGTCGCTGACCAGGTCGTTGAGATCGACGGATATGCAGGGGGAGTTCCTGCGGCTGAACGATTTCACCCTGTCCAGGATGTCCGCCGCCCGCTTCACGCCGGTCACGATGCGTTCGAGGGCACGGCGGGCGGAATCCAGGTTCGGCGCCGAAGCGTTCAGCCAGTTCAACCCCGCCATCGCGTTCGCGGACACGCTCGAGAGGGGTTGGCGGACGTCGTGCGATATCGCGGCGGAGAATTGACCGAGTGTCGCAAGCCGGTTCGCATGCGAAAGCTCGTCGCGCAGTTCGCGCATCCGGGCCTCGGCGACACGGCTGGCGGATTCCGCCCGCACGCGCTCGGTGATGTCCTGCATCGTCCCGATATATGCACCCTGTTCGGTGACGTGCGTTCCCGGATGGGCGACGAGACGCAGCACCCGCGGCTCCTGGCCCGGAGGCATCACGGTGAACGTCAGGTCGAGATCGATAGGATCTAGCGATGCCTTCGCTCCCGCCTCGCGGAGTTGGCCATGGTCATCCGGATCGACCCGGTCGAAGAAGTCGTCGCTGGTGATGAGCCGATCCGCTTCGAATCCGAATAGCCGGTGCGCCTGCGCTGACCATTCGAGGGTGTCGGTGACGGGGTGCCACCGGAAGCTCCCCGTGAGACTGGCGCTCTCTGCATGCGCCATGATCGATTCGCTTCGCCTGAGCGCCTCGCTGGCGGTCTCAAGCTCCTCGGATCGCTGGGCCACGAGGCCGTCCAGCCGGGTGGCGACGTCCTTCTGCTCCTGCAGGAGCCAGTGCTGCTGCACCGCTATCAGCGCCTGGCTGGCCGCCACGCTCACGAGAAGCCGTTCGGCCGAGGTCGGAAACTCCGGTCGGCCGGAGCCGACGAACACGAAGCCGAACTCGCCCCGCGTTCCGAGATCAAGCGCGATCACCGACAACCCGCGGCCGTCGATCGAGCAGGTGAGCGAGTGGCTGCCCAATCGCGTCTCGTGTCTGAACCAGGCGTCGGCGGAGCCACGGATGGCGTGCTTGAGCGTTGCGCCGTCGCCCGCCACCAGTCGGAACGCCTCCGTATCCGGACCCTCGTGACGGTCGAAGAGGCGCACGTAGACGAATTCCGGCAGGAGCATCTGGGCCAGGACGTCGGCCAGGATGTCCGCGATGCGCGTCTGGTCGGCACCCGCCCACATGGGGCGTAGTCCGAGAAGTCCGACGAGGTCGTTCACACAGCCGCGGAGATAGTCGCACTCCTCGGTCAGCGATCGCGCAGCTTCGGGCAAGTGCGCACCTTTCGCTCAGCAGCAGCGATGCATCTGCTGCCTATGATGGAGTGCGGAGATGACCGTCTGCGGAGCCTCGAAGAAGGGGTTCTCGTGAATGTGGCCATTCAGGATGACGGTCGGATGGGTCCGCAGGGCCTGGACCAGCGCCTGACCGGTCCACTCGGGGATGCGATACGAACAGATGGATGCGTCGATCGCGTTGAAGGGGCCGTGTCCGAGCATCTGCATTGTGGCTTCGTATTCGAGCATCTGGTCGGTGGTCAGGATCAGCTTGGCGTATTCGTATTCGCAGAAGAACCTGGTCCGGGGATAGCCGAGCTCGCGCCCTTCCTCGCACAGGTCCTTGAACATGCCGATGACGTCCATCGTGTCGAACGGTCCGCGGTCGAAGAATGTCTGGGACCAGTCGTTGATCGTGAGCTGACCGGACGCGATCGCCGCCGACACGTCTATTCCCCCCGCCGCGAGGCGCTCGGCGTGGTCCTTCACGCGGACGGGGTCGATCGTGTGGTAGGCGCGCTCGCCGCGTTCGATGCCGCCGCGGAAGAACGGCATCATGACCTCATACTGCTCGTCGATGTCGCGGAATATCGCGCACACGTGTCCGCTGAGTGCATCCCAGTCGGTCGATGCCGACATGTGCGCATCGATGTCCACAGCTCGCGTCGCCACCCTTGTGAACCCCATCCCAGCGCGGCCCGAAAACGAGCCTCAACGCCCGGCGATTGTCGCATGCGTCGCCGGAGCGACAATACATTCCATGGTATGGGATGAGGATCGCGTCGTCGGAATGTAGATGGGTCGTGCGGGACGCCGGCCGTTCGACCCGCGGCGCCGATCGACCGAATGGCGCGGATGTCGTCGAACGAAGCGTGGCGCACTGTGGGTGGTGACGAAACATCGCGCAGGTATTCCTTGGGATGTCTCGCATGACAGGTGGGAACAGAGGAATAACTAGCGAGGTCTCAGAGGGCTCAGGGTGACAGCGTCGTGATATCGCATTGGTTGCGCCGCGGGCGTTCTGGAGGACGGGCGACCGTGCGGGAGGGGCTCGATGCTTCGGCGGCGAGCCGCGCCGGCGGTCCGTTCGCCGACGCCAGGGATATCGCGGATCCCATTCCGCACCTCCTGCTCTGGGTCGATGATGAAGGGCGCATTCGGTTCCTGAACCGCCACTATACCGATCTCACCGGCCACGACCGGGAAGACGCGGTCGTGCATCAGAGCTGGCGGGACCGGATCCACCCCGACGACCTGGAAGGGCTTTTGGCGGCGCTCCGGGGAGGGCGAAGCAATGCGGGCGGTTTGCGCTTCGAGTTCCGCCTACTGCATGCTGACGGCACCTACCGTTGGATGCTTCTTTCGGCACGGGCGGGGGAGGGGGGCGCGCCCGGTGGGGCGTGGCAAGCGGAGGCCACGGACATCCAGGCGCGCATGTCCGCGGAGGAGGATCTGCTCGAACTTCAGCGCACCTTCGAGTATCGCCTGGCCAGGCAGACGGCGGAGCTGGCGAGGACGGAGGCGCGCTATTCGAGCCTGTTCTCGGTCAGCAAGATCGCCTTCGCGGAACAGGAGATGGCCGACGCGGCGGTGATAGTTCACCGTTTGCGGAGCGAGGGGGTGACCGATCTCGCCGCCTACATGGCTCAGCATCCCGAGGTGCTCCAGGAGTGCGTCGCAGCCGTTCGAACCATCTCGGTCAACGAGGCGTGCATGCGCATGCTCGGCTTCGACGATGTCGATGGGGCCGTCGACCGTCCCGTCGACAGCACGGCCGAGGACATTGAGGCCGTCCTGCTGCGGCAGTTCGAGATGATCTTCTACGGCCTCGAGAACGTGGAGGGTCGCGTCATGCTCATCGGTGCCGCAGGGCGCCGGGTCCCGGTCTTCTATTCTGTGACCCGTCTGGCCGACGAGCGGCAGCTGTCCAGTCTGGTGGACATCAGCAGCCAGGAGCGCATCGAGGAGATGCGGCTCGCCGCCCAGGAGGAACTCGCCCGCGCGAGCAGGGTGGCGACGGTCGGAGCGTTTTCGGCCTCGATAGCGCACGAGCTGAACCAGCCGGTTGCGTCCGTCAGCATCGACGCGAACACCGGGCTTCGCCTTCTGAAACGCGAGGCTCCGGACGTGGCCGCGGCGATCAGGGTGCTCGAGCGGATGTCGACGACGACGCAGCGGATCGCGACCATCGTGAAGCACACGCATGACCAGATCACGAGCGGCCAGCAGGAGATGGAAAGGGTCGATCTGGCCGAACTCGTCCAACGGACGTGCGAACTGCTGGCACGCGACCTGCGAAGCGCCGGGATCAGTCTCCGACAGGACTGCGAAGGCGATGTTCCGGAAGTGATGGGCAGCTACGTCGACCTGCAGCAGGTGGTCATCAACCTCATCAACAACGCGAGGGATTCCATGGCTGAGACTTCTGTGGGGAAGGAGATCGCTATCAGTCTGCGGAACCTTGGAAGCGAGATCGAGCTGGCCGTCTCTGATCTCGGGACCGGTATCAGGGACTCCGACCTCGATCGCCTGTTCGAGCCCTTCTTCACGACCAAGGAGGGTGGCATCGGTCTGGGCTTGCAGATTTGCCTCTCGACCATCCAGCGTCTGGGAGGGCGCATGAGTGTCGCGAACCGTCTCGATCGCGGCGCGATCTTCTCCTTCAGGTTGCCGGTCTCGACGTCGTGAAGCTGCGCTCGATTCTGCTCGCCGGGGCCGCAGCCGCTCATCTCGGTATGATCTCAATCCCCGTCGCCGCGCAGACCGCCACAATAGAGCAGACGCCTGAAAAGGTGAGGGACGAGACAGCCGATCAACGGGAGATTCTGGTTACGGCGCGGCGCCGGACCGAGCGTCTGCAGTCGGTTCCGATCGCCGTGACCGTTGCCGACGACAAGGACCTGGCTCGCGGGGACGTTTCGAACGTCGCGGGGCTGGAGGCGATCACGCCGTCGCTCACCTTCCGCAATGCCAACATCGCCAGTTCGACCGCGAACCTGATCGTGCGGGGTCTGGGAACCTCGGGGAGCAACAGGAGCTTCGAGGGATCGGTCGGCGTCTTCGTGGACGGCGTCTACCGGACCCGTGCAGCATCGGCGTTGCAGAACTTCATCGACGTGGCCGATGTGCAGGTGCTGCGCGGTCCGCAGAGCACGTTATTCGGAAAGAACACCACGGCGGGTGCAGTTCTCGTATCGTCGACGCGTCCGAAGTTCGACGCGGTCTCCGGAATGGGCGAGCTGACCTACGGCTCCTACAACACCCTCCTTGTTCGGGCGTCGGCGAACCTTCCGCTGTCGGGCAGAGCGGCGATCCGGCTCTCGACAACCGTATCGCACACGGACGGCTTCTACACCGACGTCACCCGTGATCGTCCGTTGAATGGATCGACGACCAGGGGTGGTAAGGCGGACCTCCTGTTCGAGCCGGACGGCGGCGCCTCGGTCAGGATCATCGGCGACTACACCAGGGGCACGGGTAACTGCTGTTACGCCACGTCGCCTGTCGTCGTCGGTCCGCTGCAACCGTTCATCGACTCGCTTATCGTCGCTGCGGGCGGTGTGGTGCCCTCAAAGCATCCCGAGGATCGGCAGCAGAGCCTCAACGGTGACGGCAGGGAGGCGGTCGAGGACTACGGCGCTGCGGTGATTGTGGAGGCAGGCCTGTTCGGCGGCACGCTCAGATCGACGACCGGGTTTCGTCGCTATTCCGTCGACCAAGTCGACATGGATCCCGACTTCTCGGGTGCTGACATCTTCCGCTACGACGAAAGCTTCAGAAGCCGATTCCTGTCGCAGGAAGTCACGCTCTCGCTGCCTGTCGAACGGTTGCGTGGCACGCTCCTCTTCGGTGCCTTCGTGTCTGATGAGCGGCTCGCAATGGGCCGCCGGCTCCCTTGGGGAGCGCAGGCGCAGCCCGTATGGGACGCGCTGCTATCCGGTCTCGGACTACCCGCAGGGACCGCAGACGCACCACCCGGGCTGATCGCGGACGAGGACATGGGCGGCACCGCCCGAACTTATTCGGCGTTCGCGCACGCGGAAGCGCGGCTAACCAGCCGCCTGAGCATCGCCGGAGGGTTGCGCTACTCGATAGAGGACAAGACGGGCAGGTTCGCATACTGCTACTATCGGCCCGCCGCGGCTGAGCCCTTCCGGCTGCTCGGGATCCAGCCAGGTCCCGCCTACGACGCCGGGCACCATGACGGCGCGATCAGCGGCACGTTCGGGATCGAATTCCAGCCGTCGTCCTCAATCCTTCTGTATGCGACCTACAACCACGGCTTCAAATCCGGCGGGGTCAACATCGACGCCAACGGTGCCGGCACGCGCGCTAACAATCCTGCGGAAATCCCTGGAGGCAGGCCGCTCGATCCCGAATATCGTCCAGAGACGATCGACGCTTTCGAGGTCGGTACAAAGGTCTCGTATCTCGGCGGCGCGGCCCGCACGAACGTGGCGCTTTTCCACTACGACGTCAGCAGCCTCCAGATCGCGCAGTTCGTCGGCACCCGCACCACGGTGATCAACGCTCAGGGTGCGGAAGATTATGGTCTCGAGATCGAGAACAGGCTGCGGGTCACCAAACACGTCGCTCTGGACGCGGACCTCACATGGATTCCGCGCGCCCGCTACGACGCCGCCGGGGGAATAGACCCGGTCCTCGCGGGGGCCAGGTTCCGCTTCGCGCCTCGCGTCAGCGCCAACCTGGCGGCCAGCTTCGATGCGCCTGTGTCCCGGACCATGTCGGTCACCGGGCGCGTCCAATACCGATATCGGAGCAGCCAGTTCGTCGATACGGCTGGGACTTATCGCCAGAGGTCTTTCGACGTCCTCGACGCGAAGGCGGGGATCGCCCTTCCTTCCGCGAGGCTCAGTTTAGAAGTCGGCGTGCGCAACCTGCTCGACATAACCTATGTCGAGCAGGTCTTAGCTACGCCGCTGCAGGCCGGATCCTACAGCGGCTTTCTCGGAGCGCCCCGCACCTTCGAGGCGCGGATGACCAAGACGTTCTGAACCACCTGGAGATCCGGGGCTGCCCGGATGGCTCAATCGAACAGTTTGGCTGCGGTCGTCGCCACCAGCATTCCCTGATGACGAGCGCCGGCGAGTTCGATCTCTGAGGGTTGCCGCGAGCCGTCGCTGCCGGCGATCGTCGTTGCGCCGTATGGAGCGCCGCCCACGATCTCGTCGATGGTTCCCTGACCGGGGTGGCTATAAGGAAGTCCGACGATGGTCATGCCGAAGTGCATCAGGTTTGTTATGATCGAGAAGAGCGTCATCTCGTTGCCGCCGTGCTGGGTCGCCGAGGATGTGAACGCACCGCCGACCTTGCCGTTCAAGGCGCCCCGCATCCAGAGACCACCCGCCTGATCGAGAAAGGCTGCCATCTGGCTCGACATCCGACCGAAGCGTGTGCCGGTCCCAACGATGATCGCGTCATAGTCGACGAGGTCGTTAATCGCTGCGACGGGAGCGGCCTGATCGAGTTTGAAGTGCCCGGACCGGGCTATCTCCTCGGGAACAGTTTCCGGAACGCGCTTGACGTCAACCTGAGCGCCCGCCTCCCGGGCGCCCTCCGCGACGGCGTTGGCCATCGTCTCGATGTGACCAAAGGACGAGTAATAGAGCACCAGCACCTTCGCCACGATAATCTCCTCACAAGCAGTCGGAAGAAATCCGACGTTCGGTGAGATATTGCCGTGCATAGCGCCCCTGCGCATCGAGACGGTCGGCGGGGCGGTTGCATACCGATGTATAGTCGTTCTCTCGCCAATCACTGGACGCGGTCGCATTCGGCTGGGACCAGGACGATTCCGATGTCGTCTTTGGGGGGTGTCGAAGTCAGGTGAGCATGGGCGTCAACTTATGATGCCACGCCACCCTCCGCCGCCGGACGGGCCAGCATGCGTACGCGCCAGTTGGTAACGTGCTCGAGGTAATTGAACCCGGCGCAATTTCGCCGCCAGCATACACCTGAGCACCGACTTTGCCCGAATATTTGCTAAGTAGCACGTCGAGTAGGATCGTCGAGCCGCTGGCCAATCGCTGTTTTGCGCTTTGTAAAAACTCGGACCTAAGTCCAATCGCATCCTACTCAAGAAAAAACCCGGACATGGCAATATTGCAGTTATCACATAAGCGGAATTGACCATTCTTTATAAGGTGCGGTACAAGCGCCGCTGAGGAGCGAGGCGCGTCATGGCCACCGAAACCCCCCTGGAAGGGCTAAAAACAGCTTTGGCGGCGCCTGAGGCGGCCCTGCCGGCCGTCAGGGCACCGGCCGACCTTGCGTGGACGATCGTGCAGTTGCGCGCCGGCGAGCGCATCACCGTCGATGAGGCGCTGATCGCCGCCTATCAGGCCGCCTCGTCGCCGCACAGTATCCGTGCGCTCAAATCCGACATCGAGGCGTTCGATGCCTGGTGCCGGCGCACCAACCGGATCGCGCTACCGGCGACGGCCGAGACCGTGGCCGATTATCTGGATGCGCGGGCAGGGAAGGGGAGCCGTCCCGCGTCGTTATCCCGGTACAAGGCGTCGATCGCCAAGATCCACCAGCTCCTTGACCTGAAGGATCCGACGCCCGCCCCGTTGGTGAAGCTGCGGCTACAGGCGGTGCGCCGGGAGAAGGGCACCGCCCAGAAGCAGGCGCGGCCGCTGCGGTTCAAGGGACCGGTGCGCGACGTCGAGCGCGATCGGCCACGCGGACTCAATATCCATGCGCTGCTCAAGAGCTGCGGTGACGATCTGCCGGGACTGCGGGACCGGGCGCTGCTCTCGGCCGCCTATGACACCGGCCTGCGCGCCTCCGAGCTGGTCGCGGTTGCCGTTGAGCATATCGAGGAAGCGATCGATCCCGACGCGCGGCTGCTGCAGATCCTGCGCCACAAAGGCGACCAGGAGGGGGAGGGGGCGACCGCGTATCTCAGCCCGCGCACCGTATCGGCGATCGCGGCCTGGACTGAGGCCGCCGGGATCACAGCAGGGCCGGTGTTCCGGCGAGTCCAGGTGCGGCGTTACAAAGCGCGCGCCGCGGTGCGCGGACGACCGATCGACAGCATCTCCGGACGGGAGACGTGGGATCTGCGCAAAACGCTCTCAAAGCCGGCAGTGAGGGCACGCGTCGAATACGACATCGGCACCGTGGCGCTGCATCCAGGCTCGATCGGCCCCATCTTCCGGTCGATAATCCAGCGGGCGTTCGATGGTGGAGCGCTACCGGACCTGATCGCCGAGGATCTTGCCCGGCTGCTCAAGGGGGTTAGTGCCCACTCGACGCGGATCGGACTCAATCAGGACCTGTTTGCCAGCGGCGAGGATCTGGCTGGGATAATGGATGCACTCCGGTGGAAGTCGCCCCGCATGCCGCTCGCTTATAACCGAAATCTGGCAGCCGAGGCAGGCGCTGTCGGCCGGCTTGCCCGCAAGCTGGAATGACGAAAAGTGGGACGAAGCCGTCATTGAAACCCCACCAATCGCATGACGGCTTTCGGCATAAAAGCCGACCTGAGGCTCGTCGCTGAAGCAATTTCCCCAAAATTAGCGGCGATGGCCTCCCGCCGCCAATTTTCACAGTAGCCAATCTAGTGCGATTTCTGCCCCGCGATTAAACGTCCAGCTGATGATGGCACCCTGAACGAGACTGCGGCTAAAGCGTTCGCAGAGCAGGATATGCCGACTGACGGGACTTAAAGTGAACGACGAGGAACTGAGAAGCAAGAGCACGCATCCGCATGCGGACGGCGAACCCGCTGCCGATATGGCGGATGAAACGAGCTACAGCCCCACCGGCAACTCGGGTCGGCGGCACTGGAAGCGATCGACCGTGGCCGAACCTGGCCTGGACCAGCGCGGCACCGTGTTTTTCGCGGCGCTCCAGATGACGCGAATGCCGATGATCCTCACGGATCCCAGGCAGGACGACAATCCCATCGTGTTCGCCAACAAGGCCTTCTCAGACCTCACCGGCTATGAAGAGCGCGAAATCATCGGGCGCAATTGCCGTTTCCTACAGGGCGCGGACACTGACCGGGACACCGTACGCGAGATACGCGAGGCGGTTGCCGGCCAGGAAGCGATCTCTCTCGAAATCCTGAACTATCGGCGCGATGGCAGCCCCTTCTGGAACGCCGTCTTTATCGCGCCGGTTTATGACGAGCAGGACGAGCTTCTCTATTTCTTCGCAAGCCAGCTTGATGTCACGCGCCGGCGCAGCTCGGAGCAGGCCTTCCGCCAAGCCCAGAAGATGGAGGCGATCGGGCAGCTGACCGCTGGCCTTGCGCACGACTTCAACAATCTCCTGCAGGTGGTCGCCGGAAACCTCGACCTTGTCCTCCACTCAGAGCTGAACGAGAGGCAGACGCGGCTGCTCACCAATGCGGCAAAAGCAACTGATCGCGGATCTAGGCTTACCAGGCAACTCCTGGCCTTCGCGCGAAAGACGCGGCTTGAACCCAGGCAAGTGAACCTCAACGACCTCATCCATGAGTTCGGGGAACTGCTAGACAATACGATTGGCGCCCAGATCAGGCTGGTGACGGCGCTCGAGCGTCGTCTTCCGCAGATCAACATCGACGCTTCGCACTTGGAAATGGCCGTGCTGAACGTGCTGATCAACGCGCGAGATGCGATGCCGAATGGGGGCACCGTCACAATCTCGACGCAGCTCTGGAAGCTCAACGGCAACGCTGCCGCGCATCATCTACCTGAGGGCGAGTATGTAGTGCTTTCGATCCGCGATGAGGGCGTTGGAATGACCGAGGAGGTGCGCCAGCGCGCGATCGAGCCATTTTTCACGACGAAGGGCAGCGAACGCGGCACCGGACTCGGTCTTGCTATGGTGCACGGCTTTCTACAGCAGTCTCTAGGGCGGCTTGAGATCGACTCAGAACAGGGGCGTGGAACCGAAATCCGCATGCTGTTCCCAGTTTCGCAATCCGATGGTGAGGAGAACCGCAAACCTCTCGCCCGCGATGTGGCCTCAGGGAGGGACGCGACGGGATCGGAAACTATCCTGCTCGTCGAGGACAGCGACGACGTCCGGGAGCTTGCCGGCGAGCATCTGACAGGCCTTGGGTACAGCGTGGTGAAGGCCTCAAGCGGAGAAGAGGCGCTTCGGCTTCTCGACGAATGGAAGGTCGATCTTCTGTTCACCGACATCGTGATGCCGGGTGGTATGAGCGGCCTTGAGCTGGTGGAAAAGTTTCGTGCGCTGAGACCCGAAATTCCGATTCTGATGACGACAGGTTATAATGAGGATCTCGTGGCCGATATTCCGAGAGGCAGTCAGCTGGACGTGATCGGAAAGCCGTACCGCCGCTCCGAACTCGCCGACCGCATCCGTATCGCTCTTGATCGACGCTCCTCGTCCCGTCGAGAGCCGCACACGCAGTTTGGACCCAAGGAAGCCTAAGCCTCCATTGGCAACCATCAACAGATGTGCTTCGCGCGAACGCGCTACTAGGGACTACGACAAAGCCGCTCACGCGAATGCAGGCAGCAATGTTTGTCGCCCATATTGATCGGTTATAGGTTCGTAAAACATAACTTTGGGCTTGCTGCTGCCGTTGCAATCTGGCTGGAGAAAGCATGGAGACCGCGCTTGCCGAGGATCTCAGCCACGCTCCGGTCTTCGTCAGAAGGCCGGGCGGCGAAATCGTCTATTGGACCCAGGGTGCTCGGGAACTCTATGGGTATACCCCTAAGCAGGCGATCGGCCACAGCTCGCACGATCTGCTTCGGACAGAGTTTCCTCGTTCGCTCCACGAAATTGACACAGAGCTTGAGCGGAATGGCAGCTGGGACGGTCTGCTCAGGCATTGCCGGCAAGATGGCCGCCACATCTGGACCGAGAGCCGGTGGCGCCGACGCCGCGATACGGAAGGGCGCGGGCTGTTCGTTGTCGAGACCAATACTGATGTATCCGATCGGGAGCATTTGTCGCGTGAACTCGACCATCGGGTAAAAAACCTGCTCGCGGTCGTGCAGGGTCTGGCTCATCTCACGCTACGAACGGATGAGCCTGATAAGGTCGATCGTTTCGAAGCCCGTCTTGCGGCGCTCGCTTCTGCCAACGACATCCTCCTTCGCCTTCATTGGAGCGGTGCGAGCCTGAAGGAAGTTGAGTAGCACCTAGTTTTCTAGACGCCTTGAGCCATCAAAGCCTGCTGCCGTTCGAACTCGACGGGCGACAGCATCCCGTTCCTGACATGCTTGCGGACCGGGTTGTAGAACATCTCGATGTAATCGAACACGTCCTGCCGGGCTTCGTCGCGGGTTTTATAGGTCCGACGCCGGATGCGCTCACGCTTGAGCGAGGAGGAGAAGCTCTCGGCCACGGCATTGTCGTGGCAGTTGCCGCGTCGGCTCATCGAGTGCTCAAGATTGTGAGCGCGGATGAAGGCAGCCCAGTCCATGCTCGTGAACTGCGATCCCTGGTCCGAATGGATCAGCACCCGACACTTCGGCTTACGCCGCCAGACTGCCATGTGCAGCGCCTGCAAAACCACATCGGTTGTATGACGGCTTTGCAACGACCATCCCACCACGCGACGGGAGTACAGATCGAGCACGACCGCCAGATAGGCGAAGCCCTCCATCGTGCGGATATACGTGATGTCCGTCACCCAGGCGCGATTAGCCTGCGGCACGTCGAACTGCCGATCCAACGTGTTGGCAGCAACGGCCGAAGGCCTTCCTCCTGAACTGCCTGGACGCCGCTTGTAGCCGATCTGCGCCTTGATGCCTGCCAGGTTGGTCAGGCGGGCAACGCGATTAGGACAACAGGTCTCGCCCTGATCGAGCAGATCGTCGTGCAACTTTCGATACCCATAGATCTTGCCGCTGTCGCTCCAGGCCTGCCGGATCAATGCAATCTGCCGAGCATCTTCTTGCGCTCGCCGGCTCATCGGCGCTTTGCGCCAGGCATAGAAACCGCTGGGCTGGATCGCCAGGCACCGGCACATCGCGCGGACGCCAAACTGGTTCTGATGCTCCGCGACAAAGGCGTATCTCACTTGGCATCCCTGGCGAAATACGCGGTGGCTTTTTTTAAGATGTCGCGCTCCTCGGTCACCCGAGCCAACTCGCGCTTCAACTGGCGGATCTCGGCGTCCTTATTGGCGTCGCCCGACGCCACCTTCGCAAACTGCTTCTTCCACGCATACAGCGAGTGTGGGCTGACGCCGAGGTGCTGCGAAACCTCCGCTACCGGGTAACCCCGCTCCGTGATCGGCATCACCGCGTCACGCTTGAACTCATCGCTGAAATTGGGTTTCCCCATCGTCGCCTCCTGTCCTCAAAATTAGGACCCGAGGCGTCTAGAAAACTAGGTGCTACTCAACTCAAACCTCCTTTCGCTCGCCCTGCTTCTGACGACGGACGTTGCCGCGTCTGCGATCGCTGCGCTTCAACAAAACGCTGTCGTCTGCAAATAGCTGAAATCGTCCGGCTTGACCCAAGGCCACCATCCGGACGCGGGCGCCCCTAAAGGTCGACAAAAATGGATTGGTGCTGGTGAAACGCCTTTGCGCAACAACGATCCATGAGCGGTGAAAGCTATTTGGAATAGGGTTAGCACGCTCAGAAATGCGCGTGGTCAGTTTTCGTCAGAACCGGACAATCGACGTGCGCGGTCAGCTGACCGATTTTGGTCGATCGCCGCCAGCGCCTGCAGGAAAGCTCGGACCTTCGAACTCGACAGACGGCGCGAGTTTTGGAGTGCCCAGATCTCGACGATCGGGCCATCATGCGTACCCCACGAGACAAGCCGGCCCCCGGTGATATCGTCCGCGACCATCAGTTTCGGCACGAGCGCGACGCCTGCCCCAGCGATAACGGCATCGCGCACCATCAGGAACGACGAGAAGCGCAGCCTCAGATCCGGACGCAGAATCCGTGTTCCGGCCTTCGTCTTGATGCGCCACACGTTATCCTTGGGCACTCCGGCGCGACCGACTGCGGGCACCAGCGCGCCTACGGCGTCCTGCTCCGCCACGAGACTCACCGGCAAGTCCGGCCGAGCGATCAGCACCCGTTCGTCATGGAGAATACGACGCCCGACGAGCCGCTCCTCCGGGCTGGGATCGATCCGTATCACGCAATCGTAATTGTCCTCGACCGGATCGACCTTGCGGTCTTCGGCGACTATTTCGAGATCGACCTGCGGGTAGGTGGCGATGAACCGGGTGGCGAGCTTGGGCAGGAGCACATGCGCCAGGACGATCGGCGCGCTCACGCGAAGTTTGCCCGACGGCACCGATCCGCCGCTCGCCACTGCCTGCTCGGCCTCGATGATCTCGCCGAGTGGACCGAGCGTGCGCTCGTGCAACGCGCGCCCCTCTTCCGTCAGCCGCAATGTGTTCGACCCCCGCTCGATCAGCCGCACGCCCAGGCTTGCCTCCAGCTCCGCGACCTTACGCGAGAGCGTCGCCTTCGGCCGGCCGCTGGCGCGGCTTGCTCGCCCGAACCCGCCATGCGTGGCCACCAGATTGAAATCGACAAGCGCCGGAAGATCCATGGGTGATCCATATTCGAGACAATGTGTCTCAGTACTGCCATCTCCTGTAGATTTTCGGAACAGTTAAATAGTCTCCAGCGACCACGAGCCGCTTCAATGCGATCAAGGAGATACGTCATGACGATTTTGGTCACTGGCAGCACCGGTACGATCGGCACCCAGGTGCTCAGCTTCCTCGACGGCCATGGCGCCGAGATCCGCGCACTGACGCGCTCGCCAGAGAAGGCTAATCTGCCTGCAGGAGTCACTCCGGTGAAGGGCGACCTCGCCGACATCGACAGCTTCCGCGCTGCACTGCACGGGGTCAGTACGCTGTTCCTGCTCGCCCCCAACGCGCCCGACGAACTGACCCAGGCGATGCTCGCGCTCAACGCGGCGCGCGAAGCCGGCGTGAAAGGGATCGTCTACCTCTCGGTGTTCAAGGGCGAGGCCTATGCCGACGTTCCCCATTTTGCGAGCAAGATGACTGTCGAGCGCATGATCGATGCCTATGACCTGCCCGCGACGATCCTGCGGCCTGCCTATTTCATCCAGAACGACATGCGGCAGAAGGACGCGCTGCTTGGTGGCGGCGTTTATGGCATGCCGGTCGGCGCCAAGGGCATTTCGATGGTCGATGTCCGGGACATCGGCGAGGCGGCCGCCAAGGAGTTGCTCCGCCGCGAGCAGGCAGGCGCGCCGCTTCCCCGCGAGATCTACGAACTGGTCGGCCCCGATGCCCTCACCGGAGATGCCCTCGCGACACTGTGGAGCGAGATCCTCGGACGCCCCATCGCCTATGCCGGCGATGACCTGGAGGGGTTGGAGCAGCGCCTCAAGGGTTTCGGTGCGGCCTGGCTCGCCTATGACATGAAGCTGATGATGCGCCGCTACCAGGAAGACGGAGCCATCGCGACGGACGAAGATCTGGTTCGCCTCACGGCACTGCTCGGCCATGCGCCGCGCTCCTATCGCGACTTCGCCGAAGCAGCCGCCGCCGGTTGGTCACGGGACTGACCAGTATGCCCGCCGGTTTCGGCCGGCGGGTCGCAACTTTGCCCATGAGCCCGAAAGGACGATCGTGATGACCGAGATCTACCATAAGGAGCATTTGCTGGATCGCGCCGCGATGGTGGCGATGCGCGCGATGATCGCGCTCCAGCCCGCAGCCGATCTCGGCCCCAATGGCCGCGCCGCGTTCGATGACATGATGGGCAAAACCCCGCAGGCCGACACCGTCACCTACGAAGCGGCCGAGGTCGGCGGCATTCCCGGCTGGTGGTGTCGCACCCCGGAGGCGATGCCGGGCGCCGCGATCCTGTATCTTCACGGCGGCGCATATGTCGTCGGCTCGGCTCAGGCCTATCGAAATTTCGTCGGTCAGATAGCGCTACGCGCCAAGGCCGATGCGTTCATTCCTGCCTATGGCCTCGCCCCAGAACGGCCATTCCCGGCGGCGGTCGAAGACGCGGAGGCGGCTTATCGCGGGCTGGTGGCTGCCGGCATATCCCGGATCGCGATCGTCGGCGATTCGGCGGGGGGCGGGCTGGCGCTGGTCACCGCCGCGCGAATGACCGACGCCGCACGCAACCGCTCGGTGCCGAAGCCGGTTGCCGCTGCCGTCATTTCCCCCTGGGCCGATCTTGCCTTGACCGGCGAAAGCATGACGGCGCGTTCCGGGCATGATCCTTTGCTCACCCATGGTGCGCTGGAGCAGGCACGCATCACCTATCTCGGAAACAACGATCCGAAAGATGCCCGAGCGTCGCCTTTATACGGTGACCTTAGCAGCCTGCCTCCGGTCATGCTGCATGTCGGCGAGGATGAGATCCTGCTCGATGACGCGCGGCGCATGGCCGCCAGCATCTTGGCTGCCGGTTCGACCGCCGACCTGCATGTCTGGCAGGGCATGGTCCATGTGTTCCCGGCAAACCTCGCGCTGCTGAAGGCTGCTGCCGAAGCGCTCGATATCGTCGCGACCTTCCTGGGTCTTAATCTGCGCGGATAAGCCTTGGACACGTTTCCGAACTCAATTTGGAAGGGAAATTTCGATGACTCGCATCCTGTTCGTTGGCCAGAAGCCCGAAACCGTGGACTTCGCGGAGCCTTCGCTGCCGCCTGGATTCAATGCGGAAAAGATCAACGCCGGCATCGCCGTGGCGGTCGCGAAGATTCACGAGCGCGGCTGGGACGGCGATACCTGCATGATCACGCCTGACGATGCCGGACTCACCATGCTGGAGAGCCAGCTCAAGAACGCGCCTTATGATTGCGTCGTGATCGGCGGCGGCCTTCGGCTCCCCCCGAAGGGCCTCGAGTTTTTCGAGATGGTAGTCAACGCCGTCCACAGGGCAGCCCCCGACGCGACGATCGCGTTCAACACCCGTCCAGAAGATACCGCTGACGCGGCCGCCCGTACTCTGCGCCCCGTGGAGGGATCACCGCGATGAATTTCAAACCAGCCCAGCTCGTCGTTGCTTCGATCGCGGCCCTGGTGGCCACAGAAGCGCGCGCGGACGCGCCGGAGCGCTCGCCCGTCGCGATCGGCGCGGCAACCGCGTCGCCACTGACCTTTGCTCGGGGCAAGACGTCGAGCGGATGGCTTCCATTCGAATATGTTGCCGGCACCCGGATTTTCGTCCGGACGACGGTCAACGGGCGGTCAGTGCTCGCCATGCTCGACAGCGGCGCGTCCTCCACCGTGCTTGATCGGCGCTTTGCTGCCAGCCTCGGACTCAGTGCGAAGGGTGATCTGACAGGGCAGGGTGCGGGTGGCTCCACCCCATATGGTGTGATCCAAGGCGTCACGGTGAAGCTGGGCGACCTCAGTTGGACCGGCGGCGATGCGGTGGCGATCGATCTGTCGGCGGTCGAGAAACAGGTTGGCCATCCTCTGCCGATGGTTCTGGGCGGCGAGTTGTTCAGGGACGCAGTTGTCGAGATCGACTTCAAGAACCGCAGGATCGCCTTTCACAATCCTTCATCTTACCGGGCTGCCCCGAATGCTCGCGCGGTTGCGTTGACTCCCGCCGGCGAGAACCAAGCGATCTCCGTACTCGTCGAGGGGCGCGCCGCGAAGCTCCTGTTTGATTTGGGCAATGCAGGCGCAGTGGACCTTTTTCCCGGCTTCTGGGAGCAGCCCGGTTTCGACGACAATCGGCGGACATCGACGACCTTTGCGGGTGGTGTCGGCGGGATGAGCGTCCAGAAGGTGACCATGCTCCGCACGATCGCTCTCGGCGGTGCGACGTTTGAGGAACTGCCGTCCCGTCTCGAAGATCGGCAATCGTCGCTGGCCGCGCGTTCCGGGGACCTGGATGGCAATATCGGCATGGGCGTCCTCAGCCCCTTTCATCTTGTCGTGGATTTCCCTCATCACCGCGTTTTGTTCGCGCCTCCAGTGGACGTGACCACGCCATTCCGCGTGAACCACGGCGGTTTGACGCTGCAGGCTGGGCCCTCGGGCTCGAAAGTCCTCTACGTGGCGCCGGGATCGCCGTCAGCGATCGCCGGTGTGGCAGTTGGGAACGTCATAGTCGCCGTCGACGGTCGCAGCGCCGGCGGGCAGAACGGTACGTGGCAAGACGGACCAGTTGGTCGAACTGTCCGACTGCGGTTAGCGGATGGTCAGGAGAAAACCGTGACGCTGGCGCGATATTTCTGACCGGTCGTCACGCCGCAGCATGTGAAGCTTAGTAAGAGCGAACATAGGCTGGCGGAGCGTTGCGAAAAGCGAAGGCGCTTAGCGACGCATACCCGACGTTTCTGGCGATGCTCGCGATCGCAGCACCCCCATGCACGAGCGCTGCACGAGCGAGGGTCAGATCGCTCAGACGCTCGTGTCTTTCATCACGCACTTCACTCACGGACAAGGATCAACCGATGCGCTCAAGATGGATAGCTTTCCTGGCCATGACGACCGTGGCGACATGTGCGCCCGCAATAGCACAAGACCGCTCGTCAATTCAGACGGCGGCGCCGGCCAAGACCGGTGTCTGGACCTACGCCGGGACCGGAACCGTCAACACCTATTGGATTGAGACGCCCGGCGGCGGCCTCGTCGTCATCGACGTTCAGCGCGATCTCGTCCACGCTGCGCAGGCGCTGGCGGCCGTCAAGGCGGTGGGAAAACCCGTGCGTGCGATCCTTATCACTCACGCCCATCCCGACCATTACACCGGGCTTGGCCTGTTCCGGCAGGCCTTCCCGGGCGTTCCCGTCTATTCGTCCAGGGCGACAGCCGATGCGATCCGCTACGACACCTATGGTGCGAATGCCGGTACGCAGGCGGATGCGCCCGACATAACGCCGCGCGACTTCGTGGTCCCAGGCATCACCTTCGACGGCGACACGACCTTGCAAATCGATGGACTGACGATCGTCGCGCGCGAATTGGGCGCTGGCGAGGCTCCTGCGACGACAGCCTACTACCTGCCCTCGACGCGAGAGATGTTCCCCGGCGACGCCATCCTCAACCGACTCCATGGTCCGCTCAGAGAAGCCCATACCGGGTCGTGGCTCGGCATTCTGGACCGGATCGAGGCGATGTACCCCAATGTCACCATTGTGCATCCGGGGCACGGCGCGTCGGGTCCAAAGGAGCCAATGTTCGATGACGAGCGGCTGTATCTAAGGACTTGCCGCGCGATCGCCGCCGAGGAGATTGCGCGCGGGGGTTTCACCGATGCCGCAAAGGCAGCGACTGTCCGGCGGATCAAAGCGCGGTTTCCCTACACCAACCCGACGGGCATCAAGGATATCGTCAGCGACAGTGTCGAGGGACTCTTCCGAGAGTTCTCTCAGCCTTCGTCCACGCCGCTTCCTTGATGCAACCGTGCAATCATCCGGCATTTGTCCGCAGAAGAGCTTGATCGCAGGGCAGCTAGGCGATTGATTTCGCGCTCAAACATAGACTTGCGAAGCCGCCATGGGGAGCAATTAGCATGCTTCAATTCGTGGAAAAGCTGGACGGCGGTGGACGTGGCGGTTCGAGCCCTCGCGCGAGGCCACGACGGGTCCGAGCTTGTTGGTGTTCCTGCCCAGCAACTATTAGGCCCCGCCGCGCGAATAGCCGCCGCTCATCATGACAGAAGCCGGCTCCAAAACGACTGAAATCCAGAACGCGCAGCTTATCCGGCGGTCTGCTGGGTCAACCTCTCAACCAGCCACCGACCTGCGCGGCCAAGCAATTGGCTAGTTGGATAGACAGCCTGGAACGGCATGACTCCGGCGGCCGGACCTTCAAGCTCTATACTCTCCAGCCGGCCCGTCTCCAGGTCTTCAGCGACAAGCCAGTGCGGCATGTGCCCCCAACCGAGCCCGGCGAGCAGGAAGGCGTGCTTGGCGCCGAGATCCGCCAATCGCCACGTATTCTGGCTCTGAACGCCGTAGTCCGTGCCGTCCGTGAGGGTCGAACGGTCGCTGAGCACCAACTGGGTTTCGTCCAGCAAATCCTTCAGCGCGACCGGTCCCTTTCTCCCGGATAAAGGCGAGCCGGGCGCGACGACGGTCACCATGCGCTCGCTGAACAGACGCTCGGTGGTCAGTGTCGGCGGCGGAAACGGTAGGGTACCGGTTATGCCAAGACTACATCGTCCCTCGATCACCATCTGCGCCACCGCTCCCAGCGCTTCCACGTCGAGCCGCAGCGGGGTGGAGGGAAAGTGTTGCTTGAAGCTTGCCAGCGCGTGCGTCAGGCAGGCCTGCGGGAACATCACGTCTACGACTACCGAGAGTTCGGGCTCCAACCCCGACACGAAGCTGCGCGCCTTCGCCTTCAAGCCGTCGGCGCCAGTCACAATGCGCCGCGCGTCGGCAATGAGGTTGCTGCCCTCCTTGGTCAGTTGTGGGTAGCGGCCCACGCGCTCGAACAGCGCTACGCCGAGCTGGCCTTCCAGGTTGCCGATCGTCTGGCTGACGACAGACTGTGCGCGGCGGAGGGAACGCCCGGCGGCCGAGAAGCTGCCTTGGTCGACCGCAGCAATGAAAGTGCGAAGTTGATCGAGAGAGACGCCGTCGAGCATGTATCGGTCCCAACGATGGATTACATCTAGAGATATAGGCTATCTCGGAGAGGACGGCCATACGATCTGGAGGGCGAAAGGTGTTCGCCATGTCCAGCGTCTTCGTCATAGGTGCGACCGGCTATGTCGGCGGTCGGCTCATCCGACATCTCGCAGGTGCCGGCCATTATGTTTCGGGCCTTGCACGGTCGAACGAAGCCGCCGCCAAGCTGTCGAGTAATGGCATCACGCCAGTTGTGGCCGATCTCGACGCCCGGATGGACCAGGTTGTCGCGACGGCACTCGAAGCTGACGCCACGATCTACGCCGCTCAGGTGGCGTTCGAGCGCGAGCCGGCAATTGTCCGGACACTCTGCGAGAGGCTTGCCGGATCGGGGAAAACCTTCGTCTTCCTGTCCGGCAGTGGCGTGTTCCTCCAGCGTACGGCGGGTGCGTGGAGTCCCGACGTATTCGCTGAGGACGATCCCTTTACCCCCGAGCCGCTCGCCGCCGCGCGCGTCGAAGCCGAGGGCATCGTGCGAGCCGCCGCCGGCTATGGCGTGCGCGCGATCATTGTCCGCCCGCCGGTAATCTGGGGGCCGGGCGATGATGGCCCTGTCGCGGAGACCTATCGCTCGGTCGCGGCGACCGGGGCTGCCTGCTATGTCGGTTCCGGGCTCGCAGCCTATTCCAACGTCCACAGCGCCGATCTCGCACGCCTGTTCGAGCTGGTGCTGGAACGCGGACATGCCGGCGCGCTCTACCACGCCGTCGGCGGCGAGATCCCCTATCGCTGGATCGCGGAAGCGGTCGCCCATGACCTTGGCGTGCCGACACGCAGCCTCTCGATGGACGAAGCGGGCAAGGTGTTCGGCCCGTTCGGCGCGCTGCTGCTTTCCGCGTGCAGCCGCACGCGCGATCCCCGCACCCGGACCGAACTCGGCTGGTCGCCGCAGCACCACGACATGCTGGACCTCATCGGCGAACCACGCCTGCGCGCTCTCGCCCACCAACCCCAAGGAGAAAACGCTTGAACACGCATCACGACAAGATCGCCATCGTCACCGGTGGTCGGCAGGGTATCGGCCACGGCGTCGCCAAGCTGCTTGGCGAACGCGGCGCCACGGTCGTGATCGTCAACCGCAGCGTTGCCGCTGAAGCCGCGGCAGCGATCGGCAACGGTGCGATCGCGATCGCGGCCGATGTGACCAGCGAGGCGGACTGGACCCGCGTCGCGACCGAGGTCGAGGAACGCTTCGGTCGCGCCGACATCCTCGTCCACGCCGCTGGCGCCTATCCGATGGCCTCGCTTGCCGAGATGACGCCCGAAGCATGGCGCGGCGTGATGGCGCTGAACCTCGACTCGCATCTTCTCGGCGCCCGCGCCATCGTGCCGCTGATGCGGATAGCGGGCGGAGGATCGATCGTCGCGATCGGCTCCGACGCGGTCGGCATGGTGACGCCGCCCGGCTTCGGCTTCTCGCACTACATTACGTCGAAGATGGGCGTGGTTGGCCTGGTGCGTGCGCTCGCCAGCGAACTCGCCCCCGACAACATCATCGTCAACGCCGTCCATCCCGGCATCACCGATACGGAAGGAGCGAGCGGCATGCCGAACGAGCAGAAGGCGCAGGTCTACATGCAGCAGGCGATCAAGCGCCTCGGCACGCCCGCCGACATCGCCGGCCCGGTCGCCTTCCTCACCAGCGACGATGCCCGTTTCGTCACCGGCCAGACCCTTGTGGTCGACGGCGGCTGGCTCCGGCTCTGACATGGCCGGGAACGCCCGCACTGGGCCCGGCAAGGGCGCCCCTATCGCGGACTGGATCGTCCGCATCCTGCTTGGGACAGCCTTCGTCGCGGCTGGCGGCGCGAAGCTCGCCGGCGCGCCGCCGATGGTCGCGATCTTCGATCATATCGGCATCGGTCAGTGGTTCCGGCTTCTGACCGGCGCGCTGGAGATATCGGGCGCCGTGCTGGTGCTAGTGCCGCGCACCGCCGCCCGGGGCGCGTCGCTGCTCTCCGCCATCATGGTGGGGGCAGTCTTCACGCACCTCGTGGTGATCGGCGGCAACCCCGCCCCCGCGCTGGTGCTGCTGGCGCTGAGTGTAGTCGTGCTGTCGCTGCGTAGGCGGCAACTGCTTCGCTTGGCCGGAGCCTAACGTCAACATTGTCGCACGGGCGCTGCAGGCTGCCCGCAACCCGTCGTGGGTTTCACTCTGCCGCAGATAATCCGCGAGGGATTCGCTTCAAACAGGTATATACAGGCGTTCAGCCGGGGGGTGCACAGGAGGACACCATGACGGCCTTATCCCTTTGCGTGGAGCTCAAAGCAAAGCCCGGGAAGGAAGACGCGGTTGCGGCTTTCCTGGCAAGCGCGAAGAGCTTGGTCGATGCCGAACCGGGCACGATAAGCTGGTTCGCCGTTCGCTTCGATCAAAGCACGTTCGCGATCTTCGATGCGTTCGATGATGATGCCGGTCGGGAGGCCCATCTCTCCGGAAAGGTGGCTGCCGCACTCATGGAGAATGCGGAAGAATTGCTGGCCGCCACGCCCCAGATCCGCAAGGCCGATGTTTTGGCCGACAAGCTGCCGGGTTAGCTCGATGCGGCTGTGGCTGTAAGAGAAGTCTCGCCGAGCACCAGGATCCAGGGCTCATGTTTGAGCTTAAGGATGTCCTCAATCCTGACTTGCTCGCGTTTATCAGGTCCTGAAGACCCATCATCCCTCATCTCATCTCTGGTCGGCGGACGGTTGAGATTTCCATTAGCGCCGTCCGCCGACCAAGCTGGTCTAACGGCTGCTTTTGATTGAGTCAGTGGCTTGGTCGAACGGCCGGCAATGGGGCGCGTAACTGCCAAGTGGCTTCACACTGGGCGAATGGCAGGTTGGGTCAGAAGCTGCCGTTTAGACCCCAACTGGCGAACGACGGACTCTGGTCGGTATCCGCCGCCAAAAGTTCACGTTATTCGATCCAGATCGATCAGTCCGATGTACCGAATGCCGACTAATGATTCAGCGGCATCCCTCTTGCAGATGTGCAGCCTCCGCGGCCGGGGGCATCAAATCCGCGAGACTTGCCGCAAGCTCGGAGTTGCGGAAGGGCTTGGTTAGTCGGGCAACGTCGATATCGACCCCTTCCGCCTCCGCATACCCTGACACGATCAACACCGGCAACCGAGGCCGCTCCTTCTTCAGCTCGCGCGCCAATTGTGCTCCGCTCATCCCCGGCATGAGATGGTCGGTAACGACGACATCCGGCTTCAGGCCAGTCCGAAGCAGTGACAGCGCTTCCTCGGCCGAGTTGGCTTCGGCCACCTCGTACCCAAGGTCGGCCAGCATGTCGGCGGTACTCATGCGGACCAACTCCTCGTCGTCGACGAGAAGCGCTACGCCGCGTCCGTTGGGAACGATTGCTGTGCTACGTTCTTGGTCCTCACCTTCGATGGCGGTCGTACTAATTGGAAGCCAGAGTTCGATGACTGTGCCACTGCCAAGGGTGCTTTCGATGGCAAGCCCGCCGCCAAGCTGAGCGGCCAGGCCGTGTACCATCGACAGGCCAAGACCGGTGCCCTTACCAATGCCCTTGGTTGAAAAGAATGGCTCGGCGGCACGCTTCAAGGTCGCCTCGTCCATGCCGGACCCGGTGTCGCCGACGCACAGCCGCACATAGTGGCCCGGCTTTAGACCGGCCGGATGAGCAGTGCGCACGCTGTCGCGCCGGGCCGTGATAGTGAGTTCTCCACCGTCCGGCATCGCGTCTCGCGCATTAACCGCCAGGTTCAGCAAAGCCATTTCGAGCTGGTTCGCGTCTGCATTCGCCGGCGGCAAGCCGGCCGCTAGATCAAGGCGGATGTCGATCGTCGGTCCCAGCGTCGAAGTCAGGAGAGCGGCCATGCTTTCAACCAGACGCGAGATGTCGACTGCCGTGGGCTGCAGGGGCTGCCTACGGGCGAAGGCAAGCAGCCGCTGTACGAGCGTCTTGGCCCGCTCCGCAGATTGCAATGCACCGTCGATCAGCCGCCGCTCACGTTCGCTGCCGATCCCCTTGCGTACCAGCATATCGAGCGAGCCGATGATCGGCGTCAGCAGATTGTTGAAGTCGTGTGCGACCCCGCCAGTCAGGCTACCCATCGCTTCCATCTTCTGACTCTGTCGCAGCGCTTCCCGCGCTTGTTCGAGTTCCGCCTCGCGTGCCTTGGCGAAGCTGAGGTCTCGGCCAACGGCGATGAAGTTGATACCGTCGGGCTCAGGAGCGACGGTCCACTCGATATATCTCCAGCCGCCGTCCTTGGTGCTGATACGGTTTTCAAACCGCGTCGGCCGCCTCGTATCAGACATTTCCGCGATCGCCAGAAGCGTGGCTGGAGCGTCATCCGGGTGCATGAATGTTTCATAGCCACGCGACAGCAACTCGCGCTCGCTCCACCCTAGAACCTGGGTCCAGGCCGGACTGATGGCCGACATCATCCCGCTGTAATCCGCGCGGGCGAGCATATCCTGGGAAAGATTCCACAATCGGTCTCGTTCCGCCGACCGCGCCTCGACCAAGGCCTCGAGCGTCTCGTTCATCTCGCGAAGCCTCGCTTCGCTGACACGCAGCGCCTCTTCTCCTCGTGCACGCTCGACAGCCGTTCGGATCCGGTCCGCGAAATCCCTTATCAGGCTAAGGTCGCCCTCGTTCCAATTACGTGGCTCCGGATGATTGACGAAGAAAACGGAAACAAGCCTTCCGTGCTCAAGGACCGGGGCGTTGACGAATGATCGGGTGCTCTTGCTCTGCAGCGCATCGGCAGCTGGTCCCGCAGTACGAGGATCGAGGCGGGTATCCTCGATGACCGTGAATTCACCGAGCTTGAGACTGTCGATAAACGATCCATAATCGCGCAACGGCGTCGCACCCGCGAGCGTTTCGACGCCCGGAGCGACCCAGTCGCGATCGACATACAACGTATCCGTATCATGATCGACTGCACCGTACCCGACCCTCGTACTGCCAAGGGTTCGACCGAGAATCGCGGCCGCTGAATAGCCGATGTCGACAGGGTCCTGGAGGTCACGGATGGCATTGGTCAGCTCGATCAGCGCAGCTCGGCGGACCTCCGCGGCTTTGCGCTCGGTGACATCGAGCGCGGTGCCAGCGATGCGCAGGCAGCGTCCGGTCTCGTCGAACACGCCACGGCCCTTCGCCGCTACCCATCGCTCGACGCCATCTTCACGGCCGATCGTGCGATATTCGACATCATATAGGGCGCGCTGGTTTGGATCGGCAGCTGCATGATAGGCAGCTGCTGTCGCATCCCGATCATCGGGATGCAGGCCGTTGTAGAAGTCATCCATAGTAACCGGAACGTCGGCGGATATCCCGAACATTGCCTTTGTTCGGGGCGGCCATGTCAGGATGTCATGGATGACATCGACGTCCCAAAAGCCGACTTCGGCGTTTTCTACCGCCAGACGAAGGCGTTCCTCGCTCTCGCGCAGCCGGGCTTCCGCTCCGACCCGCTCGACATGCGCCCAGCAGCGTTCCGCGACCTCCTTCACAAGGGAGATCTCGTCCGCGGTCCAATCTCGCGCGCGATCTTGGTGGATCGCCATCATCGCCGCCAGTCTACCGTCCTTGACGAGCGGGCAGCAGATGATCGCGGCGATGCCGATCGCTTCGAACATTTCCCGGCCTTCGCCAGATCCGAGCTCGGCAGACACGTCACGAACGATCAGCGCCTGCCCCGTCCGCATGTCGGACGCGGCGCGCGGGCCGAACAGGTCGAGACTATAGGATCCGATCGAACTCGCGATTCCCGGAGCTGAATGATCGCTGCGGATCCAAAAACGATCGTTGTCCGCTTCGACGTCGGCATAGGCACAACGTGACGCGTCGAGCTTTTCACCGAGCAGTCGCGTTGCTGCCTGCATGGCGCCTTCGGCATCTGCCGCTGCGAACAGGCGCTCTTCCAGCGCGCTGAAAAAACGAAGCCGTGCCTCACTGGCGCGGATCGCCGCGTCAGCGTTGTGCTCGCTCGTGCGATCGCGAAAAATTTTGACGTAACCTCCTGCGCCGTCCGCAAGCGGCATGGTCAGCCCAGATCCCCAGAAGCGAGTGCCATCTTTGCGGACGTGCCAGCGCTCGTTGACCGCGCGCCCGTCGCTGGACGCCCGTGCCATCTCCTGCTCCGGCAGATGCTCAGCTTGGTCTTCGGGAGTAAAGAATAAGCCCCCTGACCGCCCGATGGCTTCAGCTTCAGGGTAGCCGATTAGATGTTCAGCGCCGCTGTTCCAGCCGGTGATGACCCCGGTCACGTCAAGCGTGACAATACCGAAATCCTCCGCACCTTCGACAATTTGGCGATAGCGGGCCTCGCTCGCGCGTAACTCTGCTTCCGCGCGGTCGCGGGCTTGGGCAAGTCGTGCATTCTCGATTGCGATGGTTGCGAGCCGACCCAGACTTTCCAACCGCTCAATCGTATTGCGGTCATGTTCGACCGGTTCGGACCAGTAAGCACCAAGCGCGGCGACCGGCTCGGGCCGTCCGATCGGGACCATGATGAGGCTGCGCACGAAGGTTGCGGCGTAGGCTTGCTGAGGCACTCGGGCATCCAGGCGTACATCGCCGATTGCAACGGTCCGCCGCTCTCGCATCGCCCAGCCCGATACGCATTCGTCGGCCGGGAAGCTCTGCCCCTGCCAGAGGGGAGCGACGGCATCCTCAGCGACGTAGGAGCAGCGGTCGCCTTCTTTGAGGGCGATGGCGATGCCCTCGGCGCCTACAGCCGCCCGCGCGGTGTCACGCAGGACATCTACCACAGCTTGAAGAGAATGCGCTGCGACGAGACGTTCGCTGGCGTCGAGAATATTTGATTGCCGGCGCGTATCACCGTTGTCTTGCAGTGAGGCCCCACGCGCCATCGCGTCCGCGGGATGCGCTGCTGTTTTCGCGGTCTGCGGGCGTGAAACCATGCCGGAGATATAGGGTAAGGATTTCAATGCGTCATGCTGACTCTGCATCGAGAGCCATGATTTGTAAGACCGGCCAAAACGTCCGATTTCGATCGCTGTCGCGGGCCCGATTTGGCAAATCTCCGTCATGTAATCTCGAGCCTCTCAGAGGCTTAGTTAAGTTGGTCGAAGGAGGCACTTGGGCTCTTGCGAGCCGCGCGGGGGCGCTTCGATGCGATCATCATCGATGGCGATCTCCCGGACAAGGATGGCCTCACTTTGCTTTCCGAAATCCGGACACAATATTCCGACATGCCAGCGGTGCTCACTGCGAAGCCAGATGATCAGCGTCGCACTACCGACCCGCGCACGGTTAATGTCCAGAAGCCTTACACTGCAGCGATGATCATCGATGGTCTGACTCGAATTGCCTCTGAAGCTGACCGGGCGGGGTGACACGGAGGAGAGGACAGTGCTGGCCGACCGAAAAGTAATATGCCCGAGTCGGAGGGACTCTATTACGGCTCTTAAAAGCTGGGCCGCTTGGTTTCGCTAGGCTGCGTGAAGTGAGTGCATAATGGCGGCAGCCATTATCGTTCCGGCGGGAACTGCACCGTAGCTCATTCAAACGCGCTGCAGGCATTGCTGGATTGCGGCCCGATTTTAACCGGTCGAGCATGGCCTGTTTGGAAATGTCACGAATAGTCAGGCAGATCGAAATCGTCCATGACAGCTTGTTGCCGCTTAGCGTCGCTCGGTCTCAGGAGCTTTTGCACCGGCGAGCTCGCGAAAAACCGCTGCGCCAGATGCGTGAGCGTTATGCCAAACCAGGTTTTGGCATGAAGCAAACGGATGAAGCTTTGGCTGAGCTGGTTCTGCGTTGCCTCGGCATAGGGGCGAACCCGGCGTTCATACGCAGCAAACGCCTCGGCGAAACTATCGCCTTTGCTGATCTCGCCGGCCAGTACGTAAGCGCCAACCAGCGCCAGCGCCGTTCCTGCTCCGGTAAAGGGGGTCGGGCAGTGCGCCGCGTCGCCGATCGTCACGAACCGACCTTTGGACCAGGTGGAAGCCCGGACCTGGCTCATGGGCCCAAAATAGAAATCACCGACCGCATCAAGCTCGGCGAGGATGCGATCAGCGATAGTGCCTCGCCCCTTCAACGCCTCCACCAGCATTTGGCGTCGAACCGCGGGACTGTCTTCCTCGATCCTGTGATCTTTTTTGAGGAAGGTCACGAGAACGGTGGTCTCGTGATCGTTGCCCGGCCGCAGCGTGATGAACGTGCCGCCTGCACCATTGACGGAGATCGCCCAATTGTCGTCCTCAGGCCGTCGCGGAATCTTGAAGAACGACATGTAGGCGCCGAGGTAGCGAAAGCCGGTCTCCTCGGCCAAGACCTTGGCCCGGGTCGCGGAGCTGATGCCCTCTGCGCAGATCACCAGTTCGAAGTCCTCGGTCGTGCCGTCGTTGAAGGTCACGGACATGCCGGCATCGCCGTCATCGAGATATGTGACGAACGTGCCGAACCGATATTCGCAGTCCGCTTTGGTCGCGTCGAACAGCACGCGCGCGAAATCGCCGCGCAGGATCTCGAAGTCGCTCGTCAGGGTGCCGACGGAGCCCTTGGGGAACGTCGCGATCAGGTTGCCGGCATCGTCCACATACCTCTGACCCTGTTCCAGTGTGTCCCTGGCCTCGATCTCCTTGTCGAGGCCCATCCGCTTGATGACCTGCTGACCGGCGCCTTTGATGTCGACGTTCTGGCCGCCGTCGCGAAAACCCTTTGCCCGCTCAACGAGCACAACCGCATAACCGTATTTATCCAGCCAGTAAGCGCACGCCGGGCCCGCGATGCCGGCGCCGCAGATCAGAATCTTCTTTTCAACGTCCATAGTGCCTCGCATATCACCGCGTCTCACCGGGGTAGGTAGCGATCGCGCGGAACGCCCGGCCATCATGCGCCGGAACAGCAGCGATCTGCGGATAGCGCGCGGTGGCGGCGCGGATACGTGCAAGATCGAGACGGGTCTCGTCGTAATCCTCGCCGATCAGGCGGCGCAGGAGCCACGGCTTTTCGGCGGGGATGCTCAGGCCCTCGGTCTGCCACACCAGATCGCCAAGGAAGGCGTAGCGCTTGCCTGACGGCAAGGTGACGAAGACGACGACCGAGTCCGGCGTATGCCCCGGCGCCGGCACGATCACGATGGCACCATCACCGTACACGTCGTGGCTTTTCGGGAAGCCCAGATAGGCGCCGCCATCGAAGGCATATTGCTGGTAGTGTATGTCGCCGAGGCTGTTGAGGACCTCTGTGCCTTTCGCCTTCGATGCGATGAACGCGCGCCCGGCGGCCGTCTCCATAACCGGTATGCCGCGCAGATCGTCCCCGCCGCTGATATGATCCCAGTGCGAATGCGTGGGGATGATCGCGGCAATATCGCGGAGCGGCATGCGCGCCGCCGTCAATTGCTGCGCGATCGGGACGCCCCGATGGTGCTCGGATCGCTGATAGGAGGGAAGCAGCGCGAGTTGCCGATCCACGTTCTTGCCGAAGCCGGTATCGATCAACAGATCGCCCTTCGGGTGTCGAACGAGAATGCCCGTTGCTGCGAAAGCTCGCTTGTCACTCCAGGAACCACCGCGGAAAGCAAGTGCGGCGGGTGTCTCGTATGTGCCCGTCGGAAGCGCGCTGATCGACATGCCAGGCGGTGGAGACGCGGGCGGTAACGCGCCGACCTCGACGCTCGGAAGATCGAGCCGCGCGGGGGCGAAGGACCAAGTCAGGCAAGCCCCCGCGATGACGATAAGGATCGCCGCGACTATCAGCAGGCTGCGAACCGGCCGGCGGCGCATCCGTTGCAACAGCGGAAGCTTGCCATTCACCGAGTTTGCCATACCCAATCCTCGCGTCTCACGATAAGGGTCATTATCGTTTCATGTCGTGCGATAATCACGGTTATCGTATGGAGTCAACGGCACGTGAAGGACTGGTTGCCAGATAACCCCAAGGCGAAGCTGATGGCGCGCAAGCGTGCCGCGATCGTCGAGGCCGCGAGGAAGGCGTTCCTGCGCGACGGCTTTGCCGGGGCTAGCATGGAGGGGATCGCCCAAGACGCGGGCGTTTCGATCATGACGCTCTACCGTCACGCAGAAGGCAAGGACGACCTGTTCGCGGCCGTGATCGAGAGCGCTTGCCATCCCGAGGACCAGGACGAGCGCGCCCGCCTCGATGGCGTCCTTCAAAAATCGCTCGCCGAGATCTTGGCGTTCGTTGGGGTCATGTTCCAGAACCGGCTGAGCGGCGCGGAGACGACGAGCCTCCTGCGTGTCGTCATGACCGAGATGCGCCGCTTTCCGCAGCTCGGGGAGATGGCCTATCGCGGATTGATCGGGACGCACGAGCAGGCGCTGCTCGATTTCCTGTCCGATCGGCCGGAAACGAGGGACTTGAGCGCTGTGCAGCGGCACCGGATCAGCGCGGCATTCTTCGATCGGCTGGTCGGCCTGGATAGCTATCGCGGCCTGCTGGGGCTCCCCGCCGCGACGGAAGAGGAAATGCAGGACCGGGCGACACAGGCGGCGAGCGAGATGATTGCGGCGATCTCCACGTCTACTTCAAGCCGCTGAGTTCATCGAGGCGGGCCGTCAGCCGCTCCAGATTGGCGCGATCGAACGACAGCACCGCCTTTTCCTTGCGGTTCTCGTAAAGCCGGCCACTGACATCGGCCAGGTCGGGCGACAAGGCGACCCACAACGGCGTGGCCGCACCTTCCGCCGGCGACACGGCCAGGAAGGAAGTCGCACGCAGGGCCGCGGCGACCAGGCCCTTTGCCTCCTTTAGGAACGTGGTTCTCACGAAACCTGGAGACACGGCGTTGGCCACCACCCCTGAGCCAGCCAGCGTCAGGGCCAAGCTTTCGGTTACCATCTGCAGCGCCTGCTTCGACTGCCGATAGGCTTTGAAGCCGCCATAGCGGCGGTTGCGCCATTCAAGATCGGTGACATCGTAGTCGCCGACTGCGGCCGAGACGGTGTTGACGATGCGCGCCCGGGTCGAAGCGCGAAGTTGCGGTAATAGAAGCTTCGTCAGCAGATAGGGTCCGAGCACGTTCGTGGCGAGCGTGAGCTCGCGCCCTTCCCCGGTTTCCCCTCGCTCGTTGAACCAAGCCCCTGCGTTGTTGATCAGGATCTGCAAGGTCGGATGCTGCTCGGCGACAGTTGCGGCAAACGCGCGGACGGAGCGCATATCGGAAATATCGAGCGGCACGATGTCGATGCGGCCTGGCCCCGGGATCCCCGACAGTTCCGCTCGGAGGGCCTCGCCTTTGTCGAGACTGCGAACCCCCGCAATCACGGTCACCCCATCGGCCAGCAACCCGCGAACAATCTCTTTCCCAAGGCCACCCGAGGCTCCCGTCACCACAGCGACGATGGAATCGGCGACGTTTTCCGACGCCATACGACGAGCGAGAACTTCAGACATAAGCGCTCCTTTTTGAGAGGAGCCACGCCTATAAACCTGGACCTAGGTCCATGGTCAACCGAGGAGGTCGCATGCTGATTGGAGAGTTCGCTAAGGAAGCAGGCCTCAGCCAGGACACCGTCCGATTTTATGTCCGCAAGGGACTGCTGGCGCCGCAAACGGGATCAAAGGGCGGCCGCAGCCCATGGCAGATCTTCCGGCCGCACGATGTCTCGATCGCCCGAACGATACGCTTCGCGCAGTCTTTGGGGCTGAGCCTGAAAGAGATATCGGCGCTGCTCGCGGATCTGCGGAGCGGCGGCACGGCCAGCCAGGAAGCGTCCATTCTGGACATCCAAATCGCCCGGCTGGAGAAGAAAGCTGCGGACCTGGTGCAGCTGCTCGACTATCTCCGCGCGAAACGGGAGTGGATCGCGAGCGGCAGGAAGGCCGAGCAACCGAGCCTATCGTCGTTCATGCTGTCGTAGCTCAGCTACGCTACTGCCTTGCCGGGGCGCTCAGATAAAGGCGGTTTCGGTCGTTGCATATTGGTGGCTTATGCGCCCGTATGGTGCCTTGAACGTCAGCCTCGACATGCGGGATCGACATCCTAAGTAGGAAGCGGCGCTCGCACCGCAGATATGCCGTACGAGGTAGGCGCCGGCGACGCCCGTCCCTGAGGCAAATGCCTGGGGCGGACACAGGCACGAGGCACACGTATGACAGAGGCTGTAGCGCTGGACGACGTCGCGGTTTTTTTGGCTGTGGCGGAATTCGAGAGCTTCGTCGGGGCCGCGCGGCGGCTCGGGATGCCGCAAAGCTCGGTAAGCCGGAGGGTGGCGGCGCTGGAGAACGAGCTCGGCACCCTGTTGCTCCGACGAACGACGCGATCGCTCAGTTTGACGCTCGCTGGGCAGCGCCTGGTCGAAGCCTGTGCTCCGCCGGTCGCGCAGGTCCGGGCGGCACTCGACGAAATCGCCACGGCGGCGTCTGGTGCAAGCGATTCATTGTCGATAGCCGTCTCGCCCTACATCTGCCCCGACCAGTTCCGCGCCTGGGTGTCGGATTTTGGTCGGGAGCGGCCGGACCTCCAGCTCAAACTTACAATGAATAGCAATGACGCCGACTTTGTCGCAGACGGCGTCGATTTGGCCATCCAGCTCGGACCTCCAAAACAACGAAGCCTCGTATCCATCAAGCTTTATGACGTACCATTCCAGCTTGTTGCTTCAGCTGAGTTGCTTCGTCAAAAGCCCGAGCTTCAGCGTCTTTCGGATCCCGAGCAGCTGCTTGCGCATGATTGCGCGATAATCCTTCCGATCACGAACTGGTGCTTCGTTTCCGAGGACGGGGAAGAGCGCCAGATTACCCCGACGAAGCTTGCATCGGCATCGAATGATCCCTGGCTCGTTGCGAATGCAGTGGGCCTTGGGCGAGGCGTCGGATTGCTGCCGGAGGCGTTGATCGACGATAGCCTGGTTTCCATCGACATAGTTGGCTGGAAGCCTGTTGCTTCCTCGGTTCACGCCGTTTTTCCGCATCGCCTGCGCAACACCCAAAAGGTCAGGTCGGCGTTGGAGAGTGTGCGGCGGCGGGGAAACAACGATCGAGTCAGAGGAACCGGCTCTGCATCCTCAAGCCTGCCGGAGGCAGCGTTGGAGCTTCAGCATTAATCCACTGGTGGATTGATGTTATCCCGCACGGGCAATTGTGGAAAGGTGACGCTCAGACCAACTCGCGGTCGTACCAACGACAGTGAGCAGACGTATCATGAAGGCAGCAGTTTTCGGCGCGACCGGATATACTGGTCGACTCGTAGCGGCAGAGTTGTTTCGCCGCGGGGTCGATACCCGCCTGATCGGCCGCGACGAGAAGGCGCTGTCTGCGATAGCCGGGGCACAAGACGTAAGAGCCGTCAGCCTGAACGACCCGTCATCGCTGGTCGACGCGCTCCGCGGCTGCGATGTGGTTATCAGCTGCGTTGCTCCATTCACCAGGTTCGGCGCGCCGGTTGTGGAGGCGGCGATCGCCGCTGGGTGCCATTATATCGATACAGCCGGCGAGCAGCGCTGGGTACGACGCGTGTACGACGAGTTTGGTGCCAAAGCTGCGGCGGCTGGCGTCAGCCTTGTGCCAGCCGCGACCGACGACGGCATTCCGGGCGACCTGATCGCCGGTCTCGTCGCCGCCCGCCTTTCTGAGGTGGACACTCTCCGCGTAAATCATGGCCTGTTTGATGCCGGCCTTTCGCGAGGAACGATGCTCGCGTTCCGCGAGATGGCGGCATCGCCGCCGCTGGCTTGGCAGGATGGCGAGTGGCGCGAGACCGACGCGGGTGCCCGCGAGCCGGCCGACTTTCCCGGAGACGGCGAGCAACCCTCCTGGGCGCTGCCGGGGCCGGAGGTCGTCTCCATCCAGCGACATGTGAGAGCCAGGACCATCGATGCCACTATGAACGCAGATCTCGCCGCAGGAGCGGCGTCATTGACCGACGAGGTAATCGCCGCGGCGCCGTTTGGACCGCCGGAAGACGAGCGGCGCGCGACCCGCTTCACCATGATTGCCGAGGCGCGAGCAGCGGACGGCACGACGGCGCGGGGCCATGTGACAGGAGGCGACGCCTATGGCTCGACCGCCGTGATCGCGGTCGAGGCCGCAGTCCGCCTTGGTGCCCGCGCCGCGCCGGTTGGCGCGGTCCCACCGTCGCTCGCTTTCGACCCCACAGAATTCCTGGACGCGCTGAAACCGCACGGGATCACCTGGCAGATCGGGGCCTGAAGCTGGCTATTCGGTCGACCTGGGCACCGAAATGCCCGTTCATTACGCGCACAAGGTCGTGATGAGGCTTCGGGCTGGCCCATCCATCAGCTAGCGAGAGCTGCATGTCGTTGGGGATCAGCCTGATCGTCTTGCTGGCGGCCGTGCTCCACGCGAGCTGGAATGCGCTGCTGCGCGCCGGAAGCGACCGGTTCTGGTCGATGACCGTTATGTGCATAGCGATCGCGATTGCCTGTGCATGCATCGCGCCGTTTGCGCCGGTGCCCGCGCGGGCGAGTTGGGGCTGCGCGCTGCTCTCGGCGCTGCTCCACGTCGGTTACAACCTGTTCCTGGTGCGCACCTACCGGAGCGGCGACCTCGGTCAGACCTATCCGATCGCGCGCGGCTCCTCGCCGCTGTTGGTGACGCTCGGTGCGGCGGTGTTTGCGGGCGAGCTGCCCGATATGGTCAGCATGCTGGGCGTGTTGCTGGTGTCGCTCGGCATCACCTCGCTGGCGTTCCAGGGGCGGCGGTTCGGGCTCGATAGCCTGCCTTATGCGATCGGAACCGGCTGCTTCATCGGCGCATACAGCGTAACCGACGGCATCGGCGTACGCCTGTCGGGAACGGCGGTGGGCTATACCGTGTGGATGTGCCTGGGGTGGGGCATCCTCGCGCCGGCGCTGTATTGGGTTGCGCGCGGTCCACGCGATCTTGTCCGGGGCACCCGTGAAACGACAATGGCGGCAGTTGGCGGTGTCGTGTCCCTCCTGGCATACGGCATCGTCATCGCTGCCATGGCGTTGGGGCCAATGGGCTCTGTGTCGGCGCTGCGCGAGACGAGCGTCGTCTTCGCCGCTCTAATCGGCCGCTTCTTCCTGGGCGAGCGGCTGACTGGCTATAGGGTCGTGGCCTGCGTCGTCGTCGCTGCAGGCGCGGTCCTGATCGGCCATCACGCCTGAAGCGCGAATGTCTGCGTCGATAGCTTCGGCCCGAAGCCCTCATGCCTCAGCGACGCCTTCGACGTCGCCCAGCGGCGCGTCCTCTGCCGCAAGCGCATCGCATGCCGACGGCCACGCGGCCGCATCATCGAGCAGAGTGCTGCAGAGATATGCGGTCGTCATCCGCTGGATCACGGCGACGCGCGCAGGATTTTCATCGCTGGTCTCCGTCACCTCGTAACCCGAAATACCACCCAGCATATGCTCCCCGCCGAACAGGGTGAGCAGCGCGCCCTTGCCGGGACTGAGACGATACGGGTCAGCAAACCAGTCGGGGCCGCGCGTTGTCAGCGGTGAGTGGTCGGCATCCCCCGCCACAACCAGGGCAGGCGTTGTCATGTGGTCGAAGTCCGAGTTCAGATATGGGGTGACCTCTCGTCCCAAGGGGCTCAGGTCCGCCCCACCGCGCCCGCCGGAGGCGAGCAATATCCCCACCTTGACCCGTCGATCCGACATGTCTTCGGCTTCGCCATCAGGCCCCAACATCCGCGCACCGAGCAGCATGCTGGTGGTCTGACCGCCGAACGAATGTCCCGCCGCGCCCACCAGGCTGTAATCGACACGGCCTTCCAATCCCGGCGCCGACCGCGCGATCGGGACCAACGCGTCCAGAATGCGCTTCATGTCTTCGACACGGTTGCGCCAGATCGACGGCCGTCGCAGATCGTCCTGCGCCAGTCCGAGCCGCTTGGCATCGAGATGCGTCGGCTGGATGACGACGAACCCGTGCGCCGCCCAATAGTCGGCCAACGGCGCATAGCCATCCATCGACGAGCCATAGCCGTGGGAGAACAGAATGACGGGAAGGTCGCCGCCGGTCACGGGGGCCGATACACGCAGCTGTAAATGCTCCCCTCGGCCAGGCGACGATAGCCTGATCCCACGGACCGACAGAACCGGCGTCGGCAGGCTCATGTTCGCGTCCCGCCAGATTGCGTGTTCCGTCATCTCAGATGCTCCCGCCCTGATTGGCCCCACCGGCCATCTCGATTACGATCTTGCCGAACGGGCCCTTGTCGAGGCGGTCCAACGCGTCCGGCAGGGCCGGCATCGGGAAGCGGCTGTCGAGCACCGGTGCCATGCCAACACGCTCGACGGCCCGCACCATGTCTTCGAGCGCGCGACGGTGGCCGGTGCCGATACCGTGGATAGTCACGTCCTTCATCATCAGCGGCATCGCGGGCGACGAAAGGTCGAAACCGTCGATCGCCCCGATCTGATAGATGTGCCCGCCGACGGCTGCGGCCTGGACGGACTGGCCGAGATAGGCGCCTCCGACTGTCTCCAGAACGTGATCGGCGCCGCGATCGCCGGTGAGCGCATACAGAGCGTCGAGCCCGTCCTTCCGGTGCCGGTCGATGATATGATCGGCGCCCAGCTCCCGAGCGCGGTCACCTTTTTCGGGACTGCACGACATGATCACGGTCGCTCCATGCAGTTTCGCGAACTGGAGCCCGAACAACGCTACGCCGCCGGTTCCCCTGATAAGCACCGTCTCACCCGCCCGAACATGTCCACGCTCGACGAGCGCGAACCATGCCGTGAGCGCGGCGCAAGGCAGGGTGCTCGCCTCGGCGTCGTCGAGCGACTCCGGTGCCATTACCAACCAGTGTTCCGGCAGAACCACATATTCGGCCAGCACGCCGGCGAAGAACCCTCCGAGCGTACGATAGCCCGGCGTCCGGGCTGTCCCTGCGCGAAGGCCATCGACCCATTCGGGTGTGAAGCAGGAGATCACGCGATCACCGATAGCAAAACGCTCGGCGTCCTCGCCCAGCGCCACGATCCGGCCCGCCAAGTCGGAGCCGGGCGTGAACGGAAAGGCAAGCGACAGGCCGCGCCCCGTTTCCACGACCATCTTGTCGCGATGGTTGAGCGCCACCGCGCCGACCGCCACGAGCACCTCGTGCCTGCCCGGCACCGGGATCGGTCGCTCGCGTAAGATCAGTCGGTCACGGCCGATCCCGTCCATTTCCCAGCGTCGCATCGTGCGCATCATCAAGCCTTGCCGTTTGTTCGACGCGATATGGATCATCCGCAGGAGAGGTATAATGAGCGTAATTTGGCACGGGCTGTTGAACAGGAATCACCAATATGCGCGGTGCTGAGTTTGCCGAGTTGATGGCTTTCATGGCGATTGCGGAAGAACGCAGTTTTCGCGCTGCGGCTCAGCGGCTCAACATGTCACCCTCCGCGCTCAGCCACAGCATGCGATCGCTCGAAGAGCGTCTCGGCGCCCGGCTGCTCCACCGCACGACCCGCAGCGTGGCGCCAACTGAGGCCGGGCAAGCCCTGCTCGATCGGCTCGGGCCACCAATCGCCGAAGTGAGCGACGCCGTTCGCGATGTCCGCGCTTTTCAGCAGCAGCCTCGCGGATTGGTGCGGATCAACATGCCGCGCGCCGCCGCGCAATTGATCGTGATGCCGAAGCTGGCGCAGTTTCGCGCGGACTTTCCCGAGATACGCCTCGAACTGGTCATTGATGACAGCATCACCGATGTCATCGCCAAGGGATTCGATTTCGGAATCCGGTCGGGGGCGATCGTCCAGCAGGATATGATCTCGGTGCCGCTGACGCCCGATCTACGGATGGCGGTGGTGGCGTCCCCATCGTACTTTGCACAACGGCCGGTGCCACACACGCCTGCCGAACTGAACGGCCACGCCTGCCTGACCTATCGCTGGTACGAGACGGGCGCGCTGCACCCCTGGCGCTTCGACGGTCCCGACGGACCGTTCGAAGTCATGGTCGATAGCGTCATGACGGCAAACGACACCAGCCTCCTGCTGGACGCCGCGTTGCGCGGCTGCGGCGTAGCGCTACTGGTTGAGAGCTTGGTCGAGCCCCATCTGCGGCAAGGCTCGCTTCAGCGGGTACTGGACGAATGGTGTAAACCCTTTCCGGGCTTCCATCTTTATTACCCCAGCCGGCGCCACATGCCCGCCGCTATGAGGGCACTGATCGAGAGCCTGAAGTTATCGTAGCTGCGTCAGCCGGCCGGCTATATCCAGGCAATGGCCGTCGACTGCTGCCGGAAGCTCGTGGGGACTTTCCTGCCGTTTCATACGGTGCTTGCCAACGTCGGCGTTCGTCAGATCCGGACATTGCAGACTGGGCAGTACCGGTGGCGGGACTTGAGGATATGGGCGATAATGGGGGGGCTTTTGCCTGTCCGGTTTCAGGTATGGCGAGGCCGCAAGCCGTCGCTTACCTAGTCCTACAAAGCCAGCTGTCGCCCGGTGGCGTAGCGTTACCAAGCGAGGCCCGCAAACCTGAAGCGCGGCTTGGAGAACGTAGCGTGTGTCACCGATCCGGCGCAGGAGCATGCGGTGAGCGGAAATTACTCGCTCGCTATTACACCCAGTGGAATCGCTGCGGTGTCCATCAGGTAGAGTTCCGTCGCCCCGAGTAGATCAAGCTGTCGGTTTAGCAAAGCCTTCTTGGACAATCCCGGCTGGACGATGAAGACCTTAAATTCCGGAAGTAGAAGCTTCGCCTGCTTGCCTAGATCGCGCAAGCCGCGAAGGTCACCGCGCTCGAATCGCGAAACGTGATTAATACCAGCAGCCGCGAGCTTTGCCCGACGGCCGTCTTCGCGGCGACGAAGATGCTTGAAGAGTTCCGGCACTGCGCTACGCCAGTGCGTGCTACGTTGCGCTTGGCCGCACACCGCATAAAGATCGTCGACACGAGCCCCAGCGCTGGGAGACCCTGCGAACTTGCAGTGGTAAAAATGGATCACCAGCCTGCCGTCGCGAACCCCAATGCAGACAATATCGGCGGCTTCGCCAGCATCATCGTCATCAAAAATGATAGGGAATTCATCCTCCGTGGTAGTGGCGAGAAGGCGATCAAGGACGCGCCGCTGTATTGAATCTGGTCGCTTCTCGACGCGTTGCGATTCCTTCGCGAGATCGACACCCGCCCAATCCCATTCGACGATCCGATCGCGGTCGAACGGCTTTCGCGCGGCCCCGATCGGAGGCACAAACAGCTCAGTTCCCTCAAGGTAGCCGCCATTGTCGAAGCGTATTGCGGGCGGCTCTCTGCGGAACCAGTCCCCAAGCGATCTTGTGGTGCGCCCAATCGTGATGTCGGCCGCAAAAGCGCCCTGTGGTTCGTAGGAGAGGCCATCCGGCGCGAATCGAACGATATAGTCGGCGATCTTGTTGGGAGTGACGACCCGAAAGCGGATCGGCGTGTCGGTCGTAAAGTCCAAAACTTGCAGTTCCACATCAAAGAATAGCACGGATTCTCCATCGATTGTGATCGTGATCGCGTCTTCGGCACGCTTCAGGAATTCCTCCGGCCAATCGATCAGAAGCGGAATGAGGGCGGGACGCTCACTGATTTCAACCGGCAGAATCACGTTGGTGAAGACGTCGCGGGTCGAGATCGTCTCATCGCGGAGCTTGGCACCGACCGCGTGGCACCATTCAACCCAGGATGCGAGGTCCTCGGCGGTCATCATCGACCACACTCGACCCTTCTGCGAGCAGCCAACCGTTACTCGCGCGCCGTCCTCGTAACCATGTGCGAAGAGGTTGGACTTTCGCTTGTTAGTCCGCATTGCCTCGGGCAATGCATCAGTGATGTCCGGCCCCACGTGCAGGCTGAACCTCAGCCGGTCGTTGATCACATCGCTGAGACCAAGATTCGTCAGGACCAGCCGGTTCACGTTATGAAGCGAACGAAATACAAGTTCGCCCTTTAATATGGCTGCATCATCGCCAGCCACGGCCTTGGCCAAGTCTTCGTGCATGCTGCTGTTGTTTGAGCTGTTAATGTAGAGGAGCCCCTGTTCTTCGTCCCAATGAACAAGATAAAGGTGCCACTCGGTGTTTCGGATATCCCGGACATCGCCCCAAGACACGGCATCATGTTCGCGCGTGATGAATAGCAGCACCTTGTTGCGTTCGTTCACAGTCGGACCGGCATAGATTTCCGTCGAACCCATCGCGGCGATCGCACGATCGGGCCGCCACCGTCGCGTGCCCGTCCGAAACACGACCGCACTCATCTTTGGGAAGATATTTCGCAGCGAAACGACGTCGGGAGCATCTTGGAACGCGTCGATGAAGTCCGAGCGACGAGCCTGCCTAGTGTTGGCGCCCTCGCTAAGATCTCGGAGGAGGACGTTCCAATCCGCATCCTCCGCATACAGGTCCTGTAGAGCCTCGCCGACGCCAGGGTCGGCGATATTAGCGATCATCGTGGCTTCACCGAGATCGGAGCGAAAGCGGGTAAACCGCCCCGTGAACTGCAACGTGATCGCGAGGCTCTTGTGCGGATCGTGGATCGCGGCGATCTTCAGCTCTGGGAGGTCGAAACCCTCACCCAGCATGTCCACACATACTACGATGCGTGCATCCCCGCGGCGGAGGCGGGCTAAACCATCTCGGGCCTCGCCGGCAGAAATTCCGTTATGGAGCAGCAGCGGCGCATGCTCGGGCGCGAGTGCTGCGTAATAGGCGTGCACCTGTTCAGCGCGTTTGATGTCCGAACAGCGCGCCATGACGAGGTGATTGAAACCAGCAGCGGCATCCGAAGCGAGCTGCGCGACGGCGGCTATGGCAATAGCCTGGTCAGCCTCGACCTGGTCCAGTTCGTCAACCGGCGCGAAGCGGATTTCCTTGAAATAGCCTTCGGCCTGCGCCTTCCGAAGCGGATAGTTAAAGACGACCTTTCCATCCACATGCTTGCCGTCATTGCGAAATGGCGTAGCCGTGAATTGGACCACTGGGCGATCAGCGAAGTGTCCACGAAACGCCTCCCATGTTCGGGCCGAGATGTGATGCGCTTCGTCGATGAACAGATGCGAGCATAGCTCGGCCATGCGGCGCTGAACCGCCTCGGTGCTCTGACCAGCGACCGCCATCGTCGTGACCACCACGTTGCAGCCCATAAAGATGGCGTCTACCTCTTCGGCGGTCTTGGGTTTGTGCTCCAGCAATCCGACGATCGGTAAGGGCGCATCCTCCCTCAACGCTCCCAGCTCCTTGAGAAGTCCCATCGAGACGAACTTGTCACCGATCTGATCGCGCAGCGCCCCGGTGGGCACGATCACCAGCAGCCGTGACGGTCTCTCCCGCGCCAACAACGCAAGCATCGTTTCCGTCTTTCCGGTGCCGGTCGGCATGACCACGGTTGCGGGCAGACTGCTCGTCTTCCAGTGGGAGAGCACGCCGAATAGCGCTCCAATCTGAGGAGGGCGGAGCCCGGTCTCGATCACGCGATCGCCGTCACGCTTTTCCTCGCGAAACTCGAATGCGCCGCGCCAACCGTTCAGCACCGCATTGCGCGCCTCGCTGGCTTGGCTGAGAGATAGTAGATCAAAGCGTGTGGGCGCAGGCGTCAGCCATTCGCCTTCGAGTTCGCTGGATCCGCCGACGAACGCATCCCAGTTACGGCAGCGAAAGACATCGATCGGCTCGTCCGTAACCGTGAGACGGCGGTCCGCTATAAGGATCGACGCGCCCTCATCTGGATGGAGGACTGTATAGGAGGAGCGCTTGATGGTCTTGGACCCAACAGCGAATTCTTCATGTATCGCCGCCCGGTTAAGCTGCTTAATCGCGTTCTTGTGAACTCGGCCCTCGATCGAATAGCGAGCCGGCAACTTAAAAGCGCGGTTTGTGCCCGCTGGCATTGGGTAGGTCTCCCACAACGGTGACGATCGTTACGGGAAAGGTGTAGCGGAGGATCGGTGTTTTTGCTATGTTCCATTGCCTTCGGTCATCGTCAATTTCTAGCTGTCAGGGTCGGAGACGAACCTGCTAATGTTGGTCTTCCATGGAACAGTCGATCCAAGCCATTTGGAAGCAAGACGAGATCCCCGTAATTCTGCGGCGCACGGGGAAAGGCGAGCTCCTCCGGGTGCGGTTGCCGTTCGATGGCAATAACCGGCAATGGCTGCAAGACGGGCGCCGCACTACACCAAGCTGGATCGCATCGCGCAAGTTCTGGGAAATCCCGAAAGCCTGGTTCGATGATTTCGTGAATCGCGCGTTGCAGAAATATGGCCGCCTTTATGTGATCCAGCCATATCGTGAGCAGGAAGTCTGCTCACCCTCCTGCCAGAACGCCAAGGGTCATGAGTGCCAATGTTCCTGTATGGGCGTCCATCACGGTGCAGGCAGCGACGGTAGCTGGTTTGAGGTTTCCGACGCCTTTTCGACCCGGTGGGGAGAGCGCGAGCTTGCTTGTCGTCTGATGGTTGCCAAGACTCGAGTGCAGTAGATCTTGCTCCCTCGCCAAGATTCTCTGCCCTGGGATCGGATCGTTACCCGGCTTTTGGCAGGTTATGTCAGAAGAAGACATTCTGGGTGCCTGATCGGAACGTCCGGCTCTGGTCGATAGCTGCCGGGCAGGAAAGTCCCCAATTGTTGCCATTCTTTCGTCGCCTGAATGAATGGCGGCTTTCAAGCATCCTCGATCTATCACCGAACGACCGATTATGGGGCGCATTACGGTCAGGCAGCTGCCGCCACCTAGCGGATATCGGTCTTTGGCCCGGGCACGACGTTGGCGTGGCGCGCCAGCCACTTCCATTGCCCATCATATTTTCGATAGATGTTAGTATAGCGCCGCTTCAGCGGCACTGCGCCATACGTGCGGCCAAGCTCACTGGCGGCGGTTGGAGTGAATATCTCATTGCCCATTACCACGCCGACGTCGCCAACGACGGTAACGCTTTCAACGGTTCGTTCAAACGCCTCGGCGCCGATCTGTCCGCTACGCATCATCGCTAGGAATTGGTTATGGGATAGGATCCTGTTAGTTGGCGCGTTTATGGTCAGTTCCCTTGCGGACAGTTCCGCAAGCCCCTTTACATCTGCTCGGGCGACCATGTCTTTCTGCCTAGCATCAATCGCGGCGAGCGCTGTTTCCGCGGATCCTAATCCGACGCCCTGCGCCGGAGAAGAACTTGCTATTGAGGCAATAGAAATAGCGACAACATGAAGGAAACGCATGCACAATCTCCGACACTTTTAGCCGACCTACCACACGAACGCGAGCATCCTATCCTATTGCCGACCTCGGTTCGAGCAGCAGCTCGCCGATAAAAGCGGACCCGCTCGACGGCCGGCATCGCCTAGGCGGCGGCACGGAGGAGGATCCTATTCCCGGGCACGTGGCGGAAGGCGCGATCCCGGCACGTCAGCAAGATGATCTGCATCCGCGTCGATGCCTCTGTCAGGATCTCGATCATCGTGTCGAGGCGACCATCGTCGGAATAGACCAGCGGATCGTCCAGAATCAGCGACACGGGCTTGCCTTGTTCAAGCAGCAGGTCCGCGAACGCTATGCGGGTGAGGACAGCGAGCTGCTCCTGGGTGCCGCGAGAGAGGTTGGCGCAGCTCTCATCGACGCCGGTCCGGCTGACGCTCGCGAGGGATAGATCCTCGGCAAAGGTAAGATCGCAGTCTGGCAGCAGTTGCGAGATATACCGTTTCGCGCGCTTCGCGACCGGACCGACGAACTTGGCGGCAGTCTCGTTTCGCGCGCCTTCCAGCGTATCGCGGAGCAGCTTTAACGTATCTGCTTCCTCCGTGACGCGCTGGAGCGCGGCATTCGCGGCCTCGACTTCCTCTTGAGCCGCCGCAGCGCGATCGGCCAGGCCGAGGCCGCCTTCGCTTTCGATCGTCCCCTCGAGACGGGCGATCTCGGTTTCCAGCCTCGTGCGCGTTTCAGTGGCTACCCGGACGCGGGCGTCGATGACCTCGATCTTCCGATTGATCGCGCCGACATCGTGTGCCGATGCGTTCCGCTCGGCCTCCTCCAGGCGGACGGCCGCTTGCGCTGCCGTTTCTCGCGCCCGCCTTAGATCCTCATCAAGGGTCACCCATTCCGGGCGAGCCTCAATCTCTTTGAGGAGGGCCGCGGCGTTGGCAAGGTCGCTCACCGCGCCCGCTTCGGTTAATGCGAGCGGAGCATCAGCCTCTTCGGCACGTCGCAGCGCAGCGATCGCACTATCCTGGGAACCCTCGGCTCGCGCGAGCCTCGTGTCGGCCGCCTCAACGGCTTTCATTAGCGCGGTCACATCAGGAAGGGCCGCTTCCGCCTCTGTGGCCTCCGGTTCGAGTTGAGCGACGAAGAGTTTTAATGCGTCGGCCCCGGCTGCGATTTGCAGTGTCTCGTCAGCGGGTGTGGCAGCCTCGATCTGTGCAGCAAGTGTGCGCAGTTCAGCGGCGGAATCGCGAGCCGCCTCGTTGCGAGATCGAGCAGCCGCAAGATTGGCTACGTGGAGCTCTTCGAGCGCAGACTTCCGTTTGTGGATTGCTGCAGCGAGGGTCTCCTCAGCGCTCGCGGCCGCGGCCGGCGGGCTGACGATCAATTGGGTCCCTCCGATCGCGATGCTGGCCGCACGGGTGATGGTGCGCTCGCCAGCGGGCATCGGCTCACCGTCGATCGTTACCCCCTGGATGGCGCCGGACAGCGTCAGTCGGGTCGCGCCGGCATCCACGACGGCTTGAGCTTGGTTCACCGCACGATCGTTCGCTTCGAGCGCTTCGAGCGATTTGGCCGGAATGGCGGTTGCGGCACGCGCCTTTGCCTCGCCATGCAACTGCTCGAGCTTCAGCAACTCGTCATGTCGACGGCGCGCGGCGGCGATCGCCGCCTGACGACGGCGGAGGCGGACAGCCTGTTCACCCGCAGCAAGCGCCGCTCGGGCGTCATGACGCTCACCGCGCGCCGCCTCGAGGTCCTCGCGTGCCCCAGCGACCTTGGCTTTGCCGGTAGCAAGCGCCTCGCGGAGCTCAGCACGCTTTGCGCGCGCTGTTTCCACCGCAGTCGTGGCGCTATCGCGCGAGATCGTCGCCGCCCCGTGGCGAGATTTCAGATCTTCCAATCCCTTCAGTTTCGCAACGGCCGCCTCCTGCTCGGCCTTTCGGGTCGATAGGATCTGCGCGGCTGCGCGCGCGATCTCGAGGGAGTCGACAAGCTCCTTGCGCGCTTGCGCATCGGTCTCGTCCGCTATCTCCCGCTGGATGATTTTGAGCCGCCCGCGCGCGGCATCGAGGTCGGAAAAGCTCCTCTCCAATGCGGCGAGGCGTTCACTCGCCTCAAGTACGGCCGAGATCGCAGCGTCAGCTCGTTCCCGCGCGTCGTTCTGCCGGCCGCGCTTCTGGCCGGTCGGCGACCAGTAAAGCTCATATTGCGCGTCAATTCGCTGGCGCACGCGCCGATAGGCGTCTCCGCCCATGATCGAACCGACCTCGGCTTCGAGCGTGGACGCGATCGTGTCGCGAACGATCTGCCCAGGGCCGGAAACCGCAAGGGCCTCGGCTTGCCCGACCCACAAGAGTCCCAATGCCCCATAAGTCGAAACATCGCCCCCGCGACTGGTGTCACGGACCGAGCCGAACAGCGTGTTGAGCCGTGCTTCCGCGTCATCGCCTTGGGCCCGGCCTTGGGGGCCGGAAATCTCAAGCGAGGGGCTCCTGAGGAAGCGCTTCGTCAGCGACCAGGGAGAGCCGTCGACGTCGAAGCTCACCGTGATCTCGGGACCAACTGCCTCGCCGTAGGGCGCGAAAGACTGGGCAAGCTGATTGCGCGTGTTGTGGCGGACGAAGAAGGCGGCGCGCAGCGCCTCGAGCAGCGTTGATTTCCCGGTTTCGTTCGGCTCGATGACGATGTTCAGTCCGTCGGTAAGATCGTCGATCGCGAAAGGGGTTCGAAACTTGCGGAAGCCGTCCACCGCAATCTGACGGATGACAAGGCTCATGCCTGGTCCTCCCGGCTATACTCGACGAACAGTCGCTCGAGCGCCCGCTTGGCGATGGCGCTTTCCAGGCCGCCGGCGTCGATTTTCGCGTTGAGCTTGGCTGCTGCGGTTCCAAGCATCCCTTCCACGGCAAGTGTCGCGAGGTCCTCCTCGCGCGGGCGGCCGACAAGGTCATCGGCTCGCACGGCAAGATGCCGCAGGCGGTGGCTGAGGTCGTTTTCGAGCCGCCCGAGCATCGCGATCCGCTCGCCGAGGCTGGTTATGCCCGCCAAAGTAAGCTGCAGAAGCGTGTTGGGGGCGTCGACACCAGCAAGGAGTTGGTCGCATTCAGCGTCGAACGCTACCTTGTCGTTGACCGTCCAATCGCGCGTGAGCCATTGGAAGCGGCCGGTCCGGATCGGCGTCACTATCGGCATAAGGTTGGGCTGGACCTCGACAACGAGCGCGTGACCCGGTTCATCGCGCTGGAAGCGGTCGGTCTCCGGGGTGCCGGAATACCATGTCCGAGCATCGACCTTGAGGGCTCCGTGCCAATCGCCGAGCGCGAGATAATCGAGCTGCGACAGCCTGGCCCGATCCGGGGCGATCTGGTTCTTGGTCTCTCCGCGCGATCCGAAGTCCCGAATCGATCCGTGAGCGACGCCAATCCGCAGCCGCGCGCCCGGGGTCTCCATCGTATCAAACAGGCTGGTCGGATCCTCGAGATTATGCCGGTGAATGAGCGGTGCGGGGAGCAGCCATATCTTGTCCTCGATCTCGCGTGGCCCAGGTTCCGAGAGGATGACGATCTTGTCGCTGGCCCGCTGACGGACGCGGTCCCACAGGCCGCCATTGCGCGCGAAGTCGTGGTTTCCAGGCAGGAGCCACCAGCGGCAGGTATGCCGATCCATCCGCGAAATCGCCTGAACGATAGTGCGGTCTTCAGGCCCTTCGGTGTCGAAGATGTCCCCGGCGACGATGACGTGATCCGCGCCATGCTCGGCCGCGGCGCGCCCAAGCGCGTCGACCGCGTCGAAGCGGGCCTCCGTCAGAGCTGCGCGGACATCGGAATCGAAGCGGCCGTAGGGCTTGCCGAGCTGCCAATCAGCGGAGTGAATGAACTTCATTTCGCCCTTATAGCGTTCGTTGCTGCCGACGGACACAGCATCTGCTTACTTGCAGTGCAAACCGTTCCCTTTCTGTTCAAGCTCCGCTATTTTGAGCCCATGCCAGAATCGGCCGACCGAAAGATCATTCATGTCGACATGGACGCCTTCTTCGCGTCGGTCGAGCAGCGCGATGAGCCAGCGCTTCGGGGCAAGCCCGTGGCTGTCGGCTATGCTGCGGCTCGCGGCGTCGTGGCAGCGGCCAGTTATGAGGCGCGCAAATTCGGCGTGCGCTCCGCGTTACCGTCCGTCACGGCGCTCCGTAGGTGTCCCGAGCTGATCTTCGTGCCGCCGCGCTTTGACGTCTACAAAGCCGTCTCGCGGCAAATCCACGCGATCTTCGCTGACTACACCGACCTCGTCCAACCACTGTCGCTGGATGAAGCCTATCTTGATGTGACCGCCAACCGGCGCGGTATCAAGACGGCGTGGAAGACCGCCAAAGAGATTCGCGCGCGCATCCTGGAAGAGACGGGACTTACAGCGTCCGCGGGCATCTCGTACAACAAGTTCCTGGCTAAACTCGCGTCAGATCAGCGCAAGCCCAACGGCCAGTTTGTCGTAACGCCGGACATGGGCGCCGATTGGGTCGAAAGCCTGCCTGTCTCACGATTCCACGGTGTTGGGCCGGTCACTGCCAAGAAGATGGCCGGGCTTGGGATCGCAACCGGCGCCGATTTGCGTGTTAAGTCGCTCCCGTTCTTGCAGCAGCATTTCGGGAGCTCGGCCGAATGGTACTATCTGATCGCTCGGGGCATCGACGAGCGTCCGGTCAATCCCGATCGTGAGCGCAAGTCGTCGGGGTCTGAAACGACGTTCGATCGCGATTTGCTAGAGGACCAGGAGATCGAGACTGGCGTATTGCGTCAGGCGGATGACGTCTGGAACTGGTGTGAGAAGGCCCAAGAATTCGGCCGGACCGTCACCGTCAAAGTGAAGTACGGCGACTTTCAGAATATCACCCGAAGCCGCACGCAGCCGGCGCTGGTCACGACCCAGAAAGCTCTGCGCGACGCGAGCCTCGCACTTATACGCTCTGTCTTGCCGACTGAGAAAGGCATACGCCTCGTCGGTGTGACCGTTTCCAACTTCGACCGGTCAGCAATGGGTAGCACTGAGGCGCTCCCCCTGTTCGACTAGAGCATCTCGAGAGGGACGCGCGAGCGCAGCAGCGGAAAGGCAGAATCGACCAACCGATTATGTGCCTCGTCCAGCTCCAGGCCGGCCGCAGGCCGATTTTCACGCATGTGTAAGACGCTGCTCGCCTCCGGAATAGCGCTGACGTTGCCACCGGGCACCGTCCTACCCTGAGCGACCAAGGTACTGGCCTCCCATCAGGTCGATCACGACCTGCGAACCGGCGCGCAGCAGGTCGACGGATCCAAAATCGCACGCGCTAGAGTGAGCATCAGCTCATCGCGGGCGCGTAATCCGCCGCGGCGTCCTCGAGGCGCCAATCCCTTGCGGCATTGCGAAGGTCATCAAGCAGGCGGCGGATGCGACGCGGTGTGTGTTGGCGCTCAAGGCGGACCGCATGCATGGCAGTCTCCGTTACACGCCACTCACGTAGGAGCTCAATCACCTGGCCCTCGCGTATTTCAAGAAGGCCGACCCAGGCCGGAAGCCAAGCGAGCCCGAGTCCATTCCGCATCATCGACCAGATCGCGCCCATGTCTTCAACGACGATCCTCGGCCGCGGCAGGTGCCGAACGATGGCGCCATCGACAGGGCTTGCGAATTGCCAAGGCAGCAGCCGCCCGCTGCCCGGGTCGCGGAAGCCGATCTGATGATGCGCATTTAGGTCGGTGGGGGATTGCGGCGCGCCAATTAAATCTACGTACCGGGGGGTCGCACATAGCACCCACGGAAAGCTCCCGAGTGGTGTTGCCACCAGCCCTGGCTGGCTCGACAGGTCACCGAAGCGGATCGCGATGTCGATCGCTTCGCCAGCGAGGTCGAGCGTGCCGTCGTCGACCTTAAGTTCCAGTTCGATGTCGGGGTTGGCCCGCAACAGAGCTGGAACCTGTCGTGCTAGGCGGGCACGAATAAACGGTGCCGGCGCGCTAAGCCGAATACGACCTCCCGCGCCGCTGGTGGCTGCACGATCAAGCGTTGCCTCCAACCGCTCAGCCTCGCGCAGAAGATCGCGCGTCCCCTCCAGCAGCCGCTCCCCCTCGGCGGTCAGCGAGATTGCGTGCGTCGTGCGGTGCAGCAGGCGGACGCCGTGCGATTGCTCGAACCGCGAAACCGCCTTGGACAGGGCTGACGTCGTTGTGCCCGCCCGCCGAGCGGCTTCGGCAAATGATCCGGCCTCTACCACTCGCGCGAAATGGAGAAGATTGATGAGGCGCTGGAAGCTAGTCGGTGTTGACATGATGGCAACTCAGTCCTGTTCGCGGTCCCGCTACCATGAGCGGTGCCCAATGAGACATAACGGCCAGGCAACAAGGAGGCTAGCATGACACACGGGCTGGAGCTGGACGAAGAGAAGCTGGACGACGCAGCGCGAGCGATCGGCGAAGGACCAGTCGTCATGGTCAACCTTCTCCGCTTTCGCGAAACGCCTGAATACCCGGCCGACTTCGCCGGCGCTTTATCGGATTCCCGGCGGGGCTATTATGAAGGTTATGTAGTCGGCTTCCGCGCCGCGTGCGCGGAAGTTGGCGTGGCTCCAGAGCTTGTCTACGCCGGTGCCCAAGCTGCGGGCATTTTGGTTGGCCCCGATGACGATTGGCACGAGATCGCCCTAGTCCGTTATCCCTCGTGCGCTGACTTCCGCCGGATCATCGCCACGGACACCTACATCCGTCTTGCTAAACCTCACCGCCTAGCGGTCCTGAAGGACTGGCGTTTCATAGCAACTAAGGCGCGCTGATTGAAGCCGGCGATGTTCTTGGTGCTGGCACGGTCGAGGTCGCGCGACCAAGCCGCCGCCTACTGAGATGCGCAAGGACCGCTGTCGTCAATCCTTCCGTGCCGGCTTAAACGTCTCTATTTCGGATATGACGAAAACTTATGGTCGCACGCTCGGCTGCCGCTCGTGCGGTACCGTTGTAGAAGCGGCATTGCCCCCCGTTATTCTCTCTTGGCCTCGGGCGGAGCAGCCGGCTTGGTGAGCGCGGACTTGAACGCGGCGTTGTCCAGGAAAGCGGTGACGGCAACGACGCGCCCGTCGCGAACCGTCATGATCCACAGGTAGGTGTTGCGATAGGTCGATCCGTCGTGGAGAGGCGCGGTGCCGTCCCAATGAACGATCACATCGTCGCCGTCGGTCCAAATTTTCCGAACCACGGGTTTGAGCGGCCCGAGCAGGCGCGCGCGAAGCGGCAGCGACGTCGCATCGAGCAATGCCTGACGCGAATTGTAGGTCCTAGCGATCTCCGGGTCCTGCCCTGTGATGTGCCAAGACGCATCGTCGGCAAGTAGACTGAAGATATCGAACTCGCCCTTGGCCCAGCGGTCGAAGGCATTTTGAATCAAGGTCCGGTTGGAACTTTCGATGGTCGTGGGCATCGTTCTATCCTGAGCAGCTGCCGAGGCGGGAACCGCGATCGTCAGGGCGGCGGCGATGGGAATGGAGAGCGATCGCAAGTTGATTAATCCTCCGTGTTCCTCGTCCTAAATCGCAACCCGCGTTTAGGTTCGTCGCTAAAATGTCGCGGCTGTACGGACGTGCGAGCACGCCTGTGCTTCGCTCGGTCGACGTCACGCTTTCCGAGGAAGGAATGTTCACGCCGAGGCAAGAACTACACCTTTGTAAGTAAAGCAGAATTCCTTGTGGGCGAAGCTAATGGGTCGTGATGATGGTATAAGCGAACTTCGCTGCGCTGACTGTCAAACCAGGATTTCACCTTCGATAGTGCGGCGGTCGGAACCTTCCGGAACATATTCGGTGGTATATAGCGGTGGCGATGAGAAAACTCGCTGCTACGTCATTGGGAGCCGTCATGGCTCTGTCGACGGCAAACACCGCCGCGCGGGCCCAGGAGCGCCTCGACGGAGCCGACATCATCGTGAATGGTCTGCTGCCGGCAAAGGACGACACGTACAGGGTCGACCATGCAGAAGTCGGCCCGATCGGCGCACGACGACTGCTCGACACGCCTTACTCGATCAGCGTCGTTCCAGTGAACCTTGCCGAGAACCAGCAGCTGCAGAACGTGCGTGAGCTATTCCGCTATATTCCGTCAGTGCAGGGCGAGAACGTTCGCCCACAGTCGCGCGGCTTGCAGGCCGGCGTCGTCCAGAACACGCGTATCGACGGCCTCAACATCGCCGCCACCACCGACTATGCGATCGAGCAGTTCGAGCGGATAGAGGTGCTCAACGGGCTTGCCGGCGCGTTCTACGGGCCAGCCAACCCGGCCGGTACGTTCAACTACACGTTCAAGCGGCCGACCGAGCGCGCGCTTTCCTCGCTGAAGTTCGGCTATGCCAGCGACGGCAACCTTCTCGCCCATGCAGACTTAAGCCGCCGCTTCGGCGCTGTCGGCGCGCGAGTGAATCTGCTGAGCCAGGAAGGCGAGACGTTTGCAAGCACGAGCAATCTGCGTCGCAAGCTCGCCAGTGCGTCGGTCGATGTAAGACCGGCCGCATACACCCGGCTGGAACTGAACGGCAGCTATTACCACTACACCGCGACGGGCTTTCCGGGCACGTTCGCCTTTGCCGCGGGGGTGCCCTTCCCAAGAGACATCGATCCGGGCCGGGAGGGTTACGGTCTAGTCTGGGCGGGAGACGATAATGTGACGAAGCTCGCTAGCGGGCGCCTGTTCCAAGGGCTCGGCGAGCGCTGGGAGCTGACGGCCGGCGTGCTCGCAATGAGCAACGATCGCGCCTCGACCGTCCCCACCTTGACGGTGACCACCCCGGCCGGGGCGTATCGGGCGACCACGGTGAACACCACTTTCAGCCTCGACCGCGTGGTCAGCAATTCGGCGGCACTGCGCGGGTATGTGGAGATCGCGGGCATGCGTCACGATCTGTTCCTGGGCACAACCGGCTTCACCTGGCGGCGGTACACGCCGTTCCAGACGGGAGCGATCACGCTCGGCACCGCGACACTTGCGGCACCGGTTGCGTTCGCGCAGCCGACTCTCCCCGATTTTAAGAACCGGTTTGAAGCACAGTCGACGCGACAGCAGGCAGTGAGCATCGGGGACACGGTCGAGTTGACCAATCGACTGTCCCTTCAGGCGGCGATCAGCCATAGTTGGATCCGGGCACGCAACCTCAATCGCGCCGGTGCCGTTACCTCGCGCTATCGTGACCAGGGCTGGAGCCCGGCGGCAAGCATCCTCTTCAAACCAGAGGAGCGAATGACCGGTTACGTGACCTATGCCAGCAGCCTTCAGCAGGGCGATGCGGCGCCGTCTAATGCTGCAAACGCGGGAGAGGCGCTGGCCCCATTTCGCAGCACGCAATGGGAGGCGGGTTACAAGCTCGATCTCGAGCGCATTCGCCTCGCGGTGGCGCTCTATCAGATCCGCCGTCCGTACGCCTTTGTCGGCGCCGATAACCTCTTTGCGGTGCGTGGTCGACAACGCAATCGCGGTGCCGAGCTAACCGTCAATGGGCGGATCGGCGACGACCTCAACCTTTTCGGCGGCCTCGCCCTCCTCGACGCCAGACTGTTCGATACCGGCGTCGGGGAGACGAGCGACCGGCAGATCCTGGGCTTGCCGAGGCGTGCTCTGAACCTGCTGGCGGAATATCGCCTGCCGATGCTTCGCCAACTGACGGCGACGGCTGACCTTAGCCATGTCAGCCGTCGCCCCACCAACTATCGCGGCACCGCGTCGGTGGATCCCTACACGCTGCTAGATGTCGGGTTACGATACCAACTCAGGGTCGGGGGACAGGCGATGGCGCTTCGGCTCGCGATCAACAATCTCTTCGACGAGCGCTACTGGGCGAACGTCGCACCGACCGGGCAGAACGGCTACAACAGTGTCGACAACGGCACGGGTACGCTTGGCACGCCCCGCAATGTTCGCATCACCATGCAGGTGGCGCTGTGAGGCGTCGCATGGTGACTGCCGCGGCGATTTGGCTGACGACTGGTGCTTCAGCTGAGGCTCCGGTCCGTCCGCCTCTCACGGTCTACGCCGCCGGCAGCGCGACTGGTGTGCTGCAAGCGATGCTCGCTCAGTATTCCGCGAAGACGGGCCAGCAGGTGACGCTCCGCACCGGGCCCGCCGGCCTGATGCGTGAGCGGATCGAAGCCGGTGATCAGGTCGATCTGTTCGTATCGGCCAATATGGAGCATCCGCGACGGTTACACGCCCAGCGGCTCGCCGGGCCGGTGACGACATTCGCGCGTAACCGCCTGTGCGTCTCCGCACTGCCGCAGGTCGGACTGACCCGCGACAATCTACTCGATCGCCTGATGGACCCCAAGGTACGGATCGGCACGTCGACTCCAGGCGCCGACCCGGGCGGGGACTATGCACAGCAATTCTTCGAGAGGGCAGACGCGGTGCGTCCGGGCGCCACCGCTATCTTGAAGGGAAAAGCGAAGGCTGTCGTCGGAAGCCGGATTGAAGAGCCAGGCGCGGCGCAGGCCGCCAGCGCCGCCGAGGGTATGATAGCCCGCGAGGTGGATGCGTCGATCGGCTATTGCAGTTCGCGCGTGACGAGCCATGACGCTACGGTCGTGAAGGTTCCGGTCCCCGCCGCGCTTGCGGTTCCCATCCGCTACGGGATGACCATCGTCCTCACGTCGCGGAATGGTACCCGCATCAACGCCGCCAAGCGGCTTGGCACTTATCTGCGCGGGCATGAGGCGCAAGCGTTGCTCGCCTTCTATGGCTTCGAGCAACCTACGGCGGCGGGCCATCTTCTACCTGCAAATTCACCCTCACCCCACCAACCATGACCGGTTGCCGCGACTGCTGGGACCCGACGTACTGGGCGGGGAGCACCGCTGAGAAAGCACCGAGCAGCAATACGGTCGACCGGACCCATGGAAGTAGATTGCCGTTCGGCGATGGCTGCGGCCGAGCAGCTGGAGTTAACGTCCTGTTGAGCTGCCTTCGGCGCCTTCCGCGGTCCATTGGTCGCGAGAGGGTCGAAGGCGTGCCCAGCGTCGAATAGATGCCGATATAAATGCGGTGCAGCGCTGGTGCGGTCCGGGCGCGATGAAATGGAGTTCACATGACCGACAAAAAACAGGGCGTGGCAGTGCCGGAACGCTTGATTCCCGTTCCGTCCTCCATCAGCCCGGAGGCGCAGGCCAGCCTCGCACGCCTCGTAAGGGAGGATGGGGTGCCGCTTAACGCGCTGTACACAATGCCGACACCCGATGATCTCGGCGGCTGGATGGCGCTTAAGGCAGCGGCGGACGTGCAATATGCGGCAGCAGTCAAACGACTTGCCGGCGCGCTTGAGTCGGAGGTCGAGCAGGTCAAGATTGGTGACGCTACCCTTCACATCGCCACGCCGAAAATCGTGCGGAAGCCTGATTGCGCCTATGTGGATTTTCATGGCGGGGCGCTGGTATTCGGCGGCGGGGATGCGTGCCGTGTCCAAGCGCAGATGCAAGCGGACCAGCACGGGGTGGTATGCTACGGTGTCGATTATCGAATGCCGCCGGAACATCCTTATCCCGCAGCGCTCAACGATGCGATAACGGCCTATCGTCATGTCCTGGACCTTCATGCGTCGTCCCGCGTCATCATTGGCGGTCGATCGGCGGGCGGAAACTTAGCGGTTGCCCTGCTGCTGCAAGCGAAGCTCGAGCAGCTTCCTTTCCCAGCAGGGCTAATCCTGCTTTCACCGGAGGTCGATCTCACCGAGTCCGGCGATAGTTTCCAAGTGAACCAAATGGTTGATGTTGTGCTGCCGGGTTCACTGATGCGTAACAACGAGTTGTATGCTGGCGGGGCCGACCTGTCGGATCCGTATCTATCGCCGTTATTCGGCGATCATTCCGGCTTCCCGCCGACCTTTCTGCAATCCGGGACCCGTGACCTTTTTCTATCCAATACCGTGCGGATGCACCGGGCATTACGTAGAGTGGGAGTCGACGCTGAACTTCACGTCTTTGAAGCTATGCCGCACGGCGGATTTCAAGGTAACACACCGGAGGACCGCGAATTGGCAGCGGAGGTAAGCCGGTTCGCCGCGGCGCGTTGGGCGTGATCGTGCGGCGAGCAAAGGACGCGAGCCGTTAGCCCATAAATTCGTACAAGCGGACTGGGAAGAAGCGCCCAGAAGCGGACGCCCGAGGTGCAATCTGCGCCCTTATGAGCAGCCGATTGTTCGGCGCCACCATTCCCGCTTCACCGTCTCCGATCGCCAATTTCGAGAAAGAGCAATCGGGAACAGGTTTCGGGAAAGCGGATGCCTTGGCCGGCTGCCAGCGCGATCGACGCGCTGAGCTCTCCCGGCGAAGGTTCCCAATCGGGACGGCATGTGCCGACCAGATGAAGCCGTTCTTTGTCAGGACGTTAACAGCAGCAACCGCTACGACCCGCTGTTCCCACAGTGCCTCGAGCGCCACTAGCGCCAGCGACAAAGATCGCCGATGTCACACCGCCTCCGGATGCCTCGTCATGCGCTCAGCACATGAAGGAGACATGGACATGAAGATCGTTGTCCTCGGTGGGACCGGCCTCATCGGCCGTCAACTCGTCGCCGAGCTTGCCATTCTGGGCCATGACGCGGTCGCTGCGTCTCCGAAAAATGGCGTCGACAGCATGACCGGAGCCGGGCTCCTCGTCGCCTTCGCCGGAGCGCAGGTGGTTGTGGACGTCACAAACCCCAAGTCGTTCGAAGACGATGCCGTCCTAGACTTCTTCCGTTCGTCCGCAGGGAACACCGCCGCCGCCGCTAGGAACGCCGGTGTGGGCCATCTGCTGGTCCTCTCGATCGTCGGCACTGACCGATTGCAGAACTCCGGCTACTTTCGCGGCAAGCTCGCACAGGAGCAGGCCTTGGCGGACAGCGGCGTTCCCTTCACGATCGTCCGAGCGACGCAGTTCTTCGAGTTCCTTGGCACGATCGCGGAGGGTCACACGCGGGAAGGCGTTGCGCATCTCCCCACGTTCGCGTTCCAGCCCATAGCGTCGGCCGATGTCGCGCTCGCGCTTGCGCATCCCGCTACCTCGCAGCCGATGAATGGCATCATCGAGATTGCCGGACCAGAGCGCGCTCCCCTTGCCGAGTTCGTCGCGACTTGGCTTAGTGCGCAGGACGATCCCCGCGGCATCGTGCCCGACGAGGGCGCCGGATACTTCGGAGCGCCTGCGGACGATAGCACGCTGGTTCCGGGAGAGCAGGCCCGTCTCTTGCAAACCCGGTTTGAGGCCTGGCTCGACCGCCAGACTCAGAAGGCGGACGCATGATGCGCGCGAGATCCATCATCCTCGGCGTCGCCACCGCGTTAGGGCTCGGCGGGGTGGCCAACGGCATTGTCATGCTGCTCGATCCGGTGAACTGGTATTTCGCCGTCCCGGGCGTCACTTCGACGGGAGCGTTCAACCAGCACTTCGTCCGCGACATCGGGCTGATCTTCGTGCTGGTTGGCGCGGCCCTGCTGACCGGCGTTCTGCGGCAACCCATGCGAGCCGCCTTGTGGAGCACTGCCGCGCTCTGGCTTGCGGGCCACGCGATGTTCCACCTGTGGGAGGTGGCGGTCGGCATCTGCGGGCCAGGCGCGATCGCCCGCGACTTCCCGGCGGTGACGCTCCCGGCTATCCTGACCGCGGCTCTTGCCGGATGGGCGTCGCGCGACGCGCGGCTGAACAGCCGTAGGGAGGTCGCATGACTGCGAGACCGGATGACGGCTCTGCATTGCGCCTTTCGGACTTCGAGGCTGAACGGGCGCGTCTGCTGCGACTGGCCTACCGGATGCTCGGCTCGGTGAGCGAGGCCGAGGACGTGGTCCAAGAGGCTTGGCTGCGCTGGTGCGACGTCCCTGGGGGCGTCGACACTCCGGCAGCCTATCTCACCCGGATCGTGACCCGCCTTTGCCTCGACCAGCTCAAGTCGGCCCGTGTCCGCCGCGAGACCTATGTCGGCGCTTGGCTTCCGGATCCGCTCGTCGGGACGACCGAGCAGGATGAGGTGCTGGCCGACGACGTCACACTCACGCTGATGCTGGCGATGGAGCGGCTCTCGCCGCTCGAACGCGCGGCCTTCCTGCTCCACGACGTGTTCGACACGCCGCTGCCCGAGGTCGCTGCGGCCCTTGGGCGGGAACCGGCTGCCGTCCGTCAGCTCGCATCCCGCGCGCGCCGGCATGTTCAGTCCGCCACGCCCCGTTTCACTCTCCAGCCGGCGGAAGCGGAGGAGATCTCGCGCGCCTTCTTCGCCGCTGCGACCAGCGGGGATGCCAAGGCGCTGTCGGCGCTCCTCACCGAGGATGTCGCGATCCACGCGGACGGGGGCGGCAAGGTGTTGGCCTTCCGCAACGTGGTGCGCGGGTTGGATCGTGCCCTTCGGCTGTTCGCGGGGCTGAAGCGCAAGCATCCCGACTTGCCGCGCCTCATCCGTCCGATGATGGTCGATGGCCTTCCCGGCTACGTCAGCGTCGAGCGTGGCGAGGTTCTTCAGACCACCGCGCTTGAACTCCGTGAGGGGCGCATTGCCGCCATCTACATCGTCCGCAACCCGGACAAGCTGCGCCACGTCCAGGAAGCGCTGGGTCTCTCCTGACAGGCTGGAGACGCGGTCGGCCGTCTTCGCGATCAAAGAAATTACGCGGGCATGTCACACCTGGCAGTCCCGCCTCGTCAATCCGGCACAGCCAGACGGCTGGGCGCACCTGAAGGGATTGATCATGGAAGAGAGCAAGAGACTGGTCTGGCACGAGATCGCGCCTGCGGGAGCTAAGGCGCTCGCAGGCGTCCACCACTACGTCACGACCGGCACCGATCTTCCGGAGGAGTTGATCCATCTCGTCTTCCTACGCGTCTCCCAGATCAACGGCTGCGCCTACTGCATCGATCTGCACACGCGCGACCTCCTGAAGACCATGGCCGTCGACAAGGTCGCGCTGGTGCCGGTGTGGGCCGAGGTGCTGCAGCTCTTCCCCGAGCGATACCGGGCCGCGCTGGCCTGGGCCGAAGAGGTGACACGGGTCAGCGAAACCCATGCTTCTGACGAGGCCTATGCTGCGGCTTCGCAGGCATTCGCGCCGAAGGAACTGGTCGATCTCACGATCGCGATCGCCGCCATGAACGCGTTCAACCGGCTCGGCGCACCCTTCCGACTGCCGGTGAAGGCGCGTCCCTGAGCGCTCCAGCCATCACGAGCCACCGAACTCCGACGCGTTTCTCCCAAGGACTTGCAATATGACCTCCAAGCCCGAGCTCTCCCGCACGCCGGAAGGCATCGTCCCGTCACTTCTTCAGCATTTCAACTCAATGGATGTGGACATCATGTGCGGCTTCTACGAAGCGGACGCGATCCTGGTGAGCGCCAACGGCGAGCCGCAGCGGGGCATACCTGCCATCCGTGAGGAACTGCTCAAATACTACAGCGTCCGGCTGCCGATGGCGATCATCGCCCGCCACGTGTTCGTCGCCGACACGATCGCCTCGCTCGTTTTGGACTGGAACATCGTCGGCAAGACGCCGGACGGACAGGACTTCCACATGGTCGCGACTTCCAACGACATCGCCCGACGCGGCGAAGACGGCTATTGGCGCTACATCATCGACAATCCGTTCGGGACGCAGGTTCGGCAACTCGCTTGAGCATAGCCTACTCGCTGAACTTGGGCGTGCATGAGGTGCCCCAACGCCATCGTCACCAATCGCGATGCTTCGAGAAATCCATGAACCGGCTAACCACACCCTTCGGCTTCCACTCCACAGCTGCGGAGGTGCTCCGCGGCATCGACCTCACCGGAAAGCGGATCATAGTGACGGGAGGCGCTGCCGGCATCGGTCTCGAGACCACCCGTGCATTTCTGCTCGCCGGAGCGCATGTGACGCTCGCGGTGCGACGGCCGGACGCCGGCGCCGTCGTCGTGGAGGAGCTCAGAGGGCAGGCGCCCGGCGCCGCGATTGACGTGCGTCCGCTTGACCTCGCTGACCTTCGCTCCGTTCAAGCCTTCGTGGCCGGTTGGTCGGATCCGCTGCACGTCCTCATCAACAATGCCGGCATCATGGCGCTGCCGGAGCGCCAGCTCTCCCCGCAGGGTTTCGAGCTCCAGTTCGCAACCAACTACCTCGGACATTTCGCGCTGACGTGGGGGCTTTGCGACGCGCTGACGTCGGCCGGCGGCGCTCGCGTCGTGTCGGTCAGCTCAAGCGGGCATCTTTTCTCGCCGGTAATCTTCGACGACCTTAACTTCGACTTCACGCCCTACACGCCGATCGGCGCCTACGGGCAGTCGAAGTCGGCCACGGCGCTGATGTCCGTCGCAATCACGCGGCACTGGGCCGATCGCGGGATCGTCTCCAACGCACTTAATCCCGGCGCGATCGCGACCGGACTGCAGCGCCACACCGGCGGTCTCCGGACACCTGTCGAGCGACGCAAGACGCCGGAGCGGGGCGCAGCGACAAGCGCCCTTCTCGCGACCTCGCCGCTCCTCGAGGGCATTGGAGGGCGCTATTTCGAGGATTGCAACGAAGCGCCTTTGGTGACCTGCCGACCCACGGACTTTTCGGGTGGCGTTGCACCCTATGCGTTAAACGGCGACAACGCCGACCGGCTCTGGAACGTCTCGCAGGCCCTGGCCCGCGCCTGAGCGCTTTCGTTTCTCGTGGAATCGGTGCTTCGTGGCAACCTTTTCGCTACGACAAGGACGGCCGGTTTCAGCGTCACCGGTCATTCTTGGCGGCGGCAGCAACCGGCAGTTTCGTCCCACATCACGCCATTCGAGATGGTTCGACGCGTCCCGCTACTTGATCGATCTCGAGAACGCGAAGCCCTTCTCGCTGTCGTTCCTTGAGGGAAAGCGGGCGGTGGGGCGGGGTCCCGTAGGCTACCCCAGCTATTGACCCCAAAAGACGATCCATAGACGGGACGTATATCCCCAGTATAGGCTTACTTAAGCGAATTGCCTACGCAAATCAGTTGGTTGCCGCGTCATCGACGGTCTTATAATCAATATATCCAGACGTGCCCCCTTCGTAGAAGCTGTTCGGGTCTGGTTCGGTTAGAGGCACATTCTTCTTCAACCGATAGACTAGGTCCGGATTAGCAATAAAGTCCTTACCGAATGCGACGTAGTCCGCGATCCCTTCGCGCAGCGCGTACTCGGCAGCGTCGCGGGTCATTGCGCCATTTATAATCAAAGGGCCTGAAAAAAGCGGTCGAAAGCGCCGTGCCATTTCGAGCGTGCGATCTTCTGAATCTAGGCCGGGAACGAACATCAATGCGGCAAGATGAAGGAAAGCAGCCTTCCTCGTACTCAATTCTCTTATCACGTATTCGTAGGTCGCCTGAGCTTCCGCATCAAGGATTATCCCGACTGGCCCGTCCACGCACGGGTTCATCCTGACGCCGACTCTATCGATACCGATCGCCTCCGCCACAGTATCTACAACCTTCAGGAGGAAGCGTGCCCGGTTCTCGATCGTACTGCCGTACTCGTCCGTTCGTTGATTGGCACTCGGCACCAAGAACTGGTGGAACAGGTAGGTGTTGGCGGCATGGAGCTCGACCCCGTCGAAGCCGGCCGCCATGGCATTGACTGCTGCCTTCCGGAAATCCTCGATCGTGCGATCGATATCCTCCGGCGTCATGGCGCGCGGGGTTACCGTGGGCACCCGGCCGTTTCGCGTATAAGCCTCGAATTCCGGATTGATCGCGGAAGGAGCCAGCGGCAGAGCGCCGTCAAGCAGATCGGGGTGTGACACCCGACCGACGTGCCAGAGCTGGGTGATGATATTGCCACCCTTGGCATGCACGGCGTCCGTTATCGGTCGCCACGAGGCCACCTGCTCAGGCGTGAACAGCCCAGGCACTTTGATATAGCCCGTAGCCTCGCCACTGACGATCGTCCCCTCCGAGATTATGAGCCCGGCGCTGGCGCGCTGTTTGTAATAGGTGACCATCATACCGCTGGGCACCGCGTCTTCATTCGCTCGCGAACGTGTCATTGGTGCCATGACAATGCGATTGGACAGGGCCATTGGCCCGATGGCCCCAGGCTCAAACAGGTTTACGATAGAGCTCATTATACGTCATCCAGCCGAAAGGGTTGCTGATAGCCACTTCGCTCTTCGGCGTGTGTTCACTTAGCGCGTGTTTCGATGGATAGAAGCTGTCTGATCCCTTCGAGCGTCGCGGTAGGGTTTTCCTCTACCATAAAGTGACCATGGTCGACGCCGTTGCCGAAGGCTTCAGGAGCAAAAGTCTCGCGCCAGATGTCCAGTGGCGTTTTCGGGCTCGCGCCGAAAACGAGTCGGCTCCACAGAATAAGAGTCGGACAGGTGATACTTTTTCCTGCTGCCATATCCGCGAGGTCGGTTTCTAAGTCCGGACCAGCCCCGGCGCGAAAGTCTTCGCAATAGGCATGCACGTGCGCTGGATCGCTCCAATCGAGCCTGAACTGCTCTAAAGCGGCAGGGTGGAAGCAATCCAGCGTGCCGCTCCCGCTGTAGGGCCGGCACATTTCCTCGATGTATTCGGCTGTCATGCGCTGCTCAGGCGTCGGATCAGGCTCGGCCATCCATGTCCAGTGATCAAGGGAACCCGGGACCGCTTTTATCATCTCCCACACCACGAAGACCGGCAGATTGTCCATGATGCCCAGTCGCTCGATGCGCTCAGGGAAATCCAATGCCAGCTTATAAGCGACCTGCGCACCTCGATCATGTCCGACGACGGTGAACCGCTGATGCCCAAGTTGCCTCATGATCTCCGCCGCCTCTGCAGCCCACGTCGCCTTGGAATAAACGAGATGAGCGGCATCACCTGCAGGAGCCGCAGATCGACCATAACCCTTTAGGTCGATCACAACCACGCGATGCGTCGTGGCCAGGTCCAGCGCTACGGGATGCCATTCCAGGTGTGATTGGGGAAAACCGTGGATGAGCAGCAAGGGGGGGCCGTCGTCCGGACCACCCACGCGTGCGAACAGCCGATTGCCGTTCACATGGAAAAACTGCTCGGAAAAGCCGGGGAATAAGTCGATCTGCATGTTCTGTCCTCAGCGCGCCCCTTGCGGGGAAGGCGAACTTGGAAGCTTACGACCCGCGGAGCGTTCCGCTCGAACGGGCCGTTGCGCTCTTGGGTTGATGGAATTGCTTAGAGGTCGCCGGGACGGGTCATACCCACAGCGTCCCACAGGAAGCGCTCCTCATGCGTGCTGTCGAAGTCGGGATCGACGTAAATGTGGAGTCGTTTGATCTTGAGGCCGTCGAACTGGAAGACGTTGCAATAACGTCCCTCGGACCGGCCCTCGACTGGCCACGGCGAACCGTCGGAATTCACGCCGCCCTCGAAACCTTCCACGATAACATGGTCGCCCGAGACGAGAACATTCATACGCTCGAAGTCATGCTCTATTTTCTGGAGTGTGCTCATCATACCCTGGGCGGCACGCCCCACGGCTTCCTTTCCGTATCCGACGCCGAACTTCGGAAAATACATCTGAATATCGTCGGTCAGGAGGTCCATCATGCTCGGATCTCCGGCGTCGAGCTTGCGAAAATAGTCCATGGTAATTGCGATACGTTGTTGGTCGAGGTCGATAGCCATGATGGGTCCTTCGTGCGGTGGAACCGTACCGACTCGGCTGAAGCTCTCAGCCGAAAAATTCGATACCGATCGTTACGATACCGCTTGGTATCGAATGTTGACAAAGGACGTCAAGGTATTTATAACGATTGGTATTGAATTTTTACGAGGCAGGCAGATGGGACGCCACAGAGAATTTAACGAAGAAACCGTCCTCGACGCAGCGCTTGAGGTGTTCTGGGACAAGGGTTTTGAGGGTACCTCCTTCGAGGACCTGACGCGCGCAACCCGCGTAGCGCGCCCAGGACTCTATTCGGCTTTTGGCAACAAGGAGGCCTTGTTTCGCAAGGCGCTTGATCGATACGAAGATCGCTATATGCGTTTTATGTCCGAGGCGCTGGAGGCACCGACGAGCCGGGAGGTCGTTCGTACGATCCTGGAGGGGGCAGTCGCGATCATGACACTGAATGGTGAGAGCCGTGGATGTCTTGGTATCAATGGCGCATTGGCCTGTTCAGGCGACGGCGCAGCCATTCAGCAAGAGTTGATAGCGCGTCGCAAGATGGCGGAATCGGCTCTCCGCGTGCGATTGGAGGTTGCCCGCGATCATGGTGACCTTCTTGGATCGGCGAATTGTGCCATGCTCGCGAATTACATCATGACAGTGAATCATGGGATGGCAGTTCAGGCAAAGGCGGGCACGTCAAAAATGTCTTTGAACGCGTTAATCGATCATGTTCTTTCTACATGGCCGTCAGTGAATACAGAATCAGGTAATTAGTATCTTAGAGAAAATAGTAGAATACTGTGTCTGCCGCGTCGTCTGGTATCCCGCGCCGGGGTAAAGCATTCCGTAATTAACTGTTTTCGGCTAACTCCTTGAGCGCGTGCAACCACTCGTCGTGTGCTTTTAGTCGCCTTTTACGAGTGCGTCGGCCGATGATTGACAGTAGCAATCCTTGCTGTGCTTCCTCTGTAACCACATGGCAACCGTTTGGCGTCGGCTCAATGTACCATGCGTGCGCCCCCTTAGTGCCCGCCGGCCCCTTGGCTGACCACGCCAACATACGGAATGGTTCGAAGACATCGATCTTCGGATTAAAGAAGAAGCCTAACGTCTTAAAGCGAAACCTAGTATCATATTGTAGTAGCGACCCTCCCCTAATAACGGATACGTCCGAACAATGAAAATACCAATCTGGCCAGCGCTTGCAGTCTAGCAGCAGTGACCAAACGGTTTCAGGAGCGGCGGCTATATCAATTTTGTTTTGGGCAAAGACACGCGCCAACGCGGGCCCGTGTCCTTCGGGCCAATCAATTCTGGGGTCAGGAACTAAGCCGGCGAGCGAGTTTTCCTCAGATAACATGTCGACGACTCCGTTGGAGGGGAACCGCATCGATCAGATCTGAACACCGCCGGCGACCTCAACCCGCTGCGCGTTGACCCAGCCGAACTCGTGAGAGAGCAGGCCTACGATCACCGGACCGACATCCGCCGGGCCCCCGACACGGCCGAGCGCCGTATGCGAGGCCAACGCCTTGTTCACTTCCGGATTATCGCGCACCACCCCACCACTGAAATCCGTCGCGATCGCGCCAGGCGCGACCACGTTAACGGCGATGCCGCGCGGTCCCAATTCTAGCGCCATATAGCGGGTCAATGCTTCCACGGCAGCTTTTATTGGCCCGTAGATTGCGCGGCCCGAATAGGCGAAGCGGGCAAGGCCGGATGAGATGTTCACTATCCTTCCCCCATCGTTCATCAAGGGTAGTAGTTTCTGGGTAAGTAGGAACGGCCCTTTGAAATGAACTGCAAACTGCGCGTCCAATTCTGCTTCTGTCCCGTCTGCTAGATTTGCCGACGAAGAAATGCCAGCGTTGTTTACCAAATAATCGAACCGTTCTGCTCCGAGTGCGGTCAGCGCATGGCGAACGTCTTCGATGAAGCGGTCAAAACCGGCTGCCTGGCCGACGTCGAGTTGCAGAGCAACGGCGTTGGCACCGGCATGTTGTATAGCTGCGACGACCTTGTCTGCTTCGTCGCGCCGGCTGCAGTAGGTTATGATCGACGAAACGCCGCGTTCTGCCAGACGTAGTACCGTGTCGCGACCGATCCCGCGGCTGCTCCCCGTGACGATCGCAAGACGCTTGATTTCTGACATGCCCAGTCTCCTCTGACAGGAGACATAATGCGTTGGGCTGTTTAAGATAATGCGGTAATCAACTTACACTCCGTGCGGATTCATGAACAATGGTAGCTGATCTTTCTGCGGCTCGGGCCTTTGTGTCTGTCGCGACCGCTGGTGGCTTTCGCGAAGCTGCAAAGGCAACAGGCATTAGCGCTTCGAGCCTCAGCGGCGCCGTAAGGCGATTGGAGGACAAACTGGGGGTCCGTCTACTCAACCGAACAACACGGACCGTTACAACTACGGAGGCTGGCAGCCATGTGCTGGCGCGGTTGCAAGTCGCGATGGCTGATGTGGAAGCCGCACTCGACCGTGCCAACGATTTCCGAGGGATGCCGCGCGGGACGCTGCGTCTCAACGTACCAGTGAATGCGGCTCGGCTGGTGCTACCCCGCATCCTGCCAGGGTTCACACGCGCGTTTCCGGACATCTTAGTGGAGATCGTTGTTGAACACGGGTTTGTAGATATTCTGGCAGCAGGCTGTGATGCCGGCATTCGCTATGACGAGCGGCTGACCAAGAACATGGTCGCGCTACCCATTGGCCCTGCGAAGCAACGTTTTGCAACTGCGGCATCGCCTGCCTATCTGGAAAGGCATGGACGGCCCCAGCATCCCCACGACCTATTCGACCATGCCTGCCTCCCGGCAAGGTACGGCAGCGGAGCCGTCGCCCCTTGGACTTTCGAGCGGGACAATCGAATCGTCGAGATTGAGCCTGCCGGGCCTCTGGCAATCGATGTGAACGCCATGGACCTAGCCGTCTTGGCAGCGATTGATGAATGCGGAATTGTGCATCTTTTCGAAGATTGGCTACGGCCAGCTTTCGAAAATGGCACGCTGGAAGCTGTGCTTGAACCATGGTGGCAGAGCTTCAGCGGACCGCGCCTCTATTACCATGGGCGAGATCATGTACCGGGTCCGCTGAGAGCCTTCATAAATTATGTACAGCAGAACCAATGGCAAGCCCGATTGCGAAAGCCAAGGTACAATACGCACGCCTCCGCTTTGCCCGCTGCCACGCGTTTACCGGTCTGTTGTTGATACGGGGCCATTGGGTCGATAGTTTTGTTATCAGCTTCACACCAACTCGTATGAGTATATAACTACGTCGAAAAGCGGGCGTCAAAACTCTGTTGATGCTGTTGGATTTCAGACATGCGCTGTGTAGTCCACGTCAGCAACGCCCCAAGCGGCTCATGCAAGGAGCGGCCAAGCGGGGTTAACGCGTATTCGACCCCTAAAACGCGACCGTCGATCACTGTTCGGGTTATCATACCGTTGCGTTCAAGCTTCCGCAGGGTGTGCGTGAGTACGCGTTGTGTCACGCCTTCGAGCCGTCGCTTGATCGCATTAAAGCGATGCGGCTCGCGGAGCAGGACCGCCAGAACCATGATCGACCACTTGTCGGCGATCTGATCAAGGATAGCTCTGCTAGGGCAATCCGAGCGAAAGACGAAAGAGGGGTCGGGAAGCGCAGTATCGTTGACCATACTAGGGATACTCTAAGTGCGTAATTGCTGTCAGGTATGGAATGGATACCTTAAGGTGGAGCTATGGGCAAATCGCCCTGAAGCATGCTGACAAGGGATCCTATGACCGAACCTAACTACAAGACCCTGCAGATCTCCCGACGAAAGCGGGTCGTTACCGTCTCCATCAACAATCCTCCGATCAACGTTCTCGATCTAACCCTGATGCGAGAGCTACGAAGCTTTCTTGCCTCTGTACGCGACGATTCAGAGACACGCGTGATCGTATTCGAAAGCGCCGATCCCGAGTTCTTTGTTGCTCATGTCGACATGACGTTGGGGGAGCGGCCGGACGATTTGGCGGAGTTGCAGCGCGATGTTCCTACTGGTCTGAACCCGTTTCAGGCGTTCGCAGAGGCGGTGCGTGGGCAGCCTCAGGTAACGATCGTCAAGCTGGCTGGTCTTGCTCGCGGTGGCGGTGCGGAGATCGTTGCAGCAGCCGACATGGCGTTTGCCGCGGAAGATCGTGGCGGCCTGGCGCAATGCGAGGCACTGATGGGCATCATACCTGGAGGGGGTGCTACGCAATATCTTAGTCAGCGGATGACACGTGGCAGGGCACTGGAGGTCATTCTCGGCGCTGACATGTTCGATGCGAAAACGGCCGAACGTTACGGCTGGATCAATCGTGCGTTACCTGCTGACGAGCTAGACGGCTTTGTCGCACGCTTGGCGAATAACATTGCAGCGCTCCCGGATGGCGTCGTTGCTGCAGCGAAGCGAGCAGTGCCACCTGAGATCGAAGAAAATGGTTTCGCACGCGAAACCGAGGGGTGGATGAGCCTTGTCTTCCAGCCGTCGGTCGGTCAGCTTATGGCAGGCCAGCTAAAGGCGGGTGCGCAGACTCGCGATGGCGAGCGCGATCTTGAAAGCCTGTTACGCAACGTGATGGAACGCTCCGCTTGAGACAAACCCAAAAGCGGAGCCTACCCGTCCGCTCGGTTATGACAAGCGGACGCGCCTGTTGGGAAGGCCGAGTCTTTCCCAACAGGACCAAGCTCCGGAACGGCTAGCGGCGATGCCCTACAGAGGGCCATGCGTTTGCTGCATTTAGACGTACTCTCCGTCATCCTCGAACGGGCGACTGTCGTTCCTCTGCAACAAAATCGAGCAACGCGCGAAGTGGCGCCGGCACGAAGCGCCGGGAGAAATACAGTCTTGGACCTTCGAACGAAGGCCACCACTCAGGAAGAACGGGATGGAGCGCGCCGTTGTCGATGAATGGATCAAGCCAATTCTTGAAGGTTCCAATGATACCGTGACCAGCACACGCGGCTGCGATTGCCGCCGGTGCGGCGTCGACGCCGATGATTAGCCGGCCCGGTGGATCAATCGTCATCGATTCTCGTCCGCGCTCGAACTCCCATGCGACGAGCGCGCCGGTCGAAAAGCGAAGTCGGATCGCGTCCTGGACCAGAAGGTCGCGCGGGCCGACTGGTGCCGCATGTCGTGCCAGATAGGAGGGAGAGGCGGCATAGGCCAAACCCTGAACGGACGGCCCGATCGGCACGGCAATCATATCTTTGGCCAGATGCTCTCCGTAACGGATCCCGGCGTCGCAGCCGGCCTCTACGATATCCACGAGCCGATCTTCCACTTCGATCTCGACCCGGACGTGTGGGTGTGATGACAGAAATCGGTCAATCAGGGGCGGGAGAATATCGACCATGACCGCGCCGGTTACATTAAGTTTCAGGAGGCCGCGCACCTCCGCCTGCGAATTAGCAGCGTCCTGAAGCGCTGCCCGGGTCTCGGCAAAAAGTGGAGTGAGCCGCGAAGCCAGCGCGGTGCCGGCTTCGGTTGGCATGACGCTGCGCGTCGTCCGGGTAAGAAGAGGAACGCCAAGCTGTAACTCGATCTCGGCAATCTTCTCGCTCACCGTTGAGGGGGAAATACCTAATTGCTTCGATGCTGCCCGGAAGCCGCGTGCCTCAACGACCGCAAGAAATACTCTCAGGCTATCGAGGCTTGCCACTTCTGCATTGTTCGCCATACCGATCAGGGTATTCGAGATTGAGAGGATTATCAAACACCGCCGAACATCCGATTGTGCCCGTGAGTGGTGGGGCGCAGGTGACGGGACGTCGCTGGCCACTCCTCAGGAGCATAGCATGACCGACAAAGCTGTTCTTATCACGGGTGCCAACAAAAGCATCGGCTACGAAACGGCGCGACAATTGGGCGGCCAAGGCTTTCGTATCTGGCTTGGCAGCCGGGACGCGGATCGAGGGCAGGCAGCCGCTGCAAGTCTTGCCGCCGAGGGGATTGCCGTCCGAGCACTGACGCTTGACGTGACCAGTGACGAAAGTGTGCGATGTGCAGTTGCCCGCGTCGAACGTGAGGACGGCAAGCTCGACATCCTGATCAACAATGCCGGTATATCCGGGCTTCAGCCAATCCTCCCGAGCGAGCAGCCGCTCCATGACATCAAGGCCATCTACGAGACGAACGTCTTTGCGCCGATCCGTGTGACGCAGGCCTTCCTTCCACTTCTAAAGGCAACGATCGATGCTAGTGTGATCATGGTTAGTAGCGGGCTCGGTTCGCTGGGCTGGCTGTCGGACCCGAGCAACCAGTTCCACGGCGTCAACATCCTCGGGTATAATAGCTCGAAAACCGCGCTCAATGCGGTGACAGTGGCGTTTGCCAAAGAACTGGCCGGCAGCGGGATTACGGTGAACGCAGCGGATCCCGGCTACACTGCGACCGATTTCAACGGCCATAGCGGATACCGTACTGTGGAGCAGGCTGCGGCGGGCATCGTATGGCTAGCGACCCGGACCGCCAGAGATATGACCGGCGGCTTCTACTTCGAGCAAAACGAGGTGCCTTGGTGAGGTAAGCAGGGCAATCGCCACCCTGGGCCTACTGATGACGTCAGCCAGCCGCACGTCCTCATTACCCGACGCTTTCCTGCACCATAGGGCCGATAGTAGCCGGCGTGTCGATACGACGAGTACCAAAGGATAACCCGTCGTATCGACCGCTGGATCTCTCCTGACAGCGGGGGCGAAACCCATGCTGCAATCCAAGCTTTCGGCATCAGCGGACGATACTGGTTTGGTTCGAGCGGAAAACAACGCGTTATGAGCCTGGTCGCTCGTTTATGGCCTCGCCATGTTGATGCTCGATGGGCAACGTCCCGCTGAAGACCGGCTTATCGATACGCTTATCCAGGACGACTACGGCTCGCGGACATTCTCGAAACGCGATCCTCAATCGGGAAGCTCGGCGCTGGCCGGGCAATGGCGGTAGAAGGTGGATAGGCCAACTTGCAGCAGCTTGGCTATCTTGGCGGGTTTGTCTCCCGCGGCGAGCAGCTTACGCGCAGTGTCGATCTTGTCTGGCGTCATCGCTGCCTTGCGGCCACCACCGGTCCCGCCCTTCGCGCGAGCGGCCGCCAAGCCCGCGATCGTGCGCTCTCTCACCAACTCTCGTTCCATCTCTGCGACTGAAGCCAATATGTGGAACAGGAGACGCCCAGAAGGAGTGGCCGTGTCGAACCCATCGGTCAGAGATCGGAAGTCCACGTGGCGAGCGGACAGGCCCGCTGCCAGCTCAATGAGACCTCGGATCGAGCGGCCAAGCCGATCGAGTTTCCAGATCACCAGGGTGTCTCCCGCGCGTGCGAAATGGAGGGCTTCGGCCAAGCCCGGTCGATCAACTTTCGCGCCACTCGCTTTGTCGGTGAACAGTCTCTCACAGCCGGCCTTCGCCAAGGCGTCGAGTTGCAGCGACAAATCTTGGTCGGTCGTCGAAACACGGGCGTAACCAATCAGCATGCGCGCATCCTATGAGAGAGGGCGGCTCTTCGACTCTAAGAAGGATGCGAGCCGCCCTCCGGCAGGCTATTTGAGCGGCAGGAACAAGTCCGCGACTGCCTCATGCTCCGGCACCTCCGGGAAGAAGGTGAGGCGCTGGCAGTAGAGCGGGAAGTCGCGTGCCTCCTCGCCACTGGCCGGTAGCCAATCGCGGTAGAAGTACAGGGCGGCAGGCTCGAGGTTGTCGGTGTTGCCGACGACGCGCAGCACCGCACAGCGCCCGCCGGGGATTGTGCCGGCCTCAACCTGTTCGCTGTTCGCCTCGATCTGGCGGTCGGTGCCGACGCACAGGTCCATGTGGTATTCGGCCGGAGGCGTCGTGCGCGAATCGGAGTGGAAGACGTTGAAGGTCGGGCTGATCTTCGGCGACAGCCCGGTCGCCTTGCGCCAGGCGATGAACCGCTGAATGGTCGCGCCGATCGTCTCCGGGTCGCCGCGATGCTCCATGATCGCCACGGGCGTCGGGGCCACATCGCGGATCGTCACGTCGTCGGGGGTGTAGATAGTCTGCATGAGCTTGCTCCTTGCGTTGTCGAGAGGCCCGAAGGCCGCAAGCCACGGCTCCCAATCGGGAGCTTTCCTGAACGACGACGGCGACTGCCCAAACCGTTGCCGAAAGGCACGGGCGAAGGCATCCGGGGCATCGTAACCGGCATCCATCGCTATGTCGGTGACGCTCTGCGCGTCCCGATAGGCCAGCCGATGGGATGCCCGCTTCATGCGGGCGAGCTGGACATAACGATGCACGGACAGCCCGAAGGTCGCAGTGAACTGCCGGTGGAAATGATATTTCGAGAAGGCCGCGACGCCGCTCACAGCATTCAGGTCCAGATCGTCGTCCAGATGCCGGTCGATGTGATCCAGCACCCGCTGCATCCGGGCATGATAGTTGTGAACCGCCGCCTTCATCGTCCTGTCCTCCGTGGCGGCTCCAGCTAGACGCTTACGGATATGATGCGCTCGACCGATCTTGCGGTTCTGCGATCGATCCATGCGTTCTCGCAGAGGCTGCTAATCGAGAACGCTCGAGCAGTCTCGACCGCCGTTCGCTTATGGGAGATGCCGTGTTCCAGCGGAGAGCAGGCTAGGCATGAATGTTGCCCTGCTTAGACGACACGAACACTGGATCGCAAACGCTCACCCCAGCGACCGGACAAACGACACCAGCGCCGCATCGAACGCATCGGCAGCCTCTAGTTGGGGCCAGTGCCCCACGCCGTCGAGCGCGACGAAACCGCGCAACCCTGGCAGGATTGGCCGCAGCGACTTCTCTGTCGGGCTGCGTACCGCATTCAGGCCATCTGCGGCACCTGTCAGGAAGAAGCTCGGTTGCCTGATCACGCAGCCGGCGAACGTGCGATTGGCGACAGCGAAGAAGGCGTCGATTGCCCTATAGTAGTTCAGCGGCGCATGGAATCCCGTCCGAGCGAACACCCGTACCATCTCTTCGACATAGGCGGGGTCGATGGTCGTGGGCGCAGCCGGCGCCGGCCGCAGCAAGTGCCGGTCAGGGTCAAACGGGTCCCACCGCATCTCTGCCGGCGCCTCGCCCGACATCCAGTAAAGACTGGCCGGAATGCTGTGGGCCGCGTCAGCCCATTTCACATCGGCCTCGGCGGTCATCTGGTCGAACATGTAAAAGTCGTCCGCGCCTGCTGCGCGGAGTTGATCGAGGAAGCTCGGACCGCCGGGCTGGAGAAAGGGCACACTGACGCCGAACACCGCCACGATTCGGTCCGGGCGCATCATCGCCGCGTTCCACGCGATGCTGGCCCCAAAATCATGTCCGACGAGGATCGCTTGGGCGATGTGGAAGTGGTCGAGAATGGCGATCACGTCGCCCACCGTCTGGAAGGGTGTGTAGAGGTTCGCGTCTCCCGGAGCGTCGCTCTCACCGTAACCGCGCATGTCGAACGCTATGGCATGGAAACCGGCATCGGCGGTCGCCTGCATGGCGTGAGCCCAGCTCACCCATGTCGTCGGGAAGCCGTGGCAAAAGACGACGGCCGGACCGTTGCCCTGTTCGACGACGTGGAGCCGGATGCCACGGGCATCAATGTGGTGGTGAGTAAGATTGGTCATGATCAGCCAAGCATTCCACGATCGACAGCGGTGGTCAATACGATCGTATTGCGCTAAGCCTCTGGCATGTCGTGTCCCTCCGTCTCCTCGCAGCGTGACCTCCTGGTCGAAACGGGCGCGCGTCTCTTCCACGACCGCGGCTATTCGGCGACGGGGGTGCGGCAAGTCGCCGCTGCTGCGGACGTACCGCTCGGCTCCTTCACCAATCACTTCCGGTCCAAGGAGCGTTTCGCGCTCGTTGTGCTGGATCATTATGTTGCCCGGCTAAATGCGATCATGGTGACGACTTTGGGTGATACGTCGCGCTCGCCAGCGCGGCGCCTTGAAGCATATTTCGACGCCATCGAGCGTGCGCTTAGCGAACGCGACTGGAGCGTCGGCTGCCTGATCCCGGATCTTGCGACCGAGGCGCCCATCCATAGCGAGCTGCTTCGCGGTGCGCTTGCCAAGGTGTTAGAGCAGCAGACCGGCGCATTTGCCGCAGTGCTTGACGACGTTGTGGAGCCTGATGGCGTCGATGATGTCGCCGCAGTGGTGCTTGCTGCGTGGCACGGAACCCTGCTCCGCATGAAAGTGGAACGGTCCGACGAGCCGGTCGCCCGTTTCAGGCGGGTGCTTCGACGCCTTTTTTCCGCGGAGATCACTTAGGCTTTCCTGTTTTACATTCTTTCCGCAAAGGCGGCTTTCGCCACCCGCCTTCCCGAAAGCTGCCGGACCGCAGACCATCCGATCTCGGACGTTCAGCCCTCGCTGCGAAAGCGGTCGATTATGGGTTCACGACCAAGATCAGCGTTTCACGCCTATGAGGAATCGCCGCGCGCCCGGTCCAACAAGGCACGCTCGCCTCCTTCGAGGACGTCGCAAACAAGGTCGTGAAACCAAAACCGATCATTTAGCGCAGGGGCGAATGAGTTGAAGATCGGGAGAACGCGCCCTGGCCGTTATCGAGAGCCGATAGAGCTGAAGCGACAAGCCGGAGCCTCCTTATTGCGCCGGGGCTCCCCCGACATGTCGTGCGGTATCGAACCATTGCGATAAAACTCGGGCGACGTCGATTTCATCGACGGGCTGATCGCTTGCCCAGCCGACAAAACCATCGGGGCGAACGAACAGGGCGTAGAGGCCTGACAGGTCTTTCCCATTGCACGGCACATAGGTGATCCAGTCGCGATAGCGGTCGGCAAGTGCCCGCAATTGTTCGACCCCGCTAAAATCGAGCAGGAGCGCACGCGCGCCTCGGAAGTGTTCGTTCAGGCGCGTGCCGTCGGTCAGCTCAAAATCGGGGACGCTACGCCCTACGAGAGGATGGTCGCTGCCCAGATCATAGCGCACCGACACGCCCCAGACGCGCTCGGCGAAATAGGTCGCGCCATCTGGTGTCGCGATCAGATCACGGACGATGGTGCGGAGTGCCTGTGCGCTTCGGCTCGGCCGCATAAGCGAGACCTGCGCGCGCGACCAGTCGAGGATCTGCTCGGCCAGCGGCCGCCGCTCGCGCTGATATGTTTCGAGAAGTCCGCGGGCGGCGTTGCCGTGGATCGTCGCGGCGAGCTTCCAGCCGAGGTTCATCGCGTCGCCGAGACCGAGGTTGAGGCCTTGGCCCCCGAGCGGCGAGTGGATGTGCGCGGCGTCACCGGCGAGCAGCACGCGTCCCCGCCGATATTCGGTCGCCAGATAGGCTCGGTCTGTCCAGGTCGTGACGTGGGCGATCGCCGTCAACTCGATGTTCGCGCCGGAGATGCGACGCAGTACCGCCTGCAGATGATCGCGAGTAATTGGCTCGCCGCGGTGATGCGCCCCGCCGTCGAACTCAACCATTCGGATCATGTCCGGCAGGTCGAAGATATAGGTGCCACCCGGCGTATCATGGTGACCTGGGTCGAGCATGGACGGGTCGGCAAACTCGACCTGGGCAAAGTAGCCGGTGAATTCGGGGTCGGTGCCGGTGAAGCCGAAGCCCGCCGTCTTGCGCACGACACTGCGGCCGCCGTCGCAACCGACTAGCCAGCCTCCCCGGAATGTCTCCTCACCGGCGCGGACGGTCACATCGCGATCCGTCGCGCTTACGTCCGAGACTCGCATGCCATATCGTATTGCAACCCCCAACTCCTCCGCGCGGTCCGTCAGGACAGCGCCGATACTCTCGAGGTCGGCAGGCATGGGATTGGCCGAATGTGATAGCCGAAAGGGCCACCGGGTCTGGTCGATCTGGTCGAGGTAGAAGTCGATGCCGGCGAAATGCCCGCCAGGCCTGCGATCCTCCTTCGTCCAAGGCGTTGCAGCCGCGATTTCCCGGTCGGGGATTCGCCCTTTCAGGGGCGCCAACAGGCTTCGCCTGTCGAAGCTGTCGACGGTTGGCACGGACAGACCGCGCAGCCCGAAGGGCGCGCGCTTCAGCGGTGTGGACAGTTCACTCGTTTGTTCAATCACCAGCACCGAGCAGCCGGCCAACTGCAGCTCGCAAGCCAGGAAGAGACCCACAGGGCCAGCGCCAGCAATCAGGACATCGTAATATGGGGGGGTAGGCACGTTCATGGTTCGGCTCCGGTGTCGACGTTCGACCGGAGCGTTTCTCGAACCTGAGACCCACACGGACGAACGGGGGACGCAGAAGCGTCCTTTCGTTCGTCGCGGGGGTTCTCGTGCACGAAGCCAAAGACCAGAGCTCCCGTCACCGAGAGGACTTGGGCTTACCAAACCAAGTCTGCCTTTTCCGACGCACCGCTCTTACTGCTAGCGGGTCGCGGTGCAAATCGAATTATGATGGTGATGGGGCTATTAGGGAGGCGCGCGCCGTGATCCCTCGGAGCTATTAATCTCGCACCTTAACCGACGATGGCGCTCAACCATTCAACCGAGGGTGAAGTGCCATGGGAGGTCGAGCGCGGGAGCGCGACAAGCAGGTAGGAAACGTTCCTAGACCAGCCACAGACTAACAGCGGATTGAATCTTGTCCGGCTCACCGGGGCAACGGACAACTAGGCCCCTTTTCTGAATGTCATCGGAGCCTGGGCGCAACTTATACTAATCGAGTCATTATTGTCACCGGGGAGCGAGTAGTGCGGAGAGTGTGTCAGCGCGGCCATCGACGCGTTCCAGGCGCGGATATCTCAATGTACCCGTGTAGTTAATTGACACGTCAACGTTGCGGTTGTCTCGGTCTATCGTCAACATAATGGGGCGGCCCCCTGAGCTTCGGACTGCGGCAAGCAAAACTTCACGCGTGAACGGCGCGGCGTTTACGGCCAGAACTCGCACACCTGGCCGGAGGCCGGCACGGAAAGCTGGTCCGCCCCATGCAACCGTTGTCACCGAGCCGCTGTCCCGGACCGTGAGCCCGAGCGAGTAGGTCAAATCGGCAACCCCAGATTCGTCCTCACTGGCGCGAAAGGCTGATGTGGGGATATCCGTAAAGGTCAGCTGCCAGCCATGTTGCGTAAGGCCAACAGTCGTGTCGAGCTCATCATGCGCGTCGATCCAACCACGCAGAAACGTTTTCCAATCTGCAGGAGCTAGCTCATTCAATGTGCGGCAAATATCCTCAAAGGTGTAAGTGCGGGTCGGCGCATCTAGAGTAGCCCCAGCGAAGAAAAGCCTGGCGAAATTGTCAATGTTTTGACGCCCTTCGCTGAGCTCTCGCAATTTGGCATCGACAGCGAGCCACAGCATCACGCCTTCCGAGTAATAGTCCCTTCGTCTCTGCCAATCGCGCCATGGGACGGACTGTCGGAGCATAAAGGCAGGGTAATTGACGTCGTCGGACAGCGATCGCCATGCGCGGCCCGGCCGCGCCGCGGTTTCTGCCGCTTCGATCGCCAGCCGGTCGCGCAACTCAGCCTGCGTGAACTGTCCGGCGCGCGTGGCTAATACACGCCCCCAAAATTCTGTCTGACCCTCGTACATCCACAACAGGCTACCTGAGACTGGAACGTTAGGCGTGGGCGCCCACAGGTCTGCAGGTGTACGATAAAAGCCGTTCCAAGCGTGGACGATCTCATGTGCGATCAGGTCGCGGAACAGGATCTGACCCGGCCAATCCTTGAAGTGCGAAGATGCTAATCCAATTTCGCTGGATGATCGGTGTTCGGTGCCGCCCGATGAGCCATCGTCGCTTAAACGCGTTAGAATCTCATATCGCAAAAAGGGTGGGCTGCCAAAGACCGAGCGTATCTGTTTGATCAGGTTCCGCAGCTCCCTAAGACGCGCTGACGGGACATTCAAATCTTCCTCTCGCAAGGCGACAAGATCGAGCGACACTGCACCATGAACTGCAGCGGTGAGCGGCACCTGCGCCGCGTAACGACCCGCCAGCACCGGCGCATCGAGAAGCGTCTCCAAAGTCGTCGTCTCGAAGTGAATTGTCGCGGCTTCGGTCCGCTCAACTCTCAGCGCAGTAAAAGGCCGTAGTCCGGTCGGCAGAGAAAGAGACGGCGCGACGGTTATGTTCCGGGTGTACCATCCGGCCGGATACAAGATTAGTCGTTGCCAAGGCACTGACACGATCTCGGGCGTCAGCAGATCGCCGCCCGCGACCATCTGAAATCGCACGTCTAGGCGCCGGTGTCCAGACGATCGACACCAACCTGGTCGTGGCAATAGGTCTTGATGAAGGGCACCATCTTGCGCTTGGACACTGGCATCGAAATGGATCCGTCGGACGCAAGATCGTTCAAATGCTGCTCGAACGAGCCTCCTGCCAGCTTGGCAAATTCACCGCCTAAATAGGTAAGGTGCACCTTCGGCGCCGCTGGGGTGGCAGCGGCCTTGATCATACCGATCAGGCATCCCTTGATGCCCTCTAGTGACGCTAGCGGCGATTGTTCGTTGGCGACTTCTTCCATGGGAATCTTCTGCGAAAAACAGCGCGCATAAGCCACCAAAAATTGCCTTCGCTGACGAGGCCGCATGCGATCAACGGCGTCTGCGCTTACGCTCCCTCGGCGAAAAACCGATCAAAATCCTGGAAGCTGTGGTCGAGAAGCCGAAGCCCGCCATGCGCGAGACCGAGTACGAAGTCTTCGGCCGCAAGCTGGTGCTCGTCATTGTCACGCACGAACGTCAGCGCAAAATCAGCTTCAGCCGCCTCTTCCTCGTAGAGGCCGGCAAAGCCGTCGGTGCCTTCCGCGGCCCTCAGTCTTGTGTGCTGCTCAGCCGTGAACAGGGCTTCCAGCCTGACCTCAGCATTGCCCCATCCCTCGTCTCGGTAGGTTGCATGCTTGAATGTATTGGCGATCGCCCTCGCGAGCGCAAGGTCCGGTAGCCAGGACAATACCTCTTTCTCGAGCAGCGTTTTGTCGATCTGCTTACCCTGACTCCGTGCCTCAGCGTGGGCAGCTTTCTCGAGCCATTCGACCAGCGATGCCGCCGAGATGCATGCGTTTTGCAGAAGGTAGACCATACCATCGACGTCAATCGGCTTTTCGGGATTGGTGCGCTTGAGCTCAAACTCATTCGCCTCCCAGTTGAGCTTCGCGTAGATGTCGTAAGGATCGTCATGGATGACCAGCCTGCCCGGCTGGTTAGTCCAAGGATGTTGCTCTCTTCCGCGCCTCGCCATCGTTGCTCATGCTCCTTTGCCGGCGGACAGCCGCTTTGCGGTCCTGACTGCTGAATTCCTCCGCCTTCTGTTCGTCAGCTTCACGAAGGCATCTTCCCTTTGATCACCTGCACGAGCCTATCGAAGACAGAGCGGGAAGCGACGATACGGTCAATGCCAGCAGCCAGCGGCGCCAGAGCCGCCTCCAATGTCTCCTCCTCGAACCCCAAGGCCAGCAAGGCACGATCGATCGGGATCGTGAGGGCTATGTCACCAGTTCTTGGATCGCAAAGAAAACCCCTGTCGACGAGCTCGTCGAGGAGTGCCCCCTGGGATCGAAGGAGCGCTTTCCACTCGCGCTGACCGACACCGTCGGTGCTGGCTGAGAACCGAACCGTAGCGCCCGCGAACCCGCAGAGCGTGCCAACCCATGTCTCCGGCTCATGACCATCGATGCAAGGCGTCGTATCGAGCGAGAAGGACAGATAGAAGTCGTCATCGTCAGGTTTGCCGGGGATGCGCCACTCTTCCGGGGCAAGCCAGATGGTCTCGTCGAGGTTGGCTGGCTCCTCCCCAGCCCAGGCGAGATCGCGACGCTTGTCTTCAATAACCGCAGCGATCGCCTTTGCGAGCATAGGCTGCATCGTGTTGTGAGCGAAGCGTAGTGCGGCCTCCAACTCGTCGATATGGCGGACGATCACGTTTCCTACCAAAGGGTCGGGCACGGCTGGTTCTCCTTAGAACGCTTGGACATGTTCGCCGAAAGTCGCGACGAGATGCTGGACAAAGGTGCGCTCGGTGGCTTTCCGCCCGGCGGCGGAACGGGCAGCTCGGGCAACGTTGATCCACGAGGTCGATGCGATCGCCGGGACATTGGCAGGGCGCAGTGCGAGGAAAATCACCGTCGGCGTCAGGTTCTGCAGGGCTGCCCGCCGCGCGATCGCGAGAGAGTATCGCTGCAATTGATCAGGGCCCAAGCCGGCTCTGATTTTCACCTCGATGCCGATGAGATGGTGTGTCGTCTCGATGATGAGATCGACGCGATCGGCCCTGTCACCCAAAGGGCAGACCTCCGTCGCGACCCGGTATCCCGCCGCAAGTTCCATGAACCAATCTACGGTCGGGATCGCGGTTGCGAGAAAGGCGGCTGCGAACCGAAGGGACGTCGCCCCACCGAAGTCGGGCATCCAAAGGCCGGCAAGCGCGGTGGCGTTCCGAACCTCGTCATGGCCGAGGCTTGCGAGCGCCCAGGGGTTCATGAGGCCCCCTTGCTCCTTCGCCGCCGAAAGCGGCCGTTCAAGTGCGCGAAACGCTGTCTGCAGGTCATCGAGCGCGTAAAACTGTTTCGGCGCGCTCGGCAGAGCGTCCGAGAGTAACGGTTTGAGGGCGGCAAAAGCCGCCTGAAGATCAGACGAGCGGAGATCGCCACTCAGGACACAAACGCTCATCAACTATTCTCGTCTTGCTCTGCTTGGTATGGAGGGCCTCCTCCTTCCCGACGCGGTTCACGCCTTGAAGGGATAGTGCGTCACGAGAATGAGTGCGACCATGGGAAGCGATTTATCAAGGACAAGTATGCCGAACGCCCTTGAGCCAGAACGCCTCGGTCGCGCTGGTGAACGAACGTTCGAAACATTATGCGAGTTAGCCGGCCTCTTCCCCAACAAGAGCTTTTTGGTCGACGCCACTGGCTGGGATTATGTCGTCGAGTTTCCAATGGCCGCGCTCGGCGAGAACAAGACGCTTGATCAGCGGCGGCCGGACGCTTGCGTTGTACAATTGAAGAGCACCGCCGGCCGCGGCAACCATCGGGTGAAGCTCAAGCTTTCGGCGATCGATCGACTCGCCAAGGATCCCCGGCCGGCTTTGATTATCGTGTTTCGGATGCGCAAAGACGGCACGCTTATCGGCGGAACGCTCGTCCATCTCATCGGCGACGAACTCGCGTATGTCTTGAGGCGCCTGCGGGAGGCACAAGCGCGCGGGAGGCTCGACATCAATCACGTTGAAGTGAGCTACGACTATGAACGTGCCGGCGTACATTTTGGACCTGCGGCCGCCGACCTACGAATTGCTCTTGAGACCGCCTGCGGCGAAGACAGCGCGGCTTACGTGCAGGGGAAGCAGTGGCAACTCGAAACGCTTGGCTATGAAGATGGTCACTACGTTGCGAACCTGCGCGTCTGGGTCGAGGGACCCGAGCACCTGAATGATATGCTGCTTGGCCTTCGACCGCTCAAGCCTGACAAAGTCGATGCCTGGGACCGACGTTTCAATATCCTGATCCCATACCGCGGAAGCTATTTCGACGACATCGAAGAGTTTACCGTTACTCCTCCGACGCTCGGTGCCTGCACCGTGGCCATGCTGGGCCGCTTCACGATGAAAGCTGCGCTGTTCGAGGCGGAGATGTTTATCGGACCGCCGATTCCGGACTTCGACAGCCCGACACTCCTGATCCGACACGCCGATTTCACTATGCGATTTTCCATGGAAGGCCTGAAGCTCGAAACGACCGGCATCTTCGATCAAACTGAACGCACCATCGCCGATTGGGCCGTGTTGGCGCGGGGATTGGCCAACCTGGCAAGCGGGGATGGCAAGATCCGCTTCAGCGGCAACGCGCGCATCCCTGATATGACGTTCAATCTGCCCGCACCCATCGATGGGCCTCACATCGAAGACCTGCCGATGCTCGCGAATTTCCTCGAGGGCTGGAATGAGCTGATGGCGATGACGGGTCAGCGTTCCACAGACAAGGTGCCGCTGGACGCGATCTGGGACGCCGATGATGCCCGTGGTGTCGTTGACGTTCTGCTCAACCCGAACACAACAGGCCGGCTCGAATTTCAGGATGCTGATGTTGTCTTCGAGCAAAATCCGTTGCAGGCGCTCTTTTTCCAAAGCTGCAGCTTTGCCGGGGTCGGGATCTCCTACAGCCTAAAGGCAACGTTCGAGCGCACGGACGATGCGGTCTGGACCTACCGCTCGAACAGGATCGAGCCTGCGGACGTCTCGCCACTTGTCGAAGACCTTGAAGAGTACGGTTCCGCCATGGCGGAGAAGCTCGGGATAAAGGTACTTCTCAATCCCGGAAACTTCACGTCCATTCACGAAAGCGAACTCGACGAAGGTCAAGGAGCGGAGCTGCTCGAGGGCTCAGGCTGCAGCGATTGACCCAGCCTATTCCTCTCGCGCTCGACGGCGTTCGCAGCAGATCGGGCTTGGGCTATCGAAATCCGACCGCCGCGTTTGGCGGCTGGCTTCAGGATCAACTGACCCGTGACCCCGTTGCGCCCAGCGCGACCGTTCGTACGTGCATTCGTCGACGATGTTGCGGTCGTCATCCTGTTCAGCGCCCTTTCGTGGTACGGTTCAGGTCCAGGACAAACCTTACCTCTCGGAGGCGCGGCGTGGAAATACGATTGACCGCAACGCCCAAGGGCAACGGATTTCAGGCAACCATCACCTTCTCGAATGGGGTGTCGATAAGCTCGGCAGAGGCCTTTCCGAGTGAACCCGAAGCGGTCCTGGCTGCGGCCGAGAAGCTGCTACAGATGCCCGATCGCGTTCAGCGCCTCGCTGACGAGGAACGGGAACCCGGGCCCGGCTGAGCCCGCCGGCGGAGGACGGTGAGCGCTTCGGGCACGATGGTATAAACCGCTTCGCGCTGGGCACCGCGGTTCTCGTGATCGACCCGATAGCCCTGATAGTGGCGACGAAGCAGACCCCCGCGCACAAGATCCGAGACCGTCCGGCTAACATTGCAGCGGCCGGAACTGCGCACACGTTCGCGGACCTTGCTGTCGATCACATCCTCAGCCTGGGCGCGATCGGCCGGCAGCTGCTTTGCCTGTTCAAGTTCGGCTCGTACCGCCTCGACCGTCGATCGCCGGCGCGAATCCCGCTGCCCCATGGGAACAAGCGCGTCGCAGAGCCAGTCCCGCACAGGGACGACGCTGTTACCCGTCATCACATAGGGGCCGGCGCTGCCCTGCTCGTCCGCGACCTCAGCGAGAAGCTGGAGGAGCATGAAGGCAAATTTCGGACGTGACGATGCACCCGCGACAGCGGCCAAAAGTGCCGGCGTGTCCATGTTCTTGCGGCTTGTCGCGTGCTCAAAAAGATCGGCTTGGTGGAACATACGGAGAATCTACGCTGCCTCGCAGCGGATGTGAATCCCGTACGTGCATGAGCCAGTATCTTTTTCGACGATGCGCCGCCCGCCACAGAGGATTGGAGACGCGCCTTGACTCGGAGGCAGCGCGCCTAGAACATAAAGGGAACGAATCAGCGTGCCCCGAGTCTCTTGAATGCCATGCGCCAATCCAATGTCCTCGAAGATCTGCGAGCGCGCATCGCGCAAATCGAGGGCGTGGGCGTTCGGCATGCGGCCATTCCGTTCGGGGTCGATGACTTAGATCAGCTTTTGCCTGGAGCGGGCATCGCCACGGGCGCTCTGCACGAGATCGCCGGCAGTCCCGATCTTGCGGATGATGCGTGCGCGACCGTCTTTCTGGCAGGCATCCTTGCACGGATCGATGGACCGGTTCTCTGGTGCTTGCGCTGGCGCGACCTATTCGCCCCTGCCCTTCACCTGGCCGGGCTGCACCCCGACCGGGTGATCCATGTCGAGGCAGGAAGCGACGCCAACGTGCTTCTGGCCATGGAGGAATGCCTGCGGCACCCCGGCATTGCGGGGGTCGTCGGAGAAGTCGCGAAATACTCGACGACGGCGTCGAAACGGCTTCAGCTCGCCGCTGAGAGCTCGGGCGTGGCGGCCTTCGTGTTTCGTCGAGCCTCGAAGCTGGAGCAGGTCGCTGAAGGTACAGCGGCTGTGACGCGGTGGCGGATATTTGCAGCGCCGAGCGAAGACCTCGGCATTCCCAGTCTCGGCCGCTCGCGTTGGCGCGTCGAACTGGAACGCGTGCGCGGCGGTAATCCGCACTCCTGGATAGTGGAGGCGTGCGATGCGACGGGTCGTATCGCTCTTCCTGCCGCACTGGTCGACCGACCGGCTGCGGCGGAAGATCGCAAATTCGTCGCCTGAACGGCGCGATCCAATCGCCGGCGATGGACCGCTGGTAACGGCCATCCCGGATCATGGTCGCCGCGTCATCGCGGCGATCGATGCCGGCGCTCGCGCTCTCGGCATCAAGCAAGGAATGACGGTCACGAAGGCACGCGCACTCGCGCCCGAACTTCAGGTGGTCGACGCGGAGCCGGACGCGGATCTCGAAGGCCTGCGCCGTCTCGCGCTATGGGCAGGTCGCCGGTACTCACCATTCGTTTCGCCCGATGCACCGGATGGGCTCTGGCTCGACATCACCGGTTGCGCGTCGCTGTTCGGGACCGAGAAGGCCCTCCTCAAGGATCTTCATCGTCGTGTCACAGCGTCCGGGCTTTCGGTGCAGATCGCGGTCGCCGACACGGCGGGCTGCGCCCACGCCGTTGCGCGTCACGTCCCTGCTGGTCGGCCCGTGACGATCGAGCCAGGCGATCATCGCAAGGCGATCGCGATTCTGCCGATTGCCGCGCTCCGTCTCCCGAGAAGCGATGTCGAGGCCCTGCGGAAATTGGGGTTCGAACGTATCGAACAGCTCATCGGCGCGCCGCGACCGCCCCTAGCCAAGCGGTTTGGCCGTGAGCTGCATCGGCGTCTCGATCAAGCATTGGGGACGCTTCCCGAGCCGATCGATCCCATCTTTCCCGAACACCTCCCGAAGGCGCGCCGGGGGTTCATGGAGCCTATCGCGACACCCGAAGCCTTCAGCCTGGTGATCGGCGACCTCGTCGCAGATATCGTCGACCAGCTCAGCCATATCGGAAAAGGCGCACGCCGGCTCGATTGCTATTTCCATAGGATCGACGGACACAATCAGGCGATCCGGGTCGGAACGGCGGCCGCGTCTCGTGACGCGCGTCATCTCGCCAAGCTGCTCTGCGCCAAAATTGAGACGATCGAACCGGGCGAAGGCATCGAAACCATGACGCTGGTCACCCCGCTCGCCGAAGCTCTGGGTTCAGCACAGGGCGAAGGGCTCGAGAGCCTAGGACGGCGGGGCCCAGATCTCGCCGCTCTGGTCGATGCACTCGCCAATCGGTTCGGCCAGCGCAGCCTTCATCGGGTCAGTCCGCAGGCGAGCGCGATGCCCGAACGCTCCACGACCATACGGCCGGCACTCAGCAAGATCACCGATGCGGGATGGGACGACGACCTGCCCCGCCCCGCCCGCATGCTGGATCGACCAGAGCCGATCGAAGTGATTGCGCTGCTCCCGGACGATGCACCGCGCATGTTCATATGGCGGCGCAAACGGTACCGTGTGACCCAAGGAGATGGCCCGGAGCGCCTCCATGGCGAATGGTGGCGTGAGAGTGGAATCGAAGCCGAAAAGGCCCTGACCGTCCGCGACTATTATCAGGTCGAGACCCAGACGGGTGGGCGCTACTGGCTGTTTCGCTTAGGCGACGGGACCAGCCAGGCCACAGGCAACATGCGCTGGTTCATCCATGGCGCGTTCGCATGACGAGCGATGCTCGCTATGTCGAGCTGCAGGTTACGACGCATTTTAGCTTCCTGCGCGGCGCGTCATCGCCTGAAGAGCTGTTCGCCGCAGCGGTTCTGCTGCGACTGCCCGCGCTCGGTATCGTCGATCGCAGCTCCGTGGCAGGCATCGTGCGGGCCTGGGACGCCGAGAAAACGACAGGCGTGCGATCGATCATCGGCAGCCGGATCGATCTCGTGGATGGCACCGCCCTTCTCCTCTACCCGACCGATCGCGCTGCCTATGGTCGGATGTGTCGCTTGCTAAGCGTAGGCAAGGAGCGCGCCGGCAAGGGAGCCTGCCACCTCGACTGGCCCGACGTCGAGCAATGGCATGAGGGTCTCATTGCGATCCTCGCTCCGGATCGCGCGGATACAGTGGCGGAAGGGGCACTCGCGCGTGCAAAGAGGATCTTCCAGGATCGCCTGTATCTGGCGCTATCCATTCGCCGCAGGCCGAAGGATGCGATCCGGCTGCGCGATCTTGCGAACATAGCAGCAGCAGCCCGTGTGCCGACGGTCGCCACGAATGACGTGCTCTACCATTCGCCTGATCGACGGATGCTGCAGGATGTCGTGACCTGCGTCCGGGAGCGATGCACCATCGACGAGCTTGGTGACCGGCGCGAGCGATTTGCAGACCGATACCTGAAGGCCGGCGAGGAAATGGAGCGACTGTTCCGCCGTTACCTTAAAGACGCCACGCCGGTCTTTCGCACGCTGGAAGTAGCGAAGCGTTGCACGTTCAGCCTTGAGGAGCTGCGCTACCAATATCCCGACGAAATCAGCGTTCCTGGCCGAACACCACAGGAAGAGCTGGAGCGGCTAACTTGGGCGAAGGCGCCGGAGCGCTATCCCGAAGGGATCGAGGGTAAGGTTCACACCCAGCTCGAGCACGAACTGAAGCTGATCGCTGATCTTGAATATGCGCCTTATTTTCTGACGGTCCACTCGATCGTCGCGGAGGCGCGGCGCCGCGAGATCATCTGCCAGGGACGAGGCTCCGCTGCGAACAGCGCCGTTTGCTACGTGCTCGGCATCACGTCGATCGATCCAGTTCGGTCTGAGCTCCTGTTTGAGCGCTTCGTCTCGGCCGAACGGCGCGAGCCACCCGATATCGACGTCGATTTCGAGCATGAACGACGAGAGGAAGTGATCCAGTGGATTTACGAGACCTACGGTCGGACCCGGTCCGCGCTGACTGCGGTCGTCACACGCTATCGCGCGCGCGGAGCGGTTCGCGATGTCGGCAAGGCGCTGGGTCTTAGCGAGGATATGACGGCCGGCTTGTCGAGTGCGGTCTGGAGCTGGAGCCGCGAGGGCGTCGAGGAGAAGCACGCTGAGGAGCTCAATATGGATCTCAGCGATCGGCGGCTCGCGCTGACGCTCGAACTGGCGCGGCAGCTCATCAACACCCCCCGCCATCTCTCGCAGCATCCCGGCGGATTCGTTCTGACGCGCGATCGGCTCGATGAACTTGTTCCGATCGAGCCAGCGGCCATGGAAGACCGACAGGTGATCGAGTGGGATAAGGACGATATCGACCTGTTGGGGTTTATGAAGGTCGACGTTCTGGCTCTCGGCATGTTGTCGTGCATGCGGCGGGCGTTTGAGTTCTTGGAGAACGACAAGGGACTGAAGCTCGACCTTGCCACCATACCGGCCGAGGATCCGGCGACCTACGCGATGATCCGAAAAGCCGACACCTTGGGCGTGTTTCAGATCGAAAGCCGCGCGCAGATGGCCTCCATCCCCCTGATGGCGCCGCGCACCTTTTACGACCTGGTCATTCAGGTGGCGATCGTTCGACCGGGTCCGATTCAAGGAGATATGGTCCACCCCTACCGGCGGCGGCGCAACGGGGAGGAGGAGGTCACCTACCCGACCGAAGAGCTTCGACGCGTGCTGGAGAAGACCTTGGGAGTGCCCCTGTTTCAGGAGCAGGCGATGCGCGTGGCGATCGAGTGCGCTGGCTTCACGGCGAGCGAAGCCGATTTGCTCCGCCGCGCGATGGCGACCTTTAAGCTCACCGGTGGCGTTTCCCATTTTCGCGACAAGTTGATCGATGGGATGGTGAGCCGGGGATATGATCAGGAATTTGCCGAGCGGACGTTCAAACAGATCGAAGGCTTTGGCTCCTACGGCTTCCCCGAAAGCCATGCCGCGAGCTTCGCGCTGATCGCCTATGCGAGCAGCTGGATGAAATGCCACCATCCGGACGTCTTTTGCGCAGCGTTGTTGAATGCGCAGCCCATGGGCTTCTACGCGCCAGCGCAGATTGTACGCGACGCACGCCAGCACGGCGTCGAGATTCGTCCGATCGATGTGAATCACAGCCGATGGGACTGCACGCTCGAGCCTGCGGGCGGTCGCTATCTCGCCGTCAGGCTCGGACTCCGTATGGTACGCGACCTGGCGAACGGCGACGCCGCGTCAATCGTCACCGCGCGCGCGAACACGCCTTACGAGAGTATCGAGGAGATACAGCGCCGCGCTGGTGTCGGCCGCGGCGCGCTCGACCGGATTGGTGAAGCCGACGGTTTCGGATCGCTAGGCAGCAACAGACGAGAGGGGCTGTGGAGCGTGAAGGGCCTGGGCAATGCAGCGCTGCCGCTGTTCGCCGCGGCCGACGAACGGGAAGGCAAGCTGCGGGCGGAAGCGATCGAGCCGACCGTCATTCTCGCGCCGATGGGCGAAGGTGCGGAAGTGGTCGAAGATTACCGGGCGTCCGGTCTCTCGCTGCGCGCGCATCCCCTCGCCTTCCTCCGCGACGAGCTGCGCGCCCGAAAGATGATCACCTGCGAGGAATTACAGACCGTGAGGGACGGTCGCTGGATCAATCTGGCGGGGATTGTGCTGGTCCGTCAGAAGCCCGGTTCGGCGAAAGGGGTCATGTTCATCACCCTGGAAGATGAGACCAACGTCGCCAATCTGGTCGTGTGGACCAACGTCTTCGAGAAACATCGCCGCATCGTGCTCGGCGCCTCGATGATGGGCGTACGCGGCCAAGTGCAGCGCGAAGGAAATGTGATCCACGTGATCGCCCAGCGACTGGACGATCTTTCGCCCTCGCTCGCGACCGTCGGCAATCGAGCAGACGTCGCCGATATCTACCGCACAAGTCGGGCCGATATCGTCAAAAGCCCCGTAGGCCCGGACCCCCGCGACCCTGCCCGCGCTCCATTGGGGCGGCAACCACGTGACATTTTCATTCCTGACTTGAGACTTGGCTCCGGCATCATTCCGGGGCAGCTGACAGAGGGAATTAAGGTGAAGCCGCGCGATTTTCGGTGATTCCCTAACGCCGGCATTTGGGACAGAGCCGTCGTTCCCGGACTCCACTTGAAGGACGGCTTTCGGGCAAAGCAGACGCTTCAGCGTCGCGCGGACGCCCCCGTGAGCCAATCGGCAGGCCGTTACGGATCCAACAGATCAACACAGCCTACCGCCCAGGGAGCGAGGGCTGGTTCAGCACGCCGCTGGCGTCCCGGAAAGCATCCTTGCAACAATGGAAGAGTGCTGCAACCCGCCGACATGATCATGACTAGCCTTGCGATGAACATAGCGAATCCTACTCGTCAGAAATCTAGGGCGCACAGACACAATTGACCTATTAAAAAGATCCTCGATGCGAACATATCTTTGCCTTCAGCCTACATCCGCTGACATCATGCTGGCGGTTCTTCCGGAAAATCCGCGTTTCATTCTACAAGATCAAGGGCTTCATCGCACTAGATGCGATCAGCAGCGTTCCGAGCTGACGCCCTATCAACGATAGCCTGGTCCCGGCTGATTCGCCTTTAGCCGGCACTACAATTTGCTTTAAGCAAGATCAGCGAGAATAGCGACTGCCCGCTCTTCAGTGCTGTCTGACCGAAGCAGGAAGATCAGGGCGCGGTGGTAGCTTTCCCGTTCAGACCATCAATCGTCACCTTGCCGTCAGCGGCGACAAGCACGCTCACGCGCCGCACGCCTTGGCTGGCGACCAGCACCATGCCTGAGACGCCGGCATTGTTGAGGAACAGATAGGACGAGGCGCCGCCCGCCCGATCGAACTTCACATGCGCGCCCTTGTCGTCAATTTCGATCGCGGCAGTCGGTCCGCCCGCCACGGGGTTGGCAAGTTTAACGGAAGGACGGTCCTGCTCGTCGAGCTGCACCGTCACAGCCGGCTTGGCATCGCGGCCGGTCAGCACGATCGACGGCGTTCCCTTTGCCGCAGACATCAGGATGCGAGGCGCACCAGCTGCATCGACAATGCGGACCTCGGAAGTGACAATGGGCGGCGGTGGCGTGTGTTGCATACAGTGCTCCTGAACATCAATGATCGGCAACAGCCGCGCTGAATGCGGCAACGGCGTGGGAGAAGCGCGGTGCCCCCACGTCGAAGGACCAGCTAGAGAGCGAAGTGCGCTGGACGAGCCCGATTGCCTGCAGCCGCGCTTGCGCATCGAGGGCCGCCGCCAATCCCGCCACCATGGCCTTTGGCGCGCCGCTCGTCTGGTCGGGCTCCAGGCCGCTATCCAGCATGCTCGGCGCCAGCGCGCCCGAGCTGGCGCCCAGCGCCAGGGCAGTCGAGACCGCCAGCCGCACGGCAGATGATAGCGCCGACGCGGACCAGCCGATCGGCGAGCCCATGCCTAAGATCAGCAGCGCGCGTGCGGCTACCGTTGCGGGCGGCTGGTCGATATAGAGCGTTTCACCGACATTGGCGTGAAAGATGCCCTCGCCCCGCAGCCACAGCAGCGTCCCGCTAAGGGCATGATCCAGATGGGCGAGCCCCCCGGTCGGCGGGCCACCGCCGAGTTCGGCCTCGAACATACAGGCGCAGGACAGGTCGACCTGCGCCGCGCTGCCATCCCACGCAGCGACTTCGATGGCGACGCCATGCAGTGTTCCAACAATCTGGCGCTGCGTCATGGGTGGATCATGTCACGGGCATAATCGAGGCCGATGCCATAGCCGCCGCCATGGTCGACGACGATGCCGCGCGCCGCCTCATAGGTGTCGTGCCGGGTCCAGTCGCGCTGCAGCTCGAGCAGGATTTGGAGCCAGGAGGTCGGCACCGCGCCGGCCTGCGTCAGGCGCTGCAGCGCCGCCTCATGGCTGGCAGGTGTGAGGCCGCCGCACGCATCAGTTACGACGCGCACCGCATAGCCTTCGGCAAGCGCCGAGAGGACGGGAAAACTGACACAGGCTTCGGTGAGCAGCCCGGCCACGACCAGCGTGCGGCGGCCGGTCGCCACCACGGCGGCTTTGGCCGCTTCGTCCTCCCACAGGTTCATGTTGCGCCGCTCGATCGGGGTGACCTCAGGCAGCACCGCGCGGAGCGGCGGCATCAGCGGCCCGCTATAGACCTTCGAGGCGGAGGTGCTGACGATCACCGGCACGTCGAACGCCTTGGCAGTCTTCGCGAGCGCGACGAGGTTGCTGCGCACGCTCTGGCGGTCCCCCGACCCGGTGGCAAAGGCAAGGCCCGCCTGTGCGTCGACGATCAGGACCGCACAATCCTGCGGGGTAATGAGGCTGGCAGCGGTCATCGGCGCGATCTCCATTGGCAAAGCAAGCACAGCTAGCCCAGGTGGCGCTCCGCGCGCTTGTCGATTCCGCCGCCTTTTTGGCGGTGTTTGCCGCGGGCGAAGCGCGGCGGAACCTCCGTCGCCAGATGTCCGGAACCGACAAAAGACCAGACGGAGCGCCAATCCGGCCGGCCGCGAGGCCGCCATGGTGCGGCGCCGCGTTCCCAAGGATTTCGCTCGATGATCGCCTCCGCCAGCCATATCCTCCGTGCCAACGACATCCGCCAGAACTATATCGATGCCGGCCGGTGGTGCTGCTCCACGGCTTCCCCGAGACAATTTCGCCTGGCGCCGCCAGATCCCGGTGCTCGGCGAGTTCCATCGTATCATCGCGCCGGACCTGCGCGGCTATGGTGAGACCGACAAGCGCACCATGGCGCGCGACCTCGCCGAACTGCTCGACGCGCTCGGCATCGATCGCATCGCACTGCTAGGGTATGATCGCGGTAGTCCCTGCTATGAGCCGGGATCAGAGGCAGTTTTGATCATGGCCCCAACGCTGGGATGCCGACGTAAGGGGTAAGTGATATTGGCGTACCGGTCTGGTCGGGCGGATGCTCGCCGCATCTTTGCCGCGGTGGCTCTCTTCGCCAACATAATGATTTTCAGCGCAGGCGCTAAACCGACTGGCACTGCTCCTGCCCCTGCCTACCGACTTACGCGATGGTCGTTTGCCGACGGCGCGCCAGCCGGCATTCGCGCCATTGCTCAGACCCTTGATGGCTTCCTGTGGCTGGGCACGTCGAACGGCCTTTACCGCTTCGATGGCGTTACGTTCGAGCGAATAGAAACTGACGACCGGCGGCCCAGTAGGTCCAGGCAAGTCAACGCCCTGCTCGCAACCCAGGATGGACAGCTTCTGGTCGGCTACCAGAAGGGGGGAATAGCCGTCTATCGCGGGGGGCGGCTCGTTGATTTGCGATTGCCGGCTCAGGTCGTGGGATATGCCGCTCAATTGACGACAAGCCCCGATGGGAGCGTCTGGGCTCTGCTTCAAGGCCCGGACATGGCGTGGTTGGGCCAGCTTCGCCAGCGGCGATGGCGCTGGTTCCATTCGGGCACAACGCTACCAAGTCAACCCGGCCAGTCAGTTTTGCCCGTGCGCAACGGTGACACCTATCTCGCAATGCATCCCTCGATCCTCCGCCTCCGTCGCGGCGGGGTTCGGTTTGAAGTGCTCCCGACCAGGGTCGGCCTTGGCGCAAATCTACTGGAGGATGCCGCCGGCAGGATCTGGATCGCTGACGAAACTTCGATCCGGAGCGTCCTGACGCCAAGCACCGGCACCAAACTACCTCCGTTTCGCTTCGACAACCAACCCCGGCCGTCAACCGTGCTGCAATCTGGCGAAGTATGGATCGGTGGCGATGACGGCCCAGCTCTACGCTACAATCCGGGCGCCATCACGTCGCCGCTGGCTCCCATGCCCACCCAGTCGCTCGCCACCCCGTCCGGTTCAGGACTGGCGCGAACGCTGTCGATATTCCAGGACCGTGAAGGCAACATCTGGACCGGCCGCGTTACCGGCCTGGAGCGGTTGACACGTGGGGGACCTGCGATCCTGTCTCCGGATCTCGATTTGACGACCGGCTTCGTCAGGGCCGGGCGAGCGGGTGACATCTACGTCGGAGCTCGAGACGGCATCTATCGCCTAAACCGGCTCGGCGCTGCCCCCTCGCGCATTCTCCTGGCAGGCAGGCAGATCTACATGCTCTGCGGAGCCGAAGATGGCCGGTTGCTCGTCGCAGACGTCGACCACACCTACCTTATTTCACCAAAAGCCCCTCCCCGGCTGATCCGCCAGAACAACGAGTTCACGCCGCAATCGTGCGCAGTTGATCGGCAGGGCAGGTTTTGGGTCCAGAAGCACGGGCTTTTCTCGGTCCAAGAGGATCGCTTTGTGAAGGCACCAGACTCGCTCGGTCCGCAGCAGCGAGGACGCGTACTACGGATGCTCGGCGCAGCGCTGGTCAACTACAGTCCCCGCCCCTACATCGTTACAATGCGGGACGGTCGCACCACGCAGCTCTGGGGTGGCAAAGACGTCGTCATCGGTACCGTCCAAGCGATTGTTCCGTTCGATACCGGCTTTATCGCGGCGGGCGAATACGGACTTGCCTACCACGACAGCTCAGGCTTTTCCGTCCTGGACGCGCGACGCTACCCCTTCCTTGGAGCAGTGACCGGCCTGACCACTACACAGGATGGGCGAACGTGGCTCATCGGGCGCGAGGGCATCTTCTCTTTGGCGACAAGCGATCTTCGCAGCGCCTTCAAACATTCGGGCGCACCGCTTCCGGTGTCGCGTTTTGGTCACGAGCAGGGTCTGCAGTCTCGCCTGTCCAGCGACGAAGCGAACGATGCCATGCAAGATGTTGACGGCAACATCTGGCTCAACACAAATCAGGGACTGGCCTGGATCGATCCGACGGCCCAACTCGGGGCCAAGGTGGGTCCGAACGTCGTGATCCAAAGTCTCGACGCGGCGGGCAGACACTATCTGGGCAGCAGCGCGGTCATCTCGCTACCAGTCGGCACCACGGACTTGCGGTTCGACTTCACAGCGCTGGGCCTCACCGATGCCGGTTCCAATCGCTTCCGCTATAGGCTCGACGGTCGGGACCAAGAATGGACCGACGCTGGTAGCCGCCGCGAAGCCTTCTTCACGAATCTCGGGCCGGGCCGATATGTGTTTCGGGTGAAGGCAGCAAATAGCGCGGGCATATGGAGCCCGACCGACGCCACTCTCTCCTTCGCCATCAAGCCGGCGTTCCATCAAACCAAATGGTTCATTGCGCTGATCGCGGGCATAGCCTGTGTGGCGCTCTGGCTGCTGTACCGCCTTCGGCTAGCGGCGGTGGGGGAACGGTTGAGACAAAGGATTGAGGGTCAGGTCGAAGAGCGGGAGCGGATCGCGCGGGAACTTCACGATACCTACTTGCAAAGCGTCCAGAGCTTGATCTTGCGGTTCCAAGCCATCGCGGAAGGAATCCCCTCCGGGTCCAGAGGCCGCCTCCAAATAGAGGAGGCGCTCGATCGTAGTGACGAAATCCTCGTTGAGGGACGAAAGCAAGTCCTGAACTTGCGCAACATCGGCGCAGTGGCAGACCTCGAAGCGCGCCTGCTCCCCCTGCTCGAGAGTCGCGAGACCCTGCATACGGTTGGCCGTCAACGCCTCGTCTGCGCGCCCATCGTTGAGCAGACCGCGGCAATCGTCCGCGAGGCGCTCCTGAACGCGAGGCGTCATGCTGCCGCCACCGGCATAGACGTGAGCATCACGTGCCGCCGACGCGGATTGACGGTCGTGGTGCGAGATAATGGTGTGGGAATTGACACCGCGACAGCGGCGGAGGGGCGCGAAGGACATTTCGGATTGTGCGGCATGCGTGAGCGGGCCGAGAAGATGCACGCCCGGCTCGTCATTGAAGGAACCCCGGGAACCGGAACGATCATTCGCCTGGAGATTCCCGCACGCACTGCCTTCCGGGCGCCGTCACGTTGGTTGCGCCTGATAGGCTGAGGACCCCGTAACCCCCGCCAGAGAATGGTGGCGACCATATCAGAGAGCGGCCTCTGGCTCCGGATCGTCCAAATCGACCGCCGGCACGCTTGCCGCGATCGCGGCCCCTGCCCCCGCGATGAGCGCAAGCAGAACGAAGACCCAGCGAAAGGCGGCGAGCACGTCGTCAGCGGGCAAAGCTGCCGAACCAACACCTGCGCTTCCCACGCCGCTGAACTTGGCCTCGATCAAGAGTACGGCGCCGGGCACACGGTATTCCAGCACCCCGATAAGGATAGCCGAGGTGATCGCCGTGCCAAAAACGCCGCCGATCGACCGCGCGAAGGACAGGGTCGCCGTCGCGACGCCGAGGCGCGCCTTGCCACCGGACCACTGCACCATTGTCTGCGCCGCGGGCATCGTCGTCCCGAGCCCCAGGCCGAACAGGATCGAGGCGCAACCGATCGCCCAACCGCCATGCTGCACGGTCGCCGCCAGGACCGCGAAACCAAGCGCTGCCAATGCCAGCCCCCACACAAGCGGCCCTCGGGGCAGCCCCGTTACCGAGATCCGCAACCCCGTCCAGGTGGAAACGATGACCTGCGCGAGCGTGAACGGGATGAGCAGCAGCCCGGCCATACTCGGGCTCATTCCCAACGCCAGCTGAAGGAAAAGCGGAACCTGCACGACCGCGGCAAAGAGTGTTGCCGCGAACAGACCAGTCACGAGCGTCAGGCGCCAAACGATGGGCTGCTGGAGCAGACCTGGCGATATCAAGGGTGCGGTGACCCGCCGCTCTATAGGCAGCAGCGCGGCGAAGGCGACCACGCCGATCGCGCCTAGCGTCAACACTTCGGCGGACGTCCAGCCCAGTTGATGTCCGAGCATTAAGCCGAGCAGCAAGCAGATCGTCCCGGCGGCAAATGTCAGGGTGCCAACAATATCGAAGATGAACTTTCCCGCGCCCTTCTCGGCAGACATCGCCCAGGCGGCGGCCGTCGCGCCAAGCCCTAGCGGCACGTTGATCCAGAAGATCCAGCGCCAGCCGGCATGTTCGGAAAGCACACCGCCCAGGAGCGGACCGATCGTGCTCGCGAGCGCGAACAAGGCTCCGAACCAACCCTGGAAACGCCCGCGGTCCTTCGGCGCGACAGCCTCACCAATCAGCGATTGCGACAGCGTCATCAAGCCGCCGCCACCAAGACCCTGCACCGCACGCGCGACGACGAGCGTCGTGAGGTCGGGAGCGACGCCACAACCCAGCGATCCGGCGATGAACATCGCCAGCGCTCCAAGAAGCGCCGTTTTGCGCCCCACCGCGTCGCCGATGCGGCCATAGATCGGCGCCGCCACGGTAGCGGCGAGCAGATAGGATGTGACAATCCAGGAGACGCTCGTGAAATCGTGCAAGGCCGCGGCGATCGCCGGCAATGCCGTCGATATGATCGTCTCGTCCAGGGTGCCGAGGAACATCGCCGGGGCGACGCTGAGGAACACGCCGCGAAAGGCCTGGCTCGTCGCGGTTGTATTCACCGGCGCAGACTTAGGTGGGGGAGCCATGGCCTGCCTCACGCTATGTTCTCTATCTTAAGTATCGGCGCAGTCGCCGCACGGGTGACGCGGCATGCTTCGGCATCCAGGCTAAGGTCGATTCCGTACGTCGGAATGATTGCCTTAAGCGCCGGCAGCCAGGCGCCGTCGGTCAGTTTCTCAGGAAAGCATTTCTGCAGCACCTCAAGGGCGATGAACGCAGCCGTCGATGCGCCCGGTGACGCCCCAAGGAGTGCCACGAGCGATCGGTCGCCTGCGGCCACCAACTCGGTCCCAAACTCCAGCACGCCGCCCCTATCGGCGTCGGGCTTGATCACCTGCACGCGTTGGCCCGCTACTGCTTCCTTCCACTCGAGCCGCTTGGCGTTGGGAAAGAACTGCTTCAGCGTTTCGAACTGGTGCGCGCCGGTCTGTAGTACCTGGCCGATAAGATATTCAGTCAGCTTGGCATTGTCCTTCGCGACTTCGAGCAGCGGAACGATGTTGTGCGGCGTCACCGATCGGAACAGGTCGGTTAGCGAGCCATGTTTGAGGAACTTGCTCGAGAAGCCGGCATAGGGGCCGAACAGTAGCGACGTCTTGCCCTCCACCACGCGGGTGTCGAGATGCGGGACCGACATCGGAGGCGAGCCCGTCGATGCCTTCCCATAGACCTTTGCGTGATGACGTGACGTGACGGCGTCGACCTCGCAGCGCAGCCAGATGCCGCTGACCGGGAAGCCGCCATAGCCGTTGCCCTCCGGAATACGCGATTTCTGGAGGAGCTCGATCGAAGCGCCGCCAGCGCCGATGAAGACGAAGCCTGCCGAAACCGATTGCCGCGTACCGTCGAAGGTGTCCTCGACCTCCACCTGCCAGCGCCCGTCAGCTTCGCGCGACAGTTCAACCACCTTGCGGTTATAGTGGATCGCAACACTTGGCTGCACCTGAAGATGCGCAACGAGCAGATGCGTCAGCGCGCCATAATCGACGTCAGTCCCTGTGATCATCCGGGTCGCCGCGACCGGTTGATCTTCGGCACGGCCTTCCATGATGAGCGGAGCCCATTCAGCGATCTGCTTGCTGTCCTCGCTATATTCCATGCCGTGATAGCAATGGTGTGCCGACATCGCTTCGAAGCGCGCCCGAAGGAAGGCGACGTTGTCCTCGCCCCAGACGAAGCTCATGTGCGGACAAGGGTGCAGGAACGCGCGCGGATCGGGGATCGCCCCCTTGTGGACCAGATAGGCCCAAAGTTGCCGCGACAGGTCAAATTCGGTGTTGACCTTAAGCGCCTCCGAGATGTCGATGCTGCCATCTGCGCGCTGCGGCGTATAGTTGAGCTCGCAATTGGCCGCGTGACCGGTGCCGGCGTTGTTCCATGCCTGCGAGCTTTCCTGGCCGCAATCGTACAAGGTTTCGAACACCGCGATCGACAAGGTCGGATCGAGCTCTTTCAGGACGGTGCCGAGCGTCGCGCTCATGATCCCGGCGCCGATCAGCACGATGTCCGGGCGGTCGCTGTGCGTGCTCATCGTTCGCTATCCTTTTTGATGAATTGCAGGTCGGCGCCCTCCTGGTAGACCACATAGGCACGCCGCCACGGCGCATCGCCGATCAGGCGCCAGCGGTGGCCGGTGCCGCTATTGTCCTGGGCAAGCAGGACTTCGCCCGGCTGCAGCGTGAAGGTCGCACCCGAGACGGTCTCGAATTCGATGGTGCCAGACAGCATCAGAACGAACCGGGGCACGGGATCCTGGTGCCATGCGAAGGTTCCGCCGGCTTCTGTTTCCTGAAATGACAATGCCGAAACGGCAATCGACTGGCCCACCGCGTCGCCCCGCGCGCCGGGCGACAGGTCGATCATGCCTTCTTCGAATAGCGAATTGCCATCGTCGCCCGTCCACATTCGCACGCATCTAATCATCGGATGCCCTCCTTATTGACTATCCGCCGCGCCTATCGTGCTGCGCCACGGCAGACACCATTTGCCGTTTGCCGATCTCAGGCGCCTGCGACGCCGCTGCCGACCAACTCCTGCGGATTGACCACGCGGTCGAACGTGGCCGCGTCGACTTTGCCCGATTTGAGCGCGGCATCGCGCAGGGTTGAGCCGTCGGCATTGGCGGCCTCGGCGATGTGGGCGGCATTGTCATAGCCGATCACGGGCGACAGCGCGGTCACCAGCATCAGCGATTCGTTGACGCTGTCGTCGATCCGCTGGCGGTTGAGTTCGGTACCCTCGATCGAGAAGGTTCGCATCTTCTCACACATGTCGCCCAGGATGCGGGCGCAATGCAGTACATTGTTGATGATGATCGGCCGCATCGCGTTCAGTTCGAAATTGCCCTGGCTGCCGGCAAAAGCGACGCTGCAGTCCTCGCCGATCACCTGGATGCAGACCATCACCATCGCTTCGCACTGGGTGGGATTGACTTTGCCCGGCATGATCGAGGAGCCTGGCTCGTTCTGGGGCAACAGCAGTTCGCCCAGACCGCAACGCGGGCCGGAGGCGAGCCAGCGCATGTCGTTCGCGATCTTCATCAGCGCGACGGCGAGACCACGCAATGCTGCGGAAACGGCCACCATTCCGTCGAGCGATCCTTGTGCAGCGAACTTATTCGGCGCCGTGACGAATGGCTTGTGTGTCAACGTTGCGATCGATTGGGCGATATCGATCGAGAAGTCCTTCGGCGCGTTGAGGCCGGTGCCAACGGCGGTGCCTCCGGCTGCGAGCCGGTAGATGCCGGCCATCGAACTCCGCACAACCGCAATTGCATCGCGTACCTGCGCAGCATAGCCCGACCATTCCTGGCCCACGGTGAGCGGCACCGCATCCTGAAGATGCGTGCGACCCGTCTTCACTACGTGCATCCACTCGTCGGCCTTAGCTTCGATCGCGGTGGCGAACTGTTCGGCTTGGGGCAGCAACACGTCGTCGAGCTCGAATATGATGGCGATGTGCATCGCGGTCGGGAAGGTGTCGTTTGACGACTGGCCCATATTCACATGATCGTTGGGGTGTACCGGCGCTTGGGTGCCGAGTTTCCCGCCGAGCAACTGGATCGCGCGGTTCGATAGCACCTCGTTGACGTTCATGTTGGACTGGGTGCCCGAACCGGTCTGCCATACGTAAAGGGGGAAATGCTCGTCCAGCTTGCCAGCAATGGCCTCCTCTGCAGCGCGGATGATCGCATCGGCGCGCCATTGCTCCAATCGCCCGGCCTTCGCGTTTACCAGTGCCGCTGCTTTCTTCACATACCCATAGGCGTGGTAGACTTCCTTCGGCATTTTGTCGTTGCCGATCGAGAAATGCTGCAGCGAGCGCTGGGTCTGAGCGCCCCAATATCGATCCGCCGGGACATCCACGGTCCCCATCGAATCGAACTCTTGCCGGTCGCCGGTCGCGTTTATCCCGATGGGGACGTCGTGAAGGGTAGGCGCGGCGGCAGGATCTGCGCTGGCATGGTCGAGGTTGGTCACGTTGCACTCCTGTTGTCGAACGATTCGAAGCTTTCTCAGCAGGTCAACAGGCTCATAGATTGTCGGATTTTGCGCCGCAGCATGCGGAGCGCGGTGTTTTGTATATTCTTGATGCTGAATTTGGCGAACCAGCTTCGCGAACGTCCTGTGCATGTATGCTTCTTCAGCAAGGAGGGTCGGTTATGCTTCAGGATCAGACGGATGCGAGCGGTGAACTGGTCGCAGTACTGCATGCAAATGGCCAACAGACCGCGGAAACCGAAAGGATCCTGCACCGGCTCACACGGACGTGGGGTGAACCTGCAGTCCTGCTGCCCGGCTGGCAGAGCAGTGCGATCAAGGACTCGTCGCTGACCACGGGTACTGTGACGATGCTCGCGGCAGTGCCCGACAGCGTCGCCATGAACCGGGTCGCTGCTGCGGGCAGAATTGCGGAGGCCGCGCGCATCGGACGACTGAACCCAGCGCAGATGGTAACCGAGCTTCGGTCGGTCCGGAACCTGCCGCTGGCGTCCGATACGGCGTTCGCGCTCGCAAGTGCGATCGGAGCCGCCGCCCTGGCGCTCAGTTTTGGAGCGCTTCATTGGCTCACCTTGCTTGTCGTCAGCCTGAGCGCCGGCTGCGGTGCGGTTTTGCGCCGCCGGATCGGTCGCGCGGGTGGGTCAGCCTTCCTGCAGGTCTTCCTGGCGGCCCTGCTCGCCGGGATAATCGGGGCGATTTGCGTCCGCCTGGGCGTGAGCTCCGATCTCCGGCTGATGGCGGTGTGCCCCTGCATGGTGATGGTGCCCGGACCACATCTGCTGAACGGTGCCCTCGATCTTCTCGATAACCGGCTTCCGCTCGGCGCCTCGCGACTGTTGTTCGCAACGCTTACCCTGTCTGCGATTGCTGCGGGCCTGCTGTGCGGGCTGCTGGCGCTGAACGTCACGCTTCCCCCTGCCCCTCCGGGTCGCGACGTCCCACTGGCGATCGTAGTGATCGCAGGCGGGGTCGCGGCAGCGTGCTATTCTACCTTCTTTTCGCTCCCTCGACATCTGCTCGGCTGGCCGGTCTTCGCCGCGATGCTGGCCGATGCCGCACGATGGGCGGCGATGACGATCCTGCATCTCAGCCCTGCGGGGGGTGCCGCCGTCGCTGGACTGATCGCGGGCCTTTTGTTGGTCCCCGTTTCACGGCGATGGCATGTCCCGTTCGCCGGGATTGGCTTCGCCGCGATCGTATCGCTGATGCCGGGCGTTTTCGTCTTCCGGATGGCAGCAGGGATCATCGCTCTGTCGAGTGCGCCTACGACATCCGTACCCAACCTGATCGAGGCAGTTGCGCTGGACGGGCTGACCGCAGCGCTCATCATCGCCACGCTGACGCTTGGCATCATCATTCCCAAACTTTTCTATGACGCCTTGGCTCGCCATTGGGGGGTATCGGCATGAGCGCGGACCCCGCATCTGCGAGTGACGGGTCGGTTGAGCCAAACTCCGCCTGGCTGGCCGCCACCCTCAGCTGCATCGCGGGAACGGTGGACGTAATCAGCTGGATCACACTGTCTGGCCTGTTTACCGCGCACGTTACCGGCAATCTCGTCGTGATGGCGGCCGACGGCGTGGCCCGCCGCGAGATGCATCTGGCCGCGGCGATCGCCGTGCCGTTGTTCATCGCTATCACGGCCACCATCGGTGCAGCGGTTCAGATCCTGCAGCCGCCGAGACAATGCAAGGTGCAGGTACTGCTTGCGGGACAGTTCGTATTGCTGGCGGCATGCGCCGCGTTTGTGTCGATCGCGGGGTCTTCCGGCGACATTTGGGTAGCGGTACTGGCCATCGCCGCAATGGCAACGCAGAACGCGCTGCTGCACCTCAGCGTAACTCCAGTGCCGACAACGGCGGTGATGACCGGCAATATAGTATCCGCGACGCTGGCCATGGTAGCTCTTTTACTGGCGAAGGGGGCCCTGAGGGATGCTGCGCAAAAGCAATGGCGTCAGGCGTCGCCCATTCTGTTTGGCTTCGTAATGGGTTGCGTGGCGGGCGCTGGCGCCGCGGCGTGGCTGGATCGTGGCGCGTGGTTCGTGCCCGCCGCACTCTCGGCTCTCTTGTGGGCCGGTGTGGGCGGGAACGGTTCATCCAGGTTCAAAACAAAGGGAATTTGACAAGGGGTTGGTCAGAGGAATGATTGCTGAGCGACAAAGATCAATCTCGCGTCAACCAGCCAAAACGCCTCGGGTTCTTACAAGAAATTGCCGTGGACAGGTCGTGACGTGCTCCCCTGAAATGTGACCGATTTTGAGTAGAGTCCGACACAAAGGAGTCGGACGGAATGAAGCGGAGCAGGTTCAGCGAAGAGCAGATCATCGCGATCTTGAAGGAGCATGAGGCTGGTATGCCGACGGCGGAGGTATGCCGCAGGCACGGGATCAGCGGCGCGACGTTCTACAAGTACAAAGCCAAGTTCGGCGGCCTGGAGGTATCGGAAGCACGGCGGCTGCGCGCGCTCGAGGATGAGAACGCGAAGCTGAAGAAGCTGCTGGCCGAGGCGATGCTCGACAACGTGGTGCTGAAGGATCTGGCCTCAAAAAAATGGTGACGCCTGGCGCTAAGCGGGAAGCGGTCGCCCATGCTCGTGAGCATCACGGGCTGAGCGAGCGCCGGGCGTGCAGTCTGGTTGGCGTGAGCCGCCGGGTAATCCGCTATCAGCCGACAAGGGTTGATGATGCGCCCTTGCGGGCGCGTCTACGTGAGCTGGCGGCGGAACGCCGCCGGTTCGGCTATCGGCGCCTAGGCTATCTGCTGGCGCGCGAGGGCATGACACCCAACCACAAGAAGCTGCTGCGGAAGAACCTGCGGGTTCGCCGCCGTGGTGGCCGCAAGCGCGCCCTGGGCACCAGGGCGCCCATGGTGCTGCCGGACAGACCGAACCAGCGCTGGTCGCTCGACTTCGTTTCCGACACCCTGACCTGCAGCCGTCGGTTCCGCATCCTGTGCGTGGTCGATGATTACACGCGGGAATGTCTGGCGCTGGTGGCCGACACTTCGCTGTCGGGCGTGCGGGTCGCTCGGGAGCTGACGCGGCTGATCGGACTGCGTGGCAAGCCGCACACGGTGCTCAGCGATAACGGGACCGAGCTGACCTCATCGGCCATCCTGCGCTGGTCGCAGGAGCGGCGGGTCGAGTGGCACTACATCGCGCCCGGCAAGCCGATGCAGAACGGCTTCTTCGAGAGCTTCAACGGGCGCCTGCGGGACGAATGCCTCAACGAGACGCTGTTCACGTCGCTGGCTCATGCCCGCTTCGTGCTCGACGGCTGGCGGCACGACTACAACCACGTCAGGCCGCACTCGAAACTGGGCGGGAAGACCCCCGCCGAAATCGCCGGCCAACGTGTCTGGGGGCATGCCCCCAGACACGTTGCCATCACGTCAAACAACCATGATGAAGTGAGCCGCTACCCGTTCTTGGACCACCCAGCCGGGTGTCATCCAGCTTCTACCGGCAGCGGCGGGCCATGTGCCGCTGACCGGTTCACCAGCGATATCGGCACCTTGTTGCCGATCGCGCTGTGTGGCCGCACCTCGTTATAGTCTCTACGCCAAGCCTCGCATTTTCGGACCGCGTCGTCGAGGCTCATGAACCAGTGCTGGTTCAGGCACTCCGCCCGGAACTTGCCGTTGAACGATTCGATGAACGCATTGTCGGTCGGCTTCCCCGGCCTACTGAAGTCGAGCACGACACCGCGGGTGTACGCCCACAGGTCCAGGTCGCGTGAGATGAACTCGCTGCCTTGATCGACCCGGATC
>NZ_FMWX01000003.1 GCF_900103265.1 Sphingomonas sp. NFR15 | reverse complement strand
GATCAAGGCAGCGAGTTCATCTCACGCGACCTGGACCTGTGGGCGTACACCCGCGGTGTCGTGCTCGACTTCAGTAGGCCGGGGAAGCCGACCGACAATGCGTTCATCGAATCGTTCAACGGCAAGTTCCGGGCGGAGTGCCTGAACCAGCACTGGTTCATGAGCCTCGACGACGCGGTCCGAAAATGCGAGGCTTGGCGTAGAGACTATAACGAGGTGCGGCCACACAGCGCGATCGGCAACAAGGTGCCGATATCGCTGGTGAACCGGTCAGCGGCACATGGCCCGCCGCTGCCGGTAGAAGCTGGATGACACCCGGCTGGGTGGTCCAAGAACGGGTAGCGGCTCAGACGGAACGCTGCTCTACGCCCAACTGGACCATAACATGGTGGCACCCTCGATCTTCAAGGATCGGGGCAACCACATCCTGTACCGTCGCCCCGACCTGGATCGTATCGGCGATGCGCTGCTGGATTTATGGGAAACACAAACATCCGAGCCACGATGGGCGGAGATCGAATACGTGATCCGCAGCGACACCTTCAACGCGACCTACACCTATCCAGACGAAATTCCGCCCGTCGGCCCCGACGAGGGCAGTCTGGACCGACGCGCCCGTATCGTGGCTCGGCATTTCGGCGACAAGCCGATCGTCTACCCACCTTGGGATGATGACGACGGCGTGCCGCAATACACGCTTTGAAGCATCGATCGTGATCGACTGAGGCGGGCGACCACAGCCGCCCGGCGCGCCTCAACTTCCCGCCGAGCCATGCCCCTGCGCGAGATAGTCGTCCGACTGCATCTCCTCGAGCCGGCTCACCGTGCGCTCGAACTCAAAGCGGCCGTCGCCTTTCTCGTAAAGCTGCTCCGGCGCCGCATCCGCCGCGGCCAGCAGCTTGACCTTATGCTCATACAAAGCGTCGATCAGCGCGACGAAGCGCGCCGCTTCGTTGCGGTTCTCCGGCCCCAGCTTGGGGATGCCGACGAGGATCACGGTATGATAGCGCCGCGCCACCGCGAGATAATCCGCCGCGCCGCGCGCCTCGCCGCACAGCCGCTTGAACGAGAACACCGCGACGCCCTTGATGCTCTTGGGCACATGCAGCGTGCGCCCGCCCTCGACCGGAATGTCCTCGGCGGGCACGTGCGCGCGGTCCTCGACCGGAAAGTCGGTGAGGCGGAAGAAGTCGCCCGACAGCAACGCGGTCGCTTTGGGACCGTTGGGCACCAGCCAGGTGTCGATCTTGCCCAGCCGGTCGCGCCGGTAATCCACCGGTCCGTTGAGCGTCAGCACGTCCATCTTCTGCTCGATCAGATCGATGAAGGGCAGGAAATGCTCACGGTTGAGGCCGTTTTTGTAGAGGTCGCTCGGGCGCCGGTTGGAGGTCGTCACCACCGTCACGCCTTCGGCCAGCAACTGCGTGAACAGCCGCGACAGGATCATCGCGTCGGGGCTGTTGGTCACCATGATCTCGTCGAAGGCGAGCACGCGCGTCTCCTCGGCGATCGCGCGCGCGGTGGGGACGATCGGATCGCCGACTTCCTTCGCGCGCTCGGCGGCGATGCGACGATGCACTTCGAGCATGAATTCGGAAAAATGCACGCGGCGCTTGCGGCGGATCGCGAGGCTGTCGAAGAACAGGTCCATCAGCATCGACTTGCCGCGCCCGACCCCGCCCCAGATGTACAGGCCGCGCACCGGATCGGGCTTGCGCCCGAGCATCTTCCACAAGGTCGAACCGCGCTTGGGCACCGCCTCGAGCTCGGTCGCGAGCGAGTCGAGTCGCGCCGCCACCGCCGCCTGTTCGGCATCGACGCGCAACTCGCCCGAGGCGACGAGCGCGTTGTACCGCGCGAGAACGCCACTCATGCCGCGCGCCTTACAGGATGCGCTCGGCTTCCATCTTCTTGATCTCGGCGATCGCCTTGGCCGGGTTCAGCCCCTTGGGGCAGACGTTCGCGCAGTTCATGATCGTGTGGCAGCGATACAGGCGGAACGGATCTTCGAGCTGGTCGAGCCGTTCGCCGGTCATCTCGTCGCGGCTGTCGGCGAGCCAGCGATAGGCCTGCAACAGGATCGCCGGGCCGAGGAACTTGTCCGAATTCCACCAATAGCTCGGGCATGAGGTCGAGCAGCACGCGCACAGGATGCACTCGTAGAGCCCGTCGAGCTTCTCGCGGTCCTCGGGCGACTGGAGCCGCTCCTTGCCGGGATTGGGCGTAACCGTCTGGAGCCACGGCTTGATCGACGAATATTGCGCGTAGAAATGGGTGAAATCGGGAACGAGATCCTTGATGACGTCCATGTGCGGCAGCGGCGTGATGCGGATGTCGCCCTTGATGTCCTCGATCGCGGTGGTGCAGGCGAGGCCGTTCTTGCCGTCGAGGTTCATCGCGCACGATCCGCAGATGCCCTCGCGGCACGAGCGGCGGAAGGTCAACGACGAATCCTGTTCGGACTTCATCTTGATCAGCGCGTCGAGCACCATCGGGCCGCAGGTGTCGAGATCGATCTCGAACGTGTCGTAGCGCGGGTTCTCGCCGGTGTCGGGATCGTAGCGGTAGATCTTGAAGGTCTTGACGCGCTTCGCCTCCGCCGACGCCTTGTGGACCTTGCCGGTCGCCTTGGGCTTGCTGTTCGCGGGAAGGAAGAATTCGGCCATTGTGATCGGTGTCCCGTGGCTGGTGAGCGACGACGCGCTGGTCTTGCAATGCCGTTACACAAGCAAGCGCCGCCTCGCAAACATTCCGTCGCGCCCCGCTACGCCGACGCAACGCGAGACGTAAAATATTATACCGATTGGTAGATAATCTTGATCGAAATAGCAAACGCATGAAATTGCTTGCTCTTTCCATAAACGACCGTGTGGGGGCCGCCAAGATGCGGCTTGATCCGCAGCCGCGCCCTGCCATCTTTCGCCGCAGCACGGAAAAGACCCGCCATCCGGAGGGTCCGCACAGGGAGGTTCTCATGAGCACCAGATTCGAAGGCAAGAAGGCGATCGTCACCGGCGGCTCGCGCGGCATCGGCGCCGCCATCGCCAAGCGCCTCGCCGCGGAAGGCGCCGACGTCGCGATCACCTATGGCGGCAACCAGGAAGCGGCGAACGTCACCGTCGCCGCGATCACCGCCGCCGGGCGGCGCGGCCATGCCATCCAGGCGAACGCGGGCGATGCCGCCGCGCAGGCGGCCGCGATCGGGCAGGCAATCGACGCGCTCGGCGGGCTCGACATCCTCGTCCACAATGCCGGCGTGTTCGAGATGGCGCCGGTCGATCAAGCCGACAACGCCGCGTTCGATCGCATCTTCGCGGTCAATGTCAGCGGCGTGCAGGCCGGCACCGCCGCCGCCGTGCCGCGCATCAGCGATGGCGGGCGGATCATCATCATCGGCAGCATCAACGCGCATCATGCGATCGCACCCGGTCTGGCGCCCTATGGCGCGTCCAAGGCGGCGGTCGCGGGGCTGGCGCGCGGCTGGGCGCGCGACCTCGCCAGCCGGCGGATTCTCGTCAACGTGGTCCAGCCCGGCCCGGTCGATACCGACATGAACCCCGCCGATGGCGCGATGGCCGCGCAGTTCACCCAGATGATCCCACTCGGCCGCTATGGTCGCGCCGAGGAGATCGCGTCGGTCACCGCCTTCCTCGCCAGCGACGAGGCATCGTTCATCACCGGCGCGACGCTTGACGTCGACGGCGGCGTCTCGGCCTGACGAAACCGGGGGCATGCCGTGCGGGCATGCCCCACTGCGCTCAGGCGCTCGGACCCCAATCTATCGCCCGCGTGAGATACATCACGCTGGCGAGCCCGGCGAACAGCAGCAGCGATCCAATCAGCAGCGCATAGGCTTCGAGGCCGATCACACATAGAGCACGCCGTACAGGGCGGCGAGCAAGGCGGCGATGAACCCGGCGCGCGTCCGGCTTCCCAGCACGGCGGCGGAATAGGTGGCCAGCAGCCCGATGATCGCCGTCGCCGCGACGACATAGGCGACGGCGAAGCCGGTCACCTCGGCGAATGCCAGCAGCATCACGAAAAACAGCACGAGACCCGCACCGATCAGGCCAAGCTCGATCGGCGACACGCGCGCGCCACCGATCAGATCGAACATCAGGAAGGCCGTGAAGGTGAAGCCGATGAACAGAAAGCCGTATTTCACCGCGCGGTTGACCTGATCGTACACGTTGACCGGCGTGACCAGATCGACTCGCGCCTGCATCACCGGCGCCGCATCCCCGGCCTGATCGGCGTCGGTCGCCACCGATGCCCGTCCGAGCGCGAGGTTGCCGACCCGCCAGGTCGCGGCGAAGCCCTTGGCGGACACGCGCGACTCGCCCGGCAACAAATCACCCTGGAAACTGGGGCTGGGCCACGACGAGCGGACCTTCCAGGCGGTATCGCCGCCCTGCGGGGCGAGCGCGATGCCGCCATTGCCGCGCACCTGATAGGCATACGCGACGCGCAGCGCTTGCGTACCGAGCGCGCTCGCGTCGACCGCGGCGAAAAAGCCCGAACCACCGGTTTCGCGCGGCCCCTTGCCCGGCTCCAGAGTCAACCGCTGCCCCTCGACCGTAACGGTGGGCGGCACACCGACCAGCCCGCCCGAATCGCGCACACCGAAACGCAGTTCGGCATGGTCGAGCGCAAGCGCCGCCCGCGCCACGCCGTAGCGGCCAAGATCGGCGGGCAGGCTGAAGCGCGCGCTGCCGCGATTGCGCGCCTCGTACACCACCATCTCGTAGATCGAACGTCGCCGCACCTGCGGGACGAGCGTCGAGTCGATCGCCTCGGCCGCCGGCGCCAGCAACAATGTGCGCCGGACACTGGCGGTCCTCGTCACGCGCTTGCCGCCTTCGTTCACCGTCTCCTGCGTCTGCGCGACATAGGGGATGGCGAGCACCGGGCCGGCGATCACCTGCGCGCCGCCCCACCCCTCGGCGATCGAATCGCGCGCGGTGCGGGACTGCGCCTGGCGGTCGTAGACGAGCAGATACACGGCGAAGAGTGGCACCGCGAGCATCGCCGCGATCAGCATCGCGAGCAACAGCGTGTTCGCCGGCGTGCGTGCCGGCTGGGCATCATCGTGCATGACAGATCTCCTGACAGGGGAGAGCCCGCGCTACGGTGCGTCTGGCGCCCCGTCCAAAGGGCTTCCCGTCCTCCGCGCATGCAGAGCCGGTGCAGACGCGCGCCACGGGCACGACCGAGGCCTCGGTTCCAGTGCTGGCCATGCCAGCTCACCATATTGCGTCGCAGCGCTTGCATCGGGGCGTGTGCCGACTAATACGGCGCGCATAGCCCGAAGAGGATCCGCCCTTGGCCAGCCAACGCCCCGCCGCCCGCCCGTTAAGCCCGCACCTCAGCATCTGGAGGTGGGGGCCGCACATGACGGTCTCGATTCTCCACCGCGTGACCGGCAGCGGCATGGCGACAGTCGGCACCCTGCTGCTCGTGTGGTGGCTCGCGGCGATCGCCGGCGGCCCGCAGAGCTATGCGGTGTTCCACATGGTCTTCGCCGAATTCGGCAAGGGCGTACTCGGCTACATCTTCGGGATCGGGCTGACCCTGTCGTTCTTCCAGCACATGGCGAGCGGCATCCGCCACTTCATCCTCGATACCGGCGCGGGCTATGAACTGAACAGCGCCAAGCGCGCCGCCAACGCGACGTTCATCTTCTCGGTGCTCGCGACGATCGCGTTCTGGGCCTTTTTGTTGGGAGCGAAATGATGCGTGGCGGTACGGAACTCGGCCGCGTCCGCGGTCTCGGCAGCGCCAAGGCGGGCGCGCACCACTGGCTGACGCACCGGATCACGGCGGCCTCGAACCTGTTCCTGATGCTGTGGTTCGTCATCGCGGTCGCGCGGCTGCCGGGCTATGATTATGCGACCGTCCGCCCGTGGCTCGCCTCGGCGTGGGTCGCGGTGCCGATGATTCTGTTGATCGTCTCGGTGTTCTGGCATTTCCGGCTGGGGCTCCAGGTCGTGATCGAGGATTACGTCCACGCCGAGACTCGCGTCGCGCTGATGTTCGCGCTCAACTTCTTCGTGGTCGCGACGTCCGCGATCGCGATCTTCTCGATCCTCAAAGTGGCGTTCACCGCCGCCGCCGGAGTGCCCGCCTGATGTCTGACGCCTATAAGATCATCGACCACACCTACGACACCGTCGTGGTCGGCGCGGGCGGGTCCGGCCTGCGCGCGACGATGGGCAGCGCCGAAGCGGGCCTCCGCACCGCCTGCATCACCAAGGTGTTCCCGACGCGCAGCCATACCGTCGCCGCGCAGGGCGGCATCGCCGCGAGCCTGGGCAACAACACGCCCGACCATTGGACGTGGCATATGTACGATACCGTCAAGGGCTCCGACTGGCTCGGCGACCAGGACGCGATCGAGTACATGGTCCGCGAGGCGCCCGCCGCCGTTTATGAGCTCGAACATGCCGGCGTGCCGTTCAGCCGCAACGAGGACGGGACGATCTACCAACGCCCGTTCGGCGGACACATGCAGAACATGGGCGAAGGCCCCCCCGTGCAGCGCACCTGCGCCGCCGCCGACCGTACCGGCCACGCAATGCTCCACGCGCTCTACCAGCAGAGCCTCAAGTACGACGCCGATTTCTACATCGAATATTTCGCGCTCGATCTCATCATGGAGAAAGGTGCCGACGGCGTGCCGGTCTGCCGCGGCGTGATCGCGCTCTGCATGGAAACCGGCGCGATCCACCGCTTCCGCGCTCAGGCGGTGGTGCTCGCGACCGGCGGCTATGGCCGCTGCTATTTCTCCGCCACCTCCGCGCACACTTGCACCGGCGACGGCGGCGGCATGGTGCTGCGCGCCGGCCTGCCCTTGCAGGACCTCGAGTTCGTCCAGTTCCACCCGACCGGCATCTACGGCGCGGGCGTGCTCATCACCGAGGGCGCGCGCGGCGAAGGCGGCTATCTCACCAACTCCGAGGGCGAGCGTTTCATGGAACGCTACGCCCCCTCCGCCAAGGATCTCGCCTCGCGCGACGTCGTCTCGCGCTCGATGGCGCTGGAGATGCGCGAAGGCCGCGGCGTCGGCGAGCATAAGGACCATATCTTCCTGCACCTCGATCATATCGATCCCAAGGTGCTGGCCGGGCGGCTCCCCGGTATCACCGAGAGCGGGAAGATCTTCGCCGGCGTCGATCTCGCGCGCCAGCCGCTCCCCGTCACGCCGACGGTGCATTACAACATGGGCGGTATCCCGTGTAACTATCACGGTCAGGTCGTCACCAAGGTCGGCGACGATCCCGAGGTGGCGGTGCCCGGCCTGTTCGCGGTCGGCGAAGCCGCCTGCGTTTCGGTCCACGGCGCCAACCGGCTCGGGTCAAACTCGCTGATCGATCTCGTCGTGTTCGGCCGCGCCACCGGGTTGCACCTCAAGGAGACGCTCAAGCCCAACGCCACGCAGGCGCCGCTGCCGAAGGATTCGGCCGACCTCGCGCTCGCGCGGGTCGATCGCTATCGCAACGCCAACGGCGGCTCGACGACGGCGGAAATCCGGCTCGACATGCAGCGCACCATGCAGAAGCACGCTGCGGTGTTCCGCGACAGCGCGCTGCTCAGCGAAGGCGTCGCCAAGATGCAGCAGGTCAACAAGCGCCTTCAGGACGTCCGCGTCACCGACCGCTCGCTGATCTGGAACACCGATCTGGTCGAGACGCTCGAACTCGACAACCTGATGAGCCAGGCGGTCGCCACGATCACCAGCGCCGAAGCCCGCAAGGAATCGCGCGGCGCGCACGCGCACGAGGATTTCCCTGAGCGCGACGATGCCAACTGGATGAAGCACACGATCAGTTGGTTCGACGGCTGGGGCGGCTCGGGCGGCAACGTCACGCTCGATTACCGCCCGGTCCACGATTACACGCTGACCGACGACGCCGAGTACATCAAGCCGAAGAAGCGAGTTTACTAAGGCGGCAGCCGATGGAGACGCTCCGCTATCCCTATCGCCCCAAGACGTGGGTGATGGCGCTGGCGGGGCTGTTTTTCGCCGTTTGTGCGGTGGTGCTCGGCTACACGGCGCACGACAATGATCGCGGGCTGCTCATCGACGGGATACTCTCGCTCGACGCCGGCCAAGCATCGATCATCTACTGGGTACTGTGCGCGCTCAGCATCGGCTTCGTCGCCGCCGGCCTGTTCGGTGTCGTCACCTCGCTACGCGAGCCGCGCGAGGTGATGGTCGATCGCACCGGCGTCACGCTGCCAGCGGGTCGCTGGTCGAGCGACACGGTCACGATCCCGTTCGCGAGCATCACCGATCTGCGCATCCAACAGGTTCATTCGCACAAATTTCTCATCATCCGCCACCGCGCGGGCAAACATTCGGTCATGCGCTCGATGATGCCGAGCAGCGCCGATTTCGAAGCGTTCGTGGAAGCCGTCATGGCCGGCCGCGCGCGCAGCCGCTGATCGCACCGTCCCGAGGGAGACCGATGATGCCGAACGCCGCCGAACCCGATTACGATCACCTGCTCCGCGCCAACCTCGAACGCGTGTTCAACGAGCGCGACGGTGAAGCGCGCGCGGCGGCGCTGGCCGAGCTGTTCGTCGAAGAGCCGGTGATGTACGAACCCGACGCGATCGTCGAAGGCCGCGCCGCGATCTCCGCCGTGGCGGGCGCGCTGCTCGAGCGGTTCGGGCCGGACTTCGTCTTCACGCCGGATGCCCCGGCGGTCGGGCATCACGGCCTCGGCACGCTGCGCTGGCACGCCGGCCCGAAGGACGGCCCGATCGCGGTGACGGGCGCGGATGTCGCGGAGTTTGTGGACGGCCGCATCGCACGGCTCTGGGTGCTGCTCAACCCGCCCGCCGCCTGATCACGCATGGTGCGAACGCGGCTCAGCGTCTGTCGGAAGAAGACGCGCTTCGGCTCGGAACGCGAAGCGCTGCAGGTCGCAGTGCGCGCCACCATCGCGCTACGCTGCTATCGCTGCGACCGGTGTTTTCAGTTCCATCTTACCAGCCGCACCAAGGGCAAACGGGCGGTGGCCGAAAATCGAGAATGAAGCGGCTGGCGTCCACGCGATCCGCCCAATCAAACCTCGAACATTTCGCGCAGAATCGTCAGCACCGCAGCAAGTGTTGGCGCGTCGATCTGCCCGAGCCGCTTTACCAGTCGCGCTTTATCAGGCGTAAGCATTTGGTCGGGCAGCAACAGCCCATCCTTTCCTTTGAAACGCACTGCGACACGGAAGGGGGCGACCCGGCTACCCGTCGTCATCGGCACCACTGTCGCAGTGCGAAGATGCGCGTTCATCTCGTCGGGCGAGACGATCAGGCACGGTCGCGTCTTCTGGATCTCGCTGCCGACGGTGGGATCGAGCGCCGCCAGCCAGACCTCGCCCCGTTTCACCGCCGAACTCACCATGTCAGGTCGGCGTCGCCCTCATTGCCGAAGCCATGCCAATCGCCATGATTCTCGTTGGCGATGCTGGCCGCGCCTTCCGCCCAGCCAGCCCGCTTAGCGGTTACGACCGGGGTTGCGATCAACCTGCCGTTCTCGACGCGCAAGTCCATCTCCGCACCGTTCGCGACGCCGATCTCGGCGAGCAAAGCGCGCGGTACGATCAGTCCGGTCGAATTTCCGATCTTTCTCAGCAATGCGCGCATGGCATCTCCCGGCGCCTAGATAGCGCAGCGGGAGTGTTGCCACAAGGTTATAACTTATTTGGCCATCGCCGCCGACGGATCGATCGGCACCACCGGGAGCAGCACCGAACTCGCACCGGTCGCGCCGTGCTCGATCGTCACGGTCGCGGCGCGGTAGTCGCCTGGCTCGGCAAGGAAGATGTTGGGTACGAACGTCTGCGGGTTGCGATCGTAGAGCGGGAACAGAGACGATTGGACCTGCACCATGATCTTGTGGCCGGGCAGGAACTCATGGTTCACGGCCGGCAGGCGGAACTTGTATTCCTGCACCTTGCCCGCCGGAATCGCGGTGGGCTTGGCGAAGCTGTCGCGGTAGCGGCCGCGGAAGATGTCGAGGCTGATCGGCAGTTGATAGCCGCCCATCTTGGGATCGCTCGCATTCTCGTCGGGGAACACGTCGATGATCTTCACCACGAAATCGCCGTCGGTGCCGGTCGTCTTGGCGAAGATGTCCGCCCACGGCACGCCCGACACGCGCACCGTCTGCGTCAGCGCGGGCGTCGTATAGGTCATCACGTCGGTGCGCCCATCGACCGAGCGCTGGTCGGAGACCAGCCAGTCGCCCCAGCGCCCGTCCTTGAAGTTGACCGGGCGCGGCAGGTGCGGCACCGGATTGGCCGGGTCCGACACATAGGAATCGCCGCCGCTCGCGGCCTTTTCGAAGCCCAGCCGCTTACCGGTCTGCAGATACAGCGGTGTGAGCGGGGTCGCGCAATCCTTGTCGCAGGATAGCGGCCAGCGCGAGAAACGGTCCCAATGGTTCTCAGCCGTGTTGTAGATTGCCGCCGGCGGCAGCGTCACCGCGGGTCCGTCCTTCAGATACTGGTTGAAGAACGGCAGCACCATGTCCTCGCGGTACTGCTGCGCGGTGTCGCCATTCCACTGGAAAGCGCCGAGGCTGCGCCCCTCGCGGTTGATCTGGCTGTGCCGCCACGGCCCCATCACGATGTAATTGCTGGCGCCCTTGCCGGCCTTGACGAGCGATTCGTAGCTGTGGATCGCACCCCACATATCCTCCTGATCCCACAGGCCCTGCTCCCACAGCGTCGGCACGTCCGACGGGCTCTGCGCGAGCAATGCGTCGAGCGCCTGGCCCTGCCAGAAGGCGTCATAGGCGGGATGCGCGACCATCCGTTGCCACGCCGGCAACTGGTCGTACCCCGACATCTTCGCCCAATCGCCCGCTGAGACATTGCGGAAATTCTCGTAATCGTCGTAGCCGCCGGAACGCGGCACCTTGCCCTCACCCTTGTAGCCGGTCTGCGAGCCGATCCAGCCGATGTTGGCGAGCCGGAACGCACCGTAATGGAACCAGTCGTCGCCCATCCAGCCGTCGATCATCGGGCTCTGCGGCGCGGCGACCTTGAGCGCAGGGTGCGGGTGGAGCAGCGCCATCACCACGGTGAAGCCCTCGTAGGACGAGCCGATCATGCCGACCTTGCCGTTCGATTGGGGCAGGTTCGCCTTGTTCACCAGCCAGTCGATCGTGTCATAGGCGTCGGTGGTGTGATCGACCTTGGTCGGGTTGAGCGCGCCGATCACCGGCCGCGTCACGACATACTGGCCTTCCGACCCGTATTTACCACGGATGTCCTGATAGACGCGGATATAGCCCGCCTTGACGAACATCTCGTCGGCGAGCGGCAGCGTCGAGAGTTCGCTCGGGCTGTCCATCCGGTTGGCGCGGCCCTTGGCGTTGTACGGGGTGCGGGTCAGCACGATCGGCGCGTTGGTGAGGCCCTTGGCATAGACGATGACGGTATAGAGCTTGGTGCCGTCGCGCATCGGGATCATCACCTCGCGCTTGACGTAATCGCGCGCCGCCTCGGGCTGGGTGAACTTGGCCGGAATGTCGCCGCCAGGGGCCGGCGGGCTCTTATCGCCGACCTGCGCGGCGGCGGGGCTGAGCGCGAGGGCGGTGGCAGCGAGCAGGAAGAGCTTGGCGCGCATAGATGAAGCAACCCTTTTTGTTTCGAATGTAACGGCGTAGAGCGCCGGGCCGCCATGTTTCAAGCGCGATCGCATTGACGGCGCGCGCGCCGCGCGCGACGATCACGCACACCCGATGGGATTTCCCGAATGCCCCTGCGTCCGTTCCGCGCGTTGCTGCTCTCGGCCCTGCTGCTCTCGGTCGCCGCCTCGGCGCAGCCGCCACGGCCCGCCAAGCCGCGCCCCCCGGCGGCCGCGCAGGAGGAGGACGACGCCTTCGCCGACTATGCGGCGGAGGGCTTCCAGCTCGAACATGGCCGCGAACCTGGTTGGCAGCTCGCCGAGCATCGCCGGCTCGACCGTGCGCTGACCGCGCTGCAGCCGCAGCGCACGGGCGTGGTCGACGCCTATGTGCTGGTGGCGGGGCTCGATAGCGATCCCGTCTTCGGGCGCGAGGCGCGCGAGGCCGCGCGCGTGCTCGCCCGGCGCTACGATGCCGCCGGGCGCACGATCGTCCTCGCCGGTCCCGACGGGCGCGGCGCGGACACGCTCGCGCGCGGCTCGCCCGACAATATCGCGGCGGCGCTCGCCCATATCGCCGAGACCATCGACAAGAGCGAGGACGTGCTGGTGCTCTACACCACCAGCCACGGCGCGCCCTATGGCATCGTCTATCAGGACGGCGACGCCGGGGTCGGCGCGGTCGCGCCCGCGCGGCTGGCAGCGATGCTCGCCACGCTCGGGTTGAAGCGCCGGCTGGTGATCGTCAGCGCCTGCTATTCCGGCGTATTCGTCCCCGCACTCGCCACGGCCGACGGCGTGGTGATGACCGCCGCGAGCGCGGACCGCTCCTCGTTCGGCTGCGAGGCGGACAGCGACTGGACCTTCTTCGGCGACGCGCTCATCAACCACGCGCTTCGCAAGAACCAGCCCTTCGCCGCCGCCGCGAAGGATGCGACGACGCTGATCGCGCGGTGGGAGGCGCAAGGCAAGCTGCGCGCCTCCAACCCCAGGCTCGCGATCGGCGCGCGCGCGCCGCGCTGGCTCGGCCCGCTCGAACGCCGCCTGCCCAGGCCGGCGAGCGCCCCGGTCGGTCGCCCCGCCACCAGCCTGTTCGCGCGCAAACCCGCCTGAACGCGCGCACGGGTCGGGAACTCTCGCGCGCCTCGGCGGTTTGCGCGCGCATGTCCATCACCCGCTATCCTTTGCTCGCCCGCCCGCACATCCGCCTGTCCGGCACGGTCGATCAGGTCATGTATGCGACCTTCCGCCAGATGCTGGACGCCTGTCCGAGCGAGGGGACGATCGTCATCGCGATGACCACGCTCGGCGGCGATCCCGAGGTCGCGCGCACGATGGCCGACGATATTCGGCTGCTCACCGAGCAGGACGGGCGCGAGATTCTGTTTCTCGGCAAGGTCGCGGTCTATTCGGCCGGCGCGACCTTCATGTCGGCCTTCCCGGTCGAGCGCCGCTTCCTCACCCGCCACACGCGGCTGATGATCCACGAGCGGCTGATCCAGAAGCAGCTCAACATCAACGGCCCGCTCAGGATGTGCGTCGCCTCGATCAAGGCCGCGCTCCACGAGATCGAACATTCGATCCTGATCGAAGAGGAAGGCTTCCGCGATCTCGTGCGCGGCAGCAGCGTCGATTTCGACACGCTGCGCGAAAAGGCGCCCGCCAACTGGTATATCGAGGCGGAGGAGGCGCGCGATCTCGGGCTGGTGCTCGACGTGGTTTGAGGGCTTGTTTGACGCGCTCGCGCGCGTAGCGGGGCCGGCGCGCTTCCGCGCGTTCCGACGAGGTTCCCCTGAGCCGGGCGTTGCTCTAGGAGGCCGCATGACCAACATCCTCCTCACCGGATCGTCGCGCGGGATCGGCGCCGCGATCGTCACCGTGCTCGACCTGCCCGGCGTCGCGCTGATCGGCCAGGCGACCCGCAGCGCCGACGCGAACACCATCGCCGCAGACTTCGCCGATCCCGCCGCGCCGCAGGCACTCTGGCAGGCCGCGCTCGACCGGTTCGATGGCCAGATCGACGTGCTCGTCAACAATGCCGGCGTGTTCGAGGCCAATCCGCTGGAAGGCGACGACTGGGTCTCTGGGTGGGAGCGTACGCTCCGCATCAACCTCACCGCCTCCGCCGAACTGTGCCGCCTCGCGGTGCTGCATTGGCAGGCGCGCGGCGTGGGCGGCCGGATCGTCAACGTCGCGAGCCGTGCCGCCTATCGCGGCGACAGCCCCGCGCACTGGCATTACGCGGCCTCCAAGGCGGGGATGGTCGCGATGACCAAGACGATCGCACGCGGCTATGCGCGCGAGGACATCCTCGCCTTCGCGGTCTGCCCCGGCTTCACGATGACCGGCATGGCCGAGGACTATCTCGCCAGCCGTGGCGGCGACAAACTCCTCGCCGACATCCCGCTCGGCCGCGTCGCCGACCCCGCCGAGGTCGCCACCACGGTCAAATTCCTCGCCCTCGAAGCGCCGCCGTCGATGACCGGCGCAGTGATCGACGTCAACGGGGCGAGCTATGTCCGCTGATCCCACCGAAAGCTGGAAGCTCACCCTCCCCTGCACCCGCGCGGAGGCCGAGGCGATCGACATGGGAGAAGGGCTGGAGGGGTTCGATCCCTCCCCCGTCATCATCACCAGCGAGGAGATCGAAGACGATCCGCTGAGTTGGCGGCTCGATGCCTATTTCAGCGGCAAGCCCGATGCAGCGGTCGTCGCGGCGGTGCGCGCGCTCGCGCCGAGTTCCGCCGATGTGACGGCCGAGGCCGAACGCGTCCCCGACGAGGACTGGATCACGCTCAGCCAGGCGGGGATCGAGCCGGTTCACGCCGCGCGCTTCTACGTCCACACCAGCGCCAATAAGGGCGACGTGCCACCCGGCGCGCACGCCTTCCACATCGAGGCGAGCCGCGCGTTCGGCACCGGCCACCACCAGACCACCACCGGCTGCCTACTCGCGCTCGACGCGATGAAGGTGCAAGGGAAGCGTTTTCGCAACATCCTCGATCTCGGCACCGGCACCGGGCTGCTCGCCTTCGCCGCGCTGCATCTATGGCCGCGTGCCTATGCCACCGCTTCGGACATCGATGCGGCGGCGATCGCGATCACCGAGGAAAATGCCGCGGTGAACGGCATCGCGCTCGGCGAGGGACCGGGCGCGCTCGCGCTGGCGGCGGCACCGGGGCTCGAGCATCCGCTGCTGATCGACCGTGCGCCCTACGACCTGATCGTCGCCAACATCCTCGCCGGCCCGCTGATCGGCCTTGCCCCCACGATCGCGATGGCGCTCGCCGAGGGCGGGACGCTGGTGCTTGCCGGGCTGCTCGACTGGCAGGCCAAGCCGGTGACCCAAGCCTATCGCCGCCAGGGGCTGATGCCCGTCTCGGCCAAGGCGATCGGCGACTGGCCGACGCTCACCTTGCGCAAACGCACCCGCTACGGCGCCGCGCGTGTGACCCGGCTGGGGCCGGGCGGCGCCAACGATGCGCCCGGTTTCGGAAGCTGGTGAGGGGCTGACGCGCGAGGATCGCCCGCAGACGCGATCGCCGCGCCGGCCAGATAAGCGAGAAAGTCCCACGGATCGAACCCGGTCCCCAGCACGACGCGCGCGACGGTGCTTCGGGCAAGGCCAAGCCGCCCGACCAGATCATATGCCTGCCCAAGTTCGGCCGCACAGGCGATTGCGAACGCGGCGAGCACCGCGCCGGTACGCGGCAGCCGAGTGACAGTGCGAAGGGCGAGATAGACCAGCACCACCGCGAGCGCATCGCCGACATGCGGGCGGACGAAGCGGTCATGTACGAAGAGGACGATGGCCGCCTCGATCGTGAGGAACGCGAGTGTTGCGAACGCGTAGGGGAGGCGGAGGGTCATGACGGGGGGCATGGCGCCAAGTGATGCAGCGGTGGTGCAGGCGGTGTGGCGATACGGCATTGCCAGCGGGTAGATAAGCGGAGAGGTTTGTTCGCTCGTGAGTTCACTCCCCCACCTGGGCACGGATGACGAGCTACCCGCGCCCGAATGCCACGGGTAATTGTCGCGCCAGCGGCGATCCGCGACATTCAGCGGTTGCAGGATACCTGCATCCCGAGAATCGCGACGCGGCACGCCGGTCCTTCAGGCCGGCACCTTACCCCGCGCGTAATCCTGCGTCCCCAGCGTCAGCACGGTATCGCCCGGCACGATCTCGCCCACCGCGATATCCGCTTGCCCGCGGATTGCCTCGTACAACGGCGCGAAGTCGGTCTCGACCGTCACGCGCAGCAGCTCGTCGAAGCTCGGGATAACGAAGTAAGTCTGCTGGAAGTCGTCGATCCGATAGGCGCTGCGCATCACCCGCTCGAGATCAAAGCCGATCCGGTTGGGGCTGGCATCCTCCAGCGCGAAGCGGCTCTCGGCGAAGCTCGAAACGATGCCAGCGCCGTAGATGCGCAACCCCTCGGGCTCGGCGACCAGCCCGAACTCGACCGTGTACCAGTAGAGCCGCGCGAGATATTTGAGCGCGTCCATCCCATTGGCGCGCAAGCCCCCCTGTCCGTACGCCACCAAATACTCGGCGAACCGCGGATCGGCGAGCATCGGCACATGCCCGAACACGTCGTGGAAGACGTCGGGTTCCTGGAGGTAATCGAGCTGATCGCGGCGGCGGATGAAATTGCCCGCGACGAAGCGGCGGTTGGCCATATGCTCGAAGAACACGTCGTCGGGCACCAGCCCCGGCACCGCGACGACCTGCCAGCCGGTCAGCTTCATCAGCCGGTCGGACAGTTCCTTGAAATCGGGGATGCCGGGCTTGGAGAGGCGCAGCACGTCGAGTCCGCGCAGATACGCCTCGGACGCGCGGCCGGGCAGCAGCTTGGCCTGCCGCGCGAACAGCGTGTCCCACACCGCATGGTCTTCGGGCGTGTAATGCGCCCAGTTCTGCGGAACGGTCCAGTCGGCGGCGGCGCCCTCGGGGGGCTGGAGGTGCATTTCGTCGGTCACGACGATAGCGTATCACGCGCTTAGGTGGCGGGGAACATGCGTGCGGCGATTCTGGTTGCATTTGCTACGAAGTGGCATCGCGGCGTTGGTGCTGCTCATGCTCGGCTATGCCGCCGCCGGGCTGATCGGCGGCGCGATCCCCACCAACGCGGGCTGGCGCGAGCCTGCGGCGGGGGTACGAATCCAGGTGTCGAGCAACGGCGTCCACACCGGTTTCATCGTGCCCGTCGTGGCTGCGGGCGTGGACTGGCGGGGCATGCTCCGCCCCGAGGATCTCGCCGATCCGCGCTACGCGGAGTATCCGGCAATCGCAATCGGCTGGGGCGAGCGCGCCTTCTACCTCGAAACCCCGAGCTGGGCCGATGTGAAGCCGCTCACCGTCCTCGCTGCGGCCATCGGTTCGGAGCGCACGGTGGCGCACGTCGATCACCTTCCCTGGCCTGTGCCCGACGCCGACAGCCGCGTCGTCACGCTGCGCCCGGAAGAGTATCGCCGCCTCGCCGCCTTCATCCGCGCAAGCTTCGCCCCGCGCGGCTGGCACCGTACCGGCTACGGCAGGAACGACGCCTTCTACGCCGCGCGCGGCCGCTACAACGCACTGCGGACATGCAACACATGGACGGGCGACGCGTTGAGATATGCGGGCGTCCGCATCGGTGCGTGGACGCCGTTTCCGGTGACGGTGATGCAATGGTTCAAGACGTAGCGGCGCTTCCCCCTTCGAAATTGCTCTGGGCCGCCGAACTGCCGCGCGGAGTGTGGGGCCTCGCCGAACTGCTCGGTGCGCGCGCTCGGCTCAAGAGCGCGCCGAAAGGTGATGGCCGCCCGGTTATGATCTTGCCCGGCCTCGTCAACACCGACCGGTCGAACCTTTTGCTGCAGCGCTTCCTGCGCCGGCTCGGCTACCGCGTCGAAGGCTGGGGGCTCGGCCGCAATCTCGGCACCCGCGCGATCGGCCGCGAAGGCGAGGTGCTGATGCAGCGCATCGTCGCGCTTCACCGTCAAACGGGTGAACCCGTCACGCTGATCGGCATCAGCTTGGGCGGTATCATGGCCCGGATCGCGGCCCACCGCGCGCCGGGTTCGGTGCGCGAGGTCATCACGATCAGTTCGCCCTATGCCGGCTCGGCACGCGCGACCAACGTGTGGCGCTCATTCGAATTCTTCACCGGTGACCGCATCGATGACGATCACGTCCGCGCGCAGGCGACCCTCGCCGCGACGCCGCTGCCAGTCCCCGAGACCGCGATCTGGAGCCGCAGCGACGGCCTCGTCGCCGGCGAGATCTGCCACGCGGGGGAAACCCGCGCGATCGAGGTGCGCAGCAGCCACATCGGCGTGCAATGGCGTGCCGAGGTGATGCTCGCCGTGGCGGGCGTTCTCGCCGGGCGCTGATCGCCGAGGTTACGCCAGTTCGACGCCCTGCCCGGACGCCCACTCCGAGAGCGCGGCGCGCATGTCACGCGGCGGCGCGGCGAGGAGGCTCTCCATCTTCGCGATCAGCGCGGCGTGGTCGAGCGAACGCACCATCGCCTTGACCGGCCCTACCGCCGCCGGCGTGATCGAGAGGCGATCGATACCGAGGCCGATCAGCGCCATCGCCTCAAGCGTGCGCCCCCCCATCTCGCCGCAGACGCCGAGTTGCACCCCCGCCGCGCGGCACGGTTCGACGAGCCGCCGCAAGAAGCGAAGGATCGCCGCGCTGAGCCAATCGTAGCGCTCGGCGAGCTTGGGATTGGCGCGATCGGCGGCGAAGAGGAATTGGGTCAGATCGTTGGTGCCAACCGAGAGAAAATCGAGCCTGGGCAGCAGCAGGTCGAGTTGCTCGGCGAGCGCGGGGACTTCGAGCATCGCGCCATAGCGGATCGCCTGCGGCATCATCTTGCCGCGCCGCACCAGCCAAGCGCGCTGCGCCTCGAACAAGGCGCGCGCCTCATCGAACTCCCACGGCTCGGACACCATCGGGAACATCACGTTGAGCGTGCGGCCACCCGCCGCCTCGAGCAGCGCGCGCGCCTGCGCCTTCATCAGCCCCGGCCGTTCGAGCGCCAGCCGCAACGCGCGCCAGCCCATCGCCGGGTTTTCCTCGTCCTCGTCCTTGCTGAGATACGGCAGCGCCTTGTCGCCGCCGATATCGACGGTGCGGAAGATCACCGCGCGCTCGCCAGCACTCTCCAGCACATCGCGGTAGAGGCGTTGCTGGCGTTCGCGCGCGGGCAATGTCGAGGAGACGAGGAACTGGAACTCGGTGCGGAACAGCCCGATGCCGTCGGCGCCGGTCAGATCGAGCGCCGCGACGTCGTCGCGCAGACCCGCGTTGACCATGACCGTGACGCGGTGGCCGTCCTTGGTGATCGGCAGTTCGTTGCGCAGCGAGGCGAACGCGGCGCGGCGCTTCTGCCGCAATTCCTGCTTGGCCTCGAAGGCCTCTTCCATCGAGCTTGAGGGCCGGGCGAACACATGCCCCGCCGTCACGTCGAGGAGCAGGGCGTCGCCTTCGCTGATCAGGCGCCGCACGCCCTTGACCCGGCCGAGCACCGGCACACCCATCGCGCGGGCGACGATGGTGACGTGCGCGGTGAGCGAGCCTTCCTCCAGCACGACGCCCTTCAGCCGGCGGCGGTCATATTCGAGCAGTTCGGCGGGGCCGAGATTGCGCGCGATCAGGATCGTGTCCTGGCGCAAGCCCATTTGCGCGGCGGTGCCGAGTTGGCCCGAGACGATGCGGAGCAAACGGTTCGAAAGATCCTCAAGGTCATGCATCCGGTCCGCGAGCAGCGGATCGTCGATCTGGCGCATGCGCATGCGGGTGCGCTGTTGGACGCGCTCGATCGCGGCCTCGGCGGTCAGGCCGCTGTCGATGGCTTCGTTGATGCGGCGTGCCCAGCCTTCGTCGTAGGCGAACATCTTGTAGGTTTCGAGCACTTCCTCATGTTCGCCGCCGATGCCGAACTCCGCCTCGCGCGCGATCCGCTCGATCTGCTCGCGCATCTTGTCGAAGGCGGCATAGACGCGGTGGCGCTCGGCCTCGACGTCCTCGGCGACGGTGTGTTCGACGACGATGCGCGGCTGATGATAGACCGCGAAGCCGCTCGCCATGCCATCGACCAGCTTGAGGCCCGAGATACGGATCGGCGCGGTCGGCTGGATTCGCGCCGCGCCGGCGCCAGCGCCATCGACCAGATCGGCATTGGCGATCAGTTCGGACAGTACCATCGCCACCGTCTGCAACGCTTCGATCTCGACATCGTCGTAGCGGTGCGGATCGGCATGCTGGACGCACAGCACGCCGACCGCGCGCTCGCGCCGGATGATCGGCACGCCCGCGAAGCTGTGATATTTGTCCTCGCCCGTCTCCGGCCGATAGGCGAAGTCGGGGTGCGACGCCGCCTCGTCGAGATTGAGCGTCTCGACATTGTTCGCGATCGTGCCGACCAGCCCCTCGCCCGGTGCGAGCTTGGTGACGTGCACCGCCTCCTGCGCGAGCCCGCGCGTGGCGAACAATTCGAGCAGGCCGTCGCGCAGCAGATAGATCGAACAGACCTCGCTCGCCATCGCCTCGCCGACGATCTGGACGACCGAATTGAGCTTCGCCTGTGCGGGCGTGCGCGACGCCATCACATCATGGAGGCGGACCAGGATTTCGCGCGCGGAGGCAACGGCGGTGAGCATGTACGATCCGCTATCAGAATGCCGCAAGGCGATCCATCGTGCGGCGCACAACAAATGATTGCGGATGTGGGGGAATCATCCGTCGAACAGATCGTCCTGGTTGCCGGCCGGCGGGTTGAGACCGAGATGCTTCCACCCGCCGGCGTTGAGGCACCGCCCGCGCGCGGTGCGCGCGACAAGTCCAAGCTGGATCAAATAAGGTTCGATCACCTCCTCGATCGTGTCACGCGGCTCGCTCAGGCCCGCCGCCAGCGTCTCGACCCCGACCGGGCCGCCACGATAGATATCGGCGATCATCATCAGATAGCGCCGGTCCATCGCGTCGAGTCCGAGCGCATCGACTTCGAGCCGGTTGAGCGCGCTATCGGCGGCGCGCGCATCGACGCTGTCGCGCCCGGCGGCATGCGCGAAATCGCGCACGCGGCGCAGCAACCGCCCGGCGATGCGCGGGGTGCCGCGCGAGCGCCGCGCGACCTCGCGCGCGCCGTCGGGCGTGATGGCGAGGCCGAGCAACGCGGCGGCACGCGTGACGACGCGTTCCAGTTCATCGACGGTATAGAAGCTCAGCCGCACCGGGATGCCGAAGCGATCGCGCAGCGGCGTGGTGAGCAGCCCCTGCCGCGTCGTCGCGCCGACCAGGGTGAAGCGCGGAAGGTCGATCCGCACCGACCGCGCGGATGGCCCTTCCCCGATCATCAGATCGAGCGCGCGATCCTCCATCGCCGGATACAGCACCTCCTCGACGGCGGGCTGGAGGCGGTGAATCTCGTCGATGAACAACACGTCGCCATCTTCGAGATTGGTGAGCAAAGCGGCGAGATCCCCCGACTTGGCGATCACCGGGCCGGAGGTGGCGCGGAACCCCACCCCCATCTCGCGCGCGATGATCTGCGCGAGCGTCGTCTTGCCGAGCCCCGGCGGCCCGAAGAACAGCACATGATCGAGCGCGTCGCCGCGCGCGCGCGCCGCCGCGATGAAGACGCGCAGATTTTCGCGCGCCGCCTTCTGCCCGACGAAATCGTCGAGCGACTTGGGGCGCAGCGCGGCATCGACATCCTCGGGGCGGCGCGTGGGCGCGAGCAGGCGGTCGGGATCATCCATCCCGCGTTCCCTACCTGTTCACCACCGACCCTGTCGAGCGGTCAATATCCGGCGTCAGCCCTGCGTGCCCGCTCGCGCCGCTTGCGCGCGGGTGAGTACGTAGCGTGCCAGCGGATCGACATAGGGCAAGGACAGCGGGCGCGTCGCACCGATCAGGCGACCGCAGACGGAACCGATCACGGTTCGCGCGTGCAGATCAAGCCGCCCCGTCGCGACGGCTTCGACGAAAGTGGGCTCTTTGTCGAGATCGGCGATCAGCCGGTCGAAGAACGTGGCGGGATCGACCGCGCGCGGCCGTCCGGCATCGCCGTATGTCGAGATCAGCAGGCGCGCCCATTGCTCGGGATCGTCGGGCGTGGCCGTGTTCAATTCGGTCTCGCGCTTCATCTGCTCGCGATAGGCATCGCGGGTGATGCGGTCAGGATGCTCGTCGCTCGCCAACAAGGGGCGCCAGCCCTTATCGACGCTGCGAATGAGCGGCGTGCCGCACCGGACACAGACCGAGCGGAGATCAACGCCGTCATTCCACACGCGGCGTCGCGAGCGCCGGTGACCGATCACAGCGCAAAGCGGCTTCATTAGAATCGACACGGCTTTGTTATACAATCTTTTTATTACAAATGTTGCGACCCCGGAATGGTTACATCCAAATCGGTTCAGATTTATGACACCATCACCCGTGCCGAATGGCCTTGTCGCTCTCGCGACACAGGCGTAATGCGACCGCCCGGTCTCATGGAGCAGCCGCGGACCCTCGCGTCGCGGGCCGGCGGCTGACCATGAGGAGGACGCTGCCGCGCAGCGCCCCCGTCCGCACGGCACCGGCATAGCATGCGGCGCGCAGGAGTATGATGCAATGTCCGGAACTTTCAGAACTGCGGCGATCGGCCGGGGTGCGGTTTCCGCGTGCGCGCTGTTCGGCGCGGCGGCGGTCGCGACCCCGGCGCTCGCCGATCCGATCGACGTCATCACCAGCATCCGCGTGGCGAATCTGACGCCGCCGGCGACGCCGGCCGAACATGCCGCGCTGCGGCAGCGCATCGCGCGCGCGGCCGAGAGCGCCTGCGGCTCGGATGAGCGCAGCCTTGCCGAATATCGGTACGCGGTTCGCCAGTCGCCCTGCTTCCGCGAGAGCTACAGCACCGCGATGGAAGAACTGAACACGCGCTGGGGCACCGCCACCGCCGGCGGCGGACGCTGATCCGCGAGACCGCCCGCCGTGCGCGGCGGGCGGTCGACGCTATGAGCCCATCGCCTCGGCTTCTATTTCGCGGCCTTGCGCAGCGCGAGCCGGACGAGTGCCTCCAGCGTCGCGCCCGCGCCAAGCTCCTCCTCCGCAGCGGCGACCGCGCTTGCGGCCTCGGCCGGGCGGAAGCCGAGGTTGAGCAGCGCCGATACCGCGTCCGCCCCCGCGCCGACCGGCGCCGCAACCGCCGCCGCGCCGCCGAGCACGACTCCGCCGATCCGATCCTTCAATTCGCGCACGATCCGTTCGGCGAGCTTGGGGCCGACGCCATTGGCGCGCGCCACCATCGCCTTGTCCTGCGCGGCGATCGCGCGGGCGAGTTCGGATGGATCGAGCGCCGACAGGATCGCCAACGCGACGCGGGCGCCGACGCCTTGCACCCCGGTGAGCAAGCGAAACGCGTCGCGTTCGGCTGCGGTCGCGAAGCCGACGAGTCGCAGGAAATCCTCGCCGACCAGCATCTCGGTGTGGAGCATCACCACTTCACCGACCGGCCCAATCGCGGAGAGCGTGCGCGTCGAGGCGCCGACCAGATAGCCGACCCCGCCGACATCGACGATGGCATGGTCGAGCCCGGTCGAATCGAGCCGGCCTTTCAGGTGCGCGATCATGTCAGAGGTGCCCGCTGCATTGGGGTACATATGCGGAACGGCGCGACCGAGGAAAGCGAAAAGATCGGTTCGCGCGGGGGGCGCCTACAGACGCTTACGCTTTATCCGTATCCTGTTCCCCCGCGAAAGCGGGGTCCAGAGCCACGCACAGAATCGCTCGTGGCTCTGGCCCCCCGCTTTCGCGGGGGAACGGATTATCTTTCCTCTGCGCGCCTCAACGCCCCGCCAAAGACCGCGCGCTGGCGAGGTGATGCGCGTGGCAGATCGCCACCGCGAGCGCGTCGGCGGCATCGGCGCCGTCTATCTTCACGCCGGGCAGCAGCCGCGCGACCATCGCGTGAACCTGCGTCTTTTCGGCCGCGCCGGTGCCGACCACCGCCTTCTTGACCAGCCGTGCGGCATATTCGCCGACGTCGATGCCGCCGCGCGCGACCGCGCAGATCACCACGCCGCGCGCCTGGCCGAGCTTGAGCGTCGATTGCGGATTGGCGTTGACGAACACTTCCTCGACGGCAGCCGCGTCGGGCGCGTGATCGAACATGAGGGCCGACAGCATCGTGTCAAGATGGGTGAGCCGGCGCGCGAGCGGCGCCGCGCTGTCGGTCTTGAGGCGTCCGTTAGCGAGGTGCGACAGGCGGTTGCCCTCGGCACGGATCAGCCCCCATCCAGTGGTGGCGAGCCCCGGATCGAGGCCGAGGATGATCGTCAAATCTCCCCTCCCGCTTGCGGGAGGGGTCGGGGGAGGGCCCGTCGGTATCGCATCGGCCGCATGAAAGAGGGCAGGCCCTCCCCTAGCCCCTCCCGCAAACGGGAGGGGAATGCGTTCACGCGAGCTTCTCCATCACCGCGTCGGAGACTTCGTAATTGCCCCAAACGGTCTGGACGTCGTCGTCGTCGTCGAGCGTGTCGATCAGCTTGAACAGCAGGGCCGCGTCTTCCTCGCCGACCTCGACCGTCGTCTGCGGCTTCCAGGCGAGCTTGGCGCCCTCGGGTTCGCCGAGCACGGGCGTGATCGCCTTGACGACCTCGTGCAGATCGCCCTGCGCGGTCCAGATCTCGTGGCCGTCCTCGGACGAGGTGACGTCCTCGGCTCCCGCCTCGAGTGCGGCTTCGAACACCTTCTCCGCATCGCCGACCTCGGCCGGGTAGCTGATCAGCCCGACCCGGTCGAACGCGTGGCTGACCGAGCCCGACGCGCCAAGGTTGCCGCCGTTACGCGACACCGCGACGCGCACATTAGTGGCGGTGCGGTTGCGGTTGTCGCTGAGCGCCTCGATGATGAGGCTGACGCCGCCGGGGCCGAAGCCCTCATAGCGGATTTCCTCGTAATTCTCGGCATCGCCCCGGCTCGCCTTGTCGATCGCGCGCTGGATATTGTCCTTGGGCATCGACTGCGCCTTGGCCGCGTTGACGGCGGCGCGCAGGCGCGGGTTCATGTCCGGATCAGGCAGGCCCATCTTCGCCGCGACGGTGATTTCGCGGCTGAGCTTCGAGAACATGCCCGAGCGCTTCTTATCCTGCGCACCCTTGCGGTGCATGATGTTCTTGAATTTGGAATGGCCTGCCATTGGAAACGTCCCGAATGATTCTCACGCGCCTGATGATCTTGGCCCGTTCGTCCTGAGTAGCGACTGAGCGAAGTCGAAGGCGCCTATCGAAGGATGTACCACGCATTCCGTCCTTCGATACGGGTCTTCGACAGGCTCAGCCCCTACTCAGGACGAACGGAAAAAGCGAGTAGCCGCGCCGGGCTTACGCCAGCCCCAGCGCCTGCTTGTACGTCTCGAGCAGCATCTCCGCCTCGTCGCGGTGATGCTTCTCCATCTTGCGCAGGCGGACGATGGTGCGAATCGTCTTCACGTCGAAGCCGGTCGATTTGGCCTCACCGTACACGTCCTTGATGTCGTCGGCGATGCCCTTCTTCTCTTCCTCAAGGCGCTCGATACGCTCGATGAGAAGGCGAAGCTGGTCGGCGGCGATGGTCTCGCTCATGAATGGTTCCCCGAAGGTGTGAATGGCTGAAAGCGAGCGCCTTTAGGCGAGCCGCGCGCGCGCGTCACCCCCCGGACTCGCGTCAGGCGTTCTTCGCCACGCTCTCCTGCATGCGCGCGATCTGTTCGGGGGTGGCGGCGGTCTGGTGTTCGGCCTTCCACTGCGCATAGGGCATGCCATAGACCAGCGCGCGGCCGGCCTCCTTGTCGAGTTCGCCGCCGCTCGCCTCGGAAACCCAGTCGCCCAGGCAGTTGCGGCAGAAGCCCGCCAGCCCCATCAGATCGACGTTCTGCGCGTCGCTGCGGTGGCGCAGATGGTGGACCAACCGGCGGAACGCGGCGGCCGCAACCGTGTCGTCAAGGTCTTCGATCGTCGTCATTGCTGTCTTTCCGTGGTTGATCGGCGGTAGATAGCGGCTAGAGGGACACGCGCAAACCGATGGGAACAGCCATGACGAAGACCATCCGCCCGCGTTCGCGCAAAGTCCGCATCCTCGCCACGCTCGGCCCGGCCAGCAGTAGCCCGGAGCAGATCGCCGCTCTGTACGAGGCGGGCGCCGACGCCTTCCGCATCAACATGAGCCACGGCGACCAGCAATCCAAGGTCGGTGTGATCGCGGCGATTCGCGAGCTGGAGACGATCTACCGCCGCCCGACCACGATCCTCGCCGATCTGCAGGGGCCGAAGCTGCGGGTCGGCAAGTTCGCCGACGGCCGCGTCGAACTGGTCAAGGGCGCGACCTTCGTTCTCGATCGTTCGGCCGAGCCGGGCGACGCCACCCGCGCCGAACTGCCGCACCGCGAGATCTTCGCCGCGATCGAACCGGGCGCGCGGCTGCTGCTCGACGACGGCAAGCTGGTGCTGCGCGTGACCGAGCATGATGCCGACCGCATCGTCACCGAGGTGATCGTCGGCGGCTGGCTGTCGAACAACAAGGGCCTCAACGTCCCCGACGTGGTCGTGCCGATGGCGGCGCTGACCGAGAAGGACCGCAGCGACCTCGCGTTCGCGTGCGACCAGGGCGTCGACTGGATCGCGCTGTCGTTCGTGCAGCGCCCCGAGGATCTCGCCGAGGCGCGCAAGCTGATCGAGGGGCGCGCCGCGCTGCTCGCCAAGATCGAGAAGCCGAGCGCGATCGAGCGGCTCGAGGAGATCGTCGAGATGTGCGACGGCGTGATGGTCGCGCGCGGCGATCTCGGCGTCGAGCTGCCGCCCGAGACGGTGCCGCCGCTCCAGAAGCGCATCATCGAAGTGTCGCGCCGGCTCGGCCGCCCGGTGGTGGTGGCGACGCAGATGCTCGAATCGATGATTACGTCGCCTTCGCCGACGCGCGCCGAGGTATCCGACGTGGCGACCGCGATCTACGACGGCGCCGACGCGATCATGCTGTCGGCGGAGAGCGCGTCGGGCGCGTGGCCGATCGAATCGGTCGCGATGATGGACGCGATCGGCACCTCGGTCGAACGCGATCCCACACACGGCGACCGCATCCACTTCACCGTCACCCGGCCCGACCCGACCACCGCCGACGCGCTCGCGGAAGCGGCGAAGAACATCGCCGAGACGGTGTCGGCGGTGGCGATCATCTGCTTCACCGCCTCGGGATCGACCGCGCGCCGGATCGCGCGCGAACGGCCGGGCGTGCCGCTGATGGTGCTGACCCCCAAGCCCGAGACGGCGCGGCGATCGGGGCTGCTGTGGGGCGCCTATCCGATCCTCACCAAGGACGTGACCTCGTTCGAGGAGATGGTCTCCAAGTCGAAGCGGATGGCGCTTCGCCATGGTCTCGCCAAGGCGGGCGACCGGGTCATCATCATGGCGGGCGTGCCGTTCGCCACGCCGGGATCGACCAACGTGCTGCACGTCGTGCGGATCGTCGGGAACGAACTGAACGGCTATTCGAGCTGATCCTCCCCGCTTGCGGGGAGGATCAAACGCCGCCGGGTTCGCTGCGTTCGGAGGGGATCTTCGCGCTGCGCGGCGCGAACAGGTGCCAGAGCAGCAGCACCGGCTCGACCATCGCCATGCCGACCAGCGTCCCCGCGAGCCGCTCCAGCCCCGGCGTGATGACCGCACCGGCGTAGCTGTCGGGGACGAGCGTCACCAGCACCGTCAGCGTGAACTGGGTGCCGGCGTAGCGGTAGGCATGATCGCCGTTCTCGATGTGGCGCCCGGCCGCCACGCCGAGCGCGGTACCCAGGATCAGCAGCGGCGCCGAACCCGCGCCCAGGAACAGGAACCCCGCGGAGAAAGCCGCTCCCGCCAGCCCCCCGATCAGCCGGTAGAACAGCCGCCAGCTCACCGGCGCGAACCCACTCGTGCCGATCCCCGCCACCGGCACCAGCATCACCGCCATCACCGTGATCGCGCCCGCCGACAGCGCGGGCACGTCGAACGAGGCCGACACTATCACCAGCAGCGCGAGCGCGAGGCCGCCTTGCGCCGCGTGGCGCAGCGCCGGCCAGCTCCACCCGGCGATACCGGTCGAAGCGTTGCGCTCGGCCGGCCACAGCCGCCGCAGCGTCACCGCCGAAAGCAGGCTGACCGCCACGCAGGCCACGGTGCCCGCGACCGTTTCAAGGATGCGCGTCTGAACGAAGCGCACCAGCGGGATCGCGGGATCATGAAGCGCGTCGTACAGCACCATCGCGAACGTGAGGCCGACGAAAAGCCAGGCATAGGCGCGTTTCGCGGTGATCGCTTTGTACAGCGTCACCGTGCCGAGCGCGAAGATGCCGAGCGCGGCGAGCCACCAGTGCGGCGCGAGCAGCGGGATCGCCGTCAAGGCGAGCAGCCCGCCCGCGAGCGTGCCGACGACGCGCAACAGACCACGCTGGACCGTCTCGAGCACATGGCCGCGCATCACCATATAGCCGGCGAACGCCGCCCAGGAGACGTTGGTCGCGCCGATCGCGTGCGCCGCGAGGATCGCCAGCAGCACCGAGGCGACGCATTCCGCCTCATCGATCGTGCGCACACCAATCCGGCGGCGCAGGGAAGCGAGAAAAGCGGCCATCTCCCCTACGCTACGCGGTGCGAGGCGGCGCTACCAGCGCGCGGGCTGTTCGCGCCACTCCCGTCATGCCAGCGCAAGCTGGCATCTCCCCGTTGCTCGCGCGGGACGAGAGCCGCAGGAGACCCCAGCGTGCGCTGGGGTGACGCAAGGGGGCGGGGGTGGTGTAGGCGTAGCGGCTTATCCCGCTAGCTTTTCCGCCATCAGCGCCTTGAGATCGACCTGCGCGCGCGCGCCGTAGTGCGAGATGATCTCCGCCGCGCAGATCGCGCCGAGGCGAAGCGATTCGGCGACGCTCAGATCCTGCGCCTGGCCGTGGAGGAAGCCCGCCGCGAACAGGTCGCCCGCGCCGGTGGTGTCGACGACGCGCGCGACCGGCTCGGCGGCGACGCCGACGGTCTGGCCGCCCGAAACCGCGATCGCGCCGTGCGCGCCGCGCGTGACCACCAGCATCGGCACCTGCGCCGCCGCCGCCGCGACCGCCGCGTCGAAATCGTCGGTCTGCATCAACGCGAGCAGTTCGGCCTCGTTGGCGAACATGATGTCGAGCAGATCCTTCGCCATCAGATCGCGGAAATCGGCGCCGTGGCGGCCGATGCAGAACGTGTCGGACAAGGTGAAGGCGACCTTGCGGCCCGCCTTGCGCGCGATCTCGATCGCGGCGCGCATCGCGGCGCGCGGCTCCTCGGGATCCCACAGATAGCCTTCCAGATACAGGATCGCGCCAGCGGCGATCATCTCGCGGTCGAGCGCGGTCTCGGGCAGGAATTGCGACGCGCCGAGGAAGGTGTTCATCGTGCGCTGGCCATCGGGCGTGACGAAGATCAGGCAGCGTGCGGTGGTCGGCTCGCCGGCGCGGGTCGCGGTGGTGAAATCGATCCCGACCGAGCGGATGTCGTGCGCGAAGATCTGGCCAAGCTCGTCGTCGGCGACCTGGCCGATGAAGCCGCACTTGCCGCCGAGCGCGGCGATGCCGGCAACGGTGTTCGCCGCCGATCCGCCGCTCGCCTCGATCCCCGGCCCCATCTTGGCGTAGAGCGCGTCGGCCTCCTCGGGCGAGAACACCAGCGCCATCGACCCCTTGTTCATGCCCGCCTCGACGATGAAGCTGTCAGTGGCCTGGGAAAGCACATCGACGATGGCGTTGCCGATCGCGACGACGTCGTAAGTTGGGGCGCTCAAGGGATTCTCCGGGGAATTGGCTAAACCTGCCGCCTAGGGCCCCGCGTTCGCCCGCGCAACCGCGTTGACGCGGGCGCGATCCGCCCGCACGACGGGCGGATGATCCGCGCCTTCTTCCTTTCGATCGGCCAGTTCGGCGACCGTGCCTTTCTGATCGTGTTCGCCAAATCGCTCGCCCTCACCTTCGCGCTGTTCGCGGTACTCGGCGGTGGCGCCTGGTTGTGGGCGCAAGACCTCGCCGCGACGCAAGGGGCGGACGGCTGGCTGTCGGCACTCGCCGGGTTCGCCGCCTTGCTCGCGGTGTTCGCGGCGGGCTGGCTGTTGTTCCGCGCGATCGCGATCGGCGTGATGATGGTATTCGTCGAGGAGATCGTCGTCGCCGTCGAGCGCAAACATTACCCCCAAGCGCTCGCCGAGGCGCGGCATGTCGGCGTGGGCCGCGCGGCGGTGATGGGGCTCGCCTCGGCGGCGCGCGCGATCATTCTCAATATCGTCGTTCTGCCGCTCTATATCGTGCTGCTGGTCACCGGCGTCGGTACGCTCGCGCTGTTCCTCGTCGTCAACGGCTGGCTGCTCGGGCGCGACCTCGCCGAGATGGTCGCGGCGCGGCATCTGCCCGCTGCGGCGATGCGTGGCTGGCGCGCGTCGACGCGGCTCGAGCGGTTCACGCTGGGGGTTGCCGGGACCGGGCTGTTCATGGTTCCGATCCTCAACCTCGCGGCGCCGGTGCTCGGCGCGGCGATGGCGACGCATTTGTTCCACGGAAAGAAAGCATGACACGATTTCCCCCCAGAATCACGACGACCCTGCTCGCGGCGGCGGCGCTCGGCGGCTGCTCCGGCGGGGTCGTGCCCGCCGCGCGCCCGGCGACGTTCGCACCGGTGCCGGGCGGCGGCGGTGCTACGCTGGGGCGGGTGATCGGCCAGACCGGCGCCGCGCTGACCGCGATGTTCGGCGCGCCGGCCGCCGACGTGCGCGAAGGCGACGCGCGCAAGCTGCAATATGGCAATGCGACCTGCGTGCTCGACGCTTATCTCTACCCCAAGGGCAGAGGCGAGCCGGTGGTCACTTACGTCGATGCCCGCCAGACCGACGGCAGCCCGATCGACCGCGCGAGCTGCGTGGGCGCGCTGCAAATCGGCAGGCGCAAGTAATCAGGCGACGGCGTGGCCGGTCGGCGACCGGCCACCCGCGTCAGGATCAGCAGCCGTTACGATAGTTCTGCGCGCGATCGTGCTTCTGGTCGAGGCTCTTGCCGAGCAGGCCGCCACCGACCGCACCCAGCACGGTGCCGAGCGTGCCGCCACCGAGCACCGAGCCGAGCACCGCACCGCCCGCGCCGCCGGCGATCAGGCCCGTGGTGCCGCTGGAACGGCGGCAATCCTGGTAATAGCGGCGCTGATCGCCACGGTGATCGCGATAATAGCGGCCATCGTCATAGCTGCGCTGATATTGCGTCCGATCGTAATATCCATAACGTTGCGCCTGCGCGGGTGCCGCCACGGTCATCGGCATGATCGCAGCGGCGGCGAGGGCGGCTGCGGCGAACTTCTGCTTCATCATCGTACGTCTCCTTGCATGTGATGGAGACGTTCTAGCGACTCGCGACTGAAACGGTTCTGAACTGACCGTGCAACTACCGTTCAGTATTGTTAACGCGGTTGGCGACCGCTCAATGCGGGCGGAATTGGCGGAGATCGACGACGTTGCCGGCCTGCGCGATGCCCTCGATCCGGCGGACATCGGCTTCGAGGACGCCGAACAGAGTGACATTGCCGAGCACGCTCTCGCCCGTCTCGATCCGCACGCCTTCGACCGAGGTGCTGAGCGCGAGCGGGGCGAGCAGCCGGCGGGCCTCGACGCGCACGCCGCGATGCCGCAACACCGCGATCGTGCCGTTGCCCGCGACGATCGCCGCGGCGCCGTCGCCGCTAACGAGCGCGGCGCGGGCGATGAAGCCGGCGAGCCGCTCCTCGGCCATGCTCCGCGCCGTCTCCACGTCTTTAAGCCTGCCCTCGTCACGGCGGAGCTTGCGCGCGTACCATGCGAGCGCGGCCACCGCGGCCAGCGCGGCGGCGATCTGATACCAGCGCAGGCCGAGCAGGAAATCCATCAGGCTCCTTTCACGCCTTGCCCGACAGCGCCTCTAGCAGCGGGCGGAGACCGTTGAGATCATAGCCCGCCTCGCGACCCTTGGCGATCAGGACGTCGGGGTCACGCCCCTGTTTGGCCTGCGCGAGCGCCCACAGGTTGCACGAGCGCGTGCCCGAGCGGCAGAACGCCAGCACCGGCCCGCCGGCCTCTTCCAACGCCTGCACCATCGCATCGATCTGCGGATGCGAGAAGCCAGCCTGCGTGACCGGAATCTCGGTATAGGCGAGTCCGGCCGCCTCGGCGGCGGCGCGCACCGCCGCGCCCTCGGGCTGGCCGGGATCCTCGCCGTCGGGACGGTTGTTGACGATCGCGACGAAGCCGGCGGCGGCGATATCCGCCACGTCTTCGGGAGTGATTTGCGGAGCGACCGAAACCGAGTCGTCCATCTTACGTATCATGCGGCTAACCTTTCCTCTCGTTCACCCGCGTAACACCTCGAGAAAGGCGTCGCCATAGGTCTCCAGCTTGCGCGCGCCGATGCCGGTGATGTGCGCGAGCGCGGCGCGACTGGTGGGCCTGAGCGCCGCCATCTCGCGCAGCACCGAATCGTGGAAGATCACATAAGGCGGCACCTGCGCGGCCTGCGCGAGCTCACGCCGCTTCGCGCGCAGCGCCTCGAACAACGGATCGCCGGCCGGGTTCTCCGCCGCCGCGCCGCGTCGGCGGCGTTCACGCTTGGGCTGGACGAGCAGCGAGACCTTGGTCTCGCCTTTGAGGATGCCGCGCGCCTCGGGGCCGAATTCGAGCCCGCCGAAATCGTTGGTGCGCAGCGCGTCGCGCAGCAGCAGCGCACGCGACACCGGCTTGATGAGCGCCGCCTCCTCTGGACTCGAGGCGATGCCGAACACGCCGAGCGCCTCATGCCCGTTCATCAGGCTGCGCTCGGTCGACTGGCCGGTCAGGATGCTTTCAATATAGCCGACGCCAAAGCTCTGGCCCGTGCGAAACACGGCGGAGAGGAATTTCCTCGCCACCTCCGTCGCATCGATCGCGCCGGGCGGGTTGAGGCAGTTGTCGCAATTGCCGCAATTGTCGGGAGCCGGGTCGCCGAAATGGCGTAGGAGGATCTGGCGGCGGCAGGTCGGCGTTTCGACCAGCGCGCCGAGCGCGGTGAGCCGCGCACGTTCGCCCGCCTGGCGGTGCGGCTCGACCTCACCGATGCGCTGGCGCGCCTTGGCGAAATCCTCGGCACCCCAGAACAGATGCGCGATCGAGGGATCGCCGTCGCGCCCGGCACGGCCGGTCTCCTGATAATAGCCCTCGATCGACTTGGGCAGCCCGGCATGCGCGACGAAGCGCACGTCGGGCTTGTCGATGCCCATGCCGAACGCGACCGTCGCGACGATCACCATATCCTCGCTCGCGACGAAATCGGCCTGGTTGCGCGCGCGCACCGCCGGATCGAGCCCGGCGTGGTAGGGCCGCACCTTCCGCCCGGTCGACGCGAGTCGCTCGGCGAGTTGCTCGACGCTCTTGCGAGTCTGCGCGTAGACGATGCCCGGTCCGGGCTGCTCGGCGACGATATCGGCGATCTGACGGGTGATATTGTCCTTGGGGCTGATGCGGTACTGGATGTTGGGCCGGTCGAACCCGGCGACGATCATGCCGTCGTGCGGAATGCCGAGCTGGTCGAGGATGTCGGCGCGGGTATGCGCGTCGGCGGTCGCGGTGAGCGCGAGCCGGGGCACGTGCGGGAACGCGCCGAGCATCGTTCGCAGCAGCCGGTAGTCGGGGCGGAAATCATGCCCCCATTCCGAGACGCAATGCGCCTCGTCGATCGCGAACAAGGCGAGCGGTGCCTGTCCGAGCAGATTGCGGAACGACTCGTTCGAGGCGCGTTCGGGCGCGACATACAGCAGGTCGAGCTCGCCGCGCCGGAAGCGCGCGATCGTCTCCATCTGGTCGGTATCGACCGAGGTGAGCGTCGCGGCGCGGATACCGATCGCGGTTGCCGCGCGGAGCTGGTCGTGCATCAGCGCGATCAGCGGAGAGACGACGACGCACGTGCCCTCGATCGCGACGGCAGGAAGCTGGTAGCACAGCGACTTTCCCGCGCCGGTCGGCATCACCGCGAGCGTGTTGGCGCCGCGCAGCACGCGCGTCACCACCTGTTCCTGCACGCCGCGGAACCCGGGGAAACCGAAGGTGGATTGAAGGATGGGGAGCGGATCGATCATACGTCGGCGAACCCCAACACGATCAGCAGCGCGCTGTCGATCTCCGCCAGTTCACTCGCGTTCAAACGACCAATCCTCCGGCTGATCTTGCTTCGATAGCTGGACACCGGGATATCGATCATCACTTGGCAGCGCAGTTCGAGCCCGTTGGTCGGGAGCGGCAGCAACACCGGACGGAACGGGAACTGCGCGTCAATCACCGAGGTGCAGCCGACCAGGATCACGCGGTCGGTTGGGTAACGATCAGACTGGACCGCAATGAAGGGCCGCGGCTTCCCGCCGAAGCCGCTCCCGATGGCGGCGCTTACGACGTCGCCGCGCAGAATCTCGTCTTCCATCTCAGGCCGGGTCGTCCTGGGGCCAATCGTGCATCGCCATCACGTCGGCGACTTCGTCCGGATTGTCAGCATACCATCGATTCAACGCCTCCGTGTCGCGCTTGGCGCGCGCGATGAACTCGGGCGAGGAGGTGTCGGGCACCCAGAACACCTTGGGACGCAGGCCCTTGGCGCGCATCGATTCGCGCCATCGTCGGGCGCGTTCGGCACCGGTCAGGGGGCGTTCGACGTTCATGGCGTGACGTTACGCGTAACGCCAGGTCGGTACAAGCGATCACGCGTCCCGTGACATCATGCCATCGACCAGCAAGTCCAGCGTCGCCTCCACCGCGGCGCGGTCCAGCGTGCCGCCGTTCGCGTCGAGCAACAACGTGGCGAGGCCGTGGACCAGCCCCCAGGCGGCGAGCGTCGCCACCTCGGCGCGATCGGGCGCGATCCGCGCGACGCGGTTGGCGAGCACGGTGTAGGCCGTCTCTCCCTCGGGCACGCCACGGACCTTCTCGCGTGAGAACATCAGCCGGAACAATGCCGGGTGCGACAACGCGAAATCGACATAGGCGCGGCCTTGCGCGACCAGGGCGGCGCGCGAATCCGCCACATCGTCGGCCGCCAGCAATCGCGCGCGCAACGCCGCGAAACCTTCGTCGGCGACGGCTGCGAGCAGGGCGGCGCGATCCGCGAAATGCCGGTACGGCGCCATTGCGGAAACGCCGGCGGCACGCGCCACCTCACGCAGGCTCGGCGGGGCGTCGCCGGCTTCGAGCAAGCTCAAAGCGGATGAAACGAGCGACGCGCGCAGATCGCCATGATGATAGGTGGTAGCCATGTTTACATCGTACACTTTGCGAGCTATGTGTACGGCATATACATTGGAGCCGTCGCCATGCAAAATTCGGTGAAGCGTGAATCGATCGATCTGTCCGCCCTGCCCGATCTCGTCGTGGTGATGCTCGGCTTCCGCGTGCGCCGCTGGCGCGGCGTGCTGTCGATCTTACGGATCGGGCGCGGCCTATCGGCCATCCGGCAGCACAGGCCGGACGGGCTGCTCCACGACGAGCAATGCTTCTACTCGCTGACGCATGTCGGCATTCGCCAATATTGGCGCGATTACGAGAGCCTCGAACGCTTCACGCGCAGCGAGCCGCACGCCACCTGGTGGCGCGAGTTCCTGCGCGACAGCGGCGGGGCCGGCTTCTGGCACGAGGCGTATCGGATGCGCGGCGGGATGGAAGGCATCTATGTCGATATGCCCGCGCCCGTGGGCTTCGGGCATTTCGCGCCGCCGCGCGATCCGCGCGGGCCGTTCCTGTCGGCACGCGCGCGGATCGAGGCGGGGCATGCCGCGGCCTGATGCCGCCCTTTCGAATGCGGGCGGTTTATGCGACACGGCCTCATGCCTGACGTTACCGACAACCGCTCCGAACATGAGTTCGAACTCGTCGTCGACGGCCACCGTGCCGTGGCCGCCTATCAGATGGAGGATGACACGATCGTCTTCACGCACACGGTCGTGCCCGAAGCGATCGAAGGGCGCGGAGTCGGATCGCGGCTGATCCGCGCCGCGCTCGATTCGGCACGCGACCGCAAGCTCAAGGTCATTCCGCAATGCCCGTTCGTGGCCGCCTATATCGAGCGGCACCCGGAATATCGCGACCTGCTCTGAGGCATCGAAGTGCCGGCGACCGGTTCGTTCGGCGTTGCCCTGCCCGTCTCGCCTCGCTAGGGGCACGGGATGGAACCGCAGGTCGGCATCATCATGGGCAGCACCTCCGATTGGGAGACGATGCACCACGCCGCCGATCTGCTGCGCGATCTCGGCGTCGCGCACGAGACCAAGGTGGTGTCGGCCCACCGCACGCCCCAGCGTCTCTACGATTATGCGGCCACGGCGGCGGACCGCGGCCTCAAGGTCATCATCGCCGGCGCCGGCGGCGCGGCCCACCTGCCGGGCATGACCGCCGCGATGACGCATTTGCCCGTGCTCGGCGTGCCGGTGCAATCCAAGGCGCTGAGCGGGCTCGACAGCCTCTATTCGATCGTCCAGATGCCGGCGGGGATACCGGTCGGCACGCTCGCGATCGGCAAGGCCGGCGCCAAGAACGCGGCGCTGCTCGCGTCCGCGATCCTCGCGCTTGGCGACGCAGCGTTGTCGGCGCGGCTCCAGGCATGGCGCGCCGCACAGACCGACGGCGTGGCGACCGATCCGGCGTGATTTTCGGCAAGGTCCGTTCGTTCCGAGCGAAGCCGAAGGGGGCACATGCCGGTTCCTCGACGTCGCTCGGAACGAACGGATGTTGAAGCATAGGAACGCTGAAGTGGTGCGCGCATGACTCCCCTCCCCCCCGGCTCGACCATCGGCATCCTCGGCGGCGGGCAGCTCGGGCGAATGCTCGCCGCGGCTGCGGCGCAGCTCGGCTATCGCACCCATGTGCTCGCGCCCGACGCGGAGAGCGTCGCCGCGCAGACCGCGTCGAGCTTCACCCGTGCCGATTATCACAGCCGCATCGTGCTCGACGAGTTCGCCGCGATCACCGACGTCGTCACCTATGAGTTCGAGAACATCGCGCTCGATCCGATCGTGTATCTGGCGGCCAAAGTGCCGGTCCACCCCGCCCCCGCGGCGCTCGGCGTCGCGCAGGACCGTGCCGAGGAGAAGAGCTTCGTCGGAGAACTGGGCGGCCGCACCGCGCCGTGGGCGAAGGTCGAAAGCCTCGACGACCTGTACGCCGCCGTCGCCGCGATCGGCACGCCGGCGATCCTGAAGACGCTGCGACTCGGCTATGACGGCAAGGGTCAGGTCCGGCTCCATCGCGCCGACGAAGCGGAAGCGGCCTGGGCCGCGATCGGCGGCCGGCCGGCGATCCTCGAAGGCTTCGTGCCGTTCAGCCACGAATTCTCGATCATCCTGGCGCGGCGCGCGGACGGCGCGATGGTCAGCTATCCGCCGCCATGGAACGAGCATCGGCATGGCATCCTCGCCCGATCCTCGTTGCCCGCGCCCGCCGAAATCGCCGCGCAATGGGGCGAGGCCGCTGCACTGGCGGGGCGCGTGGCCGACCGGCTCGGCTATGTCGGCGTGCTCGCGTGCGAGTTTTTCGCCGGTGCCGACGGCCCGGTTTTCAACGAGATGGCCCCGCGCGTCCACAATTCTGGGCATTGGTCGATCGAGGGCGCGGTGACGTCGCAGTTCGAGAACCACATCCGCGCGATCTGCGGCCTGCCGCTGGGCGATACCGGCCTCACCGCACCGAGCGTGATGATGGACAATCTGATCGGCGCCGAGGCGAACGGCTGGGCCGAGATTCTCGCCGAACCCGGCGCGCACCTCCACCTGTACGGCAAGGAGGTGCGGCCGGGGCGCAAGATGGGGCATGTGACCCGGATCGGGCGCGTCTAGGCGTCGCCCGCCGGCTCAGGCGTCCGCGAGCTCGGGGCGCGGGGGGTGCAGGCGAAGCCGCTCGACACGGCGGGTGTCGGCCTCGGTGATTTCGATCGTCCAGCCGCTCGGATGCGCGATGCAGGCGCCGACCTCGGGCACATGCCCGGCCAGCACCGCCGCGAGCCCGCCGATCGTATCGATATCGCCATCGACTTCGGCGAGGCGCGGATCGATCACTTCGCCGACATCCTCCAGTTCGGCGCGCGCGTCGGCCTCCCAGCCGCCGCCGTCGATCGGCACCAGGAGCGCGGCGGGCGCCTCGTCATGCTCGTCCTCGATGTCGCCGACGATCTCCTCGATCAGATCCTCGATCGTGACGAGACCCTCGGTGCCGAAATATTCGTCGAGCACGACGGCGAGATGGACGCGCTTGGTCCGCATGTCGGCGAGCAGATCGAGCGCGCCGCGCGACATCGGCACGTAGAGCGGCTCGCGCAGCAGCCCGGTGATCGTTTCAGGATGCGGCGCACCGGTCGCGAGGATGTTGAACACGTCCTTGATGTGGACCATGCCCGTGATCGTATCGAGCTTTTCCTTGTAGACCGGGATGCGGCTATGCCCCGCTTCCGCGAACAGCTTGACCAGATCGGCGAAGCTGGTGCGTTCCTCGACCGCGACGATGTCGGCGCGGGGAACGCCGATATCACCGGCGTCGCGTTCACCGAAGTGGAGCAGGTTGCGCACCATCTGCCGCTCGAGCGGAGAAAGATCGCCGGTGGCGTCGGGGGCGGGATCGCCCTCGTGCGCGTCGATCACCTCTTCGATCTGCGTGCGGAGCGAGTCGTCGCCCGCATCGCCGAAGATCAACGCCTTGAGATTCTTCCAGATGCCGCCGTCATGCTGGGCGGGGTCGCCGGCCTGCGCGCCGGTGCTGATGGTACTATGGCTCGTACCGGTACTGGGGCCGTCGGACATGGCGGTCGTTTCAGTCCTCTCGTATCAAATATGGGTCGGCGAGACCCAGTGAGGCCAGCGCATCGGTCTCGATCGCCTCCATCGCCTCGGCCTCATCCTCGACCATATGGTCGTATCCTAGCAGATGCAGCGTGCCATGCACGATCAAATGCGTCGCGTGATCGGCGAGCGGGATCCCGCGCTCCTCGGCTTCCGCCGCGCAGACACCGTAAGCGAGCACGATATCGCCGAGCAGCACCTCGCCGTCGTCGCTGTTCTGCCCGACCGTTTCGAGCAGATCGGGCTGCACCATCGGGAAGGACAGCACATTGGTCGGCTTGTCCTTCTGGCGATACTGCGCATTGAGGTGCCGGACCTCGGCATCGTCGGCGAGGCGGACGGACACTTCGAAGATGGCCGCGGTGGTGAGGATTTCGCCATTGGGCGTCCGCTCGATCGCGGCGGTCGCGGCGCGGAGCGCGAGCGCGTCCCAATCGTGGCTTGGCCACACGTCTTCGGTGGAGAGGGCGATTTCAAGCATCAGGCAAGATCCGTATGGGAGAAGTCGTCTCCCTTGTAGAGCAGGCGGGCACCGTTCGTCTTGGCGCAGGCATAAGCGAAGCAATCGCCCATGTTGAGTTGGGCCGGGTGGCCGGTGCCCTTGCCGTAAAGACGATGTGCTTCGACCGCGAATCGCTCCTCGGCGTCACCGATCACCGCGGGTTGGAAACCAAGATTTTCGAGCCACCCACGAAGCGCGTCGCTCGCTTCGACGATGTCGATCATGCGGATCCTTGAGATCGCCCTGACCGCTTCCCACGTTCCGGTCGCACAATACAATCTGTCCTCATACCGATCGAGCGTGTCCATCAACGTTTCGTAACCCTGTTCCTGCGTCATGATCGCGACAAGCGCCGAGGCATCGACAAAGAGCTTCAATCCTCGTCCTCATCGTTGAGGCTGTCGTAGAAGGCCTTGTCGGCCTCAAGACCGGTGCTTTCCAGCAACCCGGGATGTTCGGCCCATATCTGTTCGAGAACGTCCCGAACCGATGGTCGCGATATTTCACGATCGAGTTCCGCTTCGCGGGCGGTTGCCAGAGCGTGAACCAGCGCGGTTTTGGTCATGCCGGATCGTTTCGCGAGCCGTGTCACCAACGCGGCGGTTTTCGCATCCTTGATATAGAGCGACGCCATCTCAACCTCCGCAGGATATCCCGGATATAATTCGGGATATCCTACTTTCAAGCATCCACGCCCTCATAGGCCTCGACGATTCGGCCGACGATCGGATGCCGCACCACGTCGCTGGCGCCGAAGCGGCAGATCGATAGCCCCTCGACGCCCTCCAGCCGCCTGACCGCATCGTTGAGCCCGCTCGCGGCCATGCCGCCGGGCAGATCGGTCTGCTTGGGATCGCCGCACACCACCATGCGGCTGTTCTCGCCGAAGCGTGTGAGGAACATCTTCATCTGTGCCGGTGTGGTGTTCTGCGCCTCGTCGAGGATGATGAACGCATCCGCCAGCGTGCGCCCGCGCATGAACGCGATCGGCGCGATCTCGATCTCGCCGCTGGCGATACGCCGCTCGACCTGCTCGGCGGGCAGGCAGTCGTTGAGCGCGTCGTAGAGCGGACGCAGGTACGGATCGACCTTCTCCTTCATGTCGCCGGGCAGGAAGCCGAGCTTCTCGCCCGCCTCGACCGCGGGGCGCGACAGGATCAGCCGCTGGACGCTGCCGGTGATGAGCTGCGCCACCGCCTGCGCCACCGCGATATAGGTCTTGCCGGTACCGGCCGGCCCGAGCGCGAAGATGATATCGTGGTCGAGCAGCTCGCGCATGTAATGCGCCTGCGCGACGGTGCGCGGCACGATCGTCTTCTTGCGCGTGCGGATCATGATCTGCGGCGGGCCGCCGCGATCCTCGGCGCGGATGATGCCGCTGAGCGTCGGTTCCGCCGACATCGCGATCACCGCCTCGACCAGTCCGGCATCGACGACTTCGCCGCGCATGATGCGGTTGTAGAGCGCGTTCAGAACATCGCGCGCCGACGCGACCGCCTCGGCGGTACCCTCCAGCCCGACCTTGTTGCCGCGCGCGGTGATGTACACGCCGAGCCGGCTTTCGAGCAGCAACAGATTCTGGTCGAACTCTCCGAACAGTTGCGCCATCAATTGCGGGCGGTCGAACACGACTTCGGCGCGGCTGCGCTCGCCGGCTTGGGCGGGGACGGGCTTTCGACTCATGCGGTTCCTTCACTCAGGAGGGGGAGAGCGCGCCGACGCCAGCAGCCGGTGCGCGGGGCGCTTGGGGGCTGGCGGCGGAAGGGGCGGCTGGGCTGCATCCGCCGGGGAGTTTGGCAGATCGCGCGCGGATCGCACAGTGGGAAAGCGCGCGGCTGATCTCTGTCAGCGAGAATGGCGCCGTTACCGCCCGGCCGCCGCCGACAAATCGATGTTCACGGCATGCGTCTGGATCGGCGTCAGCAGGAAAATCGCGGCGCTGCCCAATCCGATCACACCGGCCATATACTTCTTGCGCCGCAGATCGCCGATGCCCCGCACGATGCAATAGGCCGCCGCGATCAGCGCGCCCACGCTCCACAGCGCGAACGCGAGCATCAGCGGCGGATCAGCACGATCGACAGCCCCGACAGGATGATCCGCAGCGCGCCCAGCCCGGCATAGAACCAGAGGCCGAACGGCGTGCGCCGCCAGCCGGCGCGCGCGTCCTCGGCGAGGAACATCTGGCTGTCGCTATGCGGCGACATCGAGCTTTGCACGCTGGAAGGCTTCATCCGCACCCTCACCCTGTTCTATCATTACGCCTGTTACCGAATTGGGGCCGGCGGCGACGATCGTGACGTCGACGAGATCGCCGATCGCGGCCTTGCCGACGACGTGAACCGATTGCAACCACGGGCTTTTACCGATGAACTGGCCGGGCAGCTTGCCCATGCGTTCCAGCAGGATGGTGCAGCGGCGGCCGACACTGGCGGCGTTGAACGCGGCCTGATCGCGGTTGAGAGCGGCTTGCAGGCGCTGGAGCCGCTCGTCCATCACCTCGGACGCGACCTGATCGGCCATGCCGGCGGCTGGCGTACCGGGGCGCGGCGAATATTTGAAGCTGAACGCCTGCGCATGGCCGACCGCATCGACCAGGCTCAGCGTGTCTGCGAAATCCGCCTCGGTCTCGCCGGGGAAGCCGACGATGAAATCGCCCGACAGCGCGATGTCGGGGCGCACCGCGCGGACCCGGTCGAGCAGACGCAGATAGGAATCGCGGGTATGGCTGCGGTTCATCGCCTTGAGAATGCGGTCGCTGCCCGATTGCACCGGCAGGTGGAGGAACGGCATCAGCTTCGCGATGTCGCGGTGCGCCTCGATCAAGCCTTGCGCCATGTCGTTGGGATGGCTGGTGGTGTACCGGATACGGTGCAATCCGGCGATGTCGGCGAGCGCGGCGATCAGATCGTGCAGACCGCGTCCGTCATCTTCCCACGCATTGACGTTCTGGCCGAGCAACGTGATCTCTTTCGCGCCCGCATCGACCAGCGCCTTCGCCTCGTCGACCACCTGCACCCAGCCGCGCGAGACCTCGGCGCCACGCGTATAGGGCACGACGCAATAGGTGCAGAATTTGTCGCAGCCTTCCTGCACCGTCAGAAACGCGCTCGGGCTAACGCGACGGCGCGGCGGCAGGTGGCCGAACTTGAGATCGACGGGCATGTCGGTATCGAGCGCGGACTCGCCGCGCGCGGCGCGCGCGACCAGGTCGGGCAGGTTGTGGTACGCCTGCGGGCCGACCACCACATCGACCTTCGCGCGCCGCACGATCTCCGCGCCTTCCGCCTGCGCGACGCAACCGGCGACCGCGATCACCGGATCGGTGCCATGTTTGCTGCGGGCTTCCTTGCGAATCCGGCCGATGTCCGAATACACCTTCTCGGTCGCCTTCTCGCGGATATGGCAGGTGTTGAGCACGACGAGATCGGCGGCATTGGCGTCGTCGGTCGCGGTGAGGCCCTGTTCGGCCATGATCTCGGCCATGCGATCACCGTCATAGACGTTCATCTGGCAGCCGAACGACTTGACGTGAAAGGTCTTGGGAGGGGATTTCATGATGGGCGCTTCATACTCGTCGCGGCGCCTACGCACAAATCATGGCAGCACGGGGGCTTGATCGGCCATCCGCGCCCAGGCGTCGTGGCCCGCGAAAACCGGGACGGGATGGCCGAGCAGGTCCGCCAACGCCGCCTCGATCCGCCGCCGGCTCTCCGCCGCGATCCCCTTGCGGCCGCGGAAGTCGCGCGGATGGAAGGGTTCGAGGAAATGCACCACGACCGGGAAGCTGCCGCGCCGGGCCAGCACGCGCGCGGCATTGTCCTTGCCGCTTTCGTCGCCGAGCCAGCCGATCTCCACGCCGACATCGCCGTAATCGATCACTACCGGCTGGACCATCACGCCCGGCGGGGGCGGTTCGAGCACCTTGAGCATCGAGGTCTTGAACGGCAGCAACGAGCGGCCGTCCTCGGTGGTGCCTTCGGGAAAGACCGTCACCGACCAATTCTCGGCAAGCGTCTCACGCAGCGCGTTGATCTGCCCCGCCACGCCGAGCCGGTTCTCGCGCTCGACGAAGACGGTGCGGTTGAGTGACGCGAGCCACCCCACCACCGGCGCGTCGCGGATCTCGGCCTTGGCGACGAAGGCCGTGCCGCTCGCCCCGGCGATCGCCGGGATGTCGATCCAACTGACGTGATTCGAGATGTAGAACACGTCGCGCTTGAGCGGCACGCCGGCAACGCGAACACGCGCGCCGCTCACCCGCCCCGCCCCGGCGAGGAAAATGCGGGGCCACGGCGAAGACAGCCGCAGCAGCCGCCAGAGATAGTGCAGCGGCACCATCACCAGCGCGAGAGCGATCAGCATCAAGATGCGTCGCCACAACCGGACCTTGCCGGCCATGTTCAGCGGGACGGGCCGCCCGGCGGCGGCGGCGAGGCGCTCCCGGCTCAGCAGGGGTGACCTCAGGCCTTGCGGTCGATCGCGACGCCGTACAATTCCATGCGGTGATCGACGAGGCGGAAGCCGAGCCGCTCGGCGATCGCCTTCTGCAACTGTTCGAGTTCGGGATCGACGAATTCGAGCACCTTGCCGGTCTCCACGTCGATCAAATGGTCGTGATGCGCCTCGGGCGCGGGCTCGTAGCGCGAGCGACCGTCGCCGAAATCGTGCCGGTCGAGAATGCCCGCCTCTTCGAACAGCCGCACGGTGCGATAGACGGTGGCGATCGAGATGCCTGGGTCGATCGCCGACGCGCGCTCATAGACGCGCTCCACGTCGGGATGGTCGTCGGCTTCCGAAAGAACGCGGGCGATGACGCGCCGCTGTTCGGTGATGCGAAGGCCCTTTTCATTGCACAGGGCTTCGATGTCGATTTTGCGGGGCATGCCCGCGTTCTAAGCGCTTCGCGGCCACGGATAAAGGGGGCGCGTCGGATTCTTCCCGCACGCGAAAAGGGCGGCGCCGGCACAGGCCGGCCGCCGCCCGTTCGGATCAGCGCGTCGCGGTCTTGCGGCGCTTGGTGCCCAGACCGATCTTCTTAGCGAGCGAGCGGCGCTGTTCGGCGTAGCTCGGTGCGACCATCGGATAGTCGGCGGGAAGATTCCACTTGGCGCGATATTGCTCGGGGGTCATCTGATAATGCGTCATCAGATGCCGCTTGAGCATCTTGAGCTTCTTACCGTCCTCAAGGCAGACGATATAGTCGGGCTTGATCGAAGAGCGCACCGAAACCGCAGGCTCCTGCTTTACTTCGGGGGCCGGCGCCGGTCCACCGAGACCGGACAAGGCGCCATGAACATTGGCGATGAGAACCGGAAGATCCGAGACCGCAACGCTATTGTTGCTGACGTGGGCGGCGACAATATCCGCCGTGAGGGTGACAAGCGTTTCCTGAAGTTCCAACTGCGTATCCATTGATGACCTTTCGACCCTTGTCTGAGCCACTGTTATCGCGGCCGTGATTTTTTCTATTCGCGCTAAAGGCCGTCAGCGCAAGCAACAATTTCGTCACGTATCGGCCGTTTCAGGCTAATTCGAGACGAAATGTAAAAGCATCAAAGGCCTGGCCATCAGAACCGCGATAGTAACGGCGGCGTTCGCCGACCTTCTCGAAGCCCGAACCGGCATACAGCCGGATCGCGGCATTACCGTCACGTACTTCAAGATGCAGACTTTTCGCGCCGCGACCGACACTTTCGGCGACGACCGAGCGCAACAACGCCGATCCGACGCCGCGCCGCCGCAAGCCGGGCACCGTCGCGAGCAGTAACAGTTCGACCTCGTCGACGATAATTCGGGACAGGGCGAAACCGGCGGGTTCGTCGTCGATCGACGCGATCGTCAGCCAGACGCCGGGCGTCGAAAGGATGCCGAGGCATTGGTTACGGGTCCAGGCTTCGCCGAAGCGGGGATCGAACGCCGCCTGCATGATCGAATCGACGGTGCCGAGATCGACGGCACCGCCGCCGCGCAGATCGATCCGGGTCAGCATCGTGCTCATGCCGCGATCGGCTTCGCGTCGGGCGCACGGCCATATAGCGGGACGGCCGCGAGCGTGGTGAAAGCGGTGGGCAGCAACGGCGCGTCGGCGGCGCGGGGCAGCGCATCGGCATCGCCCCGCCCCGGATCGACGGCGGCGAGCAGCCGCACCCCGCTGCCGACCGCGAAACGGCCCTCAAGCGCGGCGAGCGCGGCCTCGGGGCGAAGCGAAACCAGTTCGCTTCGCGCGCGAAGCGGGGCATCGAAGGTCTGCATGAAGACCTCGCCATGCCCGCCCTCGATGATGGTCGCGAGCGTGTGCTCACCCGGGTTGCGCACGAACGCCGCGGCGGCGAGCAGCGGCAACGACGAGAAGCCGTCGAGACTGGCACCCCAGCCGAGCGCCAGTGCGCGCGCCGCCGCGATCCCGACCCGCACGCCGGTGAAACTGCCGGGGCCGCAATCGACGAGGATGCGCCCCGCGCGTCCGCCATCGGGCAGCGCCGCGATCATCGGCAGGAGCCGCTCGGCATGGCCGCGCCCGACCACCTCGTGCGCGGCGGCCACGACGATGCCATCTTCCAGCAGGGCGACCGAACAGGCGGCGGTCGCGGTTTCGATGACGAGCGTCCGCAAGCCGGTTCAGACGATCCGATTGAAGGTTTCGAACGGCGGCCGGGGCGAGCGCCCGAACACCGTGGCGGGATCGCCGACGCCCAGCGTGGCGATGAAGTTCGAGGTGATGTTGGGCGTGTCGGCGAAGAACGCCGCGTCGACCGCGGCATTGTCGAAGCCCGACATCGGCCCGGTATCGAAGCCGAGCGCGCGCGCGGCGAGGATCAGATACGCGCCCTGCAGCGACGAGTTGCGGAGCGCGGTTTCCCTGCGCAGCGCCGCCTTGTCGTCGCCCGCGAACCAGGCACGGGCATCGGCATGCGGGAACAGCGTCGGCAGATGTTCGTGAAAATCCGAATCCATGCCGATGATGACGGTTACCGGCGCCTTGCGGATTTTGCCGGCATTGGTGCCGCTCGACAGCGCGGCGAGCTTCTCCTTCGATTCGGGTGTCATGCACCAGACCAGCCGCGCCGGCAGCATGTTCACCGAGGTCGGCCCGAACTTCATCAAATCCCAGATCGCGTGCAGATCGGCTTCGGTGACGGGGGCATCGGTATAGCCGTTATAGCTGCGCGCGGACCGGAAGATCGTGTCCAGAGCGTCATCGGACAGCTTGGCGGCCATGAAGATTCCTCGGTGATGCTGGATGAAAAAAGGCTCTGGTGCGCCGGTCGTCAGACCGCACGCACCTCGGTGACTTCGGGCACGTAGTAGCGCAACAGTTGCTCGATGCCGTTCTTGAGCGTCGCCGAGGACGACGGACAGCCCGAACAGGCGCCCTGCATCTGGAGGAACACCTTGCCCTTGTCGAAACCGCGATAGACGATGTCGCCGCCGTCATTGGCGACGGCGGGGCGCACGCGCGTCTCGATCAGATCCTTGATCTGCGCGACGATATCGGCGTCCTCCGGGTTTTCCGCGAAGTCGTCTTCCGCCGGAACCGAGATCCCGGCGGCGCTGCCACCCCGGAACAGCGGCATGCCGGCACTGAAATGATCGAGCAGCAGCGCTAGAACATCGGGCTTCAACTGCGCCCAATCGGTCCCCGGCCCCGCGGTTACCGAGATGAAATCCCGGCCGAAAAAGACGCCGGTGACATCGCCGAGACCGAAGATCGCATCGGCGAGCGGCGAGGCTTCGGCTTCTTCGGGCGTCGCGAAATCACGCGTGCCGCTGTCCATCACGATACGGCCCGGAAGGAACTTCAGGGTCGCGGGATTGGGTGTCGCTTCGGTTTCGATCAACATGCGGTGCATGTGGCGTGGCGTGATGGCGGGATCAAGGCGCGTTTGCGAAAGCTTGTCTTTCCGGTTGGTGCCCCACGGCCACATCAGAAGCTCGTCTTCTTGATCGTTTCGTTCCAGCTCAGGATGTTGTCGCGCGTCTCCTGAACGAAGGCCGAACGGCGGATCAGCCGCAGCACGAGATCCGCGACGATCCTGCCGGGGCGCCGCAGCGGCCGGGCGAACTGGATCAGCAGCACGACGCGCGTTCCGCTGGTGTCGTTCCACACCTCATGGTTGTAGGTATCGTCGAACACCAGCGTCTCACCCTCGGCCCAGCGCACGATGCGGTCGCCGATCCGCATCCGCACATCGCCGTCGCGCGGCACGATCAGCCCGAGGTGGCAGGTCAGCAGCCCCTTGGTGACACCGCGGTGATCCGGGATGTGCGTGCCGGGTGCGAGGATCGAAAAGAGTGCGGTGTTGATGCCCGGTATCCGCGCCACCGCCGCCGCCGTCGCGGGACAGCGCGCGATATTCTCGTCGATCGCGCAGCCATAGCCCGACAGGAAGAACGACTTCCACTGGCCCACGCGCGCGATCGCGCGGTGATCGGGCGAGATCGTCGCGAGGCTCGGCGCGGCGTCGCCCTGCAGCGCGACGCCGAGCGCCTCGTCCCGAATCGCGCGCCAGTTTTCGCGCAGCGGCGCGGTCCAGGCGAAATCGCGCACGTCGAGCACGGGATCGTTGGGCACCAGCGAGGATGCCGCGATCAGCCGATCGAGAACCCCGCGCAGCCGTTTGCCGATCCGGATCGCGAGCGGACGTCCGCGTTCGGCGCGGAGCGGAGGCTCCACCGCATCATGGCGCGGCATGGCCGCGCCGGGCGGATGCCCGTGCGGGCGCATGATCGATTCGGTATTGGTACGCACGGCGCCGCCTGAATCCCTTGGAACCGTCGGCGGGCGAAGGCCGACCCCGTCATGGCTAATCGCGATGTGGGTCGGAAACATGGCGAGCATTCCGGTTTTCACGGCGCTTTGTGTTGGAAACGGGGCCGCTGGCGGTGTCCGGCCAAGGACGCTAGGGTCTCGCCATGTTGTCGCTCTCGCGCACGATGCGCCCCCTCATCGTCTATGGCCTCATTGCCAGCCTCCTCACCGGCGTCGCGCCAACGCTCGCGGGGCAGACCGCGCCGGCGTCCGCACCCGCCGACGCGCCGGAAAGCGCGATCGCCAGTCGCGACGCATGGCTCTACAAGGGCAGCGACATCACGCCCGATCCGGCGTGGCATTTCGGCACGCTCAAGAACGGCCTGCGCTACGCGGTGCGCAAGAACGGCGTGCCGCCCGGCCAGATTTCGGTGCGCGTCCGCATCGACGCGGGTTCACTTTACGAACAGGACAGCGAGCGCGGCTTCGCGCATCTGATCGAGCATCTGTCGTTCCGCGGCTCGAAATACGTGCCCGACGGCGAGGCCAAGCGCATCTGGCAGCGAATGGGCACGACGTTCGGATCGGACACCAACGCGCAGACCACGACGACGCAGACCGTGTTCAAGCTCGACCTCCCCTCGGCGACGCCGGCCGGGATCGACGAGAGCCTCAAGATCATGTCGGGCATGGTCTCCGCGCCCAACATCACGCCCGAAGCGCTCAACGCCGAGCGCCCCGCCGTGCTCGCCGAACAGCGCGAGCAGCCGGGCGCGCAGGTGCGTTTCCTCAATGCGCTCAACGCCACGCTGTTCGCGGGCCAGCCGCTCGCCGACCGTTCGCCGATCGGCAACATCAAGACGCTGGAGGCGGCCACTGCCGATTCGGTGCGCGCCTTCCACGATCGCTGGTACCGGCCGAGCCGCGTGCTGGTCTCGATCGCGGGCGATGCCGATCCGGCGACGATCGAGCCGATCATCGCCAAATATTTCGGTGGCTGGCAGGGCATCGGCCCCGCCCCCTCGGACCCCGATTTCGGTACGCCCGATCCGAAGCAGCCGACCGCCGCCACCATCGTCGAACCGAGCCTGCCGACCCGCATCACGCTCGCGGTGGTGCGGCCGTGGCATTTCAACAACGACACGATCCTGTTCAATCAGGCGCGGCTGGTCGATCAGGTCGCGCTCGCGGTCATCAACCGACGGCTCGAGGCGCGCGCGCGCGCCGGCGGCAGCTATATCGCCGCGCAGGCCGCGCTCGACGATCCCTCGCGCTCGGCGAACGTGACGATCGTGTCGATCCTTCCGGTCGGCAACGATTGGGAAGCGGCGCTTCGCGACGTGCGCTCGGTGATCGCCGCCGCGCAAGAACATGCACCGACCCAGGCCGAGATCGACCGCGAACTCGCCGATCTGGAGGTCAGCTTCCGCACCAGCGTCGAAACCGCGCGCGCCGAGGCCGGATCGAAGGAAGCCGACGACATGGTGCAGGCGCTCGACATCCGCGAGACGACGACCGCGCCCGATACGATCCTCAAGGTCTATCACGACGCCGTCGCCAAGAAGATGTTCAACCCCGCCGCCGAACTCGCATCGACCAAGCGCGTGTTCCAGGGCACCGCGACGCGCGCGCTGCTGAGCCTGCAAGCGCCCGACGATGGCGCGACCGCCAAGCTCACCACGGCGCTCACCGCCAAAGTCTCCGCCGTCGGCAAAAGCCGGGTGCAGGGCGCGGTGTCGTTCGCGAAGCTGCCCGCGCCCGGCGGCAAGCCGGCCACGATCGTTTCGCGCGAGAAGGTGCTTCGGTTCGGGCCGGACATGGACCTTACCAGCGTCGCCTATTCGAACGGCGCGAAGCTGATGGTCTATTCGACCAACGCCGAGGACAATCGCATCTACGTGCGGGTGCGCTTCGGCGGCGGCTACAACGCGCTGCCGGCGGACAAGACGACGCCGGCCTGGGCCGCCGAGATGGCGCTGGTCGAGGGGGGCATCGGCAAGCTGCGCCAGGGCGATCTCGACCAGATGACCGCCGGACGGCGAATCGGGCTCGATTTCGATATCGAGGACGACGCTTTCTCACTGTCGGCGCAGACCTCGCCCGCCGATTTCGCCGATCAGATGCGGCTGCTCGCCGCCCAGCTCGCGGCACCGGGGTGGGATCCCAATCCGGTTCTGCGCGCGAAGAGCGTCGCGCTCGCCGGCTATGCCGGCCTTAGCGCGTCGCCGGGCGGGGTGCTGCAGCGCGATCTCGAACGATTGCTTCGCGATGGAGACCAGCGCTGGGGTTCACCCAGCCGCGCGCAGATCGAGGCGCTGACGCCGCAATCGTTCCGCGCGCTGTGGGAGCCGCTGATGAAATCCGGACCCGTCGAGGTGCAGGTGTTCGGCGACGTGCCCGCCGAGCTCGCGATCGCGACCGTCGGCAAGACGATCGGCGCGCTGCCGCCGCGCCCCGCCACGCCCGCGCCCCCGCCGCCGGTGCGTTTCCCTGCGCATAATACGACGCCGGTGGTGCTGACGCATGACGGCCCCGACAATCAGGCGGCGGCGGTGATCGCCTGGCCGACCGGCAGTGGCGTCGAAGGGCTGACCGACTCGCGGCGGCTCGACGTGCTCGCCTCGATCTTCAGCGACCGGCTGTTCGACCAGCTCCGCTCGCAGGCTGGTGCGAGCTACAGCCCCAACGTGTCGAGTACTTGGCCGGTCGGCCTTCCCGGCGGCGGACGGATGGTCGCGATCGGGCAGGTCACGCCCGAGAACGTGCCTTTGTTCTTCCGCCTGTCGCGCAGCATCGCCGCCGATCTCGTCGCCAATCCGATCAGCGATGATGAGCTGAAGCGAACGATCGGGCCGATGCTCCAGTCGATCATGCGCCAGTCGACCGGCAACCAGTTCTGGATGCTGCAACTGACCGGCGCGTCGTACGACCCGCGACGGATCGACGCGCTCGCACGGCTGTACCATGATGTCTCGACGATGACGGCGGCGGACCTGCAGGCGACCGCGCGCAAATATCTGCGGCCAGAGGCGGACTGGACGATGGACGTGGTGCCCAAAGCGGCCGCCAAATAGCGCGGCAAACCGGCTTTTGAGGTGTTGACGCGCGCGGTGTTCGGGGCCACATGCCCAATCGGATCGATATTGTCCGATTTGAGAACCGCTCGCAAATGCGCCTTTCCAGCCTGACCGATTATGCCGTGGTGATGCTGTCGGCCGCCGCCCGGCGCTGCGGCGGCGCGGCGCGGCTCAACGCGACGGTGCTCGCCGAGGAGACCGGGCTGCCGCTGCCGACCGTGCAGAAGCTGGTCAGCAAGCTCTCCGCCGCCGGACTGATCGAAAGCACGCGCGGCACCGGCGGCGGTTTCCGCCTGTCGCGGCCGCCCTCGGCGATCACGCTCACCGAGATCATCGAGGCGATCGAAGGCCCGATCGCACTGACCGCCTGCGTCGAGGCGAGCACGCACGACTGCGCGATCGAGGGCGATTGCCGGGTCAAGCCGCATTGGAACGGCGTCAACGGCGCGGTGCGCGGCGCGCTCGCCAACGTGTCGCTGGCGAGCCTGTCCTCTCCCCTCCCGCTTGCGGGAGGGGCAAACCCTTCTCCCCTCCCGCTTGCGGGAGGGGCAAACCCTTCTCCCCTCCCGCTTGCGGGAGGGGCTGGGGGAGGGCCTGTTCCAACCGTCGAAACACATGGGGACACGCCCTCCCCTAGCCCCACCGCCAAGCGGGAGGGGAATTTGGTGAGGATCATATAATGGCCACCCGCAACGCAGACGCCTTCGCGGCGGCGAACAAGACCTATGAATGGGGTTTCAGCTCGGACATCGAGCAGGACTTCGCGCCCAAGGGGCTGAGCGAGGACATCGTTCGCTTCATCTCGGCGAAGAAGAACGAGCCCGAATGGATGCTGGAGTGGCGGCTCAAGGCCTATCGCCACTGGCTGACCATGCCCGCGCCCGACTGGGCCAAGCTCGACATCCCGCCGATCGATTATCAGGACGCTTATTATTACGCCGAGCCCAAGGCCAAGCCCAAGCTCGGCTCGCTTGACGAGGTCGATCCCGAGATCCTGCGCGTGTACGAGAAGCTCGGCATCCCGATCGAGGAGCAGAAATTGCTCGCGGGCGTCGAGGGCGGCGCGCCGCCGCGCAAGATCGCGGTCGATGCGGTGTTCGATTCGGTTTCGGTCGCCACCACCTTCCGCAAGGAGCTCGAGGCGGCGGGTGTGATCTTCCGCTCGATCAGCGAGGCGATCCGCGAATATCCTGATCTGGTGCGCAAGTGGCTCGGCCGCGTCGTGCCGATGCACGACAATTATTTCGCGGCCCTCAACTGCGCGGTCTTCTCCGACGGGACGTTCGTGTACATCCCCGAAGGCGTGCGCTGCCCGATGGAGCTGTCGACGTATTTCCGAATCAACGCCGAGAATACCGGCCAGTTCGAACGTACTTTGATCGTCGCCGACAAGGGCGCCTATGTCTCGTACCTCGAAGGCTGCACCGCGCCGATGCGCGACGAGAACCAGTTGCACGCCGCCGTGGTCGAACTGGTCGCTCTCGACGATGCCGAAATCAAATATTCGACCGTGCAGAACTGGTATCCCGGCGACGAGAACGGCAAGGGCGGCATCTACAATTTCGTGACCAAGCGCGCGCTGTGCCAGGGCGCGCGCAGCAAGGTGAGTTGGACCCAGGTCGAGACCGGCAGCGCGATCACCTGGAAATATCCGAGCTGCGTGCTCAACGGCGAGAATTCGGTCGGCGAGTTCTATTCGGTGGCCGTTACCAACAACCGCCAGCAGGCCGATACCGGCACCAAGATGATCCACAACGGCAAGGGATCGCGCTCGACGATCGTGTCGAAGGGGATTTCAGCAGGCCGTTCGGACAACACCTATCGCGGTCTGGTGCGTGTCGCGGCGGGCGCCGAGGGCGTGCGCAACTTCACCCAGTGCGATTCGCTGCTGCTTGGCGACCAGTGCGGCGCGCACACGGTGCCCTATATCGAGGTGCGCAACCCGTCCGCGCAGATCGAGCATGAGGCGACGACATCGAAGATCAGCGACGACCAATTGTTCTACGCGATGCAGCGCGGACTCGATCAGGAAGCGGCGGTGGCGCTGATCGTCAACGGCTTCGCCAAGGAAGTGCTCCAGCAACTGCCGATGGAATTCGCGGTCGAGGCGCAGAAGCTGCTGGGGATTTCGCTCGAGGGGTCGGTGGGGTGATCTTGCTGCCGATGCTCCTCGCCGCGCAGGCGCCCGACACGACATCCGATATCGTCGTGACCGGAGAGCGGCTGCGTCGCCTGCGGGTCAACGCCAACGTCGATCGTCGCGGCCGCGTGCGCCGGTGCGAGATCGCGGTGTCGAGCGGCGACGCGGCAATCGACCGACAAGCGTGTGTGAGTACGCGCGATTGCGTCGCAACCGGCCTCCGTGCTGGCGCGCCGCTCGCGGACTGCGTCGATGCCGCGCTGATCGCTTTCGTCCGCGCCGAGCGCGGCGATCTAGGGAATGAGAATGCTGAAAATTGAAAACGTCCACGCCGAAATCGACGGCAAGGAAATCCTCAAGGGCCTGTCGCTGACGGTGAATGCCGGAGAGGTCCACGCGATCATGGGGCCGAACGGCGCGGGTAAGTCGACGCTCGGCTATGTGCTCGGCGGCCGGCCCGGTTATGAGGTGACGGCGGGGTCTGTCCTGTTCCAACCCAACCCCGTTCGTGCTGAGCCTGTCGAAGCACGTGGCGAAGCCGCAACGCCCGATACGCGCCCTTCGACAAGCTCAGGGCGAACGGAGGGCGAGTGGATCGACCTGTTAGACCTCGCGCCGCACGAGCGCGCTGCCGCCGGGCTGTTTCTCGGCTTCCAATATCCGGTCGAGATCCCCGGCGTGTCGAACGTGCAGTTCCTGCGCGAAGCCTTGAACGCGCAGCGCAAGGGGCGTTCCGAGCCGCCGCTGTCGGGCGCGGAATTCCTCAAGATCGCGCGCGCGCAGGCGGCGGCGATCGGGATGGATGCCGAGATGCTCAAGCGGCCGGTCAACGTCGGTTTCTCGGGCGGCGAGAAGAAGCGCAACGAGATGGTGCAGATGGGCATCCTCAACCCGAGCTTCGCGATCCTCGACGAGACCGATTCGGGGCTAGACATCGATGCGCTGCGCGCGGTCGGCGACGGCATCAACCGCATCATGCGCGGGCCAGACAAGGCGGTGCTGCTCATCACCCATTACCAGCGGCTGCTCGATTACGTGAAGCCGGATGTCGTGCATGTGCTCGCCGGCGGGCGGATCGTGAAGACCGGCGGGCCGGAACTGGCGCTGGAACTCGAAGCGGCGGGCTACGCCGAGGTGACGGCATGAACGTCCTTCTTCCCTTCTCCCCTTGTGGGAGAAGGTGGCCGAGCGCTGCGAGGTCGGATGAGGGGGCGTGTGGCACGCCCCCCCTCGCCCTCCCACTCGACTGCGTCGAGCGGGCCCCTCCCTCTCCCACAGGGGGAGAGGGGATTTGAGCGCCCTCCCCACGCGACGCGATGAGACCTGGCGGTACAGCGATCTGGAGGCTGTCGCGTCGGTGTGGCCGCTGGAAGCACCCAAGGTGATCGAAGTCGCCGCCGGCGAGTCGATCACGCGAGTCATCGTGCAGGATGCGCCGACCGATGCCGTCGCGATCCACGACTATCGCGTGATCCTGCATCCGCGCGCGACCGCGACGCTCCACGTGCTCAACACCGGCGGCAAACTCGGCCGGGTCGCGATCGACGTGACTTGCCACGCGGGCGCACATTTCGAACTCGGCGCGGCGATGCTCGGCGCGGGCGAGCAGACGCTCGAGATCGTGACCACGCTCAACCACGTCGCGCCGAACGCGACCTCGAACCAGACGGTGCGCTCGGTGCTGGGCGGGCATGCAACCGGCAGCTATCTGGGCAAGGTCGCGGTCGCGCGTGATGCGCAGAAGACCGATGCGAGCCAGTCGGTGAAGGCGATGCTGCTCACGCGCACCGCGACCGCCAATGCCAAGCCCGAGCTCGAAATCTTCGCCGACGACGTGAAATGCGCGCACGGCGCCACGGTCGGCGAACTCGATAAGGCCGGGCTGTTCTATCTCGGAAGCCGCGGGCTCCCGCCCGCAGAGGCGAAGGCGCTGCTGCTGCGCGCCTTCATCGGATCGGTGTTCGACGGGATCGCCGACGACGCTGAGCGCGAGGCGGTGGAAGCGGCTGCGCAAGCCGCGCTGGAGCGGATGCTGAATAGCTCCCTGTCCCACCGGGAGAGGGAAGGGGGCCGCCCGGCGCAGCCGGGTGGGAAGGGTGAGGGCGAACGCGCATGACCACCGACCTGCACCCTCACCCTTCCGCGTCTTCGACGCTCCCTCCCTCTCCCAATGGGAGAGGGAATGCCCGCCCGCTCGATCTCGTCGCCGATTTCCCGGCGATCCCTGAAGGCTGGGCGTATCTCGACACCGCCGCCACCGCGCAGAAGCCGCAAGCCGTGATCGACGCCATCACGCGCGGCTACGACACCACCTACGCCACCGTGCATCGCGGCGTGTACCAGCGCAGCGCCGACATGACGCTCGCCTATGAGGCGGCGCGGCGGCGCGTCGCCGGGTTCATCGGGGCTGCGGAAAACGAGATCGTGTTCGTGCGCGGCGCGACCGAGGGGATCAACCTCGTAGCGACCTGCTGGGCGCGCGAACAGCTCAAGCCGGGCGACCGCATCCTGCTGTCGATGCTCGAACACCACAGCAATATCGTGCCGTGGCAGATGGCCGCCGAGGCGGTCGGCGCCGCGATCGACGTGGTGCCGCTGACGCGCGATCACCGCATCGATCTCGACGCGATGGCGGCGATGATCCGTCCCGAACACAAGCTCGTCGCGCTCGCGCATGTCTCGAACGTGCTCGGCTCGGTGCTCGCCGCCAAGCGCGCGACCGGAATCGCGCATTCGGTCGGGGCGAAAATCCTGATCGACGGCTGTCAGGCGGTGCCGCGCCTGCCCGTCGATGTCGCCGAGATCGGCTGCGACTTCTACGTCTTCTCGGGGCACAAACTTTACGGTCCAACCGGGATCGGCGTGCTGTGGGGCCGCGCCGATCTGCTCGATGCGATGCCGCCATACCAGGGCGGCGGTTCGATGATCGACCGGGTGAGCTTCGAACGTACCACCTATGCCCCGCCGCCGACCCGGTTCGAGGCGGGCACGCCGCACATCGTCGGCGCGCTCGGGCTGCACGCCGCGATCGACTATGTCGAAAGCATCGGGCTCGAGGCGATCCACGCGCACGAGACCGCTTTGGTGCGCCAGACGCGCGAGGCGCTGCACGGCATCAACTCGGCGACGCTGTTCGGACCCGAGGATGCGGCGGGAATCGTCTCGTTCAGCATCGAGGGGGTGCATCCGCACGACATCGGCACCATCTTGGACGAGAGCCGGGTCGCGATCCGCGCCGGGCACCACTGCGCGCAGCCGCTAATGGAAACGCTCGGCGTACCGGCGACGGCGCGGGCGAGCTTCGGAGTCTATAACGGCCCGCAGGATATCGAGGCGCTCGTGAAGGGCATCGAGAGAGTTACGAGGATCTTCGGATGAACGAGCAAGGCAGGATCGCGGTGGAACAGGTCGATGCGGTCGAAACGCCGCCGCGCGCGCGCGTGGACGATGCGGTCGCCGAACCGCGCCAGCGCGATTATCTCGAAGGCTTCCTGTCGCAGAAACCGGCAGGCGATGCGCCCGGTGAGCCAGGCGGCGCGCTGTACGAAGGCGTGATCGAGGCGCTCAAGGAAATCTACGACCCCGAGATTCCGGTCAACATCTACGATCTCGGGCTGATCTACGGCGTCGAGGTGACGAGCGAAGGCCATGCCGTCGTGACGATGACACTGACGACGCCGCACTGCCCGGTCGCCGAATCGATGCCGGGTGAAGTCGAACTGCGCGTCGGCGCGGTGCCGGGGATCGGATCGGCCGAGGTCAATCTGGTGTGGGACCCGGCATGGGACCCGCAAAAGATGAGCGACGACGCCAAGCTCGAACTGGGGATGTTGTGATGGCCACCGCGACGCGCGCGCGCCCGGCGGCGCTCAACCTGACCGCATCGGCGGAGGCCCGGATTGCCGAGTTGATGGCGAAGGCGCCCGAGGGCGCGATCGGCGTCAAGCTCTCGACGCCGCGGCGTGGCTGTTCCGGCCTCGCCTATTCGGTCGATTACGTCACCGAGGCCAAGCCGTTCGACGAGCGGATCGACACCCCCGGTGGCACGTTGTTCGTCGATGGCGGTTCGATCCTGTATCTGATCGGCAGCCGGATGGACTGGGTCGAGGACGATTTCGCGGCCGGCTTCGTGTTCGCGAATCCCAATGCCAAGGGCGCGTGCGGCTGCGGCGAGAGCTTCACGGTGTAATCCCTCTCCCATTGGGAGAGGGAGGGAGCCGCCGGAGGCGGCGGAAGGGTGAGGACGAAAAGCTCGTCCTCATACCCGCCCTCACCCTCCCACTCGGCTTCGCCGAGCGTGCCCCTCCCTCTCCCATCAGGAGAGGGTTTCATCACGTATCGCTGATGAGCGGGCTGACCCGGCCGCCGAGCGCGGAGCGCTGGGTGATCGTCATACGCGACAGCATCGTCGCCTCGTCCTTGATCTGCCCCGGGGTCAGGCCGGTGAATTGCTTGATCTCGCGGATCATGTGCGACTGATCGTAAAAGCCGCGTTCGAGCACGTCGTCGAGCGGCTCGCCGGTGGCGAGCATCGCGTTCGCGGCGCGCAGCGCCCGGTACTTGCGCGCGAGCAATTTGGGCGGCACGCCGTACAACGCCTTGCACTTGCGCTCGACCTGACGGCGCGACAGCCCGGCGATCTCGACGAGGTCATCCATCTCGGGCGAGGGACTCGCCGCCAGCCAGCCATCGACCTGCCGCACGAACCGCCGCGCGCCGGCATCACCCGCTTTGACCAGGTCGCGCACCAGCGTCTCGCCGATCACCACGCGCGCCGCCGGCTCGGCGGTCGTGCGCAGCGCCGCGATCGCATCGCGCAGCCGTGCCGCGCCGAACAATGTCGTCGCGTCGATCGCGCGGTTCATCATCGTCGAGGCGTCGTCGCCGATCATCGCGGCCCAGCCGGCGGGCGTCAGCCCCATGCCGAACACCTCGACCGGTCCTTCGGCACGCACCTTCCACGCGCCGCTGGTGGGGCCGATGACGTGGATGTCGGCCGCGTCCTGCACGCTGCCATCGGGCATGCGGTATTCGGCATGGCGCGCGCTGAGGCGGAAGCGGATCTGCGCATTGTCGGCGCGCTCGGTGTCCTCGAACACCGGCAGGTCGGCGTGGAAATGGTAGAACAGCGTCACGAACTCGGCGACGTCGTCGGCCGGGACGGAATAGTCCAACTTGATCTCGGTCATTGATGCGCCCCCGCTTCTTTGTGCGAAGCCGTTAGCGGTACCGGCGCGCAAAGAAAAGTGGCCCGGCCGGAGACCGGCCGGGCCATGAAGGTGCAGGGCCCCCGGTCGAGAGCCCCTTGGGTCGCAAGCACCTTCTCGCAGAAGGGCTCGGGAGCGTCTTGTACGAATGCGACAAGTAGGGGCGCGCCGAGAAATTTACGTCCGCTGCGGACCGGTGAACCACCGGACCGGACCTATCTTTGGCTTTTGACGATCGCGCGGCGCGGTGCCATCAGGCGATATGGTCTTTTCCGTGGTCCGCCCCCTGCTTTTCGTGTTCGATGGTGAGCGCGCACACGGGCTGACGATCGACGCGCTTGCCGCATGGGGCTCGCTCGGGGCGCCGCTCGGCGGTATCGTGCGCGACCCCCGCCTCGCGACACGCGTCGCCGGTGTGGACTTCGCGAACCCGATCGGGCTGGCGGCGGGGGTCGACAAGGACGGCCACGCGATCGACGGCTTTTTCGGGCTGGGCTTCGGCAGTGTCGAGATCGGCACGCTGACGCCGCTGCCGCAGGCCGGCAACCCGCGTCCGCGGCTGTTCCGGCTGGTCGAGGACAAGGCGATCGTCAACCGCATGGGGTTCAACAACGCCGGGCTCGACGCCGCGCTGCCCCGGATCGCACGGGCGAAACGGGCGGGCGTGCTCGGTGTGAACGTCGGCGCCAACAAGGACGCGGCGGATCGCATCGCCGATTATGTCCACGGCGTATCGCGCGCGGCGGCGGTGGCGGATTATGTCACGATCAACATCAGCTCGCCCAACACGCCCGGTCTGCGCGACCTGCAGCATGGCAGCGCGCTCGCCGAGCTGCTCGCCGCCACCGACGAGGCGCGGCGCGGGCCGGTCAGACAGCCGCCGCTGTTCCTCAAGGTCGCGCCCGATCTTGACATGCCCGCGATCGACGCGATCGCGCGCGCCGCGATCGAACATCGGATCGACGCGCTGATCGTCAACAACACCACGATCGAGCGGCCGTTCGGGCTGTCCTCGCCGTTGAAGGACGAAGCGGGCGGGTTGTCTGGCGCGCCGCTCGCGCCGCTCGCGCGCACCCGGCTGGCCGATTTCCGCAAGGCGACCGGCGGCGCGCTGCCGTTGATCTCGGCGGGCGGCATCGGCACTGGCGCGGAGGCATATCGCCGCATCCTCGCCGGGGCGAGCCTCGTGCAGCTCTACAGCGCGCTTGTCTATGAGGGACCGGGGCTGCCGCGCCGGCTGTGCCGCGAACTGTCCGCACTGCTCGCGCGCGACGGCCATGCCAATGTCGCCGATGCCGTGGGGAAAGGCTGAAAGCGGGTTGCCCCAGCGCGCGAGTGCGTTACGTTTCGCCGCGATGCAAAAAATCCTGGTCGCACTCGCCTTCGCCCTCCTCCCCGTACCGCTCGCTGCCAAAGCGCCGGCGGCGCCCGCGCCGGGGATCGTCTCCGCTGCCGATCCGCGCGCGGCAGCGGCCGGAGCGGAGATCCTAAAGCAAGGCGGCACCGCCACCGATGCGGCGATCGCGACGATGCTCGTGCTCAACGTCGTCGAACCGCAGAATTCCGGGATCGGCGGCGGCAGCTTCATGGTCTATCACGACGCCAAGAGCGGCAAGACGATCACGCTCGACGGGCGCGAGGCGGCGCCGCATGCGGCCGATCCCAAATGGTTCTACGGCGACGACGGCAAGCCGCTGAGCTTTCGCGACGCCTACCCCGGCGGACGCAGCGTCGGCGTGCCGGGGAACCTGCGGATGATGGCGCTGGCGCATCGGCGCTACGGCAAGCTGCCGTGGGCAAGCTTGTTCGCGCCCGCGATCCGCTACGCGCGCGACGGGTTCACCGTGTCCCCGCGCATGCACAACGGCCTCGAACTCTACGGCCGGCATGTCGAGGCGTGGGGCCGCGCGCATATGTTCACGCCCGAGGGACATGCAGTGGCGGTCGGATCGGTGTTCAAGAACCCCGAACAGGCGGCGCTGTTCGAAGGTATCGCGCAGCACGGTGCCGAGAGCTTCTACACCGGCCCGACCGCGCAGAAGATCGTCGCCGCGGTCAACGGCGCCGAGCGCAACCGATCGAAGATGACGCTGGGCGATCTCGCCAGCTATGACGTCAAGGATCGCGCGTCGATCTGCGGCACGTACCGGCGCTACAAGATCTGCGGGATGGGTCCGCCCTCCTCCGGCGGCATCTCGGTGCTGATGATCCTCAAGCAGCTTGAACGCTTCGACATGGCGAAGCTCGGCCGCGCGTCGCCGGTGGCGTGGCATCTGTTCGCCGAAAGCTCGCGGCTCGCCTATGCCGATCGCGACATGTACATCGGCGATCCCGACTATGTGCAGGTGCCGGTCGCCGGGTTGCTCGATCCCAAATACATCGCCGCGCGCTCGGCGCTGATCTCGCCCGAACATAGTCTTGCGACGATCGCGCCCGGCGTGCCCGCCGGCGCCCCCAAACGCCTGCGCGCGCCGCTGAGCGAAGTGCCGGGCACCAGCGATCTCGCCGCCGCTGACGCCGCCGGCAACGTCATCGAGGTGACGACGACGATCGACGGCTATTTCGGCTCGGGCATTTCGGTCGACGGCGTATGGCTCAACAACGAGTTGACCGACTTCGACATCGTGCCCGAGAAGGACGGCTATCTCGTCGCCAACCGCGTCGAGGGCGGCAAGCGGCCGCGCAGCTCGATGTCGCCGACGATCGTCTATGGACCGGATGGCAAGGTCCGCCTCGCGATCGGCGCGGCGGGCGGCTCGACGATCATCGCGCAGGTGGCCAAGGCGATCATCGGCGTGATCGACTGGAAGCTGTCCGCGCAGGATGCGATCGCGATGGGGCTGGTCTACGCGCCGGGCAAAAGCGCGGTGATCGAGGCGGGCACCGAGCTCGAGACGATGGTGCCGGCGCTCCAGGCGCTCGGCGAGGATGCCAAGGTCGGGCCGCTGGGCCTGAAGGCCAATGCGGTCGAGCGCATCGGTTCCGCCTGGGTCGGCGCGGCCGATCCGCGCAGCGAGGGCGTCGCGGTCGCGACGGACGGCAGCGTGACCAGAATCGCGCGGCGCGCCAACGAGCTCAACGGCGCGCACGAATAATCCTGTAGGGCGGAACCCTCGACGGCGGTATGGGTAGGATAAGACGGCCCGATCAAGGAGCCGGCAGGAGCAGGGATGCGCAGGCTCGAACATTTTCCCAATCTGGTCGCGATGTTCCTCGCACGCGCGGCCGACAAGGGCGACGCGCCGTTCCTCTGGCATAAGGAGGGCGGCGACTGGACGCCGATCTCGTGGCGGCTCGTCGCGGATCGCGTCGCGAGCCTCGCGGCGGGGCTGAAGGCGATCGGGCTGAAGCCGGGTGACCGGGTGATGCTCGTTTCCGAGAACCGGCCCGAATGGTGCATCAGCGATCTCGCGATCATGGCGGCGGGCTGCATCACCGTACCTGCCTACACCACCAATACCGAGCGCGATCATGGCCATATCATCGAGAATTCGGGCGCGAGCGCGGTGATCGTGTCGAGCGCGAAGCTCGCGCGCACGCTGCTGCCCGCCGCGATTCGATCGAGCACGATCCGCACCGTGATCGGGATGGAGGATATCCGCCTCGGCCAGTCGGGCGCGCTCGACCTCCATCGCTGGGCGGATCTGATCGCGGCGCATCGCTGCGGCCCCGAGACGATCGCCGCGACCGCGAGGCGCGAGGATACCGCGTGCATCATCTACACCAGCGGCACCGGTGGCGCGCCGCGCGGGGTGATGCAGCACCACGGCGCGATCCTGCACAATGTCGCCGGCACATCGGCGATCATCGCCGAGGATTTTGGCTGGGACGACGAGGTGTTTCTATCGTTCCTGCCGCTCAGCCACGCCTATGAGCATACCGCCGGCCAGTATCTGCCGATCGGGCTGGGTGGACAGATCTATTACGCCGAAGGCATCGAGAAGCTCGCCGCCAATATCTCCGAGGTGCGCCCGACGATCATGGTGGTGGTGCCGCGGTTGTTCGAAGTGCTGCGCGCGCGCATCACCAAGGAAGTCGAGAAACAGGGCGGCATCGCGCCGTGGCTGCTCGACCGCGCGGTCGAGATCGGCATGCGGCGCTATCGCGGCGAACCGCGCGCGTTCGACAAGGCTCTCGACCTGCTGATCGGCGCGACGCTGCGGCCCAAGATCGCCAAGCGGTTCGGCGGGCGGATCAAGGCGATGGTCTCCGGCGGGGCGCCGCTCACCCCCGAGGTCGGCGTGTTCTTCGACTCGCTCGGGCTCACCTTCCTGCAAGGCTACGGCCAGACCGAATCGGCGCCGGTGGTGTCGTGCAACCGTCCCTCTGTCGGTCTCCAGATGGACACCGTCGGCCCCCCGCTCGCCGATACCGAGGTGCGCATCGCGGCGGACGGCGAAATCCTGGTGCGCGGCGAACTCGTCATGCACGGCTATTGGCGCAACCCGGAGGAAAGCGCGCGCGTCCTCCAGGACGGCTGGCTCCACACCGGCGATATCGGACTGATCGACGCGCGAGGCCGCATCAAGATCACCGACCGCAAGAAGGACATCATCGTCAACGACAAGGGCGACAATGTCGCGCCGCAGCGGGTCGAGGGGATGCTGACGCTCCAGCCCGAAATCGCGCAGGCAATGGTCTATGGCGATCGCAAACCTTATATGGTCGCGCTGCTCGTGCCCGATCCCGACTGGACCCAGCAATGGTGCGCGGCCAACGGCGACCCGTGCAATTTCGCGCGGCTGGCGGAGAATAGCGAATATCGCACGATCATCGGCCAGGCGGTCGAGCGGGTGAATCGCGACCTCTCGGTGATCGAGCGCGTGCGCCGATACGTGCTGGCGGAGGAGCCGTTCAGCATCGAGAACGGACAGCTCACGCCCTCGCTCAAGGTCCGGCGTCACGTCCTGCGCGACGTTTATGGCGAGCGGCTCGACGCGCTGTACCGAAGCTGAAACCGGCTATTTCTACGGTCGACGACGGACGAGGCCGGCCGGGACGAGCGTTCGGGCGCAAGGCCGCGGCGCCCGCGTTCATGCCTGAGGCACCCACGACAAATGCGTCGAAACGCTGTTTGCGTCAGCCAAATGGACCTAAAACGGCCATTTTTGCGACGAAATGACGCCAGATCATTACGGAATCGGTGCGACGGGCGTGCGATTTCCCTACCAATCGCATCGGCTTTCTTTCATAAGGCGCTCGGACATTCAGGGCCGGGGAGGGGTAACACTAGGGTTGCCCAGGCAAAGGCCTGACCAACTATGGGAGAAACGTCCATGAAGAAGTTCGTCACGATGTCGCTGATCGCCGCTGCTGCTCTGGGCGCCGCCGCTTGCACGCCCAAGACCGAGACCTCCAACGACACGATCGTCAGCAATGACACGGTCGTCGAAGAGTCGAACCTGACCACCGTCGACGACGCGAACGTTGTGGACGCGAACGCGACGACCGCGAACGCGATGTAATCGGCATCGCGGGCGGCTCGGGCTTTCCCGGCCGCGCGCGATACGACGATACTATCTATACCCGTTACGACGGGGGTCGAGTCGTTCCGGGTGCTCCCTGGACAAAACCTCGGGGCCTGGCGCCATGCCAGGCCCCTTTTTCATGGCTGCGCGCGCCGCCCTGTTCAGGGCAGCAATATCGTCGCGCCCTTGGTCGTCCCCGCTTCGAGCGCGCGATGCGCGTCCGCGACATCCTCTAGCGCGAAGGTCTGGCCGATATTGGCGGCGATCGCGCCGCGCGCCAGCATCTCGAACATGCGCGCGATGCCGGCGGCGCGCTCCTCCGGCGTGACGTAATAGTCGAACAGCGTGGGCCGGCTGACGAACAGCGATCCGCTGCGCGCGAGCACGCCGAGGTTGACGCCCTCGACCGCCCCGCTCGCATTGCCGAAGCTGACCACCAGCCCCCGCCGCGCGGTCGCGGCGAGCGACGCGTTCCAGGTCGCCTTGCCGACCCCGTCGAAGGTCACCGCGACGCCCTCGGCGATGATCTCGCGCACCGCCTTGGCGGTATCGATCTGCTTGTAGAGGATGACGTGCGCCGCGCCCGCCGCCTTGGCGGTGGCGACCTTGTCCTCCGCGCCGACGGTCGCGATCACGGTCGCGCCGATCGCGTTCAGCCAGCCGCACAGTAACTGGCCGACACCACCCGCGCCGGCATGGACGAGCACCGTCTGCCCGGCGCGCACCTTCGCGCAGCGTTCGACCAGGAATTCGGTGGTGCAGCCTTTGAGCATCAGCGCGGCGGCGGTGCGATCATCGACCGCGTCGGGCAGCTTGAAGAGTTCGCGCGCGGGCACGTTGCGTTCGGTGGCATAGGCGCCGCGCGTCGGGCCGAACGTGGCGACGCGGTCGCCCGGCGCGAAATCGGTCACGCCCGCGCCGACCGCCTCGACCACCCCCGCCGCTTCGCTACCGAGGCCGGCGGGCAGATCGACCGGATATAGCCCGCTTCGGTGATAGGTGTCGATGAAGTTGAGGCCAACCGCCGTGTTGCGCATCCGCACCTCGCCCGCCGCCGGTTCGGGCAGCGTCATCTCGCGCCAGCCGATCACTTCGGGTCCGCCGGTGCGGTCGATCATCGCGATACGGGTCATCATGCGTCCTTTGCGAAAGCGGGTGCGCGGCCTGGGCCGAACTTGGCCTGAAGATAGGCGAGTTCCTCCTCGGTATCGATGTCGACCAGTTCGTCGGCATCGGTGACGACGTGTTTGCCCGCGAGGATCAGATGGCGCGCGCCGGTGTCGCCCTGCAGCGTTTCGAGCGCGTCGAAATGCACCCGGCCGAACAAGGCCGGCGGGCGCGGCTGGGTTCCGTCGCTGGAGGCGACCACCGTCTCCGCGCCCGTGCTGGCGTCGAACAGCCGGTAGATGTGCGCGGCGGTGACGCGCGGCATGTCGGCGAGCGCGAGCAGCACCGCATCGCACCCCGCCGCGCGGGCCGCCTTGACGCCGAGGCGCACCGAATAGGACACGCCCGCCTCGGCGCGATCGGTGACGACGACCTGATAGCCGCGCGCGGCGTAATCGAGGGCACCGCCGTCGCACACCGCGATCCGCGCCTGGAACGGCACCGCCGCCAGCGCGGTGACGACGTGATAGCCGAGCGGCTTGCCGAGGAAGGCCGCGCCCAGCTTGTCCGACAGCCCGAACCGTTCGGATTTGCCGGCGGCGAGCAGCACCAGCGCGGCGCGGGCCGGCGCAAGCCGGTCAGGCGCGATCATGGAACGCCTTCACCATCGCCGCCGCGATCGACAAGGCGATCTCGGCGGGACCGATCGCGCCGATGTCGATCCCGACCGGCGCGTCGATCCGGCCGATGTCGTCTGCCGATACACCAGCCGCCGCGAGCCGCTCGCGCCGGGCGGCATGGCTGCGCCGGGAGCCGAGCGCGCCGACATAGCGCGTGGGCGCCGCGAGCGCGGCGATCAGCGCGGGATCGTCAATCTTGGTATCGTGGCTGAGCGTGACCACCGCCGTGCCGGGGCCGGGCGCGAGCGCTGCGATCGCCTCGTCGGGCCAGCGATCGTCGAGCGTGACGCCGGGGAAGCGCTCGGGCGTCAGGAAGCGCGCACGCGGGTCGATCAGCGTGGTGGCGATGCCCAGTTCGCGCGCGAGCCCGCACAAAGCCTGCGCGATCTGGACCGCACCGACGATCAGCAGCCGGCGCGGCGGATCGTAACGGTTGACGAAAGCGGCGCCCTCCGCCGGGCGCAGACTCGACTGGCCGGTATCGAGATCGGTCGTGACGGTGAGCGCCCGGCCCGCGTCGCGCGCCTCGGCGATACGGTCGAACAGTTCGGGATCGAACCCCTCCGCCCCGACCGGCTGGACCAGCACCGCGATCTGCCCACCGCAGGGCAAACCGACTTCCCAGGCGGCAGCATCGGCGACGCCATAGTCCTTGAGCTGGAACGGCGCGCCCGCGATCACCGCGGCGGCGGTCGCGAGGATATCGCTCTCGACGCAGCCGCCCGAGACCGAGCCTTCGAAACGGCCATCGGCATGGACGAGCATATGGCTGCCGCGCGGGCGCGGCGCCGATCCCCAGGTCGAGACCACGGTGGCGAGCGCCATCGGCGCGCCGCGCCACTGCGCGGCGGCGGCGAGGACAGAATCGTTATCGGCCATGCGGGCGCACCGGACCGGTCGTTGCGGAGGCGGTTATCGTCAAGGTGTCATGATCCTGTTGCATCAGCGCGGGCGTGTGACGCTTGGAACTTGGGACAACGCCTGTGATGATGATGGTTTCCGCGCTCGATACGGCAAAGCGAGGTCTTTCGCGAGCCTCGATCGATCGGCTCGTCGCGGCCGCGCTGCTGCTCGCGCCGGCGGCGGCGGTCGGACAGGATATATCCGTGCCCCGGCTCGACCCCAAGGCGCCGATCGTGCTGATCGGCCATCGCGGCGCGAGCGGCTATCGCCCCGAGCATACGCTTGCTTCCTATGACCTCGCGATCGACCAGGGCGTCGATTTCATCGAGCCCGATCTGGTGCTGACCAAGGACAAGGTGTTCGTGGCACGCCACGAGAACGATATCACCGGCACCACCGATGTCGCCAGCCACCCCGAGTTCGCCGCGCGGAAAACCACCAAAGTGATCGACGGCGAGACCCACACCGGCTGGTTCACCGAGGATTTCACGCTTGCCGAGTTGAAGACGCTGCGCGCCAAGGAACGGCTGCCGTCCCTGCGCCCCGCCAGCGCCAAATATGATGGCCAGTTCACCATTCCGACGCTCGACGAGGTGATCGCGCTCGCCAAGCGCCGGACGAAGGAGACGCACCGCACGATCGGCATCTATCCCGAGACCAAGCACCCGAGCTATTTCGCGTCGATCGGGCTGCCGATGGACGAAGCGTTGGTCGCGCAATTGAAAAAGGCGGGCTGGAGCAAGCCGACCGACCCGGTGTTCATCCAGTCGTTCGAGGTCAACAACCTCAAGCACATTCATTCGCTGACCGGAATCCGGTTGATCCAGTTGATGGGAGCCGAGGGCGGCCCCGCCGACAAGGCCGCGCCGAGCTATGCCGCTATGGCCACGCCCGCGGGCCTCAAGCAGATCGCGCGCTATGCTTACGGGATCGGTCCGGGGCTGGACATGATCCAGAACGGCGACGCGCCGCCATCGGTGCTGGTGCGGGATGCGCATGCCGCCGGCCTGCGGCTGCACCCCTGGACCTTCCGGGCGGAGAACGTCTTTCTGATCCCGAGCTTCAGGGCGGGGGCGGCGCCTGCAGCACATGGCCGTCTTTCTGACGAAATTCAGCTATATCTGCGGCTTGGCATCGACGGCTTCTTCACCGACTTCCCCGATATCGGGGCGGCGGCGCGGGCGGCCGCCCAAAAATGAGAGTGTTTCATGCGTACCGTGTTAATCCTGGCCGCCCTTCCCCTGCTCGCGGGAGGCTGTGTCCGCACCGTCGCGCATGTCGTGACCGCTCCGGTGCGCGTCACCTCGAAAGCCGTTGACTGGACGACGACCAGCCAGTCCGAGGCCGACCGCAATTACGGCCGCAAGATGCGCAAGCAAGAGGCGCGCGAGGGGCGTGAGCGGCGCAAGGCGGCGGCGGACTGCCGCCGCGCGCATGGCGAGAATTGCGAGCGGTAATCTCACATCGACCGTTCGCCCTGAGCGAAGTCGAAGGGCGTGCCGCAGGCGAAGCGCTTGGGGCACGTGCTTCGACTTCGCTCAGCACGAACGGAGCACGTGAGTCGCGCTACTCCCCGCCCAGCGCCTCGATCCGCGCGGTTGCTTCCGCAACGCCGGGGTTGGCGGCGCTGCCGGTCATCGCTTCGAACAAGTCCGTCAGCGCGGCATAGCGGGTCCGCGCCTCGCGCCACAGCAGGATCGCGCCCGCCACGTCGCCGACCGCCTCGGCTTGGGTCGCCGCGCAGCGCACCGCGTTGGCGATGTCGAGCGGCGGCGCGTCGGGCACCTGCGCATAGAACCACAAGGCTTGCGCGCAATCCTGCTCGGCATCGCCGGCGCGGTCGCTCGCGATCAGCATGTCGGCGCGGTGGCGCAGGGCCTGCGCCAAAGCGAGCGGGTTGCTGCCGCCGCGCAGCATCTCGATCGCGACCGTCTGATGGTCGATCGCGGCGGCAAGATCGCCCGCCTGCCGCGCCGCCTGCGCGGTCCCCAACAGGGCCTCAATCGGGTTCATGCGCGCACGATCAGATAGTTCATCCGCGCCGCCGCGATCGGCCGCGCGGGATCATCCTGCCACGCGGTCGCATCGACATTGGCGACGCGCGTGCCCAGTCGCGTGACGACGCCGCGCGCGAAGGTCGGCTTGTCGCGCCCGCCGCGCATGAAATCGACCGTCAGGTTGATCGGCTTGATCCGCGCATCGCTTTCGATGCCGAGCGCGTGGCGCAAAGCGACGATCGAGGCGACCTCGAGGAACCCGCCGATTGCGCCGCCATGCAGGAAGCCGGGCCGCCCGACCACCGCGTTCGCGAAGGGCAAGGTCAACAGCGTCGGATCGCCTGCCACGGGCGTGGCGCCGAGCGCGTGCGCATAGGGCAGATCGTCCATCACAGATCCGTGAACATGAAGGTGCCGGCGACATTGGCGATCGGATCGGCGGTGTCACCTTCGTGCGCGATGCCGCGCACGAAGGCGATCGCGCGCGTGATCCGGTAACATTCGCCGCGCCCGATCACCGTCTTTCCCGGCGTGGCGGGGCGGACATAATCGATGCGCAGGTCGAGCGTCGCGTGCGGGCGCTCGACGCCATGCTTGAGATGCACCGCGAGCGAGGTCGCGGTGTCCATCAAGGCCAGGATCGGCCCCGAGGCGAGCACGCCGCGCTCGGGATCGCCGATCAGCGCCTCGCGGTACGGCAGCGCCAGTTCCGCCCAGTCGGCGCCATGCGCGCGATGCTCAACGCCGAGTAGACCGCCGTGGCCGGCCTGCATCAGCGCCATGAACGCGACGGGATCAAACACGGACTCTGGATGCGCCATGCCGCCGTCCTACCGTATCATCGCACGCGCGCAACCCGCCACGCGGCGCCGCGATCAGCCCGCGGCGGGCGACCGGCGACCGCCACCCGACGATTGGCGCCGCGGACCACCGGGGCGACCGCCGCCGCCGGCCGGACGACCCTGGCCGCCGGGGCGGCCCTGACCGCCGGGACGCCCCGCGCCGCCGGCCGGACGTTCGCCGGTCGGGCGCGCCGAATGCGTCGCGCGCGGACCCTGCCGGTGACGGCCCGAATCGTCGATGCGCCGCTCGGGCGTGTCCGATCCGGCCGGGCGCGCCGCCTTGATGCGCGCCTGCTCGGCGGTGAAATCGGCCGGCAGCGGCAGCGGAGTCGGCTTGACCTTGGTCAGCCGCTCGATGTCGCGCAGGTACGGCTTTTCGTCATCCGCGCAGAAGCTGATCGCCACGCCCGACGCGCCCGCGCGCGCGGTGCGGCCGATGCGGTGGACGTACTGCTCGGGGACGTTGGGCAGTTCGAAGTTGAAGACGTGGCTGACGCCCGAGACGTCGATGCCGCGCGCGGCGATATCGGTCGCGACCAACACCTTGACCTTGCCCGACTTGAATTCGCCGAGCGCGCGTTCGCGCTGCGGCTGGCTCTTGTTGCCGTGGATCGCGTTAGACGCGATGCCATTGGCGGCGAGCAGCTTCACGACGCGATCGGCGCCATGCTTGGTGCGCGTGAAGACGAGGCAGCGCTCGATCTCCGGGTTGCGCAGGTGGATCGTCAGCAGCGCCTGCTTTTCCGACTGGTTGACCAGGGTGACGAACTGATCGACGCGCTCGGCGGTCGAGGACACCGGCGCGACCTTGACGGTGGCGGGGTCGGTCAGGAACTGATCGGCGAGGTCGCGGATCGCAGCGGGCATCGTCGCCGAGAAGAACAACGTCTGGCGCTGCTTGGGCAGCATCCGCACGATCTTTTTCAGCGCGTGGATGAAGCCGAGATCGAGCATCTGATCGGCTTCGTCGAGGACGAGGATTTCGAGCGTCGCGAGGCTGACGAAGCGCTGCTCGATCAGATCGAGCAACCGGCCCGGCGTGGCGACGAGGATATCGACACCGCGGCTCATGTCCTGGCGGTTCTTGTTGATGCTGACGCCGCCGAACACGGTGGCGACGCTCATCTTGGAGAATTTGCCATAGTCACGCGCGCTGTCGGCGATCTGGCTGGCGAGCTCGCGCGTGGGCGCGAGCACGAGCATGCGGCAATGCGTCGGCAACACGCGCTTGCCGCTGGCGATCAGGTTCTGGATCGAGGGCAGCACGAAAGCGGCTGTCTTGCCGGTGCCGGTCTGCGCGATGCCGAGCAGGTCGCGCCCTTCGAGCAAGGTCGGGATCGACTGCTGCTGGATAGGCGTCGGCGCGGAATAGCCCTTGGCGTCGAGCGCGCGGACGAGCGGTTCGGCGAGGCCGAGGTTTGCGAAAGTCATATGGATAAGGTCCAGATATCAGGCCTGGCCCCGGCGCCGATAGGCGCAAGGGTGGCGGGGGAAGATGACGCCCCGCGTGAAAAGGGAAGCCTTGCGACAATACCGACACGGAGCCCGGACCTTTCGGTCTCGATCACGCTGCAAAACGCATCGGTGCGCCAGATATGTACGCTGCGGTGCGGAAAGTCAATCCGACTCGCGGAAATCCGCGCGGCCGTGCGTCCGTTTCGACTTTACCTGCGTTATGAAACGGCAAAGGAGGCGCAATGATGTGTCATGTACTGATCATCGAGGACGAGCCGCTGCTGGCGTTCGACCTGCAGGACATGCTCGCGGCGGCTGGCGCGACCAGCTTCGCCTTTGCGGAGACCGAGGATGAGGCGGTCTCCGAGGCGCGCGCGCGCCGCCCCGATGTCATCACGTCCGATGTGATGCTGCGCGAGGGCACCGGCCCGCGCGCGGTGGCGGTGATCGTCGAGGAACTGGGGCCGGTGCCGGTGCTCTTCATCACCGCCTCGCCCGATCAATGCACGCCGTGCGATCCGCCGACCCGCATTCTCGCCAAGCCGATCGCCGACGAGATGGTGCGCGCCGCGTTCCGGGAGATCGCGCCGGTCCGCTGACGCGCCACCGCCCGCGCGTTGCATGAAAAAGGCCCGGGGTCACCCCCGGGCCTTTTCTTGATCGCCTCGGCGAGAGATCAGTCGCGATCGCCGGTCAGGAACGCGGGCGCGAATTCGGGCGCGGGGCCGTCCTCGTTGCCGCTTTCCCGCTTGGGGCCACGCCCTTCGCGGCGGGGGCCGCGGTCGCCACGGCCTTCGCCGCCCCGACCTTCACCACCACGTCCGCCTTCGCCGCGCGGGCCACGGCCGCCGTCGCCGTCACGGCGGGGCCCACGCGAGCCACGCTCGCCGCCTTCACGCGGTTCGCGCGCCGGGCGCGAATCTTCCAGTTCGGCGCCGGTTTCCTGATCGACGACGCGCATCGACAGGCGAACCTTGCCGCGCGGATCGATCTCGAGAACCTTGACCTTGACCTCCTGACCTTCCTTCAGGACGTCCGAGACCTTCTCGACGCGCTCGTTCTTGATCTCCGAGACGTGAACGAGACCGTCCTTGCCGCCCATGAAGTTCACGAACGCGCCGAAATCGACGAGGTTGACGACCTTGCCGTCGTAGATCTTGCCGACCTCAGCCTCTTCGACCAGGCCCTTGATCCACTTGATCGCGGCTTCGATCTGCGCCGGATCGGACGACGACACCTTGATGACGCCCTCGTCGTCGATATCGACCTTGGCGCCGGTGGTGGCGACGATCTCGCGGATCACCTTGCCGCCCGTGCCGATCACGTCGCGGATCTTCGACTTGTCGATCGTGAAGCTCTCGATGCGCGGTGCGTGCGCCGAAAGCTCGGTGCGGGTCGAGGACAAGGCCTTGTTCATCTCGCCGAGGATGTGCGCGCGGCCTTCCTTGGCCTGATCGAGCGCCGCCTTCATGATCTCGTCGGTGATGCCGGCGACCTTGATGTCCATCTGCATCGTGGTGATGCCGGCATCGGTGCCCGCGACCTTGAAGTCCATGTCGCCGAGGTGATCCTCGTCGCCGAGGATGTCGGACAGGATCGCGAAGTCCTTGCCTTCGAGAATCAGGCCCATCGCGATGCCCGACACCGGGCGCTTGAGCGGCACGCCGGCGTCCATCATCGACAGCGAACCGCCGCAGACCGTCGCCATCGACGACGAGCCGTTCGACTCGGTGATGTCCGAGAGAACGCGGATCGTGTAGGGGAACTCGTCCTTGGACGGCAGCACCGGATGCAGCGCGCGCCAGGCGAGCTTGCCATGGCCGACCTCACGACGCCCCGGCGCGCCGAAGCGGCCGACTTCACCGACCGAATAGGGCGGGAAGTTGTAGTGGAGCATGAAGTTTTCGTAGGACAGGCCGGTCAGCCCGTCGATCATCTGCTCCGCATCCTTGGTGCCGAGCGTGGTGGTGCAGATCGCCTGCGTCTCGCCCCGCGTGAACAGCGCCGAGCCATGCGCGCGCGGCAGGAAGTGGACCATCGCCTCGATTGGGCGGATCTGCTTGGTGTTGCGGCCGTCGATGCGGGTGCCGTCCTTGAGGATGGCGCCGCGGACGATTTCCGCTTCCAGCTTCTTCATCAGCTTGCCGGCAGCCATCTGGTCCTGCGGGGTCGCATCGGCGAACGCGGCCTTGCCCTTGGCGCGCGCCTCGTTGAGCAGGCTCGAACGCTTGGACTTGTCGGTCACCTTGTAGGCGGCGGCGATGTCCTTGCCGATCAGCTTCTTGAGCTTGTCCTTGGCGGCGGTCAGGTCAGCCTGCGGGGCCATTTCCCACGGATCCTTGGCGGCCTGCTCGGCCAGATCGATGATCGCATTGACGACCTCACGGCACGCCTTGTGCGCGAACTGCACCGCGCCGAGCATGACCTCTTCCGAAAGCTCCTTGGCTTCCGATTCGACCATCATCACGGCATCGCCGGTGGCGGCGACGACGAGGTCGAGATCGCCGGCCTTGATCTGCTCGTTGGTCGGGTTGAGGATATATTCGCCATCGACATAGCCGACGCGCGCCGCGCCGATCGGGCCCATGAACGGCACGCCCGAAATGGTGAGCGCCGCCGACGCAGCTACCATCGCGAGAATGTCCGGCTCGTTCTCGCCATCATAGCTCAGCACCTGGGCGATGACGTTGATTTCGTTGTAGAAACCTTCGGGGAACAGCGGGCGGATCGGGCGGTCGATGAGACGCGAGACCAAAGTCTCCTTCTCGGTCGCGCCGCGTTCACGCTTGAAGAAGCCACCGGGGATGCGGCCGGCCGCGCTGTACTTTTCCTGATAATGGACGGTGAGCGGGAAGAAGTCCTGCCCTTCCTTCACCGAGCGCGCCGCCGTGACGGCGCAGAGCACGACGGTTTCGCCGAGCGTCGCGAGGATCGCGCCGTCGGCCTGGCGGGCAACGCGGCCCGTTTCCAGCGTGAGGGTCTTGCCGCCCCACTGGATGCTGGTGGTCTTGGTATCGAACATGAGATTTCCTTCACTCCGCCGCGCCCTATGCGCGCCGGGGCCTGTCTGCGGACTTGACCGGTCCGCGCGGTTCGGAGCCTGTCGTGGCTCCCCGATTGGGAGACTGCGGCCGGATTGCCGGTTTCCCGTCCCGACCCCGGCGACGCGCCGGGGCCTGCCGTACCCGCGTACACCATTTCGGCGCGCGGGGCTTGAGCCTTTTGAAAAAGGGCGCCCCGAAGGACGCCCTTTCGTTTACTTGCGAAGGCCGAGCTTCGCGATGAGATCGAGGTAGCGCTGACCATCCTTGTGGCGGAGATAGTCGAGCAGCGCGCGGCGCTTGTTGACCATCATGAGCAGACCGCGACGCGAATGGTTGTCCTTGGCGTGGCCCTTGAAGTGCTCGGTCAGGTTGCGGATGCGCTCGGTGAGGATCGCGATCTGGACCTCGGGGCTGCCGGTGTCGCCTTCGGCGCGGCCGTGATCCTTGATGAGTTCCTGGCGCTTCTCTGCGGTGATCGTCATGTATTTTCCTTCGACATCTTCTACAGGTTGAAGCCGCGTTCGACCCGGGCATTACGGTCCGAAACCTCGACCAGCGCGACGGGCATATCACCCAGCAGCGCGAAATGGAGGCCATCTTCAGCGGCGATCCCGGCCAGCACACGCCCCTGTCGGAGCGCCCCTGCCTGGTCGGGGGTGAGGGATAGAGCCGGGATGTCGTCCAGCCCCGCCCTCAAGGGCAGGAGTATCTGTTCAAGGGTGCGCGCCATAGCGTGTTCGTCGAGTTTGTCCAGCGATATCGCTCGGACAAGATCGAACGGGCCGGCCTTGGTGCGACGGAGCATGGTAACAGAGCCAACTGTGCCAAGCGCGAGCGCAATGTCCCGCGCGAGGCTGCGGATGTAGGTGCCCTTGGAGACATGCGCGGTGAGGGTGGCTTCTTCCAGCGTCGCCCCGGCGACGGCCGGGGCCGCTGCATGTGGGGCAGCCGGATCGCCAAGCAGCGCGGCGGCCCCGGCCTCCGCCGGCGCGACGGTGAGGCTGTGAATCGTCACCGCACGCGTCGCCAGCACCACCGTTTCGCCGGCCCGCGCGAGATCATAAGCGCGCGCGCCATCCACCTTGAGCGCGGAATAGGCCGGGGGCACCTGCGCGATCGGGCCGGTGAAACGCGGCAGCACCGCCACCAGTGCTTCGCGGGTCGGCCGCACATCGCTGGTGGCGATCACCGTGCCTTCGGCATCGAGCGTATCGGTCTGCGCGCCGAAGCGGATCGTGAAATCATAGACCTTGTCGCTGTCGAGCATCCGCCCGGCGAGTTTGGTCGCCTCCCCCACCGCGATCGGCAGCACGCCGGTCGCGAGCGGATCGAGCGTACCGCCGTGCCCGACCTTCCACTTGCCGTAGCCGCCCTGCCGCAGCGCGCGCTTCACCGCCGAGACGCCTTGCGTCGAACCCAATCCGAGCGGTTTGTCGAGTATGATCCAGCCGTGCATCTCGGTGCGCCTAACGCGGGAATGCCGCCCCGTCAGCCCACTTGATGTCAGCCCCGCTTGATGCGGTTCAATCCCGGCTTGAGCTTGCCGGGCTTGGGTGGCGGCCCCTCGCTCGCGGTGAGGCTGCTGAGCGGGCAGCGCTGGCCATCGACGAGCAAGGTGCCGGTGCGATCGAACGAATCGCCGTTGAAGCGCGAATCGACGCCGATCATCGTCGCCAGGCCGAGGCCGGCGCACCGCCCGAGCGGCTTGGCATAATACCAGCGCCGGCGCTGATCCTGCAGCCATACGCCACGATCACCATCGCTCTCGAAGCCGTAGAGGCGCTGATCGCGGATGAAAGGGATGCTGGCTTCCTTGCCGATTTCGGCCCGCGTCCACCCGCCCAGCCGGGCATCGGCCGGAGCGTCGGCCAGCGCCGCGCTTGGCGACAGGACGAATGCGGCGGCGAGCAACATTGCCTTTTGCATCAAGGGTCTCCGAAATCGCGCGGGAGACTTACGCGGCGTTGGCTGAACGCTCGCTGAAATGCCGCCGACAGAGCGCGACGTAACGATCGTTGCCGCCGATCTCGGTCTGTGTGCCACGGGTGACGGCGCGCCCGGTGTCGTCGACGCGCAGGTTCATCGTCGCCTTGCGCCCGCATTCGCACACCGACTTGATCTCGATGAGCGCGTCGGCGAGCGCCAGCAGCCGCGCCGAGCCCTCGAACAATTCGCCCCGGAAATCAGTGCGCAAGCCATATGCGAGCACCGGAATGTCATGCCGGTCGGCCAGCCGCGCGAGCTGATCGACCTGCGCGGCGGTGAGGAACTGCGCCTCGTCGACCAGCACGCAGGCCGGCGGCTGGTCCTGGCCGAGCGTCATCGCCGCGAGATCAGTCGCGGGGTCGAACGCCAGCGCCGGCGCCGTCAAGCCGATCCGCGAGGTGATCGTCCCCGCCGCGAACCGGTCGTCGATCGCGGCGGTGAACAGCAACGTCCGCATGCCGCGCTCACGATAGTTGAAATCGGCTTGCAGCAGGTTGGTCGATTTGCCCGCGTTCATCGAGGCATAGTAGAAATAGAGCTTGGCCATTCAGGTGAGCACTTCAATCGCCGCGGGCGAATCCGGGCCAGCGCGGACGGCAAGTTTGCGCTCGAATGAGGCAAAGCGGCCAATCGGGCGCGCAGCGGCAATATGAACGTAATCCGCGAACTCGCCGGCCAATCTATAGCGACCCAGCGCCCAGCGGACATCGTCCTCGGCTTGAAAATGGAGGTTCGCCAAATCGCTCAGTTCGAAAAGCGCGTTCGCAATGCGCAACCGATCATAGCGATAGGCAGAACGCAACACCCACTCGGCCTTGATCAGAACGGTGTGACTGACGAACAAATCCTCCCGCTGGAGCAACGCCAGCACACGCTGCACCTGGATCGGGTCGTCGTTCGTAATCAGGCGGACAACAATGTTCGTATCGACGGCGATCACGGGCGCGATGGCCAATCCTCGAACAGTTCGCCGATACGCGCGCTCATCTCCTCGGCCGCGACAGGCGGCCCCTCGTAAGCGGGGACGCGCCGCCTGAACTCTTCGTAGCTGATACGCTCGCGCACGGGTTCGCCGACAGGCTCCATCGTGATCCGGCGGCCCCGATGCGAGAGTCGGAGTTTTTCGCCCGCCCGCAACCCCAGCGCATCACGCACATCCTTCGGGATGACGACCTGCCCCTTCGAGGAAATGGTGATCTCGACACTCATGCCGGTAAGATGTGTCTTACCGGCAACTGAGTCAATCGTCGTCGCCCGCCAGATCCCGCGCGACATGCGGCGCGCGCAGCAGCGAATCGATGTGGCTGCCCTCGTCGAAACTCTCGTCGGCGACGAACTTGAGCTTGGCGGCGTAGCGCGTCTGGACGCGCTGGGCGACCTCGCGCTGGAGGTAAGCGGTGTTGGTGCGCAGCGCCTTGAGCACCGCATCCTCATCCTTGCCGAGCAGCGCCTTCACGAAACAGGTCGCGTGGCGCAGATCGGGCGACATGCGGACTTCGGTGATCGTCACCGCATGGCTGGCGAGCGTCTCGTCATGCACGTCGCCGCGCATCAGGATATCGCTCAGCGCATGGCGCACCTGCTCGCCGACACGGAGCAGGCGAACAGAGCGGGTTTCGGGGGTTTCGGTTGGGCGCATTTGTCTCTCTTACACCTCTCCCACCGGGAGAGGGAGGGGCCCAAGCCGTCAGGCTTGGGAGGGTGAGGGTGATGGCGGTCGGCGCCCTCACCCCTCGCCGCTTCGCGGCTCGACCCTCTCCCGCCGGGAGAGGGTTTAGAGCGTCCGTTCGCGCAATTCGACCTCGAAGGTTTCGAGGAAATCGCCCGGCTTGATGTCGACGAAGTTCTGCGTGAACGTCACGCCGCACTCCAGACCGGCGCGGACTTCCGGGACATCGTCCTTGAAGCGGCGCAGCGAGGCGATCTCGCCCTGGTAGATGATGACATCCGCCCGGGTGATGCGCGCCTTGAGCGCCTTGCGGATGACGCCTTCGGTGACGAGCAGACCCGCCGCCTTGCCGTGCTTGCCCGCCGAGAACACCTCGCGGATTTCGGCGCGGCCGACCACGGTTTCGAACGCTTCCGGCCCGAGTTCGCCCGCCATGCCGGCGCGAATCTCGTCGATCAGATCGTAGATCACGTCGTAATATTTGAACGCGACCTTCTGCCGCTCGGCGATCTCGCGCGCCTTGGCGTTCGGGCGGACGTTGAAGCCGATGATCGGCGCGCCACTGGCACCCGCCAGCGTCACGTCGCTCTCGGTGATGCCACCCACGCCCGAATGCAGCACGCGCGCCTTGATGTCGTCGGTCGAGATCTTGTTGATCGACGACACGATCGCCTCGACCGAGCCTTGCGTATCGGCCTTGACGACGAGCGGATATTCGATCGCCTGCTTGTCCTTCAATGCGGAGAACATGCTCTCCAGGCTCGCCGGGACGGAGGTGGTGCGCTTGTTGGTGATGACGCTCTGACGATATTCAGCGACCTCGCGGGCGCGCGCCTCGTTCTCCACCACCGAGAGCAGATCGCCCGCGCGCGGCACGCCCGAGAGACCCAGCACCTCGACCGGCATCGCCGGACCGGCTTCCTTGATCTGCTGGCCCTTGTCGTTGGTCATCGCGCGGACCTTGCCGCTCTCGGCGCCGACGACGAACACGTCGCCAACCTTGAGCGTGCCGCGGCTGACGAGGATCGTCGCGACCGGGCCGCGGCCCTTGTCGAGCTTGGCCTCGATCACCGCGCCTTCGGCCATGCGGTCCGGGTTGGCGCGCAGTTCGAGCAGTTCGGCCTGAAGCTGGATCTTCTCGATCAGCTCGTCGAGACCGGTCTTCTTGAGCGCCGAGACTTCGACGTCCTGCACGTCACCCGACATTTCCTCGACAACGACGTCGTACTGGAGCAGCGCCTCGCGGACCTTCTGCGGGTTGGCGTCATGCTTGTCGACCTTGTTGATCGCCACGATCATCGGCACGCCGGCCGCCTTGGTGTGGTTGATCGCCTCCACCGTCTGCGGCTTGATGCTGTCGTCCGCCGCGACCACGAGCACGACGATGTCGGTCACGTTGGCGCCGCGTGCGCGCATTTCGGTGAACGCCTCGTGGCCCGGCGTGTCGAGGAAGGTGATCTTCGACTTGTCCTTGAGCGTCACCTGATAGGCGCCGATGTGCTGGGTGATGCCGCCCGCCTCGCCGCGCACCACGTCGGTGCCGCGCAGCGCGTCGAGCAGGCTGGTCTTGCCGTGATCGACATGGCCCATGATTGTGACCACCGGCGGACGCGGCTTGAGCGTCGTGGCATCGTCGGTATCGGTTTCGATCGCGAGATCGATGTCCGAATCGCTGACGCGCACGATGTTGTGGCCGAACTCGGTGACGAGCAGCTCGGCGGTGTCCTGATCGATCGTCTGCGTCATCGTGACGGGCATGCCCATCTTGAACAGCGTCTTGACGAGGTCCGCGCCCTTCTCGGCCATACGGTTGGCGAGTTCCTGCACGGTGATCGTCTCGGGAACCTGCACGTCGCGGACCTGCTTGGCCTGCACCTCGCGCGGGCCGCCCATGCGGCGATGCTCCTTCTCACGCGCACGCTTGAGCGCGGCGAGGCTGCGCGCACGCGCGCCGTCGCTGTCGCCGAGCGCGCGGTTGACGGTGAGCTTGCCGGCGGTGCGGCGGTCATCGCCCTTGCGGTCGCGCTGGACCGGACGGGGCGGCTCGGCGCCGGGGCGTTTGAGCGCGCCGGCGCCCGACGGCGTGGCGGACGCGGTGGTGCTGGCCGGCGTGCTCGCGGTCGGCGCGGGCGCGGGTGCCGGAGCCGGCGCCGGGCGCGGCCGCTCGGGGCGGGCGACGGGCGTGAACAGACGCGGCGCGGGCAGGCTCGAATCGAGCGTGATCGTCAGCGGCTCGGGCGGACGCGGCGGTGCGGGCGGCGCGGCGGGAGCCGGTGCCGGCTTGGCCGCGACCGGAGCGGGCGCAGGCGCGGGTGCTGCCGCGACCGGCGCGGGTGCCGGTTCGGGCTTGGGCGCAGGTGCCGGAGCGGGCTGCTCCGCGACCGGCGCGGGCTTGGCCTCGGGTTCCGGCGCGGGCGCTGGCACGGGTGCCGGCGGCGGGGCCGCGGCGGCGCGCGCGCGCTCCTCGGCGCGACGACGCTCTTCCTCGAGCGCTTCCTGGCGGTTGCGCTCCTCGCGGCGGCGGGTCTCCTCGAGCGCGTTCATGCGCGCCTCTTCGGCCTCGCGCAGCAGCTTGGCCTGAAGTTCCTGACGCGACAGCAGCGAGTTGGCCGGTGACGTGGGCGCCGGGCGCGGCTCGGGCGCGCGCGCCTGCGCGGCCGGCGCCTGTGAGGCGGCGGCGGGGGCGGGCGGTGCTGCGGGTGCCGGGGCGGGCTCGGCCTCGCCCGGGCGGCGCAGCGTGCGGCTGCGCTTGACCTCAACCACGACGTTGTTCGAACGCCCGTGGCTGAAACTCTGTTTGACCACGCCGGTCTCGACGGTGCGCTTCAGCCCGAGCGGCTGGCGCATGCCAAGTTTCGGCTTCTCGTTATCGGTATCGCTCACTCAAATTCCTCGTAACGTCGTATCGGCATCGGGCTCCGGCCCTGAAGTCTCTGCCCCGGCGTCGTGTGGAAACGCCGATGCGCCCTGCGAGGCCGTTTCGCAAGGCGAGAGGATGGGGTCGGGTCCGAGAAAATGCAGCCAGCGGTGGAGCGCTTCTTCCACGCGCGCGGCGGCATCACGCTCCGTCAGACCGATATGTACCACATTCTGCCGTCCGAGCGCCACGGCCAATGTGGTGCGTGGCACCGGCAAAACCAAGCCCCTGAGATCACTTCCTTCCGCGTCGCGCCCGACTCGCCACGCTTGGTCGAGCTTGCGGTTGCCGTCGGCGCCGGCGTCGCAGGCGTGGAGCAGCAGGTGGAGCTGGCCCGAACGCGCGGCGGTCTCGATCTTTTCCGATCCCGTCAGCAGCGTGCCCGAACGCGATTCGAGCCCGAGCCGGTCGAGCGCGGCGCGTTCGAGCGCGGCGGCGAGCCGTTCGGGCAGGTCTTCGGGAATCGCGATCGGGCCGGTCTTGAAGGCGCGTGCGAGCGCCCCCTTCAGCTTGCCCTTGGCGATCGCGGTTGCAAGCTCCGCGCGCGTCACGCCGATCCAAGCCCCCCGCCCCGGCGCCTTGGCGCGCACATCGGGCAGCACCGCGCCCTCGGGCGACAGCGCGAGCCGCACCAGCGCCTCGCGCGGCGCACGGTCGCCGGTGAGGATGCACTTGCGAACAGGGTCTTCTTTCCCTTCCCGCGCGCGGGAAGGGTTAGCGGAGGGCGTGTTCTTGGGAGACGCGCCCGCAACAGGCCCTCCCCCAGCCCCTCCCGCATGCGGGAGGGGAGTTTTGGCGTCGCCTAGCGCCTCATCGTGGGGATTCCGCATGTGCGTCCTCCTGCACGATGGGTTTGGGGGCGTCGCGATCGGCGATCAACTGGCCGGCCGCGCCGTAATTTTCGGGCGAGATTTCCTCGATCACCACCTGCACAGCCGCCGCTGGCTTGCCCAGCCGCGCGACGAGGGCAGCGGTGACGTCGGCGACGACGCCCGCCTTCTGCTCGCGCGTGGCGGTCCCCGCCAATCGGATGCTGACGAACGGCATCGCGGCTTACGCCTCCTCGCTCGTGGCGGCTGGCGCAGCCGGCTCGTCGTCGAACCAATGCGCGCGCGCGGCCATGATGATCTCGTTGCCCTGCTCTTCGCTCAGCCCATATTCCCCGAGCACGCCGCCGCGATCCTCGGCGCGGCCTTCGAAGCGCTTGGCCGCCTCTTCGTTGCGGCGGCGCTGTTCCTGGCGCTTCTTCTGGACGAGTTCGTCGGTGGCGAGATCGGCGAGATCGTCGAGCGTCTTGATGCCGGCCTTGCCGAGCGTGACGAGCATCGCCTCGGTCAGATACGGCATCGTCGCGAGATCGTCCTCGACGCCGAGTTCGCGGCGCAACGCGCGATTGGCTTCCTCGCGGCGTTCGAGCGCCTCGGTCGCGCGGCTCTGCAACTCGGCGGCGAGATCCTCGTCGAAGCCTTCGATGCCGGCGATTTCATCGGCCTCGACATAGGCGACTTCCTCGAGGTTGGTGAAGCCCTCCGCAACCAGCAACTGCGCGAGCGTCTCGTCGACGTCGAGCTCGTTCTGGAACATCTCGGTGCGCTCGACGAATTCCTTCTGGCGCTTCTCGCTCGCATCCTGCTCGGTGAGGATGTCGATCGCCTTGGCGGTGAGCTGCGAGGCGAGCCGCACGTTCTGGCCACGCCGGCCGATCGCGAGGCTGAGCTGGTCGTCGGGAACGACCACCTCGATCCGGTCCTCTTCCTCGTCGATCACGACGCGGCTGACGCTCGCGGGCTGGAGCGCGTTGACGACGAAGGTCGCGGTGTCGGGCGACCAGGGGATGATGTCGATCTTCTCGCCCTGCATCTCCTGCACCACCGCCTGAACGCGACTGCCTTTCATGCCGACGCACGCTCCGACCGGATCGATCGACGAATCGTGGCTAATGACGCCGATCTTGGCGCGGCTGCCGGGGTCGCGCGCGGCGGCCTTGATCTCGATGATGCCGTCGTAGATTTCGGGCACTTCCTGCGCGAACAGCTTCTTCATGAAATCGGGATGCGCGCGGCTGAGGAAGATCTGCGGGCCACGGTTCTCGCGGCGCACGTTGAGGATCAGCGAGCGGATGCGATCGTTGACGCGCACCACTTCGCGCGGGATCTGCTGGTCGCGGCGGATCACGCCTTCGGCGCGGCCGAGATCGACGACGACATGGCCGAACTCGACGCGCTTGACGACGCCGGTGATGATCTCGCCCTGACGATCCTTGAACTCTTCGAACTGACGGTCGCGCTCGGCATCGCGGACCTTCTGGAAGATCACCTGCTTGGCGGCCTGCGCGGCGATGCGGCCGAACTCGATCGGCGGCAGCGGATCGACGATGTAATCGCCGATCTCGGCGTCCTTCTGGAGCTTCTGCGCTTCCTTGAGGTTCACCTGCTTGAAGAAATCGTCGACCGCCTCGACCACTTCGACGACACGCCACAGCCGCAGATCGCCGCTGTTGGGATCGAGCTTGGCACGGATGTCATTTTCCGCGCCGTAGCGCGCCCGCGCCGCGCGCTGGATCGCGTCTTCCATCGCCTCGATGACGATGCCCTTGTCGATCATCTTTTCGCTGGCGACCGCGTTCGCGATTGCGATCAGCTCGGCCTTGTTGGCGGAAACGGCGGTGGCCATCACTTCAGTCCTTCATCTTCGGCGCTCTCCAGCGCGTCGCTGTCGTCGTGTTCGAATTCTTCTTCGTCGGCGCCATCCATCGAAAGCGGCCGGGTGGCGGCGATCAGCCGGTCGGTCAGCAGCAGCTTGGCATCGCCGACATCGGCGAAACCGATCGTGATGTCGCCATGCTTGCGCACGTCGATCGTGATCCGATCGCCTTCGACGCCCTTGAGGACGCCGGTGAGCTGCTTGCGCCCATCGACCGGCTGCGCGAGATTGATGCGCGCGTCATGCCCGGCCCAGTCGGCGAAGTCCGCCAGCCGCGTCAGCGGCCGGTCTATGCCGGGCGACGAGACTTCGAGGCGATATTCCTCGTCGATCAGGTCGGTACCCTGCTCCTCGAGCGCATCAAGCCGGTCCGAGATGCGGCGCGACAGCTCGGCGCAATCGTCGATCGTGAGCTGGCGCGTGTCGGGGCGCTCGGCCATCACCTGCAAGGTGAGGTCGCCCGCGCCGCCGAACAGCTTGACGCGCACGAGATCGAAGCCGAGCGCTTTCGCCTCAGGCTCGATCAATGCGTTCAGCTTGGCCCGGATCAGGTCGGGGTCCGCCATCGATGCTCCAAACAAGCAGGATTGTCGCCGGAACCGGGTGGCTCCGACCTCTTCACCATAACGATGTAGAGAATATGCCGGTGATATAGGCGAAGCATGAAGGGCTGGCAAGCGCCTCCGCGTTTCCGCTTGGGAACGCGCGATGATGCCGCTACCATGCGGCCATGAACCTCCGCCCGCTCGCGCTGCTCCTGCTCGCCACCTCGGCCTGCTCCCCCTCCGCCAATGTCGGCGGCAACGCCTCCGCCACGGCGGCCACGTCGGGGCCGCCGTTCGTCAGCGCCAAGCAGGCGCAATTCGACACGCCGTTCGCGATGGCGTTCCTGCCCGACGGCAGCCTGCTCGTCACCGAGAAAGCCGGGAAACTCAAGCTGCGCGACGCGAGCGGTCATATCCGCGATGTCGCGGGCGTGCCCAAGGTCCAGGAGATCGGCCAGGGCGGCTTGCTCGACGTGGCGGTGGCGCCGGATTTCGCGTCCAGCCACGCGATCTACCTCACCTATTCCGAACCGCGCCCGCATGGCGCCGCGCTCGCGCTGGCGCGCGCGACCTTGCTCGGCACGCAGTTGCAGGGCACGCAGGTGCTGTGGCGGCAGGGATCTGACGGCGAAGGCGGCCAGTTCGGCGCCAACATCGCCTTCGCACCCGATGGCAAATCGCTGTTCCTCTCTTCGGGCGAACGCCAGCGCTTCACGCCCGCGCAGGACATCAACCAGAAGCTCGGCAAGATCCTGCACCTCACGCTCGACGGCAAACCCGCGCCCGGCAATCCCTTCGCGGGCAAGACCGGCACGCCCACCGTCACGGTGTTCGACCCGCCCGAGAACACCGGCGCGGCCTTCAAGGAAAAGGGCACGCAGCAGCCGGTCGAAGGCGGCGTGAACACCGCGCCAGCCGAAATCTGGAGCATGGGCCACCGCAATCCCTATGGCCTCGCGTTCGATTCGGCCGGCCGCCTGTGGGAGATCGAGATGGGGCCGAAGGGCGGCGACGAGGTCAACCTGATCCTGCCCGGCAAGAATTACGGCTGGCCCAAGGCGTCGAACGGCAGCAATTACGACGGCACCGATATTCCCGATCATAAGCCCGGCGACGGCTTCGAGGCGCCCAAGGTGTTCTGGAACCCGTCGATCTCGCCCGGCGGCATGATGATCTATTCGGGCGATCTGTTCCCGCAGTGGAAGGGATCGATGTTCATCGCGGCGCTCTCCGGCGAGGCGCTGATCCGCGTCAAGCTCGACGGGGAGACCGCGACCAAGGCCGATCAATGGCCGATGGAGACGCGCATCCGCGACGTGGCGCAGGGGCCGGACGGCGCGATCTGGCTGCTCCAGGACGATGGCGCGCTGGTGAAGCTGACCCCGCCGCGCTGAAGGAACGCCGTAGAGTTGGCAAATCCCCAAGCCGCCGCGTCACCCCGGATTTATTCCGGGGTCCACCGTTCCGCAAAATTAACGGCGTGAGGGCTTGTTGAACGGTGGATGCCGGAACACGTCCGGCATGACGGCGGCACGTTTTACGCCAGAATGATCTCGTCGATCGCCTGCGCCACGCCATCGGCGTCGTTCGCACCCGTAACGTGCTGCGCGAGCGCCTTCACGCCCTCCGGCGCCTGCCCCATCGCGATTGACAGGCCGGCGCGTGCGAACATCGGCAGATCGTTGAACTGATCGCCGATCACCGCGGTCTGCGACAGCGGCACGCCGAAGCTCTCCGCCAGCGCCGCCACGCCGTCGCCCTTGTTGGCGGCGGTCGCGGTCACATCGAGATAATAGGTCTGCGACTGGGCGATCGTCGCCGCCTCGCCATAGGCCGCCCGCGCGCGGTCGAGCAGCCCCGCGAGTAGCGGCGGATCGTCGCTGACGAAGGTGATCTTGTCGGCGCGATCGTAATATGGAGAGAAATCCGAGACGACCACCGGGGACTGGTTCGCCGATACGCGTTCGCTGTCGAAATGCATGCCCTGTTCGGCGAGCGCATACCAACGGTCATCGGCGAACAGCCAAGGCGCGACATCGAGCCCCTGCGCCAGCTCGAACACGCCCGCCGCGACATGCGGCGCGATGCGGTGCTCGGCCAGCACCGTGCCGTCGCGCTTGAACAAGGTGCCGCCGTTGAACGCGCCGATCGGCACGTCGAGTTCGAGCGCATCGACGATCGGCCGCACCCCCGAGCGCGGCCGCGCGCTGATGACGGTGAAGCCGATCCCCGCCGCCTTGAGTCGCGCGACCGATGCGATCGTACCCGCCGTCAGTTCCTTCTTCCGATCGACCAGAGTGCCGTCGAGATCGGAGATGAACAGTCGGATGCCGTCCTTCGTCACCCCGCTCATTGCGGCATTTCGACGTGGCCACCGAAGCCGAAGCGCATCGCCGACAGCAATTTGTCGCCGAACGTATGCTCGACGCGGCTGCGATAGCGTGCGTACAGCGCCGCACTCAGCACGTTCGCCGGCACCTTCTCTTCCATCGCCGCGTCGATCGTCCACTGGCCTTCGCCCGAATCGGCGACATTGCCCGAGAAATGATCGAGCATCTGATCCTTGGCGAGACCGATCGCGGTGAGATCGAGCAGCCACGACGAGATCACGCTGCCGCGCCGCCAGACTTCGGCGATGTCGGTGAGGTTGAGATCGAAGCGTTCGTCCTCGGGCAGATGCTCGGAGGACTTGCCCTTGAGGATGTCGAAGCCCTCGGCATATGCCTGCATCAGCCCGTATTCGATGCCGTTGTGGACCATCTTGACGAAATGGCCCGCACCCGCCGGCCCTGCATGGATATAGCCCAGTTCGGCGCGCGGATCTTCCTTGTCGTTGTCGCGGCCCGGCGTGCGCGGGATCGTGCCGATGCCCGGCGCCAGCGCTTCGAAGATCGGATCGAGCGTCTTGATCGTCTCCGGGTCGCCGCCGACCATCATGCAATAGCCGCGCTCCAGCCCCCAGACGCCGCCCGAGGTGCCGACGTCAACGTAATGGACCTGCTTTTCCGCAAGCGCCTTGGCGCGGCGGATGTCGTCCTTGTAGAAGCTGTTGCCGCCGTCGATGATGATGCCGCCGGGACCGCATTGCTCGGCGAGCGCCGCCACGGTCTGTTCGGTCGGGCCGCCCGCCGGGAGCATCACCCAGTAGATCGCCGGATCGGCGAGCTTGCCTTGCATGTCGGCGAGCGAGGAGGCGCCGACCGCCCCGTCGGCGACCAGCGCCGCGACCGCCTTCTCGTCCCGGTCGAACACGACGGCCTCATGGCCGGCGCGCATCAGCCGCCGCGCGATGTTGCCGCCCATCCGGCCGAGGCCGATGATACCGATCTTCATGAGGATACTCCTACGATTCTGAACACCGTTCCCCCGCGAAGGCGGGGGTCCACAGCAACAAACGCCGCGCGGCCAGCTCTGGTCCCCCGCTTTCGCGGGGGAATAGGGTCATGCGGCAGCCGGTTATGCGTCCGCCGGCTGCTTCTTCGCGATCGCGCCGAGCAGATCGTCGAACGCCTTGGAGAAGGACGCGACGCCCTCCTCGACCAGCGTTTCGGTGACGCCGTCGAGATCTAGCCCGAGCCGCTCGGCCTCGGACAGAACGTGCCGCGCGCCGGCGATGTCGGTGCCGAGCGTGTTGGCGGGCGTGCCGTGGTCGCGGAACGCGTCCATCGTCTTGGGCGGCACGGTGTTGACCGTGTCCGGCCCGATCAGCTCGTCGAGATACAGCGTGTCGGGATAATCCGGGTTCTTCGTCCCGGTCGAGGCCCACAGCAGCCGCTGGACCTGCGCGCCCTTGGCGGCGAGCGCCTGCCAGCGCGCGCTCTTGTTGAACTCGAGGAACCAGTCATAGGCGAGCTTCGCGTTGGCGATCGCGACCTTGCCGCGAATCGCCTTGAGCGCCTCGCTCTCGGGATCGCCGGCCTTTATGCGCGCGTCGATCTTGTCGTCGATCTTGCTGTCGATGCGGCTGACGAAGAAGCTCGCGACGCTGGCGATCCGGTCGATCGGCAAACCCTGCTCGACGCGCTGTTCGAGACCTTCGACATAGGCGAGCGCGACCGCCTGATAGGCCGAGTTCGAGAACAGCAGCGTCACGTTGACGTTGATGCCCGCGGCGATCGTCGCGGCGATCGCGGGCACGCCCGCCGGGGTGCCGGGGATCTTGATCATGAGATTGGGGCGATCGACCGCCGCCCACAGTTTCTGCGCCTCGGCGATCGTCGCGTCGGTATCGTTGGCGAGATAGGGCGACACTTCCAGGCTGACATAGCCGTCCTTGGCCTGCGTCGCCTCATAGACCGGCGCGAGCGTCTCGGCGGCGGCCTGGATGTCCAGGATCGCGAGCGCTTCGTAGCGGTCCATCGTCGCCGCGCCGGGATGCTGCCTGTCATATTCGGCGAGCGTGGCGTCATAGGCGTCGCCATAGCCCATCGCCTTTTCGAAGATCGACGGATTAGAGGTGACCCCGGTCAGGCCATCTTCCTCGACGAGCTTCTTGAGGCCACCCGCCTCGAGGAACTTGCGATCGACGAAATCGAGCCACACCGCCTGGCCGTGGCTTGCGAGATCCTTGAGGAGACTCATTTATGCGTCCTTTCCGAGCAGTTCGCGCGAGACCTTGACGACGTTCTCGACGGTGAAGCCATATTTGTCCTGCAGCTTGGCGAGCGGCGCCGACGCCCCGAAGGTCGACATGGTGATCGTCGCGCCGTCGAGCCCGACATAGCGATCCCAGCCGATCTCGCCGGCCTGTTCGATCGCGAGGCGCGCGCGGACCGCTTTCGGCAGGACGCTTTCCTTGTACGCGGCATCCTGCATCTCGTAGCGATGCCAGCTCGGCAGCGACACGACGCGCGCGGCGACGCCCTGCTCGACCAGCTTTTCGTAGGCGCTCAGCGCAAGCGACAGTTCGCTGCCGGTCGCGATCAGGATCAGCTCCGGGGTCTCGCTGTCGGCGATGACATAGCCGCCCTTCATCAGCCCTTCGGCCGATGCGTATTTGCTCCGGTCGATCGTCGGCAGCGCCTGACGCGACAGCACCAGCGCGGTCGGGTTGTTGCCGGCTTCGAGCGCCGCCTTCCACGCGACCGACACCTCGTTGGCGTCGCCCGGGCGGATCGTGTCGAGCCCCGGCGTCGCGCGCAGCATCGCGAGATGCTCGATCGGCTGGTGGGTCGGGCCGTCCTCGCCGACGCCGATCGAATCATGGGTGAACACCCACACTACGCCCAGCTCCATGATCGCCGAGAGGCGGATCGGCGCGCGCATGTAATCGGTAAACACGAAGAAGGTCGAACCGTAGGCGCGCAGATACGACAGCGCCATGCCGTTGACCACGCCGCCCATGCCATGTTCGCGCACGCCGAAGTGGAAGTTGGTGCCGGCGTAATTGTTCGCCTCGAACGAGGGCGCGCCCTTGATGTCGGTCTTGGTGGACGGCGCGAGATCGGCCGCGCCGCCGACCAGCCACGGCACCGGCTTGACGAGCGCGTTGAGCACCTTGCCGCTCGAATCGCGGCTGGCGATGCCCTTGGGGTCCGCGTCGAACGTCGGCAGCGCCGAGTCCCAGCCCTTCGGCAGCTTGCTCGCGAACAGATCGTCGAGTTCGGCGGCGAGCTCGGGATGCGCGTCATGATATTTGGCGAAATTCGCCTGCCATGCCTCGCGCAGCGGCACGCCGCGTTCGGTCATCGCGCCCTTGAAGGCTTCGGCGACACCGTCGGGCACGAGGAACTTGGCATCCTCGGGCCAGCCATAGGCCTGTTTGGTGAGGCGGATATTCTCCTCGCCGAGCGGCTCGCCATGCGCCTTCTCGCTGCCGGCGCGCGGGGAACCCCAGCCGATGATCGAATGGACGACGATGAAGGTCGGCTTGTCGGTGGTCGCGCGGAACGCGTCGAACGCGGCGGTCAGCGCGGCGATGTCGTTGGCGTCGTTCACATGGATGACGTTCCAGCCATAAGCCTCGAACCGCTTGCCGACATCTTCATCGAACGCGAGCGCGGTGTCGCCTTCGATCGAGATGTGGTTGCTGTCGTAGATCCAGCACAGGTTGGAGAGCTTGAGGTGTCCGGCGAGCGACGCCGCTTCGGCCGAGACGCCCTCCATCATGCAACCGTCGCCGGCAAGCGCATAGACGTCATGGTCGAACAGCGTGTAGCCCGGCTTATTGTAGCGCGCGGCGAGCCAGCGCTCGGCGATCGCCATGCCGACCGAGTTGCTCACGCCCGCGCCCAGCGGACCGGTGGTGGTTTCGACGCCGGTGGTGTGGCGATATTCCGGGTGGCCCGGCGTCTTCGAGTTGAGCTGACGGAACTGCTTGAGATCGTCGAGGCTGAGCGCGGGCTTGCCGCTCTTCTTGCCGTCCTTGTCGATCTCCTCGATCCCGGCGAGGTGGATCAACGAATACAGCAGCATCGAGGCATGGCCGACCGAGAGCACGAAGCGGTCGCGGTTGGGCCAGTCGGGCGTTGCCGGATCATAACGCAGGAACTTGGTCCAAAGCGTATGCCCGACCGGCGCGAGCGCCATCGGCGTGCCCGGATGCCCCGAATTGGCGGCCTGCACCGCATCCATCGACAGCGTGCGAATCGTGTCGATCGCGAGGCGCTCGGGCGATCCGTCTTCGTGCAGATCCGGCGTGGTGCTCACCGTCTGGGCATCGGACATTCAAAAGACCTTTCTTGTCGTCAACGGCTAACGCCATCGCGCTGATGTGGTTGCGTGACGGTCGCTCGAATTTTCGCGCTCGAACGATCCGGCTGCGTCATGATCTTCCCTACACGGGCCGGTCGATCCGTGTCACCTGCCCTTGTTCGCAGATGATAGCGCTATCAATTTCACGAAGAAAGAGGCCGTGGCCGAGCACCCCGGGGATCGCCGCCAGCGCCTCGGCGAGTGCGAAAGGATCGCCCAGCGCGGCGAAGCGGCAGTCGAGCACGAGATTGCCCTGATCGGTACGGAACGGCGCCGCCGCGCCGCCGCGCACCGTCACCGCCGCGCCGAGATCGGCCACCCGGCGCGTGACGAAGCTGCGCGCGAATGGCAGCACCTCGACCGGCAGCTTGGCGGCGCCGATCGCGGCGACGCGCTTCGATCCATCGGCGATGACAATCATCCGCGCGGCGGATTCTGCGACGATCTTCTCGCGCAGCATCGCCCCACCCGCGCCCTTGATCGCGTGGAGCCGCGCGTCGATCTCGTCGGCGCCGTCGATCGCGAGATCGGTGGCGGCGACGTCGGCGAAGTCGAGCGTGTCGATACCGGCCGCGCGGGCCTGTTCCAGACTGCGCAGCGAGGTGGCGACCGCGCGCACCCGCAGCCCCGCTCGCACGCGCTCGCCGAGCCGCGCGATCGCGAACGCCGCGGTCGATCCGGTGCCGAGCCCGACGAGCATGCCGTCAGCGATCTCGCCGACCGCCGCGTTGGCCGCCCCGCGCTTGTCTTCGTCCGCGTTCATACCGGCCTTTCGCACGTTCGCGGCGCAGACGTAGGGCAGGCGACCGTGAATTTCCATCCGCCGCCAGCGCCAGCAACGTTTTTACACTGGCGAGATGCGCCATGTTCGGGGCAGAGCGATGGCATGATCGAAAAGATACTCGGCTTTCTAGCCACCATCATCATCGCCATCATCTCGAGCGGCGGCTATCTCGGCATCGCGCTGCTGATGGCGATCGAATCGGCGTGCATCCCGTTGCCCTCGGAGATCATCATGCCGTTCGCGGGCTATCTGGTCTGGAAGGGCGAACTGAACCTGCTGCTCGTCGCGACGGCGGGGGCGATCGGCTGCAACCTCGGTTCGATCGTCGGCTATGAGATCGGCAGGCACGGCGGCCGCCCGCTCGCCGAGCGCTGGGGCCGGTACGTGCTCGTCGGGCCGGGCGAACTCGACACCGCCGACCGGTTCTTCGCGCGCTTTGGCGGCCCGGCGGTGCTGATCGCGCGGTTGCTGCCGCTGATCCGTTCGTTCATCGCCTTTCCGGCGGGCGTCGCACGGATGCCGCTGGTGCCATTCCACCTCTACACCTTCATCGGCTCATGGCCGTGGTGCTTCGCGCTGGCCTGGCTCGGCGCGACGCTCGGCGAGAAATGGGACAGCGACCCGCGCGTGAAGGCGGCGTTCCACAGCGCCGACGTGGCGATCGCGGGCGTGCTGCTGGCGGCGGTGGCGTTCTTCGTCTGGCACCGGATACGGGGAATGAAACGAGGCTGAAACCCGCTCCGTTCGTCCCGAGCGAAGTCCAGGGACGCGCCCGGAGCGGAGGTGCCTCGACTTTGCTCGGCACGAACGGCGAACCTATCTCGTCTGGCGCTCCGCTGCGCGCGTCCACACGATCAGCAGCACCAGCAGCGGCACGGCGACGTCGAGATACAGGAAGAAGCCGCGCCACGCGCTCCAGCCGAAGAAGTCGCTCGGGATCGTGCTGAGATTGCCGGGCAGGAACATCGCGACGATCGTGCGGCTCCACAGCGGATCGGCATAGGCTTCCGAACCGAAGATGTCGGTCGAGGCGATCATCAGATTGATCGCCACCGAAACCACCAGCAGCGCGACCAGCGCGGCACGCCGCCCCGCCCCGCGCCAGCGCGCCCACAGCACCGCCAGCCCGATCGCGAGGAACGGGATCGCCGGCACCGAATGACGCGGGCCGATCGACGCGCCGCCGTCCCAATAGACGTAGGAGGCGTTGACCATCAGCACGATCGCGATCACCACCGCCGCGAGCACGCCTAGATCGCGCGTCTCGCGCGTGCGGATCATCCCGGCGATCCCGACCGTGCCCAGAATGATGACCGGCGACACCCAGAGCAGCCCGCGCCGCACCCCGAACAGGATGCCGAACAGCGCCTCCGGCTTGGGATAGGTCAGCCCGAACAGCCCCTGCTGCATGCCGTCGAACCCGACCACCCCCTGATAGCCGAGCCGGAACAGCGTGCCGAACGTGAACAGATTATAGGCGAACAGCGGCAGCATCGCGACGATGCCCGTCCCCACCGCCATCGCCAGCACGCGCCCGCGCACCGGCCACGCCACGTCCCGCGTCCGCCACAGCGCCCAGCCGGCGATCGCGACGCCGCCGAGCGCGGCCTGGAATTCGACCACCACCGCCCAGCCGAGCGCGAGGCCCGCCAGCAGCGGATAGCGCCAGCGCGCCAGCTCCGCCGCGCCGCTCGTGCCCCGCCAGATCGCCCAGGTCGCGATCAGCAGCAGCGCCGCGACCGGCGCATGGCCGAGCATCGTCGTCGACCAGCCCCACACGATCGACCCGAGCGCATAGGATAGCGCGGCATACAGCCCCGCCGCCGGGCTACCGGTGATGCCGGTGGCGAGATCGAGCAGCAGCACCGTCGCGAAGGCGGTGAGCAGCGCCGCACCAAGCGCGACCACCACGCGCAGCCGCAGCGCCATGAAGCGCATCAGCCGCGGGTTGGCGGCGTCGATCACCTGCGTGTCGGTCTCCCCGCCGGTGGTCTTCTCGACAGCCCATACGAGCGGCACCGCCATCAGCGTCATGCCCGGCGCCTTGTCCATGTAATAATGGTCGCCGAAGCGCGCCTTGTCGATCGTCAGCGACTGAAAGCGGTCGATCGTCGCATCGCTGCGCTCGACGATCGAAAACGCCGCGAACAGCCGGGTCGCGTTGTTGGGGTTGAGCTCCCATGAGCCGAACCACGCGCAGGAGAACCACACCAACGCGAACAGCACGAGCGCGACGCCATGCGGCCCGCGCTCCATCGGTCTTGCGTACATCATGCCCCCAACCGAACACCCAGGTGCCGAACATGCGCCCCCACGGCCGCCGTGTGCGTCATACCGCCCCCGGCCGCGACGTTACTTGCCGATGGTCGATTCGAGCACGCGCTGGTCGCGCGCGCGTTCCTTGTTGGTCGCGCGGTTGATCTGCGAATTCTGCAGGAAGCAGCCGCTCGCGCCGCCCGGGCCGACGTTGCTGCAACTGCCGATGCCGCTATCGGCGACGTGATCGTTGGCGGCGACCTTCGCCGCCCAGCTCTCGTTCTCGGGCGTCACCTTGAAGTCGCGCAGTTCCTTCGGGATGCGGAACTGCTCGCTCGCCGGGCGGCGGACACAGACGACGACCTCGTTGCCGTCATTGTCGGTCGGACATTTCTGATCGCCATAGATGACGAGCGAGGGAACCTGCTTGCCCTGCGCCGCCACATGGGTCGGCGCGGATGCCAGGGCCGTCGCCAGCGCGGCCATCGCCCACGAAACCATCTTCTTCATCGCATCACTCCTGTACGGGCACCGCCCGTCAAATGCGTTTCGCCGCCGCGATCACGACGCGGCAGCCGAGCCGGATCGCCCCGCTCAGCAGCAGATAGGCCGGCGCGGCCTCGGCCCCCGAGGCGAGCGCGGTCTCGCGGTGCTCGACTTCCTCCGCCTGGAACTCCAGCACCGCCGCCGACAGTTCGGGGTCCGAATCCCCCAGCACGTCGAGTTGATCGGCATAATGTTTGTCGATCTCGGTCTCGACCGCGGCGGTGCAGGCCATCGCCGCTTCCGGGCCGAGCGCCGCCGTCACCGCCCCGAGGGTGAAACCCGCCACATCCCAGAACGGTTGCAGCAACGTCGGGCGTACACCGCGCGCGACGATCATCGCGTCGAAGAACGCGCGGTGCCGCTCTTCCTGGTTGGCCATTCCGGCGATCGCACGCGCGGCGGGCGTACGGTCCCCCATCACGGCGAGCTGACCGGCGTAGATCCGCGTCGCGCCATATTCGCCGGCCTGATCGACACGCACCATCGAGCGCGCGTCGCGGCGGGGGTCACCGGGTTTCCAGCCGCTCATCTCTGGCCTTTCGGAAGCAATGCGAAGATCACCAGCGCGGCCGGGATCGAGATCAGTGCGTTGAACCCGGCGAGCGAGATGCCGAACAGCGTCCATTGCGGCACGTCGCAGCGCACCACCGGCGCCTTCATGATCCGCGCGAGCATGTCATCGACCGAGCCGCCATGCCCCGCCATCGTCGATGAGCAAGCGGTGATGCCCTCCCACCAATGATATTCCACGCCCGCATGGTACACGCCGATCGCGCCGCTCACGAAGATCGCGAGCGCGGCGCACGCCACCAGCAGGCGGCCAGCCCGCGTCGGCACGACGAAGGCGGCAAGCGCGAGCACGACCGCCGCGAAATGCGGATAGCGCTGCCACCAGCACATTTCGCATGGGTACAGATGCCCGAGATATTGGAAGCCATAAGCGCCGGCGAGCAGCGCGGCGGGGACGATCAGCGCGAGCGCGCGGGCGTGGGCGAAGCGATCCGGGCCCATCGCTCAGCGCCTCGCCGCGACGACCTGCGGCGCGGGGCCGAGCCGCGCGAGCGTCTTGATCGCATAATCGAGCTGGAAATCGTCGATGCCCTTGGCCTTCAGCTCGGCCGGGGTCGCGGCGAAACGCGGGTCGGGCTTGCTGTCCTGCTCCAGCACCGAATCGTCGTTCTTGATTTCGTTGATGAGGTGGCGGCGCAAATCATCCTCGCGGAATGTCGGGCGTTTCTTGTAATCGGGGTCGGAAATCTGCGGCACCTGCACGTCGGGTTCGATCCCGCCTTCCTGCACCGACCGGTCCGACGGCGTGTAATAGCGCGAGGTGGTGAGCCGAAGCGCGGTGTTGTTGCCCATGTCGATGACGGTCTGGACCGATCCCTTGCCGAACGAACGCTCGCCCATCACCAAAGCGCGGTGATGATCCTGCAACGCGCCCGCCACGATCTCGGACGCGGAGGCGGTGCCCGCGTTGGTGAGCACGATCACCGGCAGCCCGTGCGAGGGATCGCCCTTGAAATAGCTCTCGGCATAGAAGGTCTCGACATCGCTGCGGTCGCGCCCGCGCTGCGACACGATCACGCCCGACGACAGGAAATTGTCGGCGACCGCGACCGCCTCGTCGCGAAGCCCGCCGCCATTGTCGCGCAGGTCGACGACATAACCGGTCGGCTGGTGGCCGAGTTGCTTGTCGATGCCGAGGATCGCGGCATGGACGGCGTCGCCGGTATGTTCGGAGAAGGTGTTGATGTTGATGATGCCGATATCGCCCTTCACCGACCATTTGACCGGCTTCTGGACGATCTGTTCGCGCACCATCGTCACGATGATCGGATCGGACGCGCCGGGGCGCTGCAAGGTCAGCGTGATCTTGGTGCCGGGCTTGCCGCGCATCTTGGCGATCGCCTCGTCGAGCGTGTCGCCGAAGATCAACTTGCCGTCGATATGCGTGATATAGTCGCCCGATTTGACGCCCGCGCGCCAGCCCGGCGTATCCTCCTGCGGGGCGATCACCTTGACCGCGCCGTCCTCCATCGTGACGGTGAGCCCAAGCCCGCCGTAGCTGCCGGTGGTCTGGATGCGCAAATTGTCGTAATCGAGCCCGGTCTCGAAGCTGCTGTGCGGATCGAGCGCGGCGAGCATCCCGTCGATCGCGCCCTTCACCAGCGTCTTGTCGTCGACCTTGTCGACATATTCCGCCTTCACGCGGTTGAACACCTCCATAAACACGGAGATCTCGCGATAGGCGCTGGTGTCCACCGCCGCCATCGCGCCGGTGCCGAGCGGAACGATCGCGAGGACGGCGGCGATCGCAGTGGCTTGCAGAAAGGCACGGGAACCGGGAACGCGGGGCATCAAGCGGATATTTCCATCCATCGAAGGGCAGTGTGTCGCACCGTAGCGGCATTCCGCCGCGGATCAAAGCGCGCTCGCGGCTGAACCGGGGCTGAGCGGGCGCATTTCGTTAGGCTCTGGCGTGCGCGCCTTCGCCCTGTATGGTGCGCCGCGAACAGCAGGCGCCCGGGGGGCGGCCGCCGCACGATGGGCGCGAAGACACGCATGACCAAATTCCTGATCGGCCTTGCCGGTATTACCGTTATCCTCCTGATCGCGCTCGCGCTTTCCACCAACCGCCGTGCGATCCGCCCGCGCGTGGTCGGGGCGGCGTTCGCGCTGCAGGTCGCAATCGCGGTGCTGGTGCTCTACGTTCCGGCCGGCAAGGCGGCGATCTACGGCATGTCCGCCGCCGTCTCCGCGCTGCTCGGCTATGCCGGCGAAGGCACGCGCGTGATCTTCGGCGATCTCGCCACCGACCCCAAGTTCGGCCATGCCTTCGCGATCTCGTCGCTGCCGGTGATCATCTTCTTCGCGGCGCTGGTCGCGGTGCTCTATCATGTCGGCATCATGCAGCTCGTGGTGCGCTGGATCGGCGGCGCGATCGAGCGGGTGACCGGCGTCTCCAAGGTCGAATCTTTGTGCGCGGCCGCGAACATCTTCGTCGGGCAGAGCGAGGCGCCGCTGGTGATCCGCCCGTATCTCGCCACGCTCACCCCCTCGCAGCTCTTCGCGGTGATGTCGGTCGGCATGGCCGGCGTGGCGGGGACGATCCTCGCCGCTTATGCCGCCCTGCTCGGGCCGGGATCGCTGCCGTTCCTGCTCGCGGCGTCGTTCATGGCCGCGCCGGGCGGATTGTTGATGGCGAAGATCATCATGCCCGATGCGCCGTTCGAGGACGGCGAACTGCCGCTCGGCGACGACCGCGAGGAGCAGGCCGTGCGTGTCGCCGAAGTCGCCGCCGAGGAGGAGCGCGCCGCCAACATCATCATGGCCGCCGCGATGGGCGCGCAGACCGGCGTGCGGATCGCCGTCGCGGTCGGCGCGATGGTGCTGGCGTTCGTCGCGCTGGTGGCGTGCGCCAACGGGCTGCTCGCCGAGGTGGGGAGCTGGTTCGGGCTGAAGGGTCTCAGCTTCCAGTCGCTGCTCGGCACCGTGCTCGCGCCGGTGATGTACCTGCTCGGCGTGCCGTGGAGCGAGACGGCGGCGGCGGGTGGACTGCTCGGCACCAAGGTGGTGCTCAACGAATTCGTCGCTTTCGCCGACATGGGGCAGATGCGGGGGCTCAGCCCGCGGACGGTCGCGATCGTCACGTTCGCGCTGTGCGGGTTCGCCAATTTCAGCTCGATCGCGATCCAGATGGCCTCGACCGGCAGCCTCGCCCCCAACCAGCGACCGATGATCGCCAAGCTCGGCCTGCGCGCGCTCGCGGCGGGCAGCCTCGCCAACCTGATGTCGGCGGCGCTGGCGGGGCTGCTGATCGCCTAGGTCCAGCATGCACGGGCTTCGACCTCCAGCCCCGTTCGTGCTGACCCTGCCGAAGCACGTGCCCCAACCGGTACCGGGCAGGGCGAGCGGGCTATGATGCTATCGATCCGTTCCGCCACCTGGGCAGACCGCGCCGCGATCTGGGCGATCCTCGAACCCGTGATCCGCGCGGGCGAGACCTATGCGCTCGAGCGGACGATGCGCAAGGATGCCGCGCTCGCCTATTGGTTCGCGCCCGGCAACCGCGTGTTCGTCGCGGAGGAGAACGGCGCGCTCCTCGGCACCTATCTGTTGCGCGCCAACCAGAGCGGCGGCGGCGCGCATGTCGCCAACTGCGGCTACATGACCGCGGGGCACGCGACCGGACGCGGCATCGCGCACGCCATGTGCGCGCATTCGCTCGATCAGGCGCGCGCGGCGGGTTTTCGCGCGATGCAGTTCAACTTCGTGGTGGTGAGCAACACGCGCGCGGTCGCCTTATGGAAGGCGTGCGGTTTCGCGGTGGTGGGCACGCTCCCCGGCGCGTTCGCGCATCCGGTGCTGGGGGATGTCGATGCGCTGGTGATGTTTCGCACGCTCTGATCCCGCCCCGTCTGACGTTCGATGGCGCTCAGGGCGAGCGGAAAGATCACGATGGATCAACGGGCAACGTCCTCCGCCGCAATAAAAAAGGGCCGGTGCGTCGCCGCACCGGCCTTAGGTCGTCCGCAGGAGGAACGTATTGGGGGGCGGGCTCACCCGCCCCGATTTGGATCAGGCGTTGTAGGCGCGCTCGCCGTGCTCGCCGATGTCGAGGCCCTCGAGCTCGACTTCCGGCGTGACGCGCAGCCCGGTCAGCAGCTTTGCCGCGAAGATCGCGATGGCGGTGCCGACCGAGGCCCAGATGATCGTCGTGGCGACCGCCTCGATCTGCACGATAACCTGATGGCCCATGTCGAAATCGGGCTTGCCGGGGCCGCCGAGCCACGGCGCATAGACGATGCCGGTGCCGACCGCGCCGATCATCCCGCCGATGCCGTGGACACCGAACGCGTCGAGCGCGTCGTCATAGCCGAGCTTGGGCTTGAGGAACGACACCGCGTAATAGCAGACCACCGAGGCGACGCCGCCGAGGATGATCGCGCCGAACGGGCCGGAATTACCCGCCGCCGGCGTGACGGCGACGAGGCCGGCGACGATGCCCGAGCAGAAGCCGAGCGCCGACCCCTTGTGGCCGTTGGCGCGCTCAACCAGCATCCAGAACAGGCCGGCGGACGCGGTCGCGACGAAAGTGTTGATCATGGCGAGCGCGGCCGAACCATTGGCTTCGAGCGCGGAGCCGGCGTTGAAGCCGAACCAGCCCACCCACAGCAGGCCGGTGCCGATGCCGGTCATCGTCAGCGAGTGCGGCGCCATGCGCTCGGTCGGATAGCCGATGCGCTTACCGAGGATCAGCGCGGAGACCAGCGCGGAGACGCCGGCGTTGATGTGGACGACGGTGCCGCCGGCGAAATCCAGCGCGCCCGCCTTGAAGAACAGGCCGCCCGACGCCCAGACCATGTGCGCGATCGGGAAATAGACGATCGTCAGCCACACCGCGCCGAACACCATCACCGCCGAGAACTTCATGCGTTCGACCACCGAGCCGAGCACCAGCGCGACGGTGATCGCGGCGAAGGTCATCTGGAAGCAGATGAAGACATATTCGGGGATGGCGACGCCGGCGGTGAAGGTCGCCGCGGTCGAATCAGGCGTGATGCCCTTCAGGAACGCCTTGCCGAAGCCGGAGATGAAATCGTTGCCGCCGTCACCGAAGGCCATCGTGTAGCCGTACATCACCCACAGCAGCATCGCGAGGCAGGCGACCGCGCCGATCTGCGTCATCGTCGACAGCATGTTCTTGGCGCGCGTGAGGCCGCCGTAGAACAGCGCCAGGCCGGGCACGATCATCATCAGCACCAGCAGCGTGGAGGTCATCATCCAGGCGGTGTCGCCCTTGTTGACGGTCGGCGCGGGCGCGGCGGCCTGCGCCCAGGCCGGCAGGGATGCGAACAGCGCCGCCCCCAGGCCGGCAACGCCGACATATTTCAACGTCTTGTTCATCATTGCCCCCTTCATGAGCCCGGAGTTCACAGTGCCGTCTCGTCGGTTTCGCCGGTGCGGATGCGCACCGTCTGGCCGACATCGAGAACGAAGATCTTGCCGTCGCCGATCGCGCCGGTGTTGGCCGAAGCCTGGATCGATTCGACCACCTTGGCGGCGAGGTCCGACGCGCAGACGATCTCGATCTTGATCTTCGGCACCATGTTGGTGCTGTATTCGGCGCCGCGATAGATTTCGGTCTGCCCCTTCTGGCGGCCGAACCCCTTCACCTCGGTGACGGTCATGCCCGCGACACCGATCTCGGTGAGCGCTTCGCGCACATCGTCGAGCTTGAACGGTTTGATGATGGCAATAACGAGTTTCACTCGACGCCCCCTCTTGAATAGTCCCGAGAGGTGCTGAGCAAACGCCGTGCCAAGTCGAAACGACGCGATTACGCGACGTTCGGCGGAACCAAAACGTTACTTGCGGGTAAATTTTGTGCAGTGGTGCGAAACTGCCCGAATTTCAGGCAGCATCCGCGATGATGCGGCGGGCAGCCTCCGCATCGTCTTCGTCCACCATCACGCGCACCGGGATGAACAGATAGCTGCCGTCGGCGATGCTCGCATTGGCATCGAGCGCGAGCGCCGGAATCCCGTCCGCCTCGAGCCGCCCGATCACGATATGCGCTTCGTTGCGATTGAACCGGCCGACCTCGACAAGCGCCATCAGACCACCACGCGCGGCACGCGCGGCCGGCCGAGCGGGCATTCGAGCGCGTCGCGGCCCCAATGCGCGAGATCCGCCGCCGCATCATAGGTGCTGTGGCAGAAGGCGAGGATCGCCGCCTGCGGATCGGGCGCGGTGCGCACCGCCTCATAGGGCAGGATGAACTCGCCGAGCGTCGCGTCCCACGCAGCGGCCTCGGGCGCGACGGCGGCGGCGGCATAGCCGGGCGGCGAGGGATAGGCATAAGCGTAGAAGGCGGCGGTCGGATAGGCGTCGCTGCCGGGCCAGAAGCCGACGCTCGCTTCCTCGTGGCTATAGGCTTCGCACGTCACGGCGTCGGGCAGACCGGGCACGCCGCCCGGGTGGCGCGGCGCGGCGCGCCCTGAGAAACGCGTCGCCGCGAGATCGAAACTGCCCCAGAAGAAATGCACCGGGCTGGCCTTGCCCAGAAACCCGGTGCGGAACGTGCGGAACGCGCGCGCGATGCGAATCAACGCGTGCCAGAACGCGCGCACCGCCTCCGCGTCATAGGGGCGATGCGCATGGTCCTCGGCGAAGGGCGTCGCATCGGGCATTTCGCTGGGCGCGCCATCGAAGGCGCTCGGCACGCCGAGCTCGTCCAGACAGGCGATCACCGTCTTGTGGAATTCGGCGATGCTGCCGGCATGAAGGCCGATGCCCCGGCTGCGCCCGTCGCTGGTGATGAAGACCAGCCGATCGTGGACGAAATCGAAATCGATTTCGAGAAGCCGGTCGCCGAACGGAATCGCCGAGGTGGTGAGCCCGCGCGCCGAAACATATAGCGGCACGTGCCAGCTATGGTTGAGCCACGGCGTCAGCGCGAGCCGCACCTTGCCCACGATCTGCGTGCGAAGCTGGAGCGCGATCGCGGTCTCGCGCCACGCGGGCCAGTCGAGAGTGGGCCAGTCGTCACGCATCGCCGTCTCCAATCGTCCCGGTCGCCACGCGTCGCATATCGGCATGGCCGCCGAAGCATCGCGCGGGAAACACCGTCGGGTCAACGGGGCGCTCGACGAAGCGGTCGCGGCGGAGGCTCGAAGCCGTGGGCGCCTCCCGCGCGGTGCCGGACACCCATGCCTCGGCTGCTGACTCCGGCGCGCGAATAGTTTAGTATCGGCGCGGTACCGGAAAGGTCAGTGTTCACATGGACGCAAAGAAAGTCGATATCTTCGGGTCTTTCCTGTCGGGTAGCCGGGCGCCGGAGGCGTCGCCGGCCGGCGCGGCCCCGCATCCCGAGATCGAGAACGAACTGCTGTCGCTGCTCGCCAAGGCGCCCGAGCCGATCAGCCTGCGCGATTTGGTCGCCCAGACCAGCGGCAGCCCGACGCAGACGCTGAAGGTGCTCGAGGACATGCAGCAATTCAAACTGGTCCGGAAGACCGACGGCGACAGCGGCGGGCGATACGCGCTGACCAGCCTGGGCAATGATCTGGCGCCGATGGAGTAGACGCACGCGGCGCGGGGGCGCGCGGAAAACGGGGTAAATCATGGTGGCGATGCTCGCTAACTATGTCTTCGCGGGACTGATCGGCGGCATCGCCGGATCGGTGGAGCTGTTGCGGCGCTATCGCGACGATCCGGTCGCGACGCTCCGCCAGCCGGCGGGCATGCTGTATATCGGCTTCAACGCGCTCAGTTCGCTCCTCGCCTATCACCTCGTGCTGGTGTTCGATGTCAAATTCGGGATCAAGGCGGCGGACCCCGTCCGGCTGGTCACGGTGCAAGTGCTCGCGGCGGGGCTCGCGGCGGTCGCCTTCTTCCGCACCACCCTGTTCACGGTGCGACAGGGCGACGCGACGCTCGAAATCGGGCCGAGCGCGATCCTGCAGGTGCTGCTCGCGGTGACCGATCGGTCGGTCGACCGCAGCCGCGCGTTGCCGCGCGCGAGCGAAGTTCCCGAGATCATGCGCAACGTCGATTTCGCCAAGGCGGTGGATGCGTTGCCCGCGTTCTGCTTCGGCGTGATGCAGAACATCGACGCCGACGAGCAGACCGCCGCGCGCGAGCAGACCGGCATCATCGCCCGCAGCACGCTCTCCAACGCGCTCAAGGCGAATCTGCTGGGGCTGCTGCTGGTCAATCTGGTCGGGAGGACGGTCCTGCGATCGGCGGTCACCGCGCTCGGCGGCGAGATTCTTCTCGACCCGGCCGCGCCAGCGCCCTGACGCCGGCGCGGCGGCGCCGCGCTAGACCGCCGTCCCGCCGACCGTCAGCCCCTCGACCAGCAGCGTCGGCTGCCCGACGCCCGCCGGCACGCTCTGGCCGCCCTTGCCGCACATGCCGACGCCCTCGTCGAGCGCGAAGTCGTTGCCGATGCCCTTGACCTTGGTGAGGCAGGTAGGGCCATCGCCGATCAGCGTCGCGCCCTTGATCGGCGCGCCGAGCTTGCCGTTTTCGATCCGGTACGCCTCGGTGCAGGAGAAGACGAACTTGCCCGAGACGATATCGACCTGCCCGCCGCCGAACGACTTGGCGAAAATGCCGGTCTTGACGCGGCTGAGCAGTTCGGCGGGATCGTCGCTGCCACCGCGCATGAAGGTGTTGGTCATGCGCGGCATCGGCGCGTGCGCGAACGATTCGCGGCGGCCGTTGCCGGTCGGCGCGACCCCCATCAGCCGCGCGTTGAGGCGGTCGTGGATATAGCCTTTGAGGATACCGTCCTCGATCAGCACGTTCTCCTGGGTCGGTGTGCCCTCGTCGTCGATCGACAGCGAGCCGCGCCGGTCCATGATCGAACCGTCATCCACCACCGTCACGCCCGGCGCGGCGACGCGCTCGCCGATCCGGCCGGAAAAGGCCGAGGTCCCCTTGCGGTTGAAGTCGCCTTCAAGGCCGTGGCCGATCGCTTCGTGGAGCAGGATGCCCGGCCAGCCCGGCCCGAGCAGCACCGTCATCTCGCCGGCGGGCGCCGCGACCGAGTCGAGATTCACCACCGCCTGCGCCAGTGCCATGTCGATCGCGCGGTTCCATGTCTCGGGCTCGAACAGATCGGCATAGAGATAGCGCCCGCCCAGACCATGCGTGCCGGTTTCGCGGCGGCCGTTCTGCTCGACCACGATCGAGACGTTCAGTCGCACCAGCGGGCGCACGTCGGTCGCGATGAAACCGTCGGGCCGCACGATCTCGACGACCTGCCAGCTTCCCATCAGCGATACAGACACCTGGCTGACGCGCGGATCGCGCGCGCGTGCGGCGGCGTCGATCGTCTGGCACAGATTCACCTTGTCGGCGAACGGCACCAGATCGAGCGGATCGGCGGCGGTATAGAGGTGCCGGTTGGTCGCGCGCGGCGGCGCGGCCTTGGGGCCGGTGGCGGGATCGATCAGCGCCATCGTCTCGGTCGCGCGGCGGATCGCGTCGGCGCTAAGCTCGTTGGCGTGCGCGAACGCGGTCGTCTCGCCCGAGACGGCGCGCAGGCCGAAGCCCGAATGCGTGTCGTAGCTCGCGGTCTTCAACCGACCGTCGTCGAAGCCGAACGCCTCGGACTTGCGATATTGCAGATAGAGTTCGCCATCCTCGGCGCGCGACAGCGCGCTCGCGGCGAGCGCCTGCGCCTCGTCGGGAGAAAGCTGGCCGTCACGATAGAGGAAGGCGCGCGGATCGGTGGGGCTGTTCATCCCGCCAATATAGGGCCGCTCGACGCCGGGTAAATGACCCCCGCGCCGATCCGTCGTTCAGATGCTCGCGCCGGCCGGATGATCGGGCAGGGTCGACTGGTCGACGCCGTCGGCCGGGCCGCCGATCAGCACGAAGCGGCGGTCGCAATAGCCGCAATCGACATAGCCGGTCTCGTCGATTTCGAGAAACACGCGCGGATGGCCGAGCGCGGCCCCGCCGGGAATCTCGCTGGCGCCGTCACAGGCGACGCGGGGCTGGTGGACGCGGGTGATTTCGGGCGGTGCGATCATGGCGGCGAGCGATAGCAGCGCCGGCGCGCGGCTTCAATTGCTCTCTGCGGGGTTGGCGCGCTTGGCCGCGCGGCCTAAAGGTCCGCCCATGACCGAAGCCGCCATCGCGATCACCGATCTGTGCAAGACCTATCAGGGCGGCAAGCGCGCGCTCGATGGCGTGACGTTCGACGTGCCGCGCGGCCAAATCTTCGGGCTGCTCGGGCCGAACGGCGCGGGCAAGTCGACGCTCATCAACATCCTCGCGGGGCTGGTCAACAAGACCAGCGGATCGGCGACGATCTGGGGGTTCGACATCGATCAGCATCCGCGCAACGCCAAGGTGTCGATCGGCATCGTCAATCAGGAGATCCTGTTCGATCCGTTCTTCTCCCCGTTCGAGACGCTCGAGATCGCCGCCGGCCTGTACGGGGTGCCCAAGGGCCACCGCCGCTCGATGGAATTGCTCCGCGCGGTGCATCTCGAGGACAAGGCCAATGCCTATGCGCGTACGCTGTCGGGGGGGATGAAGCGCCGCCTGATGGTGGCCAAGGCGATGGTTCACTCGCCGCCGGTGCTGGTGCTCGACGAGCCGACCGCCGGTGTCGATATCGAGCTTCGCCAGCAGCTCTGGGCCTATGTGAAGACGCTCAACGATCAGGGCGTGACGGTGGTGCTGACCACGCACTATCTCGAAGAGGCCGAGGAGCTCTGCGACCGGATCGCCATCATCAACCACGGTCGGCTGATCGCCAACGAACCGACCCGCGCCTTGGTCGGCATGGCGCAGGAGAAGATCGTCGCGGTGACGGTCGATCGCGACGTGGCGGCGGCGCCGGTGCATGACAGTTTCGAGAAGATCGCGCTCAAGGGCGACCGCGTGCTGGAAGTGACCTATCGCAAGGACCGGGTCAACGCGGGCCAGGTGCTCGCCGCGATCCAGTCGGACGGGTTCGGCATCGTCGATGTCAGCACGCGCGAGGCCGATCTGGAAGACGTGTTCCTCAACCTCACCCGCGCGGCGAACGCGGCCTGAACCGATCAGAAACCCTTCCCCCGTTCGTGTCGAGCGTAGTCGAGACACCTGGGCGGGGGCGGGTGTCTCGACTACGCTCGACACGAACGGAATAAGCATCGCATGCCAGACGCCCATACGAGCGACATCCTCATCATCGGCTCGGGCGCGGCGGGGCTGACCGCCGCGCTCAACCTCGCCGATCATTTCAAGGTAACGGTGCTCGCCAAGGGCAGGCTCGATGAAGGATCGACCGCCTGGGCGCAGGGCGGAATCGCCGCGGTGCTCGAACCGGGCGACACGTTCGAGAGCCACATTAACGATACGATGATTGCGGGCGCCGGCCTCAACGATCTGGCGACGGTCGAGTTCGTCGTCGAGAACGCGCCCAAGGCGATCGCGCGGCTGACCGAACTCGGCGTGCCCTTCAACATGGAGGGTAACGCGCCGCATCTCACGCGCGAGGGCGGGCATTCGCATCGCCGCATCGTCCATGTCGATGACGCGACCGGCCATGCCGTGCAGGTCGCGCTCCAGACGGCGGCGGAAGCGCATCCCAACATCCGGCTGATCCCCGACATGGTCTGCGTCGATCTCGCCACCAGCAAGCATGAGGAGCGCTATTCGGGCGCGGGGCATGTCTGGGGCGTCTATGCGGTCAACCGCGCGACCGGCCGCGTCGAGCTGTTCACCGCGCGCGCGACGATCCTCGCCACCGGCGGCGCGGGCCGCACCTATCTGTTCTCGACCGCGCCGCGCGGCGCGACCGGCGACGGCATCGCGATGGCGTGGCGCGCGGGCGCGCGCGTCTCCAACATGGAGATGATGCAGTTCCACCCCACCTGCCTGTACAACCTCGACGTCAAGAACTTCCTCATCACCGAAGCGGTGCGCGGCGAAGGCGGGCATCTGCTGCTGCCGGATTCAGGCTACCGCTTCATGCCCGATTTCGATCCCCGCGCCGAGCTCGCGCCGCGCGATATCGTCGCGCGCGCGATCGACCACGAGATCAAGCGGCTCGGGCTCGATTACGTCCATCTCGACATCAGCCACCGCGGCGCCGATTTCATCAACGAGCATTTCCCCAACATCAAGGAGAAGCTGCTCGGTCTCGGCATCGACATGACCAAAGAGCCGATTCCGGTCGTGCCCGCGCAACATTACACCTGCGGCGGCATCGTCATCGATATCGACGGGCGCACCGATCTGCCCGCGCTCTATGCGGCGGGGGAATGTTCGGAAAGCGGGCTGCACGGCGCCAACCGGCTCGCTTCCAACTCGCTGCTCGAATGTTTCGTGTTCGGCGAGGCGTGCGCGCGCCACATCACCGACCATTGGGAGGATCTGCCGCCGCCGCCCCGCATCCGCCCCTGGGACGAAAGCCGCGTCACCGATTCGGACGAAGAGGTGGTCATCAAGCAGAACTGGACCGAGATCCGGCGCTTCATGTGGAATTACGTCGGCATCGTGCGCACCACCAAGCGGCTCGAGCGCGCGCAGCACCGCATCCGCATGCTCACCGACGAGATCAACGATTATTACGGCCACTTCCGCGTGACGCCCGACCTGATCGAGCTGCGCAACCTGCTCCAGACCGCCGAACTGATCGTGCGATCGGCGTTGCACCGCAAGGAATCCAGGGGCTTGCACTACACGCTCGATTATCCCGAGATGCTCCCGGAGGCGATCGACACGGTGCTGGTTCCCTGAGCGAGCAGCATTTGCCGCTGATTTGCGTCGGCTCGTCGCGATGGCCGACTCGGGCGGGATGTTATGATATTGCCAAGTTGCGAAAGAATCCGCACCTTCGGCTCTTCCTGCAGATGGGGGTTGGCAGGGCAACCATGAAGTGACCGACACCTTGGCATTCGAATCGTCCCGGCCGCTCACCGGTATCCTGCTCGCCGTGGCGCTGTGCGCCTGCGTCCAAGACACGCGGACGGTGGCGCGGGCGCCCGGCGCGCTTCCCCCACGCTACCCCGCGCAGGTCGTGATGGCGGTGCCGCCGTCCACGCCCCGCCCGGTCGCCGCGCCCGAGGCGCTGGCGCGCTCGATCAACGCGGTGGCGCGCAGCTTCGACGGCCGCGTCGGCGTCGCGGTGCGCAGCATCGACAAGGGCTGGACGGTCGAAAGCAACGGCGATGTCCGCCTGCCGCAGCAAAGCGTGAGCAAGCTGTGGGTGGCGATGACCGTGCTCGATTTCCGCGATTCCGGCCGGCTCACGCTCGACGATCCGATCACCCTCACCCGCAACGACCTGACGCTGTTCCACCAGCCGGTCGCCTCGCTGCTCAAGAACGGTGAATATCAGACCACGGTCGGCGAATTGCTGCGCCGCGCGCTGACGATGAGCGACAACACCTGCAACGATCGGCTGCTGCGCTATGTCGGCGGCCCGAGCGCGGTGCGCGCCTTCATCGCGCGCAAGGGCCTCGGCAACATCCGCTTCGGCCCCGGCGAGCGCCTGCTCCAGAGTGCGACCGCCGGGCTGACCTGGCGGCCCGAATATGCGTTCGGCAACGCCTTCTCGCTCGCGCGCGCGCGGCTGCCGCAATCGGCCCGCATCGCCGCGTTCGAACGCTACGTCGCCGATCCGCCCGACGGCGCCGCCCCGCGCGCGATCGCCGATGCGCTGGCACGGCTCAAGAAGGGCGAGCTGCTCTCGCCCACCTCGACCGCCTACCTCATCAGCACGATGGAATCGTCCAAGACCGGCAAGCAGCGCATGCGCGGCGCGGTGCCGCCGGGCTGGAGCTTCGGCCACAAGACCGGCACCGGCCAGGATCTCGCGGGGCGCACTGCCGGCTATAACGACGTCGGCCTGCTAATGGCGCCCGATGGCCGCGCTTATGCGATCGCGGTGATGATCGGCGACACCCCACGCACGATCCCGCAGCGACAGGAACTGATGCAGTCGGTGGTGCAGGCGGTGGTGGCGAACGGGCAGTAGAAGCGTGAAATTGGGAAAGAGCACGGGCACCCACCCCCACTCCGTTCGCCCTGAGCGAAGTCGAAGGGCGTGCCTCAAGCGCTGACGTCTGCGGCACGTGCTTCGACTTCGCTCAGCACGAACGGAGCGGGGGGGACGGCGCAGGTGGTGGTCGCGAACCAACGGTAGAACCGTCGCCCCGGCGCAGGCCGGGGCCGTTGCGTAGTTTGGCGAATCGGATGCCCCACACATAGCGGCCCCGGCCTAGCCGGGGCGACGTCAGATGGGCTCGATCCACGCGCCATGCGCCTGCGCGCGGGCGAGCTTGACCGGTTCGTCGTGGCCGGGCCAGCTCTGCACCCACAATTGCTGCTCGGCGATCGCGCGATCCGGCTCCATCCGCACCCACGCGAGCGGGCGTTCGGGCGTGGCATGCGCCGCCGCCTGCGCCATCGCCGCCGCGATCCGCGCCTGCCGTTCGGCACCCAGATACTGCCACACCACCGAATGCATCAACACGCGCACGACGCCGTCGGGCTGCGGCTCGGCGAGGCGCGCTTCCACCCAGTCGGCGGCGTCGCCCTGTTCAAGCGCGACCGGCTTCGCGCGGATCATCGCGATTGCCCGCGTCAGGCGCTCCATCCGGTCCGGATTGTCCGCCCACACATAGGCGCGCAGCCGCTCGGCGGCAGCGGGATCGCGCACATCGACGGGCGCGATTTCGACCCCGCGCACCGACTGGATCGCGACCGCCACCGCCGGCGGCGGCGCGCCGCGCCAGTCGGGGCGGATCACGACGGGCGAGTCCGCCGGCCCCACCCCCATACCCCCGAGATCGAAGCGGAAGCGATCGATCAGCAGGTTGAGACCCGCGCTCGATCCGATCTCGATCAGGTCCAGCGGCAGGCCGTACCGCCGCGCCACCTCGGTCAGCCCGGTCATCAAGACCGCCGAGCGGCCAGCCTCGTTGGTCTGCGGCGGGCCATCGAGCCAGGCTAGCAGCGCATCGTCATGCACGGCGAAAGTGGCCCGCAACACCGTTTGCACCGGCCCAGGTGCCACCACCTCACCCGCGAACACACGGCTCAACTCCGGCGCGACCCCGGCGAGGTCGAGCGCATGCAGCCCGCCGACCGTGCGCAGCGGCAGCGCGTCGGCGGTCGGCTCGCCCGGCCAGTCGAGAATGCGCGCGCCCGTTCGCGTCGTACGGTCGAGGCTCACCGCGAGCGCGGCGCAGATCCGCGCGGTGATCGGCGCGCCCATCGTCTCGCAGAAATGCTGCTGGACCCCGAACGCCTGCCGGTTCGCCGCTTCATCCACCATGATTCGCCTCCTGCGCTCTGTTGCGCCGGTGCCGCCGCGCAAGTAAAGCCGCGCCTTCATGACCGATCCGATCATCATCGCCGTCCCCAAGGGTCGCATCCTCGAAGAAGCGGTGCCGCTGCTCGAACGCGCCGGCATCGTCCCCGAGGCAGCGTTCAGCGACGAGGGCAGCCGCGCTTTGCGCTTCCACACGCAGACGCCCGGCATCGACCTGATCCGCGTGCGCGCGTTCGATGTCGCCACCTTCGTCGCGCACGGGGCCGCGCAACTCGGCATCGTCGGCTCGGACGTGCTGGCGGAGTTCGACTATTCCGAACTATACGCGCCAGTCGATCTCGGCATCGGCCATTGCCGGCTGTCGGTCGCCGAACCCGCGCAGATGGCGGCAGGCGACGACCCGCGCGGCTGGAGCCACATCCGCATCGCCACCAAATATCCGCACGTCACCGCGCAGCATTTCGAAGCGCGCGGCGTGCAGGCCGAGTGCGTCAAGCTCAACGGCGCGATGGAACTGGCGCCGCTGCTCGGCCTCGCGCCGCGCATCGTCGATCTGGTCTCCTCGGGGCGCACGCTCAAGGAGAACGGGCTGGTCGAGGTCGAGGTGATCGCCGAGGTCTCCTCGCGGCTGATCGTCAACCGCGCCGCGTTCAAGACGCGCGGTGAGGTGGTGCCGCTGGTCGAACGCTTCCGGCAGGCGGTGGAGATGCGCGATGCCGCGTGACGCGACTTCACTCCCCTCCCACTTGTGGGAGGGGCTGGGGGAGGGCCTGTCCTCCTCACCCGCCGCACGTCTGGGGACATGCCCTCCCCTAGCCCCTCCCGCAAGCGGGAGGGGAATGTGATCCGCCTCGCCACATCCGATCCCGCCTTCGCCGTCGACTTCACCGCGCTCGTCAACGCACGCCGCGAGGTCGATGCCGATGTCGCGCGCGATGTCCGCACGATCGTCACCAGCGTGCGCGACGAGGGCGATGCCGCGCTCGCCGCGTTCACGCAGAAGTTCGACGGGCACGATCTCCATGCGACCGGCTGGCGGATCGAAAAATCCGAGTGGATCGCCGCCTACGAAGCGCTCGCGCCGGATCTGCGCGCCGCGCTCGATCTCGCCGCCGCGCGCATCACCGCCTATCACGAGAAGCAGAAGCCGGCCGATAGCGACACCACCGACTCGGCGGGCGTCCGGCTCGGCGCGCGCTGGAACGCGATCGAAGCGGCCGGCATCTACATCCCCGGCGGCCGCGCCGCCTATCCGTCCTCGGTGCTGATGAACGCGATCCCCGCGCGGGTCGCCGGGGTCGAGCGGCTGGTGATGGTCACGCCCACGCCGAAGGGCGAGGTCAACCCGCTGGTGCTCGCCGCCGCGCACCTCGCGGGGGTGGATGAGGTGTGGCGCGTCGGCGGCGCGCAGGCGATCGCCGCCCTGGCTTACGGTACGCAGCGGATCGCGGCGGTCGACGTCATCACCGGGCCGGGCAACGCCTGGGTCGCCGAGGCCAAGCGCCAGCTTTACGGCCTCGTCGGCATCGACATGGTGGCGGGGCCGAGCGAGATCGTCGTGGTGGCGGACGGCAGGAACGACCCCCAATGGATCGCCGCCGACTTGCTCAGCCAAGCCGAGCATGATCCGACCAGCCAGTCGATCCTGTTCACCGACGATGCCGCGTTTGCGGACGCCGTCGCCGACGCGGTCGATCTCCAGATCGGCCAGCTCGCCACCGCCGATACCGCGCGGCGAAGCTGGGACGCGAACGGCGCGATCATCGTCACCGCCAGCCTCGAAGAAGCGATCCCGCTGGTCGACCGGCTCGCGCCCGAGCATCTCGAACTGGCGTGCGACGATCCGCAAAGCCTGTTCGATCGCGTGCGCCACGCCGGATCGGTGTTCCTCGGCCGCCACACGCCCGAGGCGATCGGCGATTATGTCGCCGGCCCGAACCACGTGCTGCCAACCGGCCGCCGCGCGCGCTTCGCGAGCGGGCTGTCGGTGCTCGATTTCATGAAGCGCACCAGCTTCCTCCAACTCGATCCCGCCAGCCTCGCCGCGATCGGCCCGGCGGCGGTGGCGCTCGCGGAAACCGAAGGACTGCCCGCGCACGCCAAGTCGGTCGCACTACGGCTGTAAAACACCAACAGCCGTTCGCCCCGAGCGAAGTCGAGGGGCAGCCCCGAGCGCAGGTGCCTCGACTTCGCTCGGCACGAACGGGGTGTGATTTTTCGCCCGCCTTCGCTAAAGGCCCCGAATGTCTTCCCGTACCGCTGCCCGATCCAAGGCCCGCGCCGCCGCGCGTCTCGCCGCCACCCAGGCCCTCTACCAGCATGAGATGGAGGGGACGCCGGTGCCGCGCCTGCTCCACGAATTTCACAACCACCGGCTCGGCGCGACCATCGAGGATGCCGAATATGCCGAGGCCGACGTCGCCTTCTTCGACGATGTCGTGACCGGCGCGACCGCGCGCGGCGCCGAGATCGACGCGGCGATCCGCCAGAAGCTCGCGAGCGGCTGGACGCTCGAACGGCTCGACAAGTCGATGCGCGCGATCCTGCGCGCCGGCACCTACGAATTGCTCGCGCGAGTCGATGTGCCGGTCGCCACCGTCATCAGCGAATATGTCGATGTCGCGCACGCCTTCTTCGACAAGCGCGAGGCCGGGTTCGTCAACGGGCTGCTCGACGGCATCGCCAAGGACGTGCGCCGCACGGGCTGAGGCCCGGCATGAAGCGCGACTACGACAAGTACCTCCGTTCGTGCTGAGTAGCTGCCGAGTAGGCGCGCAGCGCCGTACCGAGGTAGCGTATCGAAGCACCGCCCCGCGCGATTACCTGTCCTTCGATACACCACCTCGATACGCCCTGCGGGCTACTCGGTGGTTACTCAGGACGAACGGTTTCGGGGAAAGGGCTGATGCCCTCGCGGGCTACGTCACCAGCCGCCTGAGCCCCGCCACCGTATCCGCCTCGTTCGCCGGCTTGTCGGTGCGGATGCGGGCGATGCGGGGGAAGCGCATCGCCACGCCCGATTTGTGCCGCTTCGACTCGTGGATCGAATCGAACGCGATCTCCAGCACCAGGCTCTTCTCGACTTCGCGCACCGGCCCGAACCGCGCGGTGGTATGCGCGCGCACGAAGCGGTCGAGCATCTTCATCTCCTCGTCGGTGATGCCCGAATAGGCCTTGCCGACCGGCAGCAGCTCGCCGTCCTCGGTCCAGCAGCCGAAGGTGTAATCCGAATAGAAGGACGAGCGCCGCCCGTTGCCGCGCTGCGCGTACATCATCACGCAATCGGCGGTGAGCGGATCGCGCTTCCATTTGTACCACAGCCCGACTCGCCGCCCGGCGACATACGCCGAGTCACGCCGCTTGAGCATCACCCCCTCGATCGCCCCGTCGCGCGCGCCGGCGCGAATGCCTTCGAGGGTGGTGAAATCGGGCGCGGCGATCAGCGCGCTGATGTCGAACCGCTCGGCCGGCAGCCGCGCCGCGAAATCCTCTAGCCGCGCGCGCCGCTCGGTCCACCCCAACGCGCGCAAATCCTCGGCGCCGTCGAACAGGATGTCGTAAAGCCGCACGAACGCCGGCGCCTCAGCCAGCATCTTCGCCGAAACCACCTTGCGCCCGAGCCGCTGCTGAAGCGCGTTGAAGCTTGCAGCACCCCCCTCCTCGGTGCTGTGTCCCTGCGCGTCCCCCTTCACCATCAGCTCGCCGTCGAGCACCCCCGGCACGGTGAATTCGCGCGCGACTTCGGGGAAGGCGCGCGTGATGTCGTCGCCCGCGCGGCTGTACAACCGCGTTTCGCCCGCGACATGGACGAGCTGGACGCGGATACCATCCCATTTCCACTCGGCGGCATAGTCGGCGAGATCGACTCGGCCGTCCTCGAGCGGGTGCGCGAGCATGAACGGGCGGAACACCGGCGTGTCGGCGGCGGTCGGCAACGCCCCTTCGCCCTGCGCCCAGGCGAACAGCGCCGAATAGGGCGGGTCGATGCCGTGCCACAGCTCCTCGACCGCCTCGATCTCGATCGCGAACGCCTGTGCCAGCGCGGTCTTTGCGAGCCGCGCCGACACGCCGATCCGCAAAGCGCCCATCGCCATCTTGAGCAGAGCGAAGCGCTCGTTGGCGTTGAGCCGGTCGAGCATCGCCGCCAGCGCGCCCGGCGCATCGGCGCGCGAGAGGCTGCCGAGCCGCTCGATCACGGCTGAGAGCGACAGCGGCCCGCTCTCGCGCGGCGGCACGATCGGGTCCGGCCACAGCAGGCTCACCGTCTCGGCGGTGTCGCCGACATATTCGCGGCTCATCGCGAACAGCACCGGATCGACTCGCGCCTCGATCAGCGCGCGGATCAGCGCCGGCTTGATCGCGGGCAGATCGAGGTCGCCGGTCAGCACCGCCATCGCCCAGCCGCGATCGGGATCGGGCGTGGCATGGAGATAATCGACGATCAGTTTGAGCTTCGCGTTGCGCGAGCGCGTGTAGATGAGCGAATCGAGGAGCTGCGCGAAGGCTTGCATCAGGGTTCAACATGGGGCCACGCCGGTGGTTCCGCCAGCCCGCGCCATCTGTTAGCAGGTGCAGCAATGCGCCGCCTTCTTCTCGCTTTCGGCCTGCTGCTCGTGATCGGGGTGGCGGTCGCGCTTTATGCCTTCGCCGAAGCGCGGCGCGATCCGGTGGTGCGCCGCGCCGATATCGCACTGCCGCGCTGGCCCGCCGGGCAACCGGTGGTGCGCGTCGTGCTGGTAAGCGACATCCACATCGGCTCGCTGGCGAGCGACGCCACGCGGCTGAACCGGATCGTCGCGCAGATCAATGCGCTCAATCCCGATCTGGTACTGATCGCGGGCGATTTCATCTTCGGCGAGCGCAAGGATGGCGCGGCGCTGCACGGCCCGGCGATGATCGCGCCGCTGAAGGGCCTACACGCGCGGCTCGGCGTTTTCGCGGTGCCTGGCAACCACGATCACGCGACCGGTCTGCCGGTGGTGGCGCGCGATCTTGCCGCTGTCGGCATCACGCTGCTGCGCGACAAGGCGATGGTGGTCGGCCCGCTCGTGCTGGGCGGAGTCGATGACGCGGCGAGTGGCCATGCCCACCCGATCTACACGATGGCGCAGATGCGGATTCTGCCCGGCGCGCCGGTCGTGTTCACGCATTCGCCTCAGATCGCCAAGGATATGGCGCCCGACATGCCGCTGCTGCTCGCCGGACACACGCATTGCGGTCAGGTGGTGTTGCCGCTGATTGGGCCGATCGTCGAGGTGACGCCGGCGCAATATCGCTGCGGCATGATCGGCGACGGCACCGGAAAGGTCGTCGTCACCGCCGGGCTCGGCGCGACCGGGGTGCCGTTCCGGCTCGGCGCGCCGCCCGATCTCTGGCTGCTGACGCTGCGGCCGAAGCCCGGCGCCTGAGCGCCGGGCCGGCCACAACCGCGTGGCTCAGGCGTTGCGGCTCGCTTCGAACAGGAACCAGGCGCGCTCCTCGGCGAGGTCGGTCCACTCGTCGAGGATGCCGCTGGTGGCATTGTCCTTGGCCTCGTCGACGATGTCCTTGGCCTCGCGCAGCTTCTCGACCAGCTTGAGATTGTCCTCGCGCAGCTCGATCAGCATCTGCGCGGCGGGTACGAATTCCTCGTCATTGTCCTCGATCGACTGGTGGCGCGCGATGTCGCCGATCGAGCGCAGCGTGGTGTTGCCGGTCTTGCGCACACGCTCGGCGATCGCGTCGGTGGTGCCGAGGATCTGCGTCGCCTGATCGTCGAGCATCAGATGATAATCGCGGAAATGCGGGCCCGAAACGTGCCAATGGAAGTTCTTGGTCTTGAGGTAGAGCGCGAACGAATCGGCGAGGATCGCGTTGAGCGCCTCGGCGACCGTCTTCGCGGCGTTGGACTTGATGTCGGTCGGGGTTTTCAGCGCGTCGTCGGTCACGGAACAGCTCCTGTGGATAAGTTCGTTGCGTGAACGATTCGATAGCGCAATGGCTCCCGCCTGTCCGCCCACGTTTTTGCGATCGGACTGATCGAGTGGCTAGATCAGGCGCAACGCCGACACGCCCGAGATCGCGCCGACCGCGCACAGCAGCAGCCCGGTGCCGATACGGATCGCGCGAATCGGCAACCGCTTGCGCATACGCTCTCCGGTCAGCACGGCGGCGGCGTTGACCAGCCCGGCCCCCAGCGTCGCGCCGATCGCGGCGAGCACGGGCGCGTCGCCGCGCGCCGCGAACGCCATCGTCGCGAACTGGGTGCGGTCCCCGAAGGCGAGGATGGCGACGCCGAGGAAGCTCGTCGCGAACGCCCCGGTTCGCCATGTCACGAGTCGTTCGGGCGCTTTCAGCCGGCCGAACGCCCCCAGGCCCGCCGAGAGCAGGGCCACCGACACCAGCAGCGCGCGCGCATTGGGCGTGAGATGCGCGGCGACCAGCCCCCCGCCCGCCCCCGCGATGCCGTTGCCGAGCGCGAGCGCGAGCACGGTCGCGGCGATCACCGTGCCGCGCCGCGCGAATCGGTCGCCGAGGATCGCCGCCAGCCACGGCGCCCGATCGCCAACCTCGATCACGAGCGCGGCGACGAACGCCGCCATCAGCGCATCCATCGCGCGCTCAGCCCGCCCGGCGGGGTATTGGAAGCGACATCGCCATGCGACCGCGCTAAGCGCGCGAGGGTATCGGTCGCGTTAACGCGGGCGCGAGGCTTGACAATTCCGGCCGCGTGCGCCAACGCGCTTCGCCTACGGGGCGGCCCATCGCGGCCGCCTTTGCTTTTTTACGATTTGCAGGAAACAGGGCTCATGGCCAAGCCAACCACCGTCAAGATCAAGCTCATCAGCTCGGCTGACACTGGCTTCTTCTACGTGACCAAGAAGAACCCGCGCACCAAGACCGAGAAGCTGAGCTTCAAGAAGTACGATCCGGTCGTGCGCAAGCATGTCGAGTTCAAGGAAGCCAAGATCAAGTGATCTAAAGGGCGGCGTAAGCCGCCTTTGGATCATTCCCGCGCAAGCGGAGATCAAGAGCCGCGGGGGCGACCTCGGCGGCTTTTTGGCATGTCAGTTTTGGTACGTCACGGCGCCATCAGCGCGTTGACCGTCTCGACGAATCGCATCAGCGAAATCGGCTTGGAGACATAGGCGTCGGCCCCCGCGCCGCGAATCCGCTCCTCGTCTTCGCGCCCGGCATAGGCCGTCACCGCCATGATCGGGATCTCGCGCAGCGCCGGATCGCCCTTCAACTGCGTGATGAGCTCGAAGCCGGTGACATGCGGGAGCTGGATGTCGGTGATGATCAGATCCGGCGCGAAATCGCGCGCGCGCGCCACCGCCTCGCGTCCGTCGCGCAGGCCCTCGGTCACGAACGCATGGGCGCGCAGCAGATCGCAGAAAAGTTTGAGGTTGAGTTCGTTGTCCTCGACAACGAGCACCCTTTTTGCCACGTCCACCCCGATCCGAACCTCGACTTGAAAGCGCTGGTTACGCAATGCGCGCGCCCGATACAAATGCCGACGCGACCGAGCTGGCGCTGCGCGCGCTGGTGTGGACCCTCGCCGAACCCGATCGCGCGCAGCGCCTGCTCGACACCACCGGGCTGATGCCCGACGATCTGCGCGCCCGCGCCGGCGAGCCTGCGGTGCTGGCGGCGGTGCTCGGCTTCCTCGAAAATTACGAGCCCGATCTGGTCGCCTGCGCCGACGCCCTCGGCGTGCGGCCCGAATCGATCGTCACCGCGCACCACGCGCTCGACGGCGGGAGGTTCGACCTGTGAGCCGGCCCCTGCTCATCACCGATTGCGACGAGGTGCTGCTGCACATGGTGCGGCACTTCGGCGTGTGGCTGCGCGAATCGCATGATATCGACTTCGACGTCGCCGGCCCGGAAATGTTCACCAGCATGCGCCGCGCCAATGGCGAACGGCCGAGCACCGAGGAGATGTGGGGCTATCTCGGCGGCTTCTTCCCCGGCGAAATGGAGCGCCAGACCTTGGTGCCGCATGCGCGCGAGGCGCTGGCGGCGCTGAGCGACGTGGCCGACATCGTCGTGCTGACGAATTTGCAGGATCATGTCCGCGATGCGCGGATCGAGCAGCTCGCGCGCTTCGACATCCGCCACCGGGTCGAGACCAACCAGGGCGGCAAGGGCGATCCGGTCGCACGGCTCGTTGCCGAATATGACGCGAGCGTCGCGGTGTTCGTCGATGATCTCGCCGTGCATCACGAATCGGTCGCGAAACACGCGCCGCACGTCCACCGGCTGCACATGATCTCCGAACCTGATCTCGCGCCCAACGTGCCGGCAGCGCCTTACGCACACGCGCGGATCGATGACTGGCAGGACGCGCAGGCGTGGATCGCCGATCGCTTCGCCGCCGGCCTGCCCGCTTCCTTCCCTGAGAGAGACGCATCATGACCGACCGTATCGACCGCAAGCTCGCCGAACTCGGCCTCACCCTGCCCGTCGCCGCCGCGCCGGTCGCCTCCTATGTGGCGGCTGTCGAAGCGTCGGGGCTGCTCCACATCTCCGGCCAGTTGCCGTTCGACGACGGCGCGCTGATGACCGGGCGGCTCGGCGAGGACCGCGACGTCGCCTATGGCACGCACGCCGCGCAACGCTGCGCGCTGATGCTGGTCGCGCAGATGAAGGCGGCGCTCGGCGGCCTGCACCGAGTCGAGCGGATCGTGAAGCTCGGCGTGTTCATCAATTCGGCGGCCGATTTCACCGACCAGCCCAAGGTCGCCAACGGCGCGTCGGACCTGATGGTCGAACTGTTCGGCGACGCCGGCAAGCACGCCCGCAGCGCGGTCGGCGTGCCGGTGCTCCCGCTCGGCGCGGTCGTCGAGGTCGATGCGATCGTGAAGATCGCCGACTGATTGTCGCGCCGAGGCGCAAAGGCCGGAGGGATTCTCTGCCGCCTTGCGGCTCTCCTCTTGTTCTGCGCGCCAATTTGCGTCGCCCCGGCGAAGGCCGGGGCCGCTATGTTTGGGGCAACAGGTTCGCAAAGCAACGCAGCGGCCCCGGCCTTCGCCGGGGCGACGATATGCTGCTTCGCGCCTCCGCGTGCAAAACCTTCTTACTTCGCCTCGGCGAGCAGCGCCTGCGCGGTCGGGGTGGTCCAGTCCATTCCGCCGACCATCCGCCACACTTCATGGCCCGTCGAATCGTAGAGGATACTGGTCGGCAGGCTGGCGTTGAACGCAATGCTCAGGCCCACCTTCGAATCGAGATACGGCTGAAGCCGCGTGAAGCCCTTCTTCGCGAAATGGGCGGAGACGGTACCGCGATCCTTGTCCTGGCTGATCGCGGCGACATGGAAGGTCGCGGCGGCCTTCTCCAGCGTCGGCATTTCAGCGACGCACGGCCCGCACCAGGTCGCCCACAGATTGACCAGCACCGGCTTGCCCTTGAACGCGGCGATCGTGGTGGGCTTGTCGTGCGCGTCGTCGAAGCTGACATCGGGGGCGGCCTCGCCCTTGTGGCTGCGGTCGATCGTTCCGATCGGATCGACCGGCACCTTCTCGCCTTCCTTGGGGGCGTCCGCCGTCGAGGTGGCGGCAGGCGTGGGCGAGGGGCTCGCCGAAGCGGTCGGCGCAGCGCGCGGCACCGCTTGCTCCTTGGTGGAGTCTTGCTTATCGCCACAGCCAGTCATCAGAGTGAGCAGCACCAAGGCAGGGAGCGGCACGATCGTCGAGCGTAAGGACATGAAGGACGCATCCAATGCGATGTGGGGCGGCCGTTTCGCGGAAGGCCCGGCGGCGGTGATGCGCGAGATAAATGCCTCGATCCCGTTCGACAAGCGCCTCTGGCGGCAGGACGTCGCGGGCTCGAAGGCGCATGTCGCGATGCTCGGCGCGACCGGCATCGTCGCGGCCGAGGATGCCGCTGTGATCTCGGCCGGGCTCGACACGGTCGCCGCGCACTATGAAGCGAACGGCGTCGCCGAGGACATGGCGCTCGAGGACATCCACATGCAGAGCGAGGCGCGGCTCGCCGAGGCGATCGGCCCGGTCGCGGGACGGCTGCACACCGCGCGCTCGCGCAACGATCAGGTCGCGACCGATTTCCGTTTGTGGGTGCGCGATGCGATCGATCAGGTCGATGCCGCGCTCAAGGGCTTCCAGTTGGCGCTTCTCGCCCGCGCCGAGGACCATGCCGACAGCGTGATGCCGGGCTTCACCCACTTGCAAAGCGCGCAGCCGGTCACGCTCGGCCATCATCTAATGGCCTATTTCGAGATGACCGCGCGCGACCGCAGCCGCTTCGCCGATGCGCGCGCGCGCGGCAACCGCAGCCCGCTCGGCTCGGCCGCGCTGGCCGGCACCGGCTTCCCGATCGACCGCGCGATGACCGCCGCCGCGCTCGGCTTCGACGGCCCGACGTGCAACTCTCTCGATGCGGTTTCGGACCGGGACTTCGCGATCGACTATCTCACCGCCGCCGCGCAGACCGCGCTGCACCTGTCGCGTCTCGCCGAGGAGTTCATCCTGTGGGCGTCGCAGCCGTTCGGCTTCGTCTCGCTGTCGGATCAATGGTCGACCGGCTCGTCGATCATGCCGCAGAAGCGCAACCCCGATGCCGCCGAGCTGGTGCGCGGGCATAGCGGCCGCATCATCGGCTGCCTCACCGCCTTGATGGTGACGATGAAGGGGCTGCCGCTCGCCTATTCGAAGGACATGCAGGACGACAAGCCACCGGTGTTCGAGGCGCACGACCTGCTCGGCCTGTCGATCGCGGCGATGACCGGCATGGTCGAAAGCGCCACTTTCCGAACCGAGCGTATGCGCGCCGCCGCCGAGGCGGGCTTCTCGACCGCGACCGATCTCGCCGACTGGCTGGTGCGCGAGGGCGGCATCCCGTTCCGCGAGGCGCACCACATCACCGGCCGCGCGGTGAAGCGCGCAGAGGAACTCGGCGTCGCGCTCGACAAGCTCCCGCTCGACGACCTCGTCGCGATCGACGCGCGGATCGACGATCGCGTGTACGGCGTGCTCTCGGTCGATGCGTCGGTGGCGAGCCGCACCAGCTTCGGCGGCACCGCGCCAGCGCGCGTTCGTGCCGCCATCGCGGCGGCACGGGAGCAACTGGCATGAAGCGTCTGGTCCTCGCGGGCGTGCTCGCGCTCGGCGGTTGCGGTTCGGCGTCGGACCTCAAGCCCGCCAGCAATCAGCATCTGCCGATCGCGCCGTACGGCGCCCGCGCGACGCCGACCGCGACGCAATTGCTCACCCCGCCCACCCAGGCTAGGCCCGAGCGCAGCGACGAATTGCTCAAGAAATCGGAAACGCGCCGCGGCGACGAGTTCGATCTTCCACCCCATAACTGAACGGCATTCCGATGGATCATTTCGCGCTGGTCGACGGCGTCATGCACTGCGAGGGCGTGTCGCTCGAGCGGATCGCGGCGGACGTCGGCTCCCCCGTCTACGTCTATTCGGCGGCGACCTTCACGCGCCACGCCGAGGTGTTCCGCGAGGGCCTCGCCGGGGTGAAGCGCAAGCACATCGCCTATGCGATCAAGGCCAATCCCAATCTCGCCGTGCTGCGGCTGCTCGCCAATGCGGGGTACGGCGCCGACGTCGTCTCGGGCGGCGAACTGGCGCGCGCGATCGCGGCGGGGATACCGGCATCGGACATCGTGTTCTCGGGCGTGGGCAAGACGGTCGGTGAACTGACCAAGGCGCTCGACGTCGGACTCGGCCAGTTCAACCTCGAGCTCGAGGAAGAAGGCGCCGTGCTGGCGGCCCTCGCGGCGGCGCGCGGTCAAACCGCCGATGCCGTGCTGCGCGTGAACCCCGATGTCGATGCCGGCACCCACGCCAAGATCTCGACCGGCAAGGCCGAGAACAAGTTCGGCGTGCCGATCAGCGAGGCGCGCGCGATCTTCGATCGGCTGGCGGGGCTGCCCGGACTCAACCTGCGCGGCGTCGCGATCCATATCGGCAGCCAGCTTTCGGAGCTTGCCCCGCTCGAGGCGGCCTATCGCCGAATCGGCCAGCTCGTGCAGGAACTGCGCGCCGCCGGCCATGCGATCAGCCATGTCGATCTCGGTGGCGGACTCGGCGTGCCCTACAAGGCCGGCGACGTGTTCCCCAGCCCCGCCGCCTATGGCGCGATGGTCGCCCGCGTCACCGATGGCTGGAACGCGACGCTGATGTTCGAACCCGGCCGGGTGATCGCGGGCAATGCCGGCGTGCTGCTGACGCGCGTGATCTGGGTCAAGCCCGGCGTGACCAACCCCTATGTCATCGTCGATGCCGCGATGAACGATCTCGCCCGGCCCGCGATGTACGACGCCTGGCATGATTTCGCGGCGGTGCGCCCGACCGGCGCGCGGATGACCGCCAACATCGCCGGCCCGGTCTGCGAAAGCGGCGACACCTTCGCGATGGGCCGCGACATCGACTCGGTCGAATCGGGCGATCTCGCGATCTTCCGCACCGCCGGCGCCTATGGCGCGACAATGGCGAGCACCTACAACAGTCGTGCTTTGGTGCCCGAGGTGCTGGTGAGCGGCGACCGCTACGCCGTCGTCGCCGATCGCATCCAGCCCGAGACGATCCTCGCCGCCGAACGCCTGCCGGAGTGGCTGACCGCGTGAGCCTCGCCAGCCTGCCGATCTTCGTCGCGGCGCGGGGCCGGGCGGTGATACTGGTGGGCGATGGCGACGCGGCGGCGGCGAAGCGACGGCTTCTGGAACGCGCCGGCGCGGTGGTGGTCGACGAGGACGGCACCGCCGCGCTCGCGATCGTCGCGATCGAGGACGAGACCGAGGCGCAGGCCGTCGTCGCGCGCCTCAAGGCGCGCGGCGTGCTCGTCAACGCGGTCGATCGCCCGGCCTTGTGCGACTTCACCCTCCCCGCGATCGTCGATCGCTCACCCGTCATCGTCGCGATCGGCACCGGCGGTGTGTCGGCGGGGTTGGCCGCGGCCCTGCGCCAGCGGCTCGAAGCGCTGCTGCCGCCGACGCTCGGGCGGCTCGCCGAAGCGCTGTTCGCCGCGCGCGGCGCGGTTCGCGCGCGCTTCGCCGATGCGGGCGCGCGCCGGATGGCACTCGGCGCCGCGTTCGGCGAAGGCGGCGCGCTCGACCCGTTCACGGCCGGGCCGGGGGCGGTGGAACGCTGGCTGGACCATGCCGGAGACGTCCCAGCCGGTCTCGTTCATATCCGCTTGCGCTCGGGCGATCCCGACGACCTCACCTTGCGCGAGGCGCGCTGGCTCGCGCAGGCCGAGCGGCTGTTCATCGCGGGCGACGTACCCGACGGGGTTCTCGCGCGCGCCCGCGCCGACGCGACGCGGATCGCGACCTTGCCCGAACAGCCGCTTGCCGGGCTGACCGTGGCGATCCACGCGCCGGCCCGGCCATCATGAACGCCGCTGATCGGACGAATCAGCAGCCCGCCAGTTCGACCCGGTCGTTGAGCGCCTGAAGCGAGGCGATGAGCCGCTGGCGGTCGGCGCGGGTGGCGGCGAGTTCGGCCTGGGCCTCGCCGAGCTCGATCGCACGCTCGGCGATGCGCGCGTCGAGCGCGGCGTTGGAAGTCTTGAGGTCGGCGAGACGCCGCGCCTGGCCGATCACATGCTCGATCCGCGCGACCAGCACGTCGAAGTCGAACGGCTTGGCGACATGGTCGTCGGCACCGGCGGCGAGCGCGTCGATCGCGGCGGCGGGATCGGAACGGCTGGTCAGCAGGATCACCGGCACGTCGCGCGCTTCCGGGCTGGACCGCAAGGCGCGCAGCAATTGCATCCCCGACATGCCCGGCATCACCATGTCGGCGAGCACGAGGTCGAAGCGCCGCGCCGCCACCTGATCGAGCGCGTCGGCGGCCTTGTCGCACAGCACCGGCAGGTAGCCGAGCCGTCCGAGCCGCCGGCCGATCACCGCCAGCGCGGTGTGGTTGTCATCGACGACGAGGATGCTGCGGGTCGTGCCGGGATATAGCGGTGCGGAAACCGTGTCATGGGGCATCGGGACGTGCTCGGTCAGTGGATCGAGCAAGATCTAGCGCGCGGACATCAGTTTTCGATTAACGCCGCCGCAACCCTGTCCGCGCGCGCTGCGCCGGTCACACCCGCATCGGCATCAGCACGTACAGCGCCGCAGCCTTGTCGTTCTCGCGGATCAGCGTCGGCGCGGCCGCGTCCGCCAGATGCACCTCGATCGTGTCGCCGTGGAGCTGGCCGAGGATGTCGAGCAGGTAGCGGCTGTTGAAGCCGATCTCGAACGGCAGCGACGTATATTCGCCGGGCACTTCCTCGGCAGCGGTGCCATTATCGGGGCTGGTCACCGAGAGGATGATCTTGTCGCGGTCCAGCGCCATCTTCACCGCGCGCGTCTTCTCGGTCGCGATCGTCGAGACGCGGTCGACGCCCTCCTCGAAGCTGCGCGGATCGATCTTGAGGATCTTGTCGTTGCCGGTCGGGATGACGCGGCTGTAATCGGGGAAGGTGCCGTCGATCAGCTTCGAGGTGAGCAGCGCATGGCCGAGATCGAAGCGGATCTTGGTCGAGGACAACGACACGCCGACCAAAGCATCGACCTCGTCGAGCAGCTTGCGCAGCTCGGCGATGCATTTGCGCGGCACGATCACGTCGGGCATCGCCTCGGCGCCTTCCGGGCGCGGCATCGTCACGCGGGCGAGGCGATGGCCGTCGGTCGCGGCGGCCTTGAGCACCGGCTGCGGATCGGCCGAGACGTGGAGGAAGATGCCGTTGAGATAATAGCGCGTCTCCTCGGTCGAGATCGCGAAACGGGTTTTGTCGATGATCTGCTTGAGCGTCTCGGCGGGCAGTTCGAAGCTGACCGGCAGTTCGCCTTCGGCGATCACCGGAAAATCGTCGCGCGGCAGCGTGCCGAGCTGGAAGCGCGCGCGGCCCGCCACGATCGTCAGCTTGCCGTCGGCGGCGGACAGGCTGACCTGCGATCCCTCGGGCAGCTTGCGCGCGATGTCGAACAACGTGTGCGCGGACACGGTGGTCGCGCCGGGCTGGTCGACCGCCGCCGCGATCGTCTCGTTGATCTGGAGATCGAGATCGGTCGCCATCAGCTTGAGCCCGCCCTCGGGCGTGGCTTCGATCAGCACGTTCGACAGGATCGGGATGGTGTTGCGCCGTTCCACCACCGACTGGACATGGCTGAGGCCCTTCAAAAGGGTCGCGCGTTCGATCGTCGCCTTCATCTCAATCCCCCGGGCCGCCGCCCTCATTTCATCCCGCCAGGCGTCAGAAGCCGGGGGCAATTCGCCGTCTCCTTCCTTACCGCAAAAAGGGGCCGGAGCAAGCGCCCCGACCCCTCATCCGTGCCGAAATCAGGCGTTTGGCCTGGAAGCGCCGGTCAGAACCGATAGCCCACGCCCACCGCGATCTGGTGCCGATCGGTGTCGACATCGAAGTTGTTGGTGTTGGAGCCGTTCGGATATTCGAACCGGGCGCGGCCATAGTTCGAATAGCGATATTCGATCTTGGCATAGGTGTTGCGGCCGATCGCTTCCTCGACACCGGCGCCGACGCGGTAACCGTCGAGATTGAAGTGCGCGCCGCTCTGGGTGACGCCGTCGCTCGCCGTCAGGTCGAGCCGGCCATTGGTGTAGCCGCCCTTGGCATAGACGAGCGTGGTCGGCGACGCCTTGAAGCCGACGCGCACGCCGGCATAGAGATCGCGGCCCTGCTTGACCCGGCCGTAGCCGAGCGCGGCTGCGCTGGTCGGCGCGTTGGTGACCTTGCCGGTCGAGCCGGTCACTTCACCCTCGACGCCGATCACGACCTGGCCGAGATCCTTGTCGTAGCCGATGTCGCCACCATAGAGCAGGCCGTCCGCCTTGCGATCGCTACTGATGTCCGAGTCCGGCCCGCGGCCGGGCTGAAGTTTGTCATACCCGAGCAGCACGCCGATGCGCGGGCCATCGAAGGCACCAGCCGGTGCGGGCGGCGGACCATCCTGCGCGAATGCGGGGGCAGCGAGACCAAGGCCGAGCGCGGCGGTGGCGGCGGTGACAAGAAACTTCTGCATGATACTCACTCCATTACACATTCCCGCGATTGCCGGGCAGCGTCCGGGGCGGGGATGCTCCAAATAGGTGCGAGAAACGGGCTTTGCATGAACCTCAGATAAACGCGAAAATCCGTTGCATTTGCGCAACAGGGGATTGAAAGCGCGGGCATGACTTCCAAGGCAAAGCGACGCGCGATGTTCGCCGGCGTGATCTTCGCGCTGCTCGCCCCCGGCCCGACATGGGGCCGCGAGACGATCGGCGTGTTCGAAAGCTGGGGCGCGTTCACCGACCTCGCGCCGCGCCATTGCTATGCGATCGCGCAACCGGTGCGGAGCGGCGGCAGCGCCCGCTGGCGGCCATTCGCGAGCGTGGCGGACTGGCCGGCGCGCGGCGCGCGCAACCAACTCCACCTCCGCCTCAGCCGCGCGCGCGACCCCCGCGCGCGTGTGACGCTGTCGGTCGGCGAACGCCGCTTCGAGCTGGTCGCGGCCGACGCCGACGCCTGGGCGCCCGATGCGCGCGCCGACGCCGCGATCGTCGCCGCGATCCGCTCCGGCCGCAGCATGAGCGTCGAGACGCTGGCGAACAGCGGTGGCCCGTTCGCCGATGTCTATGCGCTCGCCGGCGCGGCGACCGCGATCGATGCGGCGGCGGTGGCGTGTGTGGGGCGGTGAGTTGATTTTTCGGGCGGATATGCTAAATATGCGGCATCCGGTCCCCGGCAGTACGTCTTGAGGCGCTCGCGAGAGCAGACATCATCTCAAGGCCGAGCCCGGGGACTTTTTGTTTTCAGGCTGCTCGAATGCCGACAGCGATTGTCATTGATGGCGCATATTTTCTGCGCCGATTCAAATGGTCATTTCCGGAACTCGATCCAAGCGATCCTGCAAAGATAGCGTTCGCGGTTGGCTGGATGGCATTCTGGCACCTCCATCATCGGATGCGCCCCAAGCTGATGGAGCGTGCGGTCGCTCACGGTCAGTTCAGTCCGGCGGAGGACAGCGAACTCTATCGTATCTTTTTCTATGATTGCCCGCCGCTGATTAAGAAGCTTCACCGTCCGGTCTCACGCACGGCGATCGATCTTTCAAAGACACCCGAAGCCAGGTTTCGCTTTGCGGTGCATGACGAATTGCAACGCGTCCGCAAGGTGGCGCTGCGGCTCGGCCGGCTCAACGACGACTCCGAATGGCGCATACGCCCAGCAAGTACTAAAAGGCTTCTGACGTCGGAGGGCGCCGTCCTGACCGACGAGGATTTCGAGATCGATACCAAGCAGAAGGGCGTCGATATGAAACTCGGTCTCGACGTAGCGGCAATGGCCTTCAAACGGCAAGTCAATCAAATCGTGCTCGTGGCGGGCGACGCCGATTTCGTACCAGCGACAAAGCTCGCGCGCCGTGAAGGCATTGATGTGGTGCTCGATCCGATGGGAGGCACTCCAGCCAAGGATCTGTTACAGCATGTCGATGGTGTTCGGACGTGCCGGATGATGAAGGAACCGACAGCGTGACCCTCTCCATGCCCATCCCCGGGCACATCGATCCCGTGCCCGTCCCCCGCGCCGCGACGCCGCGCCCGGACGGCCGTATCGACCTGCTTGGGCTGTCCAAGCTCGAACTGCGCATGGCGCTGGAGACCGCGCAGCTCGAACCCAAGCAGGCCAAATTGCGCGCCAAGCAGCTCTGGCACTGGATCTACAATCGCGGCGTCACCGATTTTTCGCTGATGACCGACATCTCCAAGACGATGCAGCCGTGGCTCGCCGCGCGGTTCGCGATCAGCCGGCCCGAGGTGGTCGAGGCGCAGGTCTCGACCGACGGCACGCGCAAATGGCTGCTGCGCGCGCCCGATGGCGAGGAGTATGAGGCGGTTTTCATCCCGGATGCCGATCGCGGTACGCTCTGCGTGTCGAGCCAGGTCGGCTGCACGCTCAACTGCCGCTTCTGCCACACCGGCACGATGCGGCTGGTGCGCAACCTCACCGCCGCCGAGATCGTCGGCCAGGTGATGCTCGCGCGCGACGCGCTCGGCGAATGGCCAAGCACGCCCGAGGGGCGGATGCTCACCAACATCGTGATGATGGGCATGGGCGAGCCGCTCTATAATTTCGACGCGGTCAAGGATGCGCTCGGCATCGTCATGGACGGCGACGGGCTCGCGCTGTCGAAGCGGCGGATCACGCTCTCCACCTCGGGCGTGGTGCCGATGATGGCGCGCGCGGGCGCGGAGATCGGCGTCAATCTCGCGGTGTCGCTCCACGGCGTCACCAAGGAAATCCGCGACGAGATCGTGCCCTTGAACCGCAAATACGGCATCGAGCAACTGCTCCAGGCGTGCGCCGATTATCCCGGCGCGAACAACGCGCGGCGCATCACCTTCGAGTACGTGATGCTCAAGGACAAGAACGACAGCGACGCCGATGCGCACGAGCTGGTCCGGCTGCTCAAACACTATGACCTGCCCGCCAAGGTCAATCTGATCCCGTTCAACCCCTGGCCCGGCGCGGCCTATGAGACCTCGACGCCCGAGCGCGTGCGGCGCTTCTCCGACATCGTGTTCGAAGCGGGCATCTCCGCGCCGGTCCGCACCCCGCGCGGCCGCGATATCGATGCCGCGTGCGGCCAGCTCAAGACCGCGAGCGAGAAGAAGAGCCGCGCCGAGCTCGACCGCCTGGCCGAAGAGAAACAGGCCGCGCTCGGCTGACGTCACCCCGCCGAATGTCCGCATTTCCTGCGATATGGGCGAGAATGCTGAGGTTCGGCCCGCGTTGGAGATGATGTGACCGTCCAGACCATCGCCCTCGCCGCCGGCGCCGGCGTCTTCGGCGGGGCGATGAACGCGCTGGCCGGCGGCGGCACGTTCGCGACGCTGCCCGCGCTGATCGCGCTCGGATTGCCCGCCAACGCCGCCAACGCGACCTCGAACGTGTCGCTGCTGCCAGGTGCGGCGACGAGCGCCTGGGCGTTCCGCGATGAGCTTCGTCCGCTCGGCGGAGTCGATGTGCGGCTGCTGGCGGTGATCGCCTTCGTCGGCAGCCTCGGCGGGAGCCTGCTGCTCGTCTCCACCCCGACGCATGTGTTCGATCTGATGATCCCGTGGCTGCTGCTCACCGCTGGCCTCGTCATCGCGTTCGGGCCACGCGCGGCGGTGGCACTGCACCGCGTCGTCACGATCGGCCCGCGCACGCTGATCGTCGGGCAAGCGCTGCTCGGCATCTATGGCGGCTATTTCGGCGGCGGCGTCGGCATGATGCTCACCGCGACCTACGGGCTGCTCGCGCATATCACGCCCCGCGCGCTGTTCGCGCCGCGCACGCTGATGCTCGCGGTCGCCAACACGGCGGCATCGATCGTGTTCGTCGCGACCGGGCTGGTGCGCTGGGACGCGGGCCTGCCGATGCTAATCGGCGCGGTGTTCGGCGGCTGGCTCGGCGCAAAGCTCGGCAAGCGGCTCACGCCGGGCATGGTGCGCGGCTGGACGCTCGCGGTGACGGCGGTGACGACGATCGTGTTCTTCGTACGCGCTTACGGCTAACCGGGGCGGAACATCTTGAAGAGATTGTCCTCGCCGACCTCGAAATAGTCGGCCGGGCCGCCGCCGCGCAGGATCGCGCGGGCGCGGCCGGTCTGGTACACGCCGTCTTCGAGCAGATCATGGTCGATATGCACGCCGATCACCTCGCCGAACATCACCCAGGTATCAAGCGCCTGGCGTTCCTTCGATTCGAGCCGCAGCGTCTGCGTCGCGCGGCATTCGAACTGCACCGGGCTGCCGGCGACGCGGTCGGGCCTGACCAGCCGCGACGGCAGCGCCGCGATCCCCGCCAGCTCGAACTCATCGACCTCCGGGCCGACCATCGCGGAACTGGCGTTCATCACCTCGGCGAGCGGCCGGGTCGCGAGGTTCCAGACGAACTCGCCGGTCGCGGCGATGTTGGCGGCATTGTCCTTCCAGCCGATCGACGAGAAGCCGATGATCGGCGGACGATAGTTGAACAATGTGAAGAAGCTGTACGGCGCGAGGTTGCGCACGCCGCTCGCGCTCACCGTGCTGACCCAGCCGATCGGGCGCGGCGCGATGATCGCGTTCAGCGGATCGTGCGCGAGGCCGTGGCCGTTTGCGGGTTCGTAGAAATGCTGGTCGGCCATCGCGCGCTGTTTCCCTGTGACCCTCGTGCCTCTACAAAATCGCGCGACGCATGTAACCGTTTCGGTATCACCGGCGAATAAGGGTATGACGATGACCATAGCCACGCCCTCCCCCGCTCCCGCCGATGCGCCGCCCGCGCCGCGCACGATCTACCGCCACCGCGTGGCGACGCGGCTGTGGCACTGGCTCAACGCGGTCACGATCTTCATCATGATCGGTAGCGGGCTGACGATCCTCAACGCGCATCCGCATCTCTACTGGGGCGCGTACGGCGCCAACTTCGACCACCCGTGGCTCAACACGATCCACTGGCCGAGCTATGTGACGATCCCGGCGCATTACAACCTCGCGATCGCGCGGCGCTGGCATCTGCTGTTCGCGCTGGTGCTGGCGTTCAGCCTGCTCGCCTATATGATCGTGAGCGTCGCCAACCGCCACTTCGCGCGCGATCTTCGCGTGCGGCTGCGCGACCTATCGGCGGCAAATCTGTGGCATGACCTGCGCGAGCATCTCGCCTTTCGCTTCCACGATCCCGCCGATCCGCGCGCGTACAATATCTTCCAGAAACTCTCCTACGTGCTCGTCATCTTCATCCTGATCCCGGTGATGATCCTGACCGGCCTCGCCATGTCGCCGGCGATGGACGCGGCCTGGCCGTGGCTGCTCGATCTGTTCGGCGGACGACAATCGGCACGGTCGATCCATTTCATCGCCGCCTCGGGGCTGACCGGCTTCATCGTCATCCATCTCGTCCTGGTGATCCTCGCCGGGCCGATCAACGAGGTGGGATCGATGCTGACCGGGCGCTGGCGCGTGCCGGAGGAGGCGGCATGAGCCTCATCACCCGCCGCACGCTCATCGCCGGGGGCGCCGCCGGCGCCGGGCTGCTGCTATCAGGCTGCGATCAAGTCGCGCAGGTGCCGGCGCTTCGGAAAATCCTGTTCTCGGGCGAGATCATGAACCGTGGCCTGCAGCGCGCGCTGACCAACCGGGACGCGCTCGCGCCCGAGTTCAGCGCAGCGGAGATGTCGCCGCGCTTCCGCGTCAACGGCACGCACAATCCGAACACGGCCGAATATACCGCGATGGTCGCGGAGAATTTCGCGCACTGGCGCTTGCAGGTCGGCGGGCTGGTGGCGAAGCCGCTCAGCCTTTCGCTGGCGCAACTTCGCGGTCTGCCGGCGCGCACCCAGATCACCCGCCACGATTGTGTCGAGGGCTGGAGCGCGATCGGCAAATGGCACGGACCACGACTGGCCACCTTGCTCAACGCCGCGGGCATTCGCGACGCGGCGCGCTACATCGTGTTCACCTGTGCCGATCTGTACGGCGGCGCGCCCTATTACGAATCGATCGATCTGGTCGATGCCTTCCACCCGCAGACGATCCTCGCCTGGGCACTCAACGACCATGTCCTCGATGTCGGCCACGGCGCGCCGGTGCGGCTGCGGGTCGAGCGGCAGCTCGGCTACAAGCACGCCAAATATGTGATGCGGATCGACGCGGTCGCGAGCCTCGCCGGCATCGGGCTCGGCAAGGGCGGCTATTGGGAAGATCACGTCGATTACGATTGGTATGCCGGGATTTAAGTCGTTACGGGGCTGTTCATGGCTTTGATCGATCTCTTCCTCGCCGCGCGGGTCAAGCGCGGCCAGCTCGTCGTCCACCACGCCGACGGCCAGACCAAGACCTTCGGCACGCCGACCCCCGGCTTCCCCGAGGTGACCATCCGCTTCACCGATAAAGGGGCCGCCGCCGCGATCCTGCGCGATCCCGCGCTCGGCGCCGGCGAAGCCTATATGCACGGCCGGCTCGTCGTCGAACGGGGTGACGTGCGCGATCTCGTCAATCTGCTGACCTCCAACGATCCGTGGGAGACGGGCACGAACGCGCTCGCCGCCTCGCCGCAACGCCGCGCGGTTCAGGCGGTGACGCATCGCATCGGCCGGATCAACATGGCCAAGCGCGCCAAGCGCAACGTCGCGCACCATTACGACCTGTCCGACCGGCTCTACGATCTGTTCCTCGATGCCGACCGGCAATATAGCTGCGCCTATTACACCGATCCCGCCAATACGCTCGAACAGGCGCAGGCCGACAAGAAGGCGCATATCGCCGCCAAGCTCGCGCTCCAGCCCGGCATGAAAGTGCTCGACATCGGGTGCGGCTGGGGCGGCATGGCGCTGTATCTGCACGCCAAGACCGGCGCCGAAGTGCTCGGCGTTACCTTGTCGGAGGAGCAACTCAAGGTCGCGCGCCGCCGCGCCGAAGAGGCCGGCGTCGCCGACAAGGTGCGTTTCGAGCTGATCGACTATCGCCACGTCACGGGCACGTTCGACCGGATCGTCTCGGTCGGCATGTTCGAACATGTCGGCCCGGCGCATTACCGCACCTTCTTCCGCCAGTGCCGCGACCTGCTGACCGAGGACGGCGTAATGCTGCTCCACACGATCGGCCGCGCCGGCAAGCCCGGCGTCACCGATAAGTGGACGACCAAATATATCTTCCCCGGCGGTTACAACCCCGCTTTGTCCGAGATCGTCGCCGCCAATGAAGGATCACGCTTCATGCTGACGGACGTCGAGGTGCTGCGGCTGCATTATGGCTTCACGCTCGACGCCTGGTATGATCGCACCGTGGCGGCGCGCGACGCGATCGTCGCCTTGTACGACGAGCCCTTCTACCGAATGTGGCAATTCTATCTCGCCGGAGCGGGCGCGGCTTTCCGGTACGGCGGCCTCGTCAACTACCAGCTCCAGTTCGCGCGCAACCGCCACACGCTGCCGATCACACGCGATTACATGATCGAGGGCGAACGCGCGCTGCGCTGACGTCAGGCGCGTGCGAGGCCGCCCAACGGCACGGTCTTGACGTCGCGCGGCAGCAGCAGGCGCAGTTCGCGGTTGGGGAAGTCGATCGTCACGCGACGGAACAGCCGAAGCGCGTCCATGCCGAGCATCAGCGCGGGTTTGTTGCCCAGGCCGAAGCGCGCGAACGGCGGCGCGTCGGCGAAGGCGACCGGCAAATTGTCGATTGTCGTGCTGCCGATCCGTACCGCCCCGATCTGCCCGTAGTCGGCGAGCAGCGCCACGCCCGTCACCGCCCGCGCCGAAATCGGGCGGAGCGTCGTCCTGCGTCCGATCAGCCGTCGCAGTGCGGGGTTGCCCATCGTGACGTCGGATCCGGTGTCGATCACCACGCGCACGCGACGTTCGCCGAAATAGGCGTCGGTCACGACCAATTGCCCGAACATGTCGCGCGCGCGCACCACCACCTCGCCGGGCGCGGCGTCGGGCGTGTGCCTGCGCTTGGCGGAAGGCGTCACCGTCATCACGTTCCGATCGAAGTCGATGGTGACGGCATGGCCCTGCAGCGTATCGATGCCGAGCATCCCCGCGCCGCCGATGTTGCTCGCCGCGAACGCCGGCGCCTCGATCAGGCTGCCGCTCAAGGTGCTGGCGGGTGGCCCGACGCGAATGCGCGGGATCACGACCGTCGCGACCTGCTCGACGTTCGCCATCGCCGTCACCCGCACGCCGCGCCCGGCGGCGAGGCCGAGCGTCGTCGCGAGCTCGCGCGAGATGACGGTGCGCTCCGCGCCGGTATCGACGACGAAGTGAAACGGCCCGGCGTCGGCGATCTGGACGGGCACGGTCATGCGCTGGTCGGCATCGGCGATGGCGATGCTGTCGGCGGGCGGTGGATTCGAGTCAGCGGCCAGCGGCGCGGCGGTCTGGGCGGAGAGCGCGAGGAGCGGGGCGGCACAGAACAGGGCCGGTTTCATCGCAGGATGGTACGCCCGTTTCGGACCTTCTGCAAGCGAGTCGGCGGCATGCCTGTCGCGCGCGTTCCGTTCGTACTGAGTCTGCCGAAGCACATTTCCCAAGCGCCGGTATTTGGGCCAACGGGAGTCGGGGACGCTGCTATTTCCAATCCGCTCGTGCTGAGCGCAGTCGAAGCACGTGCCAGACACACCGGCCTTCCCGGTTGGGCACGTGCTTCGACTGCGCTCAGCACGAACGGGAAGGTGCGTTAGTCCAAACGCATCGCCTCGCCCGCCAGCGCTTCCGCCTCGATCAGCAGCGCGTCGTCGGCATGGCCCTGCGCGACGCGTTCGCGGCCGATCAGCGTCAGCACCGGCACCGCCAGCGGCGAGACCCGATCCAGATCGACATGCACCATCGTCGCGGCGGCGCGGTCGAGCAAATGCCCGAGTCGCCCGACATCGGTCATCCGCGCGCGCGCATCGTCCCAGGCGGCGCGCAGCAGCAGATGGCCGGGTTCGTATTTGCGCAGCACGTCGTAGATCAGGTCGGTCGAGAAGGTCACCTGCTTGCCGGTCTTGCGCTTGCCGGGATGCTGGCGCTCGACCAGCCCGCCGATCACCGCCACCTCGCGGAACGCGCGCTTGAGCAGCGACGAGCCTTCGACCCATTCGACGAACTCGTCCTCAAGGATGTCGGCCGAGAACAAGGCGCGCGGATCGGTAACGGGTTCGAGCGAATGGCAGGCAAAGGCATAGTCGCTGGCAACGAAGCCCATTGGCTTCAGCCCCAGCGTTTCCATCCGCCGCGTGATGAGCATGCCGAGCGACTGGTGCGCGTTCCAGCCCTCGAAACTGTAGGCGACCATGTAATTGCGCCCCTCGCGCGGGAAGGTCTCGACCAGCAATTGCCCGGGGCTTGGCAGGATCGAGCGGCGTTCCTGCATCTCGAGCCATTCGCGCACGTCGTCGGGGAAGCGGTGCCAGGCGGTTGAATCGGCGAGGAAGCCGCGCACCCGGTCGGCGAGGTTGGTCGAGATCGGCATGCGCGCGCCGCCATAGGTCGGGATTCGCGCCGGCTTGGCGGTGGCGCGGACCAGCAGATCCTCGGTGCTGGTGGCGATCATTTCGAGGCTTAGGCCAGCGAAGAAGAAGGTGTCGCCGGGCGAGAGCGTCGCGGCGAACCCCTCCTCGACCTTGCCAAGCGAGCGGCCGTTCTTGAAGCGCACGGTCAGCATCGTCGCTTCGACGATGATGCCGGCGTTGAGCCGGTGCTGCGTCACGAACTGCGGGTGGCTGACCCGCCACAGCCCGTCCGGTCCCTGCGTCAGCCGTTTGAACTTGTCATAGGCTTTGAGCGCATAGCCGCCGTCGCGGATGAAACCGAGCACCTGATCGAACGTCGCTTTGGTCAGGGCCGAATAGGGCAAGGCCGAACGCAGCTCGTCGAGCATCGCGGCCTGCGAAAACGGCGCGGCACACGCGCAGGCCATGACGTGCTGCGCGAGCACGTCGAGCGCGCCGGGGCGGAAGATGTCGGGATCGAGTTCGCCCGCCTCGACCGCGTCGAGCGCGGCGCGGCCTTCGAGATATTCGAAGCGGTTGCCGGGGACGATCAGCGCCTGCGACGGTTCGTCGAGCCGGTGATTCGAGCGCCCGATCCGCTGGAGCAACCGCGACGAGCCCTTGGGCGCGCCCATCTGGATCACACAATCGACATCACCCCAATCGACGCCGAGATCGAGGCTCGAGGTCGCGACCAGCGCGCGCAGCTTGCCGTCGGCCATCGCGCCTTCCACCTTGCGGCGCGCTTCGAGGCTGAGCGAGCCGTGGTGGACGCCGATCGGCAGGCTCTCGGCATTGACCTTCCACAGATCCTGGAAGATCAACTCGGCGAGGCTGCGCGTGTTGCAAAACACGATCGTGGTGCGATGCGCGGCGATTTCCGCCATCACCTGTTCGGCGGCGTAGCGGCCGGAATGGCCGGCCCAGGGCACCTTGCCCTGCGGCAGCACGATCGCGATGTCGGGCGGCGCGCCGGGTTCGCCGTGTACCAGCGCGACCTGATCGATGTCGCCATCGGGCGCGAGCCAGGCGCGATAGCCTTCGGCATCCGCCACCGTCGCGGACAGCGCGACGCGGCGCAGCGCCGGCGCAATCGCCTGTAGCCGCGCCATGCACAGCGACAACAGATCGCCGCGCTTGCCGGTGGCGAAGGCATGGACCTCATCGACGACGATGGTGCGCAGGGTCTCGAACATCGTGAAGCTGTCGGGATAGGACAGCAGCAGGCTCAGCGATTCGGGGGTGGTGAGCAGGATCTGCGGCGGGCGGATGCGCTGGCGCGCCTTGCGATCGGAGGGCGTGTCGCCGGTGCGAGTCTCGACGCGGATGTCGAGGCCCATCTCTTCGATGGGGTTCAGCAGGTTGCGCTGGACGTCGGTCGCGAGCGCCTTGAGCGGCGAGACGTAGAGCGTGTGGAGGCCCTCGCTCGAGCGCTCGATCAGATCGACCAGCGTCGGCAGGAACCCGGCGAGCGTCTTGCCCGCGCCGGTGGTGGCGACGAGCAACCCGTGGCGACCATCGCGGGCGACGTCGAGCATATCGGTCTGGTGCCGGCGCGGCGCCCAGCCGCGCTCGGCGAACCAGGTGGTGAGGGGTTGGGGAAGGTTCAACGCCAGTCGCCCTCACCCTTCCGTCGCTTCGCTCCTCCTTCCCTCTCCGAATGGGAGAGGGAAGGGGCCCACGTGCCAAAGGCACGTGGGAAGGGTGAGGGTGAGTGGGAACAAAGCCGCATCCCACCCATATAGGCACGATGGCAAAGCTCGGCGACTGGATCGATCCGCAACCGCACGGCATCTTCGTGAAGCCCGCTGGCGTGTGGGTCGATCCGTCGCAGCCGGTCGAGCGCGCGCTGGTCACGCATGGCCATGCCGACCATGCGCGCGGCGGGCACGGCGTGGTGTGGGCGACACCCGAGACGCTCGCGATCATGGACGCGCGCTACGGCGCGCAGACCGCGCATCCGGTCGGCTATGGTGAAGCGATCGCGTTCGGCGACGTCGCCGTGCGGTTCGTGCCGGCGGGGCATGTGCTCGGCTCGGCGCAGATCGTGCTGGAGCATCGCGGCGAGCGCATCATCGTCTCGGGCGATTACAAGCGCCGCGCCGACCCGACCTGCGCGCCGTTCGAGCCCACCAAGTGCGACGTGTTCATCACCGAGGCGACCTTCGGCCTGCCGGTGTTCCGCCATCCCGAGACCGGCGACCAGATCGACAAGCTCACCGCCGCGCTACGCGCCAACCCGACGCGCTGCGTATTGGTCGGCGCCTACGCGCTCGGCAAGGCGCAGCGCGTGATCGCCGAACTGCGCGCGCGCGGTTTCGACGATCCGATCTACCTGCACGGCGCGCTTCAGAAATTGTGCGATCTCTACGTCGCGCACGGCGTCCAGCTCGGCGAGCTTCGCCCCGCCACCGAAGCGAGCAAAGCCGATCTCGCCGGGCGGATCGTGATGGCGCCGCCCTCCGCTCTGGGGGATCGCTGGTCGCGGCGGCTGCCCGATCCGATCACCGCGATGGCGAGCGGCTGGATGCGGGTACGCCAGCGCGCGGTGCAGCGCGGGGTCGAACTGCCGCTGATCCTGTCCGACCATGCCGACTGGGACGAGCTGACCTCGACGCTGCTGGAGATCGCGCCGCAGGAAGTGTGGGTCACGCACGGTCGCGAGGAAGCGCTGGTCCATTGGTGCGCGACTCACCAGATCCGCGCCAAGGCGCTCGCGCTCCACGGCTATGAGGACGAGGACGATTGAGAGGATCGCTCAAGACAATCACCCTCCAAATTATCCTCGCCAAAATTTTCGCGTGGCCTAGCGGCTGTCGGCTGACCTTGGCATAGTTCCTCACATCAGGGGGGACGTGGACATGAAGATTTTGTATGCGGCTGCAACACTCGGGGCCAGCTTCCTGCTCGCGTCAAGCGCTAGCGCGAGCGTCTATTCGGACGACCTTGGCAAGTGCCTCGTCGCCAAAACTTCAGATCAAGATAAGGCAGGGCTAATCCAGTGGATTTTTGCCGCGTTGTCGGCAAGCCCGGCGATTCAAGACATGGCGAAGGTAACGACAGCCCAGCATGACGCCCACGACCGCGCGATGGCTGCCGTGTTCGATCGGCTAATACTCGTTGATTGTCGCCAGCAAAGTGCCGATGCTTTAAAATACGACGGCATCAACGCGGTGCAAGAAGGCTTTAAATTGCTGGGGCAGGTCGCCATGCAGTCGCTCGTTAGCGACGCGACCGTCAGTGATTCAATGGGCCGTTTCACCCAATACATTGACAAGGAAAAGCTGGCCGATTTGATGCAAAGTAGCGGGATCAAGGTCACGGATCAGCCCAGCAAAACCGGCAAGTGACTTAGCTCGTCCCTTCCAGCGCCCGCGCGCGGCGGCGCTGGACGGACGATCCGATCCCGAGCGCCTCGCGGTATTTCGCCACGGTGCGGCGCGCGATGTCGAAACCCTTGGCATTAAGCAGTTCGACCAACGTGTCGTCGGACAGGATCTTGTCGCCCTCACCCGCGATCAGCGCCTTGATCGCGGCCTTCACCGCCTGCGCGGACACCGCCTCGCCGCCGTCGGCCGACTGGATCGCCGAGGTGAAGAAATATTTGAGTTCGAACAGCCCGCGCGCGCAGCTCAGATATTTGTTGCTGGTCACGCGGCTGACGGTCGATTCGTGCATCTCGATCGCGTCGGCGATCTGGCGCAACGTCATCGGCTTGAGATGCGCGACGCCTTTGAGGAAGAACGCCTCCTGCTGCTTCACGATCTCGCTCGCGACCTTGATGATCGTGCGTTGGCGCTGGTCGAGCGCCTTGACCAGCCAGTTGGCGCTGGCGAGCATGTCCGACAGCCACGCCTTCGACGCGCGATCGCCCCGCGCGGCGCTTAGCTCGACATAATAGCTGCGGTTGACGAGCACGCGCGGCAGGGTCGCCGCGTTGATCTCGATCGCCCAGCCCTGCTTGCGCCGTGCGACATACAGGTCCGGCACCACCGCCTGGCTCGGCTCTCCGCCATAACGGCAGCCGGGCTTGGGATCGTAGCCGCGCAGTTCGCGGATCATGTCGGCGAGATCTTCGTCATCGACCTGGCACAACCGCTTCAGCCGGGCGAGATCGCCGCGCGCGACGAGATCGAGATGATCGATCAGCCGCGCCATGCAGGGATCGTAGCGGTCGGCTTCCTTCGCCTGCAAGACGAGGCATTCGGCGAGGTCACGCGCGCCGACACCGGTCGGATCGAACGTCTGGATCGTCGCCAGCACCGCCTCGACCCGCGCGAGCGGCACCCCGAGCCGGTTGGCGATTTCGAGCAGCGACACCGTGAGATAGCCGCATTCGTCGATCTGGTCGATCAGATGCGCGGCGATGAACAGGTCGGCGCCGTCGATGGTCGCGCCCGCTTGCGCGAGCAGATGATCGGCCAGGCTGATGGCGGCACTGGCGAAACCGTCGAGATCGGGCAGGTCTTCGCCGCCCGCACCCGTGCCCGCCCCGTTGAGGCCGAGCGCACCGTCCATCCCGCCCCCGGCCAGATCGGCGGCGCTGTCGTGATGGAAGCTTTCGGTCGCGAAATCGACATCGAGCGACTCGGCCTCGCCGCCGCCGGCGAGCAGTAGCTCATCGGCGCTGGCCGGTTCGTCGCGCTGCGGCGCCTCGGCGTCGCGCTCCTGCGCCGGGCCGTCCTCGTCGGGCGCGCCCGATTCGAGCAGCGGATTCTTCTCGATCTCCTCGGCGATGAACCCTTCGACTTCGAGGTTGGACAGCGCGAGCAGGCGAATCGCCTGCTGGAGCTGCGGCGTCATCACCAGCGATTGCGACTGGCGCAGATCGAGGCGGGGGGCGAGACTCACGGCTTCGTCGCCCCGGTGCAGGCTGGGGCCCCTGCGTGATCTTGCCAGCCGGTTGCCCCAAACCCGGCGGCCCCGGCCTGCGCCGGGGCGACGAGGAAGGAGGCGATCGGCATGGTTACAGCGAGAAGCCCTCGCCGAGATACAGCCGGCGCACGTTGGCGTCGGCGACGAGTTCGGCGGGCGATCCGGTGAACAGCACGCGGCCATCATAGATGATGTACGCGCGATCGACGATTTCGAGCGTCTCGCGGACATTGTGGTCGGTGATGAGCACGCCGATGCCGCGTTGCTTCAATTCGCGGATAAGATCACGGATATCGGCGATCGACAGCGGATCGATGCCCGCGAACGGCTCGTCGAGGAGCATGATCGACGGGTTCGCCGCGAGCGCGCGCGCGATCTCGGCGCGGCGCCGCTCGCCGCCCGACAGCGCCATCGCCGGCGACTCGCGCAGCCGCGTCAGCCCGAACTCGTCGAGCAAAGTGTCGAGCCGCTGCCGACGCTCGGCGGGATCGGCCACGCTCAGCTCGAGCACGGTCATGATGTTCTTCTCGACCGACAGACCGCGAAAGATCGAGGTTTCCTGGGGCAGATAGCCGAGGCCGAGGATGGCGCGGCGATACATCGGCAGCCCGGTGATATCCTCGCCATCCAGCATGATCCGGCCCGAATCGGGCTTCACCAGCCCCATCACCGAATAGAAGCAGGTCGTCTTGCCGGCACCGTTCGGGCCGAGCAACCCGATCGCCTCGCCGCGCCCGACCGTGACCGACACGTCGGTCAGCACCGGCCGTTTATCATAGGATTTTGCGATCGAGACCACCGAGAGGCCGCGCATCACCGGCTGTTCGGTGATCGGCCGGGCGGCTTCGAGAGTGGTGGTATCGCTCATCTCTGGTCCAGTGCTCGCATCATGGCGGTACCGCATCGGGAACGGTGCGGCGCTTGGCAGGCTTCGTGCATATTCATGCCGCATTCGCGCCCGTGAGGAAAGCGGCAGGGCCGATATCGGCGAGAAACCGGCGACTCAGTTGCGCTTCGGCACCGAGAAGGTGCCGGTCACGCGCCCGCCACCAAGCGTCGCATGCGGCTGGGCCTCGGCGAGGTTGAGCGTGAGCCGCTGGCTGTGCGTCACGTTGCCGCCCTGGGTCAGCGTCACGTTGCCCATCATCAGGATCGTGCGCTGGTTGAGATCGTAGATCGCATATTGGCTGCGCGCGGTCTGGTCGGGACGCGTGACGACGACGTTGCCGGCGGCATCGAGCCGCGACACCTGCGGCGAGCCATCGACCACCTGCCCGGTGTAGGCGACGGTCATGCGCGCGGCGGTGAGCGTCATCTCGGCCTGCTTGACCGAGACGTTTCCGGTCAGGATCGCGCGGTTGGCCTTGTCCTGCAATTCGATATGGTCCGCGCCGAAATCGATCGGCGCGTCCGAATTGTGCCGTTGCTGCGCCAGCGCGGGCGTGGCGAGCGTGAGGGCAAGGAGTGAAGACAGGAGCAGGCGCATGCGCGCTACTTCGTCTTTCGCGGAACGATCCGCAAGCGGGCATTGCCATCGAGCCGCACGATATGGTTTTCGAGATCGGCGCTGAGCTGCTTGGCGCTGAACGCGCCCTGCGGCACGGTGCCGGTGACCGCGCCGCCGCTCCGCATCTGGCGGGTCTTGAGGTCGATCGTCGAATTGGTCGTATCGAGCCGGTATCCATCGGCGGCGACGACGTTGACCGGGCCGACCAAGGTCACGCGCTGATTGTCCATATCGTAGCGGCCCTGCGGCGCGACGATTCGCGCCGGCCCGTCGCTCAGTTGCAGCCGCGCGGCGAGCTGGTCGATTCGCACGATCGGTTCGGCCGAACTCTTCTGCACGGCGGAGCCCGCGGTGAGCGTGAACGGCTGGCCCTTGCCGTCGGTGCCGCGATACAGCGCGCTTTGCAGCCGCAGCCGCTCCTTGGCGACCTCGACCTTGTTCTTGTCGAGCAGGAAGCTGACCTCGCCACCCGTCGCCAGCGGCATCATCACGAGGAATGCCGCCAGCACCCCGACCGCGATCGGCAGCACGAAGCGCAGGATCGTGATGAGACGATCGTGGCTGCCGCCCGGCGCTGCCCAGGCCTGGCGCGCGGTTCGCGGGGGGAGAGCGGAAACGGCCATCGACGCCTCAGATATGCGCGAAGATGTCGATCTCGGGCCAGCCGGCGAGATCGAGTTCGGCGCGGGACGGGAGGAAATCGAAACACGCCTGCGCCAGCGCGGTACGGCCCTCACGGGCGAGCCGGCGGTCGAGTTCCTCACGCAGCGCGTGCAGGAAGCGCACGTCGGAGGCGGCGTAATCCTTCTGCGCGTCGCTCAGGACCGGTCCACCCCAGTCCGACGATTGCTGCGCCTTGGAAATGTCCTGGCCGAGCAGTTCGCGCACCAACTCCTTGAGGCCATGACGGTCGGTATAAGTGCGCACCAGCCGCGAGGCGATCTTGGTGCAATAGACCGGCGCCGCCGTCACGCCGAGATAATGGCGGATCGCGGCGAGATCGAAACGTCCGAAATGGTAGAGCTTCACGCGGGCCGGATCGGCGAGCAACGCGCGCAGATTGGGCGCCGCATAGTCGCTGCCAGGCGAGAATCGGACGAGATGCTCGTCCGGGCCACCATCGGAAAGCTGGACCACGCAAAGCCGGTCGCGCGGCGTGATGAGGCCCATTGTCTCGGTATCGACGGCGATGTCGGCACCGGGCGCGAACACGCCTTCGGGCAGGTCTTCTTCGTGGAGATGAACGGTCATCGCCCGGCCCTAGCGGGGATATGCTCGCGCCTCAATGCCCGCCGCACGCCAGGCGGAGTCGCACCGCCGACGCCACGCCCGACATATCCCGTTCGACCGAACCGATCGCCTTGAGCCGTGCGATCGCCGAAAAGACAAAAAGCCCCTCGCTGTGCCGTCCGCGCCACAGTGTTTCAGCCTTCTCGAACACATCATGCCGCAATTTGGACGAATTTGTTCGCAGCGCGGTTTTTTTTAGGGTAGGTAGTGTCGGTGGCGCACTTGGTTGGTGCCCGAAGACCTGCGTTCTCGTCCGACGCACGGTTTTTCAGATGGTGATTTCGGACGAGCCGGGAAGACGAACAGGGCATGAGTTTCGATAAAGGACGCCGCGGAGATCGTGGCGGGCGCGGACGCGATAAGCGCGATGGTTTCGGCGGCGATGATTTCGGCGGCGGCAGCAGCTTTGGCGGCGGCGACCGCTTCGGCGGCGGCGGCGATCGGTTCGGCGGCGGCGGTGATCGCTTCGGCGGTGGCGGCGGTGGCGGCTTCCGCAGCGGCGGTGGCGGCTTCGGCGGCGGTGGTGGCGGCTTCGGCGGCGGTGGTGGCGGTGGCCGCGGCATGCCCCCGCAGGTCGTCGGCGAAGGCACGGGCGTCGTAAAGTTTTTCAACGGCCAGAAGGGCTTCGGCTTCGTCGTGCGCGACGACGGTGGCGAGGATGTGTTCGTTCACATCTCGGCGGTCGAGCAGGCGGGTCTGACCGGCCTGGCGGAAGGCCAGCCGCTCGGTTTCACCCTCGTCGATCGTGGCGGCCGTATCTCGGCGACCGATCTCAAGATCGAAGGCGAGCCCCTCCCCGTCACCGACCGCGGCCCGCCGCGTGATCGGGACGCGGCGCCGGGCGGCGCGCGCGGCGCCGGTGGCCCGCAGCGTCAGTTGACCGGTGAGAAGTCGACTGGAACGGTCAAGTTCTTCAACGCGATGAAGGGCTTCGGCTTCATTCAGCGCGATGACGGCCAGCCCGACGCCTTTGTCCACATCTCGGCGGTGGAGCGCGGCGGCATGTCGACGCTCAACGAGGGCGACCGGCTTGAGTTCGAACTCGAAGTCGATCGTCGCGGCAAGTATGCGGCGGTGAACCTCACCTCGATCGCCTGACCTTTTCGGTTTCGCGATGACAAAGACCCGGCGCGCCTCGCGGCGCGCCGGGTTTTTTGTGGCTTGGCGCGGGCCTTAATTCCGATATGCTGCATGGGATTTCAAGGAATTGCCATGGCCTTTCGCACGCTCATCGCCTCAGCCCTTCTGCTCGCCGGCCCGGCATTCGCCGCGCCGGCACCGCATATGCCGATCACGAGCTTCGAACAGCTCGCCAAGCCGCTGCCGCTCCCGTACGATGAGCAGGCCGACGCCAAGGCCGTCGTCGCCGCTGCCAAAGCGCGCGCCAAGGCCAGCCACAAGCTGCTGCTGATCGACCTCGGCGGCAATTGGTGCCTCGATTGCCGCATTCTCGCCGGGACGATGGACGTGCCGACACTCAAGACATGGCTCGCCCGCCGATATGAGATCGTCGAGGTCGATGTCGGTCGATTCGACAAGAACCTCGACATCCCCGCGCATTATGGGATCACCGAACGCCTCAAGGGTGTGCCGAGCGTGCTGATCGTCGATCCCAGGACGGATGCGTTGCTGAACACCGGCCGCACCGCCGCGCTCGCCGATGCGCGCTCGATGACCCCGCAAGGGCTGGCCGACTGGCTCGCCGGATGGGCGCGATAATCCCGCAGCGTAGAACGGTGCTTCACGCGGTCGTGCGCGCACGGGGCCGGGCGAGATGACGAGCGATCCCGCTGGCGAACGCGGTTTCATCGATGCGTTGCGGGCGATTGCCCGCGATCCGGCGGCACGCCGGCTCACCGACGATGCCGCCGTGCTGCCGATGCCCTCGGCCGAGTCGCTGGTGCTGACCCACGACATGCTGGTCGAGGGTGTTCATTTTCTGCCCACCGATCCGCCTGCGGATGTGGCGTGGAAGCTGCTCGCCGTGAACCTGTCCGATCTCGCCGCCAAGGGCGCAAGCCCGGTCGGCGTGTTGATGGGATACGGGCTGACGGGGGACGCGGCATGGGACGCGGCGTTCGTCGCGGGGCTCGGCGCGGCATTGGCGGCATTCGCCGTCCCCCTGCTCGGCGGCGATACCGTCGCGCAGCCGCCCGGGGACGCGCGCGTGCTCGGCCTGACCGCGCTCGGCGCCGGCGGCTTGGTGGTGCCCGGACGCGGTGGCGCGCAAGCTGGCGACATGCTCTATGTGACCGGCACGATCGGCGATGCCGGCGCCGGACTCGCCATCGCGCGCGGCGAGCCTGGCGCGGCGGCGTTGCTCGCCGCCTATCGCCGCCCGCAACCGCGCCTTGCCGAAGGCCGCGCGCTGGCGTCGCTCGTGCATGCGATGATGGACGTGTCCGACGGCCTGCTGATCGACGCCGAGCGACTCGCGGCGGCGAGCGGGCTGGCGGTGGAGATCGATCTCGCCGCCGTTCCGTTGTCCGACGCGCTGCGCGCGCGCGGGGACGATCGCGGCGCGCGACTCGCCGCCGCGATCGCGGGCGACGATTACGAACTGCTGTTCGCGCTGCCGCCCGGCCCGCCACCACCGGTGGCGGCGACCGCCGTCGGGCGGTTCGCCGCAGGCGCGGGCCTGACGCTGGTCGATGGCGGCGCGACGGTGCCCTTGCCGGCGCGACTGGGGTATCTGCACGGGCGATAGTCCCCGGTTGCCAACGCCCCATACGCCCCTATACCTTGACGGCTTAGAGGACGGAGGCGGCCACGCAGCCGACCATCCGCCCCCGACATTAGGGGAAGGATACGCATGACGATCGTCTATGCTGCCATCATCTGTGGCCTGATCGCCGTCGCTTACGGCGTCCTCACCAGCGCGCAGGTGCTGCGCGCACCGCCCGGCAACGACAAGATGCAGGATATCGCCGCCGCCATTCAGGAGGGCGCGAAAGCCTATCTGGGGCGGCAATATCGCACCATCGCCGTCGTTGGCCTGGTCGTCGCGATCATCCTCGCGGTCTCGCTCGGCATCGTCTCGACGATCGGTTTTCTGATCGGCGCGGTGCTGTCGGGTGTGGCGGGCTATGTCGGTATGAACATCTCGGTGCGCGCGAACGTCCGCACGGCGGAGGCGGCGCGCACCTCGCTGCAAGGTGGCCTTACCCTCGCCTTCCGCTCGGGCGCGGTCACCGGTATGCTGGTGGCCGGGCTCGGACTGCTCGCGATCTCGGGCTTCTTCTGGTATCTCGTCGCGGTCGCGCATCACGCGCCCGCCGACCGCATCATCGTCGAGGCGCTGACCGCGCTGGCGTTCGGCGCGTCGCTGATCTCGATCTTCGCGCGGCTGGGCGGCGGCATCTTCACCAAGGCCGCCGACGTCGGCGCCGATCTGGTCGGCAAGGTCGAGGCGGGCATCCCCGAGGACGATCCGCGCAACCCGGCGGTGATCGCCGATAACGTCGGCGACAATGTCGGCGATTGCGCCGGCATGGCCGCCGATCTGTTCGAAACCTATGTCGTGACGCTGGGCGTGACGATGATCTCGATCGCGCTCGCCTTCCGCAGCGCCGACCGGCTGCTCGAACTGATGACCTTGCCGCTGATCGTCGGCGGAGTGTGCATCGTCACGTCGATTCTCGGCACGTTCGCGGTTCGGCTCGGCAAGGGCACGATCATGGGCGCGCTCTACAAGGGGTTCTGGACCTCGGCGCTGCTGTCGGTACCCGCGATCTATCTCGCGACACGCTGGACGCTCGGCGATCTCGCCGCACCGATCGGCGCGAACGGCTTCCTCGATCCCGATGCGACCGGCGGGGTGACCGGCATGAGCCTGTTCTGGTCGATGATGATCGGCCTCGCCGTCACCGGGCTGCTGGTGTGGATCACCGAATATTACACCGGCACGCAGTATCGCCCGGTGCGCAGCATCGCCAAGGCGTCCGAAACCGGCCACGGCACCAACGTCATCCAGGGGCTCGCCGTCAGCCTCGAATCGACCGCGATGCCGACGATCGTGATCGTCGTCGCGGTGATCGCCGCCTATCAGCTCGCCGGGGTGATCGGCATCGCCTTCGCGGCGACCGCAATGCTCGCGCAGGCCGGGATGGTGGTGGCGCTCGACGCTTATGGCCCGGTCACCGACAATGCCGGCGGCATTGCCGAAATGGCGGGGCTGCCCGACGACGTGCGTCAGCGCACCGATGCGCTCGATGCGGTCGGCAACACCACCAAGGCGGTGACCAAGGGCTATGCGATCGGCTCGGCCGCGCTCGCCGCGCTCGTGCTGTTCGGCGCCTATACGAATGATCTGCGCGAGTATTTCACCGGGCTTACCGTCGATTTCACCTTGTCCAACCCGTATGTGATCGTCGGACTGCTGCTCGGTGCGCTGCTGCCGTATCTTTTCGGCGCGATGGGGATGACCGCAGTCGGCCGCGCGGCGGGCGCGGTGGTCGAGGAGGTGCGCGAACAGTTCCGCACCAACGCGGGCATCATGGCCGGGACGAGCCGCCCCAATTACGCGCGCACCGTCGATCTCGTCACCCGCGCCGCGATCCGCGAGATGATCGTGCCTTCGCTGCTGCCGGTGCTCAGCCCGATCGCGGTCTATTTCCTCGTCACGCTGGTCGCCGGGCAAGCGTCCGGCTTCGCCGCGCTCGGCGCCATGCTGCTCGGGGTGATCGTCTCGGGGCTGTTCGTCGCGATCTCGATGACGAGCGGCGGCGGCGCGTGGGACAACGCCAAGAAGTTCATCGAGGACGGCAACCACGGCGGCAAGGGCAGCGAGGCGCACAAGGCGGCGGTGACCGGCGACACGGTCGGCGATCCGTACAAGGACACCGCCGGCCCCGCGGTCAACCCGATGATCAAGATCACCAACATCGTCGCGCTGCTGCTGCTCGCCGCGCTGGCGGGGGGTGTCGCGTAACACCAGCCGTTCGGAAGTACGGCATGACTCAAGCCGGCTCGACACCCACGCCGGGCGGGCTATGCTCATCGCCCGAAAACAGACAGGAGAGCGCGCATGAAATTGGCCAGCCTCAAAGGGGGCCGCGACGGCCGCCTCGTCGTCGTCTCGAGCGATCTCGCCTGGTGCGCCGATGCCGGCCATATCGTGCCGACGCTGCAAGCGGCGCTCGACGATTGGGAGCGGTTTCTGCCCGACCTGCAGAACCTCGCCACCGATCTCGACCATGAGATGATCCCGATGCGGCGCTTCCACGAACATGCCGCCGCCGCCCCCCTGCCCCGCGCCTATCAGTGGGCCGATGGTTCGGCCTATGTGAACCATGTCGCGCTGGTGCGGCGCGCGCGCGGCGCCGAGCTGCCCGAGAGCTTTTGGCACGATCCGTTGCTGTATCAGGGCGGCTCGGACGGCTTCCTCGCGCCGCGTGACCCGATCCCGCTCGCCGACGAAAGCTGGGATTGCGATCTCGAAGCCGAAGTGGTGGTGGTGACGGGCGACGTAGCCGCGGGCGCGAGCCGCGAGGAGGCGCTGGCGAGCATCCGGCTGGTCGGCCTCGCCAACGATGTGTCGCTGCGGGCGCTGATTCCCGGTGAACTCGCCAAGGGCTTCGGCTTCTTTCAGTCCAAGCCGGCGAGCGCACTGTCGCCGGTGTTCGTCACCCCGGACTCGCTCGGCGACTGGTGGCGGGAGGGCAAATTGCACCGCAAGCTCAACGTCGATCTGAACGGCGCGCCGCTCGGCCGGGTCGAAGCCGGCGAGGACATGACCTTCGATTTCGGCACGCTGATCGCGCATGCCGCCAGGACGCGCGCGCTCGGGGCGGGGACGATCATCGGCTCGGGCACGGTCTCGAACCGCGATGCCGGGGGTGGACCGGGCGCACCGGTCGCCGAGGGCGGTGTCGGCTATGCCTGCATCGCCGAGCAGCGCAGCGTCGAGACGATCTTGAGCGGCGCGGCGACCACGCCGTTCCTCAAGCGCGGCGACACGGTCCGCATCTGGGCCGAAGATGACCGTCACCACCCGATCTTCGGCGTGATAGAGCAGACCGTCGGCGGCTGAGGCGGCCAAACTTCGGAAGGGGAAATCGTTGCAGGTGATGAAGGCGATCTGGGCGGCGGCGTTGCTGGCGCTGGTGGGCGGCTCGGTCGCGGATGCCGCCGCGCCGCAACGGGCGGCCACGCACAAGACGGTTAAGTCGAAGGTTGCGAAAAAGCATCGCAGGGCGCGCCGCCCGCGCCACCATGTCGCGCCACCGGCCGAAGCGGCGCCCGAAGTCGCATCGTGCATCCCCCCTGCGACACCTGTCGCGGGCGCGGTGCCCACCCCTCTCGATCTCTACGGCCCGATCTTCACCAGCGTGCAGCAGGCGCGGCTATTTCCCGACAGCAAGAGTTTCGCCGACGCGACCCCGCTGCGCGCCCACCCCGCGATCGTCGCCGATTGGTGCGCGACCCACCCCGAGACGCCCGATCAACTCCACGCCTTCGTCCAGCGCAACTTCTCGGTGCCGATGGTCGCGCCGGCCCCCGCCGCGAACGCGGCGCGCCCGCCGGTGCAGGATCATATCGCCGCGCTGTGGCCGCATCTCACGCGCCCGCCCGTGGTGGCGACGCCGGGCGGATCGGCACTCGCGCTGCCTGAGCCTTATGTCGTTCCCGGCGGGCGGTTCCGCGAAATGTATTATTGGGACAGCTATTTCACCATGCTCGGGCTCAAGGCCGACGGGCGCGGCGATCTGGTCGAGTCGATGCTCGCCGACTTCGTGTCGCTGGTCGAGCGCTACGGGCATGTCCCCAACGGCACGCGCACCTATTATGTCGAGCGCTCGCAGCCGCCGATGCTGTATCTGATGATCGGCCTGTCGGACGCGAATGATCCCGCGCTGGAGGCGCGGCGGCTGGCGGCGCTCAGGCGCGAGCATGATTTCTGGATGCAGCCCGAGCGCGTCGTGACCATGCCCGACGGCAGCACGCTCAACCGCTATTACAGCCATGCCGACCGCCCGCGCGAGGAATCGTGGCGCGAGGACGTCGCGCTCCAGGCCCGGACCAAGCGCGACGCCGGACCGCTCTACCGCGACCTGCGCGCGGCGGCGGAAAGCGGCTGGGATTTCAGCTCGCGCTGGTTCGCCGACGGCAAGACGCTCGCGACCATCGACACTACCAATGTCGTGCCGGTCGATCTCAACAGCCTGCTCTACGGCATGGAAAACGCGATCGCCGAGCAATGCCGCGCCGCCGCCGACGCGGCGTGCGCGACCCGCTATGACGCGCTCGCGGCTGCGCGCAAGAAGGCGGTCGAGACCTGGCTGTGGGACGACAAGGGCGGCCGCTACGGCGACTGGGACATCGCCAGGAAAGCGCTGCGGCGCGGCCTGACCGCCGCGACCGCCTATCCGCTGTTCACCGGGCTTGCCGCTTCCGACCGGGCCGACCTGGTGGCGGCGACGATCGCCGATTCGCTGGTCGCGCCGGGCGGGCTTCGCACCACGCTCGCGCGCACGGGCGAGCAATGGGATACGCCCAACGGCTGGCCGCCGCTGCAGTGGATCGCGATCGAGGGGCTGAACCGCACCGGGCACGAGGCCGCCGCGCGCGAACTCGCGCAACGCTTCCTCGCCACCGTGCTCCACGAATATCGCGCGAGCGGGCGGATGCTCGAGAAATACGATGTCGAGCAGGCGCGCCCCGGCGGCGGCGGCGAATATCCGCTCCAGGACGGGTTCGGCTGGACCAACGGCGTGGTGCGCGCGCTGATCGCCCGCTACGGCAAAGCGCAATGATTGCTTCCCGGAAGCGCGCCGCCTAAGAGCCGGGGACGGGGCCACGCCCTCGACCCGCACGGGGGATCAGTCCGGGACGGCCCGGCCTTCGACATAGGAGGGCCGATGCCCTGGATCGCACTCACCATCGCCGGACTGCTCGAAATCGTCTGGGCCTATTTCATGAAGCAATCGGCCGGATTCACCCGGCCGGGGCCGGCGATCATAACCGTGGTCGCGATGATCGCGAGCTTCAGCCTGCTCGGCTATGCGATGCGCAGCCTGCCGCTGGGCAGCGCCTATATGATCTGGACCGGCATCGGCGCGCTTGGCTCGTTCGTGCTCGGCATCGCGCTGCTCGGGGAGGCGGCGACGCCGGGGCGGCTGATCGGCGCGGCGCTGCTGCTGGCGGGATTGCTGATCCTGAAGATGGCGTCCTGAGCGGCGAAACCTCGCTAACGTGAGCCACCCGAGGCACGGTGCGGGGGGTGTGACTTTTGTTTGTGCCCTACGGACGGCCGCGCGCGCGATGCGAAGGCGGACCGATTCGGTTGGGCTGACACTGTCAAAGAGCGTGACGGGCAGGATGCCGGAAACGGCGAGTGTAGGACAGGTTGTGTTTGCCGAAGGGCAAAAGGTGGTGGGGAAGCGGACGCTCCCCTCTGCTACTCGCGTTGGATACGACGACCTATGACAACGTGAGCGCAGTCAACCGCCTGCGGCCTTGTGCGTAGGCTCCATGCGCATCCAATCGTCACCTGCCGGAAGATCCTCAACAGGTGCAAAGCGGCGCATGGCGCGTAAGATTACAGCTTTCAACGCTTTATAGTGCGGGCTACAGTTACCAATACCCGAGGTGACGCGACTACCTCTCACCCGCTCAAATCCGGCCGGAATGCCGTCCAAGCACATATCAGCGTCACCGGGCCATCCATCGGTCCGACGATCTACATCTGCAACAAGCGTTCGGTAGGCCGAAGCAGGCATCCGAAATTCACGCCGGTGCGTCGCAGCACCCTTCACCCCAATACTCGTAACAATGAGGACGCCGACCGCTTGTTGGGCGTTCCTCGGCAGAAAGACGGCCAGTGCATAATTGTTCATGCCGAAGGATGGCAGTGCTACGAACCGCAGCCCATCGCCGTTAAGTCCGCTCAGTGGCGGCAACGCGGCCAGCGAACGGAGAGCACTTTGCCGAACAAATTGATCGTCGCTTGCAAGCAGAGCGGTCTCGTGTGTGCGGCTCTCCTCTTTCGCTTGAGCATACATGTCCCGCCGATCAAGCCACTGCTTGACTGCGAAGAAAGCCAAGAGCGTTAACTGCACGGCGATCAAGACGGTCGTGACGTAGCCGACTCGGCGAAGCCAAACTAACCAGCGTGGTGCCTTGTGCTCACCGGGGCCAGTGTCTCTCATATTAAGAGGTTGGCATTTGCCTTGAACGTCCGCAAGTGGGGCGATAACCGACATCGCCTTCCCGGCATGCACCGCCTCCCTTCAATGAAAGTCATGGCTTTTCACCGGGATCACCGCCGCCGTCTCGCGATAGTGCCAGTCGATCCGTCCGGGGCGCCACTGCGGATCGCGCGGATCGATCGTGCCGCCGTGGGTGGCGCCGTCGCCGGGCATGGTGAGGCGCGGCAGGTCGATCTCGCCGACTTGGCCGAGCAGCGCGGTCAGATCGACGATGCGGTCTGCGACGACGTGGATCACCAGCCCTTCCTTCTGGACGCGGCCGACGATCGACACCATCGTCGCGGTCATCACCGTGCGCCGCTGCGCCTCGAACCGGTCGGGCCACAAGATGCCATTGGCGATGCCGGTCTCATCCTCGACAGTGATGAACAGCACGCCCTTGGCGCTGCCCGGCCGCTGCCGCACGAGGATGATCCCCGCCACCTCGACGCGCGCGCCATCCTTGATGTGCTGGAGATCGCCGCAGGCGCGGATGCCGCGCCGGGTGAGCTCGCCGCGCAGGAAGGTGAGCGGATGCGCGCGCAGCGAGAGTTGCGTCGCGCGGTAATCCTCGACCACCTCGCGTCCGGCGGTGAGCGGGACCAATGCGACCGGCGGCTCGGCGCCGGACACACGCGCATCGGCGGCGGCGAACAGTGGCAGCGGCTTGGCGCCCAGCCCGCGCACCGCCCACAGCGCCTGGCGCCGGTCCAGCCCGAGCGCGTGGAACGCATCCGCGCGCGCGAGTTTCTCCAGCGCCAGCGTCGAGATGCCGGTGCGGCGCCACAGATCCTCGACCGAGGCGAACGGCGCAGCGGCGCGCGCCATCAGGATCTTGCCGACATCCGCGCCGGACAGGCCGGAAACGATGCGCAGCCCGAGGCGAAGCGGCGCCAGGGCGGACCTCGCACCCGCGCGCGGCGGGCCCAGCACCGTATCCCAATCACTCGCGTTGACGCACGGCGGGAGCACCGTGACGCCGTGTTCGCGCGCGTCGCGGACGATCTGCGCGGGCGCGTAGAACCCCATCGGCTGCGCGTTGAGCAGCGCGGCGCAGAACACATCCGGGTGATGATGCTTCATCCAGCACGACGCATAGGCGATCTTGGCGAAGCTCGCCGCGTGGCTTTCGGGGAAGCCATAGCTGCCGAACCCCTCGATCTGTTTGACCAGCCGCTCGGCGAAATCCTGCGCGATGCCGTTGGCGCGCATGCCGCCGACGAGCTTCTCGTTGAACTTGCCGACCCCGCCGGTCATCTTGAACGTCGCCATCGCGCGGCGGAGCTGATCGGCCTCGGCAGGGGTGAAGCCGGCACCAACGATCGCGACCTGCATCGCCTGTTCCTGGAACAGCGGCACGCCGAGCGTCTTTTCCAGCACCGCCTTCAATGCCGCGTTGGGATAGGTGACCGCCTCCTTGCCTTCGCGGCGCTTCAGATACGGGTGCACCATATCGCCCTGGATCGGCCCCGGCCGCACGATCGCGACTTCGATGACGAGATCGTAGAATTCCGTCGGCTTCATCCGCGGCAGCATCGACATTTGCGCGCGGCTCTCGATCTGGAACACGCCGAGCGTATCGGCACGCTGGATCATCACATAGGTGCCGGGATCGTCGGTCTGCAGCGCGTCCGACGCCATGCCGAGATCGAGGCCCTTGTGCTCGCGGAGCAGATCGAAGCACCGCCGCATGCACCCGAGCATGCCGAGGCCGAGAATATCGACCTTCATGAAGCCAAGTTCCTCGATATCCCCTTTCTCCCACTCGATCACGCGCCGCTTGGCCATCGCGGCGGGCTCGATCGGCACGAGGTCGTCGAGCCGGTCGCGCGTCAGGACGAAGCCGCCGGGATGCTGTGACAAATGGCGCGGCGTGCCGATCAATTGCGCGGCGAGGCTGATCGCCAGCGCGAGCCGTGGCTCGCTTTTATCGAGGTTGAGCGCCTCGACATGCGCGTCGGGCACGCCCTCGCTCGACCAACCCCAGATCTGGCTCGCGAGCCCGGCGGTCATGTCCTCGGGCAGAGCGAGCGCCTTGCCGACCTCCCGGATGCTGCCGCGTGAACGGAAACGGCTGACGACCGCGGTCAGCGCGGCATGGTCATGGCCGTAGGTACCGTATATCCATTGGATCACCTCCTCACGCCGTTCATGCTCGAAATCGACGTCGATATCGGGTGGTTCGTGGCGGTCCTTGTTGATGAAACGCTCGAACAGCAATTTGCGTTCGATCGGGTCGATCGAGGTGATGCCGAGCACGTAGCAGATCACCGAATTCGCCGCCGAGCCGCGCCCTTGGCACAGGATATTCTGACTGCGCGCATACGCCATGATCGAATTGACCGTGAGGAAATAGGGCGCGTAGCCCATCTCGCCGACCAGCCCGAGTTCGTGTTCGAGCATCGCGGCATACGCCGGAGGCGGATTTCCTTCGAACTGGCGCGCCAACGCCGTGCGCGCGAGATGTTCGAGTGCGGTCTGGGGCGTGCGCCCGCTGAGCACGATCTCATCGGGATATTGGTAATCGAGATCGCGCGGAGAGAAGGTGCAGCGCTCGACGATCGCTTCGGCGGCGGCGAGCGCCTGCGGATGGTGGCGAAAGCGGCGCGCCATCTCCCGCGGGAGTTTCAGGTGCCGGTCGGCGCTGCGTTCGCGGCGGAAGCCGAGTTCGTCGATCGTGCATTTCTCGCGGATCGCGGTGACGACATCCTGCAACATGCGGCGTTCGGGAATGTCGTATAGCACATCGCCGGTGACGACCGGCGACAGGCCGAAGCGGCGCGCGCTGTCGGCAAGCGCGTGCAAGCGCCGTGCCTCGCCGGGGCGGCGGTGTTGCGTCAGGCATAGATGGCCGACGCTGCGACCGAAGATGTCCGCCATCCAGCGCAGGTGGTGCGGATCGCCGGTATCGGCGAGGCCGGGGACAAGCGCGGCGACCAGCCCCTCCGCATGCGCCGCCACGTCTTCCCAATGCAGGAAGCACCGGCCCTTCTCGCCTTTATGCGCGACGGCGCGCCCCTTGCCGAGCGTCAGCAGGCGGGTGAGCCGGCTCCATGCCGCGCGATCTTCGGGCCAGACCAGCAGCGATGCGCCATCGACCAGATCGAGCCGGCAGCCGGCCACGAGGCGGATCGGCACCCCGTGCGCGGTGAGTTCCTCGGCGGCGACCAGCCCACGCACGATGCCGGCGACCGAATTGCGATCGACGATGCCGAGCGCGGGAATGCCGAGCGCGGCGGCGGCTTTGAACAGCTCCTCGGGCGAGGACGCCCCGCGCAGGAACGAATAATGCGTCGTCACCTGGAGTTCGGAGTAGGTCATGACCGGGCGATCATCCGAACGCGCCGTGGATGAACCAGGCGAGGTCGCCGGTTTCCGGGCGTTCGCCGTCGCCACGGCGGAACAGCCAGAAGCGGTGGCCGGCTTCGTCCTCTACGCGGAAGTAATCGCGCACCGAATCCGCCTCGATCGCGCGCCGCCACCATTCGCCGAGGATACGCTCCGGCCCGTCGGCGCGGACGACGCGATGCGTCTGGCCGCGCCAGGTGAAACGGCGCGGCGGCTGATCGGGCAGTTCGGCGATGACATGGTCGAGCGGCTCGGGCCGGCGCAGCAACCGCGCCGGGCGCGGCCAGCGAGGATGCCAGGGGTGGAGATCGACACCGCGATCGAGCCGGCGGACATCGTCGGGCTTCAGCCGGTCGATCGCGCGCGCCGCATCGGCGAGCGGCGCGGCGGGTTCGAGCGAGCGTTCGGGCACATCGCTCTCCACCGGCCGCATCCGCCACAGCCGCGCGTCGCCGATCCGGTTGGCGAGCATGTCGACCAGCGGCGCGATATCGGCGGCGCGTTCCTCAAGCCGTTCCTCGAACGGCTGCGCGCCGAGCGGATCGGCGCGGCGGACGTGGAGCGCGAGCGAATCGATGCCGTAGCCGGGGGCGATCTCCGCGATGCGGCGGGTGATGAGGCGCAGCATGTGCGCGGCATCGCGGCTCGGCCGGGCCAGCCCGATGCGGAGCCGCTGGGGGACGCCATCGATCCGGTCGGCGACCAGTTCGAGCATCCGCGCGCCCTTGCCGGCTTGCGCCAGCGCGGTGACGAGGCGTGGCACCAGCGTGTCCAGCCAATGCTCGATCGCCTCGGCGGTGGCGATCGGCTCGGCGAAGCGCTGCACGACCGCGATCGGCTCGGGCGGGACGACGGGGTCGAGCGGCTCGGCGACGCGGCCATGCGCCTGATCGAGCCGGGTGAGGAGCGCGTCGCCGAAACGGCGCGCGAGCGGCGCGCGCGGCAGCGCGGTGAGCTGCCCGACCGTCTCGACGCCGAGATGGACCAGCGCGTCGATGGCGGCGGGATCAAGGCGAAGCGCCGCGAGCGGCAGCGGCGCGATGGCGGCGGCGTGTTCGCCGGGCGGGACGATCACGACTCCGTCGCCCCGGCGCAGGCCGGGGCCGCTGTGTTTGGGGCGACCGTCCCGCCCAGGTGCACAGCGGCCCCGGCCTGCGCCGGGGCGACGGCCTTGGGTACCAAAGCGTGATATCGCCCAGGCCGCCCCCGGCGTATCGGCGATCGCGACGTGCGCGGTAAACCCCAACCGGGCGAGCAGCCGCACGATCCGCCGCGCCATCGCCGCCTCGCCGCCGAACAGATGCGCGGTGCCGGTGATGTCGAGCAACAGCCCGTCCGCGTCCGATACCGCCGCGATCGGCGTCCAGCGCCGCGCCGCGGCCGTGGCGAGGCGCAGCAAATCCGCAGCATCGCCCGCCGGATCGGCATCGCGGATGTCGAGGCCGGGCACCAACGCGCGCGCCTGCGTGATCGCCATGCCCGGCGCGAGGCCGAGCGCGCGCGCCGCCGGGCAGGCGGCGGCGATGACGAGGCGGCTGCCGTGCTTGAGGCTGGTGACGAGGGGGAGCGCTTCCCCGGTTTCCCGCGCAGGCGGAGGCCCAGAGTCGCGGACGCTATCGCCTGTGGCTCTGGACTCCCGCCTGCGCGGGAGACCGTTAGCACTCGGCCCAAGCGATTTCGGCAGCGAACCCGCCGGGCGGAACGGCTGGCCGCCGGTCGCCTCGTCGGGCGGCATCGCGCGGAACGGCATCGCCGCGGCCTCGCTGCGGCGGCCGAGATCGCGCAACGCGGGGCGCTGGTGCGCGGGCAGAGCCGCGATCTCGGCGGCGACCTTGGCCTTGCGCTGGCGCGCGGTCTCGAGATGCTCGGTAACGGGCGCGCGGTCGTCCGCACGCGCCCATTTCGCGCCGGGGCGCCAGCCGCTACCGCGCGGCACCGAGCAGGCGACGGCTTGCTCGGCGGCTGCGGCTTCAACGAGTGGGGCCGCGCCTCGGGCGAAGCCCGAGTCGTCGGACGGCGCTTCGCGCCGCCGGCCGCTTTCGGCGTGCCGCGAAATAGCTTCGCCATTACGACGTGCGCCTTCAGGCAGCATCGACGTAGGAATAGCGGTCCGCTCCATCCGCCGCAGCCGCTCGATCGGCCAGTCGGGCAGGTAGAGCGAGGCGACCCGTTTCATCGCATGCCTCCATGATGGTTTCGAAAGGTTCGCCGCCGCGCTGTCGCACCAGCGCAACGTGCCAGCACGCGCGCCCCACTCCCTCGACCGGGAGCGGCTCCGACGGCGCGCTGCCGATCCGCCAGCGCGTGATCGCGGCGGAGGGCACGTGGAGCGGGTTCCCGCCTTCGCGCGCATGCCGCTTGAGCAACAGCGCGATCGTCTTGCCGCCCTCGGCGGCGAGTTGCAGGCGGCGGGTGTTGGGCATGGCGGCGCGCTTGACCTCGCCGATCACCGCGCCGAGGCCACGGTGGCGCAAGCCCTCCTCCATCAGCGCGAGCACCTCGGCATCGTCGGCCGCCTCGGCATAGAGCACGCGTTCGGGATCGAGCCCGGCTTGGTACAGCCCCGGCGCGAACAGATCGCGTCGGCGCACCACCCACAACACCGGACCCCAGGCGCGCGCGGCGGCGCCCGCCATGAACAAAGTGGCGGCGGCATCGTCGCTGGGATCGGGGCTGGCGGCGGCGATCTCGTGGAGCGAATCGAGCCGCAGCCCGCCGCTCGCGATCCGTTCGTCGAGCGCGGCCACGCCGAACGGCAGCACCGGACGACGCTTGAAGCCGTCGCCCTGGATCGCCCGCAAGCTTTCGCGCAATTCTGCTATGGTGGCTGACGACACGATTCGACTCACTGCTGATCGTTCCTATTTTGTTCTCTTTGATGCGGGTGAGTCAATGGCCTTGCCGCCACAGGGCCTAGCCAAGACCGTTGAAATATAATAACAACGGCGCATAAGATGATTTCGGGCGTTTTTACGGACGTGCCGATGCGAATCGCGGAGAAGTGATGCCAAGCGACCATCCCGGCGCCAATCTGCCACCGCTGTCGTTGTACGTACCAGAGCCGCGCTTTCGGCCGGGCGACACGGTGGATTTCACCCAGGTCGCGCTGCCGCCCGCCGGCCAGGCGCGTCGGCCCGACACCGCCGAACCCGCTGCCACGTTCACCGACCTCGCCTATGATCTCATCCGCGTGCTCGATGCGGACGGGCAGGCGGTCGGTGCGTGGAACCCGCGGCTATCGCCCGATACGCTGCGCGCCATGCTGCGCAGCATGGTGACGGTGCGCGCGTTCGACGAGCGCATGTTCCGCGCGCAACGACAGGGCAAGACCAGCTTCTACATGAAATGCACCGGCGAGGAGGCAGTCGCGGTGTCGGCCGCCTTCGCGCTCGATCGCGACGACATGTGCTTCCCGTCATACCGCCAGCAAGGCCTGTTGGTCGCGCGCGGCTGGAGCCTGATCGACATGATGAACCAGATCTATTCGAACAAGGGCGATCGGCTGCAGGGCAAGCAGCTCCCGATCATGTATTCGGTGCGCGACGCCAGCTTCTTCTCGATCTCGGGCAACCTCACCACGCAATATCCGCAGGCGGTGGGCTGGGCGATGGCGAGCGCGGCCAAGGGCGATACGCGCATCGCCGCCGCCTGGTGCGGCGAGGGATCGACCGCCGAGGGCGATTTCCACTCGGCCTGCACCTTCGCGAGCGTGTACCGCGCGCCGGTGATCTTCAACGTCGTCAACAACCAATGGGCGATTTCGAGCTTCTCCGGGTTCGCCGGCGCCGAATCGACCACCTTCGCGGCGCGCGCGATCGGCTATGGCATCGCCGGGCTACGGGTGGACGGTAACGACGCGCTCGCGGTCTATGCCGCCACCGCCTGGGCCGCCGAGCGCGCCCGCACCAACCAGGGGCCGACGCTGATCGAGCATTTCACCTACCGCGTCGAAGGCCATTCGACCTCGGACGATCCCGGCCAGTATCGCTCCGCCGGCGAGGCGAGCGCGTGGCCGCTCGGCGATCCGATCACGCGGCTCAAGGATCATCTCATCGCGATCGGCGAATGGGACGAGGACGCCCATGCCGCGCAGGACAAGGAGGTCGCCGAAACGGTGCGCGCCGCGCAGCGCGAGGCGGAGGCCAACGGCATCCTCGGGCACGGGCTGCACCAGCCGCTCGATACGTTGTTCGACGGCGTGTTCGAGGAGATGCCGTGGCATTTGCGCGAGCAACAGGCGCAGATGCTCGCCGAAGAGACGGCGAGCGGCCGCCCGTGGGCGCGCAAGTGATGGACGGCATCATCGTCGCCCCGGCGCAGGCCGGGGCCGCTGCGTTTTGGGCAGCCAGTTCGCCAAATTACACAGCGGCCCCGGCCTGCGCCGGGGCGACGGGTTCGGTGACGTCTTCCCGAACCCCAATCGTCACCCCAGCCCAAGCTGGGGTCTCCAGCGGCTCACGCGCCCCCGACAACCAAAAGACCCCAGCTTTTGCTGGGGTGACGCAGGTGGAACTGTGACCAACACCCCAACCACCCGCATGAACATGATCCAGGCGATCAACTCGGCGATGGACGTGATGATGGATCGCGATCCCGCCGTGATCGTGATGGGCGAGGATGTCGGCTATTTCGGCGGCGTGTTCCGCGCGACCGCCGGGCTGCAGGCGAAATACGGCAAGACCCGCGTGTTCGATACGCCGATCACCGAGTGCGGCATCATCGGCGTCGCGGTCGGCATGGGCGCCTATGGGCTGCGGCCGGTGCCCGAAATCCAGTTCGCCGACTATATCTATCCCGCGCTCGACCAGTTGGTGAGCGAGGCGGCACGGCTGCGCTATCGCTCGGCGGGAGAGTTCATCGCGCCGATCACGGTGCGCTCGCCATTCGGCGGCGGCATCTTCGGCGGGCAGACGCATTCGCAAAGCCCCGAGGGCATCTTCACCCATGTCTCCGGCATCAAGACGGTGATCCCCTCGACTCCCTATGACGCCAAGGGGCTGCTGATCGCCGCGATCGAGGACAATGACCCGACACTCTTCTTCGAGCCCAAGCGCATCTACAACGGCCCGTTCGACGGCCATTGGGACCGCCCGACGCAGAACTGGTCGCAGCACCCGGCCGGCGCGGTGCCCGAGGGCTATTACAAGATCCCGCTTGGGCGTGCGAACGTGGTGCGCGAAGGCGAGGCGCTGACGATCCTCGTCTATGGCACGATGGTCCACGTCGCGAGCGCGGTGGTGGCGGAGGCCGGTGTAGACGCCGAGATCATCGATCTGCGCACGTTGGTGCCGCTCGACATCGAGACGATCGAGGCGTCGGTGAAGAAGACCGGGCGCTGCATGATCATCCACGAGGCGACTCGCACCGGCGGGTTCGGCGCGGAACTGTCGGCGCTGGTGCAGGAGCGCTGCTTCTACCATCTCGAAGCGCCGATCGAGCGTGTGACCGGCTTTGACACACCCTACCCGCACAGCCTCGAATGGGCGTATTTCCCCGGCCCGGTGCGGATCGGCGAGGCGCTGAAGAAAGTGATGAAGGACTGATGGGCCATCCCATCCCCGTTGGTGTCGAGCGAAGTCGAGGCACCTGCGCGGCCCCCTGTTTCTCGACTTCGCTCGAAACGAACGGATTACGGTAATGGCGCGCTTCACCTTCAAACTCCCCGATATCGGCGAGGGTATTTCCGAGGCCGAGATCGTCGCCTGGCACGTCGCGGTCGGCGACCGGGTCGAGGAGGACCAGCGCGTCGCCGACATGATGACCGACAAGGCGACCGTCGAGATGGAATCGCCTGTGTCTGGCACGGTGATCGAACTGGCGGGCGAGGTCGGCGAGCAGGTCTCGATCGGCGCGGCGCTGGTGGTGATCGAGACCGACGTGATCGACATGGACGCGGAGGAAGCGCCGGCGTTGCGCCCGATCGACTTGCCCGCACCGGCGGAGCAGGCGTTCGAGGCGGAGAATCCGGGGGTTGAGGAGGTCACCCAACCTGTTCCGCTCCCTGAAAGGGAGGGGCTAGGGGTGGGTCGGCCCGAGGCCGATCGTGCGCCCGTCACGACCCAACCCACCCCCGCCCCCTCCCTTGTTCAAGGGAGGGGAGAAGATGCGAAGATCCTCGCCTCACCCGCCGTCCGCGAGCGCGCCAAGGATCTCGGCATCGATCTCGCGCAGGTGAAGCCCGCCGAGGGCGAGCGCATCCGCCACGCCGATCTCGACGCCTATCTGCGCTACGGGTTTGCGCAGGGCTATCACGCGCCGAACGCCGCCCGCGCGCGGCCCGACGAGACGATCAAGGTCATCGGCATGCGCCGCCGTATCGCCGAGAACATGGCGGCCTCCAAGCGCGCGATCCCGCATTTCACCTATGTCGACGAGATCGACGTCACCGCGATCGAGGACATGCGCGCCGATCTCAACGCCAATCGTGGTGATCGCCCCAAGCTCACGATGCTGCCGCTGCTGATCGCGGCGATCTGCAAGACGATTCCCGCCTTCCCGATGCTCAACGCGCGCTATGACGACGAAGCGGGCGTGGTGACGAGGGCTGGCGCGGTGCATCTCGGCATGGCGACGCAGACCGACGCCGGGCTGATGGTGCCGGTGATCCGCGATGCGCAGGACCGGAATGTGTGGCAATTGGCGGCCGAGATCGCGCGACTGGCCGAGGCGGCGCGCACCGGCAAGGCGAGCAGCGCGGAACTGTCGGGATCGACGCTGACGGTGACGTCGCTCGGCCCGCTCGGCGGGATTGCGACCACGCCGGTCATCAACCGGCCCGAAGTGGCGATCATCGGCCCGAACAAGATCGTCGAGCGCCCGGTATTCCGGGGCGACGACATCGTCCGCGCCAAGCTGATGAACCTGTCGATCAGTTGCGACCACCGCGTGGTCGATGGCTGGGATGCGGCGAGCTTCGTGCAGGCGCTCAAGCGCTATCTGGAAACGCCGGTGCTGTTGTTCGCGGGCTGAGCGTCCGCGCGGGGCGTGCGGGAATTCAACCCGTTCGTCCTGAGCGAAGTCGAAGGACGTGCCACCGGCATTACGCTTGGGGCACGTGCTTCGACAAGCTCAGCACGAACGGAGTGTCTTCGTTAGGTCGTTATAGCGCGCGGCGGCCGGTGATGAGCTGAATAACCACGACGATGACGGCGATCACCAGCAGCAGGTGGATCAAACCACCGCCGATATGCACGGCGAAGCCGAGCAGCCACAGAACGACGAGGATGACGGCGATAGTATACAGCATGGTTCAGGCTCCTCCTACTTGAACACTTAACGTCGCGCGGGGCGAAGGCGTTCCGCCTGCGTGACAAAACGTTGCTGATTAACGCCGTGATTTTTCAGATCGCTCCCGAAAACGTGTCGCATCGCGCGGGATCGCCGCTGTCGAGACCGGTCTGGAGCCAGTGCTGGCGCTGCGCCGAGGTGCCGTGGGTGAAGCTGTCGGGCACCACCCGGCCCTGCGCCTGCTTCTGGAGCGTGTCGTCGCCGATCGCGTACGCGGCGGTCATGCCCTCCTGGATATCGCCCGGATCGAGCCGGTCGCGGTTCTGCGCGGCCCAGACGCCGGCATAGCAATCGGCCTGCAGTTCGAGCCGCACCGACATGCGGTTGCCCTCGGCCTCGCTGCCGCTACGCTCGGCCTGCGCGACCTTGGCCGAGGTGCCGAGCAGATTCTGGATATGATGCCCGAATTCATGCGCGATCACATAATCCTGCGCGAAATCGCCCTTGGCGCCGAAGCGATTGCCGAGTTCGTCGAAGAAGCTGGTGTCGAGATACACGCCCTGGTCCTGCGGGCAGTAGAACGGGCCCATCGCGCTCTGCGCGGCGCCGCAGCCGGACTGGCCGCTGCCCGAATAGAACACCAGCTTGGGCGCGACGAACCGCTCTCCCGATTGCTGGAAGATCGCCGCCCAGGTCTTGTCGGCCGAACTGAACGCGTTGCACGCGACTTTGCTGGCGGCATCGATCGTGCAGCTCGATTTGGTATCGGTGCCGTGGCGCGCGCTCTGCTCGCTCGGCGCGCTCGTCCGCACGCCGCTGCCACCGCCGCCGAGGCTGCCCAGCCCGCCGAACACCGCGAGCGCGATCAACAGGATCACCACGCCGCCGCAGCCGAAGCGGCTGAACACCATCGGCAGCAGCCCGAACAACAGCCCGCCGCCGCCGCCACCACCGAACCCGAAGCCGCCGCCACCCTGGCCGCGCTGATCCTCGACATTGATGTTCGGATCGAAATCGTCGAGACGCATCGCGCTGGCCCTTCACAATTCGGTGTCGCTGGCATCCTGAATGCGCAAGCGCGACGGTCGTTGCAAGGGCGTGCCGATTTTCGCGCTCAGCGCAGCGTGATCTCCATCCGGCACGTCCAGCTTCCGCCTGGAGCGATCTCGAACACGCCGGGCTTGTCGCGGAAATCGCCGGTGAAGCCCTGCGGATCGGCGATGCCGTGCCACGGCTCGATGCAGATGAACGCCGAACCAGGCTTGGTCCAGATGCCGAGCTTGTCGGTATCGGGGAAGGCGATCTCGAGCTGCGGCCCGCCTTCCACGCCGTAGCTGACGCGGCGCGAGGCGAGGCCGTTCCAGATCAGCGCATCGTCCGCGAACAGCGCGTCCGACAGGTGCAGCACACGCCCCTCGAGCGGCGACGCGCGTTCGCCCGGTGCCGCGAGGCCGTCCTTCAGCGCGACCAATCCGCCGGTCTCGTCGGCGTCGAACGCGATACGGTGCCCGGCGCGCGGCGCGCCATAAGGGAGCGGCCAGGCGAAAGCGGGATGGAAGCCGAAACTCGCCGGCATCGGCGCGTCGCCACGATTGGCGATGGTGATCGCATTGGTCAGCGTCGCGCCTTCGATTGCATATGCCGCGTCGAGCGCGAAGGCGAACGGATAGACCGCGCGCGTCTCGGCATCGTCCTCCAGCCGGAAGCGCGCATGCGATCCGCCCTGTTCGACCAGTGTGAAGTCGCGGCGCCGCGCGAAGCCGTGCTGCTTCATCGGATATTCCGCGCCGTCGAGCCGCAGCACATCGCCGTTCAGCCGCCCGACGAACGGGAACAGGAGCGGCGCATGGCCGGTCCAGAACGCGGGATCGGCATCGGTCATCAGTTCGCGACCGTGCGGGTCGCGCAGGTGCGTCAGTTCCGCGCCGAACGGGTTGATCGCCGCCGACAGCCCCGTACCCGCAATCTCGATCAGGTCAGCCATGTTCGTCTCCCTTAACCGCGCAGCACCGCACCCTGCTTCGCCGCCGCAGCGACGATCTTGTCGGCGACCGCTTTCAGGGCGTCCTCGGTGAAGCTCTTGTCGGTCGGTTGCAGCGTCACCTCGATCGCGATCGACCGGACACCGTCGCGCTCAAACAGGTCGAACAGCCGCGCCGCCGTGATCGTCGCCTTGTCCGCGCCCTTCACCGCGCGCACCAGCGCGTCGGCGGCAAGGCCGGCGGGGACGGTGAAGGCGAAGTCGCGCCGCACCGGCTGGAGCGCGGGCGGGGCATAGGCGGGGCGCATGAAGCCTGTTGCGCCGCGCTTGGCGGGAATCGCGTCGAGATACAGTTCGACCGCGGCGACCGTGCCGTCGAGATCGAACGCGCGGGCGGTGAGCGGATGAACGATGCCGAAGGCGGCAAGCACGGTCTTGGGGCCGAGCCGCAGCGTGCCCGATTGGCCGGGATGCCAATGCGCGCCGGCTTCGCCGAAGATCTGCAGATTCTCGACCGGCGCACCTGCCGCCGCGAGCAAGGTGATCGCCTCCGCCTTGGCGTCGAACGCGTCGAAGCCCTGCGCCTTGCCAGCCTGCCAGCCGCGCGCGCGCTTCTCGCCGGCGAGGACGACGCCCAAGGTCGGCCGCTCGGCATCGGCGAGATAGCGGCGGCCGATCTCGAACAGCCGCACACCATCCGCACCGCGCTTGAGGTTGCGCGCGGCTGCGGAGAGCAGGCCCGGCAGCAGCGACGGGCGCATCACCTTCAAGTCTTCGCTGATCGGGTTGGCGAGGCTCCACGCGCCGCCGCCGAACGGTGCGGCTTCGGCGTCGGAGAGGAAGCTCCACGTCACCGCTTCGTTGAGGCCACGCGCGGCGGCGGCGCGGCGGACGCGGCGCTCGGTCTTCTGTTCGGGGGTGGCGGTCGGCGTGGCGACGCCGGGCAAGCGCGGCAGCGGCACCGGCGGCACGTGATCGATCCCCTCGATGCGAATCACCTCTTCGACGAGATCGGGCACGCCCTCCACGTCGCGGCGCCAGCTTGGCACGCCGACGTGCCAGTCCGCCGACACGGTGAAGCCAAGGCTTTCGAGGATCGCCTGCTGACGCTCGGGCGCGACCGCGAGGCCGCCGAGCGTCTCCGCGCGCGCCGGATCATAGGCGATCACGGTCGCGGGCACCGGCGGCTCGCCGGCGCGGGTGATGCCGCCGGGCGTGCCGCCGCACAGGTCCAGCACCAGCGCGGTCGCGATGGCGAGGCCGTCCTCGACGAAGGCGGGATCGACGCCGCGTTCGAACCGCTGGCGCGCATCGCTGGTGACGCTGAGCTTCTGCCCAGTGCGGGCGATGGTCTCGGGATCGAAATAGGCGCATTCGATCAGCACATCGGTGGTCGCATCGCTGCACCCCGACGATTCGCCGCCGATGATGCCGGCGATGCCGAGCGCCTGCGCGTCGTCGGCGATGACGGTCATGCTCTCGTCGAGCGTATAGGTCTTGCCGTTGAGCGCAAGCACCTGCTCGCCGGGCGTGGCCTTGCGCGCGACGAGCCCGCCCGACAGCTTCGCACAATCATAGACGTGCAAGGGCCGGCCAAGATCGAACGACACATAGTTGGTGATATCGACCAAAGCCGAGATCGGCTTCTGCCCGATCGCCTTGAGGCGGCGCGCCATCCATTCGGGCGCGGCGCCGTTGCTGACGCCAGCGACGGTCTGGCCGTAGAAGGCGGGGCAGCCGACCGTATCCTCGATGCGGATATCCGGTCCCGCGCCCTCGCCCGCGACCGGCGCCGGGGTGACCGTGCTGCCCGGCACGACCAGCGGCTTCAACCGCCCCAACCCGGCGGCGGCGAGATCGCGGGCGATGCCGCGCACGCCCATGCAGTCCTGCTTGTTGGGCGTGATCGCGACGTCGATCACCGGATCGTTGAGGCCGGTATAGTCGGGATAAGCGGTGCCGACCGGCGCGTCGGCGGGCAGTTCGATGATGCCGTCGTGATCGTCGCCGAGTTCGAGTTCGCGCGTCGAGCACATCATGCCATTCGAGACGACGCCGCGAATCTCCGCGACCTTGAGCACCATACCGTTGGCGGGGACGGTCGCGCCGGGCATGCCGAACACGCCGACCAGGCCGGCGCGCGCGTTGGGCGCGCCGCAGACGACCTGCATCGGGCCCTCGCCGGCATCGACCGACAGGACTTGCAGCTTGTCCGCCTGCGGGTGGCGCTCGGCGGTGAGCACCTTCGCCACGCGGAACGGGGCGAGCTTGGCGCCGGGGTTCTCGACGCTCTCGACCTCGAGGCCGATGCGGGTGAGCGTGTCGGTGATCTCGTCCAGCGACGCGCTGGTGTCGAGATGGTCGTGGAGCCAGGAGAGGGTGAATTTCATGCGATCCGTCCGTCACCCCAGCGCACGCTGGGGTCTTTCTGTAGGGTGGCGGTGAGGTCCGCCACGGGGAGACCCCAGCTTGCGCTGGGGTGACGATCAACGAGGGTCACGCCCCCACCCCGCCGCTCAGGGTCGGCACGTCGAGCGCGGAAAAGCCGTAATGTTTGAGCCAGCGCGCGTCGCCGTCGAAGAAGGCGCGCAGATCGTCCATACCGTACTTGAGCATCGCCAGCCGGTCGATCCCGCAGCCGAACGCAAAACCCTGCCATGCGTCGGGATCATAGCCGCCCGCCGCGATGACCGAACGGTGGACCATCCCGCTACCAAGGACTTCCATCCAGCCGTCGCTGCCACCGATCACGCGCTTGCCGTTCACCACCGAGAAGCCGACATCGACTTCCGCCGAAGGCTCGGTGAAGGGGAAGTAGCTCGGGCGCAGCCGCAGCACGATGTCGTCGCGCTCGAAGAACGCCTTGAGGAACGTCTCCAGCGTCCATTTGAGATGGCCGAGCGTGATGCCCTTGTCGATCACCAGCCCCTCGACCTGATGGAACATCGGCGTGTGCGTGGCGTCGCTGTCGCTGCGATAGGTGCGGCCCGGCGCGATGATGCGGACCGGCTTAGTGCCGCCCGCCGCCTGCATCGCGCGGATTTGCACCGGCGAGGTATGCGTGCGCAGCACGCGCGCTTCCTCGCCATCCTTCGCGTTGAGGTAGAAGGTATCGTGCATCGCGCGCGCCGGATGCGTCTCGGGCATGTTGAGCGCGGTGAAATTATACCATTGCGTCTCGATCTCGGGGCCGGTCGCGACCGCGAAGCCGAGATCGGCGAAGATTTCGGCGAGTTCGTCCATCACCTGGCTGACCGGATGGATGCTGCCGACCGGCGCGGCCTCGGCGGGGAGCGTCATGTCGAGCGTCTCGCGCGCGAGCTTCGCGTCGAGTTCGGCGCGGTCGAGCGCGGCCTTGCGGTCGGCGATCGCGGTCGTGACGGTTTCGCGCAGCGCCTGAATGCGCGGACCTTGCTGCTGGCGCTCGTCGGGCGACATGCCACCGAGCGTCTTGAGCAGCGCCGTCACCGCGCCCTGCTTGCCGAGCGCGGCGACGCGGACGGCGTCGAGCGCGTCGAGACTGTCGGCGGCGGCGATCCGCGCGGTCAGGTCGGTCTGGAGGTGGTCGAGATCAGCCATGTTGGATTCCTTGTACGCGGGCGCACGAAGCCGAGCGCGCGGCTCAGGTCAAGCGGTCAGACGCGGCTGCCGAGCAGCGCCGCGCCGAAACCGATGAAGATCAGCCCGGAGGCGCGGTTGAACAGCCGCCGCCGGTTGGCGGGCGCCAGCCACGCCGCGAGCGACCGCCCGCCCAGCGCATAGACGCAATACCAACCGCCCTCGATCGCCACGAAGCTGGCGACGAGAATGCCGAGCTGCGGCAGAAACGGGCGATGCAGATCGAGAAACTGCGGGAACAGCGCGGCAGCGAACACGATCAGCTTGGGGTTGGAGAGGCCGGTGCCGAGCCCGGTCAGGTACAGCGCGCGGAGCGAACGCTGCGGCGTCGCCTCGCCGTCTTGCGCGCTGCCGACGGGCGCGCGCCACGCCTTGATGCCGAGCCACACGAGATACGCCACGCCGACATAGCGGATCGCCGTATAGAGCACCGGCGACGCCTTGAGCAGCGCCCCCAGCCCCGCCGCCGAAGCGAGCAGGCACAGCAGCACTGCGCTCATCAGCCCCGCCATCGACGCCATCGTGCGGCGCGGGCCGTGCTGGATGCTCTGCACCATCACGTGCAGCATGTTGGGGCCGGGCGTGCCGGCGATCAGGAAGACGACGGTGACGTAGAGCCACCAGGTGTTCAGCGCCATGACGGGTTCCTAGAAGGTTGCGATCCCCCAACCCGTTCGCCCTGAGCGAAGTCGAAGGGCGTGTCCGGGCCGAAGCGTGTGGGGCACGTGCTTCGACTTCGCTCAGCACGAACGGAGTGAGAGGGCGGACTCCAGATACGAAAAGGGCGCCGGTGTTGCCACCGACGCCCCGTGTCTCGTCTCGCGACAGGTCGCCTCAGGCGGCCTGGGGCAGAGCCGCCTTCGCCTGCGCGATGATCGCGCTAAACGCAGCACCTTCGTGCATCGCGATGTCGGCCAGAACCTTCCGGTCCAGTTCGACGCCGGCGAGCTTCAGGCCGTGCATGAAGGTGGCATAGGTCAGCCCCTCGACGCGCACGGCGGCGTTGATGCGCTGAATCCATAGCGCGCGGAAGTTGCGCTTCTTAACCTTGCGGTCGCGATACGCATACTGGCCGGCCTTTTCGACCGCCTGACGGGCGATGCGGATCGTGTTCTTGCGACGGCCGTAATAGCCCTTCGCCTGATCGAGAATCCGATTGTGCTTGGCGCGGGTGGTTACACCCCGTTTTACGCGTGCCATCTATCTATATCCTTCCGCTCAACGCAGGCCGTAAGGCGCCCAGGCCTTCACCGCGGCGGTGTCTGCCTTGGCGAGAACCTTGGTGCCGCGGTTCTGGCGGATGTACTTGCCGTTGTGGTGCAACAGGCGGTGGCGCTTGCCGGCGACGCCGTGCTTCAACAGGCCGGTGGCGGTGAGCTTGAAGCGCTTCTTCACGCCGCTCTTGGTCTTGAGTTTGGGCATTTTCGTCCTTTCATGTTCGCGACGATCTATGAACGGCCACGGCAGCCCATACCGGCCGGGCAGTTCCTCTTACTCGCGGGAAGCGGGGCGCTTAGCGATTCGCGGGGCCAAATGCAACCGCCGGAACCGCTTTATGCGACCGCGGGTTTGTCACACCATGGAAAGCGCCGTCCGCACGCCGTCTGCCCTCGACGATTCCGCCCCCCGCCCGCCCCGGCGGCGGCTCGGGCGCGGCTGGCGGATCGCACGCAACATCGTGATCGGCGTCCTGGCCGCGATCTTCCTCGTCTGGCTGGTGTTGTACATCACCAAGGGCCGCTTCCTCAAACATCCATTCGAGCGGATCACCGCCGGGCTGATCGAGCGCGACGTGACGGTGCGCGGCGACTTCCAGCTCTATTTCGACCCCTTCACGATCAAGTTCCTCGCCGAGGGGATGCGCATCTCCAACCCTAAATGGGCGACACGCCCCGATCTGTTCGAGGCGGGCCGGATCGACACGCGCATCGCGCCGCTGTCGCTGATCTGGGGACGCAAGCGGCTGCACTTCCTCGATCTCACCCAGGGCGCGATCGATCTCGAATGGGATGCGTCGCATACCCGCAACAGCTGGACGTTCGGCGAGAAGAAGACCGACGCCAAGCCGCTCGTGCTGCCGATCGTCCAGCGCGCGCTCGTCGCGCAGACCCGCTTGCGCTACCGCGATCCGCGCATGCGGCTGACCGCCGATCTGTCGTTCGAGCCGATCCGGTCGCGCGGCACCAGCATCACGCAATCGATCCGCTTCACCGGCACCGGCGTGGTGCGCGACACGCCCTTCACGCTGTCAGGCGCGCTGCTCTCGCCCAACGACACCGTCCGACGCGGCAAGAACGAACTGCGATTGACCGCCAACGCGGCGCATAACGTGATCGACGTCTCGGGCACGCTGCCGGGCCTGACCGATATCGAGGGCGTACCGCTCGACGTGAAGGCGCGCGGGCGCAACGCCGCCGAACTGCTCGGCATCATCGGCGTCGTCATCCCGCGCACGCGCACCTACACCGCGCGCGCGCAACTGGTGAAGACCGGCGAGGAATATGCCTTCACGCACATGGTCGGTCGGTTCGGCGCGAGCGACCTGTCGGGCCGCTTCACGATCCGCAACATCAAGCCGCGGCTCAAGATCGACGCAGCGCTGACGACACGCTCGCTCGACATCGTCGATGCCGCGCCGTTCATCGGCTACAACCCCGATACCGTCGCCGCCAAGGGCGCGGTCGCCGCCGCCGCCGAGACCGGCGCGGCGCCGGCGCGCGTGCTGCCCGACGCCAATCTGCGCGTCGATGCGATTCGGAATTTCGATGCCGACGCGCATTGGACCGTCGGCGTGGTGCGATCGCGCAACGTGCCGATCTCGCACATCGACCTCACCGTCTCGCTGGTCGATCGGCTGCTCAAGCTGTCGCCGCTCACCTTCTCGATGGCGCGCGGCAATGTCGCCGCCGACATCGTGATGGACGAGCGCCGCGCGCCGATGCACACCGATTACGACATCCGCCTCGCGCCGACGCCGATGGGCAAGCTGCTCGCCGGCTATGGCGTGGCCGAGGCGGGGACGACCGGCGTGGTCAAGGGCCGCATCCAGCTCGCCGGGGTCGGCGATACCCTGCACGATTCGCTGTCGAACGCGCGCGGGCGCATCGCCTTCATCATGCCCGAGGGCACGTTCTGGACGCGCAACGTGCAGATCGCCGAACTCGACATCGGCACGTTCGCGCAGAAGATGTTCCAGGGCAAACTCAAGGAGCCGGTCCATATCAACTGCGGGCTGATCGGCTTCACGGTTCGGAACGGCGTCGCGGCGGCGGACCCGATCCTGATCGACACGACCAAGAACGTCATGCTCGGCCGCGGCGGCTTCAGCTTCCGCAACGAGGCCATCGACATGGCGTTCCGCGCCGACGGCAAGAAGTTCAGCCTGTTCTCAGGCCAGTCGCCGGTCGGCATCCAGGGTAGCTTCGCCAAGCCGGCGATCAACCCGATCAGCGGCGATCTGATCGCGCGCGCCGGTGCGGGGATCGGGCTGGGCGTGGTCGGCACGCCGCTCGCGGCGGTGCTGGCGTTCGTCGATGTGGGCGACGCCAAGGGCGCGAAGTGCGGGCCGGTGCTGGCGGGCGCGCCGGCCGCGGCACAGCGCACCGCCAGCGGCAAGCCGCGCGACGATGTCGGCAATGGCACAACGGCGAAGTCCGAGAGCGGCAAGGCGGCACCGGGCGAGAAGCGCGCGCAGCGTAAGAAGTTCCTGGGGATCTTCTGACGCTCGGGAATAGAGGCGCATGCCCCAGGCCCCGGGCTTCGACTTCGCTCAGCCCGAACGGGGATGGTTTACCCTGTATCCCGCCCGTTCGTCCTGAGCGCAGTCGAAGGACGTGCCACAGCCGCGGCTTTTGAGACACGTGCTTCGACTGCGCTCAGCACGAACGGTTTGGGTAAACGCTTCTCAATGCCCCCGGCAGGCCATCGTTTCGAGGATTTCCTCGATCCGCGCGGGGTCGCCCGCCGCGATCACCTCGCCGATGCTGTCGGCGGTGAGCGGATCGCCCTGCCAGTCGCACATCCGCCCGCCCGCGCCCTCGACGATCGGCACGAGCGCGGCGAAATCGTGCAGCTTGAGCCCCGCCTCGACGACGATGTCGAGCCAGCCGCTCGCCACGCACCCGTAATTGTAGCAATCGCCGCCCAGCACCGTGCTCATCACCGCGCCGTCGAGATGCTCGAACGCGTGCAACTGGCGGTCGTCGAACAGCGCGGGCGAGGTGGTGCCGAGCAGCGCCGCCGCCAGATCGGGGCAGCGCCGCGTCGTCGCCGGCTGGCCGTTGAACAGCGTGGGGCGGCCGATCGTGCCGACCCAGCGCTCCTTGAGGATCGGTTGGTCGAGCACGCCGAGCACCGGCCAGCCCTCTGCGACCAGCGCGATCAGCGTGCCGAAGATCGGCCGTCCCGAGATGAACGCGCGCGTGCCGTCGATCGGATCGAGCACCCAGGCGCGCCCGCTGGTCCCCTCACGGACGCCATATTCCTCGCCGATGATCGCATCGTCGGGGAAGCGCTGCTCGATCAGCGCGCGCATCGCCGCTTCCGCCGCGCGGTCGGCGAGCGTGACGGGCGAGGCGTCGTCCTTCGCCTCCAGCCCGGCGGACTGGCGATAATAGGGGCGGATCGCCGCACCCGCCGCTTCGGCGAGGGCTGTGGCGAGATCGAGATCGGCGGCGGAGACACGCATGGGTTCGGCCTAGCCCCGCCGGGCACGATCCGCCAGAGCCTCGGCCCACGCGGTCCGTTTTTTGCGCGGGCACCTTGGCCGCGCGCGGCGGGTTAGGATTTTCCGCCAGAATTTGGTGCTTCGTGCCGGCGCCATATGCGAGCCTCACCAGGAGAAATCGCCCATCTCTTTGTAGGAGCGAGGTTTTTCAACTCTGGCACGCTCTCTGCAAAGTCCCTGGCATCGGTCGCCGGATGGTCCGGCGCACCGCTGAAAAGGGACTATCACCATGAACGCTCGTTTCGAATCGCTTCAGCAAGTCGCCACCTCGCTCGTCGGCGCGCTGCTTCTCACCGTCGTGCTCGTCAGCACCGCCGTCTCGGTCGCCCCGATCGCATGATCGGGGACGCCAGGGAGGCCGCGATGGCCCGGCCGATCACCTTCGCCGTCGTCTCGTTCGTGCTGACCAGCCTGTTGCTGCTTGGCCATTTCCGGATCGCCGGGCTGCTCTGACGCCCGGCGACACGCTCAGTGCGAACGTCCTGACGCCGCCGCGGATCTACACCAACAACGCCTCGATCGACCGGGCGAGATCGATGTCGCGGTGCGACAGCCCGCCCGCATCATGCGTGGTCAGCAGGATATCGACCCGGTTCCAGACGTTGCTCCATTCGGGATGGTGATCGGCCTTCTCGGCGAGCAACGCGACGCGCGCCATGAAGCCGAACGCCGCCGAGAAATCCGCGAAGGTGAAGGTGCGCGTGATCGCGTCGCGCGCCTCGTCATAATCCCATTCGTCGAGTTCATCGAGCGCATCGGCGCGCTCGATATCGTTCAGTTGCTCCACCATCGCGTGCATCCTCTTGGCTGGCGCAGAGCGCGCCTTCTCGCCTAAGGCATAGCCGATGGCCGACCCCGATCAACCGCCCCGCCTCGCCTTTCATGGCGTCACCGGCGCGCGCGGCGGCCGCACGCTGTTCGAACGACTGAGCTTCATCCTCGCGCCCGGCGACGCCGCGCTGGTGACCGGGCCGAACGGCGTGGGCAAATCGAGCCTGTTGCGGATCGCGGCCGGGCTGCTCGCCCCGGCCGAAGGGCTTGTCGAGGCGCCGCGCTGTGCGGTGATGGCGGAAGCCGCCGCGCTCGATCCCGGGCAAACGCTCGCGGCCGCGCTGCGCTTCTGGGCGGCGCTCGACCCTGTGCCCGCCCCGAAAGACCGGGTCGCCGCCGCGCTCGCCGCGACCGGGCTGGCCGCGCTGGCGTCCGTCCCGGTGCGGCTGCTCTCGACCGGCCAGCGCCGCCGCGCCGCGCTCGCGCGCGTGGTGGCGAGCCGCGCGCCGCTCTGGCTGCTCGACGAGCCCGCCAACGGCCTCGACACCGCGAGCGTCAGCACGCTCGAAGCGCTGGTCGCCGATCACCGCGCGCGCGGCGGCATCGCGGTCGTGGCGACGCATACCGACGTGACGCTACCGGGCGCGCACCGGATCGCGCTGTGAACGGCATCGGCCGCCTCATCGCGCGCGACCTGCGGCTTGCCTGGGCCGGGGGCGGCATCGTCAACCCGGTCGCGTTCTTCCTGCTCGTCGCGATCCTGTTTCCGTTCGCGGTCGGCCCCGATATCGTCCTGCTCGCGCGGATTGGTGGCGGCGTGATCTGGGCGGCGGCGTTGCTCGCGGCGCTGCTGCCGGTCGAGCGGCTGATCGGCCCCGATGCCGAGAGCGGGGTGTTCGATCAGCTCGGCGTGCGCGGCTTTTCGATGGCGGGTGTCGCGGCGGCCAAGATGCTCGCGCATTGGCTGAGCTTCGCGCCGCCGCTGATGCTGGCGGCGGTGGTCGCGGCCGGGCTGCTCGGGCTGCCGGCGGCGACGCTCGGCCGGGTCGAACTCGGGCTGCTGATCGGCACCCCCGGCCTCGCCGCGCTGGCGCTCGCCACGTCGGCGCTGATCGCGGGGATGCGCGGCGCGGGCGCGCTCGCCGGGCTGCTGATGCTGCCGCTCGCGGTGCCGCTGCTGATCTTCGGCGCGGGCGCGCTCGAGGGCGGCGCGGGCGCGCTGAAACTGCTCGGTGCGGTCAGCCTCGTGCTGGTCGCGGGCGCGCCGTTCGTCGCGGGCGCGGCGATGCGGGTGGCGATGGAGTAATCGACGTCGCCCCGGCGCGGGCCGGGGCGACGATCACCGCCGCCAGCGTGCGAAGATCGCGGTCGGCAGCAGCAAGCCGCGCGCTTCCTCGCGGACCGCCATCTCGCCGACTTCGACCGTGCCGCCGAGATCGCCAAGCGCCTGTTTCAACACCTCGCCAATCGCGAGCGCCGACATCCGCACCGCATAGACGGTCAGCACCAGGAACTTGCTGTCGGCATCGAGCAGCCGGCGGCAGTCGGCGATCAGGCCGGGCAGCCCCTCTTCGAGCCGCCACACCTCGCCATCGGGGCCGCGCCCGAACTTGGGCGGATCGAGGAAGATGCCGTCGTAGCGCTTGCCGCGCCGAACCTCGCGCGCGGCGAACTTGGCGGCATCATCGACCATCCAGCGGATCGGGCGATCGGCGAGATCCGACAGGAACGCGTTGGCCTTGCCCGCCTCGACCGATTTCTTCGAGGCATCGACATGCGTCATCGCCGCACCTTTCGCCGCCAGCGCGAGCGTGCCGACGCCGGTATAGCCGAACAGGTTGAGCACGGAATCGCCCTCGGCGACCGCGCCGCGCATCCACGTCCATTGCGGCGCCATGTCCGGGAAGAACGCGAGATGGCGGAACGGCGTGTTCTGCGCGGTGAACAGCAGCTCTTCCCAGCGCACGTGCCACCCGCCGCGCGGCACGTCGCGCGACAGATGCCAGCGCCCGCCGCCCTCCTCGTCCGATGCGCCGATGAAATCGCCATCGGCTTCCCAGGACTCGGATGCGGGCGCCCACATCGCCTGCGCTTCGGGGCGGATGAAGCGGAAGCGGCCGTAACGTTCGAGCTTGCGGCCGTGGCCCGAGTCGACGAGGCCATAATCGGCCCACGGCTCGGCGATGAGGGTTTGGAGTTGCACTATTCCCCTCCCTGGAAGGGAGGGGTTAGGGGTGGGTAGGTTTCGGGGAAACGCATCGACAGCCTCAGGCCAACCCACCCCCGACCCCTCCCTTGTTCAAGGGAGGGGAGAAAGAAGGCCGCAGCCTTCACCGCGCCACCGCGCGTTCGGCGATATACGCCGTCACCGCCGCGAACGTACCGGGCAGCGTCGCATAGCGTTCCTCGCGGTCGAACAGATCGCCGACGCGCGCGGGCAGGCTCGGGCGGATGCCGGTGGCGCGTTCGACCGCGTCACCGAACTTGGCGGGATGCGCGGTCGCGAGCGTCACCACCGGCACGTCCGCCGGCAGCGCGGCGCGGCGCGCGGCGGCGAGGCCGATCGCGGTGTGCGGGTCGATCACCTGGCCAGCATCCTCGTTCGCCCAGCGCATCGCCAGCGCCATGTCGTCGAGATCGACCCGGTCGCTGGCGAACAGCGCCGAAGCGCCCTCGGCCTGCGCATTGGTGAGCCGCATCGCCTTGGTCGCTTCGAAGCCGCGCATCTGCGCGGCGAGCGCGGGGCCGTCGCGGCCGCCGAGATCGAACAGCAGCCGCTCGAAATTGCTCGACACCTGAATGTCCATCGACGGGCTCGGCGTCGGCACGACGGTGCCTTGCGAGTAATCGCCGGCGCTGAGCGCGCGGTGGAGGATGTCGTTGACGTTGGTCGCGACGATCAGCCTGGCGACCGGCAGCCCCATCTTGGCAGCGACATAGCCCGCGAACACGTCGCCGAAATTCCCGGTCGGCACCGAGAAGGCGACCGCGCGCTCGGGCGCGCCGAGCCGGACGGCGGCGTAGAAATAATAGACCACCTGCGCCATCAGCCGCGCCCAGTTGATCGAATTGACCGCCGACAGCGCGAACTTCCCCGAGAAGCCGGGATCGTTGAACATCGCCTTCACCAGCGCCTGACAATCGTCGAAACTGGCATTCTCCAGCGCGAGATTGTGGACGTTGGGGGCGAGCACCGTCGTCATCTGGCGGCGCTGCACCTCGGACACGCGGCCCTTGGGGTGGAGCATGAAGATGTCGACGCCGGCGCGGCCGGCGAGCGCGTCGATCGCCGCCGAGCCGGTATCGCCCGAAGTCGCGCCGACCACGGTGACGTGGTGTTGCGAACCGCTGAGGAATCGCTCGAACAGCAGCCCGAGCAATTGCAGCGCGACATCCTTGAACGCGAGCGTCGGGCCGTGGAACAGTTCGAGCAGCCAATGCTGGTGATCGAGCTGAACGAGCGGGGTGACGGCGGCGTGGGCGAAGCGGCCATAGGCTTGCTCGCACAGCGTCCGCAGATCTTCGCGCGAGAGCGTGCCCTCGACGAACGGCGCCATCACCGCGACGGCGGTATCGACATAGGATGCGCCGCGCAGCGCGCCGATCTCCTCGGCCGAAAGGCTCGGCCAGGCGTCCGGCAGATACAGGCCGCCGTCGCTGGCGAGCCCGGCGAGCGTGACCTGTTCGAAATCGAGGGCGGGCGCATCCCCGCGCGTGCTGATGTAGCGCATAGGCCGGCCGGGTTAGCGGTGCGCGCGGGTGATCGCAACCTGCCGTTGGCGACGCGCGCGTCCGAAAGCCGGCCTATCCCTCCGTTCGTGCCGAGCGCAGTCGAGGCACATGCGCGTGAGACGGTCCCTCGACTTCGCTCAGGACGAACGGACGGAGAGTCACGACCTGCCGCGCTTACGCAACGCCAGCCCATAGATCACCGCCGCCACGCCCGCGAACACGAACCACTGCACCGCATAGGCGAGGTGGTTGTTCGGCACCGACGACAGATCGGCCGGCGGGTTCGCCGCCAGCCCGGCGAGTGGCGGATCGGCGACCAGCATCAGCGGCTTGGGCGCGTGGCCGAACAGCCCGGCGATCAGCGGCTGGTGATCGGGGGCGTGAGCGAGATAGCCGCGCACCGCGCCGCCGCCCCATGCCGGCTTGGCGTTGGGGGCGCCGGCGACGCCGATCTGCACCGCGAAGCCCGGCCCTTCGGCGCCGGTACGGCATTGCGCGATCTGGCGCCAGCCGGGCTTGCCCAGCGCGTCATGCCCGCCCTCGGCGCGCCAGCCGACCGGGCGCAGGCAGAACGCCTCCGCGCGCCTGAAGAGCAGATCGTCGCCGATCGGCACGCGCGGGAAGGCGATCGGCGGCAGGTCGCGGTTCGCCGCAAGCCGCGCGAGCAGCGCCGCCTTCTCCGCCCTACGCTGGAGCTGCCACACGCCGAGCGCGATCATCGCCGCGATCGCGAGCGCGACGAGCGTGGTGGCGAGCACGGGCACGCGCCGCCTCACGGCTCGGTCCGCTCCTCGCGCGCGGCGTTGCGATATTCGCTGACGAGCAACGCCGCTTTGCTGATCCGCAGCGACCAGACCGTCCCGGCGAGCGTGACCGGAATCCACACCAGCGCCTGTACCCAGAACGGCGGCGCGAGCGCGAGTTGCAGCGCGATCGCCAGCCCGACGACGAGCGCGCCGAGGATCAGGATCAGGAACGCGGCCGGCCCGTCACCGACGTTGAAGGCGGCGATATCGAGCCCGCACACCCGGCACCGGTCGGCGAAGGCGATCCAGCCGCGGAACAGGGTCGGAGAACCACAGCGCGGGCACAACCCCTTGAGCGACGCCGCGACGAGCGGCGGCGCGGACGGCGTCACCGGATCGGGAGCCGTCACCGGCCCGCGCTCATCCCGCGTGGACCGGCGCGCCCCAACCGCCCCACACATAGATGGCGGCGAACAGGAAGAGCCACACCACGTCGACGAAATGCCAGTACCATGCCGCCGCCTCGAAGCCGAAATGCTGGCGGGGGGTGAAGTCACCACGATAGACGCGCACCAGGTTCACGATCAGGAAGATCGTGCCGATGATGACATGGAAGCCGTGGAACCCGGTCGCCATGAAAAAGGACGAGGTGTAGTTGATCCCCTTGAACGGGAACGGCGCCTCCGAATATTCATACGCCTGGATCGAGCTGAAGAGGATACCGAGCACGATCGTCAGCCATAGCCCCTTCTTGACGCTGTCATTCTCGCCGACGCCGATCAGGCCCCACAGCCCTTTGAGCGCGCCGCCGCGCTGGTTGTGGATCAGCGCATGGTGCGACCAAGTGAGCGTCGTGCCCGACAGCAGCAGGATCAGCGTGTTGAGCAGCGGGAAGCGGAAGGCGTCGATCACCTCCATCCCCTTGGGCGGCCACACCGCCTGCGCGGCGGCGGCATCGGTGGCGAGGCTGACGGTGTGGCTCGCCGCGTCGTAGATCAACGGGCGCGGGAACAGCGAGAAATCGAAGAACGCCCAGAACCAGCCGACGAAGAACATCACTTCGGAGGCGATGAACAGCACCATGCCGTAGCGCAGGTGGAGCTGGACGACCGGGGTATGGTCACCGGCATGCGCCTCGGTGATGACCTTGCTCCACCACAGGAACATCGTGGCGATCACAAGCGCGACGCCGAGGAAGAACACCGCGCCGCCGTAAGCCGCCGAATGCATCCACATGATGCCGCCGACCGCCATCACCCCGCCCGCGAAGGCGCCCATGATCGGCGCGATGTCGGGCGGCAGGATATGATATGCGTGGTTCTTCGCGCCGGCCATCTCTCTCGTCCCCGTTTATCGGTTTGGTATCACCCTAGCTCTTGGTCTTCGCGGAATCCACCGGGTAAAATGTGTAACTGAGCGTGATCGTCTGGACGTCGTTCGCGTCGGGATCGGCGAGGATTTTGGGATCGACGAAGAAGATCACCGGCATGCGCGCGGTCTCGCCCGGCTTCAAGGTCTGCTGGGTGAAACAGAAGCACTGGATCTTGGTGAAATATTTGCCGACCTGATAGGGCGTGACATTGAACGTCGCGCTGCCGGTGATGGTGTGGTCGGTCGTGTTGGTGGCGGTGAAGAACGCCATGTCGCGCGCGCCGACGTCGACCGTGTCGCTCGGCGATTCCGGCATGAACTTCCAGCCCATGTGCGGCGCGACATTGGCGTCGAAATCGACGCGGATCTTGTGGTCGACCGCGCCGGGCGCGACCTTGGCGCGCTGCGTCGTGCCATTGAGCCCGGTCGCCTGGCAGAACATCCGGTACAGCGGCACGCTCGCCCAGCCGAGGCCGGTCATGAAGCATACACCCAGCAGGGCGAGCAAGGCCGTGCGGGTGTTGCGGGTCAATGCGCCATCCCCGCCTTGATCTTGGCGATGGTGATCGCGAACACCAGCACCACGAACGCCCCGAGGATCAGCCCCAGCACGAGCGCGCGCGACCTCTGCCGCGCACGGATTTCATCGTCGCGCTTGCCCATCAGCGCAGCCACGCATCGGCGACGACCGCGCCGAACACGATGAACAGATACAGGATCGACCAGGCGAACAGGCGCTTTTCGGGCACCATCTTGTCGTCCGGCCCGGTGGTGCGCGTCGCGACGCGGAGGACGAGGCCGGCGAACACTGCGGTCGTGACGAGCGCGACCACGCCATAGACCAGACCGCTCAACCCCAGCGCCCAGGGCGCGAGCGCGGTCAGCGCCATCGGGATCGTGTAGAGGCCGATCTGCCGTCGGGTGGCGAGCTCGCCCGCCACGACCGGCAGCATCGGGATGCCCGCCGCGCCGTAATCGCTACGCATGAACAGCGCGAGTGCCCAGAAATGCGGCGGCGTCCACAGGAAGACGAGCGCGAACAGTAGCAGCGGCAGCGGCGCGACCCCGCCAGTCGCCGCCGCCCAGCCGATCAGCGGCGGGAACGCGCCGGCGGCGCCGCCGATCACGATGTTCTGCGGGGTGCGACGCTTGAGCCAGACGGTATAGATCAGCACGTAGAACAGGATCGAGACGGTCAGGATCGCGGCGGCGACGAGGTTCACCGCCAGCCCCATCAGGATCACCGAGAAGGCCGCGAGCCCGACGCCGAACTGGAGCGCGGTCTCGCGGTCCATCCGCCCGGCCGGAAGCGGGCGGCGCTCGGTGCGGCGCATCTTGGCGTCGAGATCGGCCTCATACCATTGGTTGAGCGCCCCCGCCGCGCCCGCGCCGAGCGCGATGCACAGGATCGCGGTGAAGCCGATCACCGGATCGACCGCCACCGGCGCGGCGAGCATTCCGCACAGGCCGGTGAAGACGACGAGCGTCATGACGCGCGGCTTGGTGAGCGCTAGAAAATCGCGCGCGTGCGCGGGGAGGTCGGGTGAAGGCGCGGTGGTGACGGTCATGATGCGACCGCGCCATACAGCCGCGCGCGCGGCGCGGAAAGGCCGCGATCCGAAACGATCGCGGCCGTTTCCGTCAACGCACGGTCAATGGTGGCCATCGCCGCCGTCGATCACCGGCAGCGTCTCGAACTGATGGTAGGGCGGCGGGCTCGAGAGCGTCCATTCGAGCGTCGTCGCGCCATCGCCCCACGGGCTGTCGCCCGCCGCACGCCCCGCGACCAGCGACCAGATGATGTTGACGAAGAAGAAGATCATCGAGAACGCCATGACCATATAGCCGATCGTGGCGAAGTGGTTCCAATATTCGAGGCCATCGGTGTAATCGGGCACGCGGCGCTGCATGTTCTGGAGGCCCAGAAAGTGCATCGGGAAGAACAGCATGTTCACGCCGACGAAGAAGATCGCGAAGTGGATCACGCCGAGCGCTTCGTTGTACATCCGCCCCGACATCTTGGGGAACCAGTAATAGAAGCCCGCGAACAGCGAGAACACCGCGCCGAGCGACAGCACGTAATGGAAGTGCGCGACGACGTAATAGCTGTCCTGCATGTAATCGTCGATGCCGCCGTTGGCGAGCACCACGCCGGTCACGCCGCCGACGGTGAACATGAAGATGAAGCCGATCGCCCACAGCATCGGCGTCTTGAACGTCATGCTGCCGCCCCACATCGTCGCGATCCACGAGAAGATCTTGATGCCGGTCGGCACCGCGATCACCATCGTCGCGGCGGTGAAGTACATCTTGGTGTTCACGCTGAGGCCAGTCGTGAACATATGGTGCGCCCACACCACGAAGCCGACCACGCCGATCGCCACCATCGCATAGGCCATGCCGAGATAGCCGAAGATCGGCTTCTTCGAGAAGGTCGAGATGACGTGGCTGACGATGCCGAACCCCGGCAGGATCATGATGTACACTTCGGGATGGCCGAAGAACCAGAACAGATGCTGGTACAGGATCGGGTCACCGCCGCCGGCCGGATCGAAGAAGGTGGTGCCGAAATTGCGGTCGGTCAGCAGCATGGTGATCGCCGCGGCGAGCACCGGCAGCGAGAGCAGCAGCAGGAAGGCGGTCACCAGCACCGACCAGACGAACAGCGGCATCTTGTGGAGCGTCATGCCCGGCGCGCGCATGTTGAAGATGGTGGTGATGAAGTTGATCGCGCCGAGGATCGACGACGCGCCGGCGAGATGCAGCGACAGGATCGCCATATCGACGCTCGGCCCCGGCTCGCCATAGGTCGAAAGCGGCGCGTAGAGCGTCCAGCCGGTGCCGGCGCCGCCGAAGAACGGCGAGGCGAGCAGCAGCGCGAACGAGGGAATCAGCAACCAGAAGCTGATGTTGTTCATGCGCGGGAAGGCCATGTCGGGCGCGCCGATCATGATCGGCACGAACCAGTTGCCGAACCCGCCGATCATCGCCGGCATCACCATGAAGAACACCATGATGAGGCCGTGCGCGGTGATGAGCACGTTCCACAGATGCAGCGAATGGTCGAGGCCCTGCTCGCCACCGGGCAGATACGCCGCCCAGGTGGTGAGATACTGGATGCCGGGATGCGCGAGTTCGGCGCGCATCAGCCCGGAGATACCGCCGCCGATGATCCCCGCGCAGATCGCGAAGATCAGATATAACGTGCCGATGTCCTTGTGGTTGGTCGACATGAACCAACGCGCGAAGAAGCCGGGCGCATGGTGCGCGTCATGGTCGGCATGGCCGTGGCCGTGATCGCCATGCGCCTCGAAGGCGGACGGATGGAGCGCGGTGTCGGTCATGCCTTATTGTCCCGCATTGCCGGCGCCGGCAGGGTTGGCCGTGGCGCCTTGAGTGACTGTCGGAGCCTCCGCCGTCGCATTGTCGGCGGGCGCGGTGGAATTGCCCGCTTCGAACGCGGCGCCGGTCTCGGGGAGCGGCTGCGCGGCGGCGACGGCGGCGGCAGGCTTGGCGCTCGGCATCGTGCCGCCCTTCGCCTTCACCCACTGCGCGAACACCGCCGGCGACACCGCCTCGACGGTGATCGGCATATAGCCGTGGCGCGCGCCGCACAGTTCGGAGCAGACGCCGAAATAGACGCCCGGCTTCTCGATCGTGAAGCTCGTCTCGTTGAGCCGGCCCGGCACCGCATCGAGCTTGATCCAGAAGGCGGGCACGCCCCAGCTATGGATCACGTCGTTCGAGGTGGTGATGAGGCGGATCGGCACGCCGTAGGGCAGCACGACGCGATTGTCGGTGGCGAGCAGGCGCGGCCCGTCGGCGTCGGTGCGCGCGCGCTCGCCCTTGCCGACCTCGTTCCTTTCCTTGAGCATGTTGGCCGTGATCTCGAACCCGCCATTGTCGGGATATTGATACGACCAATACCATTGGTTGCCGATCGCCTTGAGCGTCACCGCATTGTCGGGCGCGGGCTTGAACTGCGCGTTGAGCAACCCGATCGAGGGCAGCGCGATGCCGAGCAGGATCAGCACCGGCAAGCCCGTCCACAGCACTTCGAGCACGGTGTTGTGCGAGGTCTTGGTCGCGACCGGCTGCGCGGCGCGGCGATAGCGCACCACCACCCAGGCGAGCAGGATCAGCACGAACACGCAGATGATGGTGATGAGCGGGAACAGGATCGCGTCGTGGAACCACAAGGCGCGACGGCCATTGGGCGTCACCTGCGGCTGGAGCGTCACGTGGCCGTCGACCGGCATGCCGACCCCGGCGACCGGCAGCATCGCGGGCGCGCCGTCCATCGCAAGCATCGGATCGGTCTTGGCGGGGGCCGTGGCGGCGGCGGGCGCGGCCGCCGGCGCGGCGGGGGCAGCGGCGGCTTGCCCGAGGCCGGCAAGCGCGAGGCCCGCGGCGAGTACGATGCCCTTGAAGCCCAAAATCCGCATCCCGTATCCTCGCCCCTGTAGAATACGCCGAGTCCTGCTGCGACGCCGGGCGAGATTACGCCCAAATTTTTCCGACCTATACGCAAGCGATCCGCCGCCCTCAAGCGCGAAGCCGCGTTTATTTGGCGGCGCGCCGGGTCGCGGGCGTTGCGCGGCGCCGGCCGCCCCCCTAATCAGGCGCACCCCGTCAGCCCAAATCGACCGAGCGAGCGCGATGACCGAAGACCAAGTCCTGGCCGAATTCCGCGCCGCCGACGCGCTGCTCGAAGGCCATTTCATCCTCTCGTCCGGCCTGCGCAGCCCGCGCTACCTGCAATGCGCGCGCGTGCTGATGGACCCCAGGCGTGGCGCGCGGCTCGCCGAGGCGCTCGTCGCCAGCCTGCCAGCGGACATACGCGAAAGCATCGAGGCGGTGGTCTCGCCGGCGATGGGCGGGGTGATCGCGGGACACGAAATGGGCCGCGCGCTCGGCGTCGAGGCGATGTTCCTCGAACGACCCGAAGGCGTGTTCGAGCTGCGCCGCGGGTTCCGCCTCGCGCCCGGCACGAAGGTGCTGATGATGGAGGACGTGGTGACGACCGGCCTCTCCTCGCGCGAGGCGATCGCCGCGATCGCCCGTGCGGGCGGCGAGACCGTGGCGGCGGCGGCGCTGGTCGACCGCTCGAACGGGACCGCCGATCTGGGCGTGCCGTTCTTCCCGCTGGTCCGCATCGACGTGCCGACCTACGCCGCCGACGCGCTGCCGCCCGAGCTGGCGGCGATTCCCGCGATCAAGCCCGGCAGCCGGGCGGCGGCGTGATGCGGTTCGCCCCCATGCCGTTCGTGCCGAGCGAAGTCGAGGCACCTGCGCTCCGGGCCTGTCCCTCGACTGCGCTCGGGACGGACGGGGGACGGAAGTGACCAACGCCCTCCGCCTCGGCGTCAACATCGATCATGTCGCGACGGTGCGCAACGCGCGCGGCGGCGCGTATCCCGATCCGGTACGCGCGGCGCTGCTGGCGGCGGAGGCGGGTGCGGACGGCATCACCGCGCATCTGCGCGAAGACCGCCGCCACATCACCGACGACGACATCGCGCGGCTGTCGGCGGGGCTGACGATCCCGCTCAATTTCGAGATGGCGGCAACCGACGAGATGCGCGCCATCGCGCTGAACCATCGCCCGCATGCCGCGTGCATCGTCCCGGAAAAGCGCGAGGAGCGCACCACCGAGGGCGGGCTGGATGCGGCGGGCCAGTTCGCGCAGCTCGCGCCGCTGGTCGCCGACCTGTCGGCGGCGGGCATCCGCGTGTCCTTGTTCATCGAACCTTCGGCGGCGCAGATCGAAGCGGCGGTGCGGCTCGGCGCGCCGGTCGTCGAGCTGCATACCGGCCGCTATTGCGAGCTTTCGGGCGCGGACCGGAGCGCGGAACTGCGGCGGATCGCCGATGCGGCGGCGCTGGCGGCGAAGAATGGGATCGAGGTCCATGCCGGGCACGGGCTGACCTATGACAATGTCGCGCCGATCGCGGCGATCCCGCAGGTGCGCGAGCTCAACATCGGCCATTTCCTGATCGGCGAGGCGATCTTCCTCGGGCTGGCCGAGAGCGTGCGGCGGATGCGCGACGCGATGGACGCGGCGCGGTGAGCGGCAGGTTTCGTCGCCCCGGCGCAGGCCGGGGCCGCCGCGTTTCGGGCGACCGGCGCGCCAAACAGCCCAGCGGCCCCGGCCTGCGCCGGGGCGACGAGGCTTTATGATCATCGGGCTCGGCTCGGACCTGTGCAATATCGAGCGCATCCAGAACTCGCTCGACCGTTTCGGCGAGCGTTTCGAACAGCGCGTGTTCACCGAGGTCGAACGGCGCAAGGCGGCGCGGCGGCCGTTCACCAAGGCGGGCACGCTCGCCAAGCGCTTCGCCGCCAAGGAAGCCTTTTCGAAGGCGGTGGGAACGGGTTTCCGCGCCGGCGTGTTCATGAAGGACATCGGCGTCGTCAACGCCCCCTCGGGCGCGCCGACGCTGGCGCTGACCGGGGGCGCACGCGCGAGGCTTGACGCGATCACCCCCGAAGGCCACGTCGCCTTGGTGCATCTGACCCTGACGGACGATCACCCCTGGGCGCAGGCGTTCGTCATCATCGAAGCCGTACCGCGTACAGGAAGTTGACTGCATGAGTGAGGACGTAGCGTTGGACCCCGCACACGAACCGGCCGAGACCGCCCGCCCCGCGCCGGCGCGCCGGACCGACTGGTGGGCGGAGATACGCGGCATCGTCTGGCTGGTCCTCGCGGTGCTCGGCTTCCACACCTTCATCGCCAAGCCCTTCTACATCCCCTCGGAATCGATGCTGCCGGGGCTGGAGATCGGCGATCAGCTCGTGGTGAGCAAATTCCCCTACGGCTGGTCGTTCATCTCGCCGACCTTCCACCTGCTGCCCTTCATCCACGGACGGCTGTTCGGCCGCCTGCCGGAGCGCGGCGATGTCGTCATCGTCACGCCGCCTGGCACCGAGACCGATTATATCAAGCGCGTGATCGGCCTGCCGGGCGAAACCTTGCAAGTGCGCGGTGGCGTGGTGTTCATCAACGGCGTGGCGCTGCAACGCGGCCCGATCCATTATGCGCGCATTCCGGTCGATACCAACACCAAGTGCAGTGACGACGTCTATCCGGGCGCGCTCGAGACCGGCGCGGACGGCAAGGCCTATTGCCGGCTGCCGCTCGTCACCGAGACGCTGCCCAACGGGCGCCATTACGATACGGTCGAACTCGGCTACAGCCGCGGCGACGATTACGGCCCCGTCAAGATCCCGGCCAATCACGTCTTCCTGATGGGCGACAATCGCGATCGCAGCTCGGACAGCCGCTTTCCGCTCGCCGCGCCCGATCTCGGCCTGGGCGGGCCGGTGCCGTGGGAATATCTCGGCGGTCGCGCCGAATTCATCACCTTCTCGAAGAGCGGTGACGGGACGTGGAACCCGCTGACCTGGGGCCAGTCGTTCCGCGCCGGCCGCGCCGGCACCTCGCTCCACCCGGCGCGAAACCCGCAATGAGCGACCACCCACCGCTGGTCATCTCCGCCGAACCGGGGCCGAACGAGCTTCGCGACCCCTTCGTCCGCAAGGAGATGAAGCGCGCGGCGGTCTGGTTCGGCGTGGGCGGCACGCTCGCGCTGGTCGTGCTGCTGATCCAGCCCTTGCTCATCATCTTCGGCGGACTGGTCTTCGCCGCCATGCTCGATGGCGGCGTCCGCCTGCTCGGCAAGGTGCTGCCGATCCCGCGCGCGTGGCGGCTGGTGATCGTCGTGGTGCTGACCGTGATCTTCATCGTCGGCACCGGCTATCTGACCGGGATGCAGGTCGCCGCGCAGTTCGAACAATTGCGCGCCACGCTGATGGCGCAGGCGATGCGGCTGATGGCGTGGCTGTCGAGCATCGGGCTGATGCCGGGCAAGGCCGATATCAACAGCATGATCCAGCAGGCGCTCGGCTCGTTCGGGAAGCTCACCTCGTGGGTCGGCACCGCGATCGGCGCGATCACCAGCCTGGTGATGGTGATGGTGATCGGCCTGTTCATCGCGATGGAGCCGCGCCTCTACGAAGCCGGGCTGCAATGGATGCTGCCGACCGACACGCGCCGCGAATTCGCCATCACGGTCGAACGGATGGCCAAGACGATGCGCAGCCTGCTCGCCGGGCGGCTGCTCGGCATGGCGCTGGAAGGCGTGATGACCGGCATCGCGCTCGCCTTCGCGGGCGTGCCGATGGCGCTGGTGCTGGGCATCATCACCGGCGTGCTCGCCTTCATCCCCAATATCGGCGCGATCGTGAGCGGGCTGATGATGGTCGCGGTCGGCTTCAGCGCCGGCGTGCATACCGGCGTGCTCGCGATCATCATCTATTTCGTGATCCAGACGTTCGACGGCTACGTCGTCATCCCGATGGTCGCGCGCAAGACGGTCGATCTCCCGCCGGCGCTGACGCTGTCGGCGCAGATCCTGACCGGCACGCTGTTCGGCGTGCTCGGGCTCGCACTCGCCGATCCGATGACCGCGATGATCAAGGTCGCGCTCGAGCGCAATTCGGAGCGCACCGCGCGCAAGGATGCCGACGCCGCCGGCGAGGCCGATGCCTAGACTCTGATCGTAACCGGACGTCGCGACGGAAACGCGGCGCTCAGACGCGCTCGCGAACCGGACCGCGCAGGAACGACGCGCAGATCGGCAGTGCCGGCAAGGCCGGTACGGCGACGTTCGCCGCCGGCACGCCGGCGCGGCGCGCCAGCACCAGATCGTCGAACAGCTCGAGATAGGCCGCCGCCGAATCGGCGCCCGGTTGCGGCACCGGCGCGGGGCGCGGCTGGCCGGGGGCGAGCCAATGGTCGAGCGCGGCGACCAGCGCCGCCGGATCGTTCGCATCGACCACCGTGCCGAGTGCCGGCGACGCGATGATTTCGCGCACCGCCACGCTCGAATCGGTCGCGACGACCGGCGTGCCCGCCGCGAGCGCCTCGCGCAGCACGCCGGGCACGCCCTCGAAATCGGAGACCAGCGCCAGCGCCTCCGCATGTTCGATCGCGAAGCTGGGATCGGCGACATGGCCGGGCAACGTGACCCGCTCGCGCAGGCCGAGCGCGGCGACCTGTGCCTCCAGCGCGCCGCGCGCCTCGCCTTCTCCCAGGATCATCAGGCTGATGTCGCGATCGGCGAGCCGCGCGAACGACGCGATCAGCCGGTCCCAGCGCTTCTGCGGGGCGAGCCGCCCGACACCGAGCAGAAACCGTCCGTCGGGCACGGGCGAGCGCGGGGCGTCCGCGACGCGCCGCACCGGCGGATTGGGGATGACACTAAGCTTCGTCGCAGGCAGCCCGGTCGTGCGGATCGCTTCGGACTTCATCGCCGGCGTCATCGCGACGAGATGATCGACGAAATGGCGGTGCCAGCCGAGCCACACGCGATAGGCCGGCGTGAGCGGCCAGCCCTGATCGCGGCGGTCGAGCGCGTTCGAGACCTTGGCGACGATCGGCGGGCACGCGCTGCCCAGCCGCAACCGTATCCACGCGGCGACGGCGGTATAATGGTTGCCGGGGCAGAAGATCAGGTCCGGCGCGAGCCACGCCGCGATCTCCGCGACGCGGGCCATGCCGAGATACGAAGCATCGCCCAGCTCGATCACGTCGACGCCGAGCGGCACCTTGGCGGCGAGCGGACCGGCGGCTTCGCCGATCACCAGCGTCACACGCCTGCCGAGCGCGATCCAGCCCGCTGTCAGGCGAAGCAGGGCATCTTCCACCCCGCCGCCTTTCAACGTCTGCGCATACGTCAGAACATGGGCGGACGGGGCGCGCGGGCTGAGCATCAGGACGTTCCTAACCCCCGATTGTCGCAAAAGTTTCGCACCCGATACGGAAAATGTTGCGATGCGAAAAGGGCGGAACTAGAAAAAGGCTTGAGCATTGTTGAATCCCGTCGGAATCCGATCAGGTTTGCCGATCGCTGGATATCCGGCTAAGCGCCGCCTGTGCTCGACGCGATCGGGCGGTTACGGACTATCCCAGGTGGACAAATTTCCCTTCGGGGCGGCGGCACAGGCGCGTGCCGCCGACTCTCCGGTTCCCCTTCCCCCCGATCTCGCCGGCCTCGAGCCGATGCAGACCATCAAGCGCCGCTGGCCTTCCTATCTCGGCGCGGCGGTGACGGTGGTGATGGTGCTGCTGCTCGGGCGGCAATTGCTGTCGACCGGGTTCGCCGGGCTGGAGCAGACGCTGCCCGACAGCCCGTGGTTCTACGTATTCTTCCTGATGCTCTATTTCTCGTCGGTGACGGGCGATTACATCATCTTCCGCAAATTATGGCGAATCCCGCCGGAGGGCTTCGTCGCGCTGGCGAAGAAGCGAATCGCCAACGACATGCTCAATTATTCGGGCGAGGCGTATTTCTACGCCTGGGCGCGGCAGCGTACCACGCTGGTGGCGGCGCCGTTCGGCGCGGTGAAGGACGTCAGCATCCTCTCCGCGATCGCGGGCAACGCCTTCACCTTCGGGCTGACGGTGGTCGCGCTGTCGCTCTATCTCGGGCTGCTCACGCCGCACCAGCAGCGCATCGCGATCTGGTCGACGGTGATCGTGTTCTTCATGTCGGTGCCCTTCCTGGTCTTCTCGAAGCGCGTCTTCTCGCTCGCGCGGCGGACGCTGTGGTGGATCTTCGGCGTGCATTTCCTGCGGCTGATCGCCGGATCGGTGCTGATCGCGCTGACCTGGCATTTCGGCATGCCGAGCGAATCGATCGGCATGTGGCTGCTGCTCGCGTCGCTTCGCATGATCGTGTCGCGGCTGCCGCTGGTGCCAAACAAAGACCTTTTTTTCGCCTTATCCACTCCACTGATCGGTCAGAGTGACGAGGTGAGAAATCTCATCGCATTGACGGCGGGCCTCACGCTCGTCGTCCATGTGGTGCTGGTCGCGTTGTTCAGCCTGTCCGGGCTGCTGAGGAAGAGACATGCAGGTTCGTAGCCTGGCGGCGCTCGCCGCCGCCCTCGTCGCCATCGGCGGCACCCCCGCGGCCGCGCAGGCCGGCGTGCTCGGCAGCGACAGCGCCGCATGCCTGGGCGGCGGCGGTCCGGCGATTCGCGTCAATGTCGACGGCCTGAAGGACCGGATCGGCGAGCTGAAGCTCGAACTCTATCCCGCCAACGACGCCGATTTCCTCAAGGACGATCGCGATCTCATCAAGGAAGGCAAGTTCTTCCGGCGCGTCCGCGTGCCCACCCCGGCGACCGGCCCGATCTCGATGTGCATCAAGGCGCCGACGCCCGGCAAATACGCGTTGCTGTTCACGCACAATCGCGACGGCAAGAACAAGTTCAACTTCTGGTCGGACGGCGCCGGCTTCCCGAGCAACGAACGGCTCGGCCGGGCGCGTCCGAAGCTCGACATGGCGACGATCAGCGTGCCCGAGGGTGTCGTGACGACCGACATCCATGCACAGTATCTCCGCGGACTGGGCGGCTTCGGCCCGATCAGCAAGGGGAGCTGACGCGCATGCGGATCGTCGACGTCAATGAGTTCTACTCGCCCACCGGCGGCGGCGTTCGCACCTATATCGACCGCAAGATGGGGATCATGGCGGATCTCGGTCACGAGCTGATCGTGATCGCGCCGGGGCAGAAGAACGAGATCGAGGAGCGGCCCGGCGGGGGGCGCGTGGTCTACATCAAGGCCGGGCGGCTGCCGTTCGATCGCAATTACGGCCTGTTCTGGGATCCCGCGCCGATCACCCATGCGCTCGACCAGCTCCAGCCCGATCTGGTCGAAACCTCGTCGCCGTGGCGTCCGCCCTGGGTGGTCGGCAAGTGGCAGGGCGATGCGGTGAAGACCTTCTTCATGCACAACGACAATGTCGCCGCTTATGCGCTGCGCTGGTTCGAGCATCTCGCGCCGGTCGAGCGGATCGAGCGCGCGTTCCTGTGGTACAGCCGGTACATGACCGGCTTCCTCGACCATTTCGACGCGGTCGTCACCAACGGCCCCGCGCTCGAGAAGCGGCTGAAGGCGCGCGGCGTGCGGATCGACGCGTCGATGCCGCTCGGCATCGAGATCGGCCATTTCTCGCCCGATCTGCGCGACGAGCGGCTGCGCGCCGCTTTGCTCGCCCAGTGCGGACTGCCGCCGCACGGGCATCTGCTGCTCGGGCTCGGGCGGCACCATCCCGAGAAGCGCTGGCGGCTGGTGATCGACGCGGTCGAGCGCGCGGGCGCGGACCTGCCGGTCGGGCTGATCCTGCTCGGCGCGGGTGTCGAGACGCAGAAGATCGAGAAGCGCGTCGCGGGCAGCCCGCATATCCGCCTGTTCCGCCCGGTCTATGACCGCGAGCGGCTGGCGCGGATCCTGGCGAGCTGCGACGCGCTAATCCACGGCTCCGAGGCCGAGCCGTTCGGGCTGGTCGCATCCGAGGCGATGGCGGCGGGCCTGCCGCTGATCGTGCCCGATACCGGCGGCTGCGCCGAAGTCGCCGATCCGCGCTCGTCCGAACTCTACACCGCGCGCGACGCCGGCTCGGCGGCGCTGGCGATCGCCCGGCTGTTCGCGCGCGACCAGAAGCTGCTGCGCCGCGCCGCGCATGTCGCCGCCGGCAAGGTCCGCAGCGACCGCGAGCATACGATCGACCTGATGGCCTATTACGAGGGCCTGGTCCGCGCCAAGCGCGAGGGCAAGCGACTCAACGCGGCGTGATATAAAGCCGGAAGCGGCCGCCCGGCACGGCTTGCGCGCGGTAGCCGTGCGCCCGCGCCCACGTCTCCAGCGGACGCTCGAGCCCGGCGTCGCCGCTGGTCCACGCGCCCTCTCCGCCGAGCAGGATCGCGCCCGGCCTGCCGAGCGCGGCGAGCCGGTCGCCCGACACCGCGTGCAGCGCAGGCTCCTGTGCAGGCGTGAGCAGCGCATGGCTGCGGAAATAGAACGGCCCGGCGGCGAAGCGCGGATCGACCGCATACCCGGCGCCGGGCAGGAACTGCGGCGAGAGCGTGACGACCGGGCCGGCAACGCCCGCGCGGTCGAGCGCCGCGCCGATCGCCGCCGACTGGCGCATCGCCGCGATCATCGGCACGCCTGACCGGGCGCCGGCGAGCGCGATGAGGCTCGGCGCCACGCCCGCGATCACGAACACACCGGTCAGCCGCCGCGCGATCCGCCCAGGCGGGCGCGCTTCGATCGCCAGCGCGAAGCGCACGAACAGCGGCGGCAGCACCGGCGCGAGATATTGCCGCCAGGTCGGCGCGGGCATCAGCGCCGCGACGAACGCGGCGAGCAGCAGCGCGTCGAGCAGCAAGCGAGTCGGGTCGCGCCTGCGCTCGCGCGCGACCGCGACGATCGCCACCAGCGCGGGGCCGAGCGCGAGGAACTTGAGCGTGTCGACGAGCTTGGCGAGCGGGCCGAGCTTCCACGCGCGCCCGTCCGCGACATAATATTCCGCCGGCGCGCGGGTCGGGAAGCCGAGCACACCGAAGCCGAACGCAGCCGGATCGTCGCGGTAGAACCAGCCGACCAGCAGCGCCGCCGGCGCCGCCCCGAGCGCGACCAGGAACGGCCGGTGCCGCCGGTCGGCGAGCGCCAGCACACCATAAGCGAGCGCAGGCACCGCATAGGACACTTTCGCCGCCGCCGCGCCCGCGAGCAGCAGCCCGGCGAGCAGCGCCGATCCGGGCGTCGCGCGGCCCAGGCTCGCACGCACCAGCGCGGGCAGCGCGGCGGCGAACAGCGCGAGCGGCAGAGCGTCGTTGCGCGCGGTGCCGATGCTGAACAGCAGGATGTCGCAGCAGCCGAACAGCGCCGTCGCGGTGATCGCGGCGCGCGAGCCCACCCCCGCGAGCCGGCCCGCCCGGTACACGCCGGCAAGCGCTATCACCCCAAGCAGCGCGTTGACGATCCGCAGCGCCGGCCAGGCCCAGGCGCCCGCGATCCCCGCCAGCGGCGCGAACAGCAGCGGCTGGAGCGGCGCCTGAAGATAGAGATAGTCGAGATACGGCAGCCGTCCCCGCGCGCTCAGCCACGCCGCCGCGACATATTGGCTTTCGTCATGGTCGAGCGGCCGCGACAGCGCGAGCAGCGCGAGGAGGACGGCCAGTGCGGACCAGGCGGACACGCCGCGAACCGGAAGCTTCATCGCGCGAGGCTCTAGCGTGTCACGACCGCGAAACAACCCGGCGGCACAGCAGGCGCACCGCCACAAGGATCTTGCCGCCATGACCGTTCACACCCCCCGTCTCGACCGTCGTTCCTTCCTGCTGACCGGCTCGCTCGGGCTGGGGGCGTTCGCGGTGCCGGGCTTCGCGGAGACGCCGAACGTGACCAACGGGCGCGGCTTCACCCACGCGGTGGCGAGCGGCGAGCCGGCCTCCGATTCGATGCTGCTCTGGACGCGCTATGTGCCCGCGAGCGGCGACGCGGTCGAATTGCGCGCCGAGATCGCCGAGACGCCCGACTTCGCGCGCGTGATCGCGAGCGGCGCGCAGATCACCGGGCCGTGGCGCGACCATACCGCAAAGATCACGCTCGACGGGCTGAAGCCCGGCACGACCTATCACTATCGCTTCATCGCGCCCGACGGCAGCTTCTCACCCGTCGGCCGGACGCGGACGCTGCCGGAAGGGCCGGTGCGCAGCTTCCGCGCCGCGATCTTCTCCTGCTCGAACATGCCCTATGGCTATTTCAACGCTTATGGCCATGCCGCCGCGCGCGACGATCTCGATCTCGTCGTCCATCTCGGCGACTATCTCTACGAATATGACCGCAACCATTATCCGACCCCGGCCGAGGCGGTCGGCGGGCGCGTGCCCGAGCCGGCGAGCGAGCTGATCCACCTCACCGACTATCGGCTGCGCTATGCCAGCTATCGCAGCGACCCCGATCTCCAGCGGCTCCACCAGCTCCAGCCGATGATCGTGCAGTGGGACGATCACGAATCGTCGAACGATAGCTGGGAGGGCGGCGCCGAGAACCATCAGGCGAACGAAGGCGATTGGACGCTGCGCAAGATCGCGTCGATCCAGGCGTATCGCGAGTGGATGCCGGTCTCGGACGAGCCGTGGAAGGCCTATGACATCGGCGCTCTCGCCACGCTGTTCCGCACCGAGACGCGGCTGCTCGCGCGCACCCGCCAGCCCGATATCGCGCCGCTGTTCGCGCAGGCCGATCCGATCGCGGCGCTCAAGGCGTTCCGGGACGGCGCGTGGATGGACCCGGCCAAGACGATGATGGGCTCGCAGCAGGAAAGCTGGCTGGCGCATGCGATGCGCGGTTCGGTCAAGCAAGGGCAGCGCTGGCAGGTGGTCGGCTTCGGCACGATCCTCGGCCAGACGGTGATGCCCGAGATCGCGGCGAGCTGGGTCTCGCCGACCGGCCCGGCGCGGGCCCGCGCCTATGTGACCGCGGGCATCGCGGCGGCGAAGCTCGGCCTGCCGTTCAACTATGACAATTGGGGCGGCTATCCGGCGGCGCGGGCGCGATTCCTGCGCTCGGCGCAGACGATGGGCGCCAATCTGCTCGTCCTCTCGGGCGACAGCCACAATGCCTGGGCCTATGATCTCGCGCAGGACGGCACGGCCGCCGGCGTCGAATTCGCCGGGCACAGCGTCACCTCGCCCGGCTACGAATCGCAGATGAGCATCGACCCCAAGACGGTCGCCGCGGCGCTCGTTGCGAGCAACCGCGAACTCAAATGGTGCGATACCAGCCGGCGCGGCTATATGGCGCTGACGCTCACGCCCGACAGCGCGACCAACGAATGGATCATGGTCGATACGATCAAGGCGCATGCGACCGCCTCGAGCATCGGCCACACCGCCAAGGTCTCGCGTGGGCGCAACGTGATGGCGTGAACCGCCGCGCCGGGCCTAGGATCGGCGGATGAGCGACATCCACGATTCGGTCCGGGGCTACGAAGGCTGGCTGCGCGAACAGCTCGGCTACGAGGTCGTCGAGAAGGATCTTGTGCGCAAGCGCGCGAAGATGGCGAAGACCGCCTTCGTTTTCCTGCGCGCAACCTACTGGCGCTGGGCCGAGACGATCCTGTCGATCCGCCCCGACCTCGCCGACGCGGCGCCGGTGCTCGCGATCGGCGACACGCATCTCGAGAATTTCGGGACGTGGCGCGATGGCGAGGGCCGGCTGGTGTGGGGCGCGAACGATTTCGACGACGCGGCGGTGATGCCGTGGCCGCTCGACATCGTCCGCCTCGCCGCGTCGGCGCTGCTGGCGGGCGGGGAATCGGCGGAGGATATCTGCGACGCGGTGTGGGATGGCTATCGCGCCGGGCTCGCCAAGCCGCGGCCGCTGATCCTCGAGCGCGAACATCGCTGGCTGCGCCGCGAGATCATGCTGCCCGAGACCGAGCGCACCGAATGGTGGCGCAAGCTCGCGCCGGGCGCCAAGGCGCGCGCGGCCGGCGCGGCGGCGCCCGCGCGCTTCCATGCGGCGCTGGCGGCGGCGTTCGCGCAAGTGACACCGGATGCCGGTGAGGCTTTGCCGATCTTCGCCCGTACCGCCGGCACCGGCAGCCTCGGCAAGCCGCGCTACGCCGCGCAGATCACCTGGCTGGGCGGCCCGGTGGTGCGTGAGGTGAAGGCGATCCTGCCCCCGGCGTGGGCGGCGTTCGGCCCCGGCACCGACGCGACGATCCGCGCCGGTACGATCGCCCATGCCGAAACGCGCGCGGTCGATCCGCATTACCGTGTCGATGCTGGGCTGGTGGTGCGGCGGCTGTCCCCCAACAGCCGCAAGATCGAGGCGAGCGATGCGGGCGCGGTGCTGATGTCGGCGGAGATGCTGCGGCTGATGGGTCGCGAGATCGCGACCTGCCATGCGGGCGACCTCGCGCGGCTCGCCGCGGTGCGCGCCGACGCCGCACGCCGCGACGCCGACTGGCTGCGCGATCACGCGCGCGCCGCCGCGAAGGCGGTGAAGCGGGACTTCAAGGCGTTCGCGTGATCCGCGACGACCGGATCAAGAAATGGTGCTGCCGGTGAGGATTGAACTCACGACCTCAGCCTTACCAAGGATGCGCTCTACCACTGAGCTACGGCAGCATTTCCGGTTATCGCGGAGCGGGCGTAAGAGACGAGGCGGACGACGTTGTCAAGGCTGATGCGATGAGTGAGAGCAAGGAAACGCGCGAAGAGCGGCTCGCGGCGGCGCTGCGCGAGAATCTGCGCCGCCGCAAGGCGCGCGCGCGGGGCGGCGAATCGGCCGCGCCCGCGCCGCGCGAAGACGTGCCTAGCCGATAGGCGCGCATTTCGCGGCCAGCCACGCCCGCTCCGCCTCGTCCATCTGCGGCGCGAGCACCGCGAGCACCCGCGCGTGATAGGCATCGAGCCACGCCCGCTCGGCCGGGCTGAGCATCTCGGCGACGATCAGCGCGCGCTCGATGGGCACGAAGGTGAGCGTCTCGAAGCCGAGCATCGCCTGCTCGCACCCGGCGATCTCACGCGGCTCGACCAGGATCAGGTTCTCGATGCGGATGCCGTATTCGCCCGCCTTGTAATAGCCTGGCTCATTGGAGAGGATCATGCCCGCGCGCAGCGGCTCGGACGGGCCGCCGCCGGGATAGAAAGGCTGCGCGATCCGTTGCGGCCCCTCATGCACCGACAGATAGGCGCCGACGCCGTGGCCGGTGCCATGCGCGTAGTCGAGCCCTGCCTCCCACAGCGGGCGGCGCGCGAAGCCGTCGAGCTGGCCGCCGGTGGTGCCCGGCGGGAAGATCGCGGTGGCGAGCGCGATATGGCCTTTCAGTACGCGGGTGAAGCGGTCGCGCATCTCCTCGGTGGGCGTGCCGACCGGGATCACCCGAGTCACGTCGGTGGTGCCGTCGCGATATTGCCCGCCTGAATCGACGAGGTAGAGCTGCCCCGGCGTGATCGGCGCGTTCGACTGCTCGGTCACCTTGTAATGCGGGCTGGCGCCGTGCGCGCCGGTCGCCGAGATCGTGTCGAACGAACTGTCGAGCCACACGCCGGTGGCCTCGCGGAACGCCTGTAGCTTCGCCGCCGCCGAAAGCTCGGTCTCGCCGCCCGCCGGCAATGCCGTCTCAGCCCAGCGCAGGAACCGCGCCAGCGCCGCCCCGTCGCGTGCCGATGCCGCGCGGTGGCCGGCGATCTCGGTCGGGTTCTTGATCGCCTTCGCCAGCACGGCCGGATCGCGCAGCGGCAACACGGTCGCCCCGCCCGCCGCGAGCGAATCGAAGATCGCCGCCACCGCCCGCTCGGGATCGGCGGCGACGCGCTTGCCCGCGAAGCCCGCCAGCGTCCCCGCGAAATCGGCGCGGTCGCGCAGCCGCACCGCGTTGCCGAGATGCTGGCGCACCGCATCGTCGATCTTCTCGGGGGCGACGAACAGCTCGGCGGTGCCATCGGCATCGACGATCGCATACGCGAGCGCGACCGGGGTGTGCTCGACATCGCGGCCGCGCACGTTGAGCGCCCAGGCGATCGAATCGAGCGCGCTCAGCACCACCGCGTCGGCCTTGCGCTCGGCGAGCCAGTCGGCGATCGCCGCGCGCTTCTCCGCCGAGGATGCCCCGGCGACCGCGTCGTCCTGCACGACCAGCCGCGCGTCGGAGGGCGCGGGGCGATCGGGCCAGACCGCATCGACCGGATTGGTATCGACCGGCACCAGCGTGGCGCCACGCTCGGCGAGCGCGCGGCCCGCCTCGGCGACCCAGGCGCTGGTGTGCAGCCACGGGTCATAGCCGATCCGCCCGCCCTCGGCGGCATGCGTGCCAAGCCATTCGGCGACGCTGGTCGCCGGCACGCCCACGAACTGCCAGTCCTCCGCAGAGACCTGTTCGCGCACCTGCAGCGTGTAGCGCCCGTCGGTGAAGATTGCCGCCTCCTGCGGCAGCACCACCGCCGTCCCCGCCGAGCCCTGGAAACCGGTCAGCCAGGCGAGCCGCTGCGCATAGTCACCGACATATTCGCTCATGTGCTCGTCGGTGAGCGGCACGACGAAGCCGTCGAGCCGGTCGCGGGCAAGCTGGTCGCGAAGGGCGGCGAGGCGGGCGGAATAGGTCGACATGAAGCGGTCCTGCGGATGGCGTGCGGAAACGCATAGTGTATGCGCGGGCGCACGGCGACGCGAGGGCTTTCGCCCGCTTCCCGTGGGGGCCATTGCCGCCGGCCCGCCCGCACCCTAGGTCTGCGCACATGACCGAGACACCCAAGCCGCCGATCGCGGCGCGCCGCCCGCACAGCTTCACGACGCACGGCATCACCATCGAAGACCCCTATGCGTGGCTCAAGGACGCGGGCTATCCCGAGGTGACCGACCCCGACGTGCTCGCCTATCTTGAGGCGGAAAACGCCTATTTCGAGAGCATGATGGCGCCGCACCGCCCGCTGGTCGACCGGCTCTACGAAGAGATGAAGGCGCGCATCAAGGAGGACGAATCCTCGGTGCCGCAGAAGGACGGCGACTGGCTGTACTGGACCGCGTTCGAGACCGGCGGCGAATATCGCAAATGGTGGCGCAAGCCCGTCGCGGGCGGCGACGACCAGCTCATCCTCGACGAGCCGGCGCTGGCGCAGGGCAAGGAATATTTCCGGCTCGGCACGCTGTCGGTGAGCAACGACGGCAAGCTGCTCGCCTACGCGATCGACGACACCGGTTCGGAGCGGTTCGAGCTGCGCGTCAAGAACCTCGAAACCGGCGAGCATCTGCCCGACGTTATCCCGGGCACGCTGTCCGAGATCGTCTGGACCGCCGACGACAAAGGCTTCCTCTACGGCCTCGCCAACGAGCAATGGCGCACCGACAACGCCCGGCTGCATTGGCTCGGCACCGATCCTGCCGACGATATCGAACTGTTCCGCGAGGCCGACGAAGGCTACCGCGTCGGCATTTCGGAGACGAGCGCGCGCAACTGGATCATCATCGCGACCGGCGATCATGTGACGAGCGAAGTCTATCTGCTCCCCGCGCATGATCCGCTGGCTAAGCCGCTGCTCGTCTCGGCGCGCCAGCCGGGGCGCGAATATGATGTCGACGAGCATGACGGCACGCTGTTCATCCACACCAACGATGCCGATCCAATGTGGCGGCTCTGCACCGCCTCGATCGACGCGCCCGGCGAATGGCGGGAGCGGATCGCCCCCTCCGCGCATTTCTATATGACCGGCGTGTCGTGCTTCCGCGATTTCTTCATCGTCGATGGCCGCGAGGACGGGCTCGATCAGGTCGAAATCCACCGCTACGATCCGACCATCGCGCCGCAGCGCATCGTCTTCCCCGAGGCGAGCTATGACGCCGGCCTCGGCGACAATCCCGAATATGCGATGGACGTGCTGCGGCTCGGCTATGAATCGATGGTCACGCCGGGCACCGTCTATGATTACGACGTCGCGACCGGCGAGATGACCGTGCTCAAGGTGCAGGAAATCCCCTCGGGCTATGACGCGGGCAAATACCGCACCGAACGGCTCAAGATCACCGCGCGCGACGGCACCGAGGTGCCGGTGTCGATCGTCTATCCCAAGGACTTCGTGAAGGACGGCTCGGCGCCGCTCTACCTGTATGCCTATGGCGCCTATGGCCACGCGATCCCGCCCGGATTCTCGACCGGGCGGCTGTCGCTGCTCGATCGCGGCTTCGCGTATGCGATCGCCCACATTCGCGGCGGCGACGATCTCGGCCAGCAATGGTATCACGACGGCAAGCTCGAAAAGCGCACCAACACGTTCAACGATTTCGTCGATGTCGCGAAGGGCTTGATCGCGCAAGGCTGGACCAGCGCTGGCAAGATCGCGATCGCCGGCCGCTCGGCGGGCGGCGAGCTGATGGGCGCGGTGGTCAATTCCGATCCCGAATTGTGGGGCGCGGTGATCGCCGACGTGCCGTTCGTCGATGTGCTCAACACGATGCTCGACGCCGACCTGCCACTGACGCCCGGAGAATGGCCCGAATGGGGCAACCCGATCGAGGACAAGGCCGCGTTCGAGCTGATCCGCAGCTATTCGCCCTACGACCAAGTCGGCGCGCACGCCTATCCGCCGTTGTTCATCTCGGGCGGCCTCAACGATCCGCGCGTGACCTATTGGGAACCGGCCAAATGGGCCGCCAAGCTGCGCGCCACTAAGACCGACGACAATATCCTGTTCCTCAAGACCAACATGGGCGCCGGACACGGCGGCAAATCGGGCCGGTTCGAGAGCTTGCGCGAGGCAGCGGAGGAACATGCCTTCGTGCTGTGGCAAATGGGAATCGAGGCGTAGACACCGTTCGTCCCGAGCGAAGTCGAGGGACGGACGAGAGAGCAAGTGCCTCGACTTCGCTCGGCACGAACGGGGGAGTGCGCTAAGCTGACATCACCCGGCCAGCCCTTTCGGCCTCACACCCGGCACGAACGGGGGGCGATGCGCTGGGCCGACATCACCCGACCAGCCCTTTCGGCCTCCACGCTCCGCACGAGCGGTCTTGACGGCGCCACGATACACCGTTCGCACTGAGCTTGTCGAAGTGCGTGCCACGGGCACCGCGCTCCCGGCGCGTGCCTGGACTTCGCTCGGCACGAACGGATCGGAGGTGGCGGGGCGGAGCGTCACGCCTTCCGAAACGGCGTAAGCTCCGCCAGAGACTCCTGATCGCTCTCCACCGCCGCCCGTTCGCGCACCAGGAAATCGGCGACGGCGCGACGGAAATTGGGGTCGGGGATGTAATGCGCCGACCAGGTCGGCACCGGCGCATAGCCGCGCGCGAGCTTGTGCTCGCCCTGCGCGCCCGCCTCGACCACGGTCTTGCCGAGCGCGATGGCCGCGTCGATCGCCTGATAATAGCAGAGTTCGAAGTGAAGGAACGGCACCTCCTCGGTACAGCCCCAATAGCGCCCGTACAGCGTGTCCGCGCCGATCAGGTTGAGCGCGCCCGCGATCGGCCGGCCGCCGCGCTCCGCGAGCATCAGCAGCACCTTGTTCCCCATCCGCTCCCCCAGCAGCGAGAAGAAGCGGCGGGTGAGATAGGGCCGCCCCCATTTGCGCGAGCCGGTGTCCTGATAGAAGGTCCAGAACGCATCCCACGCCGCTTCGGTGAGGTCGCCCCCGGTCAGATGGCGGACGGTGATGCCGCCTTCGAGCGCGCCGGCGCGCTCCTTGCGGATCGCCTTGCGCTTGCGGCTGGAAAGCGCGCCGAGGAAATCGTCGAAGCTCGCATAGCCCTCGTTGCGCCAGTGGAACTGCGTGCCCTCGCGGATCAGCCAGCCCGCCGCCTCGAACAGCGGCACCTGGTCGGGGGCGACGAAGGTCGCGTGCGCGGAGGAGAGGCCGTGCTGATCGGTGACGGCTTCGAGCGCGGCGATCAGCGCGGGCGCGTGCGCCGGATCGCGCAGCAACAGCCGTGGCCCCGGCGCGGGGGTGAAGGGCACCGCGATCTGGAGCTTGGGGTAATAGTCGCCGCCGGCGCGGCCATAGGCATCGGCCCAGGCGTGATCGAAGACATATTCGCCCTGGCTGTGGCTCTTCGCGTAAGCGGGTGCGATCGCGACCGGCGTGCCGTCACCGCCTTCGACCAGCACCGGCACCGGCTGCCAGCCGGTGCGCGCGGTCGCGCTGCCCGAGTCCTCGAGGATCGACAGGAAGGCGTGGCTGAGAAAGGGATTGTCCTCGCCCGCGCACGCATCCCAATCGGCGGCGGGCACCGACGCGACACCGTCGGCGAGTCTGGCGGTGACGTCGGCTCTGCTCACCGGCCCAAGCTAGGGCGTGGGCGCGGCTTTTCCAACCGCCGTCTGCCCGATCGGCCAGCACAACAGCAGAAGCAGGAACGGCGTCACGAAATCGCGGTGGCGCTCGCCGAATTCGAACCACACGCCGAACAGCGCGAGCTGGAGCGCGCATGCCGCGATCAACAGCAGCAGCGCACCCGGCACCGCGCGCGATCCGGCGCGCCACGCGGCGAGCGCGAGCAGCGCGGCATGGCTGAGATGCGAGACCGGCCAGAGCACCGCCGCGAGCGTGCGCCCGATCGTCGGGCTCATCGCCTCCAGCCGTACCACGCCGAAGATGCTCACCCCGCAGGCGCGCACGAACTTGGTGAGCGTGAGGCGCACGAAGCCCGCCGGATCGCTCCTGATCCAGTCGACCGCCAGCGCGGCGGCGCGCTTGCCGACGATGATCTCGGGCAGGTCGCGCAAGCCGGGCGGATATTCGATCCAGTTGCCGGTCGCCTGCGCATTGTTGCCGACCCACAGGCTCAAGCCCCCCGCGCTGGTCAGCGGCACGAACATCCCGAACACCAGCCAGTTGCGCGCCCACCACGGCAACATCACCAGCACCGCCACCGGCAGCGCCATCAGCCCTCGCCGGATCACGCTCCTGATGCCGATCCGCCGCGCGAGCATCAGTCCGATCAGCGCGGCGAGCGGCGCCTGCCCCGGCTGCGTCAGCGCGAGCAACCCCGCGAGGCCGCCGAGCACGATCGCCGCGCGCCAGCCTTTCCCCTCCCCCAGCCACGCCAGCGCAATCGCGAGCACCAGCAGCGCGCAAAAGCCTTCCTTGGCGGCGAGCGGCGCGGAGAGGACGACGGAGGGCCAGATCAGATACAGCCACGCCGCGCGGCACCCGGCCGCGCCGCTGCCGAGCCGCGCGCCGAGCAGCGCGATCAGCATCGCCGCCGCGCCGTCGATCAGCGTGCCGAACGCCAGCAGCGAGCCGGTCGAGAAGCCCAGCACCGCGCCCCATCCGGCCAGCAGCAACGGATAGAGCGGCGGGTAGAAAGCGCGGCAATAGAGATTCAGATAGCTTTCATAGACGCCGAAATCGCCGTGCAGCACGAGGTTGCGCGCCAGCTCGACATAGGCGTGCGGATCGCCCGGCGAGATGCGCCCATCGGCGAGGGTCGCGGACCCGAACCGCAGGGCGGCGATGACGAGCGCCATGCCGATCAGGCTCGCCGGTCCCGGCCGCCGCGTGAGCGCGCGCACCCCCGCCGCCGCCGCGCCGGCCCAAGCCCCGAACAGCAACACCCCGCCCGCGGACCAGCCCCAACGCGCTCCGAACCCCGGCAGCGACACCAGCGCATAGACGAACAGCGCCGCCAGCACCGTCGCCGTCACGACGCGCAGCGGTGATCGCGGGATGCTCACGCGCCGATACGCCGATCGGGCATGGCCGGGCTGTCAGTTCCCGAAGGCGGTTGCGCGGCCACGTCGCGGCCTATTCGGTCCGCTCGCCACTCAGATAGGGCAGCAGCCGGACGCGGGGGAAGACATCGTCGAGCGGCTTTGTGTCGGGCAGGATATAGACGACGCCGCCGGCCTTCTGGAACAGCGGGCGTACGTGCTTGGTGTAGAAGCTCGTGCCGACGTTGATGCAGCCGAAGCTGATGCGGTTGTCGTCGGGCGTGGGCGAGAGCAGCCGCGCGACGCGGTGCTCCTTCTTGTTGGTGGTGATGACCGCGTGGAGCGCGACCGAATTGGCATAATCGACCCACAGCACCTGCGTATGGCCGAACGCCTTGCCGAACTTGGCGACGAAGCGGCCCGCCGGCGTGGTCCGTTCGGCCGGGCCGATCTGGGACAGGTTCTTGGCACCGACGCCGGGGGAGGAATCGTCGCCCACGCCCATGCCGAGCAGCACCGGCGTCTGCCCGATCACCTCGCCGTTCGCCCGGAACAGGAACAGCATCGCCGCCTGCTTGTCGATCACGATATAGGGGAGCGAACCATTGTCATGTTCCGCCGCGATCCAGCCGAGCACGCGGCCGACCGAATCGGAAGGGGTGATCGTCGGCGCCGGGCGCGATTCGCCGGCCTTGGCGGTGGCCTTGCGCTTCGCCGCGGCCGAAGGCTTGGCCTTGCCCTTGGCGACAGCGCCCTTTGCCGGGGCCTTGCCCTTGGCGGGAGCCTTTTTCACCGCGGGCGCGGGTTTGTGTGGAGTGGTCGGTGCCGCCAGGACCGGCGACACCGACATTCCGAGCAGCACCGCAGGAAGCAAGCCCATGCGGCGAACGATACGAAACGACCCTGTGAACATGATAGCCTTGTTCAACAGAGCCGTTCGCGAATGCAACTGTAATTAATGGCTTACCGCGATCAGCCGCGCGGCCTGCGCTGGCGCCGCTGCTGCTGTTGCTGGATCTGCTGGTCGAGCCCGTCGACGCGGCCCTGAAGCTGGTCGATCCGCTGGCCGTTCTGCTGTGCCTGCCCAGCGGCCGCCTGCGCCTGCGTGAGTGCCTGGCCAGCGGTGCCTTCGACGGTATGAAGCCGCCCGTCGATGCCGTCGATCCGCGAATTGACGGTGGCGATCTGGCTGTTCACATAACCCTTGGTGGCGCAACCGCCGAGGCCGACCGACCCGAGCAGGATCATGGCGGCGGCTGAAGTCTTCGAAGGCATTGAAAGCATATACGCACCTCTACGCGAAGGTTGGGGTGCGAGAACGAAGCTCAGACCTCCGGGCTTGGCAATTTGTAATGGGTGAGACGTGCGCCGAACGCGGTGGAAGGCTTGATCGGCATCAAGAATGTTGTCTGGAGAAGTACCGAATCGGCGAACGCTAAGACCGGGAATCGCGCGGGCACCCGTCGGACGGGCACCCGCACGCCGCCGTCAGCGCCGTGGTGCCGCCGCGACGCAGGTCTGGCGCTGCTCGCCCAGGCCGTCGATCCCGAGGCGGATCGTGTCACCCGCCTTCAGATACCAGGGCTCCGGCTTCTGCCCCAGCCCCACGCCCGGCGGGGTGCCGGTGGTGATGATGTCGCCCGGCTCCAGCGTCATGAAGCGCGAGCAATAGGCGACGATCTGCGCGACCGTGAAGATCATCGTCGCCGTGGTGCCGTTCTGGAGACGCTCGCCATTCACCTCGAGCCAGAGCCCGAGCGCCTGCGGATCGCCCACCTCGTCGGCCGTCACCAGCCACGGGCCGACCGGGCCGAAGGTCGGGAAGCCCTTGCCCTTGTCCCAGGTCGGGCCGCGCTCGGTCTGCCATTCCCGCTCCGACACGTCGTTGACGACGCAATAGCCGGCGACATGCGCGAGCGCCTCGGCCTCGTCGATATCATGCGCGGCGGTGCCGATGACGACGCCGAGTTCGACCTCCCAATCGGTCTTGGTCGAATCGCGCGGGATCGTGATGGGGTCGTTCGGCCCCTGGAGGCAGTTCACCCATTTGTTGAACACCACCGGCTCGGACGGGATCGGCAGGTTCGATTCGGCGGCGTGATCGGCATAATTCAGCCCGATCGCGATGAACTTGCGCGTGCCGGTGACCGGCACCCCGTAGCGCGCGCCCTCGGCGGCGAGCGGCAGCGTCTCGATCTCCACCGCGCGCAGCCGCGCGAGGCCCTCGGCGGACAGGACCGTGGCGTCGATGTCGGCGACCACGCCTGAAAGGTCGCGGATGCGGCCGTCGGCATCGACGATACCCGGCTGCTCGGCGCCGGCCGGGCCAAATCGGCAAAGTTTCATATCATAGTCCTTCTGATCGGATCGGAGGGGTAATCGGCGAGGATCGTGCGGTCGAGCGCGTCGGCGCGGTTGCAGCCGGCCAGCGTCATGACCACGCGCATTTCCTTTTCAAGCATCGACAGCATGCGGTCGACCCCCGCTTCGCCCTGGGCGGCGAGCGCCCATAGCCAGGCGCGGCCGAGCAACACGCCGCGCGCGCCGAGCGCGAGCATGCGAACCACGTCGAGCCCCGAGCGGATACCGCCATCGGCGAGGATCGTCATCCGGTCGCCCACCGCGTCGGCGATCGCCGGCAGCGCGCGCGCGGTCGACAGCACGCCGTCGAGCTGCCGCCCGCCGTGGTTGGACACGACCAGCCCCTGCGCGCCGTACGCCGCCGCGTCGCGCGCATCGTCGGGATCGAGGATGCCCTTGATGACGAGCGGGCCGTCCCAAGCATCGCGCAGCCAGTCGAGATCCTTCCAGCGGATGCCGGGATCGAAATTGGCGGCCAGCCAGCCGATGTAATCGTTCATGCCGCTGTCCTCGCCCAGCACCGGCACGAGATTGCCGAGCTGGTGCGGCCGCCCGCGCAGGCCGACGTCCCACGCCCAGCCGGGCTTGCCGAAGGTCTGCGCGACCCGTCGCATCGGCCCGTTCGCGCCCGACATGCCCGAATGGAGATCGCGGTGGCGGATGCCCGGCGTCGGCATGTCGACCGTGAAGACGAGCGTGGTCGCGCCCTGCGCCTTGGCGACCGCGATCAGATCGCGCATGAAGCCGCGATCGCGCACGACATAGAGCTGGAACCACAGGTTCACGTCGGGCGCGCCCGCGCGCAGTTCGGCGAGCGGGCAGATCGCGACGGTGGAAAGCGTAAAAGGTATGCCGTGCCGCGCCGCCGCCCGCGCCGCCTGCACCTCGCCGCGCCGGCGGAACATGCCGCCGATCCCGATCGGCCCGAGCGCGACCGGCAGCGGCATGCGGCGGCCGAACCATTCGGCCGACAGATCGACGTTCGCCACATCCTGCAACACGCGCTGGCGCAGCGCGATGCCGGCGAGATCGGCGACGTTGCGGCGCATCGTATGCTCGGCACCCGCGCCGCCATCGGCATAGTCGAACAGGAAGCGCGGCAACCGCCGCCGCGCGGCTTCGCGGAAATCGTCTATCGCCGCGATGATGGTCATGCGAGCGCACTCACGCCATCGTCCAGCCGCCGTCGATCGCGATCGCGCTGCCGGTGATATACCCGCTCTCGTCGCTGGCGAGATACAGCGCGAGCTGCGCGATCTCCTCAGCGGTGCCGATCCGTCCCATCGGCTGGCGCGCGATGAAGGCGGCACGCGCCGCTTCGGCGTCCCCCGTCGCGGCGAGCCGCTCGTCGAGCGAGGGCGACTGCACCGTGCCCGGGCAGATCGCGTTGCAGCGGATGCCCTGGCCGACATAGTCGAGCGCGATCGAGCGGGTCAGCCCGACCACCGCGCCCTTCGAAGCGCAATAGGCGAGCCGGTTGGGCACGCCGATCATCGCGCCGGCGACCGAGGCGATGTTGACGATCGCGCCGCGCCCCGCCGCCAGCATCGCCGGCAGCACCGCCTGCGTCATGCGGATCGTCGCGCGGACGTTGAGATCGAACGACAGATCGAGGCCGCGTTCGGTGACGCTGAGCAGATCGCCGGCATCGACATAGCCCGCGCAATTGACCAGCGCATCGAGCGTACCCGCCGCCTCCCCCGCCTGCGCGACCGCGGCCGGATCGAGCAGATCGGCGACGCGCGTGTCGCAGCCGGCCAGCGTCGCCAGCGCCTCGGCCTTGAGGTCGAGCGCGATCACCGACGCGCCCTCGCCCACGAACAGCTCCGCGATGGCGCGGCCGATCCCCTGCGCGGCTCCGGTGACGAGTATGCGCTTTCCGGCGAGACGTGGCATGGATTGACCTTCCTTCAGCAATGCTGGGCGATGCGCTCAGGGTTTTTCGGGTTCGATGCCCGCGCGCGCGATCACGTCCTTGGCCGCGTCCGGCCAGGCGCCCGGCGCGACTGCAAGATTGTCGATGTCGCGGTTGTTGACATAGGGGGTCCACGCGCCGGTGCGCCGCCCGGAATCATGCCAGTTGCCGATCGCGGTGTTGTCCATCGCGGTGCGGCGCGGCGCGATATCGAGCTGCGAGTTCATGTTGAGCCACACGCCGACATTGCCGATCACGTTGTTGCGCAGCGTGACGTAGCGCGAGCCCTCGTCCAGATACATCGCGATGCCGTCCTTCACATCATAGATGTAATTCTCCGCGATCAGCGCGCCGGGATCGGCAGAGAGATGGTAGATCGCGCCGCCGTCGGGGAACCATTGCTTCACGTCATGCACGCGGTTGCCGACCACGACGCTGTCGCGCAGCGTCGTCGGCGTGTCGTACATCAGATTGCCGGGCTGGTTGTAATAGCCGCGATTGGCGGTGAGATAGGCCGCACTCCCGCCGGGATCGTTCGCGCCCCAGCCCCAGCCGATGTCGATCCCGTCGTAGGGCGCGCCCGAGACGTCGTTGTGCCACACGACCGCCCCGCTCGCATAGGTGACGAGGATCGCCGCCTGCTCGCGGTAATGCTGCGAGACGGTGCGCACCAGATTGTTGCTGATGAGGATGTCGCGCACGCTCATCTCGGGGCGCGAGGGATGATGCGCGTCGGGCCGCACCCCGCCCACCATGATCGCCCCGCCGGCGAGATCGGTGAAGCGCGAGCGGCGCACGTCGATCGCGCTGGTGCCCAGGCCGATGCCGCTGTCGTTGGCATCCGGGTTGTTGCCGATGCCGAGCGCGATCTGGCCGAGCTGCGTGAACTCGTCGTGATCGAACACGATCCGCGTCGCCGCCGCGACCTGCACCGCCGCCGGCTGCTGGCGCCAGCGGTTGCGCATCGCCTCGAACGGCCAGCATCCCCACGAACAGTCGCGGATCGGATCGCCCGGATAGCCGGCCCAGTCGCCGGCGAGGAACGAACCGCTCTGCTGGCTGGCATAGCCTTCCGGCCCCGACGGCAGCAGCCAACTGGTGTGGCGGAAGCTCAAACCCCGAAACTGGAGATCCTTGATCGTCTCGTCATAGCTGCCGGCGATCGACAGCAGCAGTTCGAGGCGCGGCAGTACCACCTCCAGCCGCCTCATGTCCTCACCCGCCGCCGGCTTGTAGTAGAGTTTTCCGGCGGTCGGATCGGCATAATATTGCCCGGACTCGCGCAGGAAGCTCAGCGAATTGACGAAGAACAGCCCGGCATTGTCGCCCCGGACCGACCGCGCGAACGTATCATAGCCGACCAGATTGTTGCGCCAGCCCGGCTGCTGCATCACGATGCGGTCGCCCTCGATCCGCTCGACCATCGCGTGACGATCGGTGAACCAGCCGGTCGCCTCGACCTCGATCCGGCTCTGGTCGGGCAGCTTCGCCAGCGAACGCCACTTCGGGTCGGTGATCTCGATGCCGGTCTTGTCGAAGCGGAATGCGCTGCGCGGCGCGCGCACCGCCGCACGCGGGGCCATGTGCCCGCCCACCCACAATTGGCGCGGATCGATCCCGCGCGGGATGTCCGCCACCCAGATGCCGCGCCTGGCGTCCGCGAGTGTCCAACCGGTGACGGGGGTACCGCCCGAGAGGATCGGATGCGCACCCGGCGCCGCCTCCCAGCGCACCGTATAGCCCCCCTGCCCGCCATCGGCGGCGGTGAAGCGCAACGGCGCGGTGAGGCGATAGACACCGTCCGCCACCCGCACCGTCACGTCATGGTCGGCGTTGAAGCGGCGCACCGCCGCCTGCGCGCGCGCGAAGGTGGCGAAGGGGTGCGCCGCGCTGCCGTCGCCCTCGTCCGACCCCTGCGGCGACACCGACACGACGACCGGCACCGGATCGGGACGGCGCGAGATGTGGATGGCGCCCGCCGTATGCTCCTTGCTGGCCACGGGCGGCACATAGGTCGGAATATCGGGCGAAGGCTGGACCTGCGCCGCGACGGGCGCGGCGGCGATCGTCAGCGAAGCGACGACCAGAAACCGATTATGCCGCATCCGCAGTCTCCAAAGCATAGAAATCGATCGCGGCGCCCTCGAACAGCCGCTCAAGATCGGCCCCGGCCTGCGCCGCGAGACGCAGCGCATCGTCGTGCCAGTGCCGATAGGCGTCGCCCGAGAGCAGCAGCACCGGCCAGTCGCTGCCCCACATCAGCCGCGCGCCGAACGCGCGCACGAGATGCTCGACATAGGGCATGAGGTCTTCGGCCGGCTGGCCAGGCGCCTGCTCGGTCCGCAACCCGGACATTTTGCAGTGCAAGCCGAGGCTCGCCAGCGCCGCGATGTCGTCTCGCCACGGATCGAGCGTCGCGGTGGCGGCATAGGGCTTGGCGGCATGGTCGATCACGATCGGAAGGTCGGGCCAACGCTCCGCGAAACGTGCGAGCATCGGCAAGTGGCGCGGCTGCACCAGCGCGTCGAGCCGCAGCCCCGCCGTCCGCATCGCCTCCAGCGCGGGGACGAGCGCGTCCTGTAACAGCCAGTCGGTGTCGGCGATCGATTGCAGCATCGGCCGCAGCCCGCGCAGCTTGGGCCGCTCGGCCAGCGCGAGGATGCGCTCGGGCGCTTGCGCGTGCGCCAGATCGACCCAGCCGACCACCGCCTGGACGAGCGGTGTGCGCTCCGCCAGCGCCAGCATCCAGTCGGTATCCGTGTCGGTCGGCTGCGACTGGACGAGCACGCTGCCGGTGAGCGGCAGGCCGGCCGCCGCCGTCACCAGATCGTCGGGGCCGAAGTCACGGTGGATGTCGGCCTCGGCGGCGGTCGGCCATTCGTGGCCAACGGTCGCGAGCGACCAGAAATGCTGGTGGGCGTCGATCAGCCGCATCATCGCACCGACCGGATCGGCAGGACGAGACAGGCGCCGACCACCACGAACAGGGCCGAGACGACGAACAGCAGCGGGTAATTGTTGCCGGTCGCGTGCAGCAAAGCCGCCGCCATCACCGGGCTGAGGATCTGCGGCACGTTGATCGCCGTCGTCAGGATGCCGAGATCCTTGCCGGTCGAATCCTCGCCGGGGCTGGCGGGCGGCAGCACGTGCGTCATCAAGGCGAGATCGACCGACATGAAGGCACCGTAGCCAATCCCGATCAGCCCGGCATAGAGGAACATCCCGCGCAGATCGGGCGAGAGCAGCGGCGCGATCTCCGCCAGCGCCATCACGAGCCCGGCGATGAACACCAGCGGCTTGAGCCGCCCCAATCGGTCCGACAGCCAGCCCGACAGCAACCCCGACACGACCAGCGCGACGAACGTCACCGAGGACATGCGCGCGATCGTCAGATTGGCGGCGCTCTGGGTCAGGCCGATATGCCCTTCGAGGATGTAGAGCAGATAGGTGAGGATCGCCTGATAGCCCATGTAGATCGAGAAACGCCCGAGCAGCGCCCAGGCGAAATCGGGATTGGCGCGCGGATCGATCCAGAACCCGCGCAGGAACGTCGCGATCCGGAACGGCGCTGGCGCGCTGAGCGTCGCGGGCAGCGGCGGCTCGGGATTGAGCGCGACAAAGGCGAGGCACGCGACGATGATCGCTCCGCCGACGATCGCATAGGCGACGAACAGGTGCGCGGCGAGCAGCCCGCCGAAGATCGTGCCCGCCGAAACGCCCGCCGTCATGCTCGCGCCGACCACGCCCGATACCATGCCGCGCTCGGTCGGGCGGAAGCGATCGGCGACGATCGTCGTGATCGACGGCTGCATCGAATTGAGGCTCACCGTCGCCACCAGCCACAAGGCGGTGACGCCGACGATGCCGCCGCCGAACGGGATCAGGATCGTCGCCACGCCCCCGATCACGCCGCCGAGCACGATCCACGGCGTGCGCCTGCCGAAGCGTGACCGCGTCCGGTCGGACAGCGCGCCCGATACCGGCGTGGTGATGGTGCTGAACACCGACGTGATCGCATAGACCACGCCGAGCGTCGCCATCTTGCCGGCGGGATCGAGATTCTCGATCTGGTTGGGCAGCAGCACGCCGAGAATCGACGCGTAGAGCGTGAGCAGCACGAAGAAGACCACGCCCAGGCTGACGATCAGCCGCCACTTGCCGCCCCCGCCGACGGGAACCGCGAGCGGTTCCGCCTCGATCCCGGCCTGTGCGGTCACGCCGCCGCGCTCGTCACATGCGGGAGCGCGCCGCCGTTCGCGCGCGCCGCATCGGACAGCACGAGGCCATGCCCCGGCGCCTCGCGGCCGTGGATCAGGCCGTCGGCCATCGCATAGGGTTCGTCGACGAGATGGTCGAAATTCTGGAAGCTGTATTCGAGCCACCGCACCCCCGGCAGCGCCAGCGCCATGTTGACCCCCAGTTCGAGGAAGGTGTTGCCGAGCGTCACCTCGACGTTCGCCTCGTTGGCGAGCCAGCCGGCGCGCATCACGTCCGACACTTGCCCGTGGACGTTGAGCATGTCGCAGGCGCGCGCCTCGATCAGTTTGCGCTTGCCGGTGAGGTCGAGATATTCGCCCGCGTTGATCCGGCTGATGCCGAGATGCCGCAGCATCTTGAGCCCGTCGATATCGTCGCGCGGAATCGGGTCTTCCAGCCAATAGATGCTGTGCCCGGCGCGTTCGAACAGCCGAACCGCCTGGATCGTCTCCTGCGCCGTCCACGCCTCGTTCGCGTCGATCATCACCGGGCGATCGGTGCCGACCGCCTTGCGCAGCAGATCGAGCCGGTGGAGATCGCGTTCGAGATCGGGATGACCGACCTTGATTTTATAGCCGAGGAAACCGCGCTCGCGGGCGTTGCCGAACAATTCGGTGAAATCATGGTCCGACAGATGGTAATCTAGCCCGCTCGCATAGACGCCCACCGCGCCGCGCTGCGCGCCGAGCATCCGCCACAGCGGCAGCCCGGACTGTTTGGCGAACAGATCCCAGATCGCGTGCTGGAGCGATTCCTCGAACGGCAGCCCCATCCGCCGCGCGTTGCCGCCGCGCACGCGGGTGACCGCCAGCGCGAGCGCCGCGGGATGCCGCCCTTCGAGCGCGGGCCAGGCTTCCGCCGCGAAGATGCGGTCGATCTCCCCCGCATCGGGCAGCGACGTGAACAGCGACTGCGCGAAGCCGAGGCCGACATTCCCCTTCGCGTCGATCAACTCGACCGCGACGAGCTGCGCGGTGGTGGCGCGGACCTGCGAGTCACCGATCGTCCGGTCGCGCTCGAAAGCGAGACGCGTGAGACGATACGCGACGATCGGCGTTGAAGACATTTCTTACTTCCTCTTTGATATATCAGTGTCTGTGCCGCAACGCGGGCGCGGAGGCAAGCCGCGCCGGCGGATTTCCCGCGCGTCAGAATTTCACGCGTACGCCAGCGTTGTACCGCCGCCCGACCCGGCGGTATTCCTGGGTGTTCTCGATCACGTTGGCGTAGTGGAACTCCTTCGAATCGGTGAGGTTGGTGGCATTGCCGGTCAGGATGACGTTCTTGGTCAGCGAGATCTGCAGCCCGGCATCGAGCTGATCGTAGCTGTCGCTGAATTCGGGAACGCCGGTCTGCGTCTGCGGGGTGACGAGATAGCCGTCGCGCCGGGTATAAGAGGCCCTGAGCTGTATCGGCCCCTTCTCGTAGAAGGCGACGGCGGTGAAGGAGTTCTTCGAAAGTCCGGCGAGCGAATAGGACGTCGAGGCTTTCGCCGCGTTCGTATAACTCGCGTTGCTGTCGGTGTAGGTATAGCTCAATTGCGTGCCGAACCCGCTGAGGATGCCGGGCAGGAACTTGAACAAGGTGCGATAGCTGAGTTCGACGCCCTTCACGGTCGCGCCCTTGCCGTTCACCGGTTGGTCGATGATGAACGTGACTTGGTCGACCGGCTGGGTGCTGACTCCGCGCGTGATGAACGAATCGATCGACTTGTAGAAGAACGTCGCCGACAGCAGCGAATCGGGATTGTAATACCATTCGAGCCCGGCTTCGGCCTGCGACGCGCGGAACGGCTGAAGATTGGGGTTGCCGCGCGAGATGCGCTCGTTGCCCGGATTGCTCGTGATCGTCTGCGCCGGCGAGAGATCGGTGAGCGTCGGCCGCGAGATCACGCGTGACGCGGCGGTGCGGAAGATCAGCGTCGGCGTGATGTTGAGCCGCGCGTTCACCGAGGGCAGGATGTCGGTATAATGGCCCTTGAAGCTGAGCGGGGTCAGCCCCGACAGCACGATCACGTTCTGGCCGGTGCCGTTGGGCTTGGCGCTCAGCACCGTCTGCCCCGCGCCCGAGGAACTGAAATTGGTATCCTCGATCCGCACGCCCGTGTTGATCGCGAACGGGAGGCTGCCGAGATCGCCCTTGAACTCGGCCATCAGATAGCCGAGCGCGACCTTCTCCTTCACCGAGGAACTGGCGGCGGGATCGCGAACGATCGGCAGCAGATTGCCGCTGTGCAGCGCCGGATCGGCGGTGCTGTTCAGCCCGATCATCGTCTGGAACAGATTGGCCGCGTTGTAATCGACCCAGTTGGAAGTGTTGCCGCCCGCCGCGCCATCGAAGAAATTGTATGTCGTCGGCGTGAACACGCTCGACGGCACGGACACGTCGCTGCCGCAATAGGCGCAGGCGTTCGGCTCGGTGAACCCGGTCGTGTTCTTGGTGCGCGACGAATAGCCGACCCCGCCATAGATGGTGATCGCGCCGCCGTCATAAGAGCCGTCGAGATGCCCCTCGTTGATCGTATCTTCGAGGTTCTGCCCTTCCGAGGCCATGTAATGCGCGAGCCGGTGGTTCACGTCGGTCGCGGCGTTGGCATAGCTCGGGTTGCTGACCGTGAAGCTCGCCAGCGGCGACCCGGTGTTGCGGTCATAGGTGTAATCGATGTGCTTGAGCCGCGAGGTGGTGAACAGCGCCGCCGCATTGTCGTACTTCGCCTTGGTGGTATCGAGATCGAGCGCGAGCGTGAACGGCCCGCTGTTCCATTTCGCGTTGAAGCCGAACAGATAGGTGGTGGATTTGGCCGGCCGGTCCTCGACGACGACATCGACCGTGCCGTCGCGGAAGCTCTCGGACGTGGCGGTTCCGCCGACATGGACGGTCCGGCTCTGCCCGCCGACGATCTCGGTCGTGTTCGTGCCACCCGACACGACCTGATTGACGAGCGTGCCGCCGCTGAAATCCGGGGCGATGCCCGAGCCGTGATAATGCTCGTCATCATGTGAATAGAGGCCGTCGAGGGTGAGGACCAGGTTGCTGGTCGGCTTGAACTGGACGGTCCCGTCGACGCCGATCCGCTTGCGATGCGAGAATTCCACCTGGTTGATGAAGTTGTGGTACATGTCGACGTTGCGGAACAACGTCACCTTGCTGGTGTCGATGCGCGGCGCGCACCCGCCGGCGGTGACGGCGCCGACGCACAGGCCGCCGCCGCTGGTGCCGACCGAACCATAATAGCCGTCGTCGAAACTGCGCGGGTACGAACTCGCGCCGACCGAGAAATTGTCGGTGCGCTCGTTGCGTTCGTCATACGAGCCGACGAGCGAGACGCCCAAGGTGCCGGACGCGTTCTTCCACGTCACATAGGCCGCGCCCGACGGGGTCGTCTTGTTGCCGAGCTCGTCGATGTTGGCGCGCAATGATCCGCCACCGTAAAAGCCGGTGCGCTGCTCGAGCGGACGCAGCGTGTGGATGTCGACCGTCGCGCCGATGCTCGCGCCGTTGAGGTTGGCCTGCGGGCTCTTGAACACGTTGGCGCCCGCGATCAGTTCGGACGGCAGGATGTCGAAGTTGAACTCGCGCCCGGCGGTGTCGGTAGCGATGACGCGGCCGTTGACCGTGACCGTGTTGAACTGCGGCCCCAGCCCGCGCACCGTGACGCCGTTGCCGACGCCGCGATTGCGATCGATCGTGATGCCGGGCACGCGCTGGAGGGATTCGGCGACGTTCTGATCGGGCATCTTGCCGAGATCCTCGCTCGCGATCGCATCGACCGAGTTGACCGCGTTGCGCTTGATGTCGATCGATTGCCGCTGGCTGGCGCGGATGCCCGAGACGATGATGTCCGCCGCGGCATCGGCGGCCGGGTCGGGCGCCCCTTGCGCGTCGGCGCTCGGCGCCGCGCCTGCGCCACCCCCCGCCGGCGATTGCGCCTGTGCGGTGGACGCCAGGACGAAAGCCAACGCCGTCACCGCGACGCCGGCGCAAAACCGTGGATCAGTTCGCATCCTCTACCTCCCAATATTTTTAATTGCATATATCAATATATGCACTCTGAAATATGTCAACGCGTGTTGCGCGATTGTTTCTAGCCACTCTGGAGGTCGATCTGAGTGCCGTGAAATCGTTGATCCGGGCATTCGCGCGCGAGAATCGCGGTGCTGGAAGCGGCCGCGCGACGCACCCGCGCCGCTTTGGCTGGTGTTTCTTGCCTGTCGGGTCTAGGTTCCACCCATATAGCAACGCGCTGTTCGCCCACCGGCCGGCGCGTATCGCACGGGATTTATCGAATGCGCGCAGCAACGCGGAAGGCAACGCGAGAACCACCGGGGGCAAGCCTGCCCGATCCGGCGGGCGGGGACGACGACACGAGCCTCGCCGACAAGGCTTATGGCGCGATCCTGCGGGGTCTGTTCGACCGCTCGATCCCGTCCGGCGCGGAACTGTCGCAGGCCGATCTCATCAGGCTGCTCGGCATGACGGCGCAGCCGTTGCGCGACGCGCTGCGCCGGCTCGAGACCGAAGGATTGGTGACGATCCACGCGCGCTCCTGCATCCGGTTCGTGCGCGCCGATCTCGAATTGTCACGCTCGACCTATCAGTTCCGTACACTCATCGAGCGTGGCGGCGCCCGCATCCTGGCGGAGCGCGGCGACGCCGACGAGATCCAGGCGCTGGTCGACGACCATCACGCACTGCTCGCGCGGCTGGAGAGTCCGGCCTGGAGCCCGGACGAAAAGGCGGCGCTCGACGCGCTTGAGGATCGGCTGCACGGCGCGCTCATCTCCGCGCTGCGCAACGAGCTGATCGAGAACACCGCGCGGCGGCTCAAGAATTACGTCACGCTGGTGCGGCTCGACTGGCTCACCACCCGGCCGCTCGCGATCCGCACGCTGCGCGAGCATCTCGAAATCCTCAACGCCTGCGTGGCGCGCGACGCCGACGCCGCCGAGGCCGCGCTGGTCGCGCATTTTCAGCTCGCGCTGCAACGCCTCATCGGGATGGAGTGAGCGCCCCGAACCGTCACGGCTGGTCGTCGAGGCTGTAGATCTGCTCGGCGGCGACCCATTTCTCACCCCCGCGCGCGAACGGCAGCCGGCGCTGGAAGCGGTCCATCAACACTTCCCACGCCTGAACCTCCGGGTCGGCGGCATCGCGCGCGGCGTTGGCGACGGGGTCGAAATCGGGCGTGGTTTCCATCAGCATGACGAGCCGGTCGCCGACCTGCCAGATGTCGAGCGCCGCCACCCCGCTCGCGCGGATCGCCCGCGTCACCGCCGCCGGCGGCCCGCCGGGGCGATGCCAGTGCCGGTAGGCGGCGATCGCCTCGGGATCATCCTGAAGGTCCAGGACCAGTACGTGCCTCACCGCGTTCCTCCATCCGTCATCGCATCGGCGCCGCGCACGTCGATACAGGCGCGGGTTTCGTCGAGTTGCAGAACCAGATCGGCATAGGCGGGCATATCGACGAGGATATGCCGCGTCAGCCGCTCGTAATGGCTGACGAACGTCGTCACCTCGGCATCGGACATCACGCCCGCCCCGTGTGCGCCCGTCGCCCGCAGCGCATGCTCCTGTTCGATCCGCCAGCCCAGCACCCGTTCCCAGCTCGGCGCGCGCAGCATCGCCAGCCAGTCGATCCGCGCGAACAGCCACTGGTACGCGCCCCCCAGCGCCGCATTGGCGTGCCGCCGCCATAGCCCGTCGGGGTCGCGCTCGCGTTCCAGCGCGTTGACCGGTGCGGCCAGCGCCGCCGCGTCCTGCGGCCGCGCGCCGACGCACCAGCCCTCGAAGATCACCAGCGCCGGGCGCGCCGGCGCGATCGGCCACGCCGCCGGATCGACACGGTCGTCGCGCGCCTTGTCGAAGCGCGGCAACGGCGTGGCTGCCCCGGCGTCGAGTGCGGCGAAGGTCGCGAGGCCCAGCTCCACATCGTGCGTGCCCGGCACGCCGCGCGTCGCGAACAGCGGGTGGACATCCCGCGCCAGCCGCGCCCGCTCCGCCCGCGTCTTGTAAAGATCGTCGAGCGACAGGACGACCGTATTCGCGAACCGCGCCGCGAGCGCGGCCGCGACGGTCGATTTGCCGCTGCCCTGCGCGCCGCACACGCCGACCACCAGCGGGCGCGCGCGCGCACCCGCCAGCCTGCGGCCGATCGCGTCGCCGAGGATCGATTCAGGCGACACGGTCGGGCATTTGGCCGCCGCCGAAGAAGGCGTCGAGATTGTCGATCGCCTGCATCCCCATCGCCGTGCGCGCCTCGATCGTCGCGCTGCCGAGATGCGGCAACAGCACCGTGCGCGGGCTGTCGAGCAGCCCCGCGCTGATCGCGGGTTCACGCTCATAGACGTCGAGCCCCACCGCCGCGATCCGCCCGTCGGCGAGCGCCGCGACCAGCGCGGCCTCGTCGATCACCGATCCGCGCGCGGTGTTGACGAGGATCGCGGTCGGCTTCGCCCTGGCGAGCAGTGCCGCATCGACGAAATGGCGCGTGTCGGCGCCGCCTGGAATGTGCAGCGAGATGACGTCCGCCGTCTCGAACAGCGCCTCGGCCGAAGCGACGCGCGTCGCCGCGAGACTCGCCTCGATCTCGGGCGCGGCGGCGCTGCGCGAGAAATAGCGGATCTCCATGCCGAGCCCACGCGCGCGCGCGGCGGTGCGTTGCGCGATCCGCCCGAAGCCGATCAGCCCGAGCGTGCGCCCGGCCAGCGATTGGCCGACGAGGTGCGTCGGCCGCCAGCCGGTCCAGGTCCCGGCACGCACCTCGCGCTCCCCCTCCCCCGCCCGCCGCGCCGCCATCAACATCAGCAGGATCGCGAGCTCGGCGGTCGCCTCGGTGAGCGCGCCGGGGGTGTTGCTGACGGCGATCCCCGCCGCGCGCGCGGCGGCGAGATCGATATGATCGACACCCGCGCCGTAATTGGCGAGCAGCCGCGCACGCCGCCCGCCGGCCGCGATCACCGCCGCGTCGAGGCGATCGGTGATCGTCGGGACGACCGCGTCGAAATCGGTCAGCGCCGCCCGCAGCTCGTCGGCGCCGAGCGCGCGATCCTCGCCGTTGAAGACGACGTCATACGTGGCGGCGAGGCGCGCCTCGACCGCTTCGGGCAGCCGGCGCGTCACGCGCACGCGCGGGCGGGCGGGCGCGCCGGTCATGCCGCCGCCGCGTCCGGCGCGGGCGCATCGGCGCGCAGCAGCCCCGCCGCGCGGAGATCGCGCCAGAACCCTGCCGGGATGTCGGCGCGGTAGAGGTCCAGCGTGCGCGCGACCTGCTCCGCGCCGGCGAGGCCCGGCAGCACACACGCCACCGCCGGATGCGCCAGCGGAAACTGCAACGCCGCCGCCGCGAGCGGGACATCATGCGCCTCGGCCACCGCCTCGATCCGCCGCACCCGCTCGACGATCGCCGGCGGCGCGAGATCGTAATTATAGTGCAACGCCCCACCGCTCCTGGTGCCGGTCGCGAGGATGCCGCTGTTGTACGGGCCGCCGACCAGCACCGACACGCGCTGCGCCACGCACGCCGGCAGGAACGCGTCGAGCGCGTCCTGTTCGAGCAAGGTGTAGCGCCCGGCGAGCAGCACGACGTCGAGGCGCGTTTCGCGCAACGCATCGAGGCACACCGCCGTCTCGTTCACGCCGAGACCGAAGCCGGCGATCGTCCCCTCGTCGCGAAGCCGCTCGAGCGCGCGGAAACCACCGCCCCGCGTAAGCTGCTCCCAATAGCGCGCATTGGCGTCGCCATGATTGGCGCGGCCAATATCATGGACGAGCAGCAGATCGATCCGCGCCAGCCCGAGCCGGTGCAGGCTCGCCTCATGTGAGCGCAGGATGCCGTCGTGGCTGTAATCGTAAACGGCGCGGAACGGCATCGGCGAGGCGAAGCCGTCGCGCATCGCGCCGGTGTCGAGCGCGCCGTCGGCGACGAGCAGGCGACCGACCTTGCTCGACACGACCATCCCGTCGCGCCCCCGCAGCGCATCGCCGAGCCGCCGCTCGCTCAGGCCGAAGCCATAGAAGGGCGCGGTATCGTAGAAGCCGATCCCCGCCTCGGCCGCGAGATCGACGGTCGCCCGCGCGGTTTCGTCGGTGATCGCGCGGTAGAGGTTGCCGAACGTTCCACACCCGAAGCCGAGTTCGGTGACCGAAACCCCGCAATCCCCAACCGCGCGCTTTTTTATCATGATCACGTCTCTGAAATACCAGATAGGCCGATCTGTGATCTATGATTACAAAGCCAGCCGTGCGCAAGTCGCGTATGCGCAGCGCCCGACTTTGTCGCTCAGCGCGGTCGCCGTGCGCGCCCGCTCCCGCGGCCTAGGGCTGCGCGCCGAACGCCAACGCCTCTGCCGAACCGACATCCTGATCGCCCGCGAACAGCCGGTCCAGCCGGTTCCGCACATCGTTGCGGTAGGTCCGCGAGGCGGTCACGCGCGGCGCCGCCACCGCGACTTCGTCCGCGATCGCGTCCTTGATCCGCTCGAGCGCGGCCTCGCCCAGCACGTTGGCGCGGCGCAGTTCGATGCAGAGCTGCACCAGACCCACCGCCGTCGCCTGGGCGCGCAATTCCACGTTGGTCAGCTCCCAATGGAGCCGCTTTTGCTGGTCATATGGCTTGGTCATTTCGCCTTTCCTCTCCAACCGCGATCGTATCGGTCGAATCAGATGCGCGCCAGCCTTTAGACGCGGCCACGGCCGGGGCCGCGCCCGCCAGCGCCGGCGCCGGCGCCGCTCACCGGCGCGCGGCGCCCCCGGCAGGATCGTCACCCGCGAGCCCGCCGCCCAGCGAGCGGTACAGCTCGACCAGATTGTTCGCCTTGCTCAACCGGGTCGTTACCAACTGCTGCTGCGCGGAGTAAGCGGTACGTTGCGAATCGAGCGTGGTCAGGAACGATTCCACGCCCGCACGGTAGCGCGCGTCCGAAATCCGCAGCGCCGCCGCCGCGGCATCGACACGCGCCGTCTGCGCGGAGACCTGCTCGTCGATCGTGCCGCGCTGCGCCAACGCGTCGGCGACCTCACGGAAGGCGGTCTGCACCGCTTTCTCATAGGTCGAGACGGCCGCCTGCTGCTGCGCTTCGGCGGCGCGCAGATTGCCGCGCAGCCGACCGCCATCGAAGATCGGCAACCCGATCGACGGCGCCGCGGTGTAGGTGAAGCTGCCGCCCGAGAAGAGTCCGCTCAGCGCCGTGCTGATCGTGCCGACCGTCGCCGTGAGCGAGATGTTGGGGAACAAAGCGGCGCGCGCCGCGCCGATATTGGCGTTTTGCGCGATCAGCTGGTGCTCGGCCTGGAGCACGTCCGGCCGGCGCAGCAACACGTCCGAGGAGAGGCCGGCCGGCAGCGCCTGCAACGCGACGTCACCGGTGCCGAGGCCATCGGGCAGCATGGCGGGCGCCACCGGCGCACCGACGAGCAGGTCGAGCGCGTTCTTGTCCTGCGCCAGCCGCGTCCTCAGCACCGCGATGTCGTTGCGCGCGCCCTGATAGACGCTCTCCGCCTGACGCGCCTCGAGTTCCGAGGCGACGCCGATGCGGAACTGCGCCCGGGTGAGTTCGAGCGACTGCTCGAACGACTTGAGCGACTCCTGCGAGATGCGCAACTGGTCCTGGTCGGACGCGAGCGTCATCCATGCCGTCGCGATCTCGGCGATCAGGCTGATGCGCGTCGCGCGCTGCGCTTCCTCGGTGGCGAAATATTGTTCCTGCGCCGCACGGGTCAGGTTGCGGACGCGCCCGAACAGATCGACCTCATAGGCCGAGACGCCGGCGTTGAGCGAATAGAATTCCAGATCCGACGAGCCCGTGCCCGCGCCCGCGCCGACACCCGCGCCCACGCCGGTCCCGGTGCCGCCGCCGGTGCCCGTCCCGGTGCCAGTACCCGTGCCCGTGCCGACACCGGTGCCGCCGCCGACCGCGCCGGCCGCGCCCTGGATGTTGTTGGTATAGGTGGCCGATCCGGACAGCCGCACGGTGGGCAACAGATCGGCGCGCTGGACGCGATATTGCGCGCGCGCCTGAAGCACGTTCGCGGCGGCGACGCGGAGATCGCGATTGTTCTCCAGCCCCAGCGCGATGATGCCGCGCAGCCGATCGTCGGTGAAGAACGCGCGCCAGCCGATCTTCGTGATGTCGGGCGCGTCGGTCGCCGCCGCCGGATAGACACCCTGGGCGGGCAGCGCCGCCGGCACCGCGCCGACCGGGCGCACATATTTGGGCGCGAGGTCGCAACCGGCGAGCGCGGTGGCCGCGAGCAGGACAAGAACGCTTTTGCTAGTCATCACCACTCAGGCTCCCTGCGGCGCGGGGGTGTCCCCGCGCGCGCCGTCATCAGGCCGTCCATCATCATGCGGGCGCTCGCCCCCGTCATGCGCCGCATTGCCCCGGCTGAAGAGCCGCAGCACGACCACGAAGAACATCGGCACGAAGAAGATCGCGAGCACCGTCGCCGAGAACATGCCGCCGACCACCGCACGGCCGATCGCGTTCTGCCCGCCCGCGCCGGCGCCGTTGGCGATCGCCAGCGGGAACACGCCGAAGATGAAGGCGAGGCTGGTCATCAGAATCGGCCGTAGCCGCAGCTTGGCCGCCTCGATCGCGGCGTCGTACGCCGACAGCCCCTCGCGCATCTTCTCCTCGGCGAATTCTACGATCAGGATCGCGTTCTTCGCCGACACGCCGATCGTGGTGATGAGACCCACCTGGAGATAGATGTCGTTGTTGAGGCCGGTCAGGCTCGCCGCGAGCAGCGCGCCCACCACGCCGAGCGGCACGACCAGCATCACCGACAGCGGCACCGACCAGCTTTCGTACAGCGCTGCGAGGCAGAGGAACACGATCAGCAGCGACAGGCCGTAAAGCGCCGGCGCCTGCCCGCCCGAAAGCTGCTCCTCATAGCTGAGCCCGGTCCAGTCGAGCCGCGTCCCCGGCGGCAGCTTGGCCTGCATGTCCTGCATCGCTTTCAGCGCCGCGCCGGACGAGACGCCGGGCGCTGGCTGCCCCAGGATCTCCATCGAGGGCAAGCCGTTGTAGCGCGTCAACTGCATCGGCCCCTGGTGCCAGGAGACGTCGGAGAAGGCGGTGAACGGCGCCATGTTGCCGCTCGCGCCGCGCACGTAGAGATCTCCGATATTCTCGGGCGCGATGCGATACGGCGCATCGGCCTGGATATAGACGCGCTTGACGCGGCCCCGGTCGATGAAGTCGTTGACATAGGATCCGCCCCAGGCCGTCGCGATGGTGCTGTTCACCGTCGCGAGATCGAGCCCGAGCGCGCCGGCCTTGTCCTGATCGACCTGCACCTTGAGCTGCGGCGCGTCGTCCAGCGCATTCGGGCGGACGCCGACCAGCGCCTTGTTCTGCGACGCCATGCCGAGCAGCATGTTGCGCGCGGCGAGCAGCTTGTCATGGCCGAGCCCGGCCTCGTCGACCAACTGGAGGTCGAAGCCCGTCGCGTTGCCGAGTTCCTGCACCGCCGGCGGGATGATCGCGAAGATCAACCCGTCCTTGTAGCTCGCGAACACGCCCATCGCGCGGGCGACGATGGCCTGCGCCCTGTTCTTGGCGCCCGGCCGGTCCTTCCACTCCTTCATCGGCATGAAGGCGATGCCGCTGTTCTGCCCGGTGCCCGCGAAGCTGAAGCCGTTGATCGTATAGACCCCGCGGATCGCGTCGCCGGCATCGCGCAGGAAATGGTCGCGCACCAGATCGAGGCCCTTTTGGGTCCGCGCGGTGGTGGAGCCCGCCGGCCCCTGCACCAGCGCGATCATGACGCCCTGGTCCTCATCGGGAAGGAAGCCGGTCGGCAATCGGGTGAACAGGAACACCATCCCCGCGACGATCAGCGCGTAAGCGATCAACGAGCGGCCGAACCGGCGCGTGGTCGATCGCACGCCGCTCTCGTAGCGTGCGCGCCCGCGATCGAACTTGTCGTTGAACCAGCGGAAGAAGCGCGCGAGCGGGCCGTTGCCCTCGTTCTTGTTCGGATTGTGGGGTTTGAGGATCGTCGCGCACAGCGCCGGCGTCAAAATCAGCGCGACCGCGATCGACAGCACCATCGCCGACACGATCGTGATCGAGAACTGACGGTAGATGACGCCGGTCGAGCCGCCGAAGAACGCCATCGGCAGGAACACCGCCGACAGCACCAGCGCGATGCCGATCAGCGCGCCGGTGATCTCGTCCATCGATTTGCGCGCCGCTTCCTTCGGCGTCAGATGTTCGGTGGTGATCAGCCGCTCGACGTTCTCGACGACGACGATCGCGTCGTCGACGAGCAGACCGATCGCCAGCACCATGCCGAACAGGGTCAACGTGTTGATCGAATAGCCGAACGCCGCCAGCACCGCGAACGTACCCGTCAGCACCACCGGCACCGCGATCGTCGGGATCAGCGTCGCGCGGAAGTTCTGGAGGAACAGGAACATCACGAGGAAGACGAGCACGACCGCCTCGACCAGCGTCTCGATCACCTGCTCGATCGACAGGCGCACGAACGGCGACGTGTCGTAAGGGAAGATGACCTTGACGTCGGACGGGAACTGCTTGGCGAGTTCGGTCACCCGCGCCTTGACCGCCTCGACGGTGTCCAGCGCGTTCGCCCCCGGCGCCAGCTTGACCGCGATGCCCGATGCGGGCTTGCCGTTCCACTCGGCGGAGAAGCCGTAATTCTCCGCGCCGATCGCGACCCGCGCGACATCGCCCAGCCGCACGATCGATCCGTCGGTGTTGGTCTTCAGCCGGATCTTCGCGAATTCCTCGGGCGAGGTCAGCCGCGACGACACGGACACGGTCGCGTTGAGCATCTGCTCCTTGGGCGCGGGCTGCGCGCCGAGCTGCCCGGCGGAAACCTGCGCGTTCTGCGCGGTTACCGCCGCGATCACGTCGGGGATCGTCAGCGCGAAATTGTTGAGCTTGAGCGGATCGACCCAGATGCGCATCGCATATTGCGAGCCGAAGATCTGCGTGTCGCCGACGCCCGAGACGCGCGACAGCGGATCCTGGATGCGGGAGGCGACGATGTCGGCCAGGTCGTCCGCGTCATGCTTGCCGTTTTCGGAATAGACGCCGACGTACAGCAGGATGTTCTGCGTCGCCTTGGCGACGATGATCCCCTGGCGCTGAACCTCCTGCGGCAGCAACGGGGTCGCCGCCTGGAGCTTGTTCTGGACCTGGACCTGCGCGATGTCTGGGTCGGTGCCCTGCTCGAACGTGATCGTGATCGTGACGGTGCCGGCCGACGAGGATGAGGACGAGAAGTAGCGAAGGTGATCGATCCCCTTCAACTGCTGCTCGATGATCTGCGTGGTCGTGTTTTCGAGCGTCTGCGCGTCCGCGCCGGGGTAGGTCGCGGTGATCGACACAGCCGGCGGCGCGATCGCCGGAAACTGCGAGATCGGCAGCGTGCGCACCGCCAGCAGACCGGCGATGACGACCATGACCGCCAGCACATAGGCGAAGATCGGGCGATCGATGAAATAGCGTGACATGGCCGTTTACTTCGCCTGCGTCTGCGCCTGGCCCGGTTGCGGCTGCGCGCCTGCGGGCTTGGCATTGGGGTTCCACGGCGTGCCTTGCACCGGCATGCCGGGACGCAGCATCATCGCGCCTTCCACGATGATCTTGTCACCCGGTTTCAGCCCGCCCGTCACGATCCAATTGTCGCCGGAGGTCCGGTTCGACACGAGCGTGCGGGGTTCGATCTTGTTGCCCGCGCCGATCACCAGCACGGTCGGCTGGCCCTTCTCGTCGCGGCTGACCGCGCGCTGCGGCACCAGCATCGCCTTGGCCTGCGTGCCCTCCACGAGCGAGGCGCGGACGAACATGCCGGGCAGCAGCAGCCCGTTCGGGTTGGGGAACAACGCGCGGATGATCTGCGAGCCGGTGGTGGGATCGACCGTGACGTCGGCGAAGCGCAGCGTGCCCTGCGCGCCATATTCGCTGCCGTCCTCCAGCTTCAGCTTGACGCGCGCGTTTCCGTCGCGGGTCAATTGTCCGCTGAGGATCTGCTGGCGCAGTTTCAGCAGGTCTGCACTGGATTCCTGGATGTCGACATAGACCGGGTCGATCCGCTGGATCGTCGCCAGCGCGCCGGCCTGCGACGCGGAGACGAGCGCGCCGGTGGTGAACAGCGATCGGCCGATCCGACCCGTGATCGGCGCGCGGATCGTGGTGCGCGCGAGATCGATCTGCGCCGAGCGCAGCGCGGCCTCCTGCGCTGCCACATCCGCCTGCGCCTGCGCGGCGGAGGTCTGCGCATTCTCATATTCCTGGCGGGCGATCGCGTTGATCTTCACCAGTTCGCCGTAGCGGCGTGCGAGCGCCGCGCTCGAGGCGATGCTGGAGCGCGCCCGCGTCAGCGCGGCGCGCGCGCTGGCGACCTGCGCCTCGTACGGCGCGGGATCGATCCGGTACAGCGGCTGCCCCTTGTGGACGACGTCGCCCTCGACGAACAGGCGCGCGAGCACCAGGCCGTTGACCTGCGGGCGAACCTCCGAGGTTTCGAACGCGGCCGTGCGGCCGGGCAGCTCCGTGGTCAGCGTCACCGGCTGTTCGCGCGCGACGACATAGCTCACCGGCGGGGCCTGCGGAGCCTGCTGCTGCTGCCCACCGCCACACGCCGTCAGGGCGAGCAGGGCGCTGGATGCCAACACACAGCTCATCAGCCGCTTGGAGACCATAGATTTTCCCGCTTGAAAAAAAGAAAGAGAGCGATCACTCACAAATTCGCCCGTTAGCCGCGTCGCTCGCACGCGTCAACAAGCTGAAGGAAGGTCTTAAAGTGTCGGTTGCCGCATGCCCGTTCCCCTCGCGCGCCCAGGCGCGTCGGGAAAAGATCAAACAGGTGGCGCGACGGCTGTTCATCGAACACGGGTTTCACGCGACAGGTATCGCATTGATCGCGAAGCTTTCGGGCGTCGCCGTCCAACAATTGTACCGGGATTTCCCTTCGAAGGAGGACATCATCGCGGCTATCGTCGCAGAAGATTGCGACAGATTCGCGAATCTCGCCACGCTGGATTGCGCGCTCGCCACGGATGACCGCGACGCGCTGCGGCAATGGCTCGAGTCCGCCACCTGCCAGAAGGATGACGAGACCGATCGCCTGTTTCTCGAAATCGCCGCCGAGGCATCGCGCAACGCGCGCATCCACACGATTTTTTCCGATGTCAGGCGCACGATGCTGGACAACATCAGCAGGGCGTTCGCGGGTTTGGCGGGAAGCGACAGGGTGGGAGAGGAGCACCGGCTGCTCGCCGAGGCGTTCATGATCGTGTCGGTCGGCGCGGCTGCCACCCGCGCCGTCCATACGGCGGACACCCGCTCCGCCGGCGCGAAGCTGATCTCGTGCCTGTTGGACGGAATCCACGGCGGCCCCGATCAGTCGCCGGCAGCCACACCGCGCGAAGGCGCACTGAAGCCCGAAGCGGCGATTTCATAAAAGGAACCGGGTCGACCCGGAGATCACCGTCGCCCACTGGGGCGAACTTGGCGGAGACGGAGGGATTCGAACCCTCGATACGGTTTCCCGTATGACGCTTTAGCAAAGCGTTGGTTTCAGCCACTCACCCACGTCTCCGGCGCACGGCAGAGCGGGGCTATAGCGACGGTTTCGCGGCGGATCAACCGCATGTGTCACGCCCGCTCGGCTTGATTTCGACTCGGCTCGCCGCTTGGTTCATTGCGGGTAAAGCATATCGGGCGCTACGTTCCGCGATCGAAGTCGGGGGAGTGCGCGATGCGCGGACGGATTGTGCAATGTTCGATGGTCGCGGCGGCGCTGGCGTTGCTCGCCACGCCGCTGGTCGCGCCGGGGCTCGCGCAGGTGCGCACGGTCGATCCCAACGAGACGATCGATAGCGACCTGCGCGCGCCGGCGACGCCGACGATGGCGCGGCCGAGCGCCCCGCCGCCTGCCGCGAGCAGCGCCCCGCGCTACCCGGACACGCCAGTGCCGGCCGAGGCCGATCCGCAGGTCTCGGGTGCGCGCTACGACGCGCCCGAGCAGGCCCAGCAGGGTTCGCCGGCCCCCGCCCCCGCGCAAGGCGGCTTCGACACGCGCGAGCAGGCCGAGGCGACCGCCAGCCGGGGCAGCGACACCTTCACGTCCAAGGAATTGCTCGGCGCCGCGGAGGGCACGTTCGGCAAGGGCGCCGCCGGCCTCTCGGGCATCCTCGAACGCACGCTCAAGGAACAGGGCGAACCCAACGCCTATATCGCCGGCAGCGAAGGATCGGGCGCGTTCGTCCTCGGGCTGCGCTATGGCAAGGGCACGATGTTCCACAAGGTCGAGGGGCAGCAGCCGGTGTTCTGGACCGGGCCGTCGGTCGGGTTCGATCTCGGCGGCGATGCTGCCAAGGTGTTCGTGCTGGTCTACAACCTCTATGACAGCGAGGAGCTGTACCATCGCTTCCCCGCCGCCGAGGGGCGCGTCTATTTCGTCGGCGGGTTCGCCGCGACCTATCTGCGCTGGGGCAAGGTGGTGCTGATCCCGATCCGGCTCGGCGTCGGCTGGCGGCAGGGCGTCAACCTTGGCTATATGAAGTTCAGCCATAAACAGAATTGGTTCCCGCTATAAGCCGCACCCCGCTCTCGCGGCGGGCGGAGCGCTGGCGCGCCGGGCTGCGCTGGGTGTTGGCCGGCGTCTTTATGGTGGCGGGGGTGCTGCACCTGCGCTTCCCCGCGCCATTCCTGGCGATCACCCCCGCTTGGGTGCCCGATCCGCGCGCCGTGATCGCCGCGACCGGCGCGTGCGAGATCGCCGGCGCGGTCGGGCTGTCGGTGCCGCGGTTCCGCCGCGCCGCCGCGATCATGCTCGCGCTCTATGCGGTGTGCGTCTTCCCCGCCAATGTGAAGCACGCGCTCGATTACATCACGCTCGGGCGCGGCGCGCTGACGCTATGGTATCACGTGCCGCGTCTGCTGATGCAGCCGGTGATCGTGTGGTGGGCGCTGTTCGCGGGCGGCGTGATCGACTGGCCGCTGCGCCGCCACAGCTATCCGCGCGCCTCGCTGCGCTGAGCGCACCGCCCGATTAGACGTGGACCGGCGCGCCCCCGCACAGTAGGGATGCGCGCTTTGTTGCGGAAATGTGGGACGGACCTTGGCGAACGTAGCGGTAATCGGCGCCCAATGGGGTGATGAGGGCAAGGGCAAGATCGTCGACTGGCTGGCGGAGCGCGCCGACGTCGTCGTGCGCTTCCAGGGCGGCCATAACGCCGGCCACACGCTCGTCGTCGGCGAGGCGGTGTACAAATTGTCGCTGCTGCCCTCGGGCATCGTGCGCGGCACGCCCTCGGTGATCGGCAACGGCGTGGTGCTCGATCCGTGGGCGCTCAAGGCCGAGGTCGAGAAGCTGCGCGGCCAGGGCGTGGCGATCTCGCCCGAGACGCTGATGGTGGCGGACACCTGCGCGCTGATCCTGCCGCTGCATCGCGATCTCGATGGGCTGCGCGAGGATGCGAGCGGCGCGGGCAAGATCGGCACCACCCGGCGCGGCATCGGCCCGGCCTATGAGGACAAGGTCGGCCGCCGCGCGATCCGCGTGTGCGATCTCGCCCATCTCGACGATCTCGGCCCGCAACTCGATCGGCTGACCGCGCACCACGACGCGCTGCGCGCCGGCTTCGGCGAGCCGCCGATCGACCGCGATGCGTTGCTCGCCGAGCTCCGCGAGATCGCCGGCTTCGTGCTGCCGTTCGCGCGGCCCGCCTGGCGCGATCTCAACACCGCGCGCGAGCGTGGCCGGCGCATCCTGTTCGAAGGCGCGCAGGGCGTGCTGCTCGATGTCGATCACGGCACCTATCCGTTCGTCACCTCGTCGAACACGATCGCGGGCACGGCAGCGGGCGGATCGGGGCTGGGGCCGGGCGCGGTCGGCTTCGTGCTCGGCATCGCCAAGGCTTATACGACGCGCGTCGGCTCCGGTCCCTTCCCGACCGAGCTGGACGACGAGACCGGCGAGCTGATCGGCCAGCGCGGCCATGAGTTCGGCACCGTCACCGGGCGCAAGCGGCGCTGCGGCTGGTTCGATGCGGTGCTGCTGCGCCAATCGGCCGCGGTGGGCGGGATCACCGGCATCGCGCTGACCAAGATCGACGTGCTCGACGGCTTCGACGAGGTGAAGATCTGCACCGGATACCGGCTCGGCGACCAGACGCTAGACTATTTCCCCGCGCATGCCGCCGATCAGGCACGCGTCGAACCGATCTACGAGACCATGCCCGGCTGGAGCGAATCGACGGCGGGCGCCCGCAGTTGGGCGGAACTGCCCGCGCAGGCGATCAAATACATCCGCCGCATCGAGGAACTGATCCGCTGCCCGGTCGCGCTGGTCTCCACCAGCCCAGAACGCGAGGACACGATCCTCGTGCGCGATCCGTTCGCGGATTGATCTGAGCGGCACGGCCCGCCCCACCACCGTTCGCACTGAGCGAAGTCGAAGTGCGTGCCCCGAGCGTGGCGCTCGCGACACGTCCTTCGACACGCTCAGGACGAACGGGGTTGGAACGGTATTTGGCTTAACGCCGCTTTTTCTTGACCGGGGTACCGTCGGGCGCGCTGTCGACCGGTGAGGGCGTGCTCGGCGTCGCGGTCGTGGTCGAGCCTGTCGGATCGGCTGGTGTCGCGCTCGTCGTATCGGTTGGCGCCGGCGTGGTCGGCATCGTGCCCGAAGGCGTCGGCGGGCTGGCCGGCACGGTCGGCGCCGTCGTGGTCGTCCCCGGCGCGGGATAGCCGTTGGGCGACGTCTGGCCGGTGCCGGTCTGCGCCAGCGCCGCGGTCGACAGGCCGAACGCCGCCGCCGCGAAAATCATGCTCTTTCGCATCGCTCTCTCCATATTAGCCCGGTCTCGCCGGGTATGAAGGTTCAACGTTTCGCCGCCGCTTTCGGGGCTCGCCCGGCCGCGCGATTCGGGCGATTCAGCCGTCCCGCCCGCCGCATTGCGCGCGGTGGAGCAATTTCTGGTCGGCGAGCACCAGCGCCACCATCGCCTCGACCACCGGCACGCCGCGAATGCCGACACACGGATCGTGCCGCCCCTTGGTGCGAAGCTCAGTCGCCTCGCCATCGCGCGTGATCGTCGGCATCGGCGTCAGGATCGAGCTGGTCGGCTTGAACGCGACGCGCAGGCGCACCGGCTGGCCGGTCGCGATGCCGCCGGCGATCCCGCCGGCATGGTTGGCGGTGAAGATCGGGCCGTCGTTGCCCGGGCGCATCGGATCGGCGTTCTGCTCGCCGGTGAGCGCGGCGGCGGCGAACCCGTCGCCGATCTCGACGCCTTTGACCGCGTTGATGCTCATGCACGCGGCGGCGAGTTCCGAATCGAGCTTGGCGTACAGCGGCGCGCCCCAGCCGGCCGGCACGCCGATCGCCTCGCACGCGACCACCGCACCGAGCGACGAGCCAGCCTTGCGGGCATCATCGACCAACGTTTCCCAGCGAGCCGCGGCGGCCGGATCGGGACAGAAGAACGGGTTGTTGGCGATCTCGGCGGCATCGAACGCGGCGTAGTCGATCGCGTCGCCGCCAATCGCCTCGACCCAAGCGAGGATCGTCACCTCGGGTATCACCGCGCGGGCCACCGCACCGGCGGCGACGCGCGACGCGGTCTCGCGCGCCGACGAACGCCCGCCACCGCGATAATCGCGAAAGCCGTATTTGGCGTCATAGGCGTAATCGGCGTGGCCGGGGCGATAGGCGAGCGCGACCTCCGAATAATCCTTCGAGCGCTGATCGACGTTGTCGATGTGCAGCGCGATCGGCGTGCCGGTGGTACGCCCCTCGAACACGCCGGAAAGGATACGGACCTGATCCGGCTCCTGCCGCTGCGTGGTGAAGCGCGAGGTGCCGGGACGGCGGCGATCGAGGAACGGCTGGATGTCGGCTTCGCTGAGCGGGATGCCCGGCGGGCAGCCGTCCACCACCGCGCCGATCGCCGGGCCATGCGATTCACCCCAGGTGGTGAACCGGAAAACGCGTCCGAAGGTGTTGAAGCTCAAATCCCCTCTCCCCCTCGGGGGAGAGGGAGGGGCCCGCTCGGCGAAGCCGAGTGGGAGGGTGAGGGCGCGAGCGCTGCGCGGATCGCATCCGCCACACCTTCGAGATTGGTCATGACCTCGCTATTTGAAAACCGGATCACCCTGAAACCTTCCGCCTCAAGCCAGCTTGTCCGCCGCTCGTCGTAAACCTGCTGATGAGCGTGGCTGTCGCCGTCAACCTCAACCGCGAGCTTCGCCTCTGCGCAGTAAAAATCGACGAGGAATTCACCAAGCCAAGTCTGCTTGCGAAACTTGGCATTGGCGAGTTTGCGGTTGCGGATCGCGCTCCACAGCCGCTTTTCGGATTCGGTCATGTCGCGCCGCGCCGCACGCTGGAATTTCAGTGGTTCCTCGCCAGGCGGACGCTTCATCCCCTCACCCTCCCACCGCCTGCGGCGGCGGGCCCCTCCCTCTCCCCTTCAGGGAGAGGGCCATCACACCAGCGCGATATCCGGCGCGTCCTCGGCCTTCATCCCGATCACATTGTAGCCGGCATCGACATGGTGCGTCTCGCCGGTCACGCCGCTCGCGAGGTCGCTGAGCAGGTACAGCCCGGCGCCGCCGACATCCTCGATCGTCACGTTGCGCTTCAAGGGCGAGTTGAGCTCGTTCCACTTGAGGATCAGCCGGAAGTCGCCGATCCCGCTCGCCGCCAGCGTCTTGATCGGCCCGGCCGAGATCGCGTTGACGCGGATGTTGTCGCGGCCGAGATCGACCGCGAGATATTGCACGCTGGTCTCGAGCGCGGCCTTGGCGACGCCCATCACGTTGTAATGCGGGATCACCTTCTCGGCGCCGTAATAGCTGAGCGTCAGCAGCGCGCCGCCGTTCGGCATCATCGCCGCGGCCCTTTGCGCGACCGCGACGAAAGAATAGACCGAGACGTTCATGGTCAGCAGGAAATTGTCGAGGCTGGTGTCCATGAAGCGGCCGCGCAGCTCGTTCTTGTCCGAAAAGCCGATCGCGTGGACGACGAAGTCGATCGTCGGCCATTCGACGGCAAGCGCCGCGAACGTCGCGTCGAGCGCGGCCATGTCGCTCACGTCGCAATCGAACAGCCGCGCCACGCCGAGCTGTTCGGCGAGCGGGCGCACCCGCTTCTCCATCGCCTCGCCCTGATAGCTGAACGCCAGTTCCGCGCCGGCCTCGCTCAACTTCTTCGCGATCCCCCAGGCAAGCGAGCGATCATTGGCCAGCCCCATGATGAGCCCGCGTTTGCCCTTCATCAATTCGTTCACGCTTGTGCAGTCCCCGTTGTCACGCCTCTTGCGGTGTCTCTACTCCCGTCGGGGGCGGTTCCGCCAGTGCCGCGTTGAGGTGCGCGCCGAACACGATGCCGAGGCCGACCAAAAAGAAGAACAACAAGGTGATGATGACCCCGGCGAGGCTGCCGTAGGTGAGATCGTAATCGGCGAGCCGCGACAGCACGATCGGCAGCAGCGCGGTGATCGACAGCCACCAGCCGGCGGTGAACAGCGCGCCCGGCCATTCCGGCGCCCGGCTGTGGAAGCGGTATTTCGACGGCGTCACCGACAGGAACAGCATGTAGAGCGCGATGAACATCACCACGCCCGGAATCGCGCGCGACAGTCCCACCCAGCCGGCGACATCCCGCGAGAAGGGCAGCACGGTGTAGATGAACTGCTCGGCGGCGACGAGCACGCCCTGCACGATGAACGAGAACACCGCGAGGACCACCGAGGCGATGATGACCGCCATCGAACTCAGCCGGTAATGCCAGAACGGCTTGGTCGATTTGACGCCATAGGCGCGGCGGAAGATGTCGCGAATCGTCTCGACGAAGCTGGCGACGCTCCACAGCGCGACCAGCGCGCCGAGCCAGGCGAGCGAACTGCCCCGTCGCGCCGCCAGCACATGCTGGATCGGATCGCGCAGCAGATCGGCGACCGAGGGCGGCAGCACGTGCAGGAACGAGGCGACCGCCCGCTGCGTCTCGGCGCTCTGCCCGAGCGCGGACGCGATCACCGCCGCCAGGATGAAGAACGGAAACACCGTCAGCAGCGCCAGATAGGCGAGATTGCCGGCGTGGATGAACCCGTCCGAGAACACGCCCATCAGCACGCGCTTCAACACCAGCCACGCGTAAGCGAGCGGCTTGAGCCCGCCGCTCCGCGCTTTGAGGCCGTCCCCCCCCTCGCCGTGCCGTCCGCGTTCCTCGGGCGAGTAGGGGGAAATGTGCGACATGCGTCCCTAGACGCCCAGATTGCCGCGCGGGTTCCTCTTGTCCTGGTCTTTCCAGCCCTGCACGAACTCCACCAGCGCGTCGTCGCCGACCGGCAGATCGACCATCAGCGTGACGAGCTGGTCGCCGCGCCCGCTGCCGTCCGCCTTGTGGAAACCGCGCCCGCGCAGCCGCAGCGTCTTGCCCGACGTCGAGTTCTTGGGGACGGTCAGCATCACCGCGCCCTCCACGGTCGGCACGCGCACCGACGCGCCGAGCACCGCTTCGGACAGGCTCACCGGCAGATCGAGCCGGACATTGTCGCCGTCGCGCGTGAAGAAGCGGTGCGGCTGGATCTCGATCTTGACGATGCCGTCACCGGCGCCGCCCGGCCCCGGCTGCCCGCGCCCGGCGAGCCGCATCTGCGTGCCGTTCTCCAGATTGGCGGGCAATTTGAGGTCGATCGTCTTGCCATCGGCGAGCCGCAGCCGCTGCGGCACGAGCGTCGCGGCATCCTCGAAGGGGACGGCGAGGGTGTAGAGGACGTTGCTGCCCTTGGGCTGCTGCTGGCGCCGCCCGAAGCCGCCGAACCCGCCCGCGAACCCGCCGCGTCCGCCGAACAGCCCTTCGAACAGGTCGCTGGGGTCACCGCCCGCGCCGAAATCGAACGACTGCTCGCCGTGGCGAAAGCCGCCGGGCGCGCCGCCGCCGAAGCCGAACGGCGCGGTCGGATTGCCATCGGCGTCGATCTCGCCGCGATCGAACCGCGCGCGCTTGTCCTTGTCGTTGAGCAGGTCATAGGCCTGCGTCACCTGGCTGAACCGCTCCGCCGCCTTCGGATTGTCCGTGTTGCGGTCGGGATGCAGTTCCTTCGCGAGCTTGCGATAGGCTTTCTTGATGTCGGCCTCGCCGGCGTCTCGCGCCACGCCGAGCGTCGTATATGGATCGGCCACGGTCTTCCCCGGTTGATACTACAGGTTCATTTGGTGTCTTGGAGCGCCAAACGCAATTGCGTGCAGCGCGCTGACTTTCAAACCGTTCGTGCCTAGCCTGTCGAAGCACGTGCCCGGAACACGCCCTTCGACGAGTTCAGGGCGAACGGGGCAGAGAGCGTTACGCCGCCGCTTCCTCCATCCGCGGCGCGACATCCACGCTCACGTCGAGCTTCTGCGCGCCCGCGCCGAGCACGATGCCGTCGATCGGCGCGATGTCGCCGTAATCGCGGCCGATCGCCATGACGATATGGTCGTTCGCCATCCAGATGCCGTTGGTGGGATCGAGCCCGACCCAGCCGATCCGCGCGCCGCACCACAAGAGCACCCACGCATGGGTCGCGTCGGCGCCGACCAGCCGCGCCTTGCCCGGCGGCGGGATCGTGCGGATATAGCCGGAGGCGTAAGCGGCGGGCAGCCCGGCGGTGCGCAGTCCGGTTATCATGATCTGCGCGAGATCCTGGCACACGCCCGCGCGCTTGACGAAGGCTTCGTGCGGGCTGGTGTCGATCAGCGTCGCCTCGGGATCGAACCGGAACTCGCGGCGGATTCGCCGCGCGAGCGCCATGCCGGCTTCGAGCACCCCGCGATCGGGATCGAGATCGACCGCGCACCAATCGCCGATCTCGCGGTCGAGCGCGATCCGGGGGGACGGGAACAGATAGGCCGCCGGCCCCGCCGCCGAAGGATCGCGGCTGGCGCGCGCGGCGGCGGCGACCTCGGCGAGCGTGGGGTCGTCGGGCGACGGCACCGGCACAGGCCGATCGACCGCGATGCGCGAGATGCTCTCGATCGACAGGAACTTGACCGGGTCTTCGACCACCAGCCGCATGACGAGCGCGAGCCCCGCCTCCGCGCGCGCCGGGAAGGTGCGGCCGGAGGGCGAGATCGCCAGCGTATAGTCGAGCAGCGTCTGCCCCGGCCAGCCGATCGGCTTCAGCCGCAGGTTGCAGCGCGCGAACCGCACCGATCCCTGATAATCGAACCGGGTGATGTGGCGGATGTCGTAGATCATCCGCGCCACCTCTCGCGCCCGCTCACGCCAGCGTCATCCCCGCCGCGCGCAGCGGCTCGGCACCCTGCAGGAAATAGCGACGGGCGATCGCGTCGGACAGGCCGTACAGCCGCCGTTCGACCTGTTTGAGCACCGGCTCGCTCAGCCGCGCGGCGTTGGCGGTGAGCACGCCGGCGAGCAGCGTGTTGGCCTGCGCCTGCTGGTCCTCCTCCATCCCGTCGTCGCCGAGAACCGGCAGCGCGCGCAGATGTTCGACGATCCGCTCGATCTGATAGGCGAGGCTGCGCGGGTTGCCCGGATCGAGCGCGACGAGATCGACCACCGGCACGCGCGCGATTCCGGTCAGATAGCGCTGGCGATAGCTGATCTGGCTGTCGGCGAGGTCGAGCAGCGTCGAAAGATCGTCGCTGCCGGTGCCCGCCATGCCGAACGCCGGCACCGCGCGCGCCATCGTCAGCGCGCGCTCGATGCGGCGGCCGAGATCGTGGAAGCGCCAGGCGGCGGTGCGCCCCATATGTTCGGCCGACAGCCCGGCGAGCGCGGCATAGCGGCGCTGGAGCGATCCGGTGCGATCGAGCATGCCGCCGCGCGTCGGGTAAGGCGCGTCGAGCAGCCGCACGAAATCCGCCGCGAGCCGGTCGCGTGACCCCTTGCCGATCCCGCGCGCGAGCCGGTTGATCGCGCGGACGCTATGCGTCTCCTCGCTCTCCAGCGCGGTGCGGACGAACTGCATCAGGTCGCCGCGCTTGAGGCTGGCGGGCGCGGTCGCGCCGCCACCGTTGACGACCAGCGCGACCAGCCGTCCGATCGTCTCGGGTCCGAGCGCACCACCGGCATCGGCGTCGATCGAATTGCCGAGCATCACGCGGATGATGTTGAGCAACGCCTCGCCGCGTTCGAGATAGCGGCCCAGCCAGAAGAAATTGTCCGCGACGCGGCTCGGCAGCGTGCCGGGGTTGCGGCGGATATGGACGGTGTCGGCGGGCGGCAGCAGCGAGACCGCGTCGACCGGCTCCGGCCCGTGGATCGCGACATCGGCGGACCAGGTGCCCTCCCCCATCACCGAGGCGCGCACGTCGGGCGCGGCGCCGATCCGCGCGAAACCGCCCGGCATCACCGTCCAGTGCCCATCGGCCCCGCGCGCCGCGAACACGCGCAGCGTGAACGGGCGCGGCACCAGCCCCGCCTCGGTGACGACCGGCATGGTCGAGAGCCGCACGATCTCCTGCCCGACATAATCCTGCGGGCGCAGCGCCATGTCGGCGAACAGCCGATCGCGCGCCGCGCCGGTGATCTCCGCGCCGGGCACCGGAGCGAGGCCGTCGAGCCCGAGCGGCCGCACGCCGAACGCGGGGCCGATCAGCAGATTGTCGATATCCTCGATCACGGTGGCGCGCGCGCGGTCCTGCCCGCACCACCAGGTCGCGATGTTGGGGAGGATCAGGTCGCGTCCGGTCTCGCGCGCGCAGATGCGCGGCAGGAACGCCGCGAACGCCGCCGATTCGGGCACGCCCGCGCCCGGCGCGTTGGCGACGACGGCGTTGCCCGCCGCCATCGCATCGACCAGTCCGGGCACGCCGATCTGCGAATGCGAATCGAGCGCGAGCGGATCGAGGAAGCGCGGGTCGATCCGGTGCCAAATCGCGTCGATGCGCTTGAGCCCGCCGATCGTGCGGACATACAATTTATCCTCGAGCGCCGCGAGATCGGCGCCCTCGACGAACAGGAAGCCGAGATAGCGCGCGAGATGCGCCTGTTCGGCATAGGAGATGCTGTAGCGCCCCGGCGTCAGCAGCCCGATGCGCGGCTCGCTGCGCCGGCACGCGGCGGCGAGGCCATCGCGGAACGCGGCGAAGAAGGGCGCGTGCCGCTCGATGTTGAGCTTGGCCTGAAGCCCGCCGAACGCGCGGCTGATGGCGAGCCGGTTTTCCAGCGCATAGCCCGCGCCGGCGGGCGCGCGCAGATGATCGGCGAGCACGCGCCACTCGCCGGTCGGCCCGCGGCCGAGATCGAAGGCGACGAAATAGAGATGGTGGTCGCCGGGTGGGCGCAGCCCCGCCATCGGCCGCAGGTAGAACGGGCTGCCGGCGGTGAGCGTCGCGGGGATCAGCCCCTTTTCGACCAGCTTGGCCCCGCCGTAGAGATCGGCGACGACGTGTTCGAGCAGCTCGGCGCGCTGGACCACCCCGGCGGAGATGTGCGCCCATTCCGCGCTCCCGATCAGCAGCGGCACCGGCGAGAGCGGCCAGGGCCGCTCCTCGGTGTCGCCGGGGATGCTGAAACCGGTGCCGATATCCTCGGCATGATGCTGGACGCGTTCGCGCGCCTGGCCGAGATCGTCGCCGGCGACGGTGGCGACTTCCTCGAACATTGCCGCCCACGCCGCGCTTTCGCGCGTGTCGCACAGCACGTCGCCGGCGCGACGCCGCGCGCAATAGTCGTCGATCCAGCGCCTGGCGTGGATCGACGGATCGAACAGGCTCGTCGCGCTCAGCGGCGCCACGACTCAGGCTTTCGCGTCGGCACTGTCACGCCCCTCGTCATCGCCCTTGGCATCGCAGCGCGGCGTCCCACAAAGCCGCCGCGCGCGCAACCGCGTTCACAGATCGGGCAGCACCTGATCGGCGAAGCCCCAGCCGGCGAGCGCGCGTGACCGCGCGCGCGTCACCAGTTCGGCCGCGTCGCGCACGCCCCAGCGATTGGCGCGGTCGATGTCGCGCAATTCGGCCCAGCTCACGGGCGCCGCCACCGGCGCGCCGGCGCGCGCCCGCGCGACATAGGGGAGCACGGCGGTCGCGCCGCGCTGGTTGCGCAGCCAGTCGATGAAGATGCGGTCCTTGCGCTTCGCCTTGGACATGGTCGCGACGAACCGTTCGGGCTCGGCCGCGCTGAGCGCGCGCGAGAAGCGGTCGGCGAAATCCTTCACCGCCGGCCACTCGGCCTGCGGCGTCAGCGGCACGATGACATGCACGCCTTTGCCTCCCGACAGCATCGCGAAGCTGGTGAGGCCGATGTCGGCGAGATGATCCTTGAGGTCTTCCGCCGCCTTGCGCACCACGTCGAAACCGAGCCCCTCGTCGGGGTCGAGATCGAACACCATCCGGTCGGGCTGTTCGAGCGTAGCGACCGACGATCCCCAGCCGTGGAATTCGATCGTGCCCATCTGCACGCAGGCGACGAGGCCGTCGACGTCATCGACATAAAGGTAATTCTCGGTCGATCCGTCCTTCTCGCGGATCGGCACCTGATGGACATGGTCGCCGAAACTGCCCGCGTCATGCTTCTGAAAGAAACACGCCTTGCCGCGCCCCTGCGGGCAGCGCACCAGGCTGACCGGGCGGTTCGCGGCCCACGGCAGCATGATCGGCGAGACCTGCGCGTAATAGTCGGCGAGGTCGCCCTTGGTCACATCCGAATCCGGGAAGATCAGCCGGTCGCGGCTGCTCACCGTGACATGGATCTCAGGGGTCGCCGCCGCATTGGAGGCGGGCACCGCGACCGGCACCTCGGCCACCACATCCTTCGCCGCCTTGTCCTCGCGAAGCCCGATGAAGCTCGAATGCCGCAGCACGCCGTCGGGCGTCGTCTCGGCGAAGGCGACCTCGGCGACCAATTTGGGGCTGACCCAATGCGCGCCGCGCACCGCCGCGCGCGGTGCGGTGACGGTCGCCGTCTTGCGCTCGATGCGCGCGAGCTTGGCCGAAAGCGCGTCGATCAACGCCGCATCGAAGCCGGTGCCGACCTTGCCCGCATAGACCAGCCCATCCGCGCCGTTCACCCCGAGCAGCAACGAACGAAACCCGCGCCCCTTGTCCGAGGGCAGCCAGCCGACGATGACGAACTCCTGCCGGCGGATGCATTTGGTCTTGAGCCAGTCGGCCGTGCGCCGCCCGCGATAGGGCGCATCGGCGCGCTTCGAGACGACGCCCTCGAACCCCTCGTGGCACATCGTCTCGAACAATTGCTCGCCGCTGCCGGTGATATGTTCGGCGAACTGGATCCGCGCGTCGTCGCCGCTGATGAGCGGGCGCAGCCGCTCCTTGCGATCGAGATTGGGCAGCTTGGTGAGATCCTCGCCGTTGAGCGCGAGCAGATCGAACGCGAAGAAGGTCATGTCGCCGCCGGACGAGATCGCATCCTTGAGCGTCGAGAAATCGGGGCGCCCGTCCTTGAACGCGACGATCTCGCCGTCGATCAGCGCATCGTCCACGTCGAGCGCGGCGGCGGCTTCGGCGATGCCGGCGAACTTATCGGTCCAGTCGAGCCCCGAACGGGTGAACACCTTGGCCTTGCCCCCCGCGATGGCGAGGAGCGCGCGATACCCGTCATACTTCACCTCATGCAGCCAGCCCGAACCGGCAGGGACCGAATCGACGAGCGTGGCGAGTTGAAGCGGCTGGAACCCCACGTCGCCGCGGCGCAGGCCGGGGCCGCTGGGTTTGGCGCGGGACTTCGGTTGCGTGTCCCCCTTGGCCGGCCTCGGCCTCCGGGGTCCCCGCAAAGTAATACTTTGCGGGGTGCCCTTGCGCCGGGGCGACGCTTTTGGCTTCACCCCCTCGGCAATCTCCGCCATCGTTCGCCCGGTCGTCACGCTGGTCAGCGCGCCTTCCACCAGCGCATCGGTCGCGCCGGCATCGGCGTCGTCGATCTTGCGCAGCAGCCAGTTCTCGCCCTTCTCCCTGCCGCGCGGCTTCAGCCGGATCAGCAGCCATTCGCCCTTCATCCGCGTGCCATCGAGGATGAAGTGGAGATGCCCCTTTTCCAGATCCTTCGCGGATTTGCCCGCGATCGGCGCCCAGGTGCCGCTGTCCCACAGCATCACGGTGCCGCCGCCATATTCGCCCGCCGGAATCGTCCCCTCGAAATCGGCATAGGAGAGCGGATGGTCCTCGGTCCGCACCGCCAGCCGTTTCTCGTTGGGGTCGAGGCTCGGCCCGCGCGTCACCGCCCAGCTTTTGAGCACGCCGTCGATTTCGAGCCGGAAATCCCAGTGCAGCCGCGTCGCGTCATGCTTCTGGACGATGAAGCGGTTGCCGTGGCCGGGTTCGAGCGTCCCGGCCGGCTCGGCGGTCTTCGCGAAATCGCGCTTGGCGTTGTAGCGGGCGAGCGGATCGGTGCTCACTCTCCCCTCCCTGGAAGGGAGGGGGCGGGGGTGGGTTGCTCTCGGTGGAGCGCGACACCCGCCACGGGCCGACCCACCCCCAGCCCCTCCCTTTCAGGGAGGGGAGCAGGTTGGCGCGCGCCGCCGCCCTCAAGCACGCTTCTTCGCCGGAGCTTTGCGCGCCGGCGCCTTCTTGGCCGGCGCAGCCGCCGCGCCGCCGCCCTTCTCGACCGATTTCTTGAGCGCCGCCATCAGATCGACCACGTTCGATCCGCCCTTCCTCGGCGCGTCGCCCTCGGCATCCTCGATGATCTTGCCGCCCTTGGCCTTGCGCTTGCGCTCGACCAGATCGCGCAGCGCATCGACATAGCGGTCGTGGAATTCCTGCGGGTGGAACGGCCCGGATTTCTTCGCGATCAACGTCTCGGCGAGATCGAGCAGATCCTCGTCGGGCTTGCTGTCCGGAATGTCGCGGAAATAGCCCTGCGCCTTGTTGACCTCGTCGGCATAGCGCAGCGTCTCCAGCACCATGCCGCGCCCGCACGGCTTCAGGCTGACGACATATTCGCGCCCGCGCATCGCGAGCTGCCCCAGCCCGACCTTCCTGGTGCGCCGCAACGCCTCGCGCAGCACGATGAACGCCTCCTCGGCGAGATCGTCGGCGGGGACGACGAAATAGGGCTTCTCATAATAGAGCACGTCGATCTCTTCGGCATCGACGAACTGGGTCAGCTCGAGTGTCTTCTTCGATTCGAGCTTCACCGCGTCGATCTCGTCCTGTTCGAGCAGCACGAAATTGCCCTTCTCGAACTCAAAACCCTTCATGATCTCGTCGGTATCGACCGGGCCGATCCCGGTGACGACCTTCTCGTAATGGATCGGCTTGCCGGTCGGCTCGTGGATCTGCTTGAAGCTGATCGCCGCACCCGATTTGGTCGCGCTGTAGATCTCGACCGGGATCGAGACCAGCGCGAGCCGGATCTGCCCCTGCCAATATGCGCGTGCCGGCATCCGATGGTTCCCTTAGTTGCGAGACCGATTCAATGTGTGGCACGCGGAGTCGTTCCGCGCGCGCGACGCGGCCCGACCGCAACGAAAGCGTCACGGATCGCGCCTAGGGCGAAAGGATAATAATCGGGGGCCTTAACGATGATCCGCAAGACGTTCCACGCGCTCGCCAGCCTGTCCGCGATCGCCGCCGCGACGGCCGCCGCCCACGCCGCGCCCGCCGCCCCCGCGCCCGCCCCCGAGACAACGCCCGCGCAGGATGCCGACACCGGCAACGACATCATCGTCACCGCGCAGCTCGCGCCCCAGACCGCGATGACGGTCCCCTTCGCGCTCACCGCGTACAAGGGCGAATTCCTCGACGAACTCGGCATCACCGAGCTCGACAAGCTCTCGCGCTACGTGCCGGGCTTCGTCGTGCAGAACCAGTCGCCCAACAACCCCGGCTTCGTGATGCGCGGCATCACCTCGGACGACGGCAGCTCCTATGTCGAGCCACGCGTGTCGGTATTCCAGGACGGCGTCTCGATCTCCAAGTCGCGGGGCTCCTATGTCGAACTGTTCGATCTCGAGCGCATCGAGATCGCCAAGGGGCCGCAATCGACGCTGTACGGGCGCGGCGCGCTGATCGGCGCGGTCAACATCGTCACCGCCAAGGCCGATCCGGCCGCGCCCTACGGCTATTTCTACGGCTCCTACGGCAATTACGCCGCCTACCGGCTCGACGCGACCGTCAACGTGCCGCTCACCGACACGCTCGCGGTGCGCGTCGCGGCGCGCAGCAAGAAGCGCAACGGCTATGTCGAGAACCTGCTCGGTGGCGGCGAAAGCGACAATTTCAATTCCAACCAGGGCGACGCCATCCGCGGCTCGCTCCACTGGGCGCCGGGCCGGCTCACCGTGGACCTGATCGGCAATTACGAGCAGGATTCGGCGACCGGCACGTCGTTCAAGTCGATCGCCTTCCTGCCCACCAACCCCACGACCGGCGCGATCCTGGGCGACACCGGCCGCAATTCGGGCGCGGCGCTCGCCACGCCGAGCGGGTTCGAAGGCGGCAAGCCGCTCGGCCTCGAACGCCATGTCTGGAGCGCGACCGGCATCGCCAATTACGATTTCGACGACCATTGGTCGCTCAACGCGACGGGATCGTACCGGCGTTTCGCGGGCGAGGAAGTGTTCGACGCGGACGGCATCTCGCTGCCGCTGCTCACCGCCGCCGAGGATGCGCGCGGCAACCAGACGATGGCGACGCTGCGCCTCGCCTATAAGGGCGATACGCTCGACGCGTTCGTCGGCGGCACCTATTTCCACGAGGACGGCTCGCAGCGCGCGCCCGCCCAGTTCGACGAACGCGCGGTGCTGGCGCGGCTCGCCGATGCGAGCACGCCGGGCGTGCTCGCCGGCGGCGGGCTGATCCCGGGCCGTGCCGCCAACGCCCCCGCGCCGATCGCGATCATCGACAGCGCCGCGTTCGCGGCGAACATCCTGCAGCGCGGCTTCGGGCTGCCCGCGCCCGTCGCCGCCGGCATCGCCAACAACCTGCAGACCGCGCATCTCGAAACCAACACCAACACCGCGCGCACCAACAGCATCGACGTGTTCGGGGACGTGACGCTGCACGTCACCGACAAGCTCGATCTCGGCGGCGGCATCCGCTATTCGCATGATGACAAGCGCACCGGCATCAGCGTGGCGCTCAACAACCGCTCGATCCTCGGCGGCGTCATCGCCGCCCAGTCGCTCCAGGCCGCCGCGCAGGCGACCGCCGCCGCCGGCGGCAACCCGACCCCGCAATTGCTCGCGCTCAACGCCTTGCTGACCGGGCTGGCGACGCCGGGCGCGGCCAACGCGCCGGTCTCCGCCGCCTTCCCGCTGTTCGGCCTCGGCGCGCAACCGACCGCCGGCAACGGATCGCGCGTCACGCAAGGCTCGAAGGACGACGGCTTGACCTGGCGCGCGACCGCGCGTTACGCCGCGACCCACGATCTCAACCTCTACGCGACCTATGCGCGCGGCCGCCGCCCCGAGGTGCTGAGCGTCTCCGCGCCGAGCACGCCGTACGGCGCGCCCAACTTCAGGCTGCTCCCCGCCGAGACGGTCGACAGCTTCGAAGTCGGCGCCAAATCCGCGCTGCTCGGCCGCACCCTGTTCGCCGACGGATCGGTATTCTATTACAAATACAACAACTTCCAGACCACCGAGCAGGTCGGCACGCAATTCATCACCACCAATGCCGGCAAGGCCGAAAGCTACGGCTTCGAAGGCCAGATCCGCTACGTGCCGATGAAGGCGCTGACGCTGTTCGGCACCTATTCGTACAGCCACGGCCGCTTCAAGGAAGGCGCGCGCAAGGGCAACCGCTTCCGCCTCTCGCCCGACAACGCGCTGTCGGCGGGCTTCATCGCCAAGCTGCCCGCCGGCCCGGTCACGGTCGATTTCACGCCGAGCGTCACCTATCAGTCGAGCATCTTCTTCGACGACGACAACGACAAGCCCGCGCTCCAGGCCAGGAACCTGATCCCCGATCTGATCCAGGACGAATATCAGAAGGGCTATGCGCTCGTCGACGCGCGGCTCGGCATCGAACCCAAGGGCGGCGTGTGGCGGCTCGAGGCGTTCGTCACCAACCTGTTCGACAAGAAATACATCAAGGATGCCGGCAACACCGGCGATTCGCTCGGCCTGCCGACCTTCATCGGCGGCGAGCCGCGCTTCTACGGCCTCGCGATCAGCTTCAAGACCGATCGCAGGTGATCGGAACGGATTGCATGCGAGACGGTTGGCGTTAAGCCTGACGGGTCAGCGCGAACAGGAGAGACGGACATGCGGATCGCGATCATCGCCGGCGGCCTCGCCGCCACGCTCGCCTTGGCGGCGTGCCATGACGACAAGGCCGCGCTCGGCGCACCGACGCCGCAGGGCGCGCGCGCGGTCGCGATGCTGCGCACCGCCGACGGCGCCGACGTCGGCCGCGCCACCGCGAGCGAGGTCTCGGGGGGTCTGCGCATCACCATCGACGCCAACGCGCTGCCGCCCGGCACCCACGGCGCGCACGTCCACACGACCGGCAAATGCGACACCCCCGATTTCGCGAGCGCCGGCGGCCACTGGAACCCCACGGCCATGAAGCACGGTTCGATGAACCCGCAAGGCCCCCACGAAGGCGACCTCCCCAACCTCGTGATCGGCGCCGACGGCCGCGGCACGATCGGCGTGACCGTACCCGGCGCGACGATGGCCGGCCTGCTCGACGCCGACGGCTCGGCGCTGGTGGTGCACGCCAAGCCCGATGATCTGATGACCGATCCCTCGGGCAACAGCGGCGGCCGCATCGCGTGCGGGGTGTTCGCGGCGAGCTGAACGGGCGCCGTGCATAGGCGAGAGCGTGAGTGGGTGAGCGGAGCGCGCCGCCTCTCCACCCCGTTCGTCCTGAGCGAAGTCGAAGGACGTGCCCCGAGCGCGTCGCCCGACGCCCGTGCTTCGACAAGCTCGGCACGAACGGTAAGGCGGATCCGGTTCGTTCCCCACATCGTTCGCCCTGAGTAGCTGCCGAGTAGCCCGCAGGGCGTAGCGAGGTAGCGTATCGAAGGGCAGGCCCCAGGCGATACACCGAAGTGAGCCACTCCCCACCCGTTCGTCCCGAGCGAAGTCGAGGGACGTGCCCCGAGCGCGTCGCCCGACGCCCGTGCTTCGACAAGCTCAGCACGAACGGTAAGGCAAGGTCCGGTTCGCCCAACACACCGTTCGCCCTGAGTAGCTGCCGAGTAGCCCGCAGGCGTAGCGAGGTAGCGTATCGAAGGGCGGGCCCCGCCCGGAACGCCGGAGTGGGCCACCCCCAGCCGTTCGTCCCGAGCGAAGTCGAGGGACACGCCCGACGCACAATGTCCGGGAGCATAAACCCGCCGCGGCAAAGCCGCGTCGTCGGTCGGCGCTGTAGCGCCGCCGGCCGGGCTAGGCTCCGGCTGCGCCGGGCGCGTGATCAGCTTCGCTGATCGCTTGCGCGCCTAGCCAGAATTCCTCAACGCCGTCGCGATCGCGTTGATCGACAGCAGAATCCCCACCCCGACCCGCTCGTCCTCCTCGCCCGCGCGCCGCCGCTTGATCAGTTCGATCTGCAACATGTTGAGCGGCTCGATATACGGCAGCCGCAACCGGATCGACGCATCCAGCGCCGGATGCTTTTCCAGCAGATGCGACTGCCCGGTCGCCGCCAACAAAGCATCATAGGTCACCTGCCAGCCGTCGCGAATGCGCGGGAAGATCGCCTGCGCGAGCGCGCGGTCCTCGACCAAAGCGGCATAACGTTCGGCGATGCCCATGTCGGACTTGGCGATCACCTGCTCCATGTTGCCGAGCATCGCCGCGAAGAACGGCCAGCTTTGCGCCATCTCGGCGATCAGCCCCTTGTCCTCGAAACGGTTGAGCGCCTGCCCGACCCCGTACCAGCCCGGCAGCATCACCCGCGCCTGCGCCCAACTGAACACCCAGGGAATCGCGCGCAGATCCTCGATCTTGTCCGATTTGGTGCGGCTCGCCGGGCGCGATCCGATCTTTAGCCCCGCGATCTCGGTCAGCGGCGTCATCTGGCGGAAGAAGGTGCGGAACCCCTCCGTGCCATAAACGAGGTCGCGGTATGCGGTGAACGCATCCTGCGAGATCCGCTCCATCGCGCCTGAGAAGCGCGCCTGGTCCGCCGCCGAGACGGAAACCGGCTCGAGCGTGGCGAGCAGCGTCGCCGCCGTCATCGCCTCGAGATTGACCATCGCGCTCTCGCGCGTGCCGTATTTGCCCGCGATCACCTCGCCCTGTTCGGTGATGCGGATGCGGCCCTGCACAGTGCCGTCGGGCTGCGCGCGGATCGCCGCGAACGACGAGCCGCCGCCACGCCCGACCGCGCCGCCGCGCCCGTGGAAGAGCTGCATGCCGACCCCGGCCTTCTCGAACACCGCCTTCAGCGCGGTCGAGGCCTTGGAGAGCGACCAGGTCGAGGTGAGATAGCCGCCGTCCTTGTTCGAATCGGAATAGCCGATCATCACTTCCTGGAAGCCGCGCGCGCGCGCGATCGCCCCGGCTTCGGGCAGCGCGAACCATTCGGTCATGATCGCGGGCGCCGCCTCGAGATCGCCGATCGTCTCGAACAGCGGCACCGCCATGATCGCCGCGCTCGGGCTCTCGCCCGGCCGGTACAGCCCGACCTCCTTGAGCAGCACGTTGATCTCGAGCAGATCGGACACCGACTGCGCCATCGAGACGATATAGTTGGTGATGCAGCCCGGCCCGTATTTGGCGTGCGCCTCGGCCGCCGCGCGCACGATCGCCAGTTCGCTTTGCGTCTCGTCCGAATAGTCGGCGAACGGGCTGGTCAGCGGCCGCGCGTTGGACAGTTCGTGGCGCAGCAGCGACACGCGCTGCGATTCGCTCAAGGCCAGGTAATCGTCCTCGACCCCCGCCACCTTGAGCAACTCGGCGACCACGCGCTCGTGCACCGCGCTGTTCTGGCGCATGTCGAGCGTGGCGAGGTGGAAGCCGAACGTCTCGACCGCGCGGATCAGCCGCCCGAGCGCGCCGCCGCTCGACAGCGCCCCCCCGCCGTGGTCGCGCAGCCCGCGCGCGATCGCGACGAGATCGCCGCGCAGCGCCTGCGGATCGGGATAGGGCTCGCCCTTCACCGACGCGGGCCGCGCCGCCGGCTTGCCGGTCAGCTTGAGGTGCGTCGCCGCCAGCCGCGCGTAGATGCCGGTCAGCGCGCGCCGATAGGGTTCGTCGCTGCGGCTCGGCCCGGTGTCGCCGCTCGCCTCGGCCAGCGCCAGCACCGATTCATCGACGCTCGCCAGCCCGCTCGAGATCGACAGTTCGGCGCCGAGTTCGCTCAGCGCCTCGAGATAGAAACCGATCACCGCCTCGCACGAGCGCCCCAGCGCGGTGCGGAGCGAGTCGGCGGTGACGAACGGATTGCCGTCGCGGTCGCCGCCGATCCAGCTTCCCGGCCGCAGGAAGCTCGGCGCGCGCGCGCCCAGCGCCCGGTCCCAGCGCTGGTACAGGGCGGGCAGCGTCGGCAGGAACACGTCGCGCAGATAGCTGAGCGCGGTCTCGACCTCGTCGGTGACGTACAATCGCTCGCGCCGCAGCACGCGGGTTTGCCACAGCAGCGCGATCTGGCGGTAGATCGCCTCGTCGACATCGTCGCCGTCCGGGGTTTCGGTGAGGCCCTTGTCCTTCAGCGCCATCAGCTCGGCGATGCGGTTGCGGTGGTCGATCATCGACTTGCGCCGCACCTCGGTCGGGTGCGCGGTCAGCACCGGCACGATCAGCGCGTGGTCGAGCAGCGCCATCACCGCGACCTTGTCGATCCCCGCCTCGTCCAGCCGCGCGAGCGCCGAGGCGACATCGGCGCCCTTCTCGGCGGCGACGCCGTGGCGATCCTCGGCGAGGTTGGCGAGCATCGAGAACAGCATGAAGCCGCGCACGAAATCGAGCGTCTCGTCGAGGCTGAGGCTGCCGAGCCCGAGATCGACCTCGCCCCCCGCGACGCCGCGATGCCGATCGACCGAGGCGGCGCGGATATACTCGGTGCGCTTGAACAGCATCTCGCCGCCATAGGCGCGGATGACGTCGCCGAGCAGCTTGCCCAGGAAACGCACGTCGGGATTGTTCGCGATCGAGGGAAGCTCTGCCATGCGGCGATGCTGCATCGCGGTGGGGGGTTGGTCAAGGACAACCCATCCTCTCCAGCAAAGAGAGGATCACCATCTTGCCGCCATGTTCGGGGACGATGCTGCGGACCGCACCATGCGAGGGCAAGCGATGCTTGGACTGATGGCGATGTTCCTGCAAGCCGCGCCCAACTCGACCGACCCGCCGCCACCGGCGGCCGGCCAACCCGCCCCCTGCCCGACCGATACGAACGGCGATATCGTCGTCTGCGGCCGGCAGGATCGCGACGAGAGCTTCCGCCTGCGCCCGCTCCCCGAGCGCTATGTCGAGGATCGCCAGTTCCGCCTGAAGCTACCCGGCGGCAGCACGGTCTCGCCGCATGCCGATCAAGGTCGCTTGGGCGACCCGCAAGCCAAGGTGACGCTCAAAATCCCATTCTGACCAGATCGTCGCCCCGGCGCAGGCCGGGGCCGCCGAATGATTTGGCGAGCGGCTCGAACCAAACGCAACGGCCCCGGCCTCCGGGCCCCATCAAAGTAGGACTTTGATGGGATGCCCTCCGCCGGGGCGACGGATCAAGCCTCCAGCTCGACGTCCCAATACAGCCAGTCCCGCCACGTCGCGTGCAGGAAGTTGGGCGGGAAACGCCGACCGTGCTCCTGCAACTGCCAGCTCGTCGGGCGGATCGCCTCGATGTGGAGCGGCATGCCCGCCTGCTTGGGCGTGCGACCGCCCTTCTTGAGGTTGCACGGCGCGCAGGCGGTGGCGACATTCTCCCAGGTCGTGCGGCCACCCTGCGCGCGCGGGATGATATGGTCGAAGGTCAGGTCACGCCCGCAGCCGCAATATTGGCATTCGAACTTGTCGCGCAGGAACAGGTTGAAGCGCGTGAACGCCGGGAACGCGCTCGGTTTCACATATTGCTTGAGCGCGATCACCGAGGGCAATTTGATCTTCGCGGTCGGGCTGCGCACCTCGCGCTCATATTCGGCGACGATATCGACCCGGTCGAGGAACACCGCCTTGATCGCGGTCTGCCACGGCCAGATGCTCAAGGGATAATAGCTGAGCGGCGTATAGTCCGCGTTCAGCACCAGCGCCGGGCAGCTATCCGGGTGGCGGATCAAGTCGGGATGATACACTTACGCGTTCCCCTCGCTTCCTTGCGCGGCATTCGCCCACTAGGATGACGTGGTGATGACAGCACAGCGCGCGACTCGCGGTCAAGGGCCGGTGTGAACTTCGTGATCGTCACGCGGTTCGCCCCCAGCCCGACCGGGCGGCTCCACATCGGCCACGCCGCCTCCGCGATCCGCGCGCACGACCACGCGCGCACGCGCGGCGGACGCGTCCTGCTGCGGATCGAGGATATCGACGGCACGCGCAGCCGGCCAGAGTTCATCGCCGGGATCGAGGAGGATCTGCGCTGGCTCGGCTTGACATGGGATGGCCCGGCGCTGCGCCAGTCGGCGCGGCTCGACGCCTATACGACGGCGCTCGACCGGCTGCGCGGCATGGGGCTGCTCTATCGCTGCTTCTGCACCCGCGCCGAGATCGCCGCGAGCCTCTCCGCCCCGCACGGCGGCCCCGATGGTCCGCTCTACCCCGGCACCTGCCGCCGGCTGTCGGCGGCGGATGCCGCCGCGCGCGCCGCCGCGCCGCATTGCTGGCGGATCGACATGGCGGCGGCGGTCGCGCGCACCGGCCCGCTCGGCTGGGACGACGCGCAGGCCGGCGACATCACCGCCAATCCGCTGGCGCACGGCGATGTCGTGCTCGCGCGCAAGGATGCTCCGGCGAGCTATCACCTCGCGGTGACGGTCGATGATGCGTGGCAGGGCGTGACCGATGTGGTGCGCGGGGCCGATCTGTTCGCCGCGACCGACGTCCACCGGCTGCTCCAGGCGCTGCTCGGCCTGCCGACGCCGCGCTACCACCACCACCCGCTGCTGACCGACGCCGCCGGCAAACGCCTCGCCAAGCGCGACGGCGCCCCGACGCTGGCGGCCCTGCGCGACCGCGGCACCGACGGCATCGCGCTCGCCGCCGCCTTGCGCGCGGGCCGCCTCCCCGACGGCACCGCCGCCGCGAGCGCCTGAACACAACGCCACGCAACGCCCCCCTCCCCCGTTCGTCCCGAGCGAAGTCGAGGGACGTGCCCCACACACTCCACCAAGTGTCTCGACTGCGCTCGACACGAACGGTGGGGAGCGGTTGCACCCAGCCGCATCACACCCGCCGACCAAGCCCGCGCCCGGCGCCCCATTGGCATCGCCGCCGCGAGCGCCTACATAAGCCCGCACGCAACGGGTGCGCCCTCCCGTTCGTCCCGGGCGAAGTCGAGGGACATGCCACACGCGCTCGCGCGAGGGCATCCCGATCTCGCCCGACACGAACGATCGGGAACGCTCGCATCCGGAACTCGAGTCTAGGCGCGCATGATGACTTTCCTCACCATCTTGCTGATCGCGGCGATGATCGCGGTGGTGGTCGTGCTGATCCGGGGCCTCGCCACCTTCCTGCTCAACGCGAGCGCCGACGCCCGCAGCGGCGAGACCGGCCCCAGCGAATCCGCGCTCAAATCGAACCGGATGATGCAGTACCGCATCTTCTTTCAGGCGATCGCGATCTTCATCATCGTGCTGATCCTGGTCCTCGGCGGCACGCGAAGCTGATCGCGCCACCCCCTTGGTAAAGCTCAACAAGATCTACACGCGCACCGGCGACGACGGCACCACCGGGCTGGTCGACGGCTCGCGCGTGTCCAAGGCCGATCCGCGCATGGCCGCGATCGGTGATGTCGATGAGGCGAACAGCGCGATCGGGCTCGCCGTGGTCGCGCTGGGCGGTGCCGATGCGGCGGGCGCGCTCGCCCGCATCCAGAACGATCTGTTCGATCTCGGTGCGGATCTCGCCACGCCGGGCGAGGATTTCGCGCCCTCCGAGATGACGTTGCGGATCGTGCCCGCACAGGTCGCGCGGCTCGAAGCCGAGATCGACGCGATGAACGACACGCTCGCCCCCCTCACCAGCTTCATCCTGCCCGGCGGGAGCGCGCCCGGCGCGGCGCTGCACCTCGCGCGCGCGATCGTCCGCCGTGCCGAACGCACCGCGATCGCGGCGGCGGCGCAGGTGCCGCTCAACCCGGCGGCGCTCGCCTATCTCAACCGCCTGTCGGATTATCTGTTCGTCGCCAGCCGGTACGTGAACCAAACGGCTGGTGGCGACGTTTTGTGGGTTCCGGGCGGCTCGCGCCAATAGCCACGCGGCCGCGCGCGGCCGGTTGACACCCCGGACGACGCGCCGATATGGAGAACATCATGAGAACGCGGCTTGGCCTGTCTCCGTCTCCCGAGGCGCTTTCGGCGCGGTTCGCGGCCGTGCGGGATCTCACCGTCGCGCTCGTCGCGCCGTTGTCGGATGCCGATGCGACCGTCCAGTCGATGGAGGATGCCTCCCCCGCCAAATGGCACCTCGCGCACACCACCTGGTTCTTCGAGACCTTCGTGCTGCGCGATTTCGTCGCCGGCTATCACCGTTTCGACGAGCGCTTTCCGTTCCTGTTCAACAGCTATTACGAGGCGGAGGGCAAGCGCCACAGCCGGGCGCGGCGCGGCATGGTCACGCGCCCGACGCTCGATGAAGTGCTCGCCTACCGCGCGCATGTCGATGCCGAGCTGGTCGCCGCGCTGACGCACCTGCCGCACGACGCGCGCGAGCTGGTGCGGCTGGGCTGCCACCATGAGGAGCAGCATCAGGAATTGCTGCTCACCGACATCCTGCATCTGATGTCGGAAAACCCGCTCGAACCCGCGATCTGGGCGGGCGCGCGCAAGGTGCCGGTCGAGATGCCCGGACCGGTCGGCTGGATCGAAAACGGCGGCGGTGTGGTCGAGATCGGGCATGACGATCCGCATTTCGCCTTCGACAGCGAAGGGCCGCGCCACAAGTCGCTGCTGACCCCACACGCGATCGCCGATCGCACCGTCACCAACGGCGAATGGGCCGCGTTCATCGCCGATGGCGGCTATGCCGAGCCGCGCCACTGGCTGTCGGACGGCTGGGCATGGGTCAAGGCGGAGGGCATCGCCGCGCCGCTCTATTGGGAACAGCGGGATGGCGTGTGGACGCGCTTCGGTCTCGACGGGCGCCGCCCGATCGACCCCGCCGCGCCCGTCACCCATGTCAGCCTCTACGAAGCCGACGCATATGCGACCTGGGCGGGCGCGCGCCTGCCGACCGAGTTCGAATGGGAAGCCGCCGCCGCGTCGCACGATGCCGATGGCGGCAACCAGCTCGACGCCGCCGGGCCGGTCGAGCCGCGCCCGTCGCCGGGCGGCCCGGCATTCTTCGGCGACGTGTGGGAATGGACCGGCAGCGCCTTCCGCCCCTATCCCGGCTTCCGCCCCGTCGAGGGCGCGGTCGGCGAATACAACGGCAAGTTCATGAGCGGCCAGTTCGTGCTGCGCGGCGGTTCCTGCGCCACGCCGCGCGGCCATGCGCGCGCGAGCTACCGCAACTTCTTCTATCCCCACCAGCGCTGGCAGTTCACCGGCGTGCGTCTGGCCAAGGATCTCTGATGCTGAAGCAGGAAATCGAAGACGGCCAGGCGAGCCTGGCGGACCCGGCATTCCGCGCCGACGTGCTGCGCGGGTTCAAGATGCGCCCGCGCGCGATTCCGGCGCGCTGGTTCTACGATCGGCGTGGCTCGGAACTGTTCGAAGCGATCACCGATCTGCCCGAATATTACCCCACCCGCACCGAAACCGCGATCCTGCGCCGCATCGCGCCCGAGGTCGCCGCGCTCGCCGGGCCGGGCCGCGCGCTGGTCGAATTCGGCTCGGGATCGTCGATGAAGACGCCGATCGTGCTGCGCGCGCTCGATCCGTCCGCCTATGTGCCGATCGACATTTCGGGCGATTTCCTCCGCGAATCCTCGGCGGTCATCGCCGGCGCCTTCCCTGGGCTGACCGTGCTGCCGGTCGAAGGTGATTTCCTCCGCCCGATCAACTTGCCCGCGCAGATCGCCGACGCGCCCAAGCTCGGCTTCTTCCCCGGCTCGACGATCGGCAACATGGTGCCCGCCTCGTCGGTCGATCTCCTGCGCGCGATGAAGCAGTCGCTAGGAGAGGGTGCGATGCTGCTGATCGGCATGGACCGGATCAAGGACGCGGGCGTGCTCACCGCCGCCTATGACGACGCCGCCGGCGTCACCGCCGCCTTCAACCGCAACCTGTTGGATCGCATCAACCACGAACTCGCCGCCACGCTTCCTGTGGACGACTTTCGCCACGTTGCGCGCTGGAACGACGATCGCGCGCGCATCGAAATGCACCTGGAGGCGCAGGCCGATATCGCCTTCACGATCGACGGCCACGCGTTCACGATGGCCGCCGGCGAGACGATCCACACCGAGAACAGCCACAAATACGGCCCGCGCGACGCGCGCGTCCTGCTCCACGCCGGCGGCTGGACACCGATCGCCGAATGGACCGATCCCGACGATCTCTTCGCCGTGATCCTCGCCGAAGCCCAGCCGAACCGGCTCGCGCCGTGACCGCTATTTCGTCTGCAGCCGCACCCGCCAGGTGTTGAGAAACGTCGTGTTGCCCCGGCACACATCCATCTGCGCCTGCTCGATCAGCCGGAACAGATGCCCGTCCCAAAGGAAGTGCTGCGACACGCCGCAATCGCCATCCCGCGCCTTGCGGGCGTAACTATAGAGCGAACCGTTCGAATAGCTCCCGTTGGTGACGCGCGGCACACGCGTCCATCCATCGAGCCCCGGCGTCGCATCGAGCCGGGCGGGACGGGCGACGCCCTTGTCGAGCAGGAACACCGCCTCGGTTGGGTTGTCGCCGGTCGTGCGGCACGGCACCAGCACGACGTTGCGCACATGATCGAGCGAATACACCTGCGCCTTCGCGGTGCCGCGCATGACGGGGCATTTGGCGCGCCGCCGCAACGCCTTGATCCGGGCCTGCGTCAGCACCGGCGGATGGCCGACCGGCCGCGCCACCGGGACGATCGGCAGGGCGGGCGCCGGCGGAACCGAGCGCTCCGGCTTGCGGCCGCGCGCGATCGTCGCCGTCACCGTGCCCGCGCGACCTTGCACGCCGTCCATGTAGCGCAGCGCCGCATCGAGTCCGTCCGGCGAGATCCGCGCCAGCTCGCGCCCCGTCCCGTCGACCACGGCGATGCGCCGCGCGCCCGGCAGCGCGGCGGCGATCTCGCGCGCGGTCGCGCCTTCGATGGTCGCGCCGTCGGGCGTGGCGCGGAACGGCCCGCCGACCTGCTCGCCGCCGATCTCGATCGCGAACGGATCCTCGTCGGTGCGCGCGGTCAGCCACAGTTTCCAGCGGCCCGGCGACCCCGCCTCGCGCATCACCGTGAACACCTCGCTCGGCGGCGCGCCTTCCTCGGGATCGAGCGTGCTGAGCGTGCAGCGGTTGGCGTTGTCGCACGCCACCGCCCAATCGCCGAAGGTCGCGAACGGACCGGGCTTGACCGGCGCCGCGGTCACGGGAAGCGCCACCGTCAGCAGGAGCGCGAGAGCAGACATCGGTACACGGCCCCTTCATAGCGGCTGGCAGGTCGGCGAAATGCCGCTAAAGCTTGCGCGAGGATTTCTTAGGCGAAGGGCCGGACGATGCAAGCAGTGGGTGTGATCGGCGCAGGCCAGATGGGCGCGGGAATCGCGCAGGTGTCCGCACAGGCCGGCTACCGCGTGCTGCTGAGCGACGTCTCGCGCGAGCGCGCCGAGGCCGGCAAGGCGGGCATCGCCAAGGCGCTGGACCGGCTCGTTACCAAGGAAAAGCTCACGAGCGAAGCGCGCGACGCGGCGCTTGCGCTGATCGAACCGGTCGAGAGCGTCGCCGCGATGGGCGCGTGCGCGCTGGTGATCGAGGCGGCGACCGAGCGCGAGGAGATCAAGCGCGCGATCTTCGCAGAGATCGGCACGGTGCTGGGCGCCGACGCGATCCTCGCCTCGAACACCTCGTCGATCCCGATCACGCGGCTCGCGCAGGCGTCGCCAGATCCGGCGCGGTTCGTCGGGGTGCATTTCTTCAATCCGGTGCCGGTGATGGGGCTGATCGAGCTGATCCGCGGCCTCGCCACCTCGGACGCGACCGTGGCCACGGTGGAAGCCTATGCGCAATCGCTCGGCAAGCAGGTCGTGCGCGCCAATGACGCGCCGGGCTTCATCGTCAACCGCGTGCTGATGCCGATGCTCAACGAAGCGTGCTTCGCGCTCGGCGAGGGCGTGGCGAGCGTGCGCGACATCGATCTCGGCTGCCAGCTCGGGCTCAACCATCCAATGGGGCCGCTGACGCTCGCCGATTTCATCGGGCTCGACACCTGCCTGGAGATCTGCCGCGTGCTCTTCACGAGCACCGGCGACCCCAAGTTCCGCCCGGCGCCGCTGCTGGTGAAATATGTCGAGGCCGGCTGGTTCGGGCGCAAGACCAAGCGCGGCTTCTACGACTATACCGGCCCAGAACCGGTGCCGACGCGCTGAGCGCGCTCGCGCCGCGCGGCGCGCGGTGATAGGGACGGACGATGCACCGGGCCGCCGCAACCTTGCCAGACGTGTTATATTTATATAATACACACGCCGGCCTTATCACGGGCCGCGCGGAGTGAGCATGCGGCATTTTCCCTTCGGGGCGGCGAATGACGGCGAGCCGCCGTTCGAACTGACCGGCGGCATGCCGCCGCCGCGCGACCTGCGCGATCCGTACGGCCACCGCGCGCCGGAGCCGGATCAGGACGACGATTTGGATGACGACGACGCGCCGCCGCGTCGCCGCGTCGCGTGGGGTCGGTGGATCATGCGCGGTCTCGGCGCGCTGGTCATCGTGTTCGTGCTTCTGGTTGGCTGGCTCGCCATCACCGCGCCGCTCTCCAAATCGCTCCAGCCACCGCTGCCGCCGAGCGTCACGCTGCTCGCCGAGGATGGCACGCCGATCGCGCGGCGCGGCGCGATCATCGGCGCGCCGGTCGATGCGGCCAAGCTGCCGAAAAACGTCACCAACGCCTTCATCGCGATCGAGGACCGGCGTTTCCGCACGCATTGGGGGATCGACCCGCGCGGCATCCTGCGCGCGATGTTCCACAATATCGGTCGCGGCGGCGTGCGCGAAGGCGGCAGCACGATCACGCAGCAACTCGCCAAGAACGCCTTCCTCGATTCGGACCGCACCGCCGCGCGCAAGATTCGCGAGGTGATGATCGCCTTCTGGCTCGAGACGTGGCTCAGCAAGGACCAGATCCTTTCGCGCTATCTCTCCAACGTGTATTTCGGCGACAACGTCTATGGGCTGCGCGCCGCCGCCCGGCATTATTTCAACCGCGACCCGGAAAGACTGTCGATCGGCCAGGCGGCGATGCTGGCCGGGCTGGTCAAGGCGCCATCGCGGCTGGCGCCCACCGGCAACCTAAAAGGCGCGCGGGACCGGCAGAAGCTCGTCGTCCGCGCGATGGCCGATGCCGGCTTCATCGACAAGGCGACCGCCGCCGATGTCGGCCCGGCGCGCCTCTCCGCCAGCCGGATCAAGCCGCTCCCCGACGGCACCTACTTCGCCGATTGGGTGCTGCCCGACGCGCGGGACCGCGCGGGAGAGATCGTCACCGAGACGACGGTACGCACCACATTGGATCGCCGGCTGCAACGCATGGCCGAACGTGCGGTCGCGCATGCCGGCCTCAGGACCGCGCAGGTCGCGCTGGTGGCGATGCGGCCCGACGGGCGCGTCGTCGCGATGGTCGGTGGCAAGAATTACGCCGCCAGCCCGTTCAACCGCGCGACCCAGGCGCGGCGGCAGCCGGGATCGGCGTTCAAGCTGTTCGTATATCTGGCGGCGATGCGCGCCGGCATGACGCCGGACACGATGATCGACGACGAACCCGTCACGATCGGCGACTGGAGTCCGAAGAACAGCGACGGCCGTTACGAGGGGCAGATCACGCTGCGCCGCGCCTTCGCCAAATCGAGCAACGTCGCGGCCGCGCGGCTGATCCAGAAGGTCGGCGTCGCCAACGTCATCAAGGCGGCGCGCGACCTCGGCATCTCGACGCCGATCCCCAACGAGGCGACGATCGCGCTCGGCACGTCGACCGTGTCGCTGCTCGAACTGACCGCAGCCTATGCCGGCATCGCCGCGGAAAGCTATCCGGTACGCCCACATGGTCTGGAGGCGGTGCCAGAGGAGCGCCACTGGTATGACGCGCTGACCGGCGGCACGCATGCGCTCACCCGCGCCGAGCGCGACGGGATGCTCGACCTGCTCTCCGCCTCCGCCGAAACCGGCACCGGGCGGCGCGCGGCGCTGTCGATCAAGACCTATGGCAAGACTGGCACCACGCAGGACAATCGCGACGCGCTGTTCATGGGCTTCGCCGACGATCTCGTCGTCGGCGTGTGGGTCGGCAATGACGACAACACCCCCAACCCCGGCCTGTCGGGCGGCGGCGTGCCGGCGCGCGTCTGGCGAGAGTTCATGACCCAAGCGCTCGGCGTCGGCGCGGCGGTTCCGCCCGAGGCGATCCCGGCATCGGTCGACCCCGACGCGCTCGATGACGGCAACAATACGGTGCTGCCGGTGGGGGGTGACATCGAAGGGCTGGGGCTGCACCTCCATGTCGGCCAGGATGGCAGCATTTCGCTCGGCGCCGCGAACCGCGACGATCGCCGGCGGCCGCCGCCCGAACCGCCCCATTTCGACGAGCGCGACCGCGGCGACGAGGAGTGAGCCGGGTTGACGCTCGCCGGCGTTAGACCGCAAGGGCGGGCCATGCGCTTCTTCTCCGACAATGCCGCCCCGGTCCATCCCGCCGTGTTCGCCGCGATGGCGGCGCACGACACGCTCGACACTGCTTATGATGGCGATGCGCTCAGCCGCGGCCTCGACGCGCGCTTTTCCGATCTGTTCGAGACCGAGGTGCGCGCGCTGTGGGTGCCATCGGGCACGGCGGCCAATTGCCTCGCGCTGGCGGCGATGTGCCCGCCGTTCGGCGGCGTCGTCTGCCACCGCGACTCGCATATCCAGAACGACGAATGCGGCGCGCCCGAATTCTACACGCATGGCGCCAAGCTGATGATCGGCGAGGGCGCCGGCGCCAAGCTGACCCCCGACAGCATCCGCGCGGTGATCGACATCATCGCCAACGACGTTCACCGCGTCCAGCCGCACGCGATCTCGATCACCAACGCGACCGAATATGGCATGGTCTATACGCCGGCCGAAGTCGCCGCGATCGGCGAACTCGCGCGCGAACGCGGGCTCGGGCTGCACATGGACGGGGCGCGCTTCGCCAATGCGGTCGCGCATCTCGGCTGTTCGCCTGCGGATCTCACGTGGCGCGCGGGGGTGGACGCGCTGAGCTTCGGCTTCATCAAGAACGGCGGGATGACCGCCGAGGCGCTGATCTTCTTCAAGCCCGGCCTCGCCGCCGACACGCTGCGCCGCCGCAAGCGCGCCGGGCTGCTGCTGTCGAAGGGGCGCTATCTGGCCGCGCAGATCGTCGCCCTGCTCGAGGACGATCTATGGATCGCCAACGGCGCCGCCGCCAATGCCGCCGCGCGGCTGCTCGCCGACGCAGGGCGCGCGCGGCTGGTCTATCCGGCCGAGGCGAACGAGGTGTTCCTGCGGGTAACGACCGAGGAAGCGGCGAGCCTGCGCGCGCTCGGCTTCGATTTCTACGATTGGGCGCCCGGCGAGATCCGGCTGGTGACTTCGTGGAACCACGGCGCGGAACAGGTCAGCCCACTCGCGGAGGCGATCGCCGCGCTTCCATAAAGACGCCTTGTGACACGATAAGCAGATCGGGCTTGCCGGCACCGGCATCCGCGATACTGCCGGCTTATGACATCCGCCCCGCCAGCCGCCCGCGTGTCCGTGCTGATCCCGTTCGCGATCGTCACGCTGATCTGGGGATCGACCTGGCTGGTCATTCGCGGCCAATTGGGTGTGGTTCCGCCGGGCTGGTCGGTCTGCTACCGCTTCACGATCGCGGGGCTGACGATGCTGGCCTATACGCTCGCGCGCGGGGAGCCGATCCGGCTCGATGCGCGCGGCTGGGGGTTCGCCGCGGTGCTGGGGCTGTTCCAGTTCTGCCTCAACTTCAACTTCATCTACCATGCCGAGCAACACGTCACCTCGGGGCTGGTCGCGGTGGTGTTCGCGCTGCTGCTGCTGCCCAACGCGCTGTTCGGGCGGCTCCTGCTCGGCCAGAGGCTGGGGCGCCAGTTGCTGCTGGGCTCGGCGGTGGCGATCGGCGGGATCGCCTTGCTGTTCCTCCACGAAGCGCAGGTCGATCCGCACGGGCCGCTGCAGGCGCTGACGGGGATCGCGCTGACGCTGGGCGGCACGCTCGCCGCGTCGGTCGGCAACGTGATGCAGGGCACGCGATCGGCCAAGCGCTATCCGATGCTGCCGATGGTCGCCGCGTCGATGCTGCTCGGCGCGGTCATCAACGGTGCGCTCGCCTGGGCGACCTACGGGCCGCCGGTGATCACGCCGACCCCGGCCTATCTGGCGGCGACGCTCTATCTTGGGATGGTCGCGTCCGCGCTCGCCTTCCCGCTCTATTACGGCGTGATCCGGGCGATCGGCCCGGCCAAGGCGGCCTATTCGAGCGTGCTGGTGCCGGTGATCGCGATGGCGCTATCGACGCTGTTCGAAGGCTATCGCTGGTCGACGCTGTCGATGGTGGGCGGCGCGCTGGTGATCGCCGGACTGCTGATCGCGCTGACCGAGCGCAAGCCGGCGCGGTAATCGGGGTAGCGCGGGCGCCAGCCGAGCAGCCGCTTGCCCTTGGTCGTCGCGATCCGCCGGTTCTCCGCATAGAAGCCGCGCGCCATCGGCGAGAGGCGCTCGAGCGGGGCCAGCGGTGGTAGCGGCAGTCCGAGCAAGCGCGCGGCGAAGCCAACGACGTCGTCGTGGCTCGCCGGACGATCGTCGGCGAGGTTGTACGCCCCCGGCGGCGCATCGAAGCCCGCGATCACGCCGGTGACGATATCATCGACATGCACGCGGCTGAACACCTGGTCGGCGAGGCCGGTGCGGTGCGCGGTGCCGGCGGCGACGCGCTCCAGCGCCGAACGGCCGGGGCCGTAGATCCCCGGCAAGCGGAATACCCGCGCCCCGCGCGCCAGCCACGCCGCGTCCGCCTCGCTGCGGGCGACGCGACGGCCTCTCCCGATGGGGGCGGTCTCATCGACCCATGCGCCGGCGGCGTCGCCGTACACACCGGTCGACGAAAGGTAGCCCAGCCACGCGCCACTTTTAGCCAGCGCATCGCCGTGTCGTTGCAGCACCGGATCAAGCTCATCCGCCGGCGGCACCGAGGAGAGGATGTGCGTCGCGGTCGCCAGCGCGCGATGCACCGCATCGGCATCGTCGAAATCGACCGCACCGCCGCGCCCGGTTCCGGTCACCTGCCACCCTGCACCACGCAGACGGCGTGCGAGTGCCTGCGCCGTATAGCCGAGCCCGAAGACGAACAGCCGCACGCGCTATTTCGCGCCCGGGCCGTCGTAGAGCAGCCCGAAGAAATCGCCCTTGGTCCAGCGTGGCCGCTCGGGCGCGTCGGCGATCGCGCGGGTGATCGCCGTATTGGCCGCGACGAAACGCAACCCCTGCGCCCAGTCGATCGGTTGCGAGAGGTCGTCGGAGGGCTGGTGATACCGGTGTTTCATGAAATCCTCGAACGCCGCCTTGCCCGGCCCCGCCTGGCCCGGCCACAGGAATACCGATGGGATGCCCTGCTGGACGAACCGGTAATGGTCGGACCGCACGAAGAAGCCCTCCCCCGGATCGGGATCGGTCGACATGGTGACGCCGAGCGCCGCCACCGCCTGCGCGACGATCGGCCCGAGCGTCGAGCGATCCGCGCCGAACACCGTCATGTCTTGAAACGGATAGGAGAGGATCGGCATGTCGAAATTCACGTCGGCGACGATCCGCGACGCGGGCACCGGCGGGTGGCGCGCGAAGAAGTCGGAACCGACCAGCCCTTCCTCTTCGGCCGTTGTCGCGAGGAACAGGATCGAACGCCGCGTCGGCATGTCGCTGGTGCGGAAGCGCTTCGCCGCCTCGATCAGCGCGGCGATGCCGACCGCATTGTCCTGCGCGCCGTTGTAGATCGCATCACCGTTGACCGGCAGGCCCACGCCGAGATGATCGAGATGCGCCGACAGCACCACCACCTCGCGCGACAGCGACGGGTCGGTGCCCGGCAGCAGCCCGCCGACATTGTAGCTTTCGAGCGGCTCGGACAGCGTCTTGAGCGCCGCCGTCAGGATCACGGGGAGTTGCTCGGCCTTGAACGTCGCGGTCGGATCGTCGGCACGCGGCGCGATCTTGTCCCACGGCGTGCGCGCGTGCGCGAACAGCTTGGCCGCGCCGGCGCCGCTGACGGTCGCGATGAGCGGCACGCCGGCGATCTGCCCGGTGCCGTCCGGATAGGCCCAGGTCATGCGCGCGCGGTCCCACCGCGCCTCGCTGACGCTGCCGGGTTCGATCATGATCGCCCCGACCGCACCGCGATCGGCGGCGATCGCGGTGCGGCTCGCCGGGCTGGCGAAATGCGCGCGCTCCTCGCTCTGGAAGTTCGCCGGCGTCTCCGCGAGGAAGGCGACGATCTTGCCGCGCACATCGACGCCGGCATAATCGTTGCGCTTGTATTTGGGTGCGACGATGCCCTGGCCGACGAACACGACCGGGGCGTCGAGCGCGAACACCGGCTTGCCGGGCACCGCGCCGGGCACGAAGTCCTTGCCGAACAGCAACGGCACCGGCGCGCCGCCCTTCGCCGTCACCACCAGATCGCCGTGATCGGCAGGTTGGTACCGCAGCAGCGGCACGCTCTGGAGATACCCCCCCTTGTCCCCCGCTGGCCGCAGCCCGGCGGCGAAGAAGCGCGCGGCGACATATTCGGCGGCGATCCGATACTCGGGGGTGCCCGCCTCGCGCCCGCGCAGCGCGTCGGAGGCGAGAAACATAACATGCGCCTTCATCGCCGCCTGATCGTCGGGAAGCTGGACCGGGGACGGCGCGACGGCCTGCGGGGCGTTGTCAGCCCGCGCCACGCCCGCCGCGACGAGCGCCAGCGCCACCCCCGCCATCCATCTGCCCGCCACGCCGATACCCATGTCACGCGCGGTATCACGCCCGCAGACCCGCGCAAAGGGCGGCGATTTGTGTGGCACGGCGCGATACGCCCCCTTACATCGCTTGGCATGCTCGATATTCAGACCGCCACCGCCCAGCCGCATGTCACCCGCCGCGCCGACTACACGCCGCCCGAGTGGCGCGTGCCGGACATCGCGCTCGATTTCGACCTTGCGCCCGAGGCGACGCGCGTGCGCGCGACGCTCTCGGTCGAGCGCGATGCCGGATCGGGTCCGCTGCGGCTCGACGGCGCCGGCCAAGCCTTGCTGTCGGTGAGGGTGGATGGGGTCGCGGTCAACGACTGGACGCTGGAAAACGACACTCTCGTCCTCCCGCTCACCGGAGACGCGCATGTGGTCGAAACCGAAGTCGAGATCGCGCCCGACCGCAACACGCAATTGATGGGGCTGTACGCCTCGGGCGGCATCCTGTGCACGCAATGCGAGGCGGAGGGCTTTCGCCGCATCACCTATTTCCCCGACCGGCCCGACGTGCTGAGCCGCTACAGCGTGCGGATGACGGCGGACAAGGCGCGGTACCCGGTGCTGCTCGCCAATGGCGATCCGGTCGCACAGGGCGATCTCGAAGGCGGGCGGCACTGGGCCGAGTGGAACGATCCGTTCCCCAAGCCTTGCTATTTGTTCGCGCTGGTGGCCGGCGATCTCGCCTGCAATTCGGGCACCTTCGTCACGCAATCGGGCCGCACCGTCCAGCTCGGCATCTGGGTGCGCGCCGCCGATCTCCCCAAGACGCACCATGCGCTGGAGGCGCTCAAGACCTCGATGGCGTGGGACGAGCGCGTCTATGGCCGCGAGTACGACCTCGACGTGTTCAACATCGTCGCGGTCGATGATTTCAACTTCGGCGCGATGGAGAACAAGGGGCTCAACGTCTTCAACAGCCGCTACATCCTCGCCGACCCCGACACCGCGACCGATTACGATTTCGACGCGATCGCCGCCGTGGTCGCGCACGAATATTTCCACAATTGGTCGGGCAATCGGGTGACCTGCCGCGACTGGTTCCAGCTCAGCCTGAAGGAAGGCTTCACCGTTTATCGCGACCAGGGCTTTTCGGCGGATCAAGGCTCGGCTGCGGTCAAGCGGATCGAGGATGTGCGGGGGCTTCGCGCCGCGCAATTCCCCGAGGACGCCGGCCCGCTCGCGCACCCGATCCGGCCCGACGAATATCAGGAAATCTCCAACTTCTACACCGCGACGATCTACAACAAGGGCGCGGAAGTCATCCGCATGCTCGCGACGATCCTCGGGGAACGGGCGTTCCGCGCGGGCACCGACCTGTATTTCGAGCGGTTCGACGGAACGGCGGCGACCTGCGAGGACTTCGTCGCCTCGCTTGAGGAGGCGAGCGGGATCGACCTGACCCGCTTCCGCCGCTGGTATGCGCAGGCCGGCACCCCGCGCGTGAAGGCGGCGCTGGCGCATGATGTCGGCGGCGGCCGCGCGACACTGACGCTGAGCCAGACGGTGCCGCCCACGCCCGGCCAGCCGACCAAGGCGCCGATGGTGTTGCCGCTCCGGCTGAAGCTGTTCGGGGCCGACACCGCGCGCGCGCTCAGCGACGAGCGATTGCTGCTGCTGGAGGACGACACCGCCGAGATCGTGTTCGAGACCGTCACCGAGCGGCCGGTGCTGTCGATCAACCGCGGCTTCTCCGCCCCCGTCATCATCGAGACCGATCGCAGCGCGGCCGACCTCGCCTTCCTGTCGGCGCACGATGACGACCCGTTCGCGCGCTACGAGGCGATGCAACAGCTCATGCTCGACACGCTCGTCGCGGCCGCGGGCGGTATGCGCGGCGATCAGGCGGCGGTGATCGCCGCGATCGAGACCACGCTCGACAATGCCGCGCTCGACCCCGCCTTCGTCGCCGAGGCGGTGTTGCTGCCGTCGGAAAGCTTCATCGGCGATCAGATGGCGGTGGTCGACCCCGAGGCGATCTTCGGCGCGCGCGAGGCGCTGCGCCGCGAGATCGGCCGCGCGCTGGAGCCGAAATGGCGCGCTGCCTATGCGGAAGCCACGGCGGAGGGCGGCTATGTCTATTCGCCGGCGGCGAAGGGGCTGCGGCGGATCAAGACGGTCGCGCTCGGCTATATCGCCGCGAGCGGCGCGACGGACGCGGGGGCGCTCGCCTTCGCGCAGTTCGAGGCGGCCGACAATATGACCGACCGACAGGGCGCGCTCACCACGCTCGTCAGCAGCGATGCGCCCGAGCGGGTCGCGGCGCTCGACATTTTCTACAACCGCTACAGCGACAATCCGCTGGTGCTCGACAAATGGTTCCAGACGCAGGCACTGGCGCAGCGCGACGACACGCTCGCGGCGGTCGAAGCGTTGGCCGGACACCGCGACTTCACGCTCGCCAACCCCAATCGCGCGCGGTCGCTGGTGGGGGCGTTCAGCGTCAACCAGCGCGCGTTCAACGCCGCGTCGGGCGACGGCTACCGCTTCGTCGCCGATCAATTGATCGCGCTCGACAAACTGAACCCGCAGACCGCCGCCAAGCTGCTGCCGCCGCTCGGCCGGTGGCGGCGCTACGATGCCGGCCGCGCGGCGCTGATGCGGGCGGAGCTGGAGCGTATTCTCGCCACGCCGGGCTTGTCGAAGGACATGTTTGAGCAGGCATCGAAGAGCCTCGCGCAATAGGGGCGCAGGCACTTCGCGCGAAGCGCCCGATCAAACTCTGCGCCTCCGCGCCTCCGCGTGAACACAAGAAGATTTCACGCGGAGGCGCGGAGGCGCGACGAGGGCGTATAGGAAGGCCGCGTCACGAACGTCACGAGAGGACCGTAGCGGCGCCTCTGCGCGAATTAAAACAGCCGTCCGCCGTTGGGCACGCCCGCGCTCGGCGTGACCAGCACCACTTTCCCCTCCGCATCGGGAAAGCCCAGCGTCAGCACTTCGGACATGACCTTGCCGATCTGACGCGGCGGGAAGTTGACGACCGCGGCGACCTGCTGGCCGGGGAGATCGGCCAGCGTGTAATGTTCGGTGATCTGCGCGGAAGATTTTTTAAGGCCGATCACTGGCCCGAAATCGATCACCAGTTTGAAGGCCGGCTTGCGCGCCTCGGGGAAGGGCAGCGCCTCGACGATGGTGCCGACGCGGATATCGACCTTGAGGAAATCGTCGAAGCCGATGACCGGTGATGCCCCGGCGGCGAGATCATGGGTTACGTGCATGGCGCGCTCGCCCTTCTAGAAATCCGGATCGTCGTAATGCGAGGTCGGCTGGATGCCGTCCATCCGCTCGGACAGAAGCGGGCGGAAGCTCGGGCGGCTCTTCAATCCGCGATACCAGCGCGCGGTCTGCTCATGGTTCTTCCAGTCGATCCCGCCGAGATAATCGACCACCGAGATATGCGCCGCCGCCGCGAGATCGGCGAGCGTCATCGTCGATCCCGCCATCCAGTTGTTATGGTCGAGCAGGTAATCGGTATAGTCGAGATGCCGCACCGCCGCGCGCATCGCCTCGCGCAATACCTTCGAATCGGGCGCGGCGCGCGTGACGAGCCGCTTCTCCATCCGCTCATGCAGCAGCGGCGCCGTCACGTCGGCGAAGAATTGCGCATCGAACCACGCGACCTGCCGGCGAATCTCGGCGCGATACGCGGCCGAGCCGGAGATCATCGCGCTCTTGTCGATCGTCTCCTCGAAATATTCGCAGATCGCCATCGAATCGATCAGCAGCAGATTTCGCGTCTGGTCGGTCATCACCGGCACCTGGCCGGCGGGGTTCATGTCGATGAATTCGTCACGCCGGGCCCATGGCGCTTCGCGCACCAGTTCGTAACCGACGCCCTTCTCGCCCAGCAACAGACGGACCTTGCGCGAGAACGGACAGAGCGGAAATTGGTAGAGTTGCCACATGGCGCCGGTGTAGCCGCGCGCTCGCCGGGCGCAAGACCGGTTATTCCCCGGCGCGTTGCGGCGGATCCTCGTCCGGCAGAGTCGCCGGTTCGGGATCGGGCGGGCGCGTGGAGGTCTCGCGGCCAAGCAGATATCCGACGATCGTGCCGAGCAGCCCCAGCGGCGCGGCGATCTGCTTGTCGTCATAGCCGGCGACGACGAGGAAGGTCGCCATCGTGATGATCATGATCGTGCCGAAGAAGCGCAGCCGCCCTTCGACCGAGGTTTCCTTAGGGGCCGTGAACGCCGCCAAAGCGATCACCACGACGCCGAACAGCAGCACCGCGCTGCTGATCGTCATCGCGTTCTGGGTGTTCCACCAGACCTTGGGCGGGGCCTGAGTGTGGCCGGACGTCGCCGTCACGGCCGCCGCCTCGAGCGCATTGGTGGCGTTATCGACGCTCGCCTGCAGCGCTACTATGTCCGGATCGGCAGGGTCAGCCCCGGCGTTCACCGGCATTTCCGCTTCGCGGCGGCCAGCTTGGATTTCAGCGCGGCGATCAGCGCCTTCTGGTTGTCGATCAACACGCCTTGCCGCGCGATCGTGCGCTGAAGGGCGTCCCGCTCCGCATCGCCCGCCGTGACGGGAACGGGCGGATCCGCTTCGACCGGCGCGGCGCCGGCCGCAGACGCCGAGGCTTGCGAGTCGCTCTGGGGATAAGCCGGCGCCGATTGCGCCGCAACGCCGTTGCCGGCAAACAATAGAGCCAGAGACATGGCAAGCAACACGAAGAGCCAGCGCATGAAATCATCCCCCAGAGATGATGAAGGGAGGATGATCTCATGCGATCTGCCGGTCAATGACTTTTATTCGGCTGCTTCCAGGGCCTCCCGGTCATCGAGCGGATGGCTGAGGCGCGAGAGCATCTCCTTGGGCACGACCTGCCAGAAGTGCTCGATCACCCGCCCCCAATCGTCGAGCAAAGCGCCCGACCATTTGCTGTCGGTCGCGGCGTGGTGCGCCCGCACGTGGCTCAGCAAAACCGATTCCCAATGCGAGGAGGACAGGCGGTTCCAGGTGATGTTTTCCGGGTTGGCGCGGCGCGCGAAGCTCGCATCGGGATCATAGACGAACGCCATGCCGCCGGTCATGCCGGCACCGAAATTGGCACCCACCGGCCCGAGCACGACCGCCATGCCGCCGGTCATATATTCGCAGCCGTTCGCGCCGCAGCCTTCCACCACCACGGTGGCGCCCGAATTGCGCACCGCGAAGCGCTCGCCCGCCTGACCCGCCGCGTAGAGCTTGCCGGAGGTCGCGCCGTACAGAACGGTGTTGCCGATGATCGTGTTCTCGTTCGATTTGAGCGGCGAGGACACGACCGGGCGCAGCGCGATGATCCCGCCCGACAACCCCTTGCCGACATAATCATTGGCGTCGCCGAACACTTCGAGCGTGATGCCCTTGCACAAGAAGGCACCAAGGCTCTGCCCCGCCGATCCGCGCAGCCGGATATGAACGTGCCCGTCCGCGAGCGCGTCCATGCCATAGGCGCGGGTGATCTCGCTCGACAGCCTCGTGCCGACCGCGCGGTGCGTGTTGCGCACCGAATAGGTGAGTTGCATCTTCTCGCGGCGCGAGAAGACCGCGCCGGCATCCTTGATGATCTGCGCGTCGAGGCTGTCGGGCACCTCGTTGCGGAAGGTGTTGAGGCTGAAACGCCGCTCATAGTCCGACGCATCGACCTTGGCGAGAATCGGGTTGAGATCGAGGTCGTCGAGATGTTCGGCACCACGGCTGACCTGGCGGAGCAGCTCGGTGCGGCCGATCACCTCGTCGAGGCTCTTGACGCCGAGCCGGGCGAGGATGTCGCGCACCTCCTCGGCGATGAAGGTCATCAGGTTGATGACCTTCTCGGGCGTGCCGGTGAACTTGGCGCGCAGCCGCTCGTCCTGAACGCAGACGCCGACCGGGCAGGTGTTCGAATGGCATTGCCGCACCATGATGCAGCCCATCGCCACCAGCGACAGCGTGCCGATGCCGAACTCCTCCGCGCCGAGGATCGCGGCGATGACGATGTCGCGCCCGGTCTTGAGCCCGCCGTCGGCGCGCAGCTTGATGCGGCCGCGCAAGCCGTTGAGCGTGAGCGTCTGGTTGACCTCGCTGAGCCCCATCTCCCACGGCGTACCGGCATATTTGATGCTGGTCTGCGGGGAGGCGCCGGTGCCGCCGACATGCCCCGAAACGAGGATGACGTCGGCATGCGCCTTGGCGACGCCCGCCGCTACGGTGCCGATGCCCGCCGAGGAGACGAGCTTCACGCACACCCGCGCGATCGGGTTGATCTGCTTTAGATCGTAGATGAGCTGCGCGAGATCCTCGATCGAATAGATGTCATGGTGCGGCGGCGGCGAGATCAGCATCACGCCCGGCGTCGCATGGCGCAGCTTGGCGATGAACTCGGTCACCTTGAAGCCGGGCAACTGCCCGCCCTCACCGGGTTTCGCACCTTGCGCGACCTTGATCTCGATCTCGTCGCAGGCGTTGAGATATTCGGCGGTCACGCCGAACCGGCCCGAGGCGATCTGCTTGACGCCGGAATTGGCGTTGTCGCCGTTCGCATAGGGCGTGTAGCGCGACTTGTCCTCGCCGCCCTCGCCCGACACCGCCTTGGCGCCAATCCGGTTCATCGCGATCGCCAGCGTCTCGTGCGCCTCGGGGCTGAGCGCGCCGAGCGACATGCCCGGCGTGACGAAGCGCTTGCGGATCTCGGTGATCGCCTCGACCTGATCGACCGGAACGCCCTCGTCCGGGTAGTTGAACTGGAGCAGATCGCGCAGATAGACCGGCGGCAGCGCCTCGACCCCACGCGAGAATTGCAGATAGGTCGAATAGCTGTCTGACCCGACCGCCGATTGCAGCAGGTGCATCAACTGCGCCGAATAGGCGTGCGTCTCGCCGGTGTGGCGCTGGCGGTAGAAGCCGCCGATCGGCAGCGTGACGACCGCGCTATCGAACGCGGCCTCATGCCGCAGCTTCGCATTGAGATGGAGCGACGCATAGCCTTCGCCCGAGATCTTCGCAGGCATGCCGGGGAAGAAATCGTTGACGAGGCTGCGCGACAGTCCAACCGCCTCGAAATTATAGCCGCCGCGATAGCTGGAGATCACCGCGATCCCCATCTTCGACATGATCTTGAGCAGCCCCTCGTTGATCGCATGGACGTGGTTGGCGAGGCAGTCGGCGAGCGTGAGATCGCCGAACAGCCCGCGTTCGAACCGGTCGACGATCGCCGCTTCGGCGAGATAAGCATGCACCGTGGTCGCGCCGACGCCGATCAGCACCGCGTAATAATGCGTGTCGAGGCATTCGGCGGTCTGGATGTTGATGCTCGCATAGGAGCGCAGACCGCGCCGGACCAGATGCGTATGCACCGCCGCCGCCGCCAGCACGCCCGCGATGCCGACGCGATCGGGTCCGATGTTGCGGTCGCTGAGGAACAGTTCGCTCTTGCCCTCGCGCACCGCCTGTTCGGCCTCGGCACGAATGCGGGTGATCGCCGCGCGCAGCGTCTCGGGGCCGCCGCCGGTCGCGAAGGTGCAGTCGATTTCGGCCGCCTGCGCGCCGAAATGCGCCTTCAGCCGCGCCCAGTCCTCCCCGGTCAGCACCGGCGATTCGAGCACGAGCACGCCGTCCCGACGATCCTCGGTGTCGAGGATGTTGGCGAGATTGCCGAACCGCGTCTTGAGCGACATGACGTGGCGCTCGCGCAACGGATCGATCGGCGGGTTGGTGACCTGGCTGAAATTCTGCCGGAAGAACTGGCTGATGAGACGTGGCTTGTCCGAAATGACCGCAAGCGGCGTATCGTCGCCCATCGAGCCGATCGCTTCCTTGCCGCCCTCGACCATCGGCGACAGGATCAGTTCCATATCCTCGAGCGTCTGCCCGGCGGCTACTTGCCGGCGGGTGAGGTCGGCGCGATCGAACCGCGTCGTCGCCTCGGGCGGGGCGGGCGGCAGATCGGCGACCGCAATGAAATTGCCGATCATCGCGCCATAATCGGCCTCGCTTGCGATCTGGTCCTTGATCGCGTGATCGGTGAACACCTTGCCTTCATCGAGATCGACCGCGATCATCTGGCCCGGCCCCATCCGGCCCTTCTCGACCACGGTCGATTCGGGCACGACCACCATGCCGCTTTCCGAACCGACGATCAGCAGGCCGTCCGAGGTGCGCGTGTAGCGCAAGGGGCGCAGCGCGTTGCGATCGACGCCCGCCACCGCCCAGCGGCCATCGGTCATCGCCAGCGCGGCGGGACCGTCCCACGGCTCCATCACGCTCGCGAAATATTTGTACATGTCGAGGTGCGCGCGCGGCATCTCGCCCTTCGGCCCCCACGCCTCGGGGACGAGCATCAGCTTGGCGGTCGGCGCGTCGCGGCCCGAGCGCACGATCGCCTCGAAGGTCGCGTCGAGCGCGGCGGTGTCCGAGGCGCCGGCCGGGATCACCGGCTTGATGTCCTCCGAATGCTCGCCGAACGCGTTGGCGGCCATCTTGATCTCGTGGCTCTTCATCCAGTTCTTGTTGCCGCGGATCGTGTTGATCTCGCCGTTATGCGCGAGACACCGGAACGGCTGCGCCAGCCACCATTGCGGGAAGGTGTTGGTCGAATAGCGCTGGTGGAAGATCGCGACGCGGCTCTCGAAACGCTGGTCGGTCAGATCGGGGTAGAACACCGAAAGGCTCTCGGCGAGGAACAGCCCCTTGTAGATGATCGAGCGGCACGACAGCGAGCAGATGTAGAAGCCGTTGATCTGCGCTTCGATCACGCGCTTCTCGATCCGCCGACGGACGAGATAGAGATCCTTCTCGAACTCGGCGGCGCTTTGCGCGTCGGGCATCGGCCCGGCGATCATGATCTGCTCGATCTCGGGGCGGGTCGCCTGCGCCTTGACGCCGATCACCGACACGTCGACCGGCACCTGCCGCCAGCCGTAGATCGTATAGCCCTGCTCGATGATCGCGCTCTCGACGATCGTGCGGCACGCCTCCTGCGCGCCGAGATCGGTGCGCGGCAGGAAGATCATGCCGACGCCGAGCCGGTTGGGGCGCATCCGGTGCCCCGAAGCCGTCACGGCATCGTCGAAGAACTTGGCGGGCAGATCGACGTGCAGCCCGGCACCGTCGCCGGTCTTGCCATCGGCATCGACCGCACCGCGATGCCACACCGCCTTGAGGGCATCGATCGCGGACTGGACGACCCGACGCGACGGCTTGCCGTCGGTCGCCGCGACGAGACCGACGCCGCAGGCGTCGCCCTCGAACTCGGGACGGTACATGCCGTGTTCGGCGAGATAGGTGCGCTGGTCCTGGATCATGGCAAAAGTCCTTGAGCCGTAAGATGTCCCTCGGCCGCCTTCAGAATCGCGTGGAGCCGCGACATGCCGCTCCAGCTCTGACCTGCCCGGGTCACGTGTTCGTTTTCTTCGATCGGGTACTCACTCGCGATCCGGTCGCGCGGATCGCCGAGGGCGATCGCCGTCCGGTTCGCAACATCACAGCGCACGACCGCGTCCGATCGCGTCGGCGGCGCGCTGCTTCCGCGTCACGCCGCTTGCCTTCCCGCGCCCGCCTTCGCCTTGAGGTACGCGTGCATCGTCGCCGCGACATCGCGGCCGTCGCGGATCGCCCACACCACGAGGCTGGCGCCGCGCACGATGTCGCCCGCCGCGAACACGCCGTCGAGCGAGGTCATCAGCGTCTTGTTGTCGACCAGCACGGTGCCCCAGCGCGTCACGCCGAGTTCGGGCGAGCCGAACAGGCCCGGCAAATCCTCGGGATCGAACCCCAACGCCTTGATTACGAGATCGGCGGGCACATCGAAGCCCCCGGCGGGATCGATCTCGGGCGCGCGCCGGCCGCTCGCGTCGGGTTGGCCAAGGCGCATGCGGCTCGCCGTCACGCCGGTCACACGCTCGCCGGCCCGGAAGGCTTCGGGGGCGGACAGCCAGACGAACTCGACGCCCTCCTCCTCGGCGTTCGCCACCTCGCGCTGCGAACCGGGCATGTTGGCGCGGTCGCGCCGGTAGAGACACTTCACGCTCGCCGCGCCTTGGCGGATCGCGGTGCGGACGCAGTCCATCGCGGTATCGCCGCCCCCGATCACGACGACATGCTTGCCCTCGGCATCGAGGCTGCCGTCGTCGAACGCCGGCACCGCATCGCCGAAGCTCTTGCGGTTGGAGGCCGTCAGATAGTCGAGGGCGTCGACGATCCCGTCGCTGGCGACGCCGGGCGCCTTGATCGCACGCGGCTTGTAGACGCCGGTGGCGATCAGCACCGCATCGTGGCGCTCGCGCAGATCGTCGAGACTGGCGTCGCGGCCGACTTCGAAATCATTGTGGAAGACGATGCCGCCCGCCGCCAGCCGCTCGACCCGCCGCGTGACGACGTACTTCTCCAGCTTGAAGCCGGGAATGCCGTAGGTCAGCAAGCCGCCCGAGCGATCGTAGCGATCATAGACATGCACGTCATAGCCGAACCCACGCAGATATTCGGCCGCGCTCAGACCCGCCGGACCGGCGCCGATCACCGCGACCGATTGGCCGCGCGCCTGCCCCGGCACGAGCGGCTCGACCCAGCCTTCCTCCCAAGCGGTGTCGGTGATGAACTTTTCGACCGAGCCGATCGTGACCGCGCCGTGGCCGGAGAATTCGATCACGCAATTGCCTTCGCACAGCCGGTCCTGCGGGCAGATGCGGCCGCAGATCTCCGGCATCGTCGAGGTGCTGTTCGATAGCTCGTACGCCTCGCGCAGCCGCCCTTCGGCGGTGAGACGCAGCCAGTCCGGGATGTGATTGTGGAGCGGGCAATGCACCGAACAATAGGGAACACCGCATTGCGAGCAGCGCCCCGCCTGATCTTCGGCGGCCGGCGCGGAATACCGGTTCGCGATCTCGCGGAAATCCTCCGCGCGATCCGCTGCGTCGCGCTTCGCCGGGTAGCTCTGCGCCCGCTCGACAAATTTCAGGAGTTGATCGTTCGCCATCTTCGCCCGCCGTAGTTGCGGTGCGGTCTTTACAGGCGAATATGACGCGTGTCACGAACTTTTACGCTAATAGGTAAGTATATCTTACCTATTAGCGTACTCACAAGAAATCGACGGTCGGTTCTAGAGATATAGATCAACCTATTAGTTACGTATCGGACCTATTTCGATAGGAGCCAAATCAGAGCGGCAGCGCCGGCGACGATCCGGTACCACGCGAACGGCGAGAAGCCGCGCTTGGTGACGATGCCGACAAACCAGCGGACCACCAGCAACGCGACGATGAAGGCAACCACAAAACCGATCGCGATCCCACCGAAGCCAACCCCGCCGCCCGCGGCGAGTTCATGCCGATTCTTGAACAACTCCAAAGCGGTAGCGCCCAGCATCGTCGGGATGGCGAGGAAGAAGCTGAACTCCGCCGCGGTGCGCCGTTCGACCCCGAGCGTGAGAGCGCCGAGGATCGTCGCGCCCGAGCGGCTGACGCCCGGAACCATCGCCAGGCACTGGATGAAGCCGATGCCCACCACCTTGGGCAGCGGGATATCCGCGACACCCGCGATATCGCCTTCCTTGACCGTACGCTCGATGAACAGGATCGCGACACCGCCGACGATCAGCGCGACGCAGACCGTTACCGGCGATCCGAGCAGCGCCTCGATATATTTGTGGAGTGCCAGGCCGATCACCGCCGCCGGCATGAAAGCGACGAGCAGGTTGCGGACGAATCGCACCGATACGGGATCAAGGCGCAACAACCCCGAGATCACCGCCCAGAACGTGCGCCAATACAGCACGACGATCGCCAGGATCGCGCCGAGCTGGATGACGATGTTGAACACTTCCCAATAGGCCGAATCATAGCCGAGCAGCGCCGAGGCGAGGATGAGGTGCCCGGTCGAGGACACGGGCAGAAACTCGGTCACGCCTTCGACGATGCCGAGCAGGATGATGGTCAATAGATCGGTCACAAAAGTCCCCCATAGCGCGCGGCGCTCCTGCGCCGCCGCGCGTCCACGCCACCGTGCTCCGCCGTTTAGGCGGCCGCGCGGGCGCCGAATCTCCCGTTGCGACGATAGCGGACCAGCCACGTCGGGGCGACAGCGGCGAGGGGGGTCGGGGCGATTTTAAGATCGGCGAAGCCGACCGCCGCGCTCCCCACGACGTTGTCGTGCTGGAGCATCTTCCATTGATCCTGCGTGATCGGGGCGCCGGGCAGCGCGCCGCCCGCCGCGATCAGCCCGCCGATCGCATCGGGCAATTCCAGGAACATCGGCTTGCGGCCGATCGTCTGCGCGATCCAGCGCAGCAGCGCGGCCATCGTCAGCACGTCCGGACCACCGAGTTCGAAGGTCTTACCCGCGGCCAGCTCGGGATCGGCGATCGCGGCGGCAACCGCGTCCGCCACGTCACCGACGAACACCGGCTGGAACCGCGTCTGCGCGCGTAGCACCGGCACCAGCGGCGCGCTCGCGATCATGCCCGCGAAGCGGTTGAGGAACTGGTCCTCACGCCCGAACACGATCGAGGGCCTCAGGATCGTCGCTTGCGGGAAGGCCGCGCGCACCGCCGCCTCGCCCTCGCCCTTGGTGCGGCCATAGGCCGACGGGCTCGCGGGATCGGCGCCGATCGCCGAGACATGGACGAGGGTCTCGACACCCGCCGCGCGCGCCGCCTCGGCGACCACGCGGGCGCCGGCGACATGCACGCGCGCGAAATCGCCCGAAAGGATGCCGACCAGATTGACCACCGCGTCGCTGCCCGCGACCGCATGCGCCACCGTCTCGGGCTTGGTGACGTCGGCGCCGACGAACTGCGTTTGCCCCAAGCTGCCGAGCGACTTCAGGAACCAGGCCGCGCGCGGATCACGCTGCGCGATCCGAACCCGCGCGCCGCGCGCCATCAGCGCCTGCGCCACATAGCGGCCGAGAAAGCCGCCGCCGCCGATCACCGTCACTAGCGTGTTGTTCATGCCGTCCATTCCTCATGCCGATCGCGTGATTTCGCCTCTGCCCCAGCAACAGGCGTGTTGACAAGGCCGCACCGCCTCCCCTAAAGGCGCGCCCCTACCCCGTGCCCAGATGGCGGAATTGGTAGACGCACCAGCTTCAGGTGCTGGCGATCGCAAGGTCGTGGAGGTTCGAGTCCTCTTCTGGGCACCATTTCCTGCCTCTGGATTCGTCCAGAGGCGTCCGGCAAGCGGCTGGTTTCAAAGCATAATTTCATCGAAGATCGCTGGCAACCGTCCGGGTTGATCCAGTGGATTCCAGCTAAAGATACGCAAAACGTGTATCTTGGTGTGTCCGCAGGGTTGGCCCGGAAAACCGGGATCACGACGATGCTCACTCAACTCCAGATTACCGCCGCCAAGCCCAAGGCGAAGCCCTACACCCTCTCTGACGGACAAGGGCTTGCTCTCTCCGTGCAGCCTTCGGGCGCTAAACTGTGGCGTTTCCGCTATCGATATGGCGGTCACGCCAAGACTCTGCATATCGGACAATGGCCGTCTCTCTCCCTCGCCGACGCTCGCGACAAATGCCGTGACGCTCGAAGGGAGATCGCCACCGGAATCGATCCCGTCCTCGAAAAGAAGCGAGCGAAGATCGTAGCCCAGTTTTCCGTGGCGACGAGCTTCAAGGAGGTCGCGATTGAATGGCTCGCCAAATGTGAGCGCGAAGGCCTTGCCGAGATTACGCTCGGCAAGATTCGCTGGCTGCTTGGAATGGCCTACCCGCTGATCGGATCGCACCCGATCAACGCCATCACTCCGATCGAAGCCCTAGCCGTGCTGCGGAAGATCGAAGCGAAGGGCAATTATGAGAGCGCACGGCGAATGCGGAGCGTCCTCAGCCGAGTCTTTCGCTATGGGATTGCGACCGCGCGCTGTGATAGAGATGTCGCGGCTGACCTACGTGGCGCGCTGATCACGCCGAAGACCACGCACCATGCCGCGATCGTCGATCCACCCGAGGTCGGTATCCTCCTAAAGACGATCGATGGCTACACTGGCCAAGCGGTCACGCGCATGGCGATGCGCCTGTCCCCACATCTGTTCGTACGACCGGGAGAACTGCGCCAGGCCGAATGGGCCGAAATCGACGTCGACAAGGCGATCTGGTCAATCCCCATCGAGAAGATGAAGATGCGGCGACCACACCGCGTGCCGCTCTCGCGGCAAGCGCTGGCGATGATCGAGGAGTTGCGCGAGATCACCGGTCACCGCCAGTATCTCTTTCCCTGCATGGGAAACCCGAGGCGACCGATGTCCGAGAGTGGGGTCAACCAAGCATTGCGGAGGCTGGGCTACGAGACCTGCGAGATGACTGCGCATGGCTTCCGGGCGATGGCGGCGACTTTGCTCAACGAGATGGGCAAGTGGAACCCGGATGCGATCGAACGGCAGCTTGCCCATCAGGAAGCATCGTCCGTCCGCCGTGCTTATGCCCGCGGCGAATATTGGGACGAGCGCGTCGCCATGATGCAGCACTGGTCCGACTATCTGGACGGTCTGCGCGACGCAGCCGAAGCGCCCAGAACTGCAAAAGTGATTTCTCGAAAGCCCAAGGCCAGCAAGTCAAAGGCAGGACGCCCGCGCGGTCGCCCGACTCGGTAGACCATCATACCCTGCGGGGCATCATCCGGGGATGCCTCGCAGGGTACATGACGAACATTCCGACGAGTCAGCGTTGCGCTGACGCGGTAACCGCAGTGAGCGCTTTCAGGCTTCCGTATTGAATGAGCGTGGCGCGCCCAACCTTCACGACATCGAGGTCGCCCGACTGGATCAGCTCGTAGATGCGGGACCGGCTAAGGCCGGTTATCCGCACAGCGGTCGAGATTCGCACCGTCAGCGGCTCGATCTTCTGCTCCCACGCCCGCTCGATCATTTCTGACCTCGCCGCCGTGCATCGTGCGCGCGCACGAAGTTTCTGTCGCTCTCGAGAAATGATGCGAGCATCGCGGGTACCAGTTCGGCAACCGGTTCCTCAACCCCATATGCCTCGGCGTAAATAGCGGCATATGTCTGTAAAGCGGCAAGCAGATCGGGCGTTATCGTGACCGATAGCTTGACCGGGGTTCGATCGGGGAGCTTCCCTAATTTCAGATCTGCCATGCTAGACTCCGGTGCGGCGCCAAGGCGCGAGAACGAGATCACGGTGAACGATCAGGCGAACCGGCGCGCCCTGCCGGATCGTAATCGTCGGCTGTACTTGCAAATTGCGGGATGTGATCTGGTCGCCAGCGCGCGAGACATTCTGTTGGGTGGATTCGCGGATCGCCTGGACAAGATCGCTCTCCCCGGAAAAAGTCACGTTCGCGCCCACGCCCAGCAACGTCGAAATCGCGACACCCTTGAGCAGCGCCCAGGTGTGGAAATCGACGTTATCGGCAAGCCCGGCATAGCCTGACGGGTCGGTTGCGGGCACGTTGTCGAGGCGGATCGAACTGCCGTCCGGCAAGATGATCCGCTGCCATACGACAAGTGCGCGCTTCTGCCCGAAGGCGACCACGCTGTCGTAACTGCCGATCAGCCGCGCACCTTGCGGAATGAGAAGAATGCTGCCCGTCGCGCTGTCGAAGACGCGCTCGGTTACCTGAGCGATAACGAGCCCAGGCAAGTCCGACCTGAGCCCAGTGATCAGGCTAGCCGCGATGACACTACCGGCGGAGAGCATGTTCGGCGACGTCGGCGGGCTTAGCCGATGCTCGTTGACATCGCCGCCGGTATCGCGCGCCGCGACAAAGTCGGCCTTGTGCTGCTGGGCATTGGCGTCGCGATCGGGATCGATGGCGAGCCGTGACGCATCGATGGCTGCAACCGGCGGCGCGGATGGCGTCGAATCTGCGGCGCGAGTCGGATCGGTGCGACTGCCGGTTTGTACCAACAAACCCGATTCACGCGCCGCCTTCAGTTCCGCAGCCCGTCGATCGCGTTCGATGGCGGCAGCCTGTTCGACCCGACTTGCTTCGCTGCTCACCGGCGCGGTGCCCATCGCACGCTGATGATCGAGGATCGGCCGGCCGAGATCCCCCGGCAGCGGCGGTCCGAGCTTGGGTACGTCGCCATAGCTGCCCGGGAGCTTGCTCAGGGTATCAGCGGGCGCCTTCACGGCGACCGTCTGACCGTCGGCTTGTTCAGCAAGGTGCAGCGCGGACGGCCGCAGCGCAAACCAGGCCGTCGCGATCAGGCTGACGGAGCCGAGCGCTGCGATCGCCACCACAGCGCCCCGTTTGAAGCGGATCGCCCGCGCGGGCTGGGCGCGAAGCGCGAGCGTCTCCGGGTCCACCTTGGCGGGTGTGGCGGGGGGCTCGGGTGCCGGCGGGGCTGGCGCTTCGACGGTCATGATCCCCTCCGCGTGGGCGCGCCGTCCGCCACCCGGCGGATGCGGACAATCTGCTGGTGCTTCGTCCCAAGACGGAGTTCGGCCACGTCGAAAATGCGATCGACGACGTAGAAGCGGCCCTTAACGCGATAGTTGACAAGTTGAGCCTCGCCCTTCCCGTCCACCAGAAAGATCGGTGGCGCCTCGCCCACAGTCAGCGTCGCGGGAAATTCGATAAAGGTCTGCCGCCCGTCGTCGAAGGCGCGAAGAGGCCGCCAGGCCGGTCGATCGCCCGATACGGCATAGTTGAAGTGAAGCTGCTCGACCGCGATCCCGTCTGCCACCGGAGCCGCCGCCTCGGTCGCCACGGCGGCGCGCTTCAAGGCGATCAGCGCATCCTGGGGATAGGTCCAGGAGAGCGCGGCCATCGCCGTCTTCGTCATGGCTGTAAGCGCGATGTGATAGCTGCGTCGATCGGTGGTGATGACGAGATTGGTGGACAGGCCGGCGCTGAACGGCTTGATCAGCACATGCGTCCGCTTCTCCGCGCCTGATCCGCTGGTGGTGTCGCCTATCACCCAGCGCACCGTGTCGCCGCTTGCCACCGCCACCAGCGTCTCGCCCGGTTGAAGTGCGATGTCGGTCACCCGCTCGGGCGCGGTGATGACGTGATAGATGGCACCGTCGGCGAACGGATAGACCTGTACGGCGTTTATGAAGCCCTGCGCGACGGGTTCGATCGTCGCCGCGCGGTTGGCGGCTGAGACCGGCATGGCTTCGCGCGAGCTGTTGCCGATCGCCGCTGCCGCGCTCGCGCTGCCGACGGCAAGGATCAGGCAAGGCGCGAGCAGCGCGGCGGCCGCAAAAGCTCTGGTCATGGCTGCGTCTCCGGATTGACGGTCGGTTGAGCGGCAAGGTTCGGGTCGAGCGGCGAGCCGAGCGGCAGTTTGCTCGTCGGCGACGTGGTGCGCGCGGGAGCGGTCGACGCCGCAGGCTCGAGTTCGCGGCTCCAGTCGATCGCATCGATGTAGATGCCGAGCGGGTTCTTGCGGAGCGTGTCGGCTGATACCGGCGGCCTGGTCAGGATCGTCAGGATGCCGGTCCAGTGGGACGAGCCTGCCTCGCTGCCGCGCTCATAGGCCGTCTCGGTCCATTTGACCTGGAACGAGCGATCCGATGCCCGGACGACGCTGGTCACCTGGACCGACACGGTGCGCTCGCCGATCCTAGCGAACGGGTCCGCGGCCCGCGCATAGTCGCCGAGAAACTGGCTCCCCCGTGTCGTGGTGAAGTCATAGGCGGACAGCCAGTCGCGACGCATCAACACCGGGTCGAGCGAGACCCCGCGGACGTTCTCGATGAACTTCGCCAGATGCCAGGCGATCTGCGGATCGGTCGGGTGATAGCCTGCTTCCGCCTCGGTCACCGCCCGGGCCTCACCCAGGCGATCGACCTCGACGACATAGGGCGTGACCCGGCTCTGCAGCGACTGCCAGATGAGCGCCCCCGACATGACGGTCGATAGCGACAGCGTGCCGGACGCCATCAACCGCCAGTTGTGGGCCTGAACGCGAGCCGAGCCGATGCGGTCGTCCCAGACCTGGCCGGCGCGTTGATAGGGCGTCTCGGGCTCGGGCGTCTGCGCGTAGCGCTGGATCGCGCGCTTAAAGATCATGGGGTTTGAAGATCATGACTCAGTCTTCCCTTTCCTTGATGTCGGGGGTGGCGGATGCGCCGCCACGATCGCCTTCCTTGAGGGTTTGAAGCGCGACGTGGCGGTGGTGACGGGCATCCTGCTGGCGGCGCAGCGATCGTGCCCAGGACGGAGCGCCATCGGCGGATGCGTGGGGAGTCGGTCCAGTAGAACCGGCGGCGCCATTCAGAGCCGACCAGGCCGCGTCGCGGCCGCGCTCAGCGGCCTCCGACAAGCCCAGCGCTGCCGATGCCTTTTGGCGGATTGCGTTGCCGGCCGCCTGCGCCATGCCGCCGATGCCGGCGCCGACGCTTGAGGATCCGGTCGCGGTCTGGCCGAGCTGATAGGAAGCCGATGCCGCCGAACCCATGGTCGTGCCGGCGCGGATCGCACCGAGCGCAGCCCCGCCAACCGCACCGGCCGCGCCCATCGCGGCGCCGCCGCCCAGCGCGACGACACTTGCCGCGCCAATGGTCGTGCCGACCGCCGCGCCAGCGCCCAGTTGCGGTGCGCCGGCGACGAGACCCGAGGCGATGCCGGGACCGAAGATACCGAGCCCGAACAGCGTGAGCGACGCCAGCACGAGGCTCATGGCCTGGCCGATGTCGGGTTCCTGGCCCTGAAGGGCGGTGGTGAACTCGTTGAAGAAATTCGAACCGATGCCGACGATGACGGCGAGCACCATCACCTTGATGCCGGAGCTGACGACATTGCCGAGCACGCGCTCGGCGAGGAAGCTGGTCCGATTCCAGAGCGCGAACGGCACCAGCACGAAACCGGCGAGCGTCGTCAGCTTGAACTCGACGATGCACACGAACATTTGCACGGCGAGGATGAAGAAGGCGATGATCACGATCGCCCACGCGAACAGCAGCACGATGATGGTCAGGAAATTGTCGAAGAAGCTGGTGAACCCCATCAGCTTCGAGACCTGGTCGAGCAACGGCCAGGCGGCCGAGAAACCGGTGCCGGCGAGACGGCCCGGTTTGAGGAGATCATCTGCGGTAAGGGTCCCCCCACCCGCCGTCAGCCCCGCCGCCGCGAAGGAACGGAAGATGATGTCCGCAAGGGTCGAGAAGCGGTTCAGGATGAAGGCGAACGCGCCGACATAGAGAATCTTCTTGATGAAGCGGCCGACCACATCCTGTTCGCCGCCCATCGCCCAGAACAGGCCAGCGAGCGTGATGTCGATGCCGATCAGGGTCGTTGCCAGGAAGGCGACATCGCCACCCAGCAGCCCGAACCCGCTGTCGATGTAGCGGATGAAGGTCTGCAGGAACCGATCGATGACGTTCAGGTCGTTCATAGGGAAATCCTGGGAATGAAGCCGCGCAGGTCCGATCTGGGATGAGGGCGCTTGGGGCGCGGCCTCATGACCGAACCTGCGCGGCGGCAGCGACGAGGAGGCGATTCGCCGCCGCCTGCGCCGGCCCCGGCTTACTGGGGAGCGTAAGCCGAGCCGGAACCGAGGAACTTGGTGGTGGCGGCGCGCGCATCGATCTCGGCCTGCGCGCGCCGCGCCTGCTCGATCGTCTGTGCCCGGTATTGTGCCGCCATCAGGTTCTGAATCTGGAACTGCTGCTTGGCGGTCAGCGCGAGCAACTGGTTGGTGGCTTGGCTGACCTGCAGCGCGCCTTCGGCGCCCTGACTCCGCGATACGATACCACTGAGGGTCTGCGCGTCAGCCTGGACATTTTCGACCACCTGCGCCTGCACGCCCATCGTCTGTTTGTAGGCCGACATCTCGGTGTCGAGCCGCGTCCGCGCGGCGAGAACCTGGCCGTTCATGGTCAGTGCCTGGCTGAAGCTCTGGGGAAAAAGCTGGCGGAACTGCTGGTCGAGACCGCCGACCCGAAACTGGATGCCCTGCGCTTGGCCCATCAACTGGTCGATCTGCTGAAGCGTCTGAGTGATCGCCTGGATTTCAGGAAAGCTGATGGTGGTGAGATTTTTCGCCTGGTTGATCAGGCTCTGTGCCTGGTTCTGCAAGCTGCGGATCTGGTTGTTGATCTGCTGAAGCGTCCGGGCGGCGGTCAGGATATTCTGGCTGTAGTTGCTGGGATCGAACACGATGATCGCGTGCGCCGGCGCGCTCGGCAGCACGATGCCGGTCAGGCCGGCACCAGCGGCGACGATGCAGAGCGCGCTGACGGTCATGTATTTTCGTGGTGCGGATACGGGCATGGTGGTTACTCCTTGATGCCGAGGCTGGTGAATCCGGCGATGAGCGGCACGGCCCAGTCGAGGCCGGCGTCGGACAGGAAGCGGGCGGCAAAATCAGCCGGCCCGAATTCTGCGAGAAGCGCGTCGATCCGCGCCTGGGTCGCGGAATCGGAGGCGCCGCACAGCGCCAGCGCGATCGGACCGAGGCTGAGTTCGAAGAGGCGATTGCCGCGTGCGGATTGCAGGTAATAATGCCGCTTGGGCGTGGCGCGGCTGACCAGTTCGATTTGGGCGGCGTTGAGGCCGAATCGCTCATAGGCGGCGCGCGCCTGCGGCTCGATCGCGCGATCGTTGGGCAGCAATATGCGTTGCGGGCAGCTTTCGATGATGGCTGGTGCGATGCTGCTGTCGGCGATGTCGGCGAGGCTCTGGGTCGCGAACAGCACCGCGACATTCTTCTTGCGCAGCACCTTCAGCCATTCGCGGATGCGCGCGGCGAAGAGCGGATGGTCGAGGAAGATCCAGGCCTCGTCGAGCACCAGCAGCGTCGGGCGACCATCGAACCGCTCCTCAAGGCGGTGGAAGAGATAGGTCAGTACCGGGGCGACCACGCCCGCCTGTCCCATCAGCGACTCGGTCTCGAAGCACTGGACCGCGGCGAGTGCGAGATGCTGCTCGGCCGCATCGAGGAGCCGGCCATAGGGGCCGTCGAGCGTATAGGCCGTGAGCGCGGTGCGCAGCGCATTCGATTGGAGCAGCATGGAAAGCCCGGTCAGCGTTCGCTCCTCCGGGGGTGCCGAGGCGAGACTGCCCAGCGCCGACCAGACGGCGTCCTTCACCTCGGGGGTGACCATGACCTTCTCATGCGCCAGCAGTGCCGCGATCCATTCCGCCGCCCAGCTCCGCTCGGCGGCATCGTCGATGCGGCGGAGCGGCTGGAATGCCAGGGCCTCGCCGCTATCCGCGCCGAGGCCGAGCGCATGATGCGCACCGCCCATCGCCAGCACCGCCGCGCGCGCCGAATAGCCCTTGTCGAAGATATAGACTTGGGAACCGGCATAGCGCCGGAACTGCAGCGCGATCAGCGCCAGCAGCACCGACTTGCCCGCGCCGGTCGGGCCAACGACGAGCATGTGCCCGACATCGCCAACATGGGTGGAGAGGCGAAACGGCGTCGATCCGCTGGTCTGGGCGTACAGCAGCGGCGGTCCGCCGAGATGCCGGTTTTCGGTTGGCCCCGCCCAGACCGACGACAGCGGCATGAGATGGGCGAGGTTAAGAGTGTGGACCAGCGGCTGGCGCACATTGGCGTAGACCTGGCCGGGCAGCGACGACAGCCACGCTTCGACCGCGTTGACGCCTTCGCGCTTGGCGGTGAAGCCGAGGCCGTTGACGATCCGCTCGACCGCGCGGACCTTATCCTCAGCGCGATTTCGGTCGGTGTCCGACACCGTGATCGTCGTCGTCAGATAGCCGAAGGCGACATGATCGCCGCCGAGCGCCTGCAGCGCGAGATCGGCATCGACCACCTTGTTGTCGGCGTCACTGTCGAGAAGCTGGACCGGCTGGTTGTACATCACCTCGCGCAGCAGTGCGGTGATCGACTTGCGCTTGTTGAACCAATGCCGACGGATCTTGGTCAGCGCGCTTGTAGCGTCGGTCTTGTCGAGCGCGATGAAGCGCGTGACCCAGCGGTAGCCGAAATCCTGATGATTGAGCGCGTCGAGGATGCCGGGCCGGCTCAGGTTTGGAAATCCCAGCACCGTCAGCGTGCGGAGATGGCTCCCGCCGAGCATCGGCTCCAGCCCGCCGACCAGCGGCGTATCGGCGAGCAGCGCATCGAGATAGATCGGTGTCTCCGGCACGGCGACGGGGTGACATCGGCTGGAGACGGTACCGTGGAGATAGGTCAGCGTCTCCGCGTCACTTAAGGGGCGGACCTCGGGCATGAAGCCCGACAAAAGGTCGAGCACGCGATCGGTCTCGGCGATGAAGCCAGCGAGGCTGGCGTGCCAGTCCCGCCCTTTTGCGCCGTCGGGCCGCTCGACCAGTGTCCGTCCCGCCGCATCGCTGCTGTCGGCAGGCGGCAACCAGACCAAAGTGCCATGATAAACGCTCTCGAAATGCTGGCCCTCGGCCTCGAAGCCGCCGCGTCGCTCCTGCTCGACCAACCACGACGCCGCGTCCGGGAAAGCGCTTTCGGGATAGCCGAGCGCCTCGCGCCGCTCGGCCTCGAAGAATAGCGCCCAGCCCGAGCCGAGCCGCTTCAGGACATTGTTGGCCCGCGCGCACGCCGACACCAGTTCCGCCTCGGTGGCGCTGTCGAGGTCGGGACCGCGAAAGGCGAAGCTGCGTTGAAAGCTGCCATCCTTGTTGAGGATGACGCCGGGCGCGACCAGCGCGGCCCAGGGCAGATGGTCGGCGAGCCGGTCGGCGTGCGACCGGTATTCGGCGAGGTTCAGCATGCCAGATATCCCTTCTGGCGCAGGTGGCGCAGCAGCACGGGCACGAAGTCCGGGTCGCGGCGGGCGGCGAAGACCGCGATGCTGTGCCCGATCGCCCAGACCGCGATCCCGACCAGCCATTGCTGGAGGCCCAGGCCGATCGCGGCGGCGATCGTACCGTTGACGATCGCAACGCCGCGCGGTGCGCCGCCGAGCAGGATCGCTTGGCCGAGGCTGGCGTGGATCGGCGCTTCGAAGCCAGCAACATGACCGGTGTCGATGTTGCTCATGCGACGAGCGCTCCGCCGCCGAAGCTGAAGAAGGACAGGAAGAAGCTCGATGCCGCGAATGCGATCGACAGGCCGAAGACGATCTGGATGAGCTTGCGAAAGCCGCCGGCAGTCTCACCGAATGCAAGCGCCAGCCCGGTGGAAATGATGATCAGCACCGCGACGATCTTGGCGACCGGGCCCTGAACCGATTCCAGCACCTGCTGGAGCGGTTGCTCCCATGGCATGCCAGCACCGCTGGCATAGGCGCCGCTAGTCATGGTGATCGACAGGCCGAGCATCACGGCGGTGGCGAAGACGCGGTCGCGGCTGGGGATACGAACAGTGGTCATGTCAGTCTCCTTGCAAGTCAGGGGTCAGGGGTGGGGGTGAGATCGACGACGGCGTAGCCACCGTCTGGATCGAGTCCGGCGACGCGGGCGATCGTCTCGATGCGCCGCGCGGTGCCGCGACCGGCGATGAAGACGACCATGTCGACTGCGTCTGCGATCAGGCGGCGCGGCACGGTGACCACGGCCTCCTGGATGAGTTGCTCGATACGGTAGAGCGCGGACGCCGCGCTGTTGGCATGGACGGTCGCGATTCCGCCGGGATGGCCGGTGTTCCATGCCTTGAGCATGTCGAGCGCCTCGCCGCCGCGGACCTCGCCGACGATGATGCGGTCAGGCCGAAGGCGCAGCGTCGAGCGCACGAGATCACCCATGGTGACGGCGGTGTTCTTGTCGGATGTGCTTGGCCGGGTCCGGAGCGCGACCGTGTCGCGCGCCGGCGATTGCAGTTCGCGGGTGTCCTCGATCAGGATCACGCGTTCGTCGAGATGCGCCATCTCGGCGAGCAGTGCGTTGGCGAGCGTGGTCTTGCCCGAACTGGTTCCGCCCGCGACGAGGATGTTGCGGCGATCGACGACGGCTCGGCCCAGCATGCGCGCCGCCTCGGCCGACATGATGCCGTCGGCCACATAGTCCATCAGCGTGTAGATGCGGGCAGCGGGTTTGCGGATCGAAAAGCACGGCGCCGTCGAAACGGGCGGCAGGATGCCTTCGAATCGCTCGCCGGCGCCAGACCCGAGCGGCGGCAGTTCGGCCGACACGATCGGCTTGTCGCCATGGACTTCTGAGCGGACGTGCGACGCCACCAGCCGGATGATCCGCTCGACCTGGGGCGCATCGAGCTTCACGTCGGTATCGACACGGCCTTCGCCGAGGATATCGACGCGCAGCGCCCCGTCCGGATTGACCATGATCTCGATGACGCGCGGGTCGGTGAGCGCGGCGGCGATCGCCGGCCCCATCGCAGTGCGCAACATAGCGCGACGGCGTTCGGCGGAAACGCTGCCGGTTGGGGCGAAGGTCATGACGCGCCTCCATCGGGGTCGATGGGCGTCAGCGTACGCTTGCCACTGGCGAGCTGGCGGCCGAGCTGCGCGACGAAGGCCTCGAACCGATCGCGACCGATGGCGCGGGCAGCAGCATCGGCTTCGGGCAACGGCGCCGTCACCATCAGCTGGTAGCGGACGAACAGCGCCAGGCTCTCCAGCAGCACGTCGATGTCTCGCCGCGCGCCGGCGAGTTCGCGTGTCAGGCGGTCGAGCCGACCCTTGAGCAGGTCATCGACCTCCTTGGTTCCCCGGCGCGCCAGCCAGTCACGCAGCGCATCGTTGACGATGTGGCTCTTGTTGCCGCGCGGACCAGCGGCGAGCGCCTCGAGCGCATCGCTGAGTTCGCGGTCGATATAGAGGTTCTGTCGAATTTTCATCACGGCCTCAGAAGTCCGGTACGAGGTCGCGCTTCGCGCCCTCGTTGATGGCATGGCTACGGACGACGGCGTTCGGCGCTTGCGCCTGATCCATGGCGCGCTTGTCGGCGGCGACATCGTCGTCGTCCGGCACGACCTGGGGATCGCGCGTTTGCGCGGCGTCGGCTGGTTTGGAAACCTGTTCAGGAAGGGCGGGATGACGCTGCTGCTGCATGCCGCCGTCGTCCTCGCCACCTGCGGCGTCCTTCGCCTGTTTCAGGCGATCGTCGGTGCCGCGCACCTGGTTGGACCAGTCGTCGCCGCGCGACTTCGGACAGTCGGCATATTGACCAGACACCAGCGCTGGCGTGGGTGCCACCCGGGCGGTGAAGTTGCGGTCCTGGAAGTAGCGCAGCTTGCGCGCCCGGATCGGTGCGAGCCCGGAGATAAGGACAAGCTCGTCGTCGGGCGAAAGCTGCATGACCTCGCCCGGGGTCAGAAGCTGGCGGGCGGTCTCCTGGCGGCTGACCATGACGTGCGCGAGCCAGGGCGCGAGCCGGTGGCCGGCATAGTTGCGCATAGCGCGTTGTTCGGTCGCGGTGCCGAGCGCGTCCGAAATGCGCTTGGCGGTGCGCTCGTCATTGGTCGCGAAGGCAACGCGGACATGGCAATTGTCGAGAATGGCGTTGTGCTCGCCGTACGCCTTCTCGATCTGGTTCAGGCTCTGCGCGATCAGGAAGGCGCGAATGCCGTAGCCGGCCATGAAGGCGAGGCTGGTCTCGAAGAAATCGAGGCGGCCCAGCGCCGGGAACTCGTCGAGCATCATCAAGAGCTGATGCCGGCGGGCAGAGGTTCCGGGCTGGTCGAGCCGCTCGGTCAGGCGGCGACCGATCTGGTTGAGCACGAGGCGGATCAGCGGCTTGGTGCGGCTGATGTCAGACGGCGGGATGACGAGGTAGAGCGACAAGGGCCGCTCGGCCTCGATCAGGTCGGCGATCCGCCAATCGCAGCGTGAGGTAACCTCAGCTACGGTCGGATCGCGATAGAGGCCGAGGAAGGACATCGCGGTCGACAGCACGCCGGAGCGCTCGTTCTCGCTCTTGTTGAGCAGTTCGCGCGCGGCCGACGCAACGACGGGATGGACCTTGGGCTTCTTATCATCGCCAAGATGATTGGTGGTCATCATCCGGTGGAGCGTGGCGACGAAGCTGCGCTGTGGATCGGACAGGAAGGTCGCGACCCGCGCGAGCGTCTTATCTTCCTCGGCATAGAGAATGTGGAGGATCGCGCCGACCAGCAGCGAATGGCTGGTCTTCTCCCAGTGATTGCGTACGGTCAGCGCGCCTTCCGGATCGACCAGGATATCGGCGATGTTCTGGACGTCGCGCACTTCGTCGATGCCGCGCCGGACTTCGAGCAGCGGATTGTAATGCGCCGATGCGGCGTCGGTCGGGTTGAACAGCAGGCAGTGCGAGAACCGTGCACGCCAACCGGCGGTCACCGTCCAGTTCTCACCCTTGATATCGTGTACGACCGTCGAGCCGGTCCAGGACAGCAAGGTGGGCACGACGAGTCCGACGCCCTTGCCCGAGCGGGTCGGCGCGAACGCCATGATGTGCTCAGGGCCGGCATGGCGGAGATATCGGCCAGCAAGCGCGCCAAGCATGACGCCCGCGTGCCGATGCAGGCCAGCGCGTTCGATCTCGCGGGGGCTTGCCCAGCGGGCGGAACCATAGGTGGTGACGTTGCTCGATTGGCGGGCGCGCCACAGCGAACCGAAGATCGCCGCCGCGCAGCCGGCGAAACCGCTGGCGCCGGCGAGCATGCCCGCTTTGTCGAAGACGACCGGGGCATAGGCATCATAGTGATACCACCAGCCGAACAGCGCCCAGGGATGGTAGATCGGCACAGCGCCGAGCCGGAACCACGGCAGCCCCAGTTCGGGCTGATAGGCCAGCATCGCCGCCGCCCACTGGGTCGCGGCCCACACCCCCGCGATGACAATCGCGAAAACGACAAGGATCTGGCCGATGAGCAATTTGGTGGGTGTCACGTCGAGGCTCCCGCCCGCCGGACGGGACCGGCTCGGGCGGTTTCAAACTCGGCTTATGGGAGGAAAAACGAAACGGCGCTGATGGGCGCAGATGGGCTCGCCTCGGTCCGTTCCGGTCAGATGCCGGAACCGGAAGCTATGCGGCAGGCGTCGGCCAGCCGTTGCCGTCGATCAGAGGCCGGCGTCGGTCCGGAGCGCTTCGATGCGTTCGAGCGAAACGGCCTCGACCATGTCGCGGAGGGTTCGAATGGACTGTGCCAGAGCATCGAGGTCGTCTTTGCTGATCTCGTAGCTCGCCGAATAGCGCGCCTCGACATACGCGCGCTTCAGTAGCTCGAAACGGCGGCGGTCTATTCTAGTCGCCCGAGGCCACGCCTCGATCAGCCGTGGCTCGCTGCCCTCGGCGAGCGAGCGTAGGAATTTAATGTTGTGCGAGCGCGGAAAATACAGGGTGCGGACCAGTAGGAAGCAGGCGTAAGCGGTTTCCGTCGCTTGGTGGAGGTTGAAAGCCGCATGTCGTCGATATCGGATTGGATCATCGGTGCGGGCCTGTTGCGCCGATGCCGTTTCAAGCCACACGTCAATATCGCCCAGCTTCTCCTCGAAGTATTTTGATGCCATTTCAAACGCGTCAGCCGCCGTCAGCGGCTGCGGCGTGGCGAGCGCACTGCCGGGCAGTTCGTAGAGCACAATGCCGTCACGGACGATATCGACCCAGAAATATTCGCCCCGGCTCAGCGCTTGATTCACTTCCTCCAGCGTATGGACGATGATGTTCACGGGCCGCGCGATCGTGGTATCGCGCAGGATTTTGTCCTCGGCGACGTACCAGTAGTCGGCAATGTCGGTAAGATCGGGATGGCTGACGATGATCAGCAGGTCGTAGTCGGACTGGTAGCCATTCTCGGGTTCATCGACCCAATCGTCCCGGGCATAGCTGCCGAACAAGATGACCTTGAGGATGCGTCCGTTCTTCTTCCAGGGCTGGTTCGCGCGCGCCGTCGCCTCGGCGAACTCGCCCATCAGCAATTGCTTCACTCGACCCAGTTCGCCTTGCTGAATCGAAGGCAGATGATCGACATCAGAGCGCACGGGGGCGATTCTCGCGAGAGACCAGGCGCTTGGCAAGCCTTGACCGCGCGCATGGGCACACCGATGGTCCTGCCTCAGGCACGGGCGCAGCCTCGTAGATACAAAACACGCCTGCGCAACCCGGTCGGCTCCCTTATTTAAGCCCGCTTACCTTAGCCTGTTTGCTAATTAAGCCAAGAGCCAGTTGCTTAAATAAGAGATTCTCCGCATATTGGGTGCGCATGGTCGATCCTGAACCGAATCTGCGGCTGGGCCGCTTCGTCGAGACCCCCGTTGCGGGCGGGGTTGTGCGGGCCTTCGTACCGCCGCCGCTTCCACCAGCCCCGCCTATCGATGTGCTGGGCCTGCTCGATCGCCTCAGCCTGGCCGAACGCGCATTGGGTCGCCTCGACGGCATCACCATGCTCCTGCCACGCCAGGAACTCTTCCTCTACATGTACGTGCGAAAGGAAGCGGTGCTCTCCTCTCAGATCGAGGGTACGCAATCGACCTTGTCGGATCTGCTCCGCTTCGAGACCGAGGCGCAGGCTGGCCAGCCGATCGACGATATTCGCGAGGTCTCGAACTACGTCGACGCCATGATGTACGGGCTCGATCGGCTGGAAGAATTGCCGCTGTCGCTCCGTCTCATCCGAGAAATGCACGAACGCTTGCTGCAAAGCGGCCGGGGCGGCACCAAAAGCCCCGGCGAATTCAGGCGATCACAAAATTGGATCGGCGGCACGCGCCCTGGCAACGCACTGTTCGTGCCACCACCGATTACGGAACTCGATGGCTGCCTGGATGCTCTCGAACGCTTCATGCATGAGAGCGAGTCCCGGCTACCCGCGCTGATCAAGGCCGGTCTCCTCCACGTCCAGTTCGAAACGATCCACCCGTTCCTTGATGGCAACGGCCGCATCGGCCGTCTGCTCGTGACGCTGTACCTTTGCGTCAACGGCGTTCTGCGCAAGCCGCTGCTCTACCTCAGTCTATATCTTAAAACCCACCGGGCCGACTATTATCGGCTGCTTCAAGAGGTGCGCGAGCATGGCGCATGGGAGGCTTGGTTGGACTTCTTCCTTGCCGGCGTCGCCGACACGGCCAACCAGGCTTTCAATGCGGCCACCCGCATAGTCGATCTTTTCAAGGACGATCGCGAACGTATAACGGCAGAGAGTGATCGCGCAGGCTCGGCCCTGCGGGTTCATGACCTTTTCCAGCAGAATCCGTTTCTCACAGCTAACCAGCTCGTTGAACGAACCGGGCTCTCCGCGCCAACGGTCAACGCAGTACTGGCCGACCTCGAACGCCTCGGCGTGGTCGAGGAGTTCACAGGCAGAAAACGAGGCCGGGTGTTCGGCTATCGCCGCTACCTTGGGATCCTGAGTGAGGGCACTGATCCCCTGCCATTGGTGACGTGACGCGAGCTGAGGGGAACGACGGCGTGGCAAACGTGATTTCAAGACCTTCGGCATCGTACGATCCGACATCGGAGGTCCGGACGGCCGAAGCTGTGGATACTCTCTCGGATGCTTGGACCGTGATCCACTCGGTCGCCTGGCAAGGTCGGCGGCGCGAGCGTGAGGGTGACGGCGAGGCAGACTTCGTACTCATTCACCCGGCGCACGGGATCATCGTTCTGGAGGCGAAGGGCGGCGACGTGAAGTTGGAAGCGGGTCGGTGGTCCACGACCGACACCTTTGGCAAGACCACCGAGATCGACCCATTTGAGCAGGCGATGTCGTCGAAGGTGGCCCTGCACAAGTTTCTGAAGGCGCGATTGGGACTGGCCGTTCCGACCTGTCATGCCGTGGTATTCCCGTTCCTGCGTCGTCTGCCGGAACTCGGACCCGCGGCGCCCCGCGACATCGTGATGACGGCGGAAGACCTTCAGAATTTCCCTGCCACGATGCAACGCGTCGTCGCGCACTGGAAGGTGCGAGCGACGCTGTCGGCTAGCGACGTGAAGTCGATCGTCGCGTTGCTCGCTCCCACGGTGTCGGTGAAACGGAGACTGTCGGATCGGGCTTTCGAGGCCAGCGCCAAGCTCGTGAAACTGACCGATGATCAAATCCGCGGGTTTCGGAGCACGCGAAAATTCCGTCGCCTGTTGTTCACCGGCGGCCCGGGTACCGGCAAGACGATCTTGGCGGTCGAAAAGGCGCGCGAGTGCGCCGAGCGCGGTGACCGCACCATCCTCCTCTGCTACAATAAACTGCTCGGCTCGAAGCTGTGCAAGGAAGGCAAGGACGGCGGCTTTCTCGGCACCACCTTCCATTCCTTCTGCCTGTCCCAGGCGCGACTTGCCGGTCTCGCGGTGCCGTCGTCGCCGGGGCCGTCCTTCTGGTCAGACGAGGCTCCGCTGTTGTTGCTCGATGCGGCGAAAGCGCTTTCGACGAAGTTCGACGCGATCCTGATCGATGAGGGACAGGACTTCCCCGATGAATGGCTGGAGGTGTTGGACACCCTATCCGAGGCCGATGATGGTTTCTTCTACGTGTTCGCCGACGTCGAGCAGGATCTGTGGGGCAGGCTGGCGGATCGTCTCGCCGATCTTCCCGAAATGGTCTTGGACACGAACTGTCGGAACACCTTCCAGATCGCCAGCCGCGTCGGGAACGTCGTGAACCGCAGCAGCTCCGAACGCCTGGTTGCGGGACCGGAGCCCGTGTGGGTCGACGCGAAGGATGCACGGCGCATGGTGCCGCAGATCATCTCTCAGGTCGCGAAGCTGCTCGACGAGGGCTTCGAAGATGGCGAGATCGTGGTGCTCGTCGAAGATCCGTCTCTCGTCCGCGAGCTTCGCTCGGCGACCGTCGGCACTTCCTGTTTCGCCGCATTCGGAGAGATCGGGATCGTCGTCGAGACGATCGGCCGCTTCAAAGGGCTGGAAGCGCAATGTATCGTGCTTTGCCTCCGCGCCGAACCCGATGGTGAACCGGACAAGTCGGCTTATGTCGGCCTGAGCCGTGCGAAGACCATCCTGAAGGTCGTCGCCCCGCCCGGACGAAAACGCGCTCTCCGCTGGACCTAGATTCGGAAATAGCCACTCTGACCGAACATCGCCCGGCGATCCAACGCCGTATTGTACATCCGGCAGGACGGCTCACCGAGATGCAGGCAGACCGCGCAGGCTGCGCCTTTGGGATTGGCGGCGCAGCCGGGATCGAGCGCGCATCGCGATTCGTCATGGACCACCCGCTCGAGCAGATCATGAAGGTCGTTCTCGAACATGGCCTGAAGGCCACCCAGGACGAACCCCCCTCTGGGAACCGCGTACATGACGAAGCAGAGTGTCGTCGGAAAGATGAGTTCGGACAGTGCATTCCGGTCGATGCCAGCGAAGAAGGCGGCATGCCGGACCACGCGATGCGAGATGCTGTGCACGAGCATCGTCACGTCCTGTGCCACGGGAGATAGGAGCGGATCGGGGCCCATGGCGTCGAGGATGGCTTCGTAGGCGGGCCGCGATCCATCGGCATCCGCGATCCGGTGTCCGCGTGCCGCGAGCCAATCGCGCACGGCAGTCGGCGCGAGGCGGAAGAGAAGCGCTTCGGTCGCGCCGAGATCACCGTAGACGACGAAAGCGGATTTGTCCTTGAAGACCCGAAGTCTGGCCTGACCCGGCTCCTGGCCGCCGCGCGTCCATCCATAATGGCCAGTGAGGATCGGAAAGCGGTCGATCATGTCGACGCGTTCGAGTTTCGCGGTGGCCAATGCCGCGGGATATTTGGTTCCGTAGCGCGCGGACAGGGACGCCGGCGCCCTGGCTTCCAGGTCTCCGATGGTGAGACGGGCCTCCGACGTCGCCAGCGCAACCTGGCCGGCTTCGGTGCGCGCCCTCTCCGCGACCAGAGGCGGACAATCGACCTCCCTTACCTGCTTCTCCTGTACACCGGCCGCTGTCATCGCGGCTGCGATCCGATCGGCCGGCAGTCCCAATCTTTCGAATTCGCGACGGATCGCGAGAGCCTCTCCACCTTCCATCCGATCCACCCATTCGGCGGCCATTCCTTCTGCGATCCAAGTCAGCGCAGCCCGATCGCCGCCAGCATCGGCGAGGCGTCGCGCCTGGGCCTTCGACGCGGGATTGATCAGGACGACATCTCTAGGCGTGTAGACCGCCGCGGCGCGATGGACGTTGAACTCCATGAGCTCGCCTTTGGCGCGCGAACCGCTCAGACCGCACTTGCACTTGGTGAACAGGAACGCCGAGGTCAGGGGCCGATCGCAGACCGGGCAGGACAATTTGATCTCTGTCGGGTTTGCGGTGCCTGGCAGCCGCATCCGTACTTGGCCGTGCTGCGGACACGCTGGATAATAGGGCTCCCGTATTTCGCCACACGCGTCGTGGAAGAGCACGAACGGAAGCTGCCCGTGGCGGGACCGCGTCTTGCAGGCGCACGGCGCCGTGGGCGAATCGTGCAGCCGCCCGCAATTCTCGGACTTGCAGCGCCATTTTTTCGGAAAGGCCTCGACCGTGACGCCGCGATCACGATCGAGAGAATGGACCCTGACATCGACGCCGGAGCGCAGCGCCTTCACGAAATTGCCGTCCAGCCCGGCAGCCTCCCACGGCGATGCAGCCGAGATCAACGCGCGGCGGAGCGCCTCGGCATCGATATCGACGATCTGGTTGGCATGCCACTTCGCCACCTTCCAGATGCCACCTTTGACGTCGACGGTCTGCTCGGGAAGGAAACCGAACAAGATCTGCGATGCGCTCCTGCTGTCCTTCACGACGGATCACGCCCCCAGACTTCGACCTGTTCCTCTACATCCCGCAACGACATCATCGGTCCCCCGTACAACCCCAAGGAATTTGCGAACTCGCCGGCATTGGCCGGATCCTGCACCTCCGCGACGAGGTGATGGTACCATTTCTCCACCTCCCCCCGGAGAGTCGGGTTGCTCTCGTCGTCGAAGCGCAGCGTCTCGCAGACAGCGTCTATCTCGGCGGCCTCGAACCCCGGCGCCTTCGCCAGATAGTCGCGGACCTTGCGGGTGAGCGCGAGGCTCCCGCCTGCCCGCGGCTCGTGCAGCATGAGCATGCGTGCGAAGGCGAGGCCCGCGATCGTCCGCTCGAGAACGCGCCGGCTGTTACCGGTGATCGGGATTGGTTCGACGAACCTGTCGCCCTGATCGACGAACTGACGGAAGGACCTGTAGACGCTCGCATCCCGCTCGCGAGCGATCTTGTGGACGACGAAGACGAGCGATGGCCATGTACGTCCGACACGAGCCGTGGCCTGGATGAATTCCGCGGTCGTGAGCGGAAGGCCCAGCATGACCATGACGTTGAGCCGGTCGATGTCGACGCCGTGCGACATCATCGACGATCCAACGACGACGTGCGTCCGGTCGGCGAAATCGTCCTTCGGGGATTCGAGCTCCTCCAGCGTCTCGATCACGTCGGTAAACATCGTCCGTCCCGTCAACGAGGCGACCCGTGGACGCGGCGAGGGAACATCCTCCCACTGCGTCTCGCCCGAGCGGACCACCGCATCCAGATCACGCAGCGTGTTCCCGTAGATGACGTCGGTGCCATAATAGCGAACCAGGAAATCGATGTGATGCGCATCGATGCCGATTTCGGCGGCGAGTGCCGTCGGGTCGGCGATCAGTCTGCGGATGGCCGTCTGAAGCGACACGATCATGCGATCGAGAGCGTATTCGATGGTCTGGCCCCTCGGCGCGACCGCCAGATACTTGCGCATCGCTTCGGGCGACGTCCCGGACCAGAAACCTTGCCCCGCCTTCGGCTCGGGATGCGGAAATACTCTCGCCTCTCGGCCATAGAGGACGTCACTCTGCCGTCGATAGCCGCTCAGCGTCGCCGAAGACGCAAGGATCTTGGGTCGGCGCCCCGACAACGTTTGTTGAAGGTCGTCGTACAACGCCTCGTAATGTGCATCCACGGCGCCGAGGCTGTCCCGCAGCAGGTGGAGTTCGTCCTGCAGGCGGAAGCCGACGGCGTAGCGATCCTCGGCCATCGGGAGGGGACCGCGTGGCTCGGTGCAGTCCGGGACAAGGCATCCCTGAGGTCGGTTCGCTCTGGTGGCGTAGGTGTGGCCGTGACCTGCGCGCGGGCAGAAACCCGATGGCTCGGCGATCATGCCGCGCATGTTCGCCTGCAAGGCGATGCCCGCCGCCTTGTCGAGCGTACCCACGACCACCGTCGGAAGGACTCGCCAGACTTCGGTGTCGACGACATGGATCGGCAGCGGCTTGGCCCTATCCCAAGGGCAGACCTCGTTCGTGCAACGGTGATCGACCCTCCAGAGTCCAAAATCGAAGCTCATCTTGATCGAATCCTGGCGACAGAACGGACACACCTTCAGCATCCTGATCCGGTCAGGCATGCCGATGTCGTCCGGATCCCATGGACTCTTCGTCTTCACGTCATTCGGGGTCGCACCGCTGCCGACGAGAAATCCGAGCGAGAAGGCGTCGCCCCGGATACGCATGTCGATGCGGACGCGCTCCGCGCCCGCAAGAGCATTGGCGAAACGCTGAGTTTGTTGGAGCGAGAGAAGTCGAAGCGGGAAGCGCGACCAGGCCGTGATGCCCGTCGTCTTGCCGGTCAGGCGATCATAGAAGGCGGCGGTCAGGATGATGCCGAGATAGGTCTCCGTCTTGCCGCCACCGGTCGAGAACCAGACGATATCGGTGATGTCCTGATCGCCACCGATGCACGAGACGAGATTGGCCAACATGAAACCGACCTGGAAGGGTCGCCATTGGTCGTATTTGCCGTCCGCCGATATCTTCATGGCGGCGTTCATCGCCTTGAACGCGCGGGCGAGCGTCTCGTCGTCGTTCAGCAGATCAATGCCTGCTCTAATGCGCGCGCATTCCGCACGGAACGCCTCCGCCTCCGCAAGCACCTCTCTTTCGAGATCGTCCGACCAGCTCGGAGTGCTCGCTCGGATCGCCTCGACCGACCACGCCCGCTTTCCCCAAGCGACGAGACTGGCATGGAGAGCAGAGAGTTGGGGGACAGGATCGCGCGCCAACGTATCGAATGTCAGATCCGGCCGATCGTCGTCGACCGTCCAGTAGACGGGACGGTGCTTCTCGAATGTCGGAAGGTCGTTCGTCTCGAAGCCGCCCTGGATTCGCTCGACCCCGCAGTTGAGCCCCCAGGCAGCGACCCGACGGTCGTACCGGAAGCTGTCCGGGAGATCCTCGAGCAGATAGTCCTCGGTGGCCAGGTCAACGACGGCAAGGCCACATTCGAACAGCCTTCCCTTCGCATGGGAAGCTGCGTTCGCGTGATCTGGATCGGAGTCGTTGACCAGTTCGATCGTCAATTCCCGCTTGCCGTCCGACGTGCGCGACAATTCGGTCTGGATGAACGCGGCCAGCCCGGAATTGGGGGCGACCGCCGCGAGCGCTGCAGCCAGCTCAGCACGACCCCATTCACGCTCGCCGACTTCGTCCGGCAACTCGACCGGCACTTCGACTCGTACGGGCAGGGATTTGGTCCAGCTCTGGGCGCTCCGGGCCCAGACGACGAATGTTACAGTAGCCTTGAAGGCGATCGGCCCGTCCTTCGGCAGGCTGCGAAACCCGACCGCGCACGGCTCCAGCCGTTCGGCGCGATCGCCGAGGGGCGACGCGGCGATCTCGACGAGCGGTGCCAGGCGGCCCAGCCAATAGGCGCCTCGCGGGTCTACGGACGACTGCGGGTTGGCCGTACCACGCGCATCATCCGCGACATACCGCGCAAGCCAGTCGACGAACTTCTCCGCTGCGCCATAGCGCTCTTCTCTTTCCGCCGTGTTCAAAACGTATCACCCCTCAGACCCTTGGCAATGGCTCTCTTGACGAGCTTGCGCAGCGTCTTGTCCTGGATCTGCCTTATCCGTTCTCGCGTGACGCTGTAGCCGTCGCCGAGCTCCTGAAGCGTCTCGCCGGGGCCATCGAACCCGTATCGGCGTCTGATGATGTCCCGCGCCCGATCGTCTTCGATCGTGTCGACCAGGTCCCGGACCATGTTCCTGCTTCGCTGGAGCTCCGCCGCTTCGTCGGGACGGGCGGTGGCGTCGGCGACCAAGTCGCCCACACTGAGGCCTTCTGTGTCGCCGTTGGCGAGAGGAGCATCGAGAGAGACGACATTCATGTCGGCGAGCTGCGCGATCCTGGCCGTGTATTCGAGAGTCCAGGCCAAGCTCTCCGCTAGCCGCTCGACGTCGCCCCTGCCGCCTCCGTTGAGACCCAAGGTCCGCCGCGACCGCCGAAGCCGCTGCACCTGCATGACGACGTGGACCGGCATCCGGATCGTCTGGCCCTCATTGTGGAACCCGCGCGATACCGCTTGGCGTATCCACCAAGTCGCGTAGGTCGAGAACCGCGTCCCCCAGTCGGGGTCATATTTCTCAGCGGCGCGGATCAATCCCAGCATGCCATGCTGAACCAGATCGTCGGCATCCATCCTTGAGTGGTAGCGGCGGACCATGACGAACTTCACGACGAGGCGCAGGTTGCTCGAGATCAACCTTTCCCGCGCCTTGGCGGCTTTGGCGAGGATACGCTCGCCATGTAGAGTGGGCGCCGCGTCGTCGGTGGCGGCGATCCTCAATCCGAGCTGGATCGCCTCGCCCAGAGCGGCTTCTTCCTTACGGTCGAGCCGAGGCAAACGCTTGGCATGGTACATCAGCAGGCTCAGCGCATCGGCGAAGGTGCGCGTCCGATCGGCCGGGAGGTCTGCTTCGGCTGCGTCGGCCTCGCTCGCTTCGTCCTCTTCGTTGACGGAAACGCCGGCCGTGGAGAGATCGTGTTCGAGAGCGGCTGCTTGATCGGGTGCAACACCGTATTTGATGTATATTTCGTCGACCCAATCGCGCTTCAGAGCAGATCGTGTCCTCTCGTATTCGCCGAGTAGACGCCGGCGAACGACGTCCAGCGTTGCGTCATCCGCCATTGCGTTCGTTCCCCGCGATCATGGTTTGTGGATCTGCGAAAGAATCGCGTCCGCCACCTTGATGGGAGCCGGTACGCGGACGATCACAGGATCATGTACCTCGCTTTGTTTTCGATGATCCAACCGAGCCCCCTCCGACCGAGTCGTGTTTCCCACGATCAGTCTTTCGAAGAGCTTATGTCGTCTCGAGCCAATCGCGAAGTCTGATTTCCAGAGCCCCGAGGTCGCGTGTCTCGCATTCCCAGACGGTGGTCACATCCCAACCGGCGGCGCGCAGGTCCGCTTCCTTGCGTTCGTCCCGTTCTACATTGCGATCGAATTTGTCCTGCCAGAACTCGGATCTCGTCTTGGGCGTCGTCGCCTTCGGGCAGCCCTCGTGACGATGCCAGAAACATCCATGAACGAAGATCGCTTTTCGCGAGCCCGGAAGCACGATGTCCGGCGTGCCTGGAAGATCGCGACGGTGGAGACGAAACCGACGACCGAGCGCGTGCAGCAGGCGCCTAACCACCATCTCGGGTTTGGTGTCGCGCGGACCGATCCGCGCCATGAGCGCCGATCGGGCTGGAGTGACCGGTTTGTCAGGCGACGACCTCGACTGGAGCCGGTCGGCGGGCGGGTACGATATAGCGATGCTCCTTGATGAACAGATCGAACGCGGCAATGACCTCTCTCAGATAGGCGGCGACGCGGCCCGCCAGTTTCCGCAGTTCGGCCGCACTGTCGTCTTGACCGCAATCCACGAACGAGAGCCGCCCATGCGCGAGAGCGTTCCGCAGATCGACGATCAGCGCCAATGATCCGAGATCGTTGCGGACCTTGCGTTTGACTTCCCGTTCCACGGCGCGACTGACGCGCAGGTCGAAGCCGATCCGAGAGGCGATCTTCTTGATCGCGTTGTCGTCCCAGTTGCCGCCGCCACCCTTCTCGATGTCGAATTCCGCGATGGGCAGGGCGGCTACGAGATGATCGCACAGGCCGATCGCATCTTCCAATCGCTTGTCGGGGCCGGCCGGGAGATTGGTCCTCGCAATGTATCTGACCCACTCGCGGCGGAGTTCCGCCGTCAGATCACCTGGCGCCCATTCGGCCCTACGCATAGCGACCTTGCTGACCGCGTCGAGGCAGTTGGTGATCGTGGCTTCAACGAGGTTGTAGAGCTGGAGATAGACGCTCGAATTCAGGATGCGCTGTTGCGGCGCCGTGACCGGTGGACCGTTTTCGCCGAGCCGTGGTACGCCCGATTGGACCAGCTTCTCGATGCCGTCGATCAGCTCGAGATATGCGGTGATCTCCCCGAACCGCTCGTCGAACCGATCCGAGAGATCGCTCACTCTTCCTGACTCAGCAAGGCGGCACGCACGAATTCGATGCGCCCTTGGAGTTTCGCGCGGGTGTTCGCCGCATCCGAGGTCGTCACCTCCGCGAAAGCATCGCTGGCGAGCCACTCGGCGGTATCAGGCACGTTCTCGAACAGGGCAGGATTCTCTTCCAGCGCGCGATAGCTGCCGATGGCGATGGCTTCATATCGTGCTCGCGGCGTGCTGTTCGGATTGGAGGGTTTGCGGAAGCCTTGGGGAAACGAGCGCTGGACGAAATCGAGCATCCGCTCGAACCGTGCGCGATACGCAGCGACGAGGTCTGGATCGGCCTCCATGCGCTCGTTCGTTTCTTTGGTGTAGTCGAACATGAATTGCGAAGGTCGCTCGCGATAGCCGTCGAGACCGTCGCCATAGGCGAAGAACCGTGTGACGAGCTCCTCGCGGATGCGCTCGCGCTCAGCCTTGCCGGAGACCGGCGCGAGCTGAGCGAAGAGCGGCGAACTCGACAGCTCGAGCACGAGATCGAGGAATGGACCTCGCAACGCGCCACGCCGGACTTCGGCGGTGTTGGCGACCTTGCTCCCGGTGTTGATCCGCTCGAACATGTCGAAGCGCGCTTGGTCGTCGGCGTGTTCATTGAGCACGATCCCGCGGATCGATCGATTCTTGATCTTGCGCTGACGCGACGACGAGAGATCCCCGAACCTCGTCCCCTCGAGCGATGGCAATTCATCCAGTTGACCGAGTTCGAGGTCGCCGAGGACATATTCGTGCAGCGTCCGCAGCCGCTGCGACCCGTCGACGATCTCTAGCTTGCCGTTGTCCATCTCCCAGAAGAACAGGAACGGGATCGGAAGCCCCATGATGAGCGATTCGATGAAACGGGATTTGCGCTTGGGTTCCCAAGTGAATTCGCGCTGATAGGCGGGAATGACGAACTCCTCGCGCGCCATCTTCTCCGCGAGGAGCTCGACCGAATATTCCGTCATGTAGAAATCGATGCGCCGCGACCGATCGACGATCTCTGCCTCGGCCGCAGTGAGCTGTTCGGTGGGAATGAGATGAAGTCGTGGTTGCCGCGCCATTCGTGATCCTAGAAAATCGTTTCAGCGCAGGTTGAGTTGCCCCTCGTAGGGCGGAGCCCCGGTGCGCACCGCCTCTATATGACTGAGGATGGATCGGCCGATCGCTTCGCCGAGCTTGGGGGGGACCGCATTGCCGATCAGGGTACCGAGCCGGTCGAACGTGACGACCTCGCCTTCAGCGAGAAAGCTATAGTCCTTGGGAAAGGATTGGATGATCGCAGCCTCGCGGAGACTGATCGCCCGATCCTGTTCGGGATGACCGAAACGTCCGTTGCCGAAGCCGTAGCATTGCGTCGTCATCGTCGGTGCGGGCTTGTCCCATTCCATGCGTCCATAGACGGAAGGATAGGTCTTACCGGTGCTCTTGCGATGACAAGGCGCACGCAATTCCTCGGGCCAGTCCCGCCAGGTACCGCCGGGTGTGGACGCACGTATGCGTTCGAGATTCACGTCCTTGAGGCTCGCGCTGGCATGCAGCGGATCTTCGGCCGAGGTCTCGCCGGCTGCGAGGCGCGGCAGGTCACCGATGGCTTCCTTGACCGTCATCTTGAGCGTGCTGTCGGATTTGCGGAGCTCGATCGGGCCGAGCAACGAGGCCAGGAGCACGAGACGGCGGCGGCTCTGCGGGACCTGATACTCGTCGCAAGCGACTTCGCTCCAGGTGACGTTATACTTGGCCCTGCGCAGCGCCGCGATGAACCGCTTCCATACGTCCTGTGTCGCCAGTCCCGGGACATTTTCCATCGTGACGATTTCGGGTTTCGTCGCGATCGCCAGACGTTGGAAATGCTTCAGCAGCGTCCACCGCTCATCGACCGATTTCCGACTTTGCGAGTAGGTGGAAAAGGGCTGGCAAGGCGCACAGCCGGCAAGCACGCGCACATCGGCGTCACCGAACCATGCCTTCAAGTCTGCAGGTTTCAGGTCCGCGACATCCCGACATGCGAAATCGGCGCCGGTATTCTGTTCGAGGGGATGTTTGCAGCTGGGGTCGAGATCGACGCCGGCTTTCACCGTCAGGCCCGCGGATTTCAGCCCGTAGGCCAAGCCGCCGGCGCCACAGAACAGGTCTATGACCGCCGTCGTTCGGCCACCCGCCTCGATTTGCAGAATTTCTTTCCCGTCCATCCGGTTCTGGATAGACGAAATTCGGGTGATTTGCCTAGCCGTAAATGGCCTCGCCACAGCATAAGCCTTCCCTCCAGTGCTGTCGAATCCCTCATCATGCCGCGCCGGATATCCATGGGATCATTGCCTTCCTCTGACGCGACGCACATTCGGTGACAAAAAGCGTGCTAATCAAGCGACACGCGAGAAAGGACATTTTTCATGTCGACCGAAATGCCCGGCGTGTCGGAACTGCAATCTGCGATGTCGGAATTCGACCGGGAATCGCGGCGGGAGCCCGCCTGGAAGGGCTGGGAAGACAAGAAGTCCGTGCTTTTCGTCATCCGCAGCGGCGGTAGGATCTACCCATTGGAGCACGTCCTTGCGCGGAGCATGCGGCTCGAAGCCGGCGCCGGACCGGCAGGATTTCAGGCATGCGGGATCGTCGAAGCGGCGGGCTTCGAGGTCGAGGCTCTGCACATGCCGGCAAACGGCAAGGTGGCATCGTCGCTTCACGACTTGATGCTCGAGCGTTCGCCTGCGAGCGTCGTGCCGAGGGAGGCCGTATCGACATTGGCGCAGAGGTTCCGCCTGACCGACGATCTGCTCCAGCAGACGGGACGACCCGGGGAAGGGAGGGTCTGGGATGGGCTGGTTGATTGGGGCAGGGCTCTGTTGGAGCGGTCCGATCGGCTACGAACGGATCCGCACGGACGCTGGGTCCTGCCCGTCCGTGGTCGTCCGGTCGTATGGTTGGAGAAGACCCAGGTGACCGGACGGCCCGACCGCCTTGCCGGCACGCATGCGCTCGGGCAGGCTCTATGGTCTCCGATCAGGGGCAAGCGTGACCGCGACACCTATTCGGTGATGCGTGACGTCCAACCGGGAGATTATGTCCTGCATCTCATCGATGGTGAGGCCATAGTCGGAGCTTCGCGGGCTCAGGCGCGGGCTTCGCTCGACTTCGAAGGAATAGCCGATACGGCTTGGGCGGGCAGCAAGGCCTATTCCATACCTCTCGCCGACCATCGCAAACTAGCGGTCCCACTCCATAGGGATGCCTTTCTCCGGACCGCCGAGTTCGAAGCCGATCTCCGGTCGATACGGGAGCGCCATTCCAACCTGTTCTTCAGCAAGAATCTCACGCTGCTTGAAGGTTTCTATCTCACGCCCGTTCCGTTCGAACTCGTGGTCCTGCTCGACAAGGCGACGCGGCGATTCTCGAACGAAGGCCTACCCCTCATTGAGGCCGACACGATCATGGATCTGCCCAGCGCCGTCTCTCAGCAGGAAGCCGAGGACATGGCGTCCGACGATGAGCTGGTCTTGTCACCGGCTCCGACGGAAAGGCGCGTGTGGCTCTATGCACCGGGCCGTGGAGCCGAGCGTTGGGACGAGTTCTACGAGAAGGGCCTGGTCGCGATAGGCTGGGACGAACTGGGAGATCTCACCGGCATGGCGACGGCGACGATCCTCGAAAGACTGAAGGAGCACTACGGCGACGCGAACCCCACCAACAAGGCGCGTGCCTGCCACGAGTTCGCCAATGCGATGCAACCCGGCGATCTCGTCTTCGCGAAACGAGGTCGGCGAGAGATCGTCGGCTTCGGGACTGTGACGGGAGAGTACAGGCATGATCCGGAGCGATCGTCCTATACGAACATCCGCAAGACCCGTTGGGACGGGCGTGGTGTCTGGGCGAGCGATCGCGAACTCGCCATGAAGGCGCTGACCGACATAACGGACAATCGCGATTTGGTGACCTTCTTGAAGAGGCTCGTCGCGCTTCCCGCGGCGGCAGAAGATCCGGAAGTCGAAGAAGTCGCAGAAGCCGCGCCGGGCCGTGAACGGGAGCCGTTCACGATCGTCGAAGCGCTCGAGGATCTATTCGTTCCCGAGGAAGAGTTCCGGACGATGCTGCGCATCTGGCGCGGTCGCCGCAACCTGATCATCCAGGGTCCGCCGGGAGTCGGGAAGACGTTCCTCGCGAAGCGCCTCGCCTACGCGCTGATGGGATATCGCGACCCGTCCCGGCTCGCCATGGTCCAGTTCCATCAGAGCTATTCGTACGAGGATTTCGTTCAGGGCTTCCGGCCTGCTGCCGGGGGGCTGGTGCTCAAGGACGGGCTGTTCGTCAGCTTCTGCGACAGGGCGGCGAGGGACAAGGGGAACGACTACGTCTTTGTCATCGACGAGATAAACCGTGGCAATTTGAGCAAGATTCTTGGCGAACTCCTCATGCTCATCGAGGCGGACAAGCGCGACAGCAGTTGGGCCATCCCTCTCGCCTACGCCGCCGACGGCGAACGCAGATTCTACGTTCCTGACAACGTTCATATCCTCGGCCTGATGAACACTGCGGATCGCTCGCTCGCGTTCGTGGATCACGCTCTCCGCCGTCGCTTCTCATTCTGGATGGCAAAGCCCCAGGTCCATTCCGAAGCGTTCGCTGCCATGCTTTCGCGGAACGGCATACCGGACGATCTAGCTGTCGGCCTCGTCGATCTACTAGGCCAGTTGAATCATGCGATCGGCAAGGACGTCACGAATCTGGGCGCCGGCTATGCCATCGGCCACAGCTATTTTTGTCGACCGCGGGATGAGGAAGAGTCTCCGCGCCGATGGCTCGCGGACATCGCGGAGACCGAGCTGATACCCCTGTTCGAAGAATATTGGATCGACGATCCCGATGCTGCTGCGCTCTGGGCGTCGAAGTTCAGGCTGCTGGTCGAGTGACCGAGCGGGTACCTGTCCGCAATCTTTACTATCTGTTCGCCTATGCCTGGAACCAGTTTCCGATCGCGGCGGAGGCTGACTCTGGAGAGGATGCCGGGCCGGACGGAACCGCCCTGCTGACACGAGTGCTCGTGTTCGGCATGCTGCGGCAACTGCGTCGCGGGCTCGATCGCATCTATGTATCGCACGAGGAGGAGTTGGCCGGTGCGCGCGGACGCATCGATCTCGCCCGGACCCTGACGGGTTCGCTTCTCCAGAGGGGTCGTACGGTCTCACGGTACGAGGAGCTGGAGTACGACAGCCCAGCAAATCGGCTGCTCAAGGCGACCCTCCGGCGCTGCGCTCTCGACCAGTCGGTCCCTATCGCCCTCCGTCGCAAGGTGAGAGCGCTGCATCGGACTCTGGAGATCGCGGGCGTCGGAGATGTCCGACCTACGCGAAGTGCGTTTTGTCAGATCCAGATTCACAGGGGGAACAGGCGGTACCGATTCCTGCTCCACGTCGCGGAGCTCCTGATGGAAAGCAGGTTTCCGGACGAGACCGGGGTCGAAGGGCCGTTCGCGGCCGTGATGCGCGACGAAGCGCGAATGGCCGGACTGTTCGAGAGGTTTCTGCTCAACTTCTATCGTTCCGAACAGCGCGCCTTTCGCGCGTCCGCCGAGGTCGTCGGGTGGCAGGTCGAGCCGAGGGACGAACTTTCCGCATCGCTCATGCCGATCATGAAGACTGATATTGTGCTCAGATCATCGACGCGCACCATCATCGCGGACGCCAAATTCTATCGACAGACGCTGCAGAGCAGATTCGGCAAGGAGACCGTCCGTTCGGGGCATCTCTATCAGCTCTTCAGCTACATCAAGAACATGGAACCCAAGGAAGAAGTTCCGGTCGAGGGACTGCTGATCTACCCGACGGTCCAACGCAACCTGACCTTGCGGTATCGCATCGCTGGTCATCCCGTCGTGGTAGCGACGGTGGACCTCACAGCGCCATGGGCGTCCATCAGAGAACGGCTGCTCGGTCTTCCTCTGGCTGGGATGGATGGATCGGGCGACGGACCTCCGTTGGCTTCTCTACAGATGCCCGACGCAGGAAATCACTCCTTCCAAGCGTCCGATCCTCATCACGCGGCACCCTAGGGCTCCATCTCGCCAGACCTGTGAAAATAGAGATCGGAGCCGATCTCGACCCCTTCGATCGGCTCGGCGCGCGCATCCTGGTCCCAGGCGATACCGCGATAGTAGACCAGGGTGGGCCTGACCTGTTCGATGGTCGCGTCGAGATGGAAGACCATGACACGCTCCTCGAGATGTTCATCACAGAGCCGAGAGAACGTGGATCGTCCGACTGCGATCTTCTCAGCATCGCTTAACCCGCGGGTGACGAGGCACGCAAAGATCGTGGGATGACGCTGATCGCGACGTTGCATGAGGACACCGTCCGCGGCCCCCTTCTTGAGACGACGAATCTTGCGGCGCATCCGCACGATATCGTCGAGGAACCCCTTCTGCGAGAGCAGCGGGACGTTCAGCATGTCGTAGATGATATCGGCCCAGAGACCGGGCCGGCGATCTTCCTTGTCGGCGATGATGCGGTCCCAGAATGGAATCGTCCGGCGTGGCAACACATGCCGGGGATCGTAGTGCGGCGTGCTCTTGATATGGAACCGCAGCAAGTCCGACAGCCCGTAGAGCGACATGCTCTCTGACGCATCCGTAGGATGGTCGACCCCGACGAAGCCCGACCGCAGATACCACGCGATCAAGTCGAGTTCGTCGCCGACGAACATCGAGTCTTCTTCGATCTCGGCCCGGCGAAGCAGATAGTGGAGGCAGCGTCCCTCACTTCCCACGAGCTCATCCACCAGCCAGAGGTCGCCGATTGTGACGATCGGCATCGGGAGCGCGGATGCGCGCTCGATGCGTTCGCGCAATAGATTCTCGAGACCGAAGCTCGCCATCGTCACGCGCTCGAGAGAGACGCCTATGCGGACGATATGCCGTATGGACGCCTTGTCGAGGAGTACAGGGCCTTGATCCGTTTCCAATTTCAGTTCCGATGTCGATCCATCGCGCAGGAGCTCCTCGAGCCGAGTCGCCTGGACGCAGGCTTGGACGACGATGTCATCGAACGTCTTGAACCACTCGTTGCTGCCCCGCCGTGCGACGGCCGACAGGGCGACACCCTTGGCCTCCAAGATCAGGACAATCCCGTCGATCAGGACGATCGCGTCGGTCTCGTAGCCTCTGCCGTCGCGAGGGTCGGTCCATTTGCTAGACGTCAGGACCCCCGCGTGCGGCAACATCTTCGTCAGTGTCTCGCCTAACAGCCTCTCGAGTGCGGCGCCGCGTGCTTCGCCAAGATTCTGAGCCGGTTGCTGCCAGATCGACGTCGCGAGTTCCGCCAACACCTCGTCCTGAGCCCAGAAGAGCGTCTGCGGTGTGAAACAGAATAAGCGACCGTCGAACTTGACGAAGGGTCTGCGCCAGATGGGGTTATCGAGGTGCAGGTGATCGGGGTTCGCCTGCGCGAGGTCGCCCGGTGAAACCGACAGGCGATCGAACAATGCGTCGAGTGCTGGGCGGGGCACATCGCGCACGACGGCCGCCAGGACCTGCATGTCGATCTCGAAGAGCCCGGTCCACGCTTCCTCGAACAGACCCGACCCCGTCGCCATCCATTTCCCGATATCGCCGAGCACTGGGCTGTCCGCCAGTCGCACGGCAACGCCATATGCCGCCGCCTGCGCCAGCTTTCCTGCTTGCCCGAGGCTCATTCCGAGCGTGGTGTGACCGACACGTTCGAGTTGGAACCAAATCGCGTTATGAATGCGGCGGGCATGATGCGGGTAACTCGTGTGGCGCACCCTAAGCGTCTGTGCGACGCGGCGCGCCAACACGCCCTCCTTGGCACCGCGTCGAGGTTTCGCGGTCTGACCGAGAAAGAGGTCTAGATGGATTTGCAGCGCTTCCACGATCGCGTTCGCATCCCCAACCGACAGCGGACCGCCCACATTGGGGTTCCGCAGAACCAGGGCTTGCGCGGCTTCGATTGCGGCGATGCCGACCTTATGCGGGGGCTCATTGAGCGCGGTGATACTTTCGACTGCGCCCAGCATCGTCATAATCTTCAAGCCGTCGATAATGTCGAAGCGGTCAATCAGCGCAGCGGTTGCCTCGGCATAGAGATTTGCAGCCTCTTCCGCGGGATAGGTCGGAGTGTGATCCATCCCGTAGCCCAGTTGCCTTGGGAGCCCTCCATAGAGGGAGATATCGTTCAGACCGGGCCTCTTCTGTCGTAACATCGGCATATCTCGTCACTATCAGCTTCCGGCTTCGGTCGGCAGTGCCCGCAATAGTGTGAGGTGCAGTCGAGGAGCGGTCACGAAGCAGCCAATTCACGAAATGCTCGGCCCGCTCCGACCGCGCCCGATCGACCAGCTGATGCCGTCGCCGCGCATCAATCCCGAGACCGATTTGCCAACCTGCCGCTCCAGCACCGGACGCCACGGTACGAGCGTGAATTCCCGGGCGCGTTCGATCAGCGCGAAGCGCCCGCTGGCGAGATCGACCGAACGGCGATAGACGCCCTCGATCCGGGCGCCCTCGGCAGCTTCCCGGAATGGCATTTTCACCTCGTCGGCGAGCTGGCCTGCAACCCGCAGTAGTTCGCGTCGCTGCAGCGCGGCGATCATGCCGTTCGAAAACGTCGTGCCGCCGCCCGCCTCCTCGGCAAAACCTTGCGCCACCAGCCACTGCCGGCGACGCGCCTGGGCATCCCGTAGTTCGTGACCGAACCCGGCATCCCGGATGGGCACGGGCGCGGCCGAAACAAGCTCGCGGTCGATCCAGGTCGCGGCGTCGGTGTTGACCAGCCGATCGAGCGGTTGCGCTGAAAGCAACGAGATCGCAACCGGACGATCCTGCATCCTCGCCGCCTCATGGGCCGCCACGCGGTCGAGGTGGTCCGATGCAATGATCCAGCGCCCGGACGGCTCGCGCTCCACGATGCCCGATATCCGTCGCATCGCCTCCAGCCGCCGGACATGCGTCTCGGCGAAGGCCTGGGTGGCGGTCGGATCGTGGCGCAGATGCGCATCCACATCGTAGCGTCCGCCATTGGCGGCGGCGACCGCGGCGATGGTCCGATCCACCTCCCGCACTGTCGGGCTGACCGGATCGATCCGCACAATCGCACCACGCGACAAGCTGACGTCGGTTTCCGTGCCCCCTTCGACGAAGCTCAGGGCAGGCTTGCCGATCGCCACGTAATGGCTGCGCCCATCCACGCCGTCGATGATCAGATACTGGCGATCGGCATGCTCGTCGGCGAGCCCGCGCGCCAGCACACGGCCGACCAGCGGACGGGCGTCGGGTGCTCCCGGATCATAGATCGTCTGGTCGGCCGGTGCCCGGGCGATCGCGGCGCGGGAAAATTCGCGCTGCATCGTGCGGATGATGTCGCCGCGTTCGCCCAATGCGCGGAGTGTATCGGCGAGGTTGGGCGCGAGCCGGAAGCGACCGGCGCCGAACGGCTCGGCCAGCCCCAGGCGCGACAGCTTCGCCAACCGGCCAGCGCGCAGCGTCTGGTCGAAGGCGTCGCGACCGTTGGTCGCTACCACCCGCTCGGCGTCCGCCCCCTTGAGCAAGGCCCGGTCGATCGAGGTCAGCCGTTCCTGCTCGACTTCAACACGCAGTGTCTGCGCGATCTCGCGGTGGGTGCGAGGCCCCAGGTCTAAGTCGACCAGTTCGGCGGCGCGCTCGCGGATACCCGTCGTCATATAATCGCGGGCGATGACGAGATCGGCGCCACGATCATCCTTGCCACGCACGACGATATGGGTGTGCGGATGACCGGTGTTGAAATGGTCGACCGCGACCCAGTCGAGCTTGGTCCCCAAGTCCTGTTCCATCCGGTCCATCAGCCGTCGCGTCAGCGGTTTCAGGTCATCATATTGATCGCCGTCTTCGCAGCTGACGATGAAGCGGAATTGGTGGCGATCGCTTGTCCCGCGTTCGCCAAACGCCTTGCCATCGACGGCATCGGCGTCGCGCCCGTAGAGCGTGCCACGCTCACCCTCGCGTGTGGTGCCGTCGCGCTGGAGATAGCGCAGGTGCGCGGCGGCGGCCGATGCGCCCTTGCCGGCGAGCTTGACGATGCTTGCCTTGACGATGACACGGCGCCCGTTCGAAGCCGCATGGCCGCCACGGCTGGCGAGCAGCCGCCCGACACCCGCGCCGCGTCCGATCCGGGTGCCCGAGAAGGCCCCGCGCGCGGGACCGGGCGCGGCAGCGCCGCCGTACGCAAGATTGGTGGCAGCGATCACGCGGCTAAGATATTTGCGCGCGTGCTTCGCACCACGCGCTTTCTGCAGACCGAGATGGGGTTCGAATGCGTCGTCGTCGATCATTGGAAGATATCTCGGGCCTGGATCGATCCCAAGCATGTCGCAGTCTCTGAACGGTGAAAATCGGTGCCGCCGCCGAAGCCGTAAATCAGCGGTTTTCGCGTAATGACGGCACTGGCCGGGTAACCGCAGAGTTGGTCAATGTCGGTTTGACAGGTGATTCGGATCAGCGCTCTCGAGGTTTTCTCGCCGCGTTTGTCCGAAATATGCTCACATTCTTCGGACAATATTGGTTGTGATATGTCCGAAGAATGTGTACGGATTTCGGACATGCCCGACCTTAAGAGTGACATCAAGGGAGCGATCCAGCACCGCGTCGATGATGGCGCCCAAGGCAAGGTCTGGACCGTTGCCGATTTCCTCGACCTCGGCTCGCGCGACGCGGTCGACAAGGCAGTGCAGCGCCTCGCCAACGCTGGGCAGCTCCGCCGCATCGACCGCGGACTCTACGACCGGCCGAGCTGGAACCGGCTTACCCAGACCAGCAATCCGCCCGATCCGCGCGGCGTGATCGATGCGATCGCCCGACGCGACCAGATCCGCATCCTTGTCGACGGCATGACCGCCGCAAACGACCTGGGACTGACCACCGCGGTCCCGGCAAAGATCGTCGTTCACACCGATGCCCGGCTGAAGCCCGTCCGACTCGGAAATCTGGAGATCACCTTCAAGCCCACCGCGGCCAGCAAACTATATTGGGCGGGCCGTCCGGCAATGCGCGTCGTGCAGGCCCTGCACTGGTTGCGCGACACCGGGATGGACGACGAGCAGGCCGTTGGCATTCGCTGGCAGCTCCACACCGTTCTCGACAACGACAAGACCGGCACGATCCGCGCCGACCTGCGCGACGGTCTCACCACGCTGCCGGCATGGATGCAGGACTTCCTCAAACCCATCGTCCAGAGCAGCGCATGATGAACCCAGCTTATGACCGGATCCTGGCGGCAGACGACGAGACCCGGGCCGGCTTGTTCACGACCACCGCGCAGCGTCTGGGCACGACGCCGCAAAATGCCGAGAAGGATTTCTGGGTCTGCTGGGTGCTCGACGCCTTGTTCAACGGTCGCGTCGATGGCCCCAGATTGCTCTTCAAGGGCGGCACGTCGCTGTCGAAGGGGTTCGGATTGATCAGCCGCTTCTCCGAGGATATCGATGTCACGGTCTTCAGGGACGATCTCGGTCAGGCATATTCGGTCGACGAACTGGCCAAGCTCAGCGGCAAGAAGCGCGAGGCCGCGCTCGACGCGATCAAGACCGCTTGCGCCGCCTACATCACCGGACCACTTCTCGCCGAACTCAGCGACATCGCCGCGCGGGCGAGCGACCGCAACGGACTGCCGGCGGGCGCGCTGAAAATCCTGCCCCATCCCAAGGACGACCAGACCTTGCTGGTGCACTATCCGACGGCAACCCCGTCGGATGGCTATGTCGACCAGCAGGTCAAGATCGAGTCCGGGGCAAAGTCGGCGCTCGCCCCCCACTCCACTCGCATCGTCCGGCCATATGTCGAGGCGGATGCGCCCGGGCTCGATCTCGCCGTCGCCAACGTCACCGTTGTCGATGCCGAACGCACCTTCTGGGACAAGGTCGTCATCCTCCATGGCCAAAGCCAATGGTTCATCAATCGCGGCGACCTTCAGGGCGGCGGGAACCGGGTTTCGCGGCACTATTACGACGTCCACACGCTGATGACGTCAGAGGAGGGCAAGCGTGCCATGGCCGATCCGGCGCTCGGCGCCGATTGCGTCGCGCACGCGCGCATGTTCTTCGATCGCAAACCCTACAATCTCGCCATCGCCCAGCCCCCAACCTTCACGCTGGTACCCGAAGGCGACATGTATGACGTGCTGCGCCGCGATTATGTTGCCATGTCGGCGATGATCTTCGGCCCCCCGCCACGCTTCGATGCCGTCATCGAAAGCGTCACCGCGCTCGAGGCAATCGTGAACCGGGTCTAGCCGCCACCGCCTGAAACCGTCAGGGCTGCGTTCGGATGAGCAGCCGACGCGGGGCGCCATTGCGCTCAAATCCCGTGGAGACGCTGGCGATGCCGGGCAGTGCCGCACAAGCCTCTGAAAGAACATGACAATCCTCGGCGATGACCCCGGCGCAGCTACCCCAGTGCCGTCGCCTCGAGAGAAAAATGATGTGCAGACAAAGGCTTATGGCGCGCCAGTGCCATAGCTTTATCTTGCCTTACGCCGCCCTCCCGTCAGACCCGCTCCTCTCGCTCATTTTCGCCGTCCTGCTACCTACCCATGTCGACTGAGCCGAGGCAAAAAGACGCCGGGACACGATGCCTGTCCGGCACCCTGTCCCGGCGTTTTCGATGCCCCGATCAGCGCGTGATTGCCAACGCTTCGCGGGCCTGGCGTTCGCTTCTGAAGCTGCGCCGCCCCATCACTCCATGCGTGTTGCCATCGCCATCGACGATGCTCACCGCCACGAACCAGCGGCCATCCAACCGCCCCATGATCGCCACCCGATCGAGTTCGAAATCCTCCTCGTCGATGCTCTCGTAAGCCCCGAGCCAGCGCTCCGACACCCTCGCATCCCACAGGAAATCGCTCTCCTCGGCCTCCAGAAACCGCCGCGCCAGCGCCTCGCCAGCACCGCGCCCAAACTCGAATTCGAGCCCGGCAACCAGCGTCGCCACCACGCGATTTCGTGTCTTTGGCCGACGCCGCCCCGATGGATTGAAACATGGTCATGATCGCCTCCTTCGCTTGAAATCCTCCTCATTGAGGACAGACATCCGAAGACGGGTGGCGGAGCGGCTGTCAGGGCCGCTGGAGGCGAAGCCGGAAGCGCCGCGTAAGCGGCGGCGGAGGAACCGATTTTGTTGCGCTGAAAACAAACAGACTCGCCTGCGCAGCAGGCTCCGGCTCGCGGCAAAATTGGAGGGGCCGCCGGCCTTGCACAGCCGCTTCGCCGCCCGTCATGCTGGGCCTTGCCGAGACGAGCCCCTCCAACATCCGCTGGTCGCAATGCCCTCTCAACCGGCGCTATGTGACGCTGCCGGATATGCTGGATCAGCGGGGTGCGCGAACCGCGAACAGGATATCAGGCGGCTCATCCGGCGCGCGCGATGGCGATGGATCGGCCGATGTGTTGTTAGTCCGGAGCGCAATGAACAATGCTGGTGGCGGCCGCCGCGGAAGGGATCGCAACGACACCAAAGGCGTGCCCGACACTTGCGCGAGATAAACGCGCGTCTCGGTCGGCAGCGCCCGGCCCGTTGCGAGATGGGCTGCATACCGGCCGGGACCGGCATTATAGGCGGCGAAGAGTCCGGGATAGCCGAAGCGGTCATACATCACGCGCAGATAGGCCGTGCCGGCGAGAATATTGTCGTGCGGATCATGCGGGTTGCGCCCGAGGCCGTGCGCCGCGCGCATCGTCGCCCAGGTCGCCGGCATCAACTGCATCAACCCCTGCGCGCCCGCGTGGGATGTGATAGGCCGCCCGCCAAGCATGGTCTGGCCGCCGCTTTCGGCGCGCATCACCCGCTCGATCCACACCACGGGCACGCCGAACCGTGCCGACGCCTCGACGATCTCGGCCTGCCAGCGATCGAATGGATCGGCGGCGGCAGGGGTCGCGATCACCAGCGGAATGGCGATCACCAGCGTCCTTAGCGTAGCCACAGCGGAGTCGCCTTGCCGACGACATCCTGCGCCAAGGTTGGACCGAAATAGCGCCCGTCGAACGAGTCCGGGGTCTTGGTCATGAGCAGGAAGACCATGCTTGGGGCCAGCCGGATGCATCCTTGCCATGCTGGTAGTGGACGCCCCGCTGCATCGGCAGTGCGGCGTTTGGCGACCGGCCGACCGTTGACCGTCACCACGCGATCCACGCCACAGATCGTGTCTCCGGCAATGCCGACGACGCGCTTCACCAGCGGCACATTGGCAGGCAGATAGCGGCGGCTCGCAGCCAAGTGCCGCACTTCGACCGGTGGCCAGGCGATCACCATATCGCCGCGTTCAAGCGTCGCGCCAGGCGACACGGCATAGAGGCCGATGGGTGCGCTGGCAGTCGCATTCCAGACCAGCCGGGGCAGCGGCGGTAGCGCGATGGTGAGGCCGAGGCAGGTGATGCCGACGCCGAGCACTGCGGCGCGGCAGCGCAGCGTCATGCGCCGTGCGCGGGCGGCGCGCAGCGCGTGGCCCCACGCGAAAAGCGGCAGGTCGCGGCGCTCAACCACGATCGCCTCCGCGCGCACGGGCCGCCGACCACGCCTCGATATCATCGATATGATAGCGCCAGGTGCGGCCATGCAGGCGGCATTTCGGACCCGTTCCCGTCTGGCGCAGGCGCTTCAACGTCGAGTAGGCGAGGCCGAGATGAAAGGCCGCCTGCTTGGCGGTGAGGAAGGGGCAGGTTTCGCGCACAGCCTGCGCACGTTCGGCAGTATCGTCCATGATAACGGTCCATCTGGGCCGGCGCATCGTGCGCCGGCTGATGAGCGCGGATTGGATCGATCCGGCCATCTTCGGCAGGGTCGCAAATCGACCCATGCGATTCCGACCCCCTCGTTTCGGACCGGCGGCTGTGCTGCGCGCCCTCGGCGGACACGGGGCGGTCCGCTCCGTCGGCGGGGGTCCAGATGATCGGGAAGGTGCCTCGTAGCGCCCTGAAACGGGGCGTCCCGAGGCTCGATTCGTATAAAGCGGTGTGGGTTGAACCGGGTGGCACGGGCTTTCGTCCGTGCAACGGAAAGCGGACGGTGCAGACGCCCCCGCCTGCAGAGTCCCTCGCGAGCGATGGCAAATCCGGCGCACCGCTTAATGCCCCGCGCCCTCGTGGAGCGCGGGGCGGTTCGCTCAGTCGGCGGGATTCCAGATGATCGCGAAGGCGTCATCATCGTCCTGCCCGGCGGCGCGGCCGAGATTGGCGTAGAGCCGGCGCGGGCCGAATTCGGGCGCGGCGAGCGACAGCGACACATAGTCCTTGCCGCTCATTTCGCCGCGCCGGACCCATCCGGCCCCGACCTCGACGCCTGCCGCCGACACGCGATAGTCGGGCTGGGTGTCGCCGGACTTGCGAGCGTTGGGAATGATCTCGATGTCGGTGCGGATCGAGAGCGTCTTGAGCTGGCCCTTGAAGCCATTTCCGTCGCGGGTGACATAACCGATGGCTGGCATTGTTCGTCTCCTGAAAAGTCGCCCCGAACCGTTTCCGGGCGATGGGCGGACCGGAGGGACGGTCGAAGCAGGCCCGCGAACCGTCAGGCCGGAGCGGCAGCGGAGGACCGGAGCCGAAGGCTTATTTGAAGCGCAGCGACCGCGAGGAGCCCGCCCTGGCGGGCGGGGAAATAATCCGCACGGCGATGGTTTCGCGGGACTGCGGCCGTCCCAGGTCATGCGCCCGAGGAGCCGGAAACGGTTCAGGCACGGCAGCAACGATGACGACCATGCCGCCGGTGCATCCCGCGCGAGGGATCAGGCGAGCACAGCGCGGACGCACCACCACGCTATCGGATCGACCGTCCAAAATGCACGCACGGCGGACGCCGCCGACATCGCCGTCGGCGTGGCCGAGGACGACAGGACAGGGTTTCGGGTCTGCCGCGAAAGGAGATAGAGGCCCGCACGATGTCGATGATCGTCATCCGCCTGCCGCCGAGCTTCGCCGCACTTCTGATGATCGCCGCTGCGCCTCGTGCGAATGTTGAGCGCAGTCTATTTATGCTGCGGCGTCATTTGCCTGCCGTAAGGCAGCCAGGCCGCAGGCGCAGGCGACTTCGAACCTTGGATCAGCCCCGCAGCTCGGCACACAAATCGTCAAACAGGTCGAAGAATCGGCGCTCCAACTCGCCCTCGCTGAGCGAAAATACGGCGGCGGTACGCGACAGTCCAAGCGCTGTAGCCGCGGCAACTGCATCGGTCTGATAGCGGGGGTCGAGATCGCGCGCGGCTGCTAGGTCGCCGGCGTTGCGCATGCTGTAATCGGTGATCCAAAAACAGTGGATCAGGCGCTCGCGCGGGGTGAGCGCGGCGACGCCGACGGCAGCCTTCTTCTCGATGATTGCGTGACCGCTGTCGATCAGCCACGTCTCATTGTCATCCTCAACCATGATAGTCCCCGCCCCGTCTCCGCCTTTCCTAGCCATACCATTGCTCGGACACCAACTGGCTTTGGTCAAAGAGCCGCGCGCCCGAGCCCGTCAGGGCGAGGGCGCGCGGCCGGATTTTGAGGGTCGGAAAAGAGGGGAGCGGCTTTCGCCGCTCCCACCGATAATCACGCCGCCAACCGCACCGGATCGGCTTCGTCCCCCGGTTCCACCGACGCGACCACCGCGCCGGGTGCACTCGGGTCTGGCTCGTCATCGCCGGGCCGTTCTCGCTCGATCTGGCGCGCCGCCTGCGCCTTGGCATGGGCCGCGACGGTGCCGACGCCGCCGCGCGCCGTATAAGCGGCGGGCGGGAACGCCATCCAGCGCGGCACCCAATTCTCGCGCCGGTCGCGCCCGTTGGTGCCGTCGAGATGATCGCGGACGATGCGTTTCAGGATCTTGGTCTTCTCGCCCGCATTGGCGCTGGCGACGGTTTCGCCCGCCACCTCGGCGACGATCCGGGTCAGCACTTCCCGATCGCGGATCAGCTCGAAAAAGGCATCGTCGGCCTGCCAGTAGCGGGCGATATCGACGCCGATCTCCATACCCACCGCCTCGACGGCGGCGCTGCCTGTCGCGAGAGTTTCGCCCATGACGATGGCGATCACCTCCAGCACCACCGCATCGGGAAGGTCGAGCAACCGCTGGAAGATGCCGACGACGCCATAGTCGTCGCCATTGCCCCCGGTCACGGTCGGTTCCTCGGCGGAGAAGCCGAGAACCGCCAGCACGGCACGGCGGCGCTCGTCGAAATCCGCCTCGGCCTTGCTGTTGTCGAGGCTGTCGCGGACTTCCTCGTTGCGCGTCGATTGCGGCTCGGGCGTGACGCGCCACAGGTGCGATCCGCCGATGGCATGGGCCACCATCAAGCGCAGTGCGATGGCCGGATGGCCGGTCAGCGCGGCGCGGACGGTGGCGTGCCGATGCAGGTCGACATAGGTCTGCATGGTCGATGTCACCTCGGGCCGCGCCACTTTCTGGCCGGCCCCGGTCCCGTTCTCCGATCCCTCGGCCTTGGCGATCCGACGGGCTTCTTTGCCGGAAACATAGCCTTCATGGACGATCACCTCGCCGGTGGCGCGCACGTCGATATAGACGCGCCCGCCCTTGCGCTTGCCCGCTTTCTCATATTCCCATGTCGAGAAATGATCGGACGGCGGCACGATGATCGCGTCGGCCCAGCCCTGTTCGACATAGGCGGCGCGGCGCGCCTCGATTTCGGCATTCTGCGCCGTCCAGAAGGCATCGGCATTGGCAACATAGCGGTCCTCGCCGAACAGGTCGGCGATGGTCGCAAGCCCGCTTGCCTCCACGTCGAACAGCGCATGTTTCACCGGGATCGACTGCCCGCCGAACAGCCATGATTTCAACTGGTGGCCGGTCGGCAGATAGGCATTCTCGTCGTCGGCGAGCGCCAGCCATTCCTTTTGCTGGCTCTTGGACGCCATCGTCAGATGGCGCACGGTCACCGCGTCGATCCGCTCCTTGCGGTAGAGGTCGCGAATGGCCGGAAGCAGGTTGCCGAGCGCCAACACCCGTTTGACGGTGAGGTCGGGCAGTCCGAACGTCGCGGCGATGTCTTCCACCTTGCGGCCCTCGCGGACGAGGCGGGTAAAATTCTCCCATTGCGTCACCTCGTCGGGGTCAAGCCGCGCCATATTCTCGATCATCGACGCCTCGATGGCGGCGGCGTCGTCGCCGTCGTCGAGGATCGCACAGGGCATCGGCTCTGTTGTGGTGTCACCGGCCAAGCGCCGTTCCTCGGCGACGATCTTCGCGGCGTGGAAGCGGCGGCTTCCGGCGACGATTTCGAAGCCCCCCTCCCGGTCATCGGCGCGCGCGCTATTGGGGCGGACGATAACCGGCTGGATGACGCCACGGCTGCGCACGGTCGGCAGGATGTCGGACACGTCCGGGGCCTTTTTGCCATAGCGCATGTTGGCCTTACTCACGACCAGCTTGTCGAGCGGGATAAAATCGAGTTTCATGTCAGCACTCCTTGTGAGTGCCGGTCCGTCGCTCTTTCCGGGGTTGGCGGACCGGCTTGCAAAGCGGCGTTACGCGCCGCGCGTCATCCGCCTTTCACCTGCTTGGGATCGGTCGGAAGCTCGGGGATCGGCGCGGACTCGATGCGCCAGATGATGGATTGGGCTTGGCTGATCGATCCGGCGCGGCGCGCGGTATCAGCCCAGACCGACAGGCTGACGGTCGTCGCAAAGCCGATATCGCGCTCGATGCCGAGGCCGAACGACAGCCGGATGCCCGCCAGTTCGGACAGGCTGAAACAGCCAAGTTCGGGGCAACCGAAACCAAGATCGGCCAGCCCAAACAGGGTGTCGTCATCGTCATAAAGCTCGGTCGCAAGCCATGTCGCCGCGCCCAGCGGGTTGAAGAATTTGACGGCCGGGGCGGGATCATGATCGCTCTCGGCGGAGCGGTTGGCATTCACGCGCAGCCCGGCGTGAAGCTCGGGGGTGAGCAGGATCATGCCCCCTCCTCCGCCATTCCAACGATGCTGCGCATCGCCGGAACCTTGGGCGTCGTCGCCCTCCGTTCGCCGGTTTCGTCTCGGGTAGCCTCGGCTCGGGCTGCGGCGTGCCGCGCCAGCAGCCAGTCGGCGGCCTTGCTCGCGGCGCTGGCGGCGCGGAAGATCGCGCGGTTATCCTCGCGCAGCACGTCCAGCCAACTGCCGAGATAATCGGCGTGGCGGACGGTCGGGACGATGCCGAGGGCCGCGCAGAGAAAGGCCGAACCCATTTCGGCAATCAATTCCTCGCGGGCATACTCCTTCGATCCGAAGCTGCCCGCGAGGTTCCGGTTCAGCCGCGACGTGTGGCCGCTGCCGTGACAAAGTTCGTGCAGGCAGGTCCGGTAATAGTTGATCTGCTCGAAAAAGGCCGGTTGCGGCGGCACTTGCACATAATCCTGCGCGGGCACGTAAAAGGCGCGGTCGCCGCCGACGCGGAACTCGATGCCGCTCGCCGCGATCACTTCCTCGGCGACCGGCACGATCTGGCGCGCGGGCAAGGGGACCGGATCGGGTGCGAGGCCGGGGCGCAATCCCTCGCACTGCGCGACGTTGAACACAGTAAAGCGTTTCAGGAACGGAATGGTCTTTGCGTCGCCGCCGGTTTCGACGGCGCGCGCCTTTTCGGCTTCGGGGGTGAAGCGGTCGGCATAGACGACGGTGGTGCCGCGCTCGCCCCTGCGAACGCAGCCGCCCGCCTCAAGCGCCTGCTTGAACGTAAGCCAGCCCTGCGAGGGAAAGCCATGCTCGATGACTGCGCCCCACAGGATCAGCACATTGACGCCGGAGTAATGGCGTGCGGTCAGTGCATTGTGGGGCAGTCCGGGCGCTGTCCCGCCCGGACGGCCCCAAGGCTGCGCCCAAGGGAAGCGGCCTGCCTCAAGCTCGGCGATGATCCGCGCCGTCACCTCGTCGTAAAGGTTCAGGCGGGTCGTTTCGGGCTCTGTCCCCGTCTTGGCCGGGGTTGGTGTTCCGGCACTGGATGCCGAGGATTTCCGGCCCTTGCCGCGCGCGCGGACGGTCGTGGGAGCACGCATTGTTTACCTCCTGCACCGCCTCAAAACCACCATGGCCTCCCCCGGAAGCGGGGGTGGGCGGCAAGATGCGAACCGGAGAGGACCGCTTGAGCGGACCCGGCACCCGAAGGGCCGCAACGTAAGTGAAGGAGCCGGGCGCAGCCCGGCTTGCCGGGGACGCGAGCGGGCCTAGCAGGGAGCGCCGCCCACTCCCGCGGCACCGGGAGAGGCCACCAACAGCGCCGCCGCGCCAGCGGCGACCGCAGCACTTCCCGGCGGCGTAGCCGCCGCCAACAATAGCTGGCCCCCCGGCCGGCGCGGGCGGATGAGCGGTGCAGGGTCGGGCTTCGCAAAGCCAGGGCGGCAACCGTCGACCGGCCGCGAAACCGGGCGCACCGCCCGACCGAGAGGCCGGAGTGCCTGCGGGGCCGCCATCAGGCGCCGCACCCTGTCCGGCTGCGGGGGGCACCCCACAAAGTACTACTTTGTGGGGTGCCCCCCGCAGCAGTCCGGCAGTGTGCGTCCTCAGCCCCGCTCCATCAGGTCAGCGGACGCTGATCCGCGCCAGCCGATCGTTACCGCCAGGCCGAGACCCGGCAACGGGGCTCGGCGGCGAGAAGCTGGCTTCGAGCCGTAGAGCGCGGTCGCGCCGCTTCACCGGCGCGAGGCGCCAGCCCCATAATCACACGGTATCTGTTTCGGATCACGGCGATGCCGGCTGTGCGACAGGTCTGACGAAGCAGCTTAACCGCCCCCGATCCCATCGCCGCTGCAACAGGCACAGCGGCAATTTCAGTGTGTGCTGCCAACGAAACGGCCTTGTGGACTGTCCAGACATATATTAGGGCACTATGATAATTAAGGTACCAGTGAAATGAAGATGATCAAGACGATAGTCGACGAGCAAACCTATGCATCGCTCGCTAGCAAACGGAAGGCTGAAGGCTTACCGAGCATCTCGGCGCTCTTCCTCAAAAAGTGCGGTGTGCTCGACGATGAGCGGGAGGCTGGCGAAATCAAGCGGCGGGCGTTGCGCCTTGCTCTCAAGAAGCCGGCGGGGGTTCCGTTCAGGTTGCAGGAGTTGTTCCCGCCGGCGCGATGGGATGCCTTCAGCAAGGGCGCCCGTCTGCGTGCCGGAAAGATGTTCAAAGCTGAAGTTGACGCCGCTGTGGATGGAATCAGGGCGATCCACAAGTCATCATCGAACCACCAATACTATGTGCGCCACGGGGACAGCGCATGAGCAGGAGTTCGGATCTTATCCGAAAGCTCATCGACATCGTTGAAGACGCCGGAAATGAGATTCCTCTCGTGGAAGATGTCAAGATCACTGAGGATCTTTGCCAGATCCTGTGGCTGACGAGGGTAATTTATTGACAGACGTTTTGAGAAAGACATCCGCATCGATCAGACAACGCACCTGCGGGGTCGTGATCCACCCTATGTTCACGTGCTCGGGCGAAAGGAAGAAGTGGTCGTAGTGAACTTTATGGAACGGGAAGCCACGGCTGCAAAGGGCGACTGCACGCAAGGGATGCCGATGCGCTCCGCAGCCAAGGTTTTGACATCAGGCCTGACTGGATCGTCGAGTGGTGGATCTTGCCCGACATGGGTCTCGATCTGCTGCTGGGCTGATGTCGTGTCTTCAAATTGGCGGCACGCCGAACTCAACTGGACTTTGACGGGTATAGGCGTCGCCGCTGTCACGCGGTGAACCGGCAAATCAGCGCCTGCGCCGCATCAACTGGCGATAACCGCCGTGCGCCATCGTCCTGGCCTCACGGACCAGTCGGCGCACCCGTGAACGGAGCGAATCAGAAGTTTCAGCCCAATCGCGCTCGATCCGCTCGTCGCCGAACAGCGCCATGCCGATCTCGCGCTGGCTTGCGCCGTCCTCCAGGGCATCATGCACCCGCAGTATGTCGATCCCGCGATCAATCCAGGGATCGCGGGGGAACAAAGACCGCGTGAACCGGCGATGGCGGCACAGATCGAAAAATCGCCGCAGCGGCAGCAACCGGGTTTCGGCCGAGGTCAGGCCGTACATCCGATAGTGTAGCAGGACCGCCTCCTGGCCTGCCAACTGCCCCTCCTCAATGTCGAGCCGGATATGGCGCCAGCCGTCGGACAGGACGGCGTGCTCGCGCCCGGCTGTGTCGATCGCGATCGCAAGCCACGGTTCGATCCGGCCCACGCGGATGCTGTCGGGGTTCGACGGATCGGCGGGGATGGCGGTGACGCCGATTGTCCCGGGATCGAGATCGGCATGCCAGATGAGCCGCGCCTCCGGGGCCGGGAGGTCGGGATGTTCCGCGAAAGTGCAGCCCCCAGGGCATGGCGTCGTCGGCGCCGCGCGTTGCGGTGCTGGCGCGCGTGTACCAGCCGACATAGCAGGGATCGCGGCGCAGCCATTCCCACATCAGCCCGGCCCGATCGATGCCACGCAAGCTGGAGTAGGGCCGCGGATCGCGCCAGTCGAACCCCGGGCGCGGAGGCCCATATCGCGTCACGCGTTCTTGCGCTCACGCCGAGTCGCGGCGATCTTCCGGCTATTCACATCGCATCCGTAACGATCTGGCGCGCCACTGATGCGATTCGCCGACAAGCAGGTTCTTTGCAGCTGCGAGCGTGATACGATGTTCGCCTGACGCAACTTGCCGGACGACGGCTTGAGACACCGTTTTCCGGCCTCAGAGATGAGGAAAGGGCGGCCCAGGGGCGTCCGGTGGCTTGAGACACCGCTCCGGACCGCGTTGGTGCCCTATGGGCATGGACAGGATGGCGGCGCAGTTCACGCGCGTCGTCGAGGCGGCCGGCAACGTTCACGATCTTGGACTCGCGATGACGGCGATAACCGTTGAACTCGGCTTCCAGTATTTCGCGCTGACGCATCATGTCGATGTCATCGCGGAGCGCGGCAGTGCGATACGGCTGCACAATTATCCGGGGCGCTGGGCTGACTATTATGATCGCAACGCGCTCGGGGTGTCGGATCCGGTTCACCGCGCAAGCCACATGACCAGCGTGGGTTTCCCCTGGTCGCGGATGCCCGAAATGATCCCGCTGACGCGTGACGATCTCCGCGTACTGGCGCTTGGCCGCGACCAGGGCATAGGCGACGGTTTCACGGTGCCGGCGCATGTCCCGGGCGAGGCGCGGGGCTCCTGCTCGTTCGCCAACGAGGCCGGTCGCCCGATCCCGCACAACATGCTGCCGCTGGCGCAACTCGCGGGGATGTTCGCGTTCGAAGGCGCGCGACGACTTTGGGCGATGCGCAGTGGCCTCCGAATGCCGCCGCGCCCGATGCTGACCGACCGCCAGCGCGACTGCGTGCTCTGGGTCGCGCGGGGCAAGAGCGACTGGGAGATCAGCTTGATCCTGGGCGTCGGCGAAGAGACTGTCGCGCGCCATATCAAGCAAGCCTGCGAACGATACGGCGTGAACAAGCGGACATATCTGGTGATCCTGGCGCTCTTCGACGGAACGCTGACCTTCTCCGATATCTTTCGCCGCCGATATAACCCTTTTCCGGAATAGCGGGCTGACCCGCAGCAGGGCGACCCTTGGCCGATCACGGTGAAGGAGCCCGTCACATGCTGCATGTTGTTCAATCCGCCGCGCGCCCGGTTTCGGACGCTGTCCTGCGTTCGATGTTTGCGGCGCGCAAATCCGTCTTTGTCGACCTGCTCAAGTGGGACGTCCCGGTCCTCGATGGTTGCTATGAGATCGACCAGTTCGACGATGTCCACGCGACATATCTGATCCTGGCCGCGCCGGACGGAACGCATCTCGGATCAGCGCGACTGCTGCCGACGACCCGACCGCACATTCTCGACAGCGTCTTTTCGGGGCTGTGCGACAGTGGCCCGCCGCGTGGTGCCGATACGTTCGAGATCACCCGCTTCTGTCTCGATCGCCGGCTGCACGCGCGCGAGCGGCGCACGGTGCGCGACACGTTGGTGTCGGCGTTGGTCGAGCACGCGCTGGCGTCTGGCATCACCACCTATAGCGCGATCGCCGAGATGGGCTGGTTCCAGCAGATCCTGGCATTCGGCTGGCGTTGCACGCCGCTCGGGCTGCCGCGGATGATCAACGGCACGATGCTGGGAGCACTGCGCATCGAGATCACGCCGGAGACACCGGGCCTCCTTGCGAACGGCCGCAGTGTCGCTTCCGCTTTGCGCACCGACCATCTTGCGGCCGCTTGAGGGAGGATGGTCATGACAATGATCGACCTCTCCCGCGAGATCACCCGCCACGCCGCCGATCTCATCGCTCAGGGCTATTGCATCCTTCCGGACGCACTACCGCCTGCGATCGTTGCCGCTCTCGATGCCGACCTCGCCGGGGATTTCGCTCGCACGCCGTTCGGCCAGGGCGGCTTCTATGGCACGATGACGAAGCGGTTCGGCCGCCTTCTCATCCGGTCGCCGCACGCGGCGGCGGTGGTTCAGCACCGTTTGATCCTCGGTATCGTCGAGGCGGTGCTTTCCCCCTGGTGCGATCGGATCCAGCTCAACACCACCCAGGCGATCGCCGTACATTCCGGCGCACCGGCGCAGCTCCCCCACCGCGATCAGGACATGTGGCGCGGACCGGTCGGAAAGATCGAATATCTCGTCAACGTTATGTGGCCGCTGACGCCTTTCACGAGCGACAACGGCGCGACAATCGTGTGGCCGCGAAGCCATGGTGCGCGCGCACTGGAAGCGGAGCCGGGCGAATCACCGCTCGCCGCCGAAATGGCGCCGGGCGCGGCGCTCGTTTTCCTCGGTTCAACGCTGCATGGTGCCGGCGCCAATCGGACGGGCGTGGTGCGGCGCGGTCTGGTCGTCGGCTATGCGCTCGGCTGGCTCAAACCGTATGAGAACCAATGGCTCGCCTATCCGCCCGACGTCGCGCGCCATTTTGCGCCGGAGCTGGCCGCGCTGGTCGGCTATCGCCAGCATCGTCCAAATCTCGGCAATTTCGAAGGTCAGTGTCCATCGGTCCTCCTCCGGGACGATGTGCCCGACCATTTAGCGGCGATCGACGCGCTTCGCCCCGATCAAGAGGATCTGATGGCGGTCTATCTCGAGGCCCAGCGCCAGGCGTCGTGAACGCCGCCGGCGCTACCGCCGGGCGCGTCTACGACGCGCTCAAATTGTGCATCCTGTCGGGAGAGATCCTGCCGGGCGAGCGGCTCGAACCCGCCGCGATCGCCGATCAGCTCAGTAGCAGCGTGACGCCGGTGCGGGATGCGTTACATCGGCTCGAGGGCGAGCGGCTGGTCTATACCCGAGCCAATGAAGGGTTCCATCTGCCGATCGTCACCGAGCCGGGCTTACGGGATCTTTATGTCTGGAACGCGCAGTTGATACGGCTGATAGCGCGGGCGTGGTCCGACGGCCCAGCGACGCGTAGCGCCGATGCGCTCCCGATCGATCTGCACCGCGCGACGCGCGCCTTTTTCGAGTTGTTCGCGGCGCGCTCGAGCAATGCCGAACATCGCGAACAGGTCGACCACGCGAGTGATCGGCTGGCCGCCGCACGCGTGGCGGAAGCGCGGGTTCTGGACGGCCTGGAAGAAGAACTTCGCGGTCTCGCGGTCCTGTTCGACCACGCGGGGACTACTGCGGTCTTGAAAGGCGTCGACGCCTATCATCGCCGCCGGCTGATCGCTACGCCTCGGATCGTCCGAGCACTCTATCGGACGTGAGCACGCGGGAACATTCGCGATATAATTACCATATAAAATTCGGATATTCGAGCGCCGTTTCTAGCCTCACCATGCTGTCGCCTTTGGCAGCGAGAAGAGGAGACGTGATATGGAACGCGAAACCGAAGCGACGTCGGACGTGATCGATCTCGGCATGGCGAGCGCCGTGACGCTCGGCGGTCAGGGCGTGCTGCTCGACATGATCAGCGGCGACAAGACCGCCGGTCTCACCGACGAATGACGGGGTGGCGCGCGGTGGAAGCCGCGCGCCGCTTTGCTGCGCAAATTGTCGTGTACCACACACCGATGGCCCGTGATCCTGCCACGCCCCGTCGCCGCTGCGGGCGAGCATCCAAGTCAGCGCCGACCAGATGGGACAACATTCCCGATATATTCACGGTATAAACTTTGGATAGCCTGGCACCGCTCTTAGCCTTCTCGGTGCTGCCAAACCCGGCAGCGACATGAGGAGACGTGACATGGAACGCGACACCGAAATCCAGTCCGACGTGATCGATCTGGGCTCAGCCAGCAGCGTGACGCTCGGCGGCCAGGGGGTCCTGATCGACTTCATCAGCGGCGAAGTCGTCGCTGGCCTCTCCGACGACTGAAGGGATGGCGCGCGGCGCGAGCCGCGCGCCGTTTCACATGGCGGTGCCTTATGGATTGCGCGCGGGCGTTTCGTTTTGCGAGGTTGCCGGTCGCCTGCTCTTCCTCGACGTCGTGACCGACCGGTATTTCGCACTCGAAAATGAGAGCGAGCGTGCCTTGCGACGATTGATCGCTCAAAAACAACTGGACGCCGACGCGCTTGCGCGTGTCGAAGCCCTCGCGCGGCGCGGCCTCCTTGAGGTAATGAGCGCTTCGGACCACACCGTCGCGCCCTGCGCGCCGCCGCCGGTTCCGGTCTCAAGTTTTCTCGACCGGCACGGTCAGAACGCGAGCCGAACGATGACACTGCTGGCGATAGCGTCGGCGGTTGCCAGCGTCCGACGCCTGAAACGCCGCCCGCTGCGCGTGAACCTCGCAGCTGCGGTTGCTGACCGCACGGGTGCGGCGAGCACGGACGAGGCAGCGCTGTCGCACATCGCAGCGGCTTTCGCGCGGGCCGGCCATCTGGTCTCGACGCATGATCGCTGTCTCGCGCAGTCACTGGCGGTGATGCGCATGATATCGGCGCGGGGTCTTTGGGCGCAGCTCGTGATCGGCGTCATGACCGGCCCGTTTGCCGCGCATTGCTGGGTTCAGAGCGGATCGCTGCTGATCAACGACCGAGTCGATCGCGTCCGCAGCTATACGCCGATCCTGGTGGTCTGATGCGCAAGCGCTATCTCGCGCTCTACCGACCGGGCGGCCTCCTCGATCACGACCGGCCGCGTCTGGACGCCCTGCTCGCCGATCACGCGCTGCGATGCTGCTATGATGATGCAGCCCTGCTGATCGTGGCAGACCCAGCGCTGCCGATTCACGCCCACACCACCGGCGTGATCCTTGGCACGTTCCATGATCGCGGTTCAGCCACGCCACGAATCCCGCTCAGCGCTGAGGAGCAGCACGCGATTGCCGTCAGCGCGGGCCTCGAGCTCGCACGAAACTTTTGGGGAGACTATGTCGCGCTGCTCGCGCCGGACCCTGATCACCTCGCGATCGTGCGTGCGCCGTTCGGCGATCTTGGCTGCCTGCACCTATTCGACGGCGACCTCTGGCTGATCGCCTCCGACGCGGCGTTGCTGCGACACGTCAGCCGCCGGAACATCACGATCGATCGCGGCGCGGTCGCGCGCAGCCTTGGGCGCGGCGATCTGATGACGGCAGAGACCTGCCTTGTCGGTGTTGACGAGGTCCGTGGCGGCACGCGCCACGATCTCGCGCGCACCGGAACATGGGTCTTGAGCGCGCTGTGGTCGCCTTGGCCGTTTGCCCGCCACCCAGTCTATGATCCAGCGACCGCACACCGCGCGCTCCGCGAGGCGATACGTTGCGCGGTCAGCGCTGCCGTCTCCGGGCACGATCCCGTGCTCGTCATGCTTTCCGGCGGTCTCGACTCGTCGATCGTGACGGCAGCCGTTGCGGCCCTCCCCGTCACGGCGCAGAGCATCACCTTGTTTCCGGGGGATGCCGCCGGCGACGAGCGCGATTACGCCCGACTCGTCGCGCGGCACTGCGGTGTCGCGCTTGAGGAACGCACCCTCGACGCCGGGTCGGTCGATATCACGGCGTCTTCCGCCGCATCGCTACCGCGTCCAGCGAGCCGGAGCTTTTTCCAGGCAGTCGAACACGGCATCGCCGCTGCGGCGGCATCGCACGGTGCGCGCGTCATCGTCGATGGCGGCGGCGGCGATAATCTCTTCTGTTCGCATCGCTCGGTCGCCGCCGTCGCAGACAGCCTGCTCACTGCCGATTTCGGGAAAAAGCTCTGGTCGACGGCAGTATCGCTGGCGGACCTTGCCGAGACCAGTGTGCCAAAGGTGCTTGCACATGCGATCCGCCGAGCCTGGTTTCGTCCGCGCGGGGTCAGCCCGCCGATCGACACATCGCTGCTGAGTGCGGACGCCGCGAGCATGGCCCGCGCTCAGCTCGATCATCCCTGGCTGACAACCCCCAGTGACGCTCTGCCTGGAAAAGCCGTGCATATCTGGTTGCTGGCAGTGGCGCAGGCGCTGGTTGAATCCTCCTATCCGCCTGAGGGACCGCTGCGGGTCTCACCGCTAATGTCGCAACCGGTTGCGGAAGCGTGCCTGCGCATCCCGAGCGCGCTGTGGTTTGCGCCGGGCCTCAACCGGGCAGCGGCGCGCGCCGCCTTCGCGGCCGATCTGCCCGCCGAGACGATCAACCGCCGTTCCAAGGCGCTGCCCAACCATTTCGCGACGACCCTTATCGAACGCTACCGAGCGCAGTTTCGGGCGATGCTGCTGGATGGCTACCTTGCCCAAAGCGGTCTGATCGATGTCGAGGCGGTGCGAGTCTCCCTCGACGATCACGCTCCGGCGCGCAGCTACGATTTCACGAGACTACTCCGGCTCGGCGATGTCGAAGCTTGGACGCGTCACTGGTCTTGACTCGCCCCGGCCACTCCACGTGCCTGTCGCATCGCTTGCCAGCGCGCATATTGCGCTGCCTTGGACGGATCGGGATCGACCGTGTCTTGCAGCCAGAAAGCGAACCAGTCGAGGTTGCGCGCGTAGATCGCAGCGCGGTGTTCGGGCTGGCGTTTGACGTGGAATTCGTCCGGGAAGACAAAGACGTCGACCGGCTTCTTGTATTCGGTCAGCGCCTGGTAGGTCTCGAGCGCGCCGATATATTCGCTGTCCGCCAACTGCATCAGCAACGGCGTGTCGGTCGTGGCGCCGCTGACGACGAACGAGTTCGGTCGCCAGAAATCAGGATCGTCACGGGTGATGCCGGGAAAACCCATCTTGCGCAGATACTCCGAAAACGCCGGACCCGAATTCACGAGCATCGACCGAGGTTCGTAGCAGCAACTGCTGACCGCTGCCGCGGCGAAGCGGTGACTGTTGATCATGGCGAACTCCACGGTCGATGCACCGTCACTCAGTCCGGAAATGCCGATACGCGTTGGATCCACTGTGCCGGTGGCGATCGCCGCATCGATTTCGGCAAGGAGCGAGGAGAGCAGGCTGCGGCGCTCGCCCCAGTCCTTGAACGTGATGGCGTTGAGCTCGAACGCCGATTTGGCGTTGGGATAAGCGGTCGCGACGCGGGGCGGGATTTCGAAACTCAGGACTGCAAACCCGCGCGCCGCGAACAGATGGATCGGATACTCATCGCCAGTGCCGCCGCGCAGGAAACCATCGCTATGATATTGCACGATCACGAGCGGGAGCCGGGTTCCCGGAGTGTAGTGCGGCGGCAGGACGAGATCGGCCCAGCTGTCGAGCCCGAGCGTGTTGCGGGCGAACAGGCGCCGCACCTTTCCCAATGCAATGTTGGCAAAGTCGGGATTGGGATCGAACAGGTCGCGAGCGTGGCCGTGCACGAGATCGAAGACCGCGACCCGGCGCGGCGTCGTCGCGTTCTCGCGCGTGCAGACAAGACCGATCTGCGCAATCGCGCAATCCTGGATGTCGTCTGCCGATGTGAAGATCTTGGTCGGCGCGTGTCCGGGCACGACGCGATAGAGCACCATGAAGGCCTTGTTCGGCCCTTCACGACGCAGAACGTATAGCGCTGCGCTATCGCTGCTCCACCACATCCCGGTGATGCCGCCCGAGCACCAGTCGGCATGACAGGGCTGTTTTCTGCCGGCCGGATCGATCACCGTCAGCGCAAGCGGTGCCAGCAAGGAGGTCCCCTGGCGCTCGGCGATCGCGCGCCAGCCGTCCTTGCCGATCGCCGGTGCGGCAATTGCGAGCCCATTGTCGGCAGCGGCCGGAAACGTAGCCGCTTGCGATGCGCTGGCGGGATGAACACTGCCATCCGCAAGCGTAACGGTGAAGATCGCGCGCGGCAGGTCGCCCGCGATCAACGGCCGAGCGCCAATCTGCGGCTGGACCCGTGCATCGTAATGCCAGCCCGATTTGCCCTCGATGGCGACCGCTGCTTGTGCGGCAGGAATGCCGGGCTGCGTCGCATAGAACAGGTGCTGGCCGTCCGCGCTCCACTGAAAGGCCGAGATATCCGACGTCGAATGGGTGACGGCCCGGGCGGTGCCGTGATCGACCGGCGCGACCCAGAGCTGAGTTACTCCGCCGTCGCGGCGAAGATAGGCAAGCGCGCGTCCGTCCGGTGACCAAACCGGGATGATCGCCTTGTGCTCGCCGGTCGGCACGGAATAGCCGCGCAGGACGGTGAGCGCCGGAATCAACTCGCCGCCCTGATCGAGCGCATGTGGTCGTGCGCCGGGGACCAAATCCATGACGAACATGCCAAGACAGTGACCGTTGGTCGCGAGGTCGGCCCGGACGAGCGAGAAGGCGATCCTGCGGCGATCGGGAGAAAGCGCCAGACGCGGATGCTGTCCGAAATTCGACGCTTCCCCGTCGCCAATGTCGCGAAGCTCGATAAGGTCGCGCACCGTCACGGCGCGCTTGGCGGCACTCTTCGCCGGAGGCTGCGTCAACAGGGTGTCACACGCGGCCTTGGCTTGGTTTGGCAAGCCAGCCATCGTCACCGCCATCAATATGGCTTTCAGAAAATGCCGCATCGCTCAGATCCTCTTGCTGATCGAAAGACTGATCAGGCGCCCGACCGGCGAGTAGTTGGTCGAGTCGTAGGGAGTGTCGGTCTGCGAACTGGTTGCGATCACGCTGGGTTGGGCGTTGAACAGATTGGCGACCGATACGCTGACATCGATGCCGCGCAGCACCGCGGGGCCGGTCGCGATGTGGTAGGTCGCGGAGACATCGACGCTGGTGAGACCCTCGACCGCGACCGGTGTGACGGTGCGCGCATCAAGGACACCGCCAGCGTAGTTGATCGTCGATGCGAGCGTCATATCGCCTGCCGTCCAGGCAATGCTCCCCTGCCCGCGCCAATGCGGCGGACTGAAGATTCGTCCGGCAAGCGGAATGACCGGTTGAGTGGTGCTGATCTGTCGCGCACTGTCGAGATAGCTGACGTCGAGCGACACCTTGAGGCTCTGATCTTGCGCCACTTTGCTGCGGTATTCAGCGAGGATATCCAGCCCTCGTGCGGTCTGGTGCCCGGCATTGACGTTACCGTTGTCGACGATCGCGATGATATTCGCAGGATTGTACGGTACGCCGCTGGCATTGAGGAACGTGCCCGCACCGGCGATGATCGCAGCTTGCACCGCCGCGCTCGGCGCGCGCGTGATCTGATCCGCATAGATCGGGTTGACCAACCCTTGCGACAGGAACGAGATCGGCGCGACGATCCGGTTGCTGTAATCGACATTGAAATAGCTGAACTCGAGCCGGCTTCCCGCAAGTGCGCGCGGATGGAAAGCCAGCGTTGCCGACCAGGTCGTCGCCCGCTCTGGCTTGAGCGCCGGGTTGCCGCCGATCACGAGCAGAATAGCCGACCCAGCCGGATACCCGGTTCCGCCAGCATAGGTCGGCGGAAAGACGACGACGTTGCGGGGTTGATATTGCTGGTACAGCGTCGGTGCGCGGAACGATTGGCCCCAGCTGCCCTTGATGTCGAAATCGGGGGTTGGCGCGTAGACCACCCCGAACTTCGGCGTGGCGACCGCACCGATACCAGGGTAGCGTTCATAACGAACCGCACCGGTAGCGGTAATCCGATCGACCATCGGCAAGCCTTGCGCCGGCCCGATGATCGGCACGTCGAGCTCGCCATAGGCATAATAGCTGTCCTGGACGTGCTTCGCATTGACCGTCGCGCCGTTGAGGGCGAACCGCTCGAAACCGATCGTGCGGTAGCCGGCTCCAATTGCGATGCGCGCATCTCCGCCTGGAAGCGTGAACAGCGACCCGTCACCGCCGAGTTCGGCGGCGCGCTCGGTGTTGCGGTAGAAACCCCTGCCGGTAACCGAGCAAGCGGCGAGCGCACAGGAGGTCTGAGCATAATCGACTCGCTCCTGACCGATCACACCGGAGAGGCTGATCCGCCAGTTGCCGGGCAATGCCAGCTTGAAGGAGGGCGCGATCGCGTAGGACTGATCCTTCAATGCCGTCGCGGCCCGACCGAGCTTGAGGTCGCCGTTGGCGACGGTCGGAAAGATCGTGTCGCTCCAATGGATGTGATAGAGCGCATCGATGTCGAAGGTCAGCGTATCGCTCAGCGCCTGCTCACCGACGAGGATCGCACTGTGATGCCGAAGTGCCGGAAACAGGGTTAGGCCCGGACGCTTGCTCGCCGCATAAGAGCGTTGATCGGAGCGGATTTCGCTGTTGCTGCCATATTCGTACGAGCCGGTGATCGAGCCGCCGGTCCAGTGCGTGCCGGCGGTCGCCCAATATTGTTGCTGGAAGTCACCGCCGTCGGTCGCACCTGCAATTCGGGTGCCGATCAAAGCCCCGTCTAAACGCTTGCGCAGGATGATGTTGGCGACGCCCGCGACGGCATCGGAGCCGTAGAGCGCGGAGGCGCCGTCGGGCACGATGTCGAGCCGCTCGACCGCACCGAGCGGGATCGCCGACACATCGATGCTTTGCGATGAAGCCGAGAACGCCAAGCGATGACCGTCAAGCAGCGTCAGCGTCGCGTCGCTGCCGAGACCCCGCAGATTGATCGACGACCCGCCGCCGACATCGAACCCGCTATTGGCGGGCACGTTGATGCCCACGCCTGGATTTTGGCCGCCACCAAAATTCTGCGGAATGCTGCGAACGGCGTCGCCGAGATCGTATTTGCCCTGATCGCGAAAATCAGTAGCCGTGCGGGTGATGACGGGAGAGGCAACCGTACCACCCCGAATTCGGCTACCCGTCACCACGACATCCTGGTCTTCGGTTTGCGCGTCGGATTCGATGACGAAGCCGCCTGCGACCGCTCGGCTGCGCAACCCCGATCCCGCGAGCGCGGCGGCGATGGCATCCCGCGTCTTGAACGCGCCCTCGACCGCCGCACCCGACGTATCGGACAGCAGCTCCGCAGGCGCGACGATTGCGCGTCCGGACGCCACCGAGATGGCCCGTAAGGTTTCCGCGAGCGGCTGGGCCGGAAGACGATAGACTTGGTGATCGGCGCTTCGTGCAAACGCTGGTGACGTGCCCGTCGCAGCGTAGAACCCGACCGACGCTGCCGCTAGAATCGCCGTAACCCGAAACTTCCCCATCTCGACGTCCCCTTGACGATGCGCAAAAACGCCACCGTTCGCGGGGGTTGACGCCCGAGGCGCGCAAAACCCTGGGAATTTATTTCAGGGAAATGTCACCAGTCACGCGCGGGAAAGGCGCCACCTGTTCTCAGCGTTCTTCGTCAGGACAAGTTTGAACGTCGTCGCCAGCAGCTTGGCCAAGGTAGCGGTGTCGGTTGCCTGGAAGGTCCCGGTAAAGCGAAGCGTGCCAAGCCCCTCATCGTCGGCAAGCACAATCCTGGCGGCGGCGTAGCGATTGGCCCGCGCCAGAACATCGGCGAGCGGCGCATTCTCAAAGGTCAACATGCCGGAGGGCCATTGCGTATCAGACGCCGCAATCCGACCGCGGCGAAGGACATTGTTTGATACCGAGGCCATTTGCCCCGCCATGAGCAGCACCGGCTGCAACGGCGCAGCGGCCGTGCTGCTCCCGACCTGAAGCACACCACGAAGCGGAGAAACGACCACGTCGCCGCGGGAAAGATCGACATCGAAGGTCGTGCCGGTCGCGGTGACGATCGTCGGTCCGGCCGCTACGACGAAAGCGCGGTGCCCGCCCGGTTCGACCTCAAAGCGGGCGCGTCCGCGCTCGAGAAACACGCGCCGCTCGCTCTCGCTGAAGGCGAGACGAATCGCGCTGTCGGTGTCGAGCGTAAGCCGGGTTCCATCGGGCAGCCGCAGCGTCTGGATCTGACCGACGCTGCTTGCATAAGCCGCAGGAATAAGCGGCAGCCCGGAACCGCCAAACTGGTGCGCACCAACCCCGATCATCGCGAGGAGGAGCGCGCCAACCAGCGCCAAGCGCGCATATCGCCAGCGATCCGTTCTGGACACGGACGCGAAGAATGGCCGCCGCCCCTGCCCGACGGGGGTCTGCGCGATCCGGGCGGTTTCGTCCCAGGTTCTCAGAACATCGTCATAGGCGTCGGCATGACGCGAATCCGCCGCGTACCAATCTTCGAAAGCGGCGCGGTACTTGTCGGTTGCGTCCGAATGGATGCGTTTGAACCACTCCAGCGCCTCTCGCTCGGTGCGTTCGAGTGGTGCCGCCTGCCTGGACCGGATCACCGCGGCCCCTTTCGGGCGCGATGCAGGTGCGAAATGGCGTTGGACATATGCCATTCGACCGTCTTGACGCTCAAGCCCATTCGCTCCGCGATATCCGCGTAGGTTGCTCCGTCGAGTCGGTGCGCCATGAAGATCTCACGTGTCTTTGGTTTCAGGCGCAGCATAGCGGTTTGTAGCCGATTTAACATGTCCCGGGCTTCGAGCGCGGCGACCATGTCGGTGACCGGCGGAACCTGATCGTTGACCTGCGTCGACGATATCACCGATCGATCGAACGCTGCCCGTGCGCGGTCGCGCAGGAGGTTCGTCGCAACTTGCGAGAGGAAGGCCTCGGGTCGATCGATGGGTTCGACGCGGCGTTGATCCGCGCTCGCCAGCCGGACGAAGGCGTCGTGCAGCAGATCATTGGCGTCCTGCCGGTCCGCCCGGCTCGCGAAGAAGCGCAAGAGCCCGGATCGCTGGGCGCGATACAGCTTCTCCAACGCAAGCCCGGACGCGGGCCGCCGATCATCGAGCGGCGGCAGAGGATCGCCTTCCGCCACCCGGTTCAGCGCCTCATCAACGAGCATGTCGAAGCTCACCGGCATCGATGAACGGCCGATTTGCGGTCGGCGTGATCCGACCAAGATGCACCAAGCCGCATCAGCATAGACGCTCCGCAACGCTGCGAGGCGTTCCCGGTTGAGCCGGGAGTTGAGACCATGCTTGAACATGTGCCCACGCTTTTAGCCGCAAGCGGCCTGGACATGTGCGTGGGCCACCCGGCCGAGCGAAGCGCAGCGGTGACTGGCATCAAGCGAGGGTCTCAAGCCTCGGCGCCACCCTCGTGGCGCAATGAGCAGAGTAATACGGTCAGCATGCAATGCAAGTCGGGACTCAGAGTAAGCATCCGATAGCGGCCCCAGGTACCCGACCTGGGTAGTGCCCGTGGCTGGTGAAGGAACACCAATCCTCAGCAGGGGCCGAGGATGATCAGGCTGCCACTACTGGCAGGCTGATGCGCGGGTTATCGCTCAGCGATCGAGGGTGGGATCAACAAGCTCAAACTCATCAAGCGTCAAATGTACGGCCGAGCAGGGCTCGACCTTTTCCGCGCCCGCGTCATGGCCTGATGCCTGCACCGAGATTGCGGAAGAACCCCGTTTCGAGCAAAATTACAGTGCCGTTGACATCAATAGGGAAACACCAGCTAGCCCGATAGACACATGATTTATCTCGGACGCGTAAGGCCACCTCCTCACAGATCAAAAGCTGCTCACCGCCGAGATCAGGCGTGGAGCCGATGCGATCGTGACCTTGCTAACCGTGCCGAACCCGGACCCATTGCGCAACGCGAGGTGAAGACGCGGCCTGCTCAAGATCCGCGCAACATACGCCTGCGTCTCTCGAAAAGGCGGTAGCCCGCGATATTCGCGGATGCGCTGCGGCCCGGCATTATACGCACCAAGCGCCGAATCGTAGCGCGCGAACGCATCGATCTGCGCCCTGAGATAGCGCGCGCCCGCGCGCAAATTCTCAGCCGCGTCCCACACGTTCGACACGTGCAGATCGCGCGCCGTTTGCGGCATCAGTTGCGACATCCCTGCCGCACCCTTCGGACTCACCACAAACGGTCGATATTGGCTCTCCTGGAGGATCAGCGCGTCATACAGCTCGAGCGGCACACCGGCTTCGCACGCCGCTGCCGCCATCGAAGAGAAATATGCTGACCGCCGCGCCTCGACCGCGCTGCTCAACCCCGGCAACGGCCGATAGATAATCGGCCCGCATGTCGTCGAAACCGGCGCACTGCCGGAATTGCTGCGAAAACCTGCGACGATCCCCCGCGCCGCATCCAGGCCGGGACCGAAAGGCGATCCGTCGGATAGCTCGTGACCCCGTTTATCGGATTAGCACCTGGCACATCGACCGTTGCCGGCGTCGCCTCCGATTCGGTTGACGTCGGCGATGCGTCACCTGCCGTCGCTTCGGCCTCGCCCGGCGAAGCACTTCTCGGCGCGGCAAACGACAGAACTTGCGTCTCACGCGCATGTGCGACGCTCGCCACACAGGACAGCATCAGAATCGCGGCCGTCATCAGTTTCATTTTCCGTCTCCGATCGCGTTGCGATTGGGAGCCGGTCTGGATTTCGCAGGACGTCGAATATCAAAGGGCGTGACCGCGAGCAACTCCACTGCCGCGAAGCAACCCGTGCAGCGCGTCGCCAGGACCTTGTATGAACCATCGGTCTCGACGACAATATTCGCAGAATTGCGGGCGGGGAGTGTTATGGGAATTGGTCGGGTAGCCATTGTATTAGTATTTCTGTCGCTAACCTCTTGTGTTCATATCACAAAGGCCAAATGTGATCCGGGGGTAATTGCAGATACATGCACGCTTGCGACTTCGAATGATTCGTACCTGTTCGCTCAAATGGCGAACAATGCTTACGGGAAGGACGAATTCATGATTTCGCCGCGCTATCGCGTCGAGCCACATGGCAACGATGATATCAGTTTCGCGTACAACGCCTACTTTGATGGCGAGAAGCCTTCAAGGATTATCATTGCATATCGCGGCACTGACTCTCAACGCGACATCCGCACCGGCAGCTTATCTCCGCGTCAGATTGACCGCGGCTTAGACGTGTACGACGATTTGCGCTCGCGTTATCCGAACGCAGAATTCGTCGTTACCGGCCACTCTCTCGGAGGGGCTATTGCGCTTTCAGTTTCGCACTGCCGCGTAGATGTAACAACCTATGTTTTCGATACATCAACGTTGTATCGGAAATGCCGTAATTTCGAGGACGGCAACGACGATCGTAGGTTCTCCATAGTCGAGCGTGGCGAAATCCTAAAAATTTTGCGTATGCCGACGAAAAAAAGCAATCAAATTTATACATCCATAAACTGTCGTCGTGCTTTCCGTCCGGTTGACGATCATTCTATCAGGCAGCTCGCTGAATGTTTGACACAATACGCAGCCGTGACGAATGCAGACGCTCGTGCTTCGCTAAGCGCGAATGGTTTGCCTTTCGAGTACGGCGAATCAGCGGAATAGGTATCGCGAGGCCAGCATGAGAAGGAAGCCGCGTGATCGGGTAGATTGCGACCGGACGGGTTCTGGCTCAGGATCGCACGCAATGTGGGCGATCACCTGTCTTGGTCTTGCGCTGGCGAGCGTGTCAGCAAGCGCCTCCCAGCCCACGGGTAAAACCTTCGGGCCGTGGCATGTGGTCAGCATTTCCAGTTTGTCGGGGACAGAAGGCAATGATGCTTCCGTTGTTCTGACCCAGGGTGAAGAGCCGAACACGCTGCAAGCACGCTGGACCGATGGTGGTCCTGTCGTCGTCTCGATCAACATCGAGAAATGCTCGGGTGAGAACGATTTCGAGGCGGTCTACTCTGTCGAGGTCGCTCGGTGGCTGCGCCTATCGCAACGCGAGGTTCAGAAGCGGTTGCGGTCCGATATGACGACGTGGCTTGACCAAGCGCGGCTCGCATGCCGTTCACCCGCAGTGGTGACAGCTTTCAAAATGACTGACCTGGATCGAGCCGCGATGGATTTTACCGAACGTCTGAAATACTTCGCGGGCGACCGCTCGGTCCCGGCTCTCGTCCACCGCCATCGTCGTAAGTCCGTCAGCCTACATTGACAAACACGAATCGAAGACGATTCAAGCTGCCTCCTTCAATCTGCCGAAATAGTGCTAGCCAACAACATCTCGCAGATGACGATGCAGTACCTCCATGAAGTTGGGCGTGCGTTCGACAGTTTGGCTGTCATGCTCCTCCGGGCGCCGAAGATAGGCGAGGTGCTCAGAGGCTGAGCGTTCGAGCTCTTCGGCAAGATGTTTATCTTGATCGATCAGCGCCAGAAGGTCTCCTCGGGCCAATATAAAGAGGAGCCCTGCGGTCGCGGCGCGGGCGGTATAGGGGCGGGCCTCGCCAGCGATCAGTCCAATGTCGCCGATCGCTTCGCCCGGCCCGGCGCGCCGAAGTATCTCCGATGCTGCGTCCCCTGCATCTTCGCAGATATCGATGACCCCCGCCGCTACCACGACGAGTTCGTCGGCATCAGATCCTTTGGCGAACACGAGGTCCCCTTCACGCAGCATGCGCCGCTGAAGGCTGCCTGCCAGCATCGCACGATGCTCGGCGGAAAGACCGGCGAAGATCGGCAACTCGGCCGGATGTGCAGGGATGCGTGAGGTAGACAGCGCCGAGCTTATCGTTTGACGAATTCCAGCCGCATGATCGTCCCGCCATTCGGCGCATCGTGCGCCTCGACGCGGCCACGATGACGATCCATGATCTGTCGGACCAGACTGAGGCCCAAGCCAGCCCCGGTCTGACGCGCGCGGAGCCGATGAAACGGCTCAAAAACCCGCTCCCGTTCCTCCTCGGGAATGCCAGGGCCGTCGTCCTCCACCTCCATCACCGAACCATCGACATGGATTGTGACCATGCGTCCGCCGTGCTCGATCGCGTTCTGGACCAGATTCGCGAGAACGCGCTCCATGGCGGGCGCATCGCCGAGCACGGAACCGTTCCGCACCACGACCACGGCCAGTTCACCCCCGCTGGCGATGACCAGTGGCGCGAGGTCGCCGATGACCCGTCGCGCGAGCGATGCAAGATCGACAGGCGCCATAGGCGCGCCCCGATCAGCGCGCTGGATGTCCAGGAGCTGTTCGGTCAGCGTCGCCAGCCGAGCCACTTCGCGGCTCAAGGCGTGCGCGACGACCGGTGCGTCGGCCGCCTCGATCTTGGCCTGAAGAATCGCGATCGGGGTGCGCAGTTCGTGCGCGGCATCCGCGATGAAGCGCTGGTGCCTCTCGTATCCCTGATCGAGGCGCTCAAGTGCGCCGTTCACAGCGAGAACCAGCGGCACGACCTCTGACGGGATGTCCGAGACCGGCAGCCGCGATCCACGGCGGTCGATGTCGATGCCTTGCGCCTCCTCGGCGATCACGCTCAGGCCGGCCAGCGCGCGGCGCACGATGAAGGGCGTAACCGCGATCGTCACGATCGTTATCAAGCCCAGGATCGGAAGCAGCAGGAGGTTCGACAACAGCAGGACCATGAATGTGGCACTGAACGTGTCCCCTTTGCCCAAAACCGTGAACTCGCCAGCCGGACCCGAGATGTTCCAAAGCACCACAAGCGGGATACGGCTTGGCGTCGCCCCGTCGGAGAAAACCGGTTTTCCCGCCTCGAAATAGCGGCCAAATTCGCGATATGCAGCGGGAACGCTGCCAGTACCGACAATTTCACCCCGGCCGCTGCGCGCCATGAACCAGAAATCCGGGGCGGCTCGACGCATTTCCGACAGTTCCCGCGTTTCCTCGATGCGCAATCTGCCGTCGGGGGAGCGATGGATCGCGGTCGCCGCGACGCTCGCAAATTTCGGCGTCATCAGGATGCCGCCGTCATCGGCGCGGCTCAGCCAAATGGCGAAAACGATGGCGAGGACGAACGGAATCCCCAGCTGGAATGCGAGAAGCCGGACGATCAGTCGCCGCTTGAGCGATTTCGGCCTGGTGGCGATCATGACGTTTGACGAAGCAGATAGCCGACGCCCCGGATCGCATGAATCTCGACCGCACCTCCCGCTTCGGACAGGCGTTTGCGCAGTCGCGACACATGCGAATCGAGCGTGTTGGACTGGATCTCGTCGTCGAACCCGTAAACCGCGTCCTCAAGGGCACTGCGCGGAACCGTGCGGCCACGTCGCCGCATCAGCGCCGCGAGCACGAGCAACTCGCGCCGGGGAAGGTTCAGGCGCTGGCCGTCGACCGTGGCCTCGTCATTGTTGAGATCGTAGGCAAGATTGCCGAGTTGGACACGTTGGACCGACACGCTGGCGGGGCGACGCCTGACCGCGCGAACCCGCGCGAGCATTTCCTCCATCGCGAACGGCTTCGGCAGATAATCGTCGGCGCCAGTATCGAGACCGGATACCCGATCCGTGACGTCTCCACGGGCACTAATCACGATGATGGGAACGCCCCGATTATCCCGGCGAATGTCCGGGATCAGTGCCAGCCCGTCTCCGTCGGGCAGCGTCCGGTCCAGCAGGATCAGATCGGCGGTTCCCGATCGTGCCGCTTCCCTCGCATCCGCCGCGTTCGCGACGTGGTCGACGACAATGCCTTCGCGCTCGAGGACCGTGCGAAGCGCGGTCGCCATCCCGGCTTCGTCCTCGATCAGCAATATGCGCATTTTTCAGCCCCAAGCCTGGCAATCGGTACGCCGATCCCGGCCGGGCGCGCGTGCGCCCCCGGCCAGTTAGCGCATTATGAAGGGAGAGTCTCAGAATCCGGCCGAAACCCCCAACGAGGCCCGCGATGTCTTCAGGCCATCATGGTAGTTTATCCGGTTGTATTCGGCACGGACAAACAGCCCCGGCGAGACGGCCGTCTCGATTCCTCCGCCGTAGAGAAACCCCTTCTCGGTTGCGCTGGTGTTGAGGTCTTTCGACGCGATCGCACGGAAGTCGGTCTTTTCCCGGACCCGCAGCCAGCTATATCCGACACGGCCGTACAGCAGGACGGTGGGCGCGGCGAGCACGCCAACACGGCCTGAGATGTCCCAGGTCCAGCTTGGCTTGATCGAATAGTCGCCCGTGACGCTGGCGACCGAGAGCGTCTTTCCGCCCCGGCCAATGCCGCCCTCCGCGCCGATCACCATCATAGTGCCGATCTGGGCATCATATCCAACATGGGCCCGGTATCCGATACCACCCTTCTTCCGGTCGATGTCCGATGCAATGCGCGGGAGAGAATATTCGGCCTCCGTCCAGCGGTAGTCGATGTCGGCGCCGACCTTGACCCCGCCGAATGTCGGCGCGTCGTGTACGTCACGCGCCTGCGCACAAGCGATGGCGGGAGCCAGCACCAGCAGACCTGCAACGAGAGAGAAGAGCTTCATCAAGATACCTTTCGATTTGGCCTCGGTTAGGCCGCACGACTGCCTTTCCCTCTTGTCGATTGCCGGAACATTGTGGCGTTGCGGATAATTGAGAGCGTCCCGTTCTCCGGGCGATCGAGACGCCAAGAAACCATATCCGGCGCATTTCATCGGCCCGTATAAGTGGCGAAGTGGTCGAGCGCGTGGCAAGGGCCGCGAATGGTTCTCAGGCGGACAAGGATGGATTTTTGGGGCAGCGGCCCCGAAGGCCGAGAGGCCGGGGGCTTCAGCTTCCACCTGCTGAACGCGAACGCCCCCGAGGAGGAAGTTCAGCGGCATAGCCACGAAGAGGCGCATTTCGTCCTCGTGCTCGCCGGCGGCTATATGTCGTCGGCGGTCGGCGCTCCGCTGGTGTCCGATACGCCCGTCCTGATCTACAATCCGCCGGGGACGACGCATCAGGATCGGTTTCATGGCGGCAAGGGCCGCTTCGTCGCCATCTCTGGCGGCACAGGCCCCGAAGCCGCCGCACTCTGCCTGCGCGATCCTTATGCCCACCGATTGGCTCACGGCATCGCACGCGACATCGACGCAGCGACGCCGTTCAGGCTGGAAGCGAATGCCCTGCAGCTTCACGCCGCCATATCGCCCCTCTCATCCGACGAGGCCCGGTCGGCCCAAGTGCCGCCGAGCTGGCTCAACCGGGCCGTCGAGATGATCTTCACGAGCGATGATCCCGATCTGTCCGTCGCCGCGGTGGCATCGGACGCCGGGGTGCATCCGGTTCATCTTGCCCGCGTATTTCGACGCTTTCTCGGGTGTTCGCCTGGCGAGTATCTGCGCGGACATCGGCTGGAACGCGCAGCGGCGCTGCTCGGGGAGGGTGTCGCCTCGCTCGCCGCGGTCGCGCAATCGGCAGGTTTCGTCGATCAGGCCCATTTGACCCACGCCTTTCGCTCCCGTCTCGGCACCACCCCCGCGCAGTGGCGCAGATCGCGCGATGTTGCGCGGATACAAGACGCGGACGCGGAGACACGCCAGTAAGGCCCTGCATCCAAACAGGAACCTCGCTCGTGATTCACCGTAAAGCCATCGCCATCGCGCTCGGCGCCATCGCCTTATGCGCGGCGTCGGCGCCGTCCCGCACCGATCCCGCACTCGACACTGTCCTGGCGACCTTCGACCACGACCCGCACCCCGATCTGCTCGGGGTGGTGGTGCTTCGCGACGGTCGCATGGTCGGGGAACGCTATTACAATGGCGAGACGGCAGACACGCTTCATGACGTCCGGTCTGCTGGAAAGAGCGTGACGTCACTCCTGGCCGGAATAGCGATCGACCGGGGCAAGATACACGGGGTGGACGATACGATTTCCGCCTATTGGCCCGAATCCAGGGGCAGCGCGATCGGTGATGTTGCCATCAAGGATGTTCTGACGATGCGGTCCGGGCTGGCCGCGTTCGACGAGGATGCTGCATCGCCGGGCAATGAGGACAAGCTCGATGCGGCGCCCGATCCGCTGGCGTTCCTGCTCACCGTTCCCCGTGCCGATCCACCGGGATCACGCTATCGGTACAATTCGCTCACGGCCTACACCGCCGGTGTCGTGGTCGCGAAGGCGACTGGCCGAACGATGGCGGATTTTGCCCGGACCGCGCTGTTCGCACCACTCGACATCCGTCGCTGGCGCTGGGACGCGGATTCGGCAGGCTACACCAAAGGCCAGGGCAATCTGTCTCTCACCGCGCGCAGCTTCGCCGCGATCGGCGAGATGGTACGTGGGGAGGGCCTGTATCGAGGGCGCCGGATCGTCAGCGCCCGCTGGATTCGGGACTCGCTCGCACCAAAGGTCGGCATCGTCAACGACCCCTATGCCGATGGCTATGGATATTTCTGGTATTCGAAGGCCCTGCAGATCGGCGGCAAGCCGGTCGCAGTATCCTTCGCCTCAGGAAATGGCGGGAACAAGATATACGTCATCCCGGCCCGTCGCCTGGTGGTTGCCATCACCTCAAGCGCTTATGGTCACGGCTATGGCCAGAAGCGGTCTGAGGCGATCCTGAGGGCCATCCTGTGGGCGAACCGCTCATAGCTGCGCCGACCTCTCCTCAGTGCGGTTATTTTTTGAGCAGAAAGCGGACCGACAGACGTATGGTCACGTCCTGCTCGCCGGGGATCACCTTCGTGTCGGACGCCGAGGCCGCGCCGGCAATGTTCTCGCGCATCGCAGTGATCGTGATCGGGGCGTTCGCCGCCGGATTTTCCGAGATCGACAGCATGCGGTCGACCCGCAGCCCAGCGATGCGAGCGTAGAGCGCGGCGCGGACATTGGCCTTCGCCACCGCATAGGCGCGTGCCTCGTCGAGCGCCGTCTCGGGCTTTTCGATCAGGAAATTCGGGCCGTCGATCTGATTTGCACCCTCGCGTACGAGCGCATCCAGGAGCGTGCCCGCGCGACCGATATCGCGAAACCGGACCGAGATCGTGTTCGACGCCTGATAGCCGGTGATCACCGGGGGTGTGCTGTCAGCATATCGATATTGCGGCTGGAGCGAGATGTTGGCCGAACGGATGTCGCGGTCGGCCACACCTGCCGCCTTGAGCGCGGCGACGACGCGCTGAACACGGCCGGCATTGTCGGTCAGCGCGGCGGTCGCGGTTGGCGCCTGGGTCACGACGCCGGTGTTGATCGTTACCAGATCCGGCGCACGCGTGGTCCTGCCCTCGGCGACCACCTCCAGAACGGTGCCATCGATCAGCACGGGTGCGGATGAGATTTGGGCGGAAGCGGCGACCGACGCGAGTGTGGCCGTAGCCAGCGCGGCGAGCGAAGAGATGGGCAAGCGCATTCTGGGTTCCTTATTATATAGCAGTATTGGAATCGGGCGTGGCGTCACTGTGCCAAGGGGACGTCACGCACCTGTGCAGACGCAACAGCAGGAGCCAGCACCTGCAGGTCTGCGACAAGAAAAGAGCATCGTTAGCCGTTTGATTGGCTTTGGCGCGGGCCGCGCGACCTCTTTGTCCCCTTTCGATTGCCGCAACATTGCGGCGTCGTGGCCGATCGAAAGCATGCAGTTCTCCGAGTTCGGATGCGAAACGAGAACCCCACATATTTCGGGCGATGGGACCAAGGGGTACTGCGGTGACGAATCCAAGCTGCCCCCCGCACGATGATTCCTTGGGACGAAACTCCGACGCAAGATAGGCTGAAACCCGTAACGCGCTTTGAGCGCACACCCATGATTAAGCCACTTGCGCCGCGAACTTCATCGAGGCCAGCGGTCACGTGCCGCGCTGATAAGCCGGACATATGACCGCACCGTTCCCATGCGATCAGTCGACTGCCGACAGCTCTTGCTACGCGGGCCGTTCCACATATTACGGGTTCGATCATCTACGCGTGTCGCATCGGCCGGGAGCTAGGACCTCCCGGGCGGGGGCCGTGGCTCGATGGCGACACGGCCTGGGCATATGGGCCTACCCAACATTCGGGCTCGTTATCTCCGCCGTCGTGCTGCTGACAGGAGCCTTGTCCGGGCCGATCGCTTTTGCGCTTGATGATTGCATTTGTGGTAGCGGCTGCATGGAATGGGGTCGTATCGTACTGGGTGTAACTGGGGCAGATTGCGATGAGTAATTTGATCTGGCTTTCGAGGCGCACATGCGCCGGATCGAGCTCCCATTTTCCCCTGTCACACGGTGTGCCGCGGGTCGATGATCTTCGTATCGTCAGCGGCGTCATGTTCATCATCAGGAATGGCCTGCGGAAAGACGTTGCTCGGCGAGAAGGGCTGCCACAACGCTTGACTCGACGTCAGCGGTCGATCGCCGCCATTGTGGCAATCAGCGAAGTTCTGCTTGCGCCGGAAGCGGCCGGCCGCCGCAGACCTTGCGAAAGGCAGGTAAGTCCCCACGAGCTTCCGGCAGCACGCGACCGGATATCGCCGTTTGCTTGCTCTAGACTAGGTTATCCTACATCAATGTCGCCTGCTCCCACAGCCGGTATTGGTGCGTAGATAGGGTTGGCTTACGGAAGCGGTTTCAACATCTCGAAAGGTCGCCGCACTGCAGGAATTGGCTCAATCGTGAGGCGGCTTTTGTATTTTTCGCCTGCCGCGTTGCTGTTGGCCTTAACTGCTTGCGAGAAAGAGGCGCGCGTTATCGCTGCCGATCAGCCTCAGACGTCACCCCGCGGCCCGCAGGATCCCCGCGCGGCCGCCTATGAGAACAACGCTTATCAAGTGTCGCAGGGTGGCCGCTATTTCAGTTGGTACGGGTGCGGACGCTGCCACGCCTCAGGCAGTCGAGGCGATCTGGCCAGTGCCGGTGCGCGGCGCGACCTCCCGCATCTCTATGCCTCGATCGCGCACGGGCACACCTCCGGCGCACGTATTCCGCCCGAGCAGATCTGGCAGCTCGCCGGGTACATCCGCAGTCTGCCGCGGATCGACCCGGCGCGTCGGAAGCGGCAGGACCGGGATCTTCGGGGCGAGCCGCAAGGCCCCACATGGACGGGCGCGCTGCGATGAGGCTTCTGTCGCCCGCTTTCTTCATACCGCTTGCCGCGTGTGCCGGGCGGCAGAGTCCGCTCGCGCCGGCCGGGCTCCAGGCGGAGTGGCAGCATTGGCTGCTGATGCTGATGTTCTGGGTGTGCGGCATCGTTTACGCGCTGGTGATGGCGCTGCTCGGCGTGAGCATCTGGCGCGGACGGCACCGCCTCGCCGCTGCGCCGGAGACTTCGCCCGACGACCGCCGGCTGAGCAGGGGACTCGGGCTGTGGGCGGGGATGATCGTGGCAGGGCTGACCATCCTCATCCTCGGCAGCTTCGTGGTCGAGCGAGAACTTGCAGGTGAACGCAGGCGCGAGGCGTTGGTGGTGCGTGTCACTGGACAGCAATGGTGGTGGCGCATCCAGTATCGCGATCCGGCGGGCACAGGCTGGATCGAAACCGCCAACGAACTCCACTTGCCAGCTGGGCGCACAGCGCGAATTGAACTGGGTTCGGTAGACGTGATCCATAGCTTCTGGGTGCCGAACGTCGCGGGCAAGATGGACGTCATCCCCGGCCGCGCCAACGCGATCGACGTCACGCCGCACCGGGTCGGCTGGTTCCGCGGCCAGTGCGCGGAGTTCTGCGGCGCGCAGCACGCTCACATGGCTTTCGATGTGAAGGTCGACACGCCCGCCGAGTTCGCCGCGTGGCTTGCCGCACAGGCCAGGCCCGCGCCGGCGCCTTCGGGCGCTGCGGTGGTAGTGACGAACGGGCCGTGCGCGTCTTGCCACACGATCCGCGGCACCGCGGCGCGCGGACGCGCCGGGCCGGACCTCACGCATGTCGGTGGCCGGCGTTCGGTGGCGGCGGGGACGCTGCCGATGAGCCGTGGCGCGCTGCAAGGCTGGATCGCGCAACCGCAGGCGCTCAAACCCGGCACGCTGATGCCGGCGGTCGCATTGACGGGCGCGCAGATCGATGCGGTGGCTGCCTATCTGGAATCGCGCAAATGAGCCGGCTGGACGAGACCTGGGCAGACCGACCGGGTTGGTGGGGGTTTCTGACCACGGTCGACCACAAGCGCATCGCCGCGCGTTACATCGTGACCGTGGTGGCGATGCTGTTCCTCGCCGGCATGCTCGCGCTCGACATGCGGCTGCAACTCAGCGCCGCGAACGGGACGCGGATGGGGCCGCAACTCTACGATGAGAGCTTCTCGCTGCACGGTTCGACCATGCTGTTCCTCGTCTCGGTGCCGGTGATGGAGGCGATGGGCATCTGGCTGGTGCCGCTGATGCTCGGTGCGCGCAACCTCGCTTTCCCCCGGCTGACCGCGTTCAGCTACTGGCTGTATCTCGGCGGCGTCCTGATGCTGTGGGTGCCACATGCGCTCGGCATCACACCCGACCTCGGCTGGTTCGAATATCCGCCGCTATCGGGGCCAGGCTATGCGCCAGGGCACCGTGCCGACATCTGGGCGCAGATGATCACCTTCACCGAGGTCGCCGCGCTGTCCGCCTCGGTGAACATCGCCGCGACGATCCTCAAGATGCGGCCACCCGGCATGACGCTGGCGCGTATGCCGTTCTTCCTGTGGGCGATGCTCATCGCCTCGCTGATGACGATCTTCGCGCTGCCGGCGGTGATGCTGGTGACGAGCATGCTGATCGCCGACCGGCTCGTCTCGACTCAGTTCTTCACGCCGGCGGGCGGCGGCGACGTGCTGCTGTTCCAGCATCTGTTCTGGTTCTTCGGCCATCCGGAGGTCTATATCATCTTCGTGCCGGCGGTCGGGTTCGTCTCCGCAATCGTCGAGGCGTTTTCGCGGCGTCCGCTGTTTGGGCATATCGCGATGGTTTTGTCGCTGCTCTCGATTTCCGTGCTCGCCTTCGGACTGTGGGTGCATCACATGTTCGCGGTCGGACTGCCCCGGCTCGGCAACGATTTCTACACCGCCGCGAGCATGGTGATCGCACTTCCGGCGGGCATTCAGATCTTCTGCTGGATCGCGACGATCGGAAGCGGGCGGCCGCGCTTCGCGACGCCGATGCTGTGGGTGGTCGGTTTCATCGCGACCTTCGTAATCGGCGGTTTGTCGGGCGTGATGGTCGCCTCGGCACCGCTCGACCTACAATTGACCGATACGTATTTCGTCGTCGCGCACTTCCACTATGTACTGGTCGGCGGGGCGATGTTCCCGTTGTTCGGCGCGTTCTGCTATTGGTATCCGAAGGCGACCGGCCGGATGATGTCGGAGCGGTGGGGTATCATCGCATTCGTACTGATCGTCGGCGGGTTCAATCTCGGTTTCTTCCCGATGCATATCCTCGGCCTCGAGGGCATGCCGCGCCGGGTCTACACGTATGGGCCGGAGATGGGCTGGGACGGGCTGAACCTGCTCGCGACGATCGGCTCGACCGTTTCGGTGCTAGGCGGGCTGGTCTTGGTCGCGAATGCACTGCTCAGCTATTGGCGCGGCGCACCGGCGGGTGCCGACCCGTGGGGCGGGCCGACGCTTGAATGGGCCGCGCCGTCGCCGCCGCCGCCGTACAATTTCGAGCACACTCCCGTCGTCACCGGCGTCGCCCCGCTATGGGAGCACGACGATCTGCCGGTGATGACGGGACTCAAGGACGATGCGCGCGAGGTGCTAGTGACTTCGGTCTTGGATGCGATTCCACTCTACCGCCAGCATAGCCCGGCACCGTCGATCTGGCCGCTGCTTTGTGCGCTGGCGGTGTCGGCGATGTTCGTCGGCAGCATCTTCACCGCCTGGGCGATCCTATGGGGTATGGTGCCGATCGCGGTCGGGCTGATCCTGTGGTTCTGGCCGGTGCGCGGCCGCGCCACCAGCGGGCCGCTGCGGGCGCGCGGCCAATGAGCGCGCGCGCGCGGCGCCGCGTCGGTGATCTCTCTGGCCTGCCCGAGAGCGCGTCGGGACCGCGCCACCTCGTCTGGTGGGGCAATATCGGCTTCATGCTGATCGAGGGCACCGGCTTTCTGCTGGCGGCCGGCGTGTACCTCTATCTGGCGAGCCAGACGCCACACTGGCCGCCCGACGGCGATGCCCTGCCCGCTTTGATGTGGAGTGGCATCTTCACGATAGGCCTGTTGGCGAGCGAGATCCCGAACCTTTGGTTGCTCGGACGATCTCGCGCGAAGGACGTGTGGGCGTTGCGCTACGGCACCGCGCTGATGACGATCCTCGGAATCGCACTGGCGGCGGTGCGGTGGTTCGAGCTTCAGCATCTCGGGGTGCGCTGGGACCATGACGCCTATGGCTCGGCGTTGTGGCTGCTGATGGTGCTGCACACCACGCATGTCGTCACCGATCTCGGCGATACGGCGGTGTTGTCGGTATGGCTGTTCACCCACGAAGTCGGCGACGATCAGTTCGCCGACGTCGAGGACAATGCCAATTACTGGAGCTTCGTGGTGATGGCGTGGCTGCCGATCTACATATTGGTCTATTGGGTGCCGCGATGGATGTGAACGCATCCCGGCGGCAGCGCGACGGGCGGCGCGCCTGGATCGGCCTGGTGCTTCCCCCGCTGGCGTGGATCTGTTTCGAATACGGCGCGGGCGTGTCCCTGCGCGGTGCGTGCGCGGCGATTGGCGGCTGGGCGGGGCTACTGTGGGGTGTGGCCAGCCTTGCGGTGTGCGGCGCGGCCGCATGGATCGCACGCTCGGCGGCGGTGGCGGCGCGCAATCCGCCGACCAGTTCGTGGTTGGCGCGGATCGCAACGTTCGGCGCGGGCATGTTCGCGCTCGCGATCATGTTTCAGACGGTCGCGACGATGATCGTGCCGGGGTGTGCGCGGTGAGAGCGGCTCGTTTCCTCGTGTTGCTCGCGCTGGGGATTCCGGGCGCGGCGTCGGCGCATAACCTCGAAGCGGGCGCGTCGATCGGGTGGACTTGGGATCCGTGGATTACGGTGCCGCTTGTGCTGGGTGGCTTGATCGCGGCGATCGGCTGGTCGCGTGTATTGGCGCGCTCGACGCTGGGTGCGGCGGGCCTGAGGCGGCGCGGGTGGTGCTTTCTTGCCGGCTGGCTGGTGCTGACGGGTGCGCTGGTGTCGCCGCTGCACGAGGCGGGCGAACGATCGTTCTCGATGCACATGGCCGAGCATGAACTGCTGATGCTGGTCGCCGCGCCGCTGCTAGTGGTGTCGCGCCCGCTTGCCGTGATGCTCTGGGCGTTTCCGCTACCGCTGCGCCGCGTGTTGGGCAGGGCGGGAGCAAGCGCTCCCGTAACCGCGATGTGGCGGGGGCTGACCGCGCCGGTGCCGGCGACCGCGCTGCAAGCAGCGGCGCTGTGGCTTTGGCACATGCCGGTGCTGTTCGACATCGCGCTCGCGGACGCGGGCTGGCACGCGGCGCAGCATCTGTCCTTCTTGGTGAGCGCCTTGCTGTTCTGGACCGCGATGCTGCGCGGACGTGATAACTCGCGGCGCGGCACTGCGATTCTGTGTCTGTTCGCGACGTCGATGATCTCCGGAGCACTCGGTGCGCTGATGGCGCTGTCCGCAAGCCCTTGGTACACAGGCTACTCGGAACTCGGCATGGCACCGTTCGGCCTAACCCCCGCGGAGGACCAGCAGGTCGCCGGGCTACTCATGTGGGTGCCAGGTGGCCTTGTTCACGCCGCCGCCGCCTTGTTGCTGATGCGCGCATTGTTGCAGGACCGTTCGCCAGAAACACTCGCTTATGCCGACTAGCCTGCGCCTGATCGCCGCATTGCTGGTGGCGGCCACGATCGCTGCGATCGCCTCGATAGCGGTACTGCACGCGCAGGACGTCGCGCACGCCCGCACTCAGGCTGAGCAGATGACCGGAGGTAGTGTCGATCGCGGCAAGCTCGCTTTGTCCCACTACGGTTGCGGCGCGTGCCATGTCATCACCGGCGTCCCCGATGCGCAGGGGCAGGCCGGGCCATCGCTCGCCGGCATCGCCAGTCGCGCGACGATCGCGGGGCGGCTCGCCAACCAGCCCGATCAGATGGTGCTTTGGCTGAGGCATCCGCAGCAGGTCGCGCCGGGCAACGCGATGCCCGACCAGCGGCTGAGCGAGCGCAACGCGGGCGACATCGCTGCCTACCTGTATACGCTGCGGAAGACGACCTACTGAGGTGGTCCGCCGCTTGGCAAACCTCTCCCATACGGCTTCCTTCAATCCAACGAAGGATCACGCCATCAAACCGCGGGATCAACACCTAAACGCCCCCTGACCAATACGTTAGCGGCAGATACGCACGCGGCGCTGATGACACCACTGGGGTGCGGCAATGCTGTCGGCTATGCCGCCAACCGCGGCGATCATCACGCCCACAGTCGCGACGGCCGTTATTCCACTCGCGCCGATCGCCACGGCCATAGCTGGACCGGTCATCGCGGCGATCACGCATATCGCCTCGATCGTCATGCCGTCCGCGATCGTCTCCCATGTCGGCGCCGCGATGATCCATGCGCTGGTCGCTACGATTGAGGAAGCTGTACAAGTACAGGCTCAACATATCCCCGGGGATCGAAGTCGCCCCCCGTCGCTTTCGGTCGCGCCGGCAGGAAAGCCGCATCGCACTCGCAGGGGGCGTCCGCTCAATCATGCCGCCAGATTGGAACAGCGCGGTAGAGAACCGGCCAGTCGGGATTGCCGCCGCACTCGTCCTGGCGTGTGACCTCGATGGTCACGAAGCGTCTCCCGTCCCACACGTAGCTGCGGGAGTGTCCGCAATCCCCGAATCCGCGTCCCTTCACGAATGTCGACAGGATGCCGCCATTATATGCGACGTTGACGAGCTTACCGTCATCGTTGTCGTCCGCATCCTGCTGGTCGAGCGGAGCATCGGTGGCTCGCCCCGCACGATCGACCGTAACAGCCAGGCTGTCGAAGTTATAGGCCCCGCCGTCGCAGGCGATCAGCAAAAGCCGCTGTTGTCTATCGAGGGGATAGGTCTGCGCGTCGGCGTCCACGCGATCGCAACCGGCCTCCGCACGCAGGGAAGCAATGCGCGCATGCGACAAGGCTGGCCCTTCGCGTCTCGACGCTCTGATCGCGGCAATGCGCGGCAGAGGAGGCGCCAATGGGATTTTCGTAGTCGGCCACGGGCCTCGCCGGATAAGCGCTGCGACGGTGCCGACCCGATGTTGCGCGTCGTCGATCGCGAGCAGCACCGCTGCTGCTCCCACCAGCGAAGCGGTGGCCAGCGGTTTGCCAGTGCGATCGGCAAGCGTAAGCCTGTCGCCCTTGTGCATGATGGCGACCAGCCGTTTCGCATCATCGGAGGAAAAGATCAGCCGATCCTCGGCCCTGCGAGGATGAAGGATCAGTGGCCTGCCATCCGCCACGAATTGCACGGGCATTGCTGTTCCCTGCGGAAGCTGGATCGCGACCTCGGGCGTGGCAGTCGCTGCGGCGGCCTGATGAAGCGTGAAGACGGCAGTGGCATCGTCGTCATCGGAGCGCAACGAGCCGGCGACGCACGCCCGCCCATTGTCGCAGGCGACAAACCAATCGCCGAAGCGACGAGTCGTCGCCTCTGGAACCGCAGTCGAGGCAAGGAGCAACGCAAAAAACATGATCTCAAAACCGATCTCGCTCGGACAGGTAGAACGCCAGCTTGGCCCATGCCTGGACAACATGTCCATGCCTGGAACGGGCTTCGCGAACAGTAACTTGCGATTATTTGGAGGAATCTGGCGAACGACTGAAGCGACCGAGGCTGCCCGCAGTGATCCAAGAAGCTGGCCGACCGCTTTCCGTACTTGACTTCCACGCGCCAACACGGGGCAGAGTTGCGAGATCGTGTCCTACTCGTGGTGTAGCTTCGCAGACATGGGCACGGAGATCTCTGGCTCCGGCTCAATTTATCAAAGCGGCACCGCGCGCTTCGGACTTCGCCGTCGCCTCGGGAAACGTCTCGAACGCTTGTACGGCGCCCCTGGCGACGGAACGAGGTGCGGGTTCATACGTTACGGGACCGTTTTCAGATACTTACTGGAATATGGGATGGCCGCGGACGATATCATCGAAGCTTGGTTTCGCAAACTCACCCGTTTGATGGATTTGGACGGCGAAGAGCTTGCAGCTTTGACCGCACTGTCGTTCAGGAGGGAAGAGACCGAAGCGAACCGCTATCTGGTCAAAGAAGGCACCCAGGTCACGCGCTGCTGCCTGCTCGTTGACGGTTACGTTGCTCGGCACAAAATGAGCCGGAACGGTCGTCGTCAAATCGTCTCGTTCCACATGTCCGGGGACATGCTGGACCTGCAGCACACGCTGCTTTCCCGGGCCGATCACAATCTCCAGACGATGACGCGCGCGGTAGTCGCATGGATTCCGATAACCGAGCTGGCGCAGGTTGCATCAAGGTTTCCCCGTGTGGCGGCGGCGTTCGCAAGGGATGCGCTCATTGATGCCGCCATCTTCCGCGAGTGGGTGCTGAACGTCGGCGCGCGGGACGCCAAGACGAGGATAGCGCACATGCTATGCGAATTCGTGCAGCGTCGGGAGGCGCTCGGGATAGCGTCCGTCGAAGCAGTGGAATTGCCGTTCAGCCAGGAGCAGATCGGGGACGCGACGGGCCTCACGTCCGTCCACGTCAACCGGATGCTTCGTGAATTGACCGAAGAAGGCGCCTTTGCCCGCACGGGGCGTCATTATTGCATCGCCGACTGGCGAAAGCTCCAAGCCATCGCGGATTTCAATCCGGCGTACCTTCATCAGATGGCATAAGGCTGACTTGGTCATGCAAAGTGCCATCGTGGTACTGAACCAATAGTGACCCTGAACGAGTTGTCAGCATGGCGCGCTACTTCTTCCATCTCAACCAGTGCGGGTCCGTAACTGCCGACCTGGAAGGGCTTGACCTTCCCGACCTCAGCGCCGGGCGCGAGACAGCCATCACGGCTGCACGCGACGTAATGTGCGGGGAACTTCTGAATGGCGCTCTATGCCTTGGCTGTCACATCGACATTGCCGACGCCAAAGGACACGTGTTGCTGACGGTCCGTTTCATCGATGCAGTTCACGTGACTGGCCTTTAGTGCCCTTTCTAGTTGCCCATCGAGAAAAAGAGGGGCAAGTCGCCGCAACGCACCATCGCCCCAGAGCTATCAACGCCGCTTTCACGCGTCGAGTATGGAATGCTAGAAGCGCTCAAGCAGCCGGTCGACGCTTGTCCGAACAGTTGCACCTTTGCGCTAATTTGGAGCGCGACCTGGGTAGCTTGCCAAGTTCTTCGGAAGAAGGGCGCGTCGACGCGATCTTCATCGCCACACCTTCCCAACTGAGGTGCCTACGCTCGCGCAACCAAGCCCGACGCATTGCGCATCGTCGGCAAAATCGGTGATCCGCGCGGCTGAGATGCACAGGATGCGGGCGGCGAGCAGATTTAAGAGCTGAAACGATCCTGCGCCTGATCGAGTTTATTGCCGAAGGCTATCGGTCTACTCCAGGCTGGTTCTGTCGAGCGTGAGGGCACGCCACAGGAGATGAATGCGATGGCTTCTCAAGCGAAGGCGGATAATCGAAGCTACTTCAGGCAACGTGCGCGGCAGGAGCTTGAAATGGCCGCCACCTCCGAGAACAATGCGGCGGCATTGGCGCACCTCACGCTGGCCGAGGAATATAGAAAGCGCGTCGAGGCGTCCGAGACAGCGGCAGAGCCGGAATAAGTCCGCCGCTCGGGTCGTCGAAATGATGGCCCCGGTTGCGGTCTCGTACTGCGGCTTGTCATGAACCCAAGCACAGAACGGCTACCCGGTCAGCAAGATGACGAACGAAACTTCGCACGCGGATTCCTCCTTCAGCGAGGATCACAATCCGCAACCCGACGCACAGGGCCAGGCCGCCTTGCTGCTCATCGAGAGCCTCATCCATAGCTTGCTCGACAATGGTGCGCTGACCAAGCCTCAGGCGCTCGAAGCGATCGAGAGCGCGTTGCAGGTAAAGGAGGAGAGCGCCGCCGAGGAAAAGGAGCCGGATCGTGTTTTGAGAAAGTCGCTCAGTTTACTCGTGAATATGAGGAATAGCATCGAAGCGCATTCCGGCCGCTACGACCCGGCGGATCAGGGCGCTCCGCAGGATGAGCAATAGAGACTGCTGGACTGGTGGAGCGCCGCCCCGGCTTCAGTCGCGACCTGAAAAAACTGCACTTAGCGGCCCGTCGAAATACGGCGCGACCTGATCGAGATGAAGGTATAGCGGGTTGAAGTCGCCTTCTCTCCTGATCCCGTTCCAGTCGCGGATGGAAATCCATCGGCCACCGTGCTCGATCAGTCCGTCCGCGACCAGTGCCTTGATCGTGCGGTTGACATGAACGCTGGTCAGGCCGGTCGCATCGCCCAACTGCTCCTGGGTCATCGGCAATTGAAACCGCTCGGCGTCGATGATTCCGGCGGCCTGCATGCGGACCGCGATTTCACACAGGATATGCGCAATGCGCGCGCGTGCGTCGCGGCGTCCGACATTGAGAACCCACTCCCGATAGATCGAGGCATCGACCAGACCTTCGACCCATAGCGCCCGCCCGACCGCCGGCCGAGTCAAGGCGATGTGTTGAAGCGCTTCGCGGTCGATGTCGGCGATCTGGAGTTCCGTCAGCGCTTGTACGCTGTGATCTGCGACGTTGAGAAAGAGGTGCTGAAGATCGAGCATATCGCCCCTGAGATGAAGCGAGACGATCTGGCGCGCACCCGTAACCGTCAATTTATGGCGGAACGCCATGCCGGAGATGATGAGGCCGCAATAGGGCTTGGGCGCTTCGCCCTCCCGCACGATATAGGTCGTGGGATGCACATACCGCACGGTATGGGGCAGCGATGCGACAGCGGCGACATCGTCTTCGCTCAACGCCGCACGTTGCGAAAGCCGGCGGCTGAAGACTTCGAGTGGGGTTGACGACATGCTGTCTCCAATGGCGGGAGCACACACATATCTCTCGATCGCCAGCATGCCAGGTGCTCCATCCAGCGATGCGCCGCTATAACATGGGGACTAACATCGACCATAACCTCCTTCGTGCGGTGTGTTTTGCGCGGCGACCGGACCGTGCGTCGCCAATCCTGATCGTCGCGCGGCGCGGCGTGGACCGTCACGGCAGATCGTCGTTCCGCTCATGCGGGCACGCTCGCATCACCGCGCCTTTGCCGAGCGGGTCGATGTGGATTTCGTCCAGCTTGGCCAGCAGACCGTCGAACATGCCGTCGTCCTCGACCGGAATCGCGCGGGTGAAGGTCGATCCGAGCCGATCGAGATCGCTCCGGGCCAAGCGCCCTACTGCGGTCATTCGAATGTCATTCATAATTGGTCCCGTCTCGGACACAACCAATTGCAGTGCCGTTCGTGCCATCCGTTACGGTCGCGAACGTTTTAATGCTGTCGCTGCTTCCCGACTACCTTGCGGACAGAGCCGCGAGCCTCGTTTTGTCGGTCACCACCCCGGACCTATGCCATCCGCCGAGACAAGGCCGTCCGCTAGCAGCGTGCCGATCACCCGCACGCGCTTTTGGATGAAATCGACCGGCACACGGCGCAGCTCCAGCGCATAGCGCCCGCCAAGGTCACGGCGAAGATAGAAGCCGGCACCGTCGCGGATCAGCGTGCCAGTTTCGTCGATGCGGGTTCCGATGTGATCCATAGGAGCGCGATACCGGCTGATCGCGGCGAACTTCAAGGCATCACGGTGGCTAAGCAGTTCAACGGCAGTCGCCCAATGGCGGACGTCGGGCTGTCAGCGCTTACAGTCCTTCAACGGGAATGCACCACTCGTTTCCACATTGGACACTTCGCGGATGGGCCACCGTCTCGCAAGCGCCTGCACCGCGTCGTCCGAGAGCTTGCGTGCCCTAGCGATGTCGCTACCTTTCGAAAACCCGACGACGATCTGTGAAGGTGCCTCGGCGAAGTTTCCAGCGCTGAACCCAATTGCATCAGGTCCAACCGTTCCGACGTTCACGGTAGGATGCGCAACCGGCAGATTGTGCTGAATTTTGGCAGCAGAATTAAGGTCAGCTTCGGTTTCGCTGCTGTTGTCGTAAAACGGGAGCGTGTTGGCTGCCGCGACTCCCTTGAGCACGGCTTTCATGGTCGCGATCTGGCCTATGTCGCCCAAGCAGAATTGCACCATTCGGAAGGGGCGCTCGCCCGTTCCGCACGCTGGGACCGCCAGAACGAGGGCAAGGATTGCAATCGAGCTTTTCATTGCCCGAGCGTGCGCGGAACAGCGGCAATGCGCAATGTCCGCTCTCCACCAGTTTTGCGCGTACATCGACGCGGCTTGGCCGTTCGGAATAACCGCTGTCGGCTGAAGCTGCCGCTTTCCACCTTTGCGTTGAACGGCGGCGGCAAATCATGCCTCGCGGGTAGGAACATGGTCCCTGCAGACAAAACCGAAGGTTTTTCGCTGTCTCGCTTGGAATCCTAAGAGTTGCGCACCGATTCCTGTGTGATAAAGTGTCTCTTGGCGAGAAAGAGATGAAATTCACGCTTCGAAATCAACCGCTTAGGTGCCCATGAGATTTTCTCTTCTGGGCACCAGTTTCTCTCAAAGCATTGAAAATGCACGGGGATCGTCGGAGAGACGGTCCCCGGAGGGCGTTTGCTGCGGACAGACTGCGACGGATTGACCGGGCGCCCAGCCTGAGAGCCCGATCGCCCTCGGCGAAGCGTATCGCAGGACGGTTTCTCCTCGCGCCGGACGTTCACCGCTGTTCGCCTGCCCCAGATCGACGCGAGGCGTCCAGGCATGCCAAGACCGTCAAACACGCAAGCGCACCGATCAAAGGGGGTATCCACGCCATCGCCAGAAGATCGCGCTGCGCACGCGGCCCGATCGGCGCTCCCGCGCTCCAACCGATCATGGTGAGGCCGTGGCCAAGCAATGCCCCACTCAGCCCGCCGCCGATCTTCAGGGCCAGCAACAATAACGCGACAGGCAACCCTTCGCACCTGATCCCGGTTCGCCGCTCGCCGTGATCGACGGCGTCGGCGAGCAGCACCCAGATCATCATCTGCAAACCCGCGTTGCCGACGCCGAACAGCGCGATCCCCGCCATCGCGAGGGTCGGCTCGATCGCGAACACGGCGAGCCCCGCGGCAACCGCGACCAACGCCAAGCCCAAGGCGGCGCGCCGTTCCAGGCGCCGGGCGATCGTCATCCAAATCGGAAGCGCGACCAACTGGGCCGCGGCCAGCATCGTCAATGCGGTTCCGGTCCAGGACGCATCCTGGAGCACGCCTTTTCCGATATATGCGAAGCACCGGGCGAAGACGGGAAGCGTGAGCGCCTGCGCGAAACCGAGCGCCAGCAGAAGCAGCAACGGCCGATTCGCGATGATCCAACCCGGTGACGTACGCGGCGCAACGGCCGCGCGCGCCGGCATCCGTTGCGGGGCGGAGGACGCCGAGATCCACAGCGTGCCGACATAAGACATGGCAGCAAGCCCGGTTACCGCGACCAGATCATAGCCGCTCTCGCGCGGCGTGGCGACAAATGCGCCCGCGAAGTGCGCGACGGCCAACGCGCCGAGGCAACTGAACATGTAACGCAGACCGGACACGGTCGTGGCGCTCTCCGGCGTCGTGGTCAGGCGCATCATGAGGGCATTATGCGCGACGTCGCACGCGGAATACGCGGTTCGGAACAGCGTCACGGCCGCGACCGCCCAGATCACAATGGAGTTCCCGCGCCATTTGGGATCGATGAAGAAGATCGCGAAGACCATTCCGACGACCGGCGCGCCGACGAACAATATGCGCCGATACACCGCGTTGCGATCCGCCGGACGGTCGAGCAGCATTCCCAGCAGGGGGTCGCAGATGCCGTCCCAGACCAGCCCGATCATCACGACGAGGCCCGCGATCGCGGGCGAAACGCCCCAACGTTCGGTGAGGATGAACAGCAGGAAGAAGTCCATCGTCGAAGCGAGGGCATTCTTGCCAAAATTGCCGCTGGCATAGCCCAGCATCCGCGCCGGACGGACCGGGCCGGGCCGGGAACAGACATTTTGATCGGGGGCGCGGGGCTCCATCGGTCGGCGCCTTAGCGCCGATGTCTTGCAGTTGCAGGACATTTCGCCGCGCAGCTCCTCGTCGAGATACCGATCCAGGTGCTGGATCGCGGCGGCACAGCCAAGCCCAGGACGCTTGCCCGCCGCAGCGAGGCGGGTGCCGCGCGTCAACGCCAGGTGCGGTCTGTTCCGAAAGTGCCCAACCCGGGCGCCTGCGCCGCCGGAATGCTCTCCGGCCCGGCTGATGGTGCCGGGGTGCCGCGCTCCAGAGCAGCGTCCTCGGCGGACTCCGTGATCAAGCGAGCACGTCTCCCGAAGGTGAGATAATCCCAAAGCCAACTGAATCCAACGGCGATCCGGTTACGCAGCCCGATCAAAAAGTAAACGTGCGCGACGCCCCAGAAGGCCCAGCCTAGAAACCCCTTCAGAGTGAGTCGGGAGAGCTTCACGACCGCGGCCTTTCGACCGATGGTCGCGAGGTCGCCCTGGTGCCGGTATTCGAATGCTCCCAGGGCGGGCGCCCCTGCGGCACGCGCGGCAATCGCCTTTCCGACATACTGGCCCATCTGCTTGGCGGCCGGTGCGATGCCAGGGACAGGCTTGCCCGACGGGGAGGACACCGCGGCCGTGTCGCCGATGACGAAGATTTCAGCACGGCCGGGAACGGTGAGGTCCGGCTCGGCCTTCACGCGGCCGGCGCGGTCCTTCTCCGCCCCGAGCCAGTCGGCGGCGGCCGAAGCGGCCACGCCCGCGGCCCAAATCGCGGCGCCGACCGCGATGCGGCGGTCACCCACGACGACATAGTCGGGGCCGATGTCCGTGACGGGCGTGCCCGTCTCGACTTCGACGCCGCGGCGCTCGAGCGCACGTTGTGCATAGGCGCTCAGATCCTCGGGGAAGGCGGCGAGCACGCGCGGACCTGCCTCGACGAGGAGGACGCGCGAGCGTGCGGGGTCGATGTTACGGAAGTCACGAGGCAATGCCTCGCGCGCCATGTCGGCGATCGCGCCGGCCATTTCGACCCCCGTCGGACCGCCGCCGATGACGACAAAGGTGCAAAGCGCCTGGCGTGTGGCCGGATCGGGAGCGAGCTCGGCCCGCTCGAACGCAAGGAGAATGCGGCGCCGGATCTCCGTCGCATCTTCGATGCGCTTCAGCCCTGGCGCATGCGGCGCCCAATTCTCATGGCCGAAATAGGCATGCGTCGCGCCGGTCGCGATCACCAGTTGGTCGTAGCTGAAGTCGCCGCCGCTCGTGCGGACGAGGCGGCGGCGAATATCGACGCCGTTCACCTCCGCCATCAAGACGGTGAGGTTGCGCTGGCCCGAGAGGATGGAGCGAATCGGCCACGCAATGTCTGCGGGGCTGAGCGTCGCCGTCGCGACCTGATACAGCAGCGGCTGAAAGCAATGATGGTTCTGGCGGTCGATCAGGACGATCTCGACGGGCGAGCGCGCCAGTGTCTTGGCGGCCTCGATGCCACCGAAGCCCCCGCCGACGATCAGCACGCGCATCGGCGCCTTCGCAAACCCGTGCGTGTCGGTGTCGCCAACCCCATCGGGTTTGCCCTCGGCGCCGGAAGAACCGGCAGGCTCGGGCGGTTCTCGATCGCTCATCATGTCGCTCCTCGAAACCATGACTGGCGCTCAGCCAGACGACATTTCAAAGAATGAAGCGCCGCCTCGCGGTGAGACGCTCCACCCTAGGCCAGCAGCGCCTTCTGGACCAGAGCACGGTCGTGACGGGTCCGTCCGCTGTCCACGACGACAGTGCCGAAAGCCAGCGAACCACCCACAATATTGAACGTACAGAGTTCAATCCTGTCAGTTTACGATCATTGTTGATCGGTCCACATGCTCGTCCATGGCACATGCAACCCTGATCGTAACGTGCAGCGGCGGCACCTACTTCGATCGCGACCATTATGTCGATGTCCACCTCCCCTTGGCGCTCGCCTGCTGGCAGCACCACGGGCTGGAGAGCGCTTCCGCCTTCTTTCCGCGGAACGCCGACGCCCCGGAGGTGTCCGTGGGCCTCTACCGGTTCCGCGACGAAGACGCGCTGCACGCCGCGCTCGCATCGGCCGAGACGGCGGCGGTGATGGCCGACGTTCCCCGCTTCACGGACGCGACCGTGTCTCGGAGCGTGGGCACGCCCCTCTGAGCGCAACGGCCTTCCTCCACTTGAAGGAAAAGCACGATGGAATTCTCCGATCGCCAGCTCGCGGACATGGCGGATCAGCCCGACGCGGTCATCGTCTATGTCACCTATCGAGGCACTGTCGGAACCCGGTTCGACAAGAACTATTACGTCGAGCGTCATCTGCCGCTGGTGATGCGATCCTGGGCGCGTTACGGGCTCGAAGGCGTCGCCGCCTTCTTTCCCGGCGCTATGCAGAACGGGACCATAGCGATCTGCGAGTGCCGCTTCCGCGACGAGGCAGCGATCGCAGCCGCGTTCGCGTCACCGGAGGCCGGTCCCGTCATGGCGGACCTGGAGCGCTTCACCGACGTCACACCGCGCCGGGTTCTCGGAATTGCTCTGTGATCGGCGCCGGCGAGACGATGAGCGTGGCACGCCGCGCCGCCTGCGCCCCATGCACATCACCCATCCGAGCACCAGGAGATAGACCATGCGGATCGGATGTATCGGCCTCGGCGTCATGGGCTCGGCAATGGCCCTGAACCTGGTGAAGGCGGGCCACGATGTTCGCGCCTGGAACCGGAGCAAGCTCGCCAAGGATAATGTCCCCGGAGTGGCGCTTGTCGAACGCGCGGCCGATGCGTTCGAGGCCGACGCCGTCTTCACGATGCTGTCCGATGACGCGGCCATTCGCGACGTGATTCTCGATGCTGGTCTGCTCGCGAGCGCGCCACCGGGGCTTACCCACGTCGTCACCTCGACGATCTCGGTCGCTTTCGCACGAGAATTGGAGCTGCTGCACGAAGAGGCGGGGCTCGGCTATGTGTCCGCACCCGTTCTCGGCCGGCCGAACGTGGCGGCGAATGGCCAGCTCAACATTCTGGCGGCGGGAAAGGCCGATACGGTTGCCACGATCGAGCCGCTGCTCGCGCCGCTCAGCAAGAAGGTCTGGAAGTTGGGGGAGAGCCCCGCTCGGGCCGCGAAGCTCGCCTGCAATATGATGATCGCCATGGCTATCGAGGCGATGGCCGAAGGTGTCGTGCTGACCGAGAGCCTCGGACTCGACCGTGTGGATTTCTTCGAGCTCATCCTCGGCACCCTGTTCTCGGGCCGCGCCTATGAGAGCTACAGCGCGCAGATCACGGAACGGTCCTTCGAGCCCGGTTTCAAAGCCAGGCTCGCACTCAAGGACATGCGCCTGGCGAGCGAGGCCAGTCACGAGATCGGACGCACGCTCCCGATGCTCGAAGCTGTCCGCGAGGGACTCGGCAAAGCCGTCTCGGCGGGGCTCGGGGAGAAGGACTGGTCGATCATCGGCGATATGACCGTTCGCGGCGGCGACAGCGTCACGTCGTCAGAACACATCGCCGAGAAGCCGTGATGGAAACCTGGCTCATCACAGGCTGCTCGAGCGGCTTCGGCCAGCGGCTCGCGCTCGCGGCGGCCCAGCGCGGCGACCGGGTGATCGCGACCGCCCGGCGGTGCCCCGCTCCATCTACCGCTCGCCCGGTCGGGCACGCGATCGCCGAACGAAAGCTGGCGGCGTTCCGTAGCGATATCGACGCCTGGCGCGACGTCACGATCGCCACCGATTTCGACCGGCCCTGCGCGCCGGCCCCAAGCTCCGTTTGAACGTCAACATCGACTGGAAAGCGATCATGACCGCGACTTTGAAGGGATTTACCCAGCAAATGGTGCCGGCGAACGGCATCAAGATCAACGCCGTCACGGGCGGCTCGGGTCCGCCGATCCTGCTACTGCACGGCTGGCCGGAGACATGGTGGGAATGGCACCATGTGATGCCGCTGCTGGCCGAGCATTTCAGCGTGGTCGCGATCGATCTGCGCGGCGCCGGCTTCTCCGACTGTCCGCAGGGCGGCTATGACAAGGCGACGATGGCGCGCGACGCGCACGACGTCATGGTCGCGCTCGGCCATGAACGCTACGCCGTGTGCGGACACGACATCGGCGGCATGGTGGCGTTGCCGCAGGCGGCACTCCATCGCGAGGCTGTCACGCATCTCGCCATCCTCGACGTTCCGCTTCCCGGCTGGAGCGGATGGGAGGCGACGACCGCGAGGCTGTGGCACTTCAGCTTTCATATGAACCGGGATCTCCCCGAGCGGCTGATCCACGGCCGTGAATATGACTATATTTCAACGTTCATGGCCGAGCGGTTCTACGATCACGGCACCTTCGATCCGGCGGACATCGAGATCTACGCGAAGGCGATGGCGCTTCCTGGCCGCACCCGTGGCGGCATGGAATGGTATCGCACGCTCGACGCCGACCATGCTGCCGCGCTCGAGTACAAGAAGCACCCGCTCGAGATACCCGTACTTGGCCTGGGTGGAGATCAGCGCTTCGGCCCGCAGATGGTGCCGATGCTCATGGAATTCGCCGGCAATGTGACGGGCGGCGCGATCGCGCGGTGCAGCCACTATGTCGCCGATGAACGACCGGAAGACGTCGCGGCCGCTCTGATCGATTTCCTCAACGCCAAATGAAACTTCGCAGTCGCTTGAACGAAAGGAAGACTGTCATGACCGCACCTGTCATTCGCGGCGTCAATCATATCGGCATCACGGTGCCCGACATCGAAGCCGCAAAATCGTTCCTGGTGGACGCTTTCGGCGGCCAGGTGATCTACCAGTCGTTCGGACCGCAGGACCCACCGCGGCAGGGGCCCGAATTCGAGCGGGCCGTCGGCGCTTTCCCCGGAACGGTCGTGCGCGGGCAGGCGATGGTCAAGATCGGAACCGGGCCCGATATCGAGCTCTTCGTAATGCACGGCCCCGAACAAGCCCAGCCGATCCGAGCGAGCGACTTTGGCATCACGCACTTCGCCCTGTACACCGACGACATCGACGCTTCGGTCGAGCGCTTCGAGAAGGCCGGAGGCACCCCGCTCACCGCGCCGCGCGCTATTCCCTATGCGACCGAGAAAGGGCCGGGGAACAAGGTCTGCTACTGCCGCATGCCGTGGGGCACGACGATGGAATTCATCACCACGCCGGACCGCATGCCCTACCATGACCAGACGGAACTGCGTAGGTGGCAGGACGAGGATTGAGCGAAGCGCGAACCGGCGCCGAGATAGGGATCGAGGTCACATCCAATGGACGACACATCGCCGGGCGTGCGGCTGCCCGCCCGCACGCTTCCGTCTCCCACCTCCATCAGTTCGGAGGCGCGCGCCGCGCTCGACCGTCTTGTCGACGCCGACGGTACGCCGCTGAACGCGAAGCACCGGATGCCGGAACCCGAGGACTATGACGGCTGGATCCGAATGAAGACGGCGGTCGATGCCCAATATGCCGCCAGCCTGAAGGGTCTGGCCGGAACGTTGCACGCCAGCGTCGAGACCATCCAGGTCGGCGATGCCGCCGTCCACATCGCCACGCCCGAGACGGTGACCGCGACGCACGGCGCCTACCTCGATCTGCACGGTGGCGCGCTGGTGGTTGGAGGTGGAGATGCGTGCCGCGTCGGCGCGCAGATGCAGGCGGATCTTCACGGCCTGCGCTGCTACGGAGTCGACTATCGAACACCGCCCGAGCACCCCTATCCTGCGGCACTGGACGACACGCTCGCGGCCTATGCGCATGTGCTGAACCATCATGCGCCTTCGAACGTGATCGTCGGCGGCAGGTCGGCAGGAGGCAATCTCGCGGTCGCCATGCTCCTGCGGGCGCGGGACGAAGGGCTGCCCATGCCGGCTGGCCTGGTCCTCCTGTCGCCAGAGGTGGACCTGACCGAATCCGGTGACAGCTTCGAAGTGAACCGCTTGGTGGACGTGATGCTGCCGTTGCCGCTGATGTCGGCGAACTTGCTGTATGCGAACGGAGCGGATCTCTCCCATCCCTATCTTTCCCCGCTGTTCGGCGACCTGACGGGTCTGCCGCCGACGCTGCTGCAGTCGGGCACCCGCGATCTCTTCCTCTCCAATACCGTGCGCATGCACCGCGCCCTGCGGAGCGCGGGCGTCAATGCCGAGCTTCACGTCTTCGAGGCGATGCCGCATGGCGGCTTCCTGGGCGGCACCCCGGAGGATCTCGAGCTCAGCAACGAACTTGCCCGCTTCGTGCGAACACGGTTGAGCGGCGGCTGAAGCGCTCAGGGGAGCACCTCGCGCAGGTGATTGTCCACAACCGTGATGAAAGCGCGCAGGCGTTGCAGGTGCCTCAGATCGCGGTGGTAGCCCATCCAGATGTCGCGGCTGGGCGGCTCTGACGGGAGACCGAGCAGGCGCAGTCCTGGGATCTGGGAGCCAACGGCGCGGGGCAGGACGGCGATGCCGACACCCTCTCTGCACATGCGCGCCTGCACGTTGCGGTTGTTCGAGCGCATGACCGGCCTCGCGTTGGGGAAATTTTCCGTCAGCCAGGCGATATCGGGGAACTGCCCCGTCGATGTGTCGTGGGTAACCAGACGGAAGCCGGTTCCGTCGCCGAACACCGGATCGGGTGCGCTGGCGGCGACGTACACGCCGTAGTTCAACCGGGTGAGCCGCCGTTGCACGATGTCAGAGGTGTCGAACGGCACGATCCGGAAGGCTATGTCCGATTCGCGCTGGGCGAGGCTGAAGAGGCGCGTCCCAGTGAGGATCTCGACATCGACGCCAGGATAGGCGTTCGTATATTCCGCTATGATAGGGGGCAGGACGTAGGCGCCGAACCAGTCGGCCGAGGAGATACGCAGGCAGCCGCGAAGGTTCTGCTCCTGGCCGGCGAGCCGCCGCTCCATGGCGAGCGCGCCCTCCTCCATCTGCTCCGCGAGAGTAATGATGGCGCTCCCTTCCTCCGTCAGGACGAACCCATCGGCGGTTCTCTGGAACAGCGTTTGGCCGGTCGCTTCTTCAAGCGAGCGGAGGCGCCGGCCGATGGTGGGATGGCTGAGCCGCAGCGCGCGCGCGGCGCCGCCCAGCGTGCCGGCCCGCGCCACGGCCAGGAAGATACGGACGTCACTCCACTCCATCGCATGTCCTCACGCATCGCACTGGCGGGGCAGAGCCCGAACGCCCGGCGGTCGATCTTTCCGCCCCATCCTTGTGTGACACGTCAGGCCGGAACGGCAGCCACGCAAGCCGGCGTGACACAAAAAGTTCGACAAGGCGTGACCGGCATCGCGCGGCGCGCGAATAAGAGATCATGCGCCCGGACTTTCTATCGAGAATCATCTCAGGGTCGTCGCCGGGCGCGGCGCGGCTCGGTCGTGAGGGGCCGTCCCGGACCGCACCCGACGGTTGGAGCAGCCTGATGGAAGCTGCCCAGAATGGACATGGCGGCGCCTATCGGCGGCTGCTCGGGGAGACATCGGAATGGCTCAAGCGCTACTTCGAGCGGCGACTGCCGCCGGGCGACGTGGACGATGCCGTCCAGGAAACGTTGCTCGCCATTCATCGGCGGCGCCATACCTACGATCCGCAATATCCGTTTGGACCCTGGCTGGCGGCGATCGCCAAGAACAAGTGGGTCGACCAGTTGCGCAGCCTGGCGCGCCGGCCGGCAGACGAACTGCCCGACGAGATCGCTGTCGGCGACCACGAGGCGTCGGTGGTCAGCAGCTCGGTTCTCGCCAGCCTGCTTGACCAACTTCGCCCCGCTCAGGCGCAGGCGATCCTGCTGGTCAAAGTGCAGGGCTACAGCATCGAGGACGCGTCCGGCGAGATCGGCCTCTCCCCCTCGGCTGTGAAGATGAACATCCACCGCGGCCTCGCGCGCCTTACCGCAATCATCGAGAAGACCCCCGATGTCGAATGAAGCCTTGATCCTCGACCTGTCGTCCGACCTCACGCCGATCCAGCGCCGCAGCATGCTGCGTGAAGGCGCGCTCGTCTTCGCACTCGGCGGGGTGGAACTCGCGCTTTTTCTCGCCTTGGGTGTGATGCGGCCGGACATGCACCACATGGCCGGGTCGCCCTATCTGATGTGGCGCGTGGGAAGCCTGGGGCTGCTGGCCGTGGCGGCATGCGTGATGGCCATCCGCTCCTTCTCGCCAACCGCGCGGCCCCGGCAGGGGCTGATGATCGCCTGCGCTCTCGCGGTGATGGCGATCGCCGCAGGCGCGTTCGTCGCGCCGGAAGGCGTGAACCACCGCGCGCTGATGGAGCGCATCAACCCGGCCGGCGGCATGCTGTGCGCCACGTCGATCTTCGTGCTCTCGCTGCCGATCGTCGCCTTGCTCGGTGCCCTGATGCGCAGGGCCGCGCCGACCCAGCCCCGGCTCAGCGCGCTTGCCTCGGGGATTGCCGCAGGCGCCTGCGGAGCCTTCGTGTTCGCGTTCTGCTGCCCCTTCAACGATCCGCTCTACGTGGTGGTCTGGTATTCCCTCGGGTGCGCCGCCGTCGCGGCCGCGGCACGATGGCGCCTGCCACGACGCTTCCGCCTCTAACCTGATCGGGCGCGGCACCTAACGCCCCGCGCGCCGCCTCAATCACCTTCACCGACCCACCCGGCTTCCGGGACGGGAGACGTGCGCCTGCATCACAGAAAGGAATCATGCCATGAAAACCATCACCGACACGAAGGCCCCGGACCGAGACTGGCTCAAGAGCTATTATTACCTGCGCTTCGCGGTTGCCGCGATCTGGGTCGCGCTCGCCTTCACCGTCGCCAAGGCCATGCCGCCGCTGGCGGCGGTGATGCTCGTCGCCTATCCGGCGTGGGACGCGCTGGCGAACTATCTCGATGCCAGCCGGAGTGGCGGCTTGGGCAGCAACAAGAGCCAGATGCTCAACTTCGTCGTCAGCGTCGTGACCGCGGTCGCGGTCGCCGTGACGCTGCCGCACGGCATGCACGCGGTTCTTCAGATCTTCGGCGTGTGGGCCGTCCTCTCCGGCCTCTTCCAGCTCATCACCGGCGTGCGGCGTTGGAAGTCCTATGGAGCCCAGTGGGCGATGATCCTGAGCGGCGCCCAGTCCGGTCTCGCCGGGGCATTCATGCTCAGCAAGGCGGCCGGCCCCGCGCCCGTCGGTATTGCCGACATCGCGCCTTATGCGGGGTTCGGCGCCTTCTACTTCCTCGTCTCGGCCGTCTCGCTGACCATCAGCGACGCGCGCCGGCGCCCAAAAGCCGTCGCGGCCTGACGCGCTTCTCCATCACCTCCGGCGCAGGAACGGCCTGCGCCCCCCATGAAAGGAATGAATCATGTCCATCGACGTAAAATATCGCACCTCCGCCACCGCGAATGGCGGGCGTGACGGCCGTACCCGCACCGAGGACGGGACGCTCGACCTCCAGTTGTCCACGCCGAAGGAACTCGGCGGCCCCGGCGGCGAAGGGACCAACCCGGAGCAGTTGTTCGCGTCGGGATACTCCGCGTGTTTCCTGAGCGCGCTCAAGTTCGCCGCGCACCAACTGGCGCTCCCCGTCCCGGCCGGCGCGGCGGTCACCGCGACCGTCGGGATCGGCATGCGCAGCGACGGCGGCTTCGGTCTGGATGTCGAGCTCGCCGCGGCGCTGCCGGGGTTGGAACGCGCCGATGCCCAGCGACTGGTCGAGGCGGCGCACCAGATCTGCCCCTATTCCAACGCGACGCGCGGCAATATCGACGTGCGCCTGAGCATCATCTGATCTTGACGGGCCTGCCGGCTGCAGGCCCGTTGTCTTCCCCGGCGCGTCGCGCCATGGCCAATATCGAGAGGTATCCTCCCATGCGCAGCTTCGACGCGATCATCATCGGTGCCGGTCAGGCGGGGCCCGCGCTCGCCGGTCGTCTGAGCGAGGCGGGCCAATCGGTCGCCATCGTCGAACGCCATCATGTCGGCGGCACCTGCGTCAACACCGGCTGCCGGCCGACCAAGACGCTCGTGGCGAGCGCCTACGCCATGCATACCGCCCGACGGGGAGCGGAGTACGGGTTCACCGTCGCGGGGCCGATCGCTGCCGATATGAAGGCGGTGGCCGCCCGCGCCGACAAGATCATCCGCGAGGGCCGCGCCGGAAACGAAAATTGGCTGTTCGGCATGGCCAATGTCGAACTGGTTCGCGGTCATGCGCGCTTCGAGGCTTCCAACATCGTGGCGGTCGCAGGTGAACGGCTGACCGCGCCGCGTATCTTCATCAATGTCGGCGGTCGCGCGGTGGTACCGGACATGCCGGGCATTGGCGACGTTCCGATTCTCACCAATACCGACATCGTGGCGCTCGACACGCTTCCCCGGCACCTCGTGGTGATCGGCGGCAGCTACATCGGGCTGGAATTCGCGCAAATGTATCGCCGCTTCGGCGCGGCGGTCACGGTGGTCGAGCGGATGGGCCGGCTGATCGCGCGTGAGGACGAGGACGTGTCCCACGCCATGCGCGAGATCCTCGAGGCCGAGGGCATTTCGGTGCGAACGGACGCGGACTGTATCGGTTTCGCGGCCAAGGGTGATGATATCGAGGTGCGCGTGGACTGTGCCTATGATGCGCAGCCGGTTCTTGCCAGTCACGTGCTCATGGCCGTGGGACGACGGCCGAACACCGATGACCTCGGGCTGGACGCGACCGGCATCGCTCTCGACGCGCGCGGCTACATCACCGTGGACGACCAACTGCGGACCAACGTTCCGGGTGTCTGGGCACTCGGCGACTGCAACGGTCGTGGTGCCTTTACCCACACGGCCTACAATGATTTCGAGATCGTTGCTGCCAACCTGCTGGACCGGGAGGAGCGAGGCGTCAGCCAGCGGCTGCCGGGCTATGCGCTCTATACCGATCCGCCGCTCGCCCGCGCCGGCATGACCGATGCACAGGCGCTCGCGACGGGCCGGCCGCTTCTGCGCGCGACCCGGCCGATGAGCCGGGTCGGTCGAGCGGTCGAGAAGGGCGAGACGCAGGGGTTCATGAAGGTTGTGGCCGATGCGGAAACGCGCCGCATTCTGGGCGCGGCGATCCTCGGCACCGGCGGCGATGAGGCGATCCATGGCATTCTCGACATGATGAACGCCGACCAGCCGGTGGAGCAGCTTCGCTGGGCGGTGCCGATCCATCCCACCGTGTCGGAGCTGATCCCGACGGTGTTGCTCGATCTTCAGCCGTGGAAAGGAAACGCCTGATGCGCATGATTGGCTTGATCGGGGGTATGAGCTGGGAAAGCTCGGCGGAATACTACCGCCTCCTCAACGAAGGCGCTCGCGCGCGCCTCGGTGCGACGGCCTCGGCGCGGTGTCTGCTCTGGTCGTTCGATTTCGCGGAAATCGAGGCGTTGCAACATGCCGGCGACTGGAGCCGCCTCACCGAGCGGATGGTGGACGCCGCCCGGCGGTTGGAGGCGGCCGGAACGGACCTGCTGCTGATCTGCACCAACACCATGCACCGGATGGCAAGCGACGTGCAAAGCGCCGTCGCCATCCCGCTGATCCACATCGCCGATCCGACGGCCGAGCGGATCGTGGCCGCCGGCTTCCGCAAGGTCGGGCTGCTCGGCACGGCGTTCACGATGGAGCACGACTTCTACAAGGGGCGGCTGACCGAACTTTACGGTCTGGAGGTGATCGTTCCCGACGCGGACGACCGGGCAACCGTGCATCGCATCATCTATGACGAACTGGTCGCAGGACGCATCGAACCCGCGTCGCGCGAGGCATACCGGGCGGTGATCGCGCGTCTCGTCGATGTGGGCGCCGAGGCGGTGATCCTTGGCTGCACCGAGATCATGCTGCTCGTGCGCCAGGAGGACAGCGCCGTGCCGATCTTCGACACCACCGCGATCCATGCGGACGCGGCGCTCGACCACGCGCTGGCGACCGACGCTCGCATTGATGCCGCGCAACGGACGATTACGTGAACAGCCAGAAGATGGTCGCGATGGACGGCCAACTCGGGGCGTTGCCGAAGGCGACGCGCCTCGTCCTGATGTCAGCATCAGCCTTGCTCCTCGTCGGTGCTGCGGCGCCTGAAGCGTGCTTCGCCGTCACGCTTCCGCCCGCTCTCGCGGAGGACGCCAGCGTCCGGCCGCCGGTGTTCGCCGCGCCGGCGACGCGCGAGAGCGCGACGAGCAGCGCAGTCGGCCTGGCGCCGACACGTCGCGTTTCCGTCGCGGCGCGCGATGTCGCCAGTTTCGGGGCGGGCCGCTCCGTGACGACCCAGGCCGCATCCGCACCAGCCGCGACCGTGCTGCCCGTCGATGCCGCCCTCGCGCGGTGGGACATGGCCGAGGCGCGCGCTCTTGCGGAAGCGATGCCCAAGGGAGCCGAGCGCTGCGCGGCGGAGGGCGCGATCGCCAGCCGCGACAATCGTCTCGATGAAGCAGCGAGATTGCTCCCGCCGTGCCTGGCGCTGCTCGAGCGAACCCGATCTCCTCGCGCGTACACAACCTTCGAGACGCTGCTCGACACATATCTCCGACGCGGTGCGTACAAAAAGGAATATGGGTTGATCGTGCGATGGCTCGACGCGCACGGCGACCGCACGGATCCCGACACGCTCGACGATCTGCGCAACCAACTCGGAACGGCGGCGCTGTTGCGCGACGTGCCCAGGCCCAGGGCGACGGGCAGCAGGACGGCAAGGTTGCACAGTTACCGCAACGTGTTGGGCACGCAGAATGTCGATCTGACGGTCGGCGGCGTCACGCTGCCGTGGATGATCGATACAGGCGCCAACTTCTCGGCCGTGTCCGAGAGCGCTGCCCGCCGGATGCGACTCGCGGTTCGCGATACCCGCTACCATGTGGTCGGCGTGACGGGCCATTCGGTTTCGACCCGCATCGCCGTCATCGACAGATTTCCGGTCGGCGGCGTCATCCTTCGGAACGTGGTGGCGATCGTCATACCGGATGCAGCACTGCACATCCGGGCGCCGCGCGCCGACTATCAAATCGAGGCGATACTCGGCTGCCCTGCGCTGGCACAGCTCGGTCGGTTCCGGATCGACGCCGATGGCAGCTTCACGATTGATCGGAACGCGCCTCTGCTCCGCTCGGGAGCGAGGCTGTACATGAACGAGCTGACGCCGGTGGCCGAGGTGGAGATCGCGGGCCGTACGAGTCTGGTGAGCGTCGACACAGGCGCGAACCGAACCACGCTCCACGCGAGCTATGCTGCCCGGTTCGGGGATCGCGCCCGCCTTTGGTCAACGAAGCGGGAAACCTCGCTCGGCCTGGGCGGCGGCGGCGAAGGAACTGTGACGGTCGAGCCGCACCTGACGATAGGGGCAGGTACGGCAACAGTCACAGAGCACGATGTGGCCGTCACTCTGGAGGGGGACAAGGCGGCCCCCGTTCTCGGCAATCTTGGACAGGCGGCATTGACCGCGAACGGCAGCTATACCTTCGATTTCCGTTCGATGCGGCTGCTGCTAGGACGAGAGGTTGCGGATTGACACGTTGCTCGGCCGAAAGTCGCCCTGGCGCCGAGGTCTTGGGCATTTCACGCGGCGCGCAGGCTGGTCGTGATCGTCAACTCCCCGCCGCGCAGAAGATCACCGTGCGTGAGCCGGAACTGCGGAAGGTCGTGCCCATTGAACCGGGCCTGCACGATGGCGCCGTCTTCTGGCCCGACACGCCGGATCGTCAACCGCCGGCCGTTGCCGAGGTCGAGCCGGATGCGCTCGAACGCCGGAACCGTCAGCATATACCAAGGCTCGCCGGGCACCAGCGGATACAGGCCGAGCGTCGCGAACACGTACCATGCCGTCATGCCGCCGGCATCATCGTCCATCCCGTCGGCGAACCCCTGCGGCGATAACGCGAAGCTGCGCCCGACGAACGGCACCGGCAGCTTGCCGCTGTTGGTGTACGGGTGCGCGATCGGTTTGGTCAGGATCGTTCGGACCAAGTCCGCTGTGGCCTGCGGCTCACCCAGCGCGGCGAACATCCACGGCACCTGAATGTCGGGCTCGTTGGTCATGTTGAACAGGCCGGCATCGAAGAAATGGTGCAATTGCTTCAGGAGGCGGTCGCGGCCGACAGTCTCCGTCATCCACGGCAAGTCGAAGACCGGCGCCCAGCGATATTGCCACAGCGTCCCCTGATACAGGCCCCGCGCCTTGACGATGTCGCCGTCCGCGCCGGGCACCTCGAACACGGATCGCCACATCGCACGATAGGAACGCGCTTTGGCGGTGAACGTCGTCGCGACATCGGCGCGACCGAGATCGCGCGCGAGTTCGGCGGTCGCCCAATCGTCGTAGGCGGCCTCGATCTGCTCGTCGGGTGTTCCGCGCTTGAGCCGGTCGCTATCGGCCACCATGCCGGCAAGCGCGGCGTTCGCATCGACAGCGATACCCTTGCGGTATAGGTCGAGCAGCGCGATGCCGGCATGTTCGGTTCTGACCGTCAGGAACGGTTCGTTCCGGGTCGACCATTGCGGCTTGCCGGCCGCGTAAAGCGCGACCAGGGATCGCGCGATGTCGGCGCTGCGCTCGGGCTGGACGAGCGCGAGCAGCGGCAGTTGCGTGCGGTAATTGTCCCAAAGCGACCAGTTGGTGAAATGAGTCTCCCCGGCGGGCGATGTCATCACCTGGCCATTGCTGTCGCGGTAGCGGCCGTCCGGATCGGTGATCGCGACAGGCGTTTCCATGACGCGGTACAGCGAAGTGTAGAACAGCGCGTGTCGTTCGCGCGGCCCGGACGGTACGATCCGCCGAAGGATGCGGTTCCACCTCGCGCGCGTGTCCGCCGCCACGGCGGCGAGCGACCGCCCACCGATTTCGCGGTCGCGGGTCATGGCGGCACCGGCGCCATCGACGCTCGACAGGCCGGTGCGCACCTCGACCCTGTCGCCGGCTCTGGCGACGAGTTTCAGCGTCGCGAGGTCCGCCGGGCCCGCCGACAGCCGCTGGTGGATCAGGCGGCCGTTGACACGGACTTGGCTGGCGCTGTGCAGATGATACGCGCCGGCGTCGCAGACCGTTCCCGCGACCAGATCGGCACGAAGGTCGTCGCTGGTCAGGCTTTCCCATCGCGCGGCCAGCCGCTTCGAATAGCTGTGTCGGGGGTCAACCCGCAGATCGACGGTTCCCGCGCGCGGCAGCGTGAAGCGCAGCACGCCCGCGCCGCGCGTCGCCGCCATTTCAGCGAGGATGCCGCCGTCGTAGCGGACGCGGTAGGTGCCGGGCCGTGCAGCCTCGCTGGCCTTGTCGAGCGTGCTCGCGCCTGGCTGGTCGGCATAGCGTAGCGAAATCATCAGGTCGCCGCCAGCGCCGCCACAGCCGACCCCCACCCCGCGCGTGTGCGAGAAGCCGAGCAGCGTCGTCGCCGCATAATCGTAGCCCGCGTGATTGGCCGGGCTGGTATCGGGCCCGAGCTGGACCATGCCGAACGGCGCGACCGCGGCGGGCGAAAGCTGGCCGAAATCGGCGAGCGTACCGACGAAGGGATCGACAAGCTCCGCCGGCGTCTCGCATCCAGCGGCTGGGTTCGCCATCGCGAGCAACCCACAGCTCAGGAGGTATTTCGCGGTCATGGGTCGAGCGGGTCTCGCGGGTCTTGCCGCAGCGACAGGCGCGACGGACGGAATTCCAGATCATAGAGCGACAGGCGGCGCCCGACCGTTCCGGGCAGATACCCGAGCTCGGTACGGTTGCGGTCGGCGAAGAGCGCACTTTCGATATACGCGCTCTGCTCGGCGTCGGTCACGATCAGCGCCGGCCGGTCGATCGGAATACCAAGCGCGACCATGCGCCGCGTCGCGTTGCGCAGGTTGGTCGTCGTGTGTCGGGCATAGGGTTCGAGGATGATGCGCTCGGCGGGTATCCCGTAGCGTACGATCAGCGCGCGGCGCATCTCGACCGCTTCGACGAAGCGCGTCCCACGCGGATGGACCGCGCTGCCCGAAACGAGGATGAAAGGCGCGAGACCCTCGCGATAGCGCTGGGCGGCGAGCAGGAGGTGGAGCTTGCCGCGCGGACTGAGCATCGTCGCCTCATCCTCTGGGCCGACGCCCGGAACGATCAGCAACGGATAGCGGTATGCCGACCAGTGGGTACGCGCGGCGGCGGCGCGCACACCGGCGTTTTCGCGCCGATCGAGCGGCTCGAAGCGGATCGCCGCCGTCGCATCGTTCGCGTCGAGCAGCGCGAGCGCCAGCCGCATCCCCGCCGCGAGGGTCTCCGGCGGCGCGACCGATCCCGCGCGTGCGGTGTCGATCGCGACCTTGACGCTGTCGGTGAAGAACGGCGTTCCGGCGGCGAAGACCGGCGCGTCGATCTTCGGATACCGGCCCGCCGCACCAAGGCCGTACACCCGCAGAATGCCGTTCAGACCGGCCAGTTCCCGGTCGAGCGCGGCAGGGAGATCGGGGTCCGAGTCCGGCACGAGTGGCGGCAAGGCCCCGCTACGCGTCAGCCGATCGAGCGCGCGTCCGAACGTCTCGCGCTCCTGATCGGTCCAGAGCATCGCCTCGACGAGACATGCTGGCGCGGCGGCACAGGCGGCGATCCGCGCCGCGCGCGCCGCACGTAACGCGGCGACACCAGCATCGCCGTCGAGCGCACGCGTCCGTGCCTGCGAACGCGTCACCGCGCCGAGCACCGGGAACAGCCGCGCCGACAAGGCATCGACGACCGTGTCGGCCACCGCTGCCGTTGCCGGCGGCTGCACATCCGCCGGCGGGGCGGCGGCGCCGGCCAGTGACATCCCCGCCACCGCGGCGAGCAACGTGCGCGGAACCGTCACCAGGACTTGCTGAGCACGAACCGAACGTTGCGGCCGAAGATCGGACGGCCATAGATCGCGTCGGCGGTACCCTGTCCGTTCAACTGATCGGTCCGCGTATTGCCTTCGGTCAGGCCGTGCGCGTTGAAGATGTTGTCGCCGACCACCTGCATCTGCCAGGTGCCGCGCGTCAGCGTAACGCCCGCGCCGAAGGTCTGATAAGCCGGCAGCGCCGTGTTGTTGAAGAAATCGACATAGCGTTTGCCGACATATTCGTAGCGTCCGTAAATCTGGACGTCGGTGCCCGCGAGATCGAAATCGACCGACGGACGCACGTTGCCATAAACCTTCGGCTCGCGAACGATCTGGTTGCCCTCCACGTCGCCGGGGCTCGCGCCGTTGGCATTGGTCAGGCTCTTGTACTTCGGGTCGCTGATGGTCAGCGCGCCGGTCACGGCGAAGCCATAAGGCAGCGCGAGATTGCCGTCGATTTCGACGCCCTTGATGTCCGCCTTGCCGACGAACGGAACCGACTGATCGTTGCGGCCCGTCACCGGATCGAGCGCGACGAACGAAGCGTTGAGCGGATCGTAACGGGTATAGAAACCGATCAGGTACAGATAGGAGCGCCCGAACGCGGCTTTCAGTCCGACCTCATATTGGTTTGCCTTGGAGGTGAGGATCGTCGGGTTGATCTGATAGGTGACCTGGGTCGACGGTGGCGTCTCGAGGTGCGAGGCGCGCGCATAGGCACCCAGATGCGGGGTGACATCATAGTTGATACCGGCGGTCCAGTTGGTGATGTCGGGCTTGAGCTTCGACGAGATGACCTGCCCGGTGAACGCGCGCACGCTGTTATCGGCCAGCGTCGTACGGTCGCCGAGGTCCGCCGAGGCGGTCGCGAAGGCATAGCCGCTGAAGCTGTATCGTTCGTGGCGGATGCCGCCGTCGATCGTCAGCCCCTTCAGCACCTCCCAGGTGTCGTTCGCATACAGCGCGTACATCGAGGCGTCGGTGTTGCCTCGGTTGAGCGTGGTCGTATAGCGCAGCACGCCCTTGTCGGTCACCGAGCCGAGCGCCTGGCCGGCAGCGTTGTAGGCGATCAGGTCGAGCGTGCGCGGCTTGCCGCGGACCTCGAGCAGATAGTCCTGATAGGCGACCTCGTTGGTTTCACCATATAGGCTGCCATACACGCCGACGCGCAGGTCGTGTGTACCGAACCCGGTCGTGATCGACCGCGTGACGCTCACATCGCCTTGCGTCGAATAGAATTTGGATACGACATCCCGGAACTGGCCGGGCACGACCAACCCCGAGGCCGCGTTGGGATCATAGACCTCGCTGCCGTTGGTACCCGCGATCGCATAGCCGAGCCGGCTGACACCGGCACCGAACGCGGTGCGCGCGGCGCTCAGATAGCTGCCGGCAAATGCGTTGGCGTCGGATGGATTCGAGGTCGAATATAGCGCGTCGAAATGCAGCTTGCCGACGCTGACTCCGCCCTTGGCGGCAATCTTCCAGCCGTCGATATCGGTGTCGTACTGCACGCCGAGATTGCCGAATTCGGTATGGCGACCGTTGCCGAGATCGGCGCCGACCGTACGCGTGGTGCCATCGGCCTGGCGATAGCGGATCGTCGCGTCGCGGAGCGCCGGCGAGTTCATCGTACCGCTGAAATAGTCGATATATTGGTTGAGCGATTTGCTCGGATCGCGCGGATCGGCGGTCGGGATCGGCAGATAGAAGACGTTGTGGTCGTTGAGATAATTGATCGAAACGCGCAGCGAGCCGGTCGCGAAATCGTGCTTGATGTTCGCCCGGATCTGGCCGCCGCGATCGTTGGGGAAGCCGTTGTCACGATAGCCGTCGTGCTGGCGGATGAATCCGCCGATCGCATAATAAGTGGAATCGTCGATCGGTCCGGACTGATAGCCATCGAGCCGGTAGAGGCCGGTGTCGCCGAGCGTGACCTGCGCCTTGCCGCGCGGGGTGGAGGTGCCCGACACGGTGATGTTGTTGACGATCGCCGCAGCGTAGCTCGCATACACCGGCGCTGGGCCGCCGCGCACGACCTCGACCCGCTGCGTCATGAGATCAAAGCGGTTGAGATCGTCGCCGCGGAAGAAATTGCCGTCGTTTTCGTGGAACAGCGGCAACCCATCCTGCTGGAAGGTGACGAGGCCACCGTCGCTCGGCAAGCCGCGCAGGCGGAAGATGTTCTGAACCTCGCCCCCGGTGTTCTCCACCGCAAAGCCCGGTAGCTTGCCGAGCAGGTCGGCGAAGTTGACCGGCGCAAGCTTCTGGATGTCCGCGTTGCTGAGCGAATTGACCGCGTAAGAAACGTCGAAGCGACGCTGCTGGCGGGCCGATCCGGTGACGATGATGTCCGCGCTCGTCTCCGGGGTGGCAGTCGCACCGGACGCCTGCGCGCCGTCTGCGGTCCCGCTGGCGACCGCGTCGCCGGGCGCCACCGGCCCGGTCTGCGCTGACGCCGGAGAATAAGCCGCGATGCTCAGCGCCGCGAAGGCGCACCCCGTGCGCAAGCCGTATTTCGTCATGATCGTCCACCCTGTTCTCTTATGCGACAGCGGCTGGACGCCCAATGTGACAATTTTAATTAATTTCACGAAATATATTAATGCGCTACGCGGAATCGCGAAGGAGCGTGGCGGTGGTGGCATTCTCGGGATTGCGGCTCGACGAGGACGAACGGCGGATCGTGAATGTTCTGCGGTCCCATGGCCCACGTTCGCGCAAGGATCTCGCGACCAAGCTCGACATGAGTGCATCGAAGCTCACGCGCCTGTCGGGCACCTTGCTCGCGCATGGCCTGATTGCGGAAAGTCCAGGTGCGGAGCCGATGACGCCGGGCCGGCCGGCGGTGCCGTTGTGCATCTCACCCGCCGCCGGCTATGCGGTCGGCGCGGTGGTGCATCGCGGGCTGATAGAAGTCGCGCTGGTCGATTATGCGGGCGGTGTGATCGCGCATTGCTCGCATCCGTTCGAGGATCCCGATCCGAAAGCGTTCGCGCTCCGGGTGATGGCGACGATGCACGAGTTGGCGATCGCGCACAGGCTGCTTGGCTGGCGATTGCTCGGCGTGGGCGTCGGCGTGCCGGGCGCCGCGCTGTCACCGGACGGCGCCCGGCGCTGGACCGTCGATAGCCTGGCAGCATGGCGCGGCGTCGATCTGAAGGCGCTGTTCGAGGAACAGATCGGTCACGATGTCTGGATCGAGAACGATGCCAACGCGGCCGCGCTGGCGGAATATTATGTCGGCGGGCTGATGAGGCGCTGTTCCACCGCCGTGGTGATCCTGCTCGGCCACGGGATCGGCGCGGGCATCATCGTCGATGGCCGCATCCTGCGCGGTGCGACCGCGAGTGCGGGCGAGGTCGGCAGCCTGTATCCGGTCGACCAACCGCGGCCGTCCACGCTCGATCTTCTTTCCACGCTGCGCAGCGAAGGGTGTCCGATCCATTCGCTACTGGATTTCGATGTCGTCACACGCGGCTATGAGGCGGTCGTTGCCCGGTGGGTCGAGCGGGCCGCACATCAGATCGCACCGATCATCAACTGGGGCCTGGCCTGGATCGACCCCGGCGAGTTCGTCATCTCCAGCCCTCTGCCTAACCGCATCCTGACCGCACTGGTCGACCGCATCGATTACGGCACAATGCGGATCGGCGACCATGTCGGCACGGCGCCGCGCATCTCGGTCTCGACGCTGGAGGGTAGCGCGGCGACGCTCGGCGCGGCGCTGCTACCGATCCACGCAACGACGATTGGGTAAGCAGGGCGCGCCCTTTAAGTTGCCGATTCTATCAGTATATCGACGCCCATACCGCTCGAGCAGATTGGAGAGCCGCACGAGGGTTGCGACGGGTCCGGCGGGTCAGGGAGTCGCAAGCGTGACGAAGGACATTTTGACCACGGCCGACGTCGCCAAATTGCTGGGCGTTTCGGTACGCACCGCGCAGGTGCTGATCGAGGGTGGGGCGATCCCCTCCTGGAAGACGCCGGGCGGCCACCGGCGGGTCTATCACGCGGATGTGCTGGCGCTGATCGACAGCAAGCAGTCGCCGGCGGAAACCGAAACCTCCGCGATCCTCGTCGTCGTCGCCGCGAACGACCGGCTGCCGACCTATCGCGCCGCCGCCGAGAACGCCGCCGACTTCTCGATCGACTATTTCGATGACGCGCTCGCCGCGCTGGTGACGATCGGCTCGGCGCGGCCGTTTGGCGTGCTGGTCGACTGCGTATCGGGGCTGAACAGCGAGCCGCTGTTGCGGAGCCTGGCGGCGGACAAGACGATCTCGGCGACCCGCATCATCGCCGTCGGCGGCGAAGCGGACGTGCCCGCAGATCTCGCCGCCCGCGTCAGCCACGCCGCGACGCCCGCGCAGGCGCTGGCGACGCTACGGGGATCGGCATTCGCCGCTGACGACGCCGGGCTCGCTGACTGGGGCGTCGCCTTCCCGGTCTCGCGGGACGAGCGGCGGCGGCTGATGGCGGTCGAGCGCTCGGGCCTGCTCAACTCCGAGAATGAAGAGGGTTTCGACCGGCTGACCTGGCTCGCCGCGCAGACTCTCGACACCCCGATCGCGCTGCTCACGCTGCTCACCCCCACCAAACAATGGTTCAAATCGAAGGTCGGCCTCGACATGGCAGACACGCCACGGAGCTGGGCTTTTTGCAACCACACGATCCTGCAGCGCGAGGTGTTCACCGTGCCGGATCTCTCCGCCGATCCGCGCTTCGCCGACAATCCGGCGGTGGCGGGGGAGCCTCGCTTCCGTTTCTATGCCGGCGCGCCGGTGGTGGATGATGACGGCTTCATCGTCGGCTCGCTGTGCGTGATCGACCGCAAGCCGCGCGTGATCGGCGAACGCGAGATGAAGACGATCCAGGCGCTGGCCGCCATCGCTTCGGACGAAGTGCGGCTCCGCGCGCTCGACCGGAGATTGCGTTCCGCGACGCACGCCAAGCGCTAACTTTCTCACCGCGCGGCTCGACGGTCGCACGCCGGCCGTCGTCGAGAACGGCCATCCCCCGCACCGATGGCCGCCGGGGCGCCGCAGGGCCGCGCCGTCGCGGCGCCACCCCTCGCGACCGGCTGCTCCACGAGCACAGCCATAGCCGGACACGCTACTGTAACACGTCTGTAACCAAATTCACAATCCGCTAGTATTGCCATATTTGATAGAATTGATATTGCGATCGCACCGGAGGCGAAATCCCGAATCGAAACCCCTTCGGAACGCCGGGCGAGCGGGGCGACAACCCCTTCGGTCGGCGGCGCGATCGAGTGAGAGCCACCTTCCCTTGGTGCGGCCGGCGGCGTGTCCCACGCCCTCACCGCGCTCGCGGACACGCGTGCCTCCTTCCTGATCGCGCATCTGCCATTCGAAGGAGTTGATGATGACCCAAGCCAATCCCGCCGAGCAGGCCGCGTTTCTCCGCCGCGCTGCTGAAAACCAAAGCCGCCTCACCGCCGACATCAAGCCGGCCTATGACTTCATCGTCTGCGGCGCCGGTTCCTCCGGCTCGGTCGTCGCGCGGCGCCTCGCCGAGAACGCGGCCGTTCAGGTTCTGCTGGCCGAAGCCGGCGGCAGCGACGAGGCCGAAGCCGTGCTCGACCCCGCGCTGTGGCCGACCAACCTCGGCACCGAACGCGACTGGGGCTTCACCGCCGAGCCCAACCCGCATCTAGGCGGCCGCGCGCTGTCGATGTCGATGGGCAAGGGGCTGGGCGGCGGCTCCAGCGTCAACGTGATGGTCTGGGCGCGTGGCCACCGCAACGACTGGGAGCATTTCGCCGCGGAGGCGGGCGATGCGCGCTGGAACTACCAGAACGTGCTCGACATCTATCGCCGCATCGAGAACTGGCAGGGCGCGCCCGACCCCAGCCATCGCGGCACGGGCGGTCCGGTCTGGGTGCAGCCCGCCGCCGATCCGAGCCCGGTCGCGCACGCGCTGCTCGACGCGGCGCGCGAACTCGGCATCCCCACCTATGAAAGCCCCAATGGGCGCATGATGGAGAGCGAGGGCGGTGCGGCGATCACCGACATGATCGTGCGCGACGGCCGCCGCGAGTCTCTCTTCCGCGCCTATGTGCGGCCCTATCTCGACCGCCCCAACCTCACCGTGCTGACCGGCGCCACGGTCGAGCGGGTCGCGTTCGAAGGACACCGCGCCGTCGGCATCGACATCGTGCGCGGCGGCGAACGTCGGCGGATCGGGGCCGGGCACGAAGTGGTGCTCGCAATGGGCGCGATGCAGACGCCCAAGGTGCTGATGCATTCCGGCATCGGCGACGAGGCCGAGCTGCGCCGGGTGGGCATTCCCGTCCGCCAGCACCTGCCGGGCGTGGGCGCCAACCTGCAGGACCATGTCTCGTTCGGCTGCACCTGGGAATATGCCGAGCCGATCGCCCCGCGCAACAACGGCAGCGAGGCGACGCTTTACTGGAAGAGCCGCCCCGAGCTGACTGCGCCCGACCTGTTGTTCTGCCAGGTCGAGTTCCCGGTGCCGAGCGAGCGGAGCGCCGCGCGCGGGGTGCCCGAGCATGGCTGGACGATGTTCGCCGGACTCGCCCAGCCGCACAGCCGCGGGCGGCTGCGGCTGCGCAGCGACGATCCGGCCGCCGCGTTGCGGATCGACGCCAACATGATGTCGGATCCCGCCGACATGACCGCGGCGCTGGCGTGCATTGAACTCTGCCGCGCGCTCGGCAATGCCGAGGCGTTCCGACCGCTGGTGCGCGGCGAGGCGATGCCCGGCACCCTGCGGGGCGAGGCGCTGAAGGACTATGTGCGCGAATCGGCGGTGACCTATTGGCACCAGACCTGCACGGCGAAGATGGGCCGCGACAGCATGTCGGTGGTCGATGGCGAGCTGCGCGTCTACGGCATCGACGGGCTGCGCATCGCCGACGGCTCGATCATGCCGCGCGTGACGACGGGCAACACCCAGGCCCCGTGCGCGATCATCGGCGAGCAGGCCGCGGCCAGCCTGCGCGCGACGCATCGGATCTAGCCGTCCGGCCAAGATCGGTGTGCCCGCCGCCGGGCGGGCACACCGCCTCGCTCCCCACCCCGGCGCGAGCCTTTGCGGAGTCCTCCAATGTACCGCTTCCCGATGCATGCTTTCCCGGAACCGGCCTGTCGCGCGACCAGCGTCGGCCGGATCCTCGTCGTCGACGAGGACGAACGCGGCCGGGACCGCATTCTATCCTATCTGCGCGATCGTCGCTGGACGTCGATCGGTTCCGGCCCGCGCGATGTCGCGCATCAATTGCACAGCCGGCAACTGAGCCTCGTCGCGCTGAGCGCGCGGCTGCGCAGCCGCAACGCGCTCGACGTGCTGCGCGAGATCCGAAGCCGCTCGAACGTGCCCGTGATCCTGTACGACGACGGTGCCGCCGATAGCGTGAGCACGATCGTGGGGCTGGAACTCGGCGCCGACGACGTCCTTTCGGGCGCCCTGAACCTCGCGGAACTGATGGCGCGCACCCGCGCGGTGCTGCGGCGGCAGGAACTGGGCCGCGTCATCGGCGCGCCCTTGCGCGGCGGCTATCGCTTCTCGGGCTGGGAGATGCGCCACGCCGAGCGCGCGCTGGTCGCGCCCGATGGCACCGCCGTCGATCTCACCAAAAGCGAGTACAGTCTGCTCGCCGCGCTGCTCGAAGCCCCCGGGCGGTCGCTGTCACGCGTCCATCTGATGCGCGCCACCCGTGCGCATGACGATATCTTCGATCGGAGCGTCGACGTGCAGGTGCTGCGCCTGCGCAAGAAGCTGGCGCGGGTGCCGGGCGGCGAGGGCCTCATCAAGACCGAGCGTGGCTTCGGCTATCGACTTGAGGCGGAGGTGGAGGCGCTGTTCTGACGACGCCCGCGTCAGGCCGCGCCATGCGTGTACAAAGTTACCGGAGTAACGCGTCGACGTTTGCCCGCGCCATCATCGCCCCGTATGCGCCGCGACGTGGAAATACAGCGTGGTGGGCACGATTGCGACGGGGGGCGGCAGTGACAACGAGGCGTGAGTTTCTGACGTACGGGGCCTTGGCCGGATTGGGCGCCGCGACGTGTTCGGTTCCGCTGCGGGCGGCAACCACGCCTGCCGATACCGGCGGGGTGCAGTGGATCCGGTTGTCCAATGGTCATCGGGTCTGGACGCAGCGGCTCGGACGCGGACCGAAGAAGATTCTGCTGCTGCATGGCGGCCCGGGTCTGTCGCACGATTACATGCAGTGCTTCGCGGATTATCTGCCGAAGGCCGGGTATGAATTGTATTTTTACGATCAGCTCGGTTGCGGGCGTTCGGACAAGCCGGACGATACCCGTCTATGGACGCTGCCCCGCTATCTCGATGAGGTGGAGCAGGTCCGCGCCGGGCTCGGCCTCGATCATATGATCCTCGCAGGGCATAGCTGGGGCGGCATCCTCGGCATCGAATATGCGCTCCGGCATCCCGAGCGGCTGCGCGGCTTCGTCCTGTCGGACATGGCGGCCAGCTTCAGCGACTACGGACGCCGTACGCGTCAACTGCGCGATCAGCTTCCCGCCCCGGTCAAGGCGCGCTTGGAGACCCTGGAGAAGGCCGGCCAGCAGGGCGGCGACGAATATAGCGGCATCATCCAGCGCGAGCTTTACGCGCGCTATATCTGCCGGCTCGACCCCTGGCCCGAGCCGGTGCTCCGCAGCCTCGGCGGGATCAATCCGGTCATCTACAACCAGATGCAGGGGCCGGACGAGTTCACGTTGACCGGCAATCTGCGCGATTGGGATCGATGGGCGGATCTGCCCCGCATCCGGACGCCAACGCTCGTGATGGGCGCGCGCTACGATGAAATGGACCCGCAGAGCATTCGACGCGAGGCGCAGCTCATCCCGCATTCATCGCTCTTCATCAGCGAGACCGGCAGCCACCTCGCCATGTGGGACGATCAAAAGGCGTATTTCGCGGCGCTGCTCGGCTTTTTGCGGACATTGCCTGCCTGACGGTCAGCCATCAGCGAATGTTACAGGCGTCGCCATGTTCCTGTGTCTCCGTTTGCTGAGTGCGCATAGAGCCGATGGGAGGATCCAAGGATACTCGGCGGATGCTTTGGCGCCGGATCGCCCCGCTCCGCCCCCTATATCTATCTGCCTGTGAGACCCGACCATGAAATTCGCTGAGCAAGAGATCGAGCTGGAAGGCTCGACCATGAATGTCCTTGTCGCCGGCACCGGCCCCACCGTCCTGCTCGGCCACAGTTACCTGTTCGATTCGAGGATGTGGTCGCCCCAGCTCGAAGCGCTCAGCGCGCGCTATCGCGTGGTTGCTCCTGACATGTGGGGTCATGGTCGTTCGGGCAAGATGCCGGCCGACACGCGCGATATCGCTGATCTCGCTCGTCAGCACCTGTCGCTGATGGACTATCTCGCGATCGATCGATGCGCGGTGATCGGGCTGTCGCTGGGTGGCATGTGGGCGGCGGAACTGGCGTTGATGGCGCCGGAGCGGGTCAGCGCGCTCGTCATGATGGATACCTCGCTCGCCGCCGAACCGGCACCCTCGCGTGACGCCTACTTCGGCATGCTCGCCGCGGTCGAACAGGCGGGCGTGATCCCGCCGCCGGTCGTCGCGACCGCATTGGATATGTTCTTCTCACCAGCCATCGACACACACTCCCCCGGTTGCCGCGAGGATGTCGCCACGCGCCTGCGCACCTGGAATTCCGCGAGGCTGCTCGACAGCGTCGTCCCACTCGGACGGATGACCTTCGGCCGGCGCGAGGCGCTTGCGGCCTTGAGCACCCTGACGATGCCGACGCTCGTCGCCACGGGCGCCGAGGACAAGGCCCGTCCAGCAGCCGAAGGGCGCGCCATGGCGGAGCAGATCGGCTGCCGCTTCAGCCTGATCCCCGACGCGGGACACATCGCCAACTTGGAAGCACCCGACTACGTGGAGCGACTGCTGCTCGATTTCCTCGCCGAAGCGCTCGTCTGATGGCGGATGTCCGGATCGACCGCTGCGGGTCGGTCCGGACATGCCGGCAGCTACTGACGGTAATTGGCGAATGCGTCCATCAACTGGTTGCGCCACCAGGCATGCGCCGGATCATGATGAAACCTGGGGTGCCACCACATATAGGCTTCCGCTCTTTCGAACTCGAGCGGCACATCGACGACCTTCAGACCCAAACGCTCTACGCCCCGCCGCGCCATCGAGACCGGCACCGTCGCGATCATGTCCGAGTTCGCGACGAACATTCCCGCGGCCGAAAAATTCGGAACCGTGACAACGACGCGACGGGTTCGCCCAACCGCCCGGAGCGCTGAATCGACGAGCCCCTCCCCCAGCCCGGCGGTGCTGACCAGTACGTGGGGAAAGGCGAGGAAATCCTCCAGCGTCCATAGGCTCTTCTCACCGAGCGGGTGATGCGCGGCCACGACGCTGACGAGCGGTTCGGAAATGATCCGGCTCCGCATCAATTCGTCGTCGAGCGCCAGTCGGCCTTCCATCTCGGCGCCGGCCAGCACCAGATCCAGCCGCCCGCTCGCCAAATCCGCCTGAAGTCCGGAGCGAACGCCGCTGATCCTGAAGTCGAGATGTGGCCAAAGCCGCCGGGCGGTACCGATCAACCGGGGCATGGCGGTAATCAGCGGCAAGTCCGCACAGACGAGCGAGAACGTGCGGCGGGAGTCCTCCGGGTCGAATTCGACGGTCTGATTGAGGACGCCCGCCAGCGCGTTGAGCCCCGATTGAAGTGCGGGCCGTAACGCTTGCGCGAGCGGAGTCGGCTGCAGACTGCCACCGACGCGTACGAAGAGCGGGTCGGAAAAGCGTGCCCGAAGCGCTCTTAGCGAGTGGCTGACCGCCGATGGACTGACGGCGAGACGGCTGGCGGCGTGCTTGACGCTGCCCGTCTCCAAGAGGGCATGAAGCACCCGCAGAAGTCTCAGTTCGAATTCGTTCAACGTGTTATCTCACCTAATGCGCGGCCGGCACGGCGCGCCACCATCCTGGACTCATGCATCTGTATTCGAGCGCCATGCTCCAGCGCCGGGCAGTGCCGACGAGCGACAGCACACGCGGCGGGTCTGGTTTCGCCGGCTTGCAAGTGCTGTCAGTTCCACGAGAGATAGGCGCGCCCAGCCGGCACAGCGAACTTTCGTTTCCGAACATTCGCTTCGGTACGCTTCGAACCCGCTTTTCAGTCGTGACGATGTTGTGCCCGCCCCCCGAGCAACCCGAATAAGCCGCCTGCGCCACGGTGGCATCCGGGCGCGTGCAGCAATGCCGACCACCGCCCGCCGACCTCGCCCTCGATCTGGCCGCGATAGCGCCGGATCGGAAGCGTGCCGTAATAGCCATAGGTCACGTCGCAATCGTTGGCGTAGACCCGCGCGACGCAAGCGCCGAACGATGTCTGTCCAAGATCCTGCCACCGCTGATCGGCGAACCGGCGGCACAGCGCGATCTTGCTCATCTCCGTCTCGTTCGTGGCGTTTCGACTTGGGACCGCTGGCGACTTTTGAGCGGCTGGCGTCGCACGCGGGTTCGGACGCGCGTCCGGCAAGGAAGCGGTACGCGGTGCCGCCACCGCTGGATCAACCCGGATCCACGCTGCCTGCGTCACCCAGCCATGACGTGCCGCCTGCCATTGGAACGCCTTGTAGAAATACCCGGCGGGTTCGATCGGTCGCCCGGACGTCATGCCCAGATCAAGCGGCGTGTCGGACTGGACGAGCAGAAACCCCACCGGCCCCGGGCGCGACAGGCAGATGCCGACGCGGTAACCGTCGTCGCCATGATCCTGGAAGAAATCGGGGTGGAGCCGTGCCTGCTGCTCGAACTCACCCCGGCTGCCGGCGATCTGCACGATCGCGCCTGAGGGCAGCAGCGCCAGCAGCGCGAACTCTCGCCTGCCGCCCTGCGACCAGCTTATCTCCGGCCGCGCGCGTGGATCGGCGGGGCAGCCCGGCGTCTGCGGCGCCAAGGCGAGCACCGGTTTCGCCGCCACCAACGTCTCGGGAAGGTCATGCAGCCCGGCAGCGCGCGGGCGCGCGACGGCGGTCATCTCGCACCCGGCGGGCGGCATCGGCAACACGGCCGAGCTATCCGTGCGGGCGGGCTTCAGCCCGTTTGCGACAAATGCGGCTTGTGCCTGGCTGGCCAGCGCGGCGGGATCGGCCGAGGCACCCGTCAGCACCGCCACATCGCCCGCGCGGAAGTTGGGCGCCGACACCCAACTGCACGGCAAGGCGGCAAGCACAGCCTGCATCGGTGGCAAGGCCGCCGGTTTGGCAGCGGCATGGCGTGTGGCAACCGGCGCCGGGGTGGCCGGGGTTCCATGCATCGGGCGCAGCACCGCCACGCCGCCCGCCAGGGCCAGCGCGGCGCCAACGCCGCCGATCACGCGCGCGCCAGCCGGGCGGCGCTTGCGCTTGGGTGTGCCGGTGGCCGGGTTGGTGACGGTCGGCTTGCTGTCCACCGGGCCCTGCGGCGCCGCGATGAAGGTGGTCGGTGCCGGCGTGAACGACGCGGCCGATGCCGTCGCCACCGGCGCGCCCACCGCGTCCATGCCGTTCAGCGCTTCGAGCACCGCCGCCATCGAGGGCAGCCGTCCGGCCGGGTCCGGCACCAGCATCCGCGCCAGCACCGGAGCAAGTTCGGGCGGCACCTCGTCGAGCGCGGGCACGGCGCGACGACGTTCCACCGCTTCCGCCAAGGTCGTGCCCATGTCGGAGGGGCGTCCGCTCGCGAACGCGCGCAGCACCAAGGCGGTGCTGTACACATCCGTCCACGGGCCGATCTCGCGGCCGTGTTCGCCGAACTGTTCGGGCGCGACATAGCCGAGCTTGCCGGCGAAGCCGGTGCCGATCACCGTCTCCGCGCCGACTTCGAGGCTTTTGGCGATGCCGAAGTCGATGATCCGGGCCTTGCCGAGCGAGCCGCCCGGCAGCAGGATGTTGTCGGGCGAGACGTCGCGGTGGACCACACCGAGCTGGTGCGCGGCATCCAAGCCCCCCGCCAGCCGGCGCGCGAGCCGCAGCACGCGCGACAGGCTCGGGCGCGTGCCGTCGAGATGCTCGGACAGCGCCTCGCCATCGACGAAATCGGTGACGATATACAGCAGGTCGAGCTGCGGCTCGCGCGCGAGCACGCGGTAGTGAACGATCGCGGGGTGCGACAATTGCGTCAGCACGCGCGCCTCCTTGCGGAACAACGCGGCGATCTTGGGGTCGCTGGCGAGATGCCGGCGGATCGCCTTGATCGCGACGCGGTCGTCGGTCTCGACGTTCACGCCTTCGTACACGTCCCCCATGCCACCGCGCGCGAGGAACCGATCGACCCGGTAGATGCCGTTGAGCAGATCGCCGGGTTCTATCCCACCGTCGGACCGGCGCACGCTCCCCGTCGCGGGTGGCGGCGATACGTCATCGGCGGTGATGATCGTCATCGGGTCCGCCGCATCCGCCGGCGTACCGTCCGCGCGATCAGGCGGCGGCGTTTCGTTCGGGTCGCTCATTCCGCCGCCTCTGCCAGCGCGGTCATGGCCGGCCCGGCGTCACCGAAGCGATATGCGAAGCGTGCATCCTCCACGCCGACGATAATCGACGGGATGGTCTCGCCACGCAATTGCCGCTCCAGCAGCGCGGTCGACAGCTCGGGCAACAGCGTGTTGGTGAGGATCGCATCCACCATCCGGCCGCCCGAGGAGACTTCGAGACACCGCGACGCGATCAGGTCCACCGCCTCGGCATCATACGACAGGCGGATCGCATGATTCTCCGCCACGCGCGTCACCACGCGATCGAGTTGCAGCCCGATAATGCTGCGCAGCATCGCCGCCGAAAGCGGCAGATACGGAAGCGCGACGAGACGACCGAGCAAAGCGGGCGGGAACACCTTGAGCAGCTCGGCCTGGAGCACGCCCGCCAACGCCTCCGGCTCGGGCGCGAGGTCCGCGTCCTCACACAAGGAGGCGATCAGATCGGTGCCGACGTTCGACGTCAGCAGGATCATCGTGTTGCGGAAGTCGATGAACCGGCCCTCCGCATCCTCCATATAGCCCTTGTCGAACACCTGGAAGAACATCTCATGCACGTCGGGGTGCGCCTTCTCGATCTCGTCGAGCAGCACCACCGAATATGGCCGGCGGCGTACCGCCTCGGTCAACACGCCGCCGCGACCGTAGCCGACGTAACCGGCGGGCGCGCCCTTCAGGGTGGAGACTGAATGCGCCTCCTGGAACTCGCTCATGTTGATGGTGATCAGGCTGTCGCCACCCGAATAGAGCAGCTCGGCGAGGACGTGCGCGGTTTCGGTCTTGCCGACGCCCGATGGCCCGCACAGCATGAACACGCCCACCGGCTTGCCGGGATCGTCGAGCTTGGCCCGGCTGGTGCGGATACGACGTGCGATCGCATCCATCGCATGATCCTGGCCAATCACCCGCGACTTCAACCGTGCTTCGATCGTCAGCGTGCCGGCGAGTTCATCACGAACCATGCGGCCGACCGGTATTCCCGTCCAGTCGCCGACGACGGCGGCTATGGTATCGGCATCGACCTCCCCGAAAATCATCGGATCGTCGCCCTGCAGCGCCCGCGCCGCATCCACCGCCGCATCGAGCGCGGCCTCCGCTTCCGCGCTGTCATGCGCGATCAGCGCCGCTCGCGCGGCGGCGACCGCAGCGAGTGCATCGCGTTCGGCGTTCCAGCGCACTTCCAGTTCCGCCAGATCTTCGCGCCCGCTCGCCAGCGCCGCGTCCACGGTCGCCACACGATCGGAGCGGTCGTAGCGGCCCTGCGCCTCGCGCTCCGCGACGGCACGTTCGGTTTCGAGCAGTTCGACGCGTCGGCGCGCATCCTCCACCACCGCCGGCATGGCGTGACGCGACACGGCGACGCGCGCGGCGGCGGTATCGAGCAGGCTCACCGCCTTGTCGGGCAATTGCCGCGCAGGCACATAGCGTTGCGAGAGGCGTACCGCCGCCTCGATCGCCTCGTCCAGCACGACCACCTGGTGGTGCGCCTCCATCACTCCGGTCAGCGACCGCAGCATGGCGATCGCGCGATCGGTATCCGGCTCGCCGATGGCGACCGGCTGGAAACGGCGCGTCAGCGCGGGGTCGCTCTCGAAATATTGCCGATATTCCGCCCATGTCGTCGCCGCGATCGTGCGCAGCAATCCGCGTGCCAGCGCCGGCTTCAACAGGTTGGCGGCATCGCCGGTACCGGCCGACCCGCCCGCGCCGATCAGCGTGTGCGCCTCGTCGATGAACAATATGATCGGGCGGGTGGAACGCTCGACTTCGTCGATGATCTGGCGCAACCGCTTCTCGAACTCACCTTTCACGCCCGCGCCGGCCTGTAGCAGGCCGAGATCGAGCGCATGGATCGCCACGTCGGCGAGCGGCGGCGGCACGTCGCCGTCGGCGATTCGACGCGCCAGCCCCTCCACCACCGCCGTCTTGCCGACGCCCGCCTCGCCAGTCAGGATCGGGTTGTTCTGACGGCGGCGCAGCAGGATATCGACCATCTGCCGGATCTCGGCATCGCGGCCGATGATGCGGTCGATCGCGCCGCTGCGCGCCCGGGCCGTGAGGTCGACCGCGTACAGCGCCAGCGCGCTCTCGCCGGCGGAGGGGATCGGCGCGACGGGTTCGCCCCCGCCCGGCGCATCGATCGCGCTGGCGGCTTCAACCGACGTGTCCGTGATCGTGGCGAAGTCGGCCGCCAGCCGATCCGCGTCGATCTTGCGCCACTCGGCCGAAATGCCGTGTGCCAGCCGCCGCAGCCCGCTCGTCTTCAGCATCGCGAAGATCAGGTGGCCGGTGCGGATCTGCCGGTCGCCGAACAGCAGCGAGGCATAGAGCCACCCCCGCTCGATCAGTTCCTCGATCTGCGGCGCGAAGTCGGACACGGCGGTCGCTCCGCGCGGCAATTGATCGAGCGCCGCGACGAGATCGGCCGAAAGCCGTGCATCGTCGAGCCCGAAGGCGGCGCGGATGCCCGCCACATCGTTGCCTCCGTCGCGCGCCATGATGTGCAGCCAGTGCGCCAGCTCGACATAAGGGTTGCCGCGCTGGCGACACAGCCCCGTCGCGGTCTCGATCGCCTTGCGCGCGGAAGGATGAAGGCGCCCGAACAGGGCGGACCGGCTGATCTCCGTCACGATATATGCTCCTTGTTATGGTGATCGGCGATCCGGCGCGCGCTCGGCCCCAGCCGCGCGTCCGCGCGCGCCTCCTCGCCGCGGGGCTTGCCTGTCCAGGCGGACCAGCCGATCCGCATGCCACCACCCAGGCGCACCGGGGCGATCGCCGACGCGGGCAGTTCCAGCTCCACCTCCCATTCTAGATGCGGCGGTGCGAAGGAATTGAGCGCGGCGGTTGCCATCGCGAAGCGCTGCCCGCCGGGCAGGAATTCGGCGTAGGTGCGCGCATCCGGCAGCGTGAGCACCACGCGGAACGCATCCTGCGCGGTCTGCACGCGCCCCCCGGCGACGATATCCTGCCCCAGCCCGGCAAAACGATCGCCCAAGACCGTCCGGTCCTCCGGTTCGACGTCACGCCAGCGCACGACGTTCTCCACGATCCGCGCCGGCACGCGCAGCAGATCACTGACCGCGTCGGCGATCGCGGCGGCGCTGCGGGGCGAGACGTACAAGGCGGCGTACCGCAGGCGTGCGCGGGCCGGAAACGGAGAGTCGGCTGCCGCACCCTCCTCCGCGCCCGTCAACGCGGCGAGACGATCACCGAAATGATCGTCATCGGGCCGATCGACGCTGGCGGCCGGGCTGGCCGCGCTCCAGGCACGATAGAAGAATTGCAGCATCCGCGCCGCCGCCAGATCGACGAAGTTCCCGAACGGCTGGCTCCTGGCGTACCGGCGTTCGTAGGAGGCGAACTCCGTGAGGTGCAGCGGCAGCGGCCCCATCGGGCCGGTCAGGCCGAGCCAGTATCCTTCGATGCGCGGCCGCGCACCGTCCACGGTTATCGCGCTCAACGATGCCGCCGGGAACGCCATCATCGGCGTCTGCGCGAGTGTCGCCACATCGTCGGACGGCATTTTGGAATGGCCGATGCGCGGCAGTCCGGGCGCACGCGCTTCCACCGCGCGCAGCAGCGCGAGCGGCGCGAGCCGATCGACATGCGGCGCGGCGCGCGCCAGCAAGCTCAAATGGTCGGACGGTGGCCGAGACGTGCGGGCCATTGCGCAAATCCTCCCCGCTGAAGGCTGTCGAATGCCGTTTCGATGAAGCTGTTGACGGCGGCGAACTCGGCAAGGAACCGGTCGAGCACCGCGCTGAACAGAAACGCCCGGCCGTTTTCGAAGCCGCTTTCGTCCAGGGTGATATGCAGCCGTTGCCCGCGCAGGATCGCGCCCGATCCCTGACCGGGCGCACGCCGCGAGACGGGGCTCGAGCGGATCGCGCGCACACCCTCGACCTGACGGCGCACACCGGGATCATCGACCTGGCCGTAGAGCGCCAGATGGCGGCGCAGCAGCGCGGCATCGCCGTCCCGCGCGCCGGCGAACGCGGTGAAATTCGGGGTGAGGTGGCCGATGACCTGCCACGCCGCATCGCCGAGCGCGAGCGGCGGCCGCGGGCGGGTCGGCGCGCGCAACATCGTCGTCGTGCGGACCGGAAATCCTTCCTCCAGCCGCAGCGCATCCTCACCGGTGCGCATCCGCATCGGCAGTTCCCGGTTGGTCACCAGCGCGCGGATCGACAGTTCACGGATCTCCTCCAGCCGATCCGGGCGGCCAGGCGCGCTCATGCTGATCCAATGCTCGACGCCGACATAGTCGCCGCGCGCGCGCGCGCGCTGCTCGCGTGTCGACAGCCGGCGCGGACGCAGCCTGCTCACGTAGAACAAGGCATCATCCCAATCGTGCAGCAAGCCGGCAAAATCGTAGAGCGGCGCGACCGGGTGGACCTCGGTCGCCTCATGCCCGTGGGCGCACACGTCGAGGATGCGATACACCTCGTAATCGAGCGGGCGTGTCCGGTCCGGGATGACCTGGCGTTCGTGGGTGAACGCATCCATCGCCATCCGGTCGAGCTGCTTTTCGAACAGGTTGATGGCCGGCGTGGCAAACAGCCGGAAGTTGCCGGGCGACACCGCGCGCGCCAGTGCGTCGGCGGACTGGCCGAACAAGATGACCACGTCGCAGGCATCGTGCCCGGCACAGGCGGCGAAGGCATCGGCAAGGCCGTCCAGCCCGACGAAAAGGAAGCGTTCCGGGCAGGCGAAATACTCGCCAAGCAGGCGGTAGCCACGGTGTGAGCGCTTGTCGCCCGGCAGCAGCCCCTGATCCTCCGCGAAGCCATGCGGCACCGGCACCGGGAGGCGTTTGCCGATGCTGATGTCGTCGGCCGATCCCGCCGGCCGCGCCACCACGGCGACCGCATCGCCGATCATCTGCCGGTACAATTCGCCCGGCGTCGGGCCGGCGCCGTCGAGATAGAGCGGCACGCGGCCGGGGTGGAGCGTCTCCAGCTTCGCCCCGCCGGTGGCGGCGAAGCGCAGCCGCAGCCCGGCCTCGACCGGCACGCCGCGATGACCGGCGATGAACGGCGCGACTTCGGAGCGGCCGGGCAGATACTCCGCCTCGATCAACTGCAACGGCCACAACGTCACGGCCTGGCCGGTTCGGAATGTGACGGGCGTCTGGTCGCGATCGGCGGCCGTGCCGCGCATCGCCGTGTGGCGCGGCACGTCGATGCCGTGCGCCAATGCCGCGTCGCCTTCGCGCGGCTCGAACGCCACGACGCACATCGAGGGCGTGGGGGCGAGGTAATGCGGCTGGATCGCGTTCAGCAGGTGCTGCGTGAAGTCCCCGAACTGATCCTGCAACTTGAGCTGCACGCGGGCGCCGAGGAAGGCGACCCCTTCCAGCAGCCGTTCGACATGGGGATCGACGTCGCCGACCGCGCCCAAACCGAGCCGACCCGCCACGGAGGGATGCTCTGACGCGAACTCCTGCGACGTCTGCCGCAGATAGATCAGTTCGTCGTTATAAGCCTGGAGCAGCCGGGGATCCATCACTCGCTCCAGAGCTCCACGGCGCCCGTGTCGATCTCGAAATCGCTGCGGAACACCACTGGCAGCGCGCGCGCGGCCGCGGTCAGATCGCCCCGGATGACGAAGCCGATCCGGTGCGGACGGCCCCGATCCGTATCGGGCTGCACGTCGAGACTGGCTCGCGCGACGCGCGGCTCGAACGCGGCGATGCACTGCCGCATCTCCCGTGCCCGCGCCTGCACGCCGGGGCGCGTCAGCAACCGACCGGTCAGGTCGCCCAACCCGTAGTTGAGCGTCGACGCCGCCACTTCGGGCACGCTCGAGAGATCCTGCACGGCGGCAAGGTTGGTCGTGTTGAGCAGCCAGTTCAGCTCACGCAACACGGTGGCGCGCAGGGCGGCTTCGTTGAAGCGCTCGATGCGCGGCACGGTATAGTAGCGCAGCGATGCCCGGTCGATCGCGCCGACCTCTTCCGCGTCCGAGCGCAGCCCATCGAGCTCGAGATCCGCGACGAGCTTGTCGAACAAGGTCGGGTTCGCGCGCGTCGGCGTCATGGCCGCACGAACGCGATGCGGCGGAACGACAGGATGCCGACGTCCTCGCCCGTGTCGGTGGTCCACATGCGTTGACCGGCGCCGTGTACCGCATAGGACGTCTCACGCCATTCGGTGCGCCGCGCCAGCCGCAGTTCGGCATCCGCCTCGCGCTCCACGCCCGGATAGCGAACCGGGAGGAGCGCCGCGAGCGCGGGCCCTTCGCGAAACCGGATCTCGGCCGGCAGCCACACCAGATCGCGCATGTCGATCGGGCCGGCCGTGATGATCTCCTCGATGGCAGAGAAGGGGATCAAACCCCAGCGGCCGGCGACGATCGCTTCCAACGTCGGCCCGAACCGCATGTCGCCATCGAACAGCGCCTCGAACGGCCGGCCATCGACGCTCCCGCCCGTCTGCGGACAACGATCGAACGCGTCGGAGCGCAATTGCACGCCCCGTGCGACGTCGCCTTGCGCTTCAGCCTCGATCGCCGTGACCAGATCGGATGCCCAACCGGTCGGATCGACCAGCAGGGATGCCTTGGCACGACCGGCGAAACACGCAGCGCGCATCGTCTCGCCGGCGATCGCCTGGCCATAAGCGGCCGCCAGCATCTGCGCCTCGGGCGAGAGCTGGGCCAGCGCTCGCAGTTGCGCACCCGCCTTTTCCCATTGCCCTTCCACGCAAAACAACTGGAACAGGTACATGCGCGATTGCAGATCGGAAGGCTTTCCTCGGATGGCAGCGACCAAGGTAGCAAGCGTGGCGGTGACATCGGCTCCGGTCTTGATCGGCATGGCCGCGTGATGTTGCTGATTCATGGCCACACCCTTTGATCTGGAGAAACCGCGTGTCGAAGCAGATCGGGCATCATGCGGGTGACATCGCCTCCTTGATGCTTTCCTTGAGCTCCTTGGCGCCGGCGTAGATTTCCTTGTACCCGTTGAAGTCTTCCTTGTAGTCGATCTTGATCTCCTCGATCAGATCACTCCCCTGAAGATCGGCACCATCTTTCTTGAAAGCGTCGATGACGTCCTGGCAGCCGGCCTTCCACTCCATGAGGGTCATCTTCGCGTCGGCGATGCCCTTGAACTGGACGGCGCCGTCATCACTCAGGATCTTCATGGCCTGGCCGAACTCGACCAGAGAAGTGCTTCCGAGCGCTTCGCGATTATCGACGCACCATTTGGCAAGGGTGATCGCGAAGGTGATCGCCGCCTCGGAACCTCGCAACTGGTTCAACCCGGATGTTTCGAGCCGGCTGGCCATGTCGGTGCGCAGGCTGACGGCAAGCTCTTTGCCGCGTTCCGCATAGGCGACGAGCCACAGGATCGAGATCTTGCCTCGGAAGCCGTGCCGTGCGCGGCTGATGCCCCCGCCCGTTTCGGTTCCGATGATCTGCTGGACGCGCGCCTCGCCCGCCTTGAGCTTGTTCATGTCGCCAGGCGCCAGACTATGGGAGAGTTGCTCGTTCTGAACGAGAATCTCCATCAGTAGCTTGGTGAGGCTGTTGGCTTCGCTGACGAGATGGGCCAGCTTCACCTCATATTGCTGCATCGCCGACTTGAAGCGCGCCACCGACGGACCTGCGGAAATGCCGACGGCCGACATCGCCGGCCCGGCGCCCAGCGCGGTCGCAACGGTACCGGCGGCGTTTTTGCCGAAAGCGGCGGCCTTGGCCCAGCCGACCGGCGCGAGGCTCGGGCTTGCGGGATTGGCTGCTTGCGATGGAAAACTCGCCGGGTTGATCGGGCTGGCGCGCTTGATCCCGGGAGTCGGCTCAAGGTGATCGAGCGCGGAATTTTGCGATTTGAAATATTGGTCGATGGCCCGCGCCTCGGCCAACACCGCGGCCTCCGCCTCCGTCACGCTGCGCCACGCGACCTGAAGCGTCCCGACGAGTTCCGAAGTCGCCGACCACAGGGCATACACCGCCGGAATCGACGTCGCGCCGAAAGTGGGTGCAGCCGAAACGATGCCCGCCGTCGCGGTACCGACCGACAACAGGTTCTTGAGGACGGCAAGACTCTGTTCGCGCCGGCTCTTCCGCCACAGCGCGATTGCGGGGGCGTACTGGTTATAGACCTCCTCGACCCATTTCGGCGCGAGGCTGATCGCCTCCTGCAACGGCGTCGCGATCTCCGACACCCTGCCGTTGGCGCGGTAATATTGCGCCAGTTTGGGGGCGACATCGGTCACTATCTTCTTGCCGACGGATTCGATGATCGCGCTTTCGAGCAGCGGGTTCTTCAATACCGTCATGTACGTGTTGGCGTCCAATGTGACCGCCAGCCGGAACTCGCCGGGCGTTTGAGCCTGCTCTCCAGCGGACCGGAGGAGCGACGCCAATGTGCCATGAAAGACGACCAACGTCTGTCGCTTGGCTGTCGATGACGAAAGAAGGGGCACGGCCGGTCTCACAGCTTGAGGTGGCGCGGCGCCGGCCGGAGCCGACGCGGCGCAAAACGGGTCAGGCCGCTTCGTTCTTGCGGATGTCCCAGTTGAACGGCGTGTCGCCGCCACCGCCGCCGGTCGCCGTCTGCGGCTTGTACTCGACCTTCACCTTCTCGAAGTTGAGCGTGACGTTTTCCGTGGTCCGTTCGTCGCCGAGGCTGCCGCCGTGCTGAACGCCGCTGATGAACACTTCCGTCATGGTGATGGTGAGATATTCCAGAGGCTTGTCCCCGCCGACCTTGCGCGCGGTCAGGGTGGCGGTGCTGAAATGCTTGCCCTTCGAACAGTTCGACAGAATCGTTGTCGTCGCCAGATCGACATATTTGGTTACGGTGAGGTCGTGAAAGCTGGCTTTGCCGGTGCCGGCGCCGCCGCCCATATGCGCCGAGCCCTGGTTGTTGACGCCCCAGTGCCATCCGATGACGTCGATTTCGTTCTCGTGTCCGGACGCGATCGCCTCGCCATTGCAACCATCAAGCTTCAGAAAGATTTCTACGGCCATAATCTTGCTCCGTGTGAAAAGGTGTAGGTTAAGGTGTTATTTGTTGCCTTTAGGTAGGCGCGAAACCATGCTGAGGCTGACGTCCATGCCCTCGAGCTGGTAGTGCGGCACCATGCGGAACAAGCCACGATAGTATCCGGGGTTTTCGGGATCCGGGATGACTTCGACGGAAGCTTGCTTCAGCGGCTTCCTCGCCTTGGTTTTTTCATCCGAATGCTCTGGCTGAAGATCGACATATTGCATGATCCAGCTCTGGAGGTCACGGCTGAGTTGCGGCGCCTCACGCGTACCGCCGACCCAGTCGCGCACCATGCACTTGAGATAATGCGCGAAGCGGCAGCTCGCGAAGATGTAGGGGAGGCGCGCCGACAGGTTGGCGCTCGCGGTCGCGTCGGCATCCTCATAGGCTTTGGGTTCATGCAGCGTCTGCGCGCCGATGAAGGTCGCCTGATCGGTGTTCTTGCGGTGAACCAGCGCCATCAGTCCGGCCTTGGAGAGCTCCGCCTCGCGCCGGTCCGAAATGGCGATCTCCGTCGGGCACTTGGCGTCGAGGCCACCCTCGTCGGTCGGGAACAATGCGGTGGGCAGATCCTCCACCGTGCCGCCCGATTCCACGCCGCGAATGCGGGTGCACCAGCCATAGGTCTTGAACGCGTCCGTGATCCGCACGGCCAGCGCATAAGACGCATTGAGCCACAGGTATTTGTCGTGTTCGCCGTTCACCTCCTCCTCGAAAGCGAAGTCGGGCACGGGATCGGTCTCCGCGCCGTACAGCGGACGGCCGAGGAAGCGCGGCAGCGTCAGCGCCATGTAGCGACTGTCGTTCGAGGCGCGGAACGCACGCCATGCCATATAGTCGGTCGCGTCGAACTGCTTGGCGATATCACGCGGGTTGGAGAGCTGCCGCCAGCTATCCATGCCGATCAGATGCGGATCGGCCGCGGCGATGAACGGCGCGTGGGCGGCCGCGCCGATCTTGGCGAGGCCCTTCATGATCTCGAGATCAGGGCCGCTGTGATCGAAATAATAGTCGCAGACGATCGCGCCGTACGGCTGGCCGCCGAGCTGCCCGAACTCCGCCTCGTAAAGCTTCTTAAACAGCGGGCTCTGGTCCCATCCGGCGTCGCGATGCTGCCGCAACTGCCGCCGCGTCTCCTCCTTGGAGATGTTGAGCACCCGGATCTTGAGATCCTTGCCGGTAGAGGTGTTGTTGACGAGATAGGCGACACCCCGCCACGCGGACTCGAGCGTCTGGAACTCGGGGTGGTGGATGATCGCATTCACCTGCTCGGTGAGCTTGCGGTCAATCGCCGACTTGAGCGCATCGACCGTCAGATACACGTCCTCGCCGATCACGCTGGCGTCTTCCAGCGCCTGCTGCGCCAGGGTTTTCACCGCCTGCTCGATACGCGCCTGCTTGGCGTCGGTGTTGGGCTTGAACTCCTTGTTGAGGAGCATCGCGAAATCGCTCGTTTCGATAGGCGCGGCGAATGTCGCCGCCGCGTCCTGCTGGAAAGCTTCCTGGGCCATCAGTCTGTCCTTCTGGGAGATTCGGGTGCGGCGCCGCGCCGGCTCACTCGGCCTCGGGGGCCGGCTGCGGCGCGGGCGAGGCAGCGAGCGAACGCATCAGCTCAGGATCGCGCAGGACGCTGTCGAGCAGATCCTGTGCGCCAGCCTTGCCGTCCATGTAGAGCATGAGATCGTTGAGCTGCTCACGCGCCTCGAGCAGCTTGGCGAGCGCGGGCACGTTGCGGGCGATCTGGCCTGGGTTGAAATCCTCCATCGACGAAAAGGTCAGGTCGATGCCAAGACGCCCGTCGCCGGTCAGCGTGTTCTCGACCGCGAAGGCGACGCGCGGGGCGATCCGCTCCATCCGCTCCTCGAAATTATCCATGTCGAACTCGACGAAGTCGCGATCGGCGTGCGGCTTCTTCTCGATCAGCGACTTGCCCGAAAGATCGGACATCACGCCCATGACGAATGGAATCTCGATCTTCTGGCGCGAACCGTAGGTTTCCACCTCATATTCGATATGGACCCGGGGTGCCCGATTTTCCTTGATGAAGCGCTGCCCGCCTTTTGCCGATACCATTACGACCTCGTCCCACTTGAAGCGCCAGCGACGAACAGAAGCGCCGTCCAGCCGATGACGTCTAAAGTCTATCCTCTTGGCTTCAGCAGGATTACATCAACACGGGATCAGGTTACCGCTGCAACATACCGGAGCGGCACCCGTGTCGAGGCGAATATTACATGGTGTGACCATAACATTTCGGTTGAAACACTAATCGAATGGGCAGCCATACACGCGCGACGTATTCAAGTCGCCATCATGTTCGACAGGAGAACGGGTTTGCCCGCCCGCATCATCAAGGCGTCCGGCGCCGCGCGCTCGCAGCGCCGGCCTCATGCCTCACGACCGCTCCCGAAGTTCCAGCAGCATCCGCACGTCCGGAACCGCGCCGGGCGCGATATCGCCGAGCACATCGAGGAAGCTGTAGTCCACCCACGCCTGCGCGCGCGTCAGCAGCAACGGCACCGGGCTGCATGGCTCGTGAATCCGGTAATAATCGGTGATGAGCGCAAGCGCGCGCCGGACCTCATCACGGTTGCGAACGCCCGTGATCGCGGCGCCGGCGGTGCCCTCACCTCCGCCGCCCGCCTCTGCAACACCCTCCACCGCACCGTCGTCCGTGGCGACGGGCGCTTGCGGCGCGAAAGTGTGGATAGCCGTGCGGATGGCGCCAAGCGCTTCGTACAGCGCGGCGAAGTTTGTGCCGCTTTCATTTCCGGCTTCGGCGACCAACACGGCATCGGTGCGGCGAACCGCCGCCTCCATCGCGTCAAGGCGCGGCATGACGAGGCGGAGTTCGGCCTCGCCTCCGTCGGCAAGCGCGGCACGGAACGCGCCATAGCCATCCTCGGCGTCGCCGCCACGGTGGAAGCGCTGGAGGTCGTTGCCGCTGAAGCTGCCGTGCCGGGGATGAGCGAACAGCGGAGCGGCCTGCAGCGGGCCGACGAACGCACGGAAATTGACCAGCGTGTCGCAGGCGCCCTTGCGGCCCTGAAACCCATATTCCTCGAGTTGCGGATGCACATTGGGCCAGTATCGTTCCACCAGGCCGGCGAGATAGTCGAGCCCCGCCTCCATCCAGTCGAAGCGCCCCGCGCGCGCGCCGGCGCGTGCGAGATACACCGCCAGCCAAACGTCCTTGGTACGCGTGCCCTGCTCTTGAATGGCCGCGACGATCGGGCGCCAATCGGCGGCGGCAGCCTCCTCGACCATGCCCGAGGCGTCGATGGAAACCGGCGCGTCGAACGCCGCTTCAATGGCATGGCGTTGCGGATCATAGGCGAGGTCCGGCCCCGTCCCGGCTTCGTCCTCGAGCGGAACGAGCAGCGCTTCGATGTCGATCGTCATGATGAACCGTCCTTGCCAGCGCGCGGCCCGACGGCGGACCCGGCGTTCGCGGCTCGCCTATGCGCGGGCCACATGCGTGACAATCGGCAGAATGGTCACATCTGTAACATGGCGGGGATCGTCGCATGAAGCGTCAGGCCGAGATCACCGCGGAGCTGGGCGCGCCGACAAAGCTGATCCGCTTCACCGCTCACGAGCGCATGGGCGAGTTGTTTACGATCAAGGCGGAGATCGTCACCGAGGAGCGCGTCGACATGCTCCCCAGCCTCGGCAAAACCGTCAAGATCGAGGTATTCGAACTGGAGGCGTCGGTCCGATTCTTCCACGGCGTATTGGTCGAAGCGCATTATATCGGCGGCGAGGATCAGGGGTACCATTATCAACTCGCGTTGCGTCCATGGCTTCACCTGCTCGGGCATAATCGCGCCTATCGCATCTTCGAGGACCGCACCGCCGTCGATATCGTGCGCGAGGTGCTGGAGGATTATAGCCGATACGTCGATTACAGCCGCCTGAGCGGCCGGTACCTCCCGATACCGTATTGCACGCAATACCGGGAGAGCGACCTTAATTTCGTGCTTCGGCTGCTTCAGCGCGAGGGCATCTATTTCTTCTTCCGCCATGAAGCGGGCGCACACATCCTGGTATTGTGCGACAGCCCGGCCGCGCATCAGCCGTCGTCCGGCCGCGATACGGTGAAGTTGCGAGCGGATTATTCCGGGCGCGGCGGACTCGCCGAAGCCTTGTGGGCCTGGCGAGAGCATGCGACCACCGGTGGCGAGGCCGCAGTGGTGCTGCAAAGCTTCGACTACCAGACCACCCGCACCCGAACGGGCCGCATGGCAGGCGACGTACGCACGCAGGCCGATCGGCAACAAATCCACGAATTTACCGGCGATTTCGTCGACGAGGCGCTGGGCAGCCACTGGGCGCTGGTGAAACTGCAGGCGGCGCAGGCGCGCCAGCGTTACTATACGGGCGAAGGCGACGCGATCGGGCTTGCCTGCGGCGGTCGCTTCACGCTCGATTCGGATGACGCCTTCGATCGCGGGCAGACGTTCGTCATCACAGCGCTCGCCTATGACATGTGGGCCGAACCGTATCGCACCGGCAATTCGGAGGAGCCGCGTCGCGTGGAGATCGAGGCCGTGACCGCCGACACGGCGTTTCGCGCGCCCATCGTGACGCCGCTGCCGTTCGCGGGCCCCGAGACCGCCATCGTGATGGTAGGCGGAGCCGACGACAGCCACGCCGACCCGATGGGGCGTGTCCGGGTGCGGTTTCTTTGGGGCGACGGCGGGCCGCCGGACAAGGCGCGATCCTGCTGGCTGCGCGTCTCGCATCCCTCCGCCGGTGCGGGGTTCGGCCATGTGACGCTGCCCCGCAACAATGAGGAGGTGATTGTCGACTTTCTCGGTGGCAACCCCGATCGCCCGATCGTCACGGGCCGCGTGTACAATTCGGAGCATCGACACGCTTACCCGTTGCCGCAGAACCGTACCCGCTCACTGTATCGCTCGCACAGCATCGGCGCGATCGGCAGCTATCCCGGCGCGGAATCCGCGCCGAGCGGACCGGGCTTCAATGAAATGCGGTTCGAGGACAAGGGCGGCTCCGAGGAAATTTACCTGCGCGCGCAACGCAACCGGCTCGCAGAAGTGCTGCTTGATGACGAAGCGCGCATCAGTCGCGACCGTAAGACCCGCATCGGCCGAAATCGCTCCACCGCCGTGCGCGGCGACGAGGCCACCACCGTCGAGACCGGCGATTACCGGCTGAACGTCGAGATGGGGCAAGCCCGAATCGAGGCAAAACAGAGCATTACGCTGCAGGTCGGCATGAACATGCTGGTGATCGACAACAGCGGCATACACCTGAAATCCGGGAAGAGCGCAGTCGATCTGACGCCGATCAACATCTCGGCGGAAGCGATGATGATCAGAAGCCGGGGCGAGATCATGACGATGCTCACCGGCGAAGCGATCGTGATAGACGCGCAGGGCGGCGTGATCGTCGGCAGCAACGGCGTGTTCACCGGCACCCTCATCGGGCCACCGCTCTGATGGACCGGTCGGTGGCCCTGACATCCCCGCACGGGGATTGGCCGAACACTGTTTGGTCAGCGGCGTGGCAGATTACCGCGTTGCTGGACTGGCCGCGCGCGCCGGGGGACGGTGTCTCGCCGCCCCGGTTTTTCGCCGGGCTCCGCGCAGCCGGGCACGATATCGAGGCCGCGCAATTCCTCGGGCTCGCGTTGCCGCGCTACGAAGCTGTCGCATGGGCGGCCAGGGTCGTGACGAGCTATCCGCTGACCAGCTCGGCGGAAGCGCGCACCATGCGGGCGGTCGAGGATTGGCTACGCGAACCTTCCGACGCGCTGCGACGTTTGGCGGCCGAGGTCAGCACCGAAATCAGAAACGTCACGCCGGCCCGGCTTTGCGCCGCAGCGGCGTTCATGTCGGGCGGATCCGTTTACCCGGTCGGTGAGCGCCCCGTCCCCACGCCGCGTCAAACGACCGGCAAGCTTGTCGCGGGCGCCATACTGACTGCCGTTTACCAAACCGACGAACCGGCCGGCCATCTCGACGCCGCACTCAACCTGGGCGCCGCGATCGCGGCCCAAGCTACGGACCTCTCGCAATGACGCTCATTCTCTCGGTGCCGGGGCGGCGCAAGCTCGATAACGGCGAACCTGCGGAACTGCATCTCGACCGTCGGGGCGCGGTGATCGGGCGTTCCGCCCATGCCGATTGGTCGCTGCCCGACCCCAAAAACCATGTCTCCTCGCGGCATTGCGAGATCAGTTATCGCGACGGCACATATCTGCTCGCCGACCGCAGCACCAACGGCACGTTCCTCAACGGCTCGCGCGAACGGTTGGGAGCCTTGCACCCGATCCGCGACGGGGATCGCATCACCATCGGCGGCTATGAGCTGCTTGCCAGCCTGCCGGGCGAGCACCTCGAGGCGGCCCAGCCCGCGCCCGACACCGCACCGGATCTCGGGTGGGACGATTGGGAACATGCCGATCATAGCGAAGACGCCGACGCCGACGCGGCATGGGGCACGGCCGAAATAGCGGCGCCCAAAAAGCCCGGCGGCGCGCCTCTTCAGGATTATGCGTGGATCGAGCCAGCACCGGCGCTCGGCGTTTCGCCCTGGGCGAGCGCGCCGCGCGAAGCGGCACCCCCATCGGCCGTGGATGTCTGGGGCCAGCTTGCGCGCGATAACGACATTGCGTGGTCGCGCGGGGGGTTTGGTCCGGTCGAGGCGGTGATGGGCGCCTGGAGTCCTCCGGCGATCGCGAATCCGGCGGCGGAGGCGAGCGAACCGACCGAGACGCCACAGCCGCGAGCCGAGGCGGCGCCTCCCGCGCCGGCGACCACATCCGAGCTCTGGACGACGTTTGCACACGCGGCGGGGTTATCGCCCGAAACGCTGCGCTCCGCGCCGCCTGCGCTGCTGGCGACGGCGGGCGCGATCTTGCGGCAGATGGTGACGGGTCTGGTGCTGATGGTTGAGGCGCGCGCGCGCGCCAAGGCGCAACTCGGCGTGGAAGGCACCAGCCTCGAACTCGACGGGAACAACCCGCTCAAGTTCATCCGCTCGCCCGAGCGGGCGCTCCTGCAGTTGCTCGAACCGCCGCAACCGGGCTTCATGCCCGCCGGCCGCGCGATCGAGGATGCTTTCCAGGATTTGCAGGCACACCAGATGGCGACGCTCGCCGCGATGCGCGGCGCCCTCGGCGATACACTGTCGCGTTTCTCTCCGGCCGCGATCCGGGACCGCCAGCAGACGCGCACGCTATGGCAGCGCTGGACCTCCGGCGCGCGGGACGCCGCCTTATGGCGCGCCTATGAGCAGGAGTTCGAAGGGGTGATCCGCGGCGCGGACGAAGCGTTCATGGACGTGTTCGCCAAGGAGTTCCGCACCGCCTACGAACAGCATGTGACGGACCTGAAGAACCGGCCGCGCGGCTGAGCCGCTTCGCCTTCACCTGCGTGGCGGCGTCGCACCCAAGCACGATCAGGGTCACGTTATCCGGTGCGCCGCGGCTCAACACCAGGTCGAGCAACGCGGTCGCGGCGCGCTCGGGCGTTTCGCGCCCGAGCCAGCGCGCGATCTCGACATCGGCGACAGGCCGTGTCAGCCCGTCGCTGCACAGCAGGAAGATGTCGTCCGGCAGCACGTCGATCTCGACCCGATCGAGCATCACCGTGTCGCGCACGCCGACCGCGCGGGTCAGCACGTGGCCCATCGGATGCCCGGCCGCCTCCGCCTGCGAGATCAGGCCCGCCGCCACAAGCTGCTCCACCTGCGAATGGTCGCGCGTCAGCGGGGTCAACGATCCCGCGCGGTAGCGATAGACCCGACTGTCTCCCGCCCAGAGCACGACACCGCGCCCGCCACGGACCAGTAGCGCCCCGACCGTGGAGCCGATCGATGCGCCATCGGCCCGAGCGGCCGCCAGCAACCGCTGGTTGGCATGCTCGATCGCGGCGGTCAGCTCGGCGCTGGCTTCGCGCAGATCCTCGGCGCCAACGCCATCGGCGACCGATGCCACGATCTGTGCCGACGCCCATTCGCCGCGTGCATGACCGCCCATCCCGTCGGCAACCAGCCACAAACCCTGTTCCGGCCGCGCCAGCCAGGCATCCTGATTGACCTTGCGGACACACCCGGTGTGGCTGGCGACGCCCTGCTCGTATCTCAGCATGGCACCCTCTTGCTCGAAGCACCGCCCCGGCGCAGCGCCGCACGGTCGTACGTCATCGGTCCCTCAGGCGTCACAAGCGGGCAGGACAGCGGAACGAGAACGGGCCGCCGCGCCCGAACGGATCGGTCGTGGACGGCAGATTGATGTCTAGCGACGCGGTCTGCGCGCCCTCTCCGAAGGTGGCGCGCAGGCGCGACGGACCGGCATTGCGCACGCGCGCGGCGTCGAGCAGGCGGAACAGCGCCCAAGGGCCGAGCATCTCGATCCGCTTCACTTCGCGGTTTCCGGCGAACAGCGCGACGTGTGCGGCGGGAAGGCTGGTCGGTGTCCAGATCGCGGGTGCCTGCTCGTGCGCGCCGATCTCGAAACGGTGCGTGGCGCCGCCCGTCGAGAATTCCACCGCGGTTATGCCGCCCGTCATGCCCGCGGACGCGACGCCAAGCGAGACGCCACCGCTCGCAAGGTCGCGGATCACGCCCGCCCGCTCGAACTGGGCCGCGCTGTCGGGGCTGAGGCCGCCGGCCAACGGATCGCCGCTACGCCAGCGCCACGGCGAATGGCCGGTATCGAGCAGCGGCTGGAGATGATCGCGCACCATCACGTCGATCTCGCCGCCGGCGCCGAACAGGCGTTGCAGATCGGCGGCGGCGAGATCGGCCGCGGCGCTTCGGTCGAACGGATAATGGCCGCGTGTCGTCTTCAGGCAATCCGCCAGGACACCGGCATATTGCGCATCGACGGTGAGGCGCGCGGTGTGGACGGCGGCGCCCCGTCCCGTCCGCGCGGCACCCCCGACAAATGTCTGCAACTGCGGCGGCGCGACGACGCCGGCGGTGGAAAGCTCGCCCAACGCTGTGGCAAGCTGCCCCTGCACCGCGCCGCCGGTCAGCGCGGCGCCTGCGGTGCCCGCGGCGGCGCTGGCGGCGGCGGCCTGACGCACGGCTTTGACCAGTTCGTCGACCGGCGCTGACGTGCCGCCCGCGCCGGCAAAGTCGCCAAGCTGGCGGAAATGGTCGCGGATCATCCCGCCGGCATCCCCGACGTTGGCGGCGCCACCGCCCGCGAGCGCGGTGTTGCGGCGGACCTCCTGCAGCAGAACCTTCAGCGGCGACGGATCGCGGGTGAATGCGCCCAGCGCCGCACGATTGGTGAAATAGTCGGCCGGCCGCACCATCGCCAGCATGCCGTCCCAGGCGGCGATGTAATCGCGCGCATAATCCTCAGCGACCGCGGCGCGGACCTCCGGCACCTGCGCGCGGATCGACTGTTTGGCGGCATCAGGGCCCAATACCCACAGATCGCTGTCGAGCTCGGCCTGAACACGCGCCATGCCCTGCTGATAGCCCCGCAAATACCCCTCCCGCGTGAAGAACCACGGGATCGTCGCGCCAAGCAACGCATCGCCTCCCTCGAACGCCTGCGCATCGCCAGTGGCGAGCAGATCGCCGGCGCGCCAGTCGGGACGACTGGACGCCGCCGCGCGTTCGCGCAGCACGGCGTAGGCACGATCCGACAGCGACAGCGTCTGCACCGCCGCACGGGCCGACGCGATCAGCGCGCCGTCGAGCGGAGCGCGCCCTCCCGCCCAGACCTGGCCGATGTCGGGATCGGCGAGCAGCGCGTCGAGATGCCGTCCCAGTCGTGCCCGCACGTCTTCGCGGTCCGGCCCGGCCAGCGACACGTCGCGCCAGTCCTGCACGACCCAGGCCCGGACGCCCTGCCGATCGAGCGGACCATAGCCGCCAAGCATCAGATACGTCTTGAGCGGTTCGTACAATTGCTGCGGGTTCTGTACGTTCGATCGCAGCACCTGTTCGAGCCGCAGGAGGATGCGCGGCAGCATCACGCGCTGCAACGCCTGCTGATATGACTCACGCGCGGAATCGGCCAGACCCGCCTGATAGAGGCCGAACCGCATCCGCAATGGCGGCGCGCCGGTGCCTGCGTCGAACCCGCGAGGCAGCGCGCGCAGCCGGTCGAGCAGCGGCAGTGCCTGCTCAAGATCGGGGTCGCTTGCGCGCACCTCCTGAAGATCGATCCCGCTGCTCTGCGCCTGCGCGCTCGCTTGCTGCGCGCTGGTCAGCAGCCGGCCCTGGAAATCGTGATTTGCCGCGAAGGAGCCGGTCAGCGCAGCGACCGCCACCAGCCCGACGATGCCGACGCCGGAATAGCCCGCGGCGGACGCGCGGCGCGCGCGTCGCCGCGCGGCCGGGTCCGAACGCACCAGCCCGGCCTCCGGGAAGATCACGTCGGTCAGCAGGCGGTTGAGGAAGAAGGCGCGCGCGCTACGGTCCGATGGCGGCGCCTGCGGTTCGTCATACACCTCCGCCATCGCGCTCAGCACGCGATCCAGCGCAACGCCTTGCTGCACCCCGCTCGCCAGATAGACACCGCGCAGGATATGCGGCCGCACCGGCTCGGCGATGAACGCGCCCTCGGCCAGCCGGGCGACGCGGCCGCGCAACTCGGCAAGCTGCGCGGGGAAGCCCAGCAGAAGGCTGCGGCGGCGCACGTCCGCCTCGTCGTGCAAGCGGCGCGGCAACCGCGCCCACATCGCCGCCGTCACCCGGTCGAACGCCGCGAGGATCGCCGCCTGATCGACCGGCGCGTCGAGATCGAGCGTATCCCCCAGCACCGCGCGGCGGCCCTGCGCGTCGAGATCGGCGAAGAACTCGGTGAAGCCGGACAGCAGATCGGCTTTGGTGAGCAGGAAGTAGATCGGCACCGAAATGCCCAGCATCCGCCGAAGCTCGGCAAGCCGGCGACGGATCGCGGCGGCGTGCGCGTCGATCTTCGCGAGATCGCTGGTCATCAGCGTCTCGATCGACAGCGCGACGATGATGCCGTTGATCGGCTGGCGCGGCCGGTGGCGGCGCAGCAGCTTGAGGAACTGCTCCCAGCCCGCGACGTCGGCGGCGTCGCCGGCATTCTGCGTGGTGTAGCGGCCGGCCGTGTCGATCAGGACCGCCGCGTCGGCGAACCAGAAGTCGAGATCGCGGGTGACGCCTGCGCCGCCCAGCGCGGCCTCCGACCAGGGGAAGCGCAGGCCGGAGTTGCGCAGCGCGGTCGTCTTGCCGGTGCCGGAGGGGCCGATGATCGCGTACCACGGGCGGCTGTAGAGATAGTCCCGTTGCCCGGCGGCGGCAGTCTTCAACCGCGTCATCGCGTCACGCATACGGGCCGTCAGCGCGCGCGCCTCGCTTTCGCTTGGATCGAGGGTGCCGTCGTCGCGAGTAAGCTCGCCCGCGATCGCCTGCGACGCGCGACGTGCGCGCCACAGCCGCCAGCCTGCCGCGCCGGCGAAGCCGATCAGGACCATCCCCACCAGCAGCGCGCGCACCCAGGGCGCCCGCAAGACCGGGAAGAGCGTCGGCAGGCCGACGGCGAAGATCAGCACGAGGATCGACGCGGCGGTGCCGGCGACGGCCCACCAATTGCGGGTCAGACGGTCCATGTCACTGCTCGTTTCGGGGGATGACGATTTCGACGCGGCGGTTCGTCGCCTTGCCGGCGGCCGTATCGTTGGAGGTTAGCGGTCGGCTGGAACCGAACCCTTGCGCGCTGACCCGGTCGGGCTGGCGCAACCCCGCGCGCAGGATCGTCGCCACCGTCTCCGCGCGCGCCGTCGAAAGCGCCATATTGTCAGGGAAGGTCAGGCTATGAACCTGGTCGCTGTCGGCATGGCCCTCGACCCGCACCGGGCCGGGCTCGCTTTGCAGCGCATGCGCGATCCGCTCGAAGATGGCGGCGCGGCCGGGTTCGAGCGCGTCGGACCCGGAGCGGAACAACGCGCCCACCGTGGTGCGCACGCGCAGACTGTTCGCATCCTCTTCCACGGTGACGAGACGCTGGGCAATCTCGTCATGCAGGAACCCCGCGACGCGCTGCTGCTGCGCGTCGGCGGTGGTGGGCGGCGGCGGCGCGGCGCGCGACAGCCGCAGCGGTCGCTCCGGATTGATCGCCAACACCGCGTTCGTCGCCGGCTGTCCGGTCTCGATCAGCAGGATGCGGTAGGCGAGCAGCATCAGCAGCACCAGCCCGAGTGCGATCGACGCGGCCAGCGTCAGCGGCGTCCACGCGCCATAGCCGGGTGGCGCCTTCGGGCTGCCCCGCCAATGCGGCACGAGATCCACGTCCGACTGCCCGCGCGACTGCGGCAGGGCGGCGAAACTGCTGTTGAGAATCGCGCGCAGCTTGTTGCGACCATCGGGGCTGACACGGTGCCGCCCCTCGAACCCGACCGCTAGACAAGCATGGTACAGTTCAAGCAATTCGGCATGCTGCGCCGGCCGCGAAAGCATGTCGTCGAGCAACGCCCAGAACCGGTCCCCGCCGATATTCTCTCCGAACGCGCGCACCACCATGCTGCGCCGCGCCCATTCGGTGCCGCTGCGGCCGCCGCTGGCGGGCAGGTTCTGTGCGATATCGTCGATTGTGGCATACACAGCGTAGCGGGCGCGGCGGCGCGTCTCCGCATCATACTTGCCGGCGGAGAGGCATTCGTCGAAGCGCGTCGCCGCGGCGGTGGCGCGCTGATGCAGCCGGGGCAGGTCGATGGTGACGCGGCCCGAGCGTACCCCCGCGATCAATGAGAGCAGCGGCGTCGCCCCGATCATCATCACACTGCCCACCGCCGCGCCGGCCGGCGGGCGGGGGACATCGTCGGAATCGCGGTCATAGCCCATCACCATCGCATGGCGCGCCAGCGGGCGGCTCGGCTCCCGCCGCTCCGTCTTGCCGGGATCGGGAATAAACACGGTCTGTTCGCCGACGGGCGGCTCCGGTCGATCACTCATCGCCCGACCTTCTTGACGCACCACAATTCGAGACGAAGCTCGGGCCAGTCGCCGGCGATGTGGAGGCCCAGCGCGGGCGATTTGGCGAAGTCCGCCCACTCCGCGACCGAGCGATCCAGTTCGAAATAGACGAAGCCCGGCAGCGCACGGATCTGCGGCGGCGGGGTCGGGCTGTGCTGTAGCGGAACGCCGCTCAGCGCCGAATCGACGATCTGCCGCATGTTCTGCACCGTCCCGATCTTCGCGACGGAGGGGAACCGCGCGCGCAAATCGTCGAGCGGCATGCGCGCGCTCACCGCCAGGTAGAAATAGCCCGTCTGGTACAAGGCCGGATCGGTGATGCGCGACGTATAGGCGCCCGGCCCCGCCCGCTGGAGCGGCAATTGGATCGCGGCACGATCATACACCGCCGACAGCGCCGCCTGGATCGCCTCCACCACCGGCTCGAATACCGCCTGCAACGTGGCATGATCGTAGCTTGGCAAGGCCGGGGGACGCCGGTCCTCACGCGTCAACGTGGCGAGGTCGCCGGCCACGCCGAGCAACATCTCGTACAAGCGCTCGGGATGAACGGCCGGCAACGCGCGCAAATGCTGCAATTGCTGCTGGTAGCGGTTGAGTGCCTGCAGGAGCAGGAAGGTCGCGAAGCTCTCCGATCCGCCGTCGGTGTTCTGCACGGCCCGGACCGCGAGTTCGTCAATGCGCTGGCCCATCCGCCCGATGATGTCGGCCAGCCAGCCGGTCAGCCGTCCGCTCGAGCGGATCGCGAGCGCGGGCGGAATGTAGCGATCATCGAACGCGACGCCGGCGGTCGTCACCTCCCGCACGCGGGCGAGGCCGAGCGTCACGCGGCCGTAAGTCTGTTCGCGCGTCACCCCGAAGCGGAGGTTCGGCCGGGCGATTTCGATGACCTCGCGAGTCCGCTCCTCCGCGAATGCATCGGCGACCTCCACTTCGTCGACAAGGAAGCGGGCGGCGTCGGCGCCCGGCTCGCTCGTCGTGCGAAATTCCACCGCGCCCGGTTGATAGGCGGGCAGCGTCAGATGGATCACCGCATCGCGCGCGTCGGCTGGCACTTCGATCGGCGGCGGTGGTGGCAGCGTGTCGGGTATGGCGAATGGCGTGCCGTCCGGCATCACGCCGACCAGCCGCTCGACCGCGAACGTACCGAGCGCGGCGAGGCCGGCGTTGATCTTCAGCTCGGTCAGCCCCCAGGCGAACGACTGCCCCGCCTCGACACGCGCCCCGATCAGCCGATCGGTGTGCCGGTCCTGCTGCTGAAGATGTTGCTGGCGGAGGAACAGTCCCTCGCGCCACGCCACGCGTGCTTCCGCCGTCATGCGTCAAGCATCCATTATCCTGTCCGGCTATCCGTCCGCCTCGCTCAACGAGGCGCAGGGACCAGGCTAGGCGGGTCCGGTTTCGCGTCCGTGTCAACGCCTGGCTCGATCGCTACAGCGGTAACGTTCGCCGCGGTTCAGGCGGGATGGCTCGCCGGTTCGGCCGATCCGTGCAGCGCGAGCTTCAGCGCCGCCGCGAGTTCGCCTTCGCGCAGCGGCCACGTGATCTGGCGAAAGTCGTCCGCCGAAGCGTCGGCTGCGCCCGAAATAAGGACGGGTATCGCGAGCGCCTGGGCGGCGGAGGCATGGGCCAGCGCGGCGACGAGCGACGGTTCCGGCTGCACCAGCAACAGGGCATCGGCCGAAGCGCGCAGGCAGGCGTCGATGATGGTCGCGGCGTCGACCGCGTTCGCCGCGCCGAGCGGTTCGTAGCCGAGGATGGCGAGTTGTTCCTCCAGCAGCGGTCGGCTCGCATCCGCGGCGACCAGCGCGACCCGTTCGCCCCGCCCCTGGAGCGACGCGAAGATCGCCGGCGTCAGTTCGATACGGTCGAGCCGCAGTACCGGCAGCCAGACCATGAAGCGGCTGCCGACACCGGGTTCGCTCTCCACATCGATCGTGCCTTGCCGATCCTGCACCACCTCCCATGCGGTCGATAGGCCGAGACCGGTGCCGCTCGGCCGCGTGGTGTAGAACGGCTGGAAGATCTGCTCGACCTGATCGGCGCTCATCCCGATGCCCTGGTCGGCGATGGAGATGAGCACGTAATGCCCGGGCTCGAGCGATCCGTGGCTCATCGGCAGCGCATGATCGAAGGCGTGAAGCTCGACGCAGACGTCGATCCTGCCACCGGTCGGCATGGCATGGGCGGCATTGGTGCCGATGTTCAGCAACACCTGTTGAAGCTGCGCCTCGCTCCCTTCGATCAACGCTTCGGGGATCGGCTCTCGCACGTTTACGGTGAAACCCTCCGGCAGCGTCGCGCGCAACAGCCGGACCGCCTCCCCGACAAGATCGGCGATGGCGATGACGTCCTGTTCGTGCGCGCGGCGGCCGAAGCCCAGGATCTGCTCGGCGAGTTGCTGCGCGCGATTCACTGCGGATTCGATTTCCTCGAGATTGCGGCGCACCGCCGATCCCGGCCGGGTGCGCGTCAGCGCCAATTCGCTGAAGCCGGCGATCGCACCCATGATGTTATTGAAATTGTGCGCGATGCCGCTTGCCATCGCGCCGACCGTTTCCATGCGCCGCGCCCGCGCGAGCGTCCGCTCGAGACGAATGCGGTCACCCTCCAGCCGTTCGCGCTCCACCGCCTGGAGGATCGCCGCCAACGCCACGCGCAAGCCCGCGACCACATAGGGACGCAGTTCGAACGGGCCGTCGTTGCGCCGGAAACCGAGGATAGCAGGGGTCGGCTCGGTCGTGCGCAGCAACATCGCACACGCCCGGGGGTCATCGACATGATTGCCGCCGATATTGGGAATCGCGTCGATCCGCTCGATCAAGTCGTCGCGCCACAGATCCCGGTCGAGTGTTTCCAGCAGAATCGACCAGCCAGGGCGGGCGTTGCCCCCGCCCGGCCATTCATAGGTCCGCTCGATCGGATCGCCGATCACCAGAAATCCCCGGTTGGCGCCGGCATGGGAGGCCAGCTCCTGCAAGGAGCGTATGATCCGCTCTTGCAGCGACAGCGTCATCGGATCGAGCAGGATGCGCGCGACCGTGGCGCTGAGCCGCTCGTTCTCGGCCTGATGGATGGCGCTGCGCGCGCGCACCCGCATCAACAGGATGAACGCCGTCGCGATCAACAGCGTCAGGGCCGACGTTACCGCCAACGCGATCAACTGATACAGACGCCGTGCCGCGTCGAGATCTTGCTGTACGGCAATCCCGCGACGGACCGATTCGATCAGCCCGTCGCTGTTCAGCGACTTCAATTGCACGAGGAGACGATCGACCTCCGGCAGCAAGTCCACCAGCAGGCGCGCCTGATCGGCGAACTCGCTTTTCTCCGGTCGAGACATCTCGCCCGGCCCGGAGACGAGAAGACGCAGGCGTTGGCGGGTCGCCTCGGGAACACCGTCGCCGGTATGCAGCGTCAGCCGCATCAACTCGATCGCCAGCCGCTCCACCCGGCTGTCGCCCGATCGCAAGCTTTCGCTCGTCTCGGCGAAGCGGGCCAGCGCGTTCTGGACCAAGGCATTATCGGTCTTGAACTGCTCCACCACCTCCTCGCGCGCGTGAATGCGGTCGCCGAGCGCTTGCGTCTTGCGGGCAAGATCGCCCTGCTCGCGGGTCAGCGCGCGCAGTTCATCGACCGCCGTGCTGGCGAGCAGCGCGTTGTTCGTCACCGAATCATAGTTTCTGAACAGCCCGGCGCGGGCGCTCAGCACGTCCCGTTCGACCGAACGATCCGCCAGCGCCAGCCGGTCGAGCGCCTGCATCGCGCGGTCGGGCCAGGGTCGATCGGCATTATAGGTCAAGAACTGAGCGACCATGAGGATCGCCGTTGCGATGGCCGTGCAGATCATCGCGACGCGAAGCGGTGCCAGCCACTTCAAGAATCCGGCCTCGCGGCGGCCTGCCGCAGATCACGGCCACGATACTGCCCGGTCAAAGTCCGCAGGAAGGCCGCGATGTCAGAGGCGTCGCGGGTGCTGAGCAGGACGTCGAGCTGCGCGCGCCCCATCGTCCGCACTGCGATCGGCAGTTCCTTCGCCTGGCCATCGTGGAAATAGGGAGCGGTCACGGCGACGTTGCGCAGGCTCGGCACACGCAGCAGTTGCGGCTTGTTGATCGTGCTTTGGTGGAAGATGCCGTGGCGTTCGAGGAGGTTGCCGCCGACGTTGCGGCCCTGATGGCATGAGGCGCAGCCGACCGCCTTGAAGCGCGCATAACCGCGCTTCTCCTGTGCGGAAAGCGCGCCGGCATCGCCGCGCAGCCATCGATCGAAGCGGGCGTCGGGCGTGGTCAGCGTCGCCATGAACGCGATCAGCGCGTCGGACACCGCGGCTTCATCTGGATCGCGCTTGTAAACCGCGCGGAACCGCGCGCTCATCGCACGATCGGCGCGAAGCCGGCGCAGGCCCGGTTCGGGAGATCGGCCCATCAACCGCCCGAGGCGAAAGATGCGGTTCAGCAGTTGAGCCGTGGTCCGCGGCCGGCCCTCCCAGTTGCGCCGAAAGTTCAACCCCGCGTTGAACACGGTCGGCGTGTTGTACGACGACGCCGTGCCGTCGTCGCCGCGATCCACCCTGTCGCCCGTCGCGCCGTTGGTCTCGAGATCATGGCAGGACGCGCAGCTCACCCGGCCATGTTCGGACAGTCGCGGATCGCCGAACAGCTCCGCCCCCAATCGGATGCGGGCCGTCTCGGCCGGCACCGTGCGCGGCAACGGGCTGATCGGCTCGTCACGGCCGAAATCGTCCGCATCCTCGCCTTGCATCTGGGCTTGCGTCTGGGCTTGCGTCATCTCGGCGCGGGCGCCCGCATGCTCCGTCGTCACCGCAGCGACGACGAACGCCGCCGATGCCGCGCACAAGATGAGGAAGGGCGGAAAGCGGAACATCGCCGCTAGACGAGTTGCACATCGGCATCGAAGATGTAGCCCACCCCGCGTTCGGTGCGGATCAACTGCGGATTGCTCGCGTCGATCTCGAGCTTGCGCCGCAGCCGCAGGATCTGCACGTCGATGCTGCGATCATAGACGTCTTCATGCACGCGCGTCGCCTGAAGCAGATGTTCGCGCGACAGCGGCCGGCGCGGCGCGGCGACGAACGCGCTCAGCAGCGCGAACTCGCCCTTGGTGATCGTCACGGTCTCGCCGGCCGGGGTGGTCAGTTGCCGCGCACGCTGGTCGAACTGCCAGCCCAGGAAAGTGTAACGCTGTTCCTCTCGCCGCACCGGATGCAGCGTGTCCATGGTGCGGCGGCGCAGCAACGCGCGCGAGCGGGCGAGCAGTTCGCGCAGGCTGAACGGCTTGGTGATGTAATCGTCAGCGCCCAGTTCCAGGCCGATGATGCGGTCGATCTCCTCACGCCGGTGGCCGGTGATGAGGATCACCGGCACGACGCTGCGCGTGCGCAGGTTCCGCAACAGATCGAGCCCATCGTCGGTGCCGAGGTGCAGATCTAGGATGATGAGATCGGGTTCGCGCGCCGCTATCGCCCGGAACATCGCCTGCCCGTCGCTGGCGACCACGGCACGCATGTTATGGCCGTTGATGCATTCGGCGATCAACCGCTGCATGGCGGGATCGTCATCGACGATGAGAACGCGTGGCGCTTTTTTCGCCAGAATGTCGCTGCTGACGTCGATCATGCCCATGGGGTTGGCTCCGTGATCATTTGAGATGAAGCGGCGGCCGCGTCGAGCTCGGGCGAAGGGGCGAGGATCGGACGCGCCTCCTTTCGCCGACGCGAGCCTCCTGTGGCGCCGTTCAGCACCGTTCTTGGTTCCGGGATGATGGAGCACGCGGCGAACCGATCGCGCCCCGGCCGAACATTACGAAATATTGCATCCGGCTGCTCCGCTAGGCGCTGACGCGACGAATCGCGAGGTGGTTCGAGCTCAGCCCGACGTGAGCCGCGCTCAGCCTGCGATCCTCCGCTTTCGTCGGGCAAGGCGGCGAGAGCGAACCGGATGACCGCGAGACCGTGTTACCTGCGTTCCGCGCTTGCATCTGCGTGATGACCACTCGTCATGCTCCTCAACACTCCATCGCGGCGGATCAGCCCATGCATCAGCGCGGCGGAGAGATGCGCGACGATCAACGCGAAGAACAGCAAGGCTATGATCGTGTGCGCCTCGCGCAGAAAGGCATAGACCGGCAGGTCGTGCGGCAGAATCGGCGGGAGGATGATCGCCTTCGTCACATGCACGGGGTAGCCACCGGCCGACAGCATCGCCCACCCGATCAGCGGCATCGCGACCATGCTGGCGTAGAGCAGGACGTGCGACGCCTTGGCGACGAACTTCTGCTGCGGTGGCAGATCGTCGGGCAAGGCTGGCGCGCCGGTGAACAGTCGCAGCGGCAGCCGGATCAGCACGAGAATGAGGATGACGATGCCGACCGGGCGGTGCAGCGCGAGCAACGTCACATAAGCCGGCCCCGACGTGGAGACCATGCCGACGCCGATGAACAACATGGTGAGCACCATCGCGGCCATCAGCCAGTGCAGCGTACGCAGCGCCGGGTGAAAATCGGGCGAGCGGCGGTTCATCGTACATGCTCCTTGGCGAGATCCTGGCCAATGGCGCTCGGCCCCGGCGTCTCACCCGCGCGCCGGGTGAAGGAGGAGGAATAGGCCTTCGAGCGCGCCGCGAGCAGCGGATCGTCGGAGATGGCGATGCCAGGCGGCAGGATGGTGGGGTCGAAGTTCAGATCGCGGCACGCGCCATTCTCCTCGGGCTGCACGCCGGTCAGCACCAGCGTGCCCGCATCGACGGTGCGGTGCGGGCCGGTCCACGCCACCGTCGCGTCATCGGTCTTATCGCCCGGGTTGGCGGCGACAAGCTGCAGATGCCAGCGTGACGGGCCACGCGCGGTGCGCGCGATCATCTCCCGGATGAGATAATCGCGCGGCAGCGTGCCGAGCGCTTTCTTGTCGAGCCCGGCGAGCGGCGCCTCGGGAACGAACTGCCAGCGCACGAAGCGGGTCTGCCCGCGCCCGTCCGTGAAGCGGAAGGCGTTGATGCTGTAATAGGTCGCATTGGCGAAACTGTCGGGCAGCACGGCTTTGGCCATATAATCCTGGAACGCCTTCACCTCGGGATGCGCTTGCAGGAACGGCTTCATCACCGCCGGATCGGGCTTGCCGGTCGTCGGGTCGGGCGTAGTCGCCTTTTGCAGCGCGATGAACGAGGGGACGTCGGCGACCGGGAAGATCGGCGTGTGGTCCATCGCCAGCCGCCACTCCTGCCCATCCGGTGCCTTCACCTGGAGCGCCATGGCGTGGAACACGTTGCGGCCGTCGGTCGCGAGCGGATTGCCACCGCCGAGCGAGAAGCGCCCGATCACCGGATAGCCGCCCCGCGCGAACACGCGCGCCGAGGAGAGTTCGCTGCCAGCCCCGTTCGCATCGAAGTGGCCGCTCAGGCACAGCCCCTTGGCGTGCGCGCGCCGGTAGCCCGGATGCTTGCCGCCATTGGCGTCGAGCGCGGCGGTGATGTCGCCGCCGCTGATCCGCCTGGGGCCGATCCACCCCGCCGCCCAGGCGAAGCCCGCGACGAGCAGCAACACGACCGCGCCGATCAGCGCGGCCTGCCCGGCAATGGAACGTTGATGGGCTGGCATACCTGGTCCTTTCGCGATCTTCGAGAGTGAGACGATGCCGCGCCGTTTTTATTCCATCTGCAATCGAACAAAAGATCGCGGGAATAAAAGGCGCCACCCGGCGTCTCATCGACTATGTACCGACCGATGCAACCGAGCGCCGAGATGATTTCCCTCGTCCAGCCGCTGATCCCGGCGCTCCGCCGCTATGCCCGCGCGCTGCTGCGCGATCGGGAGGATGCCGACGATCTGGTGCAGGACGTGCTGGAGCGCGCCATCGCGCGTTGGGCGCAGCGGCGCGAAGCGGCGAGCGTGCGGGCCTGGCTGTTCACCATCCTCCACAATCTGGCGTTGGATCGCTTGCGGCAGGGCAAGCGGCGCGGCACCGCCGAGCCGATCGACACACTGCCCGAGGGGCGGCTGGCGACACCCGCGCGTCAGGACGCGGCGATCGCGCGGGACGACATTCTCGCGCTTGTCGCGGCACTACCGGAGGAACAACGCACCGTGATGCTGCTGGTCGGGGTCGAAGAGCTGAGCTACGCCGAAGCGGCCCTGATACTCGACGTGCCGATGGGAACGGTGATGTCGCGTCTGTCGCGCGCGCGCGAACGCTTGCGGCGGATGCTGGCGGGGGAGAGCGTCGGCGCACGCCCGGCGCTGCGGATCGTATCATGAGCGACATTTCCGTCACCGAGGCCGAACTTCAGGCGCATGTCGATGGCCGGCTTGCGCCGGATCGGGAGGTCGCCGTCGCCGCGTGGCTGGCGGCACGCCCGGAGGAAGCGGCCCGGCTGCTTGCCTATCGTTCACAGCGGGACGCGCTACGCCGGGCGCTCGATCCGATCGTCGATGAACCGCTGCCCCCGGCACTCGACCTGCGATTGCGCGAGGCGCCACGCGCCCGCTGGTTCGCGCGCGCGCGCCCTGCCTTCGCGGCGAACGTGGCCGCGCTGCTGCTGCTCGGCGGCGCGGGCGGATGGATGCTGCGCGGATGGAGCGCGCCGCCCACGGTCGGGACCGCGGCGCTCGCGCGCGAGGCGGCGGCGAGCTACTCGGTCTATGCCAGCGACACCCTTCACCCGGTGGAGATCGCCGCCAGCCAGCGTGGCGCGCTCGACGGTTGGATCTCCGCGCGGCTTTCACGGCCGATCAAGGCCCCCGATCTGCGCGGTGCCGGGCTGGAGTTGATCGGTGGCCGGCTCGTCGCGTCCGAACACGGGCCCGCCGGGCTTTATCTCTATCGCTATGCCGATGGCGGGCGGGTCGCGGTCTATGTCCGTCCGATGCAGGTCGATCGCACCGACAAGATGGTTCCCCGCAAGGAAGGCGGCGTGCGCGGCTGGACTTGGGCCGATAACGGGATGGGGTTCGGCATCTTCAGTGGCAATGGCGATGGCGGCGACACGCTCCACAACGTGGCCGACATGATCCGCACGCAATTCGAACGGACCTGAGACGCCTTAAAGAGAGGGGCCGACTCAGCTTGCGCATCCGCACGCGTCTGCCTTGATGCATGACCTCAGTTGACGCTCGCGCAGCAGGCACCGAGTTTGACGTAGGGCGCGTCGACCGCGTCAGCGCGCCTTCTCACCGAGCACGAAGTTGGTGTCGGTTTCAGAGCCGATCGCCACGACCCGTGCCATCGCCGCTTCCGGAGCTAGCGCGGAGAATGGCTCCGCCCGATCCGCCTGCTCGACCGCATCGAAAAACCGTTCATGGCCCACAACGGAGATGCTCAGCAAACGAGCCGTCTCATCGCCCCGGTTATGAAACGTGTGTTTCGCCTGCGCCGGCGCGATAACGACATCGCCCGCCGCACATTGCCAGACGCCGCCCTCCGAAGCGAACTCGATCGTCCCGCTCAACACATAGAAGGCTTCGGAATAGCTGTGCGTGTGGAGCGGCACACCCGTTCCGGGCTCGAGCACCTGTTCGAACATGCAAAACTTGCCGTCCGTTTGCTGCCCGCGGATCTTCCACGTCAGATCGGCTCCGGCGACGGCGAAACGACTGCCCTCGCCCTTCGCCACTCGGATCAGATCAACGCCACGATCGTCGCTCATGTTGTGCTGGTTCTTTCGGATGGTCCCGATCATGCGGCCCACGGCGGGATCGTTTTCGGTTATAGGTCGCACGGATATCGGTGCGCCGATTTGGTCGCAAGGACCGAACGGTTGCAATGGTAGGCGTCACGGCGACGCCCGGCCCGCCGGCGGTGACCGCCTAACCACCTCGAAGCGCAGGCGACGATGCTGCTGCAAACGGTAGCAGGATCGTCGCCCAGCCGCGATGGCCGACTCGGTTCCCTTGACGGGCCGGTTCGCGCTCAAAGATAGAAACGGAAGCCCGCGGTCGCCGCCAAGCTATGGTAGCGCGTGCCCAGAACCGAATCGAGCGTGCCTGCGGTCGCGTTGAAACGTTCGACCTGATGTTCGCTGACGCGCAGGTAGCGGACGTCCGTGGTCAACTCGACACGGCGGCCAAGCGCGACCGAAGCGCCGCCGATCGCTTGCCAGGCGAGGTGCCCGGAGACGCTGGTGGGGATATTGATCGCCGGGCCGGATGCCGAGACGTTGTAGCGGATGTCATAGTCGATCGAGGCGTTACCGACGCCGCCGCCCGCCGAGAGCCGAACGAGGTTGGCGATCTTCGGCGTGTCGTACATGACGTTGACCATCTCGCTCGTGATCGATTTGCGCCCCTCCAGCAACTCGCGCCGCACGTTGTTCAACACCAGTCGCTTGATCGAGTTTTGGCTCGCGCTCAGTTCGCCCTCGACGCGCACGCGACCCCAGTCGCCCTGTGCGGCGACCGCGCCGATCATCACGCCGCCGGTGATGTCTGCTTTGGTCGGCGTTTCGATCACGCGCGGCTGCCCGGTGATGTTGGCGCCGCTGAAGGTCTGGCCGCTGCCGAAGCGATCCCCCAGGAACCCGCCGACATAGAACCGCTTTTCCGGTTGCGGCGCGTCCGGCCCGTCCTGGGCAAACGCCGGAGCAACCGCGAAGACGCTCGCCAACCCGAGCGCGATGACCGTAGATTTCAACATATCTTCCTCTTGACCTGATCGGCAGCGATTCGCGTGCCGATGGCGCGCTCTTAGACTGGCTCCGCAGACATCGCGGTTCTGTGAAGCGCCACACAATTGTGCGATTGAGCCAAAAACGGCGAAGATCTTACCGCTGCAAGCCGATAGGGCGGAATATGTTTCCGCGCGTGTCGTCTGTAACATAAGGATGATTGAGCAAGCATTTCGAACATGCGTCTAAACTGCATGCTCTTGCATGATAAGCCAGACCTGTCGGAGAAACCTTCGGAGCACATCAGGCCGTTGGCGCTTTCGCCGGGTCAAGTCCTGCGCGTTGATGCTCGGCCTTTTACGATCGCGATCGCGATACTGGCGGGCGCGATTACGCGTGAGCACGAAGGATCGGTTCGCATCACGCCCATGGGTCATGTGCTCGTGGTGCCACCGGGTACGGACCTGTCCGTGACGGCCCGCGGCGCGTGTGACGTGCGTATTCTCGAAACGGACCGGCGTTTCGGCGGAGAGATCCATGCGCTACGATTGAGTCCGCTGCTATACGCGATCGCTCAGCACGATGCGGTTCCCGCGACCGTTCGGGACATGCACGCGCTCTTTCTTTCGGAGATGTGCCGCTCAGACCTCGCGAATCCCGAGGTGCGACTGCCAGCCGATCCACGCGCGCGTTGGATTGCGCAAGCGATCATAGACGATCCGGCCGATCCACGGTCACTCGCGAACTTCGCGGAAGAATCGGGCACGGCTCGACGAACTCTGCTCCGACTGTTCGTCACGCAGACGGGTCTTAACTTCCGGCAGTATCGCCAACACGTCCGCATCTACCGTTCGCTCGCCCTGCTCGCCGAGGACGCGTCGGTCCAGGACGTCGCGCTCACCGTCGGTTATGAAAGCGCACAAGCGTTCATCGCGGCGTTTCGCAAAGTCATGGGCGCGTCTCCGGGACAGCACCGCAAGCGTCGGCGGCACGTCTGAGGTGATACGGCAAGCGCATGCCGCCACCTTCACTTCAACGGTAACAACAAAGCGGAACTCCGCAATCAAACGGTCGGCAGACGGGGCTAAGACCGCCGCAAAACCGTCGGAGCCGCCCCACAATGCCGAACAGCGTAACCGCCACAGGCGTCCAGAACCACATCATCGGCGCGACGTTCGCTGCTAGCACCGACGAGATAGACAATAAGGTAAGGCAATACGTCGCCGCCGGTGCGCTGAGCACGAAGCGCGTCACGGGTGGCAAGATGCCAATGGCCGTCATCGAGGAGCGCCAGTACAACAATGGCCCCGAGGACGGCGTGAAAGCGGACCAGGCGAGACACTGGTATCGGGCGATGGACAAATATGAGTTCCGTCACCTCGTGCAGAACGGGAAGCTGCATCTCACTCCTTCCGACCTGCGTCCTTCCGCCACGCAGATATCCGCCGAAGAGGCCGTTAAACAGGCGAAGGAGAAGAAGGGCAAAAAGGGCGCCAACCCGCTGAAAAAGGCTTTGAACGTCACCGTCGATATGCCGCAGGATAATGGCTATCTCGGTATCGCGCCCAATGCGAGCTACGCGCGGAAGTACATGGGCGAGAAAAAGACCCAGAATTGGCTGGTCGAGTTCATCGACCCGGACGGACTGATTTACGAAAATCTGTCGGCCCTGAAACTCGGGAACAAGATCGCCACCGTCAAGGGAGAAGGCGGCGGCACCTTCGGACTGGGGCCCCAGGGAACCTTGGCGGGCGCTCTTTGCGGAGAGGAGTTCAACAAGCTGCTGATCGGAGAGGCAACGTTTTCGGAGGGCGTAGCCGAACCCCGTCCGGGCGCGGTCGTATGGCGCCTTATCGAGGTGCGCGTGCCCATCGAGGAACTCGGCGTCCCATAACGGGGGCACAGCAGCTTCGGCCAATCCCGTCCAGCGTGAAAAAACGCCCGCTTACATAGCGGTCGTTCCGCCACCATCGCTCCGCTGCGTCAGGCCGCGCGGCCCGCCTGCATGAGGATCGCGTCGGACGGCAGCAGTTGATCAAGGAACGGGAGGATGGCGGCGCCGATCGCGGACGCGTCGCCCGCCATCGCGGCGCGGGAAATCGGCGCGACGGCCGGCAGGCGCATCTCGGCCAAGCGCGCCGTGAGGCGTTCGATCAGATCATCGACGAGAAAGTCCGGCAGCCGGCCGCCGATGATGATCGCGTGCGGATCGATCAAACAGTTGATGTTGACGATCGGCGCGATCAGCGCGCGCGTGGCGTCCTCGACCCACCGGTCGATGACGCGCTTGACGGCGGGATCGGCAGGATCGATGCGCGATGGGCTGTCGATATCGCACCCCGCCCGCGCGAGATATTGCATCAATGCCGAAAGCGAGACGACATCCTGCACCAGCGCGCCCGGCCGTGAACTCGTCACATCGGGGAGCAGGCCGAGTTCGGCGCTGCGGCGGTTTGCCCCCTCGACGTAATGCCGATCGATCATCAACCCGCCGCCGAGCCCCGAACTGATGAAGATGTAGAAGAAACTCGCCAGCCCCAGCCCCGCGCCCGATTGCGCCTCGCCGATCGCGGCGGCGGCGGCGTCGTTGTCGACCAGCACCGGCCACGGCAACATCGGCGCGAGCAGGTCCGCGACCGAAAGCTCGGCCCAGCGCTCATACGTTTCGGGGCGGCCGGGCAAGGCGATGCTGCCGAGATCGTCCGGCAGCGTCACGCCGACGCCGAGCACGCGGTCGCGGCCCACGCCCGCCTCGGCCAGCAACGGGTCGAGTCCGTCGGCCACGAACGCGACGACGTCCTCGGGGAGCGCGAACGCGATGTCGCGCGAAATCCGGCCACGGACCTGCCCGGCGAGATCGAGCGCCACCAGCGTGAGGTGATCCCGATCGATGTTGAGCCCGATCGCGACGCAGCCGAGCGCATCGATCGTGAGGCGGATCGCCGGTTGACCGCGCGGCCCCTGCAACCGTCCGATCTCCTTGACCAGCCCGGCATCCATCAGGCGGCGCGTGATGTTGGCGATGGTCGGCGCGGTCAGCCCGGTCATGCGGCTCAACTCGACGCGCGTGGTCTCGCTGCTCGATCGGATCGCCTGAAGCACGACACGCTGGTTATAGTCGCTGGCGCGCGCGAGGTTGGTTCCCGAAAGCGATACGGCCAGCCGCGCGCCACGCGTATCGCGCGGAGCATCCCGTTGCATGTCCATCGTCATCGCACTGCCCCTTCGACGCCCCGTACCAGCACCCTCTGCCGGGCCGACGCGCGTATCTATCCACCTTTCCACGTTGTCGACCCTAAGCCTAAGACGCAACGCGCCGCCTAAACAAAAATTATTTTATTAAATATGCTTGATCCGGCGGCGGGCTGGTCCTAGCCTCGGCACCGAAGCAGCCCATCCAAGGGTTGCCGGTCTCTTCGGCGGATCGCGCCGGGGCGGCCGCGGTCGCGCATCCGCCACCGCGCAAGGCAAGAGAGGGAATATCGTGGCGCCAGCACCGAGCGGACCGTCAGCTTGGATCAGCCGTCGCGATCTCCTCGCCATCGGCGCGTTGGCGCCCTTGGCACCGATCGCCTCGGCACAGGCGGCGGATACGATCCGCCCGACGCGCCGTCCGCCGCCGGGCGAGCGGCGCTTCATCAGCCGAGCCGTCGAGCAGGAGATCGCGCGGGTGCGCGCCCGCATCGCCGATTCCGAGATCGGGTGGCTGTTCGAGAATTGCTACCCCAACACGCTCGACACCACTGTCCGCCCCGGTACGGTCGATGGTAAGCCGGATACGTTCGTCATCACCGGCGACATCGAGGCGATGTGGCTGCGCGACAGCTCCGCCCAGCTACAGAGCTACGTCCACCTCACGCCGCGCGACGCCGATCTGCGCCGGCTGTTCCAGGGGGTCATCCAACGGCAGGCGCGCTGCGTGCTGATCGACCCCTATGCCAACGCCTTCATGGCCGATCCGAACGCGCAATCGAACCTCGGCGCGATCGACGATCTGACGGAGATGAAACCCGGCGTCGCGGAACGCAAATGGGAGCTCGACTCGCTGTGCTATCCGATGCGGCTCGCGCATGCCTATTGGACGGCGACCCGCGACACGACGCCCTTCGACGCGCTCTGGTCGCAGGCGATGGCGCGCGCCGTGGCGACGATGCGCGCGCAGCAGCGGTTGCATGGCGACGGCCCGTACCGGTTCGAGCGGGTCAACCGCCACGCCACCGAGACGCTGATGCTGAAGGGCGTCGGCGCGCCGACCCGCAAGGTCGGGCTGATCCATTCGATGTTCCGCCCGTCGGACGATGCCTGCACGCTCCCCTTCCTGATCCCCTCGAACCTGTTCGCGGTGGCGGCGCTGCGGATGCTGGCGCAGGTTCATGCCGAGGCCCGGCACGATACGGCCGCCGCCGCCGACTGCCGCGCGCTGGCGGATGCGGTCGACGCGGCGCTGCGGTCGCATGGCCGCATGTCGGATGGCGCGGGCGGGACGGTCTGGGCCTATGAAGTGGACGGCTTCGGCAACGCGCTTTTCATGGACGACGCGAACATACCGAGCCTGTCGGCGCTGCCGTTGCTCGGGGCTGCGCGGCGCGACGACCCGCTGTACCGCCGCACCCGTGCGCTGGCGTGGAGCGCGCGCAATCCCTATTTCTTCACGGGCGCGGCGGCCGACGGCATCGGCGGCCCGCACAAGGGCCTCGGCATGATCTGGCCGATGTCGATCATCGCGCGCGCGATGACGAGCGACGACGACCGCGAGATCCGGCAGTGCCTGACGTGGCTGAAGACCACCCACGCCGGCACCGGCTTCATGCACGAGTCTTTCGACCGCGATGACCCGACGCGCTATTCGCGGCCATGGTTCGCCTGGGCGAACGGCCTGTTCGGCGAGTTGATCCTCGATCTCGAGCGCCGCCGCCCCGCGTTGCTCGCGCAAACCTTCTGACCGCAAATCTCCAAGGAGACATTCGCTTGATCCGTGCCAACCGTCGCGAGCTTCTTGGGGGTTCCGCGCTCGCCGCCTTTGCCGCCGCCATCCCCGGCGTCGGCCGCGCCCAGTCACCGGCCGCGACCGAGCCGGATCTGTTCGTCGGCACGGGCGGCCACGGCCACACCTTCCCCGGCGCGACGATGCCGTTCGGCATGGTCCAGCTCTCGCCCGACACCAACAATGCGGGTTGGGACGCATGTTCCGGCTACCACCAGTCGGATCGCTCGATCATGGGCTTTTCGCACACGCATCTGTCGGGGACCGGTATCGGCGACATGCTCGACGTGCTGGTCGTGCCGACGCGCGGACCGCTCAAGCTGCAAGCCGGCACGCCGGAAAACCCGTCCGCCGGCTATCGCCAGCGCTATTCCGGCGAACATGCCGAGCCCGGCTATTACCGCGTCAAACTCGAATCGGGCGTGCTCGCGGAGTTGACCGTCACCGAACGCACCGGGCTGCACCGCTACACCTTCCCCGCCGGCGCCGGGCATATCCTGATCGACTTCGCGCATTGCAAGCAGGAGAGCGCCGACGAGCCGATCCGCATCGAGAATGCGTCGCTCGCCCTTGGCGAGGACGGCGTGCTGAGCGGTAGCCGCCAGGTATTCCGCTGGGCGGAGGGCCGCCACATCCACTTCGCGATGCACCTTTCGCGCAAGCCGGACCGCGTGCAGTTCTTCGGCGACGGCGACACCGCCGCCCCGGCAGGCGCGCGCGGCGTATCGGGCCACCGGCTGAAGGTCGCGCTGTTCTTCGACGATGCCGGAAGCGCTCCGATCCTCGTCAAGACCGGCATTTCGGCGGTCGACGTGGCGGGCGCGCGCGATGCGCTGGCGGAGGCGCCCGGCTGGGCGTTCGATGCCGCCTGCACCGCCGCGCGCCGGACCTGGGCGGAGACGCTCGACCGCGTCCGCGTCTCCGGCGGTACCCAGGCACAGCGCACGATCATGGCGAGCGCGCTCTACCACGCCTTCATGGGGCCGACCTTGTTCAGCGATCGCGACGGCCGTTATGTCGGGCTCGATCAGCAGGTCCGTACCTTGCCCGCCGGCGAACGCGCCTACAGCGCCTATTCGTTGTGGGACACGTATCGCGCGCTGCACCCGCTGATGACGCTGGTGCGCCCCGACATGGCCCAGCGCTTCGTTCACGACCTCATTCGCCAGACGCAGCAAAGCCCCTATGGCCCGCCGACATGGCCGCTCCAGGGGTTCGAGACCGGTTGCATGAACGGCACGCATTCGGTGGTCGTGCTCGCCGAGGCATATCGCAAGGGCATCCCGGCCGATTATGCCGCCGCCTGGCCCAACATCCGCAAACATGCCTTCGATCCGGCGTTCAAGGACAGCCGCGCCACGCTCGGCCGGGAACCCTATTTCCGGCTCGGCTACGTCCCCGCCGACAAGGTGAAGGAATCGGTCAGCCGCACGCAGGAATATGCCTATGACGATCACGCGATGGCGATCCTCGCGGACGCGGCCGGCGCGAAGGCCGATGCGGCCGCTTTGCGCCAGCGCAGCGGCAACTGGCGCAACGTCATCGACGCGAAGATCGGCTTCGCGCGGCCCCGCTTCGCCGACGGAAGCTGGTGGGCACCCTATGACCCGGTTCAGCTCGGCCATATGCCCGAGCCGCGCTGGCGCGACTATACCGAGGCGAACGGCTGGCAGGCGACGTTCCTCAACCAGCACGACATCTACGGCATGATCGCGCATTTCGGCGGCGATGCGGCTTATGAGGCCAAGCTCGACGCACTCTTCAACGCACCCTCGACGCTGCCCGCGAACGCGCCGCCCGACATCGCCGGACTGGTCGGACAATATGCACATGGCAACGAACCCGACCAACATGCGCCCTATCTCTACGCCTTCGTCGGCACGCCGTGGAAGACGCAGGCGATGGTGCGCCGGCTGTGCGTCGAGATGTACAAGGACGATCCCGACGGCGTGATCGGCAACGACGATTGCGGGCAGATGAGTGCCTGGTTCATCCTCTCGGCGCTGGGCTTCTACCCCGTGGATCCGACGACCGGCGTCTATGTGTTCGGCGCGCCGTTGTTCGATACGGCCGAGGTTCGTGTCGGGGCCGGCAAGCTGCTGCGCGTAAAAGCCATCGGCAATGCGCCCGATCGGCCCTACGTCCAGTCGGTGCGCTGGAACGGCCGGTCGTGGACGCGCAACTGGATCGCCCACAGCGACCTCATCGCCGGCGGCACGCTCGAATTCGTGATGGGCGCGGCGCCATCGCGCTTCGGCACCGCGAAGGCGGACCGCCCGCCGTCCGCCACCAAGGCGTGACCACGCGCGGGCGGCGGCGCGCGCCGCCCGCGGGCGCTCAGAAGAACGTCTCGATCACCTCGGTGCAGCGATAATCGTCATCCACCACCAGCAACCGACGCCATTTGTCGAAGGTGAGGCATGGATGCGAGATGTCGAACGCGATCACGTCGCCCACCGCGATGTCGTCCTCCGGCGCGATCGTCAGATAGGCGTGCTGGTCCATCAGGCCGGTCACCGCCCAATGCGGCGGCGCATCGCCGGGCCGATCGTCGCGGCCGGGGCGGAACAGGGTCGCCGGGCGCGGCATCCCCGCGTCGAACGCGACGTCACGCTTGCCCATCGCGATGATCGCGCGCGCGGGATCGGGCAGCGACTGCACGACCGCCCAGATGCGCAGCGCCGGCAACAGCGCCTCGCCGAAGCGCGGCGCGACGGCGTTGCGCTTGAGGATCTGCTCCTGCGCGATGCGATACAGGCCGTCGTCGTGGCTGATGTAGCAGCCGGGCCGCAACACGATCTCGACCGCGCCGCTCCGCGCGAGCGGCGCGGTCTCGTCCGCGACCACGTCATACCACGCCGACCCCGCGCCGGAGAGGATCGCGGGCATACGGTCGAACCGCTGCTCCGCCAGCAAACGCGTCGTCGTCGCGGCCGCACGCCGCACGAAGCGCCGTACCTCGCCCTCGTCGGGTAGAACGCCCTCGTAAAACTCCACGCCCGACAACCGCAGATGCCCGCGCCACCGCTCCAGTTCCGCAAGCACCGCGTCCAGCCCCGCCGCATCGCGCACGCCGGTGCGAAAACCAGGCTGGTCCGGTTCGGGAGCGAGTTCGATCAGAACGTCCAACACCACCCCGCGCCGGCGGCATGCCGCGCCGAGCAGCGCGACCCCCGCCGCCGAATCCGCGATGCAGAACAGCGCCATCCCCGGCAGCGCGGCGAGATCGGCGACGGCGGCGAGGTTGGCCGCGCCGACGATCTGATTGGCGATCAAAATCCTGCGCACCCCATGCGCGGCGGCCACCTCCGCCTGTTGGCTGGTCGCGACGGTGATCCCCCACGCCCCCGCATCGAGCTGCCGCTGGAACAGCTTGGGCGCCATCGTCGTCTTGCCGTGCGGCGCGAGCGACAGCCCGTACGCATCGATGAAAGCACGCATCCAGCCGAGGTTGTGCCGCATCCGCCGCTCGTTGAGCACGGCGGCGGGGAACGGCACGTCGCCGGCCAGCAAATCCCAGACCATCGTCCCACGCCCGACGCCCTTGTCCAGTTCGAAGCGGTGATCGTCCACGGCGGGTCTCCCTTAAAGAAATTTGTTTACATTATCTGGCGACGGCGTGACAATGCGGATCTGATCCTGGGGGCCGGAATGACACGTACCATCATCGCCGGCGCCGACATCTTCGACGGCAGCGGCCAGCCGCCGTTCCGCGCCGACGTTGCCCTTGAAGGCGGCGTCATCGCCGGGATCCGCCCCTGCGCGGCGATCCTCCCCCACGGTGCGCTCGATGCGCGCGGCCTGGCGCTCGCGCCCGGCTTCATCGACGCGCATACCCATGACGACCTCGTCGTCATCGCCGCGCCCGAGATGACCGCGAAGACGACACAGGGCGTCACCACCGTCGTCGTCGGCAATTGCGGCATCAGCGCCAGCACGCCGTTCGACACCGCGCGCGACTTGGCCGATCCGCTCGTCCTGCTCGGCCCCGCGGCGCAGTTCCGCTACGCCGATTTCACCGCTTATGCGGAGGCCGTCGATCAGGCGCGGCCCGCCACCAATGTCGTGGCGCTGGTCGGCCACACCGCGCTGCGCGCGCGGCATATGGACCGGCTCGACCGTGCCGCGACGGTCGGCGAGATCGCCGCGATGCGCCGCGATCTCGACGCGGCACTCGATGCCGGTGCCTTCGGATTGTCCAGCGGCCTCGCCTACGCCAATGCCAATGCCGCGCCCACCGCCGAGGTGATGGAACTGGCGGAGGCGTTGCGGGGCCGCGACGCCGTATATTGCACGCACTTGCGCAGCGAGGGGGAGGAAATCGTCGCCGCGCTCGATGAAGCGTTCGCGATCGGCCGGCACGCCGCCGCGCCGGTCGTCGTGTCGCACCTGAAATGCGCGGGCGTCCGCCAGTACGGCCGCAGCCGCGAGATGCTGACGCGGCTCGAAACGGCTGCCGCCGATCATCCGGTCGGCTGCGATTGCTATCCCTATACCGCCAGTTCCTCGACGCTCGACCTCAAGCAAGTCGTGCCCGAGACGCCGATCAAGATCACCTGGTCGCACCCGGAACCGGGCCAGGCCGGTCGGATGCTCGCGGATATCGCCGCCGACTGGGGCACCGATCTGCGCACCGCCGCGCGGCGCTTGCAGCCGGCCGGCGCGGTCTATCATTGCATGGCGGAGGAGGATGTCGATCGCATCCTCGCGCACCCGCTCACGATGGTCGGCTCGGACGGGTTGCCGTGCGATCCGCGTCCGCACCCCCGGCTGTGGGGCAGTTTCCCGCGCGTGATCGGCCATTACGCGCGCGAGCGCCGCCTCTTCTCGGTCGCCGAGGCGGTCCGCAAGATGACCGGCCTGCCCGCCGACCGGTTCGGCCTGGCGGCGCGCGGCTATGTCCGCGAAGGGTATGCGGCGGATCTCGTGTTGTTCGATCCCGCCCGCATTGCGGACCGCGCAACCTATGACGCGCCGGAACAACCGTCCGCTGGAATCCATGAAGTGTGGGTCAACGGTGTTCACACCCTGTCGGCGCAGGGGCCGACCGGCGCGCGCGGCGGACGCTTGCTGCGGCGAGACGCGGCATCTCATTCATAACGAAGGACAAGAATATGACTGACGGCATAAAGCGCTACGGCGTCGAAGGCGGCACCGGCACCGGCGGACAACATCTCCCATTCGCGCGTGCGGTGGCGGCGGATGGCTGGCTCTACGTTTCGGGTCAGGTGGCGATGGTCGATGGCGAGGTGATCGAGGGCGGAATCGTCGCGCAATCGCATCAGGCGATCCGCAACGTCATCGCGATCCTCGCCGAAGCCGGCTACGGGCCCGAGCATGTCGTGCGCTGCGGCGTCTGGCTCGACGACGCACGCGATTTCCAGTCGTTCAACCGCGTGTTCCGCGAATATTTCGGCGCCAACCCGCCGGCGCGCGCCTGCGTGGTTTCGCAGATGGTGGTGGATTGCAAGGTCGAGGTCGACTGCGTCGCCTGGAAGAAGCCCTAAGTGACGACCGGCGGCCCGCTGCTGCTCGAGGCGATCGGCGCGGTCGCGATATTGGTCGCGCTGATCGTGCGGGTGCGGCTCAGCCCGTTCATCGCGCTGATCCTCGTCTCGCTCGGGCTAGCGCTGGCCGCCGGCATTCCGGCCGGTGCCATCGTCAAGACCTTCGAAGCGGGCGTGGGCGGCGCGCTCGGCCATATCGCGCTCGTCGTCGGGCTCGGTACCATCCTCGGCAAGATGATGGTCGAATCGGGCGGCGCGGAACGGATCGCCGATACGGTGATCGGCTTTTTCGGCGCGCGCCGCGCCGATTGGGCGATGATGACCGTCGCGCTCATCATCGGCCTGCCGGTCTTCTTCGAGGTCGGCTTCGTGCTGCTCGTGCCGATCGTCTTCACCGTCGCGCGGCGGCTCGGCCAGCATCCGATGCGGGTCGGGCTGCCGATGGCGGCGGGCTTGTCCGTGGTGCATGCGATGATGCCGCCACACCCCGCCGCGATGCTCGCGACACAAGCTTATCACGCCGATGTCGGCCTCACCGTGCTGTTCGCGCTGGTGATCGGCATACCGACCGCCGCGATCGCCGGCCCGCTATACGCGCGGCTGGTGGTCGGACGGCTCGCGCCGTCCACCGCCGCCGTGGCGGACCCGATCGACGCGGGCGCGGCGCGCGCGTTGCCGGGCTTCGCGACCACGCTCCTCACCCTGTTGCTGCCGGTGGCACTGATGCTGGCCGGGAGCCTTGCCGCGGCGGTCGCGACGCCGGGCTCCGCGCTCGACGGCGCGCTTCGTTTCGTCGGCACGCCGGTGGCCGCGCTGCTCATCGCGGTGCTGGTCAGCTATTGGACGCTCGGGCTCGCGCGCGGCATGACCATCGACACCATCCAGAAATTCACCAACGAATGCCTCGCGCCCACCGCGATGATTACCCTGGTCGTCGGCGTGGGCGCGGGCTTCGGCCGGATCCTGACGGACAGCGGCGTATCGGCGGCGATCATTCAGGCGGCATCCGCCGCGCATCTGCCGATCGTCGCGCTGGCCTGGTTGATCGCCGCGCTGATGCGCGTCGCGACCGGCTCCGCCACGGTCGCGATGGCGACCTCGGCCGGAATCGTCGCGCCGCTCGCCGCCGCCAGTCCCGGCATCCGCCCCGAATTGCTCGTGGTGGCGACCGGCGCCGGATCGGTCATCCTCAGCCATGTCAACGACGGCGGCTTCTGGCTGGTGAAGGAATATTTCGGGCTGAGCGTCGCCGACACGATCCGCAGTTGGACGGTTTGCGAGACGCTGATCTCGGTGATCGCGCTGGCGCTCACGCTCGCCGTATCGGCGCTGGTGTAGCAGCGCTCAGGTGCCGGCGCCCGCCACCATCGTATCGGCGAGGTTCCAGCCGCGCAGCCGCACCGTCGCGGGGCCGCGCAGCCGCGGATACCGCACGGTGACGCGCTGGCTCTCGCCAGGCAGCAACGAGACATAATTGTCGCTGAAATAGGCGGGCAGGATTTGCTCGCCCTTCGCGTCGAACAGCGTGAGCTTGGCCTGCAACGCGGGCGTCGGCCCGGCGTTGACGAGATCGACGCGCACCGCGCGTTCGCCCTCCGCACCGGTCTCGTCATGAACCGACGCCCGCAGCGTCGCCTGCGGCATCGACGCGAGCGCCTTCAGATCCGCCGGCCGCGCGGACTGCCAATAGAAATTCGACGACAGCGTCGTGCCGTCGCGTGTGAACGCTTCGAGCCGGATCAGCACCGGCCCCTTCGTCAGCGCGGCTTCGATCGGCAGCGCGAACGCTGGCACCGTCCGGTTCGCCGGCAGATCGACGGTCGCGTCGCGCGACAGAACCGCCGCGCCGGCGAGATCGGTCACCCGCGCGACGACCTTCACGCCGCTCAGCCCGTCACGCGTGGTATTGACCATCGTCACCCGCCGATCGGGCTGGTTCATCTGGACGTGGACCGGCTCGGCGCCCTTCTTGGTGCCGTAGAAAGCGGCATGGGTATCGTAATCGGAAGAATATATCTGGAAGTCGGCCGACGGCCACGCCGGATGCGTCATCCACAGCATCCGCGCGCTGTTGGTCGTCCACAAACCGGCGGCGAATCCCTCGAAGATCGCGCGGTACGATTCGTAGTTGAGCATCTGCGCCTTACGCTCGAAATCGGCGAGATCGCGCGGCGCTCCGAATTCGGTCTCCAGCGCGCGCATGAAGCTCGCCATCGAGACGCCCCGCTCCTGATGCCAGTCGTGATAGACCCAGGTGTCGCTGATCGGCCAGCGATCGGCGGCGGGGACGGTGCGCCGCCACGATTCGAGCGTCGGGAAGCTCGCGGTGCCGACCTCGACCGCGAAGCCGCGCGGATATTTGGTGAAATAGTCCTCGGGCGGATGCCATTCGTAAGGGCCCGATCCGGCGAGGTTGATGATCCGCGAATTGCCCTTGTAGAGGCGCGTTCCATCCTCCTGCCACACCATGTCCTGCAACGCCGTTTGCAGCGCCGGTTGCGGCACGCCTTCGTTGCGGCCGAACCACAGAACGATCGACGGATGCGTGCGGTAGCGCCGCACCACGTCGCGCGCGTTGGCGACGAACAAGGGCACGTCCTGCGCCTCGGCGTCGCCGTCCTGGGTCGATTCCCAAAAATCGTTGAGCACCATCAACCCGTAGCGATCGGCGAGCGCGTAGAACGCCTCCTCGGTGCTCTGCCCCATCCAGTTGCGGATGATGTTCATGCCGGCCTCGCGGTGGAGGCGGAAATATGGATCGAGCCGGTCCGGCGCGACGCGCTTGAGCATGTCGTCCATGCCCCAATTGCCGCCGCGCGCGGCAATCCGCACGCCGTTCACGCGCAGCACCAATTGCGTGCCGAGCGGATCGTCGGGCAGCGTCTGGATCGCGGGCGAGGTCTCCGCGCCCGGCATCAGCGAATCCGCCCAGCCGCCGCGCACCTTGCGCAACGCCGCGTGCCGCTCGTCGATCACCGGCGTGCCGAGGTCGCGCGCACGCGCCGAATCGACCAGCACCCGCCGCAGTGCCCCGTCCTTGTCGAGCGATGCGAGTTCGTAGGTCACGCTGCGCATGCCGAAGTCGAGGCTGCGGCGGTCGGACGGGGCGTGGTCCGCCGTGGCGCTCAGGTGCAGGCGGTGCAGGGCCGGGTCGCCATAGCCGTTGGGCCACCACAGCCGGGGGTGCGCGACGCTCAGTTGCGGGAACTCGCCGGGTACGAACCGCACCGTCTCGGTCGCCCCGGCGGCGACGGTGAGCGTACGCTCGACCGCCACGTCGTCGAAGGCCGCACGTACCGTCGCCTGCGTCGGCGCCGACCCGTGGTTGGTGACCGGCACGGTGATCGAAACCTCCGCGACCGCATTGTCGGCGCGCGGCAGTCGGGTGGCGATCGCCAGGTCTCCGAGTGTCACCACTCCGGTCGCGGCGAGTTCGACGCCCTGCCACAATCCGGTGTTGCGGTCGCGCACGCCCGGTATCCAGTCCCATCCCTCGCTCGCGCCGAAGGTCGGGCCATCGCTCATCATCGCGCCGCCATTGTCGCCGCGTCCGCCGGCGAGCGACTGTTCGTGCGCGATGCCGGGGTGCGGCGGCGGCGACACGCGCACCGCGATGCTGTTGCGCTCGCCGGGCCGTAGCCGGTCGGTCACGTCGAACCGACCCCGGATGAACGCGCCCGTGACGTCGCCGACGGGCACGCCGTTGACCCAGACCTGCGCCGCGTAGTTGACGCCGTTGAAGGTCAGCGTCAGCCGCTTCGCGGGCCCCGGCGGCAGCGTGAATTCGGTGCGATACCAATATGCCTGCCGCGACAGGCTTTCCGGGATCGCCATGTTGTTGAGGCCGATCGTCGGGTCGGGATAGACGCCGCGATCGACCAACGTCGTGAGCACGGTGCCGGGCACCGTCGCCACATACCATTGGCGCGCGTCGAAGCCCGGCCGTGAGATCGCGGCGCCGTCGCCCACCGCGTGCGGCGCGTCGATCAGGCGCCAGCCGTTGACGGTATAGCGCCCGTCACCCAGAGCTTCGAGCGCCGGCGCGCTCGACGCGGGCTTCGCCACCCCGCGCGCGGGCGGCGCCTTCGCGACCGGCAGTTCCCACGCGGGTTGCGGCGCGGCGAGGCCATATTGCGTCTTTACCTGAAGCGGCCACGACGGGCTGGCATCTTCGAACCGCGTCAAGGCGTCGTCGGGAGCGATTTTGCCCAGCGCCGCGATCTCGGCGCCGGTGCGTGAGACCGGCTCCAGCGTAAGCCCCGCGATATGGCCCGCGAAGCCGGGCCGGCCGGGGAGACGCGGTCCCATCACCACCACGGCCTCTGCGGGCGGTGGTTGGATGCCGCGTGTGCCAACAAGCCGGCCATCGACGAAGAAGCGCACCGCCGCGCCGTCCGCGCTCGCGACGAGCAGATGCCAGCGACCCGCCGCGATCCTGGCCGTGGCGCTGATCCGCACACCGCCCAGTTCGAACGCCGGGCGGCCGTCGTCGAGCGCGAACTGCCGGCCGGCCGCGCTGTCCGGCGCGCCGATCGCCGCCAGCACGATACGCCCGTCGGCGTCCCGCGTCGGCTTGATCCACATGCGCAGCGTCCATTGCGAGGTCGCGGGCAGCGCCTCGCCAGCCACGTAGCCTTGCGCGAGATGCCGCACCTCATCGGAGCCTGCAAGGAACACCGCGTTGTACGGGCCGATCGTCGCCTGCTTGGGGTGAGCGATGCGCGAGGACGGCCATTCGATCTGCTGCGCGGCGAGTTGCGCGCTCACCCCGCTCGCGATCAGGCACGCCGCATAGGCTTTGATCCTGGACGTGCTCATGAGCCTCCCCTTCTGTCGGACGGTGTCCGCCGCCTCGCGATGTGTGCCCCAGGTTGACATGCCCCCGCAAGACTTGATTAGATGAATTTATTTAATCGAGCAGGAGAGGCCCAATGCTTCGATATCGCACGGTGTTCGGGATAGCGTCCCTCGCCGTCTTGTCCGCGAACGTCGCGGTCGCGGCGCCCCAGCGGCACGCGGGCATCGCCGCCGCGCCTGTGATCGCCGCCGCCCGCGACGGCATCGTCGTGCGCGATGGGGCGGTGCTGTGGCGGGTAACCGCGCTGACGGACCAGATCTTGCGCGTCCGCATCGCCCCTACCGGCACCCTGCCGGAAGATGCGAGCTGGGCGGTCCCATCCGACGTTCGCCGCCACAGCGTCGCGGTCACGCCGCGCGCGGACGGCTTCACCACCCGACAGCTCAGCGTGCGTGTCGCGGGCGGGCGGCTGATCGTCGCCGACCTCGCCGGCGGGATCATCTCCGCCGACGCAATCGATCCGGTCTCGATCGCGGGCACAGCCTTCACGCTGCGCAAGGAGCTGCCGCAAAGCGAGCATATCTTCGCGCTCGGCGACAAGACCGGTGCCGATCTCGACCGGCGCGGCCAGACCTATGTCGACTGGAATACCGATGTCGCCTTCTCCAGCACGCGCGATCCGATCTACAAGTCGATTCCGTTCTTCATCGGCGCGGGCGGCCCCGGCGGAAGCTATGGCATGCTGCTCGACAACAGCTACCGCGCCTTCTTCGATTTCGGCCATGTCGATCCCGACCGTATCACGATGGGCGCACCCGACGGCCCGATCGACTATTACCTGATCGCCGGCCCTTCCACCGCCGAGGTGGTGCGCCGCTACACCGATCTTACCGGCCGCGCGCCGCTGCCGCCGCGCTGGTCGTTCGGCTATCAGCAATCGCGCTTCGGCTACATGACCGCCGACGAGGTCCGGCAGGTCGCCGCACGGCTGCGATCGGAGCATGTGCCGACCGACGCGATGTGGCTCGACATCGATTTCCAGGACCGCAACCGTCCCTTCACGGTCAATCGCCAGACCTTCCCCGATCTCGCCGGCCTCACGCGCGATCTCGGCGGCGAAGGCATCAAGCTGGTGGCGATCACCGATCTTCATATCGCCGCCGCGCCGGGCGAGGGATATGCGCCATATGACAGCGGCGTCGCCGGCAAGCACTTCGTCCGCAATCCCGACGGGACGACCTTCGTCGGCCCGGTATGGCCCGGCCCGGCCGTCTTCCCCGATTTCACCGACAAGCGCGCACGCGACTGGTGGGGCGGGCTGTACCGGCCGTTCGCGGCCGACGGCATCGCCGGCTTCTGGAACGACATGAACGAACCGGCGGTGTTCGACACGCCGACCAAGACGATGCCGCTCGATACGCTGCACCGCGTGGCCAGCGACGATTTCGCGCCGCGCGACGCGACGCATGCCGAGATTCACAACATATTCGGCATGCAGAACACCCGCGCGACCTTCGAGGGCCTGCGCGCGCTCCGTCCCGACGAACGCCCGTTCGTGATGACGCGGGCGAGCTATGCCGGCGGCCAGCGCTACGCGGTGACGTGGACCGGCGACAACAGCTCGACCTGGGATCATCTGCGGCTGTCGGTCCATCAGCTCATCAACCTCGGCCTGTCGGGGTTCGCATATGCGGGCGCCGATGTCGGCGGCTTCACCGGCGGGCCGAGCGCCGATCTGCTGACCCGCTGGTTCGAGATCGGCGCGTTCACGCCGATCTTCCGCGACCATAGCGACAAGGGCAAGCCGCGCACCGAACCGTGGGTCGATGGCCCCGAACATCTCGCGATCCGGCGCCGCTTCGTCGAGGAACGCTACCGGCTGATGCCGTATTTCTACGCGCTGGCGGATGCGAACGCCCGCACCGGCGACCCGATCATGCGGCCGGTATTTTACGATTATCCGGGGCTGCTGACCGCGCGAAGCTGCGACCAGGCGATGACGTTCACCGTCGGCCGATCGCTGCTGGTGGCGCCCCCCGCCAAGATGGAGTCGCCGCAAGCCTATGACGTGTGCCTCCCCGCCGGCGGCTGGTTCGATCTGTGGAGCGGGCGGCGTGTCACCGGCTGGCCCTCCACCGATACGCGGGACGGCGATGCGACGCTGCTGATGCAAACGCCCCGGCTCGACTCCTTGCCGGTGTTCGTGCGCGCGGGCACCATCCTGCCGCGCCAGCCGCTCGTGCAAAGCTTGTCGGAAACGCCCGCCGGCCCGCTCGAACTGCATGTCTATCCCGGCGCCGACTGCACCGGCGAGCTGTACGCCGACGATGGCCACTCGATGGCGTTCACACGCCGCGGCTTCCTGCGCCAGCACCTGCGCTGCGCGCAGGGGCCGGCGGGACTACGCCTGAGCTTCGATGCGCGTGACGGTGCGTATCGGCCGTGGTGGCGGCGGGTCGCGGTCGTCGTTCACGGTTGGCATGGCGGCGCGCGGGTAACCGGCGCGGGCAAGCGGATCATCGCGACCGCCGATCCGGCAACCGAGACCGTCCGCTTCGAGATCGCCGACCCGCGCGGCGCGGCCGATTTCACCATCGCCCCCGGCGCATGAGCGGGGTGGCGCGCGCTCAGTTCGGCAGAACGGTGCGCGCGCCCGTGATCGTGATGTCGCTCCACACACCGGCGGCGTCGCCGGGCTGGCCGCCCGCCACGAACAGGCGATATCCGCCCGGGACGATCGCGCGCGTGCCGTCGTGTTCGACCAGGCTGAGGCTGCGCGGATCGATCGTCAGGCGCACCGTACGCCGCTCGCCCGGCTTCAGCGAGACGCGCGCGAAGCCGACGAGCTGACGCTGCAATTCAGGGGTTGTCCGCCCCTTCTCGGGGGCCGCCGTCGGTACGAGATACGCCTGGACGACCTCGTCGCCCGACATATTGCCGGCATTCTCCACCCGCACGCTGGTGACGAGCGGCTCGCCGGCGGCGATGCTCACCGCCGCGGGGGAGACCGGCGCGTAGGCGAAGCGGGTGTAGCTCAACCCGTGACCGAACGGATAGAGCGGCGCGCCGGTGAAGAAACGGTACGTCCGGTTCTTCATGCTGTAATCGATATAGGCCGGCATATCGCGGGTCGCGGCATAGAATGTCACCGGCAGCCGGCCGCCCGGATTGACGTCGCCCGCGAGCATGCGCGCGATCGCCGTCCCGCCCGACTGGCCGGGATACCATGCGTTCACCACCGCGTCGGCGTTCTGCTTGCTCCACGGGTCGGCGATGGCGGAGCCGGTCATATACACCACGACCAGCGGCTTGCCGGTGGTCGAAAGCGCCGCCAGCATGCGGCGTTGCGGCTCGGGCAGTTCGATCGCGGTGCGGTCCCCACCCACGAAGCCGGGCACGTCCAGCCGCAACGCCTCGCCCTCCAGCGTCGGCGACAGGCCGACGAAGGCGACGATCACGTCGGCATCGCGCGTCGCGGCGAGTGCCTCGGCCTGCTGCGCCGCGCCGGGTGCGACCCAGCGTAAGCCGATGCCGCCGTCCTCGCTTTGATGGATATAGTCGATGCGGATGTCGCGGGCGCGCGCGTCCATGAAATCGATGTCGGCTTCGACATGCTCATCGCTGCCGTCGTCGGTGATCAGCGGCTTGCCGTCGATCCACACGCGCGCGGGATCGTGCCCATCGCAATCGAAGCAGCGCGGCACGTCGAGCCGCAGGCGATATCGACCCGGCGCGGGCGGCGTCAGTTGGCCGGTCCAGCGCACCGCATACGTGTCCTCGGCGAGCCCCGCGGCCGGCGGCGCGCGATCCCAGTCGAAGTCGATCTTGCGATCCTGCCGGCGCAGCACGGGTGCGCCGGCCATGTCGGTGCCGCGAAAATATTCGCCGCGCAAGCCCGGCGCGCCATTCGCGGACAGGGCGGTCTCGGGCACCGGCACGGGAACGCCCTCCGCCAGCACGCCACCTTGCGCATAGCGCACCCGCTCCGCGCCGAAGCGCGCGCGGATGCCCTCGAGCGGCGTCACCGGCGCCGCGGCGGTGCCGTGATAATTGGCCTCCAGCACGTCGAGCGAATCCGCGTTCGGCCCGATCACCGCGATCCGCGTGCCGGGCTTCAGCGGCAGCCGATCCTGGTTGGTGAGCAACACCAGCGATTCCTCCGCCGCCCTGAGCGCGAGCGCGCGGTGGGCGGCCGAATCGTTTTCACTCGGCGCGATGCGATCCCACGGGCTCCGCTGCCCGAACGCGATGCCGAGCGCGGCGCGCGAGGCGAACACGCGCCGCAGCGACGTATCGAGCGACGTCTCCGGGATCAGCCCATCCCGCACTGCGACGGGCAGCGCATCGTAGCTCGGGCCGCAATCGAGATCGGTCCCGGCGCTCAGCGCCGCCGCCGCCGCCGATGGCATATCGAGACGATAATTGTGGAAAGTCGTGATGTACCCGACCGCGTCGCAATCGGACACGATCAGCCCGCGGAACTTCCAGTCGCCACGCGCGCGATCGGTCAGCAGCGCGGTCGAGGCGCAGGCGGGCGTGCCGTGCAACGCATTGTAGGCGCACATCGTCGACAGCGCGCGCCCTTGCGTCAGCGCCATGCGGAAGGCAGGCGTGTAGGTTTCGGCCATGTCGCGCGGCGACACATCGACATCGAAGCTGTTGCGCCCCGCCTCCGGCCCCGAATGCGCGGCGAAATGCTTCGGAGTAGCGATGGCCTTGGGATGCGCGACGTCCGGACCCTGGACGCCGGTGACGAACGCCACGCCGAGCGTTCCGGTCAGGTACGGATCTTCGCCATACGTCTCTTGTCCGCGCCCCCAGCGCGGATCGCGGAAGATGTTCACGTTCGGCGACCACAGATGCAGCCCCGCGAAACGCCGGCGGTCGGCACCGCGCGGCAAGGCGTTGTACTTGGCGCGCGCCTCGGTCGAGATGACGTCGCCGATCTGGTGCACCAGCGCCGCGTCCCAGCTCGCGGCAAGCCCGATCGCCTGCGGAAACACCGTGGCGATGCCATTGCGCGCAAGGCCGTGCAGCCCCTCGCTCCAATAATCATAGCCCGGCAAGCCAGCCTTGGGCAGAGCGGGTGCGCTGCTGCCGAGCTGCTTGGCCTTCTCCTCCATCGTCATCGTGCGGATCGTGTGTTCGATCGCGGGGGTGGCGGCGGACGGCGCATCGGCGGCGATCAGCAGGATCGGGAACATCGGCTTTTCCTCATCGACGTCGCTGAACAAAAGACAGCCCGGCGCGACCGGGAAGGTCGCGCCGGGCCAGTTCGGGGGGGGCCCGATCAGAAGTTGGCGCGAACGCCGAACCGGTACATGCGGCCGATCACGTCGTACAGGCCGGGGTTGGTGATGTCGCTCGGCACGGTCGCGGCATCCTTGTTGAACAGGTTGTCGACCTTGACATAGGCCTGCAGACCCTTGGCGAACTTGTAGGACGCGCTGATATCGACGTAGAGCGCGCCCGCGAGGCGATTGCGGTCGATCGTCGGGTTGTTGACGGTCGAGACCGGGCAATCGGTCGAGCAGACGACATATTCGTTGGCCAGCACGCCCGCGCTGAACCAGCGCTGCTGAAGCGTGAAGCTCACATCGTCGGTGCTCCAATCCTCGCTGGCGAGCACCTTCCAGCGCGGGGTGGCGCCCGCGCCGAGATTGACGCCGGCGCCTTGGATCGGGATCGTACCCGGCAGGCCGCGATTGGTGACGAAGTTCTTCACGTGCGTCGCGAGGCCGCGCAACGAGATCTTGCCCGGCAGGCCCACGCCATCGAGCGGGAACTGATAGCTGCCCTCGATGTCGAACCCGTCCGTGAAGATCGACGCGAGGTTGAACGACTGCACCGTGACCGAGGCGTTGTTCGGGTCGCTCAGGTTGAACGTGCCGCAGGTGAAGCTGACGCCCGCATAGCACAGGTTGATCTGCGTCTGCGCGTCGAGCGCCGCGATCGCGCCCTTCAGGCTGATCCGATAATAATCGAACGAGAGGTTGAGGTTGCGTGCCCAGGACGGTCGCGACAGCACGATGCCGACTTCGGTGTTGCGCGCGATTTCCGGCTTCAGGTTCGGGTTGCCCGCCGTCGTCTGCAACACGGTGATGGTGCGGTTGTTGAACGGATCGACCGTGCCCGTGCGGTTGCTGGTGACCGGCGCGGCATAGAGTTCGCTGAGGTTGGGCGCGCGGATGTCGCGTGATGTGACCGCGCGCAGACGGATGCCGTCGAGCGGCGTCGTCCACGTGCCGCCGATCTTCCACGTGTAGACCGTGCCCGACGTGCTGTAGTGCGTGCCGCGCCCCGCGATGTCGAGGTTGGCCTTGCCGATCGCCGCGCTGTCGAACAGCGGCGCGTTGAGTTCCAGGAAGCCTTCGTAAACGGTATAGGCGCCGCGTCCGTCATGATAATTGCCGGCATACCAATTGTTGCCGAGCGGGTTGAGCAGCGGGTCTGCCGGATAGGCGCTGGTGTTCTGGTTGGTCGCGGTTACGCCATTGCCGTAGGGGTCGCCTTTCACCTCGTAGAATTCGTGGCGATATTCGCCGCCGAACGCCACCGACAGCGGGCCGGCCGGCAGCCGCAACGGATCACCGTTGACGGAGAAGCTCGCCACGTCCTGCGTTTGGCGGGTGTGCTGCGACGGGCCGGCGGAGGGTTCGACATATTCGAGCGCGGCGGCGCTCGGCGTCTGGCCGCCGAAGATGTTGATCGGTACGCAGCCGCTGGCGACGGCGACCGGATTGGCGCAGGTGATCACGCCGTTGGCGCCGCGCACCGCCTGGATCGCCGCATTGTAACGCGGCATCAGCGGGATGTTGTAGACGTGGATGTCGGTGATTTCGGTGCCGTGCTCGCCGTAGGCGTCATAGCGCCAGCTCGTGCCGAACGCCTGGAAACGCCCCTTCGCGCCGCCGACGAAGCGGTATTGGTTGCGGTTGGTGTGCACCGTCACGAATTCCGGGAAGATCGCGTTGTCGACGCCGTAGCCGAAGCTGGTGATCCCGTTCGCCGTACATGCCGCCTGGATCGACGCGGGCACGAACGGGTTCGAGCATTGCATCGTCAGATTGCCGAACTGCGCCGAGCCGGGGTTCGGGATGTTGCTCGTCCCCACCTGGGCGATGTTGACGGTCGCATAGACTTCGTTGTCGGAATCGATATCGAAACCGACCCGGCCATAGCCGTTGATGCGGGTCAGCGCCGATTGCAGGCTGTTGCCGTTGGTGACGTTGCCGGAGCGATCGCCGCCTTCGCACAGGCCGTTGTAACAGCCCTGCACCGTGCCGGCCGCGTTCTTCAGCGGGACGCCGTTCGAGCCGTATTGAAACTGATAGGGATTGCCGGCCGCATCGAAGGCAGTGCCCTGCAACGGCCCCGACGTGATCAGACCGTAGAGCGAGGCCTGGTAGGACTGGGTGAAATTGCGGTCGAGATATTGCGGCCGCCCGTCGTTGGTGATGCCGCGGTTGATGAGGTTGCGCGCGACCAGCCATTTGCGCCCGTTCGGGCCGCTACCGTTCGGATCGGACCCCACGCCGAACCCGGCGCTGCCGATCCCGTCCTCATGGCTGTATTCCGCGCTGCCGATCAGGTGCAGGCGATCATTGAGCAGCGCTTTACCAGCGGCGGCCTGGAACGTGTAATTGCCGTCGTCGCCATAAGTGGTGATGCCGCCCTGCACGTTGGCGCGGAACCCCTGAAAGCGCGTGTTGGTCACGAAGTTGACCACACCGCCGACCGCGTCCGAGCCGTACGACGCGGAAGCGCCGCCTGTCACCACGTCGACCCGGTCGATCAGCAGTTGCGGGAACAGGCTGACGTCGGCGACACCGGTCACGTTCGCGCCGACGATGCGCTGGCCATCGAGCAGGGTCAGCGTGCGGATCGGCTGCAATCCGCGCAGGCTGAGCGTGCTCAGCCCCTGCACGCCGGTCGAGGTGCCGTTCGCGCCGACGGTCGTTCCGGTGCTGCCCTGAAGCGAGGGCAATTGCGCGACGGTGGTGAAGATGTTGGGCTGCGCGTTCTTGATGATCGCGTCGCGGTTCAGCACCTGGGTCGGGGTGGGCGCGGTGAAGCCGCTCGACGTGATGCGCGAGCCGGTGACGACCACGTCGCCCTGCGGTGCCGGCGCTCCCGTGGGCGCGCTGGGGCTCAAGGTCGCCGGTGCGGGCTGGGAGACCGGTGCCTCGCCGCCCTGAACCGGGCCGGGCGCGCTGCTCACCTGGGCGAAAGCGGGCGTCGCAAGCATCGTCGATGCCGCCAGCGCAGCCCGGAAAATCGTCGTCGTCACCTGCCGCATGAGAACTCTCCCCGTTTTTTCGTGCGGCGTGTTCAGGCTCCGTGAGCGTTCGATCACCGCGTGCGACGCTCTTATGCCGAAACGGAATCCCTTCACAAGATAAGTTTTACAATTTCTTTTAATTAAAGTTGGGGAGTGGTGACGCGTGCGTGTCGATCGCGCTGGTTCGGTCCCGCTCCGCCATTGCCAGCGCGAGTGCGATCGGCCCGAGCGGCCCAGCCTCCGCGCCGAGGCCGGGCGAACGCACGAACCGCTCGGCGGGCAGCGCGAGATAGCGCCCGACCAAGGCCCGTACGCGCGCCTCGATGCGTTCGATGAGGAGCGGTCGCGACGCCATGACGCCGCCGCCGATCAAGATGCGTCGTGGCCCGGCGATCGACACCAGCGCCTGGAGCATCTGCGCCACCGCCTCGACGACCGTGTCCCAGACCGGATCGTCGTCCGGCACCGAGGCACCGTCACGCCCGAGACGCGCCGCGATCGCCGGCCCGGCGGCAAGCCCCTCCACGCAGTCGCCATGATAGGGGCATGCGCCTCGCCAATGATCGCCGGCCAGCCGGGCGACCCGCATGTGCCCCGCCTCGCAATGCCCGAGGCCCCGCGTCGCCTGACCGTTGACGATCAGGCCCACGCCGACGCCGGTGCCGACCGTGACATAGGCAAGATCATCGAGCCCCTGCCCGGCGCCCCAGCGCCGTTCGGCAAAGGCCGCGCCGTTGACGTCGGTGTCGAACGCGACGGGCACCGCATAGCGCGCCGCCAGCGGCGCGACGATCGGCGTGTCACGCCACCCGGGCTTGGCCGTCGAGGTGATGGTGCCATAAGCGGGCGAGCTGATGTCGAGGTCCAGCGGACCGAATGACGCGATGCCGAGCGCGTCGAACCGACCGTCACCCCACCAGCGATCGAGCGTTTCGATTATGGCGGCGAGCGTCGTCGCGGGATCGAGCGTCGGGATCACATGCTGTTCCGCGATCCGGTCGTCCCCGTTCGCGAGCACGACGATGCATTTGGTGCCGCCCAATTCGACACCCGCGATCCGCTTCATCCGTCTTCCTTGTTCCGTCGTTTGCGATTTACGTCACGCGCGGCTTCGTACGCGGGCGGGCAGATTAAACAATCATTTTTATTTAATTTGGCGGACGGTCGGTTAGGTATGACGATCGAACCGCCAGTGTCTCGAAAGGATGGTCCTTGCCTCTCCCGCTGATCCAGACGGCGCTCGCCGCCGCGCTTTCCGTGACGGTCGGCGCGCGGCCGGTCACCACCATGCCGATCGTCGTACCGCAGCCGGAGACGATGCGGCTGACGGGAGCGGCGCTCGACCTCGGCGACACTGCCACCATCGCCGCGCCGGACGGCATCGACGCGGAGACGCTTCATCTGGTGCGCGCCGCGCTCGACAAGGTCGGCGTGCGCCGCGTCGCGGTCACGAAACGCCCAGGGCGCGCTGGCACGACGCGCGTGGTGTTGGGGCTCGGTTCCGATCCCCTCGTCGCGCGCGCGTTGGCGCAAGCCGGTGGCGCCGCTCCCGAGTCACCCGAAGGCTATGCGCTCGTCAGCACCACGGTGGGCGGCGGGCCGCTGATCGTTCTCGCCGGCCAAGACGCGGATGGCCTATATTACGCGGCACAATCGCTTGGGCAGATCGCCGCGCGCGGAACGCTGCCGGGGCTGACGCTGTCCGATCGCCCGCGCATGGCGGTGCGTGGCACGATCGAGGGCTTCTATGGTGCGCCCTGGTCGATGGCCGACCGCATGGCGCACCTCGCGTTCCTCGGCGGCGTGAAGGCGAACACCTACGTCTATAGCCCGAAGGACGATCCGTTCGCCCGCGATCGCTGGCGCGATCCGTATCCGCGCGCGACCTTCGAAGCGCTGAGGGCGCTCGCCGATCAGGCGAGGCGGTACCATGTGCGCTTCACCTATGCGATCTCGCCGGGGCCGTCGGTCTGTTACTCCGATCCAGCCGACATCGCGGCGCTCGAACGCAAGTTCGCGGCGTTCCGGGCGGTCGGCGTGCGATCCTTCTACATCGCGTTCGATGACATCGATTACACCAAGTGGAATTGCGAGCGTGACCGCACGACGCTCGGCGAACCGGGCGCGGCGGCGGCGGGGCGCGCGCAGGCCGCCTTCATCAACACCATCCTGAGCTGGCTGGCCGCGCGGGACGGGAATGCCGCGCGGCTGATGATCGTGCCGACCGAATATTCCGACACGAAGGAAACGCCGTACAAGGCCGCGCTCCGCGCGATCGACCCGCGCGTGCTGGTACAGTGGACCGGTACCGACGTCGTGCCGCCATCGGTCTCGATCCGCGACGCGAAAGCCGCGGCGACCGCGTTCGGCCGCAAGACCGTCCTTTGGGACAATTACCCGGTCAACGATTACGCGGAAGCGGCCGGGCGGTTGCTGCTCGCCCCCTACATAGGCCGCGAACCGCAATTGGCCGGGCAATTGAACGGCATCCTCGCCAATCCGATGAACCAGGAAGCACCCAGCCGCGTCGCGATCACCGGCAGCGCCGCGTTCGCCTGGAACGATCGCGACTATGATGCCGATCGCGCGTGGCGCGCGGCCGCCGCCGAACTCGCGTCGCGGGACGGGCCGACGACCGAGGCGCTGCTGCTGCTGTTCGATCTCGAACATCTCGCGCCGACCTTTCACAGCCAGCCGTGGCAATCGCAGGCGCCCGCGCTCAAACGACTGCTGGACGGCGTGACGGACGCTTTGGCGGACGGCAGCCCAGCCGACCGCACCGCCATGCTCGCCGCCCTCGGCGCGACGGCGGCGCGCATGATCGCCGCGCCGGCGACGATCCGAGCCGGCGTCCACGACGCCGGCTTCCTCGCGCAGAGCGCGCCGTGGCTCGATGCGCTCGGCCTATGGGGCGAAGCGCTCCAGGCGACGGCGGAGGGGCTGATCGCGGCCAATGCCGCCATGCCGGCGGCCTGCACGCGCTTCGCCGAGGCGGCCAGCTACGCCAGCCGGGCGGAAGCGTTGCGGACGATCGAAGGCGCCACCCGTCCGCAGGGCACGATCCGTGTGGGAGACGGCGTGCTCGATCGTTTCATCCGCGCCGCGCCGACCTTGATCGCGCCACTGTCGCGCGCACAAGCGCCGGCTGGAGGTTCGACGGACTGCGGCGGCGCGGCGGTCACCGCTTCCAACCGATAGTTCAGTCAAACCGGTATGGACGTGTTGCGGCCTTCTCCCGGCGCGGCCATGCACCTCGTCCTCAATCGGCTCGATGAGCCAAAGCGGAGGCGCGATGATTCAGCTCGACGGTAAGACCGCCCTCGTCACCGGTGCGAGCGGTGGCCTCGGCCGGGAAATCGCGAAGGCGCTCGCGGCGGCAGGTGCCCACGTCCTCCTCCACGGCCGGAATGCCGATCGGCTCGCCGGGCTGGAGCGGGAGATCGCGACCGCCGGCGGTTCGGCCCGGATCGTCATCGCCGATCTTCGCGAGGCGGACGCGGCGGCGAGCCTGCTGGCGGCGTGCGAGTCCGTCGACATATTGGTCAACGCCGCGGGAGATCGCGATCGAAGGCCACTCGCCGAGCTCGACCGCGACGCGGTGCGTAAGCTCGTCGACATCAACCTGGTCGCGCCGTTCGATCTCGCGCGCGGTCTTGCCGCCAGCATGCCGGCGGGCGCGCGCATCATCAACGTGACGTCGATCGCCGGCCAGATCGCCCGCGCGGGCGACGCCGCTTACACCATGACCAAAGGCGGCCTCGATGCGCTCACCAGAGCGCTCGCCGCCGAACTCGGGTCGCGCCAGATCACCGTCAACGCCGTCGCGCCCGGCTTTTTCGCGACGCACGCGAACGCGGCAATGGTCGCGAACCCCGCCGTGGCCGAGCATCTCGCGCGTCGTACCGCGCTCGGGCGCTGGGGTCGCCCCGAGGAAATCGTCGGCGCCGTGCTCTTTTTCGCCTCGCCGGCTTCGTCGTACGTCACCGGGCAGGTGCTCGCCGTCGATGGCGGCTATCTCGCCCATTTTTGACGCGGCCCGCCGTCCTGTCGCCTCGCGACACTATAAGAGGTGTCCATTTCCCCTAGCCACATGGTTCCGCCGGAGCCATGTCGGCACGTCGGTCACGTCGATGCCCCGCGCGGCGTTGAACGTACCCGCCTTGTCCCACGCGACGCCCGTGCCGCGCGCGAAGGCAAGACGATACTTCCGCATTCCGTCGTCGGGGTGCGCGGCGGCTTCGGACCGCAGGCGATCCATGTCCCGAAGCACTCGCTCCACGTCGCGGCCGAGGTGGTCTGCCACCATGTCGGCAAGCCGGGCATAGGAGAATGTATCCCCGGCGACGTACACCACCTCGTTCCGGATGCGCGGTTGATGCGCGAGGATGATGGCGGTGAGCCTCCCGATGTCCTCGGCGGTGGTCACGGTCAGGCGATTGTCCCAACTGCCGAGCGCATGAACCTGGGCGCGTTCCAGATCGACCAGGCCGAAGGCTGGCTCGAACAGGAAACTGGTGAACATGCCCGTCGAGACGACAACCCATTGCGTGGCGGATTGCCCGCGCAGCATGTCGCGGACGTCCGATTGCTCGTCGAAGACGTCCTGGCCGCTGCCGCGCCCGACCACATCGTAATCGACGCCGAACTGCCACGGCACATAGCGTTCCACCCCGGCTTGCAAGACTGCCGTGGTGATCTTGCGCTGTGTGCCGGGCCCGCCGACGAACCCGGTGCAGCAGATGACCGTGTCGAACCCCGCAAAGATCGCGGCGAGACCGTCCACCGTTTCCGTCGCGAGGTCGCCGTGAACGATCTGAAGTCCCTTGTCGCGCAACTGGCGGCCTACCTTGCCTTCCGCGGCGGGTGGACGGAGCAGGACGCTGGTCGATCGGGCGCTTTCCGGGTTCCGCTCCAGCAAGCCGGCGATGACGGCGAGCCCCAATTCTCCCGCGCCGATGACGAGCGTGGTGGCGGCAAAGGTCTTGGTTTCCGGCATCTGGCGCTCCTTATGATCCTGATGGCAAGATGCGATGCACGGCCCGGATGCAGAAGAAGGTACACGCGTGATACTGCTCGATGATTTCGATTTCGACGAGGTGATCGCCCGCTCGCAGGCGGCCTGCGACGCGCTGAGCTACCACGATGACGGGCTGAAGCGGAACGTGCTGGCCCATGCCGGCAACCGTTGGTCGCTGGGCATCGTCCACGCTCTCGGCGTCTCGGGCACGTTGCGCCACGCGGAGTTGGCGAGGCGGCTGGAAGGTGTCACGCAGCGCATGTTGACCCGGTCCCTGCGTCACCTGGAACGCGACGGCCTGATCGTCCGCCGCGACCATGGTGAGGTTCCGCCTCGGGTGGATTACACGCTGACGCTTCTGGGGCGGGGCTTGCTCGTCGGGATGATACCGCTTTGGACGTGGATCATCGACAACGCCCCGGCGTTCAGGGCCGCGCGCGACCGGTTCGACCATGGCACGTCCGCGACGGCGGTGCTCGAGTGAAGGGGCGGTGCCGCGCATCCCGATGGGATCATCCTTCCCATCCGCCACCAAGTGCCAGGAACAGGTCGATCTGCCGTTCATCCCCGGCTCGACGCGTGGTTCGCGCAGGATCCGAAACATGGCGGCGCCTTATGGCCCAGCCGGGCGACATCGTCGCGCATGCGCGATCAGCGCGGGCGATACCGATGCCGACGGACGCCGCAAGCGCACATGCCGCGCGCCGATGCGCCCCCCGGCACCGCAAGGCCGCTACGCCGTCGCTTTGACGCGGGCTCGCCAGACGTGCAGCAGCGGCTCCGTATAGCCGTTCGGCTGCGCCGCTCCCTCCAGAATGAGGCTTCGCGCCGCCAGAAACGCGGCGGACGGTTCGCCCGCGCGCGTCAACGGTGTGTAGAGCGGGTCGCCGGCATTCTGCACATCGACCTTGGCCGCCATGCGGACGAGCGCACCCTCGACATCCTCAAGCGTGGCGACGCCGTGGAGCAGCCAGTTCGCCATATGCTGCGCCGAGATCCGCAGCGTCGCACGATCTTCCATCAGGCCGACGTCGTGGATGTCGGGCACCTTGGAGCAGCCGACCCCCTGATCGACCCAGCGCACGACATATCCGAGGATTCCCTGGGCGTTGTTGTCGAGTTCCTCGCGGATTTCGTCCGGGCGCCAGGTGCGGCCGACCGCGAGCGGCGGGGTGAGCAGCGCCGACAGCGCGGCGACGGGTTCACCGGTGCGCTGCGCCTGGCGTGCGGCGACATCGATGCGGTGATATTGCGTGGCGTGGAGCGTCGCGGCGGTCGGGCTCGGCACCCAGGCGGTGTTCGCGCCGCTCAGCGGATGCGCGATCTTGTCGCGCAGCATGTCGGCCATGCGGTCGGGCGCGGCCCACATGCCCTTGCCGATCTGCGCGCGCCCGGCGAAACCGCAGGCGAGGCCGATCTGGACGTTGCGATCCTCATAGGCGTTGATCCAGTCGGTCGCCTTCATCTCGCCCTTGCGCACCATCGGCCCGGCCCGCATCGCGGTGTGGATCTCGTCGCCGGTGCGATCGAGGAAGCCGGTGTTGATGAACACGATCCGGTCCTTCACCGCATGGATGCACGCGGCGAGATTGGCGCTGGTGCGGCGCTCCTCGTCCATCACGCCGACCTTGATGGTGTGGCGCGGCAGGCCGAGCAGATCCTCGACCGCGTCGAACAGCCGGTTGGTGAAGGCGGCTTCGTCGGGGCCGTGCATCTTCGGCTTGACGATGTAGATCGATCCGGCGCGGCTGTTCCGCCGCGCGGCGGGGCGCTTCAGGTCGTGCAGCGCGATCAGGCTGGTCACGATCGCGTCGAGAATGCCTTCGGGCGCCTCGCCACCGTCACGCAGGCGCAGCGCCGGCGTGGTCATCAGATGGCCGACATTGCGGACGAACAACAGGCTGCGGCCCGGCAGGACCAGCGTGCCGCCGTCGGGCGTGGTGTAATGGCGATCGTCGGCGAGGCGGCGCGTGAGCGTCCGCTCGCCTTTGGCGAAGCGCGCCTCGAGATCTCCACGCATCAGGCCGAGCCAATTGGCATAAGCGGCGACCTTGTCCTCGGCATCGACCGCCGCGATCGAATCCTCGAAATCGCAGATCGTGGTGAGCGCGGATTCGAGAATGACGTCGGCGATCCCCGCCGGGTCGCTCGCGCCGATCGGATGGCTACGGTCGATCACCACCTCGATATGCAGGCCGTTGTGGCGCAGCAGCAGGGTTTCGCCGCGGCGCGCGACCAACTGACCCGGGTCGGCGAGGACCGGCGCACCGCCGCGCCACGCGCCCCATGGGCCGTCGGCCAGCGGCACGGCATCGTCGAGGAACGCCTTGGCCCAGGCGATCACCGCCGCACCGCGCGTCGTGTCATATGCGCCCGCTGTCGGAACGGCACCGATCGCATCGGTGCCGTAGAGCGCATCATACAGGCTCCCCCAGCGCGCATTGGCGGCGTTGAGCAGGAAGCGCGCGTTGAGGACCGGCACGACCAGTTGCGGCCCGGCCATCGTCACTTCGGCATCGACCGGGCCGGGCGCGATCGCGAAGGGGGCGGGCTCCGGGCGGAGATAGCCGATCGACCGCAGGAACACCGCGTCCGCCGGCGCGCCGGACTCGTAGCGCGCATCGATCGCCGCCTGAAGCGCGTCCCGCTCGGCCAGCAAGGCGCGGTTTTCGGGCGTGAAGCGCGCGAAGATCTCCGCCGCGCCTTGCCAGAACGCTTCGGCCGCGATCGCCGTGCCGGGAAGAACCCGCTCCTCGATGAAGCGCGCGAGGCGCGGATCGACCGACAGGCCGGCGCGATCCCACATTTGCGCCAACATCAGAGGCGCCCGAGCCGGTGGTAGAGATTGCTGTATTTGACCGACTCCGGGCTGTCCTGAACCTCTGGCCGTTGCAGGTGCGTCATCACCGCCGCCTTGAGCAACTGGAAATCCTCGGTCGAGAAGATCGCGCGGGCGCGGGCCGGTGCGGGGGTGATGATTTCGGTGGTATCGGTGGTCACGTCTCTTCTCCTTTTGGGGCGCGACGCGGCGAAGCCGCGTCGTCGGCCGGCGGCTTCGCCGTCGCCGGCCGGGCGTGATCGCGTCGCGATCACGCCGCGAACTGGTTCATCGTATTGTGCGCGCCGCCGGCCTTCAGCGCCGCCTCGCCCGCGAAATATTCCTTGTGATCGTCGCCGATGTCCGAACCGGACATGTTCTGGTGCTTGACGCACGCGATCCCCTCGCGGATCTCCTTGCGCTGCACGCCCGCGACGTAGCCGAGCATCCCCGCTTCGCCGAAATAGTCCCTGGCGAGATTGTCGGTGGACAAGGCCGCGGTGTGATAGGTCGGCAGCGTGATGAGATGGTGGAAGATGCCCGCCCGCGCGCTCGCATCCTTCTGGAAGGTGCGGATGCGCTCGTCGGCTTCGTGCGCGAGATCGGTGCCGTCGTAGATCACGCTCATCAACGCCGCGCGCTCATAGGCGGAGACGTCGCGGCCCTCCTCGGCCCAGGCATCATACACCTGCTGGCGGAAGTTGAGCGTCCAGTTGAACGAGGGCGAATTGTTATAGACCAGCTTGGCGTCGGGCACGACCGCGCGGATGCGATCGACCATCGAGGCGATCTGCTCGATATGCGGCTTCTCGGTCTCGATCCACAGCAGGTCGGCGCCGTTCTGGAGGCTGGTGATGCAATCGAGCACGCAGCGGTCGGCGCCGGTCCCGGCCTTGAACTGGAACAGGTTCGAGGGCAGGCGCTTCGGCCGCATCAGCTTGCCGTCGCGTTCGATCACCACGTCGCCGCGTAAGGTGGTGACATCGGTCACCTCCTCGCAATCGAGGAACGCGTTATACTGATCGCCGATATCGCCCGCTTCGTTCGAGAAGGCGATCTGCTTGGTGAGCCCCGCGCCGAGCGAATCGGTGCGCGCGACGATGATGCCGTCCTCGACGCCGAGTTCGAGGAAGGCGTACCGGCAGGCGCGGATCTTGGCGAGGAAGTCCTCGTGCGGCACCGTGACCTTGCCGTCCTGATGCCCGCATTGCTTCTCGTCGGAGACCTGATTCTCGATCTGGAGCGCGCAGGCGCCCGCCTCGATCATCTTGCGCGCGAGCAGATACGTCGCCTCGGCATTGCCGAAGCCTGCGTCGATATCGGCGATGATCGGCACGACATGCGTCTCGAAACCGTCGATCTTCGCGGTGATCTCGGCCGCCTTCGCCGCGTCGCCGGCATCGCGCGCGGCGTCGAGATCGCGGAACAGCAGCCCCAGTTCGCGCGCGTCGGCTTGCTTGAGGAAGGTGTAGAGTTCCTCGATCAGCGCGGGAACGCTGGTCTTCTCGTGCATCGACTGGTCCGGCAAGGGGCCGAAGTCGGACCGCAGCGCCGCGACCATCCATCCCGACAGGTACAGATACTTGCCGCGCGTCGAGCCGAAATGCTTCTTGATCGCGATCAGCTTCTGCTGGCCGATGAAGCCGTGCCAGCATCCGAGCGACTGGGTGTAGCGCGCCGGGTCCGCGTCATACGCGGCCATGTCGTCGCGCATGATCCGCGCGGTATGGCGCGCGATATCCAACCCGGTCTGGAAGCGGTTCTGGAGCCGCATCCGCGCGACCGCCTCGCCCGAAATGCCGTCCCAGCCCGGTCCGTTGGCGGCGATGATGCGGCGGGTGTCGGTGATAAGGCTTTGGTAGGTCATGAGCGTCCTCGCGGGTTGTTGACCATGTCATGCCCCGCTCGGCGGGCGCGATGAAGGACGCAGAGTGACGACCAGACAAAGCGTGACTTGAATTGTTTGTCACACCATGACAGAAATGCTCATGGCACCGGCAGGCGACCGCAAGCTCTATCTCGGCCCGCGTTTGCGGCTGCTGCGCCGCGACCTCGGCCTCAACCAGACGCAGATGGCCGAGGAACTCGGCGTCTCTCCGAGCTATCTCAACCATCTCGAACGCAACCAGCGGCCGTTCACCGCACAGATGCTGCTCCGCCTCGCCGACACCTATGACATCGACATGCGCGGCTTCGTCGCGGCGGCGAACGAGGCGTCGTCGAGCGACCTGCACGAGATTTTCGCCGACGCGCTGGTCCGCGACATCGGCGTGCCCCGGCAGGAGGTGCTCGAGGTCGCCGAAAATTATCCGGGCGTCGCTGAGGCGGTGACGCGGCTCTACCGCGCGCTCGCCGACTTGCGGCAGATGCCCGAACGCGTCGAATCGGCGGGGCTGGCCGGCACGCGCGTCGCGTCACCGCTCGCCCGGCTGCGCGACTGGCTCGACGCGCGGCGCAATCACTTCGCGGACCTCGATGCGGCGGCCGAGACGATCTCGGCCGCGCTGGGGGACGATCCCGATGCCGTGCGAGAGGCGATGGCGCGGCGGTTGCGCGACGATCATGGCGTCGCGGTGCGGATCGTCGGGCGCGAGGTGCTGGGCGATGCGATCCGGCATTACGACTATCACCGCCGCCGCCTGATGCTCGCCGAGACGCTGTCGGCTTCGGACCGGCTGTTCGAGATCGCGAGCCGGCTCGCGCTCGAGGATCTTTCCGGGCAGCTCGCCGCCGCGACCGCCGCCGCCGACGCGCCCGACGGCGAGACGCGCGGTTTGGCGCAACAGACGCTGACCAGCTACGCCGCCGCGGCGATCGTGATGCCCTATGGCCGCTTCCATGCCGCCGCCGAGGCGAGCCGTTACGATATGGACCTGCTGACTGCGCGGTTCGGCGTCTCGTACGAGCAGGCCGCGCATCGGCTGACGACGCTCGACCGGCCGGGCGCGCGCGGCGTGCCGTTGTTCCTGCTCAAGCTCGACACGGCGGGCAACGTCGCCAAGCGGTTCTCCGGCGAGACGATGCCGCTCGCGCGCTTCGGTGGCGGGTGTCCGCGCTGGCGTGTCCATCGCGCCTTCCGCCGGTTGGGCGAGACCGTCACCGACCGGGTCGAGATGCCGGACGGCGCCTCCTATCTGACCTGGGCGCGCGCGGTGATGCGCGGCGAGGGTCGCGAGCCGGCTGTGATCGTGCTGGGCTGCGAGGCGAAGCACGCCGCGCGCATCGGCTACGGCGACGCTTCGGCGGGCGTGACCCGGATCGGGCCGGCCTGTCACCTCTGCGAGCGCACCGATTGCACCGATCGCTCGCTGCCCCCGATCACGCGCTCGCTCGATCTCAACCCGATCCGCAAGGCGCGCGTGCCCTATCCCTTCAGGGCGATCTGACAGCCGGCGCGGCCCGCGCGCTGATGCGGGGCAGGCCGTGAAAAACGGCCGCTACTGCCGAAGATAGGCGGCGAGCTCGTCGGGCGTCCCATGCGGGAACGCGTCCTTCAGATAGTCGAGGAACGCCGACACGCGCGCGCTCAGCAGGCGGCGTGTCGGATAGAGCGCCCACAGCGCGATCTCCGGCGCATCGGCGTCGCCGAGATGCACCAGCCTGCCCTCCGCGAGATCATGGCTGACGAGCGATATCGGGAGGCGGCCGACGCCCAATCCCGTCCGCACCGCATCGCGCACCATCACGAGCGACGACAGGCTCAGAACCGGGCGGACGGCGATCTTCGCGCGGCCCGTCGCGGTCGTGATGTCCCAGGCGCCGACCGGTTCGGCGGCCCCGCGCACCACCGCCGGGACGGGCGCACCGTCCGCCTGCGGCACGAGCCCCGGGCCTGCCACCACGACGAGCCGGTCGCGCAGGAAGATTCGCCCTACCAGACCGTCATCGGGTTCCGGGTTCACCCGGATCACGAGGTCATACGCCTCCTCGATCATGTCGACCGGGCGGTCCTCGGTCGTGACCTCGAGCCGAACCTCGGGATATTTCAGCGCGAAGCCCGCTGCCAGCTTCCCCATCGCGGTCTGCGAGAAGAGCAGCGGCGCGCTGATCCGCAGGCGCCCGCGCGGACTGTGTCCGCCCGAGGCGATCGCCGCCGCCGTCTCGTCGAGTTCGCTCAGCAACTGGGCCGTCCGCTCGAACAGCGCGCGCCCTTCCTCGGTCAGCTTGAGCGCGCGCGCGCCGCGCTCGAACAGGCGGAGGTCGAGGCCGGCCTCCAGGTCCGCGACACGGCGGGACAGCGTCGCCTTGGGGCGCCCGGCCGCCCGGGAGGCTTTTCCGAACCCGCCATGACGGGCGACGAGGTTGAAATCGGCGAGGGCGAGAAGGTCCATATGTTCCACCTGTGAGACGGTACGTCCAAATCTACCGGCTACCGGCACGATTGTGGATCTCTAATTTGGGGGCAAGCCAACCGGCCCAAACCTGAACGACCCTCTCAAGGAGTGACCTTCATGACCATTCTCGTAACCGGCGCGACCGGCACTGTCGGGCGCAACGTCGTCGAACAGCTCGTCAGCCGCGGCGCTGATGTGCGCGCGCTCGTCCGTGATCCCGCCAAGGCCGGCTTCACCGCCGGTGTCGATGTCGTCCAGGGGGATCTGCTCGACGTGGACTCCGTGCGCGCCGCCATGGCCGGCGTGTCCACGCTGTTCCTGCTGAACGGTGTCGTCGCCGACGAATACACCCAGGCGCTGGTCGCGCTCAACGTCGCGCGCGAGGCGGGGATCGAGCGGATCGTCTATCTCTCGGTGATCCACAGCGACCTCTACGTCAACGTGCCCCATTTCGCGGGCAAGTTCGGCGTCGAGCGGATGATCGAGCGGATGGGCATGGGCGCCACCATCCTGCGCCCGGCCTATTTCATGGACAATGAGCTCACGATCAAGGACGTGGTCACCGGCTACGGCATCTATCCGATGCCGATCGGGGCGCGCGGCCTCGCGATGATCGACGCGCGCGACGTCGGTGAGATCGCCGCGCTCGCGCTGATCCGCCGCGAACGGTCGGCCACGCCGCTGCCGCTCGATCGCATCAACCTGGTCGGGCCGGACACGCTGACCGGCGCGGGCGCCGCCGCCGTCTGGAGCGAGGTTCTCGGCCGCACGATCGCCTATCCGGGCGACGACACCGCCGCGTTCGAGCAGAACCTGCGCCAGTTCATGCCGGGCTGGATGGCGTTCGACATGCGCCTGATGGCCGAGCGCTTCCTGAGCGACGGCATGCTCCCCGAGCCGGGCGATGCCGACCGGCTCACCGCGATGCTCGGCCGACCGCTGCGCTCGTACCGCGACTATGTCCGGCAGATCGCCGGCTGAGCCGCCATCATCCCCCGAACGAAAAGGACCATCGACATGATCTATTCGACCGCGACCGTCCCCGTGAACCCGCACGGCGAGCCCAGGCTGACCCGCGATCAGATCTGGAAAGGCCTCGAACGCAAGGCGCGCGACGCCCGGCTCTTCCTGCCGCCGGGCCTGTGCACCCGCTGCGACGTGACCGAGGAAAGCCGGACCCACTTCGTCCGCGAAGCCACCATCGCAGGCGCGGATCTGCGCGAGATCATCACGCTCGAACCGGGGCGCAAGGTCACCTTCTTCCAGGCGAGCGGCCCGCGCGAAGGCGCGATCATCAACGCCCTGACCGAGGACGCGGCGGGCGCGCTTCACCTCACCTTCTATTGCTACCTCGGGCTGCGCGACAAGATGCCGAACGGCCCTGAGGAACAGGCCGAACAGGCCCAGTTCGACAGCGATCAGGGCTATAAGGCCGCCCTGCTCTCCACGCTGAAGCGCACCCGCGAAATGCTCGCCGAGGGCACGCTCTGATCGGGCGCGCGACGGGGACGAGGGCGCGGCGATCCGGAGGAGACCGGGTCGCCGCCCACCTGCGATACGCGTCGCTCACGCGCCCCGTTGCCGGCTGAGATAGCGATGGATGGTGCTGCGATGGATCCCCAGGCTCCGCGCCGCCTTGCTGACATTGCCCTGCGCCTCCGCCAATGCCGACGCGATGAGTTCGGCCTCGCGCTCGGCGAGCGCCCCGCCACTCGGGGCGGGGCGCACTTCGAATTGCGTCGCGGCCCCGGCCGACCCGCGCGCGGGCGTATCCCACCGGCCCACCGCCTGCGCGCCGGTGCTGAGCCGCAACGCCAGATCCGCGCCGTGCCGCGCGCGCTCTTCGAAGAGTTGCCCGATCAGGCTCTCATCGAGCGCGTCCCAATGGCGATCGACCAGCGCGAGGCCGCGGCGGTTGCCGGCCACCAGCCGATCCTCGCGGAACACCAATATGCCTTCCCGGCTCGTGCCCAGCATCGCCGGGTCGCCGTGGAAGCGCAGCACGCGGCAATCGTCGAAGCGCTGGCGGAACAGCCGATGCTCGATCTGGTCGACCGCCATGCGGATCATGCCGAGCGCGTGGCCGTGACCGACCGCCGACGGACCCGAAATATCGAGCGCGCCGATGATCGCGCCGCGCGGGTCCATGATCGGCGTGCAGGCGCAGCTCAGCACGCCATGCCCGGCGAAGAAATGCTCCGGCCCATGCACCGCGACGGGCTTCCGCTCGGCGATCGCGGTGCCGATCGCGTTGGTGCCCGTGCTCGCCTCCTTCCAGGACACGCCGGGGCGCAGCGCGACCTGCGCGGCGCGCGACGCGAAGGCGAGGTCGCCGATCGCATCGAGGATCATCCCATCACCGTCGGCGAGGATGACGACGCTGCCGGTTTCGCGCGCTTCCCCCGCCAGCACCTCGAGTTCGGGGCGGCACAAGCGTCGCAAGGCTTCGTGGCGTTGCTGGAGGACGTGCAGATCGCCGTCGGCGATCGGCGCCAAGCGCGGCAACGTGCGTTGCGCGAGGCCGAGATCGACGCAGCGTATCCACGATTGCAGCACGGGCGGGCGCACCGCGGCGACCGGCAGGCGGCCCTCGCCGAAGAACGCCTCCCGCGCCGAGTCGATGCCGACGCTTTCCATCGCGGATCCAGTCTCCATCCTATCGCGCGCGGTCGTGCGCCGCGCCTCGCCGATGATCTTACTCCGATCCGCGCGAACGCCAACCGCCCGACTCACCGGCCTGACGCCGCGCCGCCCATCGCCCCCGCGAAGCCGGCCCAACTGTCGCACTCTGCGACAGGTGCGCGTCCGACTGTCGCACGCTGCGCCGGACCCGAGCGATCGCGCGCCGAAATTCCGTCGTCCGGCGCCCGCCCGCCTCCCGCGCCGCTTGCCAGCGGGCGCCGGCGGGCGCCTTTTGGTCCGATAAATCGACACCAAGGAGAGGCATATGACCGTCCACCAGACCGTCTCGGCGCGCACGGCGCCGTTCAAGGCGCGCTACGGCAATTTCATCGGCGGCACCTGGGTCGAACCCAGCGAGGGCCGTTATTTCGAGAACCGCTCACCGATCGACGGACAGGTGATCTGCGAGGTCGCGCGCGGCACGGCCGCCGATATCGAGCGCGCGCTCGACGCCGCGCACGGCGCGAAGGAGGCCTGGGGCCGCACCAGCCCCGCCGAGCGCGCGCTCATCCTCCACCGGATCGCCGACCGCATGGAGGAGCATCTCGCCGAACTCGCCACCGCCGAAACCTGGGACAACGGCAAGCCGATCCGCGAGACCACCGCCGCCGACGTGCCGCTCGCGATCGACCATTTCCGCTATTTCGCCGGCTGCATCCGCGCGCAGGAAGGCGGCATTTCCGAGATCGACCACGACACGGTCGGCTATCATTTCCATGAGCCGCTCGGGGTCGTCGGGCAGATCATACCCTGGAATTTCCCGCTGCTGATGGCGTGCTGGAAGCTCGCGCCGGCGCTCGCGGCGGGCAATTGCGTCGTCATCAAGCCCGCCGAGCAGACCCCGGCCTCGATCCTCGTCTGGGCCGAACTGGTCGGCGATCTGCTTCCGCCGGGCGTGCTCAACATCGTCAACGGCTTCGGCGTCGAGGCCGGCAAGCCGCTCGCGCAATCGCCGCGCATCGCCAAGATCGCCTTCACCGGCGAGACGACCACCGGCCGGCTCATCATGCAATATGCGTCGGACAATCTCATTCCGGTCACGCTCGAACTGGGCGGCAAGAGCCCGAACATCTTCTTCGCCGACGTGGCGGACGAGGACGACGACTTTTTCGACAAGGCGATCGAGGGCTTCGCGATGTTCGCGCTCAACCAGGGCGAGGTCTGCACCTGCCCGAGCCGCGCGCTGATCCACGAGCGCGTCTATGACCGTTTCATGGAGCGCGCGATCCGCCGCGTCGAGGCGATGGTGCAGGGCGATCCGCTCGATCCCGCGACGATGGTCGGCGCCCAGGCGTCCTCGGAACAGCTCGAGAAGATCCTGTCCTATTTCGACATCGGACGGAGCGAAGGCGCCGAGTTGCTGACCGGCGGCACGCGCAACGTGATTGAGGGGCTCGACGGCTATTACGTCAAGCCGACCGTGCTCAAGGGCGACAACCGGATGCGCGTTTTCCAGGAGGAGATTTTCGGCCCCGTCGTATCGGTCACCACCTTCAAGGACGATGCCGAGGCGCTCGCGATCGCCAACGACACGCTGTACGGCCTCGGCGCGGGCGTGTGGACGCGCGACGGCACCCGCGCCTACCGCATGGGCCGCGCGATCCACGCCGGACGGGTGTGGACCAACTGCTACCACGCTTATCCGGCGCATGCGGCGTTCGGCGGCTACAAACAATCCGGCATCGGCCGCGAGAACCACAAGATGATGCTGGACCATTACCAGCAGACCAAGAACCTGCTGGTCAGCTACAGCCCCAAGAAGCTCGGCTTCTTCTGACCGCCGCCGGGTGGCCGGGGCCTCCCGCCGCCCGGCCCGGTTCCCAACCCCCGCAAAACCCCAAGGAGAGTGATGCCATGGCAAAGACCATGAAGGCCGCCGTCGTGCGCGAATTCGGCAAGCCGCTGACCATAGACGAAGTCCCCGTGCCCGAGGTGAGCGACGGCATGATCCAGGTCGCGATCCAGGCATCCGGCGTATGCCATACCGATCTCCACGCCGCCGAGGGCGACTGGCCGGTCAAGCCGAACCCGCCGTTCATTCCAGGGCACGAGGGCGTCGGCTTCGTCTCGGCGGTGGGCAAGGGCGTCAAATACGTCAAGGAGGGCGACCGCGTCGGCGTGCCGTGGCTCTACAGCGCCTGCGGTCACTGCGTGCATTGCATGGGCGGATGGGAGACGTTGTGCGAGAGCCAGCGCAACACCGGCTATTCGGTCAACGGCGGGTTCGCCGAATATGTCCTCGCCGATCCCGATTATGTCGGCCACCTGCCCGCCAACATCGGCTTCAACGAGATCGCGCCGATCCTGTGCGCGGGCGTCACGGTGTACAAGGGCCTGAAGATGACCGACACCAAAGCGGGCAACTGGGTGGTGATCTCGGGCATCGGCGGCCTCGGCCATATGGCCGTGCAATATGCGGTCGCGATGGGCCTGAACGTCGCCGCCGTCGATGTCGACGATGCCAAGCTCGATCTCGCCCGCCGGCTCGGCGCGACGGTGACGGTCAACGCCCGCAACGGTGATCCCGCCGCCGCGATCAAGCGCGAGACGGGCGGCGGCGCGCAGGGCGCGCTGGTGACGGCAGTCAGCGAGCGCGCGTTCGAACAGGCGATCGGCATGATGGCGCGCGGCGGCACGGTCGCGCTCAACGGCCTGCCGCCGGGCGATTTCCCGCTCAACATCTTCGGGCTGGTGCTGAACGGCATCACCGTGCGCGGCTCGATCGTCGGCACGCGGCTCGACCTTCAGGAATCGATCAATTTCGCCGCCGCCGGCAAGGTCAAGGCGACGATCTCGACCGCGCGGCTGGAGGACGTCAACGACGTGTTCGCCCGTATGCACAAGGGGCAGATCGAAGGCCGCGTCGTGCTCGACCTGACGGCGTGATCGCGCCCGCCGGGTCCGCGCGGCCAGCGCGACCCCGGCCGGCCGCCACCGTGCATGAAGGTGCGCCACCGCCGCGCGCGGAAACGGAGGAGACTACTCATATTTCGGTTTCAAACCGGACAAGTTTATGACAGTTGCATGACGTATGAAGCGCGTGACATTGCAAGGGGGCACCGGGCCTTTGGCACCTTCGGTTCCGCGCGCCGCCGGCACGGAGGGCCTGCTGGCACGGGGCATCGCCCGCATGCGAGTCACCGCCGCGAGACCGGCGGTATCGCGCCCCGCGATCTACCCGGACGTGGCGAGACCATCCGCGACCAGCGTCGGGATCATCTTCAATCGCAAGGCGCACCGCAATCTCAGGCATGCGCAAGCCTCGCCCGAGGTGGCGCGGGCGCTCGACTGGGCGTTTCCCCACACCGAACAGGATTTGCGCGAGGCGCTCGCGCGCTTCGCCGATCGCGGGATCGACGTCCTCGCGGTGGACGGCGGGGACGGGACGATCCGCGATGTGCTCAGCATTGCGCCGGCCTATTTTCGGGACCGGCTTCCCAGGGTCGCGATCGTCCCATCGGGCAAGACGAACGCGCTCGCGCTGGATCTCGGCATCCCGATCACCTGGTCGCTCGCCGACGCGCTCGGCGCCATTCCGCTCGGGCATGTCAAGCAGCGCAGCCCGCTCGAGGTTCGCCATGCCGCCGCCGCGACCCCGCATCTGCGCGGGTTCCTGTTCGGTGCCGGCGCCTTCGTCCAAGCGACCGAGATCGCGCAGGACGTCCACGGTCTCGGCGGATTTCGCGGCGTCGCGGTGGGTCTCTCGCTCGCCGCCGCGATCGCGCAGACCGTGTTCGGCAAGGCCGACAACCGCTGGCGGCGCGGGCTGAACGTCGGCGTCACGCTGGAAGACGGCGTGCGGGTCGAGCGACCCTTCTACCTGATCCTCGGATCGACGCTGAAGCGCCTGCCGCTCGGGCTGCGTCCGTTCGGGCATGAGCGGGCCGGCCTCAAGGTGCTCGGCGTCGATGCTCCGCCGCGCCACCTGCTGGCGACACTCCCGGCGCTGCTCGCGGGATCGGAAGCGCAGTGGCTTCAAAGGTTCGGCTATCATCGCTGCACGACGAGCAGCATACGCCTTCGGTTCGACGCGGATTTCGTGCTCGACGGCGAGACCTATCCCGGTGGCGACGTGGTCCTCACGCGCGGGGGTCCGATCGATTTCGTGGTGCCATGACGAGCGCACTGCAAAGTCTGGTGGCACAGGAATTGTCGGTGGCGGTGCCGCAGGAGATCCGTTCGGTGGCGCGGGTGCTGGCGGAGCGCCTGGGCGGCGTCGCGGTGTTGTTCTACGGCTCGGTGCTGCGAACCGGGGCGCTTGGCGACATCCTCGATTTCTACGTGCTCACGCCGCGCGCGCGCGGCTCTTTGCTGCGGCGCGCTGTGCTCGGCAGCCTCTGGCCCGATGTCAGCTATCACGAGATACGCGTCGGTGAGCGCACGATCCGCGCCAAGGTCGCGACGATGCCGCTGTCCACGTTCGAGCGGGCTGCGACGGGCGTGCTGCTCGATACGACGATCTGGATTCGCTTCGCGCAACCAAGCGCCTTGGTGTGGAGCCACAGCCCCGCCGACCAGCACCGCACGCTGAGCGCGGTCGCCGAAGCGGTCAAGACCGCGGGGCGGTTCGCGGCGGTGCTGGGGCCGCGCCACGGCCGGGCCGAGGATTTCTGGAAAGCCTTGCTGCGCGAGACCTACCGCGTCGAGTTTCGCGTCGAGCCCCCTGGCCGCGAGACGCAGATTCTCGGCCATGCGCCGGAGCGCTACGATCGCTTGCTGCCGCTGGCATGGCAGGAAAGCGGGATCGCCTTCGATATACGGGGCGCCAGCCTGGTGCCGTCGCTGGGGTTCGGCGAATGCCGGCGGCTGGTCCAGGCGTGGCTGACGCGCGCGGCGGCGGGCAAGCCGCTGAACGTCGCGCGGCTGGTCAAGGCCGCCTTCACGTTCGACGGCGCCGCGCGCTACGGGCTCTGGAAGATCGAGCGCCACACCGGCGTCCGCGTCGCGCTGACGCCGTGGCGCGAACGTCACCCGCTGCTCGCCGCGCCGGGCGTGCTCTGGCGCGTCTTTCACGTTGGCGGCGGATGAGCTTCAACGCGTTGATTCTCGCGGGTTCGCGCGGCGGGATCGATCCGGTCGCGGCCTATGCCGGCGTCGCCCACAAGGCGCTGATCGACATCGGCGGCCGGACCATGCTCGCCCGGGTCGTCGATGCGGTGCGCGCGGCGGGCGCGGCGCGCATCCTGGTCAGCACGGCCGACGAGGCGGTCCGGCGCGAGGCGCTCACGCTCGGCGCCGAGCCGACCGCCGCCGAGGCGGGGCCGAGCGCGAGCGCCAAGCGCGGCCTCGCCCTGGCGGGAGCACCGCTGCTGCTGACCACGGCGGACCACGCGCTGCTCCGCGCGGAATGGATCACGACGTTTCTCGACGCGGTACCGGACGACGCCGACATCGCCGCGCTGCTCGCCCGGCGTGAAACGATCGAGCGCGACGCCCCGGCGACGCGGCGGACCTATCTGCGCTTCGCCGACGGCGACTGGTCGGGCTGCAACCTGTTCTGGCTCGCCACCCCGGCGGCGAACCTCGCGCTCGATCTGTGGCAGCAGGTCGAGCGGGATCGCAAACGGCCCTGGCGGATCGTGCGGCGGCTGGGCGTCATGCCGCTCGTCCGGTACGCGACCGGCAGGCTGACGCTGGCGCGCGCGCTGGCGGATATCGGCGGCCGCGTCGGCGTGCGGGCGCGCATGGCCGAATCGCCGTTCGGGCTGGCGGCGGTCGATGTCGACAAGCCGGCCGATCTCGATCTGGTGCGTGGCCTGATACGATGATCGCGCCCCGCGTCCGGATTTCCGTCTATGATCTCGATCGGACGATCACCAGCCTGCCGACCTGGACGCCGTTCCTGCTCCACGCGGCGCGGGCGGTGGCGCCGTGGCGGCTGGCGGCGCTGCCGGTCGTCGGCCTCGTCGCGCTGAGCCGTACCGACCGCGACCGGCGCAAGGAACTGATGCACCGGCTGATCCTCGGACCGACCCTCGGCACGGCGGCCGCCACGCGGCTGGCGGAGGATTTCGCCACGCGCCTGACGCGCGATCACATCCGGCCGGGCGCGCGCGCGCAGATCGCGGCGGACCGCGCGGAGGGGCGCCGGATCGTGATCGCGACCGCCGCCCACGCCTTCTACGCCCGTGCGATCGCCGACCGGCTGGGCGTCGCCGATCTGGTCGCCACCCGTGCGAAGCGCGACGCGGCGGGCGATATCACCCCGATGCTCGACGGCCCGAACTGCTACGGCGCGGCGAAGCGGGCGATGCTGGAGAGGTGGCTGGCCGATGCCGGCATAGCGCGCGAGGACGCGCACATCCGCTTCCAGTCCGACCATGTTTCGGATGCGCCGAGCTTCGCATGGGCGGACGAGCCGATCGCGGTGAACCCGCACGCCCGGCTGCGCGCATTGGCGCGCGCGCGCGGCTGGCCAATCGTCGATTGGGGCGGCTGACGCGCGACCGCCTGACGGGATTTCGCCCGGCGACGCTCAGCGCGCCGCCGCCTCGGGCACGGGGGCGATCGAAAATCCCTGCCGATAGCGCATCACGATCGGGATCGTCGGCGCATCGCGGTTCACCGAAACCACCACGTCGGCGAATGCCGGCTTCAGGTGGAAGAGCGACAGCTTGGGGTTGCGCGAAAAGCCGCCGCCATCGTTCCAGTCGGACTTGCCATTGGCATTGGCATCATGCCGCACCGCCACCGCATAGGCGCCAAAGCCCGGAAGCCGCAGGCACACGTCGAGCGCGCGGCGCCCCTGAAGCGGCACCTCGACGCGGCGCACCCACTTTCCGGTGGCGAGGAAATCGGCCGGGTTGGAGCCATAGGCCTGGACCCGCACGGTGCCGTCGCCGTTCTTGAACCCCGTGATGTGGACGCGCACCGACGCGGCGCTCGGGTCGCCGCACGCCGCCGCATCGGCGCCCACCACCTCCGCGACGGCCGGAGCGGCGAGGGTGCCGGCCGCGATGGCGAGACAGGCGAGCAAGGCCCGCGATGACAACATTTTCATCCGGGACGAAATATGGCCGCCGGCATGGCGTTTCAACATGCGAGGGCGGCGGCGGCATGACGGACGCTTGGATAACCGCTCTCCGCAGCTTAGAGAGCGGCATCAGAGGAGACCGAATGCTGCGCCCGATGGATATATGGCGCTGTGCGATCGTACGGCAAAGCGTGAAGGCGATCCTCGACGGCGGGATTGATCCGGCGGCCGTCGTCTGGTTGCCCGACATGCCGCCGCTCGCGTTCCGGGCCGATCCGTTCGGGCTATGGCGCGACGGCAGGCTCCATGTGTTCGCGGAAGCCTTCGACTATCGGACACGGATCGGTCATATCGACGTGCTGACGTATGACGAGCGGCTGACGCTGCTCGATTGCCGCACCGTTCTCAAGACGCCGTGGCATCTCTCCTATCCGTTCGTGTTCGAGGCCGATGGCGAAACCTGGATGCTGCCGGAAGCCTATCGGTCCGGCACGCTCACGCTCTACCGCGCCAGGCATTTCCCGAACGTGTGGGAACCAGCCTGCGACATCCCGCTCGACGGCGCCGCGATCGACGCGACACCGCTGTATCACGCCGGCAAATGGTGGCTGTTCTATGCGCCGTCCGCCGAAAAGGCGGCGCGTCGCAGCCATCTTCATGTCGCATGGGCGGACAGGCTCACCGGGCCGTGGCGGCTCCACCCGCGCAACCCGGTTCGCGTCGACCTGGCGAGCACCCGCCCCGGCGGCGTGCCGATCGTGCGCGACGGCGTGATCCTGCTGCCGGTCCAGGATTGCCGCGAGACTTATGGCGGCGCGATCCGGCTGCTGTCGATCACCGAGCTCAGCGAAACGCGCTTCGCCGCGAGCGACTCACCCGCGCTGCGCGCGCCGGGCTGGATGGCACCATTCACCCAAGGCTTCCATACGCTCGCCGCGGCGGGGCCGGTGACGCTGATCGATGTCAAGCGCACGACCAACTCGCCCTATGCCAACGCGGTCCGCGTCCGCGGCATCGTTCGCCGGACGCTCAGGGAGACGGGGGTGCGGCCCTAGCCACCCGCCGCGTCGCGCGTCGCAGCAGCGCCACGGCGACGAGCGCGTCCGCCAGCATCGCCAAGGCGGCGCCAAGGACGCCGATGCGCGGCAACAGCAGCGCGAGCAGCCCCGCGAGGCATAGCAGCGCCGTCGCCCGGATCACCAGCAAGCTGCCGGTCCGCCCGAGCGCCATCAGCGCCGGCTCGAAGCTCACGCCGATCAGTTGGACCGCCGCGGCAGCGCCGAGGATGACGAGCGCGGGGAAGGCCGGAAGATAGGCCGCGCCGCCAATCAGATAGAGCGCCGGCTTGCCCAGGATCGCGACGACCGCGAAGACGGCGACGCCACCGAACAGCGCCGCCTTGTTGGTCCGGTCGAGCAATGTCGTCATCGCGGCCCGGCTCCGGCTCGCGCTGACCCGCGCCAGCTCGGCATAGAGCGACCGGCTCAGCATCTCGGCGAGGATGAGCAACGCCTGCCCGAGCTGGTGCGCCAGACGGAAATAGCCGGCCGACACCGCGCCCACCGCATAGCCGACCGCGAGCAGCGCGACCTGTTGGCTCGCCGACGACAGCGTGGAGTTGAGGTTGCTGAACAGCCCGAAGCGCCAGAAGCCGCCATAAGCGCGCGGCACCGACACAATATCCGCGAGGGCCAGCCCCGTCGTGACCGGTCGGACCCGATACCAGACGAGTCCCCAATAAGCGGCGGCGGTGGCGATCTCCGCCACGCCCCACGCCCACAGGAACCCGTCGACGCTGGCGCCCGCCGACACCGCGACGAGCGCGCCGATCATGCGGAACACCGGCGTCGCGGTATCCGCCAGCGCGCCGTCGCGGAACCGGTCGTAAAGCCGCAGCGCGCCGACCGCGGTCGATCGCACGGTGAGCAGCAGCACGAACGCGAAGAGGATCGCATGATCGGCGGTGGCGCGCGACCAGCCGAAATGCGGCGCGAGATAGCGGACGAGCACGACGGTGATCGCGCATCCCGCGATCCCCGCGACCAGATCGAGGACGCCGCAAAACCAAAGCAGCGCGGAGACTTGCGCGGTCCTGCCGGCGAGCATCGGCGCGGTCCCCCAATGCAGCACGATCCGCCAGCTCTGGAAGCCGACCAGCGCGGCCATGCCCTGCGCCAGCCCGAGGATCAGCGCGAACTCGCCGAATCCGGCCGCATGCAGCCCGCGCGCGGCCATCGCCAGATACGCCAGGCTCAGCACCGCGCCGAGCAGCTTCGCCATCAGCAGCCAGCCCGTGTTTCGAAAGGTGCGGAGCAGCGGCGTCTGGCCGTTCAGGCGATCGCGAAGCCGGATCAGGGCCGGCGGCATCACCGCGTCATATCCGTTGACGGCGTCGCGATGGCCGCCCTACGGCGTTCGAAAATGGACATCGCGTTTCTTTTTATTGCCGAACCATATCAATGCTACCACGGGCTTGCGGTCGCCTTCGAACTGCGCCGCATACCCGGTGTCCGGGTCGCGATCCATTACAACGATCCGGAATCGCTCCACCATTTCGAGCGCATTCGCCATGCCTATGGCGAAGCCCCGTTCGAGTATATCCGCATGAAGCGGAACCTCTTCGCGAAACTGGTGGAGCGCATCGGGATCTTCGGGTTCGCGAAACAGTCGGTCTATCGGTCGAGCGAGCCGGAATTGCTGAAATACGACGCGATCTTCACCGTCGAGGATACCGCCTTCCGCCTGTTCGAAAACCGTGCCGAGACCCTGCGCCCGCGAAAAATCTATCTGCCGCACGGCGCGGGCGACGGCACGGTCGGCTTCTCGCCGCGGCTTCGCAGCTTCGATTACGTGCTGCTGCCGGGGCCGAAGTCGGCCGAACGCATGCTCGCCCTGAAGCACATTCGGCCGGACAATCACCGCGAGGTCGGGCTGGTGAAGCTGGAAACTGCGGAGCGGCTGGCGCGCGCGTCCGGGCCGCTGTTCGAAACCGCGCGTCCGACCGTCCTCTACAACGCGCACAAGACGCGCGGGCTTCAATCCTGGAGCCGGTTCATCGAACCGATGCTCGCCGATTTCGCCGCGCGTGACGCGTATAATCTGATCGTGGCGCCGCACGTGAAGCTGTTTCGCAGGCGCGGCGCGAGGACCAAAGCCTATTGGCGTTCGCGGTCGACCGCCAATATCCTCATCGATGTCGGTTCGGATCGGTCGGTGGATATGAGTTACACGCGCGCGGCCGATATCTATGTCGGCGACATCAGCAGCCAGGTCTATGAGTTCCTGGCACACCCGCGCCCCTGCGTGTTTCTCAACGCGTACGATATCGATTGGAAGGCCGATCCCGCTTTCGCGCACTGGCACCTCGGCGACGTGATCTCGCGCCCGCAGGATCTGATGCCGGCGATCGAAGCCGCGCCGGCCCGCCACCACCTCTATCGTGATCGGCAGGAGGCGCGTGCCGCCGCGTCGCTCGGGGATCGCAGACCCGGCGCCGCCGCGCGTGCCGCCGAGGCCACCGTCGCGTTTCTGCGGCGATGAGGATCGGCTTCCTCTTCAACCACGATGCCACGCATCAGATCTCGCATACGATCCCGATCGCGGCGGCGCTCGCCGCGCGCGGCGTCGATGTCGAGATCCTGACCTCGAGCGCCGAGCAGCGCGGCGTGGCGAGCGCGCTCCTGCCGGCGACCGCCAACGTCCGCCATCGGGCGCTGGAGGTCGGCTGGATCAGCCGGCTCGCCGACCGGCTGCTCCGTCACGTCGCGCCGTTCCGCCGGATCGCGATCCTCCGCGAGAATCTGCCGGCGTTCGCGGCGCTCGACGCGCTGGTGGTGCCCGAGACGACGTCGACATTGCTCAAGACCCGCTTCGGGCTCGATACGCTCAAGCTGATCTACCTGCCCCACGGCGCGGGGGATGGCGCGGCGGGCTTCCAGCCCGTCACCAGGCATTTCGATCTGGTGCTGCTGTCGGGCGAGAAGGTCCGCGACCGGATGCTGTCGCTCGGCCTGATCTCCGAACGGGGGCATGCGATCGTCGGATATCCCAAGTTCGACACGGTCGATCTCGCCGCCACACCGCGCTTCTTCGACAACGACAAGCCGACCGTCCTGTACAACCCGCATTTCAACCCGCTCCTCTCGTCCTGGTATTCGCACGGGGAGCAGGTGCTCGACTGGTTCGCGTCGCAGGACGCGCTCAACCTCATCTTCGCGCCGCACGTCATGCTGTTCAAACGGCGGCTGCACACCTCGCTGATCCACCGCAAGGCGCGCCTCCGGCCCGATGTGCCCGCGCGCTTTCGCGATTCTCCGGGAATCCGGATCGACACGGGCAGCCGGCGTTCGATCGACATGAGCTACGTCCGCGCCGCCGACATCTATCTGGGCGACGTGTCGAGCCAGATCTACGAATGGATCCAGCGCCCGCGCCCGGCGATCTTCTTCGACACCCACAAGCCGGACCGGCACGCGTCCGAGGATTATGGCCATTGGTCGCTCGGCGAGGTGATCGAGAGCGTCGGCGAGATGCCCGCCGCGATCGCCCGCGCGCTGGCCGACCCCGATGCCTATCGCGAGCGCCAACGGATCGCCGACGCGGCGACCTTCTCCCGCTCGGACCGCCCCGCCGGGGAGCGCGCCGCCGACGCGATCCTCGATCATCTGCGGGTTTGAAAACCGATTGCCGCGTGTGGGGCAAGCCAGTTTTTTCAGGCGATCAGACCAATCGGGTTGACACTGCCAAATTTCCACCATTAGATAGCGCTACCACACTCGGTCTGTTTCGTGCCTTGTGTGGCGGGTGGGATACATGCGCTGGCGTGTTCGATCAAAGGAAGGCCGCTAGCGCCGCCTGCCGTGTTGGCACTGTTCCATACGTCGTTACCGCAAACCGATTTTCGCATCACCGGCTTGATCTGATCTGCGTCGCAAAGGTTCGATAAGGCCGCTTCGTTACCGGCTAACCTGCATTTTCACCGTATTTTGTTCAGTAAAATGAAGTTGATCGGCAAAAATGCCGACAATCAAGAGGGGACCTGAAAATGAAATTGCCTAAAACACGTCTTTATACCGCCCGTTCGGCATTGTTGTGCGCCACCGCCTGGGCGAGCATGGCGAGTTTCGCCGCGGTCGCGCAGACCGCACCGCCACCGTCGCCGCCCGCCGGAGCAGAGCAGGGCGGCGCGTCGATCGCCCAACCACCGGCGGACCAGGCGGCCGATGCGGCCGCTCAGGACATCGTCGTGACCGGCTATCGCTCCAGTCTCGCCAAATCGACCAATGCGAAACGCGAAGCGACTGGCTTTACCGATTCGATCTTCGCCGAGGATATCGGCAAGTTCCCCGACACGAACATCGCGGAATCGTTCAATCGCATTCCGGGCATCACCATCACGCGTGACATCACCGGCGAAGGCGTGAACGTCGCGATCCGGGGTCTGGGATCGAACTTCACCAACGTGACGCTGAACGGCGCGCCGATCGCGGTCGCCTCGTCGGGCGCGACCGACGCGCAGGGCACCGATCGCTCGGTCGATCTCAGCTTCTTCCCGACCGATCTGTTCACCAAACTGACCGTCAACAAGAGCTACACCGCCGATCTTCTCGAAGGCGGCGCGGCAGGCAACGTCGATCTGCGCTCGGCGCGCCCGTTCGACACCGCCAAGCCGTTCCTCACCTACAATATCCAGGGTTCCAACCAGAGCCCCGACAACCGCATCGGCGTGCGCGGCTCGATGATCGGGAGCTGGCACAACGATACGATCGGCATTCTGGCCGGCGTGTCGGGGCAACGCCTGTTCACCGACACGCGCGGCTTCGAGACGATTGGATATACCAATCCCGCGCTGACCGCCGCACAATGTGGCGCGAGCAGCGGCTGCAACACGACAGGCGGCGGCAACTGGACGATCCCGGCGGTCGTGCCGGTCGGCGCCGGAGCGGGGCTGGTCGCCGGCACGCCGATCGACAAGGCTTTCCTGCTCGCCCACAATCCCGGCGCCACGATCCAGCAGATCGACAACGCGCTGCTTCCGCGTCTCGGCCGCATCTCCGACGAGCGCGGCTCGCGCGACCGCATCAACGCGATCGTCAGCGCCGAATGGCGGCCGACCGATACGCTGCGCTTCTATGTCGATGGCCTGTACGGCTACAAGCACAACGATCTGATCCGTGAGGACATGGCGTGGATCGTGCGCAACGGCGCGATCATCCCGACCAACATGACCTTCGACAAATCCGATTGCAGCGCGGGCTGCACGGTGACCGGCGGCACGTTCGCCAACGCGCAATTCTTCGACGAATTCCGCCCCTATATCGAAACCACCGAGCTGTTCAGCGTCAACCCCGGCGGCGCGTGGGAGATCACCGACACACTGAAACTCAACCTGCAAGGCAATTACTCGCGGTCGACCTTCCACCGCGAAAGCCCCACGGTCGGCTTCACCACCCCGCTCGGCGTCGGCAACACCGTCACCTACACGAACGACGGGTCCGGCATTCCCACCATCCAGAGCGCGCTCGATCTCAACGATCCGAAGAACTTCGGATGGTACACCGGCTCGCGCCTCAACATCCAGGACGAGCGGCGGCTCAACAAGACCAAGGGCGCGCGCGGTGATCTCACCTGGGGCGGCAAGGCGCTGAGCCTCACGGTCGGCGGCGCGTATGACGACGTCTCGCGTCTCATCCGCGGCTTCGACAACAGCCAGGCCTGGCAGAACGCGGCATGCGGCAACAACCCGAACATCTTCGTGTCGTCGCCCAATTCGCAGCCGCCGTGCGAAGGGTTGAACGCGCCGGGCGCCGCGCCAGCCGGCTATCCGACCTACCCGGGCTATGGCACCGGCTCCACCGCCGGGCAGAGCGGCCCGGTCACCTACGGCGGCTCGCTCGCGCCGAACAGCGCGGTGCCGAGCTATCTCATGCCCGGCCCGGCCGGCTTCGTGACGGTCGATTTCCCGGCCTTCGCCAAGGCCACCAACTACAAATATTTCCATGACAATGCGCCGGATACCGGCGGTTCGAACACCGGCGCGAGCGGCGGCTACATCCGCGAAGTCGTCAAATCCGCCTTCGCGACGCTGACCGGCGCGCAGGAACTCGGCGGCAACACGTTGCGCTTCAACGTCGGGGTTCGCTACGTCGATACGATCCAGACGATCACCGGGCGCGTATCGCTCCCCGATCCGCGCAACACGCTCGCCGGCGGCGCGTCACTCCCCGACGGGAGCCGTTACCCCAATATCACCAACTATGTGACGACGCGCAATCACTACAGCAACTGGTTGCCGGCGGCGACTTTCGCATATGATATCGGCGAACATGCGCTGGTGCGTCTCGCCGGCTCGCGCACGATGACCCGCCCCGATCCTTCGGCGCAGTTGCCCGGCGTCAGTTTCGGCGCGCCCTCGGCGGATCAGGCCGGCATCGGCAACCCGGCGCTGAAGCCCTATCTGTCGACCAACCTCGATCTCGGCTTCGAATATTATACCGGGCGCGAGGGCGTCGTCAGCTTCAACGCCTTCCGCAAGTCGATCAACGGCTTCACCACCACCAACATCACGACGGTGCCGTTCACCGATCTCGCGCAATATGGCATCACCTACGACACGCTGAACCCGACCCAGCAGATCGCGATCAACTCGCGCGGGGGGCCGACCGCGGCGCAGGTCCAGATCACCTCGCAGATCAACGTGCCCGACAAGCTGACGATCAACGGCCTCGAATTCCAGTGGGTCCAGCCGCTCGACTTCCTGACCAGGCACATCGGCGTCACCGGCTTCGGCTTCAACGCCAACGCCACGATCGTCGATCAGACCAGCAAGGGCGCCGCCGTCGCCTTCGGGGTCGCGCCTTTCACCTACAACATCACCGGCTATTACGAGAAGCACGGCATCATGCTGCGCGTGTCGACAACCTCACGCCGCGGCTCGCAGAGCAGCGGCCTCGCGCAGAACGGCATTCCCGCCGCCGGCCTGTATAATTTCGATTATACGAGCTACGATTTCTCCTCGGCGTTCGACCTCGACAAGATCTTCAACATCCCGCATGCGCCGCAGTTGACGATCAATCTCTCCAACTTCACCGACGCCACGCTCAGATCGTATTTCCAGTTCGAAAACAACACATTCACCCAGTACAAGCCCGGCCGACAATTGCTCGTCGGACTCCGCGGAACGTTCTAGGCGCGTTATCGGCGGGGCACCGCGCGCGGTGCCCCGCCTCGATGCCGTGCCGGTCGGCGCGCCTCGGCGAGACTTTGGAGAGCGAGATGACCCGACCCACCGTTCCGGCCATGTCGCGCCGCACCCTGCTGGCGAGCGCGGGATTGGGCGCCGCGCTGGGTGCCCTGCCGGCGTCCGCGCTGGCCGCACCCGCGGGCGTGGGGGCCGATCCCGCCACGGCCTTCCGGCTGATCGCGGATGGAAAACCCGCCACCGTGTTCGTCGATGCCACGGCTGACAGCGCCGTCCGCCGGGTCGCCGCCAGCTTCACCGGCGATCTCGAACGCGTGAGCGGCGTCCGCCCGGCGCTGGTCGAACGGACCGCGGATCTGCGTGGGCCGGCGGTGATCATCGGCGTCCTCGGCCACAGCGCGCTGATCGACCAGCTCGTCCGCACGGGCCGGATCGACGCCGCCGATCTGCGCGGCGCGTGGGAGGCGTTTTGCCAGATCGTCATCGACAACCCGCTCCCCGGCGTACCCCGCGCGCTGGTGATCGTCGGCGCCGATCGGCGCGGCGCGGTGTTCGGCACCTATGACCTGTCCGAGCGGATCGGCGTCTCGCCTTGGCACTGGTTCGCCGACGTGCCGGTCCAACGCCAGCGCGACATCCTCGTCCCCGCCGGCGCGCGGCGCGACCAACCCAGGGTCAAATATCGCGGCTTCTTCATCAACGACGAAGACCCGTGCCTTTCGGGCTGGGCCGCCAAGGCGTTCGGCGGCGTCAACGCGGCGATGTACGCGCATGTCTTCGAAGTGCTGCTGCGCATGAAGGGCAATTATCTGTGGCCGGCGATGTGGGGCAAGGCCTTCGCCGACGACGACCGCGACAGCATGGTCCTGGCCGATGCGATGGGCGTCGTGATGGGCAATTCGCACCACGAGCCGATGCTGCGCGCGCAAGCCGAATGGCACCGCCATCAGGACGGCGGCATCACCGGCGGCGCGTGGGATTACGACACGAACGGCGACAACCTCCGCGCGTTCTGGCGCGGCGGCATCGAGCGCATGATGTCGAAGGGCGATGGCCACGGCTATGAATCTCTCGTCACGGTCGGGATGCGCGGCGACGGCGATCAGGCGATGGCGGAGGGCACCGCGACCGGCCTGCTCGAACGTGTCGTCACCGATCAACGCCGGATCATCGCCGACGTGACCGGCAGGCCGGCCAGCGACACGCCGCAGGTCTGGGCGCTCTACAAGGAAGTGCAAGACTATTACGACCACGGCATGAAGGTGCCGGATGACGTCACGCTGTTGTTCTCGGACGATAATTGGGGCCAGATCCGCCGCCTGCCCGATCCCGCCGCGCCGCCGCGCGCGGGTGGCTACGGCATCTATTATCATTTCGATTATGTCGGCGGCCCGCGCAACTACAAGTGGATCAACACCAGCCAGATCGAGAAGGTCTGGCAGCAGATGGACCTGGCCTACCGGCACGGCGCGCGGACGATCTGGATCGGCAATGTCGGTGACATCAAGCCGATGGAATATCCGCTCGGCTTCTTCCTGGCGCACGCGTGGAACCCCGAGGCGATGACGCCGGACGCGGTCGCCGACTATCCGCGCAAATGGGCGTCGGCGACCTTCGGCCCCGAACAGGCCGCCGCGATCGGCGACATGATCACCGCCTACAGCCAATATACCGCGCGGCGGAAGCCCGAGCTCGTCAACGAGACCAGCTTCCCCCTCGGCGGGGTGACGCCCGCCGGGCTCGACGGCGGCGAATTCGGCGCGATGGTCGCCGAATGGGACGCGCTGGAGGCGCGGATGCTCGCGGTGCGCGCGCGGCTGCGGCCCGATCAAGCCGACGCATATTATCAACTGATCGAATATCCGATCGCCGCGATGGCGAACCTGTACCGGCTGTATTACGGCACCGCCTGGAACCGGCTGCTCGCGTCGAGCAACGATGCCCGCGCCAACTTTTTCGCGGACCAGGTCGAAACCGCGTTCCGCTGCGACGGCGAGCTGGTGCGGCGCTACCACACCCTCAACGGCGGCAAGTGGAACGGCATGATGGCGCAGGTCCACATGAACTACGTCATCTGGAACGATCCCACCCAGCAGACGATGCCGAGCATCGTCCGGGTCGGCGCCGACACGCCCAGCGAACAGCGCCGGCCGCAGCCGACGTTCGTCGCGCGCCCCTCGGCGCCCGCCGGCATCATCGCGCTGGATGCGACGGCATTCACCCGCGCCCGCGACGGAGGCGGGCTGCGCTGGACGCCGATCGCGCACCTCGGCCGCACCGCCGGCGCGATGCTCGCTTTGCCCCAGGGCCAGCCCGCGACGCGCGCGGAAGATGCCGTCCGCCTCGAATATGACGTGGTCGTGCGCAAGGCCGGCCGCGCCACGCTGACGCTATACCTCGCGCCGACGCTCGACACGTCGGGCCGGGGCGGTTCGCGGATCGGCGTCTCGATCGACGATCAGCCGGTTCAGATCCTGCGCACCTCGCTCGAGGCGACCGGGGGCGATCAGGATACGTCCGCCAAGCGGCGCTGGGCCGAGACGGTGAGCGACAACATCGTGCGGCTCGCGGCGGATCTGAACGCGCTCGCCGTGGGGCGGCACACGATCAAGATCTGGCGGCTGGACGACAATGTCGTGCTCCAGAAGCTGGTGCTGAGCACGGTGGCCGAGCCGGCATCGTATCTCGGCGCGCCCGCGCCGACGATCTGATCGCGGTCTCCGCGCCAGGGGTTCGGGCCGGCGCTCAGCGCAGGTTGGCCGCGAGGAAATCGACGAACACCCGCACCCGCGCCGGCGTGTTGGGGCCGCCGACGAACACCGCGTGAATCAGTTCGACGTCGCCGGGATTATATTCCTCCAGGATCGCGACGAGCCGATTGTCGGCGATCTCGGGCGCGACGCTGAACGCGCCGACCCGCGCCACGCCGATCCCGGCGGCGGCGAGCTGCCCCAGCGTCTCGCCGTTGTTGGCCTCGATGCTCCCGCGCACCGACAGCGCGAAATCCCGCCCCGCCCGGCGGAACGGCCAGACCGGCTCGGCGCGGCGGAAGTTGAAGTTGAGGCAATTGTGGCCGTGCAGATCCTCCGGCTCGCGCGGCACGCCATGCCGGGCGAGATAGTCCGGCGACGCGACGACGACACGGCGGGTCTCGCCGATCTTGCGCGCGGTCAGCGTGCTGTCGGCGAGCGGGCCGAACCGCACCGCGACATCGGCCTGCCCCGCCGCGACATCCACCAGCGCGTCGGTCAGCGCGATGTCGATCAGGATGTGCGGATAGAGCGCCGCGAACCGCCCCAGCAGCGGCACCACGCACAGCCGGCCATGCGACAGCGCGGCGCTCACGCGCAGCCGCCCGCGCGGGCTCCCCTGGTCGGCGATCTGCTGCTCGGCGTCGTCGAGATCGGCGAGGATACGGCGCGCCGCCTGTAGATAGGCCTGCCCCTCCGCCGTGAGCGAGAGCGCGCGCGTGGAGCGCAGCACCAGGCGGACGCCGAGCCGCGCCTCGATCCGGTCCATCGCGCGGCTCACCGCCGACGGGCTCAGCCGCAGCACGCGCCCGGCGGCCGAGAAGCTGCCCTGCTCGACGACGGCGACGAACGTCGCCATCTCGCGCGCGCGATCGGTACCGGCCACCAGCTTTGCGTCCACTGCAAAAATCCTTCGCGTGCGCTACCGCTACTCTCGCCGCCCGTCAGCGTCCATCTGTGCGCGAAGATAGCAACGGAAGACGGCATCGTGGAATATCGGCAACTCGGATCTTCGGGCCTGCGCGTACCCGCGCTGAGCTTCGGCGCGGGCACGTTCGGCGGCAAGGGCCCGCTGTTCAGCGCCTGGGGACAAAGCGACGCCGCCGACGCGCGGCGGCTGATCGACATCTGCCTCGACGCGGGTGTGACGCTGTTCGACACCGCCGACGTCTATTCGAACGGCGCGTCCGAGGAGATTCTCGGCGAAGCGGTTCGCGGCCGGCGCGACGCGGTGTTGATCTCGACCAAGACCGGACTGCCGATGGGCGACGGACCGCAGGACTGGGGCGCGTCGCGCGCGCGCCTGATCCGCGCGGTCGAGGATGCGCTGCGTCGGCTCGGCACCGGGCACATCGACCTCCTCCAGCTTCACGCCTTCGACGCATCGACGCCCGCCGAGGAGGTGATGGGCACGCTCGACCGGCTGATCGCATCCGGCAAGGTCCGCTACGCCGGGGTCTCCAACTATCCCGGCTGGCAGGTGATGAAGGCGCAAGGCCTGGCCGATCGCCACGGCTGGCCACGGCTGGTCGCGCATCAGGTCTATTACTCGCTGATCGGCCGGGCCTATGAGGCCGAGTTGATGCCGCTCGGCGCCGACCAGGGCATCGGCGCCCTGGTGTGGAGCCCGCTCGGCTGGGGCCGTCTGACCGGCAAGATCGGACGCGACCGCCCGATCCCGCCGGGCAGCCGCCTGCACGAGACCGAAAGGTTCGCGCCCCCGGTCGCGCCGGAGCACCTCTACCGCGTCATCGACGCACTGGAGGCGATCGCGGCGGAGACCGGCAAGACCGTGCCACAGATCGCGATCAACTGGCTGCTCCGGCGCCCGACCGTCTCCTCGGTGATCCTCGGCGCGCGCGACGAACAACAGCTACGGCAGAATCTCGGCGCGGTCGGCTGATCGCTCACGCCTGCGCAGATCGCCGCGCTGGACACCGCGAGCGCGGTGTTGCCCGCCTATCCGATCACCCCATATCGCCAGCAGGAGGGCTTCGCCCGCCTCGCCCCGGCGCTGGTCTGAGGCGATGGCGATGAAGCTCAACCCCGGGCTGATCGCTTTGTCGGTCGGCGCATTCGGCATCGGCGTGACGGAGTTCGCGCCGATGGGGCTGCTCCCCGTGATCGCGCGCGATCTCGGCGTCTCGATCCCCGCCGCCGGGCTGCTGATCAGCGCCTATGCCTTGGGCGTGATGATCGGCGCGCCGCTGATGACGCTCACCACCGGCCGCGTGCCGCGCCGCGCGCTCCTGATCGGGCTCGCCGGCGTCTTCACCCTGGGCAACCTGCTGGCGGCGCTGTCGACCGGCTATGGCATGCTGCTGGCGGCGCGCGTCGTCACGTCGTTCAACCACGGCGCCTTTTTCGGAATCGGCTCGATCGTCGCCGCCGGCCTCGTCCCGCCCCACCGTCGGGCGAGCGCGGTCGCGGCGATGTTCATGGGGCTGACGATCGCCAATGTCGCGGGCGTTCCGCTGGCGACATGGGCGGGCGAACATCTCGGCTGGCGCGCCGCCTTCTGGGGCATCGCCGCATTGGGCGTGGTGACGATGGTGTCGCTGCGGCTGACGTTGCCCAGCCTGCCCGCGCCGGCGGGGGGCGACGCGATGGCCGAACTCCGCGTGCTCGCGCGCGGCAAGGTGCTCGGCGCGCTCGCGCTCACCGTGGTCGGGTCGAGCGCGATGTTCACCGTCTTCACCTACATCGCCCCGATCTTGCGCGAGGCCACGCATGCCTCGCTCGGCTTCGTGACGGCGATGCTCGTGCTCTACGGCCTCGGCCTCACCGCCGGAAACTGGCTGGGCGGCAAGTTCGCCGATCATTCGGTCGATCGCACGCTGATCGTCACGATGGCGTCGCTCTCGCTGATCCTCGCCGCCTTCGCGATGCTCATGCCGCACGCCGGCGCTGCGGCGATCCTGATCTTCCTGTGGGGCGTGGCCAGCTTCGCGCTCGTCCCCCCGCTCCAGGTACGGGTGATGACGGCGGCGGCGGATGCGCCGAACCTCGCCGCATCGGTCAACATCGGCGCGTTCAATCTCGGCAACGCGTTCGGCGCGGCGCTGGGCGGCGGGGTGATCGCCGCCGGGCTCGGCTATCCGGTGGTCGCGCTCGCCGGCGCGGCGACCTCGCTCGCGGGGCTTGCCGGCGTGCTGTTCGCCGCGCGCCGTGTCCGCCGCCCATCGCGGCGACGGCTCAGCGGCGCCTGAGTCAAGTGGCGGCGATCCACGCATCGACCTGTTCGGCCAGCACGCCGAGCGGCAGCGCGCCCTGCGCCAGCACCACCTCATGGAAATCGCGCAGGTCGAACCGCGTCCCCAGCGCGGCTTCCGCCTTGCGCCGCAACGCCGCGATCCGCTGCTGCCCGACCATGTAGCTCGTCGCCTGGCCGGGATTGTTGATGTAGCGATCGACCTCCTTGACCACGTCGCGCGCGGACAGCGGCGCGTTCTCAGTGAAATAGGCGATCGCCTGGTCACGGCTCCAGCGCTTGGCGTGCATCCCCGTGTCGAGCACCAGCCGGCAGGCGCGCCATACCTGGAGCGCGAGCATCCCCAGTTCCGAATAGGGATCGGCATAGGCGCCCATCTCTTTCGCCAGCCGTTCCGAATACAGGCCCCAGCCCTCGGTATAGGCGCCGTAATAGCCGAACCGGCGGAACTTGGGCACGCCGGTCAATTCCTGCGCCCGCGCGATCTGGAAGTGGTGGCCGGGCGCGCCCTCATGATGCGCGATGCCCTCCACCTGCGTCTTCTGCACCTGCGTCATGTCGGCGAGGTTGACGTAGAAGATGCCCGGCCGCGAACCATCAGGCGCGGGCTGGTCGTAGAAGGCCACCGCGGCGGTCTCCTGCCGCCACGTCTCGACCGCGCGCACCTCCAGCGGCGCCTTGGGCAGACGGCGGAAGAAGCGCGGCGCCGCCGCCATCGTCTGCGCGATCGCGGCGCGCGCATCGGCGAGGTAGAGTTGCCGGCCGGCATCGGTGTTGGGATATTTGAACCTGGGGTCGGTGCGCAGCGCCGCGAACAGATCCTGCAACGATCCGGCGAAGCCGGCCCGCGCCATCACCGCGGTCATCTCGGCATGGATCGAGCGCACCTGATCGAGCCCGAGCTGGTGGATCTCTTCGGCGGTCATGTCGGTGGTGGTGTAATAGGCGAGCCGCGCCTGATAATAAGCGTCGCCGCCCGGCAGGCTCCACGCGCCGTCATTGCCCTTGGCGCGCGGCTCGATCTCGTCGAGCGCGGCGAACAGGACGTCGAACCCCTCGCGGAACGGCCCCTTCAGCGCCGCGACCGCGTCGGCGATCAGCGCCGTCTTGACCGCCTGGGGCGCAGCGAGCTTGCCCACTTTCGCCCGGAAGTCGGCGAGCAGGCTGCTGTCCGCGCCGCCATCGAACGGCGCGCCGGTGATGACCTGGCGCGCGTCGCCCCGCGCGGGGGCGAACACCATCTTGGGCGGCACGATCCCCTTGGCCGCCTGCTTGCGCATGGTCGCGGCAACCTCGCGCATCACCCGCAACGAATCGCGCAGCCGGGCGACATAGGCGTGCGCGTCCGCCACCGTGTCGATGCGGTGCTGGTTGATGAGGAACACCGGAATGTCGCCGGCCGGGCTGCCGTTGGTGGAGACCGGGAAGGCATAATCGCGGAACGCGAACTGCCGCCGGTCGGTGGCGACCTGCGCCTCGAACAGACGGTAGCTCAACCGAGCGCCGGGGCCGAGCCGATCGACCGCGAAGCTGCGCCGCAGATCGGCGAGTTGCGCCTCCTCCAGCGCCTGCGCGCGCTGCGCGGCGGCGTCGGTATAGTCGTCGAGCCGGTCGTAATTGGTCTTGAGGCCGAGGCTGGTCTGCGTCTGGGGGCTGAGCGCGACGCTGGCATCGAACGCGGCGTCGAGAAAGCGCAGCAGCCGGGCGTCCTCGTCGGCGGTACCGGTGGCGGCGTGGGCGATCACGGGGTCGATCAGCGGCAGCGCCACCCCCGCCATCAGCATTCCCAGAAATCTGCGCTTGGTGAGCATGCCGAGCATCTTCCTATCGGTTGGGAAGCCAGCGCTAATCGTCGCGACGCGTTCCTGCAATGGCGGCCTCCCGGACCCGCCGGAAAGCCCGCGCGGTCAGCGCGCCGCCGTCCGCGCGTAGCGCATCGGCGGCGTTCCGACGTGGCGTGTGAAGGCGGTGCTGAACGTGCTCGCGGAGCCGTAGCCGACCCGCGCGGCGACGCCCTCGATCGCCAGGTCGCGCGTGCTCAGCAGGCGCTTGGCGAGCGCCATGCGCCAGGCGACCAGATATCCCATCGGCGGCAGCCCGACGACGCGGCTGAAGCGCGCGAAGAAGGCTGATCGCGACATCGCGGCCTCGGCGGCGAGCGCGGCGACCGTCCAGCCATGCTCCGGCCGCGCATGGATCGCACGCAGCGCGGCGGCAAGGCGATCGTCGGCAAGGCCGCGCGCCAGGCTCGGCACGGGCACCGTGTCGGACCCGCACCGCAGCGCCTCGATCAGCAGCACTTCGAGAAGGCGCTCGAGCACCAGCTCACGCCCCGGCCGGGACTGGCGGGTCTCGTCGCCGACCAGATGCAGCAACTGCGCGAGCCGTGGCTCGCCGCGCGCGACGACGATCGCGGGGAGCAGCGAGACGAGCAGAGCCGCGTCGGGCGACGCGAAGCTGCACAAGCCGACCTGCATCCTGAGATTGACCGGCGCGTCCGCCGGCCCCACCCGGTACCGACCTTCGCCGATTTCGGCGGGCACCATGTCGATGCCGTGCGCCGGTGCGTCGATGCTCTCGATTACCTGCTTGTCGATCGATGGTGAGAGCACGAAATCGCCCGCGCGCACGATGATCGACGATCGCCCCGCGCCGACCAGCCGGCACGCGCCCTCCAGCACGGCGAAAAAGACCGGCTTGCCCTCGACATCGCGGCGGATGCGCCAGCGCCCGGCATATTCGACCAGCTTCGAGAAGCTCGCGGACGGCTGAAGCAGGGTCACGATCTCGGCAAGCGGATCGACGATCATATCAGGACTATCACCAACGCATTCGGGATTGCCGACCATAGACGGTCTTGGTCGCGATGGCCACCTTCGTGGCACCCGCAATCCTTCACGGAGTTTTTCATGCCCACTGTCCTGATTACCGGCTGCTCGTCCGGCTTCGGCCTCGAAACCGCGAAGCTGTTCCTCGAACGCGGCTGGAAGGTCATCGCCACGATGCGCGACCCGAAGGCGGACCTCCTGCCGCCGTCCGACGCGCTCACCGTCCTCCCGCTCGACGTCACCGACCCCGCCAGCATCGCCGGCGCGCTGCGGCAGGCGGGCGCCATCGACGTCCTCGTCAACAACGCGGGCTTCGGTGCCGCCGTGCCCCTCGAACTGATCGACCCCGACACCGCGCGCCGATTGTTCGAAACCAACACGCTGGGGACGTTGGCGATGATGCAGGCGGTGCTGCCCGCATTCCGCGAGCGCCGTGGCGGAACCATCATCAACGTCACGTCGTCGGCGACGCTCAAGCCGCTGCCGCTGATCAGCACCTACCGCGCGAGCAAGGCGGCGGTGAACGCGCTGACCGAATCGCTCGCGGCGGAAATGGAGCCGTTCGGCGTGCGCGTCCACATCGTCCTTCCCGGGCGCGCGCCGGAAACCCGCTTCGGCACCAATGCGATGCCGCATCTGCGCGGGCTCGATAACCCCGACTACAAGCCGCTCATCGAAACCATGATCGCCAATTTCCAGCAAGATACGGGGCCGGTCACGCACCCGCGCGATGTCGCCGAGGCGGTCTGGCACGCGGCCACGGAGGCCGGCGCGCCGCTCAGGATCGCGGCGGGCGAAGACGCGGTGCAGTGGATGGCCGAGGCGGGTTGATCGAACGTCCGCGCGCCGGGCGGCGCACACACGCATCGCCGCGTGTGTGCGCCGCTCTTGATGCCGCGCATCGACCTCGGGCAAAGCGGCATGATGACGAAGCGCGAGGCTTCGGTGGGGTGGCGACGGGATGGTGCGGGCATGATCGATCTATCGGAACTCCAGACCGCGAGCACCATCGGCGACGCCTGGAAATATCCCCAGCGCGCGGCGAACCGCAGCGGGTTCCTCCAGGTCGATCACGAGCCCGATCACACGCTCTACTGGGAAGAATATGGCGATCCCGCCGGTGAGCCGGTGATGTTCCTGCATGGCGGGCCGGGCGGCGCCTGCGCGCCGGTGATGTCGCGCTTCTTCGATCCCGCCCGCTACCGCGTGATCCTGTTCGACCAGCGCGGCTGCGGGAAGAGCACGCCCACCGTCGCGCAGGCCGGGCCCGCCGTGGCGCTGGTCCGCAACACGACCGACCATCTCGTCGCGGACATCAACGCCTTGCGCGACGCGCTCGGCATCACCGGGCCGATGCACGTGTTCGGCGGGAGCTGGGGCAGCACGCTGGCGCTTGTCTATGCGATCCGGCACCCGCACCATGTCGCGTCGCTGGTGCTGCGCGGCATCTTCATCGGCGCGCGGCAAGACCTCGAATATATGTACCAGGGCAATGCCGCCACGTTCGCCGACGCGCCGTTCGCGCTGACCGCACCCGGCAGCTACATCGCCTATCCCGACGAGTGGAAGGCGTTCGTCGAGATCATCCCGCAGCGCGATCGGCACGACATGATGGGGGCGTACAAGGCGCTCTTCGACGCCGTGCCCGCCAACGATGACGCCCGCGCCCACCAGCTCTGCGCGGCGCTGGCCTGGTCGGTGTGGGAAGGCACGATTTCGAACATGATCCCGCAGGACGACGACCCCGGCAAGTTCGGCGATGCCGAATTCGCGCTGTCCTTCGCGCAGATCGAGGCGCATTTCTTCGCGAACCACCTGTTCCTCGAACCCGATTACATCCTCGGCAACATCGACAGGATCGCGCACCTGCCGATCCATATCGTGCATGGCCGCTTCGATCAGGTCTGCCCGCTCACCCAGGCGTCACGGCTGGTCGATGCGCTGGCCCGCGCCGGCGCGACGCCGGTGACCTATGTCCGAACCAACGCCGGCCACAGCGCGATGGAACTCCAGACCGCGCTCGCGCTGACCGCGATCATGGATGGACTGGCGCCGATCCACTGAACCGGGCGGGAGGAGGGTTGATCGTTCGATGGAATCGAACGGAATGGCCATATGTTTGACATGGATCGAACAACCGCGCGCTCACATATCCCGGCCCGACCAAGGGAAAGGACATCCTCGTGCCGGTACGAACCATTCGCGACATCGTCATCATCGGGGGCGGCGCCAGTGCCGCGCTGATCGCGTGGAATCTGAAGCGGCTCCACCAGCGGAGCTGCACGATCATCGCTCCGACCGACCGGCCCGCCTTCGGCCTCGCCTATGCCACGCCCTCGCTCAAGAACCTGCTGAACGTCGCCGCGAGCGGTATGAGCGCGGACCCCGATGATCCCGGTCACTTCGTCGCCTGGATGCGCGAGAACGTGTCCGCCGAGACCGATCCCGGCACGTTCGTCCCCCGTCCGATCTTCGGCCTGTATCTGCGCCAGCTCTATTGCGCCGCCGCGCCCGAGCATATCCGCGACACTGCGATCGCCTGCGCCAAGTCGGACGGCCTGTACACGATCACCCTCGCCGGCGGGGGGACCGTCACAGCGCGGCAGGTCGTGCTCGCGTGCGGCCATTTCGATCCCGCACGGCTGCCGGGCGTCCCGCCGGAGATCGACGCGACCGGCCGCTACCACCATGATGCGTGGGCAGACGGCGTGTTCGCCGGGATCGGTGCGGACGAGGAGGTCGTGCTGATCGGCACCGGCCTGACCGCGGTCGACGTCATCATGCGGCTGCGGGAGAATGGGCATCGCGGGCGGATCACCACCGTCTCGCGGCGCGGCCTCTTCCCCGAACGGCACGCGCCACACGCGACGCTCGCCGCGCCGGTGTTCGCGCCCGGCGCCACGCCGGCGACGGCGCGTGCCTATCTGCACGCCTTCCACACCGCGCTGCGCGGCGGCACCGAGTGGCGCGCGGCGGTGGACAGCATGCGGCCCGTGGTGAACCCCTTGTGGCTGGCCCTGCCGGATGTCGAGAAGCGCCGGTTCCGGCGGCACCTGCAACGGCGCTGGGAGATCCGTCGCCATCGCATGGCGCCCACCATCGCCGACATCATCGACGCCGAACGTCGCGTTGGCACGCTCCGCGTGCTGGACGGCCGGATCGACGCGATCGTCGCCGCCGGCGATCGGCTGCGGGTCGCCGCGCGCACGGGTGGCGACCGTCTGGATGTCGAGGCCGCGCATGTCATCAACTGCACCGGCCCCAGCCTCGATTATGCAAAGGCCGCCTCGCCGCTGTTGCGGACCATGCTGGAGGCGGGGACGATCGTGCCGGGCTTCGGCGGCGCCGGGCTGCGCTGCACCCCAGCCGGCGCGCTCTTCGACCGGAACGGCGTTCCCGCCCATGATCTGCACGCGATCGGCCCGGCGCGGCTCGGCGTGCTGTTCGAATCGATCGCCATCCCCGAAATCCGCCAGCAGGCGCGAGACCTCGCGGCCCTGCTGGCGCACGCGCGGACCGCGCCATGACGCTCGAACAGTTGCGGATCTTCGTCGCCGTCGCCGAGCGCGAGCATATCCGCCGCGCGGCGGAGCACGTCCACCTGTCGCAGTCCGCCGTCAGCCACGCGGTGGTCCAGCTCGAGCGGGAGTTCGGGCTCCGCTTCTTCGACCGGATCGGCCGCCGGATCGAACTGACCGACACCGGCCGCGCGTTCCTGGATGAAGCGCGCGCCACGCTCGGCCGGGCGGACGCCGCGCGCGCGCGCCTGCTCGATCTCGGCGGGCTGCGCCAGGGCGTCCTCCACGTCCACGCCAGCCACACGATCGCGAGCTACTGGCTCCCCGCCCGGCTGAACGGCTTCCACGCGCTCCACCCGGACATTCAGCTCAGCATCACGATCGCCAACACCGCGGAGGTCAGCCGCAAGCTGCGCTCGGGCGAGGCGTCGCTCGGGCTGGTCGAGGGCGATCTGCCCGCGCCCGACCTGACGAGCGAGGTGGTGGCGCGCGATCAGCTCGTGTTGGTCGTCGCGCCCGATCACCCCTGGGCGGACACGCCGCCCCGCCCAGAGGATCTGTATCGCAGCGCCTGGGTGCTGCGCGAGCAGGGCTCGGGCACGCGGCTCGAGTTCGAGAACGACCTCAAGCGGCTCGGCGTCGATCCCGCCAAGCTGAAGGTCATGATGGAGGTGGCCTCCAACGAGGCGATGGCCAGCGCGGTCGAGACCGGGCGCGCGGCCACGGTCCTGTCCGCAAGCGTTGTGGCCGGGCGGATCGAGGCGGGGCTGCTGCGGCAGGTGCCGCTCGCGCTGCCCGAACGCCAGTTCCGCATGATCCGCCATCCCAAGCGCAGCCTGTCGCCGACCGAGGCGGCGTTCGTCGCGATGCTGCGCGCGGGCGGCCCCCAGCCCGATGGCGCCGCCAAAGGGAAGCGCTGATCCCGCGCCCGCCGGTCAGGACGATCCGGCCGGAGGACGCACCGAGGCGATCTTCACCGGCGCGCTCACCGTGACACCCTCGCCCCGCGCGTCGAACCGGAAGGCGTCGTGCGCGCGTATGGCGACGGTCCGCGCGCCGATGCGAAGCACCAGATCGCGGCGCGCGACCAGGATCGCCCCCGCATCGACCTCGTCGATCACACCGGCGTCGAACGCGCGGATCACGCCCACGCCGGCATCGCGCCGTACCATCAAATTCAGGTCGAGCACGGGGCCGCCTTCGGGCGAGCCGAACGCGGCGACGTCGCCCGCAAAGTGATAGGCCGCGCACGCGGGCGCGAGCGTGACGGGCGCGCGCCCCGCCACCTCCAGCCGCAGCCGGCCCGACAGGATCGCGATCGTGCGGTCGACGCGCGCGAAATGCGAAAACGCCCCCGGCACATCGACCCGCGCCGCGCTCAGCCGCCACGCGAAATCGTCGAGGCCGGCGCCCGCCGGAAAGCGCGCGATCTCGCGCGTCACCCCGCCGCCGTTCTTCCACGCCACCTGCGGGCTGTCGGCCGCGCGGATCAGGGCGCCGTCGCTCACCCCAGGATGCCCGGCAGGTCGAGGTGCTTCTCGCGCGCGCAATCCCGCGCGATCTCGTAACCGGCGTCGGCGTGGCGCATCACCCCGGTCGCGGGATCGTTCCACAGCACCCGCCCGAGCCGCGCCGCCGCCTCCGGCGTGCCGTCGGCCACGATCACCATGCCCGAATGCTGCGAGAAGCCCATGCCGACGCCGCCGCCATGATGCAGCGACACCCAGGTGGCGCCGCTCGCGGTGTTGAGCAGCGCGTTGAGCAGCGGCCAGTCGCTCACCGCGTCGCTGCCATCGCGCATCGCCTCGGTCTCGCGATTGGGCGAGGCGACCGAACCCGAATCGAGATGGTCGCGCCCGATCACCACCGGCGCCTTCAGCTCGCCATTGGCGACCATCTCGTTGAAGGCGAGGCCGAGCCGGTGGCGGTCGCCCAGCCCGACCCAGCAGATCCGCGCCGGCAATCCCTGGAAGCGGATCTTCTCACGCGCCATGTCGAGCCAATGGTGCAGGTGTGTGTCGTCGGGCAGCAGTTCCTTCACCTTGGCGTCGGTCTTGTAGATGTCCTCGGGATCGCCCGACAGCGCGACCCAGCGGAACGGGCCGACCCCGCGGCAGAACAGCGGCCGGATATAGGCGGGCACGAAACCGGGAAAATCGAACGCATTGGCCACGCCCGCGTCGAGCGCGACCTGGCGGATGTTGTTGCCGTAATCGGTGGTCGGCACGCCGGCGGCGTGGAAGTCGAGCATCGCGCGGACATGCACCGCCATCGCCTGCTTGGCGGCGGCCGCCACGCCCTGCGGATCGCGCTCGCGGCGCTCGGCCCACTCCGCGACGCTCCAGCCGATCGGCAGATAGCCGTTGACGGGATCGTGCGCGCTGGTCTGGTCGGTGAGCAGGTCCGGGCGGATGCCGCGGCGGTAGAGTTCGGGCAGGATCTCGGCGGCGTTGCCGATCAGGCCGACCGAGACCGGCGTCTTGTCGGCGCAGCTCCGCTCGATGATCGCCATCGCCTCCTCGATCGTCGCCGCCGCGACATCGAGATAGCCGGTCCGGAGGCGCATATCGATCCGGCTCTGCTGGCATTCGATCGCGAGGCACGACGCCCCCGCCATCACCGCCGCGAGCGGTTGCGCGCCGCCCATTCCGCCCAGCCCCGCCGTCAGCAGCCAGCGGCCCGACAGGTCGCCCCCATAATGCTGGCGCCCCATCTCGGCGAAGGTCTCGTAGGTGCCTTGCACGATGCCCTGCGTGCCGATGTAGATCCACGATCCCGCCGTCATCTGGCCGTACATGGCCAAACCGCGCCGATCGAGTTCGTTGAAATGCTCCCATGTCGCCCAATGCGGCACGAGGTTGGAATTGGCGATCAGCACGCGCGGCGCGTCGGCATGCGTGCGGAACACACCCACCGGCTTGCCCGACTGGACCAGCAGCGTCTCGTCGCCCTCCAGCCGGCGCAGCGTCTCGACGATCCTGTCGTAACTTTCCCAGTCACGCGCGGCGCGGCCGATGCCGCCATAGACGACAAGCTCCTCGGGCCGTTCGGCGACATCGGGGTGCAGGTTGTTCATCAGCATGCGCAGCGGCGCTTCGGTCAGCCAGCTCTTCGCGGTCAGATCGGTGCCGGTCGCGGCATGGATGGCGCGGCTGTTGTCGAGACGGGTCATGGCGTTCCTTCGCGTTCAGGCATGGGTGAAGGCGAGGCACGCCTTCACGATATCGAGGAGTATCGCGGCGAGCGGCGCCGCGCGGACGGGGTCGTAAGCGGGCGGCCAGGTGCCGGGGGCGGGCACGTCGGGCTCGTCCATGTACCCGCGAATCGCGAGTTCCATCTGGATCGCATGCACGCCCGTCTCGGGGCGGCCGTAATGGCGCGTGGTCCAGCCCCCCCGGAACCGCCCGTCGCGGACATGGCCGAGCCCGCTCGCGGCGCAGATCGCCTCCACCGCGCCGCCCAGCGCGGGCGCGCAGGTCGCGCCGCCATTGGTGCCGACGTTGAACTGCGGCAACTCGCCGTCGAACAGCCGGGGGATGTGGCTGCGGATCGAATGCGCGTCGTAGAGCACGATCGTGTCGTGCGCGGCGCGCAGCCGCGCGATCTCGGCCGAGAGCGCGGCATGGTACGGGTCGAACCAGCGCGCGCGGCGCCGCGCGATCTCGGCGGCATCGGGCGGCGCGCCGGTGTAGAGCGGCTCGCCATCGAACGTCGTCGTCGGCGCGATGTCGGTCGTCGCCATGCCGGGATATAGCGAGGCGCCCGATGGATCACGATTGACGTCGATCACGCTGCGCGAGATCGTGGTGCGAACCGTCGTCGCGCCCAGATCCGCCGCGAACGCATAGAGGCGGTCGATCCACCAATCGGCGTCGCGGCGCGCGCGCCACGGGGACACGAAACCGGCTTCGACATCGGCGAGGTCGAGCCCGGTATGCGGAAAGGCGAGAATCAGCGGCGCATCGCCGCGATGGACCTGCAACCAGTCGGTCATGCGACCCCCGGCAGCACGTCACCCGCCACCGCGACCAGCGCGCCCGAGCGGACGAGCCGATTGGCCGCCTCCATGTCGGGGTGGAAATGCCGGTCGTCCGAGAGATGCGGCACGTCCGCGCGCAGGCGCGCGTGCGCGGCCTGCAACACGGTGCTGCTCGCCAGCGGCGCGTGGAAATCGATCGCCTGTACGGCGGCGAGATATTCGATGCCGATCACCGCGCTGGCGTTCTCGGCCATCTCCAGCAGGCGCCGCGCGCCGTGCGCCGCCATCGAGACGTGATCCTCCTGGTTCGCCGAGGTCGGGATCGAATCGACGCTGGCGGGATAGGCGCGTTGCTTGTTCTCGGAAACGAGCGCGGCGGCGGTGACCTGCGGGATCATGAAGCCGGAATTGAGGCCGGGCTTGGGCGAGAGGAACGCCGGCAGCCCCGACAGCGCCGGATCGACCAGCATCGCGATCCGCCGCTCGGCGATCGAGCCGATCTCGCAGATCGCGAGCGCGATCATGTCGGCGGCGAAGGCGACCGGCTCGGCGTGGAAATTGCCGCCGGACAGCGCCTCGTCGCTTTCGGGGAAGATCAGCGGATTGTCCGAGACGCCATTCGCCTCGATTTCCAGCGTCGTCGCCGCCTGGCGCAGGATATCGAGCGCGGCGCCCATCACCTGCGGCTGGCAGCGCAGGCAATAGGGGTCTTGCACGCGCGCGTCGTCTTCGAGATGGCTCGCGCGGATCGCCGAACCGGCCATCAGCCGGCGCAGCGCCGCCGCCGTCTCGATCTGGCCGGCATGGCGCCGCAGCGCGTGGATGCGCGGGTCGAACGGCGTGTCCGAACCCTTGACCGCCTCGGTCGAGAGTGCGCCGGTCACCAGCGCAGACTTGAACAGCGTTTCCGCCTCGAACAGCCCGGCCAGCGCGTTGGCAGTCGAGAATTGCGTGCCGTTGAGCAGCGCCAGCCCTTCCTTGGGGCCAAGCTCGATCGGGGCGAGGCCCGCCTGCGCGAGCGCCTCGGCGGCGGGCAGGCGCGCCCCGCCGACCCAGATTTCGCCCACCCCGATCATCGCCGCCGCCATGTGCGACAAGGGCGCGAGATCGCCGCTCGCCCCGACCGATCCCTGACACGGCACGACCGGGGTCAGCCCGGTATCGAGCATCGCTTCGAGCAGGGCGACCGTCGCGGGCCGCACGCCCGAGGCGCCCTGCCCGAGGCTCGCGAGCTTCAGCGCCATCATCAGCCGGATGATCGGCACGGGCGAGGGCGCGCCCGTCCCGGCGGCATGGCTCAGCACGATGTTGCGCTGAAGCGTCGCGAGGTCGTGGTCGTCGATCCGCACGCTCGCCAGCTTTCCGAAGCCGGTGTTGATGCCATAGACCGGCGCGCCCTTGGCCAGGATGCGCTCGACCGCGGCGGCGCTCTCCGCGATGCGCGGCGCGCATGCCGGGTCGAGCCGGGCCGGCGCGCCGTGATACACGGCGCGCCACTGGGCCAGTGTCACGTCGCCGGGGCTGAGCAGGATGATGTTCATTGGCCACTCCAGATGCGGGCATGGAGCGGGTTGAACCCCATGCGGTAAACCAGTTCGGCGGGGCGCTCGATGTCCCAGATCGCCAGATCGCAGGCCTTGCCGGCCTCCAGCGTGCCGATCGTGCCGGCGAGGCCGAGCGCGCGCGCGGCGTTGCGGGTGACGCCGGCGAGGCATTCGTCGACGGTCAGCCCGAAGAGCGTCGCGCCCATGTTCATCGTCAGCAGCAGCGATGTCAGCGGCGCCGTGCCCGGATTGCAGTCGGTCGCCAGCGCGATCGGCACGCCCGCCGCGCGTAGCGCGGCGACCGGCGGCAGCCGGGTTTCGCGGACGAAGTAATAGGCGCCCGGCAGCAGCGTCGCCACCGTGCCCGCGCGCGCCATCGCCGCCACCCCGGCGTCGTCGAGATATTCGAGATGGTCGGCCGAAAGCGCGCCGTGGCGCGCGGCGAGCGCGGCGCCGTGCAGGTTGGACAATTGCTCGGCGTGGAGTTTGACCGGCAGGCGATGCGCAGCGGCGGCCTGGAACATGCGTTCGGTCTGCGCGGGCGAAAAGCCGATGCCCTCGCAAAAGGCGTCGACCGCGTCGGCGAGTCCCGCCGCCGCGACCTGCGGCAGCAGCTCGTCGCACAGCATCGCGATATAGCCATCGGCATCATCGGCGAATTCGGGCGGCAGCGCGTGCGCGCCAAGGAAGGTCGTGGCGATCCGAACCGGCCGCTCTTGCCCCAGCCGCCGCGCTGCCCGGAGCATGCGCAGCTCGCTCGCCGCGTCGAGGCCGTAGCCCGATTTGATCTCCACCGTCGTCGCGCCCTCGGCGATCAGCGCGTCGAGGCGTGGCAGCGCGCTCGCGACCAGCGCGTCCTCGCTGGCGGCGCGCGTCGCCCGCATCGTCGAGACGATGCCCCCTCCGGCGCGCGCGATCGCCTCATAGGACGCACCCGCCAGCCGCAATTCGAATTCGTGCGACCGGCCACCGCCATGGACGAGATGCGTGTGGCAGTCGATCAGCCCGGGGGTGATCCAGCGCCCCGCGCAGTCGATCGTCCGCGTCGCCTCGATCATCGGTGCGTCGGCGGCAGGCCCCGCGAAGACGATCATGCCGCCCCGCGCGGCGACGCACCCGCGCTCGACCAGCCCCAGCCCGGCCCCGGCGCACGTCACCAGCCGCGCATGCGTCCATAGCGTGTCACATCGCACCTGACCGTCACCTCGTGGTTGCGCATCCGCGTTCGCGGCGAGGGTGATTGCACCCTTCTCGCTTAATGTATAGACAAAAATCACACCGACAGGACAGGGATGCTCCCATGCCAACACGCCGCCCGTCCGCTGGACGCGCTTCGCTCTTTTTCCAGCACGCGTTGTTGCCCGAAGGCTGGGCGCGCGACGTGCGGATCACCGTCGCCGACGGGCGGATCGCCGCGCTCGCACCCGGCAGCGCTCCCGCGCCGGACGACGAACGGCACGGATGCGCCCTGCCCGGCCTTCCCAACCTCCACAGCCACGCCTTCCAGCGCGGCATGGCCGGCCGCGCCGAGACGCGCGGGCCAGCGCAGGACAGTTTCTGGACGTGGCGCGACGTCATGTATCGCTTCGTCGCCCGCATGACGCCGGACGACGTGCAGGCGATCGCCGCGCTCGCCTATGTCGAGATGCTCGAGAGCGGCTTCACGCGCGTCGGCGAGTTCCAGTATCTGCATCACGATCGCGACGGGCAGCGCTTCGCCAACCCCGCCGAGATGAGCGGCGCCATCATCGCCGCCGCCGCGGAAAGCGGGATCGGCCTCACCTTGCTGCCGGTGTTCTATGCCCATGCCGGCTTCGGCGCGCAGCCGCCTCGCGTCAATCAGGCACGCTTCGTCCACGATCTCGATGGCTATGCTCGCCTGTTCGCAACCGCCGCCGAGGTCGCGGCGGGGGCGTTGCCCGACGCCGTCGTCGGCGTCGCCCCGCACAGCCTGCGCGCCGTGTCGCCCGAACAGCTCGCGTCGCTGATCGCCATGGCGGAGCGCAGCCCGATTCACATCCACATCGCCGAGCAAACCGGCGAGGTCGAGGCGTGCCTCGCCTGGAGCGGGCAGCGGCCGGTCGAATGGCTCCTCGCCCACGCCGAGGTCGACCCCCGATGGTGCCTCGTCCACGCCACGCACATGACCGACGCCGAAGCGGAAGCGATGGCGCGATCGGGCGCGGTCGCCGGATTGTGTCCGATCACCGAAGCCAATCTTGGCGACGGCATCTTCCCCGCTGCCCCGTTCCTCGCCGCCGGCGGGCGCTATGGTATCGGCAGCGATTCGAACGTGCTGATCGACGCGACCGAGGAAATGCGCCTGCTCGAATATGGGCAGCGACTGGCGCATCGCGGCCGCAACATGCTCGCGAACGACACCGGGCGATCGACCGGCCGCGATATCTACACCGCCGCCCTGGCCGGAGGCGCATCGGCGTTGGGCGTCACCTCCGGGCTCGCGGTCGGCGTGTCCGCCGATCTCGTCAGCCTCGATCTCGCCCACCCGTCACTGGCCGCGCGTACCGCCGATGGACTGATCGACGGGCTGGTTTTCGCCGCCGGACGGGGCGGGATCGATTGCATCTGGCGACATGGCACAAAGCTGGTTAGCGGTGGCAGGCATCGCGCGCGCGCGGCGATCATCGCGCGCTATCGCCGTGTGCTGGAGACGCTTTCGGCATGAGACAGCCCTTGCACGAACGGATCCGGTCCGACTTCGAGGCCCGCATCCTGTCGGGCGAGCTCGCCCCCGGCGACCGCCTGCCGATCGAGCAGGAGTTGATGCAGCATTATGGCTGCGCGCGCATGACGGTGAACAAGGCGCTGTCCGCGTTGCTGTCGGCTGGACTGATCGACCGGCGCAAGCGCGCGGGCACCTTCGTCGCGCGGCCGCGCATGCATTCGATGGTGCTCGATGTTCCCGATCTGCCATCGCAGATCCGCGAACGTGGGCAAGCCTATGCCTATGAACCCATCGGCCACAGGCTGCGGCCACCCGTCCCCAGCCTCGACGACGAGATGCAGCTTGCCGGTGGCGGCGATCTGTTCGAGCTCGAAGGGCTGCACCTTGCCGACGGCATTCCGCTGGCGCTGGAATATCGGCTCATCAGCGTGCAGGCGGTGCCGGACATCAGCGACGCGACGGATATCGAGGCGATCTCGCCGGGCAGTTGGCTGTTGAAGCACGTTCCCTGGACGGAGGCGGAAACGCGTATCTCCGCGCTCGAAGCGACGGCGGAGGAAGCCCGGCTGTTACGCATTCCGCAGCGCTCGGCTTGCCTGTGCGTCGAACGCCGGACGTGGCGCAGCAGCGACCGCATCACCTATGTGCGGCAATTGTTCGTCGGAAACAGCTACGATCTCGTCGCCCGTTTCGGCGCGACGCGGTGAGCGCTCCGGTCCCGAGCGGGACCGGAGCGCCGCACGTCACTGGGCGGTGCTGGGATAAAGCGTGTTGAACAGGAGCTTGTAAGTGCCGTGCGACTGCGCACGCCATTGCGGCTTGAAGCCAAAGAGGTAGATTTTGCCCTTGCCGTACGAGACGGACACTGCCGCCGCCTTGCCCTGGATCATTTCGGGGTGGAGCAGCACGCCGCTGCGCAGCGGATTGCCCGTTGCGGGATAGGACGCGAGGATCTCGCCCTGGAACCCGGCCTTGGGCGCGAACGCCGGCCCGCGCTCGAACATGACGATCGGGTTCGCCGGCATGCCCGCCGTCGCCGACGCCCCCTGCTTGAGCTCGACCGCCAGCAACGCGCCGGAGCAGAAGAACTGCTCGCTCTTCACGTCCTTCAGGATATTGGTGACCGGCAGATCGAACAGATCGATGATCGCGTCCGAGGCATTGTTGAGCGCCACCAGCGTACCCCCTTCGCGGACGAACGCCATCAGTTTCGCGGCGCCGTCCTTGCCGATCCCGCCGGCATAAGGCGCCGGCATCTGGCTGGGGGCAAAGCCGTCCATCAGAGTGCCGAGCGGCCCCTTGTACGCGGAGATCACGTCCGGAGCCGGCGCCGTATCGCCGGGGCGCCCCTTGCTGGGCGCGCTCATGTCCGGGATGATGATCGTGTCGTACTTGCCCGCCAGCCCGGCCTTCACGTCGGCGTTGTGAACGCTCTTCGGCTGGAAATCATAGTGTTCGAGCAGCCAGCGCGTCCAGCCTTCGTCGATGTTCGATCCCCACGGGCGATACAGTGCCACACGCCCCTTGCGAACGGCCGGGCCGCTCACCTTGTCCGGCGAAGCCGTCACCGCCGCGCTGAAATCCGCCGCGATCTTGGACATCGCCGGCGCGGCCATGCCGGTGATCGCGATCGCATCCTCGGGGGCCGCGCCGGGTTTCAGCGCTGCGCTTGTCCACACCGCCTTGCCGCCCGCCGCGAGCGCGCTGTTGAGTACGCGGTAACTGTTATTGACGCGGCGGCTCACCAGGAACGTCGTCCCCGTCCCCGATATCGCGCCGGCCGGCGGGGTGGCCGTGCTGATCTTGCGCATGCCGGCGCGCAGTTCGGGTGCGAGCGGCTGGACGACGCGATCGACCCGCACGCCCATCTGCATCGGCAGCGTCCACCCCGTCACGTCATAGGGCAGATCCACGGGTTTGCCGGTGCCGTCGAGGATTGCGTCGGGATAGGTCTGCTTCTCGAACAATTCGCGCGCCAGCCCGGCGAAGGGCTGATCCGTCGGCACGATCCAACTGCCCGCGTCATACGTATGGCCGTCGATCAGCGCCGGCTTGTCGATCTGGAGCACATCGAGCCCGTGGCTCAGCATCAACTGCGCGAGCGACGCCGCTTCGGGCATGTCGGTCTGGCCGGCCGGGATGACATAGGCGGCCGGGCCGTCCTTGGCCGACGCCGCGACCATGTCACGCCCGGCCTGATAGCGATTGTACAGCAGTGTCTCGCCATATTTCTGCGCGGTGTCGAGCACCGCCATCGACGCGGTCACCATATAATCGACCGAGTTCTTGAGGTGCCATTCGCCGCCGCGCCACGGGTCCGGATACATGATCTGCGCCTTGAGATCGCGCATGTTCGCCGGAAAGTCCGAGACCTTGGTGGTCATCGGCGTGGCGCTGTCATGCGCCGTCTCGGTGAAGAAGGAGATCGTGTTGCGGAACACATGAATGTAATCGAGGAAGCCCGCGTACCAATTGTCGAAACGCGCCTGCGCGATCGCGCCGGGCTTCTGCTCGGCCTGCATGCGTGTCATGATGTTGGTGCCGAGCGCGTTAGTCCAGATTCGCATGTACGGGCTGATGTTCGACGATACCGGGTCGGCGAAGGGCGGCACCCAGATTCGCGCCGGGAACGGTGCGGTCTGGTGCTGCGAATACCAGATCACCGGCGAATAGGTCTGCTCGGCCGCGACGACGACCTGGCTTTCCTTCATGTTGAGCATGTAGCCGTCGCGGTTGTTATCGTGGCCGACATATTCCTGGTACAGCCAGGGCGTTCGGCTCGTTTCCCATTTGGTACCGCGCTGTTTCCGGTACCAGTCGACCACCATGTCCTGCCCGTCCGGGTTGAGCGTCGGCCACAGCACCAGGATGACCTTGTCCAAGATCGCATCGATCTCGGCGTCGTTTTTCGCCGACAGCAGTTTGTAGGCGAGCGCGAGCGGCAATTGATGGTCGGAGACTTCGCTCGAGTGCATGCCGCCATCGATGTGAACGATGATCTTGCCGCTCTTGGCGAGCTCGCGCGCCTGCGCGTCGGTGAGTCCGCGCGGATCGCCGAGCCGTTTCGAGATCGCCTTGTACTTCTCGAAATCCGCGAGATTGGCGGCCGAGGAGATCACCGCATAGGTCATCGTGCGCCCCTGCGTCGTCTTGCCGGCGTCGAACATTTTGATCCGGTCCGACGCCGCCGCGAGCGCGCGGAAATACCGGATCGAGTCCTCGTAATTGGCGAGGTAATAATCGTCGCCGGGGTCATGCCCCAGCACCGCTTTCGGGCTCGGCACGGTTTGCGCCAAGGCGGGCGCGCACAGTCCGAGCGCCGAGGTCAGGAACAACACGCGTATCGCGCGCGACAGCGATCTGGTCATGGGGATGTACCTTTGTCTGGAAGGGCGTTCAGAAGCTCTTGCGCACGTTGATGCCGATCGTACGCGGCGCGGCGGAGGTGGCGGAATAGGAGTTCGCGGTTGACGATTGCGACGCGCGGTTGATCGCGACCGCATCGAACAGGTTGTTGACGAACAGATAGACGCCCGCATCACTCTGCTTGAGATCGACACCGACACGCAGGTTCGTCAGCGAATATGCCGCCATCTTCACGCGATAGACGTTGGTGGGGCGGAATTCCGAGAACGACGATCCGACATAATTCACGTCCGCGCGGGCGAAGAAGTCGAGCCCGCTGCTGAGCGGCCTGGTATATTCCGCGCCGGCCGAGCCGGCCCAATTCGGTATATAAGGAATGCGGTCACCCACCCGGCCGGCGGCGACGACCGAGTCGTTCACTTGGTCCTGCGTCAAGCGCGGGTCGATGTAATTGCCCGACACGGTGAGTTGCAGTCCGCGCATCGGGCGGAGGAACGCTTCGGCTTCGACACCCCGGATACGGGCGGCACCGGCATTGGACAGGAAGCTGAACGCGCCGTTGGTCGTGCGGCCGCTGACCTGGATGTTGGTCCAGTCGATCTGATACGCGGCGAGGTTCAGCGTCAGCTTGCGGTCGAGCAGGCCGAGCTTGGCGCCGATCTCGTAATTCCACAGGCTGTCCGATTTGTACGGGGTCAGGTCCGCCGACAGGCCGATCACCTGGTTGGCACCCCCCGGGCGGAAGCCCTGCGACGCGGTGGCGTAAAACATCATGTCGGCGTTCGCCTGCCAGGACGCGTTGAACTTGAGCAACGTGCCGCTTTCCGAAGAATCGACCGACGACAGCGGCCGCGCCGGCGCGCCGATCAGCGTCCAGGCCACGTCGGTGAAGCCTTGCACCGTCTTGTTGTAGCTGAAGTATCGGATACCCGCGGTCAGGCCGATCGTCGGCGTGGGATGGAACGTGCCCTCGCCGAACGCGGCATATTGTTCGAGCTTGTCGAAGATCTCGCGGCGATAGAAGATTTGATTGGGCGTGATGATGTCGCCGGTCGCCTTGTCGGCGCGCACGTCCTCCGATGTCACGTCATTCTTGCGGTTCTGGTAGAAGCCGCCGATCGTCCAGTCGAAAAGATGCGTTCCGTTCGAGCTGATCCGCACCTCCTGCGTGAAGTCCTTGGTCGTTCCCGGATAGTAGATCGCCGCCGGGCTCAGGCTGTCGATATAGCCGTAATAGCTGGTAAGCTGATCGGCCGAGCAGGCGCCGCCCGCATTGACATAGGCCGCGCACCGCGCGGCGGTGCGGTAGCTGCCGATATAATAGCTGTCGTCCGCCGCATATGCGGAGCGGCGATGCTGATAGGACGTGATCGACGTGATCGACGCGGCACCAAGATCGAGTTTGCCGGTGAGATTGTAGATCTGCGATCGGTCGGTGTAGGGCAGCATCACCTGCGTGGCGGCTTTATAGTCGCCGACGGCGGGGTTCCAGCTCGCCGAATACGCATCGGTATTCTCGATCATCGCCGACCCGTCGATCGTCAGGTTCGACGAGGGCGTCACGCGCACCATCAGCCGGCCGCCCGTCGCGGTATAATCGTTGACGTTCTTGCGCTTGAGGAAGCTGTTGTCGATATAGCCGTCGGCGTCGCGCCGATACAGCACCGCGCGCACCGCCACCAAATCCGTGACGAGGGGCACGTTGACCATGCCCTGGACGAAATAGCCGAAGCCGCCGCCCTTGGTTCCGGCGATCTGCGACTCGATCTTGCCCTCATAGTCCTGCGTCGGCTTGTTGAGGATGACCCGGATCGCGCCGCCCATCGAGCTTGCGCCGTACAAAGTGCCCTGTGGGCCGCGCAGCACCTCGATCCGATTGACGTCGAACAACGTGAAATCGGCGGTACGTCCGGCCGCGTCGCTCGATACGCCCACCGAACCGGTCACCGGCGTGTCGTCATAATAGACGCCCACCGTGGCCTCGCCGGAGGTCTGCACGCCGCGCAGGCTGACGCGGCGCTGGCCGGGTCCATTGTCCTGAATGCGCAGGCTCGGCACGAACTTGGCGTAATCCGCGATGTTGGTGACGCCGGCGTTGGTCAATGTCTGGCCGGTCAACGCCGTGATCGCCATCGGCGTCCGTTGCAGCGAGGTGTCGCGCCGGGTCGCGGTGACGACGATATCGCCATCGGGCTCTCCCGATTCGTTGACGGCGGAAGCGGCCGCCGGCGTGTCGTTGGTTTGCGCGCGGGCGCTGGCGGCAAAGCCGATCGAAAGAGCCAGTGTCGCCGTGCAACCCAGCACGCGCAATTTTGCCGAGATCATACGCATAGGAGTCCCCTTATTTTCGTTGCTACCGCTCTCCTGCGGGTTTCGCCTCTCGGGGCGCTTCTCGACTCCAATGATGCGAGAAAAATAATGTATAGACAAGAAATATTATTGCCTATGATATGAGCAGCGCGGCAGAACGTTGCTCATATTTTAAGCAGAACATGCGCTTCGCATTATACTTGCGTGGCCGTGTCGCGGGCATTGGCCACCGACAGGCTCGGCCGGACGCTCGAATGCGTCACACCGCAGATGTGGAGGAGGGGGTCACCTGTCGATCGCGGTCGTCGCGATCCGGTCGGTGCGTGCGCGACGCCGGGCGCGTCGCGCCGCCGCGTGCCTGACGCGGGACGCGACCCGCAAAAGAGGCTCGGCGAGGTCATGTGCGATTGTGGCAGGCGGACGAAGCCGTCCGCGCGTCCGCTGCGGGTCGGGCCTCGCCCGGCACTCTCGGTCTGTCTGTGGCGGAGGCGGTGGGACCGCGCCAGAGCCCCTCGCCGGGCTCGAAAGCCACCGCCCGAGCAGGCGATCGACGGCGGCGCGCCGCCGATCGCCCGCGCGTTAGAAGCCCTTCTTCACGGTCACGAAGAACTGGCGCGGCGCGGCGGCCAGCAGCGTCTGGTTGTCGCCGCTGTTGATGAAGCCGTTCGAGCCGATCGTACCGATATACTTCTTGTCGGTCAGGTTGGTGACGTTGCCGACGATCGCGAAGCCGTGCAGCGGGCCGTCGCCGTCGAAGCGGTAGCCGAGACTGGCATCCAGCGTGACACGACCGGGCACCGACTGATCGTTGAGGTAGGTGAAGTAGCGCTTGCTCATATAGTCGGCGCCCACGCGCGCGGTGATGCCGTACTGATCGTACACGATCTCGCCCTTCAGCATATGCTCGGGGCTGTCGACCACGGTCTTGCCCGCAGTATGGATGAGGCCATCCGGGTAGTCGGGCGTAACCGCGGTCTTGACGTTGTCCTGATATTGCGAATGGTTGTACGAATAGCTCGCGAAGATCGAGAGCGGCTGGACGATCCGGTAGTTGATCGAGAACTCGCCGCCATAGGTGTGGACGCTGCCCACGTTGTTGAGCGTGGGCGAGTTGCCGAGGATGCCGACGCCGTTCGCCACCGACAGCAGCCGGTTGCTGAAATCGACGTAATAGCCGACCGCCGACGCCTGGAACCCGCCGCTGCGCAGGCGAACGCCGCCCTCGACGGTCTTCGATCGCTCCGGCTTGAGCGTGTTCTTCACCGCGTCGTACAGCGCCTGGCTGGTCGCGAACGGGCCGCCCGCGGCCGAGCCGATGAAGGCGCGCATATTCTCGGTATAGTCGGCGAACAGTTCGACGTTCTGCGTCGCGCGGAACAGCACGCTGGCTTGCGGCTGGAACCAGTCGCGCGCCTTGATCCGGCCTTGCGCGAGCGTGCCGACCCGCAGCTTGCCGGTGTTGATGACCTGCACGCCTTTCCAGCCGCCCGAGATTTCAACCGTGTCGCCGGCCAGCTTGAGCGTGTCCTCGACGTGATATTGCAACGTCTCGGTGTCGTAATTGCCGTCCCAGGCGGTCGAGTAGGGATTGCTCTGATAGGCGAGCGTGGCGCGGTTGGGCGTCGTTCCCAGCGCCATGCCGTAGAGGCGACGGGCGATGTTGAGCGTGCTCGTCTCGTACCAGCCGCCGAAGCCGAAGGTGTTCGCACCCGCTTCGTAACGCAGCGCGCTGATGATGCCGCCGCGCTTGAGGCCATATTCGGTGGTGCGGAACGACAGCGGCGCGGGGTTGGTGATCGGCGTGCCGTCGGCGTTGGGCGCGCCGACGGGGGTCGGGTTGTACGGCGTGATCCAGGAACCCTGGCCCTTGTTCTCGTGATAATAGCCGGTGGTCTTGACGGTGACGCCGGGCGCGAGATTGGCGTTCAAGGTGAGGCCACCCAGATAGTCGCGGCGCAGACCGCCCGCGTCGTAATAGCTGTCGTCGAGCGTGCCGCCGCCGGGGAGCGGCTGGCCGGTCTGCGCCGCGGTCGCGATCGCGATCGCGAGCGGATAATTGTCGCTGATGTTGTCGAGCCGCAGACCACGGCGCTTGATCATGTCGAGGCTGAGATCCTGATAATCGTTCTCGCGCCGGTCGGAGAAGGCGAAATAGGCGGAGATGTCCCCGAGCGGGCCGAGATCGGCGACGACCTTGGCGTTGACCTGATGCTGCCGCTGCTGGCCGTAGCCCTTCCACTTATCGGTCTTGTAGTAAGCGTAGCTGACATAGCCCTTCACGGTATCGCCGATCAGCCCGGAATCGAGCCGCGCGACGCCGCGCCAGGTGTTGGCGGAGCCGTAGGTGCCCGAGCCGGTCACGTTCGCCGTGTCCTTGGGATCGTCGCTATGAAACTGGATCGTGCCGCCGAGATTGCTGGTCGAGGCGGTGCCGAGCGCGCCGGCGCCCTGCGCGACGTCGGTGCTGCCGATATTCTCGGAGATGATCGCGCGGCTGATGTGGAGGCCGTTGGCGGTGCCGTAGCTCATGTCGCCGAGCGGGATGCCGTCGAGCGTGAAGCCGAGCTGGTTCTGGTTGAAGCCGCGCAAGCTGATGCGGACCGCCCATTCGTAATTGCCGAAGGCGTCGGCCGACTGGAAGTTGACGCCGGGGAGCTTCTCGATCGCCTTGAGCGGGCTGGCACCGGGCACGATGCGCGAGATGTCGAGCGCATCGACGGTCTGCACCTGACGGCTGCGGCCGAAGCCGAGCACGACGATGTCGGGGCTGTCGGTGCTGGCGTCGCTATTCGCGGGCGCCTCGGGCGCGGCGGGCGCGTTCTCGGGCGCGGGGGTCGTTTCGGCGAGGGCCACTTGCGGCGCCAGCAGCGCGCTCAGCATCGAACCGGCGAGCAGAACGGTCTTGGAAATACGCATGTCAGTATCCCTTTTCGGCCCCGGTTGCCGGAGTCCATGTCGCATTATGTCGAAGAGCCGCTCCTGAGCGGCTGCCGCCCGGAGCGTCACACGCTCCGCACCGCCGCCTCGTCGCGCATCGTTCCGGCATCGAATCGCTTTGCGATTTCCCAGCCGCCTCCCCGTGCGCTATGATGAAGATGCGTGACGGCCGCGTGACAGCGATGGCAGTTCCAACGAAGTGGCGTGCAGGCCGCGATACAACCGCGACCAAATCGGCGTCGATGCGTTCACGTGTGAATGATCGGCCCGGCTTCGTATCTTCACCGTCGCGCCCGGCAGGGCATCGTGCGTCGCGTGGAGGCGTTGTTCAACGATCAGGCACATGGCGAGCGCCCCGTCGCCCGCAGCGACGCCGCGCTGTTCGATTCGGCCTCACCCATCTGGCGCGTCCACGGCGACGTCACGACGATGCTGATCGGCGGGGTATCGGCGCTGCTGCTCCAGATGCTCCATCCTGCGGTGCTCGCGGGCGTCTGGGATCATTCGGACTTCCGCGCCGACATGCTGGGGCGACTCCGGCGCACGGCGCGCTTCGTCGCTATCACCACCTACGGAGACAGGGCGGAGGCGGCCGCCGCGATCGCGCATGTCCGCGCGATTCACGCCCGCGTGACGGGAGTGTTGTCCGACGGCACGCGCTACCGGGCGGACGATCCCGATCTGCTAGGCTGGGTGCATGTCACGGAGGCGTGGAGTTTCCTCGCCGCGTGGCAACGCTATGGCGGCCGCCGGCTGTCGCGCACCGAGGCCGATCTATACTGTGCGGATTTCGCGGTGATTGGCCGCGCGCTCGGGGCAACCCCGCTCCCGACCGACACGGCCGGCACCGACCGCGCGCTCCAGGCCAGACGACCGCAGCTCATCGCGGACGATCGCGCCCGCGAGGTGGCCCGGCTGGTTCTCGGCCACATGCCGGACAACCCGCTCGCCATTCCGCTGCAGCGCGTGACGATGCAGGCGGCGGTGGACCTGCTGCCGGCATGGGCGCGGCGCATGCACGGCCTGCCGGCCTCCCCGTCGCTTGCGAGGCCGCTGATCAGCACGGGGGCGCTCGGCCTTGCGACGACGCTGCGTTGGGCGTTCGGCGATCTCTGAAGCGGAACAGAGTGATCGAAGTGGGGCCGATATTCCGAGCTCCGCCGCGGCGATCCGATGTCATGCGGGTTGGTCGGGATCGCAAACGCGGCTAGACACGGCGCCTTCGCCGAGGAGGTCACTCATGCCGTATCCCGCTCCCTATGTGCCTGATCCCGCTCGCTATGACGGACGCATGCCCTATCGTCGCACCGGCCGGAGCGGGCTGAGACTGCCGGCGATCAGCCTCGGGCTGTGGCAGAATTTCGGGGGTGCGGACGTCTTCGAGACGGGCCGGGCGATCCTGCGCCGGGCGTTCGATCGCGGCGTCACCCATTTCGATCTCGCCAACAATTACGGCCCGCCCTACGGCTCGGCGGAGGAAAATTTCGGGCGCGTGTTCGCGTCGGACTTCGCGGCCCACCGCGACGAGCTGATCGTCTCGACCAAGGCGGGCTGGGACATGTGGCCCGGGCCATATGGCGACATCGGCTCCTCCAGGAAATATCTGATCGCGAGCTGCGACCAGAGCCTCAAGCGGATGGGGCTCGACTATGTCGATATCTTCTATTCGCACCGGGTCGATCCGGCTACGCCGCTCGAGGAGACGATGGGCGCGCTCGTTCAGCTCCATCGGCAGGGCAAGGCGCTCTATGTCGGGATATCGTCATACGAACCCGGCCTGACCCGGCGGGCCGCCGCGATCCTGGCCGAGGAGAAGGTTCCCCTCTTCATCCATCAGCCGAGCTATTCGATCCTCAACCGCTGGATCGAGCGTGCGTTGCTCGCCACGCTGGACGATCTCGGCACCGGCTGCATCGCTTTCTCGCCGCTCGCCCAAGGCATGCTGACCGCCAAATATCTCGGTGGCGTGCCGGACGACGCGCGTGCCAGCCGGAAAGGGTCGCTGTCCCAGACGCTGCTGACCGAGCGGAACCTGTCCGCGATCCGCGCGCTCGACACGATTGCCAGGCACCGTGGCCAGACGCTCGCGCAGATGGCGATCGCCTGGGTTCTGCGCGATCCGCGCATCACCTCGGCGCTGATCGGCGCGCGCACCGTCGAGCAGCTCGACGACTCGCTCGATGCCGTAAAAGCCGCCGACTTCACCGCCGACGAACTTGCGGCGATCGATGCCGCCGCCGAGGATGGCGGGATCAACATCTGGTCGGGCTCTTCCGAAATCTCGACACTGCCGCCGGCGCAAGGCGTACCCGCCTGATACGCGGGCCGAAGGCGCGATCGCGGTCTCGCGCCGCGCCTTCGGTCTTTTTCAGCGCCCGGTCACGCCACGATTTGTAGTTTCGGCTTGCCGGGCGACATTGGTCGAAAATCAGCGGCCCAGCCACGGTCGAACGATTTCAGGAAGGCTTCCAGCCCCATCGGTCGCGCGAAGAGATAGCCTTGCGCCATTCTGTAGCCGATGTCGCGCAACTGCTGGAGCTGCCCGTCCGTCTCGACTCCCTCGATGATGCAGTCGAGTCCGAGCGTCTGGCAAAGCCCGAGGATCGCGGAAATGATGTTGCGGCCGGACGCTTCATCCATGTCCGCGATGAAGCTGCGATCGACCTTGACCTTGTCCAGCGGAAGCCGATGCAGGTAGCTCAGGCTCGAATATCCCGAACCGAAATCGTCCAGCGCGATCCGTATCCCGAGCGCGCGCAAACGTTTGATGCTGGCGACCGCCGCCTCGAAATCGCGCATCAGCGCGGTCTCGGTCAGTTCGAACGTGATCCGCTTAGGATCGATATCGCCACGCTCGATGATCTCGATCAGCAGGTCGATCGTGTCGGTGGAAACGATGTCGCGCGCCGACAGGTTGAACGAAAGCCCGATATGCTCGGGCATTCGGGCGAAGCACGCCAGCGCATTGCGGAACAGGCTCGCGGTGATCGCGTGCATGAAACCGAGCCGTTCGGCGGCCATGATGAACTGGTCGGGCTTTATCGCGCCGAGCGTCGGGCTGGTCCAGCGCCCCAGCGCTTCGACGCCGAGCACGGCCATGGTCTCGGTGCAGAATATGGGTTGGAACTGGACATGCAGTTCCGTGTCGAAATCGGCGGTGTGCATCGCCGCCTCGATCGCGCGTTCGGACCGGATAAGCGTCTCGTGTTCCGCCGAAAAGAGCGCGCACACGCCGGGGCCGAGCGATTTGACGTGATACAGCGCATAGTCCGACCGGTCGAACAGTTGATGGACGGAGGAGCCAGCATCCGGGAAAGTCGCGACCCCGCCGGAGCAGCCGAGTACGATCCGTTGCCCTTCGATATCGAACGGCTCGGTCAGCAGGTCGCAGATCCGCTGGCCGATCTCGCGGGCGCGATCGATATCGTCCAGGATGAGAATGCCGAACTCGTCGCCGCCCAGCCGGGCCACTTCGCACGCGTCAGTGGCGCGGCTCGCGAGCCTCGCCCCCACGGCGGCGAGGAGCCGGTCACCGAAGACGTGTCCATAGGTATCGTTCACCGGCTTGAAACGGTCGAGATCGAGAACCCCGACCGCGAACCGTTCCCCCGTCATCTTGCGCGACCTCAACACGCTGTCGAGTTGCGCGAAGAAGTGTCGCCGGTTGGGCAGCCCGGTCAACACATCGGTCAGCGCCAGACGCGCATTCTCGCTGCTCAACCGCTCGGCCTCCGCCTGCTCCGCGGCGAGACTCACCTGCGAGCGAATGAGCGTCGCGAAGCCCGCGAAGCTGTTCAGCAGCACGCGGATCATCACACCCGTCACCAGGGCGATGTTGAGCGCCATGGCGGTGAAGACCGCGTTGCCGTGGAAAAAATTGTAAACGAGATAGGGGCTCATCACCGTCACGGTGACGAGAAGCGCCGCTTGGGGAACGCTGATAAGGCAAAAAATACAACCGATCACCGTGACCGCGATGAACAGGGCGACATGCGCTTGCTCCAACGGGCCGCCATATTGGTACAACGCGAGAGACCAGCTCACGAACGCGACGCAGAGCGGCGCGGCGAGAATCGTCGTCCTGCGCAACGTGCGGCGGGCAACGGTCGCATCGATCGCGACGACGGGCGGCGCGAACGCCCAGATCAACAGTCGCCAGCAAGACACCGTGATGAGCAGCCCGGCGACACCCAACGTCAACCATCCCGGCGCGTAAGCGAAATGCGTGTAGCTCACCGCGCTCGCGTTGAGGATCAGCAGGGCATAGAGGAGGGGTATCTGGCGCTTGAGTTCGCCATATTGCGCAACCCGAATATCGGGTTCGCCAGCGAAGCTGAGCCAGGTGTAAAAGCGGCGCAACATGCCTGAACCCTCCGGGCATACCTATGCGGGCCCAGAGGTTAAGAAGGACTTATGGCCGGGGCTAGTGCTGCCGACACTGCTTATACCAAAGTCGAGGCGGCATGGATACTAAAACGCGCGCCCTGGTCGACACGAACCCGGTCGGCTTCACCCTCGATGCCGGCATGGCGTAATCGGCGCACCTACGCCTTCGCCCCAATCGACTTGCGCTGACCGAAGACGAGCGCGGTCGAAGCGCGCGAGGCTCTGGTCAGTCGGCGAGTTCCGCCAGAAAAGCACCATGATCGAGCGGCCGCGAGAACATCGGGAAGTTCTTGGTGATCGACGCGGCTTGCTCCGCCGCGCTCAGCGTCGCGGTGCAATCGGTCAACGTCACCACCCGGTAGCCGCGCTCATAGGCCGAGCGCATCGTCGATTCCACGCAGCAATTGGTCAGGAACCCGGCGATGGCAAGGTCCGTGATCCCGCACTGGCGCAGGATGAAATCGAGGTTGGTGCTGGCGAAACAATCGAGCCCGCGCTTACCCTCGATCACGATATCGCCCTCCACCGGCGTCATGTCAGGCGCCAGCTCGGCACCCCAGCTATCCTTGCGGAAAGCCTGCGCCTGAACGATTCCGGCCAGGATGCCATACGGTTCGGCCGGCACTTCCGGATAGCCGGGCGCGAACATGATCGGCGCGTGCAGGATCGTCGCGCCACGCGCGCGCGCCTGCTCCGCGACGGCGCGGCTGTGCGCCAGCATATCGGTCTGTGCCATCACCTCGGCGACAGCGGCATGTTGCGCGCCGCCCTCGGTCACGAAATCGTTCTGATATTCGATGAACAAGACGGCGGTGGTGGCGGGGTTCATTGCGGGTCTCCGAGGATCACACGAGGGCCGGCAGGCGTTCGAGGTGCTTGTCGAGCGTGATCGGATAATCGCGGACGCGCACGCCGGTCGCGTTGTAAACCGCGTTCGCGACCGCCGCGCCGACGCCGCACAGCCCGAGTTCGCCGACCCCCTTGGCCTTCATCGGGTTCGCCTTGTCGTCGGCTTCGTCGAGAAACACGACCTCCTGATGCGGAATGTCGGCATGCACCGGAACCTCGTAGCCGGCGAGATCATGGTTGACGAAGAACCCGAAGCGCGTGTCGACCGCGAGTTCCTCCATCAGCGCGCCGCCGACCCCCATCGTCATCGCGCCGATCACCTGGCTGCGCGCGGTCTGCGGATTGAGGATACGCCCGGCCGCACACACCGCCAGCATCCGGCGCACGCGCGTCACGCCGGTGAACGCATCCACGCCGACCTCGACGAAATGCGCGCCGAAGGTGGAAAGCTGATAGGTATCGCCGAGCTTGCCGAACTCGATCTTGTCCTCGGCGACCAACTCGCCGGCGTTGGCCGCCTGCGCGAGATCGGTCGAGCGGTTGCCGCTGCGGACCTTGCCGCCCTCGAACACGGTATCGGCCGAATTGAAGCCGAGCCGCTGCGCCACCGCCTCGCGCAGCTTGACGCACGCGGCATAGACGCCGGCGGTTGCATTGGCCGCGCCGAACTGGCCGCCCGACCCGGCCGAGACCGGGAAGCGCGAATCGCCGAGCTTCACGACGACGGCGTCGACGGGCACGCCCATCATCTCTGCGGCGGTCTGCGCGATGATCGTGTAGCTGCCGGTGCCGATATCGGTCATGTCGGTCTCGACCGTGACGACACCGCCCTGGCCGAGCCGCACGCGCGCGCCCGACGCCATGTTGATATGGTTGCGGAACGCGGCGGCGACACCCATGCCGACCAGCCAGCGCCCGTCGCGGACCTGCGCCGGCTTGGGGTTGCGCCGCGACCAGCCGAAGCGCTTGGCGCCGTCTTCGAGGCAGCGCACGAGCTGGCGTTCGGAAAAGCGGCGCTCGGGCTTTTCGGGATCGACCTGGGTGTCGTTCTTGATGCGGAACGCGATCGGGTCCATGCCAAGTTTCTCGGCCATTTCGTCGATCGCGATTTCCAGCGCCATCATACCCGGTGCCTCGCCCGGCGCGCGCATCGCATTGCCTTCGGGCAGATCGAGCACGGCGAGGTGCATCGAGATCCTCCGGTTGGCGCCGGCATAGAGCAGCTTGGTCTGGTTGACCGCGGTCTCCGGCTCGCCACCCGGCTGGTCGCCCGAGCCGCTGTCATGCGCGATCGCGGTGATGGTGCCGTCCTTGGTCGCGCCGATGCGGATATGCTGGCGCGTCGCCGGGCGGTGCGTGGTGTTGTTCGGGATGAGCGGGCGCTGGAGCGCGACCTTGACCGGACGCCCCGCCGCGCGCGCGCCGAGCGCGGCGAGCACCGCATCGGTGCGCAGGAACAATTTGCCGCCGAAACCGCCACCGACATAGGGTGACAGAAAGCGGATCTTCTCCTTGGGGATGCCGAGCGTTCGGGCGAGATCGCCGTGCCCCCATGCGATCATCTGGTTGGAGGTCCACACCGTCAGTTCGTCGCCGCGCCACGCCGCGATCGAGGCGAACGGCTCCATCATCGCATGGCTCTGGTCGGGCGTGCTGTAATGCGCGTCGAGCTTGACCGGCGCGGCCGCGAATGCCTGTTCGAACTGGCCGACCCGGTCCACGCCGGGCGATCCGCTGCCCTCGTCGCTCGATCCGCCGGCGAGCGGCGCGGTCTTCAACGCCGTGTCGAGATCGAACCGGCCCTCGGCGCGCGCATAATCGAGGCGCACCAGCGCCGCCGCCGCGCGCGCCTGCTCGAACGTCTCGGCGACGACGATGGCGACCGCCTGGTGATAATGGTCGATCTCGGGGCCACCGAGCAACTTGACCGTGTTGAACTTGCCCTTGCCGAGCTTGCCGGCATTGTCCGCGGTGACGATCGCGATCACGCCGGGCGCCGCCTTCGCCTGCGTGAGATCGATCGCGCTGATCCGCCCCTTGCCGATCGCCGCGCCGACGACATAGCCATAGGCCGGGTCGGCAATCTCCCGATGATGTTCATAGGCATAAGGCGCGGTGCCGGTCGTCTTGAGCGGCCCGTCGATCCGGGCGTGCGCCCGGCCGACCACGGTCATCCGGTCGATGGGGTTGTCGCCCGCGGGCGTTTCGAACTTCATGCGGTCGTCCTCACTTCGGCCATCGCCGCCGCCAGCGTCCGTTCGGCGAGCGGGAGTTTGAAGGCATTGTCGTGGGTCGGCTTGGCGCCGGCGAGCAACTTCGCGGTGACGGCCCTGGCGCCACGCGGCAACTCTGCCTCCGCCGCTGCGTCGCGCCACGGCTTGTGCGCGACCCCGCCGAGCGCGACGCGGCCGGTGCCGTCCGGCTGGATCACCGCCGCGACGGAGACGAGCGCGAAGGCGTAGGATGCGCGGTCGCGCACCTTCTCGTACACATGCCGGCCACCGATCGGTTTGGGCAGCGTCACCGCCGTAATCAGTTCGCCGGGCGCCAGCGCCGTTTCGATATGCGGCGTGTCGCCGGGCAGGCGGTGGAAGTCGGCGATCGGGATCGCACGCGTCTCGCCGGCCGCGTTGACCGTCTCGACCGTGGCGTCGAGCACGCGCATCGCCACCGCCATGTCGGACGGGTGGGTGGCGATGCATTTGTCGCTCGATCCGATCACCGCGAGCTGGCGCGAGACGCCGCCGATCGCGGCGCACCCCGAACCGGGCTTGCGCTTGTTGCAGGGCATGTTGGTGTCGTAGAAATACGCGCACCGCGTGCGTTGCAGCAGATTGCCTGCGGTCGTCGCCTTGTTGCGGAGCTGGCCGGACGCACCCGCGACGATCGCCCGCGTCAGCACACCGTAATCGCGGCGCACCCGCGCATCGGCGGCAAGGTCGGTATTGGTGACGAGCGCGCCGATGCGCAGCCCACCCGCGTCGGTCGGCTCGATCCGGTCGAGCTTGAGATCCTGAACATCGACGAGGTGGACCGGCGTCTCCACCTCGATCTTCATCAGGTCGAGCAGATTGGTGCCGCCGGCGATGAAGCGCGCGCCCGGCCGCGCCGCCACCGCCCGCGCCGCCGCGACCGGATCGTGCGCGCGTTCGTAGGTGAACGCCTTCATGCCTTGCCTCCCGCGACGTCTGCGATCGCCTCGGCGATGTTCGAATAGGCGCCGCAGCGGCAGATGTTGCCGCTCATTCGCTCGCGCACTTCAATATTCGAAAAGGCCGGGCTGGCGGCGATATCGCCCTGCACATGGCTCGGCACGCCGCGCTTGATCTCGTCAAGCACGCCGACCGCCGAGCAGATCTGCCCCGGCGTGCAATAGCCGCATTGATAGCCGTCATGCTTGACGAACGCGGCCTGAAGCGGGTGGAGTTTCTCCGGCGTGCCGAGACCCTCGACCGTCGTCACGTCGTCGCCTTCGTGCATCACGGCGAGGCTCAGGCAGGAATTGATCCGCACGCCATCGACCAGCACCGTACAAGCGCCGCACTGGCCATGATCGCAGCCCTTCTTGGTGCCGGTGAGGTGCAGGTGCTCGCGCAAAGCGTCGAGCAACGTGGTGCGCGCATCGAGCGCCAGGTCGCGGCGCTCTCCGTTGACCTTGAACGAGACCTTCACCGGCGCGGGATCGGCGGCGGGGCGCTCACCCACGCGCGCGGCGTTGGCTGGACTCGCGGCGACGACGGCGGTCGCCGCGCCGCCGGCGAGAACGCCGCGCCTCGACACTACCGGTTCCGGCATGTTCGGCATCGCATCGTCTCTCTCTGCTGTACGGGAATGGGTTCTCACGCCTATCTAACGCACGTCTCACGATTATGTCACCGTGACTGGCGCTCATATCAGCGATGATCGAAATTCATGGATCGCGTGCGTTTAGCGCGCCAGCCGCTCGATCAACGCCATCGCGCCATGCGGCGCGCGAACCTTGGCGCCGTTGATGAAGAAGACGAACGTCTCGCGCGGCCGTGTCGCCGGCGCATCCGGCGATACATAGGGCAGGCCGTCCGGCTGCTCACCCTTGGCCCATCGGCGCGACACGTCCGCCCAGCGGTCGAGCGCGTCCGCGGCATAACCGGCCGGCTCGTCTTCGACCGCGTTCTCGAGCCGCGCATAGACGAAATCCCCGGTCACATCGGCGATCGCGGGATAGTCGGCCGAATCGGCATAGACCAGCGCCACCCCGGCTTCGCGCGCCATCGCGACGAACTCGGGCACCGCGAAGCTCTCGTGCCGCACCTGCACCGCATGGCGCAGCGCGACCCCCGCGTGCGATGTCGGCAGAAGCGCGAGGAACGCGCCGAAATCCTCCGCGTCGAATCGCTTGGTGGCCATGAACTGCCACAGGATCGGGCCGAGCCGATCACCCAGTTCGACGATTCCCTGCCCGACGAACTTGGCGATCGACTCGCCCGCCTCGGCCAGCACCTTGCGGTTGGTGCAATAGCGCGACGCCTTGAGCGTGAAGACGAAGCCATCCGGCACCGCCTTCGCCCAGCTCGCGAAGGTCGCGGGCTTCTGGCTGCTGTAATAGGTGCCGTTGACCTCGATCGCGGTCAAATGCTGCGCGGCATATTCGAGCTCGCGCTTGTGCGGCCATTTCTCGGGGAAAAAGGTGCCGCGCCACGGCTCATAGGTCCAGCCGCCGATGCCGACGCGAATCGCAGGGGTGTCGCTCATGGCGCTCTGTATAGCGCGCCCGATGGTTCCACCGCCGCCCGAAAATATCGCGGTGGCATGCCGCCCGCCGGATACCTAGCTGACACCCTCACAGGACGGAGTTGGCAGATGGCCGGATCGGCATTGGTGGTGGGCGCGAGCGGAATCGTCGGCAGCGCCACCGCAACGTTGCTCAACGCGCGCGGATGGCGCGTACACGGGCTGGCGCGTCGCCCGCGGGAGCAGGCCGGTGTCACGCCCGTCGCCGCCGATCTCCAGGACGCGCCCGCGACGGCGGCCGCGCTCGCCGGGCTGAACGTCGATGCGGTGTTCATCACGACGTGGCTGCGGCAGGACAGCGAGGCCGAGAACATCCGCGTCAATTCGGCGATGGTGCGCAACCTGCTCGACGGGCTGCGCGCCGCCGACGCGGGCGCGCGCCACGTCGCGCTGGTCACGGGCCTCAAACATTATCTCGGGCCGTTCGAAGCCTATGGCAAAGGCACGCTCCCGCAGACGCCGTTCCGCGAGGAACAGGGCCGGCTCGATGTCGAGAATTTCTATTACGCGCAGGAGGACGAACTGTTCGCCGCCGCCGCGCGCGACGGCTTCACCTGGAGCGTGCATCGCCCGCATACCGTGATCGGCAAGGCGGTCGGCAATGCGATGAACATGGGCACCACGCTCGCGGTGTATGCGACGCTGTGCCGCGAGACCGGGCGGCCGTTCCGCTTCCCCGGCTCGCCGGCGCAATGGAACGGCCTGACCGATATGACCGAGGCCGCGCTGCTTGCACGCCATCTGCTGTGGGCGACCGAAACGCCGGCCGCCGCCAACGAAGCCTTCAACGTCGTCAACGGCGACGTCTTCCGCTGGAGCTGGATGTGGGGGCGGATCGCGGCGTGGTTCGGGCTGGAGCCGGCACCGTTCGACGGCGAGATTCGACCGCTCGAAGCGCAGATGGCGGGAGATGCCGCGCTGTGGCGCGAGATCGCCGCGCGCGAGGGGCTCGCCGAACCCGATCTCGGCCGGCTCGCGTCCCCTTGGCATACCGATGCCGATCTCGGCCGGCCGATCGAAGTCGTCACCGATATGTCCAAGAGCCGCCGGCTCGGCTTCACCGACTATCGCGCGACCGAAGACGCCTTCACCGATCTGTTCGCCCAGCTCCGCGCCGAGCGGCTGATCCCGTGAGGCTCCCCGCCTAGACCGTCACCTGCTCGCCCAGTTCCAGCACCTTGCCGGGCGGGATGTGGAAGAAGTCGGTCGGGTCGCTCGCGTTGCGCTGGAGGAACATGAAGATGCGGTCCTGCCAGATCGGCATGCCGACATCGGCGGCGGGCTTGATCGTGTTGCGGCCGATGAAATAGCTGGTCTTGGCGGGGTTGAGCAATTTGCGCTCGTCGGTGCGCACGAGCCCGAGATCGTGCGGCACGTCGGGCGATTCCATGAAGCCGTAGGTCAGCACGACCGAGCTGAAATTGTCGTCGATCGCGGTCGAGCGAACGCGCTCCTCCGGATCGACGAACGGCCGGTCGGCGGTGCGGATGCTGACGATCAGGTTGCGCTCGTGCAGCACCTTGTTGTGCTTGAGGTTGTGGAGCAGCGCGCCCGGCGCGCCCTCGGCATTGGCGGTCAGGAACACCGCCGTCCCCTCGACGCGCTCGGGCGGGCGCTTGGCGAGCGCGGCGGCGAGATCGGTGAGCGGGATGCTCTGCCGCTTTTCGAACGCGCGCACGATGCCGCGCCCGCGCACCCAGGTGTAGATCGTGAAACCCAGGATCGCCGCGACCAGCAGCGGCACCCAGCCCCCCTCGATCACGCGCAGGATGTTCGCGCCGAAGAAGATCACGTCGAGCACGAGGAACGGCAGGATCAGCGGGATGGCGCGCGCGCGCGACCAGCCCCAGGTATGCCGCACGACGATATACGCGAGGCAGGTGGTGACGACCATCGTGCCGGTGACGGCGATGCCATAAGCGGCCGCCATCGCCGAGGAGGTGCGGAACTGCACGACCAGGATGAGGACGCCCGCCAGCAACATCCAGTTGATCGACGGCAGATAGATCTGCCCGGCCTGCGCCGCCGAGGTCTGGCGGATGCGCAACCGTGGCAGCAGCCCGAGCTGGATCGCCTGTTGGGTCAGCGAGAACGCGCCGGTGATGACCGCCTGGCTGGCGATGATCGTGGCCAGCATCGCGAGGATCACCAGCACCGGCCGCACCGAGTCCGGCGCCATCAGGAAGAACCAGTCGCGGTCACCGATATCGCCGCCCGCCGCGTGCGCGGTCTCGAGCGCGCTCAGCACGAAGGCACCCTGCCCGAGATAGTTGAGGAACAGGCAGGGCAGCACCAGCGCGAACCAGCCGATCCGGATCGGCCGCCGCCCGAAATGGCCCATGTCGGCGGTCAGCGCCTCCGCACCCGTCACCGTCAGGAACACCGCGCCGAGCACGAACAGCCCGGTCACGCCGTGCGTGAACAGGAACATCGCGCCGTAATGGGGCAGGAACGCCCGTACGATCGAGATTTCGTCGGTGATGTGCCACAGCCCGAGGCCGCCTATGCACAGGAACCACAGGATGCAGACGGGGCCGAACAGCTTCGAGACATGCGCGGTGCCGCGTGACTGGATCGCGAACAGCCCGATCAGGATCGCGATCGTCAGCAGCAGGATCATGTCGTCGCTGAACATATTGCCGGCGCCCGGCAGCGTCTTGAGACCCTCGACCGCCGACAGCACCGACAAGGCCGGCGTGATGATCGCGTCGCCGTAGAACAGCGCCGCGCCCGACGCGCCGAGCACCAGCGCGATCAGCGAGCGTTTGCCGAGCCCGCGGCGCGCGAGCGCGGTCAGCGCGAGAACGCCGCCTTCGCCGTGATTGTCGGCGCGCATCAGGAAGACGACGTATTTGATCGTCACGACGAGGATCAGCGACCAGAGCGCGAGGCTCAGCACGCCGAGCACCTCGTTCACCTCGGCGCCATCGGCGGTGGTGAGTGCGAGCGCCGTGCGGAACGCGTAGATCGGGCTGGTGCCGATATCGCCGAACACCACGCCGATCGCGCCGACCGTCGTCGCCAGAAGCGCTGGATGTGGATGTGCGGAATGACCTGTCGCTTCAGGCACGGAGGACATGGCGGGCGTTGGACCTGACGGTTGGACGAGCGGCTGTACGCGCGCTGAACGAGCCTGCAAAGGACTTTGTTGCGCCGCCACATCGGTCGGCGCGGGCGCGATCGCGCACTTGATCCGCCCGTCGTTTTGGCCGCATAGCGGCGCATGGTTCGCTTTTCGTTCGCAGGCTTCGAGCTCGTCGCGCTCGCGCAAGGCGCGCTGTTCTGGCCGGCGCGCGCCGCGCTGATCGTCGCCGATCTGCATTTCGAGAAGGCGAGCTGGTTCGCGATGCGCGGCCAGATGCTGCCTCCCTATGATTCGATGGCGACACTCGCCGATCTCACCGCGCTGGCGGACATGACCAAGGCGGCGGAGATCTGGTGTCTCGGCGACAGCTTCCACGACAGCGCCGGCTGCGAGCGCCTGCCCGACGCCGCGCAGGCGATGCTCCGCACGCTGGCGGGGACATGCCGCTGGACGTGGATCACCGGCAACCACGACGCCGGGTTGATCGACCGCTGCGGCGGTGACGTCGCCGCCGAGGCGGTGATCGACGGGCTGGTGCTACGCCACGAGGCGGTGGCGGGCGAGACTCGCGCCGAACTTTCGGGCCATTACCACCCCAAGCTGCGGCTGCGCGTGCGCGGGCAGACCATCTCGCGCCGCTGCTTCGTCGCCACGCCGACCAAGCTGGTGCTGCCCGCGTTCGGGTCGCTCACCGGCGGGCTCGACGCCGGCCATCCCGAGATCGTCCGCGCGGTCGGCCTGGGCGCGGAGGCGCTGGTGCCGGTCGAGAACCGGCTGCTGCGCTTCCCGATCGCGGCGTAGCGCATGTCCCCCTAGCCCGTTCGTGCTGAGCGCAGTCGAAGCACGCGCCCCGGACACCAGCGCTTGTGGCACGCACTTCGGCTTCGCTCGGTGCGAACGGTGTTGGGTGCCCGATCTGTGCGTCTCAATCCTTCCACGCCCAGAACAGGTGCGCCGGCGGCACGTTCCACCATTCGAAACCATGATCGATCCGCTTGAACGCGGGGGCGAGGAAGTCGCGCACCCGCGCGCGGAACTGATAGACGAGGAACGCGCCGCCGGGGCGCAGCACGCGATGGGTCGCGCTGGCGATCGCGTCGCCCACACCGGGCGGGAGCGTCGAGAACGGCAGTCCCGACAGCACGTAATCGGCCTGTTCGAAGCCATGTTCGGCGATGATCGCCTGCACGTCCGCCGCCGAGCCGAGATGCGCGATGAAACGCGAGTCGCGGATCTCGTCACGCAGATGGTCGATGAAATCGGGGTTGGTGTCGATCGCGATCAGCGTCGCGTCCGGGGCGAGCCGATCGAGGATCGGCTGGCAGAACGTGCCGACGCCCGGACCATATTCGACGAACAGCTTGGTCTTGCCCCAGTCGACGCGCGACAGCATTTGCCGGATCAGCCGCCGCGAGGAGGGCACGACCGATCCCACCATTACGGGGTGCTTGAGGAATCCGCGCAGGAACAGCGCCTGCTGCGATGGGCGGCGCGCCGGCGCTGGCGAACGATCACCGGTGGTCGAGAGGGTCAACGGCAGTTCCTGTTCTGGTTTGTCACATTCGCGTAACCAACACGTCGGCAAATCGGTTGCAAGCCCATTGCGAACGGCGCATCGCCCCGCCGCATGGATCAGGACCGCACCGGGCAAACGCTCGTCATCTTCCTGTCGGCGCGCACCGCCGCCGACGATCCCGGCTATGCGGCCGCCTCGGCGGAGATGGCGATGCTCGCCGCCGCGCAACCCGGCTACCGCGGCGTCGAGAGCACGCGCGGGCCGGACGGTTTCGGCATCACGATCAGCTTCTGGGCCGATGAGGCGAGCGCGCTCGCGTGGCGTGCGCATCCGCGCCACCGTGAGATTCGCGAACTCGGACGTGGGCGGTGGTACGACTCCTACGAGGTGATCGTCGCCGAGGCGACGCGCGGATACCGCTGGTCCAAGTAACGTCGCCCCGGCGCAGGCCGGAGCCGCCGCGTGGCCGGCGGAGCGCCCCATGACGGCCCCGGCCTGCGCCGGGGTGACGATCATGTCTTCCCGTTCGTCCCGAGCGAAGTCGAGGGACGTGCCACAACCGCTGTGGCCAGTGTCTCGACGTCGCTCGACACGAACCGATTCGGAAGCAGTTACGTCGTCTTCGGTACCAATTGCCCCGGCGCGACGAAGCCGATCGGCTGGAGCGCGGAGGCATCCTGCTTCAGCCGCGCGCCGATCTGCTCATATTCGCGTTCCAGCTCGGGCGTGACCGAGGCGCGCGACTCCTTGAGCGCTTCGTCGAAATGCGCCTGCGTCACCTGCCCGACCGACAGCGACTGGCGCAGCGCGACGAGGCCGGCGCGCCGCACCAGATCGCCGAGGTCGGCGCCGGTGAACCGGCCGGTCCGGCCCGCCAGATCGGCGAGATCGACATCGTCCGCGAGCGGCATCTTCGCGCTCTGGATGCGCAGGATGCGTTCACGGCCTTCGCGATCGGGCACGCCGACGTAGATCAGCTCGTCGAACCGGCCCGGGCGCAACAGCGCCGGATCGATCAGATTGGGCCGGTTGGTCGCGCCGATCACGACCACCGCCTGCAACTCCTCCAGCCCGTCCATCTCGGCCAGGATGGTGTTGACCACGCGCTCGGTCACCTGCGGCTCACCCATGCCGCCGCCGCGCGCCGGCACCAGCGAGTCGAGTTCGTCGATGAAGATCACGCATGGCGCGACCTGGCGCGCCCGCGCGAACAGTTTGGCGATCTGCTGCTCGCTCTCGCCATACCATTTGCTGAGCAGATCGCTCGACTTGGTGGCGATGAAATTCGCCTCCGCCTCGCGCGCGACCGCTTTGGCGAGCAAGGTCTTGCCGGTGCCGGGCGGGCCGTAGAGCAGGAAGCCCTTGGCCGGGCGGATGCCGATCCGGCGGAACGCGTCGGGGTCTTTCAGCGGCAGTTCCACGCCTTCCTTCAGCCGCATCTGCGCGTCGTCGAGTCCGCCGACATCCTCCCAGCGGACGCGCGGCGCCTCGACCATCACCTCGCGCATCGCGCTCGGCTGCACACGCTTGAGCGCGCCGAGGAAATCCTCGCGCGTGACCGCGAGCGTATCGAGCACCTCGGGCGGAATCGTGCCGTCGGCGAGGTTGAGCCGCGGCATGATCCGTCGCACCGCCTCGATCGCCGCCTCGCGCGCCAGCGCGGCGAGATCGGCGCCGACGAAGCCGTAGGTGGTGCGCGCCAGTTCGGCGAGATCGACCTTGTCGCCGAGCGGCATGCCGCGCGTGTGGATGCCGAGGATCTCGCGCCGCCCGCGCTCGTCGGGCACGCCGACGATGATCTCGCGATCGAACCGGCCGGGACGCCTGAGCGCCTCGTCGATCGCCTCGGGGCGGTTGGTCGCGGCGATCACCACCACGTTGGCGCGCGCCTCCAGCCCGTCCATCAGCGTGAGGAGCTGCGCGACCAGCCGTTTCTCGGCCTCGCCCGAGACCTGCCCGCGCTTGGGCGCGATCGAATCGATCTCGTCGATGAACACGATCGAGGGCGCGTTCTTCGCCGCTTCCTCGAACACGTCGCGCAGCCGCTTCTCGGATTCGCCATAGGCCGAGCCCATGATCTCGGGGCCATTGACGAGGAAGAACTCGGCCGCGCTCTCGTTCGCCACCGCACGCGCGAGCCGGGTCTTGCCGGTGCCGGGCGGCCCGTGCAGCAACACCCCCTTGGGCGGATCGACGCCGAGACGCTGGAACAGTTCGGGGTAGCGCAGCGGCAGCTCGACCATTTCGCGAAGCTGGTCGATCGTCGGCCCCATGCCGCCGATGTCGTCATAGGTCACATCGGCGCGGCGCGCTTCCTTGGGTTCTTCATACTCGGGGCGAAGCTCGATTTCCGTATTCTCGTCCACATGCACGACGCCTTTCGGGGTCGTGCTGATGACGGCGAGGCGGATTTCCTGGAGCGCATAGGCGGGCGAGCGCAGGAATTGCTGGACGCCCGGCGGCATGTTCTCGACACGCTGCTGTCCGGCGGTGGCGACGACGTCACCTTGCGTCAGCGGGCGGCCGAGGAAGGTGCGCTGGAGCGCGTTCGACGAGCCTTGCAGCCGCAGATTCTGTTGTGCGGGCGCGAACACGACGCGTGCCGCCGGCTTCGATTCGACCTTGCGGATCTCGACGAAATCGCCCGAGCCGACGCCGGCGTTCGCCCGCTGGAGCCCGTCGATGCGGAGAATCTCGAGCCCTTCGTCCTCGGGATAGGGCGCGACCGCGCGCGCGGGGGTGACCGACTTGCCCTCGATCGCGATCACATCGCCTTCCGCGAGTCCGAGCGCCGCCATCATCGCGCGCGGCACATGCGCCAGGCCGCGCCCGCTATCCTCCGGCCGCGCGTTCGCAACCTGCACTTTTCTACCCGGTGCCTCGCCGTCCGCCATATTCCGCTCCCGTAGCACGCTCAAGCGCAGGAGATAGGATGACGGTTCCGGTAATGCGAGAGGTTCCGGCCGCGCGCGGCGCGCGGACAAAAAAAGGCCAGCCCCGAAGGGCTGGCCGTGAAAGTTTTAGGAGAGGATGCCTGAAAGGCACCCGCTATGTGCGTCGCAGCGCGATCTTGTGCAAGTGCGAAGAGATTGTCTTGGGATGCAGAAATTGCAATCGCGACTCGCTTTTTGCATGATGAGGGTGGTAGATTCGATCCAGAGCAATTATGTTGCGCTGCACAAGGAACCGGGAGTTCGATGCGCAGACTGCCACCCCTGACCGCGATCGAGGCGTTTGTTCAGGTCGCGCGGCTCGGCTCGATCAAGGCCGCGTCGCAGGAACTCGCGCTGTCCGCGCCCGCGCTCAGCCGCCGCGTCCAGGCGCTCGAACGCTTCATCGGCAAGCCGCTGTTCGAGCGGCGGCATCAGGCGGTGGTGCTCAACGCCGATGGCGAACGCCTGCTCCAACAGATCGCGCCCGCGCTCGACAGCCTCTCCGACGCGGTCGAGATCATGACCAGCGGCACCGAAATGCTGCGGCTGCGGCTCGGCATCATGCCGCTGTTCGCCTCGCAGCGGCTGTTCCCCAAGCTTGCCGACCTGCGCGCCAAACATCCCGAGCTGCATCTGGATATCGACACCGCCGGCCACGGCTTCGCCCGGCTCGGCGAGGGGCTCGACGCGGTGATCGCGCTCGCGCGCGAGATGGACCCGGCGCTGTACGGCAAACGGCTCGACCGCAACTCGATCTACGTGATCGGCGCCAGGGCGATGCTCGAAGGCGCCAATCCGGTGACCCGGCCCGAACAGCTCGCCGGGCTGACCGCGCTCGTCCACAAGGACATGCCCGATCTGTTCACCGAGTTCCGCGCCGCGGCAGGGCTGGAGAACACGCCCCCGCTCGCGATCGACCATTTCGATTCGGGGCCGCTGATGCTGGAGGCGGCCGCGCAGGGGCTCGGCGTCGCGTTCATGCACGAAAGCCATTTCGAGGATGCGCGCGACCCCCGGCTGGTGCGATTGTTCGATATCGAGATCGAAAGCCCGTACAGCTATTGGTTCGCCTGTCGCCCACGCGCGATGCTGCAGCGGCCGGTCAAACTGTTCCACGACTGGCTGGTGACGGCGATCGCCGATCCGAGCGTTTAGCGGAACCAGCGGCCGGCGCCGCCTGAATCGCACACGCGTTGGGCGGCACCGATCCGTTGCGACCGGATCGTGACACCGCAAGCGCACGCGAGCTCTCGTTTTCGGAGCGGCTCGTTCTCCATGTCCGATCGGCAACTCCGGGCGAAGTCTTCAGGAGCAGCGTTCGGCGAGGCCGATTGCGCGCGGCTGAGGGATATCCGCACACCTTAGACCGACCCATGTATCCGTCCCGACCGCGAGCTCGCCCGAGCTTGACAGTTCAAATATAGTACGCAATGCATATTAAATGAGCGGTGCGGATAGCCACGAAGCGGACGAGGCCAAGATCGTGCGGGCGGTGCTCCGCCTTGCCCGCCGGTTGCGACGACCGGCTTTGGACGGCGAGGTCACGGGCGGCGGCTTGGCGCTGCTCGCATCGCTGCATCGGCAAGGCCCGATGAGCGCGGTGGCGCTCGCACGCGGCGAGGGATTGCAGCCTCAATCGCTGAGCCGCCTGCTGGTTCGACTGGAAGATCGCCGGTTTATCGAACGGCCGACCGATCCGGCCGATCGTCGCCGCCACCTGATAGCCCTGACCGATGCCGGCGCCTTCGCTTTGCACCGGGCGATGACGCGACGCCGGGCGTGGTTGGCAGATGCCATGTTCCATCACCTCGATGATGCCGATCGTCGAACGCTGCTTGCCGCATCCGATGTGATGCTCCGGCTCGCCGGCGACACGAAGGAGGACGACCATGAATGAAGAACCACATCTGATCGCGGCCGAACCACAGCTTTTCGTGCCGGATTTGGGCGCGGCGTGCGCCTTCTATGTCGATCGCCTCGGCTTCACGCTCACGTTCGTACACGGCGATCCGCCCTTCTACGCGCAGGTCCGGCGCGGCGGCGCTTGCCTCAACCTGCGGCACACGGACAATGCCGTGTTCGCGGACGGCTTCCGGGAGCGCGAAGCCGATGCGCTTTCGGCGACCGTGACCGTTCAGGGCATCGAGGCGCTGGCACACAGCTTCGACTCCGCCGGCGTCGCGTGGCATCAGCGCCTCAAGCGTGAGCCGTGGGGCGCGCAGATGTTCATCCTCCGCGATCCCGGCGGCAACCTCATCGCCTTTGCGGGATAGTCGGCTCTCGCTTCGCGTAGCCGACCTCAAGCCGCCCCGAAGATATAGCTCGCGCCGACGATCGACCGGATCACCTTGTCCGGCATGGCGGCCAGTGCGGCGGCGATGAAGGTTTCGCCGGAGCAATGGCCGGGAATGATATAGTCCGGGTTGATCGCCTGCATCAGCGCGACCGTCTCCAGCGCCTGATCGCGAGTCTGCGGCGGCACGAGATGAAAACCGCCAACGATCGCGTGGACCTTGTCGATGCCCGACACCGCCTGCGCGCGGCGGACGGTGTTGATGATGCCACGGTGGCTGCACGAGCCGATCACGACGAGGCCGCGCCCGGCGACGTTGAAGGCCGTTCCCAGTTCGTGCTCCGCATCATCGACCACGAAGTTCTTGTCGCGCTTGGCGGAGTCGAGCAGGCTACGCTCGCAGTTTTGACCGGGCAGCATGCCGGTCGGCACGCGCGGGCGCTCTGGCGAGACGAAGGGAATCGAACCCGTCGTGAAGCCCTGCCCGGCCACGATCCGGGGATCACCGGAAACGATCAGATCGATCCCGGCCTTGGCGATCATCGCGCGATCGATAGCGCCGAAGGATGAGCCGTCGGGAGCGGTGCCCCGGATGCGCGCGCAAAACGCCTCCTCGCCGCCGACGAATAGCGGCGTGCCGCGCCGCACCGTGCCGCTCGCGAGCAAGCCGTCGAGGCCGCCGAAATGGTCGTAATGGCCGTGGCTCAGCACCATCGCGTCGATCGTGCCGGGCGCGATATCAAGAAGCGCCATGTTGTTGAGCGGCGCGGCAGAGGTGTAGCCGAAATCGATCAGCGTCGTGCGCGCCGCCCCGGCCGCCGACGACCGGGCGAGAAGCGAATAGCCCCATTGGCCGGCGAAGGCGGTGTGATAATCCGCGGTGATCGGCGGGGGCACGATGCGGATATCGGGCCGGGTGATCGCGCCGCCGAACACGCTCGTGGTGCTGTCGATCAGGACGGTGAGGTGGAGACGGTCCACCGCCGGCACCGAGAGCGTGGCCGCACCGAAAACCGGAAAGCCGGGCACCAGTGCCGCGCCGGCCAGCGCCAGCAGAGATCGGCGGTTCCATTCCATGACACACCCCGCTGCTTCGTCGCGGCATGGTGCCATATTCGCGCACGAGGGAACAGTGAGGTGCCGCCGTCACGAGGGGCATGGCCCTCTCCCCGCAGGCGGGAAGAGGGCCGGTAGAGGTTAGGCCGCGCGTGCCTTGACGATCTTGCCGGGCGCGCGGGGCGGCTCGCCCTTGGGGAGCGCGTCGACATGCTCCATGCCCGAGGTCACTTCGCCCCAGACGGTGTACTGGCCGTCGAGGAAGCGCGCGTCGTCGAAGCAGATGAAGAACTGGCTGTTCGCGCTGTTGGGATCGTTGGTGCGCGCCATCGAGGCGACGCCGCGGACATGCGGCTCCTTCGAGAATTCGGCGGGCAGGTTCGGCTTGTCCGAGCCGCGCATGCCGGTGCCCGAGGGATCACCGCCCTGCGCCATGAAGCCGGGGATCACGCGGTGGAACACCACGCCATCGTAAAAGCCTTCGTTGGCCAGTTCGGCGATGCGCGCGACGTGCTTGGGCGCGAGATCGGGGCGGAGCTTGATCGTGACGTCGCCGGTTTCGAGCGTCAGCGTCAGCGTTTCGGGAGTATCGGCCATCCTGCAATCCTTGTCTTGATCGGGTGCCCGGCCCTAGCCCTGACAATCGCGTCATGCAAACGCGCGGGCGTTGGCTTTGGCGACTCGCCGCGTTAGGAGCCGTTGATCCGGACGCCAATCGGGCAGGGAGGCGAATCCATGAGCGACACCGAACTGCCCCGGCCCGAGGACGAGGCCGCGATCGAGACCGGCGAGGTCGCCCAGCTCGACGAGGACGACCGGCTAAAGCCCGAATTCGTCCGCGCCGTGCTCGACGCGGTGTACGAAGGCGATGCCGAGGGTGCGCGCGCGCTGGTCGAGCCGCTCCACCCCGCCGACATCGCCGATCTGTTCGAGCTGACGCCGCACGAAGACCGCGCCGATCTCGCCAAGGCGATCACCGATCTGCTCGACGCCGACGTGTTCGCCGAGATGAACGATTACGTCCGCGAGGATCTGATCGACGCGCTCGAGCCGCACGAGATCGCCGACATCGCCGCCGAACTCGATACCGACGACGCGGTCGCGATCATCGAGGACATGGACGCCGAGGATCAGCGCGAGGTGCTGCGCGCACTCGACCCCGACGATCGCGCCGCGATCGAGGAGGCGCTGAGCTACCCGGAAGAATCCGCCGGCCGCCTGATGCAGCGCGAGCTGATCGCGGTGCCCGAACATTGGACCGTCGGCGATACGCTCGATTACCTGCGGCGGCACGAGGAACTGACCACCGACTTCTGGGAAATCTACGTCGTCGATCCCGGCCACAAGCCGGTCGGCACGTGCAAGCTTTCCTGGATCCTGCGCACGCCGCGCAACATCGCGATCAGCGACGTGATGCAGCGCGAGCAGACGCTCATCCCGGTCGACATGGACCAGGAAGAGGTCGCGCTGCGCTTTCAGAAATATGCGCTGATCTCGGCGGCGGTGGTCGATCTCAGCGGCCGGCTGGTCGGCATGATAACGGTCGACGACGTCGTCCACATCATCCAGCAGGAAGCGGGCGAGGATATCCTGCGGCTGTCGGGCGCGGGGGAAGGCGACATCAACGAGCCGATCCTGCTGACGGTGCGGACGCGGATCACCTGGCTGGTGGTCAATCTCGGCACCGCGATCCTCGCCGCCTCCGTGGTTGGGCTGTTCCAGGGCGAGATCGGCCGGTTCGCGCTGCTCGCGGTGCTGATGCCGATCGTGTCGGGCATGGGCGGCAACGCCGGCACGCAGACGTTGGCGGTGGTGGTGCGCGCGCTCGCCACCAACCAGCTCACCGAATCGAACACGATCCGCATGATCCTGCGCGAATTCCGCATCGCCGCCGCCAACGGCGCGATGCTCGGGCTGCTGATCGGGGCGGGCACGTTGCTGATCTTCGGCAATCCCGCGCTCGCCGTGGTGATCGGGCTGGCGATGATCATCAACAATCTCGTCGCCGGGCTGGCGGGCGTGCTGGTGCCGGTGACGCTCGACCGGCTCGATGTCGATCCCGCCGTGTCCTCGGCGGTGTTCGTCACGACGATGACTGATGTGATGGGGTTTTTCTCGTTTCTCGGGCTCGCGACTTTGTGGGGTCTTGGCAGCTAGGCCGGTCGTGGCCAGATGGGCCGGGATGGCATTGCATCTCACCAAGGTTGCGTTCGGGGCGACCAGTTACGCGCATCTCGAAGCGCGCCTGCGCGAGCGCGCCGAGGCGGGGCCGGTGTTCCTGACCACGCGCTACCTGCCCAAGCGCCATGAGGAGATCGCCGGCGAGGGATCTTTGTTCTGGATCTTGAAACACATGCTGGTCGCGCGCTCGCCGATCCTCGGCTTCGGCGAGGCGGAGGGCGGCCGCGTCGCGATCCTGCTCGGGCCGCTCGTGCGCGTCCAGCCGCGCCCCAAGCGCGCGCATCAGGGCTGGCGCTATCTCGAAGCCGAGGATGCGCCCGCCGACTTCGGAGACGGCGATCACGACGCGGACGCGATGCCGGCGGCACTGAGCGCCAAACTGAGCGCGCTGGCGCTGATCTGATCTGCCGCCCGCTCGGCCCGGCGAAGGCGACGCACCTGCGCCGCGGCCATGTCCCGCATGGGACGAGCTGCGCGCCCACCAAATACAAGAAGGGACCGGCGCCAATACACGCGCCGGTCCCTTCGACCCCCAACGCAACACGGGGTAACGCGTGAGCGGCTAGACGGCCGGCGCGTCGCCGCGCCGGCCCTCCGCTCCGTCCCGATACGCCACACGGGAAGAAGCCTGTTAAGCGCATGAGCGCGAAAATCGTTCCGGGGGCGTAGCGACGGCGGAAACCCGCGCCTCGCTCCGTCAGCGGCAGTAGCGTGGGTTGTCCGACTGATCGATCGCGCGGCCCGCCAGTGCGCCCGCGCCCGCGCCGAGAACGGTGCCGACCCCGCGATCGCCACGGCCCGCGATGCTGTTGCCGAGCAGACCGCCCGCGATCGCGCCGAGGATCGTGCCGGTCGCGCTGCTGCACTGGTTCGACCGGTAGCGGCGGTTGTAATAGCCGCGATCATAGCCGCGATCGTACCCACGGCCGTCGTAATAGCCGCCGCGATCCTGATAATAATAGGACGGGCCACGATTGTAGCCGTCACGATAGGCATCGTTATAGGCGCGGTCGTAACGGCCATCGCCGTAATATTGGGCCGAGGCCGGCGCGGCCGCCAGGCCACCGGCGGTCATCGCGAGGGCGGCAGCGGCGAGCGAAACTTTCTTCATCATCGTCCTTCTCCCGAAATCCGGCTCGAAACGGCGGCGGCGATGCGCCGCGTCCTTCGATCATGCCGGTATGACCGAGTCGCTTTGAGCCGAGACTGAACGCGTCCGTTATCCTTTGTTCATCGTTGGAAAGCGTTGCGCCGTGTCGCGGCATCGCTCACGGCTGGCGCGATGCGCGTGGTCCTGTCCTGTCTGCTGATGCTGCTCTTCGTCCCGGACTGGATGGGCGAGCCGCGCCTGCCGCTGATGGGCAAGCGCGCGGTCGTCCGCGCCGCCCCGATCGCGCTCGACGCGGCGCATCCGGCGCGGAGCAGGGTCGGCGCGCTGGTGTGGCTCGGCGGCGTGCGGCTCACCAGCCCCGATCGGGCGTTCGGCGGCTTCTCCGCGCTCCACGTCGCGCGCGGCCACCGCGTCACGCTGCTCAGCGACGGCGGCAATATCGTGCAGTTCACGCTCGGCCCGGATTGGCGCCCGCGCGCGATCGCGTTCGGCGATCTTCCCGCCGGCCCCGGCACCGGCTGGGCCAAGGTCGACCGCGACAGCGAATCGATGGGCGTCGATCCCCGCGACGGCAGCGTCGTCGCGGGCTTCGAGAACAGCAACATGCTGTGGCGCTACACGCCCGACCTGCGCCGCGCGCTCGGCGCGGCGGCCCCGCGCGCGATGGCGGGATGGCCGGGCAACGAAGGCGCCGAATCGTTCACCTTCCTGCCCCGCGCCGGCTGGGGCGGCGGCGCGATCGCGATCGGCGAGCAAGCGCCGTGGCCGGGTGGCACGGGCCGCGCGGCGTTTCGCTTCACCGGCGATCCGGTGCGTGAGCCCAATCGCGGCTACCGCTTCAGCTATATCCCGCCCGCGCGCTCCGATCCGAGCGACATGACGGTGCTGCCCGATGGCCGGCTGATCGTACTCAACCGCCGCTTCACGCTGCCCTTCACCTTCACCAACACGCTGGTGGTGATAGACCGCGGCGCGATTCGCCCGGGCGCGGTGGTGCGCGGACGCGAGATCGCGACGCTGGCGCCGCCGCTGGTCCATGAGAATTTCGAGGGGATCGCCGCGACGCGCGAGGGCGGGCGCACGATTCTATGGCTGGTGTCCGATGACAACCAGTCCGTGCTTCAGCGCAGTCTGCTGCTGAAGTTCAGGCTCGACGCGCCGGGCACTCCAGGGAGCGCCCGGCCGTGAAGCGGATCAGGCGGCGGCCTGCGCCGAGGAGAGCTTCTTGGCGACATCGCGCTTGAGGCGACGCGCGCGCAGCGAGAGCTTGTCCTCGCTGGTCTTGACCAGCCAGTTGTCGAGCCCGCCGACATGCTCGACCGAGCGCAGGCCGTGCGTCGAGACGCGCAGCTTGACGCTGGTGCCGAGCGCTTCGGACATCAGGGTGACGTTCTGCAGGTTCGGCAGGAAGGTGCGCTTGGTCTTGTTGTTGGCGTGGGAGACATTGTTCCCCACCATCCGGCCCTTGCCGGTCAGTTCGCAAATCCGCGACATGATGTATTCCTGAAAGCTGGGGTGATCCCGTGAAGGCGCAGGCGCATAACGGGGTTGTCCGGGCAGGTCAACCGATTCAGCGCGCGCTCGCCGCCCGCTCCTGGGGCGATGCAACGATCCGCCAGGCCCCGCGTTGGTTACGATATCGATTCGATCGTTCCGTGGGGAGAGTGTTGATGCGTTTCCTGTTAGCCCTGATCGGCATCGCCGCCGTCATCGTCGTCGCGATGGTCTCGCTCGGCCTGCTGTCGTTCCAGACCCGCCCCGGCAGCCTGCCGAGCGTCCATGTCGATGGCGGCACCGCCCCGGCGGTCAGCGCCAATGTCGCGACGCTGTCGGTCGGCACCAAGGAGAAGGTGGTCGATGTGCCCACCGTCGGCACCACGCAGAAGACGATCGCGGTGCCGACCATCCATATGAACAAGCCGGGTGACGGCACCAGCAACGCCGCCGCCGAATAACCTTGTCGCGCGCGCGGCCGGCGGGGCATGGGGCGATGATGTTCCCGGTCCCGCCCCCGATGCGCGCCGCGCTCGATGCCGCCGCCGCCGCCGCCGCGCGCGGGGAGGTGCCGGTCGGCGCCGCGATCGTGCGCGCCGGCACGGTCATCGCCACCTCCGCCAACGCGCCCCGCACCCGCCACGATCCCACCGCGCATGCCGAGATGCTCGCGATCCGCGCCGCCGCGCAAGCGATCGGCGACGACCGGCTCGGCGACTGCGACCTGTGGGTGACGTTGGAGCCCTGCGCGATGTGCGCGGGCGCGATCGCCCACGCGCGCATCGCCCGGCTCTATTATGGCGCGGGCGATCCGAAGGGCGGCGCGGTCGAGCACGGCCCGCGCCTGTTCACGCATCCCACGATCCACCACCGCCCGGAAATCTACCCCGGCATCGCCGAGCGCGAGGCGGCGGCGCTGCTCCGCGACTTCTTCGCGCGGCGCCGCTGATCGTCCCCGCGCGCGGGGACGATCAGCGCAGATCGCTCTCCGGGATCGGGACGATCTTGATCTCCACGCGCCGATTGGCCGCTCGACCCTCCTCGGTCTCGTTGTTGGCGATCGGCTGGGTCTTGCCGAAGCCGCGCGTCGCGATGCGCGCGCCGTTCACCCCGTGCGTGACGAGGTAATCCGCCACCGCCACCGCGCGCCGTTCGGACAGTCCCTGGTTGTACGCGTCCGATCCGATCGCATCGGTATGGCCGTAGATGTCGATATAGGTCCGGTCATATTGCCCAAGCACCCGCGCGACATCGTCGAGCGTGTGCTGGAACGCCGGCGCGACCGTGTCGCTGTTATAGGCGAAGTTGATTCCCGAAGGGATGCTGAGGATCAGGTCGTCGCCCCGCCGGATCACGCGGACCTCGGTGCCGGCGGTGCGCTCGCGCAGGTCGCGCTCCTGCTTGTCCATATACGATCCGATCGCCGCGCCGGCGAGCCCGCCGATCCCCGCGCCCGCGATCTTGGCGGTGCGGTCGTGCCGCCCGCCGACGAGATCGCCGAGCAGATAGCCGCCGAGCGCGCCGCCGATCCCGCCGATCGCGGTGTTCGAAAGATGCTGCCGCCCGGTTTCGGGATCGGTGACGCAGCCGGTGGTGGCGAGCAGCGCGGCGAGCGCCGCGACGGTGGTGAAGCGCGCGGCATGGCGCATGATGATCGGTCCCTTTCCTTCCCGGCGGCACCCGCCACCGGCCCGTACCGCCCAACCATTCCGCTCCCGCGTCTGTTCCGCAAGCGAATTGATCGTGCGCGCGGCGGTTGTGAAGCGACGCGATTCGCGTCAAAGGGGGTATGGCGCCATGCACCCTCTCTCTCCCTTCCCGTGGATCGACGTCGCGATCATCGTCGCGTTGATCGTCCTGAACGGCCTGTTCGCGATGTCCGAACTCGCGATCGTCTCGGCGCGGCGCGCCCGGCTGGAGGCGATGGCCCGCGCCAGGGTGCGCGGCGCCGAGACCGCGCTCAGGCTCGCCGCCGATCCCGGCAAGATCCTGTCGACCACGCAGATCGGCATCACGCTGATCGGCATCCTCGCCGGCGCCTATTCGGGCGCGAGCCTGGGCCAGCCGGTCGCGGCGCGGCTGCAATGGCTCGGCCTGCCCCCGCAGACCACCGAATCGCTCGGTTTCGCGCTGGTGATCGGGCTCACCACCTATGCCTCGCTCGTGATCGGCGAACTCGTCCCCAAGCAGATCGCGCTGCGCGCGCCCGAACGGATCGCGGCGATGGCGGCGGGGCCGGTGCTGGCGCTCGCCTGGGGGACCGCGCCGGTGGTGTGGCTGCTCGATTCGTCGAGCGCGCTGCTGTTCCGGCTGATGCGGCTCGATCGCAAGACCGAGGAGCATGTCACCGCCGAGGAACTCCACCTCATCGTCGCCGAGGCGAGCAAGTCGGGCGTGATCGAGGAGCATGAACGCTCGATCATCTCGGGCGTGGTGCGGCTGGCCGACCGGCCGGTGCGCGAGGTGATGACCCCGCGCACCGATGTCGAATGGATCGACGCGACGCTGAGTGATCGTGGCGACGAGGCCGGCGTGCGCGCCGCCTTGATGGTCGCCTCGCACAGCCGGCTGCCGGTGGCGGAAGGCTCGGTCGACAAGGTCGTCGGCGTGGTGCAGGCGCGCGACGTGGCGGTCGCGCTGTTTCGCGGCGAACCGCTCGATCTGCGCGCGCTGATGCGTTCGGCGCCGGTGGTGCTCGATCAGATCGACGCGATGGACGCGCTCGACGCGCTGCGCCAGGCCGAGGTGCCGATGGCGCTGATCCACGACGAATATGGCCATTTCGAAGGCATCGTCACCCCCGCCGATCTGCTCGCCGCGATCGCGGGCGAATTCGCCTCCGATGCCGATCCCGACGACGAACCCTCGGTGGTGGAGCGCGACGACGGCTCGCTGCTCGTCGCCGGCCACATGGCCGCCGACGCGCTCGCCGAGCGGCTGTGCATCGACCTGCCCGAAGACCGCGATTACGCCACCGTCGCCGGCCTCGCGCTCGCCAAGTTCCGCCACCTGCCCGGTGAGGGCGAGCATTTCACTGAACAGGGCTGGAAATTCGAAGTCGTCGATCTCGACGGCCGCCGCATCGACAAATTGCTGGTGAGTCGGGCGTAAGCGCAGGTGAGCCGCCCCTAACCGTCGCCCCGGCGCAGGCCGGGGCCGCTGCATGATGTGGCGACCCGGTTGCCCAAAACGCAACGGCCCCGGCCTGCGCCGGGGCGACGGCAGAGACGCGAGAAAAGCCCAGCCCCAACCGTTCGTGCCGAGCGAAGTCGAGGCACATTGCGCCTGCACGCCTCCCTCGACTTCGCTCGGGACGAACGGAACGGGGCATGCCCGCACACGGTCACCCCAGCAAAGCCTCACCCGGATACGGCTTGCGATGCGCCCGCACCGCCAGCGGAGCTATAGCGTCGCGCCGCGCCGGAACAATCAGCCGTGCGCGCGGGTGCCGTGGTTCTGCGCGAGCCGCTCCCCCTTCGCCTGGCATGCCGCCGAGACGACCGGATAGTCGAGGTCGCTGTTGCGCGCCAGCACCGCCGGCATCGCTGCCTGGCATTGTTCGATCGAGCGATATTGCACGGTCTCGATCCGCGTCTGCGCGCATTGCGCGCTGCCGTCGCCGCAGCCCAGGATCGCCATGACGTAGAAGAGCGGTTCCATGAACGCCTCCGGTTCGCTTGGGGGCGGTCTCGCCGGCCCGCCATCAGGAGGTAAAGCGACCGGGCGGGCCGCTGGTTCCATGAGACGCTTCCGATACGGCTTGACCACGCCTACATTCGGTCACGATGCCTCCCGAAACCTTCACCTCCGACGCGCGCGAGCGCCCGCTGCTGCCGACGCTGCGCCGCTTCCTGCCCTATCTATGGCCCGCCGGCGCGCCCGCGCTGAAGCTGCGCATCGTCGCGGCGATGCTGCTCGTCATCGCGTCCAAGCTGGTCCAGGTCTATGGCGCGCCGTTCGCGCTGCAAGGCGCGATCGACGGCATGGCCGGGCACCGCCCCGCGCCCGATCTCACCACGCTCGTCTGCCTGATGGTCGTCGGCTATGCCGCCGCGCGTTTCGGCTCGGTGGTGTTCGACAACCTGCGCAACGCGGTGTTCGAGCGCGTCGGGCAGGATGCCACGCGGCGGCTGGCGGCGACGGTGTTCCGCCATCTCCACCAGCTCAGCCTGCGCTTCCACCTCGAACGCCGCACCGGCGCGGTCACCAAGGTGGTCGAGCGCGGCACCAAGAGCATCGACACGATGCTCTATTTCCTGCTGTTCAACATCGCGCCGACCGTCCTCGAACTCGCGCTCGTGATCGGCATCTTCTGGACCAAGTTCGGAGTGTGGCTGGTCGCCGGCACTTTGGTGATGGTCGGCGTCTATATCTGGTTCACCCGCGCCGTCACCGATTGGCGCGCCGCGCTGCGCACGCGGATGAACGATCTCGATACCGGCGCGGTCGCGCATGCGGTCGATTCGCTGCTCAACTTCGAAACGGTCAAATATTTCGGCGCCGAGGAACGCGAGGCGAAGCGCTACGACCGGGCGATGGCGCTCTATGCCAATGCGGCGGTCAAATCGGAGAATTCGCTGGCCTGGCTCAACGTCGGCCAAGCCGCGATCACCAATCTGATGATGGCGGGGGGCATGCTGCTCGTCGTGATCGGCTGGAGCCAGGGCCGCTTCACCGCCGGCAACGTCGTGCTGGTGTCGACGCTGCTCAGCCAGTTGTTCCGCCCGCTCGATCTGCTCGGCATGGTGTATCGCACGATCCGCCAGGGCGTGCTCGACATGGGCGCGATGTTCGATCTGGTCGACACGCCGAGCGAGGTGATCGATCCCCGGGGCGCGCCGCCGCTGGCGGTGGCGCGCGGGCATGTCCGCTTCGAGAACGTGCGCTTCGGCTATGATGCGGGCCAGCCGATCCTCAAGGGCGTCGATCTCGACATTCCAGCCGGCACCACGCTCGCCGTGGTCGGCCCGTCGGGCGCCGGCAAGTCGACGCTCGCGCGGCTGATGTACCGGTTCTACGATCTCACCGGCGGCCGCATCACCATCGACGGGCAGGATATCGCGCAGGTGACGCAGGCGAGCCTGCGCGCCGCGATCGGCATCGTCCCCCAGGATACGGTGCTATTCAACGACACGATCGGCTACAACATCGCTTACGGTCGCGAAGGCGCGAGCGAGACCGAGATCGAGGCCGCCGCGCGCGGCGCCGCGATCGCGGGCTTCATCGAACGCCAGCCGCAGGGCTATGAAACGCGCGTCGGCGAGCGCGGGCTCAAGCTTTCGGGCGGCGAGAAGCAGCGCGTCGCGATCGCGCGCACCCTGCTCAAGGATCCGCCGATCCTGATCCTCGACGAGGCCACCTCCGCGCTCGACAGCCGCACCGAGGGCGAAATCCTCGACACGCTCCAGGCGATCGAACGCGGGCGCACCACCATCGTCATCGCGCACCGCCTCTCCACCGTGGTCCACGCCGACGAGATCGTCGTGCTCGAGGCGGGCGAGGTCAAGGAACGCGGCACCCACGCCGAACTGCTGCGCCGCGACGGCCTCTATGCCGAGATGTGGAACCGGCAGGCGCAGGAACGCGCCGAGGAAGCGCTCGCCGCCGAATAACCGCGTCGCTGAAACGCCTCGCTACGACGTTCGGCCCGTTGCGCTGGCGCGTGCGCTGGTGCAACAGGCGGATCGTTACGCGCAGGGTAATCAAGGTTGCAACCGCCTGCGCCGGAGACTGTGAATGACCGACGCCGAACCGGTGGAACCGGCCAAGCCGCTCCCCCGCACCCCCGGAGAGCGTTTGCGCGAAGCCCGCGAGGCGCAGGGCCTCTCGCTCGACGAGGTCGCCGCGCGCACCCGCGTGCCGCTGCGCCAGCTTCAGGCGATCGAGGACGGCAATTACGCCGCGCTCCCCTCGATCACCTATTCGGTCGGCTTCGCCAAGGCCTATGCGCGCGCGGTCGGCGCCGACGAGGTCGCGATCGCGCGCGATGTCCGCGCGCAGAACACGCACCAGCCCGCGGTGCGCCGCACCGAATATGTCGCCTACGAACCCGACGAGCCCAAGCGCGAGCCGAGCGGGCTCGTCGCGGTGGTCGGCGTCGCGCTCGCGCTGCTGCTGCTGATCGCCGCCGGGCTGTGGTTCGGCACCACCTGGTTCCGCGGCGACAGCGCCGCGCCCGCCGCCGCGACCGACACCGCCGCGCAGACCGCCGTGCCCGAGGCCCCGGCGACGCCGGCGCCCGTGCCGGCCGGCGGCCAAGTCACGCTCACCGCCAAGGACGACGTGTGGCTGCGCATCTACGACCGTGACGGCACGGTCTATGAGAACACGCTGAAGCCCGGCGACAGCTATGCGGTGCCGCAGGACCGGGCCGGGCTGATGATCAACGTCGGCCGCCCCGACAAGCTCACCGTCACCGTCAACGGCAGCGCGGTGCCCGCGCTGGGCGACGGCAGGGTTCCGATCAAGGACGTGCCGATCAGCGCCACGGCGCTGCTCGCGCGCGGCACCGCCGCCGCGCCGGTGGCGGCCGCGACCCCGCTCGCCGCCGCCAGCCCCGCCGCCCGGCCCGCCCCGCGCGCGACCCCGCGCCACCGCGAGAGCGCGGCGGAAGCGAACGCGGCGGCGCTCAACATCGCCGCGCCCGCATCGGCACCGCCGGCACCCGCCGCGACGCCGGCTCCGTAAAGGCTGGCGACAGGCGGCGTGGCTTAGAGCTATAGCGAGCGGCAGCGGACTTGCGAGGGATGGGAATGCGTAGACGGATTTTGGCCTGGGTTCTGCTGGCGGGCGGCGCGTGCGCGGCGGCCCCGGCGTTCGGCCAGGCCTCGGCGGTCGAGAGCCGCGTCGGCAAGCTCGAAAGCGAGATGCGCGCGGTCCAGCGCAAGGTCTTTCCGGGCGGCGCCGGCCAATATCTCGAACCCGAGATCAAACCCGCCGCGCCCGAGGATATCCCCGGCAGCCCGTCGGGCAGCCCGCTGTCCGATCTCACCGCGCGCGTCAACGCGCTCGAGAGCCAGTTGACCGGCATCACCGGCCAGATCGAGACGACGCAGCACCGCACACAGGTGCTCGAGGATGCGTTCAACGCCTATAAGCGCAGCACCGACGCGCGCATCAAGGCGCTCGAGGATGCCGCTGCGGGCGCCGGTTCGCCCGCGCCGATCGCCGACACGTCCGACACGCCGCCGCCCCGCGCCGGCAGCAAGCCCGGCGCCGGCGTCAAGCAGCCCGCCGCGCGCCCGGGCAAGACCGCCGAGGCCGACGACGGCGCGCCCCCCACCACCGATCCCGCGCGCCAGAAGCAGCTCGCCGCGATCGAGCGCCCAAAAACGGGCGACGCGGCCGAGGACGCCTATCTCTACGGCTACCGGCTGTGGCAGGCGAAAATGTACCCGGAGGCCGAGGCGCAGTTCAAGCTCGTCACCGCCACCTACCCCAAGCACAAGCGCGCGAGCTACGCGCAGAACCTGCTCGGCCGCTCCTATCTCGAAGACGGCAAGCCGAGCCTCGCCAGCCTCGCCTTCTACGACAATTACAAGAAATGGCCCGATGGCGAGCGCGCGCCCGACAGCCTCTATTATCTCGGCCAGTCGCTGGTCCGGCTCGGCAAGCCCGCGGCGGATGTCTGCAAGGTCTATCGCGAGCTCGAGGATGTCTATGGCGCCAAGCTCAGCGACGCGATGAAGGGCGATGTCACGCGCGCCAAGGCGCAATCGAAATGCGCGTGATGTGATCGCGCTCGAACCGGCGCCGGTCGCGCGGTTCGGGGCGGATTGCGAACGGCTGCTCGGCGCGCCGGTCGGCGGGCGCCGGCTGGCGCTGGCGGTCTCGGGCGGGCCGGACAGCATGGGGATGCTCGCGCTCGCGGCGGCGGCGTTTCCCGGCCGGGTGACGGCGGCGACGGTCGATCACGCGCTGCGCGCGGCGAGCGCCGACGAGGCGGCGATGGTCGCCGCGCATTGCGCCACGCTCGGCGTGCCCCATGCGACGCTCGCCATCGCCGAGCCGCGCCCCGCCACCGGCAACCTCCACGCCTGGGCGCGCGCGCGCCGCTACGCGCTGCTGCTGCGCTGGGCCGCGCAGGCCGGCTGCGCCGCGCTGCTCACCGCGCATCACGCCGACGACCAGGCCGAGACCTTCTTGATGCGCGCCGCGCGCGGCTCGGGCGTGGCGGGGCTGGCCGGCATCCGCGCGCGCCAGCCGGGCGCCCCGCCGATCATCCGCCCGCTGCTCGGATGGCGGCGCGCCGAGCTGCGCGCGATCGCCGCCGCCGCCGCCGTGCCGTTCGTCGATGATCCGAGCAACCGCGATCCCGTGTTCGAACGCGCCCGCGTCCGCGCGACGCTCGCCGCGATCGACTGGCTCGATCCGCTCCGCCTCGCCGCCGCCGCCGCCCACGCCGCCGAGGCCGAGGATGCGCTCGCCGCGCTCACCGAAATCTTCTGGGCGCAGCGCGCGGCGGAAACGCCCGGCGCGGTGGCGGTCACCGTCGCCGGCCTGCCGCGCGAGATTCGCCGCCGCCTCGCTGCGCGCGCGCTCCGCGCGATCGACCCGGCGACCGCCACCGACAATATCGAGTCGCTGCTCGAATCGCTCGAATCGGGCAAACGCGCGACGCAGGGGCGCGTCCTCGCCGCCCCGGCGCGCGAAATCTGGCGATTCGGCCCCGCCCCGCCACGCCGATCACACCAATCGGCGTAAGTAATGGCTCTGTTCCATTGCCATTAACATCAGGCTGCTTATCTTGGACGTTCGAAAGGTAGCGTATCCATGAACGATAACGACAAGCGGCCCGGCCCCGACAATGGGGGCGGTAATCCCTGGATGAAGAGCCTGCTGATCTGGGTCGGCATCCTGGTCGCGCTTGCGATGTTCGTCATGTTGCTCGACACGCGCGACGTCGCGAACGGCAACAACACGATCGCATATTCGGCGTTTCTGGATAAGGTCGAATCGCATACCATCAAGGACGTCAACGTCGCGGGTGAGGTCATCACCGGCACGCAGACCGATGGCAGCAAGTTCCGCACCTATGCGATCCCGTCCGATCTGCAGTTGACCGACCGGCTGCGTAAGGCCGGCGTCGAGATCAACGCCAAGCCCGATGAAGGCTCGCCCTTCTGGCAGATCATGCTGATGCAGTCGCTGCCGTTCCTGTTGTTCCTCGGCATCGCCTATTTCGTGTTGCGCCAGATGCAGAAGGGCTCCGGCTCGGGCGCGATGGGCTTCGGCAAGAGCCGCGCCAAGATGCTCACGCAGCGCGACGGCAAGGTGACGTTCGACGATGTCGCCGGCATCGACGAGGCGCGCGAGGAATTGCAGGAGATCGTCGAGTTCCTGAAGGATCCGACCAAATTCGCCCGCCTCGGCGGCAAGATCCCCAAGGGCGCGTTGCTGGTCGGCTCGCCCGGCACCGGCAAGACCTTGCTCGCGCGCGCCATCGCGGGCGAGGCGGGCGTGCCGTTCTTCACCATCTCGGGTTCTGACTTCGTCGAGATGTTCGTCGGCGTCGGCGCGAGCCGCGTGCGCGACATGTTCGAACAGGCCAAGAAATCGGCGCCGTGCATCGTCTTCATCGACGAGATCGATGCGGTCGGCCGCCATCGCGGCGCAGGGCTCGGCAACGGCAATGACGAGCGCGAACAGACGCTCAACCAGTTGCTGGTCGAGATGGACGGGTTCGAGGCCAACGAAGGCATCATCATCATCGCGGCGACCAACCGCCCCGACGTGCTCGATCCGGCGCTGCTGCGTCCGGGCCGGTTCGATCGCCAGGTGCAGGTGCCGCGTCCTGACATCGAGGGCCGCGTCAAGATCCTCCAGGTTCATATGAAGAAGGTGCCGCTCGCGCTCGACGTCGATCCGCGCACCATCGCGCGCGGCACGCCCGGCTTCTCGGGCGCCGATCTCGCCAACCTCGTCAACGAGGCCGCGTTGCTCGCGGCGCGGCGCGGCAAGCGGCTCGTCGCCGCCGCCGAGTTCGACGACGCGCGCGACAAGGTGATGATGGGTGCCGAGCGCCGTTCGATGGTGATGACCGACGACGAGAAGCGGATGACCGCCTATCACGAAGCCGGCCACGCGCTCGTCTTCGCGCACGAGCCGACCGCGGATCCGATCCACAAGGCGACGATCATCCCGCGCGGCTTCGCGCTGGGCATGGTCCAGCCGCTGCCCGAACGCGACACCTACAGCTATCACCGCGACAAGATGCACGCCGATATCGCCGTGGCGTTCGGTGGCCGCATCGCGGAAGAGCTGGTGTTCGGCTTCGACAAGGTCAGCTCGGGCGCCTCGAACGACATCATGCAGGCGACTCGGCTCGCGCGCGCGATGGTGACGAAGTGGGGCCTGTCCGACCGGCTCGGCCCGCTCGACTTCAGCGATAGCGAGGACAGCTTCACCGGCTATGCCGCGCCGCGTGCCGGCAAGGCGATGTCGGACGAGACCGCGCGGCTGATCGACAGCGAGGTCAAGCGCTTCGTCGAACAGGGGCTGGAGCGCGCGCGCCAGATCCTGACCGACCATATCGATCAGTTGCACCTCATCGCCAATGCGCTGCTCGAACTCGAGACGCTCACCGGCGAGGACATCAAGCGCCTGATCGCCGGCGAGGATCTCGACCGCCCCGACAGCAACGCGCCGACCGTGGTGCTGCCGAGCAGCGGCACCTCGATCCCCAAGACGCGCCGTGGCAAGGGGCCCGGCCCGTTCGGCAACCCGCTGCCGGCGTGAGATTTTGGGGCCACCCGGCGGTTCGTCCGCCGGGTGGCCCGTCCCGTCCCCGCACGATCACCCGCGCCCCGCGTCCTACAGCGCGCGCGACAGCCGCACCGCGCGCGCGATCCACGGCGGGTTCGTCACGAGCTGCGGGCGCGCGCGCGGCTCGAACGGCAGGATCTGCAACCGCGCACCCTCCTCGTCGCGCTCCTGCCCGATCAGCCGCCCGAACACGAACCGCCCCGCCGGCTTCGGCACCAGCACGTCGCGGTTGAGCGCGGTCGCGAACGCCTCGGGCGCCAGCCGCTCGCACCAGATCTCGTCCCCCGCGCGGTAATCGCCGATTCCGGCCGCCACCGTCACCGCGATCAGCCCCGGCGCGGCGGCGGGCGCGACGACGCTCGCCGGGCGGCGCGGCGCGTGCGCCCCGCCCGCCTCGATCACCGCCGCGACCGGAATGTCGGCCCGGTCGGGCAAGCGCACGAGGTCCGCCGCCGTCACGCCGAGCGCCGCCGCGATCCGGTTGAGCCACGCGACCGATACGGTGCGCGTGCCCGTCTCCAGCCGTCCGATCGTCTGCGCCGTGGTGGCCGGCGAGCACGCGCGCGCGACATCCTCGAGCGTCATCCCCTTGGCGCGTCGAACCTCGCGAATGGCGGTTATCATCGGGTGTAATGAACCACGTTGGTTTTCCCCTGTCCTACAGCGGCATCGCCGTGCCACCCGCTTCCTATTGTATTCAGGAGGAATTTCAATGCGTGAGCGGGTGGAACAGGCAATCGACGCGGATGGCGTGCGAAGTGAGACGGTTAGCCGGCGCGGACGCAGCGTGACCGTCAACGTCGCCGAGTCGCCGCTCGGCTGGCTGCGCGCGCGCGGGCTGGTCGATGCGCGCCAGTTCGAGGCGGGCGAGCGGCTCCGCGACGATTACGAAACGGCGGCGCTCGCGCCCGCCGTCACGATGCGCTGGGCGCCGCGCGTCGATGGCGGTGCGGCCGGCGGCCTCGATCCAACAACCGCGCGGATCGCCGCCAAGCGCCGCTTCGACGCGGCGGTCGCGGCGGCCGGGCCGGGGCTCTCCGACATCCTCTGGCGCGTCATCTGCGCCGGCGAAGCGCTCCCCGCCGCCGAGAAGGCGCTCGGCTGGCCGACCCGCGCCGGCCGCCTCGTCCTCACCCTCGCGCTGGACCGGCTGGCGGCGCACTACCGGCTGTCGTCATAGACGACGTTAGCGATGTTTGCGCCGGCTCGCTCCCCACGAGCCGGCGATATGCCCAGCCGATCCCGATCAGCGCGAAGCCCAGCCCCATGAACGACAGGATGCGCAAAATCCCTTCGAGCGCGGCGGCGTCGATCAGGAACACCTTCAGCGTCACCGCCGTCAGCAGCGCCAGCCCCGCGACGCGCAGGTCGGCGGCGCGGTCGCGAATGCCGATCCCCAGCCACATGATCGCCAGCCCGAGCAGCGCCGCCGAATAGAGCCAGGTCTCCGTGCGGTCGACCGCTCCGGTCAGGATCGTGCCATGCGCGGCCTGCCGGACCGCCGCCGCCACCGCGACCAGCACCGCCGCCAGCAAGGCGATCAGGCCGCGACGATCGTTCCGCCACGGCCACAGCCACGCCGCGATCGGCGCGGCATCGAGCGTCGCCAGATTGAACACCGGCACCGCGCCCACCGCCTGCGCCACGAACGCCGGATCGAGGATCAGCAGGTCGAACCACACGAACCGCGCGAGCCCGACCACCAGCAGCGCCCGCGACAAAACGGGCTGCCGCGCCCGCATCGCCCAGGCCGCAGCCAGGAATGCCTGTGTGATGGCGACCCGCTCCGCCATGCCGAGCGCCGTGAAGCGCGCGGCATCGCCGATCGCGAGCGGCTGCTTGGCGAGCGCGTAGAGCGTGACGATGCCGACCGCCGCCACCGCGAGGATCGCCCGCCGCCGCCACGCGGGCGCGATCGGCCGCCGCCACGCCAGCGCCCCCGCGATCAGCGCGGCCGGCAGCGTCAGCTCGCGCAGGATCGTCGCGATCGGCGGGAGCAGCAGGAACGGCAGACGATCGCCGAGGATCGACCAGCCGACGAGCCGGAGCAGATCGGCGAGCGGATGCCACGCGAACGCCAGCGTCGCGACACCGGCCGCCACGCCCGCGCCCGGCAGCGGCAGCCGCGCTGCGATGACGAGTGCCGTGGCCAGTCCGAGTCCGGCCGCATGCCACGGCGCGGGAAGGGCGGCCGGCAACAGCGACAGCCCGATCGCCAAGCCGATCCAGCCCAGCAGAGCGCGGCCGATCCGATCGGTCAGCAGCCAACCGGTCGCCGCGATCATCCCCGCCGGCAACACCCCAAGCGCGAGCAGATCCGCGACCGGCGGCGCCGGTGCCGCCGTGAGGACACTCGCCACATACGCCCGCGCCGCGTCGCTGGTCAGTACGACGGCGGCGGCGGTCGCCAACGCCGGCGCCATCGCGAGCCGGCCCAGCGCGGCGTCCCCCGCCCGCCTCGACCAGCCCGCCAGCGCGACGCCGATCGCGAGCCACGCCGGCCAGCGCCACGGATCGGGCAGCACCTCCCCCGCCGCGACGCCCGCGAGCAAAGCCGCCGCCGCCGCACCGCCGACGAGGTCGGGCGAAACCCGCAGGAGCGGATTCGCCGCGGTGCGCGCGCGCCAACTGATCGCGGCACAAGCGAGCGCGAGCGCGAACAGCAGCGCACCCCAAACCACCGGCGCGAGCAGCGACGGGGCGAAGACGATGCTCACCAGCGCCGGTCCGGCGGTTCCGCCGACCGCGATCATCGCCCAAAGCGCGCTCTGCCGGAGCAAGACATGGCCGGGCACCGCGAACAGCACCGTGATCGCCACCGCCGCCCACGCGGCTGCGCCATGCACGGGCTGAAGCAAGGCCGCCGCGAGCAGCATCAACACCAGCGCGAGCGCGGCGCCCGCGCCGGGCGCCAGTTTGGAATCGCGCCAGCCGAGCCACAGCGCCGCCGCGCTCAGCAGCAGATACAATCCCCACGACAGGCCGGAGAAATCGAGCGCCGGCGCCAGCACCAGCAATTGCACGAACCCGGCGACCAGCGGCACGAGCCGCAGCCACGGCCGCCGCGAGGATGCCCCGGCGCCCGGCAACGCCAGCGTCGCGCCGACCGCGAGCAACAGCACGAAACCGCCCACACCGGCAAGCGCCCCGCCCGGCATCATCGCGATCAGCAGGTTCGCCCAAGCGAAGCCGCCGCCGCACGCCGCCAGCGCCAGCCACGCCCAGCCGCGCCGGATCGCCAGGCCGAACAAGGCCGCGATCAACAGCGCGAGATACACGAGCAGCGGCCCGACCCCGCCAGCGCCCAAACCCGCCAGCAACGGTGCGACAAAGCCGCCGATCAGCGCCATGATCGCGGTCGGCGAACCATGCCGCAACGCGAGGCCCAGCGCCGCCAGCGTCACCGCCGCCATCAGCGCGAACGCCGGCGCGGTGCCGATCAGGTGATACAAGGCCGCGCCGACATACAGCGCCGCGTACAGGCTGGCGGTGCCCGCACCCGCCAGCACCTGGCCGACACGCGGATCGTCGCGGGTGGCGGGCAGACGGCGCGCAACCTCGCTGCCCGCGATCAGCAACAGGCCGAACAGCCCGGCGAGCGACGTGCGCGCGGCCGGCCCGAGCAATCCGCTCTCGATCGAATAGCGCACAAGGAAGAACGCCGACAGCACCAGCGCCGCACCGCCGATCCAGATCGGCAGCTTGCCGCCGACAATGCTCTCGAAGCTGATCCGCGCCGGCTGGGGCGCACGGCGCGGCGGCGGCACGGATTCGGGGGGCGGCACGGCGGCCTCGGGGAGCGGTGGCGCGATCGTCTCCGTTGGCGCGACCTTGATCGGCCCCTCGGGCAACCGCACGCGGGCGGACGCGCGCCCGGCCCGATGCTCGGGCGCCACCATGGGCTCGCGCGCCGTCTCATCGCGCCGCAGGTCGAGCACCTCGGTCTCCAGAGCGCGCACGCGCATGAGCAGGTTGCGGACCATCAACCCCAGCACGACGACCGCGATCAGCAACACTTCGGTCATCGTCGCTCCATGACACTCAATCAAACCAATAGCATGCTCGACGCCCGACACGAACTTTCGTCGATGGTATCGCGGCGCGCCGACTTGCGCTAACGCGGTCGGCATGCAGATCGACTTCGTGAAATGCCATGGTTCGGGCAATGATTTCCCGCTGATCGACGCGCGCGACGGCACCGTAGCGGAGCGCGATTGGCCAGGGATTGCGCGCGCGCTCGCCGATCGTGCCGGGCCGGTCGGCGGCGACGGGCTGCTGCTGCTGACCACGGGCGACGAGGAACACGCTTTTGGCATGCGCATGTTCAACAGCGACGGCAGCGAGGCCGAGACGTGTCTCAACGGCTTGCGCTGCGTGGCGCGCGCGGGGTTCGAGCGGCTCGGCCTGGATACCGCGACCGTGCGGCTCAAGACCTCGCAGGCGACCGTCGCGCGCGATCCCGATCTCGCGCCCGGGGTGGTGACGATCCGAGAAATTGCCGGCCCCGCGACGCGCGACGTGACCACCTGGCCGCTTCATGGCGCGGGAACGGAGATCATCGAAGCGCCGATCGCGACGCTCGGGAGTGAGCGCGCGTTCACGGCGATCGCCATTCCGAACCCGCATCTGATCGCCTTTGTCGGGGCGGCGGATGACAGCGAGCTGACCGCGATCGGCGGCGTTTGCGAAGCCGCGCCCGCTTGGTTGCCCAACCGCGCCAACGTCAGCTTCGTCGAGGTGCGCGAAACCGGCCTGTTCGTGCGCACCTTCGAGCGCGGCGTCGGGCTCACCAACAGTTGCGGCAGCGCGATGGCCGCCTCGACCTATGCGGCCTGTCTGACCGGCCGCGCGGAGTTCGGGCGCGAAATCGCGGTGTTCAACCGCGGCGGACTGGTGCGCGCGCAGGCTGAAGACGACGGCATGGTGCGATTGTCGGGCAATGCCACAGTCGAATGGGCCGGCACGATCACCGTTGATCCCGCGACGGCGAGCACGCGCGATCTCGTCGTATCGGCGCGCTTCGATGCCGAGCGAGCCGCCTGGAACCGAGCCGTGGAAACGCTGTGCGACGACGGCTAAGCCCCGGTTCAGCCAGTTTGTGCAACCAAGCGCATCCCGTGTCGTTACGACGGCACAATGAAAGGACGGAAGCCATGAACCCGATTTCCCGCTTCGCCGCCATCGCCGCAACCGCGTCACTCGCGCTCGCCGCGCCGGCCGTCGCGCAAACCCGCGATGACGATGCCCGCTTCCAGGCAGCGCAACAGCGCTTCAACAACGAACTCAACATCTTCCGGCAGGAATTCGACCGCTATCAGGCGGCGCGCGCGCGTGGATACAACAACCAAGGCTATTATAACGGCCCCCGCAATGCTCCGCCGCCGCCCTATGTTCAGCCGTACGCCGACGATCGCGACGAAGGCGACTATGATCCGGCGCGCTATTATCGCGACGGGCCGAACTATCAGGAGCGCGTGCTGAGCAACAACGACCGCGTCTATCGCGGCAATGATGGCCGCTATTACTGCAAGCGCAACGATGGCACGACCGGCCTCATCATCGGCGCTGCCGGTGGCGGTATTCTCGGCAACGTGATCGACGGCGGCCATTCGCGCATCGTCGGCACGCTGCTCGGTGGTGCGGTCGGCGCGCTGGCGGGCAAGGCGATCGACCAGAACAATAGCCAGGTGCGTTGCCGCTGATGGGCGAATCCGCGCTCGTCGCCGCGATCGAGCTTGGCGGGACCAAGTGCATCGCGGCGATCGCGCGCGGACGCGACATCCTCAACCGCGAACGTTGGCCGACGCGCACACCCGCCGAAACGCTGCCGGCGATCCTGGACTGGATCGCCGAAGCATCGGCGGGCGAACCGCTCGCCGCGGTCGGTGTCGCCGGCTTCGGGCCGCTGGTGGTCGATCCGACGCATGCCGATTACGGCAAGATCGGTTCGACCCCCAAGCCGCATTGGTCCGGCTTCGACTTGCGCGGCGCGGTGGTGGCGCGCTTCGCCGTGCCGATCGGATTCGACACCGATGTGGCGGGCGCGGCACTGGCCGAAGGGCGATGGGGCGCGGCGCGCGGCTGCGGCACGCACATCTATGTGACGATCGGCACGGGCGTGGGCGCCGGGATCGCGGTCGCCGGCAAGCCGCTCCACGGCGCGGCGCATCCCGAGGTCGGGCATATCCGCGTGCGGCGTGATCCGACCGACGCCTTCGCCGGCGCGTGCCCATTCCACGGCGATTGCCTGGAAGGGCTGGTGTCCGGCCCCGCCATCGCCGCACGCGCGGGAATGCCCGCCGAACAGCTCGCGTCCAACGATCCATTGTGGGACCGGATCGCCGACGAGATCGCCGAGCTGGTCATGACGTTGATGCTCACCGTGCCACCGCAGCGGATCGTCATCGGCGGCGGCGTAGGGTCGAGCGGCCGCTTGCTGCCGCGTATTCGCGCGACGGCGACAGCGCGGCTGGCGGGCTATGGCCCCGGCAGCGACGCCGCGGCGATCGAGCGGCTGGTCGTATCACCGGGGCTGGGCGCCGATGCCGGTCCGCTCGGCGCGGTCGCGCTTGCACTCGCGGCGGTGGAATAGGCGCGAGCGCTCAGTGCGGCCGCAAGACCGGCGCACGCAATTCGACGTCGCTCACCACCGGGCCAGGCTGGCTGTGATCGACCTTGTACAGCACGCTGGTTCCGTCGCGCCAAATCTCGACCAGCCCGGTCGCGAGCCGCGGATCGTAGGCGGGCGGCTGGATCAGCCATACATAATCGAACGCATCGCGCGGGAAACGTGCCAGTGACGTCGAGATCGGTCGCCACCATTCGCGCGGGCATTGCACCGCCGTCACGATCTCTGATGGATCGTGCGCGTAGCGCTTGGCCTTGGCATATTGCGTCGTGAGCAATTGCGCACCGGCCATTGACCATTGATCGTTGGAATAGGCCATCCGGCGCTCCAGCGCGATCGCCGGCAGATGTTCGAGCCGCGAGGCGGTCCAGTCGCCATAGCATTTCTCGCCGACGAACGAGACCAGCCGCGCGCCGACCGGCACATGATCGAGCGCTTTCAGCTCGCGCTCGTAGCTCTGCGCGTAGATCCAGAAACTCGCCGTCGTCGCTGCGATGCGCACGAGGAAGAAGCTGAGGCCGAGCGTCGCCAGCACCCACGTTCCGAGCACCGACAAATCGGTCTTGGGGCGGATCGCGATCACCGCCATCGCCAGCATGAACGGCACCAGCCGCATGTCGGCATAGGCCGATCCGAACACGATCCGCGGCAGCAGGATGTAGACGAGCAGCAGGAATGCCGCCGACAGCGCGAGGTTGCGCGAATATTGGATGCTCGGATCGCGCACCGCGCGCACCAGGATCATCAGCACCACCGCGACGCTGGCGATATCGAGCAGCTCCCACCGGTCGCGGAAGGTCATCACCAGCCAGCCGATCTTGGCGCGCCAGTTGAACCAGTCGGTGGTCTGCCCGCCGACATGATCGCCGCTGCGCCAAAAGATCATCAGCACCATCGGCAGCGCGAGCGGCACGCAGGCCAGCCCGGCGCGGATCAACGCCGTGTGCCAGCGATGCCCGGCATCGTGCTGGCGGATCAGTTCGGCCGAGAAGGCGAGCACGCCGAGCGTCCCCCAGCCGAACGTGTGGCACAGCCACAGCAGGCACGAGATCGGCACGAAGATCGCCGCGCGCAGCCGCACATGCCCGAGCCGCGCCATCCTGAGCCACAGCGCGAACAGGTTGAGCGCGATCACCATCGACAGCTCGAAATTGACGAAGCCGAAATGGAACGGATAGCTGTAGGCGAGCGGCAGCGCGAACAGTGCGGTGGCGGGAATACGACCGTGCACCTCGCGCGCGATCCACAGCAACCCGGACACCATCAACGCGGGGATCGCCATCACGATCAGCTTCACGCCCAGTTCGAGCCCGAAGATTTTCGACATCGGGATGATGAGCAGATCGATGCCAAGGTTGCCGATCAGCGACCAGTTGAAATCATACCATTCCTTGAGGAACGGATGATCGGCGATGGCGAGCTGCACGCGGAAGCGGCCCATATGGCCGGGCAGATCGACCAGCGGCGGAATCTCGGGGCGCAGCAGGGGGATGACGGCGACCAGCGTCGCGACGATCACGAACAGACGTGTCTGCCACCAACGCGGCGCTTGCTGGGGTTCGACCATCCGCGCGCTTCTAACGGGCGTCGGGCGGGTGCGACAAGCCGGCTTGCGAAACTGTCACGCCGAAATCGCGCGCCTCCGCGGCACTGGCGACGCCAGCGACGCTGCGGATCGCGAGGAACGCGAGCGCGGCCCATGCCACCTCGCCGCGCCGGCGCAGTTTCACGCGTGCGTTGCAGCGGATCGACAGCAAGGCGAGGGCGATCGCCGCGGGCGCGATCGCTGTGTCCACACCATTTGGCGCGGCGATGAAGACAACCACCAGCGCAAAGCCAGCCGCGACGAGCATCGGCGCGTGGACGAACCGCCGGTCACGGTAGCTTTTGTGGATCACCAGCGCGACGACGATCATGCAAGCCGCATCTAAGATCGGCCAGTGGTTGCCAAGCGCCATCGTTAGCCATCCCGGCTTGACCGCGAGGCTCCCCAGCCAATCGTCGGGGCCGCCTAGCCGCCACGTCGGAAGCATCACGAGCGGCGGCGCGAGCGGCAGGCAGGCGCGCGCGGCGCGCCACCCGCACGCGCTCCACGGGCGACGCAAACCCTCCCGCTCGACGGCGCGTTCGCGCGCGAGTTCGGCTGCGAAGACCGTTGCGAGCAGGCACAGCCAGCCAGTCGCGTCCGCAGCGTAGATCAGGCCCGAGAGCAGGGCGAACGCCGCCGCGCGCGGCCACGGCCACCGCGCGAGACGCAGCCAAAGCGCGAAGCCGGCGAGTGTCAGCGTTTGGCCAGGAGTGCTGAAACGGTCGGCGAAGGGCAGCGCGAAATAAGCGCTCGGCTGGATGCGGCCATGCGCGACGCGCGACAGCCACACCATTGCCGCCGCGCTCAGCACGGGCATCGCGCTCAGCGCCGACGTGAACCCCGCCGCCGCCAGCGACGGTGCGGCGACCAGCAGCAGCGCGAGCGCGATGCACCACCACGTCTCCCACCACGGGCGCGGCGGGATGCGTGTGGCCGCCTCTACGGTCAGGGTTCGCGTGGCCAACGCCGGTCAGTCCAGCGATACCGCGAACCCCGGCATTGCCTCAGCCGTCGCGGCGGCCGAGCAGCCGCAGCCGCAACGCGTTGAGCTTGATGAAGCCGGCCGCGTCGCGCTGGTCGTAGGCGCCCTGATCGTCCTCGAAGGTGACGACCTTCTCCGAATAGAGCGAATAGGGCGACTTGCGGCCCGTCACCGACACATTGCCCTTGTAGAGCTTGAGCCGCACCGTGCCGGTCACCTTCGCCTGGCTGTGATCGACGGCGGCCTGGAGCATCTCGCGTTCGGGCGAGAACCAGAAGCCGTTATAGACCAGCTCGGCGTAGCGCGGCGCGAGTTCGTCCTTGAGGTGCGCCGCGCCGCGATCGAGCGTGAGTTGCTCGATGCCACGATGCGCGAGGTGATAGATCGTGCCGCCCGGCGTCTCGTACATGCCGCGCGACTTCATCCCGACGAAGCGATTCTCGACCAGATCGAGCCGGCCGATGCCGTGCTTGCGGCCGTATGCGTTGAGCGTTTCGAGCAACGTCGCCGGCGACATCGCCTCGCCGTTAATCGCGACGCCATCGCCGCGCTCGAAATCGATCGTGATGACCTCGGGCGTGTCGGGCGCGTCCTCGGGATTGACCGTGCGCGAATAGACGTAGTCGGGCACTTCCTGCCACGGGTCTTCGAGCACTTTGCCCTCGGACGAGGTGTGCAGCATGTTGGCGTCGGTCGAGAACGGCGACTCGCCGCGCTTGTCCTTGCTCACCGCGATCTGGTGCTGTTCGGCGAATTCGATCAGGCGGGTGCGGCTGGTGAGATCCCACTCGCGCCAGGGCGCGATCACCTTGATATCGGGCGCGAGCGCGTAATAGCCGAGCTCGAAGCGGACCTGGTCGTTGCCCTTGCCGGTCGCGCCGTGGCTGACCGCATCTGCGCCGACCATCTTGGCGATCTCGATCTGGCGCTTGGCGATCAGCGGCCGCGCGATCGAGGTGCCGAGCAGGTACAGCCCCTCGTAGAGCGCGTTGGCGCGCATCATCGGGAAGACGTAATCCTTGACGAATTCCTCGCGCAGATCGTCAATGAAGATATGCTCGGGTTTCACGCCGGCGAGTTCGGCCTTCTTGCGCGCCGGCTCGAGTTCCTCGCCCTGGCCGAGATCGGCGGTGAAGGTGACGACCTCGCAATTATACGTCTGCTGGAGCCACTTCAGAATCACCGAGGTGTCGAGGCCGCCCGAATAGGCGAGGACGACGCGTTTGATCTGATCGGACATGCGGACTCCGGCGAAGGGGAAAATCGCCTGCGCCTCTAGGCGGCGCTCGCCCGCTTCGCAACCGTGATGCGCGCGGCGAGGCCGGGGAGGAACGCGCCCAGCGCCATCGCACGATAGGCATAGCCCGCGATCAGCGCCAGCCACAGCCCGGTCGCGCCATATGGGCGTAGCAACAGATCGGTGCCGATATAGGCAGTGGTCGAGGCGATCGCGGCGTTGCGCAGCGCGCGCCCCTCGGTCGCGCCGATGAACACACCGTCGAGCAGCCACGCCGGCACGCCGATCAGCGGGACGAGCGCGACCAGCGGCACCAGCGCATAGGCGGCGTGGCGGACGTCCACGCTCGCCACCAACGCATCGATCATCGAGCCGCCGCCGAACGCGACGATGATGGCGAAGGCCGCGGCGGCGGCGAGGCAAAACTCTCCGACCAACCGGATCGCGCGCCAGAAGCGCTCGCGCGATCCGGCGCCTATCGCCTGACCGATCCGTGATTCGGCGGTGAAGCAGAAGCCGTCGAGCACGAACGCCGAGATCGAGACGAACTGCATCAGCACCTGATTGGCGGCGAGTTGAGTCGCACCCAGCCGCGCGCCGGCATTGGCGAACCAGGTGAACATCACCAGCAAGGCGATCGTGCGGATCATGATGTCGGCGTTGACCACGAGCAGCCGCCGCATCGCGGATGCCGCGAACAGACCGGCGCCGCGCAGCCCCGCACGGCCGGTCGGCCCAAGCCGCCCCGATACGATCACCAATCCGCATGCGAATGCGATCCAGTCCGCCGCCGCCGTGCCCAGGCCGACACCGCGCACGCCCCAGTGAAAATGCCACACGAACAGCACGTCGAGCACGATGTTGGCGAGGTTGGCGACGATCTGGATCACCAGCGCCTCCCGCGTTTGCCCCAGCCCAAGCAGCCAGCCGTTGATCGCGTACACGCCGAGCAGCGCGGGTGCGCTGAGGAAGCGCGCGGCCAGGAACGCCCGCGCCGCCCGGTCGATATCGGCGCCTCCTGCGAGGATCGCAAAGGCCGCCGGGATCAGAACCACCTGCAGCGCGAGCAGCGCCGCGCCGAAGCCCAGCCCCATCACCACGCCGCGCGCGAGCAGCGCCGCCACCTCCGCGTGATCGCCCGCGCCGTGCGCCTGCGCGGTGAGTCCCGTCACGCCCATGCGCAGGAAGCCGAAGCTCCAGAAGAAGAAGTTGATGACGGTCGCGCCAAGCGCCACGCCCGCCAGCGCCACGGTGTCGCCAGTGCGGCCGATCACGGCGGTATCGACGAGTCCGACCAAGGGTATCGTCGCCTGGCCAAGCATGATCGGCCAGGCCTGCGCGAAGATCGCGCGGCGGGTAAGCGAGGCGTTCATGATCTCGGCGATACGGTGGTTCGATGCGTAAAACTACCGTTCGTGCTGAGCGCAGTCGAAGCACGTGCCTCGAACGCTTGCGCCCGTGGCACGCCCTTCGACTTCGCTCAGGGCGAACGGCGGGATAGGCGGGTGTCGCTAGTCCGCGTCAGATCGCCAAACCGTTCGTGCCGTGCGCCGTCGACGCACCAGCGCAAGTGCCTCGACTACGCTCGGGGCGAACGGCTTGGCGCTACTTCTTCGAGGTATCCCCGCCGCGCCACGCACGTTCGAAGGGAAGCCGCCATGCATGTGGGGCGATGAGCTGATGGATCGACTTCGGCCCCCACGAACCCGGCTCGTACAGCCGCACCGGCGGCGGATTCTCGAGCAACGGCGTCGAGACCTGCCACAGCCGCTCGATTCCCTCGGCGGTGGTGAACAGCGTCCGATCGCCGCGCATCGCGTCGAGGATCAGGCGCTCATAGGCTTCGAGCACCTCGTCGATGCGCCCGGTTTCCTGTAACGCGAACTGCATGCTGAGCTTGTCGAGCCGCATCCCCGGCCCCGGCCGCTTGCCATAGAAGGACAGCGACACGCGCGAGGCATCGGCGAGGTCGAAGGTCAGATGGTCCGGCCCCTGCGAGCCGACGCCGGAGCCGGCCGGGAACATGCTCTTGGGCGGCTCGCGAAACGCGATCGAGATGATCCGCTGCCCCTCTGCCAGCTTCTTGCCGGTGCGCAGATAGAAGGGCACGCCGGCCCAGCGCCAGTTGTCGATCTGGCATTTGAGCGCGATAAACGTCTCGGTATCCGATTCGGGATCGACGCCTTCCTCGCCGCGATATCCGACATATTGGCCGCGCACGACATCATGCGGGTCGAGTGGCAGCATCGAGCGGAAGACCTTGTTCTTCTCCTCGCTGATCGGGCCGGGTTCGAGCGCGGTGGGCGGCTCCATCGCCATGAAACCGAGGATCTGGAACAGATGCGTCACCACCATGTCGCGGAACGCGCCGGTGCTCTCGTAGAAGCCGATGCGCTTGCCGAGGCCGAGCGTCTCGGGGACATCGATCTGGACGTGATCGATGAAGTTGCGATTCCAGATCGGCTCGAACAACCCGTTGGCGAAGCGGAACGCGAGGATGTTCTGGGCCGGTTCCTTGCCGAGAAAATGGTCGATGCGGAAAATCTGCTCTTCGGCGAAAATCTCGTGCAGTTTCGCGTTGAGATCGACCGCGCTGGCGAGATCGGTGCCGAACGGCTTCTCCATCACCACGCGCGACTTCTCGACCAGTCCGGCGGCCCCAAGCATCCGCGCGCTCGACAGAGCCGCGTTCGGCGGGACGCTCAGATAATGGAGCCGGCGGCTCTCGGTGCCGAGGCTCTGCTCGGCGGCGAGCACGACCTCACGCAGCTTTTCGGGGCCGGCGGCGATCGGCAGATAATCGAGCAAAGCGGCGAACGCGGTCCATTCGGCATCGTCGATCGGCCGGGTGCGGAACTCGTCGAGCGCGGCACGCGTGAAGATGCGGAACGCATCGGCATCCATTTCGTCGAGCGACATGCCGATGATCCGGCAATCGGGAATGAACCCTTCGCTGATGAGGTGGAACAGCCCCGGCAGCAGCTTGCGCCGCGAAAGATCGCCGGTCGCACCGATCAGCACCACCACCTGCGGGAATTTCGGGCCGACCGAAAGAGAAGCCTTCGACATTCGTATATTCGTCCCGCCGTGCGTCCATGAGACCGCTCAACGCACCCTCGCCCGATCGGATGCATGTCGCATCTCGGTCGCCCTTGGAGCGCATCGCTTGCGGCAGATCAATCGGGATTCGGTGCGTGCGGAAATTGCGCTGTCAGGAAATCAAGCACCGCACGCACTCGCACCGGCATGCGCAAGGGGGCGTAGCGATGCGCGACGGACAGCGTCAGCGGCGCTATGTCGTAGCCGCACAACACAGGACGTAGCGTGCCGCGCGCGATATCGCCGCTGACCTGGATCTGCGGGAGCAAGCCGATGCCCAGGCCGCTCGCCACCGCCCGGTACACGGCCTCGCTGCTGTTGGCGCGAAACGGCCCACCTACGCGCCAGCTTTCGCCGGCGATGTCCCATGTCGCGCGCGCCGGGCCGTAGCCATAGGCGATGCAGGCGTGGGCAAGCAGATCGGCCGGCGTAGCCGGCGCGCCCCGCGCCGCGAGATAGGTGGGCGCCGCGACCAGCACGCGCGCGATCCGGCCGAGCGGGCTGGCATGAGCCGCTTCGGGCACTGGATCGCCGACCCGTACGGCAAGGTCCAGCCCCGCTTCGTCGAGACTGTCCTGCCAGTCCGCGATCGCGAATTCGATCCGCAGTTCGGGGTGGCGCGCGTTGAGCGCCACGATCCGCTCGGCGTAGTGCAGCCCAAGCGCGGTCGTGACGCCCACGCGCACCACGCCGCGCGCGCGCGCCGCGGCCCCGAGATCCGCTTCGGCATGGTCTATCTCCTCGATCACGGCGCGGGCATGATCGAGCAGCCGCTCGCCATCACGCGTCAGGGCGATCCGGCGCGTGGAGCGTAGCAGCAAACGCGCGCCGAAATGCGCCTCGAGCTGATCGATTCGGCGCGCGATCGTGGTATGACTGGCGTGGCTCTGCGCCGCGACGGTCGAGAAGTTCCGCCGCTCGGCGACTTGGACGAACGTGCGGAGGTTCTGAACGAGATCGGACATTTGCACGGATATCGCACAAGTAATGGACTCATTATAGCTATTGTCTTTGTTTTCGCACAGGCGACATGAGGTTCATCCGGCCCCCAAACAGACCGGTATCGAGGAGATGATCGAAATGTCCGACCGGATCGCTCACCCCGGATTGCGCGCACGGATCACCAGCGCCGAACGGGCGGCCGCACTGATCGACCACGGTATGACCGTCGGCATGAGCGGCTTCACCGGATCCGGCTACCCCAAAGCGGTGCCGATGGCGTTGGCCGCGCGGATCGAGGCCGAGCATGCGGCCGGCCGCCCGATGCGTGTGCGGGTGTGGACCGGCGCTTCGACCGGACCGGAACTCGACGGCGCGCTGGCCCGCGCCAACGGCATCGAACTGCGGCTGCCATATAATTCCGATCCGATCGCACGCGACCGCATCAACCGCGGCGAGATGGACTATCTCGACATGCATTTGAGCCAGGTCGCGCCAATGGCATGGCAGGGCTTTCTGGGGCCGCTCGACGTCGCGGTGGTGGAAGTGAGCGCGATCCGCCCCGACGGCTCGCTGGTCCCGTCCTCGTCGGTCGGCAACAACAAAACCTGGCTCGACCGCGCGCAGAAGGTCATCCTCGAGGTCAACCGCTGGCAGAACCCCGCGCTCGAAGGGATGCACGACATTTATTACGGCACCGCGCTGCCACCGCACCGCGTGCCGATCCCGTTGGTTCGCGCCGACGACCGGATTGGCGAGCCCTATTTGCGCTGCGACCCGGACAAGATCGTCGCGATCGTTGAGACCGACGCGCCCGACCGTAACGCGCCCTTCTCGCCGCCCGATGCCGCCGCGACGGGAATCGCCGGGCATCTGCTGGAGTTCCTCGGCCATGAGGTGACGAAGGGGCGCTTGCCCGAATCGCTGCTGCCGCTGCAATCGGGCGTCGGCAACATCGCCAACGCGGTGCTCGCCGGGCTGGTGGACGGGCCGTTCCACGATCTCACCGCCTATACCGAGGTGATTCAGGACGGCATGCTCGATCTGCTCGACAGTGGCCGCCTGCGCATCGCCTCGGCGACCGCCTTCTCGCTCAGCCCGGAAGCGGCGGCGCGGCTTAATGCGGAGATGGGGCGCTACCGCGACCGCATGATCCTGCGCCCGCAGGAGATCAGCAACCATCCCGAACTGATCCGCCGGTTGGGCTGTATCGCGATGAACGGGCTGATCGAGGCGGACATCTACGGCAACGTCAATTCGACCTGCGTGATGGGATCGCGAATCCAGAACGGCATCGGCGGCTCGGGCGACTTCGCGCGCAACGCCTATGTGTCAATCTTCATGACGCCCTCCACCGCCAAGGGCGGCAAAATCTCGGCGATCGTGCCGCAGGCGGCGCATGTCGACCACATCATGCAGGATGTCGCAGTGGTGGTGACCGAACAGGGGCTGGCCGATCTGCGCGGCCTCAGCCCCAGGCACCGTGCCCGGCTCGTGATCGAACGATGCGCCCACCCGTCTTACCGAGATGCGCTGACCGACTATTACGAGCGGGCGCTGACGAAATCCTACGGCCTGCACGCACCGTCGCTGCCAAGCGAGGCGCTGTCCTGGCATCAGCGCTTCATCGACACCGGGACGATGCAGCCGGCCTGACGGACTTAGTCGAGGTTAGGCCGCAGCCAGCGCTTCGCCGTATCGAGATCGACCCCGCGCCGCGCGGCATAATCGACGACCTGATCCTCGCCGATCCGCGCCACGCCGAAATATTCCGCCTGCGGGTGGCCGAAATAGAAGCCCGACACCGCCGCGGTCGGCAGCATCGCGAAGCTTTCGGTGAGGCTCGCGCCGGTATTATGGTGCGCGTCGAGCATCTTGAACAGCATCGTCTTGAGGCTGTGCTCGGGGCAAGCGGGATAGCCGGGCGCGGGGCGGATGCCGCGATATTGCTCTCGGATCAGCGCCTCGTTGGTGAGCTGCTCCTCGGGCGCATAGCCCCACAATTCGGTGCGGACGTGCTGGTGGAGCCGCTCGGCGAACGCCTCGGCGAGACGATCGGCGAGCGCTTTGAGCAGGATGTCCGAATAATCGTCGATGGCCGCCTTGAAGCGCGCGAGATGCGGCTCGATGCCGTGGATCGACACCGCGAAGCCGCCGATCCAGTCGCCCTTGGTATCGATGAAATCGGCGAGACACATATTGGCGCGGCCCTCACGCTTGGCGATCTGCTGGCGCAGGAACGGCAGGCGGAACACATCGGTGCCATCGACCAGGTTGAGCATGTCGAGGCCGATCAGCTCGTCGGCGTTGAAATCGCCCTTGGTATCGACGATCACGTCGTCTTCGTGGCGGGCGCAGACCCACAGCCCGGCGACGCCGCGCGCGGTCAGCCACTTCTCCTCGATGATGCGATCGAGCATCTTCTGCGCATCGGCGAACAGCGAGCGCGCGCTTTCGCCCACCACCGCATCGTCGAGGATCGCCGGATAATTGCCCGCCAGCTCCCACGCGCGGAAGAACGGCGTCCAGTCGATCACCTCGCGCAGATCCTTCAGATCCCAGTCGCGGAACACGTGCAGGCCGAGCTTGGCGGGCGCGGCCGGCTTGAGCGCCATGTCGGCGACGAACGGATTGGCGCGCGCCTTGGCGAGCGGGAGCAAATCGTTGTTACCCTTGTTGGCGCGGGCGATGCGGACCGCTTCGTAATCCTCGGCGGTCTTGGTGACGAACGCGTCCTTCTGCGTGTCGCTGACCAGGGTCGAGGCGACGCCGACCGCGCGGCTCGCGTCGAGCACATGGACGACGGGGCCGTCATAGGCGGGCGCGATCCGCAGCGCGGTGTGGACCTTCGAGGTGGTCGCGCCGCCGATCAGCAGCGGCATCGTCATGCCGGCGCGCTTCATCTCCTCGGCGACCGTCACCATCTCGTCGAGGCTCGGCGTGATGAGGCCGGACAGGCCGATCATGTCCGCGTCATTCTCGTTCGCCGCCTTGAGGATGTCGCTCCACGGCACCATCACCCCCATATCGACCACGTCGAAGCCGTTGCACTGGAGCACGACGCCGACGATGTTCTTGCCGATATCATGCACGTCGCCCTTGACGGTCGCCATGATGATCTTGCCCTTGCCGCGCGCGCCCGGCTCCTTCGCCGCCTCGATGAAGGGGAGGAGGTGCGCGACCGCCTTCTTCATCACCCGCGCCGATTTCACGACCTGCGGCAGGAACATCTTGCCCGATCCGAACAGATCGCCAACCACGTTCATGCCGTCCATCAGCGGGCCTTCGATCACCTCGATGGGCCGCGCGAACATCTGGCGGCATTCCTCGGTATCCTCGACGACATACAGGTCGATGCCCTTGACGAGCGCATGTTCGAGCCGCTTCTTGACGTCCCAGCCGCGCCATTCCTCGGCGGCCTTCTCGGCGACCGCGTCGGTGCCGCGGAAGCGCTCGGCGATCGCGATCAGCCGTTCGGTCGGGGTCTCGTCGGGGTTGCGGGCAGGGCGGTTGAGGATGACGTCCTCGCATGCCTCGCGCAGTTCGGGATCGATATCGTCATAGATGTCGAGCTGACCCGCATTGACGATCGCCATGTCGAGCCCGGCGGGGATCGCATGATAGAGGAACACCGAATGCATCGCGCGGCGCACCGGCTCGTTGCCCCGGAAGCTGAACGACAGGTTGGAGAGCCCGCCCGAGAAATGGACGTGCGGGCAGCGTTGCTTGATCTCCTTCACCGCCTCGATGAAGTCGACGCCGTAATTGTTGTGCTCCTCGATGCCGGTCGCGACCGCGAAGATGTTGGCGTCGAAGATGATGTCCTCGGGCGGGAAGCCGATGCTCATCAGCAGCTTGTAGGCGCGCTCGCAGATCTCGATCTTGCGTTGTTGCGTATCGGCCTGGCCGACCTCGTCGAACGCCATCACCACCACGGCGGCGCCATAGGCCATGCAGCGCCTGGCTTCGTGGAGGAACTTCTCCTCGCCCTCCTTCATGCTGATCGAATTGACGATCGGCTTGCCGCTCACGCATTTCAGCCCGGCCTCGATCACCGACCATTTCGACGAATCGACCATGAAGGGGATGCGCGCGATATCGGGCTCGGCGGCGATCAGCTTGAGGAAGGTCGTCATGGCATGCTCGGCATCGAGCAGCCCCTCGTCCATGTTGACGTCGAGCACCTGCGCGCCGCTCTCGACCTGCTGACGCGCGACCTCGATCGCGGCGGGGTAATCGCCCGCCATGATGAGCTTCTTGAAGCGCGCCGAGCCGGTGACGTTGGTGCGCTCGCCGATGTTGACGAAGGTGGTGGAGAGGTTGGCGGTCACGGGCAATTCCCAAATCGTCACCCCAGCGCACGCTGGGGTCTTGCAGTAACGGAGCGCGCCCATGCGGCGCGAGACCCTAGCTTGCGCTCGGGTGACGAGACGTAAGGTTATCCCGCCATCGTCATCGGCTCCAGCCCGGCAAGCCGTGTCACCACCGGCGCGACCGGGCGCTGGCGCGGCGGCAGGCCGGCGACGGCGCGGGCGATCTCAGCGATATGCGCCGGCGTCGAGCCGCAGCAGCCGCCGAGGATGTTGACCTGACCGGCATCGGCCCATTCCTTGACCAGCCCGGCCGTGGTCGCGGGCATTTCGTCATATTGGCCGAGTTCGTTGGGCAGGCCCGCGTTCGGGTACACCATGATGAGCGTGTCGGCGATGCCGGCGAGCGTCTTGACGTGCGGGCGGAGCTGCTCCGCGCCGAACGAGCAGTTGAGCCCGATCGTCACCGGTTTCGCGTGGCGCACCGCATGCCAGAACGCCTCGACCGTATGGCCCGACAAGTTGCGCCCGGACAGATCGGTCAGCGTCATCGACAGCATGATCGGCACGTCGCGGCCAAGCGCCTCGCCCGCCTCGATCGCGGCCATGATGCCGGCCTTGGCGTTCAAGGTATCGAACACCGTCTCGATCAGGATGAAGTCGGCGCCGCCTTCGAGCAGCGCATCGGTCTGCTCGCGGTACACGGCCTTGAGATAATCGAAGTCGATCTCGCGGAAACCGGGATCGTTGACGTCCGGGCTGAGCGACAAAGTCTTGTTGGTTGGCCCCACCGCGCCGGCGACGAAGCGGGGGCGGCCGTCCTTTGCCTGATATTCGTCGGCGATGCGCCGCGCGAGCCGCGCGCTTTCGATGTTGATGTCCTTGACGAGCGCCTCGGCGCCGTAATCGGCCTGGCTGATGACGTTCGCCGAGAAGGTGTTGGTCTCGGCGATGTCGGCCCCCGCCTCGAAATAGGCGCGGTGGATCGTCTCGGGCACCTCGGGCTTGGACAGCGCGAGGATGTCGTTGTTGCCCTTCTGGTCCTTGGCCAGCCCGAGATTGCCGGCGTAATCGGCCTCGGAGAGCTTCCAATTCTGGATCTCGGTGCCGAACGCGCCATCGGTGATGAGGATTCGCTTGGCGGCCTCGGCGAGCAGGGATTCACGTGGGGTCATCGTCTTTTTTCCTTCTCCCCTCCCGTCTACGGGAGGGGGCGGGGGAGGGCTTGTCCGGGAAGCGCGCCGTCAGTGGGCAGGCCCTCCCCTAGCCCCTCCCGCAAGCGGGAGGGGAATGGTTTACGCCGCTTCCGCGACCTTGGCGGGCACCTTCGCGCGCAGGCCGAGCATGTGGCAGATCGCGAAGCTCAGTTCGGCGCGATTGAGCGTGTAGAAATGCAGCGCGCGCACGTCGCCCGCATAGAGCTTGCGGCATAGTTCGGCGGCGAGCGTCGCGGCGATGAGCTGGCGCGCGGTGGCATGGTCCTCAAGCCCCTCGAAGAGCCGGCCGAGCCATGCCGGCACCTCGGTTCCGCACATCGCCGACATCTTCACGATGCTGGCGAAATTGGTGACGGGCATGATGCCAGGCACCATCTCGGCGGTGATGCCCGCCGCCACCGCACGATCGCGGAAGCGGAAGAAGGTTTCCGGCTCGAAGAAGAACTGGGTGATGCCGCGCGTTGCGCCGGCGTCGATCTTGCGCTTGAGATTGTCGAGATCGTCGCTGACCCCGCGCGAATCCGGATGGCATTCGGGATAGGCCGCGACCGAAATCTCGAACGGGTGAAGCCGCTTCAACCCCGCGACCAGATCGGCTGCGTTGGTATAGCCTTGCGGGTGCGGCACGAAGCCGTCCGCGCCCGGCGCATCGCCGCGCAGCGCGACGATGTGGCGAACCCCCGCCTGCCAATAGGCGTCGGCGATCGCGTCGATCTCGTCCTTCGACGCCTCGACGCAGGTGAGGTGCGCGGCGGCGGGCGTTCCCGTCTCAGACTGGATGCGCGCGACGGTGGCGTGGGTACGCTCGCGAGTCGATCCGCCCGCTCCATAGGTAACCGAGACGAAGCGCGGGCCGAACGGTTCGAGCGTCTTCACCGTCTCCCACAACGCCTCTTCCATCTTGGGCGTCTTGGGCGGGAAGAATTCGAACGACACGGCGGTGTCGCCAGCGACGTCGGCGAACAGCGGCGCCTCCAGCGCGCGGCGCGCCTCTTCGAGTTGCGAAACCGAGATCGTCATGCCGCCTTCACCTCTTGTACCGTGCGTTCGGCCGTCGCGCGCTTGCGCGCCAGCCAGAGTTTCACCGTCAGTTCGCCGCCTTCGAGCGTCTCGATTCGATCGGGGGCGAGACCGGCGGCGGCGAACCATGTCGTCATCTGCTCGTCGGAAAAGCCGAGCCGGGTGTGCGCGTCGCGCGTGCGCAGTTCCTCGCGATCATGCGGCGCGAAATCCGCGATCAGCAGCCGCCCGCCGGGGTTAAGCACGCGCGCCGCTTCGGTAATCGCCGCGCCGGGCTGCTGCGCGAAATGAAGGACATGGTGGACGATCGCGAGATCGGCGGCTCCGTCGGCGAGCGGCAGCGCGTAGAGATCGGCCTGGCGCAGCTCGGCATTGTCGATGCCGTGGCTCGACAATTTCGCGCGCGCGAGGCGGAGCATCTCGGAACTGCGATCGATCCCCAGCGCCTGTTCGGCGCGGCCGGCGAACAACTCGAGCATCCGCCCGGTGCCGGTGCCGATATCGATCAACTGGCCGATGCGCCCAGCACCGATCACCCCGTCAATCGCCGCCTCCACCTGCTCCTCGGCGATGTGGAGCGAGCGGATCGCGTCCCATTCGCGCGCATTCGCCTCGAACCATTGCGCCGCCGAGGCGGCGCGATCCGCGCGTACCGCGGCGAGGCGCGCGGCGTCGGCGGTCGCCCAATGATCGGCCTGGAGCGCGTTCCAAGCGTCCAGCGCATCGGCGACGGGCGAGACCCGGTCGGCGGACCCCAGTGCGACGAATACCCAGCTTCCCTCCTTGCGCCGTTCGGCTAGGCCAGCGTCGCACAGGATCTTGACGTGGCGGCTGACGCGCGGCTGGCTCTGCCCAAGCACCTGCGCGAGTTCGCCCACCGACAACTCCATCGAGCGCAGCAGCGCGAGGATGCGCAACCGCGTCGCGTCCGCCAGCGCGCGGAAGATGTCGAGAGCGATCGTCATGGCGGAAGCAGACATAAAGATATCTTTATATCAGGTCAATGACGCTCGAACTCGTGACGGACCTTCCCGCGATTGCGCGCGTTGTGCGGCTTCGATATCGCATATGACGCATCACGCCGGAGACCTGCCGCCATGAAGAAGATCGTCCTCGTCGCCCTCGCCGCGTCGCTCGCGCTGCCCGCGTGCAGCCAGAAGGCGCGGGATGAAAGCGCTCAGGCCGGCGACACGATCGCCGCCGATGCCAACGCGACGATGGCCACCGCCGCGAACAGCACGGAGGCAGCCGCCGACAAGGCGTTCGGATCGGCCGAGGCCACGCTCGACAATGCCGGCGACGCGATCGGCAACGCCGCCGATAAGGCCAAGGACAAGACGGGCCGGGCGCTCAAGGACGCCGGCAACGCGATCGAGGATTGATCGCTTGCGCCGCCCACTCGGCGCGCTTGCGCTGTTGCTCGCGCTGACCGGCTGCGGATCGGTCGCGTCCGCGCCCGGCGCGATGACGGGTGGCGAGGCGCAGGCGCTCAACGACGCGGCGATGATGCTCGATGCGAACAGCGTGAACGCCAATGTCGCCACCATCGTCGATGATAATCGGGATTAGACCATGAACGATCTCCGGCGTCTCGGCGCGACCGATTTTCACATCCTGCCACTGGTGCTCGGCGGCAACGTGTTCGGCTGGACCGCCGATCAGGCCGCAAGCTTCGCCGTGCTCGACGCCTTCGTTGCCGGCGGCGGCAGTCTGATCGACACCGCCGACGTCTATTCGCGCTGGGCCCCCGGCAACCAAGGCGGCGAATCGGAAGCGATGATCGGCGCATGGCTCAAGCGGAGCGGCAGACGCGACGACGTGCTGATCGCGACCAAGGTCGGCATGATGCCCACCGAGACAGGATCGCCGCTGTCGGCCGACGCGATCATCACCGGGTGCGAGGCATCATTGAAGCGGCTCGGTGTCGACACGATCGATCTATATTACGCGCACAAGGACGATCCCGAAGTGCCGCTCGACGAAGTGGCGGAGGCGTTCGCGTCGCTGGTCAAGGCTGGCAAGGTACGGGCGCTCGGTGCCTCCAATTACCACGCGGCGCGGCTGAAGGCGGCGGTCGATGCGGCGCGCGCGGCGGGGTTGCCGCATTTCCAGGTGCTCCAGCCCGAGTACAATCTCGTCAGCCGCCACCATTTCGAGGGCCAGCTTCAGGATTATTGCGTCGAACATAATATCGGCGTGCTGCCCTATTACGGGCTCGCCTCCGGCTTCCTCACCGGGAAATACCGCACGCCGGAGGACATGCGGCAAAGCGCGCGGGGCGGCGGCATGGCCGAGTTGATCGCGCGGAAATCGGGCGTGCTTGCCGCGATGGACGCGGTTGCCGACGAGACTGGCGCGACGCTTGCGCAGATCGCGCTGGCGTGGCTGACCGCGCAGCCCGGCGTCGTCGCACCGATCGCGAGCGCGACGAACGTGCAGCAGGTCGAGGATCTGCTCGGCGCGACGCGGCTCACGCTCGACACCGGGCAGCTCGACCGGCTGACCAACGCCGGCGCGTGATGGTCGCGGACTATACCCCTTCGGTGATGATCACCCGGTAGGTGGCGGCTTTGAGTCGGTGCTGCAACGCCGCCTGATAGCCGGGGCTTTGATACCAGGCCCGCGCCTCCTCCACGCTCGGGAACTCGAGCACGACGACACCGTCGGGCGCGGGGCCTTCGAGCGCATCGGCCGCGCCGTAGAAGGCCAGCCGCTTGACGTCGAA
>NZ_FMWX01000015.1 GCF_900103265.1 Sphingomonas sp. NFR15 | reverse complement strand
CGGCTTCGCGCCAGTCGCGGAAGCGCCGGAACGCCGTGCTCCAGTTGCCGAACCGTTCCGGCAGATCGCGCCACGGGCTGCCCGTACGCGCAATCCACAATACCGCCTCCAAGAACAGCCGGTTATCCCTGCCGCTTCGCCCGGGGTCCGTTCGCTTGCCCAGGCAATGCGGTTCAATCTTCGCCCACTGGGCATCCGTCAGTACGTCTCGATCCATCCCACGCTTGAATCACATTCCAGCCATCCTGTGAATCCCCACGCACCCTAGCCTTCTCAAGGCCCGTCCCGATTTTGGCTTTTAGCGGCAGCAGAACCTACCTCGCCGAGGTCAATTGCATCTTTCAGCTTTCAGGCTCGCAAGAACGGTCGGGTAGCGTCGTGAGAGCGGAACGATGACGTTCTGACCGAGATCGAGGCGGAAGTCGCCCGAACCCGCTGGCGAAATGCTGCGGACGTGGCGTGCGTTAGCCAACCAGGAACGATGCGTGCGGACGATGCCGGCCGAAGACAGCCGTGCTTCCACGTTGGTCAGGGACGTTCGCATCAGCGGTCGGCGCCCATCTGCCAGCATGAACTCAACATAATTGTCGGCGGCCCGAGCCGCTAGAATTTCAGTGATCGGCGTGCGGGTGATTTTCGCGCCCTCATGGATATCGAAACTGTCCGGCGGGCTCGTGGCCTCGGGCCGAGCAATCTCGATCGGCGGTTTCGTCAGGAACCAAAACGTCCCCGCCAGCAGCACATAGGTCAGAACGTCCTTGCGGAACTCATAGAAGATGATGCCCCGCGCATGGGCGTAGGTCTGTCCCGCTGCAGCAAAGATTGCGATGCGCGCGCCTGTCATCAGCGCTACATGCGCCAGCGAGAACGGGGTGCTGCCGGTGGCAAGGAGAGCGATCTTGCGCCAGGACGACAGGCGCCGCGCCCGCCCGACCGCCAAGTATATGAAGGGGGCGAGCAGAAAGAGCACGACGTTGCTGGATGCTTCGACGGCGAGCGGTCGCCAAACACGCATCGCCGTGCCACTGTTCTGCGCGTCATCGAGCGCGGTCGTCACGTTGACGAAGCAGGCCAGCGCCAGAAGACATGCGATCACCAGCATAGAGCGCCAGAAGCCATTCGCCCCTGTACGCGTGCCATTCGCCCCACGCGACGGCTGGCTACCCCGCCCAGGCTGCTGATCGGCCCATACCGCTCGATCTAAACCTACGTCACCTAACATGCTTGCCGGACCAAACTCCTTCCAGAGCGATCTCTTTGCCACGGAGCATCCTGTCTTGAAACGGCGAGATTTTCTGACTTCAGGCGCGGCGTTCGCCGGCACCACCATCATAGCAGCGCCGTTCCCCGTCATGGTTCCACACTCGCCGATACATGATTGGCTGGGTGCAGATGAATGGGATGCGCTGTCCCGCGCGGTCGCCGGCAGGCTCGCCCCCGTCATTATGCCCGATCTGACCGATCCGGTAGTCACGAAGCTGATGGAAAACCCATTCTACGTTTCCGATCAGCCGGGCCTGACGCAAAGTTCCGGTTGGCTAGACGCCTGGCGATCTGCTCCGAGCAAATACTTCATGAAAGCCGAGAGCGCGGCGGACGTGGCCGCTGCCGTCCGCTTCGCGCAGTCACATGGTGTGCGCCTTGTCGTTCGCGGGGGCGGCCATAGCTATTTCGGCGCATCCAGCGCGCCTGACTCACTGATGATCTGGATGCGCCCCATGAATCAGGTCCACCTGCACGATGCGTTCGTGCCGGCAGGCTCGACCAACCCGCCGGTTCATGCTGTCTCGTTGGGAGCCGGTTGCCTCTGGATGGACGCCTACAAGGCGGTGACGGTCGAGGGAGGACGCTACGTGCAGGGCGGAGGATGCACTACGGTCGGGGTGGCCGGCCTCGTCCAGGGTGGCGGCTTCGGCAGTTTCTCCAAGGGTTTCGGAACGGTCGCCAGCGGCCTGCTGGAAGCCGAGATCGTCACCGCAGATGGGGTGGTCCGCATCGTCAATGCGGTCCGGCACCCAGACCTATTCTGGGCGATCAAGGGCGGCGGCGGGGGAACTTTCGGCGTCGTAACCCGAGTGACCCTTAAGACCCATGACCTCCCCGAACTCTTCGGGGGCGCCAAGGTCGGTATCTACGCCGAGTCCGATGCGGCCTACCGTCGCTTGCTGGCGCAATTCGTCGCCCACTATCAGGCTCGCCTCTGCAATCCGCATTGGGGGGAGCAGGCACGTGCAACTCGCTCCAATACGCTCGAAATTGACATGCTCTTTCAAGGACTGACGTCGGACGAGGCGAACGCGGCATGGCGTCCCTTCATCGATTTCGTCCGCGCCAACCCCGACGACTATGAGGAAACAGACCCGCTGCGTGTTACGCCGGTGCCAGCCCGGCACTATTGGGATGCCGATTGGCTTGCTGCGAATCTGCCGACCGATACGATCTCTCGCGACACACGGCTGGCGGCCTCGCCCGGAGCCTTTTGGTGGCATGGGGATGGCGAGCAGGTCGGTGCGTATTGGCTCGGTTATCAATCTATCTGGCTGCCGGCATCCCTCCTCGAAGCTGGCAACCAGGACGGCCTTGCCGAGGCGTGGTTCGCTGCGAGTCGGCACTGGTCGGTCGCCTTCCATTTCAATAAGGGGCTGGCGGGCGCCCAAGCGGAAGCCATCAACGCATCGCGCGACACAGCGACCAACCCGCAAGTGCTTTCGGCCTTTGCTCTCGCGATCACCGCTTCCGCGGCCGATCCGGCGTATCCTGGTCAGCCGCTGCCGGCAAAGAAGGATGCGAGAGAGCGCGCCGATGCGATCGCGTCGGCTATCAGCGAACTTCGCAAAATCGCGCTGGACGCCGGCACCTACGTCAACGAGTGCGACTTTCACCAGGAAAATTGGCGGCAAGCGTTCTGGGGATCGAACGTTGCACGTCTCGAAGCGATCAAGCGTCGCTACGATGACCAGCACCTATTCACGGTGCATCACGGTATCGGCAGTCACTGATGGGCACCTGCCCGATTGGGAAGGTTCGACAGGTTGGTCGGTTTCAGGAAGCGTTGGCGATCCGCTGAACGACCAGCGGTGATCGACTTTCGAGCGGCGACTGTGATAGCGGCCCGCGCTAGCGGCAAGCAATCTCGTTAAGTTAGCGCCTATGGGAGGGCCTTCCCCGCCCCGCGCCTATGGTCGAAACTCGGGAGCGGCTCGGCAATCGTCGAGCTGTATCGTGTCGACACGTCCGAAATCCGTAGCCATTTTTCGGACACCCGAGCCGCGTCGGGATCGTGCTGTCAGGCCTGACCTTGGGCGCTGTTGCGCAGTCAGGCGACCGCCTTCGCCAGATCCTCATGCTCGAATGCACTGGCCATCCGCTCGATTTGTGCCCCGGTCAGGCCGTTGTCGGCAGCCACCTCACGCCAGGCGAGCACAGCGACCCCGACCTCGGCGGCGATGGTCCGCGCCGCGTCGGGCTTGAGACCGAACTGCCCGGCCACCGCCATTGCGGTATCGATCGAGCTGGTGTCATCCGCCTCGTCGAGGGTCAGGGCATGGTGGCGCGGCTTCACGTCGATCGGCATCGGATTGAGATCATAGGCCGGCGCCAGGAGCCATCCGCCCGCGTCGCGCAGATAGCCGTGATTGCGCAAGTGGTCGTCGGTGTTGGAGACCAGCACGTTGAAGACCATCCGCCGCCAGAGCTGCGCCGCATCGCGCTCCGGGGCTGCGCCATCGGTGCGCAGAACGTCGAGCAGCTCCAGATAGCTGCGCACGTCGCCGTCGGAGGCCGCGAGCGCGGTCAGCGCCGAGATAAATGGGATACGCCGGCCGGTATCGTCCCGGTCGAACCGGCGCATGATGAAGACGGGACGGTTCTGAACCTTGTGGAGCGCGAAATCGGGCACGTCGATGCCGGCGGCGCGCGCTAGGGTCATCGCCGTCGCTTCCCAGCGCGGCACCGGCCAATCGTCGGTCGGGCTCGGGAACTTCGCGATTGTCAGGTGCCCGCCCGCGTCGATGACTGCTGCCTTGGGACGAGCGCCGCCGAGCGACGCCCCGGGCGCGAGGACAAGACGAAGATCGTCGTCGCTCTCCTTGTCGTTGAGGATGCGGGTCGTGGCGGAGAGCAGCCTGCCGAGATTGATGATCGGCGGGATGGCCTGCTCGGATTCCGCGAGGAAATGCTCACCATCTTCGGAAAAGCGCAGAGCGCCCAGGCGATTTCTGTCCTCGACCAGCGTGAGATAGTCGATATCGAGCAGCGTCCTGGCGGGCCGGCCTTCGGCCTTGGCCTGCTTGCGCTCGCGACGCAGCAGGAGGTTGCGGCCCCAGCGGTCGGGTGCGGGGTCCGTGAAGGCATTGAAAAGAGCCTCGGTATGGAAGGTCCCGGCTGTGAGCGGCAGTATTGGATCAAGCGCGAAGGCATGAGGATGTCCTCGCCAGCTATCCGCATATTCGAAGCTGGAGGTTTCCTTGTTGCCCTTGGAGCGCGCCCACAGGCGGCCGACGCGCAGGGTTTCTCCCTGCCAGTCGATATGGACGTCGAGCGTGCGTTCCATCGTGGCCTCCTCAGGACCCGCTGCGCGCGCGCTGAGGCAGCCGTTCGGCCTCGAGGGACAGCCCTACGGCATCGCTGAGCGGGTCCGCAAGGTCGCCGAGGCGCTCCGCCAGTCCGAGCACGAAGAGGATTGTGGCATAGATGCCGAGGGCAACCGCAGGATCGCCGCGCTCCACGCGCGTGAGCGTGTTGCGGCTGATAAAGGCGCGCTCGGCGACGATCGTCATCGTCAGGCGGCGGCGCTTGCGCGCAATCTGGATGTCGCCGCCGAGCTTGCGCAGCGCCTTTCGTACGCCAAGCGGCAAGGCATTTTGGGACTGAGAGCTTCTCATGTTCGCACCATAATTCGTGCATTAGCAGGCTTAGTGCTCTACTTATAGCGCAAACATGTAGCTAGCAAGTTTTTGGAATTCGCTCTTTGCATCATAGCTGATGCACTAACCGCGACAATGCACAAGATATGATGCAGGCGGTGAAAAATCACGAGAAAGGCTAGGACGAAACCCGCGTGGCCCAGCCCGGCCGCATCGCCGACCATCTCTCGCGGCTCGATCTGGTGATCCTCGACGAGCTTGGCTACCTGCCGTGCGCGCTCTCCGGCGGACAGCTGCTGTTTCATCTCGTCAGCGAGCTCTACGAGCAGACGTCGATCGTGGTCACCACCAACCGGGCGTTCGGCGAGTGGCCGTCCGTGTTCGGTGACGCCAAGATGACTACCGCGTTGCTCGATCGGCTGCCCTCGAACGTCGATCGGGCCGTGGCTCGTGACCAAGGATGAGGTCGGCGACGCCGGCGACCTCTCGATCTGGCTCAAGGTGAACGGCCATCGCTATCAGGACGGCACGACCCGCAATCTCGTCTTCGGGGTGCGCCAGATCGTGAGCTACGTCTCCGGCTTCCATGCCCTCGAAGTCGGCGATCTCATCATTACCGGCACGCCCGCCGGTGTCGGCCTCGGGCAGAAGCCGCCTGTCTTCCTAAGGCCCGGCGACGTGATGCGCCTCGGCATCGATGGACTTGGTGTCCAGGAACAGCGGGTTCTCGCCTAGGAAGTCTGATCCGCGAGCGCGCGCCCACCTCGGCGGGCAATCGCCGGCTGGCTGCGCCCCTGTGCCGGCACAGGGAGAAAGGGAAGCGCATGACAGGAGGGTTCGAGCCATCTCCTTTCGGCCTCGGCATCACCGCAGTATTGCTCGCGCCGGCTTCATGCCTCGCGCAGGGGGCGCCATCGCCATCGGTCGAGCAACTCGCCGAAATCGTCCGCCGGCAGTCGGAGGAGATCGCACGGCTACGGCAACGGCTGGAAGCGCTCGAAAGCGGGAGGGCCGATGGGACGGCGGTCACCGCGAGCGCGGACAGCCTCCCGCCCGCGCCGGCCAACGGCCAGACAGCTATCGTGCCGCCTGGCCCCGCCGAGCAATCCATGGCAGCAGGACAAGGCTTCCGTCGTGGTCGCTGTCTGGGATGCGGGCTTGCCGAGCTTCCATTCGGCCGACGGCGTGTTCACCTTCAAGCCGCGGGCGGGTGCTCACCGATTTCACCGCCACGACCCGCTCGCGCTATAGCGATCGTAACCTCGCCACGACGGGCATGCGGTCGCTCCGGCTTGGTTTCGAGGGGGGCGTTGGCCCGCATCTCTTCTATGCCCTCGAGAGCGATTTCGCCGGCAACAAGGTCGATGTCCGAACCGCGCTGGTGGGGTGGCGCAACAAGCTTGGCAAGCTCGATTATGATGTCCGCGTCGGGCATCTGTTCAACGATCGCGGCTTCGACGGCGGCACGCGCTCGGACGCGACACCGTTCGAGGAGCGAAGCGTCGTCGGAACCGCGATCCAGCCGCAGCGGGGCTTCTTCGGCACCGGAGGCCAGGTGCGTCTCTTCGGCTCCCACTGGCATGCGTCCCTGGCGGTCACTGGCGATGCGACCGATCAGGACCAGACGCACAGCGACAGCCTGACGGTCCTGGCCCGCGCACATTGGAACCCGATCCATTCCGGCGGCAGCCTGATCCATATCGGCCTGTGGGGCTATGACGAGAGCTTGGCGCCCAATGTCGGCGACATCGCCCGCAGCACCGTGATCGGCGGTCGCTTCAACGGCAATTTGCGCGTCGTCACCGGCCCGATCCCCGGCGCGACGCAGGACATCGGCTATGGCCTCGAACTTGGCGGCTATCCGGCTGCGTGGCGTCAGGGATTGCATCAGCTCCTGGCCGCGCCGGGCCTTGGCAGGCAGCGTCGCGCGCACACCGCGGTGGGAGAAGCAGAGACGACGACGCGTCCGGGCGCGGTGTCCGCGTCGGTCGAATGAAGCTCGATCTATGCGCAAGCGATCGTTATCTTGGGGTGAAACGCGCATCAGCGCTTGGCGATCAAAGATTAATACAGAAAAGGAGCGTATGGGCTCGCGCGGCTGGCGCCAATTCAGTTGGGTTCTCTGAAGAACTCTTTTGGCGAGACCTGGAAACATTCCGCCAGATCGTTCAAGCGCAGGAGCGTAAGATTGACCCGGCCATTTTCGATTTGGCTCAGATACGACTGTGTGAAGCCCGCAACCTCGGCAAGAGGCTCTTGCTTAAGCTCCCTTTCCTTTCGGAGCCGGGCCACGTTGAGACCGACAAGCCTGCGGATATCCACGAACCTTCAATCGAGGAATTCGCAGCGCAAGTTTATTCGCTAGAACGAATATGCTACCATCGCGCGTTGGTAGTTGAAACGGAGCGGACGAATGGCCGACGCCGAGAAGCACATCGGTCGGCGGATTGCTGAAGCGCAGCATGGTGCATCGATGGACGACCTTTTCCGTCTTCACGCCGGCTGGCTTCGTACGTTCCTGCTGCGGCGGCTGCGCGCACAGCCGGCCGATGTAGAGGACATCGTGCAGGACACCGATGCGCGCGCGGCGCGTCAGCCGGCGACGGCGATCGTCCATCCAAAGGCGTTCCTGTCGCGGACCGCGACCAACATTTTCCGCGACGCAAAATGCCGCGAGTCTGTGCGGGTACGACATCGCAACTCGGTCGCGCCCGCGGGGGAGGGGGCGGAACCGGTGCCGCCTGGATTGCTGGAGCAGGAAGCCGCGCTCGAACTTGAGCGTCTCATCATGGCGATGCCCGATGGGTATCGAGACGTCTTCGCTTTGAGCCGCTTTCGGCATATGACGAACGCGGAGATTGCCGCGCACCTCGATATTTCAGTGAAGACGGTCGAGTGGCGGATGGGCAAGGCTCTGGCATTTTGCGCGAGCAGGCTACGAGACTAGGTGGCGCGTTTCATGACGGGAACCGATCAGCACGACGAAGGCGGCGTCGAGGCACAGGCGGCGCAATGGTTCGCGCGCCTCAGAACGTTGCCGGTCTCGCGCGAGACCTTGGAAGACTTTTTCGCGTGGCAGCGTGACGAGGCCCACTCCGCGGCCTTCGATGCGATCGAGCGCCTGTGGTCGCGCGCGGGGGATATGGGCGATCGGCCAGCGATCCTCGCCGCCACGCGCGCGGCAATGCGGCGCAAAGCGGAGCGGCATTGGTTGTTGCCGGTGTGGCCAGCGCATCCAGCGCTCGCAGCGCTGACCATCCTCCTGCTGGTGCTGCTCGGTGTCGGTGCGACCTATTGGGTGATGCGCCCAGGCGCGGACGAGTATATGACCAAAGTCGGCCAACGCAGCGTCGTTGCACTCGCGGATGGCTCGCGGGTGTCGCTCGACACCGACACCCGGATCGCGACACGTTTCAACACCGACGAACGCCGCGTCGTTCTCGCGCACGGCCAAGCCTATTTCATCGTCGCGCATGAGACGGCGCGTCCGTTCCGCGTTGAGGCCGACGGCACTGAGGTCGTGGCCACGGGCACGCAGTTCGCGGTGCGGCGAGACGCAGCGGCGGTCGATGTGACATTGGTCGAGGGCAGCGTGCGTGTCGTGCCGCAGGGAAGCGCGCCACGCACGCTGCGGCCAAGACAGCGGATGGTGTTGCGACCCGATCGCACGGTGGTGGTGCAGGGGGTCGATATCAAGACGGCGACGGCGTGGCGACAGGGCCGGATCGTGCTCGACGGCTGGACGCTGGCGCGTGCGCTAAGCGAAGTGAACCGCTATACGACGCAGCCGGTCCGCCTTGAAGCCACCCGCTTCGCCAATGCCCGGCTCAGCGGCACATTCGATGCGGGTGACATCAAAAGCTTTGTTGCGGCGGCGACGGCGCTCCTGCCGCTGACCGCCGTGCGCGACACGGACGGGTCGGTCCGTTTGGTCGATCGCGCGGCCCAAGAAAAAACCACACGATCGACTTAGGGTAGCCGCCATGCCGGCGCGTCTCTTGTTCCGAAGCCCCGACCTGGTCCGGGGCATGTGGGAACGATGGGGGCAGTGGGGATGACGGAATTCACAGCGCGGCGGTGGAGCGCGCTGCGCGGCGTAGGTGCGATCGTGCTGGTGCTGGCGGCGCTGCCGTCGGTGGCGCAGGCCAGGCCGGCGCCGATGGTGTTCAGCTTCAGGATCGCGGCGGGATCGCTGCAACACGCGCTGGTTACCTTCGCGTCGGTGACGGGCGAGCAACTGTTGTACTCGACCGAACTGGTCGCTGGTCGACAGGCCGCCGGACTGGATGGGCGCCTGAGCGCGGACCAAGCGCTCGACCGCCTGCTGGACGGAACCGGGCTGGTCGCGCAGCGGGTCGGGCCACGCATAATCGTGCTGCGCCCGCGCGACGCCACCGCGGGCGATCCCGCTGGCACCGGGAGCGACGCGGAGGCGAGCGCCCCCTCCGCGGGCGGCGCGGTGGCCAGCGCGCAGCAGGGGGGGCAAGACCCGTCCACGATCCGTGACATCGCCCCGGCCGATACGGCCCATGACGACATCATTGTCACCGGCACGCATCTGCGCGGCGGTGCGGCGGGTTCGCCGCCGGTCGAGCGGCTGACGCGCGACGACCTCGACCGGCGGGGCTTCGCGAGCGTCGCGCAAGCCTTGCAGGCGCTGCCCGGCAATTTTGGGGGCATGGCCAACGAGCAGAGCGCGCTCGCCTTCGCCGACACGAGCGGCAGCAACGGCGGCTTTGCCACCGGGGTCAACCTGCGCGGCTTGGGCGCGGGTGCGACGCTGGTACTGGTCAATGGCCAGCGGCTCGGCGGGTCGGGTACGAAGGGCGCGTTCGCGGATGTGACGAGCATCCCGACCGGTGCGCTCGATCGGGTCGAGGTGCTGATGGACGGCGCATCGGCGATCTACGGGTCTGACGCGGTCGGCGGCGTGGTCAATATCCTGCTCAAGCGCCATTTCAAAGGCGCGGAGACGCGGGTGCGATTCGGCAGCGTCACCAGCGGCGGCAAGCGCGACGTGCAGATCGACCAGACGCTCGGCACGCAATGGAGCTCGGGCGGTGTGATGCTGTCCTATGAATACGACCAATCGGGTCGGCTGGCGAGCGTCGATAGGGCCTTTGCGCGTTCGTCCGATTCGCGCAGCCTTGGCGGAACCGATCACCGCTACATCTACAGTCTGCCGGGCAATGTCATCGGCATCAATCCGGTGACGGGGGCCTTCGGTGCCGCCTATGCGATCCCGTCCGGCCAGGATGGCACGGCGCTGACCCCGGGAGCCTTCCTGGCGGGCGCCACCAACCTCCAGAATTCACGGATCGACACCGACCTCATCCCGCGCCAGGCCCGGCACAGCGTCTATGCGACGTTTGACCAAGATGTCGGCGCCGGGCTGCATGTCACCGCCGACGCGCGCTATGCGCACCGCGCGTTCGACGCGCGGCTGGCCGGGTCGGCGGCGATCATCGAGGTTACCGCCGCCAATCCTTATTTCGTGTCACCGACCGGCGCGAGCTCCGACCTGATCGCCTATTCGCTGGCGCCGGAGCTGGGACCCACCGACACGCACGGCTATGCAGAAGCGCTGGCGACGTCGTTCGGCCTCGACGCCGATCTCGGATCAGACTGGAAGCTGCGCGGCTATGCGGCGTTCGCGCAAGAGCGCGAGTTCAACGAATCGCGCAACCTGGTGAACACGGCGGCGCTTGCCGAAGCGACCGGCAGCATCGCGGACGATCCCGCGACGCCGTTTAGCACGGCCGAGGACGGTTTTTTCAACCCCTATGGCACGGGGCAGGCCAATTCGACGACGATCCTCGGTTTCGTCGGTGAGGGCTATTCGCGCTCTCGCACACGCAGCCGGGTGCTGACCGGCCATGTCGATGCCGATGGGTCGCTGTTTTCGGTACCAGGCGGCACGGTCAGGCTGGCGATCGGCGGCGACGTGCGGCGCGAAACGTTTCGCCGCAGTGGCGAGAGCCTGCTGTCGAGCGCGATGCCGGTGGCGACCGCCAACGTCGCGGCGTCGCGTCTGATCGAAGCCGGCTTCGTCGAAGCGCAGGTGCCGATCGTCGGGGCCAGCAACGCGACGCCAATGGTCCGCCGGCTCGACGTGTCGTTGGCGCTGCGAGTCGAACATTATGACGATTTCGGCACGACCACCAATCCGAAGGTCGGGGTCGCTTGGGTGCCGCTGGCGGGGGTGACGCTGCGCTCGAGCTTCGGCACCTCGTTCCGCGCGCCGAATCTGCGTGAACTGCGCGACCCCGAGCAATATTCGGTCACAACGCTGGTCCGGAGCGGCGCGAGCGTACCGGTGATCCAGCTGTCCGGGGGAAATCCCGGCCTCAGGCCGGAAAAAGCGCAAAGCTGGACCGCCGGCGTGGATATCGATCCCGCGGCGATCCCGCGTCTCCACCTGAACGCGACGTGGTTCGGCACGGTCTTCAAACAGCGGGTGGCGACACCGGCAAGCGCGAACTTCGCCAATGCGCTGAGTGATTCGACGCTGGCACCGTTCGTGGAGCTCGTCTCACCGAACAGCAATGCCGCCGATCTCGCGCGCGTGACCGCGCTGCTCAACGACCCGGCGTTCACTGGTGGGAACAGCTTCCCGCCGACCAGCATCGCCGCGATCGTCGATACCCGCTACGTCAATACCGGCAAGGTCGACGTCAGCGGGATCGATCTCACCGCGCGTTATATGCTTCCGATCGGCGCCAACGAGATCACACTGTCGGGTAACGGCTCCTACCTGCTCCATTACCGCGAGCAGGTGACGCCAACCGCGATGTCGGTCGATCGGATCAACCGCGTCGGGCAACCCGTCGACCTGCGGGGGCGCTTGAGCGTCGGCTGGAGCCAAGGCGCGCTCAACGCGCAGTTCGGCCTGAACTATGTCGCACCTTACCATGATCTGGTCGGCAACCCGATCAATGCCTGGAAGACGCTGGATCTGCAGTTGGGCTATCGCGCTCCCGAGGGCAGCGGTGCGCTCGAGGGGGTGGCGATCGCATTGTCCGCGCAGAACCTGCTCGACCGGGCGCCGCCGTTCTACGATTCGCCGGTCGGGGTCGGCTATGACGCGGCCAACGCCGACGCGCTTGGGCGCTATGTCTCGGTCCAGCTTACGAAGCGCTGGTAATCATGACATCGACCTTGCTTCGCGCAGTGCTGCGCTGTGCCCTAGCGTGTCTGATGGCGATTGCCGGGCCGCTCGGCGCGCGGCCTTACAGTGTCGACGACATGCTGAAGACCGAGGCGTTCAGCAAGATCGAGACGTCGCCTGACGGGCGCTGGCTGGTGTTCGAGCGATTGATGCCCTTCGAGGCCGCTGCCCGGTTCGATCTCGATGCGATGGATGTGCTGCGGTCGCGCCTGTACGTCGTCGATCTCGCAGATCCGGCTGAGGCCAAGCCGTTGCTGCCGCTTGATCGGGATGCCGGCATGGTCATGCTCGGCTTTTCACCGGACGGCAAGCGGCTGGCGATCGGGCGCCTCGATCGACAGCACTGGACGCTGGGCGTGGTCACTCTCGCGAGCGGCGCGGCCCGCTGGTTCAAGGTCGCGCCGGACACGTCCGAGTTTCGGCCGACGCTCGCCTGGGTTTCGGACACACAGGTGGTGATGCTGGCGCAAGCCAATGCTACGCCGCCTTGGGTGCTGCGGCGTGACGCCGAGGATCGCGCGGAAGTCGCGCGGCTATGGGCGCTGGCACAAGCCGGGCAGGTGCCGACCGTCACCGCGATCGGAAGCGGGCACGATGCCGTCGTTCTGCCGCCGGCACCACCGGTCAGGTTGCTTCGGCTCGACGTGACGACAGGCATCACGAGGCTGCTGGCGCAAGGTGATTTCGAAACGCTGCGGCTGTCGCCCGACCGGCGCCATGTCGCTCTGACCGAGCAAGCTGAGCTCATCCGCGTCACCACCACCGCGCCGATCCGGCAATCCGACGATCTCAGGCGGCGCAGGTTGCGGATCGTCGATGTCACCAACGGGCGTGTCTGGTCGCCGTGCGCGGTATGCGACCTGCCATTCGATCCGCCGGTCTGGTCGCCACGCGGCGACCGCCTCTTGTTCTTTGCCCGGCACGGCGCACAGGCATGGTCCGCCGGCCGACCCTGGGTCGCCCAGGTTGAAGCGCAGCGGGCGAGGCCGGTCGCGCTTTCCGGCGTGCGGCCTGAGGTGATCATGCGTCGCGGCGCCTACGACGCGGTGGCGCTGGGCTGGCTCGGCGCACGGCCGCTGCTATTCGGCCGCACGATCTCAAAGCCGGCGCGTGTCGACTGGTATGCGCTCGGCGCGTCCGGCGCGACGATCCTGACAGCGAATGTTGCGGCACCGACGGCCACGCTCGCTGGTGGCTCCGCCCCGATCGTCCTCGCGGCGGGCGCGGCGTGGCGTCTGGGCAGGCGCAAGGCACCGCTGCTGACCGGAATGGACGGCGTCGCGGTATTGCCGACGGGCGCGCAGCGGCCCGAGCAGAGCGCGGTACTGCTGGGCTGGCGGCAAGCCGGGGGCGGTATCGTGATCGACCGGCCGGGTAGTGGTATCCGTCGGTTCGCGGCGGGAGCCGACGACGTCGTGCGTCCGGCGGCGGCCAGTTCCCAAAACGATCTCGTGGTGGTGCAAGACATCGAGGCCAATGGTGTCGCGCATCTCGCCATCGTGCCGAAGGCCGGACCGCCGCTTACCGTGGCGACGATCAATGCGCGGCTTGCCGATGTGTCGCAACGCGCGCCGGTGCCGGTTCGCCACCACTTGCCCGGTGGCGAGACGGTGACAAGCTGGTTGTACCGGCCCGCGGCGGCCGCCGACAATGTGAAGCCGCCGCTGATCGTGGTCCCTTATGCCGGCACGGTGTACGGCGACGAGCCGCCGGGTTTGTGGAATCCGGGGGTCGGACGCACCTACACCAATGTCCCCGCGCTGGTCGGTCACGGCTATGCGGTGTTGCTGCCGAGCATGCCCGCGCTCGCGGCCACCGATCATGCGCCGTTCGATTTCGCGGGGCAGATCCTGTCGGCGGTCGATGCGGTCATCGCGCGCGGCGAGGCCGACCCGGCGCGGCTTGGGCTATGGGGGCACAGCTATGGCGGCTACACCGGGGCGAGCGTTGCCACCGAGACCGACCGGTTCAAGGCGATAATCGTGTCGAGCGGGATCTACGACCTGACCAGCTTCCAAGGCACGTTCGCGCCGACCGCGCGCCGCTCGCCTGGCTATGGTCTGGGGATTCTGCCCTGGGCGGGCTGGACCGAGACCGGGCAACCCGGCCTCGGTGCGACGCCTTCGACCAACCCGGCGCGCTACGTCGCGAACAGCCCAGTCTATCACACCGACCGCATCACCACGCCGCTGTTGATCATGGCCGCCGACCGCGACTTCACGCCGTTGCAGCAAGGCGAGCAGTTGTTCTCCGCACTTTATCGTCAGGGCAAGGACGCTGAACTGGTCAGCTATTGGGGGGAAAACCACGTGCTGATGAGCCCCGCCAATGTCCGCGATGCTTATGCGCGCGCCTTTGCTTGGTTCGACCGCCATTTTGCGCGCGCGGGTACGCCAAAACCGTGAGGTTGGCCTCACTCCATCCGGATTGCGGCGAGCCGGTCGCTCCAGGCGCGCGCCCAATGTTCCATCAGCAGAGCGACAAAGATCTCGGTATAGCTGTTGGTCTGCATCAGATGGTCGGGATCGAGCACCGCCGCCGCGCTAGCCGGGTCGAGCACCCCATTCTGCACGAGCGCGCCGCCGAGCAGGTAATCGCGCAGGAACGGCGTGCTGGCAGCGAGCATGCGGCCGAAGAATGGGGTAAGGCACCCTTTACCACGGCGTTCGAGCAAGGTGGGGGGCAGGCGACCGACATAGGCTGCCCGGACCATCGCGCGGTCGCGTTTGCCCTGGGTGAGGTCGAGCGCGGAGAGCGGCAGGACATGTTCGAGCAGCGGTTGCGACATCAACGGATGCAGAACTGTCATTGCCGCTGCGCACCACGATCCACCGAATGCGGCGCGGGCTGCGGCGAGGTTGAGGATCTGGAGTTGCTTGGCGGGCGCGAGGTCCGAGGTGCCGTCGAGCCAGCGCAATGGGTGCGGGTCGCGCGGCACGCCGCGCGCGACGAGATCGACCCGGTACTTCGGGGTGGCGATCGGAACGGAGGCGACACGCGCGCGCAGTGCGGTGCCGAGCACCGACCAGATCGATCGTCCGCTCCACGCGGCGAGATCGGCGATCGCCGCGCGCCGCTCTGACCAGGGGCGACGGTCACGCCAGAGATCGGCGGCGATCAGTGGACTTGCGGGCTGGAAGAACAGCGCGTCGCCGCCCTGGCCGGTCAGCAGCGTATCGGCACCGAGCGCGCGACCCCGCGCGGCGAGATCGCGGTCGTGGAAGAAGCTGATGCTGGCGACATTTGGGCGCAGCGACACCGGCACGTCGGCCATTAGCGCGGTGTCGATCAACCGGTGATCCCGCAAGGTTTCGTGGAGCGGCAGATCGAGGTGCGCGGCGACGGCGCGGGCGTAGCCGCGCTCGTCTCCTTCTCGGTCCCGGGCGTAATAGTGGAACCAACCGGCGACGGGGTGCTGCGACCGGACGATGCCGGCGGCGACGATTGCGGAGTCGAGCCCGCCTGACAGTTCGGCGACTGCGACCTCCGAGCAGGAACACCACGCTCGGATACAGGCATCGGTCAGCGCGGGCAGGGTCGACGTTCCGGACCCCGGGGACGGCGTTGACGCGCGCGCGAACCACGCGGGTGCCCAGTGCCGGGTTGCACGGTGGGAATACTTCGTCATTTCGAGCCGGACGCCTGGCTGGAGCGTCTCCACGCCGATGACCGGGAGCGCATCGGCGACCGACGCGGGAAAGCGCAGCAGACCCGCGACCCTCGGCCAGTCGATCGCGAGGCCGGACGGTGCGGCTAAGGCGAGGAAGCCCTCCGGCGCCGAGGTGACGATCCGGAGCGTGCCGCAGCGCCACACGACACACTCGGTCATTCCGATGGGATCGCGGAATATGTCTAGGCGCGAGGGGTCGTCCGGGTCGATCCGGAGCGCGACGTAGGCGCCCCAGCAGCGCGTTGTGAGCCGGTCGCACACGCCCGCGAAATCCTCGGTGCCGCCGCTGATTTCGCCGGTGCCGACGTCGTTGCGTTCGGTCGCGGCGCGATCGAACAGCGCGCCAATCACGATGGAGCGATCGTCGAGCATCCGGTGCGAGGCCACGTTGCGCGGTTTAGGATCGGCCAGCACGGTCCAGCCGGGCTGGTCGACGAGAGAACGCCAACCCAGATCGAGCCCACGCTGACGAAGCAGATGCGCGGTGCGGTCAGCTGAGGGCGCGCCGGTGGGCCAGCGCACGGCGATGAACCCGGTCATGCGCTCGCGCGCTCGATCTGGAAGATGGTCTCGAAGCCTTCGACCTTGGCGACGCGCTCCGCCAGCAGCAGGTCGCCGTTGGCGAGCCAACAATGCGCGTGAAACGGGAAGAGCGACACGCCGAAGATCCAGTCAGCGCTGAGGCCGTGATACCGCAGGAGGTGGAGCAATAGGAATGCGCGAAACAGACAATCAACGCGGAACGGCAGCCAAAGGCACAGCCGTTCGAAACGGGCGGCTACGTCTGCGTGGCTGGCACGCGGGACCGGAATATCGCCGGCTCGCACGTGTGCGATCATCTGCGCCAGGGACGATCGCCGGAATCGCCACGCCGCGGCGACCAGCGCGCGCAGGAAATATGCCAGGTCGCGGAGAGCCATCGGCCTCACGTTCCGCGCGCAATCTTCGCGCCAAAGCCGGGTGACCGGCCGTGCAGCGGCATTTCGTGTGGGGCGCTCGGCGACAAGACCGTGCGCAGTCAACTGGGCTCGGATTGCCTCCGCAGTAGCGTTGTCAGCATCGTCCGCTCCGGCTCGGGCGTACAGGCAGAAATACGCGTCGCGATCGATATCGAGAAAGACAAGACCATCCGACGCGCGGACGGCATGAACGCCATCGGCGAATGCGAGAGCGTCGAGAAGATCGTCGGGTTCGTGCGACATGAGGGGGCCTCGACCATACGGCACCGGTCGCCGAAGAAACCGGTGCCGCTGCCTTCGTCAGTCGTAGAAGCCGACCATCAGCGATTCCTGCCTGGCACCGATCGGCGTGCCTTTTGTCTCGCGTCGCGCGGAGCCGAGCGGAATCAGCTTGGGCGCGGATTTCGGGTCTTTCGTCATGATAGAGCCTTTCCTTGCTTGCATCTCCACCGCGAATCGGCGGTGGCAACAGCGATTGCGCGCCAGCAAGGCTGGTTATCCAAGCTATATCTGGAATATATTCACGCTCAGGCGATGCCCCGACCGAACATCAGCGCGATCTCGGCGGCGGCGGTGATCCGCGGTTCATGAAAGGCGCGGATCTGGTGTCGCGTCTGATCGCGGTCTTTGGAACGCAAAGCGTGCTGAAGCGCGAGCGCCGCCGATGCGGCATCCCCGAACAGCAAGGTATCGCAGCGTCGCACCAGTTTCAGGCGGCCTTCCAGATACCGGTGGAGGTCGGATACGATCATCTCTCCACAGGCTGCGGCGATCGTGCGAAACGTCGCCCAGATGTCGCCTGGCGCTTTGTCGGGGGTAATCCGCAGGTCGCCGCACGAGACGGCTCGGTTCAGGCACATGAGGTGCAGGCTGTAGAGTTCGGCGATGTCGCGCGCGTCGAGGCGTGACAGATAATACCCCTCGGAGCGGTGCTCGGTGACGATGTCTCGCCCGACCAGACGGGACAGAACCTCGCGCAGCGGCGTCACGCTGACATGAAGCCGGATCGCCAGATCCTTGAGGCCGATCCGGTCGCCCGGGCGATAACGGCCGTCGGCGAGTTGGTCGAATACCACCGCGTAGAGATCGTCGAAACGTGTGCGCTCTCCCCGGTTCGGCATCGCAGAGACTCCTTCGCGACCCTTCTTGTTGGGCGGTTTGCCAGCTGTCGATGCACCGGGCCGGTAATGGAACTCTGGGGCGCCCCGGCGCCGGTCGCTCGCGCCCTAGCCGCAGGAAACCGGCGGTCGCACCGCAACCTCGCAGCGGCCTTATCGCGAATCCGGTCGGCTTGCCGGGCCGGTCTGGCGCGCCGCTGGTAACGGTGCCGAAACGGTTTGATGACATGCTGGACCGGATTGTGTCTATAATCCCGGCGCTTGCCATCCGTTATGGCGCGACGACGGTGAGCGTTCGTGTGATTTGGCGCCCGAGGTTGCCGGCATGAAGCATTCCTCCATCGAGATCGACGCTGGTGTGCGCATCCTCACGCAGTCGTTGCGCGCGATCCGCAAGAAGCGTGGCATGACGGCGAGCGATATCGCGGCCGCGCTGGAAATGCCGCTGCGAACCTATCAGGCATTCGAATCCGGACGCGGGCCGCTGACCCACGAGCGGCTATTCAATTTCGCGGAAGTCACCGATTCCGATCCCTTCGCGCTGCTGTTCGGTGCTATTTTCGCGTTGCCCGATCTCGCGATTGACTGCGCGGACACGAAGTTTGGGATGATCATGATGATGTATTTCCAGGAATTCGCGCGCGAACGCGGCGGCGACATCGCCTACCTCGACCCGCCCAATCTCGCTGGTGGATTCGACCGTCTGTTCAAGGATTTTGGTGCCGTGCTCGCCGACCGCGAGCGGTTCTTGCGTAACTGGCTGGCCAATCGGACCGGCTCGATCGGGCTGAGCGCTCTTCGTCAGCGCATGGTCAACCGCCGCGACCGGAAGGCGGGAGAGCCGCGCAAGGAGTAATCACCGGGCGGTCCGCCACAATGGGTAAGTCAACGCCGCACCAGATCGAGATAGCCGCCGGCTACGAGTTCGCGCGCCTGGCCGATCAGGCGGTGCGTGCGGGTGCGCAGATAATCCGAACCCGCGGACCAGTCCCGGCGGACGAGCGCCGCGCCGAATAGGTGTTCGGCGATTGCACGATGGCGTGACGTCAGCGCAAGCGCGTCGAGCACGCGGATGATCTCTGACCAGCGCCGTGCCCTGGCGGCAATTGGGAACTGTGCCGCAGGCATGCGGCGGCGGCGCAAGAACACCGCAAACCGGCGCAAGGCGAGCAATCGAACCTCCAACCGATCCGTGCCGCTCAGTCGATATGTGAGCCTGACGGGGCCGTCGAGCAGTGTGCCGCGTGCGATGCGCAGCCGGATCGAATGTGGGCCGTTGCCCAAAAGCAGATGTTCGCCCCCGGCCCGGAGAGACAGATGCGTGATCGGCCCGGGCATCGCGAAAAGGTCGAAGCCTTCTCTGTCGCCGTGTACGGTCGGGACCGCATCGACGATGATTGCTAACGGATCGAGATTTGGATGCCAGAAGAGCCGCGCACTCTCTGCCGGGCGACCGGGGTCTTCCGCGAAACTGCAAGCCCCATCGCGGGTCGGGCGGGAGCCCGGTCAGGAACTCGATTTCGCGATGATCTCGCTCGGAGCGGTCCATTTCGGGCTGGCCGGCACCGGTCTGATAGTCCGCGCGGCGGCGTAAAATTTCCCAGGCGATGGCACCAGGGTCGCGTAGACTGTCAGGTGATGGCGTACTGCGGACGATAAGGGGCGGGATCGGGCGGTGTGCTGCCATGACGTGCTCCTGCTGTGATGCAGAAAGTCAGGCATTTTGGACGGCCTGTGTCATATATCCCGGATATATCCAGCCTATCGAAGCGCAAATTTATGGCATCGCGTCAGGATCGTGTCTTAAGCGCGCCGACTTGCCCGCACGGATGCTCGGGATTTTCGCGCGCGACATGCGATTATATTGAATGTGCTCCTACACAATCCGCGAATGGCGCGGACGCGCTCGACGTTCCGGCCCCTCGCCACGGCAAGTCCTTCCTCCTGCGCAGTGTCGCCGGGCTGACGCCTCTAGCAGGCGGGAGCGTCGAATGGGTTGGAGGTGCGCCGCCGCGCGCCAACTTCGTTTTTCAGGATCCTGCTAAGCGCAAGGTGAAGACGAAGCTGCGCGACGACCGGATGCCGGCGACGGCACCCAACGAGTGCTGGTCGATGGATTTCCTGTCGGACTCGTTGTTCGACGGGCGCGAGATCCGCGTGCCGTCGATTGTGGCAACTTCACCCGCGTGTCACCCGCGCTGGACATACGGACGAGCTACTGCGGTTCTGACGTGGTGGAGGCGCTCGAACGCATCGCTGCGGTTCATGGTCTCCCCAAACACATTCGCCTGGACGGCCCTGAGTTCATCTCGAGAGATCTCGATTTATGAGCCTACCAGCATGATGTGGTGCTGGACTTCGGCCGGTTCCCTGCAAACCTACCGGCAATGCGTTCGCGGAGGCGTTCAATGGCCGCGCGGGCCGAATGCCTCAATGCCCACTGGTTCTTGAGCTTGGACTCACTGCCCCGGGAGCCATCATATGGACGGGCTGCTGAGCAGTCGCTATCGCGATTCTTGCCCGCATAATAGCGTTATCGATGAGTGGGGGCTGTAATTGAGCAACAGGGCTTCGGCATGCTACCCTTGAATCCAAAGCAATCGATGTCGTGCGGTCTCACGCGGATGGCGGCTGATACCGGGCTAACACGATGATACAGTGCGTGATCTTGTGCGGTGGCCTTGGTACGCGGCTTGGTACGCTGACTGCTGAAACGCCCAAACCTCTACTCCCTGTGGGAGGTGCGCCGTTTATCGAGGCATTGGTCTTCGAACTGGGACGCCAGGGGATCCGCAAGGTTTTGTTGCTCGCAGCATTCAAGTCGGAGCAGATCGAGCTCTTCGCGGCGAACTCCCCGGCCGCGCATCGTTTCGGCATGGCCATCGAAGTGGCGGTGGAACCCGATCGCGCCGGGACCGGCGGTGCCCTTTGGCATGCCAGGCACCGGCTTGATGATCGCTTTCTTCTCATCAACGGCGATACCTGGTTCGATATTCCGGTTCTCTCGCTCTGGGCGGCTATGACGGATGCCCCGGCCGAGATCGTCGGGGCGGTCGCCCTTCGACAGGTCGAGGATGCGTCACGTTATGGGGCGGTTACGTTTGATCGGGGTAGGGTGACTGCCTTCGCTGAAAAAAGTCCTGACGCTTTGTCGGGCTATATCAACGGCGGTGTTTATTGTTTCGCGAAGGGCGTCCTTGACCTGTTGGGCCCGCAATCCTCACTGGAGATCAATGCGCTTGCCGTGCTGGCGTCGCGCCACGCGCTGCTTGGCCTGCCGTTCGATGAGGCATACTTCATCGACATCGGCATTCCCGAGACCTATGAGCGCTCGCAGGCTGAAGTCCCGGCGCATCAGCGCCGTCCGGCAGCATTCTTGGATCGCGATGGGGTGCTTAATGAAGATCTGGACTATGTCGGATCGCGCGAACGCCTTCACTTCGTACCGGGCGCGGCGCGGGCCTTGGCGCGATTGAATCGGGCGGGTTACTACGTGTTCGTTGTCACCAATCAGGCTGGAATTGGCCGGGGTTTTTATACCGAAGCGGATCATCTCGACCTGATGGAACATATGGCCGATGAGTTAGCGAAGCAGGGCGCCCATATCGACGATCACAGGTATTGCCCGTTTCATCCCGATGCCAGCGTAGAGCGGTTCCGGGGCGCGCACCCTTGGCGCAAGCCAGAGCCTGGAATGCTGCTGGACCTCATCGAGAAGTGGCCGGTCGAAATCGGACGCAGCTTCATAATCGGTGACCGCGAGACGGACCTAGCAGCGGGCGCTGCCGCCGGTGTGCGCGGCTTTCTTTTTGCAGAAAGAAATCTTGAGGCCTTCGTCGAGGGCATCCTTGAAGCGGAAGCCGTACGACAGTCTTGATATGCTTGCCGCATCCCCACTGGCCGACCGCTTTGACCGGGACAAAGACATGACCATTGCCGAACTCGTTTCTCTGAGCGACGAGGACTTTCTTCGCGAAGTGTATCGCGTCATCTTGGGGCGTGAGATCGACAGTTCCGGTCTCGAGGGATACCGCCGCCAGCTTGCGCAGGGACGAAGTAGGCAGTCGGTGCTGGTTTCATTGGCGAGATCGAAGGAAGCAAAGGCTCGCTTCGCACCACCAGCGCTCTTCGAACTGACAGATGAGGCCTTCGTGGACGCAGTCTACGTTCGGATGCTTGGTCGCAATGCCGATTCACAGGGCATGCGCCACTACATCGGACAACTGCGAAAGCATGGCGATCGGATGAAAGTCCTGCGCGGCATTGGCAATTCGGATGAAGCGCGTCGGCATGATCCGCGGGGCTGGGCGCTCCGCCGCGAACTGGAAGAACTGGTCCGCCGTGAGGGCAGCCTGCTGGGTTGGCGCAAGCTGTTGCCCGAGGGGCGGGGCCGGACTGCCGTGCGCGGCCCTGGGCAGACAGAGATGGCCGTCTTTGCGAAGGAACTGCTGCAAGTCCAGCGAGAGGAGAACGCTGCCCTGAAAGATCAGGTCATGCTTCTTGCCAGCGCCATCGAAGGGCTTGTGGCCGCGCAGAAGCGCGACGCTGCCCGCATTGACGCGCTGATTACGGTTAGCGACAATTGGGCGTTAGATCTGAGCAATACCGTCTCCATCCCTTCTCCAGCAAGAGAGTCCCGGTAGGGATGCACCGCGATACGCCACACATGACAGATCCCGATCTTTCCCTTGCCCCGCCCAGGACCGTGTCCATCGTGATAGCAACCGCCGGTCGGGCGGTATCGCTCGACCGGACGCTGCTGAGTCTGCGCCAACTGCGGCATCCGCTGTTCGAGGCCATTGTAGTCCTTGGGCCCTCGCCGGACGATTCTAAGGAAATCGTCGCGCGGCATGGGGATTTCGTTCGTCTTGCTATGATCGACAGGCTCAACCTGTCCGCTGCGCGCAACATCGGCCTTTCCATGGCACGCGGCGATATCGTTGCGTTCATCGACGATGACGCCATTCCCGAACCTGACTGGCTGGACCTGCTGCTCACCGGGTACAAGGATCCGAACGTTGCGCAGGTCGGCGGCTTCATCCGCGACAACAGGGGCGTCGATTTCCAGGCGAAATATCTGGTGGTCGATCGGTTCGGCGACTCCGTGGATTACGAAGGTCCCCCGCAGGACCTCGGCGACGATCTCTTTCTTGCGCTGACCGGCACCAATTTCTCGGCGCGACGTAAAAGGTTGCTGGAGATCGGTGGATTCGATGAGGAATATGCCTATTTCCTCGACGAGACTGACGTCACCGTACGCCTTCACGATCGAGGATGGGGCTCGGCTATCGTGCCGGAAGCGGAGATTCATCACAAGTACGAAGCCAGCCACATGCGCACCGCCACACGGGTGCCGCGCACTATGTATCCAACGGCCCGTTCCAAGGCCTACTTCTGTTGCGTGCATGGCGGTCGCCGGCGGCCGCTTTACAACGTCATGGCATACCTTGCCGATTTCGTGCGCAAGGAAAGAGCCTGGAAGAACGATCTGTTCCGCTATGGTCATGCGGATCAGGCGACCATCGAACGGCTGATCGAGGAAGTCGAGCAGGGTGTCCGTGACGGTGTGCGCGATGCATTCTATCATCACGGACCGCAGGGCCTGCTGGCAGACGGGGCCGCCGATTCCGCGGGAGACTCGGCCGAGTTTCTGCCGTTCCCGCTTCCGCTGTCGGCACAGGACCGGCTGCGGCTCTGCTTTCTCTCGCAGGATTATCCGCCGGTCGGCAGTGGCGGCATCGGCCAGTGGACCCGGGAGATGGCTATCGGCCTTGCGGCGCGCGGGCACGAGGTCACGGTGATCTGCCGCAGTGAGACGGATTATCCCTACATCGACTTCATAGAGGGGGTTTGGGTCCACCGCATCGTCGTCGGCCCTGCCGATCCGGCGGAGGCAGAGCGCGAAGACGTGCCGTTGGCACTGCTGAATTACAGCGCTTCTGTGGCGGCGGAAATCGAACGTATCCAGGCCCGCCGCCAGTTCCAGGTCGTGTGTGGCCCGATCTTCGACCTGGAGCCGCTGGCGGCTCTGCGTTGCTTGGATATCCCGACGGTCGTAAGTCTCCAGACGACTTACAAGCTTGCGCTGCCTCACAAGCCCGACTGGCTTAGCAACGATTGGTATCGCAAATCCCATGTGGACAAGGTCATCGCGAAAGAGAAGGAACTGCTGGAAACAGCACCTTTTATTCTAGCGAACACTAGCGGGCTCGTTTCAGATTTGGAAACTTCTTATGCAGTTTCGCTGAAGCCGGATAGGGTCATGATCGTGCCTCATGGAATCAAGGATCTTGCACGCGGGGTAGAACCTATGGCGGCCAAGCCTGGCGTGGTGAAGCTGCTTTTCGTCGGACGACTGGAACTGCGCAAGGGTGCCGACCTCCTGCTTAATGCGTTGCCGTCGTTGCTGAGAGATCATCCGCAGCTCGAAGTAGATATCGTAGGTGACGACAGCCTGGTGATCGATGGCGAGACCTTGCGTCAACGCTACGAGGCGCGCTGGCGCGACGCGCGGGTCGATACCGAACGGGTGGCGTTCCATGGCGCCGTCTCTCGCGCGGATTTGCTGCGCCACTACGCAAGTTGCGATATCTTCGTTGCCCCGTCCCGCTATGAATCCTTCGGTCTGATCTACGTCGAAGCAATGATCTTCGCCAAGCCGGTGATCGGGCTCGCCGTGGGCGGTGTCGTCGATGTGGTCGCTCAAGGCGTGAACGGCTTTCTCCTGGAGCGGGACGACCCCGCGCTTCTGAGCGAAGCGATTGGTCGCCTGGTGAAGGATCCCGCGGCCAGAATGCAGATGGGTCGCGCCGGCCGCGACCTGTACGAACAGAAATTTAACATAGAAAAGATGGTGGACGGCACGGTGAACTGCTTCATAAAAGTGGCGTGCGCCCGTTAGTCGATCCTGTGCGAAGGAAGACAAGATGCTGAACACTCGTTCCGGAATGATAAATAGCGGTGCAGGTGATGATAAGTCCATCTGCAGACGAACTGTGATCGAAGCTGATTTTCGCCGCGAAGGCCGTGCGCTCGACGGGTATTACCAGCCTCTGCCTGCCGGTGCGTGTTTCGTGCAGTTCCGCATCATTGCGATTGACCTAGGCGATCTAGTAGTGAAGATCGATCGCGAAGGGGTTAAGTTGGGCATCGTCAAAAAGGTCGCGCAGTCAGGGTTGTGGGACGGCGTCAGCGCGGTGAAGGTGGAACTGCGCCATGCTTTCCCCGGGAAGATTGGAGCGGACCTGATCGCGCCGCTCAAGAAGGCCGGCTTCATCGTGTTTGATCGATCACCCCATACCTTGGTGAACAACGACAACGGTTTTCCCTGCGCTGCACGGCAGTGTGGAGCGGTTGCAGCCTGATGGGTATCATATCCTACGCCCAGAACTTCGAGGACGTCATTCTCTGGCGAGCTCTGGGGCACATCGCCAATGGCACTTACCTCGATATCGGCGCGCATCATCCCGACATCGATTCTGTGAGCAAAGCTTTCCACGATCATGGCTGGCACGGCGTTCACGTCGAGCCGGGGCCGGAAGTAGCCAAATTGTTGCGCGACAAGCGCCCCGGTGACCTGGTCGTGCAGGCCATCGTTTCGAACGAAACTGGCGTGAAACCTTTTTACGAGACGCCGGGTGGGGGGCTTTCGACAGCAGATCGGGAAGTGGCCAATTTTCATCTGGAGCAGCACCATGCACCGGTGACGGACACCGTCGTCGTTTCGATCACGCTGGATGACCTGCTCGATCAGGTTCCCGGTGACGATATTCACTGGATGAAGATCGATGTCGAAGGATTCGAGCGCAAAGTGCTACTGTCCTGGCAAACGTCGCCTCGCCGGCCCTGGGTCATCGTGGTCGAGGCCATATACCCGAAGACGCGCAACCCAACACATGGCGGGTGGGAAGATATCGTCCTCTCCAAGGGGTATAGCTTCGTTTACGACGATGGTCTTAATCGGTTCTATCTTAGCGATAGTCATGCAGAACTGCGTGAAAAACTGATCCATCCGCCCAACATCTTCGACGAGTTCCAGATAAATCCTAGTGGAGGGTCCGTTTTTTCGCAGGACATGAAGGCGTTCATGGAAAACGAAGTCCACGCCCGCGATGAGCGCATTGCCGACTTGGAGGCGGAGTGCGGGCGCGTAAGGGCGGAGGCCGGGCGCGAAGTTGCCCGAGTGGAGGAAGAACTGGATCGGGTTCGGCGCGAAGCCGCTCAGGAGCGTAGTTTGCACGCGCATCTCGGAGCGTCTTGGAAAGAGGCGAATTCTCGCGCGGAGAACTTGGTGCTGCGTCTGGTTGAACGCGAAGCAACCATTGCCGTACAAAGCCAGCGTCTCGCGCAGGTCGATTCGGATATCGCGCAGATGAAATCGGCGTTCGACCAGTTTCGCTTGCGTGATGCGTGTACCCGCAGCCTGGTCGCCCGGTCGATCATGGATCGGTCACTCCCCTGGCCGCTACGGATGCGGCGTGGGAGCGGGAGAGGTACGGCGCTGGGCAGCCTGCTGGCCCTGCCTGATGCCGATTTCGTCGATGGTGCCTATCGCGCCATTTTCGGCCGTGAAGCGGACCCGCACGGGAAGCAGCATTACCTTGCCCGACTTGCGGCAGGACGTCGGCGCGACTGGCTACTGGAAAATTTGGCTTCTTCCGTTGAGGCTCGCGATCGTGCGAGCGGGAGCGACCTTGCCGAGTTGGCGGACGAGGATTTTGTTGATGCCGCATACTGGCGAGCATTAGGGCGCGCGCCAGATTCCGACGGCAAGGCCCACTATGTTGAGCGGCTACGAGGCGGGTTGACCCGGCCGGACCTTCTAAAGGTACTACGCGATTCCGTCGAGGGGCGTGCATATGACCAGGGGATCAGGCAGGAGATCGACGATCTCCTCCACCGCCGTCGCAGCCTGCTAGGGTGGCGGACATGGTTGCATCCCTATCCCTCGCCGCCGCTATTCGACGCCCCCGGTCACGTTATGCGAACTTGCCCAGAATGCGGCTCGGTAGCGAAAGCTGGTCAACCTGCCAATGCGGCGACGACTGCCGTGACGATCGATCCTGCAGACATGAGGCACCTCAAGGACAAGGTTGTCCTGCTTGCCGCGGCGATCGAGGGGATCGGTTCTCGCTAGAAACCCGTGGCCGGCGCCGGCCGCGTTCAGCTTAATGTTTTAAGGTTCGAAAATCATGTTGCATGGGTCACCGGCGCCTGCGCCCCCGCCTGGACTGATGACTGTTTCGGTCGTAATCTGCACCGCAGATCGCGCGGTATCGCTCGATCGTACGCTGCAGAGCCTGCGTCAATTGCGGTACCAGTGGTTCGAGGTCGTCGTGGTCGACGGTTCACGCGACGGACAGACCGTCCAAGTTGCGGCACGGCATGCTGACTTCATCCGGTATGTGACTTGTCCCGAGTTGAATTTGTCGATGTCACGCAACATCGGTATCGCCCATGCGTGCGGCGAGATCGTTGCCTTCATCGACGATGACGCCATTCCCGAGCCGGACTGGCTGGACCTGTTGATCACCGGGTACGAGGATCCGAACGTTGCGCAGGTCGGTGGCTTCATCCGCGACAACCGCGGCATCGATTTTCAGTGTCGCTATCTTACTGTCGACCGTCTCGGCGATGGCAGGCACCATGAGGATCTTTCCGGGGTAGAACTCGGCGACGATCTCTTTCTTGCGCTGACCGGTACCAACTTCTCGGCGCGTCGTGAAAGGTTGCTGGAGATCGGCGGATTCGATGAGGAATATGCCTATTTCCTCGACGAGACTGACGTCACCGTACGCCTTCACGATCGAGGATGGGGTTCGGCTATCGTGCCGGAAGCGGAGATTCATCACAAGTACGAAGCCAGCCACATGCGCACCGCCACACGGGTGCCGCGCACCATGTATCCGCAGCTTCGTTCAAAGGCCTACTTCTGTTGCGTGCATGGGCGGCGAAACCAAGCCCTGAGCGCGATTTCCGATTACCTAGCGGACCTGATTGAGAAAGAGCGTAAGTGGAAGAACGACCTGTTTCACGCAGGGCTTGCCGACATGGCGACAGTCGATCGCCTGATCCAAGAAGTGGAGCAAGGCGCGCGGGACGGCGTGCGCGATGCCTTCCTCTATCACGCGCCGCGTGGGATTTCCGCCGACCTGCTGGAACAGGCTGCCCAGGCTCGGTTCACCCGGTTTCCGCTGCCGCTGCCGTGCGAGCAGCGGCTGAGGATGTGCATCCTGTCGCAGGATTATCCCCCGGTGGGCAACGGAGGCATCGGACAGTGGGCGCGTGACATGGCGGTCAGTCTTGCGGCACGCGGGAACGAGATTACTGTGATCTGTCGCAGCGAGACGGATTATCCCTACATCGACTTCATCGACGGGGTCTGGGTTCACCGCATCGTGCCACAGCACTTTGCGAGAGCGGCGGACCCGCAGTATGCACCGGCCCCACACAGCCTCCTCCACTATAGCGGATCTGCCTGTGAGGAAATCCTTCGGATTCAGGACCGACGCAAGTTCCAGGTCGTGTGCGGCCCGATCTTCGATTTGGAGCCGCTCGTCGCGCTGCGCGAATCTGGCATTCCAACGATCATCAGCCTGCACACGACCTACAAATTGGTGCGGCCACACAAGCCCGAGTGGCAAGAGGACAAGGAATATTTGCGAAACCACGTGGAAGCGACCATCGCCAAGGAGCGCGAGATACTGGCCACGGCGCCGCACATCGAATCCAATACACGCGCTCTGCTGGCGGACTTAGAGCAAGCCTACGGCGTGACGCTGCCGCCAGACCGGGCCATCGTTATTCACCGCGGCCTCAAGGATCTGTCGCAGGACGTGCAGCCTTTCGAGTATTCCTCCACGCACGGCACTGTCAGGTTGCTTTTCGTCGGGCGATTGGAACTGCGCAAGGGGGCTGATCTCCTGCTCGATGCTTTGCCCAGCCTGCTGGCAAAACACCCCGGTTTGGTCGTCGATATCGTCGGCGATGACGACGTGCTCGTCGGTGGTGCGAGGCTGCGCGACCGGTTCGCCCAGACCGTGGCGCGCGATGGGATCGATGCCGAGCGGGTCACGTTCCACGGATCGGTTTCCCGCGAGGAGCTGCTGCGTCACTATGCGAGCTGCGACATCTTCGTTGCCCCTTCACGCTATGAATCTTTCGGACTTATCTTCGTTGAAGCAATGATCTTCTCTAAGCCGGTAGTGGGCGTTGCGGTTGGCGGCGTGGTGGAGGTCGTGACCGATGGGGAGGACGGTCTGCTTATCGCGAAGGACGATACCAAGTTGCTGGCTGAGGCGATCAGCCGCCTTGCAGGCGACGCCAACTTGCGCGCCAAGCTGGGCGCAGCGGGACGCCGAACCTACGAGACGCGCTTCCACATTGAGCGGATGCTGGACAAAAGCGAAGCCTATTACCGCAAGGTCGCCATGGTCGGCGCGGCGGGCGAGGAGGTCCACCCATGATCATTCGCGCGCGCGCGCCGTTGCGGCTTGGGCTGGCGGGTGGGGGTACGGATGTCTCCCCGTACTGCGACGAGCACGGCGGCTATGTACTCAACGCCACGATCGACCGGTACGCCTATGCCAGCCTCAAGATGCTGGACGAGCCGGTGCTACGCTTCACCGCACAAGACCAAGGTCAGACAGAGACGCTTCCGCTAACGGACCTGGTGCCGCTTGAGGGCGCGCTGAAGCTGCACAAGGCGGTCTACAACGAGATCGTGAGGATCTACAACGAAGGCCGGCCATTAGCGGTCGATCTGACCAGCTTCTGCGATGCGCCCACCGGCTCGGGACTCGGGTCGTCTTCGACGGTGGTCGTGGTGCTAATCCGGGCTTTCGCCGAACTCCTCAACCTGCCGCTCGATGACTATGCGACCGCGCATCTGGCCTATAAGATCGAGCGCGTGGATTGCGGTTTGCAGGGTGGCCGCCAGGACCAGTACGCGGCGACCTTCGGTGGCTTCAACTTCATCGAGTTCTATGCCGACGACCGCGTTGTTGTGAACCCGCTGCGAATCCGCAGTTCGACTCTGTGGGAATTGGAATCTTCCTTGCTGCTCTTCTACACCGGAATTTCACGCGAATCTGCTCGCATCATTGCGGATCAGAGCAAAAACCTGACCCAGGGTGTCACCAAGACCGTGGACGCCATGCATGCGCTCAAGGCGGAGGCCGTGCGGATGAAGGAATGCATCCTGCGGGGCGACTTCGAAAACCTCGTCGAAACTATGCGTGCGGGTTGGGCGAGCAAGAAGAACCTCGCGTCCTCGATCTCCAACCCGCATCTCGACGAGGTGTTCGAGGCGGCGCTGGATGCGGGGGCATCGGCGGGCAAGATATCCGGCGCTGGTGGGGGAGGCTTCATGATGTTCTTTGTCCCGCCCGAGCGACGTATGAGCGTGATCGATGCCTTGGGGCGTTATCCAGGACAGGTTAGCAACTGCCATTTTACCGAGCAGGGCTCGGAGTCCTGGCGGGCTCAGGCCTGAGCCCGCCATTACCGAGATCAGGCGCGGCAATGGCCGCAAGCGCTCAGGTTCGTGGAAGGGATAGGTTGTACCAAATCGTACGGGGCGTGACTCGCGTTGAGGATTGAACGAAACCGCTGACGGGGAGCGGCGCGCGCATTGGCCGCAATGCGTTTCTAGAGCAGATTCCGTTCAGTACGCATCGTAGCCTGCGGCTGCGAAGTAGTTGGCGCACTCTGCCGGCGTGAAGGTATCGATGGCGGCGCCGATAGCGCTGGTGAGGTCGCCGACGGTGCGAGCGGCGGCTTTGCGCAGGAGCGCCTTGAGTTTGGCAAA
>NZ_FMWX01000009.1 GCF_900103265.1 Sphingomonas sp. NFR15 | reverse complement strand
CCACCAGCCGCTTGAGCTTGGCGTTCTCCTCCTCAAGCTGACGCAGCCGGCGCATCTCCGACGGCATCAGACCCGCGTACTTCTTGCGCCACGCATAGAACGTCGCCTCGCTGATCCCCGTTTTGCGGCACACCTCGCCGACGCTCGTCCCATCCTCCGCCTGCTTCAACACGAAGGCGATCTGCGCCTCCGAAAACTTCGACCTCTTCATCGCTCACTCCGCTTCCCTGGCCCTTCTCCATAACTGGAATTTTCCAGCTCAAAACGGCCCAAGAAACGGGCAGCAGGTCAGTACATGACGACGCAGGTCAGGAAGCTCGCCTGCAGGCGGCGCTCGATCTGACGCGGGCGCTGAACGGCCATCTGAGCTGCATCGACGTCTCGATATACCCCGAACTGGTGGGAGACTATTATTCGACCGGTGTCGCCGAGGCGATGCTGAGCGACGAGCGCGAACGCGAGGGCAAGAACAAGGCCGTGCTCGAAGCGCGCCTGGCGCATGAGGATGTCCCGTGGGATTGGGCCGATGTCACGGGCAATCTGGTCGATGGGGTGTGTGACGCCGCGACACTCGCGGACATTATCGTCCTCAACCGCAACCCCGACATGCGCGACATCGCGAGCCGCATCCTCATGCATGCGCGCGCGCCGATCGTCGCGGTTCCTGACGATTGCAAGCGGCTCGCTCTCGATCGGGCGCTCGTCGCCTGGGACGGGCAAGCGTCCGCGGCGGCGACGCTGCGCGCCTGTGTGCCGCTGCTGCGGTGCGCCGAGGCTGTCGAGATCTTCATGGCGCGGGACAGCGCCGAGACTGTCGAACCGGCGCTTGCCGCCGAATATCTTTCCCGGCACGAAGTTCACGCCACGGTGCGGATCATTGAGAATGGCACGGAGGCCGCCGACCAGTTGATCGCGGCGGAGGCGATCGCGTTCCATGCCGATTATGTGCTGATGGGCGCCTATAGTCATGGTCGCCTTATGGAAACCTTCGGCGGCGTGACCAGACGCATGCTCGGCGAGGCCAAGCTGCCGCTGATTCTCGGGCACTGAGCCTTCGTTTCGGGAAGGCGAATCCGACATGCGCCCTTCCTTCGACTCGGTCCTTTTCCCCGGCGTTTTCACCGCGCCATGACCCGCGCGCACCTCCTCTGGCTGGGTGCCGGCGTCCTTCTCGCGGTATTGCTGCTGATCGGTGCCGCATATTTTCTTTTTCGGCCCATCCGCGTCACCGTTGTCACCCCGCATCGCGGCCCCGCCGTCGAACTCGTCTATGCGACCGGCTTCGTCGAACCGACGCAACCCGTCGCGGTCGCCGCGCGGTTTACCGCCCCCGTGAAGGCGGTGCTGGTGGCGGAAGGGGATACGGTCCGCAAGGGACAGGCCCTTCTGACGCTCGATGATACCGACCTGCGCGAAACGTATGCGCAGGCGCACGCCCAGAGCGTGGGCGCGACCCTCGCGGAGCGGCGGATCGTCACGCTGTTCGGCCAGGGCTGGACGACGGGGGCGGATCGCGACGCGGCCGTCGCCAACGGCGAGGCCGCGCGCGCTGCGGAACGCACGGCCGCCGCCAAGCTCGGCCAGAATGTTGTACGGGCGGGGATCGACGGCATCGTCATCAAGCAGGATATTCAGCCAGGGGAACTCGCCGTTCCAACGCGGACGCTCATGCTGCTGGGCGATCCGCGGCGCGCGCGGGTGACGGCGACGGTCGACGAGCGCGATATCCCCCGCGTGCACGTCGGCCAGCGCGCGCTGATTTCCTCGGATGCTTGGCCGGGACGGGTCATCCGCGCGCATGTCGCTGAACTCACGCCGACCGGCGACCCGGAGCAGCGTGCCTTTCGGGCGCGACTCCTGCTCGACGACGGCCCCGTCCTGCCACTCGGCCTCAGTCTCGAGGTGAATATCGTGACGCGTTCGGTCGCGGATGCGCTGCTCCTGCCGGCCTCGGCGATCGACGGTGATGGCGTGTGGCTCGTCATCGGTGGTCGCGCGCACCGCCAGCGTGTCGGCATCGGCATTCAGGGGCCGGGCACCAGCGAGGTTCGCGGCATTGCGCCGGACGCGCGGGTCATCGACGCTCCGGGCGGGCGCGTTCAGGAAGGCACCCGCGTTGCGGCGTCGGCCCGATGATCGGTGCCCGCCTGCCATTGCTCATCGACATTGCGATCAAGCATCTCGCCGGGCGCAAGCGGCAGAGCGTCGTGGCGGTCTTCGGCGTCGCGGTCGGCGTGGGATTTTTCCTGGCCGTGTCGGCGTTGATGGTCGGCAGCCAGAACGATTTCATCACGCGCCTGATCGACGCTGCGCCGCATATCGTGGTGACCGACGAGATTCGCAGCCCGCGTCCGCAACCGGGAACGATCGCGTTCCCACGCGGCGCCGTGATTCTCCGCCACTTCAAGACCCGCACCGAGGCGCGCGGGATCAAGGACTGGCCGGCGCTCGTCGCCGCCGCCGATGCGGTGCCCGGCACGATCGCGTCGCCGAGCCTCAGCGGCGGCATCACGCTGAAGCTCGGCGGACATGAGGAGGCGTTGGGCGTGATCGGAATCGACCCGGAGAAGGAGACGCGGGTCAGCACCGTGGAAAGCAATCTGCGCGCCGGGCATCTGCGCGACCTGGAGACGACGCAGGGCGGTCTGGTCGTCGGTGAAGAACTCGCGGCGCGCCTCGGCGTTGGCATGGGGGACGTCGTCGCCGCGACATCGGCATCGGGCGCGACCCGCTCGCTCAGGATCGTCGGGCTGATGAAGCGCGGGCAGACCGCGATCGGCGACACGTCGGGCTACGTCTTGCTGCGCGAGGCGCAGTCGCTGCTCGAACGGCCGTTCATCATCAACCGGATCGGGATCAAGCTTCGTGATCCTTACGCAGCCGATCCGGTCGCCAAACGTCTCGAGGCGCGCTTCGGCTACAAGGCGCAAAGCTGGCAGGAGCGCTCATCCGATATCCTCTCGGTGCTCGTGACGCGCAACGTCATCATGTACACCGTGGTCTCGGCCATCCTGCTCGTGGCGAGTTTCGGCATCTACACGGCGGTGTCCACCAGCGTCTCCGACAAGCGCCGGGACATAGCGATCCTGCGCTCGATCGGCTTTTCGCAAGGCGATCTACAACTCGTCTTCGTGATCGAGGGGCTGATCGTCGCCCTCATCGGTATCCTGCTGGGCTGGATGCTCGGTTTCGGCCTCATGTCGGCGCTCGGATCATTGCGGTTTCCGATCGCGGGTGAGACGCAATATCTCCCGCTCGATCATGGCGCCCGCCAGTATCTGATCGCGGCGACGGCTTCGCTGCTCGCCGGGATCGTCGCCGCCTGGTTGCCCGCCCGCAAGGCGGCCCGGGTCGATCCCGTCGATATCCTTCGTGGCGCGGCATGATCGCGCTCGAAGCCCGTGACATGGTGCGGACCTTGGATGGCGATCCACCGGCCACGCTCGTCGCCGGTGCGTCCTTCTCGGTCGAGCGCGGCCGGTTCACGACGATCATCGGGCCGTCGGGATGCGGCAAGTCCTCGCTGCTCTATCTGCTGGGCCTGCTCGATCGGCCCACCAGCGGCGCCCTGCTCGTCGATGGAGAGGATGTGACGCCGCTTGGCGGAGACGCGCGGGCGCGGCTGCGCCTCCAGCATTTCGGCTTCGTCTTCCAGTTCCACTTCCTGCTTCCAGAGTTCACCGCGCTCGAGAACGTGCTGTTGCCGATCCGGCGCCTGGGGGCGCTGGACGCGACGCATGCGAGCGAGCGCGCGCGGACGCTGCTCGCGGCGGTCGGGCTCTCCGGCAAGGAAGGGAAGACGCCGGACCGCCTCTCGGGTGGCGAACGCCAGCGCGTCGCGATCGCGCGCGCGCTTGCCAATGATCCTCAGATCATCCTCGGCGACGAACCGACCGGCAACCTCGACAGCAAGAACGCGGCCAATGTCGTCGAGACGTTCAAGTCGCTCGCCCACGAGGAAAACCGCGCCGTGGTGTGCGTGACGCATGACCCCAAGATCGCGGAAGCCGCCGATGTTCGGATCGCGATGCTCGACGGTCGCATCGCATCGATCGAGACGGGCGCGGTCGCTATGTGAGAGACGCCTGGCGAACCCGCTCGGGGATCGCCAGGCGCTTCAGCGCCTCGGCACCGGCCAGGTAGAGGAGGACCAGCAACGCGATCATGCTCAGCACGGCCATATTCGGTCCGCTGAAGCCCAGCAGCGTGGCGACCGGCAAATAGGGCAGAACGAGCGCCACCGCGAGGCAGAGGAGCGCTGTCGCGGTCAGCATGGGGTGCGGCCGGTCCCGCCAAAACCGCGTCGCCGTTCGAATGACGAAGACGACAAGGATCTGCGTCGCCATCGACTCGATGAACCAGGCCGCCCGGAACGTCGCCACGTCGACATGGAAGATCTTCACCAGCGCCACGAAGGTCGCGATGTCGAACACCGACGACAACGGCCCCATGATGAAGGTGAAGCGGACCAGCGCCGCCATGTCCCAGCCGCGCGGTCGCGCCAGATCGCTCGCATCCGCGCGATCGAAGGGAATGCCGATCTGCGAGAGATCGTAGAGCATGTTGTTGAGCAGAACCTGCACGGCGGTGAGCGGCAGGAATGGCAGGAACACGGAGGCGATCGCCATCGTCAGCATATTGCCGAAGTTCGAACTCGTCCCCATACGGATGTACTTCATGATGTTCGCATAGGTGCGCCGTCCTTCCTCCACTCCGGCCGCCAGAACGCCGAGGTCGGGATCGAGGAGGATCATGTCGGCGGCTTCGCGCGCGACGTCGGTCGCGCCGTCGACGGACAGGCCGACATCCGCCGCCCGGATCGCGGGCGCGTCGTTGATCCCATCCCCCATGAAGCCGACGGTGGCGCCGCGCGCCTGAAGCGCGCGCACGATCCTGAGCTTCTGATCGGGTGTCACCCGCGCATACAAATCGACCGAGCCGACCCGGGCGGCGAGCGCGGTATCGTCGAGCCGCGCGATCTCGTCACCGCAGAGCAACCCCTCGACCGGCAATTTGAGACTGTCGACGAGGTGCTGGACGACGATCGCGGTGTCACCCGAGATCACCTTGATCCGAACACCCGCCGCCGCCAGCGCGGCCACGGCGTCGGTCGCGCTGGCCTTGGGTGGATCGACGAACACGCACAAGCCCGAGAAGATGAGGCCGCCATCGTCGTCCGTGTCGATATTGGTCCGTCCCGCCGCGTTCTTCCAGGCGACGCCCAGCATGCGCAGTCCGGCGGCCGCGTGCGTGTCGTGCAGCGTCTGGATACGCCGGCGGAGCGCGTCGTCGAGCGCGACGATCGCTCCGGACTTGTCCTCCGCATGGTCGCACAGGGCCAGCACGGTTTCGGGCGCGCCCTTGACGATCTCGATCCTGTCGCCCGCCGCCTCGGCGAGTACCGAAACGCGGCGACGCTCGAAATCGAACGGCCGCTCGTCCATTTTGCGCCATCGGTCGAGGGGATGGCCGGCGGCGTGCGCGAGCAGCGCATCGTCGAGCGGACTCTTGAGGCCGGTTTCGAACGCGGCGTTGACTGCCGCAAGTTCGGCGACCCGCTCGCTATCCTCTCCGTCGATGCCCGGATGGGCGACCATGGTGATATGGGCTTCGGTAAGCGTTCCGGTTTTGTCCGTGCATAACACGTCCATCTGTCCGAAATCATGGATGGCGGAGAGCCGCTTCACGATGACTTTCGCCTTCGCCATGCGCTGCGCACCGCGCGAGAGCGAGACGGTGACGATCATCGGCAGCAATTCGGGGGTGAGGCCGACCGCCAGCGCCATTGCGAACAGGAAGGATTCGAGTGGCGGCCGACCGAGCGCAAGGTGCGTGACCAGCACGAACAGCACGAGGAATATCGTCAACCGCACGATGAGGATGCCGAGGCGGTGGATACCGCGCTCGAACGCGGTGGGCGGCTGATCATCGACCAGCGACTTGGCGATCTGTCCGAACTGTGTGTGCGAGCCGATCGCGACGACGAGCATCGTCGCGGTGCCGCCGATCACCGAGCTGCCGTGGAGAAGGACATTGCGTGCGTCCCCGATCGCGTCCCCGGCCTCGACCTTTGCCCGCTTCTCTACCGGATACGGCTCGCCGGTCAGGGCGGCTTGGTTCACCTGCAAGGCATTCGCGGCGAGTACGATGCCGTCGGCGGGAACGAGATCTCCGGCCATGACGGTGACGATGTCGCCCGGCACCAGATCCTCGACCGGGATCTCCTGCGGCCTGCCGTCGCGCAAAGCCAGCGCGCGCAGGGCGATCGAGTGTTTCAGCGCCTCGGCCGTCGCTTCGGCGCGGCGCTCCTGAACGATGTCGAGTCCGGTCGAAAGCAGGACCATCGCGACGATGATCACGAAGCTCACGAGGTCGCCGGTCATGCCGGCGATTGCCGAGGCGAACAGTAGGATGGCGACCAAGGGGTTTCCCAGCCGGCGAGCGATATCGCCTAGCAGATGGCGCTTCTTCGCTTCGACGATGCGGTTGGCGCCGAACACCTGGCGCCGCCGCGCCGCCTCTTCACTCGATATTCCATCCATCGTGGCGTCGAGCCCGCCGAGTACCTCCTCGGCGGGCCGGCGCCAGAAATCATCGGCGATCATGTTCACCGGCGTCGGCCCGTGAACCGCAGGAGCGAGAGGAAAAGGTTGAGGAAGTCGAGATAGAGCGTGAGCGCGCCGAGGCTCGCGGTTGCGCCGTCCGGCGTCGGCATCCTTTCGTCGTAAAGGCGCTTGAGCCGCTGCGTGTCATAGGCCGTCAGCCCGGCGAAGAGCAACACGCCGACCGCGGCGACGCCAAGGTCGAGGCGTGCGGAACGCAGGAAAAGATTGACGAGCATGGCGACGATGAGTCCGACCAGCACGATGGTGAGGAAGCTGCCTAAGCCCGACAGATCGCGTCGGGTGGTGAAGCCGATCATGCCGAGAACAGCGAAGGCGCTCGCCGCGATGAGAAATGTCGCGACGATGCTGGAGCCGGCCAGGCCGATGAACAGGACTCCGACCGACAGGCCCACAAGGATGGCGTAAAGCGCCAGCAGCCCCCGCGCCGCCGCGCCTGACAGACTTTCGACGCCCGCGCCGATGATGATGACCAGAGCAAGCGGCGCGAACGTCACCACCCAACCCAACGCCGTCAACCCGGATGGTCCGAACAACGCGCTTTGCAATGCCCCGATCGTCAGAACGAGCGCCGCGGCTGCAGCCGAAAGGGCGACGCTCGCCGCCATCTGTAGGAAGACGGACCCCAGAAATGCGTTCATCCCTTCCGGTCGGCGTGCATATTCGCTGCCGGACACGGATATCCCACCTTGGTGACGCATCGCACATGCTCCTCGCGCTTGGTGAAGCCGTTCAGGTGCGCCAATCTTGGGCGGAGCCGAATCCGTGATGCTACGTAGCACTCCCAAGTTCGCGCGACGCGGCTGACGCGTAGGCGATGCCGGCAGCCAACCGTGGGAGCCGCTCGTGCGCGAAAGCTTTTGGAACCGGCCCGGCGACATCTCACCTGCTCGGGCGGCGGGGCGCCATGTCCGCGCGGGGTGAACGTTACGCTGGTGGCCGCTGGCGCAACTGGTTCTTCGGGTTCGTCCTGGTGGCGGCGCTGATCGGCGCCATCCTTCACTGGGGTGAGGTCGAGGGTTTCGCCGCGCTTGTCGAGCGCGCACGGCCAGGATGGCTGGGGCTGGCGTTCGCGCTGCAGCTTTCGACCTATGTCAGTGTCGCCGCCGGCTGGGCCGCCGTGCTGCGGCGCGCCGGCACGCCGCAGCGGCTCCCGCCGCTGATCCGGATCGCGATCACGAAGCTGTTCGCCGACCAGGCTCTCCCGAGCGCCGGCATGGGCGGCAACGTCCTGTTGGTCGATCAATTGCGCGGCATCGGCGTCGAGCGTGGCACCGCCGTCGCGGCGCTCATCATCTCGATGATCGGCTTCTATGCCGCTTATGCGCTGTTCGCGATCATCATGCTGGTGCTGCTCTGGTTCAACGATCGCGCGACACCGTTGATGGCTGGTCTCGTGACACTGTTTCTCTGTGTGGCGCTGGCCATTCCGGGTCTTGCCCTCTGGCTGCGCAGCCGTGGCAGCGAACCGCTGCCCGCGTGGCTGGAAAGGATCGGGGTCGTCCGCAGCCTTCTCGACACGGTGGCGGAATCGCCGGGAGACTTGCTGCGCGATCGCGCATTGCTAACGCGCGTCGCCGCATGCAACGCGCTGATCTTCCTCGCCGATGCGGGAACGCTGTTCGCCTGTCTGCGGGCGTTGGGCACCAACGCATCGTTCGGAGCGTCCTTCATCGCGCTGATCATGGCATCGATCGTCGTGACCCTGGGACCGATTCCGCTTGGCCTCGGCAGCTTCGAAGCCACATCGACGGCGACGCTGCGCCTGCTCGGCGTTTCGTTCGAAGCCGCATTCGCGGGCACGATGCTCCTGCGGCTCCTCATCCTGTGGCTGCCGCTGGTTCCGGGAATGATATTGATGCGCGGTGCGATGAAGCGCCCGCCAAGCGTGCCACATCCCAGCGGCGCATCAGGAGGCAGCGCGCGCGACGATCATCGCTGAAGCCTACAACCGCAACGTCGGAAGACGCGCGAGACCATCGCCGGCAGGGACGTCGTTCACGCCGCATCGGCGGGAGCGAGCGCGCGACGAACGATCCGCACCGTGGGATCATCGGGGTCCGTGACGGTCGCAAAGCCCATTTCGCGCTCCATGCGTAGCGCCGCCTCGTGGTCGGCGCATTCGATCGCCTCGACGCTGCCAATCCCTTCCGCCTTGGCATAGCGCAAGACATATTCGAGCAGCGTCCAGCTCACGCCCCGGCCCTTCATGTCCGCGCGGGTTGCAAGCGCCACCTCGGCACGGGTCCGGTCGGGATCGGCCGCCAGCATGGCCGTGGCGATCACGTTCTCACGGGCGGCGTCGAACGCCAGGAACGTGATCGTGCGGCGGTAATCGACCCGCGTCATCGCCGCGAGCCGCGCATGCTCGACATGCGCCACGGTGCTCAGGAAGCGGAAGCGCAGATCCTCTGGCGAGACATGCTCGAAGAAGGCGGCCAAAAGCGGTTCATCGTCGCCGCGCACGGGCCGGACATAAAAGGCGAGGCCGGACTGTGTCACCAGCGAGGATGCCCATTCCATCGGCGCGGGGCGGATGACCAGGTTCGAATCCGCAGGCGCCTGCGCCGTGATCCGCACGCGTGCGTCGAGCGCGACGGCGCCGTCGGGATCGACCAGCAGCGGGTTGATGTCGAGTTCGATGATATCGGGGAAATCGACCGTCATCGCCGACAAGGCATCGAGCACGTCGGCCACCGCCTCGCGATGGGCGGCGGGCACGTTGCGATAGGCGTCCAGCAGCTTGCTCATGCGTGTCTCGCTGATCAGTGCCAGAGCTTGCGCATGATCGAGCGGGGGCAGGGCGATCGCCTTGTCGGCGATGATCTCGACCGCGGTTCCTCCCGTCCCGACGAGGAGGATCGGCCCGAAGGTCGGATCGGTCGCGATGCCGGCGATCATCTCGCGGGCATTATGCCGCACCACCATTTCCTCGATGATATAGCCGTCGATCCGCACCTCGGGATGCACGCTGCGTATGTGCGTTTCCATCGCGCACGCCGCCGCCGCGGCGGCTTTTCGGTCGTGGAGACCAAGCACCACGCCGCCCGCTTCCGACTTGTGAACGATATCGGGTGAGGAGATCTTCACGGCGAAGGGCGGCTTCAGCCAGCCACAAGCGTCCTCCACGGTTTCGACAGCGGCGGCGAAGCGGGTCGGGACCACCGCGATGCCGTAGGCGGCGAGCAGCGCCTGAGCCTCCATCTGGTCCAGGGTCTCGCGCTTGTCGGCCCGCGCCGCCGCGACGATCCGTTTCGCCTCGGTCGTGTCGAAGGACCTCTCGCGTGTTTCGACCGGCCGATCGGTAAGCGCGAGCCGGGCCTCGCGGCTGGCGAGCAGATAGCCGAACGCCCGGACGGCATCGTCCGGCGTGGTATACACGGGGATGCCGGCGTCGAGCAGCAAGGTCTCGACCGCCGCTGCGTTGCTGTCGCCCAGCCAACAGCCGAGAACGGGTTTGTCGATACGTGCGCCGCGCGCGATGGCGACCACCTCGCAAACGGCTTCCGCGATCGCCGAGGCTTCATTCTGTCCGGTGGGACAATTCATGACGATCAGGCCGTCGACCGTCTCATCGCGCAAGAGCGCGGAAACGGCTTCGCGGTATCGATCCGGGGGCGCATCCCCGATGACATCGACCGGGTTGGCGTGAGACCATGTGGACGGAAGGACCGCATCGAGCGCGCCGAGCGTTTCGGCGCGCAGCGGCGCAAGGGTCGCCCCGGCACCCTGCAGCGAGTCGACCGCGAGAATGCCGGCACCACCGCCATTGGTCACGATGCCCAGCCGTCCGCCGCGCGGCTCGGCGGCAAGGCACAGGATCTCGGCGGCGTCGAACAATTCGGTGAGGGTCTCGACGAGGACGATGCCCGCACGTTTGAAGGCTGCACGGTAGACATCATAGCTGCCGGCCAAGGCTCCGGTATGCGACATCGTCGCTTTCGCCGCGGCGGCCGATTTGCCGGCCTTGATCGCGATGACCGGCTTAATCCGCGCAGCAGCGGCCGCCGCCGACATGAATTTCGCGGTGTTGGTGACGCCTTCGACGTAAAGCAGGATCGCCTTGGTCGCGGGATCGGTCGCGTAAAGGTCGATGAGATCGCCGAGATCGACATCGGCCATGTCCCCCACCGATGCGACCGCCGAGAAACCGATCGAGCGCGCCTGCGCCCAGTCGAGCACCGCTGTGACGAGCGCGCCGCTTTGCGACAGCAGCGCCAGCCCGCCCTCGGAAGCCTTGGTTCGCGCGAAGGTCGCGTTGAGCTTGAGGCGCGGCGCGACGAAGCCGAGGCAGTTCGGTCCGACGATGCGCAGGCAATGGGACCGCGCCGCATCGAGCATCGCCTGCTTCAGCCCGTTTGCCTGGTTCAGACCGGCAGACAGCACGATGGCGCAGCGCGTTCCTTTCTCACCAAGCAGTTCGATGATGCCCGGTACGCTCTCCGCAGGCGTCGCCACCACCGCCAGATCCGGCACCTCGGGAAGATCCGCGATTGTGGCGCACCAACCCACGCCCGGTTGATCGAAGCGATGCGGATTGACGGCGTATATCGTGCCGCTGAAACCGCCGCGGACGATGTTGTCGAGCACGATCGCGCCCAGGCTGTGTGGCCTTGCCGATCCGCCGATGACAGCGACGCTCTTCGCGTCCGACAGCGGCGAGAGATTACGGATCGACATGGCTGCGCCTCGTTTGATCGGTCGGGCCGTCGTTGGCCTCCCGCCAAAATGTCCGACCGGCCCGCCGGTGAGCATTCGTAGATTCCCCGATGTCGGCTCACCCCCGCCGCCGATAGCCAGAACTGGAAGACCCTTACGGAACAATGCGTAAGGAGCGGAGATCGAGACGATGTCGTTCCGGGCAAAAAGCTTCTATAGTGAAAGCAGTTTCAGGCGCGAGAATGAGTCCCTTTCCGCTGCGGACCGGCTGATCGCGCGGACGGAGGCCGCATTCGGTATGCCGGGGTGGGGAAGTTCACGGTGGTCTGGGTTTGGCGTCGCGATCATCGGCGTGCTTGTCGCCGCCGCCGCCCGCGCCGCGCTCGAACCGGTGCTTGGTGATCGGGCGGCCTATCTTCCCTTCGTGCTCGCGATCTTGGCCACGGTCTTGGCTTGCGGGCCGGTCCCGGCCGTGTTGGCCGCAATCATGTCGCTGGGCTTTGGCTGGTACTTCTCGGGTTTCGGAAGGCTCAACGCCGCGGATATCGTCGAGGCTGCAACCTTCCTGGTGGTGGCCGCTGGTATCATCGCGCTCGGCCACCTGATGAACCGGGCGCGGAGACGCGCGAGCGTGAGCGACGCGAAGGCGGATGCGCGTTCCCGTGAGGCGCGGCAGGTGATCGAGGAACTCAATCTCCTGATCGACGGTGCGCATGGGCACGCGATCTATATGCTCGACACGACGGGGCATGTGACGATCTGGAACGAGGGCGCCGAACGGCTGAAGGGGTGGAGCGAAGCCGAGGTTCTGGGTAAACACGCATCGCTCTTCTACCCGCCCGATGCCCGCGCGATCGGCAAACCCGAAGCGGATCTCGCACGGGCACGGGAGGAGGGCAGATTCGAGGAAGAGGACTGGCGTTTGCGCAAGGACGGTCGCGAGTTCCTTGCGGCGGTATCGACCACCGCGCTCGTGGATGAGGCCGGCGAGCTGCGCGGCTTCGCCAAGATCGTCTCCGACATCACCGACAAGCGCGCGGCGGAAAACACGATCCGCGCCCGCGAGGACCATTTGAGTTCGATCCTCTCGACCGTGCCCGACGCGATGGTCGTGATCAACGATCATGGCGTGATTTTGTCGTTCAGCGCGGCGGCGCAGGCGCTGTTCGGCTATAGCGAGGAGGAGACGGTCGGTCGCAACGTGAGCATGCTGATGCCGTCGCCCGATCGCGAGCGGCATGACAGCTATATCGCGCGCTATCTCGAGACCGGCGAGAAGCGGATCATTGGAAAGGGGCGGGTGGTCTTCGCCGCCCGCAAGGACGGTTCGAGTTTCCCCATGGAGTTGTCGATTGGCGAAGCAAGCACCGGCGATCAGCGCATCTTCACCGGCTTCGTTCGCGATCTGACCGAACGACGCCACACCGAGGCACGGCTCGAGGATTTGCGGTCCGAGTTGATCCACGTTTCCCGGGTGAGCGCGATGGGGTCAATGGCATCGACTCTCGCCCATGAACTCAACCAGCCGATCGGCGCGATCGCCAATTATGTCGAGGCGGTGCGCGATCGTCTGGTCGATCTCGATCCCGCCGAATTGCCCATGCTGATCGAAGCGCTGGGCGACGCCGCCAAGGATGCGCTGCGCGCCGGCGACATCGTGCGCCGCCTGCGGGAGTTCGTCGCGCGTGGTGAGGTCGCGCGGACGGTCGAACGGTTGCCGGCGCTCATCAACGAGGCTTCGGTGCTTGGGCTTATCGGTGCGCGCGAGCGCGGCATCGAAGCGCGTTTCGATCTCGATCCCTATGCCTCGCCGGTCTTCGTCGACCGGGTCCAGATCCAGCAGGTTCTCATCAACCTCATCCGCAATGCTTGCGAGGCGATGAAAGATCAGGACGAGCGGCGGGTTACCGTGACAAGCCGCCTTGACCGGGCGGGTTTCGCGCGGGTCACCGTGATGGATACCGGGCCGGGCGTGGCGCCGGAGATCGCGAACCAGCTTTTCACCGCATTTGTCAGCACCAAGCAGGACGGGATGGGTCTCGGCCTCTCGATCTGCCGCACGATTATCGAAGCAAATGAGGGGCGTATCTGGATGGAACCCGGCGAAGGCGGGGGAACCTGCTTTCATTTCACGCTGCCGCTCGCTGAAATGGAGGACGAACATGGTGAGCAATAAACTCGTACATATTGTCGAAGACGACGAATCGATGCGGCGATCGACCAGCTTCGCGCTCAAGACGAGCGGCTATGCCGTGACCGCCTGGAGCACGGGCGCGGCCTTCCTCAAGGACGTGAAGCACGTGGAGCATGGCTGCATACTCCTCGACATCCGCATGCCGGAGATCGACGGTCTCGAGGTGCAGCAGATCCTCGCCGAACGGGGGGTGACGATGCCGGTCGTTATCATGACGGGCCACGGCGATATCGGAATCGCCGTTCGCGCCATGAAAGCGGGTGCCGTCGATTTCCTCGAAAAACCCTTCGACAAAGCAGCGCTTCTCGCCGCGGTTGAATCTGCCTTCGATCGGATCGCCAGGGCGGATGCTGCTGTCGCGAGGGCCGAAGAGGCGGACGTGCTTCTCGGCGTCCTCACCCCAAGAGAACGCGATGTGCTGGGGGGGCTGGCGCAGGGGCTACCCAACAAGACGATTGCCTTCGATCTCGGAATTTCGCCACGAACCGTCGAGGTTCACCGCGCCAACGTGATGACCAAGTTGGAAGTACGCAGCCTTTCCGACGCCCTGCGCATCGCCTTCGCCGCTGGCATGGGCGCGTGATGCTTAGGATCAATACGTAGCGACCCACCGGGCGGCGCCGGGCATCCATTCGCGACAGGCGAAAGGATGGCGTAGGTGACCATGATTCAGGGTGTGCAAAGCAGCAAGCGACCGCGAATTCTTGTCGTGGAGGACGATGCTGGGATGCGCCGGTCGATGCAACTTCTGCTTCAGGGGCGCGGCTTCGACGTTCGCGCTTACGCCGCGGCCGATCCGATGCTGCTGGACGAAGAATTGACCGTGGCGGTGTGCCTCGTCATCGATTATCTTCTGGGTGACAGAAACGGAATCAACGTCCTCGGTACTCTGAGAAATCTCGGGTGGCGGGGGCCGGCGATTCTCATAACCGCTTTCCCGACGGAGGAGTTGCGGCGTGCCGCCTCGGAGGCGGGGTTCAGCGCCTTCCTCGAAAAGCCGTTCAAGGAGTATGCGCTCGTCAACACGGTGGCGAACCTGACCGTGCGGTCCGCCGGTGGCGATTGATGTCCGCTGCGGAAGATCCGGCGCCCGACCCGGCGCGGGGCTCCGATCCTCCCTCCCTGGATCGTCTCTCGCCCCGTGAGCGCGAGGTGTTGGTCGGCATATTGGCCGGCCTCACCAATAAGGCGATCGGAGGCGAGCTCGGCATCAGCCACCGCACCGTCGAAATCCATCGCGCCCGGATCATGCGCAAGCTGGGCGCGACGTCGGTCGCAAGCCTGGTGGCGACGGCGATATCGCTCGGCGCTGGCGCACATCCGCCGTCCGCCGAATGAAGGCGGGTGGGTCGCTCAACCTTCGCTTGCCAGGGCGTGCGCGGTCATGCCCTTGACCAACGCGTCGAACACGATCCGCATGCGGTGCGTCGATCGCAAGTCCTCGTGCATGACGACCCACACGGGAAGGTGAGCGATGAACGTATCCCGCAGCACCGGGAAAAGCGCCGGATCACGGCGGGCGATCGGGTCTTGTACCACGCCGATGCCGAAGCCGGCGCGCACCGCCGCGACCTGGGCCAACTGGTTGTCGGTACGCAACGCGAAGCCCGGCAGATCGGGCCAGACCGCGTTGATCGCGCGCAGCGAAGCCGCGTCGCGGTCGAACCCGATCAGGGCATGCGAAGCGAGATCCGCGGCATTTTCGATCGGGGCGGAGCGAGCGAGGTAATCGCGATGTGCGTAGAAGCCTAGGCGAATACGGCCGGTCGATTTCGCGAGCAGCGCCTGTTGCTTGGGCTGTGTCATCCGGACCGCGATGTCGGCATCACGCCGCAGCAGATCGGATGTCGTGTTGGTGAGCAGTAGCTCAAGCGCGAGCCCGGGGTGAGCGGCATGCAGCGTGGCTAAGATCGGCGGTAACACTTCGACCCCGACAACCTCGCTCGCGCTGATGCGTACGACCCCCGCTGCGGCGTTCGCGGGCGCGGAGGCGGTACGGATCAACGCCGCGGCGGCGGCTGCCATCGCGGCCGCATGTGGTGCCAGTGCCCGTGCCGTCTCGGTGGCGTGAAGCCCTCGTGCCGAACGGGTGAACAGCGCGCCCGCACTCAATTGGGCTTCGAGTTCGGCGATATGCCGGCCTGCGGTCGGCTGGGTGAGACCAAGTGCGCGGGCGGCACTCGACAAGCTGCCCTCGCGGATAACCGCGTCGAAGGTCCGCCACAATTCCCAGCCTGGGCCATGTATATTCATGCAAAAATGTATAGCAGCTATGCCCCCATCCACAATTTCCGATTGGCATCAGACCGTTCATCTCACTCGTGACATCGAGGAGGTGAGACATGACGGTAGCGGTGAACAAGGCTCTGGTGATCGGCGCGACGGGCGGGATCGGTGGCGAGGTCGCGCGCGCGTTGCACGCACGGGGTTGGGAGGTACGGGCGCTCCATCGCGACCCGTCCCGCGCGTCGCAGAGCAACCCCGACCTGCACTGGACCGCAGGTGACGCGATGGATCAGGCGTCGGTCCAGCGGGCGGCCGCCGGCATTCGCGTGATCGTCCACGCGGTGAATCCGCCGGGCTATCGCAATTGGAGCGGGCTGGTTCTGCCGATGCTCGACAATACGATCGCCGCAGCGGTGCGGAACGAGGCGCGCGTACTCCTGCCCGGCACGGTGTACAATTACGGTCCGGACGCGGGCGACGCGGTGGATGAGCACGCGCCGCAAAACCCGCTGACGCGCAAGGGGCGCATCCGGGCCGAGATGGAGCGCCGTTTGGAGCAGGCGACCGCGCGCGGCGCGAAAGCCCTCGTGGTCCGCGCCGGCGATTTCTACGGACCGCGCAGCGGCAATACCTGGTTCGCGCAGGGCATGGTGCCGACAGCGGGTCCGTTGAAGCGAATATTCAACCCTGCGCGGGCAGGTACGGGTCATGCGTGGGCCTATCTGCCCGACTTGGCGGAAACGATGGCGCGCCTGCTTGAACGGCGCGACGAACTCGCCGACTTCGACAGCTTTCAGTTCGGCGGCACCTGGGTGGAGGACAACCGCGATTTCGCCGAGGCGATCCGGACGGCCGCCGGGCGCCCGCGCATACCGATCTATCCATTTCCGTGGCCGCTGGTGCATCTTCTCGCGCCGTTCAACGAAACCGCTCGTGAAATGCGCGAGATGACGTATCTCTGGCGCAGCCCGCTGCGGCTCGTGGATGGAAAGCTGCGGAACTTCCTCGGCGAAGTGCCGGCCACGCCCTTGGCCGAAGCCTTGCGCACGACACTCCTGGGGCTCGGGCGCTGCAAGAAACCCTGACGCGACGCGGTGGCGGCTCGCCCTTCGTGATCGGTTGGCCTAGCAGGTGTCTCCCGGAGAGTAAGCGTGGAGACCACATGGCACAGACGATACGGCACGATCGAGGACGGGTGAGCCGTTGGTGGACGCTCTGGGTGGTCGGCGGTGTCGATCACGAGGCGGTGCTGCGCCAGATCGCGGAGGATTCGGGCTGGTCTGGCCGCTACGCCTTCCTCATCGTGATCTCGGCCGCGATATCGCTGCTTGGGCTGCTGATGCCGTCGGTGGCGGTGCTTATCGGCGCGATGCTGTTGTCGCCGTTGATGATGCCGATCATCGGGCTCGGCTTCGGCATCGCGACGGTCGACACGCACGAGATTCGCCGGGCGGCCACCGCTCTGCTCGCCGGCGCGCTGCTGGCCGTGGCGCTGTCGGTCGTGTTCGTCACGCTCTCGCCGATCCAGACGATCACCAGCGAAATCGCCGGGCGGACCCGACCCACTTTGTTCGACCTGCTGGTCGCGCTTCTGTCGGCCGTGGCGGGCGCCTATGCGTTGATACGCGGGCGTGGCGGTACGGTCGTCGGCGTAGCAATCGCGATCGCACTGATGCCGCCGCTGGTGGTGGTGGGCTTTGGCATCGCCACGCTCAACTGGACGGTGTTCGCTGGCGCGCTACTGCTCTTCGTCACAAATGCGATCACGATCGCGCTCACTGCTGCTCTCGTGGCGCGCGCCTATGGGTTCGGCAGCCACCTCTCGCCGCAGCATACCGGATGGCAGCTCGTCCTGTTCGTCGCCGCTTTGGGTCTGTTATCCGTGCCACTCGGCGCGGCGCTGCGCCAGATCGCGTTCGAGGCCGTGGCGCAGCGCCAGGTCCGCGAGACGATCAGCGAACGCTTCGCGAATTCGTCACGCCTCGGGCAACTCGACATCGACTATGCCGCCAACCCCATCCGCATCCGTGCCGTCGTCCTGACACCGAAGCTCGATCCTGCCGCGGATCGTATCCTCGCGACCGACCTCCGCGAGCGGCTCGGGCGGCCGATCGACCTACATGTCGACCAGCTAAGTGTCGGGTCAGGCGGGGGCGGGGTCGAGGCGGCGCAGATCGCGCGAGCCGGGAATGCGGGTGGGACGAGCGATGCCGAGCGTCAACGGCGCGCCGTGGCCGACTTCGCGCTAATAGCGGGTGTCGAGCCGGCGGCGGTCGAGACGGACGACGCGGCGGCGACGCTGAGCGCCACGGCGGCGGCACTGCCCGGATTGTCGATCGCCGGCTACCGTGCGCTCGAGGCGCGGGCCGCACGTGCGCTGCCGCAGTGGACGGTGCGCCTTGTTCCGCCGGCCGAGGCCGCGTTGCCCGCGATCGCGCTCGATGCAGGCGTCATCGACGACGCGGCGCTGACCGCATCCGCCTGGGCGACGGCACGCCGCAAGCGCGCGCTGCTGGTCGAAGGGGGGACAGCCGCGCAGCGCCGCGCGGTCGCCGAAGGAATCGCTGATCGGGGTGGCCGTGCGACGCCGGGCAACCCGGGAGGCGCGCTACGGCTCGGCTGGAGCAGCGATGATCCCGAGGGCGAGGCGCCCACGAGCGACGGGCGACCGGCATCGTGACCGTGAGTGTCGCCCCGCCGGCGCGGACATCGGCGGGAGCTCTTGGTGACGCGCATGTCTCCTAGGAAAGCTACGGCATGGCCTTCACCCGCTAAAGAGCCTGGCGCCTGTTGCGCGATCGGATCGAGGTCACGGCAGAACGTGAGACGGGTAAGCTCACCGCGCTCGGGCCCACCGGCTGATCGCCCCCAAACTTTCGTATCGCTATGCTCGGCAAGGGCGTGTGAATAGATCGGGCGCAAGATCTTCCGAGGAGTTTCGTGATGTCGACCAGAGTGTCCGTGGATACGCAAGCACCCGCGGCGAAACCGCTGACCTACGGCGTCACGCTGGCGATGGCGGTGGCGACGGGGATCGGCGTCGCCAACATCTATTACAACCAGCCGATGCTCGGCGTCATCGAGCGCGACTTCCCCGGCACCGCCGCAGGCATGATCCCGACTGCGACCCAATTGGGCTATGCCGCCGGGCTGTTCCTGCTGGTGCCTCTCGGCGACCTAGTCGAGCGCAAACGGTTGATCCTGATCCAGTTCGGCGTTCTCGCCTTGGCGCTGGTCGCGGCAGCGGCGGCGCCGACGGTCGGTCTGGTCATTCTGGCCTCATTGCTGGTCGGCGCGGCGGCCACCGTCGCGCAACAGATCGTGCCTTTCGCCGCGCACCTCTCCGCGCCCGAACGGCGCGGCGCCACGGTCGGCGTGGTCATGTCGGGGCTGCTCTGCGGCATCCTGCTCAGCCGCACGTTGGCCGGGTTCGTCGCGACCCATTCGGGATGGCGGGCGATGTTCTGGCTCGGCGTGCCGATGGCGCTCGCCGCCTGCGGGCTGATGGCGCTGCGTCTGCCGCGCAGCCACCCCGATAGCGGTTTGCGCTACGGCGCGTTGCTGCGCTCGCTTGTCCATCTGTGGCGTGAGTTCGGCGCGTTGCGGCTGGCGGCGATGACACAATCGCTGCTGTTCGGGGCGTTCAGCGCGTTCTGGACAATTCTCGCGCTGCGGTTGCAGGAACCGCGCTTCGCGTTGGGGGCTGAGGTCGCCGGGCTGTTCGGCGTCGTCGGCGCGGTCGGCATCCTCGCGGCGCCGATCGCAGGGCGAATCGCCGACCGGCGCGGGCCGCATCAGGTGATCGCGCTCGGCGCGGTGCTGACGCTGGCGTCATGGGTGATATTCGGCCTGTGGACGTCGATCGCGGGGCTGGTCGCGGGCGTCATCCTGCTCGATTTCGCGGTGCAGAGCGCGCTCGTCTCGAACCAGCACGTCGTCTACGCGCTGCGGCCGGAGGCGCGCTCTCGGCTCAACACGATCTTCATGGGCGCTATGTTCCTCGGCGGCGCGGCCGGTTCGGCGGCGGCGACGATCGGTTGGAACCAGGGCGGTTGGAGCGCTGTCGTGCTGCTTGGCGGCGGGTTCGCGCTGGTCGCCGCGGCGCTGCAAGTCGGCAGCCTGCGCGCGCGGGCCTGATCCATGCGGATCGTGATCGCCGGTGGCTCGCTAGCGGGTCTGTTCGCCGCCGGGCTGCTGCGGCGGGCCGGACATGAGGTTATCGTCTTCGAGCGGTCGCGCGGCGGGCTTGCCGGGCGCGGTGCCGGGCTGGTCCCGCAGGAAGAGGTTTTCACCGCGCTACGCGCGCTGGGGCTCGATCATCTCGCGGCGGTCGGTGTGGTCGCGCGCGAGCGAATTTTCCTCGATCTCGACGGGAGCGTCGCCGGACGCGTCGCCACGCCGCAGATGCAGATTTCGTGGGACCACCTCTATAGCGGCCTGCGCGATCTGCTTGGCGAACGCGATTACACGCTGGGACGCCTGGTTGCGGGCGCCGGGCAGGGGAACGGCGCGGCGTGGCTGGAGTTCGAAGACGGCAGCCGGGAGACCGCCGATCTGGTGATCGGAGCGGACGGCGTCGGCTCCGCCGTGCGCGGGGCGGTGATCGGCATGGAACAGCACGCGCGCTACACCGGCTATGTCGCTTGGCGCGGGATCATCGCCGAATCCGCGCTGCCGGAGCCGGTGGCGGACATTCTGCTCGATCGGTTCGCCTTCTACACTGCGGATCGCACGCAGGCGCTCGGCTATGTCGTGCCGGGTCCGGCCGGCGAACTCGACATCGGTCGGCGGCGCTACAATTGGGTGTGGTATCGCCGCGCCGACGATCTCGCGGCGACACTCACCGATAGGGCGGGGCGCGCGCATCCGTTTTCGCTCGCGCCCGGGCAACTCACCGATGAAGCCCGCGCGCGGCTGCGGCAGGACAGCGCGACCTTGCTGCCGCCGCAGTTCCGCACCGCGCTCCTCGCCGAGCCGAACCCGTTCGTTCAGGCGATCTTCGACTATGAAGCGCCGCAGATGATACGCGGCCGGCTCGCCCTGGTCGGCGACAGCGCCTTCGTGGCGCGACCGCATACCGCAATGGGTGTCGCCAAGGCGGCGGGTGACGCGCTGGCGCTCGCATCGGCGCTCGCTAAGCATTCGGTCGAGCCGGCGTTGCAGGCCTATCAGCAGGCGCGCCTGCGGAACGGCCGGGCGATCGTCGATTACGGTCGCAAGCTGGGCGCGTTCATGGCTTGACGCATCGGCTGGCGATGTGCGGATTATGCAAATCGGTCGCGGGGTGTGCAAGACGGCAGGGGTAGGGCCAGCACGACGCGTCCGTCGTGAGGGGGAAAGCAGACACGATATGGCGACGACCGCTCAGTCTCCGCCCGCGCCCCCTACCGAGGGCGCTCCGACCACGCGTCGGCGGCGGTGGATATCCACGCTGATCGGCTTCGGCGCATTCGCGCTCGCGGCGATCGTGTTGATCCTCTGCATCACGTCCTGGGATCGGTGGATCGGCGCGCGACGCTATCAGGAGACGATCGACGCCTATCTGCAATCGGATCTGACCCCGATCGGCGCGCGGGTCGCCGGTTATGTACGCGCGGTGCCGGCGCAGGATTTCGAGAGGGTCCGCACGGGGCAAGTGCTCGTACAGATCGACGACGACGATTACCGCGCGAGCTACGATCAGGCCCGCGCCAATGTCGCGGTCGCCGAGGCCGCGATCGGCAATCTCGTCGCACAGCAGGCATTGCAACGCGCGAATATCGCCGCCGCCGGCGCTTCGGTACAGGCCTCCAACGCGCTGGCGCTGCGCGCGCGACAGGCGGCTACGCGCCAGCGGACGCTGCTACGCGATGGATCGGGTTCCGAAGACCAGCGCGAAGCCGCCGACGCGACCAGCGCCTCCGCCGCCGCACAGGTGCAGCGCGATACGGCCCTGAAAGACGCGGCGATCCGTCAATCGGGCGTGCTTTCCGCGCAGATCGCGCAGGCGCGCGCCTCGCTTGCCGCCGCGCGTGCCGCCGCCGAGCTCGCGCGAATCACCCTGCGGCACACCCGCATCGTCGCGCCGCAGGACGGCGTGCTCGGCCAGCGGCAGGTGCGGCCGGGGCAATATGTCGCGGTCGGCGCGCAGCTCACCACGCTGATGCCGCTGCCGCGCGTCTGGGTGATCGCGAACTTTAAAGAGACCCAGATGACCTATGTGCGGCCGGGGCAGCCCGCGACGATCACTGTCGATGCGTATCCGGGCCATGTCATCCGGGGCCATGTCAGCGGTTACGCGCCGGGCGCCGGATCGCAATTCGCCTTGCTGCCGCCCGACAACGCCACCGGCAACTTCACCAAGATCGTGCAGCGCCTCGCGGTGAAGATCGTGATCGACGATCCCGCGTCGATCGCGGGTCTGCTTCGCCCCGGCATGTCGGTGGCGGCGACGATCGATACCGGGGTCCACTGATGGCGAGCAACCCGCCGAAGCCGTGGCTGGGGATCACGGCGGTACTGTTCGGCGCGTTCATCTCGACGCTGACCGGCCGGCTCTCCACCTTCGGCCTCGCCGATATCCGCGGGGCGGTGCACGCCGGGTTCGACGATGGCGCCTGGATCACCACCGCGCAAACGTCCGGCCAGATGCTCGTCACCCCGATCGCGATCTGGGCGGGCGGGGTCTATGGCCCGCGTCACGTTCTCCTCTACGGCGCGGCGCTGTTCGCGCTCGCCTCCACGCTGATCCCCTTTTCGGGGTCGCTCGAACCGTTGCTCGTGCTGCAATTCCTCGCCGGCGTCGGGTCGGGGACTTTCATCCCCTTGACGCTGCCAGTGGTGTTGCGCTCGATCGCGCCGAAATATTGGGCCTATGGCATCGTCGTCTATGCGCTCAATCTCGAACTGTCGCTCAACATCTCGGCCTCGCTCGAGGGCTGGTATATCGACCATCTCAGTTGGCGGTTCATCTTCTGGCAGAGTGTTCCGCTCGCCCTGGCGATGGTGGCGTGCCTCTATTTCGGGTTGCCACGCGCGCCGGCGCCCCGCATCCCGAGACGCCCAGACCTGTTCGGCGTGATGACGGCGGCGGTCGGGCTCGCGCTGATCTATGCGGCCCTCGATCAAGGCAACCGGCTGGACTGGTTCGCGTCGGGCACGATTGTGGGTTTGCTCGCGTCCGGGGGCATCCTGTTACTGGCGGCGGTGGCGCACGTGGTGACGACGCCGAGCGGTTGGTTCGATCCCAAGGGGGCGCTGCGCTGGCCGTTGCCCGTCCTGCTGCTGATGGTGCTGGTCTTGCGGCTGACCATCCTCTCCACCGCGTTCCTCATCCCCCAATTTTTGATCTCGGTACGCGGCTATCGCAGTCTGGAGGTCGGTCAGGCGCTGGTCTGGATCGCGATACCGCAGTTGATTGCGGCGCCGGTGGCCGCGCTGTTGCTGCGGCGGATGGATTCGCGCTGGACCGCTTGTACCGGACTGATCGCGGTCGGCGTGGCGTGCTGGATCGTCTCGCAGACCCTGACACCGCAATGGGGGCCGCACCAGTTCCTGTCGACCCAGTTGCTGCAGGCGCTCGGGCAGACGTTGGCACTGAGCGGGGTGGTCTTCACCTCGGTGCAGCATATGAAGCCCGAATCGGCGTTGACCTTCGGCGCGATGATCCAGACCGCGCGGCTGATGGGAGGCGAGATCGGGCTGGCCTTCACCGCCACCTTGGTGCGGGTGCGCGAGCAATATGCCTCCAGCCAGATCGGCGAGCATGTCGTGCGTGGCGCCGACAATGTCGCGATTCGTCTGCAGGAATATGCGGCGCTGCTGACGAGCCGCTCGGGCGGGGAGGGCGGCGCGCGATCCTATGCGCTGCTGGGCGGCGCGGTGCGTCAGGCAGCGGAGTTGCAATCGGTGGTCGACGGATTCCTGCTGATCGGCCTGGTCGCCTTTGCCGCAGTGGGTGCGATGTTGCTGCTCGATCGCGCGCCGGCAAGCGCGGCGTCGTACCGGCCGTTCCGCTTTTCCTTCTGGCGCAAGGTGTCATGATGCGCCGTCTCGTCCTCGCCGCTACGCTGGCGCTGGGAGGCTGCACGACGGGGCCGGATTACCGGCCGCCCGAGCTTGCCGCCGGCGCGAGCCGCAATTTCATTGGTGCCCCAGGGGCAGCGACGCCGCTGCCCGACGCATGGTGGACGTTGTACGATGATCCGGTCCTCGACCGGCTGGTCGCGGCGGCGTTCGCGGCAAACACCGATCTGCGCGCGGCCGAAGCCAATCTCGACGCGGCGCGCGCCGCTCTGGCCGGAACGCGCGCGGCGCGGCTGCCGATGACGAGCGAGTCCGCCGGCACGAGCTACGGCCGCACCAGCACGCAGACCCAGATCGCCGGCGCGCTCGGCCGCGAGGCGAAGACCGACTGGACCGACGCGTTCGGCGGGGATGTTGCGTATGAGGTCGATCTGTTCGGCCGTATTCGGCGCTCGGTCGAAGCCGCCCGCGCCGACGCGGATGCCGCCGCCGCCGAGCGTGACGCGGTGCGCGTGCTCGTCGCGTCCGAGACGATCCGCGCCTATGTTTCGGCCTGCGCCGCCGCATATCAGGTCGATGTCGCCAACCGCTCCGCCGACGTCGCGCTGGAGCAGCAGGCGATCGTCTCGCGCGGATTCGCCGCCGGCGGCGCTGCGCGCTTCGACGCCGTGCGCACGACGACATTGCTCGCACAGACGCGTGCCGCGATCCCGCCGCTGGAGGGCGAGCGTCGCGCCGCGCTGTTCGCGCTCGCCGCGATGCTCGGTAGGACACCCGACGCCGCGCCGCGCGAGGCGGAGGTTTGCCGAAAGCCCCCCGAACTGCGCCAGGCGCTACCGGTCGGCGACGGCGCCGCGCTGTTGCGTCGCCGCCCGGACGTGCGGCTCGCCGAGCGTCGCCTCGCCGCCGCGAGCGCCCGGATCGGGGTCGCCGAGGCGGATCTGTTGCCGCGGATCAGCCTGCTCGGATCGGTGTCGACCGCGGCCCCCGCAGGGGTCAGCCTCGGTACGCGTGCATCGACCAGCTTCGGCATTGGCCCGTTCGTCAGTTGGTCCTTTCCTAATTTTGGCGCGGCGCGCGCGCGCTTGCAGGCGGCGCGTGCCGAGGACCGCGCCGCAGTTGCGCGCTTCGACGGTGCGGTCGTCACCGCGCTGAAGGAAGTCGAACAGGCGCTCGCGCGTTACGCCGCCGCGCTCGACCGTGCGCGCGAGCTGGACGCAGCCGAGGCAAGTGCGCGCCAGGCGTTGGACCTGGCGCGTGGCCGCCGCGACGCTGGTGCCGCCAGCCAGCTCGATCTGTTGCTGAGCGAACAGACGCTGATCGAGGCGCAGGCGGCGGTCGCCCAATCTCGCGCACAGCGTACGGATTTGCTGGTGACCGTGTTCAAGGCACTCGGAGGCGGTTGGCAAAGATAAAGCTAACATCCGGTGGAGGCGAGATCATGCCGGCGTCGCCGCTCGGAGTTAAGCCGTATGTTACATCGCGGTGGCTACGGATCATTCCCAGCTTTCGAATCATGCTCCGCCGTCTAACCGGCGACATCGTCTTGATAAGAAACGAAGCGCGCGTGCGTTCGCGTCTCGATCATCCGGTTTGTCCCGTACGTTCATCACCCTCGGTACATGAGCCGATACAGCGCCGGTCGCGCCGGACGTATCCCAGATAGCGACAACGAGGGTGAGTTCTTCCGGCCTGCACGCCGAGCGCCTGTCAGGCCGGACGGACGCGCATTCGCTGTCGTTCCCAACTGCTCCATCACAGAAGGAGGAATGTATGCGCAAAGTTCTGATCGGCGCTTGCTCGCTCGTTTCGCTTGCCGTTGCCGCGCCGAGCTTCGCCCAGGAAATCCCGTCGGGGGTGGCCGCCGTGTCGATCTCCGCCGCGGGTTCGGGCTCCATCGCTAGCTCGCACAACAACGGTGTCTCGATCGCGAACTCATCGGCGGGCAACGCCTCGGCGGCGGGCGCCGCGATGACCAGTGTGGGGCTGCCGCCCTTCCCGCAAGGGGCCACCATGGACACGTACTCGCGCACGCAGGGCGGTACGTCGAACTCGGCGACGAATTTCGGCAACGGCCACGCGGCCGCCGCGGGCGTGCAGGTCGGCGCCGGTGCTGCGGGAGGCCTCTCGGTCGTGCCGACCTTCACCTTCCCCGGCATGGCTCTTCGCGCCCGCTGACACCACGCTGGATCGTGCAAGGGGCCGGGGGAGGATGACCTCCCCCGGTCTCGTCCATCACCAGGAAACAGGGGATTCCTCATGAAACGCGCATCTTTCTTTTTCTTGATAGCCTGCACCATGAGCACCTCGGCCGCGATGGCGCAAAGCTCCGTGTCGGGATCGGCATCCGGTTCGAACTCGAATTCGGCGGCCACGTCGAACCCGGTCAACACCAACGCGGCGGTCGCCCAGACGCAATCGGGGGCGACCTCGACCTCGGGTTCGAACTCCAACTCCAACTCCAACTCCCAGTCGGGCGCTGACGCATCGAACTCGGGCAATGCGCAGTCCATCACCTCGAATTCCTATGCGCCCGAACGGCAGAAGCTGGTCACCACGCCGAGCGTGTTCACGCCGGCGCTGACCACCACGCTCACCGATACCTGCATGGGGTCGACCTCGCTCGGCGTGTCCGTGCTCGGCTTCGGCGCCTCGGGCGGATCGACCTGGCAGGACAAGGAATGCGTCCGCCGCCTCAACGCGCGCGAACTGGCGCAGACCCTCGGCGATCGCGAGGCGGCGCGCGAGGTGATCTGCGGCAACCCCGATGTGTACGCGGTGTACAACGCACTCGGACGACCGTGCCGTCTCAAGCCGAATGGGTCGCCGAACCCGATGTACGTGCCGGTAGCGGCAGGCTCGGTCGCCCCGGCGATCGCGAAAGTGCCGGACACCCACTATACCGTCTATTTCGCGCGCGATCAGTGGAAGATCGACGCCGGCGCGCAGAAGATCCTCGATGATGCCGCAGGCTCTTACCAGCAGACCGGCACGGCGGCGGTGCAGATCGCGGGCCACACGGACCGCTCGGGCACCGAGGAGCATAATCAGAAACTCTCCGAACGCCGCGCGCAGGAAGTGAAAGCCTATTTGCTCAGCAAAGGCGTCCCCGAACAGGCGATGCTGGTCGCCGCCTATGGGGAGACGCGGCCGGCCGTGCCGACGCCTGATGGCGTTCACGAGCTGCTCAACCGGCGCGTGGAGATCACCTTCGGGCCAGGGGCTGGCTACTGATCCGAGGCTATCATGTCGGGTTCGTCGATGGCCGCCGCAGCCATGATCGCGGCGGCCCTTCCCTTTCGCGGGGCGCTGCCTTGGGCGTGAGCGCAGGCGGATCGCGCTCGTCAAATCCGTAAAACTACTTGTTGATAAGTGCTGTTCTCAGTCAGAGAACGCAAGCTACGCACATGATCAAAAAACGGCGGGCATACAAACCGATTTCCAAAGACGAAGTATTCAACCTCGAGAATAGCCCTTGCGGCATCCTGATCTTGTCCTGACCACAATGGTCGGAATCGCGTTCACTTCTGAAAACAAGAGGGCGACGGGATCATGAGCGTGAGCGGCGACCCGGTGCGACACAGCAGGAGGGCGTCCAATGCTGCATGGGGATGGGGAGAGGCCGCTGGTCCACGTCATCGACGATGACGATTCGGTACGGCGCTCGCTGGATTTCCTGCTCACCGTCGCGGGGTTTCGCGTGAAACGCTGGCATGACGGCGACGCTTTTCTGAAGGGGGCCGAAAGGTCCGAGCCCGCTTGCGTCGTGTTGGATCTGCGGATGCCTGGAAAGGATGGGCTCGCTGTCCAATCCTCAATGGCCGAGCAAGGGATGAGCTTTCCCGTCATCATGCTTACCGGACACGGCGATGTGTCCGTCGCGGTGCGAGCGATGCAATCAGGTGCGGCCAACTTCCTCGAAAAGCCCGTCGACCGGGAAAAGCTGCTCGAAGCCCTGAATACCGCGTTCGAGCTGCTGCGCAGCGAGGAGAGCCGGCGCGAGCAGGCGCGCTGGGCGGCGCTTCAGATTCGCAGGCTCACCTCTCGCGAGGCCGAAGTGCTGGAGGGCCTAGCCTGCGGTTATCCCAACAAGACCATCGCCTATGATCTGGGCATCAGCGCGCGCACTGTGGAAGTTTACCGCGCGAACGTGATGACCAAGCTGAACGTCAGCAATTTGGCCGACGCGCTGCGCATCGCTTTCGCCGCTGGGTTGGGATCGCAGCAGGTTTGGGCCAAGTCCCGCCCCGCCGCCAACGACTGCGGTCATCCCTGATGGTGCCGAAGCTCAGGAAAAGCCACAATTGCGCGAGCCCATGCAGGTGTGACCCACTTGCAGTCAGGCGCTGGTTGGACGGATCAGCGCCGAGAGCGAGAGCAATCGTCACCATGTCGCAAACCAGCATTCGACAGGATCGCGTTTCCGAAGAGGACGATCTCGCGCGTCTGTTGCTGGAGCATGCGCCGGCCGCGATCGCGGTTCTCGACACTGACATGCGATATCTGCGCGTTAGCCGCCGCTGGCTCACGGACTACAACCTGAGTGAGAGCAGCATCGAGGGAAAATCTCATTACGAGTTGTTCCCGGAGATCGGCGAGGATTGGCGGGCGGTTCATGGCCGGGCGCTGCACGGCGAGACGGTTTCCAGCGATATCGAGCGTTTCGACCGTGCTGACGGAGCGACCGACTGGGTGCGCTGGGAGGTCATGCCCTGGCGCCGCCCCGGCGGGGAGATCGGCGGAATCGTCTTGTTCACCGAAGTCCTCACCGGGCTGGTGCGAAGCCAGACGCGGGCGGCGGCGCTCAACCGCGAGTTGAACCTGCTGATCGACAGCGCCGAGCGACATGCATTGTGCTTCCTTGATCGTCGCGGGCGGGTGATTATCTGGAATGCCGGCGCCCAGCGGCTTTACGGCTGGAGCGAAGTGGAGGCCCTTGGGCGCGAACACAGCTTTCTCTTCCTGCCCTCCGACCGAATGACCGGACTGCCCGCCACGCAGCTACGCACGGCGCTGGAAGAAGGTAGCTGTCACTCGCGCTCGGCGCGCTTGCGCAAGGACGGAACGCAGTTCCTGGCCGACGCAACCGTGAATGCGGTGCGTGATGCGGCGGGCAATGCGATCGGGTTCGGCTCCGTCGTGCACGACATGACGCCCGACTGGGAGCGGATGCAGGCGGCCGAGGCACGCGTCGCGCAGTTACGCTCCATCCTGGACACCGTTCCGGATGCGATGGTGACCGCCGACGAGAAGGGCGATGTACTCTCTTTCAGCCCTGCGGCGCAGCAGATGTTCGGCTACACCGCCGATGAGGTGCTCGGGCGTAGCATCTCCATGCTCATGTCTCCCGACGATGCGCTGAAACACAATCGCGGTATCGAACGATATGGTGCCGATCCCGCACGCGGGCCGTTGACGGGACCGCGAGAGGTCCAAGGGCGCCGCAAGACCGGAGAAGTCTTCTCGCTGAGGCTCTTCGTCGGCGAAGCTACCGCAGGAGGCAGCAAGATTCTCACCGGCTTCATGCGCGATCTCACTGCGGCCGAACGCGTCGAAGCGGAGCGGCGCACGCTTCAGACACAATTGCTGCGCATATCGCGGATCACGACCGCCGGCACGATGGCGACGACGCTTGCCCATGAGCTGAACCAGCCGCTCAACGCGATCGCCAACTACCTTCAGGCGGCGGCCACGCTTGTCGGAGAGGAACGCGCGGACGCCTGTGCGCTGGTCGGCGAGGCGTTGGAGGAAGCGGGCCGCGAAGCCTTGCGTGCCGGTGCGATCGTACATGGTTTGCGGGAGTTCGTTCGCCGCGAGGAACTAGACCGGACGATCGAAGATCCGCATGACGTTACAGCCCAGGCGATGATCCTTGGGGCTGTGGACTGCAAGGTCAAAGGCATCTCCTGCACCTCCAGCGTGCCTCGCACGATGCCCCGCATTCTCGTGGATCGTGTCCAGATCCAGCAGGCGCTGATGAACCTGATCCGTAACGCCATCGATGTTCTTGGGCGCGGCGGCGTTATCGACGTCGGCGCCAGGGTCGATCGCGACATGGTTCAGTTCACCGTGACCGACAATGGCCCCGGCATTTCGGCCGAAGCCGCCGCGAGGCTTTTCAAGCCCTTCCTGAGCGACAAGGCGGAAGGCATGGGCGTGGGCACGGGCATGGGCCTGGGACTGTCGATCTGCCGATCCGTCGTCGAAGCGCATGGCGGCCGCATCTGGTACGAAACGGAGGAGGGGAAGGGCTCCTGCTTCCACTTCACGGTGCCCTTGGCGGATGCTTAGGAGCGGGCACGGGATCGTCCGAACGGTACGCTCCGGGACATTGCGGATGGTCGCGGCGCCCCGCGGAGGGCAACACCCATCGGGCAGGCGCTCGCCGCTTCGTACCCCCCCGCCGTGTTGTAGTGGGCGCCTGCACTCCTGTGTTGGCGGCTCGATCCATGCTCCTATGACCACGCAGGCGTCGCCGGGATCGCGGGGCTCCCCGCCTGAAGGTCGGGTTCTCCCCGGTCGTCAGCCTTTCGCAAGCCGCTTGACCACCTGTGGCAGCGCCGCGGCGAGCTTGTCGATCTGTGCCGGATCGGTGAACAACGCCGGTGTGACCCGCACGCACGCCCCGGCCGCGACCCCGGTGCGGTGGACGGTGAAGATGCCGAATTCGTCGAGCAGCATTTTCGCCACGGCGATATTGTCGGCCGGGGTGACGAGGCCGCGGATGCGGAACGATGTTATGCCGCCGTGCGAGCGCGGATCGCTCGGCGTCAGGATCTGCAACCCGTCCAGCGTGCGCAGCGGCTCGGCCCAGCGATCGCGCAAATAGCGCAGCCGCGCCGCCCGCGCCGGCGTGCCGATCGCCTGCTGGAAGTCGAACGCGTCCGGCACGGTCAACATCGCGGCGAAATCGCTCGTGCCGGTGTGGACGCGCGCATGCACGCTGTCGGGGTCGCTCTCGCCATTCGCGGGGTCGGGATCGATGTCACGTACCCGGCTCTTCCGGAGATACAACACACCGACGCCGAGCGGCGCGCCCCACCATTTGTGCAGATTGAAGCCGGCGAAATCGACGCCGAGATCGGCGAAGTCGAAATCGAGTTGCCCCCAACTGTGCGCGGCATCGACGATTGCGTCTATGCCACGCGCGCGCGCCATCGCCACGATCTCGCGCACCGGGATTACCAGCCCGGTGCGGTGGCTGAGGTGGGTGAGCAGCACCAGCCGGATCTTGGGATTGGCGGCGAACGCCCGTGTATAGGCGTCGATCACGCCCTGATATGTTGCCGGTTCGGGGAGCGCGATCCGCACCACCTGCACTCCGCGCCGCGCCTTCAGCCCGTCGAAGCAGCCGAGCATGCTGTCGTAATCGAGATCGGCGGTCAGCACCGCATCGCCCGGCCGCAACTTATTGTAGCCGTCGATCAGCCCCTGCAACGCCTCGGTGGCATTTCGGGTCAGCGCGATTTCGTCGGCGCCGACGCCCAGCGCCGCCGCCACCCGCTGATGTATCGCGCGGTAATCGCCCGCGAAGCCGCGGCGGGTGTAGAAGCTGTTCTCGCGGTTGACCCGCTCGACCGCGCGTTCATAGGCGGCGAGCACGGGTTTCGCCATGATGCCCCAATTGCCGTTTTCGAGCTGGATGACGTCGCGGCTCACATCATATTGCGCGGCGATCTTCGCCCAATAGGCTTCGTCATCGGGGCGGGCGGCGCGGCTGTCCGGCGCCGGACCGCGCCCCGGCATCGCCGCGCCCAGCCGGCCGGCGACGGGCAAGGCCGCCGCCGCGGTCATCATCGCTCTCCGGCTGATCGTCGGCATGCCGTTCGCTTCCTCAGAACTTCATGCCCAAGCGGACATAATATTGGCCGCCGTCGGTATCATAGGGTGCGTTGCGCGAATAGATCAGGCCGCGCACCGCCTGGTTGGTCGCTTCGGCCGGATAGCGGTTGAAGACATTCTCCGCACCGGCGCGGATTGTGAAATGTTGCGCGAAAGTGTAGCTGGCCGACACGTCGAACAGCGCGATGCCGCCGAACTTTTGGTAGATGTCACCGGTCGCGTTGCCGGACACGTCGGTCCAGCCGCCATAATAGCGCCCGCGCAGCAGCAGCCCGACCGCGCCGACATCATAGCCGATCGACCCGGTCGCATTGTGTTGAGGCAGACGCTGTTCGAAGACGATCCGCTGGGTCTCGTTCGGGATCGCCGCCGATGTGCCGCTCGTCACCTTGGTGCGATTGTAATTATAGGCGATCGTCGCGGTCGCCTTGCCCGGCCCGACCGCTTGCACATAGTTCAACACCGCCTCGATGCCGCGCGTGCGCGTGTCGAAATCGTTGGTGAAATAGCTGACCGAGGTGAAGCGCAGCGGATTGGCGACGCTGGCGGGGACGGCGACCGACGCGGATTGGCTGAAGCGGCCATCGACGCTGATCTGATAGGCATCGACGCTGCCGGTCAGCCCGAACGCGGTCCTGAACGTCAGCCCGGCGGTGATCGTATCGGATGTTTCGGGCTTGAGCGGCTTGGCGCCGAGCGCGACCGCGATCGGATCGGTGGTGGCGAGACGTCCGCTGTTGAACACCTGCAAGGTGCGGGTATCGAGGCCCTGCGAGGTGTTCGAGGTGTTGAGCTGCCCCGGCGTCGGCGCACGGAAACCGGTAGAATAGCCACCGCGCAGCGCGATGCCGTCGGCCGGTTCGACGCGCGCGCTCAGCTTGTAGGTGAACTTGCCGCCAAAGGCCGAGAAGTTCTCGTAGCGGCCGGCCGCGCCGACGCTGAGCATCTTGACGGGCTGCCATTCCAGATCGCCGTATCCGGCGTAACTTTCCTGGCTGAACCGACCCGCCTGCAACGGGCTGAAGCCGGGGAAGCCGTTCGAATTGGGCGCCAGGCCCGATGCCGCGCCCGGACCGATCGCGTAGGAGGCCGGGTCGCCGGGCCGGACGCTATATTGTTCGAGGCGCCGTTCGCCGCCAAAGGCGATGTTGATCGGCGCGAGACCGCCGACTGGCAGGCGGTACACGAAGTCGGCGTTGAGGTTGAACTCGCGCTGGCGCAGGCGCCCGAGATAGAAAGCGGTCGGCGAGGTCGGGCCGAGCGAAGCGTTGAGGCTCTCGCTCAGCGTGTAGTCGATCACGCTCTGGCCATAGGATGCGCTGAGATCATAGGTGAACGCATGCGCGAGCGCGCCGCGCGCGCCGCCGGTCGCCTGCACATCGCTGGTTTGCGTGCCGAAGCGCGGCGTGAACCCCGTCGGGTACAGGCTGGAGAAGTTGAAACCGGGAAAGGCGGGGCTGGCGCCATAGACCGACGCCGTGCCGGCGGGGTTGCGCCAGTTGAAATCGGTGACGCCTTCGCCCTCGCCGAACGTGCCGAAGCTGTAGAGCTTGAACGCGTCCGAGACGTCGAAATGGGTATTGTAGCCGCCGCGAATGCTTTCGAGATCCGGCTGCCCCCAGCGCTGCACCGGGTTCGGCACCTTCAGCGTGGGGTTCGCGGCCTGGAAGGCGATCGCGTCGGGCCGCTGACGGGTGCGCGAGGTGGCTTCGGAATGATCATATTCGCCGGTGAAGACGAAGCTGCCGCGGTCGCCGAGCGCCACGCCACCCTGGATGCCACCTTGATATTCCTTGCCGTCGCCTTTGTAATATTGCGAATATTGGCCGAATGCGTTGAGACCGGGCTGGTCGTCCAGGATGATGTTGACGACACCGGCGATCGCATCTGATCCGTATTGCGCCGAAGCGCCGTCGCGCAGCACTTCGATGCGCTTGATGGCGAGGCCGGGGATCGTCGCGAGATCGGGCGCCTGCGCGCCGCGCGTGCCGAGCAGGGCGGAACGGTGATACCGTTTGCCGTTGATCAGCACGAGGGTCTGGTCCGCCGACAGCCCGCGCAGCGTGGCGGGGCGCACGAACGCCTGTCCATCCGCGGCTGGCAGGCGCTGGACGTTGAACGAAGGCAGCAATTGCGCGAGCGTGTCGTTGAGATCGCCGGAGACGCTCGCATCGAGAGCGGTGGCGGGCAGCACGTCGATCGGGGACTGCGAATTGAACTGGGTCACGCCGCGATCGCGCGTGCCGGTGACGATCACCGTGTCGGCATCCGCAATCTGATCGGCGACGGGCGCTTCGGCTGGCGTAGCGACGGGTGCGGCATACGCGAAAACGGGTACGCACAGCGCGACCGGCAGCGCGGCGAACGCGCCGGCCGAGATGAATTTCGTCAAATGATGTCCCCTTGGGCAAAGCGCGGCTTTGCGTTGTTCTCGCCGGCTGGCGACCCACTAGGGGCGCTTTGTGTCAGTATCGCTGCAATCATGAGACGCGGCGATGTCGTTTCCACGACGGATAGGCGCGGACGGGACCGTCAGGGCGCGACCGTTCTCCGTACACGCATGTCACGAGCATCCGGTGTGCAGGGGCAAATTTTTCCGGGCGTTCCGCGCGCATCCTGATCGCACGTCTTTGGCGGAGAGAGTGGGATTCGAACCCACGGTGAGCTTACACCCACGGCGGTTTTCAAGACCGCTGCCTTAAACCACTCGGCCATCTCTCCGCGTGCTGGCTCCGCTTAGAGCCGGAACGCCGATTTGTGCAAGGGGTACGGCCTTTGGGGGTTCATGTCGGCGCGGGCTTGTGCCAGAGTCCTCGCATGCGGGTGTTTTGCAAATCCTTGTCGGCGATCGGCGCGGCCGTCGCGGCCGTGTTTTCCCTGCCGGCGTGTGCTCAGGACGATGCCGGTTTTCAGGCGTTCCTCGGTCAGTTACGCGTGCAGGCGCGGGCGCAGGGTGTGTCGGAGGGGACGCTCAACGCGGTGCTGCCGACGTTGACGCTCAACCAGCGCGTGATTGATCTCGATCGCAAGCAGCCCGGCAACCCGGGGAGCACGGCCGTCCCGCCGTTCGCGCCGTACCGAATCGCGCACGTCGACGCGCAACGGATCAGCCGCGGCCGTACCGCGTATCAGGCGCAGCGCTGGCGCCTGAAGAAGATTGAGGAGGAGACCGGCGTTCCCGAATCGATCATGGTCGCGATCTGGGGAAATGAGACAAACTACGGCGTGGTGATGGGCGGTTTCGACCTGCCGCGCGCGCTCGCCACGCTCGCGTATGAAGGGCGTCGACGCGATCTTTTCACGGACGAATTCATCGGCGCGCTCAAGATGATCGATCGCGGTGTGCCGAGGAGCAAACTGGTGGGTAGCTGGGCGGGCGCGACCGGCGGGCCGCAGTTCCTGCCATCGGTCTACAACCGGCTGGCGCGTGACGGTGACGGCGACGGGCGTGCCGACATCTGGACGAGCGACGCCGACACGCTTGCCTCGATCGGCAATTACTTCAGTAATGCCGGCTGGCGTCCGGGGCAGCCCTGGGGTTTCGCGGTGAACGTGCCCGCCGGGTTCGACCGCTCGCAGATCGTCAACCGTATGTTCAGCCCGCGCTGTCCGCGCGTTTTCCAGCGGCATAGCGGCTGGAAGACGATGGCGGAATGGCGCGCGCTTGGCATAGTACCGCAGAGCCGGACGTGGCCGCGCGATTCCGTGCTGGCGACGCTGATCGAGCCGGATGGCTCTGGCGACACCGCGTATCTTCTGACGGGCAATTACCGCGTCATTCTCGATTATAATTGCTCGAATTTCTATGCCTTGTCGGTGGGGCTGCTCTCGGATGCGGTGTCGCAGTAAATGCTCGCGCTGATCGTTCTCGCTGCCGCGCTGGACGCTGCTGACGGGCTTCGCAATGATCTATCGTCCGATCGGCCGCGCACGGGTTGGTCGCAGCCGATGCGCCCCGCCGGCCCGCCGCAGGGCGAAGCGCCTTCGGATCTGCCGCAAGGTGCCGGTCCGCGCGCGACGTCGGGTGGTGCGTCGTTCGACATGGTCGCGGTGGCCCGGCCTGACGATGGCGGTGCTCCCGGCGTGTCGGTCGCGGCGGCAGGGGCCGCGCCGGGCAGTTTCGTCGAACTGACCGAACTCGATCACGGCCATACGATTTTGGCGCTGGTCGGCGCGAATGCGGCGCCCGGCGGCACAGCGCTGCTGTCGGAGGGCGCGTTCCGGGCGCTTGGTACCGCTCCGGGCACGGGCATTCGGGTGCGGTCGGCGACGCCTGGGCCGCAGGATCAGACCGCTTTGCGATCGGGCGCTTTGGCATCGGCCAGAATTGATGCGCCGGAGGTGTTGCTCAGGGCGCTCCGCAAGCGCGTGCCCCAATATGCAGGGACGCCAGTCGTTCCGCCTCGGGCGGAGCCCGATATCCGGTCGGCCCCGCCGCATGTGTCGCCGCATATCGAACCAATCGCGTCGGCCGGAGCCCCTGTCGTGCGCACCCAGCCGCGCACACCCGTGCCAAGATCGGGCTATGTCGTACAGGTGGCCGCGCTCTCGGCTCCCGCGCGAGCCGATGCGCTCGCGCGGTCGCTCGGCGGGCGCGTGCTTGCTGGGGGCGGGTTGTATCGGGTTCAGCTTGGCCCGTATGGCCATATCGCCGCCGCCAAACGCGCGCGTGACGAAGCCGCGCGGCACGGCTATCGCGACGCACGTGTCAGCCACACCGAGTAGAAATTTAGCGTAACGGGACCGCCTGAAATGAAGAAACTGATCGCCGCCTCTGTTCTCGCGATGCTCGTCGTCCAGCCAAGCCTCGCCGCCGCGCCGCAATTCGATACGCCGGCGCCGGTTGCATACATGGAGGACATGTCCTCCGGGTCGATCCTGTACCAGAAGGATGCCGACCGCCGCATGCCGCCGGCGTCGCTCGCGAAGATGATGACGGTCTATGTTGCCTTCGACCTCATCAAGAAGGGCGAACTCAAGCTCGACCAGCAGTTCGAGATGCAGCCGGAGACGTGGCGGAAGTGGCATTCGCAAGGCTCGACGATGTTCCTGTCGGCCGGCGAGAAGGTCAGCGTGGCCGATCTGCTCTACGGTATCGTGACGCTCTCGGGGAATGACGCCTGCGTGGTGCTGGCCGAGGGCATTTCCGGAACGGAACCCGCTTTCGTCGAGCGGATGAACCGCGACGCCGAGAAGATCGGTCTCAAGAACAGCCACTTCGGTACGTCGAACGGCTGGCCCGACGGCGGCGTGACCTATGTGACTGCGCGCGACCTGGCGACGCTCGCCAAGGCGACGATCACCAACTTCCCCGATCTTTACAAGAAATTCTATTCGCGCCCTGATTTCACCTGGGGCAAGACGCTGGGCGCCGGCGCGGCGATCAAGCAGGAGAACCGCGATCCGCTGCTCGGTCGCGTCGCCGGCGCCGACGGCCTGAAGACCGGCCACACCGAAGAGGCCGGTTATGGCTTCACCGGCTCGGCGATCCAGAACGGCCGCCGGCTGGTGATGGTTCTGGCGGGCCTCGGAACCTACGGCCAGCGCGCCGAGGAATCGGTCAAGTTTATGAACTGGGGCTTCCGCTCGTGGCAGGCCAAGCCGATCGCGAAAAAGGGCAAGAAAGTCGAGACCGCCGAGGTCCAACTCGGCACCAGCAACCATGTCGATCTCATCGCGGGCAAGGATTTGACCGCCACGCTGCCGGCTGGCGTCGCCTCGGAAATGACGCTCAAGGTGGCGTATGACGGCCCGATCAAGGCGCCGATCAAGGCCGGTCAGCATATCGCCGATCTGGTCGTCACCGCGCCCGACATGCCGACGCAGCGTTTGCCGCTGGTCGCCGCGACCGATGTCGCGGAAGCTGGCTTCTTCGGGCGGGTGTGGGCCGGGCTGACGGGGCTGTTCGGCGCTTGAGCGGTCGCTTCATCTCGCTGGAAGGCGGGGAGGGGGCGGGTAAATCGACTCAGGCGCGTCGGCTCGCGGAGGCGCTGCGTTCGCGCGGGCTGGCGGTGGTCGTCACGCGCGAACCCGGTGGAAGCGAGGGCGCCGAGGCGATCCGCGCGCTCCTGCTCCATGGCGCGCAAAATCGTTGGAGCGCGCGCAGCGAGGCACTGCTGTTCGCCGCCGCGCGCGCCGACCACGTCGAGAAGACGATCCGCCCGGCGATCGACTCCGGCGCGTGGGTGATCTGCGACCGCTACCTCGACAGCAGCCGGGCCTATCAGGGACTGGCCGGCGGGATCGATGATGCGGCGATCCTCGCGCTGCACGGTTTCGGATCGCATGGGCTCTTGCCCGATCGGACCTTCGTGCTGGAGGTGCCGGTCGAGCAGGGCCGCGCACGCGCGGAGAGCCGCGATGGTGCCGCCGCAGATCGGTTCGCGGCGCGGGGCGATGCCTTCCACGCCGATGTCGCCGCCGCGTTCCGACGCTTCGCCACGCGTGAACCCGCGCGCTTTCGCGTGATCGACGCGGCGACCGATCCCGACAGCGTCACCAGGGCGTTGCTCGCCGGATTGGCCGACCTGCTGCCATGACCTTGCCGGTCGGCAATGACGCGGCCCATGCGGCATTCGCGGCGGCGATGGCGGCGGATATGGTCCACCACGCCTGGCTGTTCGCTGGCCCGGAAGGGATCGGCAAGGCCAGCTTCGCGCGCGCGGCGGCGATGCGGCTGCTTGCCGACGCGGTCACGCCGGGCGCGCTGCCGCCGGGCTTCGACGTGCCCGAAAACCACCAGACACGCCGGCTGATCGAGGCGGGATCGCACCCGGATTACCGGGAACTCAAGCGCTTGCCGAAGGATTCCGACAAAACGGGGCAGGAGTTGGCGCGGAGCATCCCGATCGCGCAGGTCCGCGCGCTGCTGCCGATGTTCGCGATGAAGCCGTCGCTATCGCCGCGCCGCGTCGTGGTGATCGACGCGATCGACGATGTCGAGCGGCCCGGCGCGTCGAACGCGCTGCTCAAGAGCCTTGAGGAGCCGCCCGCCGGGACGATCTTCCTCCTCGTCAGCCACGCGCCGGGCCGTTTGCTGCCGACGATCCGGTCACGCTGCCGGCTATTGCGCTTCGATCCGCTCGGCGACGATGACATGGCGCGGATCGTGCGCGAGCATCTGGGCAATGCGGATGAGGCGGAGGTCGCGGCGCTGGTGCGCGCCGGCGCCGGATCGCCCGGGCGGGCGCTTGGCTTCGCGGGGCTGGACCTCGCCGCGCTCGACGATGCGCTGGCGGCGATCGCGCGGGACGGGGACCGCAGCAACGCGCGGCGGGTGAAGCTCGCCAAGGCGCTGGCTTTGAGAGCCGCACAGCCGCGCTACGAAGCGTTTCTCGATCGCGCGCCCGCCTTCATCGCCGAAAGCGCGCGCGTTCGGCATGGCGAGCGCTTGCGCGTCGCGCTCGACAGCTACGATGCCGCGCGCGCGCTGTCGGCCAGCGCACGCGGTCTGTCGCTCGATGCGCAGGGAACCGTGTATGAAATGGCGGGGCTGGTGGCGGCGCTCGCCAAATAGCGTCCGGCTCTGGCAGTCTCCAGAATGGGGAAGGCTTCAATTGCCCCGCCCGATGTTCTAGGAGCCGCCTATGTCCGAGCCTTATTACATCACGACCGCGATCAGCTATCCCAACGGCAAGCCCCATATTGGCCACGCCTATGAGGCGATCGCCGCGGACGCGATCGCGCGCTTCCACCGGCAGGCTGGACGCGACGTTCGGTTCCAGACGGGTACCGACGAGCATGGCCTCAAGATGGTGCAGACCGCGCGTGACAAGGGTGTCGAAGTGCGGGCGCTCGCCGATGAAATGTCGGGATTGTTCAAGGCGATGTGTGACAGTCTTGACGTGTCATATGATCGTTTTATCCGCACCACCGAGCCGGATCATCACCGCGCGAGTCAGGCGATCTGGCAGGCGATGGCGGACGCTGGCGACCTGTATCTGAGTCGCTACGAAGGCTGGTATTCGGTTCGCGACGAAGCTTACTACGACGAAAAGGAATTGGTCGACGGGGAGGGGGGCGCGAAGCTCTCGCCCCAGGGCACCCCTGTCACCTGGACCGCCGAGGAGAGTTGGTTCTTCCGGCTTTCCAAATACCAGCAGCCGTTGCTCGATCATTACGCCGCCAACGCGGATTTCATCCGCCCGGAGAGCCGCCGCAACGAGGTTTTGCGTTTCGTGGAAGGTGGGCTCGCAGATCTGTCGGTATCGCGCACCAGCTTCGACTGGGGCGTCAAGGTGCCCGGCAGCGAAGGGCACGTCATGTACGTCTGGGTCGATGCGCTGACCAATTATCTGACCGGCGTCGGCTACCCCGGCGATGCCGCGACGCTGGCGAAATTCTGGCCCGCCGATCTTCACCTCATCGGCAAGGATATCGTGCGTTTTCATGCCGTTTACTGGCCGGCGTTCCTGATGTCCGCGAAGTTGGCTTTACCCAAAACGGTGTTCGGCCACGGCTTCCTGCTCAACCGCGGCGAGAAGATGTCGAAGTCGCTCGGCAACGTCACCGATCCGGCCGATTTGATCGGGCGGTTCGGCGTCGATGCGGTGCGCTATTTCCTGCTCCGGGAAGTCAGCTTCGGGCAGGACGGCAGTTATTCGGCCGAGGCGATCGTGACGCGCGTCAACGCCGAACTCGCCAACAGCTTCGGCAACCTCGCGCAGCGCACCCTCGCGCAAATTTTCAAGAACTGCGGCGCCGCTCTGCCCCAGATCCACGGCCACGATGCCGCAGATGCGGCGTTATTCGAGACGGTGGGCAGGGCCGTGCGCGAGGCGATGCCCGCCGCCTTCGCCGATCTCGCCCTGTCGCACGCGACCGAGCATTGGATTCAGGCGGTCTATGCCTGCAACGCCTATATCGACGAGCAGGCGCCATGGGCGTTGCGCAAGACCGATCCGGCGCGGATGGAGACGGTGCTCGCGACATTGTACATCTGCATCGCGCAACTTGCCGTTGCGATCGCGCCGATCATCCCGCGCAGCGCCGCGACGTTGCTCGATCGGATGGGAATAGCGTCTGAATTGCGCGACTTCTCGGCGATTGGCTCGCATTGGTATTCCCCGCTCGCGGAAAGCGGCTTTCGGCTCGATCAGCCGGTCGGCCTGTTCCCCCGCCTCGAATTGCCTGCGGACGCGGACGCCTGATGTTCGCCGACAGCCATTGCCACCTCGATTACAAGGGCCTCGGCGACCGGCAGCAGGAGGTGCTCGCCAACGCGCGCGCGCGCGGGGTCGAGGTGATGCTCAACATCGCCACGCGGGAGAGCGAATGGGACATGGTGCTCGGCACCGCCGAACGTGAGGCCGATGTGTGGGCCACGGTCGGCATCCACCCGCACGAGGCCGATCAGCATCCCGATATCGGCACCGCCCGCCTGATCGAGCGCGCCGCGCACCCTCGCGTGGTCGGCATCGGCGAGACCGGCCTTGATTATTATTACGACAAGAGCGATCGCGAGCGCCAGCAGGCGAGCTTCCGCGCGCACATCGCGGCCGCGCGCGAGACGCAACTCCCGATCGTCGTCCACACCCGCAACGCCGAGGATGACACCGCCGCGATCCTGCGCGAAGAGATGGAGCAGGGGGGCTTCCCCGGCGTGATCCACTGCTTCACCGCGAGCGACGCCTTCGCCGATATCGCGCTGGATCTCGGCTTCTATATCTCGATTTCGGGGATCGTGACGTTCAAGAACGCGACGGACTTGCAGGCAACTGCCGCGCGGCTACCGCTCGACCGATTGCTGATCGAGACCGACGCGCCGTTCCTCGCGCCGGTGCCGCATCGCGGAAAGACGGGCGAACCCGCGTTCGTTGCCGACACCGCGGCGTTCCTCGCCGCCCTGCGCGGCCAACGCGTCGAAGACCTTGCCGCGGCGACCGCAAGAAACTTCTACGCGCTGTTCACCAAAGTGCGCGCATGAAGGTTCGGGTACTCGGGTCAGGCACGTCGTCGGGCGTGCCGCGGATCGGGAATGATTGGGGGGCGTGCGACCCGAACGATCCGCGTAACGCGCGCACGCGAGTCTCGATTTTGGTCGAGACAGCGGCCACGCGCATTCTCGTCGATACCGGGCCGGACATGCGCGCGCAGTTGCTGGCGGCGCAGATCGCGACGGTCGATGCGGTGATCTGGACCCACGACCATGCCGACCATACGCATGGCATCGACGATCTCCGGCAGGTCTATCACGCGCTCGGCCAACCCGTCCGCGGCTTCGCTCGCCCTTGGACGACGCGCACGCTGATGACACGCTTTCCATACGTGTTCGCCGGCGCGGGAGGCTATCCGCCGACCGCGACGGTCGAGGATCTGGAGGACGCGTTCACCGTCGGCGACATCGCGATCCGCGTGGTGGATCAACCGCACGGATCGATCACATCGGCCGGGCTGCGCTTCGAGGCGGATGGCAAGAGCCTTGGCTATGCGACCGATATCAACGAGATGACGCCTGCGGTTGAGCTGCTCTATGAAGATCTGGACGTCTGGATCGTCGATGCGTTGCGCGAGCGGCACCATCCAACGCATGCCGATCTCGCCACGACGCTCGGCTGGATCGAGACGCTCAAGCCGGGGCGGGCGGTGCTGACGCATATGGATCAGTCGATGGATTATGCCACGCTGGCGGCGCGGCTGCCCGCCGGGATCGAGCCGGCGTACGATGGATTGGAAATCGACCTATGACCGGCGACGTCATGCTGTACGTGGTCATGCTGCTGTTGCCGATCTCGGCGTTGGTCGCACGGCGCTTGCCGGTTGGCGAGATGGTCAAGATGGCGTTGGCGTGGCTCGCGATCTTCCTGCTGTTGTTTTTCGTCGTAGTGGCTTGGCAGGAGGCGATGGGCGTCGGCGCGGGGATGCGTGGCTTGCTCGGTTTATGAGACACCATTTAACATAATATATATTATCGAACTAAGGGATTGCGCGAGAGGCTGGGATGATTGAGCGTCTGGTTAGGATCATGGCCCGCCTCCGCGATCCGGTCCTCGGATGTGAATGGGATCGTGCGCAGACGTTCGCGTCGATCGCGCCTTATACGATCGAGGAAGCCTATGAGGTCGCCGACGCGTGTGAGCGTGGCGACATGGCGGAATTACGCGATGAACTCGGCGACTTGCTACTTCAGGTCGTGTTCCACAGCCGCATGGCCGAGGAAGCCGGCGACTTCGCACTCGCGGACGTCGTGACATCGATCAGCGACAAGATGGAGCGCCGCCACCCGCATATCTTCGGTGACGCGACCGAAGGCGGCAACCATCGCTGGGAGCAGATCAAGGCGGAAGAACGCGCCGCCAAAGCCGCGTCAGGTGCGCTCGACGGCGTGGCGATCGGCCTGCCCGCCTTGTTGCGTGCCGAGAAATTGCAGAAGCGTGCGGCGCGCGTCGGGTTCGACTGGCCCGACGCGAGCGGCCCGCGCGCCAAGATCGACGAGGAACTTGCCGAGGTCGCCGGCGCGGAGACGCACGCCGAGCGGGAGGAAGAGGTCGGCGATCTGCTGTTCGCGGTGGTGAATTGGGCGCGACACCTTTGTGTCGACGCCGAAGCGGCCTTACGCGCGGCGAATGCGAAGTTCGAGCGCCGGTTCAAAGCGATGGAGGCGGCCGACGCGAACTTCGCGGAGCGCGATCTCGATGCCCAGGAGCGCCTTTGGCTGGCGGCGAAAGCGTCGGAGCGCAACTGACAGGGGCGCCAGAGCTTCTAACCCCGTGTCAGGAACCGCTCATAATCGCTTGGCGCCATACGGACATCGTAGAGCGCGTGTTCGCCATCGACCTCCTGTCCCAAGACCTCGCCATGCGCATGCAGCCATGCGGCGCCGGCACCGTCCGAGGACTCGAGCGTGATCGAATAGCGGCGATGCCCCTCGGTCAGCAGCGCGCCGATCCTCGCGACGAGCGTGTCGACCCCTTCCCCGCTCAGCGCCGAAATCGGCACAACATCCTCGCGCCGGCTGGCCTCGACCAGCATGTCCTCGCGCGCATCGCCTTCGAGCAGGTCCAGCTTGTTCCACGCCTCGATACGCGGTGTCGTCTCGCTCACGCCGAGATCGCGCAGCACCGTCTCGACATCGTCACGCTGCGCTTGCGTGTCGGGATGCGCGATGTCGCGGACATGGACCAACAGATCGGCCGAGACCACCTCCTCCAGCGTTGCCTTGAACGCCGCGACGAGCTGGGTCGGCAATTCCGACACGAACCCGACCGTGTCCGACAGGATCGCCTTGTCGATGCCGGGCAGCGAGATTTGCCGCAGCGTCGGGTCGAGCGTCGCGAACAGCAGATCCTCGGCCATCACGTGCGCACCGGTCAGGCGATTGAACAGCGTCGATTTGCCGGCATTGGTATAGCCGACCAGCGCTATCACCGGCCACGGCGCGCGCTGGCGCCGCTCGCGGTGCAGCCCGCGCGTGCGGCTGACCGAATCGAGTTCCTTGCGCAACCGCGCCATCCGGTCCCGGATCAAGCGACGGTCCGCCTCGATCTGCGTTTCGCCAGGGCCACCGAGGAAGCCAAAGCCGCCCCGCTGACGCTCCAAGTGGGTCCAACTCCGCACCAGCCGACCCGCCTGGTAATCGAGGTGCGCGAGCTCGACCTGCAACCGTCCCTCGGCGGTGGCGGCGCGTTCTCCGAAGATTTCCAGGATCAGCCCGGTGCGATCGATCACCTTGGCTTCGAGCGCGGTCTCGAGGTTGCGTTGCTGCACCGGTGTCAGCGCCGCGTCGAAGACGACGAGCCCCGCCTCCTCCATCCGCACCGTCGTGGCGAGCTGCTCGACCTGCCCGCTGCCGATCAGCGTGGCAGGCTTGGGCGCACGCACGCGCAGCGCGACCTTCTCCACCACCGTCACGCCGATCGCCGCCGCGAGGCCGGCCGTTTCTTCCAGTCGAGCATCGGCGTCGCGCGCGGAGGCGCCATGATCGGGATACACAACGATGGCGCGGGCACCGCGAGCGAACTCGTCGCGGTCCCGATCGAAGCCAGTACTCAAAGCATCACTCTCAATCTTCGTCCGTCTCGGCCTGCTCATCGGCGAGGTTCAGCGGGTGTGCCGGCTGGATCGTCGACACGGCATGTTTGTAGACGAGCTGCGACATGCCATCGCGCTGGAGCAACATGCAGAACAAATCGAACGCGGCAATGTGTCCCTGCAACATCACACCATTTACGAGGAACATCGTCACATTGTCATTGGACTTGCGCACCGCGTTGAGGAAAATTTCCTGGAGCAGCGGCTGCTTGCGCTGGGCCTCGCCGACCGCATTGACGATCGCGGCGATATCCACCGCGCTCGACGGCATGATCGTCGAGATGGCATGCTTGTAGATGAGCTGCGATTGCCCGTCGCGGCGCAGCAGCACGGAGAAATTGTCGAACCAGGTCACAATGCCTTGCAGCTTGACGCCCTTGACGAGAAACATCGTCACCGGCGTCTTGGAGCGGCGCAGCGCGTTGAGAAAGAGATCCTGTAGGGAGGCTGGTTTGTCGGCCATCGGTCGATCCTTGTTCTTGGCGGGTTTTTCCCGCAGCGCGCCATTTACGGCGTCGGTTGTGCGATTGTCGCGCCGCCAATCTAGGCGCGCGCGGCGGTTTCGTCCACTATTCCTCTCGGCCTTCGGTGATGCCGAGCAATTTTAGCTTCCGGTGCAGTGCGGAACGTTCCATGCCGATGAAGTTCGCGGTACGCGAGATGTTGCCCGAAAAGCGCTTGATCTGGACACGCAGATATTCGCGCTCGAAGGTTTCGCGCGCCTCACGCAGGGGCGATCCCATGATGGCAGTCGCGCCGCTGCCGAGCTCGCCGGGGTCGCCCAGCACCTCGCTCGGCAGCATGTCCAGGTCGATGCGGCCGATCCGGTCGCCCGGTGCCATGATGATGACGCGCTCGACGATGTTGCGAAGCTGGCGCACGTTGCCCGGCCATTCATAGGATTGCAGCGCGACCATCGCATCTGGCGCGATCTCCGGCGTGGGAACGCGGCGCTCCGCCGCGTAATGCGCGACGAAATGCGAGATCAAGGCCGGGATGTCCTCGCGCCGCTCTGCGAGCGGCGGGATCTGCACCGGCACGACGTTGAGGCGGTAATAGAGATCCTCGCGAAAGCGTCCCTCGGATATCTCATAAGCCAGATCGCGCGACGTCGCCGAGACGACACGGACATCGACCTTGACGACGCGCGTGCCGCCGACGCGGGTGAAGCTCTGGTCGGTCAGGACGCGCAGGATACGTGCCTGCGTCGCGATCGGCATGTCGGCGATCTCGTCGAGGAACAGCGTACCGCCATGCGCCTGTTCGAGCAGCCCCGAGCGGACGAGATCCCCTCCCTCCTCCACCCCGAACAGTTCCTCGTCGACGCGCTCCGGCGTCATGCGTGCGGCGTTGACGATGACGAACGGCGCATCGGCGCGCTGGCTCCAGCCGTGCAGCAGCCGCGCCGCGATTTCCTTCCCGACGCCGGCCGCACCCATCACCAGCACGCGGCTGCCCGTGGCGGCGACGCGCTTCAACGTCGCGCGGACCGCGTTGATCGCGGCCGAATTCCCCGTGAGATCGGCGTCACGGGCGGCGACGGCGCGCAGCGACGCGACCTCGCGGCGCAAGCGCTCGGTCTCGGTGGCGCGCGCGACCATCAACAGCAGGCGTTCGGCCTCGAACGGCTTTTCGATGAAATCGGCGGCGCCGCGCCGGATCGCGGCGACGGCGGTGTCGAGATTGCCGTGGCCCGATATCATCAGCACCGGGATGGTCGAATCACGCCGCTTGATCTCGTCGAGCAGATCGAGCCCGTCGAGCCGCGAGCCGTGCAGCCAGACGTCGAGCAACACCAATGACGGCCGTCGCATCGAGATCGCCTCGAGGGCGGCATCGCTGTTGGCCGCGGTGCGCGTGCCATAGCCTTCGTCTTCAAGAACACCCGCGACGAGATCGCGAATGTCATGCTCGTCATCAACGATGAGGATATCGAGTGCCATAGGTCAGGTCCGGTTCTGGTTGTAGTCGGGCGCGCGGCTTTCGGAGGCGGGTGCCTCCCCGGCGTCCAGCGCGGCGAGCGCCACGGTATCGAAGCGGATCGTCACGCAGGTGCCGCCGCCTTCGTTGTCGGCGAAGCTGATCGTGCCGAAATGCTCCTCGACGATCTTCTTGACGATCGCCAGCCCGAGCCCCGTTCCGCGCGCGCGCGTCGTTACATAGGGTTCGACGATCCGGTCCCGCGCCGCGGGGAGGCCGATGCCGCTGTCTCGAACGACGATCGTGGCGGCGTCGGCTTCCTGCGTGAGCATCATCGACACAGCGCCCGCCGCGCCCTCGCCTTTCGCCTCGATCGCCTCCACCGCGTTCTTGACGATGTTGGTGAGGGCCTGGCCGATCTGACGGCGGTCGCACACGAGCATCGGCCCGGGCTCGTCATATTGGAGCATGAACCGGATCGTGGGGTGCGCGACCTCATGCAGGAACAGGGTCTGTCGCGCGATGTCGAGCAGGGATTCGCTGCGAAACACCGGCTTGGGCATGCGTGCGAACGAGGAGAATTCGTCCACCATCCGCCGCAGGTCGCCCACTTGCCGGACGATCGTGTCGGTCAGCCGCGCGAACGTGCCGTCATCCGCCGGGATCTGCTTGCCGTAGCGGCGTTGCAGCCGCTCGGCGGCAAGCTGGATCGGGGTGAGCGGATTTTTGATTTCATGCGCGATCCGGCGCGCCACGTCCGACCATGCGGCGCGGCGCTGATCGAGCAATTGGCCGGTTATATCGTCGAAGGTCAGGATCGGCCCCTCGCCCGCGCGGGTGATCTTCACAGCGAGCGTCTTGGCCTCGCCGGTCGCATCCACCTCGACGATCGCCTCGCGGTCTTCGCTCGCGATCAACGCGCCGAGTTCGGGCGACACGAGCGATAGCGGTTTGCCGACGAGATTGTCCTCACCAGTCTTGAGCAAGGTCGCCGCCGAACGGTTGATGAGGCGGATGGTGCCGTCGTGCGAGATCGAGATGACCCCGGCGGTAACGCCCGACATCACCGCTTCGATCAGCGCCCTGCGGCTCTCGAGCGCGCTGGTCTGTGCCTGCAACCGGCTCGTCATCTGGTTGAACGCGTTGGCGAGCGTGCCGACCTCGTCGCGTTCCTCGCGCTCGGGCACGCGCGCGGTGAGATCGCCGTCGGCGATCAGCCGCGCGGCACCGACCAGTTCGTCGATCGGCCGGACCAGCCGGTCGGCGACGGTCAGCGCGATCCACACAGCGACACCGACGATCAGCAGCGCCACTGCGAACAGCGCGGCGTTGAACTGGAGTTGCAGCGCGCGCGCGCGCGACTGAATACCGCGGTAATCCTTGAGCACATCCTCGGCGGCAACATGCTGCTGGTTGAGGAAGTCCGCGTTCTCGCCGGTACCGACATACAAATACAGGTTGTCGGACCCCGGCAGGGCGGTGACGACCCACACCATATCCTTGGCGAGATCGACATAGGCACGGTTCTGCCGTTTGACGATGCTCAGGATCTTCGGGTCGGCGCGCTTGGCGAGGACGGCGAGATCGGGCACCGCCACCACCGTGATCGGCTCGATCCCCGCCTCGGGAGTATAGCGGAACACAGCGGCCTGACTGAGACTGCGTTGATAGGTCTGATATTGCAGGAACGTCGGGAAGCGCGGCGAGCCGACGGGAATTTGCGCGGCCTCGCTCGCGATATCCGCCGCCATCACGCGCCCTTCGTTCGACCAGCGCGTGATGATCTCACGCTGCGAATCGCGGACCATATTCATCGAGGCTTCGAACGAACTGCGCGCCCGGTCGGAAACCCAGAACTCGATGCCCGACTGAAACATGAACGAGGCGGCGATCACCGTCAGCACGATCGGGATGCTCGCCAGTAGCGAGAAGATCGCCACCAGCCGAACGTGGAGCTGGCCGCCCCCCGCCACCGCCGAACGCTGGGCGCGATGCCGTGCGATGCGCCGGCCGGCGAGGATGATGAGCGCGACCAGCGGCAGCAAGTTGGCGAGCAGCAGAAACGCGCTCAACGCCGGCGGCACCATACGCTCCGTCAGGGCGTGCGTGCGGATGACGGAGTAGGTCGCGATCGAGATGGCGACCATGATCGCCAGCGCCGCCAGCTCCATCGCGGCGGCGAATTCGGGGAACCGAAATACGCGGTCTTTGGAACTCGAGGCTACGCGCAACACCATCGTGTTTTCCTTACAACGTCGCCGTTGCAAAGAAAACACACTAATCGTTCATGTCGGCGGATCCACGCCCCGCCCCGCCGTCACCCCGGGGCCTTGCGATATCATGCACATAGCAGATACGCGAACGCCGCCGCACACCGATCGTGGTCAAACGAAGCGTGCGCGGCGGCGGCCACAATGTCGAGTTTGCCGGTGATCTGGCGAGCGTTGCCGCCGTGACCGCCGACGAAAGGCTTACTTCTTGCCGGAGAGCGACAAGCCGCCAAACCGCTTGTTGAAGCGTGCGACCTGACCGCCCGCGTCGAGCATCTGCCCCTTGCCGCCGGTCCACGCCGGATGCGCGAGCGGATCGATTTCAAGCTGCATCAGATCGCCTTCCTTGCCCCAGGTCGAGCGCGTCTCGAACGTGGTGCCGTCGGTCATCTGGATCTTGATCATGTGGTAATCGGGGTGGATGTTGCTCTTCACGTCGTATCTCCGGTGAAAGCCGCTGGTTTCCGACCAGCGGCGAAGGCGCGGCCCCTATCAGAGCCGCGCGGGCAGTGCAACTCAGGCGTTACGCAGCGCGAGCCAGCGTCGCAGCGCCACCACCGCCCAGATAGCCTCGACCACGCCGAACGGCCACGCACCCTGCAGGAAGCCGTAAATCGACCCGAGCACGCAACCGGCGGCGAAGCCGAGCGTCCACCACGACGACCGGCTTTCCAGAGCGTAACACACCAAGGTGAAGGACAGCGCAAGCAGCCCGAACCAGGTCAGCGCGCTCACGAACGCTATGCCTTGGGCGGATCGGCGATCATTGCGGTGAAGTTCGCTTCCGCCGCGAGCTGCCCGTCGATCGTCGCTCTCCCAGCGAACTTGCAGACGCTGCTGCGCTTCTGGACGAATTCGACCTCGAGCTTGAGCAACACGCCCGGCTCGACCGGCTTGCGGAACTTCGCGCCGTCGATCGCCATGAAGTACACGAGCTTGCCCGACCCGGCGAGGCCGAGACTCTCGACCGCGAGCACGCCGGCGGCTTGCGCCAGCGCCTCGACGATCAGCACGCCCGGCATAATCGGGCGACCGGGGAAATGTCCCTGGAAGAAGCCCTCGTTGATCGTCACCGCCTTGATTGCCGTGATCGACCGGTCGAGGATGATCTCCTCGACACGATCGACCAGCAGCATCGGATAGCGATGCGGCAGCGCCGCCATGATCCGCGCGATATCGAGCGGGCCGGTGGTGCGGACTTCGGCTGCGTCAGTCATCGCGTGGCGATCAACGACCCTGCGGCGCGGGCTTGGCCGGCGTAGCGGCGCCCGGTGCGGCCGCCGCACCCTGCTGGCGCTGCATCGCGCTGTAATAGACGAGTTGCTGATAGCGCTGGAAGAGCTGGCCCGTCTGCTGGCTCGGCTGCCAGTTGGCGGGCGGCGTGACCGAGACGGTCGGCGTCTGGCGGTCGAGTTCAGCCTTGATCTCGTCGGTCAGATCGGCGTCCGGCGCGTTGTACTGGATCGTGCCGGCCGAAAGCAGCAAGCTCACCTTCTTGGCGGCGACCACGGCCTTCATCGCGGCATCATACTTCATCGCGATCTGCTCGATCGCATAGGCCTGGGCGAGCGTCGCGGGCTGGCGCAAGCGGCCGACTTCCTGCTGGCCAGCCTTCTGCGCCGCTTCGAGCTTGGCGAGCGCCGGGTTCTTGGCGGCCTGCGCGGCCTGCACTTCGGCGTCGGAAAGCTGCTTGTCCTTGTTGGTATCGATCGGAGCGATCAGTGCCTGCAACTCGGTATCGAGCGCCTGCTGCCGCGCACGCGCCTGATCGAGTTGCGCCTTGTAGGTGGTCGCGATCGTCTGGTTCGCGGCGTCGAGCGCCTTGGCGCTGAGGATCACCGACTCCGGATCGGAAAAGGCGATGCCCGAAACCTGCGCGGTGGCCGTGGTGGCTGCGAATGCGGCCGGAACGACGACGGCGCCGCCGATCAGGAGCTTCTTGAACGTGTTCATCAGAATTGTGTCCCTACGTTGAATGTAACAAGCTTGGTATCGTCGCCCTTCACCTTCATGAGAGCGTAAGCGACGTCGATCCGAAGCGGTCCGAACGGCGAGTTCCAGTTCACGCCAGCGCCGACCGAAACGCGCGGCTGCGCCGAGTTGCCCAGGAACTGTTCCAGGAACGGCGCGGTCGTGGTCGTCACCGCGGTGTTGACCGACGAGCCGACGCACGTGCCGCCGGGCGCCGCATAGCCGATCTGGCATGTCGTGGTGAGTCCGCCGTTGGTCGCATCCGTCGAAGGCACCGCAAAAAGCGGCTTGCCGGTTTGGCTGTCGAGCGCCTGCTGAACCAGCGGAAGCACGGTGGCGCGGCCCGTGACGGGGTCGATCGTGGTTGGGAAACTGGCGGTCGCAAGCGGTTTGGTCACGCCCCACAACGCGCCCGCCTGAACGTAGATCGACGGCCGCAGGCCGAGTTCACGCGCACCCGAACCGAGCGGGATCTGCACCTCGAGCCGACCGACGTAATATTTGTTCCCGCCCAACGCGTCGTCGACGATGCTGTTCCGGTCGGTGACGAGAATCTGCTTGCCCGAGGCGTCGGTGGTGTACGGCGTGCGCGTCACGCGAGGACCGACGCCGCGGATGTCGAAACCGGGGAAATCAGGCTCGCCGAGGTAGAAGCGGTCGGTGATCCGCACCTTGTCGACGCCCGCCGGCTTCTTGCCTTCGAGCGAGAAGATGTAGCCGCCTTCGACATGCAGCGAGCCGATGAAGCCCGCACCGAGGTTCTTGTACTTCGTCGCATCGACGCGCGTGCGAACGTAGCGGACGTCCCCGCCCAACCCGGCGAAATCCTGGCTGAGACTGAACTTCTGCCCCGCCGTGGGCCGCAAGCGGCTGTTGAGCGAATCGAAGATCAGCGAATAGCCGACCGACGACGTCCAGCGGTTGCCGATCGCCTGGCACAGATAGCTGCCGGCGGCGAGGACGTTACAACTGCCGTCGGAGTTGAAATATTGCCTGTCGAGACCGACCTCATCATAGGTGAGGCCATAGCGCGCCGCAAGCGACCAATATTCGGTGAGCGGCACGCCCGAGCGGATCTGGAAGCCGGTCGAGACCTGCGTGTAGGTCGTCTGGCGCTGATCGCCGACATAGTTGAACGCGTTGTAATCGCGCCGGAAGATATCGCCGCCGATGGCGATGTTCTTGTTGAAAAGATATGGCTCGGTGAAGCCCAGGTTGACCGACTTCGAATAGCTCGAATAGTTGACGCTGGCGCGCAGTTCCTGTCCCTTGCCGCGAAAGTTGCGCTGCGTGATCGACGCCTGGATGATGAAGCTCTCGAGGCTCGAATAGCCGGCGGACAGCGACAGCTCCCCGGTCGATTTTTCCTCGACGTTGGCGTCGAGGACCACCCGGTCGGGCGCCGAGCCTTGGCTCTGCTTGATCTCGAACTTGTCCTGGAAATAGCCGAGCGAGTTGATGCGGTCCTGCGAGCGCTTGACCTGGAAGCTGTTGAACGCGTCACCCTCGGCGACGCGGATTTCCCGGCGAACCACCTTGTCCTGCGTCTGCGTGTTGCCGGTCACGTTGATCCGCTCGACATAACTGCGCTTGGCTTCGGCGATGTGGAAATTGATCCCCATCGTCAGCGTGTCTTTGTCGCGGTTGAATTCGGGGTTCGTGTCGGCGAAAGCGTAGCCGACCAGACCAGCCGACTGGTTCAGGCTGTCGACCGTGTCCTCGACCTTCTTGGCGTCATACCAGTCGCCCTTCTTGATCGAGAGACCAGCCGCGACCTTCTTGCCGTCGAAGTCGCGAATGTCGCTATCGACCGTCACGTCGCCGAACTTGTAACGCTTCCCTTCCTCAACCACGTAGGTGATGATGAAGTCCTTCTTGTCGGGCGTAAGCTCGGCGACAGCTGAGGTGACGCGGAAGTCGGCATAGCCGTTGGTCAGATAGAACTGACGCATCTTCTGCTGGTCGTAGGCGAGGCGATCCTGATCGTAGCTCGTGTTCGAGCTGAGCAGGGTCGTGAGCCGCGCTTCCTTGGTGGCCATCTGGCCGCGCAGCGTCTTGTCGGAGAACACCTCGTTGCCGAGGATGTTGATCTGCCGGACCTTGGATTTCGGCCCCTCGTTGATCTCGAAGATGATATCGACACGATTCTGGTCGAGCGTGACCATCTTCGGTTCGATCGCCGCCGCGAACCGGCCCTGACGGCGGTACAGTTCGACGATCCGCGCGACGTCCTGCCGGACGGCGGTCCGCGTGAAGATCTGGCGCGGCTTGAGCTTGATCTCCTTGGTGATCTTGTCTTCCTTCAGGCGCTTGTTGCCCTCCAGGATCACCCGGTTGATGATCGGGTTCTCGCGCACGCGCAGCACGATGTTGCCGCTCTCGACACCGCTGATCGACACGTCGGCGAACAGGTCGCTCGCCAGCAGATCCTTGATCGCCTGATCGAGCAATTCGTTGTTGTAGGCGATGCCGACGCGCAGCCGCGTGTAAGATAGCACCGTCTCCGGTTCGATGCGCTGCGAGCCTTCGACGCGGAGCGTGAGGATCTTCTTGGCGTTGGGATCGCTGACCACCACCGCCGCACCGGTCGTCGGCGCTGGCGGCATCGGAATCGGCTGCGCCGCACCGCGCGGGTCCGCGCCGCGCTGACCACCGCCACGATGCCCGCCGCGCATGCCGCCCTGGGCGTCGGCCGCGCTCGGCATCGTGGAAAGCACCGTACCCGCCAGAAGCGTGACGAGCGCATGCTTTCCGAACGTCGAAACCTTGATCGCTGTCACTTCCCACCCCAAATCGGAGAAAATACTCGCGGACCGCAACACCGCGAACCCGCCCTGCCCCACCTTCGTCAGCCGATCAAGCCGGTGAGGTTTTTCCAGAGCCCAAACGATCCCAGATCGTTGAACGTCACCATCAACATCAAGGCCAGCATCGCCGCAAGCCCGCCACGGAAAGCCCATTCCTGTACGTGGATCGGCACCGGACGGCGCCGGATCGCTTCTATCGCATAGAAAAACAAGTGCCCGCCATCGAGCACAGGGACTGGCAAGAGGTTGATGAATCCCAGGTTAATCGAGATTACCGCGATCATCCAAATGAGCGCAGGGGCGCCGAGCGAAAGCTGCTCGCCCGACACTTTGGCGATACGCAATGGCCCGCCAAGCTCGTCCACCGACCGCCGCCCAGTCAGGATCTGGCCGAGCCCGTCGAGCGTACCGCGCAGGATTTCCCCGGTCATCTTCGCACCGGCGAGCGGTGCTTCGATCAGGCTGACCGGACGCAGCACCGGTTTGGCCGGGCCGATGCCGAGCAAACCCTTGCGGAATTCATTGCCGAACGCGTCGCGCTGGACGAGCGCGCCAATCGTCACCTCACGGCTGATCGGCTGGCCCTCGCGTTCGAAGCGGATGTTCACGCGCTCATCCGGGCGAAGCACGGTATATTGGGCGAGATCGGCGAAGGTGCCGACATCCCGACCACCGAGGCTGGTGATGCGGTCGCCCGGCTGGAGCCCGGCGCTCGCCGCCGCGCTCTTGGGGGCGACGACCCCGATCACCGCCGGCGTGGCGTCCACGCCATAGGTCAGCGCGAACCCGCCCAGGATGATGACGGCGACGATGAAATTGGCGATCGGCCCAGCCGCAACCACGATCGCGCGCTGCCACACCGGCCGCGCGTGCAGCGTCCTGGCGCGTTCCTCGGGCGGCAGCAGTAGCCAGTCGGCGCCGGGCTGGCTCGCGGCGTTCATGTCGCCCGCGAACTTCACGTAGCCGCCCAGCTGCATCCACGAGAATTTCCAGCGCGTGCCACGCTTGTCGGTGACGCCGAACACCTCTTGGCCGAAGCCGATCGAGAAAGCGTCGATCTTCACGCCGAACAGCCGCCCGGCGAGATAATGCCCCATTTCATGCAGGAAAATCAGCGGACCTATCACCAGCGCGAACGCGAGCACGGTCAGCAGAAAGCCGGGGCTGTGGGTCACGCAACACAATCCTTCACTCGCTCACGCGCGATCACCCGCGCCTCCGCGTCGACGGCAAGAACGTCGGCGAGTGCGCCCGGCGCGGGCGGATCGTAGCGGACCAAGGTATCTTCAACGATTGCGGCAATTTCGAGGAAGCCGATCTGCCTATCGAGAAACGCCGCGACGGCAATTTCGTTAGCTGCGTTGAGGATCGCAGGGCGTGCGCCGCCCGCGTCGAGCGCCTCGCGCGCGAGGCGGAGTGCCGGGAAGCGTACCGCGTCGGGTGCCTCGAAATCGAGCCGGCCGATCTTGACGAGATCGAGCGGCGCCATTGGCGTCGCCATCCGGTCCGGCCAGGCGAGGCAACTCGCGATCGGCACGCGCATATCGGGTGGCCCGAGCTGAGCGAGCGTCGAGCCATCGACATATTCGACCATCGAGTGGATCACCGATTGGCGATGCAGGATGATCTCGATCGCGTCGTGCGGCACCGGGAACAGGCGCGCCGCCTCGATCAGTTCGAGCCCCTTGTTCATCATCGTCGCCGAATCGATCGAGATTTTCGCGCCCATCGACCAGTTCGGGTGGGCGACCGCCTGCGCGACGCTCACGCCGCCCATTTGCTCGAGCGACCAGTCACGGAACGGACCGCCGCTGGCGGTGAGGATGATGCGCCGCACCCGGCCGGGGCGCGTCACGTCGAAACACTGGAAGATCGCGTTGTGCTCGGAATCGGCGGGTAGCAGCGTCGCGCCGCTCTTCGCCGCCGCCGCCAGCACGACATCGCCCGCCGAAACGAGCGGTTCCTTGTTGGCGATGATGACCGTGCGGCCCTGCTCGATCGCCGCCAAGACCGGTTCCAGCCCCGCGCAGCCGACGATCGCGCCCATCGTCACGTCGGCGCCCAGTTCGGCGGTGTCATGGACGGCCTGAGCGCCGCCCGCCGCCTCGATACCGGTGCCCGCCAGCGCGGTGCGCAGCGCATCCAGACAGGTCTCGTCGGCGACCACGGCGCGCTTGGCGTTGGTCCGCACCGCAGCTTCGGCGAGCTTGGTGACGTCGCGGTGCGCGGTCAGCGCGAGAACCTGGAACGCGTCCGGTTCGCGTTCGACCAGATCGAGTGTCGAGCGGCCGACGGAACCCGTCGCCCCCAATATCGTAACCGTCTTCATCAGGAATAAAATCTCGGAAAAATGACCAGAAACGCTGCCACGGGCGCCACGGGCACCAGCCCGTCGAGCCGGTCTAGCACGCCGCCGTGGCCGGGAAAAATGCTGCCGCTATCCTTCACGCCAGCACGGCGCTTAAGCCAGCTTTCATAGAGATCCCCCCCTTGTGCGATCACCGCGAGGAACGGCGTGGCGAGGGTGAGCCGAAGCGGCAGGCCGTACATCGCATGCATGAACATGCCGAACAGGGCCGCCATCGCCATCCCGCCGAGCAACCCCGCCCAGGTCTTGTTGGGACTGATCGCAGGTGCGAGCTTCGGCCCGCCGATCAAGCGGCCCGCCGCATACGCGCCGATATCGCACGCCCACACCAGCGCCAGCACCCATAGCGTGAAGACGATGCCATCCTTCTGCTCGCGGATCACCAGCAGCGCGAGTGTCGGCAGCCCGACGTAGATCGCCCCCACCGCCAGCATCGGGCGTTGCGTGACGATCACGATGAAAAAGCCGGCCCCCGCCAGCAAGCCAAGCGTGAAGAAACTCGGCCCCGCCATGATCGGCGCCATCACCGACAAGGGGACGAACAACGCGAGTTGCGCAAGCCGCTTGGTCGCGGCGGGCGTCGCTTGAAGATCGGCCCATTCGGCCATCATCAGCACGCCGAGCGTCACGCATACGAGCCAGAACACGAAATCGCCGGCGATGATAGCGCCCAGCGCGACCGCGATCAGCGCGATGCCGACGATCGTTCGCAGCGCGAGTTCGGAGGGCCGCTTAGGCGCCCCGGTCTCTTTCACAAGCCCCCGAACCGGCGCTGGCGCTGACCGAAAATCGCGACCGCGTCCGCCAGCGCGTCACCGTCGAAATCGGGCCACAAGGTCTCGGTGAACAACAGTTCGGCATAAGCCGCCTGCCACAACAGGAAGTTCGACAGCCGAACCTCGCCCGAGGTGCGGATGAGCAGGTCGAGCGGCGGCAAATCGTGCGTGTCGAGTTGCGATTCGATCAGCCCGGTGTCGATCGTCGCGGGATCGAGTTCGCCCCGCACCGCCCGCTCGGCGAGCCGGCGCGCGATACTGGCGAGTTCGGACTGCGATCCGTAATTGAGCGCGACGGCGAGGATCGGCCCGGTGTTCGACGCCGTCCGCGCGATCGCGTCATCGACCATCACGACCAGGTCGGGCGAGAATCGGCGGTAATCGCCGATCACCCGCAGGCGCACATTCTCGCGAACCAGTTCATCGAGGTCGGAGCGGATGAAGACGCGCATCAACGCCATCAGGTCGCTGATCTCATCCTCCGGGCGCCGCCAATTTTCGGACGAGAAGGCGTAGAGCGTCAGTGCGTCTATGCCCATCGCGCGCGCGGCGCGCGTCACCCGGCGGACCGCGTCGATACCCGCCTTATGGCCCGCGACGCGCGGCAGGAAGCGCTTCTTGGCCCAGCGGCCATTGCCGTCCATGATGATCGCGACATGGCGGGGCACCGCTCCACCATCGGCCATCCGCGCAACCGGGGCAGGCCGGGTGCTCACTTGCCGAGGATTTCCTTTTCCTTTGCCGCCGCCGCCGCGTCGATATCGGCGATCGTCGCGTCGGTGAGCTTCTGCACCTCGGTTTCGTGGCGTTTGCGCTCGTCCTCGGAGATCAGGCCCTTCTTCTCATCGGCCTTGAGGCTGTCCATGCCATCACGGCGCACGTTGCGCGCGGCGATGCGCGCGCCTTCGGCATATTTTCCGGCGAGCTTGGCGAGCTCCTTGCGGCGCTCCTCGGTCAGGTCCGGGATCGGCAGGCGCAAGGTCTGACCATCGACGATGGGGTTGAGGCCGAGCCCGGCCGAGCGGATCGCCTTGTCGGCCGGGCCGACGTTGCCCTTGTCCCAAACCTGAACCGAGATCATGCGCGGCTCGGGCACCGACACGGTTGCAATCGTGGTGAGCGGCATGTGCGACCCATATACCTCGACCGTGACCGGATCGAGCAACGAGGCCGAGGCGCGACCGGTGCGCAGGCCACCGAGGTCATGCTTCAGCGCTTCGACGCTGCCCGCCATGCGGCGTTCGAGATCGGCCTTGTCATAGGCGGCCATGCTTATTCTCCTTGAGCCTGAACGACCGTCGACACACCCTCGCCCCGCAGGACGGCGGCGAGATTGCCATGCTCGCGGATGTTGAATACGACGATCGGGATATTGTTGTCGCGGCAAAGCGCGATGGCGCTCGCGTCCATCACCTTGAGATCCTGCGCCAGAACCGTGCTGTAAGTCACCGTTTCATAACGCTTTGCTGTAGGCACCTTCTTCGGGTCGGCGTCATAGACGCCGTCAACCGACGTGCCCTTGAACAACGCGTCGCACTTCATTTCCGCAGCCCGCAGGGCGGCGCCGCTGTCGGTCGTGAAGAACGGGCTGCCGACACCTGCGGCGAAGATCACCACCCGGCCCTTTTCGAGATGCCGTTCGGCGCGCCGGCGGATGAAGGGCTCGCACACTGACTGCATCGGGATAGCCGACTGCACGCGGGTATCGACGCCGATCTGCTCGAGCGCATTCTGCACTGCAAGCGCGTTCATCACGGTCGCGAGCATGCCCATATAGTCGGCGGTCGCGCGCTCGATGCCTTTGGCGGCGGCGGACAATCCGCGGAAGATGTTGCCGCCGCCTACGACGACGCACAATTCATACCCGGCAGCGCGGGCATCGGCGATCTCGCCGGCAACGCGGGCGGTAACGGCGGGATCGATCGCCAGCCCTCCCTCGCCCATCAGGACTTCGCCCGACAATTTCAACAGGATGCGTTTGAACCTAGGATCGCTCACGGGATTCCATCATGCTGAGGGGCGGGTGCGCGCGGACCTTAGTCGCGGCCCTTCGCGATTGGAAGCGCGGAAACCACGCAGAACATATCGTCTTGTCGCGCAGACGATAAAAGCCACCCGCCGCCGATGATCGGCGGCGGGTGGCGTGGAGCGTTACGCCTTGGCGGGAACGCCCGAGGCGGCGGCGACTTCGGCCGCGAAGTCGCTGACTTCCTTCTCGATGCCTTCACCGAGCTGGAAGCGCACATAGTCCTTGAGCACGATTGCCGTGCCCGCCGCCTTGGCCGCGGCGGCGACGACGTCCTGGACCGGCGTCTTGCCGTCCATCACGAATGCCTGGGTAAGCAGGGCATTCTCGCGCAGGAACTTGTCGACCGGACCGCGGATGATCTTCTCGGCGACCTCGGGCGGCTTGCCGGCGATCTTGTCGGCATTCTTCTCCTTGGCGATCGCGGCTTCGCGCTCCACGATGGCGGGGTCGATCCCGTCGGCATTCAGCGCCAGCGGGAACGCGGCGGCGATGTGCATCGCGATCTGCTTGCCGAGCGGCTCGAGCACATCCGCGCCCGCTTGGCTCTCCAGCGCGACGAGCACCCCGATCTTGCCGAGGCCGGGCGCCTGTGCGTTGTGGATGTACGGCACGACCGCGCCGGCCGAGACTTCCAGCCGCTTGGCGCGACGGATCGCCTGGTTCTCGCCGATCGTGGCGATGTTGGTGACGAGCGTCTCCTCGACGGTCTTCTCGCCGAGCGAGGTCGCCTTGATCGTGTCGAGATCGTCGCCCATTTCGAGCGCGACTGACACGACATCGCGCACGAACGTCTGGAACTGGACGTTCTTGGCAACGAAATCGGTCTCCGAATTCACTTCGACCGCCGCGCCCTTGGTGCCGGCCACTTCCACGCCGACGAGACCTTCGGCCGCGGTGCGGCTCGACTTCTTGGCGGCAGCGGCGAGGCCCTTGGCGCGCAGCCAATCCATCGCGGCATCCAGATCGCCGGCGGCTTCGGTGAGCGCCTTCTTGCAATCCATCATGCCCGCGCCGCTCTTTTCGCGCAGGTCTTTCACCGCAGCGGCTGTGATATCGGCCATCTCGAATTCCTCTTGGCTTTTGCAGATATGGGAAAGGACGGGATAGGGCCGCGCCCTACCCCGTCCATATGTCAGTTCAACGACGCTCAGGCGTCGAGCTGGCGCTCGGACTCGGCAGCCATTTCGACTTCAGGCGCGACCGGCGGAACGTCGCCCGGCTCGGCGGCCGGCGTCTCGACCGTCAGCGCTTCCTCGACCGGCGGACGCTCCATCGCGCCGAAATCGACGCCGCGGCGCGCGACCTGCTCATGACCGCCACGGGTCGCGGCGATTGCGACCGCTTCACAGTACAGGCGGATGGCGCGGCTCGCGTCGTCGTTCGCCGGCACCGGGAACGCGATACCGTCCGGCGAGACGTTCGAATCGAGGATCGCGACGACCGGGATGCCGAGCGTGTTGGCTTCCTTGATCGCCAGCTCTTCCTTGTTCGCGTCGATCACGAACATCACGTCGGGGATGCCGCCCATGTCGCGGATGCCGCCGAGCGACAGTTCGAGCTTGTCCTTCTCGCGGGTGAGCTGGAGCACTTCCTTCTTGGTGAGGCCGTGCGTGTCGCCCGAAAGCTGCTCTTCGAGCGCCTTCATGCGCTTGATCGAGTTCGAGATCGTCTTCCAGTTGGTGAGCATGCCGCCCAGCCAGCGATGGTTGACGAAGTGCTGGCCGGCACGGCGGGCCGCGTCCGCCACCGGCTCCTGCGCCTGGCGCTTGGTGCCGACGAACAGCACCTTGCCGCCAGCGGCGGTCGATGCGCTGATGAACTCGAGCGCGCGCGCGAGCAGCGGCACGGTCTGCGAGAGGTCGAGAATGTGGACGCCATTGCGGTCGCCGAAGATGTAGGGCTTCATCTTCGGGTTCCAGCGGTGGGTCTGGTGGCCGAAGTGCGCGCCCGTTTCGAGCAATTGCTGCATGGAGACGACAGGTGCCGCCATAAGATATTCCTTTCCGGTTGTGCCTCTGGGAAGCGAGTCATCCATGAGGGGAACCCTCCGGACACCGGTGTATGTGCTTCCCATGCGGTGTGAAGGCGGCTCCGTTAGCCGAGCTTTCCCGCAAAATCAAGCTTGACGAACGGTACAAACATGGAACATAACGCGCTCATCAGCGGTACGTGGAACATCGCCGGGGCCTGAAGCTTTCTGATCTTCGACTTCGCGCGTAAACAGGAAGTTGAGCAATGGTCGCAATTCTCGATTGCATGGTCTTCGCCGCGGCGTTCACGGCGGCCGTTTGGGTTTTCGCTTTCACCCTCGTACCAGCCTTGCCGCGTATCGCCGCGCTGCTGCGTGGCGAGGTCGAGATGGTCTCACCCGAGCCATTCGTCGTGGTCAGCGATCGTCGCCTGCGGGCGCGCGTGCAATCGGCACGGCAGATCCGGCCTGCGTCGTTTCGCGAAGCCGCTTGATGCGCCGATAGGCGGCGATGCTGAACGGCAGCGTCGCGAGATAGCACACGCACAAGGCTGACAGGGTGTGCCACGGCGCCGAGATCAGCGCGGCGCCAAGCAACACGACGACCGCGATCGCCTCGAAGCGGATGTGATCGCGAAGCTTGAGCGATCCCCAACTAAAGGTCGCGACGCTCGACACCATCAGCGTCGCCATCAGCGCGACCCAGGGCAGTACTATCGCCGGCGAGCGGAACCAGGGTTCGCCGGTCCAGAACCAGAGGTACATCGGCAACATCGCCAGCGCGGCACCGGCTGGCGCGGGCGCGCCGGTGAGAAAGCCAGCCGACTTATGCGGTTGCTCTCTGAGGTCGATCGCGGCGTTGAAGCGCGCGAGGCGCAATGCGCAGAATACCGCGAACACCATCGCGCATAGCCAGCCGACGCGCGGCGCATCCTTGAGCGACCAGAGGTAGAGGATCACCGCTGGCGACACCCCGAAAGAAACCGCATCCGACAGCGAATCGAGTTCGGCGCCGAACCGGCTTTCGCCGCGCACCAGCCGCGCGACCGTCCCGTCGAGCCCGTCGAGCACGCTCGCGATCATGATCATCGTCACGGCCGCTTCCCAGTCCGACGAGATCGCGTAGCGAATGCCTGTCAGCCCGAAGCACAGCGCCAGCGCCGTGACGGCGTTGGGCGCGACCGCCCGCAACGGCAGGCCGCGCCGCGTGCGGCGGAGTGGGCGCCGCATCCTAACGCAATGCCTTGGCGGTGTGAATCACTGCGAGATGCCGGTTGCGACAATGCCGCCAACCCGGCCGAGCACCGTCTCGCCCGCGATGCTGCGCTGGCCGAGCGCGACCTGACAGGCGCAATCGTCGGGCAGGTAGACATCGACGCGACTGCCGAAGCGGATCAGCCCGATCCGCTGCCCGCGTGCGACCATGTCCCCGCTCTTGACGAAGGGGACGATCCGCCGCGCGACCAGCCCCGCGATCTGGGTGAAGCCGATCCGGCGGCCGTCCCGATCCTCTACGACGATGTGCTGGCGCTCGTTCTCCTCGCTCGCCTTGTCGAGATCGGCATTGAGGAATTTGCCCGAGATATAGACGACCTGGCGAATCGTTCCAGCGATCGGCGTCCGATTGATGTGGACGTCGAACACCGACATGAAGATCGAGACCCGCACCAGCGGCAGGTCGCCGAGACCGCCGGGTCCGGCGATCTCGCGTGGCACGGGCACGCGCTCGATCATCGTGATGAGACCGTCGGCAGGCGCGATCACCAGCCCCTCGGCTTGGGGGGTCACACGGATCGGATCGCGGAAGAACAAGGCGACCCATGCGGTCACCGCGATCATCGGCCAGGTCAGGATCGGCACGAACAGCCACACCGCGAAGGTGAGCGCTGCGGCGATCAGCACATATTTGCGCCCCTCCGGGTGCATGTCGGCGAACCGCCATTTGACGGTAGAGGTGGCGATTTCGGGTTTTTCGAGCGAAGGCATGGCCGCAGACCTACGCCGCCGCGCCGGCCAACACAATCACCGCCGCGACCGTCGGCGGTGGTTGATCCCGCGCGGGCTTGCTCCTAGACGCATCGCCAAACTCCTCCTGCACAAGAGAGACAAAATGGCGAAGATCAAGGTGAAGACGCCCGTCGTGGAAATCGACGGCGACGAGATGACGCGGATTATCTGGCAGTGGATCCGCGAGCGGCTCATCCTCCCCTATCTCGACATCGATCTCGAATATTACGACCTCGGCGTACAGAAGCGCGACGAGACGAACGATCAGATCACGATCGATAGCGCCAAGGCGATCCAGAAATATGGTGTCGGCGTGAAGTGCGCGACGATCACCCCGGATGAAGCGCGCGTCGAGGAATTCGGCCTCAAGCAGATGTGGAAGTCGCCCAACGGCACGATCCGCAACATCCTCGGCGGCACGATCTTCCGCGAGCCGATCGTCATCTCCAACGTCCCGCGCCTGATCCCGGGCTGGACCAAACCGATCGTCGTCGGCCGCCACGCGTTCGGCGATCAGTATCGCGCGACCGATTTCCTCGTCCCCGGCCCCGGCAAGCTGCGCCTCGTGTTCGACGGTGCTGACGGCACCAAGATCGACCGCGAAGTGTTCGATTTCCCGTCGCCCGGTGTCGCGCTCGCGATGTACAACCTCGACGATTCGATCCGCGATTTTGCGCGCGCCTCAATGCACTACGGCCTCAACCTCAAGTGGCCGGTGTACCTGTCGACCAAGAACACCATCCTCAAGGCCTATGACGGCCGCTTCAAGGATCTGTTCGCCGAAGTGTATGAGACCGAGTTCAAGGACAAGTTCCAGGAAGCCGGCATCACCTATGAGCACCGCCTGATCGACGACATGGTCGCCTCGGCGCTCAAGTGGAGCGGCGAGTTCGTCTGGGCGTGCAAGAACTATGACGGCGACGTCCAGTCGGATCAGGTCGCCCAAGGCTTCGGCTCGCTCGGCTTGATGACCTCGGTGCTGCTGACGCCCGATGGCAAGACCGTCGAGGCCGAGGCGGCGCACGGCACCGTCACGCGCCACTTCCGCATGCACGAACAGGGCAAGGCGACCTCGACCAATCCGATCGCGTCGATCTTCGCCTGGACGCGCGGCCTGATCTACCGCGGCAAGTTCGACGGAACGCCGGAAGTCACCAAGTTCGCCGAGACGCTGGAGAAGGTCTGCATCGAGACCGTCGAGAGCGGCAAGATGACGAAGGATCTGGCGCTGCTGATCGGCCCGAACCAGGCCTGGATGACCACCGAGCAGTTCTTCGAGGCGGTCCGCGTCAACCTCGAAGCCAAGATGGGCGACATCCTCGCCGCCTGATGCCGTATGTGGCCGCTCGCCGTGGGCGAGCGGCCACCCCGTACCGCCAGCCTTCTGACGATATTGTCATGGTGATCTCAGTCACCGGCTGACAAACCGGATCTACTCTGGCTAGATGCCGGTCATGGCATTGGCGCTCGATAATAACGGACTGAGCGACACGCTCGTCATCCTCGGGGCCGCCGGCCTCATCATCCCGACGTTCGCGCGGTTCCGGATCAGCCCGGTCATCGGCTTCATCCTGGTCGGCGTCTTGGTCGGCCCGGCGGGATTGGGCGCGTTGGTCGGCCAGTATCCGTGGCTCTATTACATCACGATCTCCGACGCGCATGCGATCGAGCCGTTCGCCGAGTTCGGCATCATCCTGCTGCTGTTCTCAATCGGTCTGGAGTTGTCGTTCAAGCGGCTTTGGGCGATGCGCGGGCAGGTGTTCGGTAACGGTGCCGCCGAATTGATCGGCTCGGGCGTCCTCATCGGCACCGCCTTGCATTTGTTGGGCCAGGATTGGCCCGGCGCGATGGGGCTCGGGTTCGCGCTCACCCTCTCCTCGACCGCGCTCGTCCTACCGATCGCGGGGACCGCGAGCGCGGTCGGCCGTTCGGCGTTCGCGATGCTGCTGTTCGAGGATCTAGCGCTCGTCCCGATCATCTTCGTGCTCGCGGCCTTCTCGCCCAACGCGGCCGGTGGTGACTGGGCCTTCGTCGGAGTGCTGGCGCGCGGGCTGATGACGGTGGCGATCATGTTCGTTGGCGGCCGGCTGATCCTGCCGCGGCTGTTCGCGCAGGCGGCGCGCACCAAGAGCCCCGAACTGTTCCTCGCCGCGTCGCTGCTGGTCGTGATCGTGGCGAGCCTCGCCACCGCGGCGGCCGGTCTCTCGCCGATCGTCGGTGCGCTGCTCGCCGGGTTGCTGATCGCCGAGACCGATTATCACAGCGAAGTCGAAGTGATGACCGCGCCCTTCAAGGGGCTCGCGCTCGGCGTGTTCCTGCTTACCGTCGGCATGAGCCTCAACCTGCGGCAGATCGCGGACAATTGGGCGGCCTTGCTGCTCGGCATCCTCGGCGTCATCCTCGTCAAGACCGTGGTGACGTTCGCGCTGCTCAAGCTCGGCGGGGTGAAATCCGGCATTGCCGCCGAAACCGGTGTGCTGATGTCGAGCCCGTCGGAGACGACGTTGATCGTACTCGGCACGGCCGCGCAAGCGGCCCTGATCGCACCGTCCACCGCCGCCTATTGGCAGACGGTGACGGCGATCGGCCTCACGATCACCCCGTTGCTCGCCTGGGCCGGCCGGCGCGTGGCGGCCCGGATCGAGCGCCGCAGCGGTGGCGGCGATGCGCCCGAATTGATGATCCCGCGCGAAGGGCCGGGCACGGTCATCATCGGGTTCGGGCGGGTCGGGCGGATGGTGGCCGACATGCTCGCGACCCACAACCAGCCCTACGTCGCGGTCGAGGCCGATATCGACACGGTCACGGCCGCGCGGCGCGATGGCTATCCGCTCATCTTCGGCGACGTGTCGCGCCCCGAACTGGTCGATCGGCTCAACCTCGGCCGCGCGAAGGCGCTGATCCTGACGATGGACGACCCGGTGCTGACGGTGCAGATGACCCGTCGCGTGCGCGGTTGGGTGCCCGATCTGACCATCATCGCGCGCGCGCGCGACATCGGCCACGCCGCCGAATTGTACCGTGCGGGCGTGACCGATGCCGTACCGGAAACGCTGGAAAGTTCGCTGCAACTCTCGGAAGCCGTGCTGACCGACCTGGGGGTGGCGGTCGGTCCGGTGATCGCCTCGATCCACGAGAAGCGCGACGAATTGCGTCAGGGGATCAAGGAAGCGGCCAATCTCGACCGCGCGCCGAGACTGAGGCGCGTGCGCATGGGCGAAGGCTGACCCCTGCCCCTTGCGCGTCAGCCGATCCGCATCGACACTTCGACATCGTCGGCGAAAGGTACCGATAGGTAGCCGCGACCAGCGTCTCGCACCCGCGTGAGATATTCCGGGCACATATCGGCATTGTCGGCGATCAGCAGCGCACCCGGACGCAGGCGGCTTTCAAGCAGATCGAGGATATCGCCGTACAGCGCCTTTGCGCCGTCGAGCAGCACGAGATCGATCGTCTCCGGCAAGTCATGCGCGAGCGTGTGGAGCGCGTCGCCGGCGCGCAGATCGATCAGATCGAGGACGCCGCCCGCACCGAGGTTCTCGGTCGCGCGCGCGATCTTGGCGGGTTCAAACTCGGTGGTGATGAGCCGGCCTCCCCCATTGTCGCGCAGCGCCGCCGCAAGATGGAGCGTCGAGATCCCGAACGAGGTGCCGAACTCGACGATGGCTTTGGCGCCGAGCGCACGCGCGAGCATGTAGAGCAGCCTGCCCGTCTCGCGCGACACCGCGAGCGGCGAGTCCTTCATGCGGCTGTATAGTTCGAGATAATCGGCTTTGCTGCGAAGCATCGCGCCGCGTTCGGCTACGGACAGATTGGCAAGCGCCGGCGGCAACATGCCCTCGCTGCGCTCGGCACTGGCGAACAGCGTGGCGAGCAGGGGCGCGACGGGCGCCTTGGTCAATGTGGTCATCGAAGTCTCCGGAGGATCGCCCGCGATCTTGCGGGTCACCGGAAAATACGAGTAATCCATCGCATTCTCTATTCGCATTCCCGGAGGGCGCGTTGGCCGAGCACGAGAAGCCGAGGATTTCCGTGAGAAAAGCGCCGCGCCAGGCGCGGTCGGCGCAGTTGGTGGCGACCATTCTCGAAGCCGCCGCTCGCGTTCTGGCGGAGGATGGCGCGCACCGCTTCACCACCGCCCGAGTCGCCGAGCGCGCGGGGGTCAGCATCGGCTCGCTCTATCAATATTTCCCCAACAAGGCGGCGATCCTGTTCCGATTGCAGAGCGACGAATGGGTCGAGACCAGCGCGATGATGCTGGGCATCCTCGAAGATCGCGCGGTTCCGCCACACGACCGCCTGCGGCGGCTCGTCCATGCCTTCGTGCGATCCGAGTGCGAGGAGGCCGAGATGCGGATCGCGTTGGACGATGCCGCACCCTATTACCGCGAGGCGCCCGAGGCGGCCGTACCGAGGGTCCGTGGCCACGCGGTGATGCGTGCGTTCATGGCCGAGGCGCTGCCTGGCTGCGACGAGCAGCGGCGCGAGATCGCGGGCAATCTGGTGATGATGACGCTTTCCGATGTCGGCAAGCGCCTGTCCGAAGATGCGACGCTGGCCGATCAGATCGAAACCTATTCGAACGCCGTGGCCGACATGTTCGAGACCTATCTGGAGCGGCTTAACCGAAGCGGCTAATGCCTATTTGCGCCCGAACAGCTTCTCGATGTCGCCGTGGGCGAGCTTTATCCAGGTCGGGCGTCCGTGGTTGCACTGGCCCGAGTGCGGCGTCACCTCCATCTCGCGGAGCAACGCATTCATTTCGGCGACCGATAACGTCCGGCCGGCCCGTACCGAGCCGTGGCACGCCATCGTTGCGGCGACGTGATCGAGCCGTTCCTTGAGCGAGAGCGCCTCATCGAACGCGGCAAGCTCATCGGCGATATCGGTGACGAGGCCGACGACATCACCCTGACCGAGCAAGGCCGGCACGCCGCGCACCAGCATGGCGCGCGGGCCGAACCGATCGAGATCGAGCCCGAATTCAGCCAGTTCGGCGGCGCGCGCCTCGAGCCGGTCGCAGGCCGGTTCATCGAGTTCGACCACCTCCGCCAGCAGCAGCGCTTGCGATGCGACACCGCCGCCGGACATCGCCTTGCGCATCCGCTCCAGCACCAGCCGCTCATGCGCGGCATGCTGATCGACCAGCACGAGCCCGTCCTCGGCTTCGGCGACGATATAGGTCCGCGCGACTTGCCCGCGCGCGACGCCCAAGGGATAGCGCTCGGTCTCCGGCGGGGGCTGGTAGGCGGGTTCGGCGCGCGCCTGCGGCGGCGGTGCGGCGAAGGTCGGGCGGCGATCGAATACGGCATGATGTACAACGGATGGCGTGTCGTACCGGCCGGCATCGACGTTTCCGGTCGGTTGCGGAGAAAAGGCCTGCGGCGACGAGTCCCATAAACGAGGAGAAGCGGAAGCCTGCGCGGTCGGCTCGGATTTCCACAATTCCAGCGCGGCGGCATCGGGGCGTTGCACGCTGCGGTGGCCGGCCTCGTCCAGCGCGCGACGCAAGCCGCTGACGATCAGCCCGCGAACCAGCGCCGGGTCGCGAAAACGTACCTCCGTCTTGGCGGGGTGGACGTTCACATCGACAAGATCGCCCGGCACCTGGAGGAACAGCGCCACCACCGCATGGCGGTCGCGCGCGAGCAGTTCGGCATAGGCGCCGCGCACCGCGCCGGTCAGGAGGCGGTCCTTCACCGGGCGCCCGTTGACGAACAGATATTGATGATCGGCGATGCCACGGTTGAAGGTCGGCAGCCCGGCGATGCCGCCGAGCACCACCCCCTCGCGCTCCAGATCGACGCCGATGCCGTTCTCGATCAGCCCGCGATCGGTCAGCGCCGCGACCCGGTCGGGCAAGGTCTCTCCGGCGGCGACGGTCAGCGCACGGCGACCGTCATGTTCGAGGCTGAAAGCGATGTCGGGCCGCGCCATCGCGAGGCGTTTCACCACGTCGAGGCTGGCGGCATATTCGGATCGGGCCGATCGCAGGAACTTGCGCCGCGCCGGCACCCGCTCGAACAGCGCCTCGACGCGGACACGCGTGCCGGGGGGAATCGCCGCCGGTCCCTCACCCGTCACGATCCCGTTATCGACGATTCGCGACCAGCCTTCCGCGCCGCGCATCCGGCTTTCGAGCGAAAGCCGCGCGACGCTCGCGATTGAGGGCAACGCCTCGCCGCGAAAACCCAACGTCGCAACCGCTTCGATCGCCTCGTCCGGCAGCTTGGAGGTCGCGTGTCGCTCCAGCGCGAGCGCCATGTCGGCGGGCGTCATGCCGCAACCGTCGTCGGTAACTTCGATGAGGTCGGTCCCGCCTGCGACGAGCCGAATGGAAATCCGCGACGCATCGGCGTCTATAGCGTTTTCAATCAGTTCCTTGAGGGCGCTGGCGGGGCGTTCGACGACCTCCCCGGCAGCGATTCGATTGACCAGATGTTCGGGCAGGCGCCGTATTGACATGAGTCATGCTCTAGCCCAAGCGCAGCCATCCCGCGACCCGCATTCATCTCACGCGATCAGGGCGATTGCTCTGGCGTACCGGCCATGAAGACGACGCGGGGGAGTGCGAATTGCCGCGACCTTCCCCGAGGGGCGGCCCAGGACGGAACGATCAATGGCCTTCTTATCGCGTTTCTTCAAATTCATGTCGCATGACATGGCGATCGATCTCGGGACCGCGAACACCGTCGTCTATCTGCGCGGGCGCGGAATCGTGCTCAACGAACCATCGGTGGTCGCGGTCGAGACGCTCAATGGCGTCAAACGCGTGAAGGCGGTCGGCGACGACGCCAAACTGATGATGGGCAAGACGCCCGACAGCATCCAGGCGATTCGTCCGCTCCGCGATGGCGTGATCGCCGACATCGATGTCGCCGAGCAGATGATCAAGCATTTCATTCACAAGGTTCATGGCGGGCAGCGGCGCTTCATGCGCTGGCCGCAGATCGTGATCTGCGTGCCTTCGGGTTCGACCTCGGTCGAGCGCCGCGCGATCCGCGACGCGGCATCGAACGCAGGCGCGTCGCAGGTGTGGCTGATCGAAGAGCCGATGGCCGCCGCGATCGGCGCCGACATGCCGGTGACCGAACCGATCGGCTCGATGGTCGTCGATATCGGCGGCGGCACCACCGAAGTCGCGGTGCTCTCGCTTCGCGGCCTCGCCTACACGACGTCGGTGCGGGTAGGCGGCGACAAGATGGATGAGGCGATCGTCTCCTACGTCCGCCGCAACCACAATCTGCTGATCGGCGATGCCACTGCCGAGCGGATCAAGCAGGAAGTCGGCGTCGCCAAGCCGCCGGCGGACGGCATCGGCCTGACGATCCACATCAAGGGCCGCGATCTCGTCAACGGCGTGCCCAAGGAAATCCAGATCAACCAGGGCCAGATCGCCGAGGCGCTCAGCGAACCGGTCGGCACCATCGTCGAGGGCGTCCGTATCGCGCTCGAAAACACCGCGCCCGAACTGGCGGCGGACATCGTCGATCAGGGTATCGTCCTCACCGGCGGCGGCGCGCTGCTCAAGGGCATCGACGAGGTGCTGCGCGACGAGACCGGGCTGCCCGTCACGGTCGCCGACGATCCGCTGATCTGCGTCGCGCTCGGCACCGGCCGCGCGCTTGAAGATCCGGTCTTCCGCGGGGTGTTGCACAGCGCATGATGATGTGCGGGTAGCGGTCTCGCCGAGCGCGATATCGCTACCCAACATCATCGGCCAAGTGTACGGGGCGTCGAGCTTCAAATTGCCCGGGGCGGGCTTCGAACGAGGGATTGATGGCGCCGTCGAATAACCGGCGTCCGGGGTTTTCGCGCCGGGCGCAATATGGCGTTTTCGCGACCTATGTGTTCGCCGTGGCGGGTGCGCTGGTCGGCGCGATCCTGCTCGCTTTGTCCTATTTCGATCCCAACACCTTCGGCGCGGCGCGCACCGCGATCGCCGAAGTGAGCGCGCCGGTGTCTTCGGCGCTGGCGTTCGTCGGCCGCTCGGTCGGGTCGGTGCCGGCGGGGCTCGGCAGCTATGTCGCGGTCCACGATCAGAATGCCGCGTTGCGCAAGCAGATCGCCGACGAGCGCGCGATCACGATGCGCGCGCGGGCGATCAACTATGAAAATCGCCGTTTGAAGGCGCTGCTCGCGCTGCGCGAGCGGGTCGGCGTACCGGTCACGACCGCGCGGCTGGTGAGTTCGTCGGCGGCGAGCACGCGGCGCTTCGCCACGCTCAACGCGGGCGCGTGGCAGGGCGTCGAGCATGGCCAGCCCGTGCTCGGCCCTGAGGGGCTGATCGGCCAGGTGCTCGAATCCGGCCCGAATACCGCGCGCGTGCTGTTGCTCACCGATCCCGAAAGTTCCGTGCCGGTCCGGCGCACCCGCGACGGTCTGCCCGCGCTGGCGCAGGGGCGCGGCGACGGGCTGGTCGACATCCGCTCGGTCAGCAACGCGGCGGCCACCTTCTCGCCGGGCGAGGTGTTCGTCACCTCGGGCGCCGGCGGTGTCTACCCGCCCAATATCCCAGTGGCCCGCGTGCTGCGCCACGGCCGTGACATCGTGCTCGCGGAGGCGGCGGTACGGCCGAGCACGCTCGATTTCGCGCTGGTGCAGCGTGCCTATCTGCCAGCGCCCGCGCCCGCGCCGACCCCAACGCCGACGCCGGCCGCGAAGGTGAAGAAGCCGTGAGAACGCCGCGCCGGCGCGGGCCTTTCGACGAGGCCCCGGATTCGCGCGTCGGCCGGCTGCTGCCCGCGCTGTCCGTGATGCTGGGATCTTGCGTCACGCTCTGGCCGACGATCGCGTCCTTCCCGTTTCTGCCGCCGGTCGGGCTGCTGATGCTGCTCGCGTGGCGACTGATCCGGCGTGATGCCATCCCCGTCTGGGGGCCGCTCGCGCTCGGTCTGTTCGATGATCTGCTGAGCGGCCAGCCGTTCGGGCTCGGCATCACCACTTGGGCGTTGTGTTTCTTCATGATCGACCTGATCGACGAGCGCCTCGTTTTCCGCGACTTCTGGCAGAACTGGCTGATCGCGGCGGGCGGCACCGCCTTTTACCTGATCTGCGGCCGCCTGGTCGCGGTCCCCTTCGGCACCCATGTCGATACCGTACTGTTGCTTCAGGTGCTTACCTCCGTGTTGTTGTTCCCCGTCATTTCGCTGCTTTGCGCCTGGCTCGATCGGGATTACGAACCGGCATGAGCCGTCCCCCGCGTATCGTCACCGAAGCTACGCAAACCTACAGCTTTTCGCGCCGCGCGCTGATGCTGGGCGCGGCGCAGGGTGGCGTCGCGCTGCTGCTGGCCGGTCGCATGACCTGGCTGGCGATCGCTGAAAACGCGCATTACAGTCTGCTGTCCGAAAGCAACCGGGTGAACATGACCCTGGTGCCGCCGCGCCGGGGCTGGATCGTCGATCGCCACGGCGCACCCATCGCCAACAATCGCACCGATTTCCGCGTCGATTTGATCCCCGATCTGCTCGAGGACAAGGAGAAGATCCTTGGCGAGTTGCAGCGCCTCCTGAGCCTTCCTCCCGAGGAGATGGCGCGTATCGCCGCCGATCTGAAGCACGCCGCCGGCTTCCAGCCGGTCCAGGTGGCGGACAATCTCGATTGGGATCGGTTCGCCGCAGTCAGCGTCCATCTGCCCGAACTGCCGGGCGTCGCGCCAACCCGGGGGTTCGCGCGCAGCTACCCCGCCGGGGCGGCGGTAGCACACCTTACCGGCTATGTCGGGGCGGCCTCGGCCGAGCAATATATCAAGACCAAAGACCCGTTGCTGCTCGTACCCGGTTTCAAGCTTGGCAAGGATGGCCTTGAAAAGATGCTGGAAAACCAGTTGCGCGGTCGCCCGGGCGCCAAGCGTGTCGAAGTGACCGCGCGCGGCAAGCTCGTGCGCGAACTCGCGACCCGCCCCGATACGCCGGGCCAGACCACCCGGTTGACGATCGACGCCGGGCTGCAGGAATATACCGCGCGGCGGTTGGGCACCAACTCTGGCTCCGCCGTGGTGATCGACTGCCTCACCGGCGAGATGCTCGCGATGGTGTCGATGCCCGCCTATGATCCGAACAGCTTCTCCGACGGGATCAGCCATCTCGAATGGAAGATGCTGTCGGACAATGACCATGTTCCGTTGATGAACAAGGTCTTGCAGGGGCTTTATCCGCCCGGCTCGACGGTCAAGCCGATGAACGGCCTTGCGCTGCTTGCCGCCGGCGTCGATCCGGGGATGCGGGTCAATTGCTCGGGCGCGCTGCGCGTCGGCAACGGCGTGTTCCACTGCCACAAGAAGCGCGGCCACGGGCCACTCGATCTCAAAAACGCGATCATGCAGAGTTGCGACATCTATTTCTACGAGATGGCGCGGCGTGTCGGCTATGACGCGATCGCCCCGGTCGCCCGCGCGATGGGGCTGGGCCAGAAGTTCGACCTGCCCTTCGCCAGTCAGCGTTATGGCACGGTACCAGATCCGGCGTGGAAGCTACGCAAATACAAGGAACAATGGACCGTCGCCGATTCGCTGAACGCGTCGATCGGCCAGGGCTATGTGCTCGCCAACCCGCTCCAGCTCGCGGTGATGGCGTCACGCCTCGCATCGGGCAAGGATCTCCATCCCAGCATCCTCGCCGGGCGCGCCCCGGCTCCGAATGACCTGCCGATCTCGGCCGAGCATTTCGCGGTCGTGCGGGACGCGATGTTCGGCGTGGTCAATGGCGGGGGTACCGGCGGCGCGGCGCGCATGCAGATTCCCGGTGTGGCGCTCGCGGGCAAGACCGGCACCGCGCAGGTCCGCCGTATCTCGATGGCGGAGCGGAGCTCGGGCGTGCTCAAGAACGCCTCGCTGCCGTTCAAGCTACGCGACCATGCGTTGTTCATCGGCTTCGCGCCTGCGGATAAACCGCGTTACGCCACCGCCATCGTGCTGGAGCATGGCGGACATACCGTGCGCAACCTCGATACCCCCGGCATCGGCCGCGATATCATGACCTATTTGTTCGACCGCGACAAAGCGATGGCGACGCTCGCCGAACTCGAACCGACCTGGGGCGGAGACATCCAGACGCGCATGGCCGCCGAGGCGACCGCGTATCGTGCCGCCGCCAACGCGCCGCCCCCCGCGGTCGCGGTCCAGACCGAACTCAACGCGACGGCACCCACCGAAGCGCCCGCGGTCAACGCGGCGACCGCCGCCGACGTCTCGACCGCCGAATCGGTCGCGCACACCAATGCCGCTGGCAACAGCATCGCCGCCGACGGCACGACGGAGCGCGATCAATGAGCGCACGGGACTATATCCCCAAGCCGATCTCGCAATTGCCCTGGCTCATCATCCTGCTGACGCTCGCGATTGGCTGTTTCGATCTGCTCGTGCTCTATTCGGCGGCGGGCGGCAGCGTGTCCCCTTGGGCGAAATCGCAGGGCATCCGCTTCTTCGTGTTCCTGCTCGGCGCGATCGGACTTTCGCGCGTACCCGCGTCCGCCTTCGGCAAGGCCGCCCTGCCGGCTTATGGCGTGCTGGTCGTGCTTCTGGTGCTCGTCGAGCTGATCGGCGCGGTGCGCGGCGGCGGCCAGCGCTGGCTCGACCTGGGTATCATCCGCTTGCAGCCTTCGGAATTGATGAAGCTGGCGATCGTACTCGCGGTCGCCAAATTCTACGACGGATTGCCAGCGAGCGAGACGCGTCGGTTCAGCGCGATCTGGCCCGCCGCAGCGCTGATCCTGCTCCCGGCCGCGCTCGTGATGAAGCAGCCCGATCTCGGCACGGCGCTGATGATCATGGCGAGCGGCATCACGGTGATGTTCCTCGCCGGCGTGCCGCTGAGGCTGTTCATCGGCGGCGCGCTGGCGGTGGGCGTCGCCGTACCGTTCGCCGTCAATTTCGTGTTGCACGGCTATCAGCGCAACCGCATCCTCGTGTTCCTTGATCCCGAAAGCGATCCGCTCGGCATCGGGTATCACATCAGCCAATCCAAGATCGCGATCGGATCGGGCGGCATCTTCGGCAAGGGCTTCCTCAACGGTACGCAGAGCCATCTGGATTATCTGCCCGAAGGCCATACCGATTTCGCGCTCGCCACAATGATGGAGGAATGGGGGCTGGTCGGCGGCGTGTTGCTGATCCTCGCGTTCTTCGCGATCATCTATTGGGGCATGAACGTCGCCCAGCACGCCGAAAGCCGCTTCGCCCGGCTGACCGCAGCGGGGCTGGCGACGACCTTGTTCTTCTATGTGTCGATCAACATGGCGATGGTGATGGGTCTCGCGCCCGTCGTCGGCGTGCCGCTGCCGCTGATCAGCTTCGGCGGCTCCGCGCAGATGACGGTGATGCTGTGTCTCGGCGTGTTGATGTCGATCGACCGACAAAATCGAAAAACCGTTCGATGGTAGCGAAAAAGGGGTTGCATCCCGCCGCGCGGATGGTAACAGCGCACCTCCCGACGCGGTGGCGCTGCCAAGCACCTCTCGCTACAGGAATGGACGCATAGCTCAGTTGGTAGAGCAGCTGACTCTTAATCAGCGGGTCCTTGGTTCGAGCCCAAGTGCGTCCACCATTCCTTCTCAATGACTTAAGTATATCCTCTTTGAGGAAACCGGAAGTTTTCCAGAAGGATTCGTTTCTCGGACTACATTTAGGACTACGAAGCTATCGTGCTCGGGCGAGTGCTTCCTGGACTCTGTAAACCTACTATTCCGCTCTGGGCCGCAACTACTCATGTATGTTGCCCAGCGAATGTTGTTCTCTTCGCGCTTAAAATCCGCAACGCGATCTGCGCTGAAGATCAGCAATGGTTCTCGCGTTAGCGCCTGGAGGTGTTCGACTTCGGCGCGATAGGTTTAATTCGGCCTGAGAACCGACGCAGCACCCACTCCGCGATCGCCGGCCCCATTAGCTCGATCCGTCGAACGAGCTCTCTCGCTGTCTATGCGCCGTCGCCGGCGGGCGATTCGAGACTGCTAGGATATGAAGGTGGTTGTGGCACGCGGCCAATGATTGGATTGGGCCGCTCCATGTCTTGGCTCGCTGCACGGGCGACTGCGAGCATGCAGCCCTTCTTCGCTCCTGCCGCGATCTCGTTGTACGCTGCGAGAAAGCTGTCGCGCGAACCGAACGGGAGCGCGAACTCTGCGTCTTCGATCTGGCAGAAGGCGATCTCTCGTTTGTTCTGTTGATCTATACCGCCCTCCGCATCGTCGAAGGCGTGCGCAATGGCTTGAAAATTCGCTCACCGCGCAAGCGTCGCGCAATCGCTTCAACAACCGCTTAGACCCGTCCTGCGGCATGGGTGCCATATCAGGACGATGGCATCTCCGAAGCCGAGCGAAGATAACGGCCGTTCTCCGGCCAGTGAGGATCGGTTCAAATGAGCATCAACGAAGCCAAGCGCAGATGGTATGGCCCATAATAATTATCTCCAAGCCCTCAATACCTTCCGAGGTTTCAGACCTCGATCTGCATCGATCGACACTCTCTCACCGTTCGCATACTGCTAAACGATTGCGGCCGAGTTAGCGCACGAGGTACCCTGATGCGATCACGATATCTTGTAGCCCTCCTGCTCGCGATCTCAACCACCGCACAGGCAGCGCCGCCTCCGGTCGTCGTGCCGAGCTATGACAGCTATCAGTCGTGGTTCGTCGCTTGCGATAATGTTCTGCGTTGTGTCGCCAAGGGCGTCTCCGAAGCTTATGCCGGTGCAGAGATTGATATCGAACGGGACGGGGGTCCGCGGGGCAAGCTTTCACTCGCGATCAGCGCAGACCAGCCGTTCGCGATTGGCGACATTGCCATTGACGGGAAGGCTGCCGCACTCTCCGGGTCCGACTGGTCGGTCGAATCTGCGGACGGGGTGACCACGGCTGCGAGCAACGCCCTGCCCGCGATCCGGCGATTGGTCGCCAAGCTACGCAACGGTTCGAAGTTGACACTCGGCGGAAAATCCGAAGTGTCGCTCGACGGGCTCGCCGCCGCGGTTCTGCGCTTTGACGAGCGACAGCACAGGATCGGCGGGGTAACTGCGATCGCCAAGCCCGGCCCCTTGCCGGCGTCGCGCGTGCCGGCTTCGCCCCCGCTACCGCGGGTACCATATCGGAGGATTACAGCGACGCTGAAAGCCGGAGAGAGCGCGCGTCTGATCGCGGCCACCCGAACCGACCAAAAGGCGGTGTTCAAACAGGAGGATTGCCAGACCGATCTGACGAATATGGAACCAGAAGCCCACGCGCTAAGTGAAAATCAAGCACTCGTTTTCATCCCATGTATTATGGGAGCCTATCAGAGTTCCTCCCTTGCGTTCATCGTTCCGCGCGCGGGGGGCCCCGCGAAACGCCTTGTCCTGCCGCGGCCCTATCGCGGAAACGATCCGCAACGATCCGGTACGACTTACTTCACGAACGTGGACTTCGATCCTAAGAGGGGCATGCTGAGCACCTCTGCCAAGGGCCGTGCCTTGGCGGACTGCGGGATGACCGCAAGCTGGATCTGGAACGGCGGCGCCTTCGTGATCGCCAGCATGCAATTGCAACAGACCTGCGGTGGTGTCGAAGCTGGAGACTGGCCGACTATATTTCGCTCGGCACAAGAATGACCGTTCGACCGTCACAACCGGAGCCGGGCCTCAGTTGCTTCTGCTTCCGCTAAGTGGGCCGGCATTCACGTCAACACTCGCCCCGGCATGAACCTTCATCAGGACGGGATCGGGGAAAGGCAGTATCGTTTGCGATTCGCTCGGCTCTGCGATCCATTCTGTCCCGCTCCAATGAAAGTCCGCCTGCGTCTCGGACGTCCCTGCCTGAGAAACGCCATCCAGCGTGCAGGCGGTCTGCCCAGGGAACTTGGCTTTCAGCGCCGGCTTGCACGTTCCCAACACCACCTGCAGCCCGGGTATCCCCAGCAAGTCGCGGATCGCCTTCGTCGCTTGCCCATTTGTCAGTGGTGTCGCCGGCTGTTGCCCGTGGCACGCAGGCGCCGCGCCGAGTAGAATCGCCGCTACGCCAAATCTGAAACAGCGCATAATGCGATCACTCCCGGTCGATGAACTGCCGATTTAACGGAAAGTTGCGATCAGAGCGAGAGCGACCGTCACCTGGTAGGCGCCTCTTCGACGATCCGGTGCCGATCGTTTTTGCGGCGTCTACGACGGCTGACGAGAGACGAGTACGAGGTGCTGGCCCACGATCACGCTCAAAGACGACGTTGCGCGCGCCCGCCGTGCGACCGCGAAAGCGCGGTACCCGTCGCCGAACGCCGGCCGCGTCGTCCTGCTCGCGCGCGATGCGGCTACCGGGAGCGCGCCTTGCTCCCGGTCGCGACGCGACCGGCCGGATCGAGCGCCGGATAGCGATCGAGCAGCGCGCGCGTCACGCCGTTGGTCCAGCCGAATCCGTCCTGCACTGGATATTCGCCGCCCCCACCGGCCGAACCGGTCTCGACGTTGTACTTCTCGATCATCAGCCCGCTGCGATCGTAATAGGCGGAGACGGTATGGACCCACCGTCGTGCAAGATCCTCGGCGAGCGTGGTTTTGCCGTAACGATCGAGCCCCTGCACGCCGATCCACAGCAGCGGCGCCCAGCCGTTGGGCTGGTCCCATTGCTGGCCGTTGCGGATCGTCGTTGTGCGCAGCCCACCGGGCGCGAACAGCTTGGCCTGCGCCAGAGTCGCGGTGGCGTCGGCCTGTTCGCGCGTGGCGAGGCCGACAAATAGGGGATACATCATTGCCGCGCTGATCGAGGGCGTCGGTTTGGCCGTCGCGCGGTCCCAGTCGACGAAACGCTGTTCGGACGGGGACCAGAGGTACATGGAAACCGCGGCTGCGCGCTTGGCAGCAAGGCCCGTGAAATCGCGGGCGCACGCCGCGTCGCCGGCGGCGGCGCAACGCCGCGCAATCGTGCGTTCAAGGTTCCACATCAGGCTGTTGAGATCGACCGGCACGATCTGCGTCGTGCGGATCGTCGCGAGCGTCTGCCCGTCGGCGAGCCAGCGCGAACTGAAGTCCCAGCCGCTCTCCGCCGCCGCGCGCAGGTCGCGGTTAACCTGTCCGGGCGTGCGGCCCGCGGCGGTGGAAGTGGCGACATCCTCGGCATAGGATTCGTCGCGTGGCGTGTCGCGCGCATCCCAATAGCGGTTGAGCAGACTGCCATCGGGCATGCGCACGACATGCTCGCATGCGCCGCTGGCGCCGAGGCAGGCCGCACCCGCCATCCAATAGGCATGTTCGGCCTTGAGCGCAGCCAGCCGCGCCGCGTCAGTAGCGGAATCGTGTGTGTCGGACAGGTCCATCATCAGCGCGAGGAACGGCGGCTGCGAGCGCGACAGATAGTAGTTGCGCGTACCGTTGGGGATATGGCCGTACTTGGCGATCAGAGCCGTGAAATTGGCGAGCATCGAGTCGATCAGCGCGCTCTCGCCGTCCGCCTTCAGGCCCAGCATCGTGAAGTAGCTGTCCCAATAATACATCTCCTGATAACGGCCCCCCGCCACGACATACGCATAGGGTAGCGGGATCGCGGAGGAGCCGGGAACCACCGCCATCGGCGGCTTGGCGAGCACCGGCCACAGTGCGCGGATATGCTCACGCATCGTCGGCTTGGCAGGCGCGGCATCGCCGATCTTGCGGAAATGGCGCGCAACGAACGTGGCGAGCGCCTCGCGATCCTGCGGCGCTTCGGCGTGGTAAGCGGTGAGGATCGCGGCGGGCGTGCTCAGCGGCATCATGTCTGCAAAGGTCTTGCTGTCGGGGAAGACGCGCGCAAGCTCGACCGCGCGGTAGAGCGGGCCGTAGATATCCTCGGGCGTCTGCACGGCGCGAGCGGCATCCGCTGGGGTTTGCGGGCGCGCATTCGCCGCAACGGGGGCGAGTAGCGCAAGCGCAAGCGCGAGTGACGAGCGGACGATCATGGGGGCCTCGTGAAAAAGGGGCCGGCCGGGCATGCCCCGGCCGGCGGAAGGCATTAGAACTTGACGGCAGCGGTGATCGTCCCGTGGCGGCCGAAGATCGGTCGGCCGAGGAAGAAACCGTTGTTGTCCGCCGATCCGACCGTGCGAACGTTGCCCTCGGTGAGCGCGAGCGTGTTCGTCACATTGTCTACCGTTGCCTGCAGTGAGAAGCGGTCGTTTAGATCGATCGACGCGCCGAGATCGAGCGTCTCATAGCTGCCGAGCCGCTGCTGGTTCTCGATATCGGCGAAGCGGTTGCCGATATGCGTGAACGTGCCAAACAGCCGTGCCTGGCCCCACGCGCTGCGGAACGTGTACGACGGGATCGCGGCGATCTGGAACTTGGGTTGGCGGTTGACATCGTTACCCGAGTTCGGCCCGAAATCCTTGAACTTGCCGTCCTGCACCACGCCGCGCACGGCGAGCTGGAACCCGTCGACCGGGCGGATCGCGCCTTCGAACTCAAGCCCATATGCGCGCGAGCCGCCGAACAGGACGACGTTCTGCTCGACCCCGTTCACGACGCGAATGTCCTGGAAGATCAGATTGTGGAAGCGGTTGTAGAAGCCGGTGAGGTAGAGATCGTAGAGCCGGGTCGAGGTCTTGAGGCCGACCTCATACTGGTCCGCCGTCTGCGGCTTGATGTTCTGGATTGCCGTCGCGTTGCCACGGAGATCATCGAACTGCGGCAGCAGCGCACCCGAGTTCGCCCGCACGAAGCCGTTGAGCGTGTTGGTGAACGCATAATCCGCGCCCGCCGTCCACGATACCTGCGTCTTCGCATAGCGTACCGTGGTGAAGGTGCCATTCAGATAGGTTGCGCCGTTGTTGAACGCGGTGAGCAGATTGTTGTCGAGATCGCCGGTCGAACTGTTCTCGAACGTGTCGCGGAGCTTCACCCGCTCCACCCGCACGCCGCCGTCGAGGCGCAGCGCACCCAACTTCCACTCGTCGCTGACATAGCCGGCGATGTTGGTGCTCTTGTAGAAGGCATTAACGTCGTAGCTGTTGGCACTGGTGAAACCGTTCCGCGTCAGGATCGTACCGTTGGCGAGACGGGCATTGAGCACACGCGCCTGCGGCTCGAGCGCGAGCAGGATCTTGTTGCCGAGGTTCCAGGTGTCGTGATCGAGCACGCTGGCGAAATAGCCGCCGAGCGTGAGCGTATTGCCCTGGAACAGCTCCTTGGACAGCTTGAGTTCGTCGGTGAAGCTCTGGATGTGCTTGGCGACGCTCCAGATGCCCGCCTGGATGGTCTGCTGGCCGCCGGTTAGCGCTTGGCCGGTGCCGGCATAGGTGACGGTGCCAGGGCCACCCGACGCGGCGAGATATTGCGCGACGGTCTGCGGGTTCGATCCGGTGAACAGCGCGTTGGTCTCCGACGTGCCCTTGGTGAAGTTCACGGTGTTCTGCACGCCAAAGCCGCTGCCGAGATCGTAATTGAAGGTCGATCCGAACGTGTAGAGGTTCGCGCCGCGCCCACGCGACAGATCGACCGCCTTCTTCTGCGTCGCACCCCCGCCGACAGCGGGGCCGGTCTCGATCAGCGTACGCTCGATCTCGCGTCCGACCAGCGTGTCGGTGCGCGCGTCGAACCCCGCGAAGGTGCTGAACTTGCCGTTCGTCTCGAGCAGCGGCATCGGCGTGTAGAAGGCGTTCTGGTCGTCCAGATAGCGGGCATAGACGGTCAGCTTGCCGGCATCGAACTTGTGCGTGATGCTAGCCGTCACCTGTCCGCCGAGATCGCCCTGAAAACCGGTGTGGCGGAAGCCGTCCGAATATCGGTAGAAGCCGCCGATCATATACGTCGTATCCGCTGCGATCGGCCCCTGCGCCACCACGTCGCCGCGATAAGTGCCCTCGGTGCCGTAGGTGCCGCGCAGCGACAGGTGCGGCTCGGACGTGCCTTCCTTGAGGATGAAGTTGGTGGTCGCGCCCGGCTGGCCGTTCGAGAAAATCGGGCTCGGGCCGCCGCGCAGCACCTCGACGCGCTCGATCGTGTCGTCGAGGCGGAACAGCGAGCTGTTCTCCATGAACGACAGCGAGGACGGCGCGACGAGCGGCGAGCCGTTCAGTTGCAGCGTGAGGAACGGGGCGTCGCCGGTCGATGGGAAGCCGCGAATGAAGACATTGGCGCCGGCATTGCCGCCCGAGCTTTCGACCCATACGCCCGGCACGATCTTGAGCAGGTCGGCGGTCGAGGTCGGCTGGACCTGGCGGATCTGCTCGGCGCTCGCGGTGGAGATCGAATAGCTCGCGTCGAGCTTACGCAAGCCCTCGCGGTTGGCGTTGCCGGTGACGACGATGTCCGCCATCGGCGCGGCGTCGGCGGTGGCGGCGGGTTCGGGCGCGGCGGCGGGCGCCTGCGCGAAAGCCGGTGTCGCGGCAAGCGCGGTCCCGGCCAGCAAGGCGAAGGTGAGCGTGTGCGTACGGATCATGGGAAGTCCTCCTGACGGTCTTTTGTTTGGGGGGGGCGGCCATGCGCTGCGGGCGCACGCCGCCAACGCGTCGGAGCGGTGCCGACGCGGCATTCGGGCAAAATCGACGCAGGCCCGGATGATTAGGGTGGGTGGTGGCGGTTCATGCTCAAAACCGGAAACTGGCGGAGAGGTTGACGGACCGACCGGGGATTGGCCGCGCGAAAATCGCACCGGGCGCCTGAGTCCCGAGCGCGCGGGGATTACCTTCCGTCAGGCCGATCGCGTTGGTGATGTTGTCGGCAGTGGCTTGCAGGCGCAGCCGGTCGGTCGGGTCGAATGTCAGGCCGGCATCCCACTTGAGGAAGCCCGGCAGAAGTTGCTGGTTCTGCACGTCGGACCAGCGGTCGCCCATATAAGCGAGCGTCGCGAACAGGCCCGCTTTCCGCGCGGCGACTTCGAAGTCCCAGCTCGGCGTGACGCGCCATTGCCACACCGGCTGGCGCTGGACGCGGTTGCCGCTGAGATCGGTGCGGCCAGCGTCGGTGAAGAAGCGGCGGTAGCGCGCGTCGAGCCAGGTGCCGGTGAACGCCACCGACAGCGGCTTCGCCACCCGCCATGTCCCGTCGACTTCCACCCCGGTCGCGCGCGCCCCGCCGATCGAGGCGATCGGCGCGCCGCCCGCGATGACGGTGGTGGCCAGCCCCTGGAAGCTGTTGCGGAACACAGTCGCAAAGAGGCTGAGCGGCCCGGTCAGCTTCACCCCGCCCTCAATCGTGTCGATGCGCGGTGCGACGGTGATGCCGTCGCGCACATTGTCGAAGAACGGGAAGCTGGTGCCCCGGCTGAATCGTGTGAAGCCGCCAAAGCGTCGCGTCACGTCGACGTTGCCGCCGAACGTCCACGACCATGCCCCGCCGCGATAGCGCACCTGCGAGCGGGTATCGCCGAACACGATATCGTCATTGTCGTAGAGCGTGCGCGGATCGCCATCGAGCCCACCGGACCCAGCCGCCCGCGTATCGCGCACGCTGCCGTCGACGCTGTGGCGCTGGTGCCGCACGCCGCCGTCGAGCCGGACATGATCGCCGAGCGTAACCTCCTCGACCCCATAGAAGGCAAGATCACTGCCCCGGTACCGTGCATCGACGAGGAAACTCGATCCGCTCGCAAAGCCGTCGCGCGTCACCACCGTGCCGTTCGCAAGCGTCAGGTCGAGCCGGCGCGCCTGCGGCTGCGCGGTGAGCAGCAACGCGTTGCCGATATCCCAATGGTCGCGCGATCCATACTCGGTCGCGTACACACCGACCGTCGCCTTGCTCACCCCCGTCGCCCATTCGAGCGTGGCGTCGTTGACCAAGGCATCGATGCGCTTGGCCACGGTCCAGATGCCCGCCTGCACCACGGCTTGCGCGGGCGAGACCGCCCGGCCGTCGGCGGTGGTGACGAGCATGCCGATCGCGCCGCCCAGCCGTGCGGCGTAAGCGGCGGCGCTTTCGGGCGGCACGTTGTCCGAGACGAGCCCGGTCGTATCGGCATGGCCCGCCAGCCAGCTCGCCTTGTCGCGCAGCGTCACGGTATCACCGAAACGAAGCTCGACATTGGTGCCGAGATTGACGATCCGCGCGCCGCGCCCGTCGTTGAGGTCGTAGCGGTTGCCGTCGTTGCGGGTGCCGGTGCGGGTATCAGGTCCGGCAAGCGTGCCGGTGCCGGGATCGAAACCGGGATATGCGCCGATGCTGCGCCCGGTCTGCTCGACCGGGATCGGCAGCAGCCACTGGCTGCGATCGTCGAGATAGCGCGCGAACACCAGCACCGACCCGCGCGCGAGGTCGCGGCGCAGGTTGGCGGTGATCTGCCCGCCGCGATCGGCGGCGAAGCCGGGCGAGCGGATGCCGTCGCCGCGTGAATAATAGCCGCCGATCATAAAGTGCGCGCGCTGGCCGAGCGGGCCCGAGACATAGGCGTCGCCTCGCCCCTCGCCGTCGTCGATCACGCTCGTCTTGACCAGCCCCGCGAGATGATCGTCCCCCTCGCGCTGAATGATATTGATGGTCGCGCCGGGCTGGCCCGAGGCGAGCAGCGCGCCCGTGCCGCCCCGCACCGCCTCGACGCGCTGAACGGACCCGTCGATGCGGTAGAGCTGCGAGTTTTCGAGGAAGGACAATGTCGCCGGCGGGAAATATGGCACGCCCTCGGTCTGGAAGGTGACATATTCGGCATCTCCACCCGACGGATAGCCGCGCACGAAGATGTTCGCGCCGTTCTTGCCGCCCGAGGTCTCCACGGTCAGGCCGGGCATCAGCCGCAGTACATCGGCGGTGGCGGGCGCGCCGAGCTGGTCGATCGCGGCGCGGTTCGCGGTCGTTACCGCGAACGCCGCCTCCTGCCGCCGGCTGCCGCCACCGGGCGTGCCGACCACGACGATATCGGCGATCTGCGCGATATCGGCCGGCGCGATCGCGCGCGGCGGCGCGGGCGCGGGGCGCGGCACCGCTTCGAGCAGATAGGCACCGCCCGGCGCGGGGCGCGCGCGAAAGCCCGTGCCGCTCAGCAGCCGCGCGATCGCGCGGTCGGGATCGAGCCGCTTATGCACGGCTGTCGCGCGGAGTCCGCGCACCTGCGCGGGCGCGAACAGGATCTGCCGCCCGCTCTGCCGCGCGAACCGCATCAGCGCATCGGCAAGGTCGCCGCCGGGGATGTCGAAGAGCAACGCCGACGCCGCACGCGAAGCCGCAGGCGTGCCGAGCGCCACGGCCGCTGCGATCGCGCCGCACAGTCGCCATGACACCCCTTTCCCTCCAAGCGGCCCCGTCACATGCGGGGTCTTCCGAAGGACTAGACGCAGCGCCGCTGAAAGTCCGAACCCGGCTATCGTCTTTTTTCGCGCCTCAGCGCGCCGCAATGACGATGCCATCGCGCGCATCCCGCTGCACGCGCACCGGGAAGCCGGTGGTGAGTGCGCCGACGAAGGCGGGCGCGCCGGTCGTGCGGAACGCGCCGGAGACGCGCAAGGCGCCGACGCGGCCGTCGGCGATACGGATCGGGCGGCGGCTGTAGCGGTTGAACTCGGCCACCGCCTCGGCCAGCGGCGTGTCGTCGAATTGCAGCAGCCCGGTTCGCCAGCCGGTGAAGTTGGTCGGATCCTCGGGCGTGCGAATCACAACATCGGCATCGCGCACGGCCAGTAGCCGGCCGGGCGCGAGCGCAACCGATGACCCGTCGCTTTCAAGCGTCAGGTGCCCCGCCGCCGCGAACGCCCGCACCCGGTCGGCATCGGTGCGCACGTCGAACACGCCTTCGCGCGCGGTGAAGTCGCGGCCGCCGGCGTGAATTTGAAACGGCGCCGCGCCGGGCGTGATGCGGAACCACCCCTGCCCGTCGAGCTTCGCGGCCCGCGCGCCCGCGCCGAACCGCACTTCGAGCGTACTCGCGGTGTCGAGCGTCACGACCGATCCGTCGGGCAAGGTCACGTCGGTCTGCTGGCCGATGCCGGTACGGAAGGTCTGCACATAGGGAGGCGGGGCAGGCGGAGCGGAGAAGGCGCGGATGCCGAACGCAGCGAGCGGTGCGCCCGCCAGCACCAGCGCCCCGGCGGCAGCGACCCGCCAGCGTCTCTTGCGCGAACGTCGCGCCGCCGCCGTGCGCGCCAGCGTCGCCCCTCGCAGCGCCAGCAACGGGTCGTGCTCGGCAAGCGTCGCCGCGTGGTCATGTGCCGCGCACACCCGTGCGTAGGCGGCGGCATGGTCGGCGCGCGCAGCGCGCCAGCCCGCGAATGCGGCGCGCGTGGCGTCGTCGGCCCGCGCCAGCCGCGCGTGCCACGCGGCCGCTTCGACAAGAAGCGCGTCGTCAGCGATGGCGCCAGTCCTCCAGCGCGGCGGTAACGCGCGCGAGCGCCTTAGCCTGATGCTTTTCGGCGGCGCGTGTCGAAATGCCGATCGCGCTGGCAACTTCCGCCATCTTCATCCCCTCCAGCACGCGCAGCACGAACACGTCGCGCGTTCGTTCGGGAAGCTCTAGCAGCACCGCCTGCAAGCGATCCGCCGCCTCCCTGCCCTCCAAGACGCGGTCGGGCGGAATCTCCGAACCGGCGAGATCCTCGTCGATCGCATCGTGCAGGCCGCCGCCGCGCGCCGCGTTGCGCCGCGCCCGGTCGCGCAGCACGTTGGCAGCGGTGACGAACAGGAAATGCTCAGGCTTTTCGATCCCGGCTGGATCCGGCATGCGGCTTAGGCGGAGGTACACGTCCTGCACCAGATCGGGTACGTCGGCGTTCACTGTAACCCGCCGCTCGAAGAACCGGCTTAGCGCACGGTCGTAGGTCTGCGCGAGCCGCGCAAGGACGACGCGCCGGTCGCCAGGCGCGCCGTCGACGTCGATCCTCCCCAACATGGACGTTCTTTCGCGCTCCATCGCCGGTGTGTGCCACCGACCGACCGCGCCAGCAAGCAGCGAAGCGCGCGGGATTGCGAGCGGCGGGGATGACTGTCCTTTTGACGATCGGTATGACTGCTCGCAACCGAAACGCGGATCGGCAGAGTGGCAGCGTTCCGGATTGCTCCGCACATCAGCTCTCAGATCGGCGATCGCTTACGCTACGATCGCCGCGAGCATAGCGTCCTCGTGGAGCGACTTCATCATGCTACCTCTTGTCCCTCCTCCGCGCGACCGATACACTTGGCATCGACGAACGTCATGGCTATGATGAGACAATGTCTCATGCACTTCTGTCCGCCCCGCCCAACCCAGCCAATGCTCCCAGCGCCCGCTTCTTCGGCGGTATCGGCATCGCGCCCGGCGCGCGGGTGCTCGACGTCGGCTGCGGCAATGGTGACCTCAGCCGATATGTGGCTGAGCTTGCCGGACCGAGCGGCGAAATCATCGCGATCGATCGAAGCGAACAGGCGCTCGCGATGGCCCGGAAGATCGACGTAGACGCACGTGCCGCGCCTATCCGGTACCACGCCGTCGATCTTTCGGATGACCTGCCCGATCTTGGCCGTTTCGATGCAATCGTTGGCCGTCGCGTGCTGATGTACCTGCCCGACGCCACCAAAGCGGTGCAGCGGCTGGCGGCGATGGCGAAGCCTGATGGGATCCTGGCGTTTCAGGAACATGCACGCGCTGGCCTTCCCGCAGGGCTCGGGGATCTCGCGTTGCACCGCCAGTTGTACGACTGGAACTGGCGGACGGTTGCAGCGGAAGGAGGCGATGTGGGGCTGGCACTCCGGCTCCCGGAACTGATGCAGCGCTTGAGGCTTTCGATCAAGGAAGCGCGCTGCGAGGCTATCCTACTCTACCCCGACCAGCCTTCGTTCGTCCCGATACTGGCGCAAGCGATGCTGCCCCGAATTGTCGAACGAGGCATCGCGACCGTCGAACAGATCGACCCCGCCACGCTGACGCAGCGGATCGAGCACGAGCATCGCGCCGTGGGTGGTATGATCGTGTGGGATCTCGCCTTCCTTGTCGCGGCTCGCGTTCAATCCATCGCTCGCTGAAGCGTTCGCATCCAGACGGCCGTGGCGACTCAATAGCCGACGTTCGACATGGCATGAGCGTTCTCGGAAACCGGGCGCTGGTACAGGTTATGCGGAACGGCTAGGACTGGGCCGGTTGCAAACTGGCGTGGTTACGACCGCGATGTACGAGAAGCGACCGTAGACCGTATCAAGGCAAATTGCACTTACCATCAGACGAAACGCTCCGTAGCCGGTGCGCATGTCTTGCAAATGCAACAGCCGAAGGAGATGCCCGGACCAGCCGCTGCCATTTGCATGGGCACGCTTTCTTCGAGGGAGCCTGACGAGATGCGCCTTCTTCTGTTCAGTCCGATCCTGTTCTTTGCAGCGACGCTCTCGGTCGATGCCCGCGCGCAGGGCGTGTTCGACATGAGCACTCTGACTAATACGCTGTCCGCGCCTACCCAGCCTTCCGCCGGCGGCGCGGCAAGGCCGCCCGCCGCCCCGGCGGCTTCCGGGGCGGCGTTCCGCTTCACGCCATCCCTCGAGCTGCGTAAACGCAACTATGCCCAGTTCATTGAGAAAACCCGCGCCGCCACTCCGCAGGGTGCCGATGAGTTGCAAAAACTGTTCGCGCAAAAGGATGTGATCGCCGAGATCGCTCCGGCGCTCGCCGGCTTTGGGCTGCGCACCGACGATGTCGCCGATGCGATGACGGTCTATTGGCTGAACGCCTGGATGGCGTCGCGCGGTCGCTCGGACCAGAACAGCAAGGAGCAGGCACAGGCGGTGCGCCGCCAGGCCGCCAACGCCATGGCGGCCACAGGCCAGATTGCAACGCTCAACGACGCGCGGAAGCAGGAAATGGCCGAGGCGTTCCTGATCCAGGCGATGTTGCTCGAAGCCATGAACGCGCAGGCCAAGGCTGACCCCGCTAAGATGGCGCAGGTTCAGGCCAGTGCGCGCACCGGCGCCAAAGCGATGTCGCTCGATCTCGATGCGATGGAATTGACGCCGACCGGCTTCGTCCTCGCCAAGCGCTGAGGCCGGGAATGGTAAGGCTTCGATCGCTTTGCGCAGGGCTGGCGCTGTGCCTGATCGCGTCCCGCGCCCCCGCGCGCGATGATCCGCCGACTGCCTTCTCGCAGAAGGTCACGGCTGCAGTGGCCGACTGGGAGGCGGAGGATTGGCGCAGGGGTCTCCTCAAACTGCATCCAAGCAAGTTCACGTGGCAGAGCGACTATTATCTCGAGGTCGCGCCCGAGGAGCCGGCGCTCGGCCGGACGATGCAGAACGCGCTGGAGAGCGCCTGGGCCAATGCCGCGACGGATGGGGACGACGTGCCCGTCAGCATGGCAGGGGCCAAGCCGATGGGGCAGGACGTGATCGCCAAGACGCTGCGCTGGGACTATGCCTTCGACAAGAACTTGAGCGTCTGGGGCGTGGCGAAGACTGCGCGTGGCGGCTATCTGCCGTTCCACATCAATTGCGACACCGCGCATCCCGATCAGTATGGCGGCGATCGATGCCTGCGCAGCGCGACAACGCTGCTCGTGCTGATACAGCGCGGTCAGATCGTGATGCCAGAACCGCCCGAACCGCTCACCGTGCCTGGCTGGGAGAGTCAGTATCTTGCCGACGGCACCTCGGTGCTCACACTTCGTCAGGTGATGGGCACGCGTCAGGCCACGGTCTATGCCACCGCACCGTCGGCACTTTCGGCCACCGGGCTACGCGACAGCATCACCCGCTTCGCTGACGCGCTCATCGACGAAGACGACAAGGCGCCGGGACCGCTGAAGTGGGTGGGCACCGCCACCAATCCGTGGATCCGACGCAGCTTCCCCGGAAGCGTAGACAAAACCGCGGTTCAAATGGCCGGATCGGTCAATCTGCCCGACGGCCGCACGGTGTTGGTCGGGGTACGCTGCCCAAACGAGCAGTGGCTCAAGGATTGCGCCTATGCTGTCGATCGCACCCTGCAAGCCGTGAGGTCCGGGCAAGTCGAACACCGGCGCCAGGCCGCGATCGCAGCCACACAGATCCCGCCCCCTGCCGGAGGGCTCCAGGACGGGCAGATCGCCGGTCTGTACACCACCGGCGGCAACACGATCGGGGCCGGCGGCTTCATGACGGGCTATTCGATCGACAGCCCGTTGTTCTTGCGCGACGGCACCGCCAAGCGCGCGTTCGACCGGCCGCCGGCCTTGATCGACCCCGCCGCGTCGCGTCGCGCCGAGCCAAGAGCATGGGGCCGCTGGACCCGCAGCGGCAACCAGATCGTCGTGACCTGGAGCGACGGCGATACGGACACGATCAAGGTAACGCCCACCAATGCTATGACGGCGGGTCGGCGCGGCATGAAGCTCAGCGGCAAATATCGTCATGTCAGCGGCTCGGGGAACATCGCCTTCGGCGGCGGAAACTCGGTGCTGTCGGAGAGCTCGTACAGCTTCTTCCCCGACGGTACGTTCAGCAGCGATCGCAGCACCTCGTTCATGGCCGGCGGCGGTCCGGGCGCGGAAGGCGCGTCGGCGATGGGCGGGAGCCGAGGCGCCGGCACGCGCGGGCACTACGAGGTCGATGGTTATACGCTGAAGCTGACCTATCCAGACGGACGCGTCACGCGCATGTCGTTCGCAGTGTATGCGCACGAGCGAGATCAGCTCAACCGCGAAGGTCTGATGTTGAACGGGACATATTATTTCAAAGACAGCGACTGAGAACCCCGCACGCGCGGCCCAGGGGTGCTAGGCATCCATCGCCTCTTGTCGCGCGGCGGTCGCCCGCTGAGCTTCTTCACGACCGCTGGCCAGGTCAGCGATTACTGCGGCGCTTCTCGACGATCTGCCCGAAGCGCAGTGGATGCTCGACAGGCCGGCGGTGCCCGCTTTCGCGTCGCGTGCCTGTCGTAAAAGGCAAAGCGGCTTCGATCGACCGATAAGTGCGACGGGGGAATCTCCGCGGACCTTCCCCGCGCCCTACTTCGCACGAGCGGCTTCGCAGCAGCCACCACACTTCAGGCGGGACGACAGATCGTGGTCAGCTCGGCCCACAGCGGGTTGGGGCCGTTGTCGGAATAGGTCAGCGCGAAGCGGCCGCCCGGGGCGGCGAACACCGCTTCCTCCTCCGCGCGGTCGCCGTCGCCGCGCACGATGCGTTTCGCGGTCTTATCCTTCAGCCGCGCATACAGATCGCCGTATGGCATGGCCCAACCATCCGGATTGGTCTTCGTCACCTGCTCCCTGGCGATCGCCTCCACGACCGGCATCATCGCGACGAGATCGGGGCTGGTCATCATCTCCAGCCCCTGAAGGCGCGCGGTGGCATTGTGGCTGCCGTGATGGCCGACCTTGTAAAAGATCACGCGCGCGAGGATTTGCTCAGCGCTTTCCTGCGCACCCCCGAGCGGCACGGGCGTGGCAGGGTATTGCTGGTCATGCCACGACAGCCAGTTGCCGACCTGCGCGTCGGCCGGGAACAGCAACACGTCGCGCCCCGGCACCTCGATCGCCAGCGCGAGCGAGGTATTGTTGACGTCGCCGTCGATCTTGAGCGCAAGCGTGTCGGCCGAGCCGAGCCACGTACCGTCGATCCGCCGCTTTGCCTGGCCCTTGTAATAAAGCGCGGCGACCGCGTCGGTCGATGTCTCGTCCTCCCATCGACGAAAACGCTCGGCGAACGGGTAGTGGCCGGGGTCGTCGGTCATGGCTGTATCGGCCTGCGCCGCGCGAAGCTTGAGCGTGACGTCGAGCGCGTTGACGTCGTCCGGGCGCACGAGATAGGTTTCGCGCGTCGGGCCATCGGTCGGATCGAGCTTGAGCAGCCGGTCGCGGGTGCGCGGCGGCCCGAATACCGACGCTTTGAGCCGATTGTCGACGCCGAACACCTTCTGCTGCCCCGGCGACAGATAGGTCACGTTGCCGTCTGCCGCCTTGCTCTTGAGCCAGTCGAAGACGTCGAGACAACTGCGCGGCGGCACTTTCGGAACGCGCGGCGTCCGCCCGGCGGCGGCGAGCGCCTGACCGCCAGGCGCCTGCCACGGGTCGATCTCGCCGTAGAACTGCAAGAGATCGCTGATCCGGGTCACCGTATCGTCGATCTCCGCATTCGTGCGATCCAGCGCGAACGGATTAGGCTTGCCCTCGGCACCAAGGCCGACGAGCGCGGCGAGCGCCGCCAGCCCCTTCGACTTCTTATCGCGAATGTCGTTGGCGACGCTGTCGGTATAATCCTCGGTCCAGGCGAGCCAGACCTGCTTGATGGTGAATTTCTGCCAGACGTCGAAATGCAGCAGGAAGCCGGACAGATGATCGTAATGCTCGTGCGTTCCGATCACCAGATCGAGTTCGCCGCCGGTATCGGCGAAGAGATCGTCGACCACCGCGCCGATGTGCGCGACGGCCGCCTTCGTATTCGGCTTGCTCGCGCCGATACACTGCAGCGCGCCGCAATCGACCAGCGCACGGAAGCGCCGCCCGTCATAGTCGTGCGTCAGCAGAAAACAGTCGCCCAATATCTGCCGGTACATGCGGATCGTGATCGTCTCGCCGCTGCCGGTAGATGACGTGGTGGCCGGGTGTGCGGCGGCCTTGGTGGTGGTGCGCCTAGCCATCGCGTTACATCCGGTGGAGCATGGCAAAGGGTTCCTTCGCGGCGGCAGGATCGTACGTGAAGCCCATCGCTTCGGGCGCGAGCAGATGCTGGCGTTGGCGATCCAGCCGAACATCGTCGTCGATCCGCTTGGTGATGACGTAGCGCAGCGTGTTGTCGCGCAGATCGATGATCACCGTTGCACCGCCGCGGAATATGAAGTCCCCTTTAGGAAACGTGCCCTGCGGTGGCGGGGTCGCATCGTTGGCGGCCTGGACCTTCGCGTCGAAATAGCCCCGCCGACGCTGCGTGATCTCTATCACGAGTTGGCGGATGTCCTGTCCGTCGGGGCCGGTGCGCCGGGTCGTGCGTACGCTCGCCACCTCGACCGACAGGCCGGACATCCCGCCCCGAATCGTATATAGCGGGTTGTCGGACGGTCGCTGGAAGAACAGCCCCAGCTCCCTTTCCCACGCCCGATCGACGTTCTTATCGGACACGACATTGGTCGCGCGCGTCGGATCGGTCAGCACTTTCAGAAACGTCTCCCACCGTGCGAAGTGGGTCGGCGCCGCGCCCAGATCGGCCGCGAGCTTCTCGCGGTCGGGTTCGGAAATGCCCAGCCAGGCGAGATCGGCGTCGATATCGGCCAGGTAGGCGGTCAACCGCGCGCCGGTGCAGGCATGATCGTGGGCGAACACCGCGCGCGCATTCGCGCGGAAGGCGGCGAAACGCTGCTCATCCGCCGCGTTCGGCGGCCCAGCAAGTCGCAACTCCGGCTGAGTGAGCCAGTACCAGACCTTGCGGCGATTCTCCTCGGCCGTCCTGACAATGTCGCCCCGCCTATATTGCGGGACGAGGTTCATGCCCTCGGCGTCGATATCGCTGATCGTCAAGTCCGGGTCGGCCGCGTCCCACAGCAGATTGTCGGGCGACATCGAGAGGCAATGCTCGGGAAAGATACCGCGTCGCCGGAACGCCTCGATGAAGGCAAGCCGGTAATTGAGCCTGTCATCGGGGATCAGATCGGCATCGGCGGTGATGATCGCGCGCAGGAATTCGCCGAATCGCACATCCACAGGCGGCAGATAATCGAGCGCCCGAATGCACATCCGCAACACGTGATCCGCACTCTTGGTCGCCTCCCCGGTCAGCCGCGCGACGAGATCGGGATGGAGCGGCCCGGTCGCGCCCATCTGGAGTCCACACATCCGCAGCAGGTCGACGGTTCGCGCCGAATAGATGCTGAGAAACGCGTCGAACACCGCCGCGACCAGGATCGAGCCGCGATCATGCGGCTCGTCCGTATTCTCGATCAGATTGGCGTCAGGCTTGGTGTCGATGAAATCGCGTAGCGACGGATGCCCCGAGGTACCCTTTGCGAATTGCCCCGCCAGCCCGCTCAGCAAGCCGATCTGGTCGAGATGGCCGGCATTCTTCTCGATATAGTCGTACACCGCCTCATAGAGTTGGAAATGCGAAAACAGGGCGGCGATGTCGGCGAACGCCTCGTGGAACGCCAGACTGTCGATGCTGGTCGGTTCCGAATAGCGCGGGTGCAACCCGTCGAGGATCGCATGCGTCGTTTCGTGCACGATGATATCATGCGAAAGCGCGGTGAAGATCCAGCTCGCGCCCGCCGCGCGCTGCGTCGCGTTGAAATAGCCGAACAGCAGCGCACGCTTGTCGCGGCTGTAATAGGCGTTCGCCTCGCGCAGCGCATGCGGATAGACGCGCAGCTTGAGCGTGGGAACATAGGTCTTTTCGTCGTCGTCCCACGCCGGCGCCCAGATCACCTTGCGGCCGAGCGCGCGCTCGAACAGCTTGATCGTCTTCATCGCGACCGCGAACACCATCTGCTGGTGAAAGCGCGGATCGCCTTCCGACGGCGGCAGCCCGTCCTGCCCGAGCACGTCGGGCGCGTTGAGATCGAGCGGCGGGTAGAATTGACGGCTCGCCGGATCGATATCGATCACCTCGAGATATTCGTTGACCGGGCCGACCGAAATCGGTTCCTCGGTCGGGTCGGACCAGGCGAGCGCGATCGTCGCGTGGCTGAATTTGGCCGATCCAAGATCGAGCGAGGCGTTGGGATCGAACGCATAGACGCGCAGCCGGCGGGCGGTCGGTTGCGGGATCGGCACCATCTTCGCCATGATCGACTCCTAGAGAGGAAGCGTGGCTGGCGGCGGCGTGCCGGAGCCGAGATACGATCCCATTGCCGAATCGCACAGACTGTATCCATGATTGACGAGGCGCGCATACGCCCTGGCGCCGAGCGACCAGAGCCGCACGCCCTCCTCCTGCGCGCGCGTGACGTCCTCGGGCGACGGTTGCGCGGGCGATGGCACCGGATAGGCGCTGCCGGCATTCCGGAGCGGCCAATAGGCGATCTTTCGCTGGCCGGTCTTGGCGAGCATCATCAGCGCGCGCTGACGGTTGTTCTCGGCCTGACGGTGAATCATGTTGATCACCCGCAAGAGCAGATTGAACCAGTCGGTCGGCCGGTGTTCCTCGTCGAACGCGCCGCCCGCATTGCTGACCAGCAGCGTGCCGTAGCGCTTCCAGATCGGTTCGAGCCCCATATTGTCGTAGATACCGCCGTCGGCGAGGACCGCGCGTTTGAGGAAATCGCCCTCGTTGCGATCGGCGCCAGCGACGGGCTTCACCGTCTGCCCCGCGAAATCGACCTCGATCGGGCAGAAGAAGGGCGGAAACGCGGACGACGCCGCGACGATGCGCGATAGCGACAGCACCGGATTGTCGATCATGCCGACGCGATAATCGGCGGCATAGGGCCGCGCGAAGCGCCAGAGGGAATTGAGTTCGTAATTGGTCGCGAGAATCACGAAGCGCGGCCCCTCCCCGTCCGCCGGCAAATCCTGCAACGTCGCGCCTTTGAAAAGATGGCGGTCATAGCCCTTCGCCACGCCGTCGGCGGCCGAGCGGAAGGGCAGCAGCAATCCGAGCAGACCCTGCGGAATGTCGAGATTGACCTCGGTGAGAAACGTGCCGAGCGGCTCGACGAACACCGTGTCGAAATTGGTCGCGACCCCATCCGCGGCGAAGATCAGCTTGCGCCATACCAGCCCGAGAAATCCGGCCGCGATCGAGCCGCCCGAAACGCTGGAAACACGCGAGAGCTTCGGCAGCCAGCCAAGCTCATTGAGGCGGATCAACGCACCCAGGTGATAGGCCGCCGCTTTATACCCCCCGCCCGAGAGCGCCAGCCCGACCCCGTCGGCATCATAGGAAACCGAATCGAACAGGCGGAGCAGATGCTCGCCATCGGGTTCCGAGAACTGCTCGATTTCGGCCATTCGACCCGCCCCCGAAGCGTAGGTTCGCCGAAATCGACCATAGCGCGGGCGCTTCGTATAGGTGAAAAGCGCCACGCCGATCACGCCCCCGGAAGCGTGGGACAGCGAGTCCCTTTCACCTATGCCGGATCATGATCTTTTCGCCGGGCGACGGCAGCAGCACACCTCACAGCCCCACGGCGACCTGGTCAAGATCATCGGTGCAAGGGTTAGCGGCGTCCGGTGGGCGGATCACGACCCGGTCGCGTCCGTTCCGTTTGGCCTCGTAAAGCGCCTCATCCGCCAGCCGATAAAGCGCGCGGAAATCGGCTCCAGTGATGGTTTCGGCAATGCCTATGCTCACCGTCACGTTGCGGTTGTCGATGAGGTCGCCGTGCTCGCAGTCGCGGACCTGCTGGCGAAGCCCCTCTGCGAAGCGCATCAGTTCGGCGCCATCCAGCCCCGCGACCATCACCGCGAACTCCTCGCCGCCGAGCCGGGCGACGATGCAGGACGGGCATTCGTGATGCGCGATACAGCGAGCGATCGCCGCCAGCACGACATCACCCGCCTCATGCCCGTAAGCGTCGTTGATCGACTTGAACCAGTCCACGTCGATCAGCAGCAGGGCCACCGCCTCGCCCCTGTCGCGCGACGTATCGAGGACGGTGCCGATCCGCTCGATGAAGCCGCGTCGATTGAGCAGCCCCGTCAGGGCGTCGCGGCGCGCCAGTTCCTGCGCCTGGCCTTCGGCTCGACGCGCCATGTCGCGCTCCGCGCGCAGGCGGCCGTGCGAGCGAGAGGCGGCGGCGGAAAGCCAGAGCGTCTGCCACGCCGCCGCAAAAAGCACGAGGATCTGCGATCCACCACCCCAGAACATCGCGTCGGCATCGAAGAAGCTGGTGGAGGCGAGAACGAGCATCGGCACCGCCCAGGCTCCGGCGTAGCTGCGCGCGTCGCTGCTCCCCCGCCGCCAGGCCTGCCCGATGCAGAAGGCGACCGCGACCAAATTGGCGAGCACCACGACGCTCAGCACGCCGCCGAGCGTGTCGATTGGCCCGGACCGCATCAGCGAGAGCGGGATGCCGAGCACGAATACGCCCGCCGTCAGCCAGAGCGTGGCGCGTCTCAGCCAGCGGCTGACGTAGCGCTCTTCCAGCGCGGTGATCGCGCTCAGGGTGGCGAGCGGAATGGCGAGACAGGAGAGAAATGTACAAATCTGCGCGGACACGGCGCCGGCCATCGCCGGAAGGAAAAGCAGGTGGAGCTGTGACCAGCATGCGCCCCACGCGACCATGCAGATCGCCCACGCCGCCTGCCACGCCGAGAACTGTCGACGCAGGGCAAGCGCCAGCGAGGCATTGTAGATCGCTCCCGCCAGCAACAGCACGAGCGCCGCGCCGATCAGGGCCGCCAGTCCCGCCGTCTGGGTGCTTTCCTCCCCGCGCCCGACGAGCCTCATGCGCAGCAGGTGCGCACTCGCGACTTTGTCGAACCGTATCGTAACGCCCGTCAGCGGCACGTCGCGGTGCGGCGCGCGAAAGGCGAGCTGTCCGCCCGCCCGCCAGTGGGTACCGAAATCACCACTGCGCACGTCCTGCCGCTCCACCGCGCGATCGGCGTAGGAGAAGGTGACGAGCAGACGATCGAACCGCGAACTGTGAACGATCAGCGAGAGGTCGTCGCGCCGGTCCGCTCCCAGAGGCAGCATCGCGCGAAACCAGAGCGTGCCTTTCTGATAGCCCTCGGGCTGCCCGGCGCACAGGAAAACGAGGGGTGAGCCACCGTCTTTCGCGACGGTCCGGCTGACCGCATAGCACAGCGGACGGCCGACCCGCAGCACGTCGGCAAAAGCAGGTGCCGGCCCGCCGAACGCGCCCGCCCCCAGCGACACGATCGCGCACCAGACGATCAGGATCTTTCGAAAGAGACGCAGGACAACCGATTCGCGAACCATTGCGGTGCGACCTATCGCACACACCTGAAGATATCATAGCGCGGGAAATGTAACATGGATTAGGATAAGGGACGGCGTTCGCGTTTCTCGCGACCCCGGCGGCGCGCTCACCTGAGCCGCGGCGCGCAGCTAATGCGCGGCGACCTGCGCGACGAGGATGCCGCGCGCGGCCAGACGGCGGCGAAGCTCGTCGGTTACAGCGGTGTCGCGCGGGCGATCATCGCGCAGGGTGATGTCGATCGACACACCGCCGCCCGCGTCCTGTACGACCAGAACGTCACGCGCGGGGGCCTGTGCGTCGGGGAAGCTCACCCGGGTCTCGCCGCCACGGGGTTCGGGCAAGCCAAGCCGGTCGGCGACTGCGACCTCGATCGCCGGTTGCGCGGGCGTGCCGCTCGGCGGTGCGCGCTCGGCGGGCGCGGCGGCCACCGCCTTCGTCGGCGTGCCGTCCGCAAGCGCGGCGGGATGCTCGTCCCGCACGCGGCGCGGCACGGGCAGATCGGCGGCGACGCCCTGCCCGCCCGTGTCACCTGGCGGCACGGATTTTCGCGGCGGGTGGAGTCCGACCTTCACGGCCCGCTGCGGCGTATCGGCGCCCGCCCCATCGCCCTGCGCGCCCGCGGCGTGCCGGCCAAGGCTTTCGCCGAAGCGCTTCGCCGCGTCGCCTTCGGGGCGCGGCCTGGCGGCGGGCGCCGACCGGGTCGAGGCGGCGGGCGATGTAGCAGCCGGGGCGGTCACGCCCATGCCAGCGCTCCCGGCACGACGCGATCGTCGGCGGCGCGGCGTTCGCCGGCCTGCCGCTGCCGCGCGACCGCCTGATGCAACTGCGTGGCGAGCGCCTCCAGCCGTGCTTCGGCGCGCCGCAGATGCTGGCGGATCGCGGTGGCGCGCTCGACCGCGCCGGCGATGGCACGTTCGGCGCGGCGGAGCGCTTCGATCGCCTCGTGGACGCGCTGCTCGCACGAGAGGCAGAACGCCGCGATATGCGCGTCGGCGGGCGCGGCGAGCCGCTCGGTGAGCGCCCGGTCGCGTTTGACACGCGCGGCGACGGCGAAACGCTCAGCTTCGGCCCGCGCCGCCTCTGCGGCCTGCACCGCCGCCGCCGCGATCGCCGCCTCGCGCGCGCGCCGGTCCACCTCGCGCCGCCGTAGTCGCAGCAGCACGCCGAGCTTGTCGATCTGGTCCCTCATGGCTCGAATCCCCTCAGCATCGTCTGTGTCTTGATGAGATCGCAGCGGTCGCGCGTGGGCTGGCGCAGGAACTCGTCGAGCGCCGGCTTGGCGGCCAGCGCGCGATCGGCGAGCGCATCCTGCCCCGGCTTGTAGTCGCCGACCTGGACGATCAGCTCGATCTCGTCGAGCTTGGCGAGCAGCGCGCGCAGTCCCATCGCAGCGCGTTGCTGCTCGCTGGAAACCAATTGCGTGGTCAGCCGGCTCTGGCTCACCAGCACGTCGATCGCCGGATAATGGCCGCGCGCCGCCAGCTTGCGCGACAAGATGATGTGCCCGTCGAGCAGCGAGCGCACCTCCTCGCCGACCGGATCATCCTCCTCATCCTCGAGCAGCACGGTGTAGATGCCGGTGATCGCGCCGCGCGCATCGGTGCCGGCACGTTCGAACAGCCGCGGCAATTCGGCGAACACCGACGGCGGGAAGCCGCGTCGCACCGGCGGCTCGCCGGCCGACAGCCCGATCTCGCGCAGCGCGCGCGAGAAGCGCGTCACCGAGTCCATCAGCAGCAGCACATGCTTGCCGTCACGGCGAAATCCCTCGGCGATCGCGGTGGCGGCGTGCGCGGCGCGGACGCGTTCGAGCGCGGGCCGGTCCGAGGTGGCCACGATCAGCACCGACCGCGCGAGTCCGGCCTCGCCCAGATTGTCTTCGATGAATTCGCGCACTTCGCGCCCGCGCTCGCCGATCAGCGCGATGACGATCGCGTCGGCCTCGGTCTGGCGCGCGAGCGTGCCGAGCAGCGTCGACTTGCCGCCGCCGGCCGCCGCGAACACGCCGACGCGCTGCCCTCGCCCGATCGGCAGCACGCCATCGATCGCGCGCACGCCTGTCTCGATCTGGCGCTCGATCCGCGCACGCCGCATCGGGTTGGGCGCGTCGGCGTAGAGCGGCTGGGTCGACTCGGCGCGGACCAGCGGCAGATCGTCGAGCGGTTGGAGCCGCGCGTCGAGCACGCGGCCGAGCAGGCTTTGCGCGACCGGAACGCTGTCTTCGCCAAGCCGCACCACCACCTCGGTTTCAACCGACAGCCCGCGCAAGTCGCCGAGCGGCGCGAGGATCGTCTCGCCCTGGTGGATGCCGACCACTTCGGCGAGAAGCGCGGGCTGATCGGCGCGATCGAGCAATGCGCAGGTCTGGCCGATCCGTGCGGTGATGCCGCTCACCCGGATCGCGGTGCCGATCGCACCCTTCACGCGCCCCCGTTGCTCGAAGGCGGGCGCGGCGTCGAGCCGCTCGAAAAGCTGCGAAAGCCGTGTTTCGGGAGGCGCCGCGTCAAGCGACATCGGCGAGCTCCCAGCGTTCGGCGAGCGCGGCGAGTTGCACACCAAGGTCGGCGATGATGCGCCCGTCCGCACCGCTCACACGGCATTGGCCGATCTCGAGCGCGGCATCGGCGACGACCTGCACCGCGCCGTCGCCGTGTTGATCGGCGAGCGCATCGATCACCGGCTGCTGGAGCGCCGGCGGCACTTCGACCGTGATCGTCCCCCCAGGCGCCACCGCCGCGACCGCCCGGCAGGCCAGCCCCGCCGTAACCGCCGCGTCGCCGATCGCACCGAGCATCTGGCGGACCGCGGCGAGCGCGAGCGCGGCGAGTTCACCCTCACGCTCGCGTTCGCGTTGCGTTGCCTGCGCCGTGAGCTCCGCGATGGCCGCGACGAAGCCGGCGCGACCGTCAGCGACACCCTCGGCGCGGCCACGCTCGATTGCCGCCTGTGTCTCGGCCGTGAGGCGCGCGGCGTTGTCCGCCGCGTAGGCTCGCACCGTCGCGAGCAGGTCGCGCGCCTCGGCGAGCGTGCCCACATCGCCGGCGCGAACCACCGGCTGGTCGGTCGCGATCAGCGCCGCGCCGTCATTGTGGAGGAAATAGAAGGTCATGCGGCAGCCTCCGCGATTCGCTCCGCCGCGCGCACGAACCCGTCGCCTTGCGGCAGATCGCGTCCGCACCGGCCGAGCCGCTGCGCCAGCGTCGGCGGGAGCGCCTGTTCCGCGAGCGCGCGCCCGGCGGCGGGCAGCATTTTGGGTGGGTCGAGCACGCGGTCGCCGCCCGGGGGCAGCGCAAGCACCGCCTCGAGCGCGTCCTCACCCACCAGCGCGGCGACATCGCGCAGCCGCTCGCCGTCGATCTCGCGCGCGAGCCGGTCTCGCCCCGCGACCAACGCGGCGAGCGCGAAGATGCGGGACCGCGCATCTCCGTCGAGTGTCGGCCAGCGCGGCCATTGGGCGAGATCGGCGAGCGTCGGCGGGGTGCGCCCGCGCGCGCCGAGCAACGCCGCCGCGCGTCGCGCCATCGGATCGAGCTGGCGCGCGAGCATCGCGCTCGCCACCAGCCGCCGCCGGGCGTCGGCGCCGCTCACTCGGCCGGCACCGGCAGGTTGGTACTGGCAGCACGCCGGCGACGCGGCCAGAACAGCGCAGCCGCCGCCGCGAGCAGCGCCGCCGCGATCAACCCGAGCCGCACGACAGGCGTGTCGATCGTCTGCATCGAAATCGCGGGCGCCGGCGCGGCGATCTGGCTCGGCACCATCACCACCGACACCTTGTCGTAGCTCAGCCCCTCGATGCTGTTGGTGACGAGCGCCTTGATCGCGCCGGTCTGGCTGCGCACGTCGAAGCCGGGCTGATATTTGATGAAGACCGCCGCCGACGACGGCTTCATCGTCTCGGACAGCGGATCGGGCTGCGGGATGGCGAGGTGGACGCGCGCTTCGACGACGCCATCGATCTCGCTGACGGTATGGCTCAGCTCCTGGGACAGCCCATAGATCAGCCGCGCGCGCTCCTCGACCGGAGAGGACACGAAGCCCTTCTTCTCGAAAACCGTGCCGAGCGTGGCGAAGCTATCGCGCGGCAAACCGTTCGAGCGCAACACCTGCACCGCGCGCGAGAACTGGTCGGGCGCGACCGCGACGCTCCAGTTGCCGTCGGCGCCGCTGGTCTTGCTCGCGTCGACGTCGGCGGTGCGCAGCACCGCGATCATCTCGTTGGCTTCGGCTTCCTTCAGCTTGCCATAGACTTCCTGCTTGCCGCACGCGGACAGCAGCAAGAGCGGCATCAGTGCGAACACCACCCAGCGGCGGCACGCCGTAAGTGCGTCTGTCATGGTCCTCTCCCTCCCGGCTCAGCCCTGCTGGCGGAAAAGCTGCTGGATGCCGTCCGAACTGCGATTGGCGATGCTCGACGAAAGCTGCGCGTGGAACGCGAATTCCTGGCAGCGCATCGTCAGTTGCACGATCTCGCCGGGGGTCAGCTTGCCGCCCGATTGTTCGGCTGTGCGCGCATAATCGGCGATGCCCTTGGCTTCGCCATCGACCTTGTCGAGCGTGTCGAGCATGTTTTTGACGGCGGGCGGCACGTCGTGGCTGGCCTGCGGGGCCGCCGCCTGGTGCATCGCGCCTTCGAACTGCACTTGCGTGCCGAGCCCCGGCGCCTGCGGCATGGCAGGCGCGAGATCGGTCACGCGCGGCGGCGGTGCGGCGGTGGTCGCCGCGATCGCTTCGACCGTCATCGTCAGGACTTCCGCGCCATCGTCTCGAGCGATTTGGACACGCTATCGATCGAGCTGTGCGAGCTTTCCGACAGGAAGCTCATCTTCATCGATTCGGCGGTCAGCTTGGTGATGTCGGACGGCTGGTCGCCGCCTTCGCTGATCGCGCCCGATTGCTGCTCGATCACCGACGCCTGTTTGTCGAGCGCCTGACCCCAGGCGTTGGCGAACGCTTCGAACCAATTGTCGGACGAGCTGTTCTGCGAAGAGAGTCGCCCGGATGCCGGGGCGGCGGCGAGGTTCGAGAGCGTGAGTCCGGTGTTGATCGTCGTCATGGCACTTCTCCTTGAGTGAGTCAGAGGCGGACGTCTTCGAAGCGGCCGTCCTTTTCGAAACGGATGCGGCCGTCGGTGATCGCGACGAGCTTGTGCCCGGTCGGGAGCGTCGCGCCGGGGAACCAGCGCGAACCGTCGGCTGTGGCGATGTAGCCGGGGTCTTCCACCACGGTCACCAGCCCGGCGCCGCTCCGCGCGAAATAGCTTTGCAGCGGGTTGTCGCCGAGCGCGTCGTCGGTGCGGAAGCTAACGCGCTGGAGGCCGGGCACGTCGTTCGACAGCAGTTTGCGCAGCCGCTCCTGCGTGTCGGTCGGCATATAGGCGGCGGTCACGACGATGCCGCCCGCGCCCGCCGGTGCCGCCTTCGCCTGCACCCCTTGCGCTTGCAGCACGTCCGCCGCCGCCGTCGCGAGCGCAGCCGAGGACGTGACATCGAGCACCACCGGCACGTCGCGGGTCGCGACCAGCGTGCGCAGACGCGCGAGATCTCCATCGCGCGCGACCGCGCCATGCACGATCAGCCCGCCGACCGGATCGGCGCTGACCTTGAGGCTGTGGAAGCCGCCTTGTTCGAGCGTCTGTGCGAGCGATTCGGGCGAGTGTTCGCGATCAGAGATGAGCGCGCCGACCGGCTGCACCGCCGCTGTGAGCAACACTGCCGACACCGCCGCGAGCGCGAGTCGCCGCCCTCCGAACCGCTCCACCACCCGCGCGGCCTGAGCACGGCCCTGCGCGACCAGCCGATCACCGAGGCGGGGCACCGGCAGCGGTGTGACCGGAGCGCCGCACCGCCCGCCGCCGACGCTCTCCGCCTCGGCCCAGCGCGCCGACCCGGCGCCGCCGTGCGCGACGAGAAACTCGCCGAAGCGGAACGGCAGATAGGCGGGCAGCATCGCCTCATCGCCGGCGGCGAGCGGGCGGCCGAGCAGCTCAATCGTGCCCGACACGACATGCACCACCGCCGCGTCGGCCGCGACCCGCAGTTCGACGCACAGCTCACGCGTGCCCGCGCCGCGCAGCACCACGTCACTCGCCAGCGCGTGCCCGATCAGGATGCGCGCGCCGGGCATGAGCGGATATTCCTTGCCATCCAGACGGCCGCCGATGATGCGCAGCACGTCGCCGGTGACGGTCGGGGGCTTGGTCATGGCTTGGCTCCGGGGATGAGGGGCGTGGTCGTCACGGCCGCGGCGGTCGCGACCTGATCGAGCCGCACCACGCGCGGGGTGATGAGGAACAGCCGCTCGATCCGCGACGACGATTTCGAGCGGCTCTTGAACAGCTCGCCCAGCACCGGGATGTCGCCGACGATCGGGATCTTGCTCTCGGCATCGTATTTCGCGTTGACGGTGAGGCCACCCAGCAACAGGCTCTCGCCTTCGTTGATCAGCGCCTGCGTGTTGACGCTGGCATTCTCCACCACGGGGATGCGATCGACGCGGTTGTCGAGGATCGTGCCGTCCTGCACCGCCACCACCATACGGATGCGCGGGGCACCGTTCTCGGTGAGCACATGCGGGTTGACGCGCAGCACGGTGCCCGCGGTCACGTTGAACAGATCGACCTGCCGGTCGCCGGCGACGCGCACGTAGAAGGTCTGGGTGCGATCGAACACCGCCTCCACGTTTGCGAGCGTGACGAGCTGCGGCCGCGACACGATCCGCGCCGCGCCCTTCTGTTCGAGCGCGGTGATGCGCGAGATCAGCTCGCGGTGCGCGCCGATCACACTGGAGAGTGACAGGCCGTTGTTGGCGCTGCCGAAATTGGCGATGTCGTTCGCGGCATTGCCGCTGCGCTGGGTCAGGTCGCCGCCGAACAGGGCGTTGAAGCCCTGGCTCTGCACGCGCCAGTTGATGCCGAGTTCGCGCGCCTTGTCGATGTTGAGATCGATGATGGTCGCTTCGAGCTGGACCACCTGCGGCGCGATATCGAGCGCTTTGACCAGCCCCTCATAGGCCGGCATGTTCTCCGGCCGGTCGCGCACGATCACGGCGTTGAGCGACGGGTCGATGCTGATGCGCGGGCCAGACTGGACATAGCGGCCATTGGCGCCGGCGGCGGCCGAAGCCACGGCGTTGCCCTGCGCCGGCGGCAGACCTAGATATTCATCGTCATAGGGCGCCGTCGGCGAGGCTTGCGCCGCATCGGGATCGACCGCATCGAGCCCGCGGCCCATCAGCCGCGGCTGGCTCTGGCGGATGCGGCGGCTGCCATATTGGCCGGTCACCGAACCCGCCACCGGCTGGCCGTCGCCCATGATCTTGCTGAGCGTCGATCCGACGCCGGGCACCTTGGTCTCACGCCCGCCCGCATCGAGCATGGTGTCGTCGGCGCGGGCGTATTTGAGGTAGAAGACGCGCAATTCGTAGGGTTCGACCGCGTCGACCGGCGCGATCGCGGCGCGTGACGGGCTGATCCGGTCGATGCCGCCCTGCCCCGCACCCGGCGCGGCCGGCAGGGCGGCGGCGAGTTGCTGCACCTGATCGACGAACTTGGGCACCCCGGTCGCGAGCAGCGACTGCGCGGAGGTGACGCGGACATGGTTGTTGTCATCGGCAAGCCCGGCGCGCGCGATCGCGCTCGCCAGTTCCTGCGCGCGGCCGGCGGGCACCGCCACGGTGCGGCTCTGCACGTCCTTCGCGGCATAGACCGCCACCGTCGCGCCGTCATGGTAGCCGACCAGGTTGAACGCACGCGATACGTTTGCCCACACGCTGGCCGGCGCGCCGGTGAAACGGCCGTTGACCTTGCCGCTCAATTCGGTGCTGACCACCACCGGCAGGCCAGCCGCGGCGAAGAACTGGTTGAGGAAAGTGCCGATATCCTGATCGCGCGCCTCGATCGCGACCGGCTTGGCGGTGAAGGGGATCGGCCCGGCGAGGCTCGGCGTGGCGGCAAGCACCATGCAGCCCAGCCCGGCGCCGACGCGCGACAGGTCACGGAGCGCGCGCATCATTCGGCCGCCCACACCGTGTCGGCATCCTCGATCGCGATCGGCGTCCGGTCGAGTTGACCGGCGACGTCGAGCGGCACGTCGGTCATCAATTCGTTGAACGCGAGCACCGGCAGCTCGAACAGGTCGGCGGCGAGCAGACGGCGGAGCGGCCGGCGCAGGTCGTAGGCGGTGACGACGGCGCGGGCGCCGCTCTCGGCCACCTCGCGGCGGATCATGCCGATCATCGTGCGCGCATGGTCAGGCTCCATCGCGAGCCGCGCCACGCCGTCGAGCATGCGGATGTTGTCGCGGCAGAAGCGTTCGAGCGTGGTGCCGATCACCAGCACGCGGAAACGCCCGTCGGCGGTGAGGTACGGCGGCGCGATATAACGCTTGAGCGCAACGCGGGTAAGGTCGGCGAGCGGGATCGCATTGCGCTCGTTCTGCCCGGCCTCGGCGATCGCCTCGAGCACGTCGCGCATGTTGCGCATCGGCACTTCCTCCTCGGCGTGGAGGCGCAGGATCTCGGCGATGCGGGTGACGGGCACCGCGCGCACCACTTCCTTGACGACATCGGGGAAGTCGGTGCCGATCCCGTTGAGGATGCCGGTCACTTCCTGAAGGCCGAGGAACTGGCCGACATGCCGGCGCAGCACGCGCTCGACATCGTCGCACAGCCGGTCCTCGAAATCTTCGTGCGTGATCACCCCGCTCGCGGCGGGCGCGTCATACAGGAACAGCGCCCACTTGCCCGGTTCACCCGGCGCGACCGCGCTCGGCACGATCTCGGCGGGCGGAACCGGAAGGCCGAGCCGCGCCTGCGTGCGCTCCAGCACCGCCGTCACCGCCTGGGACAGCGCTGCGACGCGCGGCCCGGTAAGGCCGGGCGCGGCGACTTCGAGCACCAGCGGACGCACCGCGCGCAGCGGCGCCGGTTTGGCCTCGACGCTCTCCGGCACCGGCGCGGGCGCGCTGTCGAAGCGGGCGAGCCGCGCGCGGATCGCCGCGTTGGAGACCGGGTGGTTCCATGCGCCGCCCGCGAACAGCGCCGCGCTGAGCGCGACGAACACCAGGGTCGGGAAGCCGGGGATGATCGCGAGCAACAGGCACAGCGCCCCGGCGATGCCGAGCACGCGCGGCTTGCTGGCAATCTGGCGCGCGATGGTCGGCCCGAGATCGCGCTCGTCCTCCTCGTCGGTCGTGCGCGTGACGAGCAGGCCAGCCGCCATCGCGCTGAACAACGCCGGCAACTGCGCAACCAGCCCGTCGCCGATCGTCAGGATCGAATAGGTCGTGATCGCCTCGCCCGCCGGCATGCCGTGCGAGAACACGCCGACCGCGAGGCCGCCGATCAGGTTGACCAGCACGATGATGATCGAGGCGATCGCATCGCCCTTCACGAACTTCATCGCGCCGTCGAGGCTACCGTGCAGCTTGCTTTCGTTCTCGAGCGTGCGGCGACGTGCGCGCGCCTCGTCCTTGCCGATCAGGCCGGAACGCAGATCGCTGTCGATCGAGAGCTGCTTGCCCGGCATCGCATCCAGGCTGAAGCGCGCGGCGACTTCGGCAACCCGCTCGGCGCCCTTGGAGATCACCACGAACTGAACGATGGTGATGATGAGGAACACGACCAGCCCGACGATCAGATTGCCGCCCGCCACCATCTCGCCGAATTGGCGGACGATATGCCCGGCTTCGGCATGGCCGAGGATCATCCGCGTCGTCGCGATCGAAATCGCGAGGCGGAACAGCGTCGTCAGCAGCAACACCGACGGGAAGGTCGAGAAATCGAGCGGCTTGGTGACGTACAGCGTGCTCAGCAGCAGCAGCACCCCGACGGTCATGTTGGTGGCGATCAGCACGTCGAGCACCAGCGGCGGCAGCGGCAGGATCAGCAGCCCGATCACCGCGACCAGCGCGCCGACCAGCAGCAGATCGGCGGCGCGCAGCGAGGTGCGCGGCAGTCGGCGCAACAGCGTGACGGCGCTCACCGCGCCACCCCCGCGCTGAACGACGCGGCGCGCAACGCCTGGTAGCGGCCCATCACCGTGCCGACATAGGCACGCGTCTCGCGATAGGGCGGCACGCGGTTGCCGTAGCGCGCAACCGCACCCTCGCCGGCATTGTATGCGCCGAGGATCAGCCCGAAGTCGCGGCCGTAGCGGCGTTGCAGCCGTTTGAGCAGCCGCGCGCCGGTGTCGATGTTGGTGGCGGGTTCGTACAGGCCAGCGGTGCGCACGCCGAGCGTCGCGCCGGTCGCCGGCATGATCTGCATGAGTCCCACCGCCTTGGCATGCGACACCGCGGCCGGGCGATAGCCGGATTCGGTGCGGATGATGGCATGAAGGAACAGCGGATCGATCCGATAGGCGGCGGCGGTGCGCGCCACGTCGCGATCGAACGGGCTGAGCGTGGCCGACCAGCTTGCCTTGGTCACGCCGCCAGCCGCGTCTCTTGGCGCGGCCCGCTTGCCGCGCGGCGCGGGCTTCGCTTTCACGCCAATGATGCGAACAACGCCCGTATCGTCCGGCACATCGGCGGGCGCCTGGCTGACAATCGTGTCACGACACGCTTCGAGCGACTCGAACTCGTTCAACGTGCGCGGGTCCGCCACGCGCAGATTCGCCGTGAGCGGACATTTCGCGAAGAGATCGGTATCTTTGATCGGCCGCGCCAAGCACGTTGAACCGCACGCAGCAATCAAAGTGGAAGCAGCCAAACTATAAACGGTAGTGCGGATAGCGTTCTTCGTCACGAAGCGGTCTCCGATCCAACTTAAGGAACCCGGCGGAATGTCGATCCGAACCGTCTTGTCCAGGCGCCCGATGCCCGTCGTGGCGCCCTGCCTGCACTGTGACCTGTGGTGATATCCCTGTTACGACATGTGTCCGTAGCGTGACGGCACGTGTCTTGCGCCAACGGCTAGTCGGTCAAATGATTGTAATGGAACCGCTTGGCGACGAGCCGTTATGCTTTTTGCGACGAGTTGAGCCATTCCGGCCCCATTCATCGCAATCCCCTTGACTGTTGCAGATTTGCTACGTTTTTGCGAAGAATCATTCCGGAATCGCAATATCTGTAAAAGCCACACAGCTCATCGTGTCTTGTAACATTTGTATTGACCTTCTCGGAGCCGGTGGCATTTTTACTTCGATTTTTCTATCCGAATTGCCTGACCGAAAGTCTTGAATGTCGCGTAATACTTGCGTGACGGGATGCCCAAAGTCGGCGCGATGATCGCGCCCGATCCGGGAAGCTATTATGGCCGACAAGAACGACGGCGGCGACAAGACCGAGAAGCCGACCGCGAAGCGATTGCGCGATGCGCGCAAGAAGGGCGACGTCGCCAAGTCCAAGGATTTTGGCGCGGCGCTCGGCATGGTCGTGTGGCTGGCGCTGTTCGCGACGGCGGCGGGGCTGCTCGGCGGCCGCATCGCCGATTTCACGACGATGACGCTCGATCGCGCGGTCACGGTGCCGTTCGCCACGGCCTTGCCGCTGGTCGGCTGGAACGCGGTCACGCTGCTGCTCGGCATCGCCGCGATGACGCTGGTGCCGGCGGCGATCGCCGGGCTGGCCGCCGAGTTCTTCCAGACCGGCGTGATCCTCACCACCGACAAGATGAAGCCGACGCTCGACAAGATGAACCCCATAGAGGGGCTCAAGAAGATGTTCAGCATGGACAATCTGGTCGAGCTCGCGAAGACCTTGGTCAAGGCGCTGCTGATCCTCGCGATCGTCGTGGCGGTAATGCGCGGCTCGTTCGGCGCGCTCGGCGAGTTGCTCAACGCCGCCGCATGGTCTCCGGTACAATCGAGTGGCCCGCAGGTCGCCGCGCAGATCTTCGCGCTCAGCCAATCGGTGACGTTGCAACTGATCGGCTGGACGACCGCGGTGTTCCTGCTCGTCGCGTTCGCCGACCGGATCTACGCGCACCACACGTTCATCAAGAAGCTCAAAATGAGCCGCCGCGACATCCGGCAGGAGCATAAGGATAGCGAGGGCGATCCGCTGCTGCGGCAGCAGCGCCGCCAGATGCACGAGGAATATGCCAACCAGAACGCGATCGGCGCGGCTGGCGCGGCCAACGTGCTACTCGTCAACCCGACTCATCTCGCGATCGCGCTCGACTATGATCCGGGCGCCTGCCCGGTGCCGGTGATCGCGGCCAAGGGCGAAGGGCCGCTTGCCGCCGCGATGCGCGCCCGTGCCGAGGAAAATGGCGTGCCGATCGTGCGCAACATCGGGCTTACCCGCACCATCTTCGCCACCGGCGAGGCGGGCGCGATCATACCCGAGCCGCTGTTCGATGCGATTGCCGAGATCATCCTATGGGCAAAGCGCGCCCGCGCTGGCGATGCGCCACTGCACCGCGAAGACGCGCAGGAGTTCGGACTATGACCGGCGCATTGCTCTCCAGCCTGTTCGCGGTGGTGATCGCGCTCGCAGTCGTGCTCGGGCTCGCCTGGGTGCTGCTCAAGGCGCTGCGCACCTGGCAGGATCGTTTCCAGGGCAAGGAGGACGGCGGCGAGCGCCCGATCCGCTTCCTGCGCGCGATGCCGCTCGGCCAGACCGAGCGCGTGGTGATGGTTGCGGTACGCGGCGAGACGATGCTGCTCGGCGTGACCGCCGGCGGCATCAGCCTGCTCGCCCGCTGGCCCGAGGATGACCCCGGTGCCATCGCCCAGGAGGATCTACGATGATGCTCGATCGCCTGCCCCGGCTCGATCCCGCCGAAGCGCGCCTGCGCGAGACGGTGCCTGCCGCGCTGTCCGGGCGGCGCTGTGCGGACGGAACGCTCGTCGCGCGCATCCCGGCCGCGCCGTCGACCGCACGCTGGTGGTATGCATGTGCGAACGAGGCTGCGTTCGCGCTGCTGCTGCGCGACGGCCGCGACGCGCGTCTCCTCGCTGACGACGGCCCCACCGCGGCGGAGGCGCTTGAGGCATGCGAGCCGCTGCTCCGCGAAATCGAACTCGGGCTCGGCATCGCGCTCGTGCCCGAGCGGCTGGTGGAGGCGCCCGCGCACACGCCGATCGTGGAGGTGACGGCGCTCGCCGAGGGTATCGCGCGCCAGCGCCTGCTGCTCGCGCTGCCGCTCACGCTCATGCTGCACCCCGCCGCGCCCGAGTTCGCGCCCGAACTGTTGGGCGGCGTCAGTGTGCGCGTGGCGGTGCGGATCGCCGGGCCGCGCCTCGCGCCGCACGCCGCCGCCAGCCTCGCGCCGGGCGACCTGCTGCTGCTCGAAAATCCGCTCGCCGCGACGCTGCACGTGTCCGGCCAAGCCCCGCTCGCCGGCCGGTTCGATCCGGCCGCCGCTCGTTTCATCCCCGCGTGACCCCGCCCGAGGAGCCTTTGATGCAGGATAGTTCCGCAGCCCCCGCGCCGCAGCCGGCGCCCGATGCCACCTTCAACGTTCCGCTCACCATCGAGATCGAGGACAGCGTTGTGCCCCTCGACCGCCTGCAAGCGCTGCGCGAAGGGGCGGTGCTGCCGATCGGCAGCGACGGCGGCAGTATCGCGGTGCGGATCCTCGCCAGCGGCCGCCCCCTCGCGCGCGGCACGCTCGTCGCGATCGGCGACGGCTACGGCGTGCTCATCGCGGGCGATGCGTGATGGATCTCTCGCAATTCACACCCGGCTCGGCGCTGGTCGTCGTCGTACTGCTCGCGCTCGCACCCTTCTTCGCAGTGATGGTAACGTCTTTCACCAAGATCGTGGTGGTGCTCAGCCTGATCCGAAACGCGCTCGGGCTGCAGCAGGTGCCGCCCAACATGGTGCTCAACGGGCTCGCGCTGATCCTGTCGCTCTACGTGATGTACCCGACGATGCAGCAGATGCAGGCGTCTGCCGGCACGACCAAGGTGCCCGCGCAGACCGACCAGTTGTTCGCCGCCGCCGACAAGGCCAAGGAACCGCTGCGCGCCTTCCTGCTCAAACACAGCGACCCCGCCGAGCGCGAGTTCTTCCTGCGGACCGAGCAGCGGGTCGCACAGAAGAGCGGCACGCAGGTGGCCTCGGCGAGCGACTTCATCATCGTCATCCCGGCGTTCGTGGTGAAGGAACTCACCGTCGCCTTCCAGATCGGTTTCCTCATCTTCCTGCCCTTCCTGATCATCGATCTCGTCATCTCCAACATCCTGCTCGCGCTTGGCATGATGATGCTGTCGCCGGTGACGATCTCGCTGCCGTTCAAGCTGCTGCTGTTCGTGCTGGTCGATGGCTGGGTGAAGATCAGCCACGGGCTGGTGCTGAGCTATGTGTGACGTGCGCCGCATCGATCGCGCGGCGTCGCTCTCGCCGGGCGGCGCGGGGGCACGCGCATGACCGATTCGATCGTCAACATCACCGTGCAGGCGCTGTGGCTGGTGCTCTTGCTCTCCGCACCGCCGATCATTGCCGCGTCGGCGGTGGGGTTGCTCGTCGCCATCATCCAGGCGGCGACGCAGCTTCAGGAACAGACGCTGCAATATACGCTCAAGTTCTTCTCGATCGTCGCGACGCTGTTCGTCACCGCCTCGCTGCTCGCGGGCAGCCTCTACCAGTTCGCCGACACGATCTTCAGCGGCTTCGCCGGCATGGTGCGCGGATGACCGCAGGGGGCGCGTGGTTCGACCAGATCCTGCTGGTGGCAGTCGCATCGGCGCGGTTCGGCTTCGCCTTCGCGCTGGTGCCGATGTTCGCACAGGATCTGATCCCGTCCACGGTGCGCAACTGCATCATCCTCACGCTCGGCGGGGTCGCGTTCACGATGCAGCCGCATGTCGAGCCAGCGCTGCTCGGCGCGTTCGGGTGGGTCCGGTTGCTGCTCAAGGAGGCGGTGGTCGGTGTCGTGATCGGCTTCTTCTTCGGAACGATGCTGTGGGCGATGGAGGCGGCGGGCGAGATCATCGACGCCAAGATCGGCTCCACCATCGGCCAGATCGTCGAGCCACTCGGCGGTAACCAGACCTCGCTCAATGGCGCGCTGCTCGGGCGCCTCGCCAACGTGGTGTTCATGTCGGTGGGCGGGCTGTCGCTGTTCGTCGGCGCGATCATGCAGAGCTATGCGATCTGGCCGATGGCGGCCGACTGGCCCGATCTCGACATGCACGGGCTGCTGCTGTTCGAAGGCGAATTCGGCCGGCTGGTGATGCTCGCGATGCTGTTCGCGGCGCCCGTCCTGACCTTGCTGTACGTGATCGACGCCGGGCTCGGCCTGCTTAACCGGTTCGCGCAGCAGCTCAACGTGTTCACGCTGTCGCTCTCGCTCAAGAGCTGGGCGGCGACGATCTTGCTGGTCACGCTGATCCCCGCCTTCGCCCAGGCCGTCATCACCGAGGTGGCGAGCCGCAGCGACGTCGCGCGGCAGCTCGTCGAGGTGCTGGCACGATGAACGCGCCCGCGCTCGGCATCGACCTGGAGGAGGAAGCGCGGCTGCGCGAGTTGATGCGGCTGCTGCGCAAGGCCGACGACCGCGCTGCCGAGGAGGAGCGCAGTGTCGGCGATTTCCGCATCCCCCGCGCGCGCATCCCCGAACGGCATCTCGACAGCATCGCGACGCTGACCAAGTCCGAAGTCGCGGTGCTGCGCTTTCTCGGCTGGGGTCGTGCCAATGCCGACATCGCGACGTTACTCGCGATCAGCGAGAATACCGTGCGCGTCCACCTCAACAACATGTGCCGCAAACTCGAACTCGACGGCGTGCGCGAACTGAACGCGCTGGCGGGACTGCTCTTCCACCCGCTCACCTAAGCGATCCGACTAGGCCGCTAGTCGGATCGGTGAGCGCGGACGACGGCAAAAGCGCGGATAAGGATCGGCGTCGGATCACCCGGCGGACAATTTCGCAAACGGCGGCAACCCCACTCCCCCTCAGGGCCGCCCCTCAATCGTTGGAGGACATGATGAGCTTTCTCGGTGGCATTACCAACGTGTTCACAAACCCGGCCAACCTAGCCATGCTGGCGACCGGCCCGACCGGCTGGGCCGCGCTGGCGGTAAAGACGCTCGCGTCGTCGATCGGCCAGCAGGTCATCCAGCAGCTCGGCCAGCAGCTCGGCCTGCCGCAATCGACCATCGATCTCGCGCAGGGCGCTTTCGCTGGCGCGATGGGCGATCAGGCCGGCGCGTTCCAGAACGTGCAAGAAGCGGTCAGCGGCTTCTCCGATGCGTTCGGTGGCAGCCCGGCGCAGGAAGGCGACCTGCAGCGCACCATCAACGATTCGATCAACGACATGGCGGTCGATCTCGGCAAGCAGGGCGAAAAGGTCGCGAACAAGGGCGGCTGGCTGATGGCGATCGCCGAGGCGCTGGGCAAGCAGCTCAACGGCATGGCGCAGGACATGAACGACATGGCCGGCAAGATCAGCAAGGATACGCCGGACATCACCACGAAGTTCAGCGCTTTGTCGCAGCAGTTCAGTATCCTGTTCAACGCCGCGAGCACCGCGCTCAAGTCGATCGGCGAAGGTATGTCGTCGACTGCCCGCAAGCAGTAAGCGCTTCACCGCAAAAGTGTTTTCCTCGCGGGGTTCCACGACGAAGGTCGTGGAGCCCCGTTTCTTTTCAGCAACGATTCCCGATTGTCTGGAGATTGGCCATGCGTTTTTCGCGAACCTTGCTCATCCTCGCCGCCGCCTGCGGCTCGGCCCCCGCCGCTGCGCAGGATATCGGCCCGGCGCTGGACCCAGGCTTGATGGTCGGCTGGGCCGGGGGCGCCGCCGTCCAGCACGATCTCGAACGGCGCGCGGCACAGGCGCCGCTGCCAATGCGCGGTCTGCTCGCCACGCCGCATGCTTCCGACGCCCCGCTGCCGCCGACGGCCGCGGTGTCGTTCCGGCCCGATCCGGCGGTGCGCAAAGCCAATTACGCACAATTCATCGCGAAGACGCGTGTGGTAGATCCGCAGGGTGCCAGCCAACTCGAACATCTCCTCGCCACCACCGACGTGATGGCCGAGGCGCAGAAATGGATGGACCGATACGGCATGCGCACCACCAATGTCGCTGACGCGCTGGCCGTGTATCTGGCCACCGCCTGGTACACGATCCGCGCCGATACCAGCGACCCTACGCCGGGCCAGTTGCACGGCCTGCGCGACCAACTCGCCCGCGCGATCGGCGCGACCCCGGAATTCGCTAGTGCAAGCGACGCGATGAAGCAGCAACTCAGCGAGGCGAACCTGATCCAGGCCATGATCCTGAGCAGCGTCGCCGAGCAGGCGAAGAAGAACCCTGAGCTTCGCCCCAAGATCGCGGAAACGGTCGCGCAGGGCGCACGCAATTCCTACGGCTTCGATCTGCGCGGCATGGCGCTGACCGATCAGGGGCTGGTGCCGGCATGAAACGGGCGACCCGCATCCTTGCCTTGGCGCTGGCCATCGCCGCCCTGCCCCTCCCGGTGTTCGCGCAAGATATCGGCCCCGCGCTCGACCCCGGGGCGATGACCGGCTGGGCCGGCGGCGCGGCGGTGCAACACAGCCTGCGACATCGCGGCACGCGCCGCGCACCACCGATGAGCACTTCGGAAGCAAGCGCTCGCGCGAAATGCGCGCGCCGCTACACCGTCGCCTCGAACCTCGGCATGGATCACCCGGCGACCCAACACCTGTTCCGGCTCTGCCGCGCGGCCGGGTATTATTGAAGACGGTGGCGGCTAGTCGATCCGACTAGCCGCCTAATCGGATCGCGGAGCCCAATCCACCGTCGAATATGGTCTTACTCTCGCATCAACCGACGAGATGAGACCATGACGATCGCCCCGATTTCCGCCTCCCAGATCAGCGCGCTTGGCCGCGCTGGCGATAGCGGTGGCGCAGACGTCGCCCAGGCGAGCGCGCGCTCGATCGCGGTCGCGGTGGTGGGACATATCGCTGGCCAGTTGCTGCTCGCCCCCGCCCGGCCCGGCAACGTTGCTGAAAATTACGGCGTACGTGCGCTCGCCGACACGGTCGCGGCGGCATTCCCGAACGGCAACCCGGCCGCCGTCGGCACGCTGTACCGCGCGATGGAGAGTTTCGCCGGCGCCGTCGCCGCCGACATGGCCGCGTTCGCCGACGGCCGCACGCTGGACCGAGTCGACAGCGCGATCGCCGACTTCAATGCTCACGATATCGAGGCGGTCAGCGCCTCGTTCGAACGCGCGGCGGCGACGATCAGCGACGCACGCTAACCCACCCGCCCGCATGCCGGACGCGGCGGGCCAGGCACAAGGAGATGGCATGATGACCGACCTGCTCTTCAACACCGGCCTGACGCTCCAGGCGACGCTTGCCCCGCAAACCGCGCCGAACCGCGCCGTCGAGGGACAGGCGATCCAGCTTTCCCCCGGCGTCCTCGGCACCGCCGTCAACCCGCTCGTCGCCAACGCCTTCGCCTTCGCGGTGCTGCCGATGCTGCTGGCGATGCGCGGCGGCACGATGCAGCAGCCCGAACAGGCGAGCGCCGCACCCGAATTCGCGCCGACCCCCGGCGCCGAATGGACCGCGACGCTGCAAGGCCAGGGCACGGCGGACGTCGACCTCGGCGATGGCTACACGCTGCAACTCGACGAGAACAACTCGCAAATGGTGATCCACGACGCCAACACCGGCGAGACCACCAAGATCTGGGGCGATCCGCACGTCGAGGTGAACGGCGAGCACAAGTTCGATTTCTGGGGCACCACCACCTTCACGCTCGGCAACGGCACCAAGATCACCATCAATACCGAACAATATGCTGCCAATCCGAGCATGTACGTCGCCAACGCGGTGACGATCACCAAGGGCGATCAGGCGCTCCAGATCAACGGGCTCAGCCAGAACACCCTCGGCGACCTTTCGGTCTCGTTGTCGCACGACGGCTATGCGCTCGATGCCGCCACGCGCGACGGTTATGTCCTCGACCAGACGGCGACCGGCTGGACCTCCGAACTGACCGGACAGCAGGCGACCCAGGCCGATCTCGACATGACTCGTCCGGGTCAGCTCTACGGCCCCGGCAGCGAGATGCCGAGCCTCGGCGAGGTCAGCCAGGCGCTGTCGACCTTCCTGTTCTTCGGGGTGGTCGCCGGACTCGAGGCGGGCGCCCAGCGCGTCGCCCAGTCGGCTGCGCTGCGCGCGGCCTTCGCCTGAACGATTGGCTCCAAAGGATGCGGAGAGCGTCATGAGTGTTCAAGCCACCAACGCCGCCGGGATCGGCGGAACCGCGCCCGGCGCCAGCGCATCGGCAAGCCTTGCCGCCAGCCTGCTCGCCGCCAACCGCTTGGGCGGCGCGCTCGACGCGCCCGCGCTGGCGGCGGCGGTCAAGGCCCAGGCGGGCGGTGACGAAGCCAAGACGGCGGCGCTCGCCACCGCGCTCGAAGCGCAGATGACCCCGGTGGAGCGCGGCCAGTTCGCCGCTGCGCTTCATGCGGACTCACAGGAAGGAATCGGGTCGTTCTTCGAAGGCGCGGTGAAGGGCGATTTCGCCGGCAATCCGAGCTGGTCCGCCACCGCGGGGCAGGTCGCGATGGGCTTCGTGCCGATCGCCGGGCAGATCGCCGACGTGCGCGACGCCGCCCATGCGATCGGCCAGATCTGGAACGGTGAAACGGGCGGCTGGACGAATCTCGCAGCCTCGGCGGTCGGCTTCATCCCTGGCGTCGGTGACGCCGTCAAGGGGCTGATCCGAGGCGGCGAGAAAGCGAGCGCGGAGGTCGCCGGCGCGGTCGCCAAACACGCCGACGAGGCGGTCCAGGCCGGCGAGAAGCTCGCGGTCAAGCGCTTCTCCACCGCCGCCGAGTTCAACGCATCGGCCAATAAGGCGGCGGCGAACACCCGCTACGAATATGGCAGCTACGCTTATACCACCGATGCCAAGGGCCGCGTCCAGACCGCCGAGGGCAAGATCGCGCTCACCCCGACGGGTCGCAACGACAATCCGCTGCAAAGCCAGATCGGCCATGAAGGCCGTGACACCGATGTCGGCTTCCACCTCATCGCGGATCGCTTCGGCGGCCAGACCAACCGGCTCAACGTGGTGCCGGGGAACGGCAAGCCGATCGGCGATGGGCTCCCCAACCTCAACACCGGCGCCTATAAGCGCTTCGAGAACACGGTCGCCGACATTGCCGCGAAGCCCGGCAATACGGTGGAAGTGAAGATCGAGGCGAAATATGAGGGTGCCAACGCCAGCAAGCGGCCCGACGACTTCATCGCGTCGTACCGCGTCAACGACGGCAAGTGGCGCACGCAGAGTTTCGTCAACAAGTAAGGACCAGCCGTGGATCTGACCGACCTCCAGAACCGCATCGTCATCGAGGTTGTGCGCACCGTGCCGGTCTCCGCGTGGGAGCGGATCGTCGCCGATGTCGAGATCGCCGAGCAGGACGACGGCTACCAGCTCGACACGGTCAGCTTCGCGGTGGCGCGCGACGCAGCCGGCACGCTGAGCGACCCGCAGTTCGATCTGAGCGAGGCCGCGCGCGCGGCGATCGTCGATCTCTACAAGCAGCGCAAGGCGGCGGGCGAGGTACTCGGCGGCTTCGAACTGCAGATCGACCAGCCGGGCACGTACACATTCCACTTCTCCTACGATGCGCCCAAGCGCCTCAACGGCATCTGGGACAAAGCGAAGGAGGAGCGGCTCGATCACTACCTCGATCATTACCGCCAAGAGAAAGCGGGCGCGTGAGCACGCCTGCTTTTACTACGGTCCAAGCCACGCCAGCGGAAATTATCTCGCCAGCGGCGTGCTGAAATCCGTCGATGCCTTGACGACATCGCCATCGACGTCGGCATCGACCTCATAATCGAGCGTCGCAGGTGCGCCCGGCCGCCAGCCGATCGCGCTGGTGCGGCGTGCGTTGCCGAACATTTCGGCCGCGCCCTTCGGCTTGGCACGGACGAAGCCGTGCCGTGGTCCCAGCGCGACCACACCCTGCGCTTGCAACGCTTCGCTGAACGACAGATCGCCCGGCGCCAGCCCGTAGATCAAGACCAGCAGATGCGCGTGATCGGGCGACAGGCAATCGTCGATGCCGGTGCCGAGCAGCCGCAGCGCCACCTGCTCCCGCGCCAGATCCCAGCTCCACGCCAGCCGCCCGCTGCGATCATAACCGCGCAGCCGGGTGAACGGCCGCGCCGCAGCGGCATAGCCGCAACTGCCGCGCGGCAGCGTGTTCGCGCTGAACGCATCCGTCTCGTTCGCGATCAGCGTCGGCCGGTCGAGCAGCCGGTCCGCCACGATCCTGCCGCCGCCGCCCGGTATGATGGTGATCGCGCTGGTCGCGCCCGGTGTGCCGGACACCGCGTAGCGCGTCGAAGCGTGCGGCGCCGGCGCGGCCGCGGCGAGCAGCAGCGCGAGGAGGAGGCGCTTCAGCGCGACACGCGCACGAAGCTGCCGGGATCGGCACTCAGCGTCGTACCCTTACCGGTGATATGCGCGGCGCGCTGATCTGGATCGGTCATGCGCGACACCAGGCGCTGCGCCTCGTACTTGGAAACGATCCGCGGCTCATACGTCGCGCGTTGCGCCGCTGTCCACAGCGTCGGATCACGCTCGGCCTTGGGGTTATCCGCGAAAAACGCGTCGAGCGCTTTGCCGAAGGTGTTCGGCACGTGCGCGGGTCGGTTGACGCTCTCGTCCAGCACCAGCGCCGCACCCTGCTCCGAGGTGACATAGGCGGAAATCGGGCGGGTATAGCTCTGCCCCTTCACCGCGCTGGCCGGCACCTTGGCCAGCGCGCTGTCGAGCCTCGCGACGAAATCGCCGATCTGCTTCGCCTGGAAAGCCGCATCGCGGCCCGCATTCTGGAGCGGCGACAGCGCGGTCATCCAGTGATCGGGGTGCTGCTCGTCCTTGATGTAGGCGGAAAGGGCATTGCCGGTCATCTTGGTGCCGTCGACGGTCAGCGACATCGTATAGGCGCCGTCGCCAGTCCCCTTCCCGCTATTCTCGACGCTCCAGCCCTGCTCCGTGAACAGCGACGCATAGGCGTCGGGGTTCGATTGCGAGAATTCGAACACCTGGCGCGCGAACTCGCCCCTCCCCTGCGGATTGATTGTCTTCTGCATCGACCCGACCGTGACGATCTGGTTGTCGTAGGACTGCACCGAATCCAGCCGCCCCTCATTATCGGCCATGCGACTGATGACGCGCTGTTCGGACTCGCTGACCGTGCCCTGCGCGACCATCCCGCCCCAGGCGGCGCTTTCCGACAGGCGGTAGCTTGTATCGGAGGGTTTGCGGCCGGGGAAGGCCGGGCCGTCGCCGACCTTGGTCTTGGTCCACACCGGGGTGTCGTAATCGACGGGCTTGGGCTTCGGCTTGGTATCGACCGGTGCTGCCGCCTGTGGTCCTGCCGCCCGCCGCTCACCCTCGGCGAGCGCGTACACGTCGCCGTAGCGCGAAGCGCGCACCAGCAAGCTGTCGAGCGCGTCGCGCTGGCCGGGATGCTCGCCGAGATACGCACGCAACGCGTCGATATCGCCGCGCTGCGCGAGCACTTCGAGCGGATCGGGCGGCATACCGCCCGCCGGACCGAGCGACCGCACGCCCGTGTCGATCTCGATGCTCATCGCGTCACCTTTCACGCTGGGGATGGCGCGATGATACGCGGCATCGTCGCGGCGCCACGATAAGCGATCCGATTAGCGGCCGCTGCCGCGCTAGTCGCATCGACTAGCGCGTTCGTCGACGAAGCCTGCGATACCGGGAAAGCCAAGCCCGTGAGAGGAGTCCGCACGTGACCGATCCCGTCTCCAACGCCGTCAACACCATCACGCAGAAGATGGAGACCGGCTTCCTCAACCCCGTGACCAACCGCGAGATCAAGCAGGTGGTCGCGACGATCACGTCGCTCCCGCCGGCGCAGGCCAACCAGTTGATCGACCGTTTGCAGCACAGCGGCGAACTCGGCCGCATCGCTGGCGAGGTGGAGGACGGCAGCCCGTTCGGGCTCGGCGGGCTGTCCGCGGACGAGCGCGGCCAGTTCTTCGCCGACATGGCCGGCAAGCTCGACGGCCAGCATCTCGCCACGCTCAGCACCGCGTTCGCCGGCACGGACAAGAACGGCGCCTTCGGCGCGGTGACCCAACTTGGCGGCGCGGTCGCGACCCATGCGAGCGCACAGGTCAAGGTTGATTACATCCACGCGCTCGCCGGCGCCACCGGCGACAGCACTGCGCGGCTCGACACCGGGTTCGGCTTCAGCCAGACCAGCTTCAGCGATGCCGAGGGCGCGGCGGTCGGCCAGGTGCTCGGCAGCTTGCGCGGCACCCAGGCCGAGGCCGGGTTCCGCGCGCTCGGCACCCACCTACCCGACGTGCTGACCTCCTCGGTCGATGCGCAGATGACCACCACAACCTCGAGTGCGGGCGCGGCCAATACGATGACGTGGCACGCCAGTCCGTTCGAGGGCATCATGCAGGCCGCCGCAAGCATGGGGGATGCCGATCTCAAGGCACAGGTGTTCGACCAGGGCGTGCAGGCGATGCGCGCGCTGCGCGACACCAACAGCGTGATCGGCGGGCTCACCGTGGTCGGCAAGGACGCTGCGCTCCAGCAGATGACCAACGGGCTGACCCGGATCATCGACAGCGATACGACCGGCGTCATGCGCGAACTGACCTACAATCGGGCAACTGCCGACGGATCGAGCTTCTCGGCCTATGCCAAGGAGATGCTGCACGAAGGCCGCGAGGCCGAGCTCGGCGCGCAAATGGGCCGGCTGCAAGTCGGCAACGCCGGCACCGAGAACCCGGTCACGCGCCTCGACCAGACCGTCACCGTCGCCAACACCGCGCAGGAGCGGCGCCCGAACGCCGGCGCGCTCGGCTATTTCGTCGGCAGCGTCTATGCGGGCGCGCAGTCGCTGTCGGGCGATGTCGCGCAACAGCGCGCGCAGGTCACCGCGATCCTCAAATCCGCGCTCACCATCATCGACAAGGCCAAGATCGGCGGCCCCGCCGCCGCAGCGGTGGGCACCGGCGCGAGCGTGGCCAAGGAATGGGTCCAGTTCGCCGTCAACGCCGCGATCGCCGATCCGACCGCCAACGCCGGCACCCGGCTCGAAAACGCCGCACTGCCGGTTGACGCGCGCACCGGCGAACTCGGCGTCGGCGATCAGGTGTCGAGCGCGTTCGACGACACGCTCGCGTCGGTCCAGCGCCGGGCGCGGCCTTGAAGCTGCGGCTCGCGCTCGCGTTGGCGATGACCGCCGCCGCCTGCCACCCCGCGCCGGCGCCGGTCGCGCTGCCCGCGATCCTCGTCCAGCACGATGAGCCGCCCTATGGCGACGCGGTCAACCACCGCCGCGTCGTGGCGATGCTCGCGAGCCTCGATCGGCTCGAACCCGCCTGGGGCAAGCTCGACGTCAGCGACTATGCGGTCGCGCCCGGCAACGACGGCAAACTATGGGGAGCGATCGGCGCGGGCATACCGCCGGGGTGGCAGCCGGTCGCGCTCGACGGCTCCGCCCCGCGCTACGGCACGCTGCGCGCGTGGCATACCGGCAAACACCTGTTCGCCGTGCTACGCGTCGATCCCGGCATCGCATCCGACATCCCCGTGCTGATCCTGCGCGACCGCTCGGTCGAACAGGCGGGGCGCGCGAGCGGGTGACGCATGCGGCGTCCGTATCCTTCTTTCGCTATCGGAAGGCCGGCAATCGGCTGTCTCATTGAAGGCGACCCGAGCCAATCGAAGATTCATGCCGCTACAAGGCCGGTCAGCTCATGCGCCATCAATCCCACCCACCGCCCAACGCGAGGAACAGATCGATCTGCCGATCGACGACGCTGGCGCGGGCGGCGGACAGGGACGCCTGGGCATCGGCGTAACCGGCCTGCGCGTTCAGGACGTCGAGGAAGGGCGTGCGGCCGAACCGCTGCAGCCTTTCGGCATCGCCGCTGGCATCGGCGGCGGCGTTTGCCGCCCGCTCGAGATCCCTCAGCCGGTCCGTTGCGCGCGCATATGCCGATAGCGCCGTCTCCGTCTGCTGCAGCGCGACCAGCACGGCGCCATCGAAGCCTGCCAGCGCGGCGTCCGCATCGGCACCGGCCTGTTCGATCCGAGCGCGCACCGCTTTCCTGTTCGGGAATGACCAGGAGACGAGCGGCCCGAGGCTGAACCCGAACGACCTCTGTCCCAAAGCACGACCCACGGAAGCAGCCGTGCCGGCCGATCCGCCGAGGCTGACGTTCGGGTAGAGCTCGGCTTCCGCGGCGCCGATGCCCGCTGTGGCGGCGGCCAGCATACGCTCGGCTTTTCGCAGGTCCGGACGGCGCCTGAGCAGCATCGCGCCATTCCCGACCGGGATCGGCCGCGCGATCGTCGGTATCGCGGCGCAGGTCTCGAGGTCGCGCGGGTACTCGGAGGGTGTTCGGCCCATCAGCGCGGCCAGTGCGAGCAGCGCGGCCTTGCGGTCGGCAAGTATGTCGGGAATGGCGGCCTCGCTGGCGAATACGGCCGCCCGCGCCCGGTCGGTGTCGAAGCGGGTGCCGCGCCCCCCGCGCGCCATCCGCACCGCCACAGTCAGCGTAGCGTGCTGGATGGCGGCGACGCGCCGCGCGGCGGACAATGCCACCCCACCGGTGCAGACCCGTGCATAATTCCGCGCAACGGCGGCTGCGACCACGACGCGCACCTGATCGCGCGCCGCCAAGGCCGCCTCCGCTTGCGCCGTCGCCGCCTCGATCCCGCGACGGATGCCGCCTGCAAGGTCCAGCGGATAGCCGACGTCGAAGCCGAGCGCGTAACTGAACGGCGCCGGCAGGCCAGCGGTCGGTCCACCGATCCGGCCGCCCGTTGCCTGGCCGTTCAAGCCGGTGCTCACGGTCCGTGCCGCGGCGGCTTCGCGAACGACCGCGCTGGCGCGGCGCAGGTTGGCGTCGGCAGCACGAAGGTCGGTGTTCGCCGCCAGCGCCTCCTCGACATAGGCATCGAGTCGGGGATCACCATAGAGCCGCCACCAGCGCGGCGGAAGCTCGGCCTGGGACACGCCTGCCTCTTTGCCACCTAGGAACGGTGCCGCCGCTTCGGGTCGGTTGACGATCGCTGCCGGGGGAACGTGATAGTCCGGCCCGGCAACACAAGCGGCGAGAAGCAGGGCGGGCAGGAAGGCGGATGCGCGCTTCACGACCGCCGCCCCCCTGCCCGCGCCGCGATGGTTGGAAGGATCTCCACGGTCGCCGTCCGCCCCGCGATCAGGCGGATGCCGGCGGGCACCCGGTCGATATGGATGCGGACGGGAATACGCTGGGCAAGCCGGACCCAGGAGAAGGTCGGCGCGACCTTCGGAAGCAGATTGCCGGTGTCATCGCGCTGATCGTCGGCGATCGCGGCGGCGATGCTTTCGACGCGGCCGCCGATCTCGGCGTCCTCGCCCATCAGGCGAACGCGGGCGCGGTCACCGATCGACACCCGACGCAGCTTGGTCTCCTCGAAATACCCTTCGACGCGAAACGAGGCGGTGTCGACCAGCGCCATCGCCTGCGCGCCGGCGACAAGATAGTCGCCCGGGTGGATGTCGAGGTTGGTGACGATGCCCGCCACGGTCGCGCGAATTTCGGTCCGCTGGATATCAACCTTGGCGACGTTGCGGTCGGCGATGGCGCGGGTCAGCGCGGCTTCGGACGTCTTGACCTTGGCAATGCTCTGTTCGCGCGCTTCGGTCGCGACAAGGTCGCCAAGGGCCACATCGCGCCGGGCCTCCTTGCGCGCCTGATCGAGCTGCGCGCGCGCCTCGGCGATGGCGGCGTCCGCGCGCTCGATCGTTGCGGCGAGGCGCGGTCGGTCGAGTACGATCAGGAGCTGTCCGGGGCGGACCGTCTCATTGTCGCGAACCATGACCTGCGTCACGAGCCCACCGACATCGGTCGAGACCCGCACCACGTCGGCACGGACATGACCGTCGCGCGTCCAGGGCGTCTGCTGATGCCGATCCCAGAGCTGCCACCCGACCAGGGCGGCACCCGCCACAACGACAAGCGTGACGCCGTAGCGCGCGAGGAACGAGACAATCGGCTTCATAGGAACGATCCGGTCACAGGCAGGGCCTGCACGAGCAGGCCGTAGAGGATGATGAAGACGGCGATCTCGGTGAGCGCCGGCAGAGCGAGGCGGCGCGACAGGCCGGTGACGGCGAGAAGCCGCATCAGCATCACCGTCGCGACCAGGGCAAGGCATGCCAGCACCAGCAGCCCCGGAACCAAGATGCCCTCGATGTTCAGGTCGGAGATCACGCCGCGCGCTCCGGGTCGCTCGCCGCAGCGGAGGCCAGCGCTTGACGGAGATCAAGGAGCGGGTCGAGGAGCCGCAAACTGCCTTCGCTCGGGTCGTTTGCGGCGAGCAACGTCAGCGTCTCGATGCGCTGGTCCAACTCGGCTGCCGCGGCGGCATTCAAATCGCAACCGGTTGCCAAAGCGCCGGCGAGCTTGCCGAGCACTTGCCGCGCCTGATCGTCGATCGCCCCACGCGCCGCGCCCAGCGCGCGCCGCAGCCCGGCGGCAGCGTGACCGGTGCGAAGCTGCCGCACCATTTCGTCGAGCGTGTCGGCGCGCGACCGCTTCGAGGCGGCGAGGCGTGGCAGGATCAGTGCGGTTCGGTCGACCATCAGGCTCGTCCAGCCCGCCTCCGCGGGTCCGCGGCCGAGCGCTCGCCGGGCAACGTCTCGGCGGCTCAACCGCAAGAGGCGCTCGATCGCCGTATCGGCGGGCATGGTCTGGAGCAGGCTCATGCTCGCCGCCCCGAAGCCGGTTGCCACGAACAAGGCCACGCTGCTGTTGAGCGCCTCGGCGAAATCGCCGGCATAGCGGGCGCCCAGTCCGGACAAGATCGGGATCGTCAGCGTGATACCCAGCGCCATATAGGCGGTGGCGGGCCGCGCCTGCAGCGATCCGCCCCACAAGAAGGCCGGTGCGAGAACGGCGACCAGCGTCGGGAAGTCCGTGACGCGCGGAAGGATGATGAAGCTGTACGCGAGGCTGAGCACCACGCCGTAGAGCGATCCCAGCATGTATTTGCGCACGTTGGGCGCCGGCGCGTCGACATTGCCGAACAGGGCGCAGGTGACGCCCAGCACCGATACCGCCAGCCCGCCATCCGCCCACGCCGACCAGATCCAGAGCAGGCAGCCGGCCAGGATTCCGGTGGCCGCACCGGCTGCGACACGTGCCGCCATGACCGGGTCGCGGTGATGGACATAGCCCGTGGCCGCCATGTCCCCGAACCGCGCTCGATCTCGTGCTGCACGGCCGCTCGTGATCTCACGCCCCAGCCGGTCACAATCGTGAAGGAGGCCGACCAGCTCGGCGAGATGGCCCGCGAGATTGCCTGTCGGCAGGTTCCCCCCGCGCCCCGGTTCGACATAGGCCGCCTTCCGCGCACGATATGCGCGATCGATCAGAAGGAGCGCGGTAGCGTCCGCATCCGGCGAAGCGGCAGCGTCGATCCAGTGGCCGATGTCGCGCAGTAAGTCCGACAGCGCCTCGGGGTCGTTCATTGCGGCCAGCCGCTCCTCGATTTCCGTCGCCAAGGGGAGCAGCCGCGCCAGCCGATCGTGCAGGCGCCGCAGCGTCTCGCGACGGGGTTTGGCGGTAGCCGGATCGTAGGGGAGATGGGTCGCCAGCCCGTTCAGGGCGAGCAGATCGAGTGCCAGGCGATGGCGGTCGGCGCGCTGTCGCACGCCCGAGGCGCCGCTCAGCGCGTCACCGGCCAAGCGCCGTGCATCGCGCAGCATCGTCGCCACCTTGCCCACGAACTGGCCCGTCATTGGCCGGGGCATCACGACGCGGTGGATCAGCACCGCACACAGGATGCCAAGCCCGATTTCCTGCACCCGGAGCAGCGCGGTGTCGAAGATCGCCTGCGGCTCGGCGACGCCGGGAAAGCCGATCAGGCTGGCGGTGTAGCCGGACAGCACGAACGCGTAGGCGCGCGGGGTGCGGTCGAGCAGCGACAGGAACAGGCAGAAACCGATCCAGCCGGCCAGCACCAGGCTGCAAACGATCGGCTCGCCGACGAAGGTCGGGATGATCGCCACCGTCGCCGCCGCACCGACCAGTGTGCCCGCCAGACGATAGACCCCGCGGCTGAGCGACGCACCGGCCGAGGTTTGGGAAACCAGATACGCCGTGATGATTGCCCAGGACGGGCGGGAGAGCCCGATGCGCAGCGCGATGTAATAGGCAAGTATCGCCGCGGCGAATGTCTTGGCCGAGAACAGCAGCGCATCCGCATCGGCCCTCAGCGCGGGCGCGCGCAGCAGCTTGCCCAATGCTGGTAGCGCTGGACGTGGCCCCACCCAACCGTGCGTATAAAATAGCCAAAGACCCATTGGCTTGTTGATAACGATTCTCAGAGTTCTATAAATTCGCTATCTGGCCAATCAGTCCCTAAATCCGGTCAATCATATGCATTCTCCCCGAACGGCCATTGCCGTGTTCGACCCCGACGCGACCGACAGGCCTGCAGTCGCGCGCAATCTCGATTTCGCCGACTATGCCGCGGAGGTGCCTGCGCATGCGCACCGCAAGGGACAGATGATCCTGGCGCTGCATGGTGCCGTCACCTGCGTGGCGAACAACCAGCTCTGGATCGTTCCGCCGAACTGCGGGATCTGGATTCCCGGGGGCACGTCGCATAGCGCGCGCGCCACGCCGAACGCGCGTCTCAGCTACCTCTTCGTCGAGCCGGGTGCGGCGCACCTGCCGGACCATTGCTGCGCGCTGTCGGTAACCCCGGTGATCCGCGCGATGATGGATCGACTGGCGGTGGACGGTGATAGCTATCCGCCGGACAGCCATGCCGCGCGCCTTGCCCGCGTGCTGCTCGACGAACTGGCCGAGATGCCGCACGAGCGGTTCAACCTGCCCGTCTCGAGCAACCCGAAAATCCGCACGATCGCCGATGCGCTGACGACCAACCCGTCGGATCGCGCCACGCAGGCGGAATGGGCAAAGCGCGTGGCAATGAGCGAACGGTCCTTGTCACGCCTGCTGATCCGGGAAACCGGCCTCACCTTTGGTCGCTGGCGCCAGCAACTCCACCTCCTCACCGCGCTTCGCGAACTGGCAGGCGGCGCGACCGTGCAAGGCGTCGCAGCGGAACTCGGCTACGAGTCGGTCAACGCCTTCATAACGATGTTCCAGAAGGCGCTGGGAACTACGCCCGCCCGTTTTTTCACCGCCCGGCGAGAGAACCGGCCATAGATGCTTCAATCCGGAAGCCGAGCGGGACAACGGTCCGGATCATCTCGGCCAGTAGGCACGGTGTTCAGCAGATCCTCGAGGCACTGGAAGTTCGGCCGACGATGGTTCAATATGTCAACGAATGACTCGCACCGTATCAAGATCGGAGCCGAGATGACCGAGCCCGCTTCTGCCGATCTCTGGGCAAATATTTGGTTTCCCTGGATTTCGGCCGCGTTTGCACCACAAAAACTCTGGCAGTCGGTCAACTCGGGCTGGTCTTTTGGTAGCGTCACGATAAACGAGCAAAACTCCAGCGCGCCCCAAACCGAACAGATCATCCTCGCACACGAAAGCTACGGCCGACAGATCGGAAAGCTGCTGGACGCCGTCAACGAGCTGGTCAAAACACAGCCCGATCGCGACAGCAATAAGGCCTTCATCGAGATCTCTGAGTTGGCGACGAGGATCAATCGGATAAAGCACGAAGCCGCCGTCGATCGCATTCAGCGCTTGCGCCAGGATCTGGAGTTGCTGAGCGCGTCGGATCGGCCCGAAGACCAAGCGGCGTTCAAAGCGAACATCGAAGCGCTACGGGCGCTGTTGAAAACCAATGGGTCAAGCGGGTGAGGTTGAGGCTGAGCGGCAGTTCGCGCAACCCTTGGCGGATGAGCCGTTCGCCGCCGCGGCTTTGTACTCGAAAAGCATAGATCGAGATCATTGGTAGCTCATCGTGAAGGTTGCCGCCGCGTGCACCGATCCCGCGGTCGCGACGCCCGTGCTGTAATATTGCACGCCGAGCGGGATATTGCTCACCGTACTCGCTGGCCCGACGAAGAACTGGTTGGTATTCCCCGCAGTCGCGGCATCCGGGCCGTAGGAAACCGCGGTGCCGTTGTTTCGCAGGATTTGCAGCTTCACGTTGCCGGCGGTCGCGGCCGGCTGCAGGGTCAGCAACGACGTGGTGTTCGACGCGTCTGTCGCGTCCGTCAACGTGACGTAGACGTCCGCGGTCACAGAACTGCAGTTGAGCGGAATCGTGAACTGGGTCAGTCCCGCGGTTTTTCCGGCGGCGTCAAGCTGCTGGGTGGACACTGTGGGCAAGCCGACTGCGATCGCCGGGCTGGTGACCACGCAGCTCGACGCGGTGACGGTGCCGTTACCTGCGGTCACGGTCAGCGTCTTGTCGGCCAGTGTGACCACCCCGCAGCCGGCGCCGGCGGCAAGGAAGGTCAGGTTGACTGATGGCAGCGCGTTGAGCGTGCCTGAAGAGACTTGGCCGGTCACGACCAGCTCTGCTTCCACCGTGCTTACGGTTCCGGGTCCAGACAGCGTTGCCGCCACGCTGACCTGAATGTTCGGCGCGAGCTGCACGCGGGTCAAACCGTTGTAATAGTAGAGCTTCACCCCAAGTCCCGCGACGCCGGTCGTGAAAATATCTCCGTTCGCGGCGGCCCCCGACAGGATCAGCGCGGTCACCACGCAGGTGCCGCTGATATCGGTCGCGGAAATGATCGCGCTCGATGTGGCAATCACGGTCCCTACCGGCTTGTCCCGCGCGGCAGAATACGGCCCCGAGGGACTGAGCGGCAATGATGCCGGGCTGACCACGACCGAGACCGCGCCGGCGGGAGCGCTCCACAACAACGCGCTCGCCAAGAGCGCCAAAACCCCCAGAACACGCGCCATCCTGTCAAAAACGGCCCGGCCCTCCCCCGTTCGGTTGCTCATTTGATGTCCTCCGACGCCTTGGGTGAGCGCGGCGGATGCCCGCCGCTTTTGGCATCCGTCTCCGACGGCATTATTGGCCGGCACGGCACCTCCATGCGAACTGCCGCATCCGGCGCCGTGCGCGAGGCAGGAGGCAAGCTGTAAACGATCCGACACCGCGCGTCGGGGGAGTCCGACCATTTGACATCGAGAGTGCCGCTTGCCGGAATTCCGCGCAGGAAGATCGCGCCGTCGCTGCCGACCAAGCCGATTTCGGTCTGTCGGGCGTCGAGTACGCTTGCGCCGAACGGGACGAACCCGCCACCGGTCAGGCGGGCGGTGATAAAGACGGCGGTGCCCGTCACGGTATCGTATTTCAGTTTGACGACTGCATTGGCGTGCGGCGCGACCTGCTGGCTCGTAACCGCGAGTTCGACATCTCGCCCTGTGCCCGCCGGATCGACCGCGATCTCGTTGAGCCGGTAAGGCATCAGGTAGGGGACGACCGCATAGCCCGCGCCGTCGATCCGCACGTTGCTCCCGGACGAAACCGTCGCGCCGCGTGCGCCCTTCGCTTCGACCAGCGCGATGGTGTCGCCAATCTGGTTGGCGAGCGTGACGCCGCCCGAGTGGACCACGATCCCGCCGCTCGCGCCCAGCGAAAACTGCGTGAAGCCCGTGCCGGCGCCGAAACCGGCGGACAAATTGGCGAAACGCGCTCGCATACCGCCGCCCAGGCTGATCGAGCGGGATCCGGGCGATTGTTCAACGCTGGCCGAATACGAATATTCGTTGTTGGAGCCTTGGGTTCCGCTCAGGGTGATTTGGGCGCTGGTGTCGCCTCGCCCGTTGGTGAAGGTGGGGGCAACGCTGGCGGTGACGCGCGGTGCATTGGCACTGCGCCCGAGCGCGAAGCCGATCGACAGCAAAACGCGGTCGTCGGTTTGCCCTATGGTCTCGTTGCGCTGCCGCGCGAACGCGAGACCGAAGTCGAGGTTGGTCGGCCCGATCCGCGCCCGGTTGTTATACCCCGCCTGGAGTTGCGTGCTCGTCCCCGGCTGGTTCCAGAAATTGGTGAGCGACCCACTGAGGTAGAAGCTGCCCCAACCGTGATCGAGCGCTTGTGTCACATTCGCCTGGAAGCGGTTGCGCTCGCGCGGAAATTCCCCAAGCGCGTGCCGCCCTTTCAGAAGATCGCGCTCCAGCACCGCGTCCGTCAGCGAGCGAAAGCCGTGAGAGGAATAGCGATATGCGGCGAGCGCGATGTGCGACCCGAGGCCGGGGATGACATAGCTATACCCCAGCCTGAGACTATAGCCTTGCTGGGACGACTGCCCTTTGGAAAGCGTGGCGTCCAAGGCAAACCCGCCCAGTGGTGTTTCCACGGCGGTGCCCAGAAGGCCCGTGGCATAGCCCGAGGCAAATGCCAGTCCGGCATAGCCGGTCAGACCGTTGGCGAAGCCATATTGGAGGGCAGCCTGAACGAAATGATTGCCCGTGCGCCTGCCCCCGATGGCGATATCACCCGCCGCGAGGCTATATCGCCAGATCTTGGGTCGCAAAAACTGGACCAGCGAATCATAGGGTACCGAAAAACTCTGCTGGGTTCCGTCAGCTTCCAGCACCTGGACCAACAGATTGCCGCCATATCCGGTCGGATAGAGGTCATCGATCGTGAACGGTCCCGGTGGCACGTTCGTTTCCAGCAACACATTGCCGTCCTGGGTGATACGGACGTGCGCGTTGGTCCGGGCGATTCCGCGCACCACCGGGGCATAGCCCTGCTGGGATTCGGGCCGCATGCGATCTTCGCTCGACAGTGAGATCCCGCGGAAGCCCACGCTGTCGAACACCTGGCCATCGGTGAAGCTGTCGCCAATAACCAGGTTTCCGCGTATCGCGGGTAGATCGCGCTGGACGAAGGCGGCGACCGTCTGGAACCGCCAGGAACCGTTCGTTGCGCTGATCGCGGACCGGTCCCGAAAATGCCAGTCGCCGATGTTCACTCCAGCGGTAAGCCCCGCGAACATGCTGGTGGTGACGCGACCCGCGCTCGCGGTGCGAAACAGGCTCGCGTCATAGGCCAAGACGGCTGCGGGTATGCCCTTTGACCAATATTGGGGGGCGACATAGCCTCGCGCCGTGCGTCTTAGCAGCGCCTGGGGCAGGCCGATTGCCAACTGAAGCGTGCCCAGGTCAAAATTGACCGTGGCGTCCGGCGAAATCCGTTTGAGGTCGACGCACCCACCGGGCGCCTGCGTAACGGCAGCGCCATTCATCAGAGCGGCCGTAAGCCCGATCCTTTCGAGCAACATCCGATCGATACAGGGTTGGGCACTGTCGCCGGGATGTTCGGCGTTGAAACGGACGTTGAATCGCCCGACGAGAGTGTCGTTCACGAGCAGATCGACCAGATAGTCGCCGGGGGCGATGGGATTACCTTTTTCGAACCTGGCGAGGTCGGTATTTGGCCCGAGGCCGCCCCGTAAAAAATCGGCATTGAATTGCACGTTTGGTGAGGCTGGAGCGGTTGCGCCGGGCGGAGACGCGGGGACGGCCGATGATGCGGCGCGGGCACCGCTCGATAAGGCCAGCGCATTGGCCAAAGGCACGACAGCCGCAGCGATTGCCCTGGTCCGACGCGTTCTCCGGCCGATGGGTGCGCGGCGCATGGCGGGAGATCACGCAGCCGTCCTGGCGGTCGCCTCGCCCGTAACGACGCCGCCGAAATCGTTGACGAAGCTATACGTTACGGTGGCAGTGCCGGGCAGACCGGCGGCAGTCTGCGCGAGCGCGAGCACGGAACTTGAGAACGGCGCCAGCATCGGAGGGGCGAGCGCGGCGATTGGCGCACCGAGCGTCACTGTCGCGCTCGTGAGCGAGATGAAATAGGGGGTCGGGTTACGCGCCTCGATTGCAAGCTTGCCGTCCTTGCGCGTCAAGATCCATTCGATTTGCTTGGCCGCGTCCGCCGGATTGCCCCGCAGTCCAGTCGGGCGAAAGAAAAGTTTGAGGCGGTGGCGGAACGCCATTTCGAGGCGATTTGGTGCGTCTGGATTGACCGGGACGCGCGGCGGGACATCCAGCACATTCAGCCAGAAAACCGTTTCCCGATCGGCTGCCAAAGCCGCCTGCGAGTACATGATGCGCAAGGTTTGCCCTTTGGTCGGATCAAGCCTGAAAAGCGGTGGGACGATCGCGAAGGGTACGCTCGTGTTCGCCGGTTCCGCCCTCCCCTCCCCGGCATCGATCCAGGCCTGAACGAGCGAAGGCGCTTCGCCGACGTTGCGCAGGTTGACCGAGACTTCCTTGCGATTGGCCGGATAGATCACGCGGGTACAGTTGATAACCACACCCGCTTGCGCAACGCCCGGACTGACGCTGACGCACAGGAGCAGGGCGGCGGATCGGCAGGCGCGAAACGGCATTCGGCGAGCCATGGGAAGCCTCCGGATTTGCGAGATGTGCTGGCAAACGGCCGGGCGTTCGGATCGCGTCGTACGACGCACGGTCCCCGAGCGTGGTGGCCGCATGGCACGCATCGTCGATGTCGTGCGCACGGCGGAGCAGTCGGAGCCGACTATCGATTACCCGGAAATTGGCTCCGATATGGCGCAATTCGCGATCAGCTATAGGTCAGCGAATAGGTCACCGAGCTCGTCACCGTGCCAGCCGTCGTTACGCCCTTCGCACGATAGCGCGCGACGTAATTGAGGGCGCCCGACGTGGTGCCCGGAACCGTGATCGTCACACCAGTCGAGGTCGCCTGGCCGGAGTTGCCGATGGCGATCGGCGTTCCCCCGTCGGTCACGAGCTGCACCTCTACATTGCTCGCAGTGCCGGCGTTGATGAGGGCGCCGGTCACCGTGTTCACGGTCGGGCCCGCCTCGAAATAGGCTTTCACAGTTGAACTGACCGTGCAGTTGCTCAAATCCAACTGAAAATTGGTGGCGCCAGCGACGTCGCCGCTGACTTTCAGAACACTGGTCGATACGTTTGGAAGTACCACCGTACCGCTGGCGGTTCCATTATTCAAAGCAACCGTGCAGGTCGTAGCCGTAAGCGACCCGGTGAACGTGATTGTTCCATCGGATGCATAGGCCGGAGCGGAGCAAAGAACAAACATGGCGATTGATATAGGTATGAAAATCGACTTACGAGACATGACCTTCCTCCTTCCATGTTATCGGGGTGCCAGCAACATAACATATTCCGATAGACAGTATCCTAAAGACGCGAAATTTCCGCATACTGACATTAGGGAATCTACCTAAAAAAAAGTGAATATATCCATTGCGGATTTAAATCCTCATCAAGCTCCTGCGATGAGATTGGTCGATATGATATTAGGTTGTACTAAGTAGTTCACGCCAAAAAAGGACCGAATTGGTGATCTGCTGATCGACTTCGAGTGCCACGTTACGAAGGGGCAGTGCCGCGATCTCGCGCACCTTCTGGAGTATCGCCGATATTCGACGATGCCGATCGGGCGGTTGGTCATAATGGCACGCGGCCATGCTGAATGACGGCCTGGTCGGCGCTGCTTGCGTCGGAAGCAGCCACCTGGCGATCACGGGTCACCGAAAGAGGCTGGGTCGCCTGCTGCCGGGGGCGGGAGCAAGGGGATGCGCCCGCCCCCGCCGGTTCATGGCTTTGCTGCAACAGGAAGGCGGAATGGCGCGCCCAAACGGTTGAACGCGTTCATCGCCGCGATGACGAGCGTGAGATCGACCAGATCCTTCGGCACGAAAGCGGCGGCCGCGGCCGCATATGCATCGTCCGAGGCGTGGGTAATGCTGACGTTGGTCACCTCTTCAGCCCAGGCCAGCGCCGCGCGATACTGGTCCGAAAACAGATGCGGCACCTCCGCCCAGACCGGGATCAACGCGACCTTGTCGATCGGCATGGTCTTGAGCAGATCGCGCGTGTGCATGTCGATGCAATGCGCGCAGCCGTTGATTTGCGAAACACGCAGGAAAACCAGGTGGATCAGCTCTTCGGGAAGGTTCGTCTTCTGCGTCACATACTGATGAATCCCGAAGAGCGCCTTGGCCCCCTCTGGCGCGATTTCAGACCAATTCAAACGCTTCACCTCGGACATGATGCTTTCCTCGTCATGGGCGCCGACCACCGGCGCGCTCATCGGCTTGACGAGGCAGGCGGGTGCGCCGTGACATACCGGCGCGCATTTTTTCGGTGCCGGCGCCGTTCCATGTCACACTGGTCGCGCCACCTTCGTCATGCAGGCAGGCACTTGCATGGGAGACGTGAACGTGAAGATCGTTATCATCGGCGGCACGGGACTGATCGGCCGGCCCCTCGTTGGCCTGCTGCGGGCCAAGGTCAATGACGTCGTCGCCGCCTCACCAAGCACCGGCATCGACGCGCTGACCGGCGCGGGCCTGGCTCAAGCGCTGACGGATGCCGCGGTCGTGGTCGATGTCAGCAATGCCCCCACGTTCGAGGATGAAGCAGCGCTGGCCTTCTTCCGCGGCACCACCGCCAACGTGCTCGAAGCGGCGCGCGACGCGGGGGTGCGCCACCTCGTCGCGCTCTCGGTCGTGGGCACCGATCGTCTCCAGGCATCGGGCTATTTCCGCGCCAAGCTCGCGCAGGAACAGTTGATCGCCGCCGGCGGCGTTCCCTACACGATCGTGCGCGCCACCCAATTCTTCGAGTTCCTGTCGGCTATCGCGGACGGCTATACGAAGGACGACGCCGTGCACCTGCCGGGCATCGCCCTTCAACCGGTCGCCGCCGCCGATGTCTCGGCGTTGCTCGCCGACGTAGCTGTGGCTAGCCCTGCGAACGGCATCGTCGAAGTCGCGGGGCCGGAGCGCGCACCGCTGGCTGAATTTACCGCCAGTTGGCTTGGCGCGCGCGACGATCCGCGTCGGATCGTGGTGACCACCGAACGCGATTACTTCGGCGCGCCCGCCGACGACCACACGCTGGTTCCGCGCGACGACGCACGGATCGCACCCACGCACTTCGAGACTTGGCTCACCGCTCAGGCGCAGGAGCGGCCAGCATGAGCCGGAGCGTCCGCTCACACGCGCCGCCGACTTGCAACCGCTGCCGCCGGGCAATGCGCGCTATAGCGCTGCCGCGACCGCGCTGATGAGGTACGCAGCCAGCGATGCGCCGGGTCGTGGCGATAACGGAACTGCCGATGGACACCCTGCCAACCGCATCGGCGAACTCGCACCGCGGTGCTTCTCGTTGCCCGCAGAGAGCCGGTAGCGTCTCAGACGTTGCTGGTACTTAGCCTTGTGTGGGTCGAGAGTTGGACCAACAGGGCTTGAGTACAGCGAATGTGTCATTCACCCATTCGGCGAGAGGCGTACGGACATTCGATCTGAGTTCTGAAGGACGATCGCGTAATCCGGAGTGCGAACGGAGGCCGCGGTCGCATCGGACTGCGGCCTCCCGCCGAGTGTCATCGCGTGATGAAGGCTAGCAGGTCGTGGTTGATGACGTCCGCATGGGTCGTCGCCATCCCATGAGGGAAGCCTTCGTAGACCTTCAACGTCCCGTGCTTGAGCAGCTTGATCCCGATCATGGCGCTGTCCGCGATCGGCACGACCTGATCGTCGCTGCCGTGCATGAGGAGCGTCGGGACGTCGATGATCTTGAGATCTTCGGTGAAATCCGTCTCGGAGAAGGCCTTCACGCCGTCATAATGGGCCTTGCTGCTACCCATCATGCCCTGGCGCCACCAATTTTCGATCACTCCTTGGATGGGCTTCGCGCCAGGTCGGTTGAATCCGTAAAATGGACCGCTCGGGATATCGAGGTAATATTGCGCGCGATCCTTGGCGATTCCCGCGCGGAAGCCGTCGAACACTTCGATTGGCAGGCCGCCCGGGTTGCTCGCCGTCTTCAGCATGATCGGCGGCACCGCGCCGATCAGTACGAGCTTGGCGACGCGTCCCTTTCCGTGGCGCGCGACATAATGGGTCGCCTCGCCCCCGCCGGTCGAGTGGCCGACATGAATGGCGTTGCGGAGATCCAGATGCGTAGTCACCGCAGCGGCGTCGGCAGCGTAATGATCCATGTCATGGCCATCGCTGACCTGGCTCGACCGGCCATGACCGCGGCGATCATGTGCGATAACGCGGAAGCCTTGGTTGAGGAAATAGATCATCTGTGCATCCCAGTCATCCGCGCTCAGCGGCCAGCCATGATGGAAGACGATCGGCTGGGCGGTCTTGGGACCCCAATCTTTGTAGAAGATTTCTACGCCATCGGCTGTGGTCACGTAGCTCATTGTATCTGTCCTCTTGCGATATGCGGGGGCGCGGCTGGGGGGAGTGCTGGCGTTGGCTGCGAACGGCAAGCTTGCCGCAGCGACAACGCCGATCGCTCCGGCTAGCAGATCACGGCGGTCGATCTCGACCGATCTCGATCTTGAATGGTTCGGCATGAACCCTCCTGACGGTTTGGATCGGAAGGCAGACGCCTCCGATAACCGCAATTATGGCGCGGCAGGAACCGTGCCCCAATCGGACACGCTGCGAGCCGGAGAGGAGCTTAGGTATGGGTCGCTTTGGACCAAGGTCGAGGGCGCAACGGAACGAGGTTCGCCCTTCGTATAGCCAATCCTAGACTCTGATCCCAATCGTATGCCGGTGCCGTGTCACCGTACGAAAGACCGAACGCGCGGCCCCGTTTGAACACAGGAGGATTTCATGGGCCGTAAGGACCTGACGAACGCGGCGGGCGCCCCGGTTGTCGACAACATCAACATCATGACCGCCGGGCCGCGCGGGCCGGCCCTGTTGCAGGATGTGTGGTTGCTCGAGAAGCTCACCCATCTCGACCGCGAAGCGATCCCGGAACGGCGCATGCATGCCAAGGAAGCTGTTCTCGCAGGTTGGCAAGCGTACCGAGGTGTTCCAGCGATTTTGGACCATTGCCGGTGAACGCGGCGCGGCGGAGGCCGAGCGCGACACCGCTTCAGCATTGTTGAAGAATCCTGACTTCGGCGGCCTGACCGATGGTCAAATGGCGAAGGCCACTGTCCGCACGGTCGATGCGGCCATTACCAAGGAGGCACCTGCGAACCTGACGAACGCCGCCGCACGCACCGCAACGATGGTGGCCAGGGCGCGCGAATGCTGAGCGACCCGTACCCCGGATCGTCCGGATGGCGCTCGCCTCCCCCGGAGGATCTGAGCATAACCCATATTCAACCGCGCAGCCGGGCCATCTTATCAGCTGCGATCAATGCTCCATCGGCCGCCGCCAAACGCCACGATCTGAAGCAGCCCGCCAGTGACTGCCACGTTCTTGAAGAAGAACAGGAACTGGGTCTGGTCGGCAAGGTCGTGATGAAAGACCACTGCAGTCAGCAACGTGAACGCCGCGACCATGGCGGCAACCACCCTCGTCTTATAGCCGACAACGAGCAGCGCTCCTCCTATCAACTCCATAAGGATCGCCGCGCCGAGAGCTCCCGCTGGAAAAGGTAGGCCGGCGGACCCGATGTAGGCCAGGAACGTCGCCGGGTTCGTCAGCTTCGCTATCCCGCTCAGCAGGAATAGCGGTGCGATGGCGATACGGCCGACCACCGCCAGTGCATCAGTCAACGCTGTCGCTTCCGGGTTTAAACGTCTCGCGCGTTCCGTCGAACTCGAATTCATCTCCGGCTCCTATCCTGCCTGCGACCTCGCGGGCGTTGCTTGGCACCAAGGGTGGCTTGCGGCCGAACGACACGAGAACGGCCGCGATCGACGCCCACGCGCATCAAGGTGCTACGCGTCATCCGCACATTTGCCGCCATCTCCACATCTGCCCCAGCCGATGTTCGCGAGACATCCGCGGCGAGATCATGGCGAAGTTCATTTCGGACCGGATCCGCGCCCCCTTCACCGCGCCAATACGGACCACAGCTAGCGGCGCTGGGAGAATTTGATCGAGACCGTGAGCTTTGGAATACCCAAGTGGGTGGCGGTCGGAAATTTAATCCGGTCGCTTGGAGAACGGATTGCAGTTAGACAGGCACAAGCCCGAGAGAGAAGGTGAGACGGGTGCTATGGTTGCCGTGAATTCCCTTATTCGCATTCTCGTCGTGGACGATCATCCGCTGCTTCGCGACGGCATATCGGCGCTAGTCGGCGGTCAGAACGACATCGAACTGTGTGGCGAGGCGTCCAGCGGGATCGAGGCGCTGGAACGGTACCGCGAACTGCGGCCGGACGTCACCCTGATGGATCTGCAGATGCCCGGCATGAACGGCTTCGACGCCGTGATCGCGATCCGCGACGAGTTTCCCGCCGGCCGCATCATTGTGCTCACGAACTACCAGGGGGACGTTCCCGCGCGTTCTCTCCTCAGAGCCGGCGCCAGCGGCTATTTGCTCAAGAGCGGCGTTCGGACTCAGCTGCTGGATGCCATCAGGCGGGTTCACTCAGGAAGCACCTACGTCCAGAACGAGATACTGGAGGACTTCGAGCAGCACCCGGTGAGCGAGCACCTCAGCGGCCGCGAGATCAAGATCATGCGGATGGTCGCCCGCGGCCTCACGAACAAGGAAATTGCAAAGAACATCGGCGTCTCAACCGAAACCGTTAAGGTCGCGCTCAAGAACGTCTTCTTCAAGCTGGACGCCACCGACCGCACCCAGGCGGCGATCACCGCGACGCGCCGGGGCTTTCTCGAACTCTAGCGGTCACGGCGGAACCAGAACCTTGATAGCCACGACCGCCCGCGGACGAGCCTGTCGTAGGCAACCGCACTCGGAACATCGATCACGACCTCGGTCCCCTCCCCCTTCGAGCTACGCACGGCGAGCCTTCCGCCGATAATGCCCGCCCGCTCGCGCATTCCGACCAAGCCAAAGTGGCCGTCCCTGCTCCCGCTGCCGAGCACTTCGTCCGGAATGCCCCGGCCGTCATCCTGCACACGCAGCCGAAAAGTCCGTCGCCCGTAGCTCGCCACCAGCTCAACCTCCTTCGCACCCGCGTGCCGACCGACGTTGAACAGCGCCTCTCCGACGATCGCCTTGATCTCCTTCAGCGCGAGTGGGTGGATCGTCTCCGGGGTGCCGATCTCGGTGATCTGGACGTCGACGGCGTCGTCCAGAAGCGCCTCGTCGACAGCTTCCTGCAGCGTCCAGCGCAGGTCGTTCCGTCCGTCGTTCACCCTGAGGTCGCGCACGCTATCGCGGCCCTTCGAAACGAGTTCATCCGCTCGGTCGAGCGTCTGCTCCAGCGCCTTGCGCTCGTCGCTGCCGGCCGCGAGCCGGTTGGCCACCGCCTGGACGCGGAACACGAATCCCTGCACGCCCTGGAGGAGTGTGTCATGCAGGTCGCGGGCGATGGTTTCGCGCTCAATCAGACGCTGCTCCAACCGGACGCGCATCTGCGATGCGACCTGAAGGGCACGCAGCCGCAGAAGAAACCAGATGATCAGAACGGTCGCGACCGCGAGCACGACCAGAAACCAGATCGATTGCACGAACGTGGGGACGACTTCGATAGTCACCGACGCCTCGTTTGCGCTCGTCACGCCATCCTCGTTCGCAGCGACCAGCCTGAACTGGTAGGTGCCGGGCTTCAGGTTCGTGTAGAACGCCTCGCGGCGATGCCCGCTCGGGATCCAGCGCGCGTCCTGGCCATCCATGCGGTATTTAGCCGAAGTCCGATCCGGGTTTGACAGGCTCAGCACCGCGAAATCGATCTCGACGTCGGACTGGCCGGCCTTGAGCCGCACGTGTTTCGGGTCATGGAAGATCCGCTGGCCGGCGCGGACCGCCCGGATCGACAGCTTGGGCGCGAACGGGTTCCGACTGAGCCTCGCCGGATCGATCCACGACGTGCCGCCCTGCGTGGCGCTCCAGAGCCGGCCGTCACCGCCTTGCACCATCGAATGCCGGCTGTGATCGTGGGGCATGCTGCGAAGACCGGAGTCCTCGTCGAAATGCGTTACCTTCGGCCGTCGACCTGCGGTCAGGAAGGCCGCGTCCACCTCTGACGCCCGAATTCGGAGAACGCCCGCGCTGCCCGCGAACCAGTGGTCGCCGTCGCGTGTCACGACGATGCCGTTCACGTCGACGAGACTCGGCACCCGGTCCTTCCCCAGCCACTGCCACCGGGCACCGACCAGGCGCGCCACCCCGAGCGGACCGCCGACGTAGAGGGTTGCCGCCGTCACACCCCTTGGCGGAACGTAGAGGGTGACCGGCTGCGGATCGCGGATCGAGAACGGGATGGCCATCTCGCCGGACGAGGTGGCGTAGCGCAGCGTGCGGTAGCTCCACTGGACCAGCACACGCCCCTGCGCATCCGAGAGCATCGACCGCGGTCGGAAGTCCAGACCCGTCCTCCCGAACTTACGCTCCCACCGATCGCCACGAAGGCGGAACAGTCCGCCCCGCGCGGCGCTGATCCAATAGTCGCCGCGAGCGTCGAAGGCGCAGTCGTAGAGGGTGGTAAAGGTCGGCACGTCGGCTCTGCGGCCGACTATCCTACCACCTCGCCAGACCACAACCTGGTTATCCAGCGTGATCCAGATCTCGCCGTTGGGCGACTCGCACATTGTGCTTGGGAGGATCCCCGCATTCAGGATCCGCACAGGCCGTGCGCCCGGCGGCACGCGATAGATATTCTTGGCTTGGGCGATGAAAACGCTGCCGTCGCGCGCCGCGAGGAGGATGTCGCCGAACACGTGTGGATCGTCGAGTTTCGCTTCGGTCACGACGGAGGCCGAACGGAACCGATCGACGCCCTTCTCGGTGCCGACCCAGATGTTGCCCTCCAGATCCTGCAAGAGCCTATGCGTGATGTTCGACGTTAGACCGTTCTGGGTCGTGAATCGCTCGACCACCGAGCCTGCCTCGGACCTTGTCCTCGCACCGCGAGGGTCGGGTCGCGTGATCCGCTGGACACCGCGATACTCGGTCCCCATCCAGAAATTGCCTGCCCGATCGAACATCGTGAAGCCCCGGATCTGGGGCTTGTCCGTCGCGTAGGGTACCCGCAGCCGAGGCGGCGCGCCGCGTCCGTTCCGACCGGTAATCGGGTGGGTTCCTAGCTGGTCGCTGAGCCAGATCCGTCCGTCGGGATCAATCGAGAGGCGCGCGATCGTCGCGTCCCGGCCAGCGAACCCGAAAAACGCGTCGCGTGCGACGTCGAGTCTCAGGACCGTCTCGGCATGGGTGAGCCAGACGATGCCATCCTTCGTGACAACCATGTCGAAGGGGTTGCCGGTGGGGATTCCCTGCGCCCGACCGTAGACGCGCCACCTGCCGCCCTTGTAGCGGAGCAGCGGTTCGTCCTCGGCGTCCGTCAGCACCCAGATGGACCCGTCGGGCCCCTCCCGCATGATGGAGACCCGGTGTGTCGCGGGCGACGGCGGCAGCGTCCTGAGACGCCCACCCCGGTAGATGGCGAACCGATGCGATTCCGAGAAGTTCGTCCAGACGTCGCCAGCACGCGTCACCATGACGGCCGACGGCGGGCCGTTGCTTGGTCCGTCCGGCGCTCGGACACGTTCGAACCGGACGCCATCGAAGCGGTAGAGGCCCTGCGTGGTCGCGAGCCAGAGATATCCGTCGCGCCCCTGAGCTACGGAATATATCTGCTTGGGCGCGTCGCGCTCGCGGCCCCACTTCTGATGCGTGTAGGCGGCGAATGCTGACGATGCCGGCTCTTCCGCGGCCGCAGCCGGTCCGGGCCCGAGCGAAAGCAGCACCAGCACGAACCACCTCAGCAGTGTTCCCAAATTCCAGCGACCGGACAAACCCCACCCTTTCGCGGCCTCGCCGATACCGCGAACGCGGTCTCCCGACAGATCGTGCGGCGACGCAGCCCTCACGACGAACCCTGTTGTAGGACGAAGGCGTCGCCGCGCAAAACCGTTCACCGCCCTATACTCATGATGTGTGCACGAGAGGCAAGCCACCCGGCACCAACACGCGGTCCGACCGGACCTGCCGCAAGATCGTCACCCGACACGACGCCCCGGCGGCCCGCACCACGCCAGCTTAGGCCCAAGGTCCCGCCGCGGTAGTCATACGGATGGGTAGGTCACGCCGGCGGCCGGTAGGGGCATGCCGTAGCGGCCGTTCGAGGCCCGCCGTCGGCACCTTCCGGTTCGTATGATCGACAGGTGATCCGCACACGGCGCAACCGACAGGCGTCAGGCCCAGATGGGAGTTGATGCGTTCGACTCACAACGAGCGCAGCCGTCCAATCTCCAGATCCAGGAAGTCGAAAAGCGCCCGAACCCTGAGGGGCACGGTGCGCGAGAAGGCATGCAGGATTTGGATTGGCACCGGCCGAAGCGCATGGTCCGCCAAGACTGGCACAAGCTTACCAGCAAGCAATTCCTCGTGAACCGAGGCGCGCAGTATCTGCACTATGCCCAACCCATTCACGGCAGCGAGCCGAAGCGCCTCGCCGCTATCCGCATCGAAAGGTCCCGTGGGCGGGACGAAGTCGCCGCGCTCGAAGGCTATCGGGAAGGGCCGTCCCGCCAGCATGTAGCGGATGTGATCGTGAGCGCCGAGAGCACTGATCGATTCTGGCATCCCGCGCCGTCCGAGATACTGCGGCGATGCGACCAGCACGAGCGAGAGGACGCCCAATGGCCTGGCAATCAGTCCGGTGTCGGCCACGTTCCCGACGCGGACCGCGCCATCGTATCCCTCCCGTATCACATCCACATGCCGATCGCTCATGCTGAGATCGAGACGCAAGCCGGGATTCTTTTCGAGGAAACGACAGGTCAACGCGTTGACCAGCAACCGCCCGAAGTCCGCTGGCACGCTGATACGGAGTTGGCCCGTCGCATCGGCCGGGCCGGATACCTCATCTCCCGCCTCCTCGATGCCGCGAACCAGCGGTGCGACACGCTCGAAATAGACGGCGCCCTCCGGCGTCAGACCGAACGCGCGTGTCGACCGCTTGAACAGCCGGATACCCAGTCGTGCCTCCAATCGCGCCATGCTCTTCGATATCGAGGAAGGGGTCGTTCCCGTTATCCGCGCCGCAGCCGTAAACGATCCCGCCTCAACGACGCGGATAAAGACGCTGAGATGGTCCATTGGAGACAATATGGAACAACTTAACTGCCATTTGAAGCGCTAGCGCTCCAAGACGGGAATCATCACATCGTCGCCAGGAAACGGAGTTGATGATGAACAAGCTAGATAAGAGGGTGGCCGTCATCACAGGCGGCAACAGCGGAATCGGACTCGCGACCGCGCGCACCTACATCCAGGCAGGCGCGCAGGTCGTGATCGTTGGTCGGCGCGGCGATGCGATAGAGGCGGCGGTGGCCGAGCTTGGCGGACGCGCATGTGGCGTTACCGGGGATGTCGCGGATATCGAGACGCACGACCGGGTGGCTACCCTCGTTTCCGAGCGATTCGGCAAGGCGGACATCTACGTCGCCAACGCGGGCGGGATCCGCATACAGCCGTCCGCCGAGGTGACGCCAGCCGACTATGACATGCAGTTTCTCGCCAATGCGCGCGGCACCTTTTTCGGCGTACAGAGGATCATGCCGCTCCTCAACGACGGAGGATCCATCATCCTCGTGAGCTCGATCGCCACGCACAAGGTACTCGACGGTCATGCCGTTTACGGTGGGACGAAGGCGGCCATCGAAGCGTTCGCCCGCAGCTGGGCGCTCGAACTCAAGGACCGGCGCATCCGCGTGAATGTGCTCAGCCCCGGTCCGACAGACACGCCCATCATCGGCAAGCTCGGACTCCCCGCCGAGGCGGCGCCGATGATAGAGGAGCAGTCGGCCCGCATGATTCCGTTCGGCCGCATGGGTGGTGCAGACGATCTGGCACGCGCGGCACTGTTCCTCGCCTCAGACGACAGCAGGTTCGTGACCGGCGTGAACCTCGCTGTGGACGGTGGCCTCACCCTTGCGTGAAGTGATTCTGGGGGCAATCCCTGACCAATCGCCCAACGCAGCCAGTCCGTGTTGCCTGCACTCGATTCGGCCGCCCCTTCAGTGATACGACGCGACTAGGATGCCCAGCGCTCGCGATTAGTGATGCGGATCCATTCGAGGCCGAGCGCCTTGGGATTGGTGGAAACGGCGGAGACGTTCGCCGCCAACCACCACTCTTCTGGCGCAGGGCCGACCACCTCGATCTACCAGACCTTGCGGTCGCCGTCCCTCCCCTCCCGCGCGAGACGCGCAATCGTGCTATCCACGTTGTCGCTGTCCCGGTGCGCTCCGTTGTAGAACCCGGCCTGACAAAGTGGGTTGCAAGGCCCCTTCCATCGAATCCGTAGTCGCGCCACGGTATCTCCGAGCGGCTGCAGGCCCATGGAACGCCCGCGGCACCAGCCGCGCGACGATCGGATCTTGCCGGTCAATGCGCGTCTGAATTTTCACCCGGGCGAGATGCGCGTGCGGCACTCAAGTGCCCCGCGCCTCGATGAGTTCGCTTCGGGTCGCTGCATGTGATGCATGGAAGATGACCATCTCCTTGTCATCCCGATCGAGGGGCCCCGGTGGCGGTGTAGAGCCTACGGTCCAGTGCGCGGACACCCTGATGCCGCAACGACCGCGAGCCTTCGCTGTCCGGAGCGCACCAAATGAGCGAGGCCGCTTCCAAGTCGAATTGTCTGACAAGCATGAGCGTCGTCGCCTTCATGTAGGTCTCCCTGCCGGTGGCGAGACGCGGGATTTAGGCGCAATCAAGAACAATTGAATGGTCGTTGAACTGTCGGATCCGCCCGTCCGGAGATCGGTCACGCCGGGAGCCCGGCGCTCCGGAGGCCGTCCACGAAGATTTCGAGATCCTCCCGGTGACGCAGGTGTATCCACGACCTGACGCTGCCGACCCGCAGTTCGGGGCTGTGCCGCAGGAGCAGGTGCATAGCGTGTGCCGCTTCGCGCCGACGACCGCCCTGTGCGTTGCTCGCCGCCAGGAGCCCGAAGGCGCGTGGGTTGCTCGGCGCCAAAGAGAATGCAGTCTCGGCGTTCGCGGTTGCCGCGTCGGCGCGGCCATCGAGAAGATGCGCGAGAGTCGTCAGGATGGCTATGTCCGCGCTCTCGCGCTCGTTCGGGTTAGCCCGGGCCGCCCGCGCGATCCGACGCATGGCCTCGTCACGGCGCCCCGCCGAGAGGAACTGGCCCCCGCTGAGATACCAACCAAGCGCGGACCGCGGATCCGCCCGTAGCGCCTTGTCCATGTAGGCGGCGCATATCCCGAGATCCTCACCGAAGTGACCGAGCGCATAGCTTCCGCGGATCACAGCGGTCGGGTCGTCGTCATTCATGCGCACCGCCAACTCGGCGATGCGGGCGCCCTCGGCGCTCTCGCGGTCGATGTCGTCCATCCATAGCCCGTGCTTGCGCAGCACATGCGACCAGGCGAGCCCGCCGTATGAGGGCCCGAACTCCGGATCGATGGTCAGCGCGACGCGGAAGTGTGACATCGCCGCGTCGACGTCGGCGCGCCCTCCCCGCCCCATGAGAGCCTGTCCGATAAGGAAGTGATCGTAGGCGCCGAGCGCAGAGTCGGGCTTGCGGCGCACCCTTTCCGTTTCGGCCCGCTCCAACTGCCCCCTCACGGCGGCGCGCACGCGCGAGGAAACGCTTTCCTCGAGCCCCAGCAAATCCTCGCGGAACGACAGGACGCTGGCCGCCCAGAGATGTCGGCCGCTCGAGGCGTCGAGCAGCCGCACCGAAATACGAAACCTGTCCCCCGCCCCCCGGACGCTCGCCGTTAGGAGATAGTCGACACCGTCGTTGCGGTTTGCCGGTTCGTCGCCACGCCCAAGCGCAACGACGTGCAGCATGGGCTCCTGGGTTAGCGCCACCAGCAGCTCCTCGCGGACGCCTTCCGCCACCTGATTCTGGAACCAGTCCGAGGTTTCGGTCGCAAACGGCCTCACGCCAATGGACGGCAGCCCACCCGCCTCCGCGTTCCGCATCATCAGAGCCGAGTATCCCGGGCTCTCGATCAGTTCACGGCCCTGATCCGTGGCGACTTCGGCAACGAAGCGGAAGCCCTTGCGGGCGATCGTGCGCACGACGCGCTGCTGGACGCCGTCGTCGCCGAGCGCCCGGCGAACGGCGTTGATATGGCTTCCGAGCGTCGACTCCGAGACGAACCGGCCCTCCCACACCGTGGCAAGCAAGTCGTCCTTCGTGACGACGCGATCACGATGCTGCACGAGGTGGCACAGCAGATCGAAGACCTTGGGCGGCAGCGACACCTCGACACCCAAACGCCGCAACTCGCGCAGCGAGCTATCCAAGATGAAATCCTCAAACCGCAACTGCATTCGGGTGGCTTCTCCGGGGCCTCGCCGGCCGTAACACTGGGCTGTCTTATCGACGTGACGAGGCGTGACCAAGTATCCTAACCCATCCCGCACGTCGTAGCCTTACCCGTTTGGGTATTCCCAACGGAATGCTCCGCAACGATGGAAAGACAAGACGGAGACAAGGACTTCGATTTCGGCGGTCGGTAGAATCGCAGGACACATCCAAGTCGGTGGCCGAGGGGTTCCAGACATGTCCAACCGGCGCACGATACCAGAAGGGGGGCCAATCCCGCTCCAAAGTCCACCTGCGCAATCTCCACCATCGATCGCGAATGCCGATCCCTACATTGATCTCATCGAGGACCTTACGCCATCGCTCCTCCTGAGATGCGTCGGTAGCGCACCTGACCTCTCCTGGATGATCGAGCGCGCCAACACGCGCGCGCTAGAGCTCCTCGGCGTCTTCGACCCGAGCGACCTCGTCGGCGAGCCGCTCGGTCAGATCGTCTCCGGCCGGGACTTCCATGCCCTCTGGTCGCTTCTCGCGGCCGCTGCGACCGGCGCCTGCCCTACCCCGGTCGAGATCTCCGCCCGGACTCTTCCCGGCGACCACGTGCCCGTCAGGGTCGGAGCGAGGCTGGTCGAGCCCGGTTCGATCCGGCTCGTCTTCGCCATGATCGAGGCAATCGACCAGACCGCGTCCCGCCTGCGCGCGAGCGAGCAGCGTTACCGTCAGCTCTTCCATGCGATGCCCATCGCGCTTCTGCGCATCGACTCTCGGGGAAGCCTGGCGATGTTCCAAGAGTCGCGCCGCCAAGGCGTGACGGATTTCGACGCCTATCTGCGGGCGAACCCGGCCGCCTTCGAGCGCGCACTCGACACGATATGCATCGCGGAGGCGAACGAGCATGCCGAGAAGATGTTCGGCGACGGCACGCCCCGTTCGATCCTGAGGCCGGTGCGCGTCTTCTGGCAGGCCCGCCCGGATACTTTCCGACGTATCCTCATGGCGCGATACTCCGGTCGCCGAGACGTGATCGAGGAGACAGTCGTGTGCGGCGTCGCCGGCCAGCGGGTGCCGGTCCTGTTCTCGATGGCATTTCCCATCAACGACCCGCGGCTGGGGAACAGCCTGATGGGCATGATCGACATGAGCGGCCAGATACGGGCTGAGGCGGAGCTGCGGCGCACGCAGGCCCGCTTCGCGGACGCCGCGCGCACGTCCACCACGAACGAGCTCGCAGCCTCGATCGCGCACGAGGTCAGCCAGCCGCTGTCGTCGATCGCCACCAACGGCGCTACGGCCCTGCGCTGGCTCTCAAAGTCACCCCCCGACTTGAGGCGGGCGGCCAGCCGTATCCAATGCATCTTGGACGATGCGGAGCGCGCGAACGTCGTCATCAGTCGCATGCGCGACATGTCATCGGGCGTCCTAGTCGAACGGTCGGATGTCGATCTCAACGCCGTTGTGCGCGAAGCCCTCCTCATCCTCAACGACGAAATACTCGCAAAGGCGGTGGAGGTGCGCCTGCACCTCGACGAGGAACTGCCCACGCTGCCGGGCGACCACGTCCAGCTCAATCAGGTGATGGTGAACCTCATCATCAACGCGATGCAGGCGATGGAGAAGTCCGGGTCCGTTAGGCCCGCGATCGACATCGTGACGCGCCTCCTCGACGACGGATGGCTGGCGCTCGAGGTGAAGGACAGCGGCCCGGGCATCGGGGCGGCCCATTTGACGCGCATCTTCGACAGCTTCTTCACCACGAAAAGCGCTGGGCTCGGGATCGGACTGGCCGTGTCGCGCTCCATCGTCGAGGCCCACAACGGCTCGCTCCTGGCATCGAACGGCGGCCTCGGCGGAGCCGTCTTCACCGTCCGCCTGCCCACCATCGTCCTGACCGCCGAGAAGGTCGCGGCGCTGCCGGACGGGGTGGGTCAGGTCTTCCTCGCCCAGACACGCGGCTGAACAATCGCCGACGGATCGGACGGGGCGCATGGCGTGGCTACTGCCGCGCCTCCTCCACCCCGAGAGGCCGTCGAGGCGCTCGGCGATCGCCTTCCACGGCGCGACGCCGGCCTCGTCACGGCGGATGGTCAGCTCCCCGATCCGCTCGGCGACATGACCGTTCGGGCGGTCGCCGCGCATGCGCTCGACGGCCAGCGTCTCGGCCTATCGCTCCTCCTCGGACATTACAGGAGCGGCGCTCCATCCACAGGCGCCTTGCGCTCCAGCAACAGTGTTGCGCCAGAAGCGAGGATCCACCCAGGGCACGACGTTCATCACACTGGAGGACGAAATGGACGTCGCATACCTCGCTATGTGGCCCAAGCCCCTCGAGCGGCACCGGCGGATCGTGCTCGGCGCGTCATTGATGGGCGTGCGCGGGCAGTGGACCAGATGGAGAGCAAGGTCTTCCAAGTGATCGTCCAGCGCCTCGATGACCTGTCCGGGTTGCTCGAATTGACCATCAGCCGCAAATCGCCTTCAGAGAAAACACTGCAATCAAAACGGATCGTTCTAAATCCCAGGATCTTGCAGAAACGTATCAAACGATGCGCAAAAAGGGTGGATCTCAAGGTATCTCGAGCCGATGCGACGGACAACGACAGACTTTGCGCGACGAAGCATCCTCGCAATGTTCAGACACTTACCCCGGTCCAGTCCTCGGACAGAGACCACAGCCTTTCAGCCGCCTCGTCATCCGCGGCCCAAGGCGCGACGCCTTTGCGGCCCACCTCCTTCTCGTTGATGCCGGCGATGTCGCAGTCCTCGCAATACACGCCGCCCAGGCCGGCGAGCGCCGGGCTCGTCGCGCACCACAGGCTGGTGGCCGCACCCTGCTCGACGTTCTTCATGCCCGCTTCCGGATCGATCTTCGGCCGACCCTCGCCATCGAAGGCATCGAAGCCGTTCAGTTCCTCCTTCGAAAGATGGCGCGCCAAGTCGGTTATGATCTGTCCGGGATGAAGGGAGAAAGCGCGGACGCCATGCTCTGCCCCGCGACAGTCGAGACCGCGCGCGAACAGCGCGTTGGCGGTCTTCGACTGCCCATAGGCCTGCCACTTGTCGTATTCGCGATCCCGGAAGTCGATGTCGTCGAAATGCACCGGGGAGATTTGATGCCCCCGAGACGACACGGCCACGACGCGCGCGCCCGCCGCGCGCAGGGCCGGCCACAAAGCACAGACCAGGCGGTAGTGGCCGAGATGGTTGGTCGCGAACTGCCCCTCGTGGCCGTCGGCATCCCGGAACAGTGACGTCGCCATGACGCCCGCGCTATTGATCAGGATCGGGAGCGGACGGCCGCTGTCAAGGAATCGCCGGGCGAAATCTGAGATCGAGCGCGGATCGGTGAGATCCATCGCGGCAAGTTCAACACCGGGACGTCCATCGATGGCCGCTGCGGCCTTGTCCATGTCGCGCGCCGGCACGATGACGGTGGCACCGGCATCTGACAGCGCGAACGTCGTGACGAGGCCGATACCCGAATAGCCTCCCGTGACGATAGCGGTGGTGCCGGCGAGATCGATGTCCTTCATGATATCGCCTGCGGTCGATGCGGGTCCGAAGCCCGAGCGGATTGGGGTCTGAGGAGTTGTCATGCCGCTATTCTACGCCATATGGCCTGGACGAGACATCATCCATCGTCGGAATTTCTGTCGTGATAATCCAGAACGCACCGGTCGATCCGCTTTCGGACCTTCTCGAGATGGTGCACGCAAAACCCGCCTGCTCCGTCCGGCTCGAGGCGGGCGGCGCGTGGTCGCTGCGGTTCAGGCCGCAGAGCTGCAAGTTCAACGCGGTGCGCAAGGGGGAGTGCTGGCTGGTGGTCGGCAACGACCAGCGACATCTGCGCGCTGGTGACTGCGTCGTCATCAAGGAGTGTGCAGAGTTCGTCCTGACCAGCGATCCAGCGCTCGAGCCGGTCGATGCGGCGCTGGCGTTCGGCGACGACGCGCTGGCCGGACGGTATGGCGTTGGGCACGACGTCGACCTGCTGGGCGGGAGCGTGACATTTGGTCCGGACGGCGCATCGCAGATCCTCGACCTCCTGCCATCGACCCTGGTAATAGAAGGCGCGGCGACGGCGGCGGCACCCTTGGGCTGGCTGCTCGACCAGCTTGACAGTGAATGGCGCAGCGGCAAGGCCGGATCCCGTGCGGCCTGCGACGACATCCTCCGCCTGATGTTCGTCCACGCGCTCCGGGCCGATTTCGAAAGCCGGGGCGAAAACGCACTCGGCTGGATCGGCGGTCTCTCCGATCCGCCACTCGCCGCGGTGATCCGGGCGATCCACGCCGATCCCGCCCGACTCTGGCGGCTGGAGGATCTCGCGGACGTCGCGGGGCAGTCGCGCTCGACATTCGCGGCCCGGTTCCGCGCACGGGTGGGCGCGACGCCGGTCGAATACGCCACAGGCTGGCGGCTCACCATCGCCGCCTCGCGCCTCAGGGCAGGTCGCGAGTCCGCCTCGTCCATCGCGCGTTCGATCGGCTTCCTGTCGGACAGCGCATTTGGAGCGGCGTTCAAGCGGAAGTTCGGCGTCTCCCCGGGACAATACAGGGCAAAGGCCGGTCCTCGCGCGACGTCGGAAGCCGTCTTGACGGCAGATCCTGAAACGGCGGCGGCCTGATGCATCTCACGCGCCCGACGCGATCGACCGGATCGCCTGCGCGAACTCCCTCGGCGCCGCTTACGGGAGGTTGTGACCGATCCCGCCGCGGATCAGCCGATGCTCGTATCGCGACGTGAGCCTGGCATGGCAGGCGACAGGCTCGGGATGCGGCGCGCCGTTGGCCTCACCCGCCGTCGTGATGGTCGGCAAGCCCGCGGTGACGCGACGCGCGAGATCTGCTCATTGAAGGCCCTGCACCTGGGCGCCTATCCGGCGAGGCCGCGCTCGGTCGCGAAGTAGAACCGATACCAACAGGCCAATTCCGCCTTCTGACTTCCGATCAGATAGCCGCTTACGGACACCAGACCCGCGCACCGTCCCGGCCAAAGTACCGCCGCGATGTAGGCCGAGCGGGCGCCCCAGTCGAAGCCGCCAAGCGTGGCGCGCCTGATCCCGGCGCTTCGATCAACGCGACGATGTCGGTCGCGAGCATTGCCTGCTGCGCGTTCCGAGAGCGATCGGCAGACAGAAAACGAGTCGTGCCGAACCCACCGCCATGAGGCGCTCCCAGCTTCATGACCGATCGATACGGGAAGCGGCTCCCTGCGCTCACCACCACGCGGTGGGCGCAGCCGGATCGTCCGGAAGTTTGGATGTCGCCCCAGCCGCTCACGATCCGGGATCGGTCCGAGATGCAGGGGCGCTGGGGTTAGGATGGCCGCGCTGACGGGCGACGGGCCTCGACCTTCGTATAGCCGGAACGGGACCTAGCTATAATCCAAACCGACCGGTCAGCCCGCTATTGAGAACGCCACGCAATCAGAAACTGAGAGGCATGTGATGCGGGTAGTCGTCATCGGAGGCACGGGCCAGGTCGGTTCGAAGGTCGTTGCCAAGCTGAGGGATTTGGGCCACGAGGCGGTCGCCGCGGCGCCGGACACTGGCGTCGACATCATCTCCGGCAATGGGCTCGACGATGCCCTTCACGGTGCGCAAGTCGTCGTAGACGTCACCAACAAGATCACGATGGACCGCAGGGCCTCCATGGGCTTCTTCGAGACCGCAGCACGCAATATCATGGCTGCGGAGATCGCCGCCGGCGTCCGCCACCACGTCGCGCTTTCGGTTCTACGCAGCGACCGGCTGGTTGAGAGCGGCTACATCGCCGGCAAGGTCGCGCAAGAGGCGCACATCCTCCGGGGGCCCATTCCCTTCACGCTCGTGCGGGCGGCCCAGTTCTTCGAACTGGTGCCCATGATGGTCGAGATGGGAGCGGTCGACGGCGTCGCCCGGCTCGCCGACGCACGGTTTCAGCCCGTCGCGGCCGAGGACGTCGCGGAGACGCTGGTCGAACGCGTCCTCGCCGACCCGGTCAACGGTGCATACGAGATCGCGGGTCCCGAGGTCTTCCGCATAGACGAGCTCGCCCAACGCTATGTCCGCGAAACCGGCGGCACCGTGAAGATCGAGGCCGATCCGAACGGCACCTACTTCGGTGCCCCGCTGGCCGACGACACGCTGCTGCCGGGAACCGACGTCCACATCCAGGCGACCCCCTTCGAGGACTGGCTGGCCAGCAAGCGAATGCCCGCCGCCGCCTGAGCGCGCACAAAGGCAGGCTCCACCAACCCACTCGCTCACCAGAGAGGAACATCGATGCGCTTCACCCTCGCGGCCATGCTCGCAGCCACACTCATCGCCCCGAACGCGGCGAACGCCCAGACCGCCAAGGCGGCCCAGGTGCTCACCTCGATCAAGCCGGAATTCTCCCATCGGATCACCAACATCCCCGGCAAATCGGTGAAGACGGTACTCGTCACCTACGCCCCGGGCGACAAGTCGCCCGCACACACCCACGCTAAATCCGCCTTCATCGTCGCCTATGTCCTCGAGGGCGCGATCATCAGTGGCGTGAATGGGGGCGAACCGCAGACCTTCAAGGCGGGCGAATACTGGACGGAGAGCCCGGGTGACAAGCACGGCGTCAGCGCGAACGCGAGCAAGACCAAGCCCGCGAAGCTGCTCGCCATCTTCGTCGTTGACGACAATGACGGACCGCTGACCGTGCCCGACGAGCACCACTGAGATCAACTCCGCCGGCCACCATCCAAGCGAGGCCCGGAGAAACTACCCAACACCTCGGGGGAGACGACGTGATGACCGGGACGACCACGGCGTTCGCGGCATCTCCGCACGAGGCGGCGGAGATGAACCACCGAATCGCCAACAACCTCGCGCTGCTGGCCTCGCTCATCGAGATCGATAGCCGTGAGATCGCCGACCCGGGCGCCGTCGTGGTCCTCGAGGCCGCACGGAACCGCATCCACGCGATCGCGAACGTCCATCGCCGCCTCTACAAGATCGAGGCGATCGACCACCTCGACCTTTGCGACTTCATCGAGGATCTCGCGCGCGATCTCAGGAGCGTCTGCGAGAACGCCGGGCGAGAGCGCCGCCTCTACTTCGAGGGCACCAGCGTCTTCGTCACCCCCGACGAGGCGAGCGCGATCGGCATCCTCGTCGCTGAACTCGTCGGCAACGCCTGCAAGCACGCATATCCCGCATCGGCAGCCGGCGTCGTCCGCATCGGCCTTTCCGGATTGGAAGCGGGTGGCTGGTGCCTGACGGTGGAGGACGAGGGGCGCGGCTACTCGCCCGGGCCATCGGGTTCGAACGCGGGCCTCGGCTCGCGCATCATCGGTGCCAGCGTCGGACGTCTCGGTGCGACCTGCCGCTGGGAGGACGCCATGCCCGGCACGCGGTTCGTCATGCACTGCGGTCCGACGCTCGAGGCACGGCCGCCCGGCCGAACGAACGGCGATCCTCTAGGGTATGTGGGGATTCACCGTGAGTTGATGACGGCTGCGGCGAGATAAATCATGGCCGCGAAGCTGTGGTCGGTTTTGCAGGCGCGCATGGCGATGCGCTTGAACTCCTTGAGCTTGCAGAAGAAGTTCTCGATCAGGTGACGCCATGTATAGATCGCGGCATCGATCTTGAGCTTTTGCGCCCGGCCGGGGTGCTGCGAGATGACGACCTTGGCGCCGCGCTCGTTCAGTTCGGCAACGAGTGCGTTGCTGTCGAACGCCTTGTCGGCGATCAGCCCGTCAAAGGCGATGCCGTCGATCAGCGGCGGCACCTCGACGCTGTCGTGACGCTG